>CAWJXG010000004.1:0-661734 GCA_963846815.1 uncultured Acidobacteriaceae bacterium | reverse complement strand
GGGAAAATCGCGGCGCTGAGGGAAGTTTACCGCACTTCGCGCTGAACCATCTTCGAACCCCGTCGGCTGCGCATGCCGGAGTTCCTGCTCTGGTGGGTAACCCGGCTTTCACACAGCCTTGTCTGCCGCTGTGCTACAAAAAGGTTGAGGAGTGGACTATGCCGGATACAGCCAAACAGCGCGAAGCTATCTCACCGCTGGCAGGAAAGCCTGCGCCAAAAGAAATGCTGATCGATGTTGCCCGCCTGGAGCGTGAGTATTACGAGCGCAAGCCTGATCTGGCCGATCCCTCGCAGATGGTCGCTTTCGGTACCAGCGGCCATCGCGGCACACCGGGCAACGGCAGCTTCACCGAGGCCCACATTCTGGCCATCACCCAGGCGATTTGCGAGTACCGAAAGCAGCAGCGCGTCGACGGTCCTTTATATATGGGGAAAGATACGCATGCGTTGTCCGGTCCGGCGCAACGGACGGCGCTTGAGGTGTTAGCCGCGAACCAGGTTGAAACCGTCATTCAGCCCAGAGACGGCTACACTCCCACGCCGTCGGTTTCGCATGCCATTCTGGTTTACAACCGCGGCCGCAAGGAGCATCTGGCCGACGGGATCGTGATTACGCCCTCGCACAATCCGCCAGAGGACGGTGGCTTCAAGTACAACCCCACCAACGGCGGCCCGGCGGATACCGATGTCACCGGCTGGATCCAGGACCGCGCCAACCAACTGCTTCGGGAGAACAACGCCGGAGTAAAGCGCGTGACGCTTGAGTCGGCGATGAAGATGTCGCGCACCCATCAACGGGATTTCATGATGCCGTACGTGGAGGACCTGCGCAACGTCATCAACATGGAGGCGATTCGCGCGGCCGGGCTCAAGCTTGGCGTTGATCCCCTGGGCGGCGCGGCGGAGCCTTACTGGGCGCCGATCAATTCTGTTTATGGATTATCGATCGAGGTGGTGAACCCGAAGATTGATCCTACGTTTTCTTTCATGACGGTTGACCACGACGGCAAGATTCGCATGGACTGCTCCAGCCCATACGCCATGGCATCGTTGGTGCGGCTCAAGGACAAGTATCAGGTGGCATTTGCCAACGATCCCGATTCCGACCGCCACGGCATTGTTACGCCTTCTGCGGGCCTTATGAACCCCAACCATTATTTAGCGGTGGCGATCCAGTATCTGCTCACGCATCGGCCGCAATGGTCGCAAGATGTCATCGTCGGGAAGACGTTGGTTAGCAGCAGCATGATTGACCACGTAGTGAAAAAGCTGGGCCGCAAGCTGAGCGAAACGCCGGTAGGATTCAAGTGGTTTGCTCCCGGCCTGTTCGACGGCACGTTCTGCTTCGGCGGTGAAGAGAGCGCAGGGGCGAGTTTCCTTCGTTTGGACGGCACCGTGTGGACCACAGACAAGGACGGTCCGCTGCTCGCGTTGCTGGCGGCAGAGATCATGGCCGTAACTGGCAAGGATCCCGGCGAGCACTATCGCGAGCTGACCGAGGAGTTTGGATCGCCCATCTATACCCGAATTGATGCGGCAGCTACTCCGGAGCAAAAGGCAAAGCTCAGTAAGTTGTCGCCGGAAGCGGTAAAAGAGTCGACGCTGGCGGGCGAGCCAATCACCGCCAAGCTGACGAAAGCTCCTGGGAATCAGGCCCCGATCGGCGGATTGAAGGTTGTTGCCAAAACTGGATGGTTCGCAGCGCGGCCCTCGGGCACGGAGAATATATATAAGATCTACGCCGAGAGCTTCCGCGATGAAGCGCATTTGGACGCCATTGTCGAAGAGGCGCAGCAGATTGTGAACCATGCTCTTGCGTGAAATCCTCGAATCCAGGGTCGGTCTTCGACGATCATCGCCGGTCCTGGACCTGCTCCAGCCACGCCAAGTTCAGTGCTAAAACTGCGGCAAAACATCCCTCCCGGAACTTACCCGCCGGATGATTGTTTGACACGTTGTTTGCTGTACCGGACAATTGCCATTGGAGGCAAGAAGCCCAGATGTTCGAAAGCGGGACCAAGAAGGCCACGGATTATCCTGGAAGGGAAGACCAGCCCGCCCATAGCCAGATTTTGAAATACGTTCTCTTCGGTTTGGCGGTGGTCTACGTCATTGCGTCACTGTATTTCATGTACAGCCTCAAGACTCGCCTCGACGGACTCGAGCAGAAGCAGGTCGCGCTGAACGGTGCGCAGCAGCAACTGCTGGAGCAGTTACACACCACGTCGAACGAGTTCAAGCAGGCGCTCAACAACGAAGTGGGGATGACGAAACAGGAACTGGCCCAGCGGGCCTCCGAACTGGAGCTTGCGCAGAAACAGGCGGAAGCGAAGCTGAGTTCCCAGCAGAGGCAACAGGGGCAACAACTGGCTGCGGTGCACAGTGAAGTCAGCGGCGTCAAGACGGAATTGGGCGGCGCCAAAACGGACATCCAGAAGACCCAGTCGGACCTGGTTGCCACCAACCAGAAGCTGGAGAAAACCATCGGCGACCTGGGAGTGCAGAGCGGCCTCATCGCCCACAATGCCGGCGAACTCGATATGCTGAAGCGCAAAGGTGAGCGCAACTACTACGACTTCACTCTGGCAAAAGGCAAGAAGACGCCGGTTTCGACCATTAGCCTGCAGTTGAAGAAGGCCGATCCGAAGAAGAGCCGCTTCACTCTGAACGTGATTGCTGACGACCGGACCATCGAAAAGAAAGATCGTACGGTCGGCGAGCCGCTGCAGTTCTACACCGGCCGCGACCACCTGCTGTATGAGGTGGTGGTCTTCTCCGAGTCCAAGAATTCGATTACCGGATACCTGTCTACGCCCAAGAACGCTCCGACCCCAGTGACGCCGTAGGAACTACGGCTGTCACTGCGTTGGACAAATCGCTCCTGCTACTTTCCAGCTTCTTTCAGCACGATGGGCGATTCGTCGTACGGCTCAATGGTTACGGTCAAGGTCTTGCGCATTTCAAACTGCGACCGATCGACCGGGAACGCCACCATCACCGTTCCCCGCTGCTCTGTGCCAGGCGCGATCTTGGTTTCCACGGTCAACGGTTTCATGACGTGGTCCCTCAGATCGGGATAAGCCTGCAAGTAGCGGTCGAAATCAGAAGCTGCTGCTGCGTCGTCAGAGTAGCTATTGTCAGTGGTCTTCAAATCAGCCTTGATGGATTTGATACACAACGGCTTGGGACCGAGGGCCTTCAGACTCACTTGAATGGCCAGCATGGCGGTGGGCTGTTCTGGGCTGCGGCTTAAGAAGACATTGTCGATTTTTCCTTCCGCGACCGGTCTCGCCCGGAAGATGTAAGCAATACCTACAAGGAAAGTCACAACCACTACCAGTGCGATTGCCAGCGGAATGATGGAGGGCAGAGTGTGCTTCGCGCTGTCGAATTCCTCGGTAATGGGAACGTGACCGGCGTCAAACTCCGGCTTTTGGGAACTGTGGGTGGGCTCGGTCATAGCGCTCCTTGATTGGTTTTGGGCGCGGCAAAGCGATATTTAATTCGTTGGCCAGACGTGTTTCATCGCCTTGCGGAATTCATGCTCCGGAAGCGTATTCAGGATGTCACGGGGTGTCAACCACGCTCTCCGCGCTTGCAGGATCCCATACTTGAGCTTCTCAAAGTGGGAAGTGTGGTGGGCATCCGTGTTAATGACAATCTTCACCCCGCGATCGCGCGCCATACGTAAATGCACGTCGTTCAAGTCGAGCCGGTCGGGATATGCATTCAACTCCATCGCAACTTTGTTCTCGGCGGCCGCCTTCAGGATCGCTTCCATGTCGAAGTTGTAGGCGTCGCGCTTGAGCAGCAAGCGTCCGGTAGGATGGCCGATGATCGAGACATTCGGGTTGCTGATGGCGCGCAACAGCCGGTCAGTCATCTCTTGCGGCTCCTGGCTGAACATGGAATGTACGCTGGCGACGACTACGTCCATCTGCTCCAGAACAGAATCCGAAAGATCCAGCGCGCCGTCGGCTAAGATATCGACTTCGATGCCCGACATGATGGTGATTTCTTCCTGTCCATCGTTCGCCGCCCGAATGCGCTCGATGTGCTGTACCGCCCGGGCATCGTCTAGACCATTGGCGAAGGCCAGGTTCTTGGAATGGTCGGTGATGGCGATGTATTTATACCCGCGTTCCTTTGCCGCCTCCGCCATCTCATCGATTGTGCAGCGCCCGTCGGTTTCGATGGTGTGCATGTGGACTTCACCGCGGATGTCGCCAATGTCCACAAGCTTGGGCAGAGTGTGCTTTTCGGCCGCCTCGATCTCGCCGCAATTTTCCCGCAGTTCGGGTGGAATCCAGTCCAGCCCGAGCTTTCCGTAAATCTCGTTCTCGCTTTCGCCCGCTATCCGCTCCTCGGTCTCAAGGGAGAACAAGCCGTACTCGCTGAGGGTATAGCCCAGCTTCAAGGCACGTTGTCGCAGGGTGACGTTATGGTTCTTTGATCCGGTGAAGTATTGCAGAGCGGCTCCGTAGGATTCAGGCGGCAGTGCCCGCACATCCACCTGCATTCCGCTGCGCAGCTTGAAGCTGACCTTGTTGTCTCCGTTGGCAAGCACTTCGACGATGCCGGGAAAGCGAAGTATCTCCCCAATCAGTCCGGCACGTAGCTGGTCGTCGACACAGCACGCACCGCTGATCAATACGTCCAGGTCACCGACGGTCTCGCGGCCGCGGCGAAGCGATCCCGCAGGCGTGATCTTGTCGATCCCGTTGATGTGCTTAAGGTGTTCAGCCAGTTTTTGTGCCGTGCGATCGGCTTCATCGATGAGGAAACGGCCCGAGATCCGGCGATAGTCCTCGATGGCCTTCAGGATCTTCTGCTCGCTCTTTGCGCTGAGGCGGGGAAGTTCCCGCAGCTTGCCCTCGCGCGCGAGCTGTTCCACCCCGGCCAGGTCGCTGACCTGGAAAGCGCTCCAGATCAAGGCGATGGTCTTCGGCCCCAATCCCTGTATCTTGAGCAACTCCAGCATCGACGGCCGGTATTTTTCGAGCAGTACCTGATGCTGGCCCAGCCTTCCGTTTTCGCACAACTCCTTGATATTGGCGGCCATACCTTTGCCGATGCCAGGAACTTCCAGCAACTTCTTAGGGTCGCAAAGCAGCGCAGAAACCTGGTCCGGCAGAGCTTCGATCGCTTCAGCGGCGCGGCGATAGGATCGGATACGGAAGCCGTCATCTCCGTTGATCTCCATAAGATCAGCGGTTTCGTAGAAAACATGAGCGATGGCTTTGTTATCCAAGAGAACGTACCTGTGCGAGATTGTAGCGCGGCAGAAGCAAACTTCGGGTATCACCTATAAAAGCAAAACCCAGCCTGGGATAGCTGGGTTTGCAAGGGAAGTTTTCCTGGGTTTACTGCGTTTTCACAACGTTGTCTGCTTGCGGGCCTTTCTGGCCCTCCACAATTTCAAATTCGACGGGATCACCTTCCTGCAGACTTTTGTAACCCTCCGAGTTGATGGCACTGTAGTGCACAAAAACATCGGGACCATCGTCCCGGCCAATAAAGCCGAAACCTTTCGCGTTGTTGAACCATTTAACGGTTCCTCTCAATCTCACTTTCTTCTTCCTCCGGGCTAAGCCCAGCAGCACTCATTGGGCGAAGTGCCGCATTGAATTACGTCTAACAGGCTGGTACCTTCCCAGCCCAGATCGAGGAGGAGCTAACGTCCAGGGGACCTGCGGCAGATCGGAGATGTTGCCTGTTCAACGGCGTAGGCCAATTGTGCTCGTGGAGTACCCCTATTGTCAAGAGAGTATATGCGTATTCTGCTGGATTTAGGAGGGTTAAGTAAAATTGCTGAGTCCATTAACTAATTTGATATCCAGAAGATAAACACATATTTCAGACAAAATAACTAGGTCGAAATTGCAATGAAGAACAGATGCAGCCAGCTACCTTCCCGTCGTTCGTGTGGCAGACTGCTGATTCAGCCAGAGTACGGCAGAGATGGTCTTTCCATCTCGAATCTCGCCCGAATTCACCATCTCCACGGCATCTGATAACAGTACCAATTTATATTCGATTTTCTCGTCTTCTTCGGGCTCGGCCTTTCCGGGCTTGAGTTCGCGCGCCAGAAAGACGGTCATGGTTTCGTCCAGGAAGCCTGGACTGGGGTAAAAGAACAGCGCCTTCTTCCAGGATTTCGCGCGGTAGCCGGTTTCTTCCCGCAGCTCGCGCTTTCCCGCGGCCAGAGGTCTTTCGCCGGGATCAATCCTGCCGGCAGGAAGCTCCCAGAGACAATCGCCGGCGGCATAGCGGTATTGCCGTTCCAGCAGCACTCGGGGCTCGTTCCCGGTCTCGTCAACCGCCAATATCACGACCGAACCTGAATGACGCACAACATCACGGGTGGCCGTGACCCCATTTGGCTCGAGCACGCGATCAGAGGTGACGCTGAACACCTTTCCCTTGAAGCGAGTTCTTGAAGAGAGCACCTTTGCGGGTTTCTTGCGGCGATGTGTTTGGAGTGGCATGACCGTTCAATATAGCGCGAATCAAATTTCCGGGTTGCGCACTTCTCTTTCGCCAGCGATTGTTTCCAAACCCTAGCTGGCGAATCGCCAGCTTGTAACTATTCATCTAAACCGGCGAATGTTGGGATCAGACCCACATCAGAGAGCGCTGCAAAGCTTTGCCGCGATGGTCTGTCCGGATCGCGAGGACGAGTCAATCAACCTCGCTGGGGCTGCGCTGGAAGTTGCCCGCCTCGAGTATCCCGAGCTCGACGCAGCAACATATTTGCAGCGAATCTACACTTTGGCGGCGCGCGCGAAGCGTGGTCTTCGCCCCAGTCCGACGGCGCGAGAGGCAATCGCGATGCTCAATCGCGTGCTCTTCGAAGAGGAAGGACTGCGCGGCAATCGGGACGACTATTACGACCCGCGAAATTCGTTTCTCAATGACGTTCTGGACCGTAAGCTCGGTATTCCGATCACCCTCTCTCTGGTGTACATGGAGGTAGCCCACCGCATCGGATTTCCTCTCGCCGGCACCGCTATGCCAGGGCATTTTCTCCTGAAGCATTATGATCTGCTATCCGGAGAGATCATCATTGACGCCTTCAACCGTGGCTGCGTTCTCAACCAGGGCGACTGCCGTACAAGACTCAAAGAGATCTATCGCGGTGAAGTCGAGTTTCAGCCTGAGTTTCTCCATCCCGTTACCCGGCGGGAAATCCTCACTCGGATTCTGAACAACCTGCGGCAGATCTATTTCACGCAACGGGATTTTCGCAAGAGCCTGATGGTGCTGGACATGGTGCTCGCAATCCCTCCACGCTTGCCGGAGATGCTGCGGGAGCGCGCCCTGGTACGGCTGAATCTGGACCAATATGTTGGTGCGGCTCAGGACTTGGCTACCTACCTGAAACTCAGGCCGGACGCCCCGGATGCTGACGATGTCGAAGAGACCTTGGAGATGGTTCGGCAATTGCTAGCTCGCCTTAACTGACAGGTGTGTGACTGCCATTCAGGACTTGGCGATCAATGTCGCGACAATTGCGGTCAAGCTGACCGGGCCGGCCGGTCTGAAGTGCCATTCCGGCGCATATTTTCGCATCTCATTGATGAAAAGAGCACATCCAAGGAGAATAAGCTGATTGGAGCTTGCCTTTCCTGGCAAAAGCCGGGTACCATAGGAAAGTCCTCCAATCGCCGCACTTCCGTGCAGGCGTTCCATGCGCCGACATTTCCGGGCGCCAGACGGACTTAACGATTCCGATTTTCGAGAACGACTCCAACCGCATTCACGCCGCCTCGGCAGATGGTGACGCGAGCAGCAGGCCAGCAAATGCGGTCCAGATGTGGGCCCCGCAACCTGCGGGAAAGTGAATTACGAGAGAAGCATGAATCAAGGATCGAATCCTCCTTCCGGCCAGCCGGGCGGCGGAAAAGGACGCAGACGGCGCCGTGGGCGTCGTGGACCTGCCACGCAAGGCGCGCATCCACAACAACCCGGTCAAGGCCAACAGCCGTCCTATGGACCACGCCGCCAGGGAAAGGCCCGTAAACCGGGTCATCGTCCCGGACAGCGCCCCGGACAGAATCAGCCGGGAGGCGGTATTTATACCGCTCCCATGGATCACAATTACCGCACAGCCAGCAACGGCAATCAGGCGAAGCAGGGTCGCGCCCGCCCTGGCCAAGCCTTCGGCAAGCAGTTTCTGCCTGCCGATCCGGAGCCACTGCCGGCGACCGCCGATCCGGGGCCGGCGCGCATCTTCGCCTTCGTGGAGGATTTGTTCTTCCTCACAAAGATCCAGGAGACCGGCCGCAAGCTCAACGTGAAGGTCGAATTCGTCAAGACCGACAAGGAGCTTTATGAGCGTATGGGGCAGAATGGCGATAAGCCGTCGCTCATCATCTTCGATCTGAACAACCTTTCGGCCAAGCCGCTGACCACCATTCCCAAGCTGAAATCGAAGCTCAAGAAAGCTACCAACATCATCGGCTTCGTGTCGCACGTGCAGGGAGATTTGAAGATGAAGGCCCAGGAAGCCGGCTGCGATATGGTGCTGCCGCGCTCGGCCTTTTCGCAGAACCTGCCGCAGTTGCTCCGCCGCCACGGGGCGCCGGAAGAAGTGCAGGAATCCGAATAGCTCGAGCCGGGCCCCCGCTTTCGTGCTGCCATCGGACAGCAAGAACTCCGCGCCGTAGGCACAGCAGAGCTTAGCCCGGCGCTTCAGCGCTGGGTAAAGTTCGCAAGAGACCCGAGTCCCAGAGGGACGACAGCCTCGACCTGCACCTCTTTGGGACCGCCGCTTACAGCTCGACTCGACCCGGCAACTTAACCTCCCGTCTTAGCAAGCTGTAAAATTAGCGGTTGTCTCTCCTAGTTTCATCACGGCGCTCCTGCCAAGTGCCCATGTATCACGGCTCGCGCGTCCTAATCGCGTTCGCCGCCGCCCTCTCGCTGCTATTGATTGGCGCCGCTAAACCTCAATCGCATCCACCCGCTGCGTCTCACGCCACCTTCTACAAAGACGTGCTTCCCATTCTTCAGGACCACTGCCAGGCCTGCCATCGGCAGGGCGAAGTTGCGCCGATGCCGCTCCAGACCTATGAGCAAACCAAACCTTGGGCCGCGGCGATAAAGCAGGCGGTCACATCCCGGGAAATGCCGCCATGGTTCGCCGACCCGCGTTATGGCAAATTCTCCAACGATCCGTCGCTGACGCCGGAGCAAATCGCGACCATCGAGCAGTGGGTTGACGCCGCCGCCCCCCCCGGCTCGCCCAAAGATGCTCCGCCTCCAAAGAACTGGTCCAAGGGCTGGAACATCGATCCTCCCGATAAGGTCGTCACCATGCCAAAGCCGGTGTCGCTTCCCGCGTCTGGCGACGTCGAGTACACCTACGAAATCGTGCCGACTGGATTTACTCACGACATGTGGGTGCGCGAGTCGGAGGTAAAGCCCTCAAGTCCGGAGCACGTGCATCACGCGGTGGTCTACATCCGTCCGCCGACTTCGGATTGGCTGCGCTCTGCCCCGGTCGGAGTACCGTTCGTCGCCTCCGACTTCAAAGATCCGAAGATGCGCGCCGAAGCTCACGAGACCACCACCGACATGCTGCTGGTCTACGCTCCGGGCAGCCTGCCCGATCACTGGCCGGCAACCATGGCCAAGTTCATCCCGGCCGGCTCCGACCTGGTGTTCCAGATGCACTACACCACGAACGGCCACGCCGCTACTGACCAGACCAGCGTCGGCATAGTCTTCGCCAAACAGAAACCGGCGCAGCGGGTGATGACGTTGCAACTCACCAATCACGGCTTCGTCATTCCCCCGCGTATGGACGATTATCGCGTCGACGTTGCCGGAACCATTCCCAACGACTGCACCCTGCTCAGCTTCTTTCCTCACATGCACCTGCGAGGCAAGCGCTTCGAGTACAACATCCTTAATCCTGACGGAACGGTTAAAGAGACGCTGCTGCGCGTGAACTATCACTTCCACTGGCAGCTCAGTTACAAGCTGGCACAGCCGCTCTTCTTAAAGGCAGGAACGTGGCTGCAGGCGGTGGCGTGGTATGACAATTCCGAAGACAATCCGCACAATCCCGATCCCAATGCCACAGTCACCTGGGGTGGCCAGACCTATAACGAGATGATGGTCGGCTTCTTCGACGTGGCCGTCCCGGCCGACATGAATAAGGAGGAGTTCTTTGTGCGGCACAAGGCGGCAGCCTCGAAGTAGGCGTTGGGTTCGGCCTTTGGCTGATTGCTAATTGCTAATTGCTAATCCCTGATGGCGGGCGCCATTCATGCTCCGTTTGGAACGACTGGGAAATGCGTCAAGCGACCGGCATGGCACCCGATCCCGAGCCTAACGGGCGAGATTTGCTTTAGCCGTGGCGTTAGCCCGAGGTGGCTGGTTCAAGAAAATTCCCTGAGCCGCGTAGCGGCGGCATCGCTCAGCCCAAAACGCCATCCAGCGCTGAGGATATGCTCCAATCTCTAACCCCTAAGTCCCGCAGGGACAGAACAATCTGTAGGCCCGGTACCCTTCGACTTCGCGCAGGGCACGCTACCCACTGCTGGATAGGTGCTCCATCTCACGACCCGAGGCCCGTAGGGACACAACAATCTATAGCCCGGTACGGCCGTGCCAGGTACGCCTCACGCCAGGAATGCCGCCGACAACAACACTCCAAACGCAATCGCTTGTGCCAATTCGCTGTAGCCCAGCCTGTGAACATCGAGAGGTTGTGTCTTGCGGACGAACCACAGCACGCCGCGAACGAGCGCGGGGACAAACGCGACCCACGTCCACAGAGGAAGCACGCGGTAGATGCTGGCCGCCACGAGCAAAATTCCGAGCGCCACCTGCGCGTACACGAACCACTTCCCGCGAACTAACTTTTCGCCCGGCGTTTTCAGACGCGCACCACGAATTCGGGTCTGGACAAAATGAATTTGATCAGCCGCGAAGAGCCAATTCGCCACCCACAGCGCGATGGCGGTTGCATCGACTTTGCCGTTGGCAGCGTAGTATGCGCCTGCAGCGGTCGAGGTAAGGCCGATCGCCCCGATGATCTGCGCCGGCATCCTGCCCGAACGGCCCAGTTTTTTGACGACCTCCTGCGCTCCAAGCGCCAGGGCCGCGATCGCTCCAATCATGACCAGCCCACGCGCGTAGCCCGCCGCAAAAAGCATTGCGAGGCTGGCGATGGTGATGACGCAAAGCGCCACGATTAGCCGCAAAACCGACGCGCGCTCTGGTTTCGTCTGCACCTTAATGGGCGAGAGGCCAAGCCACGCTTCCACGGGCGTTCTGAGCCAAAAGAGAGAAAGCGTTGCGACGATAAAAAGAACAACCGCGACGACGTTGAATGCCGCACTCGACGCCACGATTGCGCCCGTCGCCAGCGGAACCAGCAGCATTCCCCAGGCGCCGTGTTCGCGCGGGATGAGCATGGTTCGTTTGCGTTGTTGTTGAGCGGACATGGTCAGGGTTGCCATGACCTGATGCTATGGCTACGGCAACCCCGAGGCTGTGACTTATGTCTCAGACAGCCCGCTTTTGGCAGTTGGCGCTTGGCTAATTGCTGATTGCTAAATGCTGTGCTTCTTCACCAGCTTCAGGAACTCCGCATGTACGCGCGTATCGTCCGAGAGCTCGGGATGAAACGTCGCCGCCATGACATTGTCCTCGCGCACGAGTACAGGATTTCCATCACGGCTGGCCAGTATTTCGACACCTTTGCCTAGGTTTTCAATGCGCGGTGCGCGAATGAAGACCATCTCCAGCGGGTCTTTTCCTAGCGAGGTAACAGCCTCCACGATGCTGGAATCAATTTGCCGGCCATAGGCATTGCGGCGAATCGTCATGTCAATGGCATTCAGTCCCGTCTGGTGCGGATTCTCGACCTGCTTCGCCAACAGGATCGCGCCGGCGCACGTACCAAACGTCGGCTTGCCATGAACGAAGTCGCTGAGTTTGTGAAATCCCTGCTCGCCCAGCAGCTTTAAGAACGTGCTCGACTCTCCGCCGGGAATGACGAGTCCGTCGATTTCATCCAGCTGCTCCGGCTTGCGAACGAGTACGACGTCAGCGCCGAGTTCTTCCAGCCGCCGCCGATGGGCTTCGAAGTCGCCCTGTAATGCGAGAACGCCGATCTTCATGGGGATGAGCCGCCAGCGAAGAGCTGTCAGTTGTCAGCCTTCAGCCAGAGGCTCAGACATTTAGATTAACGCGAATGGGCACGATTCGGAGCGAGTGCCAGGCAGTTGGTGGTGTCTTAAAAATTAAGACACTACCAGGCAGTTTGTCTTATGCATGAATTCCACCGAGAAAACAGAGACAGAAACGCAGACGCCAACGAGTCCTGCGGACCGTCAATGCAGTCGTCCCGCAACGCGCGACAGTATGTCTAAGCCCAGCATTTCAATGCTGGGAAAGAAGCTAATAGCCCCTCCTACCATCCCCGCGTCTGCAGCAGGTCCTTCTCTTCAATTGCCGACACCGCAAGGCCCTTCATCGCCCCGGGAACCTGCTCGCTCACTTCGGCCAACACCTTGGGGTCGTTGTAATGCGTGGTCGCAATCACAATAGCCTTGGCGCGCGCCTCGGCCTCAGCGCGCTCGGGTTTATCCATCAGATCGAGCGGCGTGACGCCGCCCTTCATGAAGATGCCGGAGCCCACGAACACAGCTTCCGCGCCAAGCTGCATCATCAGCGACGCGTCAGCCGGGGTAGCAATTCCTCCGGCAGAAAAATTGGGCACCGGAAGCTTGCCTGCTTTCGCAACCATCTTAATCAGCTCATACGGTGCCTGATGATTTTTGGCTGCGGCGAACAGTTCCTGCTCACTCATCACTGTAAGCTGGCGCATCTCTTTCACGATCTGGCGCATGTGCTTCACCGCGTGAATGACATCGCCGGTGCCGGCCTCCCCCTTGGTGCGGATCATGGCCGCGCCTTCCGCAATGCGCCGCAGCGCTTCGCCCAGGTTGCGCGCTCCGCACACGAACGGCGTCTTGAAGGCATGCTTGTCGACGTGGTGCTCTTCGTCGGCGGGGGTCAGCACTTCGGATTCGTCAATGTAGTCGACGCCAATCTCCTGCAAAATCTGGGCTTCGGCAAAGTGGCCGATGCGGCACTTGGCCATCACGGGGATCGACACCGTCGCCATGATTTCCTTGATCAGCTTCGGGTTGGCCATGCGTGAGACGCCGCCCTCGGCACGAATGATGGCGGGCACGCGCTCCAGCGCCATAACCGCGACTGCGCCGGATTTTTCGGCGACTTCGGCCTGGGCCACGCTCATTACATCCATAATGACGCCGCCCTTCAGCATCTCGGCCAGGCCGACCTTTAGGCGCAATCCCGTGTTGTTGCCATTGTTCTCAGACATAGGAGTTCTCCATGCGGAACCGGGACAGCAATGAGAGGAAACAATGTGCTCGGCTGTCCTGGCTTATTGATTATTTTACTCTCGCGGCGATGCGGAAGCAGACCGCCCGCAGTCGGGCGAATGGTACGACGAACCGGAATAACAAGTGGAGAGGGAAGAACGCCGTCCAGGATGCGAAAGGAAGGTCCTCGGCGGCCGAAGCCGCCTCGGAATCACAATAAGAAATCGGGTCACCTACGCCGGCATACTGCCGTTAGCGAGCAGGTAGTCGACGATTGACTCTACGAGCTTCGCCTTCTCCTCCGCAGATTTTTCCTCCCGCCGATAGGCGATTACGGGCTTTAACTGATTCCCGGTTGTTGCGCTTGTCTGTTCGACGACCTCTACCATAGCCAGATTGTTCATGACGAAACCTCCTCGATCGAGGTTGCTGATTTGCTCTCGACCACAGTTGCAGCTTAGGTCCATCCTTGACATGAGTCAAAGGACTTGTTTTTATGTATCCAATAACTAATAGTTATGATTAACCTGGAGCGGTTGCGAGTCTTCCACGCTGTGGCGCAGACAGGGAGTTTCACGCGCGCCGCCGAAGTTTTGCACCTCACGCAACCCGGCATCAGCAAACACATTCGGCACCTGGAAGACGAGCTGGGGACGCCGCTGTTTGACCGCATGGGCAGAAAAGTGAGCCTGACCCAGCCGGGGGAGATCCTCTTCCAGACTGCGCTGGAAGTGATCGGCGCAGTGCTAACGGCCGAGCAGCGCATCCAGGAGCTGACGGGATTGCGCAACGGCCGCCTGCGGCTGGGGGCCAGCTTTCCTATCGCACTTTACGTGTTGCCCCGTGTGCTGGCGGATTTTCGCAAGCAACATCCGGCAATTGATGTCACGCTCGCGATATCAACGAGCGCCAACATCGAAGCCAAGGTGCTGGCAAACCGGGTCGATCTCGGCTTGGTGAGTCACGATGTACATCATCCCAAGCTGGTGAGCCGGCAGTTCATGACAGACGAATTGGTGGTGATTGTTCCTGCCAATCATGCCTGGGCAAGCCGGCGGCGGATAAGGGTGCAGGAGTTGGTTGGACAAACCTTCATCGTGGCAGCTCGGGGCGCGGGCACCAGGAGTGTCGTCGACGAGAGGCTCCTGGCGAAGGGGATCGTGCTGCAGAACGTTTTAGATTTTGTGAATGCTGAAGGCGTGAAGCATGCCGTGGAAGCCGGGCTGGGAGTGTCCATCCAGTCGAGGGGCATCGTCCAGGGTGAGTTGCGCAGCGGTTCGCTGAAGGCCATTCACCTGGCGAACATGGACGCCCAAATCCGCTATGTCCACATCCACCGCAAGGGTCGCCACGTCTCCAGCGCGCAAGCGGCATTTCTGGAAATGCTGCTGCAGTTGACATGATGATCGAACGGAACTCGGGCGGGCGTGAGCAGCTAGGTAGCGTCGCTGTGCTTCTGCTTCAGAAACTTGGCGAACATGCGGTGCGGATCGATCTCGATGAATTTCGCGGTGCTGGTGGCCAGCACTTCGCCTTTCAGGTTGCGAATCTCGGCAGCGCGGTAGTGCTCGCGTCCGCGCTTGCGAATCTCCCACCCTTCGGTGATCAGGGTTTTGTACAGGGGGACGGGCTTCCGGTAGCTGACCTTCATCTCGCCGGTCACGGCAATGATGCCGCGTAGCTTGCTCACCTTGCCCATGGCCTCATCAAGAATCGTCGCAATCACACCGCCATGCGCATGTGAGGGCGGCCCCTCGAAGCGCGCCGGCAATTTGAAGCGGCAGATGAAGCGCTGCGCCTCTTCATTCAGGCGAAATTTGAGCTGCAGGCCCGTCTCGTTTCCCGGGCCGCAGCCGAAGCAATGATTGCCGTAGGTCTTCTGCTGAACCTGGTGTCCGGGAACTGGTTTGTGGCGTGGCATCTTTCGGGAAATCGATTTCTCCGGGGCTCAAAGCCCCACGCTCAAGGAAACACTTTTCGGCAGGACCAAGATCTTGTCCTGACGCGAATCATTGGCAACCACCGTCGCCTCAGCAGATTCCATCAGTGGCAAGCTAAGGCCATTTTTGCGCACCATGCAGAATGCGGTTGATCTCAACAACCTCACCGGCCTCCCCTAATACGCCCAGCGCAACAGCGTCGCTCCCGAGGTAAATCCTGCGCCCACCGCCGCCAGCAGTACCAGGTCGCCCTTCTTCAGCTTGCCGGTTTGAAGCGCCGTCTGCATGGCCAGCGGAATCGTGCCCGCAGTCGTGTTGCCGAAGCGGTCGATATTGATGACCACCTTCTGCGGAGCCATTTTCAGACGGTCGGCAGTGGCAGAAATGATCCTGCGGTTGGCCTGGTGAGCGATAAAGCAGTCCACATCCGCGCCCGACTTGCCGTTCTTCTCCAGCACGCGCTCGGTCATCTCGGCCATCTTCTTCACCGCATACTTGAACACCTGCTGCCCGTCCTGATGGATGTAGTGCATCTTCTGGTCGACGGTTTCGTGCGACGAGGGATGCAGGCTGCCGCCGCCCGGCATGTAAAGGTACTGGCCGCCGGCGCCTTCGATCTGCGCCACGTGATCCATAATCCCCTCTTCGCCGGGCTCAGTGGGCTCCAGCAGTACTGCACCGGCCCCATCGCCGAAGATGATGCAGACGGCGCGGTCAGTGTAGTCGGTCATGATGGAGTTCACGTCCGACCCGATGACCAGCACTTTCTTATAGGCCCCCGATTCGATGAAGCTGGCGCCCGCGTTCAGCGCATAAAGAAAGCCCGAGCACCCGGCGGATACGTCGAAACCCCAGGTGTTGTGAATGCCGAGTTTGTGCTGCACCAGGCAAGCGGTTGAGGGATACATCATATCGGGAGTGACGGTGCCGACGACGATCAGGTCGACTTCCTGCAGATCGAAGGGATGCGACTCCATCAAGTTCTTGACGGCGGCGACGGCGAGGTCGCTGGCGGCAACCCCCTTGGCGGCAATATGACGTTCGCGAATCCCCGTGCGTTCCAGTATCCACTGGTCCGTGGTCTCGACCATTTTTTCCAGGTCCTGATTGGTCAGGACGCGAGGCGGAACATAGGTTCCAAGCGCCGTGATCTTGGCGCGATGAGCTGTGGACAACACAGACCTCCGGCTTCAAATGTGAAAACAAAATGAATACCAATTCATTCTTACTGATAGAGGAAGGAAAGTCTATGGAAGAGGCTATCGCTCTTTGCTATTCGCAGGTGCTGCTGACCGAGTCCCTTCCTGCCAGCCATTCTCGGCAATTACGCGCCAATCGCAAAGAGGGAAGGAGCCAAGGGCGAAAAGCGAAGGGCCAAAAGCGGGTTTTGACAAGTCAGGCGCCAGTTGACCGCTGCACCCGAAGTGACCTGCTACCGTTGCTACCTTCCGGTCCTGGCGGGGTTCACAGAGCTTCGTTGCGCGGGACCAGCGCCCGAGCATCGATCATATCATTTTGCGGCGGGGTCCTTGGCGTTTGTCGTGACGAGCGCGTTGTTTTGGTGCGAGGCATCGGCTCTTGCTGGGAGTGCGGCAGAGCGCCCGCGAGCCGATGGCTCGGTCGCGCCAGCGGCAATACCCGCAAATGCTAAAATCAAGAGATTCCATGCCTTTGCCAGACGATTCTGTAGCCCTCCTAGCCGTGCCGGACCAGACTGCTGACCCCCACGACCAAGCGCAGCGCAAGCCGAAAAAAGTCGGGTTTGTCAGCCTCGGCTGTCCCAAGAACCTCGTCGACAGCGAGGTCATGATGGGCCTGCTGGCGCAGGGTGGGGCCGAGATCACTTCGCGAGCCGAAGACGCCGACGTCATCGTGGTCAACACCTGCTCGTTCATCGACAAGGCGAAGCAAGAGTCGGTCGACACCATCCTGGAGATGGCGCAGCACAAGGCCTCCGGGCAGGCGAAGAAGTTGATTGTTGCCGGATGCCTGGTCGAACGCTATCGCAACGAGATCCGGAAGAACATTCCCGAAGTTGACGCGGTCGTCGGAACCGGCGAGTTGGAACAAATTCTCAGCGCCGCAGGCATTGAACCGCGGCAAACTCAGGCAAATTCGCCGTTCGTCATCTTGAATTCGCGCTCCGAAGGCAATGCGCGGGAAGCTGCCGGGCGCTTCTCAAAAGATGGCTGGGACGGCGCGATCGCCGATCTGCCGAACTACCTCTACGACGACACCACCCCGCGCGTGCTGGCGACGCCCAAATACTCGGCCTATATCAAGATTGCTGAAGGCTGCGATCATCCCTGTTCGTTTTGCATCATTCCACAATTGCGGGGCAAGTTTCGCTCGCGACGATTTGAATCGGTGATTGTCGAAGCTCAGCAGTTGGCGCGGCGCGGTGTCCGCGAGATTACCCTCATCGGTCAGGACACGACCTGCTACGGCGAAGATCTTGGCCTCAAAGACGGGCTGGCTCTGCTGCTCGAACGGCTTGCTCAGATCGAGGAGCTGCGCTGGGTGCGTTTTCTCTACGCCTATCCCAACAAGATCACCGGCAAGCTGCTGGACACAATTGCCGCGCACGACAAGATTTGCTCCTACATCGACGTGCCCCTGCAGCATGCATCGCCGGATGTACTGAAGGCGATGAAGCGCGGGGCCGGAGCAGATATCTTTCTGCGCTCCATCGAGAAGATGCGCCGGACGATTCCCGATCTCACGCTGCGCACCTCGTTCATCGTGGGATTTCCGGGCGAGCGCGACGAAGACTTTGAGCAGCTCTGCGGCTTTGTTCGCGAAGCCAGATTCGACTGGCTCGGCGTATTTGGCTACTCCGACGAAGAAGGCGCAAAAGCTTTCGCGCTGGAAGACAAGATTCCGGCAAGAGAAGTCGAGCGCCGCCGCAAGAAGCTGATGTCCATCCAGAAGCAGATCAGCCGCAAGAAGAAGCGGGCGCTGATCGGGCGGCAGTTCGACATCTTGCTCGAAGGGCCGTCGCAGGAGACCGAACTGCTTTGGCAGGGACGCACGACCATGCACGCGCCCGAGATCGACGGCACGGTGTACGTCAACGATTTCGGCGAACGCGAGCAGGTTCACGAAGGTGAGTTCTATCGCTGCGAGATCACCGAGGCACACGATTACGATCTGGTGGCGAAAATCAGTGGTCAGTGATCAGTTGTCGTTGGCAGAAGAGACTTTGTCAGGATTTGGCTATCAGGTGTCAGGTATCAGAAAGATGGTTTGAAGGGGCGCAGCTTTAGCTGCGGCGTAAGTTGCAGAGAGAATTTGGGCTTCAGCCCCTTAGCAATAGCAATCACAGGTGACTTTCCTCAGCAGCTAAATCCGCAACTTCTGGGGCACCTTTTTGGGCACGCCTGAAGGCGTGTCCCTTCCAGAACGAAGGGCAACTGAGAGCTGACAACTGACAGCTGCTTTTCTGATGCTGACAACTGCTTTTCTGACAACCGGCCATCGGCAACCGACAACTGAATTACCATGCCTAAGAAGAGAGTTCGCGGCTTACGCTGTCCAACCTGCCGTAAGATTGTGCTGGCGAGCGAGCCTGAGTTTCCATTTTGCAGCGAGCGCTGCCGGCTGATCGATCTGGGAAAATGGGCGAGCGGCGGCTACGTCATTTCGAGTCCAATCGCGGACCCCGAAAGCGGCGACTCCAGCTATCCCAATGAGCATGTCAAAAAGCCAAACTGAGGCACCGACAGCTGCTGTGCATCCTGCGCCGCGCTGGGCTACGCTGGTGGCCACGGTCTTTGGCGCGGGACGCCTGAAGCCGGGACCGGGCACCTGGGGATCGCTGGTAGCAACTCTGTTGTGGTGGCTGATTGCATCTCACCTAGCGTCAGCCCTCAGGGTGCCTGTACTTGTACTGCTGATCGTTGTCGTCGTTGCCGTAGGAATTCCGGCAGCAACGCTGGAGGCGCGCGGCTGCGGCAAGCACGACCCATCACACGTGGTGATCGATGAGGTCGCAGGACAGTGGGTAACCTTGCTCGCCGTGCCTCTCGGGTGGAAACCCCTGCTGGCGGGTTTTATACTTTTTCGTGTCTTCGACATTCTCAAGCCTTTCCCTATCCGTCGGCTGGAACGGTTGCCGGAAGGGACGGGAATTGTGGTCGACGATCTTGGGGCCGGAGTTTACGGTCTTATTGTGATGCAGCTACTGCTGCACTTTGGTGTGCTGGTTTAAGCGCGGAGAAAACACACAGCATGGAGCGACGGACGGGCGCAAAGAACGTAAATGGCAATCCCCGCATTGAGTCGATCGATCCTGCGTTCGCGCTGCCCGGCGGCGAGGTACGCATCAACGGCAGTGAACTGGTTCCGCCAAAATCTGAGAGGCCCGTTGTTCGCTTCGGCGATGTGGAAGGCTCAGTAATCGTCGGCTCTAAGCAATTCATTGTGGCCCGGGTTCCCGATGGCGCAGCCTCGGGAGCGGTCATTGTTTCTGCTGATGGCCGGCAGAGCAATCCTCAGCAGGTGGGAGTGGCGGTTTCGATTGCTGAGAGCCTGCATCCGGTGGCCAACCCCGCGGTAGATGATGAAGGCAACGTTTTCGCCACGTTCTCCGGTTCGCGGGGGCAGAAGACGCCTATCGCCATCTTCAAAATCGACCTCTATCACAACCTAAAGCCTTTCGTGCAGGAGATGATGAACGCCACCGGTCTGGCTTTCGGCCGTGATGGCAGCCTGTACGTTTCTTCCCGTTACGACGGGACGGTTTACCGCGTTGCGAAAAACGGCTCGATGGCCTCCTATGCGGAGGGAATGGGCATTGCCACCGGCATTGCTTTTGATCGCGAGGGCAATCTCTATGTCGGCGACCGCAGCGGCACGATTTTCAAGATCGATCGCAACCGCCAGATCTTTGTTTTCGCGATGCTCGAGCCGAGCGTCTCGGCGTACCATCTGGCGTTTGACAGCAAGAACAATCTGTACGTCAGCGGGCCGACGACTTCAAGCTTCGACGCCGTCTATCGAATCGACCCCCACGGCGGAGTGAGCGTGTTCTATCGCGGGTTGGGCCGTCCGCAGGGGATTGCGTTCGACGTAAAAGACAACCTTTATGTTGCCGCGTCGATCAATGGCCGGCGTGGAATCGTGAAGATTACTCCCGATGGCCAAGCGTCTTTGGCGATTGCCGGCCACGGCCTGGTGGGGCTTGCGTTTGCCCCCGGCGGGACTCTGGTGCTGGCGACGAACAGTGGTATTCATCAGCTCTCCTGGGGAGTACATGGCCGGTCGCTGACGCCGGTTACCTAGGTTGGCCACATACAAAGTTTCACCCACCCTGATTCCGCGTGTGACATGAAGTTATGACCAAAGCCGTTCCACGTTGTCTGCTGAGCATCTGCTGTCTTATCACTTTGTGCCTGTTGTTTGCCGCTGCAGCCACGGCTACGGTCGCGCCCGTTCCGCTGAACAAACGCGTGCTTGTGGTTTTCAATCGTACCGATGGCGGTTCGCGCGAGGTTGCCAAATACTACGCAAAGGTCCGCGACATTCCCCAGGAAAACCTATGCTCGATTGCCCCTATCGATCCCGTCATGCTGAGTTGGAAAGAGTATCTCTCGCAGGTAAGAGCGCCGATCGAGAAGTGTCTGAACAAGGTAGGGCCCAAGAACATTCTGTACATCGTCTTCAGCTATCAGACTCCGTTCCGGGTGCGTACGCCGAACCAGAAGTCGGATTTCACCTATTCGGTAGATCAATGTGTCGCCGACATCTGGGACCAATACGTCCAGCCGGACTCCCCCGGCCGGCGCTTACAGCCCTACTACGATGACGCGAAGAGTAAGGAGAACCTCTACCTGCCGTTCCTGTCTTTCGCCGACTATCGCGCGGAGCCTTCGGCGATGCTGATCTACTCGGTTTGGCGCTTGGACGCGGCTACTCCAAAGCTTGCCAAAGGGCTGGTCGATAAAGCGATGGCCGCAGAGGCATCGGGTCTGAAGGGAGAGGTCTGCATCGATCGCCGTTGGCCTCTGCATACCATCGACGACTCCGGCTACGGCGCCGGGGACTGGGACTTGCACCAGGCGGCGACCTTTGCCCGCGAAGCCGGATTCAAGGTGATCGAAGACGAGAACAACGTCGAGTTCGGAACCCCTCCAGCTCCCAATTGTCCGAATGCAGCGCTCTACGCCGGCTGGTATTCCCTGAACCACTACAACGATGCGTTCACCTGGGAGCCGGGCGCTATCGGCATCCACATGGACAGCCTGTCGGCGCTGAATCCGCGTTCGGGTCCGAACTGGTCGGCGAACGCCATTTTGCACGGCATTGCCGTAACTACCGGGGTGGTCGATGAGCCCGGATTGGCCGGCCTGGTGCGTCCGGGGGGTACGTTTCGCGACCTGTTTCAAGGAGCCAACTTGGGCGACGCCTTCCTGAGAAATACACGTTTTCTGAAGTGGGTAGTGCTCTACATTGGCGATCCGCTGTATCGTCCGTTTCCACAGGGGCTTCCGCCATTCAATGGAAAAGCCAAGCCAGCACCGCAGCATACGAAATCCAAGCAGTAACGGCTGCGGCCGTCCTTCCAACACTATAGCTGGCACCGGAATCTTCGCGCGTGACGTGCTCCGCGCAATGCTAGACTTTACGCGTGATCGCGGAAATCGTGGCCGTCGGGTCGGAGATGCTCACTCCCTTCCGGCAAGACACCAACTCCCTTTACCTGACGGCCCAGCTCAACGAACTTGGTATAAGGGTGGCGTTCAAGACCATCGTGGGCGACCATCGTCTGCAGTTGGCGTCCGCGGCGCGTACCGCGATCGAGCGCTCGGATCTGGTTATTTTCACAGGAGGCCTCGGTCCCACCGAAGATGATCTGACCCGGGAATGTGTTGCCGAAGCTCTTGAGGTTGAGCTCAGGCGCGATAACGATCTGGTTGCTGCCATGTACAAGCGCTTCGCAGAGCGTCGCATCTCACTACCGGAAAATAACGCCAAGCAGGCTGACATCATCAGCGGCGCTAAAGTGCTGATCAATTCGCGCGGCACCGCGCCCGGCCAGTGGCTGGAGCGAGCGAACAACGCCGGGCCGCAGGTCGTCATACTTTTGCCCGGCCCACCGCATGAGTTGCAGACGCTGTGGGAGCGGGAGGTCATGCCGCGGCTGCGCGAGATTGCTCCTCCTTCGGCGATTGCCACCCGCGTGATCAAAACGGCAATGCTGGCCGAGTCCAGCGCTGATCTTCGGACCGCCCCCATTTACAAAAAATATCCAAGTATCGAAACCACGGTACTCGCCGGGCAGGGGCAAGTGGAGTTTCATCTGCGGGCAACTGCGGAGACAAAAGAGGAAGCCGAGGAAGCAGTCGACAGGCTTTCGAGTGAGCTGCAGGATGAATTGGGCGATGCCGTGTTTTCCACCGGCGGCGAGTCGCTGGAAGAAATCGTAGGCCTTTACCTGCAAATGCGCGGCGCCAGGCTCGCTGTGGCCGAGTCCTGTACCGGAGGCATGGTGGCCGAACGTATAACGTCGGTGGCCGGCAGCTCGCGTTATTTTTTGGGAGGAGCAGTCGTCTACTCGAACGACCTCAAGACGCTGTTCGCCGACGTACCACCACGGATGCTCGAAACCCACGGCGCGGTCAGCAAGGAAGTCGCTTTAGCTCTGGCAGAGAACATTCGCGACATCTGCAATGCGGATATTGGGCTTGGCATCACCGGCATCGCTGGCCCCGGCGGCGGCACGGACGAGAAGCCAGTCGGGCTGGTGTACATCGCGGTGACAAACGGACAACATCACGAAGTGGTGCAGCGGCGTTTCCCCGGTGATCGCGAGCGCATCCGCCGCTGGGCCAGCCAGCAGGGGCTGGACCTGGTGCGCCGCATGATGATGTAACAAGAAAGGGATTCAGCAGCAAACTGAGCTTTGCGGTAGGGAGATTCGCGTCAGAGAACGACCCCGGTCGTGCCGAAAAGCGCAACTGAAGAAACCGAGACCCTTCCGGGACGATACAAAATAAATCCCCTATGCGCTTATTTGTTGCCCTCGATATCGACTCCGAAATTCGCGACCGCGTCACCCAGTTTCGCGACGAGATGCGAAAGCTGGCGCCCACCGTACGCTGGGTTGGCCCCGAGACTTTCCATGTCACGTTGCAATTTCTCGGAGAGACGCAGAAGGTTGCTGAGATCAAGAGCGCTTTGTCAGATCTGACCGGCGCCCCGATCCCGCTCACCTTTCGCGGCGCAGGCTTCTTCCCTACACTCCAGCGGGCTCGCGTCTTCTGGGTGGGCATTGAATCAGGGGAAGAGCTGCAGGGGCTGGTGCGGAGCGTCGGCACAGCGCTTGCGTCGCTTGGCTTCCAGCGCGACGAAGGACTCTTTCATCCCCATCTCACACTGGCGCGCGCCGGCAGCGGACGACCTCATTCCAGGCCGGGAGACAAGGCCGCACCTGGATTGCAACAGGTGCGGGCGAAACTCGAGGCTCAGCCGCAACCCGAGTTCGGTACAATGACGGCGCACGAGTTCATTCTGTATCAGAGCACGCTGTCGCCATCTGGATCGCGCTACGCGAAACTGGCGAGCTTCCCGCTGGTAGCGCATGACTGAATTGACTGCTGCCCCACTCATCGTCGCCGTTGTTGCTTTTCTTCTGGGCTCCATCCCGTTCGGCTACCTGCTGGTTCGGTTTTTTAAAGGACAGGATGTCCGCAAGACCGGCAGCGGCAACATCGGGGCCACCAACGTCGCACGCACGGGGTCGAAGGAGTTGGCCATCGCGACACTGCTGCTGGATGCGTTGAAGGGCTACGCCGCGGTCAAGTTTGCCACGTGGCTCCCCGATCACATGGCAGTCCGTGTTTCACAAAATACTCACGCCTCTTGGACGGTGATCGATCCCGGACTGATCTACTTTCTGGCGGCGGTTGCCGGGCTGTGCGTCATTCTTGGACACATGTTCACTCCCTGGTTGCAATTCAAGGGCGGCAAAGGCGTTGCCGCAGCCGTCGGAGCGTTCGCCGCAATGGCTCCCCGAGCCGTGTTGGTTTCGCTGGCGCTATTCATTCTGCTGGTGGCCATTACGCGCTACGTTTCTCTGGGAAGCGTCGTGGGCGCGGCAGTCTTTCCGGTAGCGGCTTACTGGCTGTATCCCAATATGCGCGATGCTATGGTAATTAGCCTGATCGCCCTCTCCGCGCTACTCATCATCATCCGTCACCGGTCCAACATCCAACGGCTGCTAGCTGGAAACGAGAATCGCTTGTGGTGACATTGTGAGTGAAATCGCCATCATCGGAGCCGGAGCCTGGGGCACGGCGCTCTCCATCGTGCTCGGACGCAAGGGGTGCCACAATGTAAGACTTTGGGCGCACGAGCCCGAGGTCCGCGACAGCGTGAATAACCAGCACGTCAATCAGATGTTCCTGGCGGACCAGCCAATTCCGCATACCGTCCGCACGACCAACGACCTCTCCGAGGCTTTGCGCGACGCCGCGATCGTAGTCAGCGTTATGCCGTCGCATCACACCCGGAATCTGTTTGGCGCTATGACTTCGCACCTGCACCCGGACATGCTGTTTGTCAGTGCGACAAAGGGTATCGAGAACCACTCGCTGCGGCGCATGACGGAAGTGATCGCCGAAACCGTTCCCTTCCCGGCGCGAATCGGTGCGCTCAGCGGTCCATCATTCGCCAAGGAAGTGGCAGAAGGACATCCAACGGCGATAACCATAGCGTCTCGCGACCACGAACTGGCGCGGACCGTGCAGAGTGAATTCAGCGATCCGGGCTTCCGTCTCTACACCAATGATGACGTTGTCGGCGTCGAGCTCGGTGGAGCGCTGAAGAACATCGTCGCGATTGCTGCCGGCGTCTTGGATGGGCTTGGCCTGGGTCACAACTCAGTCGCGGCGCTCATCACGCGTGGACTTGCCGAGATCACGCGTCTGGTTATCACTTGCGGCGGGCGTCAGGACACGATGGCCGGACTGGCGGGTCTCGGAGACCTGGTTCTCACCTGTACCGGCGGGCTGTCACGCAATCGTAGTGTCGGTGTCGCGCTGGGTCAGGGGCAAAAGCTGGACGCGATCATCGCAGGCATGCATGGCATGGTCGCTGAGGGTGTGCTGACCACCAACGCAGCGATCGGGCTGGCGCGAAAGATGAACGTGGAGATGCCCATCACCGAGCAGATGCACCTGATCTTGCAGCAGGGCAAGCCGCCGAAAGAGGCGATCCGGGATCTTATGGCGCGGCCTTCGACTAGTGAAGCGGAGGGCGCACGGGGACGTTAATCCCGCCCGCGGCATATTGTTTTGTCTGGGATTTTAGTTCGCGGTGATGGCGTCGAAGAACCGTATCATGATCGACCGTACTGCATCCTCAGACATTCCTGAGCGGTCGAGCATATGCTGCACCGTAAGACTGCTGCTGAGCGCGAAGAACGCCATTCCCACGCTGTAGGCCGATACGGGAAGCTCGCGGCCAAGATCATTCATGATCTGCTCCAGCACCTCTACCCCGGACGTTACCAGCCTGCGATGCATGGCCGTGAGCCGCGCTTTCACCTCCGGGTGCCGCAGGGCAAACAACTTGAATTCCATAGCCAGAAGGCTCCACCGCCGGTCGAGGCACATGTCGAGCCAGAACTCGCGAAGCGCGTTCAGTTTTTGTAAGGGGCTGTCGTGTTTGGCGACATACTTCCGCAGATTTTCGATGCGAGTCGTGATTTCCTGCTCAAGCAGCGCAAAGAACAGATCTTCCTTACTTTCGAAATTAGCGTAAAATGCCCCTCGCGTATAGCCGGCATCAGCCGCGATCTCTTCCAGTTTGGCGGCGTCAAAGCCGTCGCGGGCAAAAATCTTTTCCGCGGCCTGAAGCAGACGGGTGCGCGTCAGGTCGGTCCTTTCCTGATGGCGGGAGGCCGATGGGCCCTTCTTTTCTCTGGGAAGCATCATCTAAGGAATTTGCAGCGTCTTCTTCACGGGCATGTATTTTTCCGCAACGCCCACCGGGCTGAATTCATCTAAGTGGCTTGAAAGATTTGATACATGCATGTATGTATTAGATACAACATGGAACGACTGGGATGCAAAGCATATTTTGAGCCGCGGGTGGCTGGCCGGGTTGCGCTGATCGCGGTCCTCCTGGTTTTCACGGCAGGTTCGCTTTTTGCCCAGGGGACGAATTCGACGGGGCTGACGCCACTCCCCTCGCCCGAGCAAGTTATTCGGCGCAACACCGACCCGTACGCCGGATCGTTGCCCCAGGGCAAGCCTACGAGCGGCGCCATTGATCTGACCATCGAGCAGGCGCTTGACATGGGACTCAAGTACAACCTTGGCCTGTACTTGAGCGAACGGACGACGGAGCAGGCGAGGGCCTCGCGGCTAAAGGCGTTGAGCGAGTTAATGCCCAATCTGAATGGCTCGATCACCGAGGAAGTCCAACGGCTGAATCTCGACGCGTTTGGCTTCACCTTTCCCGGTGTTCCCACCTCCGTAGGACCTTTTGGACTGTTCGAGACCCAGGCCGTAGGCTCCTGGAATTTTGGCAATCTCTCCAAGATTGATTACCTTCGGGCAGCGAGACAGAACGTTAATGCGGCACAGTTCAGCTATCAGGATGCGCGTGACACCGTGGTTCTCGCCGTCGGCGCCAATTACCTCCTGACCGTCGCCAGCGAGTCTCGGGTGACTGCTGTCCAGGCCCAGGTCCGGACCGCGCAGGCTCTGTACCAGTTAGCAGAGGACCAGGAGAATGCCGGGCTTGCGCCTCAGATTGACACACTGCGTGCCCGGGTGCAGTTGCAGGTTCAGCAGCAGACCCTTATTCAGGCACAAAATGATCTGGAAAAACAGCGCATCGCTTTGGCCCGCGTGATCGGATTGCCGGTGCAACAGAAATTCCGGCTGGTCAATCGCGTGCCCTACCACCCGATCCCAGAGGTTGATCTCGACACTGCCTACGAGCGCGCATTGCAGACGCGCGCCGATTATCAGGCTGCCCTGGCGTTGCTGAAAGCTGCGGAATTAAATCGCTCCGCGGCCTGGAAACAGCGCCTGCCCTCGCTCGGAGCTTCGGGTGCCTATGGGGTGCTCGGCTACACTCCGTCTTCGCTGGGACCGAATTACAGCGGAGCCGTGACGCTCAACGTCCCGGTATTCCAGGGCGGCAAGATACAGGCTGACATCAATCAGGCGGACGCAGTTCTGAAGCAGCGTCAGGCGCAGGTCGACAATCTGAAAGCTGGAATTGAGCAGGATGTGGAGGATGCGATTCTGGATCTGAAGGCGGCTTCCCAGCAGGTGCAGGTTGCCAAGAGCAGCCTCGACCTGGCGCAGCAAACCCTGGATCAATCGCAGGACCGCTTTGCTGCCGGAGTAACCAACAACGTCGAAGTTATCCAGGCGCAGCAGCAGCTGGCTCTCGCCAACGATCAGTACATCACCAGCCTTTACGCGCACAATATTGCGAAGGTGTTGCTGGCGCGCGCCATCGGCAATGCTGAGCAATTGGCTAAGCAATATCTGGCTGAGCCGGGCAGTACAACAACACCGCCAGATGTGAATCAGAATCCGCCGGCCCAGAGTCCAAAGGTAGTGCCGGCGCCAGAAACTAACACCCCTCAACCTCCGGCGCCGAGGCCCTAAGCGTCCATCGCATTGAGTGATCAAAGCAAACAAGGTGAGCAGATGAGCCCAACGACGACTGACCAAAACGATTTGGAACAGCAGAAACCACCGGAGGAGCGTCCTCGCGAGCAAACGCAGGATCCCGAGGCGCACCACCGCGAGGAAGACCGCCGCGGATTTTTCAAACGCCATCCGGCGGCCAGGCCGATCGTGTTTCTGGTCGTAATACTCGCGCTTCTTCTGGTCGGCTGGTTCTGGTGGGAAAGCCGTCACTGGGAGGACACGGATGACGCCGAAATTGATGGGCACATCTACCCGATCAGCGCCCGCGTGAGCGGCCATGTGATCAAGGTCAATTACGACGACGGTCAGTTCGTTCACAAAGGCGATGTGCTGGTGCAGATGGATCCTACCGATTACCAGGTCGCCTTTGAGCGGGCCAAAGCCGAATACGACGATGCCCAGGCAAGCGCGCAGGCCGCGGCACTGGGAGTGCCGATATCAAGCGTAGGCTCGACCGAGCAGATCCGTTCCGCCGACGCCGACATGCAAAACGCAGAAGCTGGATTGTCGGCAGCGCAAAAGCAGGTGGCGGCAGCCAAGGCGCAGGTCGTCGAGGCGCAAGCCAATGCCCAGAAGCTTAACGCCGACGTGGAGCGCTATCGCCAGTTGCTGGGCAAGCGCGAGATTTCGCAGCAGCAGTTCGACTCGGCAACGGCCGCCGCCACCGGCGCAAACGCCACCGTGGAAGCACGCCAGGCTTCTCTGCTGGCGGCCGAGGCGCAGGTCCAACAAGCGCAATCGCGCATCACCCAGGCGAATGCTGAAATTCGGAATGCACGAATCACGCCCAAGCAAGTGGAAGCCACGCAAGCCAAAGCGAAGTCGGCGACTTCGCAGGTGGAGCGGTACAAAGCGGCTCTCGATCAGGCGCAGCTCAATCTTCAATACACCACCATCTCCGCTCCGGTCGATGGAGTCGTCGGACGCCGCTCTGTGCAGGTGGGACAGAACGTCCAGGCGGGGCAAGACCTCATGTCCATTGTTCCGCTGCGCGACATCTGGGTTAACGCAAACTTCAAAGAAACCCAACTCACTGACATGAAACCCGGGCAGCCGGTGAAGATCAAAGTGGATACCTACGGTGGACGTACCTGGTACGGTCACGTGACCAGCATCGGCGGCGCTACCGGAGCCAAGTACAGCCTCTTGCCTCCCGAGAACGCCACGGGAAATTACGTCAAGGTCGTGCAGCGCATTCCGGTGCGCATCGACTTCGACAAGCACGATTCTGCCGATTTCAACAAGGACGGCCTGCTGCGTCCCGGCATGTCGGTCGAGCCTGACGTGAAAGTAGAGCGCTAGGCAAATAGGCATGTCTGAGGTGCAGGATTTCACGGCTTCCGACTGGAAGCCGCGCTACAACCCGTGGATGATCGCGCTTACGGTGACCCTGGCAACGTTCATGGAGGTGCTGGATACCTCCATCGCCAACGTGGCCCTGCCGCACATCGCCGGCGGTCTCAGCGCCAGCCAGGATGAGTCGACCTGGGTGCTTACCAGCTACCTGGTTTCGAATGCCATCGTGCTGCCGATGTCAGGCTGGCTGACGACGGTGATCGGGCGCAAGCGCTTCTACATGATCTGCGTTGCGCTGTTCACGTTTTCTTCTATTCTGTGCGGGTTCGCGCCCTCGCTTTCCATGCTGATTCTCTTCCGCATCCTGCAGGGCGCCGGCGGAGGAGGCATGGGCCCCAGCGAGCAGGCGATCCTGGCGGATACCTTTCCGCCGGAGAAGCGCGGTCTGGCCTTTTCGGTCTACGGGATGGCCGTGGTCGTGGCGCCGGCCATCGGGCCGACCCTTGGGGGATGGATCACCGACAATTACGACTGGCGCTGGATCTTCTTTATCAACGTTCCGGTGGGACTGCTTTCCCTTTTTCTGACGTCAACCGTGGTGGAAGATCCGCCGTGGCTCAAGCGTTTCAAGAGCGCGGCCATGAAGGTGGACTACATTGGCCTGTCCCTCATCGTTCTGGGCATTGGCTGCCTGCAGGTAATCCTCGACAAGGGGCAGCAGGACGACTGGTTCGGCTCCTCCTTCATCACCACATTTGCGGTGATTGCCGCCGCTGCTCTGGTGACCCTGGTCATCCATGAGTGGCGGACGCCCCATCCTATTCTCGAATTGCAGTTGATGAAGAACCGCAACTTCGCGGCGACCGTGCTCTTTAACTTCGTGCTGGGAGCGGTGCTGTTCGGGACAACCGTCCTGATTCCCCAGTTTCTGCAGATCATGATGGGATACTCGGCTGAGAAAGCCGGCGAAGTGCTCTCGCCGGCGGGATTCATGCTCATGCTGCTGTTCCCGGTGGCGGGCATTCTTTCCAGCAAGATTGATCCGCGATGGATGATCGCCTTCGGCTTCGGTATCACCTCCGTGGCGCTTTATCACATCACCAATCTCAACCTGAATGTCGACTTCCGAACCATCATGTTCTGGCGGATGTACCAGATGTCGGGGCTCGCCTTCATCTTCATTCCCATCAGCATTCTCAGTTACGTCGGGGTGCCGCTGGAGAAGAACAACCAGGTTTCCGGTATCAGCAATTTCGTCCGCAACCTGGGCGGCAGCGTGGGCATTTCCATGCTGACAACCTTCCTGGCTCGCCAGAGCCAAATTCACCAGACCAACCTCGTAGCCCATGCGACCAGCGCCAATCCGCAGTTCCGCAATCTGATCAACGGATCGGCAGCCAGTATGGCGCATTCGGGCTCGGATCCCGCGCTTGCTCTGCAGCAGGCGTACAGCCATGTGTTGGGAATCATTGAGCAGCAGGCGGCGTTGCTTTCCTATATCAACGCCTTCTGGATGGTCGCGCTCATTGTTGCCTGTTTAGTCCCCTTGCCGTTCTTCCTGAAAAAGCCGAAACCGGGGGCTGAGGCTATGTCGGCGCACTAGCGTTTGCCGCCTTCAAGGCCGCCGTTTGCTGCCCGGTAAATGCCTCTATCGAATCCTGACCAGGCATCGCATTTGGCGAATTCTTTGATCGGTTAAGTTATTAACAAAACACCACCTCACGGCCATCTTTTTGTGCCTCGGAATCATTCTCTTGTGACAAAAATATGACTTGCTTTAGGACGTTGCGGGGGTGATAATTTGCGCCGTACTAGCGTAGTAGTACTTCCCACTCAGTACGGCACGGGAGCGTATACTCCCGATTATTAGACGCCAATCTGATAGCCGCTGCCTCTGGCCCGCTGCGGACGTAGCCGCTTTATCAAAGGAATTGAATGTACCGGGGACCCTTGCGTTTATTTGTCTTTGCGGTTGTGGCGGCGACCCTCGCTTCAGCTCAACAGACTTCCACGACAACTACCAGCACTTCGCCGACGACTGCTGCTAACACCGCTTCTGCCGGCGATCGTGTCGTCATGAAAGTCGGCGACACGCAGATTACTGAAGCGCAGTTTGAAGCGATGTATGGCGACTTCCTGAAGAGTCAGGCGGGAGCTCCCGTTCCGAAGAAGAAAGCCACAGCCGAGAATTTTGCCGGCGGCCTGATGCTGGCCAAGGAAGCCGAAGCCGAAGGCCTGAACAAGAAGCCGGAAGTGCAGCGCGAGCTGGAGTTGAATCGCATTCAGATTCTCTCCGCCGCCGAGTACAGCGAGCTTCAGGACAAGGCCCAGCCGACCATGCAGGAAGTCTCGGCTTACTACGATTCACACCTGGACGATTTCGACCAGGTCGCCATTCGACGGGTGTTCATCTTCAAGCAGAACGAACACACCAACGGGCATGGAGTTCCGGCGGCCGAGGCCCAAGCTCGCGCTGAAGAGATTCGCAAAGCGCTGGCGTCGGGCGGCGATGCGAAGCAGTTGATCAAAGAGACGAAGGACGCCATCGATGTCGATCCTCTGACCTTCAAGCGCGACGAGTTGCCTGCTGTCATGGCTAAGGCGTTCGACATGAAGGTCGGCGAGTGGTCACAGGTTGCGGACACTCCCGATGCTCTGATTTTGTTCGAAGTCGTAAAGAAAGACCGGCTTACCCTTGGGCAGGCGACGCCGGAGATTGAAAAAAAGCTTCAGGGGCAAAAGCTTCGCGAGGAGATGGATGCCCTTAAGAAGAAGACCGGAGTTTGGCTGGATGAAAAATACTTCGCTGCGCCGGTGTCGGCGACGGAGAGCCCGGTTCCGAGTCCGTCCGATGAGAAGCGTGCACAAGAGAAATAAGCAGATAAGCCAAAGCGAGAGGTAACGAGAGGAGAGAGAAACATGAATATCCGCAACAAGTTTGCGATTTGCGTGCTTACACTGGCGGTTTGTGCCCTGGCCGTTCCGGCGATGGCACAGATGACCTCGGTGGGCATTGATTGCTCACAGATTAGACAACATCACTTGATCAGCCAGGAAAACATGCGTGCCGGTAAGGCCTTGATCGAGTGCGGCGTCGTGCAGGGCGGCGGCTCGCCGTCAGCGCGCGAGATTGAGGACTCATATCCCCAGCCGCCGAACGTGCTGGTCAGCAATCGTACCTGCACCGGCCAGACAACCTGCACCAAGAGCGAAAGCATGGTCTGGGCCAGTCCCGACGGCCAGACGATCGTCACCAACTACAACGATCACAATAACAATCAGTATTCGGGTACGTCGTACTCCACCAACGGCGGCGCTACCTTTACCGAAATACTGCCTAATCCGTTCGGCAGCGGTCACAGCAGCAATTATGGCGACCCCATCGTGGTGTTCAACCGGAAGCTGAACAAGTGGTTCGCCGGCGACCTGGTGGGTGGCTGCGGTGGCCAGGGAATCGGGTTGTGGAGCTCGCCGGATGGCATCACTTGGACGACCGGAGCTTGCGCCCACAATGGCAGCTTTGACGATCGTGAGTCCATGTGGGTCGATAACGATCCGACCAGCGCCGGTTACGGCCGCATGTACATCTCTTGGAACGACTACAACTACACCTGCGGAGTGGGCGGCTGTCTGTTCGTGACCCACTCTGACGATGGCACCACCTGGAGCAGCCCGCTGCAGATCAATAACAGTACCTTCTTCCGCAACGTGCAGATCACGGGTGCTCAGATCAGCCCAAACGCCAACCGTGCTTCTATAAATGGGTATGACTCCGTTTTCATCGCCAGCATGGATGAAGGCGGCGGCGGAGCCGCCACTCGCCAGAACATCATGTTCCGCTCGGATAATGGCGGTGCGAGCTTCACTCAGTTCACCATGGGAGCGCGCTTCAACCCAGTGGGCGACCTCTCCTGCGGTTATTTCTATGCCGTGGCCCCGATCATTCGGCATATGGGCTGGGGTGAGCCTGCGGTGGGCCCGAACAACGTTGTCCACTATGCCTATGCCGGTGCCGGCACCAACAATGACCACGGCGACATCTTCTACACCCGTTCAACCGATAACGGCGCGACCTGGAGCACGCCGATCAAGCTGAACACCGACCCCGACCAGCAGTATCACACCCAGTGGATGCCGTCAGTGTCGGTGAACCCCGCCGGCAAAGTGACTGTTTCCTGGTATGACCGCCGCCAGGCCAGCACCGCTTGCAACAGCTACACCGACGTCGGATGCAGCTACAACCGCTACGCCATTCAGTCGCCCGACAACGGCGCGACTTGGGGAACGGACTTCGTCGTGACCAGCTCGCTTAGCCCGCAGCCGTCGCAGTTGGACGGCGGTGTGCAAAGCTGTTACGCCGGCGACTATGACTACAACACCGCTCAGGGCAGCAATGCGTTCATCACCTGGACGGACGGCCGCCGCAGCATCAACGGCGTCGCCGTGCAGGACGTCAACTTCGCTGCAGTACCGGAACAGTAAGCTCGACCGAAAACTTTTATCTCGGGGCAGCCTCAGCGCTGCCCCTTTTTTTGTATGCTGCGCATGTTCAACCGCGCGAGACAAACGTCCTGTTCCTATCCTGATAGATATTCCTGTCCTGCTAGAGAAGGAAAAGCCAAGCCCAGGGATACTTATGCTCCCGGTTTCACGTGCGATACTGTTGGTGTCCCTTGGCCGGGATGGCGGAATCGGCAGACGCAGCGGACTTAAAATCCGCAGACTCGAAAGGGTTGTGGGGGTTCAAGTCCCCCTCCCGGCACCAGATCAGTGGTCGGTGGCCAGTAGCCAGTGCGAACGGTCGAGGTCCCTCGCTCCGTTCGGGATTTCGGCAGAAGGCTCACGTTGCGCTCACGCCTTCTAATCGCCTCAGGTTCAAGTCCCCCCTCCCGGCGCCAGCGAGCCGCCTGAAAATTGCCTAATGATTTCGATCCGGGTGACACCGTTCTGGGGCTTAGAATCGCGAAATTTGCCTAATGATTTCGATGGAATTTCGGGCCACCAAGCCACCCCTCCGGGTGGTATTCTCGCGTTCCTGTGCGTTTGCCGGATGGTTCCAAATATTTTGCGCCTGCCTAACTTTTCGCGTAGCCGAGGGTTACCATATCCGACGAGGAGCGGAGATGTTCAAGCTTCGTGGGCTGGGTTGCGCTCTGGCGCTGGCGTTGGCAGCAGGATGCCTGATACCGGCTTCCGCCGGCGTACACCTGGGAACGATTTCCGTCGGCGCGGGGTACGGCTACTACTCCGGTCCTTACTGGCCCGGGTACTACCCGCCGCCGTTCTATGGCCCATGGGCGGGCCCGTGGCTTGCCGATCCCTTCTACGCTCCAGTCTATCTGCTCCCGCAGCCTGACAAGGGACAGGTCAGTCTGCAGACCTCCGACAAAAATGCGGAAGTTTACCTCGACGGCGCGTATGCAGGGACGGCGTCGGGCCTGAAGAAGTTCTGGCTGGCTCCGGGCGTCTACCAACTGGAAGTTCGAGCCAGCGGCCAGGCTCCGCAGGAGAGGAAGATCTACGTGCTGACCGGGAAGAATCTGAAGTTACGAATGGAGTAGCACCGTGACACGTACTTGTGCTTCCGTGCTGGTTATGTTCCTGGGTTGCGGTCTGGCTTTGGCGCAGAACCAAGCCGTGCCGCGAGCCTCTGCCCACGATTATCCGGCTTCTAAGGCCGAGTCACAGTACTCGATCGGTGCGCAGCTGCTTCCTAAGACCCAGGTGCAGAATGCCTTTGCCACGCCGCTGGCGGGAAGGTACATCGTGGTCGAGGTCGGCTTCTATCCTGCTCAAGGCAACGCCATCGATGTGGAACGATCCAACTTCACCCTGGTCAGTGCCGAAGGCAAGTCCGCTATAACTCCCGCGACACCAAAGGAAATCGCGTCGATTCTCCAGAAGCAGCCGAAAACTTCTCGTGATGTCACCCTCTATCCGACCGCCAATGTTGGTTATGAGAGCTGGCCGGTGTATGACGGTACCAGCGTAAAGCGCGCGGGCGGCCCGGTGTACGGTGCTGGAATGGGAGTCGGCGTTGGAACGAGTACCTCGCCCGCGACTACCGACTCCGATCGGAAGACGATGGAGACCGAGCTCAGCGACAAAGAACTCAAACAGGGCGACATCTCCCAGCCCGTGGCGGGCTATCTGTATTTCCCGGTTTCCGGCAAGCAGAAGGCAAACTACCAGTTGCAGTATCGCGGTGCCGACACAACCAGCAACCTGACACTGAGCGAAAAGTAGAGCCCGTCCTTCTCCTGAGCGAATTATCTGGGCAATGTACCGGCCGTCAACTCGAGAAGCTTCGCCGCCGGACAACGCACGCCCAGAAAGAACTGTCCGAAGAGGGCGTATACGGCGCTGACTTCGTCGAAGCGCATTTCGTAGATCAGCTTCTTGAAAATCAGCGGATCATCAGCAAAGAGGTCTACGCCCCACTCCCAGTCATCAAAGCCGATGGATCCGGTGATAATCTGTTGCACCTTGCCGGCGTAGCGGCGGCCGACCATCCCGTGCTCTTCCATCTGCCGCTGGCGCTCCTCGATGGGCAGCGTGTACCAGTTCTTGTCCTCGCCTCGGCGGCGGTCCATGGGATAGAAGCAGAGATAGCGCGCTCCCGGAATCTTGGGGTAGAGTCGCGGCGACATCGCGGAGCGCTGCCGCTGCAGCGTCTCCTGCACTTCGCGGTTCCACTCCTCCGAATTCGGTACCACGCCGCGCTCAGCCAGCAGGCGGTAGAGCTTGACGGTGGAGTCGTACAGCCCCAGCTCAATCACCGAGACATACGAGTGCAGCGGCTCAAGAAAATCCTGGAACTCCGTCCGGCTCAGTTGCAACTCGGCTGCATTGAGGTCGTCGAACGAGTCGCGGAAGTGAACCAGCATCAGATCGCCTTTGTGCCCCAGCATGGAGTATAGGGCCGTCTGTCCTGCGGCTTCACCTTCGGCGAAAGCGGCGGCCGCTTCGTTTGCGATTTGGGCCCGCCGGGCCTGGTCGAGGTTGCGCCACTGTGTCCAGCGGAAGCGAAACATCTGGTGAAGCACACTCAGTCCTTCAATCGTGAGCGGGACCGCAGGCAGATCGGTGGACACCTGTACACCGGCATTTGAGGCCATATCGGAAACTCCAGAACGGTGATGACAACAGCGTCTAGTTATTGTAATTCGCCGGGGGTGCGCGAACGGACGGGTGGGCGCCTGGGACAGTTCAGAGCCGGGGCCGGTCGGATGGATCTTGTGCCCCCTTCGGGCACTCAACTACGGGGGTTCTGGCATCGAAATGAGCATGCGATGGTTGCCCCGTTTTCTCGGCTGCTTTCTGTTCCTTGCGATTTCATGCACTGTGGTTCTGGCGGCTACGCCAGGATCGTTTCGCGGAGTTGTGGTTGAAGACGGACAGAGCCCTGCCAAGGCATGGATTTATGTTCGCGGGCGGAACGGCAGCATCCGTCATGTGGATATCTCCCGTGCCACGTTCGCGTATGACGACAGCGTTCCTGCCGGCCAGCGCAAACCGCTGTCGCGAGAGCAACTGACGGAAGGGACCGAGGTTCGCGTCACTGCCGAGCAGGGAAACGATGGCGAATGGCGTGCTTCGGAAATCGAAGTCCTCCAGCCGGCCCCGCCTGCCACGAAGCCCAAGCCATCCGGCAGCTGAGTTGTTATCCTAGAGCGAATGGTTGCGCACATCATCGAAATCCTGGGCGCCTGGATTGTCAGCGTCATTTCCTCCGCCGGTTATGTCGGTGTCATGCTACTCATGGCGATCGAGTCAGCCTGCATACCGTTGCCCTCGGAGATCATCATGCCTTTCTCCGGATACCTCGTATATACCGGCCGGTTCTCCCTGTTCTGGGTGGCGACGTGGGGGGCCATCGGCTGCAACCTGGGCTCGGTGATTGCCTACGAGATCGGCTGCTTCGGTGGGCGTCCGCTGGTTGAGGCCTATGGCCGATACATCTTCCTCAGCAAGCGGGAATTGGAATGGGCTGACCGCTTCTTCCTGCGGCGCGGCGCGGTTGCGGTGCTGATCGCGCGACTGCTGCCGGTGGTCCGCACCTTCATCGCCCTGCCGGCTGGAATTGCCCGGATGCCTCGGCTGAAATTTCACATCTATACCTTTGTGGGCTCCTGGCCCTGGTGTTTCCTGCTCGCTTATGTCGGCATGCGCCTGGGCGAGCAATGGGACCGTGACCCGCGGCTGAAGATGTGGTTCCACCGTTTCGATTTGGTTATTCTGGCGGTGATCCTTGCAGGCGTGGCCTACTTTGTATGGTCACACGTGCAACATCGAGTGGGAGGAAACGAGCCCCGTCCAATTTCTGAGTGAGGAGGCAAGTGGCGATGGCGGAAGATGCAGCGAAGGTCAAGAAATCTGAGGAAGAGTGGCGCCGCGAGCTGACGCCGGAGCAATACCACATTCTGCGCGAGAAGGGCACGGAACGCGCCTTTACCGGCGAATATGCCCACAACAAAACTCCCGGCGTGTATCGTTGCGCCGCCTGCGGGCAGGAGTTGTTTGATTCCGACACCAAGTTCGATTCGGGCAGCGGCTGGCCCAGCTTCTATCAGCCGACGGGTCCCGACAAAGTCGAGCTCCACGACGACAATGGCTTCGGAATGCGGCGCACGGAAGTTATCTGCTCAAAGTGCGAGTCGCATCTCGGACACGTCTTCCCTGACGGCCCGAACCCTACCGGCTTGCGTTACTGCATCAATTCGGCCTCGCTGAAGCACGAGGAGAAGAAGTAGCGAGCGACGAGCAATTAAAGTGTTTCCGAATTGTTGGATCCCGCGCGGTACCCTGGGTAGAGTGGGGCTTCAGCGCCACGTCAAGCTGGCGATTGTCGGTCCCGGTTTGCCGTCCGCTGCTCTCCAGCGGCCCGCAAACCAGAGTTTTCCAAGTGCGGCGGAACGCGGGCCTGAAGGCCCGCTCTACCCAGCCGCTACTCGGGGTGGGAAGAATAACGAGACAACGAACGGCACACCTAAAGGTGCACGCCTCCAAGTCGATCGGTAAAATCGGCCCATCTTATCGCCTCGCCACAACTTCTTCGAACAGTCGCTCGTACTTCTTCGCGACCGCTTCCCATGCGAAGTGAGATTGCGCCCGCTGCTGGGCGCGTGTGCCCCATTGCACGCGGGCCTGCTGGTCGTCCAACAGAGCCTGCAACTTACGCGCCAGATCACTCTCATCTTTTGAATACGCCACCGCGGCGTCTCCGGCGGTCTCATTGTTCTCCGGCGTTTCGAGGTACAGAATGGCATTCTGCGCAGCCATGGATTCGATGAGCGCAGGATGTACCCCACCGACTTCGCAGGCGAACACGAAGACGCCGGCATGCTTTTGCAGAGACCAATATCCGTCTCCGTAGACTGCGCCGGTAAAGATGACGCGCTGGTCCGCGAGCTTGCGTAACTCATCCAGGTAAGCCGGCCGATACCGGTTATCGCCAACCATGACGAGCGGCCAGTCGGTGCGCACCTGGCTCCAGCTTCGTAGCACCAGCTCCGGATTGTTCTCCGGCTCCAGCCGGCTGACGTAGAGCACATATCGCCCGGGCTCCAAGTTGAAACCGTTCAGGTCGTAGTCACCCTGCGGCATCTCCGAACCATAGCCGATGACGGTCGATTCGGCGTGGTACTTCCGGGCATAATAGTCGTGGATCGCCTTCGCGTCCGTCACCAGCCGGTTCGGACTGAAGCTCGAAATCCATTCGCAGAGGTGCAGCACCTGCGCGCCCAGCCAATTCCACTTGCTGCGCTTGCGATCAAGACCATCAACGTTCAGGACGGCCGGAGTCCCGAAGAGCCTGGGGATCCAGGTGAAGGGAGCGTTTGCGACATTGCAGAACAGAATCACATCGTAGCGGCAGAAAGCTGCGTGAAGCGAAGCAAAGAACGTGCTGACCCAGGTATCGAGATGTTTCTGATGCAGGCTGGGCACGATGACGCGTTTCACGCGCCGATCGTACTCGTCACTCGGAGTAGTGAAGGCACGGCGGCAGTAGACGGTTACATCGTGACCGTGGTCGGCAAAGCGCGAGCTGACCTGCTCGGCGAAGCGTTCGAAGCCCCCGTAGCGGTTGGGAATGCCTCGCGTGCCGACAATTGCAATTTTCAATGGCACTCACCGGGCGCCAATCCGCGGACCGCGACCCCAGGCTCAGCGATCCCGGCCTCCTCATGCACGTCGATTGCCCGGGGCGTGTCGCTGAACCACCAGAGCAGTTCGCGATCCGAAACTTTGCGGCGCGATTGGATGATGTTTCTTTTGTGGCGAAGGCGCGCGCTCACCTCCGGACGCCAGCGATACAGGCAGGCGGAAATCATGCGGCGGTCGCGCAGCAGGGAATACCCGAAGACCTGGGCATCGCGCCAGAGCACGGGAGCAGCAAGCCGCCAGCAGAGCCATCCTGAGGCATTCTTGGCGCGCATCAGCCAGCGGTTCTTCACCGAGTGCCAGTTGATGACGTGGGGCAGCGATTCCCGGCGCTCCGGCGTCACCCGGCGCACGTGCCAGGCAACCGCGTTTGGAGTGTAGAGGTACTTTTCTCCCATCAACTGTGCGCGCCATGCGAGGTCGGCATCTTCGCGAAACGAAAAGAATCCTTCGTCGAACAGTTCGCCGTCGACGGAAACGGCTTCGATGAAGCTGCGGCGAAACAGGACTGCTGCGCCGGTGGCTCCGAAGACGTACTGCGGGCGATCGTATTGCCCGCGATCAGCTTCTTCCGCTCCGCGATCCAGATGGCGCATGTTGCGGGTGAAGTATACGCCGGTGGAATCGATCATCGCGCTCCGGTCCTCAGCCGCTTGCGGATTCCAGCGAAGCAGCTTGCCGCAGATGGCTCCAGCCTCGGGGTGTTCACCGGCGGCAGCAACGAGTTGGCTGATGAAGTCGTTCCGGAGGAGGACATCGGGATTGAGGCAGAGAATCCAGTCGCCGCGTGCCGCGCGTATGGCTTCGTTTTGACCCGCTGCGAAGCCGGTATTGCTCTGCCGGTAAATCATCCGGCAATGGGATTCGAAGTCGCGCAGAATCTCACGCGTTCCATCGGAGGAAGCGTTATCGAGCAGAATCACCTCGACCTGCGGATAATCCTGGCGCTCGACGGAGGACAGACATTCGCGCAAGTGGGCAGCCGAATTCCAGGTAACGATGGTGACCGAGACCATGACGGTCAGTAGGCTCCGCGGCCGGAGAGAACGATTGGAATCGTCCGCAGGAAGATCTTCGCGTCAAGCCATAGCGACCAGGTATCGATGTAGGTCAGGTCGAGCTGAATCCAGCGGTTGAAGTCGAGATGATTGCGCCCTTCCAGCACCCAGATGCAGGTCAGGCCCGGGCGCATGCGCAGCCGCCGGCGTTGCCACGGCTCGTATTGGTCGACTTCGGAGGGAATGGCCGGGCGAGGGCCGACAAAGGACATGTCGCCGCGCAGAATATTCCATAGCTGCGGCAACTCATCGATGCTGAAGCGGCGCAGCCAGCGACCGACGGTGGTGATGCGCGGGTCGTCGCGGAGCTTAAATACCGGCCCATCAAGTTCGTTGAGCTGGTGAAGTTCGGCTTTCAATTGCTCCGCGTTGTTGATCATGGAGCGAAACTTGAACAAGGTGAAGCGGCGCCCGCCCAGTCCACAGCGCGTCTGCTTGAATAGAACAGGCCCCGGCGAGGTGACACGGATTGCAGCCGCTATGGCGAGCATTACCGGAGAGAGAACAACGAGTGAGCAGGCCGCAATCACCACGTCGAAGGCGCGCTTCAGGAACAGCAGCAGGTGGCTTTCCGGCGTGCTCGAGAGGCTCAGCAATTCGACGTCGCGAAACTTCTCCAGATAAATTCGCGAATAGGCAGCAGGCAGGAACTCCAGTTGCACCCGCACCTTTAAGCCGAGGTTGGCGCAATGCAGAATCACCGGCTCCAGCCGGGCAAGCTCCTGCATGCCGACGGCGAAGACGACTTCATCGATGACCTGTTCCTGAAGAATACGTTCGACAGCGCCCAGCGGGTACACCGCGTAGCGACCGATACTCTTCTCGGTCACTTCCTCTTGTTCCTCAGGATTTACGAAGCCGATCAGCCGCAGCCCGCCGCCCCGGCTTTCTTCGATAAGGGTTGCCACTTCACGCGCGCGCGCTCCGCAGCCCACCACCAGATAATAGTGATAGCGGTTCAGGCGAACGCGCATCCAGTAGACGGCGGAGTAGGAGACCGCCCGTCCTGTCAGCAGGCACACAAAGGCCGTGACACCTACGACCAGAACGAACGTCCGGCTTACATCGCCCCACTTCAACAGGTACAAGCCGGCGTACGCCAGCACCACCACCACGACCAACTGATACAGAAGGGTGGCGCCCACTCGTACCGGGTTGCTCAGCTCCAGGTCGCGGTAAAACGTCCCGAAATAACCGGTTACAGCCCACAGCCCGAGCAGCCCAAGCAGCAGGGGAAGATAATGGCTGAAAGGATAAATTCCGGGCAATCGTTCGTTGAAGAACTGAAAATGATCCAGCAGGGTTCGCAGGAAGTAGGCCGCACCGAACGCGACGCAAATGACCGCGAGGTCTTGCAGAAGGGTGACGGCTCCGAGAAATTTTGACCTGCGATCGAACACTGAAATCTGTCTTATCGGTTAGTTTCTCCGCTCGTGCCGGCCATGCGCATGGCTGACATTTGAGGACCCGTGTCCGGAGCGGCAACGATTATGGCTGCGGCGGCAATTTAGAGAACTACTGGAACCGAAAGACACATTTTAGCGTAACTTGGGCACGTGAATGAAACGAAAGCGTTGCTCAGCTAGTGACGAATGTTGCTGCGAGTGTAGCTTCGCTATAAGGACCTGGGCCGTAAGCCGCATGGTTCTGGATACTTACGGGATGAAATCCGATTCTGCGGAGGAGGATTCCTGTTCCGTCCGCTCCCCGCAGGTACTTGGTTCAAGAAGTACCACCCGCTGCCTCGTAGAATGACCGCATCTGGATGGGTATTTCAATTGGGGTGAAACCGTATGAGATGGACTATCGTTCTCACCGTGTCATGCATCCTCATTTTTTGCAGCGGGCTCCGGTTCGGCTCTGCGCAAAACGCAACGGCGCCTTCCGACACACCCCGGTATACACAAGACGGCAAACTCGAGTTTCCTGCCGGGTATCGGCGATGGATCTATCTCAGTTCGGGCATCGACATGAGCTATAACCCGCACCCGATGAACATGGGACACTCGATGTTCGACAACGTCTTCGTCAATTCCGCGGCCTACGATGCTTTCCTCAAAACCGGCACCTGGCCCGAGAAAACCATGCTGGTGCTCGAACTACGGAAGGCGGCGAGCCATGCCTCGATCAACAAAAGCGGATACTTCCAAACCGCCGAGACTATGGGGCGCGAGGTACACGTCAAGGATTCGCGCTTCCCCGGCGGATGGGCGTTCTTTGGCTTTGACGACGAGAAGCCGGCGGAGATGATGCCTACGAAGGCGGACTGTTATAGCTGCCATCAGCAGCACGGAGCCGTGGACACGACATTCGTTCAGTTCTACCCCACGCTGATCAAGCTCGCGGAGCAGAAAGACACGCTCAGCAATGCCTATAAGAAAGAAGAAGGAAAAAAGTGATGGCCGGCGAAGGTCCAGTGCTAGGCGGCAAGGGTGTCTGGGCGTCACAACGGCCTGTGCGGTCGGTCACTGAGTGCGAGTGATCAGCGTTCCACAATAGGGCCAACTCCGGAAATTCGCGTCGGTGGAGGTTCCTATGCTCGCTACATTTCCCATTGCACTGTTTATCGTGGGGGCCGCAATCCTGGTGGGGATGCCGGTCGCATTCAGTCTGCAGGCTTATTACAAGAACCGGGGACGGCGCGCGGTCATCTGTCCCGAGAATCATCAGCCGGTCGATGTCGAGGTCGACAACAAGTTCGCCTTCCGCACTGCGCTGCGCGGCCAGGAACATACGCGTCTGGAATCGTGTTCGCGGTGGCCGCAAATGCATGAGTGTGGGCAGGAATGCCTGGCGCAAATCGATCCGACCCCGGAGAACATCGAACGCATCCTTAGAAAGCTATGCGAGGGCAAGGCGTGCGGCATGTGTGGCCGGCTGCTTATCCCCTCAGACTGGCGGCGAGGGCGGCTTGCTCTGCTGGATGAAAACTTCAAACTAGTCGAAATGCGGAACATCGAGATGGAAGAACTTCAGTTGGCGGTCGAATCCATGCGTCCGCTATGCTGGAATTGCCACCAGGACGAGAAGCAGCGCCAGGCGCGGCCGCACCGCATCCTGAAAGGCGAGCGCCCGGCGGTCAGAAGGGCGGCCGCGGATTGAGTCGCAATTTTTTGAACAGGAATGCTTTCGGGGTGCGCTTTCCCCCGCTCGACCGATGAAAGCTATGCGATAGTACTCTCGTGAAAATCTTATCGAAAATCGCAGTAATGCTCGTGCTCGGTCTGATGACCTCGATTGGGGCCGCACAGAATCCACCACAGCGAGGCACAGCCCCGGGCCAGCCTGCGGTCAAGAAGTCTCCGCTGGTTCCCTTTGCTGGCAATTGGGTGGGGACCTTTGAGGGCAAGCCCTGGATGCTTCTGAACCTCAACCTGGTGGGCGAAGAGTTTTCCGGCGTGTTGCAACGTACGCGCACCTTCGATCTGAACGACAACGGCCAGTTGAAGCATGTCAGCGATGACTTCGTGACCTATCCGCTGGCACAAGCCGAATTGAATCCTGACGGCCTGGTGCTGACCTTCAAGGACATAAATACGCAACAGACACAACGGTATCTGCTGAAGCTGACGGGCGAGACCACGGCGGAAATCAGGATGATCGAAATGACCATGCCTCCCGGCTATCCCAAGCCAAAGCCGTGGAAGCTGACGAAGGCCGCTGCGCCGGCAAAGAGTGCCCCGGCACATTGAGCTGCGCGGCGGGGGCAAGCCGTTTCACTGATCTGGAAAAATGTCTGTAAGGCGCGGGGGCGAGATCCCCTGCCGCAGAAAAATTCATACGCAACTTTGCAGGGACAACATTTGCATGGGTGACATTTAAATGGAAACAAAGGAGCGAATTTCGTGACCGAAGCTAAGCTGTTAATGATCGTCGGCGACTACGTTGAAGACTATGAAGCCATGGTGCCTTTTCAGGCGCTGCAAGCGGTGGGATGCATCGTGCATGCGGTGTGTCCGGGGAAAAAAGCGGGAGAGTCGGTGCGCACCTCGATTCACGACTTCGAAGGCGACCAGACCTACAGTGAAAAACGCGGTCACAACTTCAGCCTGAACGCCAGCTTCGACGCGGTCAATGTGGCCGAGTACGACGGCCTGATTCTGCCCGGCGGGCGTGCTCCAGAATATCTGCGTCTCGATAGCCGCGTCCTGCAGATGATTCAGCATTTTGATCAGCAGCAGAAGCCGCTGGCCGCGACCTGTCATGCGGCACAAATGCTGACGGCTGCCGGCGTCGTCAAAGGTAAGGTTTTGACCGCCTATCCGGCATGCGCTCCCGAGATCGAGATTGCGGCCGGCAAATACATAGAAGTGGCCATGACCGGTGCAGTAGTCGATGGAACTCTGGTTACGGCTCCTTCGTGGATGGCCAATCCGGCGTGGTTGGCGAAGTTCATCGAGGTCCTCGAAGAATATAAGGCAGGGGCTCGCCCGGAAGCTGCCACGGCCGCGAACAAGTAACCTGGGCACTCGGCCGAGTGCTGCTGCCATTTCGTTTGAGGGCAGGCGCCGGAGGAACGGGATTTGCTTCCCATAGGGCGCCTCGCGATTGTATAGTCAGCGTTTCTGCGTGTGATGCGGTTCCAGCAAACACTAACAAATCGAGCAAAGGGAGATCCCTGTGACCAAGCGCCGAGTCGTCTTCTCATTCCTGTTTTGCCTGCTGCTTTCAGCTTCCGCCTCCGCCCAGAAGGTCAATGTGGACTGGGACCGGACGGAGAACTTCTCCCAATTTCACACCTATGCCTGGGAGTCGAGCCCGCATCCGGCAAAGGGCCTGTGGGACCAGCGCGTGGTCGACGGCATTAACCAGCAGTTGCAGGCCAAAGGTTTGCAAGAGGTGCAGTCGAACCCCGACCTGTGGGTGGTGTACACCAGCCACATCGATGATCAGAAGCAGGTGGTTGGAACCGGCTACAACTACGGCCCGGGCTGGTACTGGGGGCCCTGGTGGGGCGGTCCGACAACCACGACTTATACGACTTACATCACCCGGCAGGGAACGCTGGTCGTCGAAATAGCCAATGCCAGAGACCATGATCTGTTGTGGCGCGGCTCGGTGACGGACACCATCAAAGACAATTCGAACAAAAACATCAATACTCTGAATAAGGCGATCGCCAAGCTTTTCCAGAAGTATCCGCCGAAGCCGGATAGCAAGTAGGCAGCAGCGTACGCGACTCGGACTGGCATAGCAGGTAAGGAAGCGCTTGAGGCTCGGTTAGCTACCTCTAAACCGATAGGCAGCTTTGCGAATTGCCGCAAACCAAAGAGATCGCGCGCCGGAGGAAAATCTTTGCGAATTCTGTTCCGGTTTGCGAAGTAGTACGAACAAGCTCGAGAACCCGCGCCGTAGGCGCAGCAGATCTTAGCGCAGCGCTTCAGCGCTGTGTAAGGTGTTTAACAGATTGCGAGTCCCGCAGGGACGACACAAACAGCAGGCACTCGGCTGTTAGAAGATTCGCGTCAGGGCACGACGCGGACAAGGTGCTGAAAAACTTGCGTGAGGAATGATTCGCGTCAGGGCACGACTAGCAGTCGTGCCGAATCAGTCCTCCTATTCTGCTACCCCGAGGCGCTTCAGTCGCCGAGGGGACCTGCTTTTCGCAGCGCAATAAACAGTAGATCCTTCTGCGGCTGAACCTGCCTCAGAATGACAAATCGTAAACCGTCGGAGAAAGTCAAAAGTCTCGCGGACTGAAGTCCGCTCGCGATCTGGGAAATAGAGGGCTTGCGGCACCACTGAAGTCGTGCCCTGACGCGAATCGTCGCAACCCCTGGAATCAGGCCCTGACGCGGATCATTGCAACGCTTGCCACCCCAGGGTCTTACCCTTCGTTTTGGGATCCTTGCCGGCTCTCGAATTACTGTTTGCCGAACGCCACCTTCACCGTCTTGATCTCATACGCCCCGGTCGGCACCACAACCTCGTTGCCTGACACGTTCAACGACCCCTCCGGCTTCTCCATCAGATCGGTTTGCCACGCTGCAGAGGCCGCTTTCGGCAGGGTCAAATGTATGTCGCCCTTCTTCCCTGCCCACTCGTAGAAACGCACGATCGTGCCGCTGCCATCCGCAGCTTGCTTGATGGCGGTGATGACCACGTTGTCTTCCTTTGTGGAGAAGAAGGAATCCGACGCGGGCAGCGCTCCCGGATGCTGTGTGGTCGTAACTGCCAGCAGCGGATAGTTCAGGTCATATCCCTGCTGAACCGTCATCGCCTCGCGCCATGTACCAGCGTGCGGATAGAGAGAGTAGGTGAACTCGTGATGTCCCTGGTCGGCATTGGGATCCGGATAGGTAGGCCCGCGCAGCAGCGACAGGCGCAACACATTGTCTTTGGCGTCGTATCCGTACTTGCTGTCGTTCAGCAGCGAGAAGCCGTGCGTTGCGTCGGAGATGTCACCCCAGCGCAGCGCCGGCACTTCGAACTGGGCCTTCTCGGCGGGCGTGTTGCGGGTCGTCGGGCGCTGCACCGTGCCGTAGGGAATCTCGAAGGTCGCCTTGTCGGCATGAACGCTCAATGGGAAGGCGACTTTCAGCAGGATGTGATGCTCGTGCCAGTCGGCCTGCATGTGGACATCGACGCGCGGCACGCCCGGATACATCGTGATGTCCTGCGTGAACTCCGAGTTCTGGAACTTGTGACGAACGCGAATGACCGCCTTCAGCGGAGAGCTCTCGACGAGCTTCACCTCTTCCGCTTGCATCAGGTCGGTGTGATGCTCGATGAAGTCGGCATCAACGTTCCACGCGTCCCACTTCTTAGGTCTGTCGACGAAAGCCTGCAGCAGGTTGCCGCAAGGCTTGCCATTGGGCAGCATCGCAGGCGCACCAACACCCTGAACCGCAGGCGCGAGTGTTTCGGTGTTGTCGCGCTTATCGAACAGGCCGGTGATGCAGCCGGTCGTGGGATCGACGGTGAGCTTGAGGAATTCGTTCTCCAACGAGGTCGCTGTCGCGACGAGCGGATTCACAGGGCCGTCCACTTGGAACTCTTCGTTGTGGTGAAGATGTACCACCGTATAACCCAGGGCAGGAACATCCTCCACGAGGAGGCGCATGCGAAGTTTGCCCGTCTGAGGGTCGTAGCTAACCATGTTCGCACGCCATGTTCGGCCATCCGGCAGAGTCGCCAGAATCGACGGATGCTCCGGCAGGTTCGGCATCTGCGCTTCAACTTCGACCTCTTCTGTCCTCGGCCACGACAGCGGATTGAACACCAGCACGCTTACGCCATCGGACTTCACCCGCGACGCAATATCGTCCAGCGCCGCGTGAATGGTGTCGTTGCTGAAGCGCGAGGTCTCGGCGTACTTGCGTGCGGCGTCGACGTAATTGATGCCGATGCCCGAGCCCGGCAGGATGTCGTGGAATTGGTTGAAGAGGATCTTCTTCCACGCGCTGTCGATGCCGGCTTCGGGATACTTCGCGCCAAACAGCGAATCGATCGACGCCAGCTTCTCGGTGTTCAGAATCAGCACTTCGTTTTTGCGGTTGCCCTTCTTCTCTTCCGACTGCGTGGTCTGCACGCCACGGTGATACTGGAAGTAGAGCTCGCCATCCCATGTCGGCAGCTTGAGCTCGTTCTCGTTCTTCGCTAGGTCAGCGAAGAATTGCGTTGCCGTCGAGAACTGCAGCTTGGGATAAACAACGTCAGACTTCTGCCAGCGCAGCGCAGTGTCGAGGTCATTGCGCGTCGGCCCGCCACCGTGGTCGCCCACGCCGTAGAGGTACATCATGCGCAGGCCATCGGCCGGAGCGGAGTTGGTGCCGCCGTTGTACTTCCACATCATCGGGCCGTAGGTTGCCGAGTCGCGCGCCATCTTCAGCGGATCGATCGGGTTGGCGTAGTCGCTGGGGAAGTAGGTCATGATCTTGCTGCCGTCGGGCGACTCCCAGTAGAAGAGGCGATACGGGAAGGTCGTGAATTCATGCGCCCAAAGCAGCTTCTGGGTGACGAAGTAGGGCATGCCCGAGCGCTTGTAAATCTGCGGCAGTTGCCAGTTGTAGCCGAACGAGTCTGGGTTCCAGCCGATCTTGATGTCCACCCCGAAATTCTTTTCGAAATAGCGCTTGCCGTAGAGGATCTGGCGCACGAGTGATTCGCCGTCGGGCATGTTGAGGTCGGGCTCGACCCACATGCCGCCGATGACCTCCCAGCGGCCCTCTTTCACGCGCTGCTGGATCTGCTGGAACAGTTCCGGATACTTCTCCTGCATCCAGGTGTAAGCCTGCGCGGTGGAGGCGGTGAACTTGAAGTCGGGATACTCATTCATCAGGTCGAGCGCAGTGCGGAAGGTGTTGCGCACGACCTCGACCGTCTCCGTCCACGGCCACAACCAGGCCATATCGATGTGGCTGTTGCCGATGGCGCTGATGCTGAACTGGTTCATGTACGGCCGCAGCGCATCGAGCTTCGCCTGCGAGGCCCGCAGGGATGCGTCGAAGGTCTTTTGATCGCCTTTGTCGAGGGCGGCGATGTCGATGGCCTTCACCGCGCTATCGAGCGTCCGCTCGCGCTCCGCTTTGCCGTCAGGATAGGCGCCGACCAGCAGTTGCGCGGACATGATTTCCAGGCGAAGCACTGCCGGGTCAGGACGGTTGACCGGCGGCGTAATCAGCAGTTGCGCGCTGTCGAGCTTGGCGTGGAGCGGGCCGCCGCAGCATCCGACGCCTCCGGATGGCAGCACGCGGATAGCGATCGTCAGCTTGCTGCCGGGCTGCGCATTGCTGGTAAGTATGATCGGCACCTGGTTGTCTTCGTCGGTGCGCGCGATCATGTTGCCGTTGGCGAAGGTGGTGATCATCAGACCTTCGTTGCTGCCAATGCCGACGTCGAGCTTCAGCGTCGAGCCCTGAATCTGGTATCCGTTGATTTCCTGCGGGATTTCAATTTCGCGATAGATCCAGGCCGGCGGCTGGAAGTCGCTGCCGATGTTCAAGTCCTGCGCCGTCACGGCCATGGTGGGAGGAACCTCACCGTGCGGCAGGTCGCCCTTCATGATCGTCCAATCACCCAGCTTGCGATCCGAGATCGATTGCAGGTGGTCGAGGACCGGAGCATAGGGATTGGCAGGAGCGGGTTGGGATTGGGCAAAGGAGAGAGTACTTATGAAAAGTATCAGAGCAAAAGAGGCAAATCGTTGATTTGTGTTCATGACAAAGTAAGAATTCTACGACTGAGAAACGAGTGTGGCGGATATTAATTAGTATTCAATTCCCAGCTTGTGCTGCATCTCCTCCAGCGTGATGCCCTTGGTTTCGGGATACGTGAACAGCACGATGAAGAAATACACGACCATCGCGGCGGAGAAAAAGATAAACGGCATAGAGCGCGAGTGCGCCGCCATCACCGGGAAGACGCCGGATATGATGGCGTTCATGATCCAATGCGCCGAGCTGCCCAGGCTCTGGCCTTTCGAACGAACGCGATTGGGAAACACCTCGCTGATGTACACCCAGATCACCGCGCCTATCGAAATTGCGAAACATGCGATGTAGGCGACCAGGAAGACGATCAGCAGCTCCTGGTGCTGCTCGCTGTAAAAGACCGCGCCGACGCCGCCAAGGCAAACGGCCATCCCCACGCTGCCGATGAGCAGCAGCGTCTTGCGCCCGAGTTTGTCGATCAGGCTCATGGCCACCAGCGTGAAGACCAGATTCGTCGCGCCCAACGCGACCGACTGCAACAGGCCCGAGCTCTTGCTGAATCCGGCTTTCTCGAAGATGTAGTTCGAGTAATACAGGATTGCGTTGATGCCCGCGAGCTGACTGAATCCGGCAACCGTCGCCGCCAGGAACATGGGCCGCAGGTACTTGCGCTGGAAGAGCGGCTCGGAGTGCGTCATGCCTTCGATATGGATTGACTCGACGATTTCCTTGAGTTCAGCGTCAGGCTCTTCCGCTCCGAGAATGGCAATGACCTCGCGCGCCTCGGGGATGCGATGCTTGAGCACCAGCCAGCGCGCGCTGCGTGGAATGGTGAAGAGCATGACGAAAAAGAGCACGGCGGGCACAGCAGCAATGCCCAACTGCCAGCGCCACTCATTCAGTCCGAGGCCAAACAGCGACACCACGTAGTTGGAGAGATAAGCGACCAGAATGCCGATGACGATATTAATCTGGAACGTTCCGACCAGCAGGCCCCGCCATCGTGCCGGAGCGATTTCAGCGATATAAACTGGTCCTAAGACCGATGAGCCGCCAATCGCCAGGCCCCCGATGAAGCGGAAGGCGAGCAGCGCCGGCCAGCTCCAGGCGAAGGCACAACCGAAGGCGGAAACCACGTAGCAGGCGGCGAGAATGCGCAGCGCCTCGCGTCCGCCCATGCGCTCTCCCAGGCCGCCGGAGAAGATGGCGCCAATGACCGTCCCGACGAGGGCGATGGCGACCGTTGTTCCCAGCTGGCGGTCATTGAGGCCAAAAACCTGTATGAGCTGCTGTTCGGTTCCGGCGATGACGGCGGTATCGAACCCGAACAACAGTCCGCCCAAGGCGCCTACGATTGTGCCCCTCAGGACGTAGGAATTGATGCGGGTCATCTCAGCCTATTCGCTCCACACGGCCAGTTCATTGCCGTTGGGATCGCTGAAGTGGAAGCGACGTCCCCCCGGGAATTCAAAGGTCTCGCGGACGATCTTGCCTCCAGCAGTCTTCACCTTCGCATAGGTTTCTTCGAGCTTCGTGGCATAGAGCACAATCAGCACGCCCGTCGTTTTACTACCGCTGGCCACGTTGGCATCTGTGGTGAAGCCGCCGGCGATGCGGCCGTCGTGGAAGCTAATGTAGTTTGGACCCCAATCTTTGAAATCCCAGCCGAAAGCCTGGTTATAAAAGCGCTTGGTTGCTTCAACATTGGTCGCGGGAAATTCGACATAATCCATGCTGTTATTCAAGTGCTGGCTCATGGCCACCTCTGGTTAAGATCATGATGGAAATGCTGGTGCGAAGGGTAACACACAGGCTTACGCGGAAGCAGTGCGGAAGATCCATCGGAAGCGGGGAAGAAAGCGCCTGTCAGGCGGCGGGAACGGAAGGAAGCAGGTGGTGATTCAAGGCGAACAGCGCCAGCTCCAGACGATTTCCCACGCCCAGCTTGTTGAAGATGTTTGTGAGGTGACGCTTTACCGTCTCCTCGCTGATGCCGAAGGTGGTCGCGATGTCCTTATTGGTGCAGCCCTCGGTAATGAGGGTGACGACCTCCAACTCGCGGCTGGTCAGGCCGTAGGTCTTGCGTGCCGGCGGCGCAGTTTGCGCGGTGAGCTCGCGCAGCACCTGTACCAGGTTCTGCACCGGCCGTCCTTCCAGCCAGTATTGTCCCTGCATAACGGTGCGAATGCAGGCGGCCAGGTGTTCCGCCGCCGCGTCCTTCAGGACAACCCCCCGGGCCCCCAATTGCAGAGCCTCCAGAATCTGGAGCTTGTCGATCTTCGCGGTTAGCACGATGGTGCGGGTTTGGGTCTCGTGCGAGGTCAATTCTCGCAGGGCTTCCATGCCGGGCATATTCGGCATGGCCAAATCCAGCAGAAGGATTTCCGGCTGTAATTTTTTCACCAGGGCTAGCGCTTCGGCCCCATCCCGCGCCTCGGCAACAACCTGGAACTGGTGGTCCGAGAGCAACATGTTGCGCAACCCAATGCGCACCACGGGGTGGTCATCAGCGATCAGTAGCCGGATTTGGGCGACACTTGCCATATAAATTGTTATAACTCATGCGGCCGCAGGAACAACTTGCGGACCCAGCCTCTGCTCCAATTCCCGTTGCACTTCACGGATGAGTTCTCCCATCTGTCGCACTCTCTGAGAGGCTGCCCGAAAGTTTGTCGCGCGGGCAAAATCGTCCACATCGGCACAGTACTGGGCCACGGAGCGCACCCCGAGCACCAGACTGCTGCTTTTCAGGTAATGGGCCTTGGCGCTCAGGTCGTTTGCGCTCCGCGCAGCACAGGCGGCACGGAGTTCAGCCAGCGTCTGCAACGCATCGGAGAGATAGTCGCGGTAGAGTTCGCAGAAGCCATTTGGATCGGAGGCCATGGCTTGCTGCAGGCGGTCATAGACTTCGGCAGCTACAAGGTGTTGGGACACAGTTTGGGCGCTCACGCTTGTGAGAAAGAAATTACTCATGATTACGATTGGCGTCAAGCAGGTAATTACCTGCAAGGTCCAAAATTTGCAACATTTACGAGAAAACAGGCTTGCGCTTTTGGAGGAAGGCGGTCATCGCCTCCGCCGTCTCCGGCGACTGCAAGCGTTTGGCCACCTCCAGAATCTCCTCCCGAATGACCCGGTCCAGCTCCTGCGAGAGTGGCTTTTTCAGCAGTTGCTTGGCAATCTTGATCGCGCCCGGCGGCTTCTCGCAAAGCGCCTGGGATGTTTTCGCAACGGCAGCCAGGAGCTGGCCGGCCGGAACCACGCCATTCACCATTCCCAGTTCGTACGCCCGCTGAGCCGTAAACGGCGTTCCCAGCAACAGCAGTTCCGCCGCTCGCTGGTAACCGATGAGCCGGGGCAAAAGCAGAGTAGAACCGGCCTCCGGCACGATCCCGATATTGACAAAGGGCATCGTGAACGTCGCATCGTCAGCCGCATAGACCAGGTCGCAATGCAGCAGGATGGTGGTCCCAACTCCCACAGCCAGCCCATGGACGGCTGCGATGACGGGCTTGGTGGCAAAAGCTACAGCCCGGATGAATTGCTCAGGAAGAGGGACGGATTCCCCCTTCCAGGGTTGCCGAACGAAATCTTCAATATCGTTGCCTGCCGTGAAGGAATCGCCGTTGCTCCGCAGAACTATCACGCGAATGCTGTCGTCCGACTCGGCGCGTTGAAAAGCCTCCACCATTGCCAGGTACATGGCTGAGGTGAGGGCGTTTTTCTTTTCCGGGCGATTGATGATGACATGTAGAGTCCCGCCCTGCAGTTCGGTAAGAATCTGATCCATTGCAGTGCCTGCCTTTGCTGATATAGGCGCATTGTAAGGCTTGGCGGGCCTGAGTTCCTTAGTTGATTCGATCCGGTGAACTCTTCGGCGGCGCGCTGCGGCGCACCTTGCGTACCCGCCAGATCCACCATCCGATCACGAAGAAAGCAATTCCCGCCGCGATGATGTAGCTCAGGTGATGGCGTAACACTTTCGCCAGAAGGGCAATCACCTCTGGGCCATAGCGGACAACCAGAATGCTCTCAATGGTGAAGCGCACGAATCTTCCGGACAGGATGGCCAGGAGGAAGCGCGGCAAGCGCATTTCGGCCATACCCGCCGACAGGACAAACAACTTAAAGGGGGTTGGCGGAGGCAGCATGGAAACCACGGCCAGCAGCCCGAACTCGTGCTTCTCGAACGATGTGGTGATCTTCTCGAATCGCGCATCGCCCATGCGCTTGCGCAGCACGGCCTCACCGCCCTGATATCCGATCGCATAAACCACGGTGCTGCCCAGGGCCGACCCCACGGCCGCTCCCATGGCGTAAAGCAAAAGGTGACTGGGCTTGGCATAGGCATATCCGCAGACAATGGCATCGATAGGCATGCCGAACATCGCGGCGTCAATGGCCGCAAAGGACATCACGCCCCATACTCCCAATGGCCCGAGTACGGCCATGAGATAGTGCGTCCACTTGGCGATGAGTTTCTTCAAGCGATTAAAGGACCGGAATGCTCGATTTTACGAGATGCGCCGTCGGTTGCAACGGACGTCCGTCGCCTCCATATAATTGCCGCATGCCTGCGAGCGCCAAAGAGCTGCAACCGAAGATCGAAAAGCTGCGCGACAAAATCCGCTATCACGAACATCGCTACTATGTGCTGGACGACCCGGAAATCACCGATGCCGAGTTCGATCGGCTCATGGACGAGCTGATTGCGCTGGAGAAGGAGCATCCTGAGGTGATCACGCCTGACTCGCCCACCCAGCGCGTCGGCGGACAGCCAAGTGGCCAGTTTGCCGGCGTTTCCCACTCCACGCCGATGCTGTCGCTCTCGAAGACCACCAGCGAAGCAGAGCTGCGTGACTGGGAGCGGCGCATTCACGACCTCACCGGCGCCACCCAGGTGGACTACGTTTGCGAGCTCAAACTCGACGGCATGTCCATGGCGTTGCGGTTCCAGGCGGGGACATTAGCCTTGGGCATCACCCGGGGCGACGGCACTACGGGGGAGGATGTCACCGCAAACGTTCGCACGATTCGCAGCATCCCTCTGAACGTCTCCAAGCAGAAGTTGAAACAGGCCGGATTACCCGAGAACTTCGAGGTGCGTGGCGAGATGCTGATGCCCACAACATCCTTCGAACGCATGAACGAGGAGCAGGAGCAGAAGGGACTACCCCGGTTTGCCAATCCGCGCAATGCCACTGCGGGCACGGTTCGGCAACTCGACCCCAAGATCACGGCAAGCCGCCGGCTCGATTTCTTCGCCTACGGGCTACTGGCAAACGGCAAGACCATCTTCGATCGGCACTCCGCGGCGTTGAAGGCACTGCAGACCGCCGGCTTCAAGGTCAATCCCAATCATCGCCTGGCGCACAGCATCGACGAGGTCTGGACGTTCATCACGCAGTGGGAAGGGAAGCGCGAAACCCTGCCGTACGAAACGGACGGCATTGTCGTGAAGGTGGATCGCGTGGCATTGCAGGAGGAACTGGGATATACCGGCAAGGCTCCGCGATGGGCCATCGCCTACAAATATGCGGCGCGTTCGGGCGAGACGCAGGTCGAAGACATTCTGGTGCAGGTGGGCAGAACGGGGAAGCTTACGCCGGTTGCGGCGCTGAAACCTGTTGCCATCGGAGGCACGACCGTCAGCCGCGCCACGCTTCACAACATGGACGAGATCAATCGTCTGGGAGTGCGCATCGGAGACTGGGTGGTGGTCGAGCGTGGCGGCGACGTAATTCCAAAGGTAGTGAACGTCGATGAGAGTAAGCCCCGAGGCACGCGCGAGTTTCACATGCCCACGCATTGTCCCGTGTGTGGCGGCCATGTGGTGCGTGCCGAAGGCGAAGCCGACCATCGCTGCGTCAACGCGAATTGCCCGGCCAAGCTGCGCGAGACCATTCGCCACTTTGCCTCACGCGGCGTAATGAACATCGAGGGCATGGGCGACGCGCTGGTGAATCAGCTTGTCGACAAGGGCCTGGTCAAGGACGTTGCCGGCATCTACGCACTCAGCGAAGAACAATTGCTCGGCTTGGAGCGCATGGGGAAAAAATCGGCGCAGAATGTTCTGCGTGAAATCGAGCAGTCGAAAAAGCTGCCGCTGGAGCGCGTGATCTACGGGCTGGGCATCCGCTTTGTCGGCGAACGCACCGCGCAGTTCCTGGCGGAACACTTTGGCTCGATGGACGCCTTCATGAAGGCCAGCGAGGAAGAGCTGCAGGAGGTGAACGAAATCGGGCCGCGGGTATCGGCGGCCGTGCGGGAGTTCTTTGAGGAGCCAAAGAACGTCGCATTGATCAAAAGGCTGCGGGAGGCCGGTCTGATGCTCACGGGCAAGAAGAAAGAACGTCGGACGACATTGGCCGGAAAGACCTTTGTACTTACCGGAACGCTGCAGCGGCACACCCGAGACGAGGCAAAGAAGCTGATTGAAGATGCCGGCGGGCGGGTCTCGGGCTCGGTCAGCAAGAAGACGGATTACGTCGTCGCCGGCGCCGAAGCCGGCTCGAAGCTCGACAAAGCGCGCGATCTGGGAGTGACGGTGATCGACGAGGAAGAGATGCAGAAGCTGGTGAAGGGGTGAGCGGCTCGAATTACCACAGAGCCGCAGCGGCACGGAGAAAGTAGGGGATTCCGGAATTTGTAGATCTCTGTGCCTCTGTTTCTCTGTGGTGAGGTTTTGGCTTAGCGAACAACGAAGCGGATTCCCAAAAAGCAAAAGGGACGCTTGCGCGTCCCCTTTGGTTGGTCATTGCAAAGCTTAGTGCTTTTTCTTCTTTGCGGCCTTCTTGGTCGCCTTCTTTGCAGCCTTCTTAGTTGCCATTACTATTCTCCCTTTTCCATTCTTCATGGAACTTGCGACATCACATCATCGCAATTTGTTCTTTGTATAGAGTCCTCGAAACGAATAGTCAAGCAAAAAAAGCGCGCTGATGTATGTAGCTCGGCAACGTTGGCATCGGCTGCAGACGCATGCCGCGTGCGAGAGTTGCCGCGTTGCGCGCCGGGCGCAGGTTGCGCAAACTTCCGGGGTGCGTCGAAGCCGCATAAACACTGTCTATTTCATCATGCGCAAGACTGCACCGCTGAGCGCATCGTGCCACGCATGCGCGATCATTCCAGGACGAAGGCTTTTGCGCCACCAGGCGAGAAGCCCAAACATCAATCCAAAAATTCCGATCAACAACATGCGATCGCCGCCTTCGTAGCCATGTGATGCGCCGAAGACGACCGCGGAAAGCAGAACGCCGGCGAGCATGGAGCGCGTCAGCGCCGCGAATTGCAATTGCAGGTAGCCGCGAAAGATGAACTCTTCGCAGAAGCCGGCCGTGGTGCTCAACAGAAACCACACCGCGAGTTCCAGCCGGGTTCCGGGAGTGAGAAAGCCAAGCTGGCGGCGCATGGCATCGATCTTCTGCGCCTGGTCGAGGTGCAACAGCTTGGCTCCTCCGGCCAGCACGAGCGCGGCGACGATCCAGAATGTGGCAGCGACGAGGACGTCGACGAAAAATTCGTCGAAGCTGGCCCAGCGCCCTCCAATGATGTCGCGTATGCGGAAACGTTTGCGAATCCCGAGCCAAACGAATCCTGCGAGAATCAACTCCCAGGCCATGCCCCAGAAGTACTGCGGCAACTTGCTGCCGCGCGCGAGCGGATGATATCCCCCAGCCCCTCCGATGGAGCCGAGCAGAAGGACCGCAATCAGGATTGCCGTATGCCACCAGGGAGCCAGCAGCCTCCGTTTACTGTGCTCCGCCCGGCTTTGTTGCGGAACCGGTGCATTCGGAATTTGTGGGTCGAGGCTCAACGCCTGTCCATCTTATAATGTTGGGTCTTTAAATCTCGTGAAAGGTCTTAGGTGTTATGTCTTCATTCGAGGATGTGGTTATCGTTTCAGCCGTACGCACACCGGTGGGTAAGTTCCAGGGATCATTGTCGGACTTCAGCGCGCCGCAGCTGGGCGCAATCGTAGTTCGTGAAGTGGTAAAACGCGCAGGCATCGACCCGAACATCGTCGATGAGTGCATCATGGGCAACGTGGTACAGGCCGGACTTGGTCAGAACCCGGCGCGCCAGGCGGCGCTGGGCGGCGGACTCTCATCGGCCGTTTCCGCAACCACCATTAACAAGGTCTGCGGTTCCGGGCTGAAATCAGTTGCCCTGGCCCAGCAGGCGATCCAGACCGGCAACTCCGACATCGTGGTAGCCGGTGGCATGGAGAGCATGACCAATACACCTTACCTTCTGCCGCAGGCACGCAAGGGCTATCGCCTGGGCGACGGCAAGATCATCGATTCCATGGTGCACGACGGACTGTGGGACGCCTACAACGATTACCACATGGGCAACACCGGCGAGAATGTCTCACAAAAGTACGGCATCACCCGCGAGGAGCAGGACGAGTATGCTTTGAATTCCCACCGCAAGGCCGTGTCGGCAATGAAGGAATGCCGCTTCAAGGACCAGATTGTGCCGGTGGAGTTGCCAGCCAGGAAGAAAGGCGCCGCTCCCGAGCTCTTCACCAAAGACGAGTCGCCGCGTGAGGACTCGACTATTGAATCGCTGCGCAACCTGAAGCCGGCATTTAAGAAGGACGGCACGGTGACAGCCGGCAATGCGCCAGGCGTAAACGACGGAGCTTCGGCCGTAGTGGTCATGTCAGCCGCCAAGGCGAAAGAGCTTGGCCTGAAGCCGATGGCGCGCATCGTGGCGCAGGCGGTCAGCGGCCTTGATCCGGCCTGGGTGATGATGGCGCCGGTCGACGCCATCCGGCAGATCTGGAAGAAGACGGGTTGGAAGAATGAAGAAGTCGACTTGTATGAAATCAACGAGGCGTTTTCGGTTGCGGCCATCGCCGTAACTCGCGAACTGGGCATCGACCTGAACAAGGTCAACGTCAACGGTGGAGCGGTCGCGCTGGGACACGCGATCGGTTCCAGCGGCTCACGCATCCTGGTGACGCTGCTCTATGAGATGATCCGCCGCGATGTGCACAAGGGAATTGCTGCCCTTTGCCTGGGCGGAGGCAATGCCGTGGCCATGGCGGTGGAACGCTAGCGCTGTGCTGGTTTTGCCGGGAACCTTTCGCCCGCAGTTACGTATTTAAAAATGGGAGGGCAGGATGTACTGCAACTATTGCGGAAAAGTCATTCAGGATGATGCCAACGTGTGTGCCTATTGCGGGCGTCGAATAGGTGCCGTTCCCGGCCGGCAAAAGCTGATGCGTCCGCCGAAGGGCAGCCCGAACCGCAAAATTGCCGGCGTATGTGCCGCGTTCGCCGAGTACTTCGATCTCGACGTGACCATTGTGCGCGTGGTGTGGCTGCTGATCGCGCTGTTCGGCGGCGGGGGCATTCTGGCGTACATCATCGCGTGGATTGTCATTCCGGAAGGACCTCAACTGGTCGTGTCGGCTCCTCCGGCTGCTGTACAGCCGTATCAGAACCAGTAGTGCATAGACGCTTCGGAAGCCCAGGGATGCATTTCGTGCGCATTCCTCGTTGCGGGCGAGGGCTACCAGGGTTGTCCATGGGAAGGTTGGTGTCGGCGCTAGAGACATCTGACTTCCCAATTTGGAACTGATAACATATCAGGGAACGGTTTTCTGTTTTCGATTTTCGGAATGGTGCTACCTTTTCCGCCATCGGGAGGTAGCACTGTGCTGACCGCCACAACGTCCAGAACCCCCTCCGAAATACCCCGCCTTCGTCCCGTAATCAAGCATGCTCAGGCCGAATATGCAGTCACGCTGCTGGAGCACATAGGTCCCGGAATTGACTGGCTTGACATTGGTTGCGGGCGGCAAGTCGTGCCCGACTGGGTCTGGAGCCTGGAAGAAGCGCGAGCCTTGCTGCGCGATGCCAACCTCACAGGCCTTGACGTTGACGAGGCTATCGACGAGCACCCGCTCCTGAAAAAGCGTCTGCGCTGCTGGGCCGAAGACATACCAGTTCCAGATAGCTCATTTGACCTCGTAACCGCAAACATGACGATGGAACACATCAAGGATCCGGTCCACGTTTTGGGTGAGATTCGGCGCGTGCTTCGGCCGGACGGATCGTTCCTGATACACACTCCGAACCTCCGCTTTTACCTGATGGCAATTTCGCGGTTCGTACCCCAGTCCATCAAAAAACGCGCAATCTATTGGCTGGAGCACCGGGAGGACAAGGACATCTTTCCTGTTTGCTACAGATTCAACACACCGGAAGAGATTGAACGCTGTGCGCGGCAAGCGGGATTTCGCGTCGTGAGTTTGCGAATCACGGCCCCCACTCCCAGCTTTCTCAATACTCCCTTCGAGCGCCTGGAACGGCCGATACTCTCCCTGTTGCACCGCCCCGGTTTCGAGCGATACGGGTCAAACATCATCGTCGATCTGCACAAGATCGCAGCCTAAAATTTCATCCCCGCTTGTCCTTGCTTAAAATTGCGCGGAAGTGTCTCATGCGATGATTAGAGCTGGACCCGCCACAGAGCGGCTGAGGTGTGCGCATGCCGAGTTTGCGAACCGCTGATGCTGTTTTGTTTTACACCGTGAGGGGATCCGGCCCCGATTTAGTCTTACTCCACCCCTTTCCCCTCAATCATCACTTCTGGGACGCGATAGTGCCGATGCTCAGCGATCGCTATCGCGTGTTAACGCTGGACCTGCGCGGCCATGGGGATTCGGAACTCGGCGAGGGTGTGCCCACCATGCAGAAGCACGCCGCCGACCTGTACAGCTTGTGCCGGACCGAGAACGTGGCGAGGGCGGTCTTTGTCGGGGTTTCCATCGGCGGATACATTCTGTTTGAATTCTGGCGGCAGCATCCCGATCAGTTCGCCGCACTTGTGCTCTCCAACACGCGCGCCAATCCCGACGATGACGAGAGCCGGGCCAACCGATTGCAGATTGCCGATCGTGTGCTGCAGCAAGGCACGGCCTGGTTCATCGAAGACATGCTGCAAAAGCTGCTGGGGAATTCGACCAGGGAACATCGTCCCGATGTTGTCGGGAAAGCTCGCCGCATGATGCAAGCCATGTCGCCCGAAGATATCGCAGGCGTGCAACGCGGAATGGCCGGCCGCCCGGATTCGATCGCAACCCTGAGCACCATCAATGTGCCATCGCTGGTTATCGCCGGCGATGAAGATATTCCTCCTCTGAGCGCGGCGGAGTTGATGCACGAGTGCATTGCCGGAAGCGAGCTGCAGATCATCGCGAAAGCTGGGCACTATGCCGCGCTCGAACAGCCTGAAGGGTACTCGAACGTTCTGGGCCGGTTTGTGGATGATAAATACGGCAAAGGTCGTGAACTCACCGAACAGTAAAGCCGTCAGGGGGTTTGGCTCCTGACGGCTACAGGAAGAGGGAAGGGTTTGGTTTACTTTTCCTTCGTCGCCTTACCCGTCATAACCGTTGTCCATTCGTTGCCGTCCTTCGACATGTCGTACTGGAAGGTGTAGGACGTCGGCGAGGTGACGTTCATGATGAACTTGCCTTTGCCCATTTTATCTTCGCCATACCAGGTCCAAGTCTTGCCGTCGACTGTCCCTATGGACTTATTGGCCTCGCCCATGCTGTTGAATTCGTTATAGGTGAACTTCTTCTCGTCAGAATCGTAGCCCATGACGGAAATGCCCGATCCTTCGCCCATTCCCGCCCCGGCAAACTTCGTGTGAGACACAAGGAAGAATCCGCCCTGCATCCAATGGATATCTTCAGTCATGTTCATTTTCCCGCCAGGCCCCATGGGACCCGGTTTGGCGTCGCCTTCCAGCTTCCACTTTCCGGCCATCCAGTCGAGCTGCTTGAGCTCAGGCGCCGGCTTCGGCATCTGCATTTGGGCTGACGCAATCATCGTCAGCGACAACAATACGCAGATCAACAATACGAGTTTCTGTGCTCTCATTGTCTTGTTTCCCCTTAGCCGAGCGCTGTTTGCGGACCCTGAGAAGTGTGCGCTGCGGCGGCGGCAATCTTAAAGATCGTGCCCGGAAGCTGTCAACGTGTGAAATTCCTGCGATATTCGATTGTGACCGCAGTCACCGGGCGGGAAATCGGGCTTTCGCTAAAATAAAAGACGTCATGCTCGATGCTTCTCTTCTTGCCGAACACTCTGTTATTACCGCCAATGGCGATAGTGAACCGGTGGACATCAGCGCCGCCGCGAGCCGCAACTTCCTCCTAACGCTTACGATTCAGAAGGTTATTGAACAAGAATCGATTGAAGTAGGGGTATTCACCTCTGCGGACGGAGCCGCTTGGGATCCGAAGCCCGTGGCTGGATTGTCCCAGAAGTTCTATCCCGGGGAGTATCCGCTCCTGCTGGACCTGTCGCAGTCCCTGAATGCGCGCTTTGTGCGTGCGCACTGGGACGTCAATCGCTGGGGACGCGGAGCGAACGCGCCCAATTTTGAGGTCAGCCTGCGATTGCGCGAGATTCCGCGCGAGCTGCTCGATGAGGCACGGGAACGGGTCGGCGCCAGATCTTGATGGTCGCCGTCGTTGCCGGGTCAGTGCAGCGCCAACCCCGTGGGTGATGTGGTCGCCGCAGGATTTGCAGCGGCTTCCGCCGCCTGCACTTTCGCCAGCAACATCTTCACGCTGCTGATGTCTTGTCCCCGGGGCGCATGCGAGAGAAAGGCCTGCAATTCCGTTGCTGCGTCTTTATAGAGATTTAGCGGAACCATGGCGTAGGCCTTCAGCAGATGAATTGCGGCAAGACTCTGAGGCCCCAGGTCCTGGGCGCGCTTTGCATTCTGCAGTGCCTTTTCATAGAGGCCCTTTCCGAGTTGGGCCTTCGACATTTCGAAGTATCCCTGCCATGCGTTCGGGTTGATGGCAACTGCTCGCTCGGTGGCGCGGGCCGCGTCGTCGTACTTGCCTTGGCTGTTAAAAACTGAGCTCATCGCGGTGTAAGCAAACGCGTAGTTCGGATCGACGTCGATCGAGCGCTGAAAATCCTGTATGGCCGCGCCGGCATTCTTATCGTGCCAGGCGAGTAATCCGCGCAGGGTGAGGGCCTCCGGGTTATCGGAATAAATGGCCAGCGACTCGTTGACCGCTTCCCGGGCCTGATCAAACTTGTTTCCCACAAAAGCGCGAGCAGCCTTGTCGTAACGGTCACGGGCTTTGCCGGGGACCCTGAGCCGCGCAATGGAGACAGTCGCGTCGCCGGCAACGGCCGCATCCGCTCCCCGACGGAGGCGAAGCTCGATGTGGTTGACCATACGGCCGGGCGGAATGATCTCGGTGGCTTCGTCCCCTTGGGAATGCGCTACCAATTCGTAGTGCCCCATCGGCATGTTATACAGTTCGAAGGAACCATCAGACTGCGTCATGGTGAAGCCTAATATCGCGCCAGTCGTGGAATCGCGCAGCTCGACGCGCACCCCGCTCACGCCTATACCGTCGACTCCATACAAGGTGCCGGCAATCGCGGTGCTTGCCTGCTCAGGATTAAACCCGCGGGGCGGACCGCCAATCTGGGCTGTGGCACTGATTGCAGCAAGAATAGCAAGGGAGAAAACGGAAGCAAGGGCGCGGAGTCGCATGTCACCCACCTGGTTCGTTGTAAAGCTGTTCCTGGGGAACTGCTCCTGCGGGCAGCGCCTGTGGAGTTTTCAGCGGCGCCGTGCTTTCAATGCTGACGCCTATTTTTCTCTGAAGGTAAGTTCTGGATGGAAGTTGTCTGCTGGGATCTGCGCAAACCACAAATTCTTAAATATGTCAAGAGTGCCGTCGCTGCGATTTGAACCATGAACCCGACCATAGTCGTGAAAAGCGCGCGTAATGTACTCGGAAGTCTCCGGATGCCCGGCGACAAATCCATTTCCCATCGCTATGCCATGCTGGCCGCTCTTGCTGCCGGCCGCTCCCGCTTCGAGAATTTTGCGCCCGGCGCGGACTGCTCCAGCACCCTGCAATGCGTACAGTCGCTGGGTTGCCGGGTTGAGCGAAGCGATGACGGAGCGGTTGTCGTCGAAGGCGTGGGGCCACAACTGCAGGCTCCCTCGGGTGTACTGGACTGCGGGAACTCGGGTTCAACCATGCGGATGTTGTCGGGCATTCTCGCGGCCCAGTTGTTTGCCAGCGAGCTGATCGGCGATGGCTCGCTCTCGAAGCGCCCCATGAAGCGCATTATCGATCCGCTGTCGCAGATGGGGGCGCAGATCGATTCCGACAACGGACACGCGCCACTGCGCATCACAGGCACGAAGCTGCACGGCATCGACTATCGACTGCCTGTCGCCAGTGCGCAGGTGAAAACCTGCCTGCTCTTCGCCGGACTGCTGGCGGAAGGCACAACCACCATCGCAGAGCCGCACGCCACGCGCGACCACGGCGAGCTTGCATTGCGCGCTTTTGGCGCGGAGCTCACCCGCTCACGCAATATGGTCAGCATCGCCGGCGGGCAGAAGCTGCACTCGCTGGAGGCTTATGTCCCGGGCGATAGCTCTTCCGCAGCGTTTTTTCTGTGTGCCGCCGCCATCTTCCCTGAATCGAATCTGGTCATCGACGGTGTCCTGCTGAACCCCACGCGCTCGGCGCTGCTCGACGTGCTCACCGCCATGGGCTGCCGCATATCCATGCTGCGGGTTGAGGAGCAGCATGGAGAATTGGTCGGAACCATCGTCCTCATGGCCGGTAACGGCAGGCATGTGTTGGTCGCAGGAGCGCAAACAGCGCTGCTGATTGACGAGCTGCCGGTGCTGGCCGCTATTGCCCCGTTCACGGCCGGGGGGCTGGAGGTTCGCGATGCTGCCGAATTGCGGGTGAAGGAATCCGACCGCCTGAGTGCCGTTACCCGCAACCTGGAGGCGATGGGAGCCGAGGTCGAGCAAACCAGCGACGGCTGGCGCATTCCCGGCAACCAGCATCTACACGGAGCCGAGATCGAAAGTTTTCACGATCACCGCATTGCCATGGCGTTTGCCATCGCTGCCTTACGGGCTGAGGGTGAGACGGTCATTCACGACGCCGATTGCGTGGCCATTTCTTATCCGGCGTTTTTCGACGATCTGGAGCGAATCACCGAGCGCTGAGATTTCTGCCAAGCGCAGGATCACGCAACCTTGTTTCGCTCGCGGATAACGAGTCTTCTCGAAACACTTTCGGCGTATCAGGCTGTAATAAGATGACTAGCGGAGGAGAATTTTGCGAGGAATCGTCAAGCCCTTCCATGCGAGAGTCATCAGTCTGGCCGCTGCTTGCCTGCTCTGTATTCCCCTGCTGATGATGGCAGACAACAAATCGTTCCACGGCGCGCCGGAGTCGGCGGCCGCGATGAAAAATCCCTACAGCGGTAGCGCCTCTGCCGCCGCGACCGGGAAAAAGTTGTTCGCACAGAACTGCGCCGCGTGCCATGGAAATAATTTGCAGGGGATGGGACCGGCTCCGCCGCTGCAAAGCGCCGCTGTCAAGTCGGCCAGGCCGGGCGAACTTTTCTGGTTCATCTCCAACGGAGACTTGAGCAACGGGATGCCGTCGTGGTCGAGTCTTCCCAAGCAGCAGCGCTGGCAACTGGTAACGTTTCTGGAATCGGAGAATAAATAGCGAGCTCGCAGTGACCGCTCTGAATCTGGGTCAGCGCAGAGGGATGGAGCGGCGGCTGCGTCGGCTTGCAGGACCGTGCTAAACTGCGTTGTTTGCGCCGGAGGAATCATGCGCCTGGGCGATTACATTGACGATTACTGCACGCGCTGCAAGCGCAGCACCGATCACTCGATCGTGGCTATCGTCGACGACGAAGTGCAAAAAGTGGCGTGCCGCATCTGCCACACCGAGCACAAGTACCGGCACAACGACTCGGGCAGGAAAGAGCTCACCAAGGAAGCAGCTTTCCAGAAGGTGCTGGCCAACGTCACGGGACAGCTGGAAAGCTCGCCTGAGAAGCCCGCCCCCAAGAAGCGCAAGAAGTAATTTGGCCTTCGGTCCGCGCAGGGAACTATTCGTCCACGACGCCGGCAAACAGGTCGGTTTCTCGCGTTGCCTGCTGCGGCTCACGCGTACAAGCCAGGTGGTACAGCTCCACATACGGCGGATGGTCGAGGTTCTTGCGTAGCAGGCCGAACAGAGGCTCCTGCGTCTTGTGCTGCGTGAAGGCCTGGATCTTCTTCTCGAAACGTTCCTTGCCGATATCGATGCGAGCGCTTATGGTCGGCGGGGCGCTGGGCTGCCGGTTCGGCAGCTTGTAGTCGCTTGTCGTGTGATACAGCTTCTGAGCGGCGTGTGGCGCGCCATGTTCCGGAAAGCGGTCCGGACGCGCAGCCCATTCAAATGCCACGGTAGCGAACACGCCCGCCATCGCGTGATCGAGATGCGATGTCATGCCACCGTCCGGACCGAAGGTGATCACGACTTGCGGGCGAATTTTGCGGATACGCTTCACCAAATCTCCAGCGACCGGGAACAGATCGGCGCGGTCGAGGTGCGCGTCCTTATATCCGAGAATTTCCCAATGCTTCACGCCGAGCAAGCGGCAGGAATCTCCAAGCTCGCGGGTGCGCATTTCCGCCAGCTCGTCTTCGGTCTTCGCTGAGCCACGGTTACGGGCCGCCGTTCCCGCCGTAAGACAAACCACGCTGGTTTCAACGCCACGCTCGGCATACAAGGCCAGCGTGCCGCCGAAGGCGCCGGCTTCGTCGTCAGGATGGGCCGTGATGCAAAGAAGCCTGAGCATTTCGCGATCACCTCAAGTTGTACTTCACATTACATTAGGTTGATTTCCTCGAAGGATAAGAGATCTTGAATGCTAAGAAGAATCCCGCTGAAAAGATCAGAAAAAGAATCAGAAACACGATAAGCCAGTATCTCCAAGCTCTTGGCAGCTGAATACCCCAGATGCCCATCTCTGAACCGGACTTCCATAGCCAAACCAAGGCAAGAGTATCGTCGCCCCGAATGCCGCGCAGACTGCTAGTAATCCGCCCAGCGCACCTTTTATGTAGCGATTCATGCGGCACTCCTCATTGGGGTAGTGGTGCAGTTTGAAACTGCACCACTACCCCTCATTGGACAAGGTTGCGAATCAGCTCCGGCTACGTCATAATACTTCTTTGCCTCCAGCAGCGGAGGTCTGACTGGCGCCGCACCAGGCGCTGGTTGGGGTGTGGAGCGATGCCGTAGGATCGCTGGATCACCCGTCGACGAAGGGACAGCTGTCCGGCTTGTGCTTGTATCACATGCGTGCGCCGGTACCCTGACAAGCAGGAAAGGAAAACTGATCTGTGCTGATGATTCGTCTGTCGCGCCGTGGTGCGCGCAAGCAGCCTCACTACCGTATCGTTGTTATTGAAAAAGACCGTGCCCGCGATGGCCGCTCCGTTGAGGTCGTCGGGACCTATAACCCGCGCACCAATCCTGCGACTATTGTTTTGAAGCGGGAGCGCGTCGACTTCTGGGTTTCGAAGGGCGCCCAGTTGTCCGACCGCGTTCGCAAGATTGTGGAGAAGGCCCCGGCCGCTCCCGTGGCTTCCTCGGAGCCAATCACTCCGGCCAGTGTGACGCCGGAGCCGCCCGCGCCGGCGGTAGCCTAGCTCGAAGAATTCTGGACGGTAGAAGATGACCGAAACCGCGGTGAACATCGTTGCGCTGGTTGAACATCTGGCCAAGGCGCTCGTCGATAAAACGGACGAAGTATTTGTCGAACCGTTTGACGAGAACCGCCAGGTCGTCATCGAGCTGGAAGTGGCCGAAGACGAAGTAGGCCGGCTCATTGGGCGTCAGGGGCGCATGGCGCGCAGCCTTCGCGCCATTGTGCATGCCGCCGCCCTTCGCACCGGCAAGCGCTACGAACTGGAGATCGTGGAATAAGCGGCGAGTTCATTACCATCGCGCGCGTGCTGGGGCCGCAGGGCCGGCGAGGCGAAGTCCTTGCCGAACTGCACACGGATTTTCCCCAGCGTTTTGAGCAGCGGCGGGAACTCTGGGGGCTGGGGCCGGATGGCAAGCGCCGCCAGTTTCAGCTCGAAGAGCACTGGTTTCATAAGGGCGGGGTGGTGCTGAAGTTTGCGGGCGTCGACTCCATCAGCGATGCCGAGCAGCTTGCCGGGATGGAACTGCAGATTCCGCTAGAGCAGCGTGCCGAACTGGAAGAAGGCGCAGTCTACATCAGCGAACTGGCTGGTTGTGAAGTCTGGGTAGCCGGCGATTCCGGCACGCGGCTGCTGGGGAAGATCAAGGACGTTGAGTTTGGCGGCGGCGCTGCCCCGCTGCTGGTGGTTTCCGCTGCGGGCGGAGAAGAGTTTCTGGTTCCGTACGCCGAAGAGTTTTTGCAGGCGAGAGACCTCGAGCGCAAGCGGATCGAGATAAAGCTGCCGGAAGGTTTGCTGGAGTTGCAGGCTCCGCTGAGCGCGGAAGAGAAGCAGCGGCAGAAGCTGGAAGCCGACGAGGCCAGGGCCGCGGGCGAGAAGAAGAAGCGGCGCTAGGGTTTCGGGCCGCGCTTATGGGTGGAGTGAAGCGCGAGCTGGTTTTGTTTTGGGTGTAGCCCGCTCAATGGCCTCGCTTATGAAGTTCGAGATCATTACCATTTTTCCGGACTTCTTTCGCGGGCCATTGGATTATGGCATCGTGCGCAAGGCGCGCGACGCCGGGCTCATTGAAATTGGCCTGCACAATTTGCGGGACTTCACGCATGACCGCCATCGTACGGTAGATGACCGGCCATTCGGCGGCGGAGAAGGCATGGTGTTCAAGCCGGAACCCCTCTTCGAATGCCTGGAGTCATTGGCGGTGTTACCGCGTGAGCAGCGATTAGAAAAGAACGCCGCCGAAACAGTGGTTCTGCTGTCGCCTCAGGGTGAGCTGTTCACGCAGACGCTGGCTCAGGAGTTGATGGGTCGTGAACGCGTGGTGCTCATCTGTGGGCGCTATGAAGGCGTGGACGAGCGCGTCGGCGAGTTTCTTGCGGACCGCGAAGTTTCCGTCGGCGATTTCGTCCTGAGCGGCGGCGAACTGGGAGCGGCAATCATCATCGATGTGATGACGCGGCTGCTTCCGGGAGCGTTGGGCAATGCGGCATCGTCGCAGCAGGAATCATTCACCGCGGGCAGCCGCGAGGTGCAGCCCCGGGCTGAAGGTGAGCCGCCCAGCTCGACCTGCGCTTCGGGCGGGCTGCTGGATTACCCGCATTACACGCGGCCGGCTGAGTTCCGCGGGCTGCCGGTTCCTGATGTGCTGTTGAACGGGAACCACGACGAGATCAGGCGATGGCGCCGGCGCAAAGCGCTCGAGAAAACATGGCGCAATCGGCCCGATCTGCTCGAGGGCGCCGAGTTGAGCAGCGAAGACCGCAAGATGTTAGCGGAGATTGAAGCGGAGCAGAATCAGTCAGTGCGGTAGTCCTGTGCCAGTCTGCTCCCGTCAGTAGGCAAAGATTTCAAGCCGCCGTTTGGCGCGCGATAGAGAAGGAAAAAGGAAAAATGTCTAACTCACCGATTATTGATCGTTTGATTGCGAAGACCCGGCGCACCGACCTGCCCAACTTCAAGCCCGGCGACACGGTTCGGGTGCAGGTAAGGATCAAGGAAGGCGACAAAGAGCGCCTGCAGGCTTTCGAGGGACTGGTGATCGCCCGCAGCAGCGGCAATCAGGCCAGCTTCACAGTTCGCAAGATGAGCTTCGGACAGGGCGTGGAGCGCATTTTCCCGCTCAACTCGAAGGTCATCGACAAGATCGATGTCCTGCGTTCAGCCCATGTGCGCCGCGCCAAGCTCTATTACCTGCGCGCCCTGCGTGGTAAAGCTGCCCGCCTGCGCGAAATCGATACTCGTACCAAAGCCGCGCGCTAGAAGGTATCCGGGGAAGCAGGCGCAGCTCCGGCTGCGCCTCACCTCACTTCACCTCACGTGAAGTCGTCGCGGTCGACTTCCTCTTTCAAATCGTTCAGCGCCTCTTGGCGTCCCGGACCGTGCAGGCGTTCATTCAACTCCCGCAGCGCCACAGCAACCACGTGGTAATGGTGCAGTTGGCCGAAGTCGCGGTCGCGCGTGACATGTAGCCAGATGTCGTGCATCAATTTCAGGTCCTGGCCCCGCAAGCGCGGGGTATGCGGACCTAGAATGTATTCCCACTTCCGTCCATCGGGCGCGTAGACCTCCAGCCGCATGCGCGGCTTGGGATCGGGCAGCCGCTCCCAGGCGTCGCCCGTAAGCTTGCCCTGCTCTTCGGGCGTCAGCTTGTTGGAGAGTCCGCAGACCACTCGGGTTGAGCCCAGCCGCTGCGCGGTGGCGACGATCCCTTCAAAAACGTCATTGGTCGGAGTGACCACCAGCGAGACGTGTTTGCCTTCCTTTTCGGCGAGATTCACCACCGCCGTAAACAACTCTCTCTCATACTGCTCAAACACCTCCGAGCTATCGACTCGCTCGTTGCCGCTGAAGGAGTGCTCACGATGGTAGACGCGCCCCGTCATGACGACGACGTCGCGCTGGGTGGTATCGGTCTCAGAAAGCACATGCTTGAGATACGAGAGGTTTTTCGAATCCCGCACCGCGACCAGGATACTGCCGGGGCGAACGTCCACGGCTTCCGCGCTCAGTTCCTCTTGCGGGGCCACCCGGAACTGCTCCAGTTCGGACTCGCCCTTCTTGTGCTCTTCGGCGTTGGCCCGCTCGGTGACGGTAAACACAAGGAAGAAGATCGCGCTGAAGGTGACTCCGGCGATGGTGGCCAATTGCTTGGTGAGCAGGTTGACGATGGCGGTGGCGAACAGCACGATCGAGATCAGCACCACGCCGATCGGGATTTCCACTCCCCGGATGGTGATGTTCCCCGGGACCTTCCATTCACGCTCTTTGGGCCCTTTGTAGCGAAGTACCAGCACCGCGAGCGACATGAACGAGAAGCTCCAGATGACGCCAAACGCGTAGAGCGATGCCAGCAGGTATACGTCGCCGCGGCTGGCAATGATGGTAAGAAGCTGCAATCCAGCAATCAGGTTAAGGACACGGTACGAGGTCCCGTATTTTCTCTGGGGCTTCTTGAACCAGGCGGTGAGAACACCGTCTTCCACCAGCCGATTGAGCACCCCGTTGGCGCCGACAATAGCGGTGTTCACCGCTCCCGACAGAATCAGGGCTCCTACCACCACCACGAACGCCTGAAACACCAGGCGCAAGTTGTACGGTCCAACCACGTTCATCGCCAGGCCGCTGATCAGGTTCGCGAAGTAGTCTGGGCGGATCTTGTCGGGGATGATCATCACCGCGAAGAACGAAACCAGCGAGGTGAACAGCAGGCTGTAGATGAAGATCACCAGCCCGGTTTTTTCCAGGTTTTTCAGCTTGGGGTGCTCGATTTCGCGGTTTACCTGGGCCAGGGACTCTTCGCCGCTCATGGCCAGAACCGAATGTCCAAAGCCCACCATCAACAGAACCAGCGGAAGTTTGGCCGCCCAGGTCCCCATCAGCCATCCTAGCGACTCGTGGGTGCGGGGGATCAAGGAGGGATGCGGGAACGGCGGCAGGGCTGAACCCATCTTGGCGATGGTGATCACACACCAGATGATCAGCACAACCACCATGATCGTCGTGATGCGCATAATCTGAATGGCGCGCTGGCTGGATTCGTGAATGCCTTTGACGTTTTGCCACCAGAAGTAGATCGTAACCAGAATGGCAAAGCAGGCGGAAAAGAAATTCACCGGGATGTGAGCCTGGGCGTATCCCAGGTGGTGCAGAGTGTCGGTCACCAGGCCGGCCGCATACTGTCCCGCCGCCACGGAGCTGATCGGGCCGGTAAGGATGTAATCGAACAGCAGCGCGGAAACCGAGAGCTTGGCGAGAGTTCCACCCAGAGCGTTCTTCACCACGCGATAGACGCCGCCGCGCACGAACATCGCGCTGGACTCTATGTAAAGCGCCCGCACGGCGTAGCTGAACAGCATGACCGCCAGCACGAACCAGGGAGCGCTCTTGCCGATGACTTTCTCTGCGTCGCCACCCACGTAGTAGGCCGATGAGGCAAGATCGGACAGGACAATGGCGGCGGCACGCCAGAAAGAAATGAAAGTCAGCATCACCGTGGTGGCGACGAAGACTTTTACCGCAGGCCGTTGCAGGGTTCGGTCAGATGACATTGAGTTTGGTTCTGGGGGACGCTCGATTAGGATACCGCCCCGAGACGAAGAAGTGCCAATCTTTGCAAGCTATTCACAGTTGTGTACAACTTTTGATGCACACCGGACGGTAACGACTGCTAGGAGGCCGCTGTCCGCTTGTATTCGTCGAACGCGGCGAGGTAGCGATCGATGTCCTTCGTCTGCAGATAATAAGGAGTCGAGAGCCGGAGCTTCGAGGGCTCGCCTCCGCGAATACGGATTTTCTGTGTCTTCCACATCCATTCTTCCAGCTTTATGCGCCGAATCGGCGGCACATTTACGCTGACAATCGCGCAGCGCATGGTTGCGTCGGGTGAGCTCCAGGATTCGGCTCCCCGCTTCATCATCCCGGCAAGCATGTAATTCGCAAGCTGGCGCTGGCGGGCCTCGATGCGCTCCATTCCGATCGCGCTCGCCATCTCGATGGACGCGCGCAGGCCGGCAAGTGTCGGCACATTTGACGATCCGATGCGCTGGAAACGCTCGGCGCGGAGCTCGGGCTCGTTCCAGCCCTCCGTCGCCAGCGTGCTCCACACCCGGTCGATCACCTCATCGCGAACGTAGAGGAAGCCCGTCCCTTTGGGGGCCTGCAGCCATTTATGCGGACTGGCCGAGTACATGTCGGCTCCGATGTCATGCACACTGAGCTGCATCATGCCCGGAACATGAGCGCCGTCGACCGCCGATAATATTCCTTTCGATCGCGCCAGCGAGCAGATCTGCTTGGCCGGCAGGACAACCCCCGTGACTGTCGTGATGTGGCTGAAGAAGATTACTCGCGTGCGGGGAGTGATTGCATCGTTGAACAGGTTCAGAACATCCGCCGGCGTTTTCGGCGGTACCGGAAGCGTGACCTTTTTCACCACGATGCCATAGCGCTTAGCCCTCATTTGCCAGGGCTGCTCGCCGCCGGGATGCTCCTGATCGGTCATCAACACTTCGTCGCCGGGCTTCATGTCCACGCCGTTGGCGATGTAGTTGTTGCCCTCGGTTGCATTGCGCACCAGCGCGAGCTCATTGCGCGTACACCCGACAAATGCCGCCACCGGATCGCGATACTGGTCCCAGGGGCCGTAACCCCAGATGGGATAGTCCTCAGGGTCGGGCTCGTTCAGCTCTTCGCATTTGCTATAGCTGTCAAACACCGCTCGCAGCACGGGCGCGGGACTGGACCCCACGGTGCCGTTGTTCAGGTAAATCTCATCTTCGGGGATGAGGAACTGCTTGCGCAGCTCAGCCCAGTAGGCCTCTTCGTTATTGACGTATTGGTTGCGATCGGGAAGCGAAGCAGGATAGTTGGCAAGCTGCGCCAGCAGCGGCTCGGCGAAAGCAAGACTGGCGGCTAATCCGGCGCCACGAGAGAGAAACTGACGACGATCGAGCACAACCCACCTCCGCACCCTTTGCGCTTACTCGGGTGTAACACCGAAGGCGGCATGATACGACTCTGAGGCACGGGCAAGCAAGACGCATAAAGCGTTCGCGACAACTCACTTGGGCAAATAGGTCAGAAGGCCGACGACCGCTCCGCCAACGACCAGCAGGGCAGGATTGACCTTATATTGCAGAAGAATCAGCAAGGTCACAACGGCAATCGTGCCGGTTTCCAATCCGGTAATCGCTCCCTTGGCCATGCTGAAAGTTCCGGCCAGCAGCAAGCCGATGGATACCGGAGCCAGCCCCTGCTCAATGGAATTTCGCCACGGCCACTTACCCAGCTTTTGCCACGCCTTGGTCACCCCGTAGGCCAGCAGCACCGTGGGGCCGAAGAAGGCGATAACCGTGACCAGCGCTCCCGGAACACCGGCGGTCCACTGCCCAATGGAAACGATCATCATCATGTTCGGGCCGGGCGCCATCTGTCCAATACTGTAAAGATGGATAAGTTGCGGGAAGGTCAGCCACTTGTGTACGTCGACGGTGAGGACCTTCAACTCCGGGAATGCCGCCATGCCGCCGCCGACCGTCAGCAGCGACAGGTAACTGAAGACGCGAATCAGTGCAGTGATCTGGTTCATTCCGGAGAACTCGCTTCCTTTGGCTTGCGTGGGCGGTGAAACAGGATGGCAATGATTCCCATGATGATGAGGGCGCGCGGCACCGACCAGTGCAGCCGGTGGACGGCCAGCGCGGTGGCCACCACGAACACGAAATCGAAGTTCTGCGCCAGCGCCTTCTTGCTCAGGCTCACCACCGTTGCCAGGATCAGACCCACGGCAGCGGCGGCCACGCCCTTCAAGGCCGCGGTAGACCAGGCACGATCGCCGTTCAGGCGGTAGAGAATTCCCGCGACATACATCAGCAGGCCGCCGGGCAGGCAGATTCCCACCACCGCCACGACTGATCCCAGGAAGCCGTGAAACTTCTCCCCCACCTGGACCGCCATGTTCGTGGCATTGAGCCCGGGCAGCGACTGGCTGATGGAAAGCATTTCCACGAACTCTTTGTCATCCAGCCACTGCCGCTTGACCACCAGGTTGCCGCGAAGATAAGGCACCACTCCGCCGAAGCTGGTAGCGCCGATGATCAGAAATTCCAGGAAGACTTCCCATAGCGAGGCCCGTGGCTCAGAGACCGCTACTGTCCCAGGTAAAGATGATGCCGCCGCTGAACTACTCATGGCTTTGTGGCTCGTTTCCCTTCAGTCGATAGACCATACCGGTCTTCGTAACGCCGAGTGCGAGCCAGCTTTCCACATCGTACTGCAGCGAAATGTAGAACTGTTCCGCCAGCTTCTTGGATTTATCGGCAACTGCTTGCCTGCCGGTGAATCTCACTTGGAAAGCAAACTCTCCCACCAGCGGCCGGTGTTCGCCGCGAGTCCGCCAGAGGGCGACATCGCAGTTGGCGACCTGTCCTTTGCCGAAATCCAACTGCCCCAGCGGAAGCAGCACTTCCTCCACGATGCCTTCGTTCACCAGGCCGACGTGCTCTTCATCCGATTTCTTGACGCACGCCAGTGCCGGCAGGATCTTCACCAGCGTGGCCATTGAGCTTTTGTCGGCATCATGGATCTGGCTCAAACCGAACTGGCAGTTGTGCGAGTAGAGAATGCGATAGCCTCCCACCTCTTCCTTCAACGGCAGCGCCTCGGCTTTGAACTTGATGCGATATTTGCCCGCAATCTTCGGCCGCACATCCATCTGCGTGGCCAGTTGCTCGTCGGGATGGCGGTATTTAAAGACGATCTCCGGGTCGCCTACCGCAAAGCCATCCACGTAACAAATGCGCCGCCGCAGGATGAAGGCGTTGTTGTAGAGGCGAAAGTCCGGAGTGTCCATGAAGATAATTTCACGGATTTCAGGACGAAGATCGATCCTGGGATCAGGCACAAATCCCACGCCAACTTTCTTCGCTGTTGCCTTCACGATCTTCCCGAATTCACGGAAACTCTGGACCGAGGTGAAACGGTCGGGCTTCAGGATGAGTTTCGCTTCCAGGAATGTGACTTTGTCGAGTGGCGTGCCATCGGAATAAGCCCCCGCGCATTTTTCCGACGCCGGATCGGGCTCAAATGAACTTGCAGGTGCGCCGCTATCCGGTACCGCTGCCCCATTCTTCTTGGCCTTTTTGGTTTTCTTGGCGTGCTTTTCTTTAGCCATGTTCAGCTTCCCACACTCTTGCGAGTGATGTGGAGAGATAAAGTGAAAAAGCTTAGTTTCGAGGTGAACTTAGCAGCTTCCATGCTCCACTTCAACTAGCAAAAAGTGCTAGGACGCAGAGTTGAGAGATGCCCGAGTCCCATCGGGGACGCCACAATCCTTTTTTCCTGCACCTTCGAAAACCGCGAATCTGCGGGCTTCCGGCAACGTCGCAAGTTGTCGTCCCGCGTTCTCGCATCCAACACCGACGCTGGCTCGGGATGCGAATTTCTTATGTCAATCTGTTGCCCGCCTGGGACGCGCCTGACTTACCATAATGGCTGTTCAGGAAGGGGGGTACTGTGAAATACGAGCCACTTGCTCCAAGAAAGGTCGAAACACCTGCCGCGAGCGACACCGCGTTGTTCGCCTCAGTGCTGGCTGTCACCTGGGCGATTGTCACCACCGTAGCCTGGGCGCTGCTCGCCATAGCGTTCGGCCGCAGCAAGAGCAATCTCCGATTACTGGCGATGCTGGCGATTGGCGCCGTCACAGTTGCCTTCCTATGTGCCCACGCCTACCGCCATGGATGGCGAAGCAGGCGATGATGGCAATGGGTGCGCGCTCTTAATTGCGAGTCGCTGCGGTTCTTCCTCCACGGTGACAGAAGCTGCAGGCTTGCGCCCGCCCGCGAAGAGCTATCAGCTCTCAGTTATCAGCTGTCAGTAAATTCATTGGGCGCGTCTTCAGTCTTTGTCGTCACGAGTGCCATCTTTCGGCGCGAGGGATCTGCTCTTGCTTGCCCTTCGTCCTTGGCCTTGGCCTGGGCTCTTTGGCTGAAAGCTGATGGCTGACCGCTTTCGTAAGGCGGACAGCTTCTGTTTCCGTCCACACCTTCCCCCTCCCCCACTACAAGGCGAGAGTAAATGACTTTCGAAAGAACCAGAGAGCGAGTTCGTCACGGCGACCTGTGATAAGGAGAACCAAAGTAACCATGTCGGCTGGCGGTTTGCCTTAGATCGGGAATGGTTCGGGTCACTCGTGCATCCCACTCATCCCAACCGACGGTCGGAATGAGTGGGGCACGCGGCCTACAGCGGACCTTTTATGCGGCTGGATTTTTTGTATGCGGATGCTTGCCCAGATCCCGCCAGTGCTGCTCTTTCATCTCCACGCCGTAATGCTTTGCGGCAGCCTGGATGTTCGCGAAGGCCTGGTCACGCTCTTCATCGGACACGCCCTTGACCTGGTCAAAGCGCGCTATCGCATTGCGCACATGCGACGCATCGGTCATGGGTTCCTTTCTCTTCTTGGGAAAAGCGTAAACGGAGTCGGGCAGCTGCTTTTCATCTTCAGTTGAGAGCTTGCCATGTTCGGTGTGCGGCTTCCATGTCGAATTCATGATTCCCTCCTGCGGCAAAAGCCGTGTACTCGTCCTAGGAATAAGATTCCGCCAAGCGACTCGGGGATGACAGGAATTGACCGGGCAATTTGTCATCCTTTTGGTGGCAAATACATTCCACGGGCCGGAATATGTGAGGCCCAACGCACCCCCTAGCGCATTGGAGTTCTAAACTAGTCCAGGAGGTGCGAATGCCAACCCGCGACGATGCTCTGAAGGACCGCCTCTCCCGCTATCGCGAAATCAAACTCACTGTCACCGGCAGAACGTCGAGACGCCCGATCTCAAGACCGGTCTGGTTCGTGTCCGAGGACGACAAGCTTTACCTTCTCCCGGTCCAGGGCTCGGACACACAGTGGTACAAGAACGTGCTCAAGAACCCTTCAATTCGCATCGAGGCGCGCGGCGCGGAAGACGAATTTCACGCCGTTCCGATCACGGACGCCAAGCAGGTCGCCCCTGTCGTCGAGAAGTTTCGCGAGAAGTATGGGGCCGGCGATGTGAAGAAGTACTACTCGAAGCTTGACGTGGCGGTGCTGGCGACGAAGAGCAAGCAAGAGCTGGGGTAATCGTCCGGGCGCGTCCGCGCGCCCCCCGCTGATTCGCCGGATGGAACGGGATTCACGGGCTGACCTCTACGACGGTTCCCGCTTCTTGATGTGAATCAGCTTCTGCACTTCGGCGATGACGGTGCCGGAGCCGTCCTTGATCTCGATGGAAAATGTCGGCTCGAGTTTGTTTTCGGTGGTAAGGGCGTGGCGGATGTCGTCGAGCTGCTGCTGGGTCAGGCGAAAGCTGGCGCGCACGGTGCCCTTGCCGGGTCGGCGAAAGCGAATGCTGGCCGACTTGTCCCACACGATGTAGCCGGGCCCAAGGTTCTCGATCAGCATGAGCATGTAGAACGGGTCGACGAGCGAGTAGAGCGAGCCTCCGTAGTGGGTGCCGACGAAGTTGGCGTTCCAGCGGCGCAGGGGCAGCTCGACGTCGACGGCGCGCCAGTCGGCGTCCCAGCGGGTGACGCGGATGCCCGCTCCGAGAAACGGCGGCCAATAGTTGACCAACCGGCGGATGTGGCGCTTGAAGAAGGCGTTCATGGGAGCTGCGAGCTGCCAGTTTCGAGTCTCAGTTTCAAGTTTCAAGTTTCAAGTTTCAAGTTCTTTCGGGCGAAGGGCGAAGAGTGAGGAGCGAAAAGCGAGTCTATTTCATGTAAGCTGTTGTGACTATGAGCGCCCTACAAAACTTCCCTCGGATTACTCCGTTCCTCTGGTTCGACTCGAATGCGGAAGAGGCGGTCGACTTTTACCTCAGCATCTTTAGGAACTCGCGCAAGCTGGACGAGATGCGCATGCCGGACGGGATCGAAACCCCGAGCACTGCCGCTCAGGCGCAGAAGCCGAAGGTGCTCACCATCGCTTTCGAGCTCGACGGGCAGAAGTTCACGGCTCTGAATGGCGGGCCGATGTTCAAGTTCAACGAGTCGATTTCGTTTGTCGTACGCTGCGAGTCGCAGGAAGAAATCGACTACTACTGGTCAAAGCTGACGGCCGACGGCGGCGCAGAGAGCCGGTGCGGCTGGCTGAAAGACAAGTTCGGCCTTTCGTGGCAGATCGTGCCCACGCGGTTGGGCGAGCTGCTCTCACATCCCAGAGCCTTTCAGGCGATGCTGGGAATGAAGAAGCTCAATATCGCAGAGCTGGAGCGGGCGCCCAAGTCCTAGTCAAGCCATGCGTTCTTACATTCTGTCGCTGCCCTCTGCGTTACAACCCGTCCTGATCGTTGGCTCGACGGTGGCGGCGGCGTTCGCGGTTTCGTTGCTGGTGCGGACGCTGTTCAATACTCCGCACCTTGACCTCGACATAGGGCTGACGAGCGCGGTATACGGAGCGCTGGGCACAATTTATGCGGTGCTGATCGCCTTTGTGGTCTCGGGGGTGTGGCAGACGTTCAGTGCCGCGGGCGCGGCCGTGAGCGCCGAGGCCAATGCACTCGCCGACGTGATGTTCATCGTCAGCCAACTGCCGGAGGAGAGCCGCGCTAAAATCCGCCACTTGGTCAAGGCATATGTACAGAGCGTGATTGACCGCTGGGATTCACTGAAGAGGGCGACCATGGATGCTACGCCCGTCGAAGAGATCACTCTCGACACCTCATCGGCGCTGCTGCAGTCCATCCTGGAAGTCCAACCCGGCAATAATCGCGAGCAGGTGCTCTACGAACAGGCGCTGCGCCTGACTGCGATCTGGCTGGACGCGCGGCGTGACCGGCTGCGCAGCGCCAAAGGGAATACGGCGAAGGCGTTGTGGGGCTTGCTCATCGCAGGCGCTTTTGTGCTATTTGCCTTCCATGGGATGTTCGTCACCCACGTCTGGGGAGTTTGGGCAGGTCTGCTGCTGGGCTTCTCGCTGATTGTGGGCCTTTCCTTTTATCTGATCTTCTCGCTCGACAGTCCTTTCACCGGCCAGCTCAGTGCCGGGCCCGAACCATTCCAGTGGCTACTGAGCACCTTTCATGGCGCTCAGGGGAACAAGTAGTAACGCCAAGCGAGCGGCAACCAGAAACGATCGCCAGCCTATAATCTTATCGAATCGCTATGCCCACGAAGGCCAACAGCAGCGCGCCCTATCGCCCGCCGGATCGGCTAACGGCGAAGCTTGATCCCATGATGTCGCGTATCCAGCAGTTCTGGCTGCGGGTAAGCGACGGGATGCACGTGAATCAGATGTGGAAGCAGTTCCAGTCTGAGGCCCGCGCCAGCTATCGGCTGTACTCGGCCGATGTGGACTACACCGCCGACGCGGCAGCCCCGAAGTGGAAGCATTACCTGCAGTTGGCGGGACAGTTCTTCTGGGCCGTGATGGAGAAGCTGTCTCCGGCCCGGCGTGTGCTGCTGTTGGCCGCGCTGGTGATGATGTTTATCCCCACCCAGACAACGTTTCAGGCGGACACTCGCACCGTCGTGGTTGGCTTCGACGGCCACTTCTGGGGTGCGATGTTGCTGCTTCTGCTGCTGGTGCTGGAAGTCTCCGACCGCGTGGTGATGAAGCGCGATTTGCAGATTGCGAAGGAGATCCAGACCTGGCTGTTGCCTTCCTCTCCCCCGGCGGTTCCGGGGCTGGAGATTGCCTTTGCCACTCGTCCGGCCAATACCGTGGCGGGGGACTATTACGATGTCTTTCCCCGTGCATTCGGAGATGGTCATTCGCAGACATTCCTGGTCGCGGTGGCGGATGTCGCGGGAAAGAGCATTCCGGCGGCGCTGCTGATGGCCACGGTTCAGGCCAGCCTGAAGACACTGGCGCAGACTCCCATGAGCCTGAGCGATCTCGTGGGCAAGATGAACCAGTATGCCTGCACCAACAGTCAGGACGGCAGGCGTTTCACGACCGCGGTCATCGCCGAGTTCGATCCGCAGTCGCGGAGCTTCCGCTACGTCAATGCCGGGCACAACCCGCCGATACTGCGGCACGCGGCGGGGAAAATCGAGCGGCTGGAGTGCGGCGGCATTCCGCTGGGAATTATGGAAAATCCTCCTTACAACTCGGCGACGGTAACACTTCAGCCGGGAGATTGGGTGGTGATGTTTAGCGACGGCGTGGTCGAGGCGGAGAACGTACGCAAGGAAGAATTCGGCGAAGATCGGTTAACGTACAACATACACATGGGCGCAACGCAATCGGCTGCCATCATGTTGCAGCGCATCATGAACGAGATCGACAATTTTGTCGGAACCGCGCCGCAGCACGACGACGTCACCTGCCTGCTGCTTAAAGTCGTGTGATCAAAGCTCTCCAGGATTGGCTCAAGAAGAGCCGGCTGTTCCTCACCAACTGGCGTGCGCTCGACCAGCAACGCTATTGGGAACAGACGATGGCAACCCCGCGCTACAGCGATCCCAAGCGGCTGCTGCGCTATGGCGCCAAGGCCTATTCGCAAAACGATGAAGATGGCATCCTGGCGGAAATCTTCCGCAGGATTGGCGCGTCCAGCAGAACGTTCATCGAAATCGGGGCCGGCTCCGGTCTGGAAAACAATACCGCTGCACTCCTGTTGCAGGGATGGCGCGGGTTGTGGGTCGAGGGCAGCGACTCGAACGCTTCGCGCGCGCGAAGAAATCTTGCAACCTACATTTCGTCAGGCCAGCTTCGCATCGAGCAGACACTCGTCACCCGCGACAATGCCGATGCGTTGCTGGCGAAGAGTGCTCCGGATGCCGAATCCGATCTGCTGAGCATCGACGTAGATGGCAGCGACTATCACGTTTGGCAGGCAGTGCAGTCGATTTCTCCCCGGGTCGTGGTGGTTGAATACAATGCCTCGTGGTTTCCGCCCATGTCGCTGGCCGTCGCCTATCAGGAGCAGTTTCAGTGGAAGGAAAATACCTATTACGGCGCCAGCCTGAAGGCGCTGGAGCTGTTGGCCGAGCGCAAAGGCTATCACCTGGTCGGCTGCTGCTTCGCGGGAGTGAATGCGTTCTTTGTGCGAGCCGATCTTTGCGGCGGACACTTCTGCGAACCGTATACGGCAGAGAATCACTACGAGCCGGCGCGCTACTGGATGTTGCGTACAGCCGGACATCCGCCGGGAATCGGGCCGGTGGAGAGAATCGGCTGATGCCTATTCCGCCGCTTTCGCCAGTAATCCGTCAACAGCCGACAAATTGCCGATCAGCGCCTCGGGAAAGTCGTGGCGCTGCTGCAGGTATGCAGGATCGTTGTACGTTAGCCAGACCTTTCCTTCGGCATCCTGCCAAACCAGCGCTTTGAGTGGCAGATCGATGGCCGTCGTCTGCGCGGCCTGCATCAGCGGCGTGCCGCCTTTAGGATTGCCGAAGATCAGCAGCTTCGTGGGACGCATCTGCAGTCCGACTTTCGCGGCTTCTCCGCTGTGATCGACCAGGGCGAAAACCGTGATGTACTTTTCGGCAAGAAGCGCTTGCAGCCGCAGCAAGGTTTCGTCCACGGAGTGATGACTCGGCAGACGGACCAGGCCTCTCTCGCGATCGCTGTTCATAAGAGAAACTCCATTTCCACAGTGTGGAACCAACCCGATGCGGCGAGCGTACACTATACCGCGTTCGTCTGAAGCCGTATTGCGTAATCATGCCAGCGCCCATTCCAGCGACACGCATGACAGTTAACGCCCCCAACGGCGGCCGCTCGCTGCGAGGCGACCTCATCATCCTGCTCGGCATCGCCCTGGCGACGGTGATTGTTCATCAGATCTTTGGCAATCGCTACGGCTTTCAGCGCGATGAGTTGGCCACTCTCGACGATGCTCGCCATCTTGCCTGGGGCTACGTTGCTTATCCTCCGGTGACTCCGTTCTTCGGCCGGATTTCACTCATCCTCTTTGGCACCTCGATTCGAGGATTTCGCCTGTTCGCCAATCTCGCCATGGCAGGCGTTGTGGTTCTGAGCGGATTGATGACCCGCGAGATGGGCGGACGCCGGGAAGCGCAACTGCTTGCCGCGGTGGCCACGGTTCCCTACTGCCTCGGCGCTGGCGTTCTGATGCAATACGTGGCCTTCGATGCGCTCGCCTGGGTGCTGGTGGCGTATTTCGTCGTCCGTCTGCTGAAGAGCGGCGACCCGCGGTGGTGGCTGGCGATCGGGGCTTCCATTGGTTATGGACTGCTCGCCAAGTGGACGATGGGATTCTTCACGCTGGGCATTGTCGCCGGCGTTTTGCTGACCGATGCGCGACGCTATCTCAAGAGCAGATGGCTGTGGATGGGAGTGGGGCTCTCGATCCTGATCTTTTTGCCTAACCTCATTTGGCAGGCACAGAACCACTTCATCTCGTTCGAAATGCTGAGCCACATCCACGCGCGAGACATTCGCGAGGGACGGACGACATACTTCCTGCCGCAGCAACTGGAGCTTACCGGGTTCCGCTTTCTCCTGGCGCTTGCTGGACTGTATTTCTGTTTTGTCGCGAAGGCCGGCAAGCGCTTTCGCATGATCGGCTGGATGTATGTTGTCACCCTGCTTCTCTTCATTGTTTTGCGCGGGCGATGGTATTACATGGGCCCGGCGTATCCCATGCTGTATGCAGCGGGTGCCGTTTGGGGAGAAGGCTGGCTGGCGACGATGCGGCGCGGCAAAGCGATGGCGATCCGCACTGTCGTATGGGCCGCCCTGTTGTTCGATGTTGCTTTGACAAGCGCATTCTTCATGCCGCTTGCACCCCTGGGATCCAAGTGGTGGAGGGCGGCGGCGACGGTGCAGGGCGACTACAAGGAAGAACTCGGATGGCCGGAACTGGTGCAGGAAGTGGCTAAGATTCGCGACTCATTGCCGCCGGAGCAGCGCGAGCATCTGGCAATCCTCGGGGCCAATTACGGTGAAGCGGGAGCGATCAACCTCTACGGTCCGCAGTACGGACTCCCGCCAGCGATCAGTGGCATCAATTCGTTCTGGGTCCGCGGCTACGGAAATCCCGCGCCGCAGACTGTGATCATAATGGGACTTAGCCAGAAATATCTGGACAAGCATTTCACCTCCTGCCGAATCGCAGGACACACCCCGAATCCCTACAACGTCATCAACGAAGAAACCGGCGACCATCCCGACATCTTCGTATGCGGCCCGCCTAAGGCAGGCTGGCCCGAGTTCTGGAAGGACTTTCGCTACTTTGGATAATCAGGAGCCCGAGCCCGACCAGGTGAGCCGGGGAGAGGTAACCCACTGGCGGTCCCATGCGGGCACAGTTATGCGTTCAGTCACCAGAGCCGGCTTGCGCGCCCAGCAAACTACACGCGTCCCGAACGGCAGATTGATGTAGTGCAAGACTTGGCGCTCCACATTCAGGATCGCCACCATGGCTGCGTTGGACACGCGGGTGCGATGGCCGTTGGCGTCGCGCGGACGGGTCGAGATACGAAACACATTTCCTACCATGCTGGTAATGGCCAGCGGCAGGAAGCCAGTCGCGACGAAGTAGGAGGCCCGCTGCACCTCGAAGCCCGAAACCGTCAGCTTTCGGCGCAACTCATTGGCGCGATAGCGGCGGCAGTGGCCGCGACGCTCGTCGTCTTCCCCCCACAAGAACGAGTACGCAGGCACCGTGAGGCACAGGAGACCGCCGTCTTTCAATACTCGCAGCAGTTCGCGCAGGGCGACGCGATCGTCAGAAACCGATTGCAGGAAATCGCCGGCTATCACCAGATCGAAGCTATTGCTGGCAAAGGCCAGGTCGTCGATGGAGGAACACACCAGGTGGGTTCGACCGTGCAGCTCCTGAAATGCTGATGCCGCCGGCGAGGTGTGATGGTTGACGACCCGAAACAGTGAGGGCGGTTCGAATTCCAGTTCCGTCCCTCCGCCCACATCCAGAATGCGCGCTTCCTGCTTACCTTGCAGCGCCTGGGATGCGACATCCCGCATGAGATCGCGCCGGGCAATGTACCACCAGGAACCAGCTTCTTGCTCAAACTGGGCGAATTCGGGCTGAGCATCCATTGGTTGGGCCTGCCGCTCGCACACATTCTAAGCCAAAGGGAATAAAAATACGTCCGACAGCGCTAGTGGCAGGCCTTTGGAATAAAGACGCGCTATTTTGCCGCTGCCGACTTGCCCGTGGCGGAGCGGAAGTACTCCAGCGACAGTTCCAGACCCTTGCGAAGATCGATTCGAGGCTGCCAACCAAGCAGTTCCTTTGCCTTGCTGATATCCGGTCGCCTGCGTTTCGGATCGTCCTCGGGAAGCGGCTCGAATCGAACGCGACTCTCCGATCCCGTCACCTGCAGCACAAGTTTTGCGCATTCCAGAATGGTGAACTCGTCCGGGTTGCCGATGTTCACCGGCCCGTGCTCCGAAGACTTCGCCAGCGCCACGATGCCGCCGATCTCGTCACTGACATAGCAGAAGCTGCGGGTTTGCAACCCGTCGCCGTAGACGGTGAGGTCCTCCCCGCGCAGCGCCTGCTTCATGAAGTTGGAGACCACCCGGCCGTCGTTCATCTGCAGCCGCGGTCCATAAGTATTGAAGATGCGCACCATGTGGGTATCGACCTTCTTATAGCGGTGGTACGCCATGGTCACGGCTTCGGCGAAACGCTTGGATTCGTCATAGACCGAGCGCGGCCCGATGGGATTAACATGACCCCAATAGCTTTCTTTTTGTGGATGCTCCTGCGGGTCGCCATAACATTCCGAGGTCGAGGCGAGAAGAAAACCGGCGTGATACCGGTGGGCAAGCTCCAAGCAGTTCATCGTACCCAGGGAGCCGACCTGCAGCGTCTCAATGCCGTGTTCCATGTAGTCCACCGGACTGGCGGGCGAGGCGAGATGAAAAATGTAGTCGACATGCCCGGGATCGAAAGGTACGCAGACATCCTTCTCGATCAGTTCGAATTTCGGCTCGCGTTCCAGGTGCGCGATGTTGTCGCGGCGGCCGGTAAGGAAGTTGTCGACGCAGGCGACTTCATGCCCCTCGGCAAGCAACGAATCGCAGAGGTGCGAACCCAGGAAACCTGCTCCGCCAGTTACAAGTACTCGCATAGGTTTATCGATGTTATACCGCTACTCAGCAGTTGGCCTACACGCCACAGAAGCTTGCCGGGCCGCGGAAAACAGGGGAGTCAAAACCTGCCCGGCCTGACGCACATGCAAGCGGCGCGTACGTCACTGAGAGCCCAACCATTCGATTCTATAATTAAAGGTCGCCCAGGAAGTGAGCCCCTATGTCTGATCGCTCCACAGACCTGCTGATCATCGGTGGCGGTATTGTCGGCTTGGCGACCGCGCTCAATGCGGTTAGTCGGTTTCCCGAATTGCGCGTGACCGTAGTTGAGAAAGAGAAGCAGGTCGCAGCCCATCAGACTGGCCACAACAGCGGCGTCATTCACTCCGGCATTTACTACCGCACCGGTTCCCTCAAGGCCCGCAACTGCGTAGCCGGAGCGGCATCGATGAAACGCTTCTGCCAGGAGCATGGGATCCAGTATGAAGAGTGCGGCAAACTCGTCCTCGCCACCAGCGAGGAAGAAGTTCCCCGTCTGGAGCAACTGCATCAGCGCGGCATTGCCAACGGCGTGGAAGGGCTGCGGCTGCTGGATCGCGAACAGTTCCGCGAAATTGAGCCGCATTGCGAGGGGCTGAAGGCGCTGCAGGTTCCCTCCACCGGCATCGTCGATTACGTTGCTGTGGCACACCAATATGCCGAACTCATCGAGCGCGCGGGCGGGGAAATTATCTGCGAAGCCAGGGTCACGGGATTTCGCCGTGAGGAGCCCTCCACCCTGGTAGAGACAACCGCCGGCGTATTTCGCGCGGCCTACGTCATCAACTGTGCGGGACTCTACAGCGATCGCATCGCCCGGCTTGCCGCCGCAGAGATCGAGTTGCAGATCATTCCCTTCCGCGGCGAGTACTACGAAGTGCGGCAGGAACGCCGCTATCTGATTAAGAACCTGATCTATCCCGTTCCCGATCCGCGATTCCCGTTCCTGGGCGTGCACTTCACGCGGCGGGTGAATGGCAGCGTGGAGGCGGGACCGAACGCATTGCTCGCACTCCGCCGCGAAGGCTATACCGGCTCGCAGCCTGACATGAGCGAGGCCATGGAGATCATCACTTTCAACGGCTTCTGGAAAATGGCCCGCAAGTACTGGCAAATGGGCGCCGCCGAACAATTCCGTTCCTGGGTGAAGCACGCCTTCACCCGCGCCCTGCAGAAGATGGTTCCCGAGTTAACAGAAGAGGACCTGGCGCCGGGCGGTTCTGGAGTGCGAGCCCAGGCCGTCGATCCCCAGGGCAATCTTCTGGACGACTTCTACTTTGTGCACTCCCCGGGCATGATTCACGTCTGCAACGTGCCTTCGCCTGCTGCAACAGCCTCTCTCGAGATAGGCCGGGAGGTCATTGATATGTTCGCGCAGCGATTCGAAATGCAAGTTGCAACCGCAGAACTCTCAAGCGTGAAGCTGTCCCCGGTAATTACACAGATCTGACTTCGGTAATTCCTGATTTCACATTTCACTGTGACCATCGTCACTGCAACTGCGACCTCTAAGGTGGGATACTCGCGTCACCTCAGCAAGTACCTCGGATGTTGGAAGACAGTATGCGCTGCTTTACTCCTGTCTTCTTCAGTAAAAATCCATCGAAAGACCGGACCCTCGGAAGTGGATGTAGGCGTGCTGTTTCATAAAAAGAGCCGTCGGCTTGCAATCTCATTACTGTCTGTTCGCGTAGAGACGGGTTCCGAGGGCTTTGCAAGTCACCCTGCTATTGAGGAGCAACTCACTTGCACCGTTCTCAGAGCTCCAAACTATCTGGCCCGTTTCGCTTTACTTCTGAGCATAAATACCGTCTGCAGACTGAACACTCCATTGACGATGGCGCCTTCGTTGCTTCACCGGTCTCGACGCTTCTCAAAGGCCAAGCCACCCTCGACAGTGCCGACAGGAGAACGGAGCCGGCCAATCCCTTCCTGGGCCCAAGTACACCGATTCGGCGGCTCCGTGAACTTGCGCAAAAGGTCACCCTGGGAGACAGTCCGGTGCTCATCCTGGGCGAAACCGGCTCCGGCAAAGGCGTGCTCGCCAACTGGATCCACGCCCACAGCTCACGCGCCGACGCAGAATTCCTTGATCTGAATTGTGCCGGCCTGGATCACGAGTTTCTGGAAACCGAACTCTTCGGTCATGAGAAGGGTGCGTTCACGAGCGCGGTAGCAGCCAAGACAGGACTGCTGGAGATCGCCGATCAGGGTACGGTGTTCCTCGATGAAATCGGCGATGTGGACCTGCAGGTCCAGCCCAAATTGCTGAAGGTGCTGGAAACCGGCCGCTTTCGTCGGCTGGGCGACATTCGTGATCGAATGACCGACGTCCGGCTGATCTCTGCCACGCACCGTGATTTGCCGAAGCTGGTCAGGGCCGGGCTTTTCCGCGAAGACCTGTATTACCGGATTAACATCATCAGCCTCGAAGTGCCTCCCCTGCGCTCGCGCCCCGAGGACATTCCGTTTCTCGCCGAGCATTTCCTGCACAAGCTGGCGCTGGAGCGTGGGCCGGTACAAATTGAACTCGACCGCTCCGCAACCCGGGCCCTGATGAGCTATCCGTGGCCGGGCAATATTCGCGAGTTGCGCAACGTGCTGGAACGCGCCGTGTTGCTGGCTGAATCCAGCGCCATTACTTACCGCGAACTGCAGTTCCAGCCGGCAACGGTGGAAGATGTACGGTCCCTTGCCGCCCCAGCATCTTGCTTGACTTTGCAGGAGATGGAGAAGACACATATTCTCGCCGTGCTGGCACAGGAGTCGGGTTCTGTGCAAAAGGCGGCGCGGAAGCTTGGCATCCCACGCAGTTCCCTCTACAGCAAGCTGAGCCGACACGGAATCTCTACCGGAAGAAATTAAAGGAAGGAAAAAAGTAGGGCGGAATTCCGAACGGAGGCGCAGCGCCCAGTTGCACATCCGAATAAGACCGTAAGGTCCGGAATTCCGCCAACCCGTAAAAACTTACTACTCAGAGGAGGAGACTTCTTGCTGCACTAAAACTCATTCATGGCCCAGATACGGTGCATCTGGAACGATGTGATTCTCGCATTGCGCGCGGCAAACGCGAATACCTCTTCTGCCGTAGTCCGCTACAACTTCTGTTGTACCGAAGGCGCTGACGCTTCAATGGGAACCGGCTTGCCGCCGGCATTGATGATCGAGCGCTCATTGCACAAAGAAGACATCTCCTGCCCAAGCAATTGGATCACCTGCAGACACAGCTCCGGCCGCGTGCGCAAAAACTCCTGGGCCGCCTCGGCGGCGACGAAGATGAACCCTGACTCCTGGGCTGCTTTGACTGTGTAGCAGCAGTGATCGCAACTCAGGGTCGAGGAAAGGCCGATGAACGATCCCGGCTCCAGGACTCGCAACTCAATCGATCTCCCATCGTGGGAAGCCATGGACACATGGGCTGAGCCGGACCGCATCAGGTAAATGCCCTTGCCGCTCTCGCCCTCCGACATAATCACTTCGCCGGGAGAAAACCTGACCAGATGCCCAATGGCCTCCAGTTCATTGATCAGGGCCTGGTTCATTAGGGCCGGGTTCTGGCTGTCTTGCAAATTTGGGGTACCCAAAGGGTTCGGACGCTCTCTTCACATCAAGTCTGGTCTTCTTTTTTATAACGAATAGCGCACATCCTGGTGTGATGCACATCACATCATGATGTGACATGCCCGGCGGCAGCAGCGTGGGCTCGCCGATTTCGTATCGGTGGCTGCATGCCGCTCGGCGGTCGTATCCTGCAGGAATGTGGTACGAGAGCTATCAGAGGTCCGCGCGGCGCTGGCGTTGGTGGGAGGCAGTTTCACTTCTGGCGGTGCTGGTGCTGGCCGCAGTCGCCGCTACCCTGTGGTGGAATCGCTACACCGCTACGCCGGAGTACTCGCTGTCGCAGCTTGGCCGGGCGGTGAAGGCTAAAAACTACGGCGAGGCCGCGAAGTACGTCGATGAGGAACGCATCGCCGGCGACATCAGCCGCTCGCTGACCGACGTGCTGGTTGCGAAATATACGAACAAGTTTCAGCAGGACCCATTCCCTTTCACCGAAAGCCGGATTGAGCTGCTGCAGAAGATGGCGCCGCGCTTTCAAAATTGGTCGAAGATCGGACTGCGCAATTCCATCCGGCTGCTGCTTAGTGGCAATGGCATTCTGACCGGCTCAACCGGATTCAAGGCGATCGATGTGCATAACTTCTCCGGGCTGCACGTGGCGCGCTCGGAGGTGCATGGCGATCAGGCGGACGTGATCGTGACCGGGCTGCCGCAGCCCAATCCGTTTGACCTGACGGAGATTCGCATCCACATGCAGCGCGTGCCCGGCCAACGCTATTGGCGTATCGAGGAGGTTCCCGACGCGACGCCGATTTTTCAGAAATATTTTGGGGAGTGAAGAAAAAGCGCTCATGCCCCACACACTCGCGCTTCGAAGGTGCGGGAGGGAAAGAATTGTGCCTTCCCCCTGACGGTCTCGGGATTTTCTCAACTTCACTCAGCCTTGAAACGCCGTCACCAAACTCGTGATGGAGCGAGGCTGGTGGGACAAAACATGCGTCAGCCGCCTCGCGGCGGAAGGTGGGAGCCACGCCTTCAGGTGTGGGAAGCTGGGAGTGGAAAATCGAGAGTCCGCGTCAGCGGACGACAGGAGCGCCGGTCCCCGATTCCGGCTTTGCTTTGCCGGGGCCGGTCTTTGCTCCACTCCAGCCCGCAGGACGAAACAACCCGTAGCCGGCACCCTTCGACTGCGCTCAGGGCAGGCTAAGAGTGCCGGGAAAGCCATTCACAGAACGAAGAGTCGAAGAGTCGCGTCAGGGACGACACAGATCCCCAGATGAGACTAGACAGATCGGTGACAGGACACGTGACAGAAGGTTCGTGATTTCGCGAGGTCAGCAGCGTGAAATCCCACTCGTTCCAACCGATGGAATGAATGGAGCACGCATTATAGAAGGGCGCCCCTTTCGGAGTAGTCTGCAGTAGCTGTGAGAAGCAGAAACTGCAGCGACACGAAAGGAACACCCTGATGAATAGCATCAAGTATGTCGGGCTGGATGTCCACCAGAGCACCATCAGCGCAGCCGTGCTGAACGGCGACGGCAAGCTGGTAATGCAGTGTGTGCTCCCCACCCAGGCGCGCGCCATCCTAGATTTCTTCCACGGCCTGCGTGGAACTCTGCATGTCACCTTTGAAGAAGGCGCGAGCGCGGCGTGGCTTTACGATCTGCTGGTGCGGCGGGTGGCCAGGCTGGTGGTGTGCAATCCGCGCAAGAACGCGCTGCTGAAGGCGGGCAACAAGAGCGACGCCATCGACGCCCGCAAACTGGCCGAGTTGCTGCGCGCCGACATGCTCTCCCCGGTTTATCACGGGCAGAACAGCACGGCGGCGGTGAAGCAGTTGGGACGCAGTTATGCGGCGCTGACGGAAGACACCACCCGCACCATGGGCCGGCTGAAGGCGCTGTATCGCAGCCAGGCGATTGCTTGTGCCGGCGAGAAGCCTTATGGAACCCGGCATCGCGAAGACTACTTAGCGCAGCTGGGCGAGCCGGGATTGCAGCGGCGGGCGCAGCGGCTCTATCAGGAGCTGGATCTGCTCGAGCAGTTGCGCCGCGAAGCCCGTCGCGATCTGCTGCTGGAAAGCCGCAAGCACGCAGCGAACAAACTGCTGCGCTCGATTCCCTGGCTGGGTCCGATTCGTGCCGCTTTGCTGATGGCGTGCGTGCAAACCCCGCATCGCTTCCGCACGAAGCGCCAGTTCTGGGCCTACTGCGGACTGGCGTTGGAGACGCGCAGCAGCGCCGACTACAAGCTGGTGAACGGAGAACCACGGCGGCGTAAGAAACCAGTTTTCATTCGCGGACTCAATCTCAACCACAATCACGAACTTAAGAATCTGTTTAAGGGTGCGGCAACCACCGCCAGCGGCAGCGGCGGGGTGTTTGGCAGCTTCTACCAAAACCTTCTCTTAAAGGGAATCAAGCCGGAGCTGGCTCGCCTCACCCTGGCGCGCAAGATGGCCGCCATTACCTTACACATCTGGAAGAAAGGAGAGCCGTTCGACGCTGATTATCTGAAGCTACATGCGGCTTGAGCGCACAGCGACAGGACGAAACGGATGTTTCACGTTGTCCTTCGCGCGGCGCGCTCGGGTTCGAGGGTAAGTATCCTGGCCGGGTTAGGCCAAGCGTCCTTCAGGACCAAGTCTCACGGGGCACCGTATGCTCCCTCGGACAACCCAACAAAGCCATAGTGCCGTTCGCCACGGCGAACGAGTCTCCGATAGAACCATGGTTGGCCACGAGCCCCCATGTGGCTTGCGCAAGCATACAGCCGCCGAACGACGCAGTAACGTGGCCTGAACCGATTCGCCACTGCCAGCACCGCACTCCACGCATCGTGCCAAGGGGCTGGATGCCAGAGAACTCCCCTCTGCCGCCGAGGGTGAGGTATTTTCTCTTGACATCCCCTTCTATAGAACCGGCCTTCCGATCTACTCGATCACCTGAAACGAATAAATCTTTCCCGAAGAGGCGGTATTCATCGACGTAAACGCTCCCGGAGGTATGAATCCATACTCGCCAGTCGACCCCGAAAATTGCACGGAGTATGTACGAGACGAGAGCTTCGTTCCATCGAACGCAACAAGATCGCGAGTTGCTCCTCCGGAGACATGAAACACGCCGCCTGTCACCGTCCGGAACTCCCGATTACTGCCGTGCTCATGAAGCTTCACTAATTGATACTCAGTGACGGCGTCGCCTTCACGTGCGACGATCACGAACTCCACCGGCGAGGTCACATGATTCTTACTGCTCGACCCGTTGACATGCCCGTTCACGTCCCCTTTTACGACACCAACCGTGGCCACACTCTTCATTACGCCACCGGTTTTCCAATTGACCACTTCCGGAAGCATCTCCACCCACTTCCCCTTCTGCTTGGCATAAACCCCGATCTCCGTCGGTAAACCAGGAACGCTGCTCTCTGCCGTTCGAGACGGTTCAGACAAGTTCGATGATGGAGATGGAGACGGCACCGCCGCCTTCGATGGCTTGGGCTGCGGAGGTGCCGCAGCGGTTGTGGGATCAATCATGAACTTGATGACGTTATCGCTTACCCCACCCGACTTCAGCTGCAAAAGCTGGTCGGTAGAAAGATTGAAACGCTGCCCCGATTTCTTTATTTGTTCAACGATGAGGTCGTCGCTGAATCCAGCCTTCGACAACTTGATCACATCCTGAACCGTCATCGGCTTTGCATCAGGCGCGAGGCTCAAAACGTGGGACTGGGCTACACAAAGGCCGACTAGCAGAAAAAATACCAGAATGATTTTGATGATGTTCACGGTGCATTTTCCTCGTTACTCCCATTCTGCCTAGAGCGTGGGATAGACAGTCAAGAAAATTTCCGGCTGCCTCACACATTAGTGTTATTTCGAATGTGTGCAATATTGGGCTTTATCAAAACAGGCCCGTAACTAAGGTCAGACCGATGAGATGATTGGGCGCTCTCGCATGCAGCAGAGCGGTGCAAAAGACGCGCTGGCGCGCTTGGAAAACCAAACTGCGGTTTTCCACTTTCGCACCGGCGGGTGGCCCGGGTAACGCTCACGAGGGTGCCCCATTCAACCTTCGGTTGGTTGCGTGGGGGTTTTCGTCTTCCCCAGCCACGGGCTGCAATCATTAGGACATTCGATTCATAAATCCTAAAAGTCAAAACCCCACCCAACCGAAGATGGGTGGCATTGAGTGGGATCGGTGCCTTGTATCAGGGCCCGACTTCAGTCGGGCCGAAAAGCGCTTGCAATGATTGGGGGCTTCAGCCCCTGAAGCCCTTACGCAATTACCGACAGATCGACCCTAGCCTCAAAACCCAGGCGGGTGGCCCGGGCAACGGATTCCATGTCGAGAAGACTCACGAGGGTGCCCCATGCAACCATCGTTTGATTGCGTGGGGATTTTCGTGCATCTGAGCCAAGCATTTCAAGCTTCACGACATTTGTCGATCACGACCAACAACAGTCAAAATCCCCTCCCAACCAACCGATGGTTGGACCGGGCACCCTGGGGTGAGTGATTACTCAGAATGCTTGCGCGGTTACCAGCAATCGTGCAGACAATTCGGCCTGCAACAAGTTACAGTTTTTGAATTGGTCCGGGATACTGAGCGACCACCGGATCGCTGGTCAGCAATGTAATGCCTTCGACCGTAGCCTGGGCCACGAGCAGACGATCAAAAAAGTCTTTGTGAATCGGCGGCAAGCCTTCGATGGCCAGGACATGATGGCTCGCGATCGGGAGCTCCACATAGCCGTTGTCCAACAGGCCGCGGCGTAACAGCCGGGCATCCACCTGAAAGTCTTTCCTGCCCAATCCACGTTTAATGGCCACCTCCCCGAGGCTGGCGGCACTGAACATGGGCTGGTGGTTGGCGTCGCTGATCAAACGGCGGGCCTTTGCCGTCAGGCGGGCGGGGTTCCCGGCGGCCCAGAGAAGCAGATGAGTGTCGAGCAGCAGTTTCATGCCCCACCGGCAAACAAATGCTCAATCTTCTTTTCGCCCATCCGGTCGAAGTCGTCAGGCACAGCGATTTGCCCTTTCATGAACCCCAGGCGTTGCACTCCCCGCCCTACAGGTGCCTGCAGAGCCATCACCTTGGCAACCGGTTTGCCCGCCTTCGCGATAATGAAGGGTTCTCCTGCGCTCACCTCCTCAACCAGCTTGGAAAGCTGCGTCTTGGCTTGATGAATGTTGACCGTCTTCATGTGGACTAAGTTTAAGCGGCTCACAATTCCAACTGCGATTGACCCGCCCGACGAAGCTGCACAGTACGGGCTGCCCAAGGCCCCGCCTAAGGTCTTCGCCTGCTTCTTCGGTTACTTGCGTGTTTTTGGCCCGGAGTTTTCCCGTGCATCAGGCTTGCGAAACTTCTAGGCTCAAGGCGGGACGGCAAGTCTCGTCCGGCGGCGACGTCGGCGCGAAGTTCTTTGCAAATTCGAAGATCTGCTTTTACCTTGTGGCTTTTGGCTGCTGGATGAATAGCCGATGACCTATTGCGCACAACGCAAGTCCATTGTTTGCAGGACTTTGCATGTAACTCTAATCGATAGAGGAACTTGCGGGCAAAATTTCGCCAACTGCAAGAAAACAAGGACTTAAACAAAGAAGAAAAATTGCGTTCAATCCGGGCAAAAAAGAGCAAAAACACTTGCCACAAGCCTATTGTTTGCAGGACTTTACGCGTAAGCCCAACGGTTAGAAGACTTTACGGAGAAAAACGCGCTAAGGTCATAAGAACAAGGATCTTTGCAGAAGAAAAACGCTCCATCGCACGTCGGCCCTCTGGCCAAAGCCAACTGCCAGGAGCCAACTACAGAAGGTTCAGCTCATAGGGGAAGGGGATGACGATGTCGCGGGCTCCCGCAAACCGCTGGACGCGCTCGACCGCCGGCGGACCTTGCGGGGCCACCTTAGCCAGTAGCTCGTCGTAGCTGACGAAGCGCTGCTCGCCCTCGAAGGTCAGCCGCCGCCGGATACCGAAGCGCTGCATCTCGGCGGAGCTGCGCGCGACCTTGTCCTCCTCCGCGCCATAAAAAATCCATGGGGAGCCGGCCGAGTGATCGTATACCACAATGTCAGAGGCTAGCGACTTGGCATGGCGCAGCGCGCGCGCCGGGTCGTCCATCTCATGCAGGCAGAACTCGAAATAGACGGCATCGCCGTGCGCCATGACCTCTTCGAAGTCGCCCCCGATGACCTCGACCACATCCTGCAGACCCTTGGCCGCGATCTCGGCACGTAGCGCCTCCAGCGCCGCAACGTCCTTGTCGATGGCGATCAGCTTCTTGACCGGAGTGGATGGAGCGAGCAGTTGCTTGCTCCCGGCGCCAATGAAGAGCACTACCTTGCCGCTGAAGTCGTAGAAGCGGGACAGCTCGGCAGACATCCTGGCGTAGTCCGCTGCCATAATTCGGCTCCCTTTCTCTAGTCGTTACGCGCTGGCGACGGGCTCCGGCTGGGAGGCGCGGGAAGCGACCTTGAAGGTCAGCTTCCCACCCGCCGCACCCGCGCCTTTCCCGGCGCGGTCTGTATCCACTACGACCTTGTCGCCGTGCAGCACCTCGCCGTCGAGGATCTTCATCGCCAGCGGGTCCTGCACCAGTCGCTGGATGGCCCGCTTCAGCGGACGCGCGCCGTATTGCACGTCGTAGCCTTCGGTAAAGATGAGCTCCTTCGCCGCGGGCGTCAGCTCCAGCGTGATCTTGCGATCGGCCAGCAGTCGCCGCAGGTCTTCCAGGCGCAGGTCAACGATCTTGGTGAGCTGCTCCTTGCCCAGAGGGTTGAAGAAGATGATGTCGTCGACGCGGTTGAGGAACTCAGGCTTGAAGTGCCCGCGCAGAGCTTCCATCACGCGCTCGTGCGCTTCCTTGAGGCGCTCGGAGCGGACCTCGTCGTTGACCCGGTCGAGTCCGGCGCCCGCCTCCTGCAGGTAGCTTGAGCCGATATTCGACGTCATGATGATGATGGTGTTCTTGAAGTCGACAATGCGGCCCTTGCCGTCGGTGAGGCGGCCATCGTCCATGATCTGCAGGAAGATGTTGAACACGTCGGGATGCGCCTTCTCGATCTCATCGAACAGCACCACGGCGTAGGGGCGACGGCGCACCGCTTCGGTGAGCTGGCCGCCTTCGTCGTAGCCCACGTATCCCGGAGGCGCGCCGATGAGCCGCGAGACCGAGTGCTTCTCCATGTACTCGGACATGTCAATGCGAACCATGGCGTGCTCGTCATCGAAGAGAAACTCAGCCAGGGCACGCGCCAGCTCGGTCTTGCCGACGCCGGTCGGGCCGAGGAAGATGAACGAGCCGATCGGCCGCCGCGGATCACTGAGCCCCGCGCGTGAACGCCGGATGGCGTTGGCCACGCGCGCGAGCGCTTCGTCTTGTCCGACCACGCGCTGGCGCAGGCGGTCTTCCATGGTGACCAGCTTGTTGACTTCGCCCTCCAGCATCTTCGAGACGGGGATGCCGGTCCACTTGCTGACGATGCGGGCGACGTCTTCCTCGTCCACCTCTTCCTTCAGCATGCGCGACTGCTTGGTGTCCATCTGCGCCGAGAGCTTCTTCACCTCGGCTTCGAGCTTGGGCACCTCTCCGTACTGGATCTCGGCCGCGCGGTTGTAGTCGCCCTTGCGGGTAGCTTCCTGCTCGGCCAGCTTGAGCTGCTCGATGCGCTCCTTCATCTCGCGAATCCTGGCGATGCTCTCCTTCTCCTGCTTCCAGCGTGCCTTGAGCGCGTTGGAGTCTTCCCTGATGTGTGCCAGCTCCTTCTCGACCACGGCCAGCCGCTCCTTCGAGTTGGGATCGTCTTCGCGCTTCAGCGCCTGGCGCTCGATCTCCAGCTGCGTAGCGCGGCGCTCAAGCTGGTCAATCTCCGTTGGCATGGAGTCGATCTGGATGCGCAGCGAGGCGGCGGCTTCGTCAATCAGGTCGATGGCCTTGTCGGGCAGGAAGCGGTCGCTGATATAGCGATGCGACAGCGTAGCCGCGGCGACAATGGCCGAGTCCTTGATGCGGACGCCGTGATGCACTTCGTACTTCTCGCGCAGTCCGCGCAGGATGGCGATGGTGTCCTCGACATTCGGCTCGCCGACAAAGACGATCTGGAAGCGGCGTTCGAGGGCGGCATCCTTCTCGATATACTTGCGATACTCGTTAAGTGTGGTGGCGCCGATGGCGCGCAGCTCTCCGCGGGCCAGCGCGGGCTTCAGCATGTTCGAGGCATCGATGGCTCCTTCGGCAGCGCCCGCCCCGACCAGCGTGTGCAGCTCGTCGATGAACAGGACGATCTGGCCGTTGGACTCCTCGATCTCCTTGAGCACGGCCTTGAGGCGGTCTTCGAACTCGCCACGATACTTCGCGCCGGCAAGCATCGCGCCCAGGTCGAGCGAGACCACGCGCTTGTTGCGCAACTGCTCAGGCACGTCACCGGAGACGATCCGCTGCGCCAGGCCTTCGACGATGGCGGTCTTGCCGACGCCAGGCTCGCCGATCAGCACCGGATTGTTCTTGGTGCGGCGTGAGAGGACCTGGATCACGCGACGCACTTCTTCGTCGCGCCCGATCACGGGATCGAGCTTGCCGCGGCGCGCGAGTTCGGTCAGGTCTTTGGCGTACTTGTCCAATGCCTGGTACTTCGCCTCGGGATTCTGGTCGGTGACCTTCTGATTTCCGCGCACCGCGGTCAGCGCCTTGAGGATGTTGTCGTAGGTTGCGCCGCCGCGAGTCAGGATCTGCTGCGCCGCATCGCGCTTGAGCTTGGTCATGCCCAGCAGCAGGTGCTCGGTGGAGACGAACTCGTCCTTGAAGTTCGCGGCCTCCTTGAAGGCGTTCTCCAGCATCTGGTTGGCGGCGTCAGAGAGATGAGCCTGCGTGGCTCCGCCGCCCGACAGCTTGGGCAGGTTGCCGATCTCGCGCCTGGCTTCAGCCAGCGCCGACTGCGGCGACAGCCCGACACGCTCCAGCAGCGGAGGAATAATGCCTTCCTGGTCCTGCAGCAGGGCCGCCAGTATATGAACGGGCTGCACCTCAGGATTGCCATACTCGGAGGCGATATCGTTCGCCCGCTGTACGGCCTCCTGCGCCTTCACTGTTAGTTTGTCCCAACGTATTGCCATGGTGTACCTCAAATAAGTGGCCAGTGGTCGGTGGCCAGTGGCTGGTGAAAATGGGGGGTGTCAGGTATCAGCCACCAGCCATCAGAAGTGTAATCCCGAAGAACGGTTCGCTGAACGTTCCGTAAGGTGAATGTGAAACTGAGACCTGAGACCAATGTCTAGATCCGTCTCATGCTTGGCACCTTCCAGCTGAGAGCTGAGAGCTGACCGCCGCCTTCCCGACAAAAAGGGAGGCAGGTTCGCCTCCCTGGTCTTCACTCGGATTGACGTCCGTTCAAGCTGGATTAGGCAGCCTGTCCGGTCGGCTTGCCACTCATCGAGCCCTGCTTGCCTTCGATTGTCTTCTGGCTTTCGGGAGCCTTGCCTTCCATCGGCTTCTGGCCGATGTTGACCTTGATCTGCTTGGGCTTGGCTTCTTCGCGCTTGTTGAGGTGAATGTTCAGCACCCCGCTGTCGTAGTTGGCCTGAATGTTCTCAGTGTCAACCGTGTTCGGAAGCGTGAAGGAGCGGGTGAAGTTGCCATAGCGGCGCTCGATGCGGTGGAAGTTCTCTTCCTTCTGTTCCTTCTCGAACTTGCGCTCGCCGCTGACGGTCAGAACGTTGTTCTCGACCTTGATGTCGAGGTCCTTCTCGTCGATGCCCGGCACTTCCATCTTCAACTGAATGCCGTGCTGATCTTCATAGATATCGACCGGGGGCACAAATGCGCCCGTAGTCATTGCTTCCTGCCCGCCGTACTGCTCATCGTACAGGCGATTCATGCGGTTCTGCAGGCTCTGAAGCTCACGGAAAGGGTCCCAACGGGTTAATACAGTCATGGTTTTCAACCTCCAAGATGTTGAATCTGAACTGGTAGGGCCGTTTCACTGGCCTTGTTATTGTTGGATGCCTAAGTTAGCGCAATAGAAGCATAAAATATGAGTGTAATAATGTCAACTAAAATCTAAATACCGATGCGCCCGGGCGAAGATCGCACAATGCTCTCCTAAGTCGCACAAAATATGTGACTTCAGGGTGGCTCCGCATTAGGATGATTAGCGCCATGCAGGAGCAAGTGTTGCGGTACATTCGCGAGCGGAACCTTGTTGTTCCGGGCGATCGAGTGATGGTTGCGGTGTCGGGCGGCGCTGACTCCGTCGCCCTGCTGCGGCTCCTGCTGGAGCTCAGGGCAGAGCTGGGAATTGTGCTTGCGGCTGCCCACTTCAACCACGGTTTGCGTGGCGGAAATTCGGATGCCGACGAACAGTTTGTCGTTGACCTTGCAAAGAGGCTCGATCTGGATTTATTTGTGGGCCGAGGATCGGTATCAGAGCACGCCGTGGCAAAGCGAATCGGCTTGGAGGCGGCAGGGAGGGAATTGCGGTATCAGTGGCTCACGCGGCTCGCAATCAAAAATAGGTTCGAGCGCGTTGCGACAGCGCATACCGTGGATGATCAGGCGGAGACGGTCCTCTTGAAGTTCCTGCGCGGGGCGGGCACGAAAGGACTGGCAGGGATCTATCCGGAAATGATCCGGGACCAGGAGCAGGGGGCGCGATTCGTGCGTCCGCTGCTGAGCAGCGCGCGCTCGGAACTGGAGGCCTATCTTACTTCTATAGGGCAGCCTTGGCGCGAAGATGAGAGCAACCTCGATCCCCGCTTCCGGCGCAATCGCGTGCGTCACGAACTGTTGCCCCTGCTGGAGCGCGACTACAACCCTAATCTGCGCCAGGCGCTGTCGGAAGCAGCGGAGATCAGTCGTGGGGAAGAGGAATATTGGGCTGGTGTGGCCGGGGCAGTTCTTCAGCAACTCGGAGCTGACCGGCATCGGCTTCCGCTTGCGGGTTTCGCGGAGCTTGGGCCGGCTTTCCAGCGTCGGGTGCTGAAGTACTTCCTGGAGGGTGCGAGGATTGAGCCTGACTTCGAGCACATCGAGTGGTTGCGGCGTTGTGCGCTGGCGGAAGTCCAAGGGGCGGAGCTTTCCGATGCGTGGTCGGCACAGCGGGAGGGCAACTGTCTCGTGCTGAAGCAGTCGCAGCCGAGCGAGCAGGCTTCCGGCGGCTATGAATATCGGCTGCCCGTACCGGGGAAAGCTGCCATTCCGGAACTTGGCTGCGTGCTCCGGATTGTGCCCGTGCCAGCGGCCTTTGCGGCGGTAGCCAATCCGGGAATGCTCCTCAAGGCCGGCCTGACTGGTCCGGAGCTCCTGGTTCGGAACTGGCAGCCGGGCGATCGCTATCAGCCGGCCTATCGTGGTTCGGAGGAGAAGCTGAAACGACTCTTCGCGGAGCGGAAGATCCCCGCTGACGAACGCCCACTGTGGCCGGTGGTCCTGAAAGGCGCAGAAATCGTGTGGGTGAGGGGGCTACCAATCGCCGAAGCATACTGCTGGCGGGCTGGGGATGGCGACGCCTTACAGATCGAGTGCGTCGCCGCCGAGCAACGGTAAAGGTAGCAACGCTGCCTGCTACCCTCCATCGGTTTCGCGTGTCTAAAGCTGAATGTGAGCTGGCCCGAGAACGTGAGCTCCGCGGTTGGATGTCCTTCCGCCACTCAGGTGCTACAGCGCTTTCCCCTCAGGTGTTTTTTCTGAAGTGTTTCCTGCGGTTGCGTTTAGGCAAAGGGGTTACAATCTGGTTGAGGTGCATTAAGTAAATCTCGCAGGCGAGGCCGGCATCTAAAAAGGGTGAGCCGCGTGCTGGTTAGGGCTCGTTTACACAGGAGTATTGAGTGAATTCGACGGTTAAAACAGTCGTGTTCTGGTTGGTAATTGTGCTCTCCGGAGTGCTGCTCTGGCAGGTGGTGAAAGCAGGCAATTCCGGACCGAAGGAACGCGAAATCAATTTTTCGGAGTTCATGTCACAGGTTGACCAGAACAACGTCAGCGAGGTGACCGTAATCAACTCCGAGGTTCGGGGCAAGCTGAAGAACGACAAGGCGCCGTTCCACACCACGGTTCCCACCAACTACCCCGACATGTTCAAGATCCTCCAGGACCATGGCGTCAACATCACGGTAAAGGACGTATCTGGCGGCAGTTGGCCAAGCTGGATCCTGAACCTTGCGCCGTTTGTTTTGCTGGGGGCGTTGTGGTTCATCATGATCCGCCAGATGCAGACCGGCGGAAACAAGGCGCTGTCCTTCGGCAAGAGCCGGGCCCGCCTGCTGTCGATGCAGCAGAAGAAGGTGACGTTTAAAGACGTGGCCGGGGTGGATGAAGCCAAGGAAGAGCTCAAAGAAATCATCGAATTCCTGCGCGAGGCGCAGAAGTTCCAGAAGCTTGGTGGCCGCATTCCCAAGGGCGTGTTGCTGGTGGGACCTCCGGGAACCGGCAAAACCTTGCTGGCCCGCGCCGTTGCCGGCGAGGCCAACGTTCCGTTCTTCTCGATCTCCGGTTCTGACTTCGTCGAGATGTTCGTCGGTGTGGGCGCAAGCCGCGTGCGTGACCTGTTCGAGCAGGGCAAGAAGAATGCTCCCTGCATTATTTTCATCGACGAAATCGACGCGGTCGGCCGCCATCGCGGCGCCGGACTGGGCGGTGGACACGATGAGCGCGAGCAGACGCTGAATCAGTTGCTGGTCGAGATGGACGGCTTCGAGTCGAATGAAGGCGTCATCCTGATTGCCGCAACCAACCGCCCCGATGTGCTGGATCCGGCGCTGCTGCGCCCCGGCCGTTTCGACCGCCGGGTAGTAGTTTCGCGTCCCGACGTTCGCGGCCGCGAGGAGATCCTGCGCGTTCATACCCGTAAGATTCCACTCAGCGACGATGTCGATCTTCCCGTGCTGGCTCGCGGCACACCGGGTTTCTCCGGCGCCGACCTGGCCAACATGGTGAACGAGGCCGCGCTCTGCGCCGCGCGTCAGAACCGCAAGACGGTGCTGATGTTCGACTTCGAGCAGGCCAAGGACAAGGTGCTGATGGGCGCCGAGCGCAAGTCGATGCTGCTCTCGGACGAAGAGAAGAAGGTCACGGCGTACCACGAGGCGGGACACGCGCTGGTTGCGGCCATGCGCGAGCATGCCGACCCCCTGCACAAGGTGACGATCATCCCGCGCGGTATGGCGCTGGGCGTGACCATGCAGTTGCCCATCGACGACAAGCACACTTATACGCGCGACTACCTGGAGACGCGGCTGGCCATCATGATGGGCGGGCGCGTAGCCGAGGAGATATTCCTGAAGACCATGACCACCGGTGCCGGCAACGACATCGAGCAGGCGTCCGACCTGGCACGTAAGATGGTTTGTGAGTTCGGTATGTCGCAGCTCGGGCCGATCACTTACGGCAAGAAGGAGGAGCAGATCTTCCTCGGCCGCGAGATCAGCCAGCATCGCGACTTCAGCGAAGATACGGCTCTTAAGATCGACGCGGAAGTGCGGCGCTTCGTTGATGAAGGCTACCAATCCGCGGTCGACATTCTGAGCAACAATCGCGACAAGCTGGAACGGATCGCGATGGCGCTGCTGGAGCGCGAAGTGCTCGATGCCAACGAGATGCAGTTGATTATCGAAAACAAAGAGCTACCGGCGCGGGTGAATCCGAACCTGCCTCCGCCGCAAAAGGACGAAGTGCAGCAGGTGCTGAAGCCCGCTCCCGGCCAGTCCCAGCCGAACGTGACTCCAGGCGAGCGGCCAGCACAGGCGTAAGGACAGTGGCCAGTGGCTAGCGGTTGGTGGCCAGAGAGACTTGGGCGGTCCGAAAGGGCCGCCCAAAGTTTTTGTGTCTGCTATATAGCTCCAATCCGCGCGGTTCATGCATGCCCCGGATTCCATCTGGTGCCCGCGACTCCGCCCGTTTTCCCGATTTGGAACTCCTTGGTTTTTCAATCCTGTAATTTTTATTGATTCCAACACGGCGATGTATGCTGCTGGCATTCCGTCAGTGTCGTGACGGGGGGTGAGGGATTGGGTATGCAAGGAGACCCTCATGTCCAAAGCGAACATCGTAGTTCTGGCTTTGTTGTTTTGTGTTGCTCTCCCGGCGCTGGGCAGGACGACGAAGAATACCTATCCCATTGCCTGTAACGATCTGTGGTCCGCAGTAAAAGCCGTCCTCAGCAATCCTGACGACTACACCGTGACCAGCAATGACGACTCCAAATGGACCGCTTCTTATGATGTGAAGCATACGGTTCACACCAACATCAGCGGAGCCCTCCTGCAGCGAACCAACAAGGTGACGTTGGTGACGCAGGGGACGGGCTGCCAGATGCAGGTCGTGTCCAACTACAGCGGATGGGAACACAACGACCGCAATGACTTCGTGAATCGAGTGAATGACGCTCTGGCCAAACAACAAGGGGCGACGAAACCTGCGGAGCCGGCCAAGCCTTAGGCCCTCAGTCGGGACTGGATCTAGTCTTCCCGATCCGTCCGCGCGACGGAGCCTTTCGGCGCGGCGCGCAGATACTGTACCGGCCACTGGGCTGGTTGTCCCAGGGCCTGCGCGGCATGGAGCGGCCAATAGGGATCGCGCAGCAACTCGCGGGCGATCAACACCAGGTCGGCCTGATGGGTGCGGATGATGTGATCGGCCTGCGCGGCTGAGGTGATCATGCCGACGGCTGCGGTTTTGGTTCCGGCTTCACGGCGGATGCGCTCGGCGAACTCCGTCTGATAGCCCGGCCCGAGGGGGATCTTTGCGTCGGGAACCAGTCCGCCGGAAGAGCAATCGATCAGGTCAGCGCCATCGCTCTTCAGCAGCTTCGCCAGGCTGACGGAGTCCTCGATCGCCCACCCGCCTTCGACCCAATCGGTGGCGGAGACGCGCACGAACAGGGGCAAACTGTCGGGCATCACCCGGCGCACTTCACTCGTGACTTCGCGCAGAAAGCGGATGCGGCTGCGGAAGCTGCCACCGTATTCGTCGGTGCGCTGGTTGCTGAGTGGCGACAGAAATTCGTGGATGAGGTATCCGTGCGCGGCGTGAATTTCGACGACTTCAAAGCCGGCTTGAACCGCGCGCTGCGCAGCAGCTCCGAACTCGCGGAAGACGCGAGCGATGTCTTCGCGCGTCATCTCGCGCGGCGGGCAGTAATCGGGGGAGAAGGCAATCGGCGAGGGCGCGATCGGCTGCCATCCGCCCTGGCTCGCGGGCACACAGGAACTGCCTTCCCAGGGACGCGGCGTGCTGGCTTTGCGTCCGGCGTGCGCAAGTTGAATTCCTGCCACGGCGCCCTGATGGCGTATGAAACGCACGATGGGCGCTAATGCCTCGGAGTGCGCATCCGACCAGATACCGAGGTCCTGCGGCGAGATGCGGCCCTCAGCCGATACTGCCGCGGCTTCGGTCAGCACCAGTCCTGCGCCTCCCACGGCGCGGCTGCCCAGGTGAACGAGGTGCCATTCGTTGGCCAGCCCATCGTGGCAGGAGTACTCGCACATGGGCGATACTCCGATGCGATTAGAGAAGGTAATGCTGCGTAGCTTGAGCGGTTCGAACAGATGAGGCACGCTGGGTCCTTTCTTGTGCAAAGGATATCGATGCGCGGGCGGGGGTGGCAGATTTTTAAGCCGTCAGGCAAGGCTATCAGCTATCCGCTTTCAGTATGGTCCTGTGTAAGGCTTCCGCCGGAATGTGTCAACTGGATCGCTGCGGCACACGGTTACGAAAGCAGTGAGCTGGTGGCTCACAGCCGGCTACCCGCGGCTAATTGTTAAACTGACAGCTGAAAGCTGACGGCTGATAGCTGACGGCCTGGCAGCTCGCTCCCGATGGACGAAGAGACATCCAATCCAGACTTGCGCACTGAAGTAGATGCCGCCGCGCGCCGCCGCGCGCCGCTACAGATACGCAGTCAGCAGACCGTGCAACGCGTGCTCGATGCTGCCAGCGCTCTACTGCAGCGGACGTCGCTTGAGGAGATCACGACGACCCGCATCGCGGACGAAGCCGGGCTCTCGATCGGCGCGCTCTATCGCTTCTTTCCTGACAAGCAGTCGATTATCGACGCCATCGCCGTGCGCCACGTGGAGCGCTTCCGGAGCGAAGTGGCCACCACGGTGCTGAAAACGATAGCCGGGGAACTGGTGACGCGCGCGAAGGTCGATCCAGCGATTGTGCTGGACGCGGTGATCGACGCTTACGTCGTTTACCTCGATGCGCACCCCGACTTTCGCGCCATTTCTTTCGGGCGGCATATCAGTGCGGCCACGAAGGAGCGCGAAGTCTCCACCGATGTTGGCTTGCCCGGCTTGCTGAAGAAGTTCCTGGTGCGGCGGCTGGGCATGGCGGACTCAAGCGAGCTCGACCTGCGACTGCGCGTGGTGAGCGAGGCCGGCGAGCATCTGATCGCTTATGCCTATGAGCAAAACGCGCGCGAGGAACGCGACCGCATTGTCGCCGAGATGAAGCGCATGCTGGCGCGGTATCTGTTCTCGTAAGAAGCCACCAGCCACCAGCCGCGAGCCGCCAGCTACCAGCGCTGGAAGGTATCAGGCGTCAGCTATGGGTAGCAGTTAACCCACGCTTTAACACCTGACACCCGAAGCCTGACACCCAAGCTGGGAGCTGGAAGCTGGCGGCTCTCATCCCCGGCTCACAGGACCTTCGCCGACGCAATAACTTTTTTAAAGAAAAGTGTTGACATTCCGGGAAAGTCACCGCAACATATGGTGCTAGACATAGTGCTCATCCAAGTAATAGAGCTGCTATGGCGAAAATGGGCGCAAGCCCAACCTTCAAGGGAGAAGGTTCTTAAACTAAGGAGGCTCAACGCATGCCCACGAAGAAAAAGGCTGTGAAGAAGGCTGCCCCCAAGAAAAAGAAGAAGTAGCTCTGGGACGAGGCATTCAGCCTCGTTTTTCTTTGTACAAGCAGCGGCCTCCGGTTGGTTACGGAGGCCTTTCCTTTTTGTGTTAGCCTCGTTCCAACTCCCAAGGCAGCAAATCAAATTGGCCGTTGCTGACTCTCTCCCTGTGCCGTCCAACGATTCCCCGTCACGCAAGCGCACCACAGCGAGCAAGCTGACCTTCTGGCCACTGGTAATAGCGACGTTCTTCATGGTCTCGGGCGGCACCTACGGGACCGAGGACATCGTGCACGGAGCAGGCTATGGCTGGGCGATCCTGATCCTGCTGATCACGCCGATTCTCTGGAGCTTGCCCACGGCACTGATGATTGGCGAGCTGGCCAGCGCCATTCCCGCCGAGGGCGGCTACTACGTGTGGGTGCGGCGTGCGCTGGGAAGGTTCTGGGGCTTTCAGGAAGCGTGGCTGTCTCTGGTGGCCAGCATCTTCGACATGGCGATTTATCCCACGCTGTTTATTGCCTACCTGGTGCGGCTGTTTCCCTGGTTCGAAGTTGGGCATCGCGGCTTGCTGGTCGGGGTCGGGGTGGTGGCCGCCTGTGCTGCGATTAACCTGGCCGGCATTCGCGTGGTGTCGCTGACTTCGGCGTGGCTGTTCGTGCTGCTGTCCGCGCCATTTGTCGCGATCACTTTGCTGGCGGCCGTTAAGCCGGGCGCACTGGCGCATGCTGTCATGCATCCCACAACGTCGCATATCGACATTGTGGGAGGCCTGCTGATTGCGATGTGGAACTACATGGGATGGGACAACGCTTCAACCATTGCGGGGGAGGTGGAGAAGCCGCAGCGAACGTATCCGCGCGCGATTCTGGCGGCGGTGGTGCTGGTGGCGCTTACGTACGTTGTGCCGATCGCAGCCATGTCGCTGACCAAGCTGAGTCCCACAGCGTGGGAGACAGGCTCATGGGCAGAAATTGCCGGCCTACTGGGCGGGCCGGTGCTGCGAGCGGGGCTGGTTGCCGGCGGCATGATGAGCGCCTTCGGCATGTTCAATGCGCTGGTGCTCAGCTACTCCCGGCTGCCGTATGCGATGGCGTTGGATGGGATGTTGCCCGCGGCGTTTGCGAAGACCACGCGCCGCGCCGGCGTCCCCTGGCTTTCGGTTGTGGTGTTGGCGGCGGCGTGGGCGCTGTGCCTGCAGTTCGGCTTTGAGCGGCTGGTGATGATCGATGTGCTGATCTATGGCGCCAGCTTGTTGCTGGAGTTTGTTGCGCTGGCGGTGCTGCGGTTCAGGCAGCCGGATCTCCCGCGCCTGTTCAAAGTGCCGGGCGGAAAGGCCGGGGCTGTGCTGATCGGCGTTTGCCCTATGCTGCTGATCGGATTTTCTGTGTTCGAGAGCGAAAGCGAGCGCGTCCTCGGAATGAACGCGCTGGCTTTTGGGGCAATCCTGGTTGTCGCAGGATTTGCGCTTTACGCAGTAAGTTCGTCCTGCCTGCGAACCGAGGCCGAGGTGAGGGACTAGCACTCGGCATTGCCGTTGCTTTGCCCTTGTGAAGAACTCGTGTTACTCCGGCTTCACCACTAACAGCTCGAAGGTACCGGGAATCATTGGCGGGCGGCGATCATTCGGGCCTTTTTCTCCGAACTGAGCAGTAACCAGGTACATCGTGTTGTTATCCGGGTCGAGTGCCATGGTGCGCGCACCGCGCGCCGTTTGCACCGTTTGCTTCACCGTGTACTTGTCGGGCGAATCTTCGTGAACCACGGGCAGCGTGCCGTCGCCACACGACATGAACACTTCCTGCGTGTTGGGATTGAAGCGTCCGGCGTCGACTCCGGCGCCGATGGGAACGGTGGTAATGACCTTGCCCGAAGCAGCATTGGTGACGGCCATGACCTTGTTGTGGCATCCGGAAAAGAGCCGGCCGTGCGCCACATCGAAGGCCAGCGCGCTGGGCTCTTCACAGCCCGTCAGCGGCCAGCGTGCCGTCACGGTGTTGTTCTTCACGTCGATGACAGCGAGTTCGCTTTTATCTTCAATGTTGACGAACACCTTGCCCTTGCCGTCGCTGGCGGGGAATTCCGGCTTGCCACCGAGCGGAATGGTGGCAATCACTTTGCCCGATGCGGCGTCGATGACGGTGGAGTCCTGGCTTTTCGCATTGAAGGTGAACACGTGTTTGGAGAATGGCTCGTAGAGAATCGCGTCGGGATGGTTGCCGACTTTGATCTTGCCGGTGACCTTCAGCGTCTTCAGATCGAAGACCGCAACCATGTCATCGCCGCCGTTGCTGATGAAACCTTTGTTCATTGCGGGTGCGAGGGCCACGCCGTGGATGCCGGAGAGATCCGGGATATCGGCAGTCTGCTTCAGCGAGCTAGTATCGATGACCATCACATGCGTGCCGCGGGTGATGAACAGTCGATTGGTGCCCGGTTCGTAGGTGAGATAGTCCCAGAAGCCTTCGCCGCCGAGTTTGACGGTGTCGGCCAGCTTGTACTGCTTCTGGGCGAAAGCGGGTAATGAGAGCAGGATACCGGCGAACAGTAAAGCGGCAAGACGTTTCATAGATAGCCTCTCCTTAATTTGTTTCCGAAGTTGCGACAGGTTCATGGCTCAGATAGTAGTGCACCGCGGGCGTGATGATCAGCGACAGCACCATTGAGATCGTAATGCCACCGATGACGGCAATGGCGAGCGGCTGCAGCATCTGGGAGCCCGATCCCAACGCGAAAGCCAAGGGTAACATTCCGGCGACGGCCGCCATTGCCGTCATCATGATCGGGCGCAATCGGCGGCGGCCTGCCTGAATCATCGCCTCTTCCGCCGCCAGTCCGTCGCCGCGGAAGCGCTGGTCGGCGTCGAGCAGCAGGATTCCGTTCTTCGCCACGATACCGATGACCATGATCACGCCCATGAAGGACGCGATGTTGAATGCCGTTCCGGTGATCAGCAGAGCCAGGAAGACACCCGAAGTCGACAGCAGCGCGGATGAAAGAATCGCCAGCGGAGCCGCCAAGGTCCGAAACTCGAAGAGCAATACTAAAAAGACGAGCAGTGTTGCCAGCACCAGGACGAGCAGGAGGTCGTGAAACGATTGCTGCTGCTCTTCATATTGGCCGCCATAAACCACCCGGATGGAAGACGGGAGGTGGAGATCATCGACCGTCTTCTGCACCGCCTTGATGGCGCTGCCCAAGTCGCGGCCTTCGAGCCATGCGGTGACCGTGACGTCGCGCAATAGGTTCTCGCGGCGAATCTCAGGCTGTCCGGGAAGTTCGCTGACGGTCGCCAGCGTGCCCAGCGTCGCGGTGTGCCCCGATGCGCTATTCAGCAGCGTGTTGCTCATAGCTGCGAGCGAACTGCGGTTGGCCTCGGGATAGCGCACGCGAATGGTGAACGCCTTGTCCTGAGTAATTACCGGCGAATTCGCCGGTTCGCCTTCCAGGATGGCGCTGGCGTCAATCGCGACTTCTTCGGGCGTGAAGCCCGCGCGCGCCGCTACCGTCGGATTCACATTGAAAACAGTTGCCGGATTACTGATCGTGTTGTCGATTCCGTTCAGTATGTCGACAACGCCTTTGACTTTGCCGATCGCGTCCGCCACTTTCGGCGCCCACTGATTCAGCAACGCCGCATCAGGCGAGAAGAGCTTGATTTGTACGGGCTCCGGCGCATTGGACAAGTCGCCGATCATGTCCTGCAACACTTGGGTGAACTCTACGTCGATACCCGGTTCGCGCCTGGCGATCTCGGCCCGGAGTTGGGAGATGACTTCTTCCACTCCGCGGCTGCGCTTGTTTTTGAGTTTCACGGCGATGTCGCCGGTGTTGGCTTCGGTGACGGCGGCAAGCCCAAGTTGCAATCCGGTGCGCCGCGAGAAGCTCTGCACCTCAGGGACCTGGGAGAGCATGTGTTCGATATCGAGAACCATGCGGTTGGTCTCTTCCAGCGAAGTTCCGGCGGGCGTGATGTAGTCGATGATGAAGCCGCCTTCGTCCATGGCCGGCAGCAAATCGGTTCCCAAGGCGCGATAGCAGAAGAAGGAAGCTCCGATGAGCACCACAGCAAAGATGCCCATCCATAGCGGGCGCTCCAGAGCGAAGCGGAGGCCGCGCTCGTAGAAGTCGACGATCCTGCGGAAGGTGGGCCCGAGCGAAGCTTCTTCAGCCGCAAGGAGCCGTTCGTGCTCGCTAGCGCCCTGAAGACGCTCCTCATCGAGAACCTGCTTCTTGCGAATAAAGTACTGGCTGAGCGTCGGCGTCCAGGTGAGCGCAAGTCCCAGAGAAGTAATCAGTGAAGCGGCGACCGTAATTGCCAGCGCCCGAAAGAAAACACCGGTCACGCCGGTTGTCGCGATCAGTGGAAGAAAGACAACGATCGGCGTGATGGTGGAGCCGATCAGCGGGACAGTAATTTCGTGCAGGGCGCTCTGAATCGCTTCCAAACGGCCCTGTCCGGCATCGCGGTGCAGTGAGATGTTTTCCACCACGACAATGGCGTCATCGATGACCAGCCCGACGGCGGCTGCCAGTCCGCCGAGCGTCATCAGGTTGAAGCTCTGGTTCAGCACCTTGAGCGCGATGAAGGTTACAAACACGGTTACCGGAATCACCAGCCCGGCAACCAGCGATGCTCCCCAATCGCGCAGGAACAAAACCATGATGAACGAAGCCAGGATGAGACCAATGAGGATTGCATCGCGGACGCTCTTGATGGATTCCGTCACGATCTGCGACTGATCGTAGAAGGGCTCGAGCTTGATGCCGGGAGGCAGGGTTTGCTGAATGCGTTCGACTTCGGCGTGTACCTCGTCGGCCACGGCGACGGTATTGCTGTCGGGCTGACGTGAGACGTTCAGCAGCACGGCGGGCTTCTGGTTGGCGGTGACAATGGTGTACACCGGTTGCACGCCGGGCTCTACGGAGGCGACATCCTGAATCCGGATCGGCACGCCCGCAGGCGTGGACTTCACGACGATGTTGCCGATCTGCTGCGGGTCGCGAACCTGCGCGTCGACCAGGCCGAGATAGAGCTCGTGGCCCTGGCGAAGCAAACCGGGCGAATCGATTACATTGGTGCGGCGAACCGCATCGAGGATGTCAGTTACGGTGACATTGGTCGCCAGCAGCTTTGCCGGATCCGGCGTGATGTGGAACTCCGGCTGCTCCCCGCCTTGAACCACCACGGTGGCCACGCCGTTAAGCCGGTTCAGTCGCGGCATCAACTCATAGGTCGCTATGGTCCAGAGCTGTGTCTGAGGAACCGTGTCGGAAGTCAGGCTGTATCCGATGATGGGGAAACTGGCAAAGGTTAGGCGGTGAGATTGAATAACGGCCGTCGGCGGCAGGGTATTGCGAATTTGCGACAGCGCCGCATCCACCAGTTGCAGCGTGGTCACCATGTCGACATGCCAGTCGAAAAAGAGGTCGATCTCGGCCGAGCCGCGGCTGGTAATGGAGCGTACCTGCTGCAGTCCGGGCACGCTGTTGACAGACTGTTCGATGGGACGCGTGATGGTGACCATCATCTGGTCGATGGGCATGACGCCGTTATCAACCCCGATCACGACGCGCGGAAAATTGGTCGCAGGAAAAACTGAAATCGGGACGGTGAAGGCGAGATAGATGCCGGCAATCACCAGGATCAGAATTAGAAAGATCAGCGACTTCGCATAGCGGGTGAACCAGTAACTTTCGTCGGCGGGAGCGTGCGAGCGCACGCGTTCGAGGATGGAATGAACACTCATGTGCCGCTCAGTTTTTCTCCCTGGCGGGATCAGAGCCCGAATCGCTTCCCGGCTTGGCGTTTTCCGCCGCTGCCGCTTCGGCAATTTTTACTTTGGTGTTGTCGGGGAGGGCATAAGCTCCGGAGACGATGACTTCCTCGCCGCTGTTCAGCCCTTTCGTAATCTGCACCCGATCGCCTTCATGAATTCCGGTGTCGACCCCTACCTGGTGGGCGGTGTTATCGCGAACCACCATGACGGCGGGGGAGCCGTCGGCTGTCTTCACAACTGCTGAAGCCGGGACCACGACGGCATCCTTCACGGTTTGCGCGATGGCCTCAATGCGTACCGTCGTGCCGGGCCGCAGAGTGCCTTCAGGATTGGGAGCTTCAATCCAGATTTCGACGGTGGTGCTGTTGGGATCGAGGGCGGGGCTGATGAGCGAGACCTTTCCGCCTGCTTTTACGTCGCCGGGCGCGAGGATGGTTGCAGCATCGCCGATCTTCAACGCGGCTGCCTGCTCCTGCGGGATGTGAGCCTTGGCGATGATGGAAGAGGTATCCATCACGGTGAGGAGCGGGGTTCCGGGCGCGGGTGTCTCACCCGCATACAGAGGACGGTCGGTAACCACGCCGTCGATGGGGCTACGTATGTCGGTGTACGACAATTGCGCTTGCGCGCTCTCGTATTTTCCCTGGGCGGAGGTGAGTTGTCCCTTGGCTGCCTGAAGCTGGTTTTGTTTGCCTGACTTCTCCAGGGCCTGCACATGCTGCTGCGCAAGCTGGTATTGCGACTTGGCCTGCACTAACGCAACGGCTGCAGCATCGAGTTCCTTGCGGGCCATGGCGCCTTGCTGGTAAAGCATCTTCCGGCTGTCGTAAACCTTCTGTTGAGCCTCGTAGGCTTCTTTGGTGGTCTTCAGGTCGTCCTCGGCTTTCTTCCACTCCTCGGGAAGGGCCGAAGCGGTGGTGATTCCGTAGTCCGCCTGTGCCTGCTCGTAAGCACCCTTATTTTCCGTAGCTGCGCCCGCTAGGTCACGGTTCTCCAGCACCGCGAGAAGCTCGCCCTTATGTACCCGGCTGCCACGATTAACGTAGAACTCCTTCACCGGAGCTGTCACCTTGGGCGTGATAGCGGCTTCGCTCTTGGGATATAAAATGGCTTCGGCACGAATGACCTGCTGAATCTCGCTCCGCTCCGCCTTCGCCACTTGCACGGTAACGACCGGCTGGGGCGCCTCTTCTTTTGTGGAGCAGCCACTCAGTGTGAGGGCGGCCACTACCAGCACAGCAGTGAGCGACAGTAGTCCGGCCCGGCGATTTGGTTTCCTTTTCATTAGAAAGGTCCAGTCAGAGTTTGCAGGTTAGCCAGCGCGACGCGATAGCGGACCTCGCCATCGTCGAGGCTGTTGCGTGCAGCGGCCAGCGTGTTCTGCGCGTCCACAACTTCGAGCGCAGTTGCTTCGCCCGACTGATAACGAAGCGTGGTGAGGCGCAGGCTCTCGGCGGCGAGGCCGGCCGTCTTAGTCAGCAGATCGAGATGGGCACGCGCGGTTTCGGCCTCGGAGTAGAACGACAGCAGGTCGGCAACGGCGGTGCGCTGGGTGGCGCTCAACTCCACCTTTGCCAGATTGCGCTGCAGTTGCGCCTGGCGAACCTTGCTCTGGGTCGCGCCCCACGTCCAGATGGGAATACTCAAGGTCGCAGTTCCGGCGTAGCCGAGGTTGCGAAATCCGTCACGGTCATACACCGCGAACTGGTTGGCATCGATGCCGTAATACATATCGATGGTGAGCGAAGGCAGATAACCGGCCCAGGCGACCGAGACCTCCTTGTTGGCGACGTCTACCGCCGCGTAAGCAGCTTTCAGTTCGGGATTGTTGTTTTCCGCCATCTGCTGCACTTCCGTCATGGGTGGCAAGGGCGGAACCGAGGCAAGATCGCTCACCAGAGTGAAATCCTGGAAAAAGTTGGGAAACAGCATGACAGCCAAGGCCAGCTTAGCGTTTTGTCCGGCAAGTAGCGCCTCATCGCGCGCGCGTTGCGCATCATTCCTCTGGATCTGCGCTTTGATGACATCGGAGTGCGCCACCTCGCCGCCCTGTTCCAGCTTTTGAGTGTTCTCGTAAAACCGTTGTGCTTCATCCAGCACCTGCTGGGCGGTATCAGCACGGCCCTGCGCCGCCAGATAGCCGTAGAAGTTCTGCGCCACGGCGACGGTCAGCCCGCGAGCGGCCACCTCGTTGCGCGCCTGCGCCAGCGCCAATGCCGCAGCGGTGCGCTGGTAGTCCGCGAGTTGCGCCGGGCTTAAGGCTTCATGGGCTACGCCCTGGCTGACATACTCGTGCACTCCATTGTTGCCTACGAAGATGCCGGTGGTTGTCCCGTCGGGGGAGTAAAGGCCGTTTCCCTGGGTGTAGATGAAGCTATTGTCGTAACTGACGCCGGGCAGCAGTCCGGCACGGGCCTGTAAGCGATTCTCGCGGGCGATGCCGAGGTCCGTGACCGCAGCCTGAAATTGCGGACTGTTCGCCTTGGCGCGCTGAAGCGCGTCCGCCAATGTCAGCGAGATGGTACCAGTGGAGGAGGCGGATGTTTGGCCAGGTGTCGTCTGCGAGAGACCCGAGGAAAGGGAAGCAACCACGATGACAGCAACAAAAAGTATTCGCAGAGCTGGAGACACTCGAGCCTCGGACCTCAACCAGTAGTCTAAGGGAACTATATACAAGCCTGCGCGGTATCTACAAAATTCTGCAGCCGGAACAAAATGCCTCAACGCCCAACAGGCGATCGCGGTCTATTGACCACGGGCACGGTGGCTGTATTGATTACGGAAGGATCGTCACGCAGCTTCAGGTATAGGATTTTGTCGGATGGCGGCGGGATGGCAAGGGCATCCTCAAAGAAGCCTTCCGGTACCTGCACCGCATCGCTGAACTGCGAGTCGCTGCTGATGGAATCGATCAGGAAGAGCCTTTGTCCGATCAGCTTGCATTCCTTCTCCGGAGTCTTGACGCATTGCACTTCCGACAGGGTGGGAACTCGAACCAGCGTGACCAAGGGCTGCCAGTCGCCCGCCGTGCCGGCTGCATCCATGACGCGAAACTTCAGCGGCCCGAAAGCGGAAGGCCCGAGGTCCTTGAGCGGGTTGAGGAGCGCCAGCACGGTTTGCGGATCCTGAAAGGTGAGAGAGCCTTTGGCGGTCGTTAAGTCGGTTTGGAAGGCTTCGTCCGCCGTCGCCACTTCTATCTTTTCAGTGGGGGCAAACCTCTGCGGGGTAGTGCTCTTCAGCGAGAACCGCAGTACTTGGTCCTGAGCCATCTCGTTGGGGTCGCTGAGTTGAATGTTGTTGTCGTCGCTGTCGATTGATAAGGCGGAGGCTGACGTCTTGCCCAGCAGAACGACCTCAGGCCGAGGCGGCTCGATGGAAGCTTTTACGGAGAGCGTGCGGCCGTCTTTCAGCGTGACGTTCGCCGTGGCCGGCGGGGCTGGCGCCAGTTTTTGCGCAGCCTCTGCTGAACTGGCGGACATCTTCAGGTCATCCTGCTGATTGTCGCGGGAGAGAGAGCCAGGAGTGAAGTGGATGCCCAAGAGGTCCAGGGTCTCCACTTCATCCAGCCGTGTGCCGCTGAGCGTTCCTGTGCTGTCTCCGGCGTGTATGTGAAAGGCGTCGAGCCGGGCCGCTTCCGAATAGGTCTGCAGCTCGACCACGTCGGACTGCTTGCCACCGTACAACGTCACGTGCAACTGAAGCGGCCCCGGAGCTGCGTCTTTAAGCGCGACCTTCACCTCCAACGCGTCCGGCTGTGTCATCTTCCAGGTCGTCTGCAGGCTCTTGCCGTGGTCCTGAGCGGTCAAGTTCTGAACGCAAACTGCCTCGGGAGAGTGGAGATGAATCGTATCCTGACGGCCCACAATCAAGGCGCTGGCATCGGACGGAACCACGTTCCAGGTGGCGGATTGCGAGCTGCGCAGGTGGTAAATGGGGCCATCGAAGCTGTCGAATCCCCAAACTCCGTGCAGGGAAGCAGTCGCGCTTTCAGGCAGGGTTGCGCTCTGCAGTGGGTGGGTATCCACCACGAATCCGCCAACGGCGGCGTTCGGCTCTGCCGTAAGGGTGACCTTCTTGCCGGCGCTGTCGGAGACACGCACTGTGAAATCGTGGCCCAGCTCGGTGCCGAAGATCAGCGGTGCGCCGTCCGCCGGAAGTACCAGATCCGGCTTTTGTGCGCAAAAGATCTGCTTCGGTTCGACGGCTCGCAGCGGCGGAGGCTGCAGTTTCTCGATGGGTGGCAGCCCAATCACGATGACCGACTTCGGATCCTGAAACGATGGCGGATTATTGAGCTTAAGGTTGAGCGAATCGCCATGGGGCACGGCTAACGCCGGAATGTACTGATACTTCGCGGTGTGGGCACTGCTCAGGATTCGGACGACGTCCACCACCGCCCCGATATATGGGCTATAGGAGGCGCCGGCCAAATGCGGCGTACTGCTGAGCTGGGTCAGCAAGTCAACCGAGGTTTCCGAGGTCAGGGTGGCGACCATGCTCTGGCTGTGGGCATCTTCCAGCACCAGCTGGTCGCTGTCCTTGGTGAGACATTGCAATTGCTGGGCGGCCGGTTTTTCGAAACACGACTGATCGACCTTGATGCTCAAGCTTCGCGCCAGCAAGTTGGTCTTCTGCTTCAGGTCGGCAGCGTCCTCCTGGGAAGCCTCGCGCACCAGGGCAAGATATTTCTCCAGACGTGCGCGGTCGAGGCTGGCCTGTTGCAGGTCTTGGGCTGCGCGAACGAAGGCCCCCGGCTTTCCGCGCACGGTGGAGCGCAAGGTCCCAAAGTCGCCGCCGGTTTCCGGAGCAAGAAAGATCAAGGCCTGCTGAGCTTCGCCGGGGACTTTTATCATCACGCCCTCCTGCCGAACCGACTTGCTCCAGGTGTCGGTCTTGGTGAACCAGTTCTCGGGTGGCGGGTTGGTGGCGCCACGCAGGAAAGCAACTACCATCAAGTAGCGTGCCGACTGGCTTTCCGGAAGATCAGGATGGATCCATAGGCGATCACCCGGCTGCAAGTTGGGAACTTGGCCGATCGGCAGTTCCTTCCCTCCGCGCTGCACCCGTACGTCGATCGGGGGCCCGGTTAAATCGAAAGCAGCATCCGCGTAAGCGAGGCCCACGAAAGCAAGAACGAAAACCGCCAGGCAACTGAGGAACCGGGACATCCACGTACACATATCTCTTCTATTGTGATGCAGAGCGGGGCTGCAGGAAAATAGCATGGACGGGACAGGGTGTTTTCGGCTGAATCGTTCGGTCCGAATTGGGCATCTGAGGCGGTGCATCTCTCATAGGAGTTCTGCCTTGACCAACCCTTCGCCTTGCACTCACCTCGATCATTTGCGCCTGACTCAGCCCACAAAACACGTCTGTGAGGACTGTGTGAAGATGGGAGACACCTGGGTACATCTGCGTATGTGTACCGATTGCGGCTACGTGGGATGTTGCGATTCCTCCAAGAATCGCCATGCCACAAAACATGCCAAGCACCAGCATCATCCGCTGGCCCGATCGATCGAGCCGGGAGAGACTTGGGTGTGGTGCTACGTTGATGAGCTCATGGCTGCCGAGCTGCCCGACTAACCATGTCCGGCTCGTCCACGACTCTCGAGCCCACGACTTCAACCGGCACGGGCGAAGGCGACAGCCCTTCGGGTTCGCGGATACGGTGTCCCTTATGCGGATGGCAGCCGCGAGCCCACGATCGCTGGTTCTGCAAGTGCGGCCACCAGTGGAATACGTTCGACACTGGAGGGGTTTGCCCGTCTTGCCTGTACCAATGGAAGGACACGCAATGCCTGGCGTGTAAACGTTTCTCGCCACATTCCCAGTGGTACGAGCAGTGAACGATTCCATGGAGTCAGGTGTGACCGTGCTCAATGCGGAAACTGGCACGCCACAAACCAACCGCCAGCCGCCACCAATGCGCCGATAACAGCTCCCATCCAAAAATTCTGGCCACGCGTGTTGGCGGTCTGCATAACCCGGCGGTCGTTGGAAAGCAAAAAAATGAATAGCAGGATAGGGATCGTCAGAATGCCGGCCAGCACTTGCGAAAAATAGAGCGCCTTGACCGGATTGATGCGGAAGAAATTCACCACGCTGGCGACGAACAAGGCGGCCGAGATGAGCACATAGAAGCTCTTGGCTTCCCAGGGATTTTCGTTTAGCCCGGCCCGCCAACCCATGGCTTCCGAGACGCTGTAGCACATCGAGGCGACCAGAACGGGCAAAGCTACCATGCCGGCGCCGATGATTCCGACGGCGAACAGTAAGGTCCCCAGGAATCCCACGGCCGGGGTAAGCGCGCTGGCGGCCTGGCGAGCTGTCATGTTTGCCGCGCTGGAGAGGTGGAGTTCCATGGCGGCGGCCACCACGATGCTGTAGGAAAGAATTATCGTGGCGAAGGTGCCGGCACGGGATTCGGCATCTTTGGGCCGACCTTCACCGAGCGCCATCTCGCGGCGCGAACTGGTTTGCCAAACCAGCACGTAGGGTGTGAGCAGCGAGCCCAGCAGTGCGATCACGGCGGTGGTGTACTCCGACCCGGAATGCAGACGCGGCACGAACGTTCCCACCAGAAGCGCCCACGGGTTGGGCTGCGACAGTACGGCAGCGACAACGTAAAGGAACAGCGGCAAAGACATCCAAAGCAGAACACGGATGAGCTTGCGGTAGTCGCGAAAGATCAGAAAATACCAGACGGTGAACGCGACTGCGGCTACGAAGAAGCTCCGCTTCTGCAGCAGGATGATGCTGAGCCCCTCGGTCACCGCCATCAGATCGGCGATGATCATTGCCATATTGATCGCAATCACCGCTAGAGCGCAGAGGATGCCGAGCCTCTTGCCGTAGTTTTCCCTCAGCAGGTCGACCAGTCCTTTGCGGGTTTCATAGCCGATGCGTGCTGAGACTGCGAACACGGTCGATAGAAATGGAATGCAGAGCACGATGATCCAGAGCAGCGAAAAGTGAAACGTCGCGCCCACGACGGTGGCGGTAATTACCAGCGAGGGATCGACGTTGGCAGTTCCGGTTACGATTCCTGGGCCCACGCTGCGCAGCAGAGTACCGATGCCGCGGTCTTGCGGCTGAGGAGGCGCCGGAGTCCTTGGCCAATTCAGGACCGAACTGCGGTTGGGTGGTGTCGGTCTAGGGGATTTTGGGGAGCTCACGGCTCAAGTCGCTTTCGAGCTTTCGTTCGTGCCGCAGACGGAGTGGGCGCCAGAAGGTAATGATCCCAAAGGCAGCGATGGCAGCCAGGAGCAACACGCTGCTGATTCCCAGAAGGACGTTCGAAGCGTGGGTATCGGCAACGCGGGCGATGACCTCGGCATTTCGCGGAGTAATGACCATCCCGAAGGCCAGAATGAGCATTCCCATCCCCGCCAGCAGGCTGGTGATGTTCTTGGCCCACTTACCAGTGGAGTGGTATTGCGCAAAGAACGAGAATCCATAGAAGACCAGGCCGCCGATAACCAGAAAATTAGCTATCTCCACAATGGGAACATGGTCGAGCATCCTTGTTGGACGCGGTTCAGCAGCGGCAGGTTGGAACAGAGCTGCTCAGTTCGACACTTAGCCCAGCCATTCGAAGGGAAGTCCGGTCCGCCGCCGCAGTTCGGCGAACTGTAAAGGGGTGGAACAGCCGATCAGGACGTCCTGGCCGCCGAGATCGAGTTGGGTGAAGCGCTTGTCTGTGTCCTGCGCCTCCAGCAATTCCGCAAAGCGGCTGAAAAGACCGGGGTCGACCCAGAACTCGCGAATCCTCGCGGGCCAGTTGATCTCTTCAGCTCCGTGGCGAAACCTGAGCCAAACAACTCCCGAGGCCATGTCGAACTGTTCGTGGATGTCGGAAACCGGCAATACACGACCGGCGAGAAGCGACATCCGTCGCGCTACGAGCGTGTAGTCTCCCGGACCGGCGATGCAGCCCACGCGCAAGCGCCAGACATTGTCGGAGAGCGGAATCTGCTCTGGCGACTCGCTGCCAAGAGCCCCCAGCAACCGTCGGAAGGGAGCCGTCTCGTATTGCCGCTCGGTGTAGTGCGCCAGCAACTGAGCTACCTCGACCCCGTCGTTGGGAGCAATGCCGCAGTCCTCGAGGACATCGAGCTGCTTATAGAGCGACATGTTGTGATTGGCGATCCGGCGAAGCAGGAGCACGGGGAATCTTCGCATGAACTGGTGACGAGTGATCAAGAATACAACCGGCCGGTGAGACGCCGGCAGGAACGCTGCAAGAGGAAACCGTAGGTCCGGCCCCGACCCAACCCGTGCGTAAGTTGGATTGTACCGGTCCTACGGGATTCTGAGTATACGGTGAGTTGGTCTGCGGATTATCAAACTACAACAGTAGTTTTTCAGAATCTATCCACCTGCCGCATGAGGCGTGACCTCCTGTTCCCCTTGCCCGGTGAAACGCTGCCACAAAAAGTGGGCGTCAACGTCTCGCACATTCGCAGGTGTACACTTCAGGCCAATGCCAGCCAACAAGCAATCTGCTCACGACAAAGCGAATACGCCCCAGCCCGCATCGGGAACTCTGTATCTTGTCGGCACTCCTATCGGTAACCTGGAAGACATTACCTTACGTGCCTTGCGTACGCTGAAGGAAGTTGACCTGATTGCCTGCGAGGATACCCGGCAGACCCAGAAGCTGCTGAATCACTACGCAATCGAGAAGCACACCACCAGCTATCACGAACACAATGAGCTGGAGCGCGCGCCGGAACTGATCGTTCATCTGGAAAACGGCGATGATGTCGCGGTGGTGAGCGATGCGGGAATGCCCGGCGTAAGCGATCCGGGATACCGGCTGGTGGCGCTGGCGGTGCGTCATCACATACGGGTCGTGCCGATACCGGGGGCTTCCGCCTTTCTGTCAGCGCTGGTGGCCAGTGGCCTGCCAACGGATTCCTTCCGTTTCGGCGGTTTCCTTCCCGCCAAGGCTGGAGCCCGGCGCTCCCTGTTGGAAACTTTGAAGTCGTCGCCACGCACGGAAATCTTCTATGAAGCGCCACACAGGGTGGTGGAGACCGTCCGGGATGTAGTTGAAATCCTAGGGGCGGATCGCCGGGTGGTCGTGGCACGAGAGGTTACGAAAATCCACGAGGAGTTCGTTCGCGGTCCTGCTGCCGAGGTCCTCGCTGAACTGGAGCAGCGTTCGGAGATCAAGGGCGAGATCACGCTCCTGATCGCGAAAGCGGAGAATTCCGCAAGCCAGCCTGCGGCCGCTCCGTCAGTGGCACTCCGGGTGCGCGAGCTCATGCAGTCGGATCACATGGAAGAGAAGAACGCGTTGAAGCAGGCAGCGAAAGAGTTCGGCCTGTCCAAGAGCGAAGCCTATCGCGAGTGGCAACGGGCGAAGTAGGCTCGATCAGCGCGCCGCAGGGCTGGCACACCTCAGGCGTCTTCGTTGAATCGTGTGCCGACGTCCTTGGGATCGGGAGCAGGCTCGGCTTCTTTCTGTTTCTTCCCCGGCAGGCTCGCCGGGTTCTCGTGAGTACGTTCGCGGAATCGCGCTTTCATGCCGGCAGCGAGCGAGACTGCATTCTCGCCGAATTTCTCGCGCAAGCGGTCGGCTGCCGATAACGCCTGATTCCATTTCTCGTGCGCGTCCGTTCCAGAAATATTCAACTGCGCGCTCTCGGCGTCGAAATGCGAAGCCTGCACGCCCAGCAGGCGCACCGGTTTGCCGTTCCAGTTTTCGCGGAACAGTTCGCGGATCACGTCAAAAACCTCGGAGTCTACGGCCGTGGGTCGAGGAATCGTCCGCGCGCGCGTGATGGTGTGAAAGTCGGAAGTGCGTAGCTTCAACTGCAGCGTACGTGCGGGAAGATCCTGCTCGCGCATTCGGCGGCAAACCATCTCAGAGAGGCGGGCCAGCATCGACTCCAAAACCTGGGCATCATTGGTGTCGCGGGTGAAGGTGTGCTCGTGGCTGATGGACCGGGGGCCGGTATCTTCTCCGATGTCGCCATCGAACCATGCGCCGGCGTCGGCGCCGCGCGACTTGCCGGCGAGAGCCAGTCCAATGGCGCCGAAGTGTCGCTTCAGCCAGCTTTCCTCGCGGGCGGCCAGGTCTCCGACTTTGCGAATCCCCTGTTCCTCCAGCTTTTTCTCCAGCACTTTACCGACTCCGGGAATTTTGCGTGCGTCGAGAGGTGCCAGAAAACTGGATTCGGCTCCCGGCGGAATCCACAACACGCCGTTTGGCTTTGCCTGATCGGAACAGACCTTGGCCACGAGGCGCGAAGTTCCGATGCCGATGGAGCAGTTCAAACTGGTCTCGGTTTTCATTGCAAGGTGCAGCAGGTGTGCCGCCCGCAGCGGAGGGCCGTAGAGACGCTCGGTGCCCGACATGTCGACGTAAGCTTCGTCGATGGAAACCATCTCCAGTTTGGGCGAGAAGCGGTTCAGCACCTTGTAAACTTTTGCCGAACAGTCGCGGTATCGCTCGGGATGGCCGGGCACAAAAACCGCGTGCGGGCAGAGTTTCGCCGCGGTCCGCAAGGGCATGGCGGAATGCACCCCGAACTTGCGGGCCTCGTAGGAAGCAGCAGCAACCACGCCCCGCTCATTAGCAGCCCCGCCGACGACCACCGGCCGGCCCTTCAGAGATGGATCGTACAACTCTTCCACCGAGACAAAGAACGCGTCCATGTCGACGTGGAAGATGACTCGCTGCTGGGCAGACATGCTGGGAGGATTCTAGACCTGGCTGAGGGTTCCGGCATTTCGGGGATGCGCGGGCTAGCTGACGAGCTCCAGCTCGTCAATATTAACTTCAACCGAAAAGCTTTTCATGATCGCTTCCACGGTCAGCACGACCCGCAGATTGCCCGACTCTTTGATCAGAATGCCGGTCTTTCCGGTGAACGCGCCCGCCGTGATGCGGGCCCGGTTGCCTAGCGCAAGAAAAGGGTGAGGCCGGCTGTTGCGTTCCGCCAGTCCGGAGCGCAAAGACTCGATCTCTTCCTCGGCCAAAGGAGAAGGACGGCGGCTGGGTCCCACCACAGACAATACTCCGGGCAGATTCAACAACTCGAAGTAGCGCCGCGGTACGACCCTGGCAAAAATGTAGCCGGGAAAGAGCGGCTCATCCACCCGCACACTGATCCCGTTTTTCCAACGCCTCGGGCTACGAACCAAAGGGAGAAAACAGTCAATACACCTGCACTCCAGATGTTTGGCGACGGTCTTTTCGTGTCGGGGCGCGGTGTAGTACGCAAGCCACTGGACCGCCTGGGGCGCAGACTGTGGGGCGCCTTCGAGGGTGCCCATGGAAGACTGCTTGGCGTACCGCGTTTCCGGAAACATGAATGCACTCCAACTTGTCGGCGAGCTCACGGTCTGGAACTGACGTCCTCGGAACTTTCAGTCACCAGCCGATGCCCGGCCCCTTCGCTGCGCCCGGCATCTACCAGACACGCACGTGAAGCAGTAGATGTCTATGAGCGCCATTTCCAGGCTTGCGGGAGGAAAAGCTAGCTATGAAAGTAGGGTGGTATCCGGTCCAAGTCAAGTGAAATGCTCAGAAAAGGAGTGCCCCGGATACAGGGGCCCGTGATTCCAGACGAGACAAATCAGGTAACTGCCGACGAGAACAGTCGTGAGTTGAGGCGAACCGTTTGTGGCGTGGCGGAAAAGGACGGCGGCAGCGCCCACGAGTCCGATCAGCCGGCGGAATTGCAGAAGAGAAAAGCCAGCGTGTGCCGGCTTTTCCCCTCGTCAACTTGAACTGTAGTCCGGCTACTTCAGGCTCTTTACGTAGGTGGCAACGGCTTTCGCCTGGTCCGGAGTCAAACCCGAGATGCCCTTGTTATGAGGAGCCTTCTTGCCGGCGGCTCCCTTCTCCAGTACATCGGCGATCTGGGGTTCGGTCAGAGAAATACCCTTCAGGGCAGGACCGATCTTGCCGGCTCCGTCCGGGCCGTGGCACATAGCGCACTTTGCCTTGTAGATGGCCGCGCCGTCGTCAGCCGCCCAACCGATACACGACATCGAGAGCAATGCTGCAACCGTCAGAATAATAACAACACTACGCTTCATGAATGTTTGGCTCCTTGTTACGATTTACCAACTCCGCCATCGGAGCTGGTATGTGTGACATTCAATGTTTTCGTTTTTTGTAATGCTGCGTCTGTGACCGGTGTCATAAGGCCTAGTGACTTGAACCGCGTTTGCCAGAACGCGGATGGCACTCAGGTTCCTGAAGTTTTCACAATTGCTGCGATGAGCTTACCTCAACTGCAGGTGTAAAATTACGCGGGTTAACCGGCATCTTACAGATCGCCGGCGCCGCAGATTGGGAGGAGAAATGTCAGAGCACGTTCCGCCGCACGCCCCCGGAATGTTCGCTTGGATCGAGCTGGCAACCAGCGATCAGGCCACCGCCAAAGCCTTTTACACCTCACTTTTCGGGTGGAGCGCTGAGGATAGCCCCATGGGACACGGCGGGTACTACACCATGTTCCGCTATAACGGGAAGGATGTTGGGGGCGGCTACACGCTGATGCCGGACCAGATAGCGATGCAGGTGCCGCCAAACTGGCTGGTGTACGTCGGGGTCGAGAGTGCAGACGCTGCTATGGAGAAGACAAGAACTCTGGGCGGGAAGGTGTTGGCCGGACCTATCGACGTGATGGAATACGGGCGCATGGCGGTTCTGAGCGATCCGACCGGCGCAGTGTTTGCCGTATGGCAACCCAGGAAGCAGCAGGGTATCGACATCATCGGCGCCGACGGGACGTTCTCCTGGGCCGATCTGAACACCAACGATCCCAAACGCGCCGGCGAGTTCTATGCCAACCTGTTCGGGTGGCACCTCGAAAAAGGCGAGAACGATCCCGACGGCGGCTACCTGCACATCAAATGCGGCGAGCATTTCATCGGGGGCATTCCTCCGGCGAAAGCGCTTCAGCCGGGCGTGCCGCCGCACTGGCTGATTTATTTTCATGCCTCCGATTGCGACAAATTTACCAACAAGGCGAAGTCGCTGGGCGGGAAGGTGCTGTTCGGCCCTGTGACGATGGAGAATGTCGGACGCTTTGCGATTGTGGCCGATCCCCAGGGAGCAGTGTTCTCGCTCTTCCAGCCGATGCGAAAGAGCTAAGAGGTTCCAGAGAGAGGGCTTCCGCGGAACGGCATCGCGCGTGCTAAAGAATCACACGCGGTTGTGAGATGGGTCACAGCCTGCTTGTGTCCTCGCAGCCCACAATCAAGCTGAGATCAAAGAACTGATTCGGATGTAATCCCTGCGGGAGGTTGCCATGTCGGAAGATAAACGGGACGTTCTGGAAGTGCTGCGGTACGAGCTAAACTTCCTGGAACAAGGCGGTTACGGCAACTGGTACAGCACTCCCTGGGGACCCGCGTCCATCTTTCAGGACTCACTGAGCTGCTTGAATCACGGCGATCCTACACGGCCGCACGCTTGCCGCGAGTGCCTGCTCTACGACTTCGTGCCGGAGGAACACCGGACGGACGATGTACCCTGTCACCACATCCCCTTAAACCGGGAAGGGGTTACGATCACCACTCCGCAAACCGAAGAAGAGCTGCGCGAAAACGTGAAGCACTGGCTGAAGCGCACCATCGCGCGCATCGAGGCCGAGCGTGCCAAGCAGAAGTCCGCAGAGACCGCCAGCAAGTAGGACTCACCACCGAGGCACGGAGTACGAAGTCAGCTCCGTGTATGCTCCATCAGGTTAGTGGCGCACCGGTACGCGCCAGTGGTGGCTGGCGCAATTGACCAAATTAGAACAGCTAGATGCCGGCATACCATGAATAGCCGATTTCCGGCTCCGCTGATCCCAGTCCCTTGCCCAAGTGCTTTACGCTATCGGTCAGGGTCAGCCCCGTTAGGTACTTGATGCTCTTGTAGCCGAGCTGCCGTGGCAAGCGCAGCCGCAACGGCCCTCCAAACGGCACGGGCAAAGTCTCCCCGTTCATGCTGTGCGCGATGAGCGTCTGGGGATGGAGTGCGTCCTCCATGTCAATGCTCTCCCACCAATCGGGCTGGATGGAACGATAGACCACGTAGCGAACGGCAGGCTGCGTGCCGACGCGATCCAGGATGAAGCTCAGCGGCACCCCGGTCCACTCGGCAATATAGGTCCAGCCTTCCTCACAGCCGATCATCGTGATATGCGAGCTGGCAGGGAAGCTGCGAAGCTCGGCGAGGGAAAATGTGGAAGGGCGCTCGACCATGCCGTCAACCGTCAGGCGCCAATCCGCAAAATCGGCGGCGCGCAAGCGCTCGAACTCAGGGCCGAGTGGATCCACCGGGTTGGCGAACGGATTCTTTGAGATCGCACCCGGCGAAAATTCGCGTGCTAGCGAATGCCTGGTCAGCAGACGCTGCGTCGCGTAGGTCAGGGTTTCGCCCGCGCCGAAGCGCACACCAGCGTCGGGCGGAATCAGTCCGGCGCCCCTGGCGAGTTTCGCCGCCACGGCGACTCCACCGGCGCCCGCCGCCAGCGCCAGTCCACCTTTGATCCACTTACGCCGGGAAATTTTCGTCATGATTCCTCTCGCCGGGGCTGCTTCTCGTCCAGCCGCCCGGTAATCATCGCGCGCATCCGGCTTCGGAATCCCGCCAGCATCACCATCCCCAGGTGAACCGCCAGAAATCCGACCAGCAGGATCGTCGTCAGGAAATGCAGGGACCGTGCCGTCTGATGGCCGCCGAGCATTCTCACCGACAGCGGAAACGCCGAGGCGAAGGCGAAGGACATCGCCAGGCCGGTCCAAATCATCAGCGGAAAGAGCACGAAAATCACGACGAGGTACGTCAACCGCTGCAGCACGTTATACGACCATGCCTCTTCCGCGGACGGGCGCGCAAACTTCGTGTGCCGCACGACCGATGCCGCCAGCGACTTGGGCGACAAGTCTTGCGCCTGGGGGACAACCCCACGCCGGAAGTGGCCGGTGAAGATTCCCCACAACACGTAAAGCAGTCCTGTTCCGACGAGCAGCCACGCGGCCTCGAAGTGCAGATAGCGGCTCCAGCCATTTTGGTCGGGGAGGACATAGCCGTAGCCCGTTGGCACTGACGCCCGCGAGGACGGCAGGTGCAGGTTGAGCCACGGCCGCATGTTGACGTTGCCGGTCTCTCCCCAATAAAACCGCGGATGAGACAGGATGATTTCGCCGCCGCTCACCAGCAGAGCGCAAAATGCGACGACCATAATCCAGTGAGTCGCACGAACCAGCGCAGGATGACGCTTCCGTTCATTCGGAGTGGGCACAGCAAGCGTCGCAGGCCGACTGGCGTCGCCACCTGCGATGGGCATGGTTGTGCTCATGGCCGGAACCCCACTTCCATGGGTTTGGATTTTACCGCAGACGGGAATCGCCCGATGTGGGCCGGAGGAAAGAATCGGAGGATCGCCGCCCACGAGCCCTGAAACAGTCTGCGGCTGAGCATCCCGATGCCGCCGAGGACGCGAGTGCCCAACAGGATCAGCGAGCCAGGCTCCGGCACATTATTGAATTGAATTCGAGATCGACGGCCATATCCCTGCGGAGGGCTGAAAGCATACCGCGGAATCCACCGGGTACGGGGAAGAGGACGGAACTGCATCGCGAATCCCTGCGACTCGTCAACATTATGGGAGACTACGGCATGTTACTGCTGCAAACCCACGCATCAGGCCAGACATTATCTACAAACGTAAGCAGTCCGTAGTGAAGACGATTCTTCCACCAATTGCTTCAATTCGAGCGCGTTGCGCGGAGCGTAGCCGGAATCGTCGTTGTCAAAATAAACGTAGATGGCGCGCAATTTGCTGCTCCAGTGGTGGATTCGTTCCGCCCACTCCGTGAGCTTCTTTTCTGCATAGCAGCCCTGATACTTGCCTCCGGGCCCATGCAGGCGGACGTAGGTGAAATTGGCCGTGAGCACGATCGGCGTGTGAAATCCCGCCAGTTCATGGATGCAGTAGGCGGCGTTATGCCGTCGCAAGATCTCATAGACTTCGTCGCAGTTCCAGCTCGGCTCACGAAATTCAAATGCGTACCTGTTGTAGGCGGGCAGAGCTTGCAGAAATGTTGCCAGGCGCTCGACGTTCACCTTCCACCGGGGTGGAAGCTGAAACAGAATCGGTCCTAATTTTTTCCCCAGCAGTTCGGCGCGCGGAAGCAAGTTCTGCAGCGCCTGCTCGGGTTCCTTCAGCTTTTTGTTGTGGGTCAGAAAGCGGCTGCCCTTCACCGCGAAGCAGAAGTTCGCAGCCGCCGCGTCACGCCACGCGAGGAAGGCCTCCGGCGTGGGCAGGCGATAGAAGCTGTTGTTGAGCTCGACGGTATCGAAGTACTGCTGGTAGAAGGCGAACATCTTCGAGGCGGGCAGCTTCGGCGGATAGAACGTTCCTATCCAATGGCGGTAATGCCAGCCCGAAGTACCGATGTAGACGTGCGCGCTCATGTCTCCCGGTTTTTTCGAGTCGCTTCCGTAGCGGCGAGTTGCATAACGCGGCGCGGTGCAACCTGATGCCGCTCACCGGCTTTCCAATGCGGAGGGAGCATTGCGATGCGACAAAGAGACTTCTGGCTGGGATTCACATGGGGAGCGGCGGCTGGCTCCGCGGCAACGCTTGTCGCTCAATATGGAAGACGAGGCGGAAGGGGCCGTGTGGTACGCATTGAGAAGAGCCTGCAAATTGCGCGCCCGCCGCAGGAGGTCTTCGATGTCTTCAGCAATTTAGATCAACTTCCGACGATGAGCAAAACCATCGACAGCGTTTCCTCTCGCGGGCAACGCTCGCACTGGAAGTCCAGCATTGCCGGAGCGACGGTCGAATGGGACGCCAGGCTGACACAGCTCATCCCCAATCAAGCGATCGGATGGAAATCGGTGCGCGGCCCCAAGCACAGCGGGCGCATTACCTTCAGCCCGCTTGAAAACGACACGCTGGTTCATGTGCAGATGAACTACATTCCTTCTACCCGGCTCAGCCGCGCCTTCGGGCTGCGGAAGAGTGAAGTCGAAAGCTCGGTCGATGAGGCCTTGCGCGATGTGAAGTCGTGGCTGGAGAGCCAGCCCCGCACCGCGGACACAGAACGCCGTCACCAAAATGCACTGGGACGCGCAACCGGAAGCTACGGGCCGGGGCCGGAACTGGTCGCTGAACAGCAGAATCCGAAGTTCGGCGCGCCATCGACGCCGATTGAGTACACGGCGCCACCGAGAGCGAAGCGGTGAGCAAATACTATCGGCTTACGCCTTCCGGAAACGACTTGAACTCGACCGAACGCTGGCGGACTTTGTCTTTCCCGTTCGCGTCCCCGGAGTGCTCCGTCAGCGTGCCTTTCAGGATGCGATAGCCTTCCTGGCCCGGCTGCTTGCCCGGCTGGACCTGAATGGTTCCGTCAAACTCATACCAGATGGCATGTATCACTTTGGTTGTGAAGGTGACGTGGTCGCCTTTCAGCGATGCTTTGCTGAAAAACTGGTCGATGAACTGGTCGCGATCGGTGTCGCTGTCGCCAAAGCGCGAGATGAATCCGGAGAGCTGGCCGTCTTCCATGGTTAGCTGCACGTACTCGCCTTCTTTGAGGAAGGAATACATGCCGGAAGGGTCGCCGGGCTGATCGGTCGCTCCGCTCGTCTGGCTCGGGGTTTGCGCGTAAAGCGCTGCTGCGAACGAAAGGATGATAGCCGCGATCCACAAACGCTTCAGCATTTCGGCTTGCTCCTTCCTTCATCATTTCACGAAGTACGGCAGAGGGGAAACGCGACGAGTGGCGTGGGGTGGTTTCTGGAACAGTCAGAATCCAGAAATTCTAGAGCAGGCGAGGGACCAGCGCTCCGGTAGTTCGGCGGTAATCTTCATACTGGCTGCCGAAGGTTTCGACCATGAAGCGCTCCTCCAGGCGGCTCTTGATCCAGAGTCCCACCCAGACCAATGCCAGGCCCGCAAAACCCCAGAGATTGCGGCGGCAAAGCGAAGTACCGAGCAGAGCGAGCAGAATTCCGGAGTAAATAGGATGACGCACGAAGCGATACGGGCCGGTGCGGATGAGTTCGTGATCGTGTTTGACTTGCACCAGCCCGCTCCAGTTCTTGCCGAGATACAGCCGCGCCCAGATGGCGAATAGCAGGCCGCCGGCGGTGAGAGCCACGCCAAGATCCATCACCCACGGGCTTGGAGTGATGCGAAGCCGCCAGAGTCCCAGCATGCGCAGCTCCCTTGGGTCGGCCAGCGCCAGATAGGCGCCAATCGCCGTCGGAACCATGTAAGGCAGCGCTTCGCGGAAGTTCAACCGCTGGCGGGCACGCTTCGACCATAGGGCCAGCAGAATCCACACCACCACCCATGCCATCCAGATCAGGGTGCAAAGATAGATTGGAGTGAAAGGGAAGCGTTCCAAAACGATGTCCTTGAATATGTATACGCCAGGATAGGAGGGTCGGGTTCCCGCGTACGGCGGAAATTCCCCTTTCGAAGTCCTTCCCGCTTGCCAATTTTCCTGCAACGCATCGCCTCCCAAGGCCATCTAAACCTTGACAATGATTCACTCAAGTTCTATAGTCGGTCTGCTATAAATACCGGATCGCTGAGCTCTATTGCGTTTTAGAATCAGAGGCTTACGAACTTATTACTTGTGAGGAAGGTGGCTCAATGAGCAAGATTATCGGCATTGACCTGGGCACCACGAACTCCGTGGTCGCCGTCATGGAGGGCGGTGAGCCCAAGGTCATTCCCAACGAAGAAGGCGGCCGGACCACTCCGTCCGTAGTGGGTTTTACCAAGAACGGCGAGCGGTTGGTGGGACAGGTCGCCAAGCGTCAGGCCATCACCAATCCTGAGAACACCATTTACTCAATCAAGCGGTTCATGGGCCGTCGCTACGACGAAGTGAATGAAGAGATGAAGATGGTGCCCTACAAGGTAGTGCAGTCGGGCGATCACGTGGCGGTTATCGCGCAGGGCAAGGAATACACCCCGCCGCAGATCTCCGCCATGATCCTGCAGAAGTTGAAGAAGGCGGCTGAGGACTACCTCGGCGAAAAGGTGACGGAAGCCGTCATCACGGTTCCCGCGTACTTCAACGACGCGCAGCGCCAGGCAACGAAAGATGCCGGCCAGATCGCTGGGCTCGAGGTGAAGCGCATTATCAATGAGCCGACCGCGGCCGCGCTGGCCTACGGGCTCGACAAGAAAAAGGACGAAACCATCGCCGTATATGACTTCGGCGGCGGCACCTTTGATATTTCGATCCTCGAAGTCGGCGAAGGCGTCATCGAGGTCAAATCGACCAACGGCGACACGCACCTGGGCGGTGACAACATCGACCAGCGCATCGTCGATTGGCTGATCGCGGAATTCCAGAAGGATGAAGGACTTGACCTGCGGGCCAAGGGCAATGAAATGGCATTGCAGCGTCTGCGTGACGCAGCCGAGCGCGCCAAGATCGAGCTTTCGACCACCATGGAGACCGAAGTGAATCTGCCGTTCATCACGGCGGACGCCTCGGGCCCCAAGCACCTGGTGAAGAAGCTGACCCGCGGCAAGCTGGAAGAGATGGTCCGCGACATTATCGATCGCTCGAAACGGCCCTGCGAGCAGGCGATCAAGGACGCCGGCATTGACGCCAGCAAGATCGACGAGGTCGTGCTGGTTGGCGGACAGACGCGCATGCCTGCGATCCAGGCGCTGGTGAAGCAGATCTTCGGCAAAGAACCCCACAAGGGCGTGAATCCTGACGAAGTAGTCGCGGTGGGCGCGGCGATTCAGGGCGGCGTGCTGGGCGGCGAGGTGAAAGACCTGCTGCTGCTCGACGTGACTCCGCTGACGTTGTCCATCGAAACCATGGGCGGTGTGGCGACGCCGATGATTCCGCGCAACACGACCATTCCGACCAAAAAGACGGAGATGTTCTCGACCGCAGCCGACAACCAGACCTCGGTCGAGGTACACGTGATGCAGGGCGAGCGCCCGATGGCGCGCGACAATCGCACGCTGGGCAAGTTCCACCTGACCGGGCTGCCTCCGGCTCCGCGTGGCATACCTCAGATTGAGGTGACGTTCGATATCGATGCCAACGGTATCCTGAACGTCCTGGCGAAGGACATGGCCACCGGCAAGGACCAGAAGATCACGATCACGTCCTCTTCCGGTCTGAGCAAGGAAGAGGTCGAGCGCATGGCGAAGGACGCCGACGCTCACGCTGCCGAGGACAAGGCCAGGCGCGAGGAAGTGGAAGCGCGCAACCAGCTCGACGGCATGGTGTACAGCATCGAAAAGATGCTGCGCGAGCACGGCGACAAGATCTCCGGACAGGAGCGCAGCGACGTGGAGAACGCGTTGGCCGACGCCAAGAAGGCGCTGGAAGGCACCGACGCGGCGGCCATGAACTCGGCCCGCGACAAGCTGACACAAGCTTCGCACAAGCTGGCGGAGGCCATGTACAAGGCGACCTCGGCGCAGACGCCTCCCGCAGGAGGCCCGGCATCGGGCGGCGACGCCGGCGAACCTCAGCCGAAGAAGGACGAAGGCGTCATCGATGCTGAGTATGTCGATGTGGATGAGAAGAAGTAACAGACAACTAGCAACTAGTTGTTGGGGACGATGGGGCGCGGAAGCGCCCCTTCGCCTCGTAAGCTGCGCGTAAGTGCTTATGGGCCAGAAGCGATACTTCTTCAGAGGCGAGTTTTTTGATTTAACTGATAGCTGACAGCTGATGGCTGGCAGCTTTCCAAACAACAGGAAGCAGGAACAAAAGTTGAGATTTGAAGTGAACGGCCAGTCCTATGTATTGAGCTTCAACCCCAACGAAGGGCGCTGGTATTTGCTGACGCCCGGCATCGATGGGCGTGTGAAGGCGATTCCTGTGCTCGATGATGCGGCGGGCTTTGTACCCAACATCGTCGTGCCGGTGGGAGATGAGGGGCCCGCGGTAGTGAATTAAGTGGCCAGTGTCCGGTGGCCAGAAGTGGATAGTGGATAGAAGTTTCGAGTTTCGGGTTTCGAGCGATCGGACGTGAGATTCGAACCCGAGCAAACAGACCGAGCCCGCAGGGCGAAACAACTGTAGCCCAGCACGTGAGTGCTGGGTGCGCGTGAGAGAAAGATCAGGAGCCGGCTTTAGCCGGCGACACCTGGCGTCCTGCTCACGACGACAAACTGGGCTTTACCGGCAACTGACAACTGACAGCTGATAACTAACCAATGCCCACTACTACCCAACGCGATTATTACGCCGATCTCGGAGTGAAGAAGACGGCCACGCCGGACGAAATCCGCAAGGCTTTCCGCAAACTGGCGCGCAAGTATCACCCGGACGTCAATCCCGGCGACAAGAGCGCCGAGGAGAAGTTCAAGAAGATCTCCGAAGCCAACGACGTCCTGAGTGATCCCAAAAAGCGCAAGGTTTACGACCAGCTCGGCTTCTACTCCGACAACATCGACCCGGCGGCAGCCGAGGCTTATGCGCGTGGCGGCGGCTTTGGCGCAGGCGGATTCGGCGGAGCGCCACAAGGCGGTGGTGGCGGCACACACACCTATACCCAGGAAGTTCCCTTCGACTTCAGCGGCTTCGACTTCACCGACTTCGCCGAAGGCGCAGGCGCGGCGGGGCGCCGGTCGCAGGGCACGGGCGGATTTCGCGACATCTTCTCCAACATCTTTCGCGGAGGGCGCGAGGAAGTCTCACGTCAGCCTGAGCCCGGCACCGATCTGGAATACCAGGTCAACATCAGTTTCTGGGACGCGATTCGCGGGACCACGATGAAGCTCAGCATCCCGCACCTGGTGACGTGCTCGAATTGCCGCGGTAACGGATACATCGAGAGTCCCGGCGTCTGCCCCGAGTGCAACGGCAAGGGCACGGTCACGCAGAAGAGCGGCAGTATGAAATTCAACGTCACCTGCCCGCACTGCGGTGGAAGCGGCAAGAATCGGACGGTATGCAACGTCTGCCATGGGGAAGGCCGGGTGCAGCGGACCGAAAGCCTCGAGGTTCGCATCAAGGCGGGTACGCGCGATGGGCAGCGCATTCGACTCGCCGGACGCGGTAATGCCGGAGTGATGGGCGGCGTGCCGGGCGATCTCTATATCGTCATCAAAGTCGGTGAGCATCCGCTCTTCCGGCGCGAGGGCGATGATATCCACTTGACGGTTCCGGTTTCCATTACCGAAGCCGCGCTGGGTTCGAAGGTGGAAGTGCCGACCATCGATGGCCGGGCATTGCTGAAGATTCCCCCGGGCACAGCGTCAGGCCAGAAGCTGCGGCTGCGGGAGAAGGGTGTGCCGTCGGCTATCAAAGAAGGTTGGCGGGGTGATGAGATCGTGGAGGTCAAGATCATTGCCCAGGCACCGGCGGATGAACGCTCAAAGGAAATTTTGCGCGAGTATGCCAAGTTGAATCCGGAGGACCCGCGGGAAACATTGTGGAAAGAATTGGGGTAGAGCCGCTCTTGGCTTTTAGCTATTGGCTCTTGGCAAGAGCCTACGCGCTGTTTCTGGCCAAGAGCTAAGAGCCAAAAGCCAACAGCCAAGGTGAGCGAAGCGATTATGGGTAAACGCAAAAAACAAGGCGCCTACATGATCAGCTCGGTGGCCGAGATGTACGGCATTCATCCCCAGACCTTGCGCCTGTACGAGCGCGAAGGGCTGCTGAAGCCGTCGCGCACCGAGGGCAACACCCGCCTCTACACCGACGAAGATCTGGAGCGGCTGGAACTCATCCTCTCACTGGCGCGCGACCTGGGGGTAAACATCTCGGGCATCGCCATCATTCTGCAGATGCGCGAGCGCATGGAAGAAATGCAGCGCCAGATGGCCGACTTCGTCAGCTACGTGCGCAGTGAAGTCATGACAAGAGCTCAACAGGCGGGCGCCGATGCCGATCGTGGCGCCATCGTCCCGGTTGGCCATCCTATCCTGGTTCGGCAGGAGCGCAAGCCCGACAAGCGTTAGGAGCCGCTATTGGCTGTTGGCCATTGGCTTTCCGCTTCCCGAAAGAGAATTTCGAGAACGATTTCGCCTTGCAAGCAGCTGAAGCGAGCCTAGCGTGGCTCCTCCGGTTTAACTTTTTGCGCGCCGCGCAGGACTCAGCGCGATCTGCACCACAATCGCAAGCGCCATGGCCAGCACCGTAGTGCAGAGCAGAGGATGAGCCGGCCAGATTTTCGCGGCTACGCCGAAGTTCCAGAGCTCAATGGACGCCGCGATCGACACCGCCAACACAATCAGGAATCGAATCATACCCGCCTCTACTCCGGAAGCGTAGCACCGAAAGCTCCGCCGGGCACTTTCGGACGGCTGACCGATTATTCTGCCCGTTCCGTTTCGGTCGTTAGCGCCTGTCTTCCGGCAGCGAGCTGGCGATGGACTTCCGTACCGCTGACATCAACGCATCGCGATCGGCAAACTCTTTGGGATCGATGGCGGGGTGGTATACGACAGTGGCGGTTCCCGGCTTGATCGCGAACCGGTGCTTTGGCCACAATTCGTAGGTCCCGAGAATTGTCATCGGAATAATTGGCACTCCCGACTCCATTGCCAGGTGGAACGGCCCTTTCTTGAACGGCAGCAGCTTGCCGTCGGGCGAGCGTGTTCCCTCGGGATAGATCATCATGTGCAGCCCGGTCCGCAACACCTTGACCCCTTCGTGTACGCTCTCGATGGCGGCTTCGCGGTTGCTGCGATCCACCGGGACCAGGCTTCCCATTCGCATGCCGGTGCCGAAGATCGGGACCTTGAAGAGCTCCTTCTTGACCAGCACGGAACACCGTTCCTGGATCCTGGGTACTTCGATGGGAGGATCCAGGTTCGACACATGGTTCGACATGAAGATATAGTTTCGGCCGGGCTTGATGTTTTCCTTACCCACTTCCTTGATCCTTATCCCTGCCAGCCTCACGCCGGAGATGGCCAGGAACGTGGCCACATGATACAGAGGCCCAATGTCCTTCGTCAGGTAGGCATAAAGCAGGAGGAAAGGGCCCGTCAGGAGAATCGACAGTCCCCAGAACACCAGCATGACGAGGGTTCGTATCAATGGGCACCGCCGGACTCATCATCGCCGCGAATCCACGCCGTGCGGTGAGTATGCTGTGCGGGTGTGGCTTCCACATTGTCAGCGAGTACGGATTGCTGCACCTGGCGCGAGCCGAGTTTGAATTTCAACTTGTACTGTTTGCCCGCCCGCTCGACCCTCAGCTCGACCGTCTGGTCGGGAAGCATGTTTGCGAGCAGGCGGTCGAACTCGTAGGTCGCCGGCCGGCCATTGATCGCGACAATGCGGTCCCCCTGCTTCAAGCCTGCATGCTCAACCGCGCTACCGGGAGACACCGAAGTGACCTCCGACTGTCCATCCAGATTAGACGTCGCTGTAAACCCGGCATCGGCCACGATGACCGACTGCGGCACCACCTGAAGGCCGACAAAGGAGAAGAATTGGTTGTAGGGAATCGGCTTCACCCCGGCGACATAATCACGAAAGAACTCGGCAAAGCTCTGGCCGGTAACAGCTTCGGCAGCTTGCTGCACTCCCGCAGACCCAGGAAAATAGCGGTGCTGCCTGGCGTAGCGCTCGTTCATCCATTGGAACAAATCGCGCAGCGACTTTCTGCCGTCGGTTAGCTGACGAATGCGCAAATCCAGCAGCACGCCCAAAATGTCGCCCTTGTTGTAATAGCTGATGCTCCGCTGGGGAGTGCGATAGAAGGCGTCGCCTTCGAACCAGGCCTGCAGGCTGGAATCCTCAGCGGATTGCCAGACATGCGCCGGGCGCCCCTCAAACTCAGTAATCTCATCCGACAGCTTCTGCAGGTACTGCTGTTCGTCAATGACACCGGCCCGCGCTCGGATCAGGCTTCCCACCGTGTCAGTTACGCCTTCGCTGAACCAGAGCGCGCGAGTATCCTGCTCATGCTGGTAGTCGATCGGCTCCAGCGCCTGCGGACGGATGCGCTTGACGTTCCACAGGTGAAAGAACTCGTGAGCGCTAATGCTCATTACGGAGGCAAGGTTCACCTTGCCGGAAGCATCGCTCGCCGAGATGGCCGTGCCGTATGCGTGCTCCATTCCGCCGGCCGCGGGGTTGTGCGGGAAATCGTACAAAAAGGTGTATTGGTCGAAAGGCCGGTCCTGCATCCAGTCAACCGCAGCGTGAGTGATGCGCTTAAGGTTGCTCAGCAGCTCTTCACTGTTGTAGCCGGCCGGATCACCACGTACCACAATGTGGTAGGTCGCGCCATCCTGCTGGAAGCTGTACTCCTGGAATACGCCTGCCACGGCGGGGCTGTCGGCCAGGGTGTCGTAATTGTCAGCGATCCCGATGGTGTCCTGCACCTTCCCGGCTGCCGCCTCTCCTATCACATGAGTGTCACGAAGCGCCCAGTCCGGGGGTATGTCCAGCAGTCGAATGCTTGCCGGCCGGTTTCGCAGCTCGGGAGAATACATCAGCACCATCGCCCAGTTGAAGAACCCGTGCTCCGCGTCCAGTTGGCTGCCAAAGGGTCCCGGCTTATCGAGATGAACGTCGTAGTGCACCACCACGCACTGGCCTGGGTTCGTGATATCCCACTGGCTGGTACCTGTTTGTGAGATATCAGCAGCGGTGCCCGCAGAATCTTGCGCGCGCACATTCTCAATATTCGCCGCAAAGTTTCGCACCTGATACAGGGCATTCCACACAGGCATGTCGAGGTGCAGCGTGCCGCCTGCCTCATGAAGCCGGATGCTGACGTGCGCAATATGATCGGCGGCATCAGCAAGCGAGACGAAATACTCGGTCGCTTCGATCTGAGGATTGTCAGGGCTGGAGCAGGTTACGAGGGTGCTGCCCTGGCACGCTGCCGCGCCCAACAAAATGGCAATGGCCAGTGCGCAGGGTAACGGGATCTTGCGGTGGCGGCTCACGCTTCGGCGGGGACCTCATGCAGTTGTCTGATCCTCGCCGGCAGCTTCTCGTAAATCCCGCCAAAGCCGCCGTTGGAAAGAATTGCCACCACATCGCCGGGCAGCAACTCAGGCGCGATCGCGTCTACTATCTGGTCGGCCGACTGCAGCAAGCGGGCCGGCCTGCCCGCGTTTTGCAGGCCGGCAACGACGGCTTCGGGGTCCAGTCGTTCGTGCCCGGGAATGGCTTCGGATTTGAAGATCGCCGCGATTACGACTTGATCGGCGACGCCGAGGCTCTGCGCAAGCTCGTGTTGAAAGACGCGGCGCCGCAGTGTATTCGAGCGCGGCTCGAGGATAGCCCACAGGCGGCGGCCGGAATACCGGGAGCGAATCGCCTTCAAAGTCTCAGCGATGGCCGTGGGGTGATGCGCGAAGTCTTCGATAACCGTAATGCCATGGGTTTCGGAACGCACCTCCAGCCGCCGTTTGACCGAGCGGAAGCTGCGCAAGGCCTCGGCAATTGCCGGCAGGCTGATTCCATAATGTGCAGCAATCGCCGCTGCCGCGGTCGCATTCAATACGTTGAAATCCCCGGCAAGAGGGAAGTCGAACTCGCTCCAGGGACTGCCGTCACGTAACACCGTCCAGCGGGTGCAAGCGGGTTCGTGGCGGATATCGACAATCCGCCATTGGGAGCCTTCGCCGAAGCCGTAGCGCTCGACCGTACACAAGGCGCGGCCAATGCACTCATCAACGTTGGCATGGCCGTCCCAGGCAAGCAGGAGGCCGCGCTGGGGGATGAGATTTACCAACCGCTTGAAAGCCGTCTTCACTTCGTCCAGGTTGCGGTAGATGTCGGCGTGGTCGAATTCGACGGAGGTGAGGATGAGCGTGTCGGGGAAATAATGCAGAAACTTGGGGCCTTTGTCGAAGAAGGCGGTGTCGTACTCGTCGCCTTCGATGATGAACTCCGGCCCGCTGCCGAGAGCGAATGAGCGGCCAAAGTTTTCCGGGATTCCGCCGATAAGAAAGCTGGGGGCGCGCTGGCCCGCAGAAAACAGCCAGGCCAATAGGGAGGACGTGGTTGTTTTGCCATGCGTGCCCGCCACTACCAGCCGTTCGCGAGGCGAGAGGAATTCGTCGTACAGGAGCTGAGGCAAAGATCGCAAGGGCAGGCGCTGATCGAGCGCGTATTCCAATTCAACATTGCCGCGCGAAATGGCGTTGCCGACGACAACCAGATCGGGACGGGGCTCAAGATTCCGAACGCTGAACGGCTGGGCAATGTGAATTCCGAGAGAGTCAAGGAAGTCTGACATTGGAGGATATGCCGCAGCGTCAGACCCAGTGACCTGGTAGCCTCGCTGCTTCAGCATTCCTGCCAGCGAGGCCATAGCGGTACCGCATATGCCGATCAGATGGGCATGTATCTGTTTCATGATTTGGATATTGGAAGTGCTGCGCCTGCGCTATATACGCCGGCAGCGAGCCGCAGTGCCACCGTGGCGCCGGCGTCTAAATGAGCTGCAACGCCGAGCGGGATTGTGAAATTTCGCCGCGTCACATGGCCTGACGCCAGACCGTAAACGACCGGCACTCCCAGATCGCCGACCACACGCAAAACCACGTCCTGTAGCGTGTAACCTTCCGCGCCTCGGGCACAGTCCAGCATCTCGCCAAAGATCAAGCCTCGAACCCTGTCCAGTTTCCCCGACAACTTCAATTGCATCAGCATGCGGTCGATACGGAATGCCGGCTCCGCAATGTCTTCCAGGAAAAGGATCGTGTCCTCCGTTTGTATTTCATAAGGCGTACCCAGCGACGCACAAAGCAGCGACAGGCAGCCGCCGTACATCATGCCTTCGGCGCTTCCCGGTACCAGCGTCTGCACCTCCTGTCCAAAGCGCCGTAAATAGGGCTCTCCTGATGCGGCTGCGGCGTACCACGACTCTTCGTCTACCCCGTCGGGCTGCGCGTCTTTTTGCAGCATCGGCCCGTGAAAAACTACCATTCCCGCCGTATCGCACAGATAGGTCAGCAGTGATGTCACGTCGCTGCAGCCGCAGAAGAACTTTGCATTGTTGCGGATGAGGTCGACATTAAGGTGGGGGAGCAAATAGTTCGAGCCGTAGCCACCACGAAAGCACACGATGCCTTTCACGTCGGGATTCGCAAACATTGCGTGCAACTCGTGCAGGCGGCGCTCAGGTGAGCCGGCGAAGTACCATTCGCGATCCAGAATCGTGGGCAGGTGAAGTGGATGATAGCCGCGCCGCTCCAGGGCCGCGAGCCCGGCCTGCAACGCATCCGCCGCGATCGGGCCAGCAGGCGCAATGACACCCACAGTGTCTCCCGCGTTCAACGCAGGCGGCCGGATTCGTTCTTTCTGTGCAGAAAAGGGCATCAGGAAAGGTTCATCTTAACTGAAAAACTCGCCGCGGCAGAGTAACGTTGCCGGCCCCGAGAGATATACCTCGGAATTCCATTCCACGGTCTGCGCTCCTCCCGGCGTATGTACCCGTACGGGAGATTTCACGTGGCCAGAATCGATTGCTGCCACGGCTGAGGCGCAGGAACCGGTACCTGACGACAGGGTCTCACCAACGCCGCGCTCCCAGATGCGAACCTCAATCTCATGGCCGCCGATGACGCGCACCAGCTCTACATTCGTTCCGTTGGGAAAGTCACGATGGACCGCGACTTCCGACGCAAGCTCCGTCCAGTTGGGCGCAAAATCATCGACGAACATTACAAAGTGCGGATTGCCCATCGAGACCGGGATGCCCTTCGCTTCATCTGTCCGCAATCCGACAGCAAGTTCGCGATCCACTTTGGGCTCGCCCATCGCGGTCCGGAATTCAAACGTGTTGCCCTGCCGCGAAATCAGCTCACAGGTCTTCAGGCCCGCGTCGGTTTCGATCTTCACTTGTCTTGCCGGGTGCTGTGAGCAGTACCACGCTGCAACGCAACGCGTTCCGTTGCCTGAAATCTCCGCGTCGGATCCGTCGGCGTTTACCAGCCGGATGCGCAAATCGGACGCTTTCGCGGGCAGCAGCCATTCGACGCCATCGGCTCCCACGCCGCGATGGCGGTCGCAAAGCGTGCGCGTTAATGACGCGATGTCTCCCGCCCAGGCGGCGGCTTCGATAATGAGAAAGTCGTTGCCGCAGGCCGTTGCCTTAACAAACTCCACGTTCGGCATGTCAGCTTAGCGGTGTTGCCGCAACCTCGAAAAAGTTCTGCATGAGACGCTGCGCGGATTCTAGCAAAGCCGGCGCGTCACGCAAATTGACTCAGCTTGGGCGCCGCTGAAGATGGGCCGCCGGCGCACGAAAGACGGAGTAAATTGAGAGGAGCGAAAAGGAACCTGACGCTCTGCGATACGCTGGGTGTCTTCGTGGGTGATCTTTACCGGGTTGATGTAGCCTATGCTCATTCTGGAAAACGAATCGCTCGCTCCCATGACCACGTTGGGCGTGGGCGGGCCGGCGCGATACTTCTGCACGGTCCAAACAGAGGATGACATTCGCGAGGCTGCGGCTTTTGCGCGCGAGCGCGACCTGCCGCTGCTGGTTCTGGGAGGCGGCAGCAATCTGCTCGTTTCTGATCGAGGATTTGCAGGACTCGTCCTGAAAATCGGCCTCCTGGGGATGAAACAGCAAAGCGCCGGCAGCAGCAACGTTCAGGTAACGGTCGCCGCAGGTGAGGATTGGGACCTATTCGTTGCCGGTACGGTCGAGTCGGGATTCGCCGGCCTCGAGTGTCTGAGCGGAATACCGGGCACGGTCGGCGGGACTCCGGTGCAAAACGTCGGCGCCTATGGACAGGAGGTCTCGGAGACCATCGTTGAAGTCCGGGCGATACACCTGGAGTCGCTGGAGACGTTCACCTTCTCCAATTCCGAGTGCGAGTTCACGTATCGCTCCAGCCGCTTCAATACCAGGGATCGCGGCGAGTATGCCATCACCAGCGTCAGTTTCGACTTGCAGCCCGACGGCACGCCCAGGATCGCCTACAGAGATCTGAAAGACCACTTCGCAACCCAACGCTCAAAGCCCACACTCAGCGAGACGCGCGAGGCCGTGCTTGAGATTCGCCGCCGCAAGGCCATGCTGATCGTGCCCGGGGATGACGATGCCCGCAGCGCAGGGTCATTTTTCAAGAATCCGGTAATCACAGAGAAACAGTATGTCGATCTTGCGGAACGGTTATTTTGTCAAGGCTTGCAGCTGCCCAGCTATCCAGCGGGAGATGGCTTCCGCAAATTGCCCGCGGCGTGGCTGGTGGAAAGAGCCGGATTTCAGAAGGGTTACGTCGCAGGACACGTGGGAATCTCGCGTCGCCACGCGCTGTCCATCGTGAACCGCGGCGGCGCAACGGCGGCAGAAATCGTGGTCTTGAAGGATGAGATTCAGACTCGCGTTCGCGACGAGTTGGGCATCGAGTTACAGCCCGAGCCGGTGTTCGTGGGCTTCTAAAAATTCGCCGCCGCGGGCCTCGTGTCAGCTTACGGGGTCAACCCGCTTGTTTGCTCGCAGGCTTCCGCAACGCTCAGCACCAACCCATCCGCACCCGGGCTGGCAGAGATCTGTAATCCGACCGGCAAGCCCGCGCCGGCGAATCCACACGGCACAGACACGCTTGGCAACCACAGAAAACTAAACGGGAAGGTATTTGCCAGCAGATACTTCAACTCATACGTGCGTAGCGCGGCCGAGTCCATGGCTTCGAGCTCCCCAAGCAGAGGCGCCGGCACCGGAATCGTCGGCGAGATAACCACATCGATATGCTCGAACAGAGACTCCGATACTCTGCGGGCCTTCAGCATCTCGCGCTCGCGCACATACGCGACTTCGGTGACGCCGGCGGTCGAACGCACGCGATCCAGAGTTCGCGGATCGTAAAGCTGCGGCGAGTCCTGTGCCATCTTTGCGTGGTAGCCGTATATCTCGAAATTGCGAACGTCCCAGGCCGGCTGGACAGCAACCGTGATGTCCTCCGCATAGGCGACCATCTTGACCAGGCTTTGGACCGCTGATTCGAAGCAGGCCGCAACTTCGTCGTCCAGGTTTTCCGCGAGATTTCGCGCCACGCCAATTCGCAGCTTGTCGAGCGGACGCTGTCGCGCATCAAGGAGAGTAGGAGATCCGACAGGGGCCAAGGCTTGCAGCAAGACGCGCGCGTCCGCAGCTGTTCGCGTGATGGGCCCCGGCGTGTCGAACGACTCGGCCAGAGGAACGATTCCCGGGTTGCTCAGTACTCCCTGGCTGGGGCGATGGCCGACCACCCCGCACAGTGCTGCGGGACAGCGGACTGACCCGGCAGTGTCGGTTCCGATCGCGGCGACACACATGCCCGATGCGACGGCCGCAGCGGATCCTGAGGATGAGCCGCCGGTGATGCGAGTTGGGTCGCGAGGATTTCGCGCCGGACCGAAGGCGCTAATTACGCCACTGCCGCCGAAAGCGAATTCGTGCATGTTGTTCTTGCCGACGATGACCGCGCCTGCGATCTTGAGTTGGCGGACGATCTCAGCGTCTGCGTGGGGGACGCGATTGCGGTATTGATTGCTGCCGGCCGTAGTGCGAACGCCGGCGGTGTCGATGTTGTCCTTGAGCGCGATGGGAATTCCGTGGAGCGGGCCGCGATAGTTGCCGGAGGCTATTTCTTCTTCCGCCTCTTGGGCCTGCTGGAGAGCAAGCTCGTCGGTGACTGTGATGAAAGCGTTGAGCGTGGGATTCAGCTGGTCAATGCGGTCGAGGCATTCGCGCGTCAGTTCGATGGGGGAAAGGTCGCGGGTGCGGATTTGGTCAGCGGCTTCGAGGAGGGTGAGCATAGGAGCGAGTTGGCGACCTGACAGCCTATATTATTCAGGATTGTCATTTACGGGCGACGCCGGTCGTGTGCCGCCGCTGACGCTATCATGTCTGGCCGCCGGAGGCATTATGGTCAAGGCAGATGGAGAGAAGACGCACCGTTGCGCTTGTCATACTTGCCAGTGGAACTAATAAACCGACAACCGACCACTGGCAACCGACAACTGACCACTAGCTTCATCACCCCAGCCCGAACTCCTTCCACCGCTTTGTTACCCGCTCCTTTGTCTCAGGGTCCATCGTGATCTCCTCCGGCCAGGGTCGGGTGAAACCTTCGCTCGGCCATTTGCGCGTGGCGTCGACGCCCATCTTCGAGCCGAAATCCGGCAGGCGCGAGGAGTGGTCGAGCGAGTCGACGGGGCCGAGCGTGAACTGAATGTCGCGCTCCGGATCGATGTTGTTGAGCACCTTCAGCGTGACTTCCCCGATGTCCTGCACGTTCACGTCTTCGTCGACTACGAGGATGCACTTGGTGGACATGGCCTGCCCCAGCGCCCAGATGCCGTTCATCACCTTGCGCGCCTGTCCGGGATAGGACTTCTTGATGGAAACAATCATCAGGTTGTGAAACACACCTTCAATGGGCAGATTGACATCGACGATTTCAGGAATCGTAAGCCGCATGAGCGGCAGAAATATGCGCTCGACCGCCTTGCCCATCCATGCGTCTTCCATGGGAGGCTTGCCGACAATCGTGGTCGCGTAGATTGGATCTTTGCGATGCGTGATGCAGGTCACGTGGAAGACCGGGTACATGTCTTCCATGGTGTAGAAGCCGGTGTGGTCGCCGAATGGGCCTTCGGAGCGGAGTTCATCGAGCTGCACGTAGCCTTCGAGCACGATTTCCGAGTTGGCCGGAACTTCGATGTCGACGGTCTCGCACTTCACCAGTTCGACTGGCTGGCGGCGCAGGAATCCGGCAATCAGGAATTCGTCAATGTCAGGCGGCGCGGGAACAATGGACGAGAAAGCGACAGCCGGATCGGTGCCAATCGCCACCGCAACAGGCATGCGTCCGGATACCTGCTTGCCTTCGGCGACACGCGAGCCGCCGCCGGAGCGCGCCATCAAGTCGAGCGCAGCGGTGATCGGCTGGGCCTCGCCATGAGCAGCGGCGCGTCGCATGCGCTCGCGATAGTGCTCGGCGCCCTGTTTCTGGCGCTGCCAGTGCATGCCGGTCGTGCGCTCGTCGTAGACGTGCAGACGATACATACCAACGTTGCGCTTGCCCTTGCTCGGATCTTTTGTCACCACCGAAGGCAGTGTGATGAAGCGCCCGCCGTCGCTGGGCCAGCATTGCAGAATAGGGAAGTCGAGCAGCGAAAAGTCGTGGCGCTGGATGACTTCCTTGCACGGCCCCGTTTTCACTTCTTTGGGGAAGAATTTGCCCAGGTCGGCCAGCATGGGCAGCATCTTGATCTTGTCCAGCAGACCCTCGGGCGACTTCACATCGATGAAGTACTTGATTCGGTCGGAGATCTCATCCAGCGAATCGACGTCGAGCGCCATCTGCATGCGGCGCTCGGAGCCAAACTGGTTGATCAGCACACGCGAGCCTTGATATCCCTTCACGTTGTCGAAGAGCAAGGCCGGCCCGCCCGGCCCATGTGAGCCGCGAGCTCCCCATTTCGAGACGCGATCGGTGATCTCCGCGATTTCCAGTATCGGGTCGACTTCTGCCTTGATGCGCTTGAGCTCTCCGGCGCGATCGAGCGCCGAAACCCACTCCCTCAGGTCCTGATAGGCCAAGGCTACCTCACTTGTGGTGGTATGACGTCGACAACCGACGATTATAGGCGGTTGGGGCGGCGAACTGACGGGTATCATTCTGCCAATTCATTCCAGCGGCTTCCAACTCGGCCCCGGTTGCTCCTCATCCAAAGATGTTTGTAAGCCATCACAAAAACCCATGAACATACAGAACGCCGATAAGCTATCAATTCACTGCCTCTCGCAGCTCACACTGGATCCGGAGAACGCCGACGAGGCGATTCTCTCTATCGCGCAACTGAATGACGATCAGCGCTCCGCTTTCGAGTCTGTTGCCGATTCGAACCACGTCATCGTGCGGGCGCTGCGTGCCTTCCGGTCGAAGATCAGCGGCAAGGGTCACGTCGCAGCCTGGGCGACGGATGTTATTTCGGCGCAGCAAAAACGAATCCACAATGCACTCGCCTTTCTTCAACGGATGTGCCAGGAACTGGAAAATGCCGGATGTCCGGTGACTGTAATGAAGTCGCTGGACCACTGGCCCGACCTGGGCAACGACCTCGATCTATTCACCACGGCCGATGAGGGCCGGGTTAAGCAGGTGATGACAACTCGTATGGGCGCGCACATGGAGGCCCGCAGTTGGGGAGATCGCCTGGCCAACAAGTGGAATTTTTGTGTTCCCGGGCTGCCGGAGTTAGTGGAAGTTCACGCCAAGCGGCTGGGACAGACGGGCGAACAGACGGCCATGGCTCGTCGTTTTATCAGCAGGCGCGTTTCCAGGACGGTCGGCAATCTTTCATTCCTTGTGCCGGCTCCGGAGGAGCGCATTATCGTCGCGACCTTGCAACGCATGTACCGTCACTTCTACTTTCGAGTCTGCGACATCGCGAACACAGTCGAGTTGTTGCAATCGGGCGAGGTTGATTTCCGCGAATTGCGTCGCGCGGCTGAACTCGGCGGCATCTGGAACGGAGTTGCAACCTACCTGAACATTGTTTGCGACTACACACGCAGCTACCGTGGTACCGCGCCAGCGTTGCCACTGGAGGTCGTCCGTTCGGCACGCTTTGGCGGGGAGGCTGTCTATGTTGGTGGCCGCTTCCTGCGCATTCCGATCGTTCCGGGCGGCGCGGAACTATATTCCCGCCAGCTTTTCAGTTGTGCCTTCCAGGGCGACATCACCGCGGCTTTTCGGTTGTCGCTGCTGCCGCCATTGGCGTCTGCTGCTGCGGTCGCCTATAAGGTTACCGGCAGTGACAAAGGTGTCTGGTAGAGAAACCTAAGTAACGGAAATCGATTGCGCGTGGCCAGGCGCTAACATCATCTTTCCAAGAATCGTCGCGAGTTGCGGCATCACACGCCAAATCAATACTTTGCAAAAATTTAGAAACAATTGCTTCGATTCCTTGCTGTTAGCGCGCCTCAGTTGCATAATGGATGTCAATTGGTGGGAGAGGATGAGCCGTGGCTCTCCCAAGGTGTGCTTACAAACTCCGTGCTTCACCGAGTAACCTCGACGTGAGAGTTTTCACCCGCTGCTACCGACGGTGTATTCGCTCTCGCAGTACGTGTGCTTGCCCTTTTATAGTTTTTCCAGCTTTCCTGAAAAATAAGACAACAGATCCAAGTATCGCGAATCTCAATCTGCGCAAAGGACACATCACATGCCTGTGACTCGCATCGATATCCCCCTCGACGCCCTCGCTTCGCCGCAGAGCAGCGAAGAAGAGATCCAGCGCAAACTCGCTCATGAGCGCGCGCGCCTTGCCAGCATGATGGGGCTCGACAGCGGCCCTGTGCACCACTTCCGCCGTCCTGTGGAGCGCGCCTTCGGCGCTGAGGAACGCGGAAACGTGACCATTCTGTTCGGTGGACTAACGTGGAAGCACGAGCGCGTCATTCAGGCCGTGTTCAAAGGGTGCGGTTATAACTGCGACATTCTTCCCGTGCCCAACGTATCCGCCTTCCAGATCGGAAAGGAATACGGCAACAACGGGCAGTGCAATCCCACATACTTCACCGTCGGCAATCTGGTGCAGTACTTGCAATTCCTGCATTCGCAGGGAATGTCGAAAGACGACATCTGCAACAACTATGTCTTCTTTACTGCCGGTTCGTGCGGCCCGTGCCGCTTCGGCATGTACGAGGCGGAATACCGCCTGGCCCTGCAGAACGCGGGGTTCGAGAAATTTCGTGTGCTGCTTTTCCAGCAGAATGATGGCATCAAAGCCGGGTCGGGTGAAGCAGGACTGAAGTTCACGGTCGACTTCGGGCTGGGCATGTTCAATGCTCTGAACCTCGGCGACATCATGAATGAGATGATCTACCGCATCCGCCCCTACGAGGCGGAAAAGGGCACGACGGACCGGGTCTTCGGGGAGAGCATGGACACGTTGTGCACTATGCTGCGCGAGCGCAAGCCCTTCGAAGATCACGAGGATCTGCCGGAATGGATGGCGAAGAAAATTCGTTCCAGCAAGGGAGCCAAGTGGGAATTGTGGGTTAACTCACTGCTGAAGGTGCGCGAGCAGCTTTATGGAAATCCCTACAAGGATGCTCTGCAGGCCGTACATGATCAGCTGGGAGCCATTGAAGTGGACCGACTGAAAGTGAAGCCGGTTGTGAAGATCATTGGCGAATTTTGGGCGCAGATTACCGAAGGTGACGGCAACTTCCACATGTTCGACTTCCTGGAGCGCGAAGGGGCGCAGGTGCTGGTAGAGCCCATTGGCACCTGGGTGATGTACATGATGTACCAGGTGAAGGCGCGCAATGCCGCCAAGCGCTCGCTCAACGATCGCTACAAGAAGGTGAAGCCGTGGGAACTGCACAAACAGGCGCTCAACGAACTCAACTTCCGCAAAAAGCAGTGGATGATCGGAATCGGCGAGCGCATCTACGCGCGCCAGTACCAGCGCGTCGTCGAAGCCCTGGGTAACATCGCTCACGAGTTGATCGACCAGAAGACGCTGGCCGAGATGGCCAACCCGTTCTACAACGAGTTTGCCCGCGGCGGCGAGGGTCACCTGGAAGTTGCGAAGAACGTTTACTACACCCAGAACCGCCTGTGTCACATGGTGCTGGCGCTGAAGCCGTTCGGTTGCATGCCTTCCTCGCAGTCGGACGGCGTACAGTCGGCGGTGGCAAACCACTTCAAAGAGATGATCTTCCTGCCCATCGAAACCTCGGGCGAAGGTGAGATCAACGCTCATAGCCGCGTGCAGATGGCGCTTGGCGAAGCCAAGGTCAAAGCCCGCATGGAGTTCGAGCAGGTGCTGGAATCGACCGGCAAGCGCCTGGAGGACATCAAGGACTACGTGGCTGATCATCCCGAGCTGCGCAACCTGTTCTATCCGGTGCCGCACCGCCATGGTGTAACCGGCATCGCGGCGAACTTCGTGCTGCACGTCAACGACTTGATGAATGGCAAGACGCGCATCAAGCGTGTTCCCGCTCCCAAGCGCCAGGTGCAGCAGCGGGAGCTGGCGGTCGCATAGTCTTGGATCCAGAGTGGCCTGGAGGTTCGAACAGGGCCTCCGGGCTTAAACTTGAAGGAGAAGTTCTCAACCGGCTTTTCCTCATGCCGGCGTTGTGCAAACGACTGAAGAAAGGACAGCCACATCAATGCCTGAGGTGGAAACGCCTACTGAGATAAACGAAAACAGCTCCTCTTCTGCCCCGACGTTTCGTCTGGATGTGCAGCTGCACGATTTGCTGATGAAGCCGCCCGACGCGCGTACCCTGCTTCCCGCGCCGAAGGACGGAATTGAGCAGAAGCTGCCCGATCCGGTGTTCCCGCAGCATCCGGAACTGATGGCGGCGGCTGACCAAGACTTCTTCGTTAATGGCAAGCGGAAGGTCACGACCAAACACATATACCGTGCGATGCGCGGCTGGGCGTTCCCTTTCTTCCGCTCCCGCGTACTGCCTGGCGATTTCCACCCGATCATTGCCTACCTGTTTAACGAGTGGAAGTGCAATCTCGACTGCCACTACTGCTGGGCGTTCGACAACACCGTACGCGGCATGACGGAAGACGTAGCCAAGCGCTCGATCGACTGGCTGCGGGAGTCCGGCGCTGGGGTGCTGGCGCTCATGGGCGGGGAGCCGCTGTTGCGTCCCGATTTTGCTCACAAGATCATCTACTACGCTGCGAAGAAGGGCTTCTGGATTTATCTGCCGACCAACGGCCGGCTGCTGTGGCCCAAGGTGATCGACAAAGTTGCCGACGCAGGTGTGGCGACGGTAAATCTCGCGGTGGACGCATGGGACGACGTTCCCGGCCGCGGCCTGCCGAAAGCCATGGTGCCCATCCGGTCGCACTTCGATTATCTGGTCAAGAAGCAGTACAAGTACGGCTACTCGGTGTTCCTGAACATCAACATCTGCCGCAACAATCTTGAGGATGTGAGGCAGTTGACGGAACTCGCGCACGATAACGGGATCGCGACCGACTATCACATCTGCGAGTCGCCGATGACCGAGCAGCCTGCGTTCAAACATTACGAGAGCAATCCGACGTTCATCCGCAAGGAAGATCACCCGCAGGTGGCGGAGTTGATCGATTGGCTCATCGAGAAGCAGAACTCTGGATATCACATGGTGAACTCGGTGAAGCGGCTGTCGCAGATGAAGGAGTTCATTGAGGGCAACCTGCATGACTGGGGATGCCGCGCGGGCATGAATTCGCTGATTGTCCGCGTCGACGGTACGCTGGCGCCCTGCTTTCCGATGTATAACGCCAGTTACGACTGGGGAACTATCGAGAACCACAAGTTCGAAAGAAAGCAGCTCAAAGAAATGAAGCATGAATGCCAGAAGACGTGCTTCTCGACGCTGAATCACATCCTGGCTTTCTGCTACAACGATGAGCGGGTGATTAAGTGGTTGTGGAAGCACGCCAAGGTTGGATTCAGGAGAATTGAGGGCAACTTCGAAGACTAAGAAGAGCGTTTTCGGGCGGCGCTTTTGCTGCCGAAAATCTGGAGTTGCGGGAGGGCGCGGTCTTTGGTCGTGCCGGCAAGCTCTTTCTTTAATCGATTCGAATCGCGTAGGGACGTCACGTACCGCCGGCTGAAGCCGGCCCGGAACTTGACCAGGTAAGTGTGACGGCGCAGCGGAAGCTGCGCCCCTTCAACTAAACGAGAGGGGCTTCAGCCCCCGGACTAGAACTCCAGGAGGTTTCAGGTGAGTTCAAACTCGCACCAGCACGGGGCTTCAGGTTGCGGTACCGGCACGCCGAAGGTGGATGTTCAGCTCAATGATTTGATCAAGAGCACATCGCCCGACACGTTGCCTGCCCGCATCCTTGCAAAATCCCGCGAGGTTTCTGCGCAATCCGGACACAAGATGGTCTACATGGTCGGCATGGATGTTGGCTCGACCACCGTGAAGTCGGTCGTCGTTAATGCTGAAACCGACCAGATTATCTGGAGCGACTATCAGCGCCACGAAACCAAGCAGCCGGAAAAAACTCTTGAGTTCCTGAAGCGCATGCAGGAGGAAGCCGGCATTGCGCCGCATAACTGCCGCATCTTTATCACCGGCTCGGGCGGGGGCGCGCTGGCCAATCTCGTCGGCGCGAAGTTTGTGCAGGAAGTCACCGCGGTTTCGCTGGCCGTCGAAAAGATGCACCCCGAAGTGAACTCGGTGATTGAGCTTGGCGGGCAGGATGCCAAGATCATCGTCTTCAAAGAAGACGAGAACACGGGCCGCAAGAAGAAGATTCCGTCAATGAATGACAAGTGCGCCGGTGGCACGGGCGCGGTCATCGACAAGATCAACGCCAAGCTGAAGATCCCCACCGCAGATCTTGGCAACCAGGGCTACACGGGAATCAAACTGCATCCGGTCGCAGGCAAGTGCGGGGTCTTTGCCGAGACTGATATCAACGGCCTGCAGAAGCAGGGCATTCCGCCGGATCAGCTCATGGCATCGCTGTTTGACGCCATCGTGCTGCAAAACCTCACCGTGCTGACGCGCGGACATACACTGCGTCCGCACGTGCTCTTGCTGGGTGGTCCCAATAGCTTTATCCGTGGCATGAAGGAAGCCTGGCAGCAGAACATTCCCCGGATGTGGGAGGAGCGCAAGGTTCAGTTGCCGGAAGGCGCGAAGCCGGAAGACCTGATCAAGGTTCCTGATAATGCGCAGTACTTCGCCGCCATCGGCGCTGTCGAATTCGGCAAGGACGAAGACCCGGACGTCGGTATCTACATGGGCACCGAGTGTCTGGAGGATTACATCCTGGTCGGCCGCGAGGCAGAGAAGGAAAAATCAGGAGCTGCCGGCCTGAGTGCTTCCCAGGAGGAGTTGGACGAATTTAAAAGGCAGTACACGATCCCCAAATTCAAGGGCGCGACCTTCCAGCCGGAGCAGGTGATCAGCGGATTCATTGGCATCGACGGCGGCTCGACTTCGACGAAAGCCGTGCTGCTCTCCGAAGCCGGCGATGTATTGTGCAAGGCCTACCAGCTTTCCAACGGCAATCCGATTCAGGACACCATCGACATGTTTGCCGCGGTTCGCGAACAGGTCGAAGCGCAAGGCGCGAAGCTGGAAATTCTCGGCGTGGGAACTACCGGGTATGCCAAAGATGTTCTGAAAGATGTGTTGAGGGCCGACGTGGCGCTGGTGGAAACGGTGGCGCACACTGAGTCGGCGATGAAGTTTTACAAGGATCCGCACGTCATCGTCGACGTTGGCGGGCAGGATATCAAGCTCATCGTTCTGAAAGATGGGCGCGTCAAAGACTTCAAGCTGAATACCCAGTGCTCGGCGGGGAATGGATACTTTCTGCAGGGCACGGCCGAAGCTCTCGGTTACAAAGTCGAGCAGTATGCCGACATCGCCTTCGCAGCCAACACCATGCCCGTCTTCGGATACGGTTGCGCGGTGTTCATGCAGTCCGACATCGTTAACTTCCAGCGGCAGGGCTGGCGCGGGGAAGAGATTCTTGCAGGACTCGCGGCAGTGTTGCCGAAGAACATCTTCCTGTATGTCGCGGCGATTCCGAACCTGGCGAAGCTGGGCTCGCGCTTCATCCTGCAGGGCGGTACGCAGAAGAACCTTGCGGCGGTGAAGTCGGAAGTCGACTTCATTCGTTCGCACTTCCACGGCGTCGAACACGGGCCGGAAGTAATCGTTCACGAGCACTGCGGCGAGTCAGGCGCTATCGGCGCGGGGGTTGAAGCCATTCGCCTATACAAGAATGGCCATCGCACCTCATTCATTGGAGTCGATGCGGTGATGAAGATCGGTTACCGCACCACCCGTAGCGAAGAAACGCGCTGTTACTTCTGCAAAAACAACTGCCTGCGCACATTCATCGATGTCAAAACCGGCGATGACGAGGTGCTCGATACCTCGACCCCATTGCCGGTATTCAAGTCGAAGGTGCCGCTGCAGAGCGGCGAGCGCCGCCTGATCATCTCCACTTGCGAAAAAGGACAGGTGGAAGACGTCAACGCGATGCGCGGTATCAAGGCCGGACTCGATGCGGTGAAGAAAGACAATCCCAACTTCGTCGACATCGCTGCCCACGAGGCGTTCCGCCCGAGCAATGCAAAGAGCGTTGCCGATCCCGTTCCGGCGCGCTCCTGGAAGTCTTCGATCTTCAAATCTTCGGTCGACCAGCGCATTGAATTAATGAAAGCCCGTGCGACCCACCGCGTCGGCATGCCAAAAGTGCTGCAAATGTACCTGTACGCGCCGATGTTCAGCGCGTATCTCGAGAGCCTGGGCGTGCAGCCGGAGAACATCGTTTATTCCGACTTCACCTCGCAGGAGCTCTACCGCACCGGTTCGGGCCGTGGCGCGATCGATCCCTGCTTTCCGTCGAAGATCGGCATTCCTCACGTCTACAACCTGGTCTTCCAGAAGCACCAGAAGAAGCCGCTCAACACCATCTTCTTCCCCATGATCGACACGCTGCACCAGCCGCTGAAAAATTGCAGCGCCAGTAGCGCGTGCCCGACGGTAACGGCTACACCGGATGCGGTTAAGGCCGCGTTCACCAAGGAAAGCGACATCTTTGCCGAGAACGGGATCCAGTATCTCGACCCGATTCTCAACATTCACGACCTGAAGCTGTTCGGTTTGCAGATGTGGCAAACCTGGGCACCGATCCTGGGTGTCTCGGAGGACGAGAACGAGCGAGCGCTGCAGGCTGCGGTCAAAGCGTTTGACGACTACGACGCAGGGCTGAAGAAGCGCGCGCGTGAAGTACTTGACCAACTGGAGCGCGAGAACCGCCTTGGCATCGTGATGCTGGGTCGCGTGTATCACCACGATCCGGGCCTTAACCACGAAATCATGGAAGAGTTCCAGAAGCTGGGCTATCCGGTGTTTTCGCAGAGTTACCTGCCCATGGACGAAGACCTGCTGGACCGGCTGTTCGGAGAAGAAGTTCGCGCCGGTTCAATCACGCACGCTCTGGACATCAAGGACGTGTGGAAGAACGCGTACTCCGCCAGCACCAATCAGAAGATCTGGGCGGCAAAGTTCACCGCGCGCCATCCGAACCTGGTGGCGCTGGAAGTCAGCAACTTCAAGTGCGGGCACGACGCGCCGATTTACACGGTGATCGAAGACATCATCGAGAGTTCAGGCACACCCTACTTCGCATTCAAGGACCTCGATGAGAACAAGCCGACCGGATCCATCAAGATCCGTGTCGAGACCATCGATTACTTCCTGAAGCGTTATCGCGAGGACCTGCTGAAGAAAGCCGATGCCGCAAGTGAATTAGAGCGTCAGTTGGCCGAGTATGAACGCAGGCTGCGCATAAATCTGACGGCCAAATCCGTACGCCAGGAGAGTGAATTGGTTCCGCTCGGATCGCTCGCGCCTGAATCCCAGCCCGAGCTTTCGTCGGCCAACGACTAAATAAGTGGCCAGTGGCCAAGTGAGCCGCCGCTGGCCCGCTAGTGATGTCGCCTCTACGACTCACTGAATCCGGAGGGACGGCACCGCCGACCGAAGTCGGCCTAAAGAATTACAATAAGTAGGCGTGCGGCGCACCTGACGGTGCGCCCCTTCAATCACCCCTATGCCCCTTTCCGCAGACAGCAAGAAGGTCATGTTCGAAATCTACCGCGACAGCTCCCTGACCGGTCAATACAAGGTCGTCTACTTCACCGAACTGGGCGAGCACGACAAGGACACTGAGATCGCCGAAGCGATGCGCGGCGAGCATGTCTTCGACGGCTTCCTTTTGCACCGCGAGCGCCAGGAAGGCAAGCAGATGGTGGAGCACATCCTGGAAGAGCTTAATCGTGGTGAGAGCCTGGATACGACCGCCATCGAGGCAAAACTGAAGCCTTACCTCGCCGGGTAACCCGCCTCACGTCCAGCGAATTTCCAAACAACGTCTTAGACTTGTTGGTGCACGGTACCCGAAGCACCGTCGAAATTCGGGGGTTTGCCGCTCCTGCAGCGACTAAGACTGAAAGCCCAATGGACGAGAAGATCGTACATCCCGAAATCGGGAATCTTGTGCCGCCGGTGTCGGCGACTGCGGGCGAAGAAGATGTGGGCCTGGTAGCCGCCGTACTGCGCAAGGACCGTAAGGCGACTGCCGATTTTGTCGCCCGGTTTGCGGATGACGTGTACGCTTACGTCCGCTCGCGGCTGGCGCCGCGCTACGACCAGGTGGATGACCTGGCGCAGGAAGTCTTTCTGGCCGCATGGAAGAGCTTGCCTCGGTATCGTGGTGAGGGTTCCTTGCGCTCGTGGATTGGGTCAATTGCCCGTCACAAGGTCGAAGATTACTATCGCCACTGCTTGCGTACTCCTGAGTCCCTGGACGATAGTGAGACGAACGCCGGAAAGATAGAGCCCAGCTTCGATCTTCGTGAGGTCCTGCAGCGGGAAGATTTATGCAGCGAGACCATGCGTATTCTCGAGGAGCTGCCGGAGCGTTATCGATTGGCGCTGATATGGCGATACTGGGACAAGGCGTCAGCGCGGGAAATGGCCCTCAAGACAGAGAAAACGGAAAAGGCGATGGAACGACTCCTGGCGCGCGCCAGAGAGGAATTTCGTCAGAGGTGGAAGAGTGGCCGCACATAACAACGAAGAAGTATTCGAGCGGATTGCAGGCGAGGTTGATCTGACCATGCCTGAGCGGGCGCCGTCTCGCTTGAAGTCCCGCATCTACTCGGCGCTCATGCAGGAAGAGTCCGCAACCGGGCCGCTGATGAGCGTGAGTGCGTGCAAGGCCGCCGGTCAGGAACTTTGCATCTTCGAGGAGATCGCCCGCGTTGCTCCAGTGGGTGAAGCGGTGAAGTCGCTGAACTTCTGCCGCGTCTGCCACGCGAGGGTCATGGCTGAGAATCTGGAGAATGCGCCCATCTACTGGCCTGGTTGCCCCTACGTTCAGCTGAAGAAGACATAACCGATTTAGAACTGATAGATCAAGCCCCAGAGATTTTGGAAGTTCTGCAGATTGTGCCCTGCGGGCGGCGACAACTGCTTGCTGATGGGATTGCCGCTGAGAGTTTCACTGAAGGAATAGCGCAGGGCCAGTCCGTCTTTCAGCTTTACGTCCAGCCCGACAGGTACGTGCAATACAACCTGATTGGAGCTGAAGTGCTGCGGCGGCAAGACGGGGTCTCCGATCGCCGTGGTGACCTGCTGCTGCGAACTGGACAGATGCACAAATCCCGTCCCTACTGACAGAAACGGTCGCAATCTGCTGCTGCGTTTCCGGAAATAAATCAGCAGATCACCGATCACGCTCTGCTGGGAGCTATCTCTAGTCTCGGTGTAGCTCGACTGCATTCCGTTGCTGAATTCGGCGGAAGTCAGATGGAGGGTGTTCTGGTTCCAGATGTACTCGCCCTGGATGGTGAAATAGTCGGACAGGTGCTTCCCAATCAGACCTTCGAGGGCTGGACCGTTCTTCGGATCATAAGAAGAGAAGTTTGAACTTTCTCCCACCGACGAGTAGTTATCTCCCGACAGCGTAGCCACCCCGCCCAGCACACCGACATAGATTTGCGCCTGCGACGACATAACACACAGAGTCACCAGGAAAAGAACAGAAACGATCAGTGAATGAATCTGTCTCACGATTCTCCTGTGTTGCAGATCTGCAAAAAAATCAGGGGCCTGGCTGCGCGCGAGGGGGATTTACTCGGCGTGCTCGACTACTTCATCAATGGCTGAAAGCTCGGCGCAGAGCTACTGAGAACGTTCAACTTCCCGGGAAGATCACCGTCAACCTAACACACTACGGAAAGGAACAGGCCCATGAAATTCAAGTTACGAATGGCAATTTCGCTCGTTTTTGTAATCGCGATGGCGTCTGTATCGGCGTACGCGGCAGCCGGAGCGGTGTACACCGAAAGCAATGCGGCCACCGGAAACTACATCAACGTATTCGTGCGCAACGAAAATGGGAGTATCTGGCCGGTGATGGCCGCGGCGTTTCCTACTGGTGGCATGGGTACAGGCACCGGCCTTGGCAGCCAGGGGGCGTTGGCCATCGACGATGCCAATCGCTTTCTCTTTGCCGTGAACGCGGGCTCGAACAGTATTTCCGTCTTCAAGATCACGGATGTCGGGCTCCAGCTGATGGAAGTCGCTCCATCGAATGGAAAAAATCCCATCAGCCTGACCGTGAAGCACAATACCCTGTATGTGCTGAATGATGGCGGAGCCGTGAATGATGTCGATACTCTTGCCGGTTTTGCTGTAGGGGAAGATGGGCATCTCACGCCGATAGTCAGCGATCTGCACCTTAGCGGCAATTCTGTTGGCCCGGCGGAGGTCAGCTTTGATCCCGATGGGGAAGTGCTGGTCGTGACCGAAAAAGCAACCAACAAAATCGACGTATTCACGGTCGATGGGGACGGAATCGCGTCCGGGCCAATGGTGTATCCATCCGCGAGCCCGACGCCTTACGGATTCGCCGTGGGCAACCGCGGCCAGGTTTTCGTTTCCGAAGCGGTCGGCGGAATGGCGAACCTTGGCATGGTGGGTTCCTATTCGGTTTCGCGTATGGGAATGCTGCATACCATCAGCGGGTCCGTCGCCGACAACCAGACGGCGCCTTGCTGGGTGGTGCTCAGCGGTGACGGCCGGTATGCATTCACAACCAACACCGGCAGTGGCAGCGTCTCGTCTTACGCAATTGGATTTGACGGAACTCTGCAATTGCTCAAGGCCGTTGCGGCCAACGTCGGCGCCAACAGCGGACCGCTTGACGCGGCGATCAGTAACGACAAGCGGTATATGTATTTCCTGACGCCGGGAACCGGCAATATCCAGGGCTTTGCCGTTGGCACCGACGGCTCGCTCATGCCGGTAAACAGCGTCTCCAATATTCCTGCTTCCGACAGCGGTCTGGTTGCCCGATAGGCTCTGGCGGGCAATTTTCCTGATAAGCACCCGGGCAAGCGCCCAGACGCAAGCCCGGGTGAGCATATTCAGGCTCGGAACAACACCTAAGCAAGATTTTGACCATGCCGAGGTTATCTAGCCTCGCAGACCAGTGCCTCCCCGTCTCTCCAGGTCTCTTTCCTAGGCTTCCCTTTTTCACATGATGATTCCAAAATTCATATTTATGTTGCACGTATTGTTCTACAATTTAGGATGTCGCTGATTTAGAGAGACTTACAAAAGCATCGATGTATTCGTCGCTGGCATCTGAGTTGCAGGCTAATCAAGAAGGTGCCCGTGTGTCTTATCCGGGCGGGAAACCACACCAGCGGCCTGGCTCGATGCCTAAAGAGCTCCAAACCCGGTTCTTCGCTGTCTTTCTAGCGATCATCAGTGTTGCTGCGGTTGCGTTTGCCTGGATCAACTTCCACAAGAGCGGCGAATTTCCCACACCAACCGACGGAATCTGGTGGACCGAAGCCGGCTCCCACCTGAAGGCGCAACGGGTTGATCCCGACAGCCCAGGCGAAAAGGCAGGGGTCAAGCCGGGAGACCTGCTGGTTTCCGTCGACGGTCACGATATCAGCAACGTCGGGAGCCTGGAGCGGCAGCTCTATCGCGTCGGTATCTGGTCGAAGGCGAGCTATTCGCTGAGGCGGCAGGGTGTCACGTTGGAAGCCCCGATCATCCTGATACCGGCCGACACCTCGCTCGATATCGGGTTACGGCTGATCGCGCTGGTCTACCTCGGGATCGGCTTGTACGTTCTGCTGCGACGTTGGACCGCTCCCAAGAGCACGCATTTTTATGTGTTCTGCCTGGTATCGTTCGTCTTTTACTCCTTTCATTACACCGGCAAGCTAAACGACTTTGACTGGATTATTTACTGGTCGAACGCAGTCGCCTGGCTGTTGCAGCCGGCGCTATTCGTGCATTTCGCGCTGACCTTTCCCGAGCGGCGGACGCTGGTCGACCGGCATGGTTGGCTCGTTCCTGCCGTGTACCTGCCGGGAGCCATTCTGCTCGCCGTACACATTGCGCTTCTGCAGTGGGCACAACCCAGCGAAATGCTGCGCTGGAATCTCGATCGTGTGCAGATGATTTACCTGGCGGCATATTACGTCGCCGCGGCAGTCGTTCTCTGGCGAAGCTATCGCCAAGCCAAGACCGCCATACTGCGTCAGCAGATGAAGTGGGTAACGCGCGGCACCATCCTTGCCGTTGCCCCGTTCACCCTGTTTTACGTTATCCCGTACGTGCGTGGTGTTGCGCCTTCCCTGGGGATGAAGGTTTCAGTTTTGTCGCTGGTATTTCTGCCGCTCACCTTCGGCTACGCCATCTTCCGCTACCGCTTGATGGACGTCGACCTGATCTTCAAGCGCGGCATGGCGTACACGATTGCGGCGGGCTCGATCACGGCAGCCTATTTCGCGGTCGTTGGCGGCATCTCGGAGCTGTTTCACAAGAACTTCCCCAGCGCCGGCCCGATTGGCCTGATCATCGCCATTGCGGTAACAGCGCTGCTCTTCGATCCCTTCAAGAACTGGGTGCAGGATTATCTGGACAAGTTTTTCTACCGTAAGCGTTACGACTATCGGAAGACGCTTATCGAGTTTGGCCGCGACCTGAACTCCGAGACCGACCTGGACCACATGCTGACGTCGATTGTCGATCGCCTGTCGCGAACCCTGATGGTCGATCGCATGGCGGTCTTTCTCTCCAGTCCGGAGCAGTCGGACCAGTTCGTCCTGGCCAAGTCCTACGGTATCTCCAACACCATGGGACTCGACCTGCGCTTCCTGAATCTCGCCCGCCCCGAGTGGGAGGCGGGGCATCTGTTCTTCGACAGCACGGCGCATGCCATGCGGGAAACTCCTGAGGCGAAGGAGACCATTCGCAAACTCGACCTGCATTACTACATTCCCTGTACCGTGATGAACCGCATGATTGCGGTGATCGGTTTAGGCAAGACCTCGGAAGGCGACTTCCTCTCCACCGAAGACGTGCAGTTGCTGGAGACGCTTGCCGGCTACGTCGGTATCGCTATCCAGAACGCGCGACTGTACAAATCGCTGGAGAGCAAGGCGGAACAGTACGAACGCCTGAAGGAATTTAACGAGAACATTGTCGAATCCATCAGCGTTGGCGTGCTGGCGGTCGATCTGGAAGACCGCATCGAGTCGTGGAATTCGCAGATGGAAGTGATGTTCGCCAAGTCGCGCGCCGAAGTTCTGGGACTCAGCCTGGGATATGTCTTTCCGGCAGAATTTGTGGAAGAGTTTTACCGGGTTCGCCAGAGTCCGGGCATTCACAATCTCTACAAGTTCCGCATCGCGACCACGGCCGGTGATGCCCGCATCACTAACATCGCCATCGCGCCGCTCGTCACCCGGGACTTCAGCGTGATCGGGCGCCTGATTATCGTCGACGACATTACCGAGCGCGTCGAGTTGGAAGGGCAGCTCTCACAGGCCGAGAAGCTCTCCTCGATTGGACTGCTGGCGGCCGGCGTGGCGCACGAGGTCAACACTCCGCTGGCAGTGATTTCGTCGTACGCCCAGATGCTGGCCAAGCAGGTCAGCGGCGACAGCAAGAAGTCAGAGTTGCTCGACAAGATTACCCGCCAGACATTCCGCGCCTCGGAAATCGTTAATAGCCTGCTCAACTTCTCCCGCACCTCCAGCACCGAGTTCACCAGTGTCGATGTCAATCGCGTCATTCAGGACACTCTCATGCTGCTGGAGCACCAGTTCAAGGTGGCACGTGTCAAGGTAGTGCAGGACTTGCAAGCGCAGGGCTCTCCCATTTTCGGCAACACAGGCAAATTGCAGCAGGTCTTTCTTAACCTGTTTCTGAATGCCAAGGATGCCATGCCTTCGGGAGGCACGCTGATGGTGGCCACCCAGAACGGCGCCAATGTTCAGGTGACCGTCACCGACACAGGCAGCGGAATCGCGCAGGAGCACATCCACCGCATTTACGATCCGTTTTTCACCACCAAGAACAAGCCTAAGACCGGACACAGTGGGGGGACCGGCCTTGGTCTGTCCGTTACCTACGGCATTATCCAGGAACACGCCGGCAAGATCCGCGTGAGCAGCAAGCCCGGCGAGGGCACGACGTTTACGATGGAATTCCCCCTGATTAGGAAAGCAGTGAATGCCTGAAGCCACCATCAGCCGAGCCGTCAATGGCCGCGACGAAACCATTTCTGCCGGATCGGTCCTTATCATTGACGACGAAGCCGCCATCCGCGAGTCCCTGCAGACTCTGCTGGAGATCGAAGGCTATGAAGTGGAGACCGCGATGGATGGCGCCGAAGGATTGGCGCGTTTGGCCGAGCGTCCCTTTGATCTGGTGTTGCTGGACTTCGCCTTGCCGGAGCGCAACGGCATCGAGATTCTGCAGGACATTCGCGAGCGGGATTCCGAGCTTGCGGTAATCATGATCACCGCCTACGGCACGGTGGAGAATGCCGTAAACGCCATGCAGGCGGGCGCGACCAACTTCATTCAGAAGCCATGGGACAATGAGAAGCTCCTGGCTGACGTGCGCACCGCAGTCGGCCGCCGGCGTGCCGAAGAAGAAGTTGTTCACCTCAAGCGGGCACTGAAGGAGCGCTATAGTTTCGAAAACATCATTGGCAAGAGCGAGGCGATGTTGCGTATCTTCGACCTCGTCGCCCAGGTTGCGCCCAGCCGTTCCACCATCCTGCTGCAGGGGGAGAGCGGCACCGGCAAGGAGCTGATCGCCAAGGCGATCCACATGAACTCTACCCGCCGCGACCGGCCGTTTGTGCCCGTCAACACCGGTTCGGTGCCCGCCGATCTTCTGGAATCCACCTTGTTTGGGCACGTGAAGGGAGCCTTCACCAGCGCCATCGCCAGCAAGAAGGGACTATTCGAAGTGGCCGATCGGGGGACCCTCTTCCTCGATGAAATTGGCACCATGGGACTCGAGACCCAAGCGAAGATCCTGCGCGTGCTGCAGGACCGGCGTTTCATGCATCTGGGAGGAGTCAGCGAAATACAGGTCGACGTGCGCATCATCGCTGCCACCAATGTTGATCTCAAGCAGCAGGTAAAGGAAGGAAAGTTCCGCGAAGATCTTTTCTATCGCCTGAACGTCATTACCATCGACCTTCCCCCGCTGCGGCAGCGCAAGAATGACATTCCGCTGCTGGTCGAACACTTCATCGAGAAGTTCTCCCGCGAGAACCAAAAGCCGCCCCTGCGCGTCACGCCCGAGGCCTTGCGTCCGCTGATGGACTACGACTGGCCGGGCAATGTTCGCGAACTGGAGAATGTAATCGAGCGCGCCGTGGTCCTTGCCAACGGCTCCGCACTCACGCTTGACCTTCTGCCCGACAACATTGCCGGTCGCGGCGCAAGGGTGGCGCTGATGGATCACCGGCCCGACGCATCGCTGTTCGAAATCATAGAAGACTGTGAGCGGCGCATCATCGGCGACATGCTGGAGAAATGCAACTGGAACCAGACTGAGGCGGCTGATCGCTTCCGCATACCTCTCTCGACCTTGAACCAGAAGATCAAGCGCCTGAGTATCGAGATCAAGAGAAAGAGCCGCGACGGCAACGGCTCCGGAAGCTGACTACTCACGCTGCCTGAGCGCAGCTCCCAATTTCCTGGTTTCTACAGGCACTCCACAAACTCCTCACTCTTGATCTATCGAGTTAACCACGAGTTCTGTGGCGAGATTATCAGCAGCTATCTACCTCGAGTTCATCGCAGCCAAGCGGTAGCGAGTAAAGCATATTTCGATCCGCCTGCATTTGCTCGCTGTTTGTAGCCCGTCCCAGTTCGGGAATCTTATCGGCATACCGGGCCGCCGCAGTTTCAAGAAGGCTGATTTCCAGCAGATGGGAGCGCAACTTTACCATCCGTACAAGCTGTACAACACGGCTGGTTCGAATTATCCCTACTTCTACTATGACGTGACGACCGGGAATAACGGCCACGCTGCAGGGGTGGGATTCGACCTGGTAATCGGTCTGGGCGTATCCAATGGAGTAGGAATGGCAAACCCGTTCTTCGGTTTGCGGTAACTGACTAAGTGGTGTTTCGCTCCTCGGGAGCGCGCCCCGCAACCGGCGCGGTAAACTCAGAAGAAGAGGTGCTTTCGGCGCCGCTTCTCTTTGTCAGTTTGCGGATGAAATTAGGCAGATCAGGTGTCCGGCTTTATATATTCGACTAGTTTCTGTCACAAATGCAAACTCCCTGTCTTCGCTCAGTAATCCTGGCTGAATCCTACTATCGGTGTCGTATTTAACTTCGCCATACCAGGTACGCTTCAGAGCTAAATACTATCGTTGATAGTCGCGATTTCTCTATAAGCAATTCTTGCAATCGAGGTATGATGCACACCACATTTCTGTTTCGCCGCTAGGTGTGCGTTAGCAGTTTGGCAACGAGGATAAGGAGGAACGTGAAGAAAGCAACTTTGCTTTTCTTGCTCTGTTTTGCGTTGAGCGCGATGTACGCCTCAGCGTCAATCATTGGTAGCACAGATCCGAATCTGTTTAATGATCCGGTTGACTGGTGCGTGCAGTTCAGCAACTGTGCCAACACACCATTCCTTGAACCTTCGCCTTCATCGTTTATGTCGCAAGGCGGCGTGGGCGGTCTGGTCGGTCTGGTGGGCACTCAGCAAGCTTTCGAAGTCCGCCAGCAGGGCGTCTCCTGGAATGGCAATTTCCCCGCACAGATGGGGATCCTCTACAACGGTGTCGGTACCTTGAACAATACTCCAACCGACATTGCTGCCACGTTTAATCAAGGGGTCTTTGGCGCTGGGGCGTACATTCAGGCGGCCAACTACGGTTTATTCACGGCAACGATCACGCTGTTCGATGCGAACTATCAGCCCCTCGGTTCGTTCACCGCTCAGGGTGATTCCGAGAGCAATGGCACAGCCCTCTTCATCGGCGCGTTTGATTCCGTTGCTGATGTCTATGCAGCCCAATTCAGCGTTAAGGACATCAATGGCCAGGATAACTTTGCCATCGGCGAGATGATCCTGAATACGAACGGCGTTCCGGAGCCGGGGACTCTCATGCTGCTTGGACCTTCGGCCCTTGGTCTATTTGGCGTGATTCGCCGCCGCATGAATCGCAAGTCCCAGGAGGTGCAGTAATGAAACTGATCAAACTAATTGTTATTGCTACGGCGCTGCTGCTGGCCTGCCAATTGTTCGCCCAGTCGTTGGGCGGAGCCACTTTGGTAGAGAGGCTGGCAGCCAAGGCAGAGGCGACGGGACAGGCTCAGCCGGTCATGCCCACGGCTCCTCCGCAGCACTTCCGCTCGTTTCTGTGGGTTGTGGGTGGGTTCCATCCCGGTTTGCCTCCGACCAAACCTGTCAATTGCAACAAGAACGGCTTTTGCCCGCCATCGGTTGAAATCGCATACGGCACGCCCAGCATCGTCGGCGCTAACGGCGGAGCCGGCGTCACCATCGCCATCACCGACGCGTTCCATTATGCCAATGTTGAAGCTGATCTGAACTTCTTCAGCACCGACATGGGGCTGCCGGCCTGCACCACGGCGAATGGCTGCTTCAAAGATGTCGATCAGAACGGCGGTATGAACTACTGCGGCTCTGACAGCGGATGGGAAGTAGAGACCATGCTTGACGTCGAATGGGCGCACGCTATGGCTCCCAACGCCAAGATCGTGCTGGTGGAAGGCTGCACCAACGACGATTCCGATCTCAATACAGCTGTTCAAACCGCGGTCAACATCGAAGGCGCGAACTTCGTCTCCAATAGCTGGGGCGAAGACGAGTTTGCGGGAGAGATACAGGAAGATGAGGCTTACGTCGGCTTGGACGTGCCTCTCATGTTTGCCTCCGGCGATGGTGGAGCTCCTGCCATCTATCCTTGCCAGTCTCCATATGCAACCTGTATCGGTGGAACCCAGCTGACGGTGGATGCCAACTTCCATCGCACCAATGAGACCGGATGGGCGGGCAGCGGCGGCGGTTGCAGCGTTTACGAACCCGCGCAGACTTTCCAGACCACCAATGGTGTCACGTTGTGCGCGTCGAACCGTGCCGCTCCTGATATCTCGGCGGTCGCGTCTACGGCCAGCCCCGTTTACATCTACGACAGCGGCAACGGCGGCTACGGACGGGTGGGGGGCACCAGCGTGGCGACTCCGGTGACTGCGGGAGTTTTTGCCAACATTGAGGCTGCTCGTCGCACCTTTAACAAGGCGGACTTCCCTCAGATCATCAATAACCAGCTGTACCATCCGTACAGGCTTTTCGGCACGCCGGGATCGAACTACCCATACTTTTATTGGGACGTTATCACTGGCAACAATGGCCACGCGGCAGGTCCCGGCTATGACCTGGTAACAGGACTGGGAGTCTCGTACGGTGTGGATATGGCCAACCCGTTCTTTGGTTTGCAGTAACTAACTAAGTGGTGTTTCACTCCTCGGCAGCCGCCTCGCAAGGGGCGCGCTCTCAGCAGAAGCGGTGCTACGGCACCGCTTTTTTCACGTGCAAAAACCGCCCAAATACTAGCGGTGATAGTAGGTTTTCCTGCTTGATTTTGCGAAAATTGGGGCTATGATTATCCCGTTTTCCGATAGTGCTCACATTGGTGCGCACTGGATCCGCAAGATTGAAGCTTCGGCGTGAGCCCCGCTGAATTCTTATTTGTACTTCTTTTGGGCGGCCAAGACCCTCGTCGAATAGAGATGTCCCCCACAGTAAACCTTAACCATACGTAGATGGTGCTTTCACGATTTACGGAGGATCGAATGAAAAAGCTTTCCGTGCGTGTCATGCTGTTGCTCCTGACGTTATCGTGTTTCGTTGTAGGAGTGGCTTACGCCGACACGATCGTCACCTTCCCGAGCGATAATAGTTTTACCTGCAACGCCAATGCCTGCGACTTCATGGGCAATCTGAATCACCAGAGCGAACCGCTGTTTACCGCAGGCGACTTTGTGACAGAAATCTTCTTCACTGGGCAGATGTCAGTCCAGTCGCTCTCCTACGATTTCCTCCTGATGAACAACCTGGGCGGCAACCAGGGCGCCTCTTACGAGAACGACCTGTACATCAACAATGTGGAGGTTGGAAGCTTCCTGGTGGCTGACTGCAACTATTGCGGCACTACACAGGAGTACACCGGCACATTTAACTTCTCGCCGCTGGAGGGCGACGGCACGTATGCGTTGTCAATCATCCTGGGCGTCAACGTGCCAGAAGGCGACGGTAACGAAATCTACCTGGCCCCGGGCTCGGCGACATTAGGCGATGTGCCGGAGCCCAGCAGCCTGGTGCTTCTCGGTTCAGGAGCGCTAGGGCTGGCGGGAGTCGCCCGGCGGAGGTTCCTGTCCTAAAGCAGGTCCCACACAAGAGGCAAGGCGGATTCGCCCATCGTGACTGGCTGGGCCGCCTTCTCCACAACCTGACAGATATCGATATGGAGAGATTCCGATCATGAAACGATACGCGATACCGAAACTCTTTGGAGTTGCTGTTACTCTCGCCGTGTTCGCGGCCGTGGTTTCGACCGCTACGTTCGCGGCGGCAGTTCCCAACGGTGTGCCCCCATATGTCTCCAGCGCGACGAATCTGGGCGCGGAGAATCCCGCCCGGGTGATTCCCATTACGGTGAATCTGGCGTTGCACAACCGTGCGCAGCGCGATGCGTTGCTGCAGCAGTTGTACGATCGCAACTCACCGCTCTTTCAGAAGTGGCTTACGCCACAGCAGTATGCCGACCGCTTTGGCCCTACGGCCCAGGAAGCGGAGCTGGTGCAGAATTTCCTGAAATCGCAGGGGCTGACTGTCACCGCGGTGAACAAATTCAACTACACCGTTAGCGCCCAGGGCACAGTTGCCGAGGTGCAGAAAGCTTTTGGTGTGCAGATTGACCGCTTCCTGCGCAACGGCGAAACCCGTTACTCAAACATCAACAATCCTTCCGTTCCACTTCAGCTTGCCGGCATCGTCGGCTCCATCAGCGGCTTGCATGAAGTGCTCATGAAGGCGCATCACGTCTTCCCGATCGATGCCGCAACCGGCCGCGCGTATGCGGGAAAGCCGCTCCCGAAATCGGGGCAAATCTATTACGAGTACCAGTGCTATCGCGGTATAGAAAGCCATGGCTTTACGACCGGCGGAAAGATGCCGGCAGCGTTGTATACGGGCAACCGTTATGGCGCCGATATCAAGAACGGCCAGGGGCACCTGCCGCCGTGTGGCTATGAGCCTGCAGCGATGCAGACGGCCTATGGCCTTACCGCGGTTTACGGTTCCGGCTTGGATGGGAGCGGGCAAGCAGTGGTGGTGGTGGACGCTTACGGTTCGCCCACTGCGGCTGCTGACATAGCGAAGTTCTCCAGCACCTTCAGCCTGCCGGTAGCGAATTTTGCGGTGTACGACCCGCAGGGACCGCCGCCGTACAACTCCGGCTGGGCGGGTGAGACCACGCTGGACATCGAGTGGTCGCATGCAATGGCTCCGGCGGCACAGGTTGTGCTTATCGAAGCGATTGACAACTCCGATATCAACCTGCGGGGCGCAATTCAGTATTCCCTGGACAACGCTCTGGGGAATGTCGTTTCCAACAGTTACGGCTCTGACGAGTACGATGACGACTCCCAGGACATGCAGGCTTGGGATGATCTGAACGCCAATGCCGCGACACTAGGGGTCTCGGTAGATTTCTCAACCGGCGACGATGGCGACTTCTATCGTGCCGTGGGCGCGTATACCGTCAGCGTACCTTCAAACTCTCCGCATGCCACCGCGGTGGGCGGAGTTAGCGCGTTCCTGAACGCCGATTACAGCATGCAGTTCCAGACCGGGTGGGGGACGACGATCACCCGCATCGCCGAGCCCAATACCGGGGCGCCCGATGTTCCGCCGCTTTGCGCTACGACCCTGCAGCCGCCGGGACAGTGCTTCTACTTCGGCGCCGGCGGAGGTATGAGCCAGTTCTTTGCCAAGCCTTCCTGGCAGTCCAGCCTGCCCGGGACGGGGCGCTGGCAGCCGGATGTTTCACTCACGGCTGATCCATACACTGGCCTGACGATCATCTACTCGTACAACAATCCGGGAACGTATACGGTTTCCGTCATTGGCGGCACGAGTGCTTCCTGCCCGATGTTCTCGGGCGTTTGGGCGATCGTGAACCAGAAGAGCCAGCAGAAGAATGGTCACTCGGCAGGCTTGGCAGCGCCGTATTTGTACTCGCTGCCGAACGGTGCGGTGTATGACGTCGTACAGTCCAATCCGTACAGCCTTTCCAATCTGACTGGCAACATCTTCACAGGCTCGATAAAACCGTCGTATTGGTCGGCGGTGGCATTGGTGGGCCCGGATGTCCCCACCAAGTTCACCAGCGCGTTCTATGAGGGCACATCGACCCGGTGGTACGATCTGGGATTTGGCTTGGATAGCACCCTGGTTACGGGACCCGGCTGGGACGAGGTTACCGGTGTTGGCACGCCGAACGGCGCGAACTTCATCAACGCGATCGTTCCGTAGGGCTTTATCGTATTTCGCCTGACGACAGAGCATTGATGTAACTACAGCGCGCCCCGCAAGGGGCGCGCGCTTAGGGCGGTGCTTCCCGGCACCGCTCTTTTCTTATGTCCTGGAGAAGGTGTACTCATCCCACTTGCGCTAGAATCGAGCACAGGCTGAACTTCTCTCTGTGTCCCGAGTTTCTGTCAAACCGATAAAGACTGCCGGCAATAACGAAAAGCAGGTCTCAAAGGCCACGCTGAAATTGCGGCTGCTGAAGCGGCTGAAGTGCACGCTGAAGTACGAGAAGCAGGCGTGGGAGACAGGCGCAAAGCTGGTCGCCGGCGTGGACGAAGTGGGCCGCGGTTCGCTCTTCGGACCCGTCGTGGCGGCAGCCGTCATTCTCGACCCGGCCCACCGCATTCGCGGGCTGCGCGACTCCAAGCTGCTGGATCGCGAGCAGCGCGAAACCCTCGCACCGCGAATTCGTGAGCACTCGCTGGCGTGGGCAATAGCCGCCGTCGATGTCTCAACCATCGACCAGATCAACATTTACTGGGCCTCGAAGCGCGCTATGGAAGAGGCGGTCGCCCAACTTGTGCTGCGGCCAGATCATCTGTTGATCGACGCCCTGCGCCTCAGCTGCGATTGCCCGCAGACGCCGATCATTCACGGCGACGCGCTTTCGGCATCCATCGCCGCGGCCTCGATCATCGCGAAGGTCGAGCGTGATGCCATGGTCAGCGCCTGGGACCCGGTGTATCCCGAATACGGCCTCGCGTCCAACAAAGGCTACAGCACCCCCAAACACCTCAAGATCTTGCGCGAGAAAGGCCCGACTCCGCTGCATCGCCTGTCGTTTGCTCCGGTGTGGACCTCGTCGGCTCCGCAGGAAGTGCTGGAGTTCATGCTGGAGGAAGAAGAAGCAACTAGCAATTAGCAATTAGAAACTAGCGGGGTGCTCCATTCCGGCTTCGTTTGCCGCCCTTGGGCGTTCGACATTCCCAGCCGGGCAACAGCAGCCCGAGTGGGGCACCCGTACACTTGGCCAATGCTCTTGGTCATGACGGCGGCAAAGCGCCAACTCAAAGTGGATTCAGAGGGGAACGCTGACTTGGGGCACACGTACAAGCTGACACACCTTCCGGTGGTACACTGCTCCGTTCGCGTAAATCGTTTCGTAACATTTGAATCGCGCGCGCCCTGGTTCGAAAAGCGGCCTGGCCGTTGGAGGTCTCAAGCAATGCTCGTCAGAAGACTGAGCGTATTCATTATCAGTATCTGCACTGTTCTCTCCGCCGTCGCACAATCTCCGGACACCAGCAAGAACGACCAACTCACGTTTCGCTTTGTCGGACCGCGTGTCGGCAATCGTGTGGCGTCGATCGCCGGGATTCCTGGCGATCCCAGCACCTATTACGCGGGCGCAGCGTCAGGCGGCGTCTGGAAGTCGACCGATGGCGGCAACCGTTGGGACCCAATTTTCGATAAAGAACCGGCGGCGGCAATCGGCGCGCTGGCGGTGGCTCCTTCCCAGCCCTCGACCGTTTGGGCGGGAACTGGTGAAGCCTGGACGATTCGCGATGTCGATGTTATGGGCGATGGAATCTACAAATCGACCGACGCGGGCAAGACATGGAAGAACATGGGACTGCCGCAGTCAGGACGCATCGGCCGCATCATTGTTCATCCCACCAATCCGGATATCGTTTTCGCCTGTGTACTGGGCCGCACCACCGGGCCGCAGCAGGAGCGCGGTGTGTATCGCACCACCGATGGCGGCCAGCATTGGGACCGCGTGCTGTTTGCCGATGAGAACACCGGCTGCTCTGGGCTGTCGATGGACCCCGAAAATCCGCACACGCTGTTTGCCGGCATGTGGCAGGTCGAGATGCACACCTGGGCGGAGCTGAGCGGCGGCCCGGGAAGCGGCATCTGGGTTTCGCACGATGGCGGCACGACCTGGAAGCGCATCGAGGGGCACGGCCTGCCTCACTCACCGCTGGGCAAAATCGATGTCGCAGTTGCGCCGACAGATTCCAATCGCGTCTATGCGCTCATTCAGACTGCGGACCAGGGTTCGGTCTGGCGCTCCGACGATGGCGGCGAAAACTGGAAGGCGGTCAATTATCAGCGTCCGTTGATCGGCCGTGCCGGATACTACATCCGCCTCGCCGTCTCGCCGACCAACGAAAACGAAATACTGGTGGCTAACAGCTCATTCTTCCAGTCGCTCGACGGCGGGTTCAACTTCGACGAGAAGCACTGGGGCGGTGACACCCACGACATCTGGATCGATCCCAAGGACGCAGACCGCTTCGTCATCACGGATGACGGCGGCCTGAACATCACGACCGTTCATGGCCGGGGCTTTCATCGCGTGTCGTTGCCGATCGGCCAGATGTACCACGTCGCTGTCGACAATCAGGTTCCCTACTACTTCTACAGCAACATGCAGGACGACGGGAACATGCGCGGACCCAGCGTGCCGCAAGGCTGGGGCGAGGTTGGTTGGGACCACGGCATGGGTGGTTGCGAGTCCGGCTTCACCGTGCCCGATCCGGTCGATCCCAACATCGTGTGGGCCACCTGTTATGGAAACAAGGTGACGCGCTGGGATGCGCGGTCCAAGAAGGCGCACTCGGTCAGCCCGTCGCAGATCACGCTCGACTCGCCGCCCAACGATGTCAAATACCGCTGTCACTGGACTGCGCCGCTGGCCATCGACCCCTTCGACCACAATACGGTGTATTACGGCTGCCAGGTTGTCTTCAAAACCTCCAACGCCGGACAAAGCTGGTCGGTAATCAGTCCTGACCTGTCGACGCAAAACCCGGCGTACATCATTCCCTCGGGGGGCATCGTGGGCGACAACCTGGGGCAGTTCTACGGAGAGGTTATCTTCGCGCTCGCACCATCGAAAGCCCAGAAGGGTCTTATCTGGGCGGGCACCAACGACGGCCAGGTCTGGTACACGAAAGACGGCGGTGGAAACTGGACGAATGTCACCAAGAACATCTCCGGCTTGCCCCCGCTGGGAACAATTACCAGCATCGCGCCCTCGGCCGTCGACGCGGGCACGGCATACATCAGTGTCGATCTTCACCTGGTGAATAATCGCGATCCTTACATCTACAGGACGACAGACTTCGGCAAGACATGGGCGCCAATTATGAGCAATCTGCCGAAGAGCGAGTTGTCGTATGTGCGCATCGTTGCCGAAGACCCCAACCAGAAAGGTTTGCTGTTCGCTGGAACCGGCAACGGATTCTACTACTCACTGGATGACGGCGGGCACTGGACTGCGCTGGAAAATGGCCTGCCGCACGCTCCCGTAAGCTGGGCGGTGGTGCAGAAGGAGTTTCACGACCTGGTGATTTCCACCTACGGACGCGGGCTCTACATTCTCGACGACATCACACCGCTGGAGCAGATGGCGAAGAACCACTCCAACGCGGCGGTCGAGTTGTTCGAGCCTCGGCCAACCTTCCGGTTCACGCACGCCGGTCAGGCGATGCTGAACTTCTCCCTCAAAGACAAACCGAAGGGCGAGGTGGAGCTTGAGGTTTTGGACTCTCAGGGCAAGCTGGTGCGCAAGCTGGAAGCGAAGGGCCAGCCCGGCATCAATCGCGTGAAGTGGGACATGCGTTACGAGCCGCCTCGTCTGGTGGCCCTGCGAACCGTGGCTCCGGATAATCCGCACATCTGGGAGGAGCCGCGTTTCCGGGGAGCAGATTCCCGCCCGATCACTCACTGGGGAATCAATTCTGCCGAGGTCGGACCTATCGTGGCTCCGGGAAAATACACGGTGCGTTTGAAGGTCGATGGGCAAACCTATAACCAGCCACTCACCATCCTGGCCGATCCCCATGCCCCCGGCTCCAGTGCCGACATTGAACAATCGGTGCAGACGTTGCTACGCATCAGCAGCCTTATCAGCCAGGTCTCCGATTCCATTAATCGGATTGAATGGCTGCGTAAGCAGCTCGAAGTACTCCAGACTATGCTGCGCCCCGAAAAGAAGAAGGAGACAGGAGCCGTTCAGGCGTCTGCGGACGAAGATGATGACGAATACGACGACCAGCCGCCGGCTGCTTCTCCCAACTCAGATAAGGCGAAGGCGGCGCAGAAGGCCGAACTCCTGAAGCAGGTCGAGGCCATGAACAAGAAGCTGAAGAGCATCGAGTACCAGTTGACCTCCAGGGCGATGACCAACAGCGACGACAAATACTTCGTCGAGCCCTATGAGCTTTACTTGAATCTGATCTGGCTCAACGCGGCGGTCGGCACCGGAGGTGGCGACGTCGCCGGTGGAGCCGACTTCGCTCCCACGGACAATCAACTGCAACTGGTGAAACTTTATGAAGGTGAGTACGCCAAGGTGAAAGAGGACTATCAGAAGCTGATCAAGGATGATCTTCCGGCACTGAACCGCGCGCTGGAGAGCAGCAACATGGCGACGGTCGCCGGTGCGGGACTGTAAGCAGAGCAGCTCCACTCGTTTTCTTACGAATTGAGGACTTTCAGCAGGCGGGAACGAAGTTGCTGAAAGCTCGGGCTTCGCGACGATTCGAGTCAAGGCACGAATCAACAGCCCGCGACCTTTGTATCAGGGCACGGCTTTGACCGGGCCGCTACCGGAGTATAAGAAACGGGCCTTTAGGCCCTGGGCACTTTGTTTCAGGGGCTTAAAGCCCCTATTTTGGCGCTTCATTCGACCCGACTGAAGTAAAGGGCCCTGATACAAACCGAACCAATAGCGAGTTTTTCTGCAACCTGTTCGGCCGTGCGGAAAGTGGCAGCTACTGCATTGGGTGGCCTCAGCCTTCCCAAACGAAGGCATCGAAGATTCGGCGCTCTTCAAAGCCGATGCGCCGGTAGAGCTCGACCGCGTTGCGGTTTGCTTCTGTGACGGTGAGCGAGAGTTGGGAGACCTTTCTGCCGCGAAGCGCATTGTAGCTGGCGGCCAGCAGGTTCTCGCCGATTCCGGCTCCGCGATATTCGGGTAACAGGCAGATTTGTGTGACGTGGCCAACGTCGTGCCGGATGCGCGAGCAGAGAATCAGCCCAATCAAAGCGTGCGAAGGCTTGTGAATGGCGACAAAGGATGAGTCGGCGTCAAACACGCCGCATCCGGGAAAGCGCACGATGTTATTCAGGAACCGCATCGACCCGGCGTTGGTGCGGTATTGGTCGTTAATTTCCGAATCGATGTGTGCCCGGTAGGCCGCGGTAATGATCCCGGCAGCGGGCTGGTAGTCCTGCTCGGTCCAGCGACGGATTTGTACGTCTTTCATCGGGCGCACGGCAGGGAACTGAGGAGCATCGTTGTCCAGGACCTGCAGCGACAGAAAAAGCCGGCGGTAACGCTGAAATCCCCGGGTAAGGAAAGGCGCCGAGAGATCGTCCGTGCAATGCGTGAGCAACTGCGCTTCAACCCGATGCACGCCGGGAGACTCCTGCAGCGTTTCCAGCACGTGTTCCAACAGCCGGAGTTCAGTTTCGCGGGCAGCGGCGTGTGAGGGCCTGACAAACAGGTCGCCGATTACTCCTTTGCTTCCCTCATACACGAAAAACGCGTAGCCGATAATGCTGCCGCGCTCGACGGCCGCGAATCCCGGCAGAATCTTGGCATCGATATAGCGCAATACCATGTCGGCGGAGCTGCGATAGTCCCACGCCAACACGGTGCCCCAGGCTTCGACTTCATCGTCGAGCAGCGGGCGCAAATCCGGAGATGCGAAGTGTCTGAGGTCGAGGATTTCCACGGTCAGTCTTTCGGCGGGACGTTCCTGTCAGGGGATGCGTCTGCCGGTTTGGCTGCGACTAAATAGAAATCATACAAAGGCTTGTGCAATGGCGCGAAGCCTCCGATGCGGGTGACCCTCCGCTGCGGGAGCAGGAACGCAAGTTCTTTCTGCGCTCCCGCGGCAGCCACCACCACGTGCGTTTTGTCCGGTATCTCGTTCCTGCCATAGCTGGCGACAAAGTGGTCGCGGTAGAAACCCAGCCCGTACTCGATCGATCGCGGCACATCGTAGACGGCAATTTCCGGCAGCAGGCCCAGAGCAGTCGTTTGTAGCGAGGCCTGCACCGGTCTGGCCGACTGCAGTACGTCGATGATGGGAGCGCTGCCGCGCAGAACCAGCGCAAAGGCGATGACGACCGGCACGAGGGTCGTGAACCGCAGCGCAGGATATCCGCGGCCCAACAACGTTGCGACAAACATCGCCAGGGCACAGATTGCCAACAGCGCAGCGACAATCAGCGTTGTTACGGGCAAAGGCAGGCCCAGCAGTTTGAACGGAACCACGAAAGCCGCAATCAGAAGAGCTGCAGAAATTGCAGCATGCAGCAAAATCAGCCACAGCGGCGGCCGGTCTCCCTCGCTCTCCCGCCGGCGAATGAAGTCGGCCAGTAAAATCCCCACCGCCGGAATCGACGGCAAAATGTAGCCCGGCAACTTCGATTGGGAGATGGAAAAGAACAGAATCGGGAACAGGAACCAGATCACCAGGAAGGTCCGCAGGTCTTCTTCGCCCGCGGGCTGCTCCGCCGAGTACCGCCAGTCGCGAAGAGCATCCACAACGGCTGCAACCGAGAACGCGGTCCAGGGAACCAGTCCTACCAGAGCCACCGGCACGAAATACCAGAAAGGCTGCGCATGATGATAAAGATTCGAAGCGTAGCGGGCCAGGTTCTGCTGGAGAATGAAGAAGCGAAAGAAGTCTGGATTGGCGCGTTGTACCGCGATGTACCAGGGCAACGCGACCACCAGAAACAGCAACACTCCCGCAGGCCAAAGAGTCTGCAACAGCAGTTTCCAGGTACGTCTGAGGGCGGCGAAGATCAGGAGGATGACGGCCGCGAGAAATACCGCAACCGGCCCCTTGGCAAGTGTCGCCAATCCCAGCAGGAAGTAGAACGCCAGCAACCAGACACGATTTCGCCCTTTGTACCACGCATACCAGGACAACATGGCTATGGTAAATGTCGCGGTCAGAGGCATGTCCATGCTGGCTCCGCGCGAAAAGCCGATCATCATGGCCGAGGCTGCAGTGATGAGCGCGGCATCTGACTGCATGCCTTTGTAGAACCGCTGCGCCCAAAAGTAGATGAAGAACACCATGAGCGAAGCCAGCACCACCGATGGAAGGCGCGCTGCCCAGTCATGCACTCCGCCGGCCTTGTATGCCAGCGCGGTCATCCAGTAATAGAGGGGAGGTTTTTCCAGCCAGGGCTTGCCCCACAATGTAGGAGTGACCCAGTTGTGCCGTTGCAGCATCTCGCGCGCGATTTGGGCATAGCGCGGCTCATCAGCGCCGACGAGTCCAACGCTTTGCACCCCGGCAAGAAATAGAAAGGAGCAGACGACAATCAGGGTGAGCAGTTCAGTCGACCGGCGCAGGCGATCACTGGCGGCGGGATCACGCTTCTTGCGCAGAGTGGCGATGGCTATTGCACCTTCAAATCGTAGCCGCGAACCCGAAACTGGCCGAGCAACTGTTCCAGGGCATTCGCCAATGGACCATTCACTGCGCAGCCGCTGGCGCATTCGTGTCCGCCGCCCCCGAAGAATTCGGCTACCGCTGCGACATTCACATTTCCCTTGCTGCGCAGGCTCACGCGGAAGTTGCCGCTCGGCAGTTCACGAAAAAAGAGCGCAACCTCAACCCGCTCGATGGCAAGAGCATAATTTACCAGGCCCTCGCAATCTGCCTCGGTGGCTTCGCAGCGTTCCATCGTCTCCTGCGTGATGTGCATCCACACCAGATTGCCCTGGCGGTGCAGGTTGGAGAGTGCCGCACCCAGCAGGCGCATCTTCGAAACCGCCGTGGAGAAGTAGACCTTGTGCGCGATATCGACCGGGTCCGCGCCGCAGCGAACCAGTTCCTGCGCCAGTCCGAAGGTCCGCTCGGTCGTCCCCGGGAAGCAGAAGGATCCGGTATCGGTGAGCACCGCAGTATACAGGCAGGTGGCAACCTCGGGCGAGATCTTTACTCCTGCCTGTCGTGCCAGCAGAAAAACCATCTCGGCGGTGGCGCAGGCCGTGGTATCGATCCAGTTCACGTCCCCGAAGGGCCGGGCGGTCGCGTGGTGATCGATGTTGATCAGGTAGTGGCGTTCCAAGCCGGTTAGCTTGGTTCTCGCGACACCATCGCACTCCAGGATAATGGCGGCTTCGGTGTCCGGCGCCTCCTCCGTGCTCTGCAAAACGGCGTCGCTGAAAGGTAGCCGCCGGTAGATCACCGGAACGCCATCGCTCAGCACGACAACGGCTTCCTTGCCCATGCTCCGGAGAATCTGGGCGCAGGCGAGAGTAGAACCGACAGCGTCACCGTCGGGGCGGGCGTGCGAGGTGAGGAGAAACCGCTTATGTCGCTCGATCTGATTTAGGACTTCGTCCAGCATTTTGCCAGTGCGGCCCTTGCGCGCCGCGTCTATCTCCGTTGTGTTTGTTCGCCAAGGCTTGCGATGTTCCGTCGCACGCCCCTCCAGGGACTTAACAACGCAGACCAGACGGCCCGCTCTATCAGCGCCCCAGCTCAGCGCTTTCTCTTCTTGATTCGCGTCAGCAGTTGGTCGATTCGATCGCTGTACTGCTGAGCACGATCAAGCACGAAAACCAGCTCGGGAGCGTGGCGCAATCCCAGGTTCGCAACCAATTGGTGCCGAATGTATCCGATGGAGGCTTCCAGCCCTTCCATGCTTTCGGCAGCTTCTGCCTCGTCGCCGTCGACCTGCACGAAGACCCGCGCAATTTTGCCGTCCGGCGCGAGTTGGACTTCATTGACCGTGACCAGCCCGATGCGAGGATCTTCGAGTTCGCCCTCTACCAGGGTTGCGATCTCTTCTCTCAGCGCCTCGCCCCGGCGCTCGCGGTGATGTCTCTGTCCCCTGTTCTCCATCGTCTTTCGTTACTGCTCCGGCAACAGGCGAACGTTAGAGCATACGCCCATTTGCAGACAAAGCGGTGATTGCCGTCACGACGCCTGGTTCGTTGTCTCGCCGGCTTCGGCCTCGCTGAGGAACTCGACAAACGAGTCGACGATCTCGCCGCCGCTGTTGTTGGCCACACGCATCGCATGCCTTTCCACGTTGTGCATGAGGCCCTCCAGATACGAACGCGATCCCGAAATGCTGACCACCCCCAGCGTGGCCCGCTGCCAGGCATTGCTGGCATCAATCTCCGCCACTGCGACATTGAAGTGAGCGCGCAGGCCATCTTTCACGCTGCGCACTACCTGACGTTTGTCCTTCAGTGAATGCGCCGCTTCAATGCGAATCTCCAGCGTGAGATAAGCGATCATGACAGCGTAATCTGCTCGCTTCGGATGAAGCTATGGCTCCGAAAGAGAGGTGCCCAGTCTGAGCTTTGTATCAGGGCACGGCTGCAGCCGTGCCGAAAGCTGCCCAATATGAAGTTTGCGCGGCGACGTAGGTCGGCGCGCAATCCCCATACCGTAAATAAAGCCGAATCAATCCAGCAGCGTCTGACGGACGGCCTAAAGGCCGTCCCCTTCTACACCAGCGCTTCCGCCGCGACGCGTTCGGTGACGAACGCCTCGATGAGGTCCCCCACTTTGATGTCGCCGTAATTCGCGATCGAAATGCCGCATTCCATGCCGTTGCGCACTTCGCTGGCATCTTCCTTGAAGCGGCGCAACGAACCAATCTTGCCCTTGAACACAACGACGTGGTCGCGCAGCAGGCGCACCTCGTTATCGCGCTTGATGGTGCCGTCGACGATGTAGCAGCCGGCCACCGTGCCCACCTTCGGGATACGGAAGGTCTCGCGCACTTCTGCCCGACCCTGGTAGTTTTCGCGGAAGACCGGCTCAAGCATGCCGGTCATGGCGCGCTTGATTTCATCCTGTAGCTCGTAAATGATCGAATGCAGGCGGATGTCGACGTTCTCCTGCTCCGCCATCTCCTGTGCCTTGCGTTCCGGACGCACATTGAAGCCGATGATGATGGCGTTCGAGGCCGAAGCCAGCAGCACATCGCTTTCGGTGATGGCGCCTACGCTGGCGCGCATGATGTTGATTTTCACCTTCTCGTTCGACATTCTCATCAGCAGGTCGCCCAGCACTTCCACCGAGCCCTGCACGTCGCCCTTGAGGATGATCGGCAGTTCCTTGACTCCGGCAGATTTCAGCTGCTCCGCCAGACCTTCCAGCGACACACGCGAGCTCTTGGCCAGTTGGGCCTCGCGGGCCTTCTGCTCGCGGTACTCGGAGATGTCGCGTGCTTTTTCGCGGTCGGCCACTGCCACCAGTTGATCACCGGCCTGCGGTAAGCCTTCGAGGCCGAGGATCTCCACCGGCGTGGCCGGGGTAGCGGCGTCCATGGCTGCGCCACGATCGTTGAACATGGCGCGCACCTTGCCGAAAACATTGCCGACTACGAAATTGTCTCCGTTGTGGAGCGTGCCGTTCTGTACCAGAACCGTTGCCACCGGACCTCGTCCGCGATCGAGCTTGGCTTCGAGCACAGTGCCCGTCGCCAGACGATCCGGGGTTGCCTTCAGGTCCTGCAGGTCTGCCACCAGACATACCATTTCCATCAGCAGGTTGAGATTCGTCTTCTGCTTCGCCGAAACGTCAACAAACACCGTCGTGCCGCCCCAGTCTTCCGGCATCAGACCGCGGTCTGCCAGTTGCTTTTTCACCCGTTCGGGCATCGCATCCGGTTTGTCGATCTTGTTCACCGCTACGATGATCGGCACCTTGGCAGCCGTGGCGTGATCGATGGCTTCGACCGTTTGCGGCATCACGCCGTCATCGGCAGCCACCACCAACACCACGATGTCGGTCACCTTCGATCCACGGGCACGCATACGGGTGAACGCTTCGTGACCGGGCGTATCCAGGAACACGATCTCGCGCCCATACGCCGGCGAGTTGGTATCTGTGATCGCCACCTTGTAGGCGCCGATGTGCTGCGTAATTCCACCAGCTTCGCCTTCGGCCACGTTGGTCGAGCGAATCGCATCCAGCAGGCTGGTCTTGCCGTGATCCACGTGGCCCATGATGGTCACCACCGGAGGACGCGGAACAGCGTGAGCCATATCTTCGCTTGCACTCTCGCCGGCAACGCTGTCCTTTGCGAGCTGCTCTTCGAAAGTGATCACATCGGTGGTTGCGCCGAAGTGACGCGCCATCTCTGAGGCGAGCTCTGAATCGAGCGTCTGGTTGACGGTAGCGAACACTCCCCGCGACAGCAGGCGGGCAATCAGATCTTTAGCGCGAATGCCCAGCTTCTCCGCCAGGTCTTTCACGCTGATGCCTTCCGGGATCGTAATGGCGCGCGTTATCGGCAGCGGCTCAGTCGAAAGCGACAAACGCGGCGGTGGAACGAAGCCCTTCATCGGGCCTTCCTTCACCCCACGTGGCGCGACGTAACGCTGACCCGGTCGTGCCGGACGGCCTTGCGGGCGCTGTCCTGTCGGCGGCGGAGGAGCCAGACCCGGGCCGCCTCCAAACGGCGGACGCATTCCCGGCGCACCGGTGCGCGTAGGATGTGGCCCGCGACGCTCGCCTGGCCGAATCGGCGTACGCCCCATGGGCGCTCCGCCTTGTCCGGGCGCACCTGGACGCGGACGCTGGAAAATGGGTTTGCCACGCTCCGGCATTGCACCACGAGGTGGAGCACCGGCTCCCGCGCTCGGGCTTGGACGCGGCGGGGCTTGCGGTGGCGCAGTGTACACCGGGCGCGGCCCCGTCTGGGGAACGATCAACCGGCGCTGCGAACCGCCAATTGGTTGCCCAGGCCGTACCGGAGGCGTTGTCGGACGAGCCGCGACCTGGCCTGGCGACATTGGTGATCCGGGCCGCACTGTCGGCGGCGGAACGCGAGTCGCCGGCGGCCGGGTCGTGGGCGCCGGAGGCGGTGTAGCACTCGACGCTGGCGGCGCTGCTTCACTCGGCGTTACCCGTGGAGCTTCCAGGGTAGCTGCCTCGCTCGCAATTGCAGGTTCGGTGTCGGCAATCTGGTCTTCAATGACCGGCTCTGACGCCTTGATCGGCGGCGCCTGCACCGGCGCTGCGGACTGCACAGGAGCAGCAGGCTTCGGCGGTGTTGCCTTAGGCGGAATTATGACGGCAGCCGGTGGACGTGCAACCGACTGCGGGGTGATGAATCGCGGAGCCGGCTTCGCTTCGTTTGCCGGCGGCGCAGCACTCGCTGCGGGAGCTGTCGGCGCGGCTTTGGGCGGGGCAGGAGGCGTAGCTACAGTCTGTCGGACAGGAGCGGGCGTCGGAGCTGCCGGCGCGGGCGGATGCGGACGTGCGGGCGCTTGCGCCTTCTCCGTGATCGCCTTCAACACGTCTCCCGGCTTGGAGATGTGCGAAAGATCGATCTTGGGCTTGAACTCGTCAACCGCAACACTAATGCGCGCGCTGCGCGGAGAAGCACCGGGCTCGCCATGCTCGTGGTAAAACTGCTTCACACGCTCGGCTTCGTCCACCTCGATGGAGCTCGAGTGCGTTTTCTTTTCGGTGACTCCGACCCTGCTCAGGATATCGAGAATGACTTTACTTTTGACCTCAAGTTCCCGTGCCAGATCATTGATTCGTATCTTCTGTAGCTGCTGATGCATCCGCCCTGTTATCCCTCCGTATTGTGCCGTCCCGTTAAGCCGTCATAGCCGCCCTCACCGTGATGTCACTCGACTTGCGGCGCAAACCGCAAATCTGCCTTTCCTGATTTCTTAACCTCTATTCCTGCAGCCCGGTTTTCTTCGGCCCGGGCAATTCTTCCTCCGAAATATCTTCGCGGTCCTGGGGCGTCTCCGGCCGCTCGCGTACGACCACTTCGCCCTCATCGGCATCGGGAGCATTCTCGACGCCGTCGACCACTTCCGCTTCAAAGTACTGGCCGCTCTCCACCAGATCTTCCACGCTGTCGTCCGACGCTTCAGCTTCGTCCGAAAGCCCTTCCACGTCGCCCGATTGGCCGCCTGAATCGGGGCCTTCCGCGCTCTCGTCGCCGCCGCCTTCGAGCATCTCGTCTTCAGGCAGCGGATTCTCATCGCTTCCCGGCAGGCCTTCTCCCGGAATGGGCTCGTCAGGAATAACCGACTCTTCTTCTGCACCCGCTTCTTCTGTGCCCGTCTCCGCCAGCATTTCTTCGGCGCCGCCCTCCGCTACTTCCACTTCGGCCGCAGCCGCATCCAGCGAGGAGAAGTAGCTGTTCACCGCGATACTGATCTTCTCGATGGTCTTAGGCCCGATGCCGGGAACTTCCTCGAGCTGCTCGGGTGTCATATCGGCAAGCGCTTCCACGCTGGTAATGCCTGCGGAGTGCAGCTTCTCGACGATGCCTGCTTCCAGCTCCGGAACGTTCTCCAGCGGCGTGACCTGCTGGGTCATCAAGCCCGACATGGCCTGCTCCACTTCCTGCCGCTTCTCTTCTTCGCTCTTGATGTCGATCTTCCAGCCCAGCAGCTTGGCCGCCAGGCGGACATTCTGTCCCTTCTTGCCGATGGCAAGCGAAAGCTGGCTGTCGTCGACGATCACTTCCAGGTGTTTTTCCTGTCCTTCCAGGACAGTGACGCGGCTGACCTTCGCCGGCTGCAGCGCCCGCTCCGCGAAGGCCACGGGATCTTCCTGGTATTCGATAATGTCGATCTTCTCTCCGCGCAGCTCGCGGATGATCGACTGCACCCGCATTCCCTTCATGCCGACGCAGGCGCCCACCGGATCGACGTCCTTGTCCTTCGACATCACAGCAATCTTGGTGCGCTCGCCGGCTTCCCGCGCGATGGCGCGAATCACTACCGTGTTGTCGTAAATCTCCGGCACTTCTGTCTGGAATAGGTGCGTTACCAGCTCCGGCACGGCACGCGATACCACCACCTGCGGCCCCTTCGACGCCTTTTCCACCCGCGAAATCACTACGCGGACGCGCTCGCCCGGAGCAAACGACTCCAGCCGCGACTGGTCTTTCTTCGGCATGCGCGCCTCGGCCTTGCCGACGTCGACAATCACGTCCTGGCCTTCTTGGCGCTTCACCGTCGCATTGATCACTTCGCCCACGCGCCCGATGTACTCGTTATAAACCGTGTCGCGCTCGGCTTCGCGCACCTTCTGGAAGATGACTTGCTTCGCCAGCTGAGCTGCGATGCGTCCCAGCACGTCGGTGGATTTATAGGTGCGCAGCTCGCCGCCGATCTCGGCATTGGGATCGACGCGCCGCGCGGCCTCCAACGAAATCTGCAGGTTCGGATCTTCCACCTGCTCGGCGCCCTCAACGATGGTCTTGACCCCATAGGCACGGATCTGGCCGGTTTCCTTGTCCAGCTCGGCCCGCAGGGTTTCCTGGGTTTTATAGGCCTTGCGGGTAGCGACAACAATGGCGTCTTCCACCGCGCTGACGACGATGTTCGGGTCGATCCCCTTCTCCCGGCTCAGCGCATCGATTACGTTGTAGAGTTCACTTGCCATAACTTCTCGCCACCTTAGACCGTTCTGCGAAAGACCGTTCTGCGAAACTCTTAAAATTCCGGAACCAGGTTCGCCTTCTCGACGTTACCCAGCTCGATTTCCACGTTTGTTCCCGCGTCCGGCTCGGCCTGCTGCTGCTTCTTCTTCTTGCCCGGAAGCAGCTCCAACTCCAGCCGACCGTTGCTGAACGCCTTCAGCCGTCCCTCAAAGTGCCGGTTTCCCGCCACCGGATCGCGCGTGGTCAGCTTGACCAGGCTGCCCGTGAATCGCTCATAGTCACTCGCCTTCAGCAGCTTGCGATCCAGCCCGGGCGACGAAACCTCGAGCGTGTACGAGCTGCCCGGAACCGCCTCTTCCACGTCGAAAATCGTTCCCGCTTCGCGGCTGAAATTCGAGCAGTCCTCGTGGGTCACGCCGCCCGGCTTGTCGATGTAGATCCGCAGCATGCGCGCCTTGCCGCCGCCTCGCAGCTCCACATCCACCAGCTCAAGGCCGCTGGAATCGGCAACCCGCTGCGCGATCTCCCGAACTTTCTCCAAACCCGCAGACATTCGTCTCTTTGGACAATCTGGATTCCCGAACCGCCTGCCCTGTTTCGGCTGACCAGATGTGCGCAAGCCGGGCGTCAGGCTTCTGGAGCCGCCTGTACTCGCCAGTTCCAGCGAATTGCAGGTGGAAATAAAAAGTGGGCTAATGCCCACCGATGTGCTTCGCCAAATGCTCGGGCGCCCCGCCGGACGGGGGAACCACAAAACACAACAGTCCTAAGCAACTATACCCCGAAAACAAGCGCTTTACAACGAAGCAGCGGCCAGTTTCGGCCGCTCGCTCCGCCCCAAATCCAACATTACTTATTGGATGGCAAACCGGCACGGAAGTTGCAAGCGCCGCCAGTTCCGCCGGTCCCGATCAAGAAGTGTCCCATTTGGGACCGGTTTTGCCCGGGACGCGCGTTTTGTGCGCCCGCGGGTTTCTTGAGCCGGTGGCCCAGATTTGTCTGTGATTGGCAAATGCGGGAGCGGCGCGTTCTCCGGTTGGCCCAGTGCCCCCGCGGGCTACCGTGAGCTGTCGAAGGGTTAGCTCTTCCTTTGGGCTAACGTGGGATGATAATTTCACCTACGACGGCATGGGTAACGTGATCAACGACGGGAGCTACACCTACAGCTACGACGCCGAGGGTCGGCCCACAACCGTATATGGCAGTCCGGTCACCTACGACGCCTTCGGGCGCACAGTCGAGATCGGCTACAACGGCGGCTACACGCAGATCCTGTATGGGCCCTCGGGGCAGAAATTCGCCAACCTGCGCGGCCAGAGCCTGCTGACGTACACGGTTCCGCTGCCGGGCGGGGTGCAAGCGGTGTACAACGGCAGCGGACTTCAGTATTACCGTCATGCCGACTGGCTGGGGTCAACGCGTTTCGAAACTGACACGGCGGGAGGGGTGACGAGCGACCGGGCGTATGCGCCATTTGGCGAGACCTACGCTGAGATCGGAACCCCTGACCGCATCTTCACCGGGCAGACACAGGATGTGATTGGAGGCCCGACGGGCATCTACGACTTCCTGTTCCGCCAGCAGGCGTCGAACCAGGGACGCTGGCTGGTGCCCGATCCGGCAGGGCTGGCCGCAGTCGATATCACTAACCCCAGACCTGGAACCGTTATGCCTACGTCGCCAACAACCCGCTCAGCAATGTCGATCCGCTGGGACTATGCCCGCCTGTGGGGAGTCAAGACTATGTTGTCGGTTGCGAAGACTTACAGACGACCCTTGGCATAGATGTGAATGGCGATCAAACAGAGACGAGGTCTACGATAAGCACTTGCTTCATTGGATGTGAGTATGGAGATACTCAGAACTTGAACGTCGACCTGACCGATGCGACTCAGGCCATTCCCGGCTTGTCGACCGCCAGCAAAGGAGACGTGACGACCCCCGGCATAGAGGGACTCTTTAAAGGGTCCGGCATGGCACAGCTCTGGAACAACTCTGCTGGTGCCGCCGACCTTTTCGGATATGCAACAATTGGAGTCGTCGCTGGGTGCCGACAGTCGCTGAGGCTGCAGTTGCAGCACCAGCCGTTGCCAAAAGTGTTTTCTTTGGCCCTGCCACTAACAGGGTGTTCTGGTCCGGAGCAGGATACTTCGGGGCTCGAGCATATGCATCGATGACAGGTGGCACGACGCTCGAGATGACTCGCGTTGGCTCTGCGCTTGAGTTTATGGACGAACTGGGCGTTCCAGTAAGTATGATGCAACCTCTGTGGGCGTCGGCATCTAGGGCCTTTGCAAGCGGCGCACAGGGGCAAGTCTTGATGTTTGAGGGACTAGGTGGATATAGCGGTCCAATCTGGAACGCCTTTGAATCGGCTTTTCTGACAGGGAGATTCAGCCATGTTCCATTTTAATCGACATGTTTAGAACAAGCTGGCTCAAGCCAGGATGGATACTCAGTGACGAAGGATTTGCGATTCTTCCGAAGAGGGATCGTTTGGTCTATACCGAAGGGGATCGAACCATGACCGTATCTGTCGATATGGGCGTTAAGGGGTTCACACTCTTTCTTACGAGCATCGCGCGTTGGGATAACGACCCTGGGCGATCGATCACTTCTGAGAAGAAACAAGAGATCACAGATAACATTCGCCGAGCATTGGAATCTCAGGGGCAGAAAGTCGAGATAGCTCCATAGCGGTAAGGCCTTGGCAGCGCCTGCAGGCAATTTGTTCTTGGTTGCAGCAGTCTTTATTTTCTAACTGGTTCGTTGAGATGTCAGTAGTCTTGAGTAGAGGCGTGGTTGCATGATTTCGCCGTGGGGCGTGGACAATTTTGGAGAATTCGAGTGAATATCCTGAATTGGTTTCGGAAGGACGAAGTTGTTGGATCTAGGGTGCTGGTTTGCGCGTTGAGTTCCGCATTTGACGAACTTCTAAGAATCGATGGTTGTACCTATGCAGATGTTTATGCAGCGACGACCACGGTTTTGCTTCCGAGTATTGAGGAGTTAGTGCAAGCAATCACCCAACGGTATGATATGGTACATCTTCTGTGCCACGTGTCGTCCGACGGAGTTATTGAAGATGAGCACGGAAGTACCATAACTGCCATGAAACTTATCCAGACATGCTCAGACGCCAATGTGAAATTGTTGTGGATCGCGAGCGACAACCGGCCAGAAGACTATATTAACAATTTTGACGCAACTGGAAGATGTCTCAACCTCGTCATGACAATCGCCCGCAACGGTCCAGGATTCTCAGATTTCCTGAAGAAACTGCTCTCTAGAATGTTCCAAGGGGCCACGATGCCCGCGGCATGGGCGCAACTGGTACCGCAAGTTCCGACTTCGATTAGCGCAGATTCCCCCGCTTGTATCTTCTCAGCAGGCCGCGGCGCGGTCAGGTTGCGGTAAAAAGTAATTGAAACGCTGGGCTGATCAGATAACCGTGTCGGGCGGGTGGCCCAGGCAAGCATTCTGAGTAGTCAATAAACACGAGGGTGCCCCGTCCAACCATCGGTTGGTTGGGCGGGGACTTTGATTTTCGTCGCTTCTGATCGGGAAGTATCATGGTCCTTTGAACGGCGTGCCAGTGCATACGCCCCCCACTCAAGCCAAACGATGGCTTGAATGGGGCACCCTCGTGAGCGTCGCCCGGGCCACCCGGCCTAGTGGAGAAACAGAAGACTGGTCATGGAGTAGTTACCGCCATTACTTGACGGGAAAGCCGAGTGTGGTGGAGATTGAGTCGAAGTGGACTTGGAAGAAAAGAATGGCGATGGGGATTGTTCCGCAGATGAGGGTAAGAGAAAACCCCCGCCCAACCAACCGATGGTTGGACGGGGCACCCTGGTGAGTTTTCCTGGGGTAAAATGCTTGCCCGGGCCACCCGCCGCCGGCTAACTTCCGAAAAGCGCGTCATGCCTTTGATATCCAGGTGCAGCAGGTCGCCTGGCTGGGGGTGCTCGTAGCGTTGTATGGGAGGCGGCGGGTTCAGATCGCGCCAGCGGCTAAGCCGGGCGCGGCGCAGGACGCGGCTCACGGTGGCCGGGCTCAGACCGGTGCGGCGGGCGATCTCGTAGCCGGGCATGTGTCCCCGGCGAAGAACCAAAACCCTTTCTAATAAGGGAGAAGAGGTCTGTCGCGGGCTATGGTGGGGTCGCGAGCTGCGGTCCGTCAGGCCGGCAGCGCCCAACTGCCGATACCGGCCCACCCATTTGGCTGCCGTTTTGGCACTCACACTGAACCGTGAAGCCGCAACACTTACTTTCAGGCCACCGTCGATCACCATACGGGCAAGACGCTCTCGACTCACCGCCGTCCATGGGGCATTCTTGTGATAGTCCATTCGGTCTCCAGAGGTACTAGTTGCTCGTCACAACCAGCTTCTCCGGTTCCAACCGAATGGACAACGTCTTGAAAGATCACAGGTGCCCCGTCCAACCATCGGTTGGTTGGGCGGGGCTTGTGGTTTCATATCACAGACCAGGCTCGCGACCCAGGCATAGGCCAGGCTGTGCTCATGGATGCTTCAGAAATCTTAAGTAGAACGCTCCGAATACCAGGACGATTCCTATATTCACCAGCAGCCGTGCCCAGAAGTGGTTCCTGAAGAACAGGAAATCCACGCCCACCACGACGGCCACCAACAGGAACACATAAAGTACGACCGTTGCCTGTCTCCCCATTTCGGTCACCGCTCCAAATTCCTCAGCTCAAGACATTTCAGGTGGCACTTGCGTTTTCAATCAATTGTTCTGACTCTACCGTAAGCCACTCTAGTCCGGCGGGAATGAAAGTCAAGCGGAACGCCAAAAGCGATCTCTAGAATGGATGGCTTATTTTCAATGAGGGCGGTTTTTGAACAAAAATAAAAAATCCCCGCTCAACCTCGCGATCGAACGGGGATACTCTAAGCCCCGATTCATAGTTCAAACTGCTTGATCGCCCTATTTGCCGACCAGCCCCTTATCGCTTCCTACTCCGGTGCAGAAATCCCATCCGCTCGCTGCGCTGTGGGTGCCGCAGCTTCCGGAAGTGATATCGGTGAAGTAGGAGCTATAGCCCATGTTGCTATAGATCAGCGTGTTTTCAGCGTTGCTGCTGGTCTTGAACTGTCCTGCAGCGTTGATGATTCCCGCCAGTGATGGCGAAGCCACGCTGGTTCCATAGACCTGCAGCCATCCGCCATAACAGCTGGAGTTGTAAACCGCGACCGGAGAGCCGCCGCTGGAGTCGAAGGAAAGGTCCGGCGTGCCGCGCTTGCTGCCGACGATGCCCGAGATAGAGCTCTGGAAGGACGGACGCGCTTCGTACTTGCTGGCGCCGCCGCCCCCGTCGCTCCATGCGGTCTGGTTAGTGTAGTTGCCGCCGCTGCGATTGACCTGGGTGCCACCCGCAGACACAACATAGGGCGAGGAGCTGGGATAGATGACGCCCGGCGAATCGCCCGATGACGCAAAGTACACTACGCCCGACTGCTTGAAGTAGGTGTCAGAACTGCTTTCGCCGCTGGTTTCGCTTCCGCCCCAGCTCATGGAGATTTCACCCTTGCCGCCGTGCGAAGCGATGTAGGAGTTCGCCGCCGTCACCGCTTGATAAAGAGCAGCATTCGAGTTCGAAGATGCTTCCATCAGCACAATTGCCGCGTTGGGCGCCATGGCATGCGCCCACTCGATGTCCAACGCTTCTTCGCCTTGCCATCCACTTCGGCATCCATTCGTCGGCTTTCTGCCACTGCCGTACTGCACTGTGAAGTTCGCCTGCGGCAGTCCAAACTCGCTCGAGAACGCCGCCAGGTCGGTTGCAGCCGAAGGATAGTCATAGGCATCGACGATCACGATGACCCCGCTGCCACCGGTAGGAAGCGAAGTCGACGTAGCGATCGGACATCCGGAAATCGGATTTGATACCAGGCCGTAAACGCATCCTAGGGAGGCTGGTGTTTCTCCGCCAGGATTGGCGGCGGGAACAAACACTCCTCGCGGCGCGTGGATGATGTAGTTGGTGTGCATTCGGACGCCAATATCTTCCGGCCGCTCAATGCTCGACGGCGGATAGATGCCCATACCATTCGCGGTGCGTACCTGGGCATTCAGCAACGTGCCCGCAGCAAGCAGAAGGGTGAGCGTGATTACGGTGGAAAAGGTGAGGTGCGAAAAACGCCGTGCAACTTCGCTTTGCATAGTGTTACCTCAAAACTGTGAAGCGTTATTGGACAACCGTGCGCGGGATTATAGACCGAAGTGGTTTCGCTTGAGCCGCACCTAAGTGGAAACTTTACAAATTTGTGTAGTCGTTTCTAAGCAGGCAAGGAGGGCTTGCGTCCCGCGAAAGGATGCGCTGATCCGCTGTGCTCATCTGGCGAAGAGCTCAGAGCCAATAGCCAACAGGTAATTACTGCTACGGCCTAGCGTCGTCTACGTCGGCCGGAGTGGTCTGTTTCTGGGCCGTTGCCGGCGCCGGCCTGTAAGCGAAGAAGTCGTGGTCGTAGAGATTGCGGTAGAGGTGCCCTGCCAGCTCCGCAGCCTTGGGGCCGAAGGTGGGCCGTCCGCCCTCGAGGAAGAAGACGGTCACGATGCGCCCGTACTGGGTATCAGCAAACGAAGCGAACCAGCCGAAGCGGATTCCGGCCTTCGAGCAGGTCCCGGTCTTCCCCAGGATGGGCTCTTCAATGAAGCTTGTCCGCAGCGAGCGCGCCGTGCCGTATTCCACCGCGCCCGACATGCCCTCGGAGATTTCGGGAATGATGGGGCCGATATCCAGGTGCCGCTTCACCTTGGGGGTGAAGTTGGCAACCTGTTCCGGCGTGGTTGGATGCTGCAGGTAGTAGAGCGTTCCGCCATTGGCGATGGAAGCAACTAGCGCGCCAAGCTGCAGCGGGGTCATCGAGATGCTCTCGCCGAACGAGCACATCTTGCCTACGCCGCCCAGCTTCGCATCCAGCTCTTCGCTGGGAAACACACCGAGATGCTCTCCGGCGATGTGATATCCCGCGAGCTCACCCAGCCCGAACTGCTTGGCATAGTAGCTGACTCGTTCGAATCCCAGCTTGCGCCCGACCGCTTCGAAGTACGCATTGTTGGAGTGTGCCAGCGCGGTCGTCAGATCCACGCGGTAGTTCTTGCCCAGCGGAACCTTGGTGTCTTTGGTGATGACGTTCTCGCTCAGTGCGGCCAGCGCTACCGCGACCTTAATGGTGGAACAGGGCTGCGCTCCGGCCGACAGCGCCAGCTTCTGGTTGACCATCGCCAGAATGCGTCCGCTGTCAGGATCGATGGCGACTACGGTGCCGTTCATGTTTCCCAGGGCATCGATCGCCGCCGCGCGCACTACCGGGTCCTCGCCCGCAGTGATGTCGCCCTCGGTCTGGTCTACGGCGAAGGAATTGCCGGAAAAGCGCTCGTAATACGTATGGTGCTTGGTGGCCAGAGAATGGGTCGAACGATTGCGCGTGGCAGCGGTCTTGGTGGTGTGCCGGTTCCGGGCCATCTTCTTCTTGGCCGAGGCCGACTCTGAGATCTTGGGCGACTTTTTCGAGCTATGACTCGAAGGATGAGCGGAGATCGTCGCAGCAGGAGCCACGAACGGCAGCATCAGCAATGCGGCGGCAACACGAACGATAGTAGTGCGGGGGCATGTCATCACAAATCTCAAATATCTGCAGCATATCAGGGACCATGTCTCGCCAAGTCGCGCGCCATGATCCGAAACTGTTGTCGATAGTAGGTACTTTGCCACCGGAGTTCAACCCAAAAGTTGCTCTTCTACCGAGGGGAACCAAATCGGCAAACACTTCGGATGTAGAGACTTAGCGAAAAGTTGGAGCTCTTCTGCGGGATAGTCAAGCAGTAACTAAGGTTCTCATCGGTTAATCAGAGTGTAAACTTCAGCGCTCTTCGCGGAGGCAAGCTGCCCTCTGTCGGCTGGCGCAAAGCCTCCTCCTCAGCTCTTGCCCTGAGTGCGGTTTCCTGAGTGCGGACTCATCCCCGGCCGCGAGCAAGCTCCTGCACCTGAGATGTGACCCGATTTCGTTGCGAGTTACGGCGGCAGTGTTAGGAAATCTGCCGCGGCGGCGAAACTAGTCCGACCTGCCTGGGTTCTGACGACTAACAACCCTGAGAATGGTCGTTTTAACAACGGCTATGCCCTTCGCGAACCAATTCGCCCCTGGTTCGCGGAGGGCGTTCTTTTTGGGCTGCAGCTCTGAGCTGACGGCTGAGAGCTGACGCCTGTATTACCATCTCCTCATGTCTGACGAGCGCGCTAAAAAAATCAAGCTCATGCTGTTCGACGTTGACGGAGTGATGACGGACGGCACCATCTTCCTGTTCCCCGCACCTGCCGGGGACGCCGGCCACGATACCCATGAACGCCGCGAGAAGTATGCCGATCAAGGCGGATTCGGTATTGCCAGCAGCAGCATAACGGAAGCCAAAGGCTTCAACGCCCACGACGGTACCGGCTTCTCGCTGCTGCGCCTGGGCGGAATTAAAGCGGGCATCATCACCAAGCGCATCTCCGAGACAGTCGCACTGCGCGCGCGCGACCTGAAGATTGACATCGTCTACCAGGGCCAGCAGGACAAGGCCGCTGCCTTCTACGAGGTCCTCGACAAGCACGGCTTTCGCGCCGAGGAAGTCTGTTACGTGGGAGATGACGTCATCGATCTGCCGGTGATGCGGCTCTGCGGATTAGCCATCGCGGTCAAGAACTCCCGCCCGCAAGTCTTGCGCGAAGCTCACTATGTCACTGAGCACGATGGCGGCCACGGTGCCGTTCGCGATGCCATTGAATACGTCCTCGGCGAGCAGGGGACGTTGGATCGCGCCATCGACGACTACATCGCCTCCCGCAGCATCGATCCCGCGACCCCGGCCCAGTAGGAAGATAAAAAGCCGGGGACATTACCCCGGCTTGGCAGGAACTAAGAAGAAACTACAGATTGATTTTGCGGCGCAGCACACCCGCAAGTCCCAGCGCGCCCGTGCCGAGTAACACTAAGCTGCCAGGCTCCGGTACGGGGTTCATATACGTCTGGAACGCCATGCTGTAGCCGAAGAGCTGGGTGTAGTCACTAACCTGGCCATTGATATCCAGCCACAGATCCCCGCCCGAATACGGGATGGTCGATCCGGCAAGGTTACAGCATCCCGGGCCGCCCGAAACATCAATGACGAACACGTCACCCGGGTTAAGGAAGATATTGGCCGACGAGGTGTCGATGAAGGTTCCACTGGTGCCAATACCGACGGTTGTCTGGAAAGCCCACGGACCGTTGTAGAAGCCCGGCCCCAGGCCGATCTTCACGTCATCGGTGTCGACGCCGGAATTTGTGTAAAGCACAATTCCAGCCAACTCCCCGCCAATGCCCACAGTGATCTGCTGCTGCCACTCCAGGCTGTCATTCAAGCCCACATTGTTGGGTGGATTGTTCTGGTCGAGAACCGATGATGCCTGCGCCGAGACGACGAAGGCAAGAAAGGTGATCAGCAAAGCTAGGCGAACGATCGATCTCATGTTTCCTCCTGCCCGGCATTGGATTGCCGGCATGCACGCCCAAAATCTGATTGCTACAGGGCCTCCGCCTCCCGCATCGCAAAGTAACCTCGCACGCGAACGGGAATCGGCTCCCCGGTGAAGTCCTCATGCTCTTCGAACTCAGAAACACCTTCGGGCCGCACCGCCAAGCTGGGTTCCTGAGAGCCGACGAAATATTTGTTGGTCACAGCACCCGCGAGAGAGAAAACATGTTAGCTCTGATCCGGAAGAAACGGAAGAAAATTTGTAAAAAAATTGACGAATTACGAGCGCAGATTAGTGTGCCGGATTCCCGCCGCTCAGTTGCTGATTCGGACAAGTTGAATCAGGAGAGCCGCCTTAGAATTGGGCGGCAATTCGCACAAAGAAGCTGCGTGGCGGTCCAATGGAATTTCCGGAAAACAGGCCGGCGAAGTTGATGAGATCCAACTGATTCGTGAGGTTCTGCACATCAAACTGCAATTGCCCGGTGGTGCGGTCCTTTTTCCATAGCTCGGCTCCTACTGACGCGTCAAACAAGAGCGCAGGCCGCACCCTGCTGCGCTCAAAGTTCACCCGGTCAAGCACGTCTTGTCCATATTGCGCGAGCGCGTCTTCGTAGGTGCCGTCGAAATCGACCGGCAAGCCACTGCTGTACTCGGCGCCGAATGCACCCCACAGTCGGTTAGCGAATTGGTAGCGCACTCGGGCTCGCACGGTATTGCGTTGGTCTTGCGAGACCCAGAACCGGCCGCTCAGATCGGTCAGAGCATCGGTTGCCGACTGGCCGAGGAATAGTCCTCCTGTAACCGGAAAATAGGCCGATCCCACCATGTAGGAGTAGCTCACAAAGCTCGAAAAACGGCCCCACACCGGCATGTTCAACTTGGCTTCCGTTCCATAGATCTGGCCCTGGCGGAAGGCGATGGGAAAACTCACCGGCGTGTTGAGCAATAGATCGTCATCGGCGAAGTTGTTCAGCGAGCGGAAGTAAACGTTGGTGTCGAGGCTCACCTTTTTCAGGAAGGCCTTTGTGATTCCTGCCTCGTAGTAATTGCCTTGCGCCGGCGCGACTGGGATGTGCAGCACATTGGGATTCAGCACCACCACATCAGGTGAACTCGACAGCAGGATGTTGTCCGCCGAAGGCGTCTGGAAGACGCGGTCATAGGCCACGTGTACCAGCAGATCGTGGCTGGGGAAGTATCGCGAGACCGCCAGTCGCGGGCTCACCGCATTCTGGTTGAGGATCAGTTGGTAGTGATCCCAGCGCACGCCGGCGTTGATGGTCCAGTTCCCGAGGCGAATCAGGTCCTGAACGTAGGCCGACTGTTCCAGGTCGGGCCTGCTGCCTGAGAACGCGAATGTCGGAGGCGTCCCGGGATCGAATTGCGACGGATCGGTAATGATATCGGCAAAGTGCTCGTGCAGAAACAGGTTCTCGGAGTCCGCGCCGAGCTTCCATTCATTCCTGCCGCGGTGAATGGACACACTCCCCTTGAAATAGGCTTCGGTGAAGTTGTTCGCCTGAAACGCGATCACCGGCGTTGAAAGCGGATTGGACGACAGGTTCGTGCTCTTATCGCGAATCATCATGCCGAAGTTCGCCAGCACGTCGCTGGAGAACAGGTGCTGATACGTGGCAAGGCCGATGTTTTCGTAGATCTCGCCGTCCTGCCGCTGTCCCGCCGCCTGCTGAACTTGCTCGTTGGGAATGTCGTAGCGTGCCAATTCGTGGCGGAACATCAAATTCAGCCGGTCGTTCGAAGTGAAATCACGTCCGTAGCTGCCCGCGAAATCGCCGGTCGTGCCGTTGTTGGTGTAGTTCTCCGGCACAGGAGGGTTCAGATACCAGCCTGTCGTCGCGCCATCGACGCTGACGGCGAAGCTGTTCTTGCCCGACAGGTACTGCAGCATGGTGTCACCGCCGGCAGTATCAAAGCTTCCGCCCGAGAGATCGACCTGGCCATGGACCCCGGAGCGAGTATCGCGGGCAGTATCGATCTCGATCACACCGCCCATCTTGCGCCCGTATTCAGCGGGGATTCCTGCGGTGTAGACACTCATCGAGTCGATATCGGCGGCCTCGACCTCTGTGCCGTGGCCGGGGGAGCGGTTATCGCTGAGCGGCATTCCATCCAGCACAAACTGTGTCGCATATTCCGTTCCTCGCGGGTGCAGGACAGCATTGCCTTCATACAGCCATCCCGGCTGCGAGTTCACCAGGTCTAGCAGCGAGCGGCCAGGTAGCGAAGAAGGTCTCTCCTCGATTTGGGCCGTGCCAATCTGGTTCACCGAGCCGGCCCGATAAGGATCGAGTAGCGTGGATTGCCCCTTGACATCAACGGTTGTGTTTACAGGGTTCACGCTGAGGCGTATTTCATGCTCTTGAGGTATGGCCGAGCGGACGTCAATCGAAGCCGTTGCGGGCGCGAACCCCTTGTGCTCCACCGTAACCTGGTAAACGCCAAAGGGAAGCCGTGTAATTGCCAGGATCCCCTTGTCGTCGGTCACGAAAGATTGTTTGTAAGCGTCGGCTTCGTCGACCACTGTCACCGCGCTTTGCACCCCAACGCCTGTAGTGTCCAATACCTTCAGGCGCAGCTCTCCGGCATTGCTCTGTGCCAGCAAGGGAAGAGCGCAGACCAGCAACAGGAAACAGCGAAGCATCAACTCATGCTAACCGCAGGATTTGAATCTGTTAATCCTGCGTTACGCTCCGGAGGCGCAAGCCCCTCTTCGCTCAGGCGAAGGAATAGCGAAACTCTGCTAAAATTCCCGAATGCCCGTTGCGCCCATTCCGGTTTCGCTAGCCTGGGCGCATCCGCTTGTCGCTGATTGGTTCCTGGCCAAGTTCGGCTCACCCACCGAGCCGCAGGAGCAGGGATGGCCCGAAATCCTCGCCGGACGAACGACGTTAATCTCTGCGCCGACCGGCTCCGGTAAAACGCTGGCGGCTTTCCTCATCTGCATTGATCGCCTGGTACGGAAGGCCCTGGACGGCGGCTTGCACGACCGTACCGAAGTCCTGTATGTCTCGCCGCTGAAAGCCCTGGGCAACGACATTCAGAAGAACCTCGATGGCCCTCTCAGCGAGATCACGGCCCTTGCCGCCCAGCGCGGTCTGCTGATGGGTGAAATCCGCACCGCTGTCCGCACCGGAGACACACTCACGAAAGAGCGCCGCGAAATGTTGCGCCGGCCGCCGCACATCCTTGTTACTACGCCCGAGTCGCTCTACATTCTGTTGACCGCCGACAGCAGCCGCGCCATCCTGCACGACGTCGAGACCGTAATTGTCGATGAGATTCACGCCGTGGCCGACGATAAGCGCGGCGCGCATCTGGCAATTTCCCTGGAGCGCCTCGATCTGCTTGCGGGTGCCCCACTGAGGCCTTCATTTGGCTTGAGTGGGGAAAGCAAGCAGCCGACGCGCATTGGGCTCTCGGCTACGCAGAAGCCCATTGAGGTGGTCGCGCATTTCCTGACCGGCAATGGCCGTCCCGCTCCGGCGATCGTCAACATCGGGCATCGTCGAACCATGGACCTCGCCGTTGAGGTGCCCGCATCGGAGCTTGGTCCCATCACGACCAACGAAATGTGGGGCGAGATCTACGACCGCATCGCCGAACTTGCGCGCCAGCATCGTTCGACATTGGTTTTTGTCAACACTCGCCGGCTGGCCGAGCGCGTGGCGTTCCATCTGAGCGAGCGGCTGGGCGAGGAGCAGGTCGCAGCGCACCACGGTTCGCTGGCGCGCAAGTTGCGCCTGGCCGCCGAACGCAAGCTGAAGAACGGCGAGATAAATGCGCTGGTGGCAACGGCGTCTCTGGAACTCGGAATCGACGTCGGCTTTGTCGATCTGGTCTGCCACATCAACTCGCCGCGTTCCATCGCCGTCACCCTGCAGCGCTTTGGCCGCTCGGGACACTGGCGGGGAGCCGTTCCCAAAGGGCGCTTCTTCGCCACCACGCGCGACGACCTGGTGGAATGTGCAGCGACCATTCGTTCCATCAAGCATGGCGATCTCGATCGTCTGGAAGTTCCGCTGGCGCCGCTCGACATCCTGGGACAGCAGATTGTGGCGATGTGCTGCTGCGAAGATTGGGACGAAGACGCATTGTTCGAAACGATGCGACGGGCTTATCCCTATCGCGATCTAACGCGTGCGGACTACGACCGTATTCTTGAAATGCTTGCGCAGGGCATTGCCGCCAGGCGCGGCCGCTACGGTGCCTATCTGTTTCGCGATCAGGTGAATCGGCGTCTGCGCTCGCGACGCGGCTCACGGCTGGCGGCGATTACCAGCGGTGGAGCAATCCCGGAGACGGCGCTGTACTCGGTTGTCGCGCAGCCGGATGAAATTGTGCTGGGAACGCTCGACGAAGATTTCGCCGTCGAAAGCAATGCCGGCGACATCATGCTGCTGGGCAATACCTCGTGGCGTATCACGCGGGTGGAATCGAAAACCGGCCGTGTGCTGGTCGAAGATGCACATGGAGCTCCACCGTCGATTCCGTTCTGGCGCGGCGAGGCTCCGGGCCGCACTGTGGAGCTCTCCCACAATGTGGCAGAGCTGCGCCGCCAACTCAGTGCGATGCTCCCCAATACCGCACCGCTGGCGGTGCCTGGCAATTCAGATGCTCTCGCTGATGAAGACGCAAAAAGGAAGACACGCCTGCGCGGCATCGGCTCGAGCCCCGAGGTGCAAAGCGCCGTCGCGTGGCTAAAAGAAGAGTGTGGCCTCGACGAGCCCGGCGCGGAGCAACTGGTCGAGTACATCGTCACCGGCCGCGCCGTGCTGGGCGAAGTTCCCACCCAGCAGACCATTATTGCCGAGCGCTTCTTCGACGAAGGTGGCGGCATGCAGCTCATTCTTCATGCCCCATTCGGCGCTCGCGTCAACAAAGCCTGGGGATTGGCGCTGCGCAAGCGCTTCTGCCGCTCATTCAATTTTGAGTTGCAGGCTTCTGCAACTGACGATGGCCTGAACATATCGCTCGCCGAGCAGCACAGTTTTCCCCTGGGCGACGTCTTCTACTTCCTGCAACTGGAGACCTTCCGCGAAATCCTGGAACAGGCCGCGCTCGCCTCGCCCATCTTTAAGACGCGTTGGCGCTGGGACGCCAACCGCTCTCTGGCCCTACTGCGCTTCCAGGGCGGGAAGAAGGTTCCACCGCAGATTCAGCGCATCCGCAGCGACGATCTTCTTGCGTCGGTATTTCCCGACGTCGCCGCCTGCTTCGAGAACATTGAAGGCGACATCAGGATTCCCGACCATCCGCTGATTGACGAAGTGATGAAAGATGTCCTGACCGAGGCCATGGATATCGAGGGCCTGCGCCACGTGCTTACCGGTCTTCGCGATGGCAGCATCCGCACGCTGGCGGTCGACACGCCCGTGCCGTCGCAGTTCGCGCACGAAATCCTCAATGCCAATCCGTATGCGTTTCTCGACGATGCTCCGCTGGAGGAGCGCCGTGCCCGCGCCGTGCAGTTGCGCCGTATGCTGCCCGAGGCGGTGTTGGACGAAGTTGGCCGCCTCGACCAGGAGGCCATCGCGCAGGTTCGCGACCAGGCGCGTCCCGAGGTGCGCGATGCCGACGAATTGCACGACGCGCTGCAGACACTGATCGCTCTGCCGGAAGATTTGGCCGACGATGATTGGCGTCGCGCCGCACTGCGCTGGGCGCCGTTTCTTCCCGAGTTGCTGGAGAGCTGGCGCGTAGTGCGAGCAGCCGTCGGCGGCAGAAGCTATTACGTTGCTTCCGAGCGTGCGTCCGACTGCGCTCTTATTTTTCCTGACGCGCAGTTCGAGGTCGCACCACCGGAGTTGCCTTCGCGCAGTGCCTCACGCGAGGACGCACTGCTCTCCATGGTGAATGGCTGGATGATGCACTCCGGCCCGACAACCTCGGCAGCGCTGTCCTATCTATTGGGTCTCGGCGCGGCGGAGGTAGAACAGGCGTTGCTGCGGCTTGAAGCTGCCGGTTCCGTCCTACGTGGCAATTTCGCCGGAAATGCCGGCGGCAGCGATCCGCAGAACTGCGAGTGGTGCGAGCGCCGGCTGCTAGCGCGCATTCATCATCTCACCGTCGCGACGTTGCGCAAGCAGGTCGAGCCGTTGACGGCTGCGCAATACATGCGCTGGCTGCTGCGCTGGCAGCATGTTGCTCCCCAGTCCCAGACTGCTGGCGAGCGTGGGCTGCAGGAGATCGTTCGTCAGTTGCAGGGTTTTGAAATTCCGGCAAACGCCTGGGAACGCAGCGTTCTTGCGGCGCGCGTCAGCAGCTACGATCCTTCCCACCTCGATCAGCTTTGTCTCACCGGCGCGGTTGGCTGGGGACGCCTGTCGCCGCATCCCGCGACGCTGGAAGATGCGGGCGAGACCCGGCGACGCGTGGTGCCGACCAGCGTTGCGCCTATCACGTTTTTTGTTCGCGACGATGCCGACTGGATGCAGCCGCGCAGCCCCGAAAGCGATCAGCGGCAGGAGCAGTTGCTCAGCCTTCCGGCGCGCGCCGTTCTCGATCTGCTGCGGCGTCGCGGCGCTTCCTTCTTCGCCGATATCGTTCGCGGCACCGACAAACCAAAAGCCGAAGTCGAAACCGCTTTGTGGGAACTCGTCGCTGCCGGAATGGTCACTGCCGACGGATTCCAGAACCTGCGTTCGCTGATCGGCCCGCGCAGCACCTCGAACGGCATTCGCAAAGTGTCCAGGCCCCGCAACACTGGCGGACGCTGGGCCCTTCTCTATACTGATCCGCCCGCCGATCGCCACAAGACGGTTGAAGCCACCTGCTGGATGTTGCTGCGCCGGTATGGCGTCGTCTTTCGCGAGGTGCTGGCGCGCGAGTCGAACCTGCCGAAGTGGCGTGAGTTGCTCATCGCCTTCCGCCGCCTCGAAGATCGCGGCGAGATGCGTGGAGGCCGCTTCGTCAACGGCTTCGTCGGTGAACAGTTCGCGTTGCCCGAAGCGGTTGAATCGCTGCGCGCCATGCGCAATCTGCAACCCACCGGCGAGACCGTCACCATCTCAGCTGCCGACCCGCTGAACCTGGTGGGAATCATCGTTCCCGGGGAGCGCGTGCCCGCCATCTCAGGACGCTTCGTAAGCTTCTGCGACGGCGTTCCGGTCGGCGCGGCGCCTTCTGCCATGCTGCGCGAGGCCGCCACGACGTGAGCACTCCAGCGCTGGTTGAAGGGGTGGACTACTACGTCGAGAACGGGCTGATGGTCTTCACCGCAAACTACCTGCTCAATCGCGGCTACTGCTGCGAGTCAGGGTGCAGGCACTGCCCGTATGGATTTGTGAAGGCCAAGCAGCAAGACCCAGAGGAGTAGCTTCCTGAAGCTTTCTCTGACGAAAACGCGCCTGCAAGATACGGAGGAAACATTCATGATCAAGCTGGACCACTTCACCATTTTTGTCTCGAACTACGCCGCCTCACGGGAGTGGTATGTGAACTGTTTAGGACTTCATGTTGCATTCGAAAGCCTGAAAGGCGGCGTCGCAGGTCTAGAGGATGATGCCGGCGTCGAATTGATTCTAGTACAGCGCGCGCCGCAATCCGGAGAGAAACCCTGTGCGTTGACTTTCCAGTGCGAGAGTGTTCAGGAGAAGTACCGCGAGCTGTCAGCCCGCGGTATCAGATTCGTGCATCCGCCGATGGACGTTTCCTGGGGATTTGGCGCCGAACTACAAGACCCCGACGGGTACCTGGTTCGGCTCTGGGACAAGCACACCATGCCCGGCTACGAAGAAAAATAGCCGAGCTCTTCCTCGGTGCGCCTCTACCCCATGGTATGAATCTTTTCCGGCTCGATCTTATACAACACCCGCTGCTCGCCGGGCTGGGCGAATGGATATTTGTCCTTGCCTAAGTATTTCTTTGCCATCTTGTCGATGTGCACCGCCGCGCCGTCCTGTGTGATCTCGGACACTTTGCCGCGGATCTCCAGGTAGCGATACGGATTTTCCGGGTCCATCAGGGTGACAGCCACGCGCGGGTCGCGCCGCATGTTCTTGTCTTTCTGCCGCCCCAGCGCCGAATTCACCAGGACCTTTCCATTCTCGAAGTCCACCCAGACCGGTTGCGTCTGCGGAGAGCCATCAGGCATGAGGGTGGTCAAAACGCCGAATGCGGGCTTGCCGAACAGATCCATATAGTTCTGAGGAATAGAAGCAGCCATCGTAAGTCTCCTTGCTGAATTGCTGTTCAAACGGACTTTGGATTCCTGGAACATTGTACGAGGTGTAAGCCAAGTCTGGATGTGTCCAGGACAGTCAGGAAGGGCGAAGCCGGGCTGCCGTTGCGGGTTAGCTACAGGACAAGGTAGATTCGAACTCGGACTGCCTACTCTCAGAAACGCTCAAGAGTCCCTGGCACCAATCCAGTAAACGCAATTAGCAGTGCTCCCGCCCGATCCGACACTATTCCTCGGCCTGGCATGACCGCCAGATTAACTTTTCCTCAAATGTGCAGATTTCCCCTTGACAGGCAACTGTTTAGGCGTAACATACCTCTGAAGTGGTACGAAGTGGGAGAAAGTGGTCAAGCCAATGGCTCCCGTGGAAGCGCTTAGTTGTACATGGGTTTTTTCGCCAAACGCGACTCGCAAGCAATCCGAATCGCACAAAGCGAGGGCAAACCCAAGCGAAGCTGCCACGTGGGGCACAGCAAAACATGGACCTCCTCTCCCGGAAACGACGTAAGCGCCGATGTTTCGCGGCACGCACCTAACCCGACTCGACGACAAAGGGCGCCTCAAGGTGCCGGCGGACTTCAAGCGTCTGCTCGAAGAGCGCTACGGAACGCAATTCTACATAACGAGCTGGGACGGCAAAAGTGCCAAAGTTTATCCCATGGAAGAGTGGGAGGCGCTCGAGCGCAAGCTGGCGGACCTCTCCAACTTCAATCCAACCAAGCAGAAGTTGCTGAAACGCACCAGTTATTACGGCCAGACGGTGGAATTCGATGGACAAGGCCGCTTGCTGCTGCCGCAGATCCTGCGCGAGTCGGGCGACTTGCGGGGGGAAGTGGCGGTCAGCGGGCGATTGACGTACCTCGAAGTAGAAAACGCGGAAGCACTCCGTAAAGAAGTGCAGGAGCCGTTTACCACTGAGGATGAAGAGATCCTGGGCGGGTTGGGCATCTAGCGCGGCGGGTTCCATTCGCAATCGCGAGCCGGGAGTGAATGGACAACGAGTTTCGAGAAACGGACAGCCCTCAAGAGGGCGGACATGGCGAAGGGCGGTTTGGCCATGTCCCGGTTCTTTTACAACAGGCGATCGAATTTCTGGCCGTTCGGCGCGGCGGAACCTATATCGACGCGACCTTGGGCTTAGGCGGGCACAGTTGGGAAATCGCAAAACGCCTGGGCGCACAGGGTCGTTTGATTGGCTTCGATAAGGACCCGGCAGCGCTGGAGCGGGCGCGCGAGCGGCTGACGACTCCTCCCACAGAGTGGGAGTCGGGCTGGCCGCACATCGAGCTGGTGCATGCCTCGTTTGCCGAAGTGGCCGAGCACGTGGCGCCGGGCTCGGCGGACGGGCTGCTGGCTGATCTGGGAGTCAGTTCCATGCAGTTGGAGAACGCGGCGCGCGGATTCAGTTTTCAGGCCGAAGGCCCGCTGGACATGCGGATGAACACGCAGGCGGGGCGGACGGCCGAACAAGTGGTAAACCGCTTCGACGAGCGCGAGCTTGCCGACGCGATTTACGAATTCGGTGAGGAAAGGAGGTCGCGGAGAATCGCCAGAGCCATTGTTCGGGCGCGGCCGATCAGGACTACGACGCAGCTTGCGCAAGTCATATCGGCTGCGGCCCGGCCAATGAACCAGGCTGAGCGGCGAATCCATCCGGCGACCAGGACCTTTCAGGCTCTCCGAATTCTGGTGAACCGTGAACTTGAGGACCTCGAGGTGCTGCTTCGTGCGGAAGCTGCTCCGCGGGTCCTGCGGCCGGGAGGAAGGCTGGTCATCATCAGCTTTCATTCCCTGGAAGACCGCATTGTGAAAGACGCGTTACGCGATGGTGCGCGCGACGGCATTTACCGGCTGTTAACCAAGAAGCCGGCGACGGCCGAGGAGGAAGAAATCGATCGCAATCCGCGCTCGCGTAGCGCTAAATTGCGGGCGGCGGAGAGGCTTTAGAGAGTTTCGAAAGTTTTGCACATTATCCGCAGGATATTCACAGGGCCCTGCGCGGTTTGAAACTGATGGCCGGACAGAGTAGGACACGTCCGACAGGAGAACGAAATGGCAGCCGGAGTTCTGTACCCCAATGTGACACTATCCGACGCTGGTGGAGATAGCCAGGCGGACACGATGCCGCCGGTGGGCATGTTCATCGGCACGCCGGAGATCTATTTCACCAAGCGCATCGACAACTCGCGCGTGCGGCGGGTGGTGGATCCCAAGCGCCGGCGCGAGCTGGCCTACTTCACGATTATGCTTGCCGTGTTGCTGACGCTGGTCATGGTGTACGTATGGCAGCACTTCAGCGCGATCGAGTATGGCTACAAAATCGAGCAGCTCAAATCGGAACGCGACAACATTATGGAATCGAACCGCGCGTTGAATCTGGAAGAATCGTCGCTGTGTGATCTTTCGCGCATCGACACGCTGGCGCGGCAGATGGGCATGCAGCCTCCCACGGTCGGCCAGATCGAGGTGATGGATACGTCGGCCAACGATTCCGCGGCGCCGATCATGGCCAAGGCCAACGGAATCATGGTGGTTTCGGCAATGCAATAGGACTGGTCCAGAGGATTTGATTTCGGCGGTTTCGGCGGTCTCACAATGTGGGACCGCCTTCGTCACGTAATCGGAGTTCCGTTGCCAATGAGGAGCAAGCCTGAATCCAAGGTTCCGGCCCGGCGGCTGATTCTGTTTGCCGCCGTTCTGTTTCTTTGGGTGGTCGCCGTCTGTTTCCGGCTGGTGCAGATGCAGGTGCTGCACTATGGCGACTGGGTGCAGCGGGCGCAACGCCAGCAGAGCCGCACCATCACGGTGGAACCGCGGCGCGGCAATATCTACGACCGTAACGGCGCAGAGCTGGCGATGTCGATCGACGTGGACTCGATCTTTGCCGTTCCCAGCGAGATTCCCGAGCCGGAGACCACGGCCAGCATCCTGGGCAACGTGCTGCATCTCGATCCCGAAGAAATCATGGCGCGTCTCAAGGCCTCGCGCAATTTCGCCTGGATCCTGAGAAAGGTCGACGCCGACACCAGCGCGCGCATCCGCAGCCTGAATCTGAAGGGCATCTACTTCCGCAAAGAGCCGAAGCGGTTCTATCCCAAGCGCGAGCTGGCTTCGCAGGTGCTGGGCTATGTCGGGCTCGACGATGAAGGCCTGGGCGGAATCGAACAGGAGTTCAACGACGATCTGCAGGGCATTCCCGGCCGCGAGCTGATTTCCGTCGATGCACGCCGGCGATGGTTTGGCCGCACCGAGCGCCAGCCTATCCCCGGAGACAACGTGGTGCTCACCATCGACAGCACCATTCAATACATTGCTGAAAAAGAGCTGGCGCAGGGGATCGAAGACACCAAAGCCATTGCCGGAACCGTGGTGGTGCAAAATCCGCGCACCGGCGAGATCCTGGCGTTGGCCAATTGGCCGACCTTCAATCCCAACGTGTACAACGATGTGCCCCGGCAGGCGCTCAAGAACCGCGCCGTCAGTGATGTGTACGAGCCCGGCTCGGTATTCAAAATCGTGACGTACTCCTCGGCGATCGAGCAGCACCTGATCAAGCCCGATGACCTGATCGATTGCCAGAACGGTTCCATCGACGTCTTCGGAATGCGCATACGCGATCACGAGCGCCTGGGCACCATCACGATTGCGCAGGCGCTGGCGCACTCCAGCGATGTGGCGGCGATCAAGGTGGGCATGAAGCTGGGCGACGATCGGCTGTACCGCTACATCAAGGATTACGGCTTCGGCGCGACCACCGGAATCGAGCTTCCGGGCGAGACCCGCGGACTGGCCAAGCCAGTAAACCGCTGGTCGAAAGTTTCCATCGGCGCGATCTCGATGGGGCAGGAGATCGGGGTCACGCCGCTGCAGGTCATCTCCATGATCTCGACCATCGCAAATGACGGAATCTACACCCCGCCGCGCATTGTTGCCGGAGAGTTGCCGCCCAATGCCGGCCCGAAGCGGGTGGTCTTCCATCCCGCGCAGCAGCATCGCGTCGTCTCGGCGGAGACGGCGGTGACAATGAAGAAGATGATGGAAGGCGTTGTTCTCTTCGGGACGGCACGCCGGGCGGCGCTTGAGGGATACAGCGTTGCCGGAAAAACCGGCACGGCCCAGAAGGTCGATCCGAAGACCGGAACGTATTCCAAGACAAAATACATCGCCTCCTTCGTGGGCTTTGCCCCGGTAAACGAGCCGGCGCTTACCGTGGCCGTGATTCTCGACTCGGCCGAAGGATTGCATCAGGGCGGGCAGGTGTGCGCGCCGGTATGGCGCCGGATTATGCAGCAGGTGCTGGAATACATGCACGTGCCGCACGACCTGGAAGTGAAGGACGATGCCAGACGTCAGGCGCTGATCGCGTCGGCAAAAGAGACGGACGTCGACGACGCGAGCTCCGATCATCTGGGTGCGCCGCTAATGATGAACGACGACGCCGGCGCTGACACGCCGATGCAGGCAGCGAAGGCCGACCCTGCTGCTCCGGTGGCGCAAACGGTTATGCCAGGGGCGAAGGTTACGGAAACGACACTGCGCCAACCGGTTCCTGATGACAACCCGCCGCCGCCCGCGTCCGTGAGTCAGGCTTCTCCGATGGATGTTGCCGCAGGCCAGGCGGAAACCCCTCGCGGCAATGGCACAGTGGTGCTCGACGTGAACAGCGGAGTCGTGGTTCCGAGCTTCGTCGGCAAAACCATGCGCAGCGCCGTGGAACAGGCCGAGCAGACAGGGGTGGAGATCAGCGTTGTGGGTACGGGAATCGCCCGCGAGCAATACCCGCCACCCGGCAGCCGGCTGCTCTCCGGCCAGCGGGTGAGAGTGACATTCACCCGCTGACGAGAACCGCTACAGCAGTCTTTTTATTGGCCGCCCTTCTTGTCCAACAGCGTGGAGTAAGAAGCCGAGGGTACCAGGTCGTCGCCCAGCGTGCATGCCTGACCCTTGCCGGTCAACTGGAACTTGCCGTAAAAGACCGGACACTTACAGTTGGCGGTCCCGTCTCCGTTATTGCGGCAGGGGGCGGTCATGCAGGCAGCGTAGGCCCCGGTGCAGGGGGTAGTTCCCGCATTGCCCGACGCAATCGCCTTAATAATCTCGGATCGCGACTCGGGATCGAAGGTGGAGATCACGTCTGACCCAGGATTCAGCGATCCATCGAGAAACTTGCAGACGGGAGCCTTGTTGGGCGCGCATCCCGTACCGTATTGCCCGCAGGAATTGTAGGTCGCAAGGTATACCGAGTAATTGAGGATGGACGTCAGCAAAACGTAATTGGTCGAGCTTTGGACCGTGCACACACAATTGGCACTGCGGCCATCGGCAGAGAGCCTGCACGGATAGGGATCAGCGCCGGAGTGAAAACAAAGCGCGAACTGCCCCGAGCAGGCTAGCATTTGCGTCGGTTGTTCCATGGTGTCGCGGTAGGCGGGACCGTAGTTCGTGGTCCAGTGTAGTGAATTGTCCCAGAAGGCACGCGAGTCAGGCACGAACTGCTGCAACCAGTTGACTGGGGTCTGCATATCGGAGAGAGACTGCTCCGCTGCCGATTGCTGCTGGGGGGGCGCTAATTGCGCTGCCATGGGCCCGGCCAGAACAAGGCCCACAAGGAGAGGGCAGGCGAGCGCCATTAATCTTTTCAGCTTTCGCACGAGTATTCCTCCATCCGCCGAAGGTGTCGGCGGTCAATCTCCACAGTCGGGCGGGTTATTTTAGCACGTAAATGGAAGTGCCCGGCGGACATTAAACCCCGAAGTTTGAGCATGTTGCAAGCTGTCGGCGAGCCCCCAAATCCCCCCGGGCTTGAGGGACTCTCAACAAGGCAGGTCATAGCTGCGTATCGGTTGGCTGAGTCAATTTTCCCGCCAGTTCCTTTTTGGTAACGCATCGATCCGGTCGCTGCTCCCACAGCAGGAAGCGAGGCTATAATTCGCTCAGAATGAACTTCCTAAAGCTACTCGATGGCGCTGAATATGTTGCCCAGCAGGGCGACCCGCCCATTGCTGGACTCGACTATGACAGCCGGCGCGTCAAGTCCGATTGGTGTTTTGTAGCCATCAAAGGCGAGACGACGGACGGCAATCTCTACATCGACCAGGCATTGGCTGCCGGCGCCGTCGCCATTGTGAGCGATTCGCTACCACCGCGGCCCGGAATTTCCTGGGCGCAGGTGCCTCACGGGCGTCGAGCGTTGGCGCGGGTGAGCGCGAACTTCTATCATCGTCCGGCGGAAAAGTTCAAGAGCACTGGCATTACCGGCACCAACGGCAAGACCACGACTTCCTTCATTCTGCACCGCATGTTGCAGGCCGCTGGGCGCAAGACCATGCTGGTGGGGACGGTGGAGTATCGCATCGGGGACGACATTTTTCCTGCGCCGCACACCACGCCCGAGTCGCTGGAGCTCAACCAGTTGTTCGCGCGCGCGCTGCACGAGGGCTGCGCCGAAGCGGTGATGGAAGTTTCCTCCCACGCTCTGCAGCAGGAGCGGGTGTACGGCATTCCCTTCGATGTCGCGTTGTTTACCAATCTCACCCGCGACCACCTCGACTATCACGGCTCGATGGACAGTTATTTCGCCGCGAAGGCACTGCTATTCAAGGGGCAAGGTGTTGAGCCGCCGCGGGCGGCTGTGATCAACATTGAAGATCCATATGGGCAGGAGTTGCTGAAATCTTGCAAGAAGCAGGAAGAGCTGATTACCTACGGCATCGACCGCGGGGACTTCCACGCAAAGGATGTAAAGATCGGGCAGACCGGAGTGCGTTTCCAGTTGGTCACGCCGCAGGGAGAGCTCCCCATCTACAGCCCACTGCTGGGACGGGTGAATATCTACAACCTGATCGCTGCCTCTGCCGCTGCCTACGCGCGGGAGGTTGAATTCTCGGCGATGGGCGAGGCGGCCGACCAGATTGCGAGGATCTCAGGCCGCTTTGAACGGGTTGACGCCGGACAGCCTTTCACCGTGATCGTTGATTACGCGCATACTCCCGATGCCCTGATGAACCTGACCGCAGTTGCGCAGGACTTCCTGCAACAGCGTGGCGGGCCGGGGCGCGTCATCACGGTCTTTGGCTGTGGCGGCGATCGCGATCGTGCCAAGCGCCCGATGATGGGCGAGGCCGCGGGCAAGGGCAGCAACATGGTTATCCTTACCAGCGACAATCCGCGCAGCGAAAACCCCGTCGACATCATGAATGACGCACTGCCCGGCATTCAGCGCACCGGCGCGAAATACACCCTTGAGCCCAGCCGCAAAAAAGCCATTGAGTTGGCCATCAACGAAGCGCGGACCGGAGACATCGTCCTGATCGCGGGGAAAGGACACGAGAAGATCCAGGTCACGCGCGACGGGGTTCTGCCCTTCGACGACGTAGAAGTCGCGCGCGCGGCGTTACATCATGCAGGGTATGGGGCGGTACCGGCCCACCCTGCGACCGTATGAAGTTGCAGCTGTGGCGAGCAGCGGAATTCATGCCGGCGAGCGGCAGCTTCGATGGCGAGGCGGTCGCCGGCGGATACTCTATCGATTCCCGCACCTTGCAGCCGAGCGAGCTGTTCTTCGCTATCAAAGGCGAGAGGCTCGACGGGCACGACTACGTCGAAGCTGCGCTGCATTCCGGAGCAGTTGCCGCCGTGGTCCATCGCCAGCAGGCCGCACGTTTTGCAGACCAATCGAAGCTGCTCCTGGTCGACGATACGTTGATTTCTCTCCAGCGTCTCGGGGCGGCGGTGCGGCGGTTGTGGGCCAAGCCCGTGATTGGCGTTACCGGTTCGGCCGGCAAGACCACGACCAAAGAAATCGTCGCCCACGTTCTTTCCACCCGGCATAAGGTTTTGAAGTCGCAAGGCAATCTCAACAACCAATTCGGCATGCCTTTGCAACTGCTGAAGCTCGATCATGAGCACGAACTGGCTGTGATCGAGATGGGTATGTCGCACTCCGGAGAAATATACGCCTTGGCGGCATTGGCGGAGCCCAATTGCGGCGTGGTGACCATGGTCGCCCCGGTGCATCTGGAGAACTTCGACTCGGTCGCAGGCATTGCGCGCGCGAAATATGAGTTGATCGAGTCGCTTCCGGCCGGGGGCATTGCGGTGCTCAATGCCGATGACCAGTATGTTTCGCAATTTGGCCGCGACTTTCACGGCAAAGTTGTCAGCTTCGGACTACACAAGCCGGCCGATGTGATGGCGAAAAACATCGAGGGCCACGGCGCGGCAGGGTCCGTGTTCGACATTGTGGTTGACGATCAAACGGTGCGCGGGGCGTTGCCGCTGCTGGGAGAGCACAGCATTTATAACGCCCTGGCGGGAATTGCCGTGGGCTTGCAATACGGAATCCCGGTGGAAGTTGCTGCCCAGTCGCTCGCGACACTGGTCGCCGGAGATAAGCGCGGCGAGGTGCTGCAATTCGGCGGCGCAACCGTGATCAACGATTGCTACAATTCGAATCCGAAGGCACTGGAAAGCATGGTTCGCTCACTGGCGCAGCTTCAGGCGCAGCGGCACATCGTGGTTGCCGGTGAAATGCTGGAGCTTGGTCCGGCGGGCGAGACCATGCATCGCGACGCCGGACAGCACATGGGGCGTTACGGAATCGACAAGCTGCTGGGCGTTCGAGGACTGGCCCAGGCCATGGTCGAGGGAGCAGAACAGGCAGGCGTCGATGCTGAGTTCGTCGATACTCCCGAGGCTGCCGGCCAGTGGCTGAAACAAGAGATTGAGCCCGGCGATGCTGTATTGCTGAAGGCGTCGCGTGGCGTCCGCCTGGAGCGGGCGCTGGACGTCTGGATGGGCCGCAAGCCGGGTGCCGGCCACTGACATTAGATCCCACACATTCGTAGACGGGGAAGAATTTGCTCTATTGGCTTCTGTACCAGAAGGGGTTTCTGGTCCTACATATCGGTCCGTTCCGCATCTTTCGCTATCTAACGTTTCGCACAGCGTTCGCCAGCCTCACTGCTCTTTTTATGGGACTCGTCGTCGGTCCGGCGGTCGTGCGCCGGCTGCGCGAATTCCAGATCAGCCAGTACATTCGCGAAGAGGGTCCAAAGGCCCACCAGAAGAAAGCCGGCACTCCGACGATGGGCGGCGTGCTTATCGTGGTCGCGACGCTGGTGCCGACGCTTCTTTGGGCGGACCTCAGCAATCGCTTCGTATGGATTGCCGTGGTCTCCACCCTGGCTTTTGGAGCCATCGGGTTTGCGGACGACTATCTCAAGGTGATTCACCGGCGCAACCTGGGCCTCAGCGGACGCGCCAAGCTGTTCTACCAATTCGTGGCAGCCTTCGCGGTAGCGGCCACGCTCATCGGCCTGCAGCGCTATGGACTCTATTCCACCCGGCTGATCGTTCCTTTTTTCAAGCGCGTTCGGCCCGACCTGGTGGTTAGCAGTCTGCTGCACACCCCGTTCTGGCCGCTGGCGTTTTTCCCATTCTTCTTTTTTGTGGCCCTCGTCATCGTCGGGTCCAGCAACGCGGTGAACCTTACGGATGGCCTCGACGGGCTGGCAATCGGCTGCACTGTAATTGCGGCGGGCGCGCTGACCATGCTCACCTACGTCAGCGGTCATGCCGTTTTTGCTGACTATCTTGAGCTGCCCAAAATGCCGCAGATTTCTGAGCTGACCATCTTTGGCGGATCGATGGTCGGCTCCGCCATCGGCTTCCTCTGGTACAACGCTCATCCGGCGGAAGTCTTCATGGGCGATGTCGGCTCGCTGGCGCTGGGCGGGGCCATCGGCACGGTGGCCGTGCTCATCAAGCAGGAGCTGCTGCTGCCCTTCATCGGCGGCATATTCGTGATTGAAGCGCTTTCCGTCATCCTGCAGGTGGGCTCCTATAAGCTGCGCAAGAAGCGAATCTTCAAGATGGCGCCCATCCATCACCACTTCGAGCTGCTCGGCTGGAGCGAGTCGAAGGTGATTGTGCGCTTCTGGATCGCCTCCCTGGTGTTTGCACTCTTTGCTCTCACCACACTGAAATTGCGCTAGACTCCCGCGAAGGTGGCACAATGACCAATTGGGCTGTTCAAATATGGATCTGAAGGGCAAACGCGTGCTGGTGGTCGGACTGGGCAAGTCCGGCGTTGCCTCCGCGCTCTTTCTCCAAAGGCATGGCGCGCGCGTCTCCGTCTCCGACGCGAAATCGCCGGAGCAGCTTCGCCAGGAAATTCCCGTGCTGCTGGACGCCGGCATTACCGTTGAGACCGGCCAGCATAGCGAACGTACCTTCCGCGAGCAGGACCTCATCGTCATCAGCCCGGGCGTGCCTTTCGATATGCCGCAACTGGTGCGAGCGCGCGAGAGCAGAGTTCCCATCATCGGAGAGGTTGAGCTCGCCTCCCGTTTCCTCAAAGGCCACATCGTCGCAGTCACCGGCTCCAATGGAAAGACGACTACCACGACGCTGGCAGGTGACGTGATTGCCGCCTCGGGACGGGACACGTTCGTGGGAGGCAATATCGGAACCCCGGCGATCAGCTTTGCGGATACGGCTACCGACCAGAGCTGGATTGTTCTGGAGATCAGCAGCTTCCAATTGGAGAGCGTTGAGCAATTCCACCCCAGTATTGCGGCTGTCCTGAACGTTACCCCAGACCATCTCGACCGCCACTATACGTTTGAGAACTACGCTGCCGCCAAGGCACGAATCTTCGAGAACCAGACCGAAGCCGACTTCGCCGTGCTGAATGCCGACGATGCGACCTGCGTCGCGATAGCCGTAAAGGTGAAGTCGCGGGTGTACTGGTTCAGCCGCCTGCGCGAAGTGCAAAGCGGTGCTTTCGTGCGCGGGCAGGATATCGTCTGGCGCGACTCGGGCCGCGAGCAGGTGATCCTGCCGGTGAGCGACATCTCCCTCAAAGGCGCCCACAACCTGGAAAATGTTCTCGCTGCGGTGTGCACGGGCATGCTAACGAAGGCCGATCCGGCCGCGATCCGTCGCGCCGTGGAAGAATTTCGCGCCGTCGAGCACCGCCTGGAATACGTCGGCGCCGTTCGTGGCGTCGAGTACTACAACGATTCGAAGGCGACCAACGTCGATGCGACCATCAAGGCGCTGGAATCCTTTCCCGGGCGCATTCACCTGATTCTCGGAGGCAAAGACAAGGGCAGCGACTACAGCGTCCTCAACGACCTGTTGCGGCAGCGAGTGAAGCGCGTGTACACCATCGGAGCTGCCGCTGCCAAGATCGAATCGCAGATACGTGGCGCCGAGGTGGTGCACGCCGAGACTCTGGATTCGGCAGTGCATCGCGCCAGTGAACTGGCAGCCGCAGGCGATGTCGTACTGCTCGCTCCGGCCTGCGCCAGCTTTGACCAGTTCCAGAGTTACGAGCATCGCGGTCGCGTCTTCAAGCAACTGGTGCAGCAATTGGCTTCACGGGAGCACGAGCGCGAAGGTGTCACGGCTATGGAGCGGGGAGAGCTGCTCTAGTGGCAAAGCGGGCAAGTGTCGACAAATGGCTGTTCGGCGTCACCCTGCTGCTGGTGTGCATTGGCCTGGTGATGGTGTTCAGCGCCTCGGCCGTCATGGCCAAGGAGCGCTATGGCTCGCCTTACAGCTTTCTTTTTAAGCAGCTTGCGTGGGCAGCCGCCGGAGTGGTCGCCATGGTCGCGGTAATGAACATCGACTATAAGCAGCTCCGCCGGCCGGTCGTGGTGTTCACGTTTTTAGGAACCACCTGTCTGTTGCTGATCGCCGTATTCTTCTTCCGCGACTCGCACAACACGCACCGCTGGATCAAGTTCGGTATCTTCTCGTTCCAGCCGTCCGAGTTGGCCAAGCCGGCCATCATTCTCTATCTCTCTTATTTTCTGGAGACACGCTGGCAGCAGATCAGGGACTTGAAGCACGTGCTGATTCCTGCCGTCGCGCCGACTGTGCTGCTCGCGCTGCTCATTGTGAAGGAGCCTGATCTCGGCACCGCCGTGGCATGCATGGCCATCACCGGCGCCGTACTCTATGTGGCGGGCATGCAGATGCGTTATTTCGGATATGCCCTTGCCGCTTCGGTGCTGCCGCTGTATTTCCTGATTGTGCGCGTGCCCTGGCGCTGGAACCGTATCATGGCTTTCCTCGATCCCTACAAGGATCCGCAGGGCCATGGCTTCCACATTATCCAGTCGATGATCGCCGTCGGCACCGGCGGCCTCGCAGGCGCTGGATTGATGGAAGGCAAGCAGAAGCTGTTCTATCTTCCCGAGCCGCACACTGACTTCATCTTCGCCAACATTGCGGAGGAGCTCGGACTGTGGGGATCTCTGCTCATCGTGGCCCTGTTCAGTATCTTTCTTTATCGCGGAGTGCGCGTGGCCATGCGCACCGAAGATACCTTCGCGCGCTTCCTGGCCACCGGCATTACGGCCATGGTCGTGGTGCAGGCGCTCATTAACATGAGCGTGGTGCTGGGCATGATGCCGACCAAAGGTATTCCGCTTCCGTTCATTTCTTACGGCGGCTCGTCGCTTTTCATTACCCTGGCCAGCGTCGGGGTGCTGCTGAACATCACACAACAAACTGACTGAAATGCGAGCAATCATCGCGGGAGGCGGAACGGGCGGCCACGTAATCCCCGCACTGGCCATTGCGCAGGAACTGCGCGCCCATTATCAGGCGGATGTTGCCTTCGTCGGCACCCGCCGGGGCATTGAGAACCGGCTTGTGCCTGCCGCCGGATTCAAGCTGCACCTGGTCAAGGCGGGCCAATTGAACCGCGTCGACTTGCGTACTCGTATCGCGACGGTTCTGGATCTTCCGCAAGCCTTGTTTCAGTCGCTCGCCCTGATTCGCAAATTTCGCCCCCAAGTCGTCATCGGCGTTGGAGGCTACGCCTCCGGCCCCGCCATGCTCGCGGGCGGCCTTTTGAACGTCCCGCTGCTTGCCTTCGAGCCCAACTTTACGCCCGGATTCGCCAATCGCGTGATGGCCCCGCTGGTGAAAGCAGCCGCCGTGCAGTTTGAGGCTACCGGTCGATTCTTTCGCAACTGCCATGTCACCGGCGTGCCGGTGCGAAGCGAGTTTTTTCGCGTGCCGCCGCGGCCCGCCAGCTCCCGTCCCACTCTGCTTGTCTTCGGCGGAAGCCAGGGAGCGCACGCTATCAATGTCGCCGTGCTGGAATCGCTGCCGAAACTCGCGTCGCTTGTGCCCGACATTCAGGTCATGCATCAGACCGGGGAGAAAGATTATGTCTCCGCGCAAGAGGCTTACCTGAAGACAAGCATCGCGGCGGAAGTATCGCCCTTCATCGACGATATGCCGGGCGCCTTCGCGCGGGCCGACCTGCTGGTCTGCCGCTCGGGAGCGAGCACGGTAGCCGAAGTCACCGCCGCCGGACGTGCGGCCATCCTTATTCCTCTGCCCACCGCTGCCGATGACCATCAGCGGCAAAATGCCGCCGCTCTCGCCGACGCTAGCGCCGCGCGCCTGCTGCCCCAGTCAGCGCTCACCAGCGATCGCCTGGCGGATGAGATTGCAGAGCTGCTGCGAAACCGTGCCCTACTGGCGGAGATGTCCCAGGCCGCAAGGAGTCTTGCCCATCCCGATGCTGCCGGCGAGATTGCCCGCATCGCCGTCCGGCTCTCTGGCGCTTCCCGCCGACACGCGATAGCCTAGTTGCTTCAGCAAGCGATCCCCCGAATTCGGGTGGAGCACCGCTTCAGCAATACAGTTAAGGGGTAGAAGAAGGTCAGGCTTCTAGCCGCTGCGGTTACGACGGCCACGCCTTGCTCCACCGGAGCTGTCACATACTTCCATGTTCGCCAACATTCAACGCGTCCATTTCGTCGGTATCGGAGGCATCGGCATGAGCGGCATCGCCGAGGTGCTGCTCAACCTGGGATACAAGGTTTCCGGCTCCGATCTGAAGCTCTCGCCCGCCACCGAGCGGCTCCAGGCGCTGGGCGCCTCGATCTTTGAAGGTCATCGCCAGCAGAACGTCTCCGGCGCGGAAGTTGTGGTCATCAGCTCAGCCGTTCGCAGCGACAATCCGGAAGTTCAGGCGGCGCGCGAGCGGCACACTCCCGTGATTCCCCGCGCCGAGATGCTGGCCGAGCTCATGCGCCTGAAGTACGGAATCGCAGTTGGAGGCATGCACGGCAAAACCACAACGACTTCCATGATCGCCGCGGTGCTTGCCGCCGGAGGCCTCGATCCCACCGTCGTCGTCGGCGGCCGGGTCAATGCCCTGGGCTCGAACGCGCGCGTCGGCAAATCGAAGTACCTGGTTGCCGAGGCGGATGAAAGCGACCGCTCTTTCCTGAAGCTCTCGCCCATCGTGGAAGTAGTCACCAATATCGATCGCGAGCACATGGACTGTTATCGCGACCTGCACGACATCGAGCAGACTTTTATTGAGTTCATGGATCGGGTGCCGTTCTACGGCATTGTTGTAGCTTGTAATGATGACGACGCTCTGCGTGGTTTGCTGCCTTCCGTGCGTCGCCGCGTGCTGACCTATGGAACGCGCGGAGACTCGGACTTTCAGATTGTCGATCAGTCGTTCTCCGCAGGCGACGGCGTTCACCTCGCGCTCAGCAAATTCCGCATTCACTATCATGGCGCCGATCTGGGAGAGTTTCACTTGCGGGTGCCCGGCGAGCATAACGTTCGCAACGCCGCCGCTGCCATCGCGGTCGGAATCGGGTTGGATATGCCGGTGACCCGCATTCGTGAAGCGCTACGGCAATTCGAGGGGGTCGATCGTCGCTTCCAGATCAAGGGCCAGGTAAACGGCATCACCGTCGTCGACGATTACGGACACCACCCGACGGAAATCCGGGCCACGCTGTCTGCCGCGCGCCAATGCGGCTTTAATCGCGTTCATGTAATCTTTCAGCCCCACCGCTACAGCCGCACTCAGTTGCTGATGGAGGAATTCGTGACCGCCTTCGGCGACGCCGATTCGCTGGTGCTGCTCGATATCTATCCTGCCAGCGAGCCGCCGATCGCGGGTGTTACTAGCCGTGCGCTCGCCGACCGTATCAATGGAGAGACTCACAAGCAGGCACGATGCGCCGGCTCCCTTGCGGAAGCGGCACAACTCACCTGCGAATCAGCCCAGCCCGGAGACATGATTCTCACCCTCGGCGCCGGCAACGTCTCGCAACTCGGAGCACTGGTTCTCGCGGCCCTGGAACACGCCCTGGGTCGAAATTCTGCGTGACACCTCCGCGCTACGCCTCGCTTCGCAGCAGGAATTCGCCACCCATTCCCGTTGCTCTCGTTACTTGTGTGGTTCCCTGAATCACAGATGTCAGAACGGTGGCGGAATCGCCTGCGAAACCCGCTATAGTGAGGCCAAAGCCCTGATTTTTGGCGCTCATACGCGGTTTGCATGGCTCGAAAAAACGCATCCACCATTATCGAAGAGGAACTCGAATCGGCGCATGAGCCGCCGACTCCCGGGCGCTTCGAAGATGGCCCGATGGATGCTCACCTGCTCGACCTGGACGACGAAGGGGAATCGTCGCCCTTTCTGCGCGGACAGAAGCGGGTTCCGGTGCGCCGCGGAGCTTTGCCCCGCAAGGCGCTGGATCGCGCCAAGGTGTGGCTGCTACTTCTGCTGATCGCCGGCATTGTCGCGCTCATCGCCCTTACCTTATATCGTTACGCGACCCACTCCTGGCGATTTCAGCTTGATTCCAGCGACAACATTGAGGTAATCGGCTCGCACAATGTCAGCCGTGCCCAAGTGCTCGACGTCTTTGCCTCCGATATCGATCGCAACATTTTCTTCGTCCCCTTAGCCGACCGCAAAACGCGGCTGGAGGAGATTCCCTGGATCGAATCCGCCTCGGTGATGCGGCTGCTGCCCAACCGTCTGAGGGTTGAGATCAACGAGCGCACGCCCGTAGCCTTTGTCGAGATCAATTCGCACATCGCGCTGATCGACGCGCAAGGCGTGATCATGGAGATGCTCGCGGGCCAGCAGGCCGGCTACTCATTCCCAGTGATTGTCGGCATGTCCGACACGGAGCCTCTTTCGGTCCATGCGGCGCGCATGAAGATCTACAGCCGTCTCATCCATGAACTCGATTCCGGCGGCACGCAATACTCTCGCAACCTGAGCGACATTGACCTCAGCGATCCCGACGACGTGAAGGCCACGGTGGCCGATCCGCATGGCGCCGTGCTGGTTCATCTGGGATCGTCCGACTTCCTGGAGCGGTTCAAGGTCTACGTGGCCCATGTGCAGGAATGGCGGACGCAGTTTCCGGTGTTGAAATCGGTTGACCTGCGCTACCAGCATCAGGTGATCGTGAATCCCGACGAGGTTCGGCATACGGTGAACGAAACCTTGGTCTCACCGAATGCGCCCGAGGAGAAACATCCGGCGCCATCGGCAGCAAAAACCGTCAAACACTCGAACACCAAAGCGAAAGTGAAGAAGCAAAACTGAAACATGGCGAGTCAGAGCGACAACCTGCTTGCAGTCATCGACGTGGGTAGCGCCAAGACCTGCGTCATCGTTGCCGAAGTGAACGATTACGCGCTGCGCTACCGTGGCCATGGCCTCGTCGATTCGCGCGGCATGCGCAAAGGCGTCGTTGCCGATCTCGACAAGGCCGTCGATTCCATCAAGAAAGCCGTTGAGGAAGCCGAAAATGTAGCGCAAGCGCCCGTCGAGCACGCCGTGGTTGGCGTCGCTGGATCGCATATTCGCGGCGTGAACAGCCACGGCGGAATCTCGCTGGGCTCGCGCTCCCGCGAAATCAGCCGCGATGACGTTCGCCAGGCGGTGGAGAAGGCGCGCAGCATCTCACTTCCCGAAGACCGCGAACCGCTGCATCTGCTGCCCCAGGAGTTCATCCTCGATGGCCAGCCGGGAGTTCATGACCCTGCCGGGCTGATGGGCAAAAAGGTCGAGGTCCGGGTACACGTCGTTACCGCCGGCATCATGGCGACACAGAACGTTGTAACCGCGGTCAATCGCGCCGGCATTCACGTTGACGATACGGTCTTCGAAGCACTCGCTTGTGCCGACTCGGTGTTGCAGAGCGATGAGCGCGAGTTGGGTGTTTGCCTGGCGGATATCGGCGCGGGATCCACGGACCTGATCGTTTACTTCGAAGGCGTGGTGATTCATACCGGCGTCATTCCCGTCGGCGGCGATCACTTCACCAATGATGTTGGCGTCGGATTTCGCACTCCGCTGCCCGATGCGGAGAACATCAAGAAGATGTTCGGCTGCGCCATCGTCACGCGCATTCCTGAGGGCAACGAAATCGAAGTGCCGTCAGTCGGCGACCGGCCCTCGCGGCTGATGCAGCAGCGCATGCTGGGCGAAATTCTTGAGCCGCGCTCGCGCGAATTGATGGAGTTGCTGCGCGATCATCTGCGGCAGGCGGGGGTATATGAGCTGCTGGGTGCGGGCGTGGTGTTCACCGGCGGCGGCGCCCGGCTGAGCTCGCTGCTGGAGACCGCTGACGACATCCTTCGCCGGCCGGTGCGCCTGGGATATCCGGTGCCGATTGCGAAGCTGCCGTCGCATCTGCTGGAGCCGGAATTTTCTACCGCCATCGGAATGGTTCTTTATGGACACCGCGCGCGGCAGGCGCGCATGAACATTGATCGCAGCATTGGAGCGAGACTGAGAGCAATCTTTGCCCGCTAGCACTATGGGTGGAGTACGCCTTCAGGCGTACCGCAGTTCGATATTGCAAAGGTTCGCGTCAGGGGACGAGCGGAAGACCGCTGAAGAACTGGGTTTCGCAAGCTTTGTATCAGGGCACGGCTTTAGCCGGGCCGCCATGGTAGCGACCAACAGGCCTTTAGGCCCTGAAAACATGACAGGGGCTAAAGCCCAGTGTCTTCGATGGCTTATCGGCCTGACTGAAGTCAGGCCCTGATACAAACCATTTCAACATGGTGGAGGCAAGCATAAATGCGTGCTCCACCCGCGCAAGAGGAGTACACCATGATCGAAGACTTCAACGACAAGCAGGCTGATAACGACCTTCGCATTCAGTTCAACGAAGAGATCCTCAACAGCGCTCGCATCAAGGTAATTGGCGTTGGCGGAGGCGGCGGCAATGCCGTCAACCGCATGATCGAGTCGCACCTGGAAGGCGTGGAGTTCGTCGTCGCCAACACCGATCTGCAGGCGCTGAAGCTGTCGAACGCACCGGTGAAGATTCAGCTTGGCGTGAAGCTGACGAACGGGCTGGGGGCAGGCGCGAATCCTGATGTCGGGCGCAAAGCCGCTCTCGAAGACGCCGACAAGATTATCGAAGCCCTCGAAGGCGCCGACATGGTGTTCGTCACCACCGGCCTCGGCGGCGGCACCGGCACCGGCGCTGCGCCAATTATCGCGTCGCTGGCCAGCGAGATGGGCGCGCTCACCGTTGCGGTCGTCACCAAGCCCTTCGCCTTTGAAGGCAAGCGCCGGCAGAACCAGGCGGAGCGCGGGCTGCAGGAGTTGATCGACTCGGTCGACACCACCATCGTTATTCCTAACGAGAAGTTGCTGGCCGTTGCCAAAGATGCTGGCTTCTTCGAATCGTTCCGGGTGGCCGACGATATTCTGCGGCAGGCGGTGCAGGGAATCTCCGACATCATCACCATACCCGGCATCATCAACCGCGACTTCGCCGACGTGAAGACCATCATGGCGGGCATGGGTTATGCCGTGATGGGCACAGCCACGGCGCGCGGCGAGGATCGCGCGACCAAGGCTGCTCAGGCAGCGATTGCGTCTCCGCTGCTGGAAGCCGGAGCCATCGACGGAGCGCGCGGCATCCTTATCAACGTCACCGGTTCCAGTTCGCTGCGGCTGGCGGAGGTCAACGAGGCCTCGACCATCATCCAGAGCGCGGCTCACGAAGACGCCAACATCATCTTCGGCGCGGTGCTCGACGAGAAGATGAAGGACGAAGTGAAGATCACGGTGATTGCCACCGGCTTCCGCGCCACTCCACGGCCAAACGATCGTTTCGAAACCATCGCCAACTCCGTGCTGCAGAACCGCAACAACGGGTCGTCTCCCTACCCGCCTTCAACCAATGCCACCTATGAAGTCGCGCCGGTGCCGATTCCGGAGCGTGTCGTCGCCGCACCTGCTTTCAGCGAGCCAGTCGCGGAGCCGAAAACTGCGTCGGCAGCGCCTTATGCGCAGGATTCGGTAGATGACTACGATCTACAGTCGGGCGTGGTGCGTCACGCCGCGCCGATGGAGGAGTTTCCCAAACCTGCTGAGCCGCCCAAGCCCAGTCGCGAAGAGATGCCCGCGATCGAGACGGTCAGCAGCAGCGTGAGCATTCAATACGATACAAACGATCTGGAAATTCCGGCGTTCCTGCGCAAGCGGGGGGACGCGTAGCATAGTCGCCTGTCATCATGGGATCCATGCGCACGCTGGTTTTCATTGCGGCCACCGTTCTTCTTGCGCTTTCGTCTGCTTTGGCCCCGGCGCAGTCAACCGTCTTGGCAGCGGCAAACTCCTCCGGGCTCTCCGGCGTCTCCGCCGCCGTCGATGAGCAGGCCTTCGCCGGCTACGAGACCGTCACCAAGGACATGACGCCTCCTAAGGCAACGCGCTCTCCCGATCCCGAATTTCCTGATCTTCCTGCCGACGCTGAGCCCCGCGGTATTGTCGTCATGCTGATCGGTGTCGATGCTCATGGAAGGGTCGAGCCGGTGCATGTTTTACAGAGTTCCGGCGAGGCCTTCGAGAAGAGCGCTGTCGCCACGGTGAAGACCTGGAGGTTCAAGCCAGCAAAGAAAAACGGCCGCCCGGTCCCAGTGAAGATCACGGTGGAGATGAGATTTTCGAGATAGGCTGGCGCAGCGCGCTTACTTCGCTCCTGCCATTCCCGGCCCAATCGCAACCGGCGCGGCATCGCCAAATGTCGCGTTGGTCGGCCGGATGGCCCGCAACTGCGACTCGGTAGCGGCGCTCCAGCACCAGGCGAAGAGCAGCTTGCGATAGCGGGTTATCACGATGACTTGCGCATCGCGCCGCTCCAGATTTTGCGCCGCTAATCCGTCTGCCACCGTACTCTGATAGACGGAAAAGACACGTCCTCCTGACTCCACAAGCTTGTTGGCCTTGATCTTCCCGAAGTGGCCCAGCATCTGCAGGTATTGGCCGAGCGACTCGGAGGCGAACCAATCGGTCGCCGATGCCGGCGCGGGAAGCGCAAGGCAGGATTGATCAAGCGCATAGAGTTGCAGCAACGAGCCGCTCGCCGCACCTGGTCCCGCACGGGCCCGCAGCAGCGTCCGGGCGCAGGACTTCCATAGATATTCAAGCCTCTTCGCCAGCGCGTCGTCACTGGCCTCTTCAGCTTGCGCAGCCGGCTCTCCACTCATGCTCCAGCCGGGCGGCAGAGCGTACGACAACTCCAGTTCGGGATTACGGTACTCGCCGTTTGCGAATCGGCTCGCCAGTGGTATCGTCTTCTCCGCCGGGCGGCTGCTAATCGCCCCATCCACCACCGCAGTCGGAATTGTGGGCCCTTGGGTCGGCGTCCCGGCGGGAGTCAATTCCCGGCCCTCGGAGGTGAAGAGTCTGCCGGCTTCGTCGGTGCAATACAGCCGCACCCCTTCGACGGCGGCCCGTGCTTTGTCCAGAAACGTTTTGTCATTGGTCTGGATGGTGATGCGAACGGTGTAGTCCCTGATGAGCGCGGTGTATTGCGTGCCGCGGACCTCGCCGGAATGCTTGTCCACCCGCTTGAAGTGGATTGGCGGCGGAGCGAATTTCGGGGTGACCGGATCCGAAGAGACGGGTTTGCCGCGTGAAATCTCGTCCTCTCGCGCCTTCGCCTCCTCGCGCGTGATGCGGTTGTCGTCCTCGCGGCGCCCGCCTGCGGTGATCTCAAACGTTCCATAGTGCTGCCCGCTTTGGAAGCCTATCGCCAGCAGCGCATGCTCGCCCGGCAACTGAATCGGGAGCATGATGCGGTGACCTTCGAGCGGAATCGGCAGATGCAGCGAGAACCCGAAGTAGAGGCTGGTGTAGTCGTCGTTGGTGAGTAGCCCGGCTTCCGGCAGTAACGGTTCGGAGTTCGCCGCTGTTTTGCCGAAGCCGCGTCCAGCGAGTTGGCCTTCCGGCAAACGGCATTGCGCCCGAACCAGACTGCAGGCGACAAGCAGAACGCCCATCGGCAGCAAGCGCAAGCACACTCGCCTAAGTCGCCGGGACGAACCGAAGCTCCTCAACCGCTCCGGAAGATCACGATGATCGTCGTTGTTCAGCACCGGGGAGAATCCGCGCGTCTTGTAATCATGGCAGCAAATCAGCCGGCCAGCAAACAACTGGCGTTCGGCTTGCCTCGCTTCGACCGCCCTCAGGTAAAACTTGATCGCTTCCCGGTAGAAATAGCCTCATTTAACCCGGCCCAGCTCTGATACTATAAGCGCGCCCACGCGCTCAGCGCCTGGTTCGAGGTGACCCATGTCGGTGAACAATCTTTCTTATGGCAAGGATGGCCTGGCTCTTACCCAGAGCTCTGAAGGCTGTAAATTGACTGCCTACCAGGACGTGGTCGGCGTTTGGACAATCGGCTACGGACATACCGGCCGCGATGTGTACCAGGGATTGACCATCACCCAGAACCAGGCGACAGCCCTGCTGTTGCAGGATGTCCAGACCTCGGCCGATTGCGTCAATCGTCTGGTCGCAGTGTCGCTGCAGCAGGATGAATTCGATGCCCTGGTCGACTTCGTTTTCAACGTCGGCACCGGCAACTTTTCCACTTCGACGCTGCTGAGATTGCTGAATGCAGGCGACTTTGAGGGAGCTGCAGGCCAGTTTGAAAGGTGGGACAAAGCCGGCGGCAGGGTTATCGCCGGACTGCTGCGTCGCCGCCAGGCTGAGGAAGCGCTGTTCCGCCAAGGAATGCAGGCAAAGAGCGAAGTAGCCGGCAGCTAAGAGCCGCCCTTCTTGGGGGGTTACCTCAGGCTGCAAAGCTGAATATAATGGAGGGAGGAGTGGATTATGTTCCGCCATCTCGCCCATATGCGCTCGCACCACCGGGCCCGCCTCGGTGCGTCGTGCTGCATCGGCGAGCGGGCGATCTGGTCGCGCTCCATCTCCTCGCGCGCTGATTCCAGACTCGCTCCCTGCATGGCGCGTCCCAATCTCTTCTCCGGCGACTAGCCCGGCGGTCCCGCTCACTGGCGATCGCCTACCGTTGGACTTCGCAATCCTCTCAATCAATCCAACCCGAATCGGCGACGATCGCAGGCCGCAATCCGCACCTACGCGTGCCCCAGCCGTCACAGGAGAACACCATGGCCACCAATACTCTGAATTCCGCTGCAGAATCCCACAATGTGGTACAGAAGGCCCCCGGACCGATGATCCTCACCCCGCTTCCCGGTCCCAACGCCAGGCGCGTGCTGGAGGGCGACGAACGCTATATCTCGCCGTCCTACACGCGGTCTTATCCGATGGTGGCCAAGCGCGGCCGCGGCTGCATCGTCGAGGACGTGGACGGCAACCTGTTCCTCGATTTCAGCGCCGGCATCGCCGTAACCTCCACCGGACACTGTCATCCCGAGGTGGTCGCCGCCATCCAGAAGCAGGCCGCCGAGCTGATCCACATGTCGGGCACCGACTTTTACTACGAGAGCATGGTGCAGTTGGCCGAGCGCCTGTCGAAGGTCGCGCCCATGAAAGGGCCGCACAAGATCTACTACGGCAACTCGGGCGCCGAGGCGATTGAGGCCGCGTTGAAGCTGGCGCGCTATCACACCAAGCGCCAGCACGTAATTGCGTTCCTCGGCGCGTTCCACGGACGCACCATGGGAGCGCTTTCGCTCACCGCCTCCAAGCCGCAGCAGAAGCGCCGCTTTTCGCCGCTGGTTCCAGGCGTGACGCACGTGCGCTATCCCGACATATACCGCGCCTGCCCGGGCGGGCCGCAGGAGGCCGAAGCCTTCGCGCTGGGCTGCGCCCGCTACATCGAGGACAAGCTGTTCAAGACCGTGCTTGCTCCCGAGGAAGTCGCTGCCATCTTCGTCGAAGCCATTCAGGGCGAAGGTGGATATGTTCCCGCCCCGACTGTCTTCATGCAGGAGCTGCGCCGCATTTGCGACCGCCACGGCATTCTGCTGGTCGCCGACGAAGTGCAAAGCGGCGCCGGCCGCACCGGGAAGTGGTGGGCCATCGAGCATACCGGCGTCGAGCCCGATATCGTCTGCATCGCAAAGGGCATCGCCAGCGGCATGCCGCTCGGCATCACCATGTCGCGGGCCGACATAATGGACTGGGTTCCCGGCTCGCATGCCTCGACGTTCGGCGGCAATCCGGTATCGATCGCCGCAGCCCTCGCCACCATGGACGTGCTGGAGCGCGAGGGCATCAAGAACGCCGAGGCCGTGGGCAATTACATGTTTAAGCGGCTGAAGGATTGGCCCGAGCGCCTCGCGCTGGTTGGCGATGTTCGTGGGCGCGGGCTGATGATCGGGGTCGAGATCGTGACCGATAAGAAGGCACGCACTCCCGGCGGAGCCGAGCGCGACCGCATCGTCGAGTTGGCCTTTGAGCGCGGCGTCCTCTTCCTGGGCTGCGGCCCGAATACCATTCGCCTGGCGCCTCCGCTCATCGTCACCAAGGAGCAGGCCGACATCGCGCTCGACGTTCTCGAGGAGTGCATTAACCTCGCGGCCAACGGGGGCCGCGGCATGGGCGGCAGCTAGGGCTCGGCCGCAGCATCGGACCCTATCGCATTACCATCCCTGTAAAGGCTGGAGGTCGCCTCGACGTCCTCCGACCTTTTCATTCCGTTCTCTTCACACGTTCGTCTTTTCACCACGCGGAATGATCGCGGCGGGTGCTCCCACTCATTCCGGTTGTTGGAATGATGGGAGACACACGCCAGGCTCATGTCAACGCTTATGCCGCTCCCATTTCATGTAGTATTCTTCCTCAACCCATGCGCAGCGCCCTGATCATCCTGCTGGCTCTCGTCGCTCTTGCAATCGTTCTCATCGCCAACGCCCATCTGGTCGATTCGCGCACCCGTGCCGCAGAGGCTCGCGAGGGCGGACAGGTCATCGAAACCGGCGTCGTTCCCGCCAATGTTCGGGTGCAGGGCGCAGGCCCGGCGATCGTTCTGATTCATGGTTTCGGCGCGGCCATCGATTGGTGGGACGCCATCGCTCCCACGCTTGCCGCCGACCATCGCGTCATCAGCATCGACCTCATCGGCCACGGGGGCACCGCCGCACCCGCCGGAGGCTACACCATCGAGCGCCAGGCCGCGCTGGTTGCCACCGTGCTCGACAAGCTGGGCGTCGGGCGCGTCACCGTCATTGGCCATTCCATGGGCGGAGAAGTCGCCGTTGCGCTGGCCGAGCAGAATCCCGCGCGCATCGAGCGCATGGTGCTCATCGATAGCCCGGCGGTCGCCGGCGGCGACTTCACGCCGCTCATGCAGCTCTACCTGCAGCCGGGCATCGGACAATTGCTGTCGCGCCTGCAGACCGGCCGCGCCCTCCGCCATGGCCTGGAGCAGGGCTTCGCTCCCGCCTATCCCGTGCCCGAAGCATTTGTTGCCGACCTCCAGCAGCTGACCTACACGGCATTTCGCTCGGCGCACGAAGACAGCATCGCTTATCGCAAAGCAAAGGCGCCGTACGAACGGCTGGCCGGGTTGCAGCCTGTGCCTCCGCTGCTGGTAATCTTCGGCTCCGAAGACGCCATCATCCCATCGCAGAATGCCCAACTTTTTCAGAATGTGCCCGGCGCGAAGGTGGTCATCATCGAAGGCTCCGGCCACTCACCCATGGTCGAGAAGCCGGCGGAGGTGCTGCAGCAACTGCATGTCTTCCTGCCGCCGAACTCGTTTTAGCGATACGGCGCAAAAGAAAACCCACTCACCGGAAATTTCCGATGAATGGGATCGAATGCACGGCGAGCTCCTTGCGTCGTTACTTGAATGTCGCGTTGGTGCGCGACAGAGAGTCGCGATGGGCCGAGAAGTCGACCATCGAATCGAAGGCCGCTCCGAAGAATGGGCTGCCTTTCACCGACTGCCGGATTGCGTCCCGCACTTTGTCCAGCCCGTCCGCGTTGGCCGAGATGTAATTGATATAGAAAAGCCCGGGCGCGTCGGTGTGTATGGCTTGCGTATCGATGTCGTACTCCTCGATGACCCCCTGTGCCAGCAGCTTATCCAACAGTGGCGCGATCATGTTCTTGCTTAGTACGTCGAGCGCATCGTCGTCCGCCGTCGGCTTCAGCTTGTAAACCGAGGTCTCCGAGTAGCCGTCCTTCACGCTTCCGGAGTGCCAGTTGTAGTAGCGGCTCACGACAATTTCATCCCAATGCTTGGTAGCCGACTCCAACACCGAGCGGCTGCTGCTTCCGTTCTTGTAGAACTGGTCGAGCACGTTCATCAGGCCGGCCATCGACATCGCACCCCACCAGTCATCATGCGTCGGCTGATCGGGCTGGTGGACCAGCACGACATCGCTGCCGTAGCCTACGATCGTTCCGTTGGCTATGGCCTGCTGCAGGACCGCTTGATCGTCGGTGCGGGCCTTTTCCATGTCGGCCCACTCCGCGCGCGGAACCGCCCACTCGCCGACGTAGAAGTACAGAGGCGCTTTCTCCTTCACTTCCGAATTTTGTGCGACCGCCGGCGTGACCATCGAAGCTCCGAATGCCACCACCAGCCCGGCAACAACCCACCGCAATTTCTTGTTCATTTTTTGCTCTCCTGGAAGATAGTTGAGGCCGTAGGCAGCAATGACAAGCAGTTCGACGGACACACCACAACCAGCGCTTTCATAAGACGGAAGCGCTTTCGCTGGGTTCAAGCGTTTATGAAAAGAGAACCATTATGGGGCCAACAGGGAGCGAAAGCAATTGCATAATCGTGCTCCGCGCGCGCGGCACTTCCATGGCGCTTATGGCGCGTGATTACGCACAAGGGTGCCGGGGCCAACAGCCAAAATCAGATCATGATGATCATGTCGTCCAGCCGCGTCGGATACTTGTTCATGATCTCGCCGCTATTCTTGCCGACGATGACCGTATCGGAGTGGCGGAAGCCGCCCCAGTTCGGATCGTAGACCCCAGGCTCGCAACTGAACGTCATCCCGACTTGCAGCACGGTCTTGTCGCCATCAGAGATCCAGGGCGACTCGTGACCTTCCAGTCCAATGCCGTGGCCCGTGCGATGCTTCAGGAACTGAGCGTAGCCGGCCTGCCGAATCTGGTCGAGACTCTTCTTGTCGACCTCTTCGGCGATCGCGCCTTCTTTCATGTTGGCCGCGCCGGTGTCGTGCGCCGCCAACATGGCGTCGTAAAGCTTCTTGGCATGATCGCTGGGCGGTCCAACGCAGAAGGATCGCTCGCACTCCGAGTTGTAGCCGCCGATGGTCGCGCCGAAGCTTAGGATCAGCGCGTCGCCCTTCTTCAGGCGGTCTTTGCTGGGCACTGCATGTGGGAAGGCCGAGCGCTTGCCGAAGGGAACCAGTCCGCCGAACGGAGGCGCAATCTCCACCCCTACCACGGACGTCAGCTCTTTCGACATCTTGTCGGCCACGGCATCGGCCGTCGCCTTGAGGATCTCGTTCTCGGTCACGCTGCCGTTGGCCTCGATGTACGCCCGCCCGGCCTGCACCGTGTAATCGGCGAAGTAGACGGAGCGCCGCATAATGCCGATCTCCTCGGAGTCTTTCACCCAGCGCATCTCTTCCACAATGTCGCCGGCATTCAGCAGCTTCGCCTTTGGCGCGCCGAGTTGCATCTGCGCCTGCCGCGACGGCGTGCACTCCTCGATGCCGATATTGGGTCCCGTGCCCCGGGCGTTGATGCGCTCGAAGATCCACCGCACGCGGTTCACCGGGCCGGGATAGTCGAAATAAGCTTCGTAGTCTTTCACCCACCACAGCTTCACCTGGTCAGATTCAAGCTCGGGAATGAAGAGCGCCGGTTCACCCGAAGCCGGGATCAGCGCGGCCAGCGGGCGCTCCGTCGACAGATGAAAATAGCCGGTCGTGTAGATAACGTTTGTTGCATTCAGCAGCACCAGCGCGTTGAGGTTGCGCTCCGCCATCCTGGCCTGCACCTGCTTGATCTTGCGCTGGTACCACTCCGGCGGCAGGCGGTCCGGTCCCGGAGGCGCAGGGACGCTGGCCTTGATCTGCAACGCGTGGGTGTTGCCAAACGACATGGATGATGCGGTGATGGTGACCGCGGCGACACCGGTAGCAGTCTGGAGAAATCGACGGCGGGAAGAGGGAAGGCCCTTGGGTTCGCTCATAAGCGCAACGTTATATGCTCAACGCGGCTCAGAGGTCAAGCGACTTTGTAACTCAGTCGCACGGTCTGGCAGCTTTCTACTTGTAACGATGCTTCGCCAGACTACAATGCCCTGGTTCGAAACATCCCCTCTCAGTTAAAGCTTTAAGAAAGGACATCATGCGCCCCTTAGTTGCATCGCTTCAACTCACCTGCCAACGAAGCGCAATCTCGCTCCTCGTGCTCGGACTTGCCATAAGCTCGCTTGCGTCGGCCTGCCTTGCCCAGGAGGCGGGTCAAGTGAAGTTCGTCAACTCCTGCAAATACAGCCTGACATTCAACTCTACCGGCCCGCAGATTGGGACGCTGGCGCCCGGTGCAAGCAAGACAATCCCGATCTCGTCATTTAATCAGGGTGGACAGAACCGCTTCATTCCCTATCCCAACCTCGCCGACAATGCGTGCCCCAACTGCGACGGCTGGACCGATCTTGGCGGCCCTCCGGGAAGCAAGCAGCGCGAAGGTTGGATGTGGGAAGGCAATGACGCCAAGTACGCGGCTTACTGCAATCCCAGTCTCAGCGGACGCGGCATCTGCGCGCAGCAGCACAATTGCTGCGGCAAGAGAATGGTGCAGGACGGCACCTACGGCACCCACTTTGAATTCACCCCGAAAGGAACGCCGACCAACGATTTCGTGAACCTCAGCACCAACTACGGTTCAGGCCCCCACAATCCGCCGAAGCTATGCGGAACGCAGGGCGCCAATCCGGATGATTGTGTGGATAAGGCCGCCGTCATCTTCTACAACGTGCCGGTTGAGTGGACCACCAACCAGAACTGTTCGTTCTCAACCCGGGGAACCCAGGTAAAGGGAGGGAAGTGCTTTGCGGCCAGTTGCCCCGACGCCTATCAACATCCGACCGATGATAAGCAGGTAGCGTGTCCGGTAAGCCCGAGTCGCGGTTATGTGGTGACCTACTGCCCGGCCGGATCGAGTATGCCGAACCCGAAGTAGTTTGCGAAAAATCAAAAGCCCCGTCCGATGGAGGTCAACTCGGACGGGGCTTCCTCACCCTTTGAATCGTTGCCGCTTAGTCCCCCGAGTGTGTCACCTCCAGATCGCGTGTGGTGAATTCGCCTTCTTCCAGCACCGCGCTCTTGTCGAAGGAGTGGCCAGTCACCAGGCCGAGCACGAACCACCCGAGCACCAGCGCTCCGAAGGCAAACAGGGTATCGCCGAACATGCGCATCCAGCGCAGGCGCATCAGCATGGGCGATTGCAGGAACGCAGACGACCGGGCATACCAGGTTCCGTATTCGACCGAGGCCCACGCCTGCAGCAGTCCGACCGGAAGCATACTCAGCACGACCATCAGTGCCAGACCAATGTTGATGGACCAGAATGCGATGGCCAGCGGACGATCGCGCCACTTAAATCCGGGACGCAGCGCGCGCAGGCAGAACAGCATCAAGCCGAGGCCAAGCATGCCGTACACGCCGAACAGCGCCGTGTGACCGTGGACAGGAGTGAGGTTCAGGCCCTGCACATAGTAGAGAGCGACCGGCGGGTTGATCATGAAGCCGAACAGTCCGGCGCCTACGAAGTTCCAGAAAGCCACGGCAACGAAAAAGTAGATCGGCCACTTGTAAGCGCTGATCCATGCTGTCTCAGCCGTGCCGCGCGACAGCCGAATGTTCTCCCAGGCTTCGAAGCCGACCAGCACCAGCGGAACCACCTCGAGCGCGCTGAAGACCGATCCCAGTGCCAGAACGACGGAAGGAACGCCGGTGAAGTACAGATGATGGAAGGTGCCGATGATCCCGCCCGACAGGAAGATCACGGTTGAGAACAGAACCGCTCTTGTAGCCGTCGATACCGACAACAGCTTCAGGCGGGTGAACAGGAACGCGATGACCACCGTGGCGAATACTTCGAAGAAACCTTCGACCCACAGGTGTACCACCCACCAGCGCCAGTACTCGGCGGTGATGAGCGGGCTGTGCTGGCCGTACATCAGGCCGGCAGCGTAGAAGACTGGGATCGCAATGCTCGATACCATAAACAGCGTCAGCAGCGAGTGATTTTCATCGCGGCGTGCCAGGGCAGGTTTCAAGCCGCGCCACATCAGCCACAGCCAGAAGACCAGGCCGCCGAACAGCAGAATCTGCCAGAAGCGGCCGAGGTCAACATATTCGTAGCCTTGCGAGCCGAACCAGAACCAGAGATTACCCAACTTCTGCTCAATGCCCATCCATTCGCCGGCCAGCGAGCCGACAACCACAGCGACCAGCGCGACAAACAACACGTTCACGCCGAGCCGCTGACCCTTCGGCTCAACTCCGCTGACGGCGGGAGCGATGAAGAGTCCTGTGGCCAACCACGAAGTCGCAATCCAGAAGATGCCAATCTGCAAATGCCAGGTGCGTGCCACCGAATACGGTAGCCACTTCGCGAGCGGGATCCCGTAGAAACCTCCGCCTTCGACGCCGTAGTGCGCGACGATGGCTCCCAGTGCAATCTGCACAACCCACAATGCGGCAACGACGAAGAAGAACTTCACGGTCGCCTTCTGCGAAGGGGTGGGGCGTAAACCCAGCAGCGGATCGCGTTTGGGCATCATCCCGGTTGAGGGCTTGTGCTCCTGCGACGCGAAATACCACACCATCGCGCCCACGCCCGCCAGCAGCAGCACGAAGCTGATGATGCTCCACACAATGACAGCGCCGGTGGGACGGTTGCCGATGAGCTCTTCATGCGGCCAGTTCTGGGTGTAGGTGATGTCCTGTCCGGGACGGTTGGTGCTTGCGGCCCAGGCTGTCCACCAGAAGAAGGTCGCCATCTCGCGTTGTTTGGTGGAGTCGGTTAGCGCTCCGGCGGGAATCGCATACTCGCTGCGGCCTTTGCCGTACACATTGGCATAGTAGGCGGACAGCTCCTGGAATGCCGCGGCGCGATCGTTGTCGAGAACGATCGTGTCGCTCGCGGCGTTATAGGTGTTGCGGCGCGTGATCTGGGTCAACCTGCCGCGCAGCTCAGCCTGCGTCTCCTCGGGAGCCGCAGCATAGCTGGCGAAGCCCATCTGCCTAGCCCAGCGGTCCAACACGATCACCGACTGGCGATGCAGGTAATCGGCGCTCCAGTCAGGAGCCACATAAGCCCCGTGGCCCCAGATGGTGCCAATCTCCTGCCCTCCGGTGGACTGCCATACATTCTGTCCATTGCGAATGGTCTCGCCGGTGAACAGCACCTGGCCATCGGCGGTGACCACTTTAGAGGGAATGGGCGGGCCGCTGTTAATGGCCTTGTAGCCCACCCCTCCCAGCACAGCGAATGAAATCAACATGACCACGCCCAGCGCGATCCATAGCTTTTTGTATCGCATGTTGGAAACTCTCCTCAGAATGAACTCGTAATCCGCGCCTCAGCGTTCCGCTTCCATAGCCGCCGCGCGCGGGAACAGGATGTTGTTCTCCAGATGAATGTGCTGGTGCAGGTCGGTTTCGAAACCACGCAACGCTTCATAGAGAGCGCGATAGCTGGCGCAAGCGTCCTCAGGTAGCTGGTAGTCCCGGGTAAGAGAGCGCATCGAGCGCAGAGCATCGCCCGCCCCATCATGCTCCTGCATCATCATCCCGATCGGGTTCATCACCGTGCCGAACATCGCCGGAGGCGCGGGCTCGCCTGCCAGGAAGCTTTCCTCCATGCGCGTGACGTAAGGGAACAGGATGCGCTCTTCCTTCATCAGGTGAAGATGGAGCTCTTCGCTGAGCGCAGAGAATATCTGCTGTACCTGTTTCAGTTCGGGGTGGTTGTTGCCGTGGACCCTGACGACCTTCTGCGCCAACTCCTGAATGCGCGGGCATTCGCTGCGAATGAAAACATGATGGGTCGTGTTGATGTGTGTGATCAGGTCGGCCAGAGACTGCTTCTGCCAGTCGTGCTCCTGCGCGGTCCCAGCAGCGCTCTTCTTCAGCCGCTCGACAACTTGTTCCACCGGAATTTTTGCGTTGGTGCAGGCCTCGCCCAGGGTTCGGCTTCCCCCGCAACAGTAATCAATGCCCAGGCTCTCGAACTCGCGCGCGCAGCCCGGCAGCTCGGCAGCGAGTTCGCCGACGGTCTTGGTTGCTTCGATTGTCATTTATGATTTTCCTCCAGCGAGCCGCCTGTACCGAGCGGCTGTCGCATTACACAAGCGAGAGTAGAGGGAGAAAACGCGAGCCACTATGACTTCAGTCACGGCCGGCGAGAAGAGCCTGCAATTTGCTTGGGCTGAGACTTTGGTCACTGCGGCAGCGCCGGACGAAGTTTGAAATAAGAAACATGAAACCCGAAACGCCAGTGATCGACTTTTCTGAGCGGCCATACATTGCGATCTGGGAAGTTACCCAGGCGTGCGACCTGTCGTGCGTTCACTGCCGCGCCTGTGCTCAGCCCGCGCGCAATCCTTTTGAGCTGACAACCGAAGAAGGCAAGCGGCTGATCGACGAAATCGCGGCGATTCGGGTCCCTGTGTTCGTCCTCACCGGTGGCGACCCCATCAAGCGGCCGGACCTGTTTGAGCTGATCGAATATGCCGCGCACGTCGGCGTCCGCGTTTCGCTCACCCCCAGCGCAACGCCCCTGCTGACGCGGGAGGTTGTCCATCGCCTGAAGCAGAGCGGGTTGGCGCGCCTGGCGGTCAGCCTCGATGGATCGAATGCCGAAGTGCACGACGCCTTTCGCGGAATGTCAGGCTCGTTCCAGCGCACCATGGAGGCCATTGAGTGGGCGAATGAAGTAGGCCTGCCGGTGCAGATTAATACGACCTTCAGCCGGCGCAACGTGGAAGACTTTGATGAGATCGCGGCCCTGATGGAGCAGAAGCAGATTACCTTGTGGAGCGTCTTCTTCCTGGTGCCGACCGGACGCGGCAAGCTTAGCGATCTCCTCTCAGCCGGCGAGTTCGAAGCCATCTTTGCCAAGCTGCACACGCTGTCGCAGCGCGCTCCATTCCATATCAAGACGACGGAAGCGCAGCACTATCGCCGCTACATTCTGCAGCAGCAGGTTGCGGCACGCCGTCGCGGCGAACAGGAATTGTCCGCCGCGCCGGAGAAGGTCCAGGACGCCGTCGGCCGCGCCCCGCGCGGTCTGAACGACGGCAAGGGCTTTGTCTTCATCTCCCACACCGGAGAGGTATTCCCCAGCGGCTTTCTGCCATTCTCCGGCGGCAACGTGCGTTCCGCTTCGCTGGCGCGCATCTATCGTGAATCTCCGCTCTTCCAGCAGCTCAGAGATCCCGACCAGCTGGGCGGCAAATGCGGAAGCTGCGAATTCCGCCACATCTGCGGAGGATCGCGCGCCCGCGCCTTTGCCATGACAGGTGATCCGCTGGCGGAGGAGCCGTGCTGTGTTTATCTGCCCAAGAACTACGTAGCATCCGAGGTCCCACCGTCGGCTTGGAGACGTCCGCCGGAGTTGCAGGTGCTGGGCCAGTGAACGGCTAGCCCGTCGAGCTCTCCAACTCCGCTTCCAGTTTCTTTAATGACGGAATCTGCACGTCGCGGGTATCGACCTGGATCAGGCCATCGGCCTGCAACCGGCTCAGGTTGCGCGATACCAATTCGCGCACGGTCCCGATCTGCGCCGCAAGCTCGCTGTTATTGGCCGGGAGCAGCACGGTGACAGCTTCGCCATTGCGCGTTCCCTCGGCTTTCGCCAGCCGCACCAGCAGGGCGATCAGGCGATGGCGCACGGTGGTGAACGACAGCTCCTCAATGATGTTCACCAGACGCCGCAGGCGCCCCCCTACAACGCGCAACACTTTCAGCGCGACTTGCGGATGCTGCAGGCACAGCGCCTGGAAGTCCTGGCGGCTGAAGAAGAACAGATTGCAGTCGTTCACCGCTTGCGCCGATGCCGGATAGTTGCCGCCGTCAAATACCGGCAACTCGGCGATCGAGCTGCCCGGGCCGTCGATCGCCAGCACCTGCTCGCGCCCTCCCGCAGATGACTTGAAGATGCGCACGTTTCCGCTCTGCACCAGGTACAGACCGGCGCACTGGTCTCCTTCGTTAAAGATGATTTCGCCACCTTGAAATCGCCGCTGCACCAGGCGAGGCATGAGAAAGGCGAACTCCTGCTCTGACAGACCGGCAAAGATGGGGACACGCTTCAGCAGCGCGAGGGCTACAGCAGAGTCAACGGCCATTAAAAGATTGTATTCGCGGAAGTCAAGGTGATTGGAAGTGACAAAGGTCGGCTCGGAGCTCATACTAACCGCGGCGTATGCGAAAGTTTCTAAACCTCGTCGCCTTCCTTCTACTTGCCGTCGTAGTGAGAGCTCAGGACCAGACACTCGCCGACTTTCTGCAACAGCACAAAATACCCTTACCCTCTGACCCGCACATTCATGTGAACGACCGGCCGGCGAAAACGCTGATGCCGTTGGAAACCGATGATGAGTTTGCTTTGGCTTACCGGCTGGCACATGCAGACGGCAGTTTGTACGGGCCGATTCAGTTCATCCGCTACGACAAGCACACGGACAAGTGGACAATCCTAACGGTCGACCGGCCAAAGGTTCGATTCCAAGGAGAAATGGAAGTTCCGTGCGCGGGTATGGTCGGAGGTTTGAAATATGAGCACTCGCGCTATTTCATAAGCGTGGAGCTTACTCCGTCCGCCGGGTGCGAGATCATCTTGAACGATGGCGGCGGCGACATGTCTGTCGAGGTGGTACTGGACGGTTGGATGGAGGGTTTCCTGTCACCAGCGACTGTCCTCTACGGCGGGAACATGATCCACTTTGCCGACGTTCATCCGGCAACACTGTGGGCCTACGACCTGGGCTCGCAGAAGACGACGCAAATCTATCCTCAGCCAAACGATCCGTTCCGCAGAGATTTCGCCGCCAAGCTGGAGAAGGTCATCAACCAGGATCTGTGCCGCGAGAACAATTGGGCCTGTGAGCCGGACCGCTTTACCACAGACATAGACTCACCGATCACGATCAACCAACAAACAAGATCCGTCGCCTTTGGCGCATGGTTTGAACCGGAAGGCTTTATGGATCGCGACAAGGCCGAAGACAGCGGATTGTTCGATGACGATCGCTATGTTTACATCTTTCAGCTCCAACCCTTTCGCTGGCGCGAATTCTCAATCACCGACTTGAAGCCGAAGTTCGGAACCGACTCCTTGCAGCAGCTGATTTCGCCCAAGATGATTGAAAAGCTCTTCGCCACGCCGGCGCCGGATTGATTTAGATCTTAAGCGTTTCTTCCCGCACTGTTAGCTGCTTGATGAGCTCTTTGCGAATCGCATACCCGCGGCCTGGCTCCTCCGGAACCTTGATCGTCCCCTGCGGCGATACCGTTACCTCCGGCTCGATGATGTCTTCTTTCCAGTAGCGCTTCGAAGCCGATACATCGCCCGGCAGCTTGAAATTCGACAATGTCGAAAGTGCCACATTGTGGGAACGGCCGATACCCGACTCCAGCATGCCGCCGCACCATACCGGCACGTTGAAACGCTCGGTCGTATCATGCACGGCGATGGCCTCGCTGAACCCGCCGACCCGGCCCACTTTGATGTTGATGATGCCGGCTGCACCCAACTCCAGAGCGGCTGCGGCATCGCGCGCGCTGCGGATGGCTTCATCCAGGCAAATCGCAGTCTGCAACCGGCTCGCCAACTTTGCGTGAAAGTAGAAATCGTCGCTCCACAGCGGCTGCTCAATCATCAGCAGCTTGAACTGATCGAACTGCTGCAGGTGCGGCAGGTCATCGAGCGTGTAAGCCGAGTTAGCATCGCAGCTCAGGAGAATGTCAGGCCAGCGCTTGCGGGTCTTCTCGAGTACCTCGACATCCCACCCCGGCTTCACTTTCACCTTGATGCGCTGATAGCCGGCGGCCAGCTCAGTTTCGATTTTCTGCAACAGTTGCTCGTGCGAATCCTGTATGCCGATGCTCACACCGCAGGCGATTTCCTGTCGCGTACCGCCAAGTAGTTGCCAAAGGGGAACATTCTTCTCCTGCGCCTCCGCATCCCACGCCGCGTTCTCCACAGCAGCTTTGGCCATGCGGTGCTGGCGCACTTTCCCGAGCAGGCGAGGCACCTCTCTCCCCGAAGCGATTGTCTGCCCGAGCAGCGACGGCCCCAGATAGCGCACGATCACGTCCCATGCGCCCTCGATGTATTCTTCGCTGTAGTAAGGCTGCTCGCCGGCAACGCACTCGCCCCAGCCTTCCAGTCCTTCGCACTGCAAGGTGACCAGCATGACGCGCCGAGTGTAGGTACGCCCGAAGCTCGTCTCGAAAAAGTGGACGAGCGGCATATTCAGTTCGCGTAGAGTAATGGCTTCGATCTTCATAGGTACGGATTAACCACAGAGACACAGAGGTCACGGAGGATGCTTGAAGGGGCGCAGCTTTAGCTGCGCCGAAAAGCTCGCGATAGGGGAGGCCTTAGCCTCTGAGGCAGTGCGACCTATGTCGCCCACTGCAACCCAGGTCGTCGGCACACCTTAACGCGCGCCCCTTCAAAATCCAGCTCCTCCTTGATGAACTACCTTTTTGTCGCGTACGACCAGTCTTCGTCCCAGTGGCCAAGCAAGAAAACCCCGCTGCCGTCGTCGCCACGGCCATAGCCAAGACAGGACATTCCCTTAGAGAAAGCATCGAGAAACAGCTCGCGGTTGCGCGACTGCACCTCCGCAGCTTTAGGCCGCGTTTCCGCATGGGCCTTCCATGCGTAGATTTCAGCGGGCACAGAGATCTGCAATTCTGCCTGAAATCCCGGCAGTCTTCCAGTCGTTAGCAGCGACTCAACGCGCTTCGACTTGAGCCACCACTCGGCCACCAGGCGATCCGTCGGCAGAAAGCCCTGCAGAGGCGAAGTCGTAATGCCGTACTGGTTCAGGTTATAGCGGCGGGCGATCGCGCCCAGCCGCTCCAGGTTGAAGTACGCGTTCTTGATCTCCAGCGGATCGAAGGTCCATTCGATCAGATCGAAGCCGCGCGCGATTGCGTCCTCGCGCTGAAACAGCTTGATGCGCCGGCCCAGCCCGGTATTGCGATACGTCTCCTTCACCCCCAGCATGTGGGAGTGAAGATAGGGATAACCCCCGCGCGAACCGGGAAGCGAAAAGGCGAAGCCCACCAAGGTATCGCCTTCCCACGCGCCGATCACCTGTCCGCCAATCTTCGAAGCCACAGAGAAGACGCGCAGCGGCACTAGTTCCAGATCGCTGAAGCCCCAGACCTCGCGCTGCAATTCGAGGCAGGCATTGAACTCCTCCAGCGTGCTACAGGATCTAAGCCGCAATGCATCGGCTTCTACTTTGCTTCCTGCTGCTTCGATTCCTGCCATAGCGATTCCATTTCATCCAGGGTTGCGTTCTCCGGCTTGCGTCCCTGCTCGCGCAGCCGGCCTTCCAGATATTCAAAGCGGCGGCGAAACTTGCGATTCGTCTTCCGCAGAGCCGATTCCGGATCCAGCGAAAGATAGCGCGCCACGTTCACCAGCACAAACAGCAAATCGCCAACCTCGTCTTCCAGCCGCGAGCGCAGCTCTTCGGGGACCTTCACTCCCCGCGCGCTGGCCACGGCTTTGGCCGACTGCGGCTGCGGCCCGGGCTCGGGATATTCGCGCAAATTCTCCCGCAGCTCGTCGGTCTCTTCGTGCAGCTTGTCGAACAGGCCTTCAATGTTGGGCCAATCGAATCCGACGTGCGCCACGCGCGTGCTGATCTTGTAGGCCTCCATCAGCGCGGGCATGGCCGAAGAAATTCCGTGCAGCACCGACTCAGGATGGCCGCCTTTCGCCGAGCCGCCACTCTCGTCAGCACGCTTCTTCTTCTCTTCCGCCTTCAGCGCCTGCCAGTTGCGCAAGACTTCGCCGGGAGTGTCTGCCTTCACGTCGCCAAAGACGTGGGGATGCCGGTCCACCAGCTTATTTGACAGCCGGTCGAGCACGTCGTCGATGGTGAAGTGCTTCTCCTCGGCCGCCATTTCCGCGTAGAACAGCACCTGCAGCAGCAGGTCGCCAAGCTCGCCCGTCAGTTCGTCCCAGTCCCGCGCGTCGATCGCTTCGAGAACTTCGTAAGTTTCTTCCAGCGTGTAAGGCTTGATGGTATCGAAGGTCTGCTCGCGGTCCCAGGGACAGCCTCCCGGAGCACGCAGCCGCGCCATGATCGATACTGCGCGCTGGAACCGTTCGCCGGTAGTGGACATGGAGACAATGTAAATGACGCGCTCAAATTGCGCTACGAAAGCGCTTGCCCGCTGCTCGTTTTATGGTGGAGGATCCGGCACCTGAAACATCCGGCTCAGCAGGCGCGGGTCGTCGGAAATCAATCCGTCGATGCCCCAGGCCCCGAGCTGCCGGATCTCGCTTTCAAGGTTCACCGTCCAGCTCATCACCCGCACACCGCGGCCCCGAAGCTGCTGGATCAGTTCCTGTGTCACCAGCTTATGGTGAGGGAGAAATACCTGGATCGGCAGCTCCCGCCAAATCCACAGGTTCGAGTCGCGATTGCAGACCAAACCCAGCGGCACGCTGGGATCGAGTTCATGGAAGCGAAGCAGCACCTGCGGAAGAAATGACGAAACCAGATAGCTGCGGGGCGGGGTGCGTTGCAGCAGCTTCACGATGGCTTCTTCCGCTCCCGCCACCTTCACCTCGATGTCGAGGTAAGCACGATCAGCAAACTCCTGCAGCACGTCTTCCAGGCAGGGAACCTCGGCGCGGCAACGCGAGCAGAGCTTGTCGAACGGCAATGCACTGATCCGGTAACCGCGTGCCCAGGCGTTGTGGCACACAACCAGCCGCGCGTCGCGCGTCAGGCGAATGTCGAACTCGAATCCGTCACAGCCGTGGTCAAGCGCGTACTGGAATGCCGCCAGGGTGTTTTCGGCCGGCGCCGAGGTTTTCCGGGCGCCGCGCCGCAGACCAGCCTGCTCGCGGACGCCGCGATGTCCCAGCAGCAGCGGCCGGCAAGGCTCACCGGCAGAACGGCCCAGCTCGCTCGAATCGCAAATGCCGGATGGGCTGCCGCTGCTTAGCTTCATTGCGCGCGTCCTTTCCACCTCTCTCGCCCAAGCTCCCGCCGGCAGAGCCTCGTCATGCCGCTGTTCGTGCTATACCATATCGGCAGCCATTCATGAAACGCATCGCTATTCTCGGTTCGACCGGATCCATCGGCCGAAGCACTCTAAAAATCGTCGAAGCCTTTCCCGACCGCTTTTCCGTCGTCAGCCTGGCCGCCGGGGGAAATGTAGAGCTCGCCTTCGAGCAGGCGCAGCGCTGGCATCCCCAGCTGGTTTCCATGGGATCAGCCGAGGGCGCCAACCATCTGCACGACAAGCTGAACAAGGCTGGTCTCAGCCACGCCGTCGAGGTGATGCACGGCACCGAAGGGACGGTGAACGTTGCGATCCATCCCGAAGCTGATTTTGTAGTGAGCGCCATCGTGGGAGTTGCCGGACTGGAAGCTACCTACCAGGCAGTCAAGGCAGGCAAGACCATCGGCCTGGCGAACAAGGAATGCGTGGTCACCGCCGGAGACCTGATCGTCACCGAAGCTCGCCGCCAGGGCAAGCCGCTGCTGCCCATTGACAGCGAGCACAACGCCATCCATCAGTGCATGCGAGGCGGCCGCCGCGCCGAGGTGGAGCGGGTATGGCTTACCGCCTCCGGCGGCCCGTTCCTGCATACGCCTCACCAGGAGTTCGCCCACATCACCGTGGCGCAGGCGCTGAATCACCCCACCTGGAAGATGGGGAAACGCATCACCATCGACTCCGCCACTCTGATGAATAAGGGGTTTGAGGTCATCGAAGCGTGCCGGCTGTTCGACATGCCGCCCAGCCAGGTCAGCGTCATCGTGCATCCCCAGAGCACCATCCACTCCCTGGTCGAGTTCGTGGACGGCAGCCTGTTAGCGCAGCTTAGCGTAACCGACATGCGGCTACCCATTCTCTATGCCCTGACCTATCCGGAGCGCATCGAAAGCGACCTTCGCTTTCCGGTTCGGGAGCTGAAACGACTGGACTTCGAGCAGCCCGATCCGGAGAAATTTCCCTGCTTACGTTTGGCCTACGAAGCTGTCGAAGCTGGTGGAGCAAAAACCATCGCTTTGAATGCCGCCGATGAAATAGCCGTTGCCGCCTTCCTCGACGGTCGTGTAGGATTTGCTGACATCCCCACTACAATAGAGACTGTGGTTCGTGAAACATCCGCGCACGTACCTGAATCTATAGAAGAGGTACTGAGCCTGGATGCCGATGCCCGTCGCAGGGCGCGGCGCCGCATTCAGGAGATCAGTCCGGTCGAGGAGCCTGAACCCCCGCAGTTGCCCTTGGCCCGGCGTAAAGAGCTCTCCCGGTAAAGAGGAATATGGAATCGTTTCTGATCGCGGTAGTTTCGATGGCCGTCGTGCTCGGCATCATGATTCTGGTGCATGAGTTCGGCCACTATGCGGCTGCCAAACTGTGCGGCGTCCGGGTGGATGTCTTCTCCATCGGCTTCGGCAAGCGGCTGCTTGGGTTTGAGCGCGGGGGCACCGATTACCGCATCAGCGCTCTGCCTCTGGGCGGCTATGTGAAAATGGCGGGCGAGAACCCGCTGGAGTCGCGTACCGGCGCGGCTGACGAGTTCATGTCGCATCCCCGCTGGCAGCGCTTCCTGATCGCGATTGCCGGGCCGGCGATGAACATCCTGCTGGCGGTCGGCCTGCTCACCGGCGTCTTCATGGTGCATTACGAGCACCCGGTATACCTCGACCAGCCGGCGGTCATCGGATGGGTGCTGGAAAACTCTGCTGCCGCCAAAGCTGACATCAAGGCGGGTGACCGCATTGTGCGCATCGACGGCGTGCAGAATCCCACGTGGGAAGACGTGCTGCTCAAGACCGCGGTCGAAACCAACCAGCCCATCAGTGTTGCCGTGCAGCGCGGCAACCAGATTCTCGAGAAGCAGGTCACGCCGGAGTCGCAGGCGAACACTGCCGACCAGTTCAACACCATTGGATGGGTGCAGGACGAGCCGATTACGGTTACCGAGCTGGAGCCCAACATGCCCGCGGCCAAAGCCGGAATCCAGCTGAACGATCAGATTGTCGCCCTCAATGGCGTGCCCATGCGTTCGCTGTTCTCGGTGATTAACTATCTCCAGGAGAATGGCAATAAGCCGGTCGACATCACCGCCGTTCGCGACGGCCATCCGCTGCACTTCAAGGCTACGCCCACCATGACGGACGACCAGGGCCAGAAGCGCTATCGCCTCGGCTTCCAGTCTGAGCCCGTGAAGGTTGACAAGCTGCCTTTCGCCCTGGCGCTCAGCCGCTCGATTCAGGAGAACAAGAAGTATTCGGTGCTCATTGTTGAGCTGGTGCACAAGATGATCGAGCGCCAGACCTCGATCAAGCAGATGGAAGGGCCCATCGGCATCGCACGCGCCTCCGGGGAAGCTGCCCGCGAGCCCGGCTGGACTCCGCTGCTGAGCCTCATGGCCGGCATCAGCCTGAACCTGGGCATCTTCAATTTGCTGCCCATCCCAATTCTGGATGGCGGCTTGATCCTGATGCTGATCATCGAGAGCGTCCTCCGACGCGATATCAATATGCGGATCAAGGAACGCATCTACCAGACGGCGTTTGTGTTTCTCGTGCTGTTCGCGGTGGTGGTGATCTACAACGACATCATGAGAGCGCTGCCGGGACTGGCGCAGAGGATGCCGTAGGAGAGCCGCTTTCGGCAGCTGGCCCCTGCTTTTTGGGCTGGCGCTCATCGCTCTTCGCTAATCGCTTTGCCATGACGAGCGCATTCTTTTGGAGCGAGACGTCTGTTTCTCGTTCCGCTCGCCAGAGCGCAATGACTGGTGAGCGCCGGATGAAAGCACGCATACCGACCCGCACGATTTCCAGGGACCGGATGGATTCTTTCGAACCCGCTCCGTCGTCACGGATTCCAAGGACAATCTAATACGGCACCACAGATTCTGTGGGAAGTTTGCCCCTCTTTTCCGGCGGCGGTTGTAGCGTGGTGTATGGGAGATTACAGCTAATTAAAGCGAGCAACTCGCCTCGCTCGAACGAACAGTCTTATGTGAACTCAATCGACTTTACAGCAATTCCAAGAATACGAGGGTCGTCGCCTGGCGGTTTGAAGGTCCCCGACTTTATCCGGAGAGTCCCAGGCGGATCGGACAGTTTGAGTTCGACTCGCCCTTCTTTCTCTGAGGCGATACGAATGTGGTGAGCGTCGGAAGGGGTCGACACCTCAACCTGCAATGTCCTCGGGGCCAGATTCTCCATGATGATCGTCAGCTTCTTGAAGCCGAGGACGGGAAGCGGCATCCATGCGTCGCCATCTGTCCAGCGGCGTACGCCCTCGCCGCAGTGCCATCCCGAGTCGCCGCTGTAGGTGGAGATCACGGTGTTCGTCTCGATGGGGTAGCGGGATGTAATCTTGCGCGCGATATAGGTATTCGCGCGCGAATAATAGGGGTGCAACCTGCGTTCCACCGAATAGCCACAGCGGCCGAGGAGTTCCAGAAAGTAGCCTTCCGAATACCCGAGTTCCATCCAGCCAAACTGCGCGATGGAGTTCATTGCCTCTCCGTCTAAGCGCAAGCCCCACGGATACGGCACAAGGATTCGGTCCGCAGAGTCCGGCGTCAGGATTGGCTCCCCGGTAAAGCAAATAGCGCCGTTGGGCTTGAGAAGCTCGCGTATCTGCAGCAGCGCAGTGTAGTGATCAAAGCAGTGATGGAAGGCCTCGTAAAAGATAACTCGATCAAATTGCTTTCCGTCGAAACCCTCGCCGAAGCGGCCCTGCTTGGTAGTGATTTGGATCCCAAGCGCCTGGCTCTGCTTCTGGATCAGGTTCAGAAAACGTTCCTCGACATCCATGGCATGCACATTACAGCCCATGCGTGCCAGTTGGATGGAGAGCTGTCCCTCGCCGGAGCCGTACTCCAGGACATCGGCGCCGGCCCGAACATCCAGATTGTGCAACAGCCAGCCGTAGCAGCTCAGGTGCTCCCCAACCAACTCGCTGTTCTGAAAACGATAGGGAATGGGTGTGAAGTTGTCCTGCAGGATGTCGGCAGCATCCGTTCTTTCCATCACCATGGCGTCATAATGAGAATGGCCGGTCACCGACTTATAAAACTGCATTACTTTTTCGCGATAGGCCTCGCCGAACGGGTCCAGATTCTCGAACTCGGAGTTGTCAAAATTGAAATAGATTTCGCTAAGTCCCACAAGCTGCTGCTGCGCGTCTGCAGTCTCCAGTTTGCGCTTGATCTCAGCCAGGAAGGCATCCAGATCCTCGTAGGGGATACGTTTCCTGGGCGATCTCGGAGGCACCGCGGCCTGTACCAGCCTGGTCTGCTTCAGTCTGCGTTTGACTCCCCGCAAATAGCGGTCCACAGGTTTGATACCAGTTCTCAAGAAACTGCACCCCGAAAACTTTGACCATAACACGTCTCGCGGCGGCGAGCATGCCCGCGCAAATGTAGCCGGAGCTATTCTGCCTCTTGAAACGGCGGTTTCACTCCGGGCGGCAGTGCGATTGCGAATCCCTGGTTGATAGCCGAGAACATCTGGTAAAAGCCTGAGAGCACGACAATCTCGATGAAGCCATACATGCCGTAACGGATTTCGGCTTCCGACTGAATATCCGCGGGAATATTCTGCCACTGTAAGGTTGAGCGAAGCACCAGTGCTGCGGAGCGATACGGTTCGGGATAGTCTGCGGCCAAGACACCGCCGGTCCTCAGCAGACTGAGCACGGCTTCCGGCACCCCGGCGGAACGAGCGTGTTCAATATGATCGACCCATTCGAAGGCCGCCCCGGTTTCGCGGGCAACCGACAGCACCACGAACTGATAAACGTCGCGTGCGAGATGGCCTTCGAACTTCAGGTAATAGCCGAGTTCTTCGATTCGCTGGCACAACTGCGGGTGATTCATCAGCGCAGCATAAGGACCGCCGAATGGTGCTCCCTGGGCCTTGCGGCGGGCGAGCATCGCGTCATAAATCGCTTTGTCCTGCGGGCTGAGGCGGCCAGGATCAAATGGAAGTTGGGCCATGTTTCTCTTTCATCGCCTATTCGTGATAGGACCATGCCGCTGCTGCGGCAGACCAGTCGCTGACTGGAGTAGGGAAGGTTTTGTCTGCTTTGACGTCCACCACCGTGGGCCCGGGCTTTTTGAACGCTATCGCTAAAGCGTCGGCGAGGTGATCGGGATGAGCGACCGTCGCTCCATGCGCGCCCAAACTTCTGCCAAATTCAGCCCAATCGATGTCCGGTAAGATCGTCAGTCCTTCGGGAATCGGCCCCATCTTATGCGCCCGCAACCAGATATTTCCCAGCGCCGCGTTGTTGATGATGACGTACACGACGGGAAGCTTGTAACGCGCGGCCGTGGCGACTTCCATTCCGTGCATGTGCATGCATCCGTCGCCGGTGATGACCGCAACCCGCTTGTCGGGCTGCGCGCATTTCACACCAACCGCCGCTGGAATCGCCCATCCCATAGGCGCAAGATTGGTGGCGGAGATATAAGTCAGGGGCGCGTAAGCCTCCCAATAGTGTCCCGCAAAGGCGCGGTGGGCCCCTGAGTCGATCAGGACAATACCGTCACGCGGCAGTGCTTTGCGCAATTCGCTGACGATTCGGGCAGGGTGAATGGGAATTGCGGAACTGGATTGGTTCTCGGGATCCTGCAGCCGTGGCTGGGCCCGAATACCGGAGAGCCACTCTTTGCGTGCGGCGCGGGAAGAGTCTAAGGATGTGCCGATCTCCCCTGTGTTCTCCAGGAGGAACTCAAGGTAGGCGCCGGCATCACCCACCACACTGCTGGCGGTAATGTGTGATGCCATGGGCAAGCTTTCAAGGTTGACGCAAATGGCGTGGGCGGGCGACAAGCGCAGCGTCCAGAACATGGTGTCGCGCTGATTTAATCCGGAGCCAAGCACCAGCAGCAAATCCGGCGGGGAGTCCAACAGGGCAATACGCGAATGATGGGTGCCGGCATAACCGAATACTCCCAGGGCTAAGGGGTGGTCCTCGGGAAAAACCCCCTTGGCGCGTAGCGTGGTTGCAACGGGTATGTCCCAGGCCTCCGCGAACTTCAGCAGGGCGGCCGATGCTCCGGCATGCTCGATGCCGGCACCCGCCAGGACGGCGATTCGCACCGGCGGTTTGCCATCATTACCCGCGCGGAAATGAGATAGCGACTCCCTGGCGGCGAACAAAGAGAGCACGCGGGGATGGATCAACACCGGATCCAACCGATCATAGGTGACGTCAATCTCGGCCGTAAGGCTGTCGCCTGGAATGGAAAGGTGCGCCGGGCTCGCCGGGTCGGAGCGCAACTTGGTCAACGCATGCCGCAGCAGATGCCGCAGGTTTTTAGGACTGTCAACCGAGGTGGAGAATCGGGTGACCGGCTTCAGCAGGGCGACGTCATTGAGTGCATCGCTGCTGCCGTCCTGAAAGCGGCCGAGTCCTTCCAGCGATGTAGGTGATTCACCACTCAAGATCAGCAGCGGAGAGCCGTCGGTGAACGCCGTGGCCACGGCGGTGACAGTGTTAGCCAGTCCAGGCCCGCCAATACACAGAGTGGCTCCGAATTTGCCGCTGGCTCGCGCATAACCATCCGCCATATAGGCCGCCCCGCCCTCCTGGGCAGCAACGATGGGCCTCAGCGCGGTTTGCCGAGCGATTGCCGGAAGAAAAGGGTCGATCAACCCTCCGGGAACCATGAACAGGTGATCGAGGCCCTCGCGCACGAGGGCATTCAGGATGAAATCGGTCCCAAGCATCCAGTGTGTCCGCCTTCCAATTTTTAGGGTCAGTGGCATTGTAAATGACACTGCCGCAAAACCTTGCAAAGTTACGTCCCACGAGCGCCGGTCACAAAACAGCAGATTGTCAGGCGAGTTGATAAAAGCTGAGGGCCGCGTCGCCCTGCTCCAGTTTGCGATAGCGCAGGAGAGCGCCGAAACGTTCGCCGGGATCGAATCGCTTCTCGTGCTCGGCGATCACAATACTGGAAGGCTGCAGCAGGCGCGACGGAGCGAGAAATCCGAGCGTCCTCTCATAGCTGCCGCGCATGCGATAAGGGGGATCAAGGAAACAGAAGTTGCACGCCACTCCTGTAGACTCCAGTAGCGGCAGGACCTGCGCCACTTCGCGTTCCTCAACCTCGTAGCCGGAGGTGATGCCTAGGGACGCGAGATTATTGCGCAGCAGCCGCGCGTGCTTTTTGGCTGACTCCACAAAGTAGACTTGGCGAGCCCCGCGACTGAGGGCCTCGATTCCGACAGCGCCGGTGCCGGCATACAGGTCGAACCAGGTGCTGCCCTCCAATCCGCCGGAGGAGGCGAGCACGTTGAACAGGGTTTCGCGTAAGCGATCACTGGTGGGGCGCAGGTCCAGACCGGGTAATGACTGCAACGGCCGGCTACGATAAATCCCGGCAATGATTCGCATGTCCGCAGGATATAGAATTTTTGTGGAGGATGAAGGTGTTTCAGGGTTGGTCCTTTCCGGCAGGCCGGCTATTTGGGGTGGATGTCCGTATCCATCTCACCTTTCTGTTCCTGCTGGCCTTCGTTTGGTTCACCGGGTCGGCGACCATGGGGACCGGCGGCGCCTTCCGCGGCGTTGTGCTGGTGGCCATCATCTTTGCCTGCGTCGTGCTGCACGAACTGGGACATGCGCTGGTTGCCCGGCGATACGGATTGGTAGTGCGCTCGATTATTCTGCTGCCGATCGGCGGCATGACCCTGATGGAAGAACCCGGCCCGCAGCAGTCAGATCCAGCGCGCGACATTCGCATCGCCCTGGCCGGGCCGCTGGTGAACCTCATCCTCGCGGCCGTCTCTGCCGCTGTAGTTCTTGCTGTGTTCCCGCACATTAAGCTATTGGCACAGCCTTTGGTGGATGCGCGCAACCTTCCCCGCAGCCTGGTGTGGGGCAACCTCTTTCTCGGCGCCTTCAATCTGCTGCCGGCCTATCCCATGGACGGAGGCCGCGTTCTGCGCGCATTTTTCGCCGAACGCATGGACTATGTTCGTGCAACCCGCCGCGCGGTCCTGATCGGGCAGGGTATGGCGATGGCGATGATGCTTGCCGGCCTTGTCTGGAATGTCTGGCTGGTGCTGATTGGCTTCTTCCTTTTCCTTGGCGCGCAGATGGAAGACCGCTCGGTGTTGTTTCATTCCATCCTGGAAACGGTGCGTATGGAAGACGTGATGCTGACTGGCTTCAGCATTCTGTCGCCTGCCGACACGCTGGAAGATGCGCTGAACAAGGCGGTGCACACACTGCAGGACGATTTTCCGGTAGTACGCGGCAGCGAGATGGTTGGCGTCATCAACAAGCAGCGCATCGTTGACGCACTGCGGCGTGAAGGCAACGGCTACGTGCAGTCGGCCATGATGCGCAGCTTCGAGATTGCGAAGCGTGGCGATTCGCTGGCCGACGGCTTCCGCAAGCTGGGCAGCAGAGGGCTGACCATGATCCCGATTGTCGATGACCTGCGATTGGTAGGCATCGTCACTCTGCAGAACCTTACCCACAGCGTGGCGCTTGTGGTGGAGAGTCGCCGGCTGCGCAGCGCACAATCGACCTAACCCGCAAAAAAGGCGGTGCCGCGCTAGTAGAGAGGTGGCTCTCCAGATGGACGCGTCTTCCAGCGACGATGTACCCAGAGCCACTGGTTCGGATACTTCCTGACGTAGCTCTCAATCGTGCGATTGAACATTGCTGTGTTGGCAAGAGCGTCGGCTTCATCGTCTCCCGTCCGAATGAGTTCCAGCGCGGGATCGAACTCAACCCGGTACTTTCTCAATTCCGGGTCCCAGATGGTGAAGGCCGGAACGACCGCCGCTCCAGTGTGCAGCGCCACGCGAGCCAGTCCGCTCGCCGTACACGCGGGGATTCCAAAGAACGGAACGAACACGCCTTGTGGCGGAGTCATATTGGTATCCATCAGGATGCCGACGGTTTCCTTGTTGCGCATCGCAGTCAACAGGCCGCGAGCGAAATCCTGTTTGTTAACGACTGTGTTGCCGTGCAAGGTCCGGTATTTGGTGACCAGCGCGTCGACGTAAGCATTGTCCAATGGACGAACCACGATGCGGATGGGGTGTCCCTGCAGAGAATGGAAGAACGATCCGACCTCCCAGCCGCCGAAATGCGCAGTCAGCAGCAGCACTCCCCGGCCGCGGCGCTCGGCGGCTTCGAAGTTTTCCATGCCCTGATAAACGGCCACCTGCGCAGAGTTTCCCGCGGTGTAGTACGGGAACAGGCAGAATTCGGCAAGCAGCATTCCCAGCGAGGTGTAGACGCCGTGCAGAATCGCCCGGCGCTCGGAAAGTGATTTTTCCGGGAAAGCCAATTGCAGATTTCGCAACCCTACGCGTCGAAGGCGGGGATGCAGGTAATAGGCGAGGCGTCCCAGCAGAATTCCGAAGCCGCGCGCGACAGGACGAGGCAACACACCGACGAACCGAACCAGCACGGCCAACGGTGCGTATTGCAGTCGATTGAGCATTCCGGGCAGCTTGACGGTAGCACCCGCAAAAAATCAGTGTCAAACGCCAACGGGATGTACTCTTCGAAAAAGTTCGGCTACAGATAACTAATGGACGAATAGAGAAACGAAATAGCTCACGGGCGTGGTGTGCGCGCGAATAGATACGACCATCTGACGCCCAGATGGCAAGGAGCAAGGGACAAGGGTCAATGGGTGCTATGGCGAGTTTTCGCCAATCACAGGAGCATCGTCAGAGAAAGCTGCGTGGATTTCGTCAACCCATCCCCGCTGCGGAGGCCTGCCGGCCCTGTTCGCGTCCGGCGCGGGCCGCCGCCTCACGCACCGAAGGGTCAAGCAGATTCCCGCCGACCGAGGCAAACGTTGCTTGCGCCGTTTCATCGGGATGGACGACATCCACGCGTGCGCCTCTGTGCCTCAGCGTGTCGACTGCATCCTGGAGCGATGCAATGCAAAGCGGCGGTACGCGTGCCGGCAGCGTCAGAATCACGACGTGATCGCACCCCACCGCGAGATCTGCGTTATCAATCGAATACATGCCGCCGTCCATGTATCGGCGGCCACGGAGTGCTACTGGTGGCCAGATCCCTGGCACGGCACCGCTGGCAGCGACGGCGTCGACCAGGTCAACTCCGTCCGAAGCATCAAACGCGCGCCGCTCTCCACTTTCCACGTCGACGGCTACGATCAACAGGCGGCGCTCGGGCCAAGTGTGCGACGGCAACGCCGCGGCTATCATGTTCCGTCGGGTCTCCTGCAAGCCTCCCGGCGTCTGTAGCGCCAGCGCGCCGAAGCGCCTGAGCACGGTAACGGCGTCAACGGAGCCTTCTTTAGCTCGCACGAAATCAGCACGCCATTTCGTGAAATCGATCGGCGGGGGCGGCTCCTTTGTCTGTAGAGCTGAATTGACCTGCCGCTGGAATAGCTCCTCCAGCGGCAGGTCGCTCGTGATCAGGACACCGACCCGCGCTCCAGCTGAGGTACCAACAATCAGGTCGGCTTCGCGAAGCTTGACGCCGGCATCAGCCATACCGCTAATCACCCCGAGCTCCCACGCAGTGGCGGCATGTCCGCCCGCCCCGAGCACCAAGGCACGCTGTCCCACTAGTTTTGGTCTCTGCCCGTCGGCGGAGGCACAGGAGCGGGCGCATCATTTGCTGACGGTTTCGCTGTCATCGCCGGAGTTGCACTCTGGGCCGGCGTGCCGTCGGCGGAAGGCTGCACCGCCGGCGCAGAAGCTGCTGCAGGCGTTACATCGGCCGACGGTGTCGTTGCGGTCGCCGGAGCAGTCGCGCTGTCGGACAGCTCCGTGTCCGGAGGTGTGGCGGAAGCAGTTGCTGCCACATGCGAACGCGGCGTGGGCGCGTATTTTTCAACTGCGTTCAGGAAGCTCTCCGCCTCTTTCGGGACTGGAGTTTCGCCGCTGAGAACCGTGCGGAAGGGGATGTCCTGGCGATAAAAGGCCCACGTATCGGTTTGTGCCTGGTGAATCACGCCACCGCTCAAAGAGACACCCAGGAAGAGGCCACGCGCCCGGGAATACGTCAGCACTTGCGCGCGAAGAGTAAGGTCGGTCATGGCTTGGGCATCGCGTCCCACTGGCCCTGCTGCGGCTGAGGCATCGCCGCCCAGTTTGAATTTGCTGGCCAGCAGGTGTTGCATGCCATTTTCGGTGCGAATCACCAGCACCAGATCGCTGGCCTGGCCACCGGCCTGAAAGCCGAAGCTCCCGCCTTCTATTTTGAAGAACACCGGGGCGCTCCATCCTTTACCGGTGCGGCAGGTCGCGACACCCTTGCCGTAGTTGGCGCCGAAGATGAAACTCGCCTTCAACATGGAGGGCACGACGGCAATGCACTTGGCGCCATCCATGATTGCGTCGGGAATCCCCCGGTCGGGAGCTGACATGATTTGAGTCAGGATGACACCCGACGTCTGCAGCCGGTCGATATCGGCTCCTCGCGTGTCCCCGGCGTACAGAGTTGAGGCAACCAGCAACGTCGTCAGCAAAGCGACCTTCTTCATAACCATACCCCTCGGGCTGCATGAGTTCATGGCCGATCGCCAAAACCAGCAGTCCTGTTCATCTTATTTCGATTTGGCTTGTCAGACGCTGAGAATGGACGATGGGTGGGTTACTCTCTAGTGACCATCAAGCTCGGAAAGAAAAGCGAGGAAGGGATGGTCGTGTTTCGACGAGTGCCGCTTCGCGGCCAAAAAATCAAGGGCCAGATTCGGGGACCCTCGTACCCTCATCCAGCCCTATCTCCCAGGTTCTGTGGTAGGTGAGTACAGTGTGATAGCAGAGTCACATTCTGGCAAGGTAACGATAGTGTCATAGCGTGATGTACTAATGGACATTTCAAAACTTCCCTTTAGTAACATGCAGTGACGCACTTTTTTCTGGACAATGAGACAGGAATTTGCTAGGCCCTGCCGAGCAAGGAGTGAGTCAAAGCATGCACGGAGAGGGCGATGCGATTGCCAACGCCTGCCTTCTGCATGAGTTTGGAAATGTGAGCCTTCACCGTTCGTTCTTCTATGCCCAGTTCCGCGCCGATTTCCTTGTTGGTCAGGCCTGCGACCAGCAGCTCGAGCACTTGACGCTCACGATCGCTGATGCCGTCGGTCTCGTCGCCGGCAGATCTTTTCGGATTGGCGGTTACGCTTTCAATGAACTTAGAGAGGACTCGCGGCGGTGCCCACATCAAGCCGGAGTGCACGGTTCGCAGCGCCTGCTTATATTCCTCCGGGGGCGCGGCTTCATCCAGGTATCCTCTTACTCCCGCTGCGATGCTGCGCAGGATCGCTTCATCCGAAGTCGTTGCGCTGGTGAGAATGATCTTGGTTTCCGGCCGTGCGTCTCGTAGTACAGCGATAGTGTCGTACACCGAAGTCATACCTTGCGAGCCGAGCAGCACAAGTTCCCCAGGGATGCCGTGGGAGAAGTCTGTGCTATCGAGTTTACGGATGGAGAACTCCGCCTGCGATTCCAGAATGGATCGCAAACCTATCAGCCGGAGCGGATCGTATCCCATGACGGCGACAGTGATCTTCGATTTTGACGACGCCATCAGGCCGCTCCCTCCAACAATAGAGTAGAACAACCTTAGTGTGATTTAGGAGAGTAATTTACTAGCACAAAGGTGTAGTGTCGCAAAGCCGGACCTAGTCAGATTTTCTCTAAGCAGTTTTGCGCCGGGAAGCTCTGGCCGCCCTCTTAGTATGAACTGCATGAACTTCGGAGCTCTTTTGCTCCTGCGCAACACGTTGCGGCGGCTTCTTAGGTAGCTGGGCCAGGCTCTCTTTCAATGCAGCCATAAGGTCAACAACTGGCGCAGGCTTTTTCGGCTTTTCGACTTCCGTAACTTCCTTGCCTTCCAGGCGAGCTTTGATGAGCGTCTTTAGATTCTCTTCGAAGGTATCGTGGTACTTTTCGGGTTCGAATTTGCCGGCGAGGGCCTCAATAAGCTGGTGTGCGACTTTTACTTCGGCGTCTTTTAGTTCCACGTCGGGCCTGCCGAAGTTTTCCAGGTCACGCACTTCATCGCTGTAGTACATGGTGTGGAGCATCATGCCGCCGTTGTAAGGCCGCAAGAACACCGTGTACTCGCGATTGTGCATGGTAAGCTTCGCGATCGCTACATAATCCGTTTCTTCCAACGCCTGGCACAACAACGCGTAAGGCCGCCGGCCGGCTTCTTCCGGCACCAGGAAATAGGAAGACTCAAAGTAGATAGGGTCTACGTCCGAAGCCTTGACGAATTCCAGAATCTCCATCGCCTTGGCGGTTTTCGGCTCGATTTTTTTGATCTCTTCCGGCTCGATGATGACGTATTCGCCCTTGCGATACTCGTAGCCTTTTACGATTTCGCTGCGCTCCACCACTTGCTCGTCATGTGGGCACCAGAGCTGTTGCTTGATGCGCGTGTGGTCAGGGCGATGCAGCATGTGGAAGGAGATGTGGTTGCCGCGCGCTCCGGAGAACAGGCGCACGGGCATGGAGATCAATCCAAACGTCAGATATCCGGACCAGACAGAAGAAGCCATATTGTTTTCTCGCCTTACGGAATTACTGAGTTGCGCCAACATAATAGCGCGAAGTGACTGCACCGCCAATGGTGCAATCACGGACAGGCCACGAATCTGTTAGGATGCGCTGCAAAGGCCTGTTCGCCGTCTGCGCATCAAAGTGCCAAAGTTCGGGCCATGATTGTACTACTGCAAGTGACTCTGAATGAATCTCTTCCACACCAGGGCAGTACCCGCTGCGTTAATAGCGCTCCTGTTTGCCGTCGTGGCACGGGTGATGGGTTCGGTGACCGATGGTGGCGCAATCGCCGGCATCGCGGTGGCCTTTGTCTTGATGTTCGTCGCCGGATTCTCAGGATTTATACCTATACTGACCCTGTTTGTCCTGACGGTGTTGGCGACACGCTGGGGATGGCGCCGTAAGGAGCGTCTCGGGCTGGCCGAACGTTCCAGCGGGCGCACCACATCCCAGGTTCTGGCCAATCTGGGAGTTGCGGCCTGTTGCGCGCTGCCGGTGATATGGTTCCCGGAATTTAGCGAATTACTGCTGGCGGGTGCGATGTCTGCCCTCGCCGAGGCCGCCGCCGATACCGTGTCGAGCGAGATCGGCGAGGCGTCGGCACGAAAGGCATACCTGATTGTCGGATTCCGTAGCGTGCCGATCGGGACAAACGGAGCCATCAGTCTTCGAGGCACTCTCAGCGGCGCAGTGGCCGCTTGCCTGGTGGCATGGGTGAGTGCGGAGGCTGGAGTGGTTGGCTGGTACTGGATGCCGGTGATCGCCGTTGCTGGCACAGCCGGCATGTTGATCGACAGCGTGATGGGCGCGACATGGGAAAACGCCGGCCGCATCGGAAATAACACGGTGAACTTCGTTAGTACCGCCTTCGCGGCTGACCTGGCGCTGATTGCAGGGCTGGTCATGGAGCGCATCGCAAGATAGCCTCCATTGCTTGCGCTTCGCTTGACCCTTCGTCACGCGCCTCCGTTATCTAGCTCACACTCCTGTGCGCTGGCAGGGCTTAGAATACCTGCGGGTTCATCCACCCGGAGCGCTGCATGACTACAGCCGTCGCTGAGCAAGTCGAACAGAAATCCCTTCCCGCTAACGCTTACACCGAGTTGCAACCCGGTGAGCAATACGTTCCGCTCGTCACCGCCTCCGCCACCGTCCCTGAGCTGACATGGCGCTCGCTGGGCTGGGGTGTGCTACTGTGCGTGATCTTCAGCGTCGCGTCAGCCTATTCCGCCCTGAAAGTTGGGCAGGGAATGGAGGCGGCGATCCCGATTTCTATCCTGGCGATCGGTCTGGCTCGCGTCTACAAACGCCGCTCCACGGTGCTGGAGAACGTGATCATCACCGGCATCGGCGCCGCTTCGGGGAGCGTGGTCGCCGGCGCGGTCTTCACCCTTCCGGCGCTCTACATCCTTCATCTCGACCCGCACCCGCTGCAGACCATCTTCATCTGCCTTGCCGGGGGCTGCCTGGGCATTCTCTTCCTGATTCCGTTGCGCCGCTACTTCGTGCAGGAGCAGCACGGCAAGCTACCCTTCCCTGAGGCCACCGCCATCACCGAAGTCCTCGTTACCGGCGAGAAGGGCGGTTCGCAGGCCAGGCTTTTACTGCAAGCCACCTGCATTGCCGCGGTGTACGACTTCTTCGTCACCACCTTCCACGTCTGGCAGGAGTACCTGAACTTTCAGTTCGTCCCGGTGATGAAGAACCTGGCCGCCCGCAATCGCATGGTATTCAACTTCGACGCGATTAGCTTCATCCTGGGGCTCGGCTACATCATGGGCTTAAGGATTTCAATGATCTTTTGCGCCGGCGGCGTGCTGGTCAACTTCGTGCTGGTGCCGGCGATCTGGTTCATCGGAAGCCATATGGGCGACGTCACGGTTTATCCGGGCACCATTCCGATCTCGCATATGAGCGCCGCTGAGATCTATCGCTTTTATGTGCGTTACATCGGGGTGGGCGCCATTGCGGCTGCGGGACTGGTAGGCATCCTAAAGTCGCTGCGGGTGGTGGCAGGATCGTTCGGCATCGCGCTGCATGCCTTTCGCCATGGCGAAGCTCCGCACATGGAACGGACCGACCGCGATATTCCCATCATCGCCATACTTCTGGGCGTGGTGATAAGTGCGCTTGCGGTAGCGATCTTCTACGGGCAACTGCACGTCACCTGGAGCGTAATCGGCATCGGGTTGGCGCTGACCTTGCTCTTCGCCTTCTTCTTCACCACCGTGGCCGCCAACGCAATTGCTACCACTGCCAACAACCCCGCTTCCGGCATGACGCTGCTTACCGTGATCGTCTCGGCTGTTGTGCTGCTCAAGTTCGGTCTCTCGGGAACGACCGGCATGTTCTTTGTGATGGCGATCGCCGGCATGGTCTGTGTCGCGCTCTGCGCCTCGGGACAGTTCATCACCGACCTGAAGGCGGGTTATTGGATCGGGTCGACACCCGCAGCGCAGGAAAAAGTGAAGTTCATCGGCGTGGCGGCCGCTGCTATCACCGCCGGCCTGACCATCGTTCTGCTGGCCAAAGCGTTTCAGTTCGGAGAGGCTGCTCCGGGCGACCTGCGCCAGGTGCTGGTCGCGCCACAGGCATCGGCGCTGAAGGCTATCGTCGAAGGTTTCATGAGCGGACAGCCGGTCGCCTATGTCCTGTTTGGGATCGGCGCCATGGTTACCGTTGTGCTGGAGATGCTGGGGCTTTCGTCCATGGTCTTCGCTCTAGGAATCTACCTGCCGCTGCAACTGACCACCCCGATCCTTGCCGGCGGCTTCGTCTCGCACCTGGTGAACAACCGCGCGGACAAAACGGATGGCGAAGATGGCCGCAGCATTCGCGAGCGAGGCGTGATCGTCGCCGGCGGACTGATGGCGGGCGGAGCGCTGGGCGGTGTCTTTGGCGCGGCGTTGCGCCTGCTGCCACAATATCGGGAGGAGCTCATCCAGACTCCCTTTTATAACAACGAACCGGTATCGCAGACCGTCTCCGCCATCATGTTCGTGGGATTGTGTCTATATCTATGGTTCAGCTCTGTTCAACGAAAGAAGGTTGCGTGATGGATCAAGTAGAAAGATATGTAGCCGATGCCATTCTGGGTATCGACACACTCTGGGGGGGAGACGTCATGTGCCCCTCCGGCACGGGCCGTTTCATTGCCGATTCGTGGTTTTCCGACGAGCCCTTGCCGCCTGCGTACAGCGTGGCTGCTGCCGGCCGGCTGCGCGAAACCGGAGGCGTATCGGGCAAAAGCATCGACCGCAAGGCCGTAGACGAATACCTGCACGAAATCGATATACCTTCAGCGATCGCCGGAGTTCGAAAGATCGCAGCCTCGCGCGACGGTCTGGCGAGTGCCTACTTTCGGGGTCTTGCCGATTGTCTGCAAGTGATGTGGGACCTCGCGATGGAAATCCTGGGAAATGGTCCGGGGGTGCCGTACGAGCGCTGCGTGATGGCGTCGACCGCCCACGTTCCCGAGCCATCCTCGCCGGAAAAGAAACGCGAGCGCGTGGCTGAACTTCTGAGCGGGGCGGGATATCCCTCGACCTCGCGGGAGTCGCTGCTGGCCGCTGTCGATGCCTGGCGGCGCGAACGCACTGCGCCAATGGGCGCGGTCAAGGCGATGGGCGCGGCCGTGATTGCCCAGTTCGATCAGCTCAGCGCAGCCAACCTCGTACCGTACCTGCCTTCCCAACTTGCTTCTGTGCCGCGGGCCAACATCGAGTTTCTGCCTATCAAAGACGCCTGGTTCTCCGGGTCGATGAACTATGTGGGCCGCGCGCGCAACGCCGATGGCAGTCCAAAGTACGAGGCGACTTACGAGATCAACGCGTCGCTGCAGATGTCCTTTCCCGAGTTCCAGCAACTGGTCAGCCATGAAGTCGTGCCTGGACACGTAACGACGTTCGCCTACCTGCAGGACCTTTACCACCGTGGAGTCATTGGATTCGAAGCGACTGTCCTTACCATGAACACGCGCGCTGCAAGCCTGTTTGAGGGCCTCGCGAACAACGCCATTCTTATGGCTTACGGCGTGAACGAAGTGGAGCAGTTGCCCGACCAAGACATGCAGGTCGGCGTGTTGCTGGCGCTACTGCAGGACGATGCCAAGAACCAGTCGTCGTATCTGACGTGGGGGAAGGGAACGGCGCAGGAGGAAGTAGCGAAGACGCTGCGGCAGGATTTCCTGGTCAGCGAAGAGCGTGCCGACAAGCTTTCCGGCGCATGGGGACGTCATCCGCTGCTGGGGCGCATGTATCTGCCGGCGTATCGCGCAGGTACGAAGAAGGTCGCCGAGCTGCGAAGGAAGTATCCCGCGGCCCGGGTGCTGCCCGCGATCTATGGCTGCCGCGGGCTGGTGGATATCCAGTCGATCGAGCAGGCGATATAGGTCGGAGCGATCATACACCGGGCATTGTGATTTGAAGGGGCGCGGCTTCAGCCGCTGAGTGAAAGTCAAAAGAAGGGGCTGGCTACCGCCTTGCGCGACAGGGCGCGGCGAAGGTGAAGGCCTCCAAGATTGAGTTGAGCATCGGGGAGGCTCACTTCCCGTGGGGGCCAAGCCCAAGTAGACGATCCACCTGCGCTTGCAACGCTTCGAAGGGTTGGTCAGGTCCGGGGGCAGGTTGCAGCCGGCCCTGGCGATCGATGAGGAAGGTCGCGGGATAGCGGGCAATATCGCGGTATAAGTTTGGCACCTCTCCGCTTGTCGTGAGCAGCGGATATGTCACCGGTACAAGTTGCCGAAATCGTCTCTGTAGATTGGCATCTTCGGTTGAGAAACCGAAAACCATAAGCCCATCGGCTTTACGCGCCTGATATAAGCGGTCGAGCTTCGGCATCTCGGCGCGGCAGGGGCCGCACCACGTCGCCCAGATGTTAACGACCACCACCTGCCCTTTGTGGTCGCTGAGCCGTTGCCGATTGCCGTCAATATCAAGCGTGTCGAAGGCAGGAGCAGGCACGCCCTGCATTGCCATGTTCCGCACCTGCTTCGAGCGTGAAATGCCATCGCTGACCGGCTTCCACATCAGCACCAGCGACAGCGCCGCTACGACCAGCCCTATTCTCACCATCCAACGCTGCCCGGTCGTGTGTGCTTTCCCGTCCGGTAAAGAACGCTTTTGCCGTCTCTTGGAAGATCTTGAGCCCGCCGGCTCGCTTTTCTCTCGCTGTTGTTTCCAGCCGAACCACGCCAGAAAGACGGTCGCGAAGAACGGAATCGTCATGGCGAGGGTGGATACGACGAGACGAAACAGCCAATCCTTATCGAGATTGCTGCTGGACCGCGTCAGCGTGGTGTAAACCAAAGAATAGAGACGCAGCGCCAGAATAGGCGACAGAAGACCAAGGATCAGCACCAGATAACGCATCAGCGAAGCCATCGGTGGGTCCCACCGGAAAATGAAATACAGTTCCTGCAGGATACGCGACAGGCTGCAAGATGGACGGCCGGAGCGAGATTTGGTCGTCAGAAGCTGAAGATCGCCTGAAAGTCGATTTTACGATTGGCCGCCCCGGCTGCGGCAGATCCGTAGGGGCCGCCGGCCAACGCATTCGCTTCGCCGAACAGCGGCGATGAGAGATTGCCAACTAATGGTGCGACGTTCACGTGGTTGAAGACGTTGCGCCCGATTGCGGTCAAGGTTAGGGTATATCGCCGTGCGGCGCCTCCACTCAACGCCAGCGGGCCGCCGCCTCCGAATCCGCCTCCATACCGTCCGCCAGGCCCGTGATGGTGACCTCCCGGAGGACCACCTCCACCATCAGGACTAGACGTTCCGCCAACTTCCGGCCCAAAGGTGAAAGACTTGCTTATTCTCAGGTTGAGCGAAACTCGACCGGGGCCAATTCCATAATAGGGCGGAATAAAAGTCTGGCCCTGCTGCGGCGCCGTTTCGAATGTTCCATACTTCGTGACCACAACGTTCTGTCCGGTGCCGGTGGCAAACGTGGGGCGGTCATTGAAGATCGAGTCGCCGTTGTAGTCCTGGCCGGTGGTGATATTGAACGGCTGACCGGATGTAGCAATGAAAAACGGGCTCGCGCGGAAACCTTTGGGGAGCGCCCAGGTCCCGCCGATGAAGACACGATTGTGTACGTCGTATGCCGATGGGCCGTAGCTCAACCGCGGATCGTACTGATCGAACAGGAAGCTGCTGGCGCCGTTGGTATTGGCATCGACGTAATTCAGAACGTAGTAACCGAACAGCGTCAACCGCGAGCCGTGCCGCCAGTTGCCATTGATGATGAGCTGATTCTGGCGAAAGTCGCCGACGGAGGCGTACTGGTAAATGTTGCCGATGTCGCCGAAGGGACGGACTCCGCTGGTCGGATCTGCCGGGTTGTACGTCCAGGGATAGGGCGCATTGATGTTGCGCGTCAGGTACTGATGCAGCCCGCGGGAGTTCAGATAGGAGACGGAAACATTAGCGTCTTTGCTAATCTGCCGCTCCATGCTGACGGCGACTTGCTCCACGTATGCAGCACGCAGATTCGGCGAGACTTGATACACCGTGGGAAAAACCTTCCCCTGATTGATCTCGTTCGGTGGCGGAATGTTGGGATAGAAATCCGGTTCATTAACGATGTACTGGGTCTGGTTGATTCCGTTCTGGCGGTCGGCGATGAGCACGTACATCTCGTCGAAACGGTCGTAGAAAACTCCCCAGCCGGCGCGAAGCACCATTTTCGGCGAAGGATTCTTGCTTCGGCCCAAACCCCAGGCGATGGCTACACGGGGTGCAACCGCGGACTTGTCAGGAATGTCGGTCTGCATTTCGTAGCGCAGTCCGGCGCTTACCGTGAAATTAGGCTTCCAGCGCCATTCGTCCTGCACGTAGAGACCAAGGTCGAGCATGTTTACGGATATTGAGGGCTCGCCGGTAATGATGAAGAACTGGCTGGGTTCTCCTCCGAGGGCGCGGATCTGTTCCGGGGGCAGGCCGTTCGCAATGCCCTGCTCGGTGATCTGGTAGGAGGTAAGGGAATCGAAGGTGAATGTTCCGTTGAAATTGCTGCTGGCGTAATCGGCTTCCCGGCCGTCGCGAAGACGAACGCCAAACTTGATCAGGTGCTTGCCGGAAAGTACTGAGGTGTAGTTCTGAACTTCGAAGTTGTCCTGGTTGTCACTGATGTACTGCGAACTATTACCGCCCCCCAGAAACGCGCCGATCACATTCACCGTGGTGTCCGTGCTCGAGGGCGTGAGATTACTGCGGTCGCGGCGGTAAGAGAAGTGGGTCTCGTTGACAACTTTCGTGCCAAACAACTGTGTATCGCCCAGCTGAATGCTGTTTTCCGTCTCGTTGCTGTCATAGGCCTGGCTGGGCAGCGAGAACTGCCCCACGCCGGCGTTTTCGTCGGTGTCGTGCCAGTACTGATAGCGCACAGTGAGCGTGTTATTCGGCGTGAGTTGAAAATCGAACCGAGGGCTCAGAATGGTGCGCGTGCGCGGCACAGGAACGGTTGTGTTGTAAGGAACCTGCTGGAAATCGGAATTCAGAACATAGGCATTTACTACCGAGACGTCGCCGATATCGCGATGATCTACCGACAGAAAGAACGATGCCTTCTTTCCCAGTGGCCCACCGATGTTGCCGCTGTACAACTCGGAGTTATAGCCGGGCTCCTCAGTTGCGAACGGGTTCTTGGCATTAAACCCAGCAGTGTTGCCGGTAACCGAGAGCTGTCCGTGCCAATTATCGGTGCCTGGCTTGGTGAAGATCTCAATGCGTCCATACCCCAGCTTGTCGTACTCAGAAGAAAAGGGGTTCTGATTGATACGGATTTCGCGAATCGACGACTTAGGCGGAATCTGGCCACCGGTGAAGCCGTCGATGTAAATCTGCCCGCCATTGGGTCCAACGGAGGGCCCAGCCAGCGCCTGTAGGTCGGAAGCGAGGTCATCGGGATCGTCGGGCAGAGCTTGCAGGTCCTCACCCTTGAGGACCATCTGAGTAGCATTGCTGTCTGCCGATACGTCCAACGCACCGGGCGACGATCCCTGATCGGTCACCTGCAGATTTTGCTGCTCAACCAGGATCGACAGGCCAACGTCCACCTTCAGTGGCTGACCGGCGGCAATGTCGATACTGCTGACTTCGTACGCCGAAAAGCCTTTGGACTGCACTTTTAGCGCGTATTTTCCAGGAGAGAGACTCTTGAACTGATAAGTGCCATCCTTGCCGCTCTTCGTTGTGAGCACGGCGCCATTCGGAGTGGTAAGTTGCACCTCAGCCCCAACCACCGCCGCGCCGGAAGGGTCGGTTACCAGACCGTGAAGCGAGCCGGTCGCGGTCTGGGCGTGCGCCAGCGGGCTGACAAGCGCAACGGCCAACAGCAATAGTCCAACTGCGAAGGCTTTACCCGACAAGAATGACATGCAATCTCCCGCTAGCCTCCACCCTCGGGCGCGGACAAACTCCAGGGAGAGATCACCATCTCCTTGGCGCCCTTAGGAGTCGCTGTCAGGATGGGCTCCACGCCTCCCAGCACGGTTATCGCTGTCACCTGATCCCCGCCGTCACTTTCGGTAGACACGATCATGACAGCCTCGCCCTTCTGGAAATCGCTGAGCGTCGAGGCCGGCAGACGGCTTAGCATTTGTTGCAGGTCTCCCCCGGCACTGCGAGCATGAGAGCCCTCGGCGGTGCCGCTTCCATTACCGTTCTGTCCGGGGCCGGAAGCCGATGGATGAGCATTTTCCGGAGCGGCATGTCCGGGAGTCCCCTGTGGCGGTCCCCCTTTGAGCCGCATGGCAATACGTTGTGCCATTGGAGCAGGCAGCATACGTAATTGCGATTCGGGAGTTACCTTAACTTGCACGGTTTTCTTGCTGATGTTATCCGCGACTGTCATGGTTCCCGTGGCAGAGTCAATGGCGCTTATTGTGCCCGCAATGTTGCGGAAGCTGCCGCTTACGATCTCTTCTGCGGTGAACTGGGAACCATCTTCACTGCGCGTGCCGCGGGCGCGGAGTTGATCCCCGGGCATGATAGCTGCCAGCGTGCTGGGTTTGGCATCGTCGAACTTTACCGAATTGGGGGCATAGCGCCGAACGGTGGTGGCTTTCGTGGTATGTACGACAATCTCCTTCTTGCCACTGGCGCCGTTAACGGAGATGGTCACATCGCCGGTCGCCGGGTCGACTTTCTCTACCAACCCGCCGATGCCACGCTTCTGCCAATCCTGGCTCTCGCGCTGCTGCCGGGCTTCCAGGTCGATCTTCCTCATCACGATGACGTAACCGGCGGCGATTGCCTTGCTGTCCGGCACCGACTTGCCCAGAACCAGCACACGGTCGCCGGTTTGCAAGTCCTGAAGGTGGATGGCCACCGCTTTCTTCAGGTCTTTTTCTCCGGGATTGACCTGCAGATAGTGAGTCGCGTCTTGAACGGCGACGCTGCGGGCGGACCCGTCGTCAGATGCCACTACTAGACTATTTCCAGAAAGTGACTGAATGGTTCCGACAACCTTCGTGTTGGCCGAGGCACTTTGCTGGTAAGCAGAAAGCAAGGGACCGGCGGAGCCCGGCGAGATGGAGCCGAAAAGCAGGACAAGAGTAATGGCGCAGGTCAAAGGCATTTGTCTACGAAAAACCAAGTATTGTCACTCTACTATTTCCAAACACAAAGGTGGATGTTGCCATGGATAAGAATTGTTAATAGTGAATGGCACTAAAGGTGTAGGTTCTTCGCTCGAACTCACCAACCGAGCATTCTGCTTTCGGCCGTACCTGAGGGGTGGCTAGGCGCGCCGTCTCTTGGCTGATAGATCGGGTTGAGCTTTGCCTTGCGAGTGAAGCAGGTTTTCGTCCCGGTTCGGAAACTCGCCCTCCATCTGGGCGACGTGCAGGCTGGCTTCCTCCATATGCTGTAAGGTCGCCATGGGAACGATGACCGATTCACCGGTGATCAGCCGAGCGGAACGTTTGTAGGTGAAATAGCTCCAGGCCCAGTCGAACATGACGGCGATGCGATTACGGAATCCGATGAGGAAAAAAATATGAACGAACAGCCATGATAGCCAGGCAAAATAGCCGGAGATGTGAATGTTACCCGGGAAATCAGCAACTGCCGCGGCGCGGCCGATGGTCGCTAGCGTCCCCTTGTCGAGATAATGAAAGGGTTTCCGCGGTTTGCCGGCGAGGTCGGCTTTAATTTGCCGTCCGACCCAGTTGCCTTCCTGCATTGCAGCCGGTGCTAATCCGGGGACCGGTTTACCGTGGTCATAGGTAATCGACGCCAGATCGCCGACGACAAAAACTTCCGGATGTCCAGGGATGCTGAGATCCGGTTCCACCAACACGCGCCCCGCACGGTCGGTCGGCACACCCAGGGCCTTTCCCAGCGGGGAAGCTGATACTCCCGCCGCCCACAAAATGACGGCTGCGGGCATGATCTCCTCGCCGATGTGAATCTCGCCTTCTCGCACATCCGTCACCATGGAATTCAGGCGCACTTCCACGCCCAGTCGTTCCAACTGGCGGCGTGCGCTCTGCTGAAGGTCGGGCGGGTAGCTGGCTAGCACGGCTGATCCGCCCTCGACCAGGATGACGCGAGTCTTCGCGGGATCGATGTGCTTGAAATTCGATTCCAGCGACTTGCGGGCGATTTCGCCAAGCGTTCCCGCCAGCTCAACTCCGGTGGGCCCCCCTCCCACCACCACAAAGTTCAGGGGGAAATGCGTCCCCGTCAGCAGCGCCTCGCGCTCCGCCAGTTCATAGGCCAGCAATACTCTGCGCCTCATTTCCAGCGCGTCTTCTATGGTTTTCAATCCCGGAGCAAGCGGCTCCCAGTTGTCATGACCGAAGTAGGCGTGGCTGGATCCGGCGGCAATGACAAGGTAGTCATAGTCCAGATCGTAGCCGTGAAACTTCAACTTGCGAGCCGCAACGTCGACCCCTATGGCTTCCCCTAGCAGGACATCGATGTTGCGGTCGGACGCCAAAACCTCGCGAATGGGCGCGGCGATCTCCGCCGGCGACAGACCGGCCGTCGCCACCTGATACAGCAACGGCTGAAAGGTGTGGTGGTTCTTGCGATCAACCAGCGTGATGTGCACCGGCAGCTTGGCCAGCGACTTAGCGGCTCGTAGTCCGCCAAAGCCGCCACCTACGATCACAATTTGGGGAACGCGTGAGCCGGCCATAGGCTTGTGATGCCCCGGAGTTCAGTTCGCTTCAGAGTTGTTCAGAATTCTTGCACCGCCCCTCTACGCTGCGGATGGCCGGTCGCATGCCGGAACTTTTTCACCCTTGCGTTTGGCGTCGGGAACTCCGCGCCGGGCGGCAGCATGTTCAATTTCGGCGTTCACCTCGGCTCCCAGCAACAGCATCAGACCGGTCACGTAAAACCAGGTCAACAGAATGATGACGGCGCCAAGGGAGCCGTAAGTCGCAGAATAAGAATTGAAATAGTGGAGATAGATTCGGAACCCTACCGAGGCCAGAATCCAGGTGACCATGCCTACGACGGAGCCGGGGGTAAGCCATTCCCAGTGTTTTTGCTGCACGTCGGGCGCGTAGTAGTAGATAAGAGCAAAAATTGTCGCAATGAAGAATAAGGCCACGGGCCATTGCCCGATTTTCCAAATCCAGGTGACTGCCGTGCTCAGGCCCAGTTGATTGCCGATGAAATCTGCCAGCACGCCGCCGTAGAGAATCACCGCCATGGCGAGGACAAGCAATATGGAACAGACGATGGTGAGCGCCAGGGCGATGCCGCGCGACTTCCAGAGCGGGCGCTCATCGGCCACATCGTAAACGCCGTTGAGCGTGTCCTGAATAGCCGCCATCGCTGAGCTTGCAGTCCACAGCGAGGCTATGATTCCGAACGTAATCTTGCCTCCACCGCTGGCGGCAGAGGTCTCATGCAGGACACCGCGAATCATTTTGGCCGCGGAGCCAGGCAACGTCCGGTCCATGTAGTGGATGAGCATGTGATGTAAGTGGGTTCCCGGGCCGGCCATCTTGCCCAACACGGCAGTCACCAGAATCAGTAACGGAAAAAGGGAGAAGAATCCGTAATAGCCCAGCTCCGCTGCGCGTCCGAAGACGTCATCGTCCATGATGCCTTGCCAGACCCGCTTCACCAATTCCCACAGAGATAATCCGCCCAGCTTCCAGGGGGAAAACTGCTGTTTCTTCGCTTGGGCAAGCTGCGAATCGGCTGCCACTCCGGCGTGCTCCGGATGCTGTTTGCGAATGTGAGTTTTGAGATCACCAGCGTCGCCGTGAATCATCCGTCCGCAATATTGACAACGATGCATCTCTCCCCTCGGCCCCTGCTCTTATGAGGATGTGCGAAAGAGAAGCGGTTGCACCTCGGGCGGAGAATTTGCCCGTGGCGGAAGGCTGGTGCTCAAGGAACAAAGTTGGTCCGGAACACAGCTTCGCGCTGTGCTAGATTTGAAGGTGGATGGGCCCGTAGCTCAGTTGGTAGAGCAACGCACTTTTAATGCGTGGGTCGCAGGTTCGATTCCTGCCGGGCTCACCAATCGACGGCTCGGCAGGCGGTGCAGCGCAGGCCGCTGTTTTTTGATATTAGCTCTTTTCTACGTACACCGCCGTCCCGTAGGCCAGCACCTCAGTCACACCCTGCATGATCTCGGTTGCGTCATAACGCATGCCGATTACGGCATTAGCGCCGAGATCAGCGGCGTGCTGCAGCATCAACTCAAACGCGTGTTCCCGGGTTTTTTCACAGAGATTCGTCAGCAGGGTGATGTTGCCGCCCACCAGAGTCTGCAAACTCGCCCCAATGGTTCCTATGATCGATCGTGAGCGCACGATAATGCCGCGCACCAGACCGAAATTGCATTTGATTGTGTAACCGTCGAGCACAAATGCTGTGGTAACCATGTTGTGCGGGATTATGCTTAGAGAGGCGTCGAAAGCCGAAGGCTGAGTGCTCATGAGTCCTCCGAATCACTTCATGTCGTCGGAGCATAGCACGAGCGCGGGAGACGTTCCCCGCCGGGAGCAGCCGCAACAACGATATGAGCATCTCGTTAGACCGAAAAAACAGGATCTTTCTCGTTCTTATAGCCTTCGCCTTTCTAGTGGGGGTGGCTGTGGCTGTGGCGCTGTGCTGGATGTGGCGCTACCACCCCGGCACGATCACCCCAGAGATACGAGTTGCAGCGGTTGCGGTCTGTCCGCCTTTTCTGTTGGCTCAAATTCTAGAAGACATGGCAGAGAGCCCGCTTACCCTGTTCATGACCCTGTTTACGATCGTCTTTGCAAATGGATTTTTATATGCCGGACTGGCCTCATTCGTTTATTTCCTGGTAACGACCTTCCTGCCCAAGAGAGCGTAAGGAGCATCTGTGCGGCGAGCAGCTTCGAGTCGCGCCTTTTCGCGGTGAAGCACCGCTGACGCGCGCAAAGCCTGCGACTGAGGTCGTGCCGTGATGCGAATCATTCCCCCCGCGCGAGTTCTTCAGCGGCTCTTCTTCTGCAGCTTGTGAAGACCTGCCCTGACGCGGACCGCCGAATTCGCACACCCCCGAACGGCGCTTGCGAGACATCAGCCGCCGCAGCGGAGATTCGTCCCACTTCTCCACATGTTTGTGCAGAGACGCACAGGCTATTAACATCTGCGGTCCGACTTTAAAATTACCTCATTGCCAAGCGGCCCTCGCACGGCAACACTGTTCTAATGGCGAACCCCGGCGACTTCGCGTTCACTCTCAAGCAGCAGGCCGACATCGTACGCATCATCGGCGAGTACGTGAAGCTGCGTAAGTCCGGAGCGCAGAACTACCAGGGCCTGTGTCCCTTCCACCAGGAAAAGACGCCGTCATTTTCAGTCCACGCGACCAACCAGTTTTTTCACTGCTTCGGCTGCGGCGTCTCGGGCGATGTCTTCAGCTTCGTGCAAAAAATCGAAAACGTCACCTTTCCCGAGGCGGTGCGCGCGGTGGCCGAGAAGCTTGGCGTCCCTATGCCCAGAGTGCAGTACTCTTCGCCCGAAGAGGCTCGCCAGGCGAAGCAGCGCGGAGGACTGATCGACATCCACGAAGGGGCGTGCGTGTTCTTTCAGGAGCAATTGCGGAAATCCGAGTCGGCCCATGCCCGCGAATACCTGAAGTCACGTGGGCTCACACCCGAGATCATCGCAGAATTCCGTATCGGCTTTGCGCCGGAAAGAGGCTTCCTGTTGCGCGACGCGCTGGGCAAGCAATTCGATGACGAGATCATGCGCGAGTCGGGCCTGTTTTCATGGAAGGAAAAGGACCAGTCGTCAGTGGTCAGTGGCCAGTTGTCAGACGGCACAGATGCGGACCACAAACCGACAACCGACAACCGGCAACTGACAACTCTTTACTCGAAGTTCCGCAACCGGGTGATGTTCCCCATCACCAATGAGCAGGGCAAGGTTATCGCCTTCACCGGGCGCACCTTGGCCACGGATGAAAAGTCGGGCCCTAAGTACCTGAATTCCCCCGAGACGCCGATCTACTCCAAGTCGCGTGTGCTCTTCAATCTGGACAAGGCCAAGCAGGCGATCCGGCAACTCGATTACGCCATTCTGGTGGAGGGCCAGATGGATTGCATCTCGGTCTATGCTGCCGGATTTCATAACGTGCTTGCCAGCTCCGGGACAGCTTTTGCTGAGCCGCAGGCGCGCCTTCTGGGCCGGTTCAGCAAGAACATCGTGGTGAATTTTGATCCCGATACCGCTGGGGCAGCCGCGGCGGAGCGTTCGCTGGCCTTGCTTGTCAGCGAGGATTTCCAAATCAAGGTGCTGACGCTGGAGAGCGGCTTCGATCCCGACCTCTACCTCCGCCGTAAAGGTAAAGAGGCGTACGCTGAGGCGCTGAATCATTCCGCCCGCTATTTCGACTATCTCATTGAGCGGGCGCGGATGCAGTTCCCCTTCCGCACGCCCGAGGGAAAGGTCAAGGCCTTAAACTTCCTGCTGCCCCACATCCAGCGCGTTCCCAGCAGGATTGTGCGTGACGAACTGGCGAATGAAATTTCACACCGGCTGGGGATCGAGTCGAGCGTTCTTCGCCAGGAACTCAGGCGCGCGGCCACAGCGCGAACCACCCAGCAAGTCAGCGCGCCTACGAACGCGCCCTGCACTGACGCCGAGCGTGTGCTGATTCGGGCGTTGGCCACACCCGTCATGGGACTTGCTCCCGAGAGCCATCGCGAAGGGCAGGATCCCGGCTTCGATCCCGCACGGCAGGCCCATTTCGCACTTCGCAATGAGCCGGTGCACTCGGGTTGCGCAACCGAGGAGCTAATCAACGCTTTGTTGAAAGCCAATGAAGAAGGCGCCGACCCTATGTCGCTGCCGTTGAAGGACGGCGAGCGCTCGCTGATGGCCTCGCTGCTGATGCAGGAGGGCGAGGAACTGACTCCTGAGTTGCTGGAAAGCGCCCTGCGTTCGCTGAAGCGGCGGCATCAGCAGCATGAACTTGAGCAGCTACAGCACCGTGTAAAAGAGCTGGAAGCCAAAGAAGACCTCGCCTCGCGAGCCCAGTTGGCGCAGGAGCGCCTGCGGCTGAAGCAGGTGGCCCGCGGTGTCACGGGCGTGGAGTAGCGTCCACGACTGGTCGGGTACTTCGGCAAGAATCCGGGCGGATAACTGCGTAAACACCTGAGAAGATTGCCTGAAGCCCAACCCCGCCCAGAAACATCTAACTGTATGTACACGCTGGGTTTTTGCCGGCGTGCCTTCCAGGTGCCCGTAGCGGGTGACTGTGAACGTAAGAAAAGGCTAGGAGGGCGGCCCTGGCCCGTGCTAAAATTCGAAGGTTTCTGCATATGCCGGTACCTCGGTACTGCTCCCGCCAATCGTGTGCACGGAAAAGCGCGTCTCGCAATGGGCGCGACGCAGGGGAAAATCTGCTTTGGCTTTAGACGACAAGTACGACGATATTAAGAAACTAATCGATGTGGGAAAAGAGAAGGGCTACCTCACCTACGACGAGGTAAACGATCTCATCCCGCACGACGTCCACTCGCCCGACGACCTCGATGAACTGATCACCACGATTGGTGGGCAGGGCATTGATGTGCTCGATAGCGCGAAATCTGATAAGAAATTCGATGGAGAAATCGAAGCCGGCGAGGACATGGAGTTGGACCTCACGCCCGGCACGATGGAGAAGACCAACGATCCCGTCCGCATGTACCTGCGCGAGATGGGGACCGTTCCGCTGCTGACGCGTGAAGGCGAAGTGGAGATCGCCAAGCGTATCGAGCGCGGCCAGCTTCGGGTTCTGAAGGCATTGTCGCGCTCGCCGATCGTGATTCGCGAGATCAGTGCGATGGGCGAAGACCTCAGGCGAGGCGTCCGTTCGATCAAAGAGGTTGTACTTTTCGACGATGAAGAGATCACCGAAGAGGTCCTGCAGAATCGCCTGAAGGACATCACGGGGCGCATCGACGAGCTCAACAAACACTACAAGAAGTCGCTGCAGTTAGCGGAAAAGCTGGCGGCCATACCACAGCGCAAGAATCCCAAAGCACACCGCAAGCTACGCTGGACACTGGGACGCGAGCAGGTGGCCATCTCCAAGGTCATCCGCACGCTGGGCTTTACCAATACTGAACGCAAGCGCCTGATCGACCGCGTGAACAAAGCTGTCGACAGCATGCGTGGGCTCGACAAGCAGGCGATGAACTTCGACAAGCGCGCCGAGCAGACACGCTCGGACGAGCAGAAGAAGGAATATCGCCGGCAGGCGCGCCAGATCCGCGCTGACCTCGAGCGCCTGGAGCAGGATGCTGGCGCCAGCTTCACGGAGCTGAAGCGCACCCAGCGCGAAATCGTGCAGGGCGATGTCGATGCCGAGTACGCCAAGCGCGAGTTGATTGAAGCGAACCTGCGACTGGTAGTCTCGATCGCCAAGAAGTACACCAACCGCGGACTGCAGTTCCTCGACCTGATTCAGGAGGGCAACATCGGCCTGATGAAGGCGGTGGACAAGTTCGAATATCGCCGCGGCTACAAGTTCTCGACCTACGCGACGTGGTGGATTCGCCAGGCCATCACCCGCGCCATCGCCGACCAGGCACGCACGATCCGCATTCCGGTGCACATGATCGAGACGATCAACAAGCTGATCCGTACCTCGCGCCAGTTGGTGCAGGAACTGGGACGCGAGCCTACGTCGGAAGAGATTGCCAAGCGCATGGACATCCCGGTGGCCAAGGTGCGCAAAGTGCTGAAGATCGCGCAGGAGCCTATCTCGCTGGAGACCCCGATTGGCGAGGAAGAAGATTCGCACTTGGGCGACTTCATCGAGGATCGCGCTGTGGTCTCGCCGGCCGAGGCCGTGATCAACGTCAACCTCAAGGAGCAGACGGCACAGGTACTGCGCACGTTGACCGCCCGCGAGGAGAAGGTGATCAAAATGCGCTTCGGGCTGGAAGATGGCTCGGAACATACGCTGGAAGAAGTCGGCCAGTCATTCGCGGTTACGCGCGAACGCATCCGCCAAATCGAGGCCAAGGCGCTGCGCAAGCTGCGGCATCCTTCGCGTTCGCGCAAGCTCAGGGCCTTTATGGATGGAGTGCACGACTAAGCGCTGCCAGTAATCAGCTGTCAGTTAGCGACTTCGTATTGCAACCCTTCGAGTCAGGGCACGACCTTGGAGGCTGTGGAAAAGTCGAGCTTCGGGGTAGTGCTGACCTTCAGGCCGGCGCTGATGCCGCAAAAGAAGCTTGGGCTTCAGCCCCGACATTAAAGGCGCGAGAAATCGCCCCTTTTTCCTTTCGAGAGCTATCCGCCGGGCGCGATCATTTTCGGCTCAGCTTTAACACCGCTGCGCCGGAAATCGAACTCAATCGTCCATTTGCTGGCCACAGGCGCCCCGTCGACAATCGGCGGAGCGAACTTCCAGTGTCGGGCAGCATCGAGTGCTTGCCGTGCGAAATAGCGGCTTGGCCCGTAGGCCTTTAACCGCGCCTGCCCAGCCTCTCCAGATGAATCGACATCTAGCTCCACTCGAACCCGCACTACGCCATGAATACTGTTCTGCGCCGAACGAAGCACCTCCGGCAAAAGTTCATGTGCGACCGCGCCGGGTGTGATTCTTGTGCGCGGAGTAACCGCAGGATGAGACGACTGTACGCTGGCCGAGTTGGTGGCGGGCACCGCTGTTTTTGGTACCTCCTGGGACTTCGTCTGCTCCCCGTGCCGCCCGACCAACATAGTCAATACGAAGACCGCGATGACGGCGACGAACATCGCGACTGCAATCGGGACAAATTTCCTATTGCCTCGTCTCGCCGGTTTTTCTTCGTCCAGCAAGTGTTTGAGATCGAGAGGCTGACTCGGTTCGGGTTGGTCAGTCTCCTGAGCATGGGTCTCAATCCACGTCGCCCGCTCCCCCGTTTTCACCCCAACCGGCTCTGCTGGTCTGATATCGGGAGATTCCGTGATTGGCTGGGTAAGCTTCCCCGTCGCAGCGGATTCCGCGTCCGGCTCTGAACCCTCATGGGTTTCATCCATCCTGCTAACTGGGAGCATTGGCACAATCTGCGCCGGCTTAACTGCTTCCGCTGGCGCAACCAGCATCTGCCGAATATCTGCTATCGAGCATCGCCTTGCCGGATCACGTTGCAAACACGCCTGCGCGATACCCCGGAACGGTTCCGGCATGCCATCCGGCAGCCCGACCGCGCCATGGCCCGATCTCTCCAGCTTTGGGCGCTGTCGCGTGAGCGACTCAACAACCAGCAATCCGACCGCCCAGATATCATCTCGTGGTGAGACGCCCACGTCGAAGAGTTCCGGCGCCGCACGCCAGTCGTCCTGCTCGAAGTTTGTCAGACGCGTGCCCGAGCGGCGTACCCCATCAACTGCAAGCTTCAACTGCTCTCCGACGGCCATGACATTGGAAGGTTTCAAGCAGCCAAGCACCAGGTTTCGTACATGCAGGTATTCCAAGGCAGCCAGCGCGGGCTCAAGCATCTCCCGCACCTCGCACGTTGTCAACGCACGTTCGGCCAGAATCTCGCTCAGCGTTTCGTCGGCGCAGTCCATGGACGCAAAAAACATGTCCTGCTCGTCATCAGCGTGCCAGCGTCCGGTCTCGAAAATCCGCAACAGGTTCGGATGTGACAGGCTGCATGCTGTCTCCCAACGTGCCAGCTGTGCCGGGCCGTCGCCTGTTTCAGCCGCCACCAGCTTCATGACAGCACGTACGACGGGTGTATCAGCGAGATATACCGCGGAGTGATCGCTTCCGCCAATGTACGGGCCCAGTACATGGTGTCCAGCGACCACGCGGCCTTCCCACTGCTGCCAACTGTCGAGGCTTCTTAACGCTGCGCTGCTTTGTTGAAACATAAATAACCAGATGCTAAAGCGAATTTCAGGCGAGAGGAGCAGTGAAATTCACGGAGGGGGTGTTCATGCATGTACAGTGTGAGTGGCTGGATTGCGAAGCGCTAATTCTGCGCCGGCGCGCTCAGCACCGATCCGTAAGGATCAAGCACTAGTCGGGTGACGTGTGCCGGGGCGCGCAAGCTGAACTGCGTGCTGTCTCCCTCGGTGAAGACTCTTCCAAGGTAGATTTTCTCTTCGCCGGCAATCCCGTAAACCGGAATGCTGGCGACCAGGTCCGGGGGCGCGGATAGTTGCCGGATGGTCGCGCTCACGGTCCTGCCATGCGCTGTGCCGGCGAATCTCACTCCCTGCAATTCGAATTGCGGAAATGCCGTACCGTTGACCCATCCGTCGAAAAACCAGTCGAGCGACCGATGTCCTTCAAACCAGAGTGAGCGTGGCAGTACGGCTTCGAATGCCCTTTCCAAAGCAGCGTTGGTGAGCTGTTTGCCCTGATTTTGAGCGACGAGATTGCGCAGCACCGACAGGAACAGCGTGTCATCGCCCTCGGGATTTGCCGCCGTGCGGGAGGCATCGCGCAGCATCGTACGCAGCATGTGAATCAGCCATGTGCCGCGGCCGTAAGTGATGATCTCGTATCCGGTGGGGAACTTGGAAGACGAGAGCCTGACGCCAAGGGTCACCGGCCCAGCCTCGACATTCGGCAGCCCGTCTTTCGATTTCGCGGCCAGGAAATTGCGGTAGTTTTCCAACATCAATCGCACATCGGCTGGATTGCTGCGCTCCAAAAGCAACAGGGAACAGTAGTTCGCCAGCGCCTCCATGATCCACTGCTCGTGATAGCTGGCCCACGATACCTGATCGCCGAACCACTGGTGGGCCAGTTCATGCGGCATCATGACTTCGCCGAAGAGGACCTTGTCGCCCACCGACAAGTTCAGTGCATCGCGCTGCGCCGGGGTGAGATAGACGTAGCTCGAGAGAAAAATCAGTCCCGGCCATCCCTGGCTCTCCATTCCTGGCCGTTGGGTCACCGAAAGAGTGGAAAAGGGATACGGACCGAGCATCTGCGAAAGCGCGCCAAGAGTCGCGGCGGCCTCATCGGCTAGAGGTTTCAGTTCCTGTGCGGGATCAGGGGAGGAGCTATCCGTCTGCGATACGACCGAGGCGGCTTTGGCGACGGAGTGTGCTTCACTTCCGCCACCGGCACTTTGTTGGGCAAGACCCATATCCCGCTCCACGCCTCGAGCGGCATAATCCACTACCTCGATCTTTCCCGCTTGCGCACTTGCCTGCAGGTATTGTCCAAGGTTGAACCCGGCGATGGGAATCGGCTGCTCGCTGATCCAGTGGCCTACGAAATCGGTGCCCTCGCTCTGGAGCGACACTTGTTTGCCGGTCGCCACCAGTGTCCAGTTTTGCGGAAAGCGAAAGGTGAGATCGTAGTTCGCCATCGCGATGCCGCAGTTGGGATACCATGTGCCGCGCGCGCCGACATATAGCAGGCCTCCTCCCGCATCCGATAGCACCGATCCCGAATAGGTGAAGCGGAGTGAAAAATGCGAGCCCAACATGAGGGGCTTAGGGAAGACCACCGCGACCAGGTCGTTTCCCCGCCGGGCAAGCTGGCTGCCCTCGATGGCTTCGTTCTGCAGGAATTCGAGATCGGATCCCTCCATGGTGACACCCTTAACCTTTAGGTAGCGGGAGAGCTCAAACATCACGATGCGCGATCCGCCCTGCTTCACTTCGACATCGAGCGTCGCTTCTGCCGACAGCTCGGTTGGAGGGGCGACTGCGCCGTCGATCGCGTATTTCCGCACAACCAGTGCGCCACGCGTCCAGGCCGGACCGGTTGGGCCATGGAAACGCGAATCGCTTAGCGGCTGCTTGCGCAGAGAGCGCATTACAAAGCTCATCCACAGGTCGTAGTAGGTTTGCTCTCCTTTGGAAGAAGTCTGTGCCACGAAGATCTGCTCAGGGCTGCGGGTATCGAATACGACGTCAAAAATGCCAAGATGTACGCCCGCAAGCCGGGCGTGCAGGAAACGGTCGGGCCCCGGCACCGCCTCCCCGCCGGCAAATGTAAGGGGTGCGCTGGTGAAAGAAATGGTGAGGCGCATGGCGTCGAGGTTGGCGAGACTTCGCGCAGCCTGGTCGTTGTGCTGGAAAAACTGTTGGCCATCCACTGCCGGACGTAGATACTGCTGCAGCTCAGCAGCCGTGTCGTCGTTGAAGCGAAGATAGGCCGATGAGAACTTCTCCTCCAGCACGCCGAGTCCCGTGAACAGCCCCAGGGAAGCCCGCTCCTGCCGGTCGGGTGGCCGGATCAATACCTCGCCGTCGCCTTCGAATATCGCTCCCGTGATGTGCCCGTCCACAGCCTGCAGAAAGCCGATGGTGCCGTCGTTCAGCCATAGATGCACGTCTTCACGATCGATTTCGGCCTCGCGGATTTTGAAGATTCGCTGCGGGTCCAGGCCGGTGCTTTGCAGGTTGCGATACAGGGGAAGGACCGACTGGGGATTGGCTTGCGATTGTGCCCGAAGGCTTGCGCCGGCGACGAGCAATGAAGCAAGTAGAAGGCAGCCGGCATGGTGCCGCAAAATCATGAAACCTGTGTTGTCGTATCGTAACTCGCGGGCCACCGAAAATACCAGCGCGGGAGCCCGGCAGCGCGCCACGCCGATGTCAGACATACTACAAGGACGATCGCACGTATTGCACTGTATTACCAACTCATAACGCTTGCGACTATCGGCGCCGCGTGTATCCTGTAATTTTGTAGCGAACAAGCCGCCCGGCGGAGGTCTTATGCCAACCAAAGCTCAAACCGAAGAACCCATCGCAGCAACTCCTGTCCTGAAAACCAACTTCGAATCCGACCTCGCGCTGGAGTTTCTTCGCGTTGTGGAAGACGCGGCCATCGCTTCCGGCAAAACCATGGGGCAGGGTGATCGCAAGCTCGCAGATCAGGTAGCGACCGAGACCATGCGCGGCGTCATGGATTCCGTGCCTATGGATGGCACGATCGTCATCGGAGAAGGTGAACGCGATGAAGCACCGATGCTGTATATCGGGGAAAAGGTCGGAAAGCAAGACGGCGGCACCTATCCCCAGGTCGACATCGCAGTCGACCCGCTGGAGGGCACCAATCTTTGCGCTCTCGGATTGCCGGGCGCCATCACCGTGTTGGCGGCATCCGAGCGTGGTGGCCTGCTGCACGCTCCTGACTGCTACATGGAGAAGATGGTCGTCGGGCCGTCGTGCCGTGGAATGGTCGACCTGGAGGCTCCGGTCACGCACAACCTCGCCGTGATCGCCAAAGTGCTGGGTCGCAGGGTCGAGGACCTGGTGATCGTCATACTCGATCGCCCGCGCCATGAAAAATTAATCGCTGATGTGCGCAGGGCCGGCGCGCGCATTCGTCTCATCTCCGACGGCGATCTCTCGCCGGGCGTTGCCGCGGCTATGCTGGGCTCGGGCGTGCACGCGGTCATGGGAGCGGGTGGGGCTCCCGAAGGCGTAATTACCGCCGCGGCCATACGCTGCCTGAACGGCTACATGGTGGGACGCCTGACCGGCTACACGCCGGAACAAGCCGAGCGTATGCAGGATATGGGGATCAAGGATCCCAAGCGCATCTATACCGCCGAGGAGCTGGCGCCGGGCAAGAACATTGTCTTTGCCGCCACCGGCGTGACCGATGGCCCGCTGCTCGAAGGCGTGCGTTTCTTTGGCGATGGCGCGCGCACCAAGTCGCTGGTGATGAAGCTGAGCAATCGCAAGGTGCGTTTCATCGAGAGCATCCACATGCTGAAGGGTATAGACGCCAAGGTGCGTATACCGTAGGGCTGGGGCGGTGTCGCCACTGAGGTCTTAGTCGAAGGGTGGAGCACGCCTTCGGGCGTGCAAGTCAAGAGCTATTTTCTTCAGGCGGCTTCAGCCGCCGCGCTAACAAACTTAATCTGCCTCAGCGGCTAGAGCGATTTTGTTTGGATCTCTTGTTGTGTACGCCTAAAGGCGCACTCCGCCCTTACTTCGCCCCGGGTGCTCCCGCCGAGCCTGCTCCTCCGGCTCCATTCTCCAGCACATTCGTGGCTCGACTAATCGCGTCTGTCAGCACCTGCAACTGCTGTTCTGTGGTTGCCAAATCTTTGTGGTCGATGGATTCGTTCACGCCGGGAATCACTACCGCTGCGTATCCGGTGTACTCGCCGGGAGCGTAAATCGCGTGCTTGAACCATTCCCGGCCGGGCAAGCCACCGATGACAAACGCGCGCTCGGTGTTCATTAGCGCCGCGTTCATCGCGGCGGCATTTCGGGTGGAATCTGACTGCGCCTTCAGCATCGCCGCGCCGGCTTTTTCCATGCGCTGCGCGGCCTCCTCAGCGGCCCCAAAGGATGGCGACTGCGTGCCGAAAGCTTTCTTCGACTTTTCATCCGCCGTCTTCAAGTACACGGCAATCTCTTTCGCGTACTCTTCGTAATCGAAGGGCAAGACGTCGGCTGACGCCATGCGGATCGCCTGAATCCCGAATACCTGCGCCATCTCCTTCTCATAGGCAAAGGTGGGATCGCCAAATTTGGTAAACCAGGCGAAGTCGTCGAAGGCCGAGTGATACACGCCATACGGCCCGTGGGATCCGATGTCGGTGGCGGGTACTCCCAGATGCTGCAGGAACGGCGTGAAGTCCGAGCCGCTACCCAGGTCGCCGACATTGACGTCCTGCTTGACCTTGGCGTTGGGCTCGCGGGACGATCCTCCCAGAGCAGAATTGATGTGGCTAGCGCGCTCCTTCTCTTCTTTGTCCTGCGTTATCTTCCACTGCTCATACACGCTGCCGCCTTTGGGGCTCGGCACCGCCTTGGCCACATCGCGCTCGTATTCTTTGAGACTGGGCACGGCAGAGGCGCCGTAGTTCGGGCCCGCAACCGCAACGTCCATGTTGAAGTACGCGACGGCATTCTTCAGGTCGTTGGCGTGCTGTTCGGCATATTCGGTGGATCCGATGAGCCCTTCTTCTTCGCCATCCCAACTGCAAAACATCAGCGTCCTCTTGGGACGCCAGCCGGTCTTCAGCAGCTCGCCGATACCGTGTACCGATTCCAGCATTGCCGCGGTGCCGCTGTTGGGATCGACTGCGCCATAGACCCAGGCGTCACGGTGATTGCCGGAGATGACCAACTCGTTGGGAGCCTGCGCGCCTTTCACCGTCCCGATAACGTCGTACATCGTCGCCCACTGATAGTTCTGCTTCAGCAGCATGTGGACCTTCACCGGCCCCGGCCCAAGGTGATAGGTGAAGGGGAGCGCTCCCTGCCAGTCGCGCGGCGAATCCGGGCCGCCTAGATTGGCCATGATCGGAGTTGCATCCTGATACGACAGCGGCGTGGTCGGAACCTTCGTCAGGTCAGTCGCCTTATCGGGAGGCGTCCGTTTGCTGTCCGGCAGGTCGGGAAGCGAGGCGATGCCCGGCGTGGTCGGGTCGCCTGGGTAGCGGAACAGATACTGAATGGAGCCTCGCTGCACCCCGGTCGCCGGCCGCATCGGGCCCTTAGGATACGGATCGCCTTTGAAGTAGCCATCGTCCCAGGGATCGGAGTAGATGATGACGCCAATAGCACCATACTGTTCGGCAACGTAAGGCTTCACGCCGCGAAAGTTCATGCCGTAGCGAACAATCACGATCTTGCCCTTCACATCGATGCCCATCTCCCGCAGCTTCTTGAAATCCTCCAGGCGGCCGTAGTTCGCGTAGACCACGTCGGCGGTGACATCGCCTGAGGGCGAGTATTCATTGAATGCCGTGGTCACGCGCGGATCGTTCTGGTAGGGATCGTCGCTCACGTGCTCCGGCGAGGGGCCGTGCATCACCACGCCCTGGGGCGCGACCACATCGACCTTGATCTCGCCCGGCAGGTTCATCCAGACCTTGTACTCCTGGATGTAAGCGTCGAGACCCGCCTCCTTGAACTTTTGCAGGACGTACTCCGCCGTTTTCTTGTCCTCAACCGAGCCGGCAATGTGCGGCTCCGCCGTCAGGGTCCGCAGGTGCTCTTTCGCCAGCTCAGCACTGGGGACGGCGAGAAAGGTCTTCTCAATTTGCAACTCGGGCTCAACATTGCGAAAGCCGGTGATCGAAGCCGGCGGATTGAAGGCCGAGGGCGCAGGGGCAGAAGCTTGATGTCTGGCGTATGCGGAAGGCGGTAGGCTGAGGATGCAGATGAGAACTGCAGAAAATAGACGTTGCACGTCTGAAAATCTCCTTGGAGGAACCGCGAATTCACCAGATTACAACATTACGTAGCCGCCTGAAGGGGCTTCTCTCTGAAACTGACTAACTGCGCGAGGAATTTGCTAGGGGGCGTTCGCATCTCGACTGGTTTGGTTTGGCGCTGGGGCGTTTGATACCCTAGGTTGCATTGCAGCAGCAGAGCTGCTGGTTACCTAAGGAGAGTTTTGATGAAGATCCGATCAGTAGGGCCTGTGTTGCTGGCGTGCCTGTTTGCCTGTGTCCTGGTAGGTCTGTCGCAGGTGGCAGGCGCTCAAGACGACGTCTCCCACATTGTCACCGGCGTGGTGAAGCATATCGACAGGGACGCGAAGACCATGGTGGTAAAAGCCGAAGATGGCACTGAGCACACCATCAAGTACACCGACAAGACAACATGGAAGGGCACGAAGGACGCCGGTAAGGGTCTGAAGGAAGGTTCAAAGGTCACAGTGAAATACAGCGAAAAAGGTGGCGAGAAAACCGCCGACGCAGTGAAGGCGACCGGCAAGGACGTAGGCAAGGCGATGGAGTAGGGAAGCTACAGGAGGCCAAGGTTCATACGCTCTGATTCTCGGCGCCGTGCCTTGGCCTCACGGCCTTTGTAACAAGACTCAACTACCCGATTTCGAAATCAAGATTCATGAATTTTTCTTAATGGATGCGAGTCACTCATGATAGATTGACGCTCCGTAAGTCTTTGTAGAGGATCAGGATGCGAACCTTCTCGCGTTGCTCTGCTCTTGCGTTATTGCTGGTTTCTATTTCGGCTGGAACTGCGCTGGCCGACGACCTCAACGTTCACTTTAGTGGTCCGTGCGATGGCGTCTATGCATCGTGCTCCTTCATGGTTGGCAATGAACATCAAGTAGGCGATCCGGCGAGCGGTACGGCTCTCTTTGCCTACCCTTGGAGCCTGGGCTTCCAGACCGATCCGCCGACGCAGTGGCAAGGCAACCAAATGGAGTACTCTGCGGTTTTCGGTTCAGGTGGCTACTTTCAAATGGCCGGCCCCGACAACCTGACCTTCACTGGCCAGATCACATCGGGTACGTCTTACGACGCCGAGTACCTGCACACAAGGGGTGTGGACATGTTTTTCGACGGCTACTGGAGCAACAATGAGTATGCGAGCGGCGAAGTGCAAATGGCGAGCGATCTGGAGGGAACCAGCATCACGCTCGACGTTACGACCGTGCCGGAACCGACATCGCTTGCATTGCTGGGGAGCGGAATTGCCGGACTGTGGGGATTGGGCCGGCGGAGGCTGGGCACCTAGTCTATCGCGGCCTCCCCGGATACGATCTCTTCCACCCGCTCCCGTACCGGCCATGCCGCTGCCAACGCGGCGCCCAAGTACATCGAGCCCACCAGCCAGAATCCGTAGCGTAGCCCTTCGCGGTGCGCGGCCTCACCGACCATCAGCGCCGTCACAATCTGTAGCGCGCTGGCCAGGAAAAAGAAAGTGTTCTGCACCCGGCCCATGAAATACTTGGGCACCATCTCCATCATCTCCGAGGAAATTGCGATGCCGCCCACGCCACGCCCCGACCCCATGATGAAATATGTGGGCACTGCCAGCAGCAACCAGTGCGAGGCCGGCAGGAAGAACAGGCAAAGCGCAATCGTGGCCATCGTGATTGTCACCGAACGGTGCGGTCCGCAGCGGCGAATCACTTGTGATGCATAGATCACGCTGATCAAAGCTCCCACCGCCCAGCCGCCATTGAGCCAACCGTAGCCGACGGCGCCGCCGTGCAGAATGCGTTCGCTGAGGGGAGCGGTGATCACGCCTGAGGTCATCATGGCAGCGATGAACAATGCCCATGCGATGCCCAGCATCAGGGCGCGGCGATGGCTCGTCACGTAGTCGAATCCTTCGTGCAACTCGTGAAAGTAGCGCGCGACGGCTTTCGTGGGACGATTAGCGGCAGCCTGCTCACTCTCAGGATGGGTGACGACCACACGGCCCTTGCGCACGCGGTACACACACGCTATCGAGACCACGTAACTGCTGGCGTCGATCAGCAGCACCCCGCCCAGGCCGATGTGGTTATACATGAAGCCGACCAGCGCTCCGGCCAGCATCCATCCGCCCTGCACCGCAGCCAGCATCAGCGAGTTGGAATCGAGCAGCTTATTTTCCGGAGTCAGCTCCTGCACCAGAGCGTTCAACGTCGGCCAGAACATCCAGAAGCCGACGGAGACAAACATCGTCATGGCATACAACTGCCAGAGATGCACGCGATGGGTGAGCGCCAGGATTGCGATGGTGAGGATAACCGCGCCGCGCGCGGCATCGAGCCCCATCATGAGATGGCGGCGGTCATTGCGGTCGATGATGACACCGGTCAGCGGCAGCAGCACCAGGGAAGGGAGCGTCATGAGCGCGATCATCAGCCCGAGCGATACCTCGGAGTGGGTGGCCTGAAGGATGTACCAGGTCACGGCGGCGCTGTTCATGCCGCTGCCGATCATCGAGATGAGGTTGGCGGTGAAGATCAACCGCATCCCGCGATGCCGCCAGATTTCGCGCATGTACAACTCTAGCGCATTATCCGCACAGCACCGAGCCGCCGTTGATGTTCAGCACCTCACCCGTGATATGGCGCGCCCAATCGCAGCCGAGGAACACAATCGCGTTGGCGACATCTTCGGCCAGGGCCAGGCGCTTCAGCGGAATCGCTTCGATGGCCTTGCGCTTCTCTTCGTTCTCTTCGGCGGTGAAAACGACGTGGTTGAGCTCAGTATCGACCCAGCCGGGGGCGACGACGTTTACACGAATCTTCGGCGCCAGCTCTGTCGAGAGGGACTTGGCGAAGCTGATCTGGCCGCCCTTCGACGCTGCGTAGTTGGAGTAGCCGGCCTCGCCGCGCTGTCCGGCTGTGGAACTCACGATGACGATCGAGCCTCCGCCATTGTTCTTGAGCGCAGGCACCGCCGCACGGCACACCGTCCATGTCCCGCGCAGGTTGCAGTCGAGCACGCGGTCCCACACCTCATCGCTCATCTGCTCGACCGGAGCGCCTTCCCAGATGCCGGCATTGGCCACCAGCAGATCGAGACGGCCAAACTGGTCGAGTGTCTTCTCGATGAGCGCACCGGCTTCCCGGCTGTTGCTCACGTCGGCCTGGATGGCCAGCGAGCGGCCACCCTGCTCCTTGACTTCACGCACAGCATCGCCGGCCTCTTGCGTGTGGCTTAGATAGTTGACGACAACGTGCGCGCCGGCCTCAGCGAGCCGTTGCACGGTAGCTCGGCCAATGCCACGCGAGCCGCCGGTCACGATGGCCACGCGGTCGCGCAGCAGATGTTTGGGGAACGCAGTCAGTTGGGTTTCGGCTAGTACGGTCATGATTTCTCCTTGTATAAAAATTTGTCATCCCGGGCCAACGGGCGCTTTGCGAGCCGCTGTCAATCCCTCGCCAGCGTCCGCCGAGCCTCGACGCGACCATTCACCACTGCCGCGATAACATCGACCTCGGCCAGAAATCCGTCGTGGCCGTGAGCTGATTCGAACTCGGTGTAGTCGCACTCTACCCCGGCGGCCTGGATTCGCTCCGCCAGCGCGCGCACCTCTTCCGGCGGAAACAGCCAGTCCGACGAAATGCCGATCAGCGAGACATGCGCCTTGATCCGCTTCAACGCCTCCCGCTCCGATGGGTAGCCCCGCGCGAGATCGAACGTGTCCATCAGCTTCGAGATCACCAGGTAGGAATTGGCATCGAAGCGCTGCACAAACTTCTCGCCCTGATAGTCAAGATATCCAGCAACATCGAAACGTTCGTGCAGCGAGCGCAGCGGATCTTCGCCGTTGCGGTTCGGTTTGCGAGCGTAACGCTCACCGAACAGCTCCGCCGATTTGTACGAGCACATGGCGATCGCACGCGCCAGCGCCAGGCCCTGCTGCGGTTGACTCGCGGGCGGATAACGGCCATCGTCAAACTGCGGATCCAGCAGAATCGCTTTGCGCTGCAGGTGGTTCAAGGCCAGCCCCATCGCCGAAAGCGGCGCGGTGCCGATGGCAATACAATGTCCTACTCTGTCAGGGTAATCGACAGCCCATTGCAATGACTGCATTCCGCCGATCGAAGCGCCAATCACGGTTCGCAGATGCTGCACCCCCAGATTTTTGAGCACATGCGCCTGCGTTCGCACGACGTCGCGCACACTGACGATGGGGAAGTCCGGACCATACGGCTCGCCGGTAGCCGGGTTGATCGAAGTCGGCCCCGTCGATCCGTAGCATGAGCCGAGCATATTGGTGCAGATCACGCAATCGCGCTCCAGGTCGAACACAGGGTTTTGCCGGGCCCCCTCGCGCCCCGGTTTCGAGTGAGGTGGAGCACCGAACATTTCCGGCCACCAACCCGCTACGAGTGCCGAACCCGACAGCGCGTGACACACCAGCACTGCATTGTCGCGCTGAGCGGTTAACTCCCCGTACACGGCGTAGCGGATTGTGACCGGCTGCAACACGCCGCCCGCTTCCAAGCGGAAGGGCGCATCGCAGGCAAAGGTGAGGTCACCTTCTCGCGTTGGTTGCAGACCTGCTCCCATCGCTCGTTATCACCTCGCCTCTGTGGCAGCCTTGCTACACGCCGGCGACTTACCGGTTGCAGCCTGAATTGCCTGTTCGATGTCGGCAATGATGTCGCGCACATCCTCAATGCCAACCGACAGGCGAATCAGGTCCGGCGTGACCCCGGTTTCGCGCTGCTCAGACTCGGCAAGCTGCTGGTGCGTGGTTGACGCGGGGTGGATGACCAGCGACTTGGCATCTCCTAGATTGGCCAGCAGGCTGAACAAGCGCACTGAGTTGATGAACTTTTTGCCTGCCTCATAGCCGCCGCGAATGCCGAAGGTCACGAGCGCGCTCGAACCGTTGGGCAAATACTTCCTGGCGCGCTGGTAGTACCGGCTGGTGGGCAGGCCGGGATAGTTCACCCACTCGACATCAGTGTGGCCGGCCAGATATTCGGCGACCTTGAGGGCGTTTTGCGAGTGCCGCTCCATGCGCAGGTGCAGCGTCTCTGCGCCTTGCAAAAGAAGGAACGCGTTGAAGGGCGACAATGCCGCTCCGGTATCGCGCAGCCCCTGCACGCGCGCCTTGATGATGAACGCCAGCGGTCCAAAGGCATTGGTGTATGACACACCGTGGTACGAGGGATCGGGCTCGACGAAATCCTTAAAGCGTCCAGATGCGGCCCAGTCAAACTTGCCGGCATCAACAATGATTCCGCCAATCGAATTGCCGTGTCCGCCAATGAACTTGGTTGCTGAGTTGATCACGATGTCCGCTCCCCATTGAATCGGGCGGCACAGGGCCGGGCTCGGGGTGGTGTTGTCGATGACGAGCGGCACGCCGTTTTCGTGCGCGACCCTGGCAAGTTCTTCGATGTCGACGATGTCGAGTTTGGGGTTGCCCAGCGTCTCTGTGTAAAGCGCCTTAGTCCGCGGGCCGATTGCGGCGCGCAATCCTGCAAAGTCGTCAGCGTCGACAAACTTCACGTTGATGCCGAGCTTGGGCAGAGTGTAGTGGAAGAGGTTGTAGGTCCCGCCGTAAAGCGACGTGGTGGAGACGATGTCGTCTCCAGCCGAAGCCAGCGTGATTATCGCCAGTGTTTCGGCGGCCTGCCCCGATGCCAGCGCCAATCCGGCAGCGCCGCCTTCGAGCGCGGCAATCCGCTTCTCGAAGACGTCGGTCGTGGGGTTCATGATGCGGGTGTAGATGTTGCCGAACTCCTGCAAGGCAAAGAGCCGGGCGGCGTGGTCGGCGTCATCGAAGACGTACGACGTTGTCTGATAGATGGGAACGGCCCGCGATTTGGTCGTGGGATCGGCCGACTGGCCGCCGTGAATGGCAAGCGTGTCGAAGTGAACATTCGCTTTCGGGTCGGACTGGCTCATATTTCCTGCTCCTGATGAAATTTGGATGGCCCCGGCTTCCCGCGTCACGAACTTTTGAGGCAAAAGCGAAAAGCCCACGATCACGGGACCGTGGGCTGTTTCGGAAACTTTGCGGCTGCTTAGTCTATACGCCGCTCCTCACGACAACCCACAGGTACGCTGAAGCACATACACATGGCCATAGCCATAGTGCTGACCGTGCTCGCGCTGTAGGTAGCGTGAAACATTGTTTGTCAAGGTACAGGGAGTGGCATGGTGCTGTCAAGCGGAAGCCAATTGCCTGTCGTTAGCACATGATATGTCCGGTCGAGATAGCAAGTGATCTGTCCGCTTGGCGGGCGGCGAGAGTAGGCGACCATGCGAAGCATGGAGAGCTACTCGAGGGCCGCGGTGGAGCGGGCAATGAAGGTACAGGAAGTGATCTTGCGGGCGGTAGCCCGGAAGATCAGCTGGTGGCAGGCGGCGGAGATCATCGGCATCAGCGATCGGCAGATGCGACGCTGGCGGGAGCGGTACGAGCAGTGGGGTTTTGACGGACTGCTGGACCGGCGGCGCTGTCGGCCGAGCGAGAAGCGGGTGCCGCTAGCGACGGTGGAGCAGGTTCTGGAGTTGTACCGTGATCGGTATTTCGATCTGAACGTGCGGCACTTTCACGAGAAGCTGGGCGAAGAACATGGCATCCAGCTCAGCTACACCTGGGTAAAAGCCGCGCTGCAAGGCGCCGGGCTGGTGGCCAAGGGGCGCAAGCGAGGGGTGCATCGCAAGCGGCGAGCGCGGCGCCCTTTGCCAGGCATGCTGCTGCACATTGATGGCAGCCGGCATCGTTGGTTCCAGGACGAGCGCTGGCACGACCTGATCGTGATCCTGGACGACGCCAACAGCGAGATCTACTATGCGCAACTGGTGGACGAGGAATCGACCCTGACGGTGCTGGCGGCGTTGCGCGAGGTGGTGGAGCGCAAAGGCGTGTTTTGCGCGCTGTACAGCGATCGGGGCAGTCATTTCTGGCTGACGCCGGAAGCCGGAGGCAAGGTCGATCCACATCGGCTGACGCAGGTGGGCCGAGCGATGCGCGAGCTCGGGGTGCAGATGATTCCAGCCTACTCGCCGCAAGCGCGGGGGCGCTCGGAGCGCAGCTTCGGGACTTGGCAGGGACGCTTGCCGCAGGAGTTGCGGCTGCATGGCATTACCACGCTAGAGGAGGCCAATAAATTTCTGCGCGAGCATTACATCGGGGAGTTCAATCGCCGCTTCCAAGTGCCGGCAGCGCAGCGCGGAAGCGCATTTCTGCCGCCGCCACGGCGCGAGTTGGAACGTATTTTTTCGCTGCAGTTCGAGCGCACGGTCAACCGCGATAACACGGTGAGCTTTCAGAACCTGCGCCTGCAGATCGAGCGGGTGAGTTGGCGAGGCACTCTGGCGGGCTGCTCGGTGAGGGTGCATCAGCACCTGAATGGCGAACTCAGCCTGAGCTACGGGCCGCACACCCTGGGCCGCTACACCGCCCAGGGAGAAGCGATCCTGACAACACCGGCAGCACCCCGGACGGTGGAAAAGACGGCGGCCGCGCCGCCTTGGAAAACGCTACGCGTTTCCCACTTTTCCACCGCCTCGACGGCTACTGGTATGAATTAAAAACCGGACATTTCACTTGCTACGAAAAGCGGACATTTTGAGTTGCTAAGAACAGCGGAAGCCAATTGCCGGCACCAATGCGATCTGGAAGTGTGCCCTCCGAGGACACGGCAGAGTGAGTCTACAAGCCAGCACTCCGCTGCGCACTGTGATGGGATGTCATGGCATGCCCTTGGGTCGGTGCTCTTCGCGGCGTCTATCTCAGTTCGAATTTCTTCTCAAGCTTCCGGGCTGACTTTTCTCTCCGCTTGTGCGACTCTAGCCTTCGTGCGCGCCGTCGCCCTGCTGGGACCTGTTGCTACGGAAAAAGACATCCGCCGGTTTGAGATGCCGGGGGTGAACATCTTTTCCGGTAACGAACTGGACCCTACCGATATACCGGATGCTGCCCTTATCTTCGGAGGCGACGGGACCATGCACCGGCATCTCGCCATCTTGTCGCTGAAGCAGACTCCCACGCTGATTGTCCCCCTGGGGAGCGCGAACGACTTTGCCCAATCCATCGGCATCGTGTCGGTTGAGCAATCGCTCGCCGCCTGGAGTCGCTTTTGCGCTACCGGCGACAACGTACGTTCCATCGATTTGGGCACTATCCGGGAGCTGCAGTCCGAACCGCAGGCGAAGACAGTTCCCGACGAGCCATGGTCGGGCGAGCGGCTGGAGGACCTGCATTTCGTTCCCGACGGCCCGCGGGTCGATTTACCCCGTATCGGCCCGCGCATCATGCAGTCGCAGCTTCGGCGCGCAGAAGAAGCGGAGCGGGAGGTCGCCTGCGAAACCGTCTTTGCCTGCATCGCGGGTACCGGGATAGATGCAGCGGTGAATCGCCGTACTCTCGAACAGCCGCGCTGGCTGCGCGGGCACGGTGGTTATGTATTCGCGCTCTTCCAGGTGCTTGGGGGCTTTCAACCGCCGCACATGAACATCTCGGCCGAGATCAACGGCGAGTGGCAAACGGTTGCTGATGAGGCGGGCATGTTGGTCGCGATCGGGAACGGTCCGCAATACGGCAACGGCATGCGCCTCGCTCATCTGGCCGATATGGAAGACGGGCTGCTGGAAGTGTGCTTCGTCCGGAGTTTGAGCAAGCTCCGGCTGGCCCGCCTGTTTCGCGTGGTCTACCGGGGCGAGCACATTGGCATGAAGGAGGTGGAATACTTAAAGGCGACGCGGGTGCGAATCGTCACCGATCCGATTACCGAGGTCTTTGCCGACGGCGAACCCGTTTGCTCGACCCCGATTGAAATTGGCGTGAAGCGCGAGGCCCTGCGCATCATAACCTGAGGTGAAACCATCTGTCGGGATTGAATCCGTACTCGTCAGGTTCGCGTTTCGTTCGCAGTACGGTACCACTTTTTGTGCATCTTCCCTGTCGGGACAGGGTCTATACTTGTGGAATAGAAATGTCCACACCCGCGGTACCCAAGCCGACTGAAAAAGTCCCTGAGCCCGCACCGCAGCAACACGATGTTCTGCCCACGCTCTTTGGGGAAGGGCGAGGTCTGTATGCCCAGCGGAAGGACACTTTTCTTTACTCCTTTGTCGCGCACGTTATTGTCATAGGTCTCCTCATCTATTCGGGCCACTGGGTGGTGAGCCACAAGGACGAAATCAAACAGCAGGTAGTTTCCCTGGCGACAGACATCAGCCCCTACTTGCCTATGACGGTTTCCAAGACGCGCGCGGGCGGAGGCGGCGGTGGCGGCGACCGCGACAAACTGGCAGCTCCCAAAGGTGCTCTGCCCAAGCTGTCGAAAGACCAGATCGTGCCTCCGGCGATCGTTATCCGTAACGACAATCCGAAGCTCACGGCGACGCCCAGTGTGGTTGTGCCGCCGGAGATCAAGCTTCCTACAGTGGGACAACTCGGCGATCCGCTTTCCAAGGTGATTGGTCCGCCATCAAACGGGACCGGTTTCGGAGGTGGTATCGGCAGTGGAAGCGGCGGTGGGGTCGGTTCCGGTACCGGACCCGGTGTTGGCCCCGGCCATGGTGGCGGATACGGCGGCGGTGCCTATCGCGTCGGTGGGGGCGTGAGCGCTCCTCGGGCACTCTATGCTCCTGACCCGGAATACTCAGAAGAGGCCCGCAAGGCCAAGTATCAGGGCACGGTCGTGTTGTGGCTGGTGGTGGGTGCCGATGGCCGACCGCAACAGATCCGCATCCAGCGCGCCCTGGGAATGGGTTTGGACGAAAAAGCTATCGAAGCGGTAAAGCAGTGGAAGTTCGAGCCCGCCAAATTGAATGGCCAGGCGGTTCCAGTTCAAATCAACGTGGAAGTGAACTTCCGGCTTTATTAGCACGGCACTCCTCCGCTGACTTCCGATTTCCCGTTAAGCCTCCATTCACCAGACCATTGCCCCAATCCTATTGCGTCAGTTAGACTTTTTCATAATGTATGACGACTTTCAGGCGGTCGACCGCTGGAGCGGAAAACAGCTTCATTGCCAATATCAGGCATTGATCATTGCCATTGCTACCCGCCATGCCGACGCGGTTGACGTAAAATTTCTGGTCGGCGAGCGGCCGGTTTGGATTGCTCTCCCCCACCCAGCCTGGGTGGAATACAACCGCCAGACAGGCAAAGTCATCACTGACCCTATGGCGGTACAAATCGCTGGCCATTATTTAAAGTGGGCCATCGAGTCGGGGGAAGACAGCGGACGCGAAATGTACACGCTTACCGTTGAGGAAACGCTCGATCACCTGAATCAGATCATGCGAGACGTGAATCAGGAAGCAGTCGCCCGATAGGCTTAGAATCGGGCTTTTTGTTCCTGCGCTCCGGCAACAACTGCCAGCTTCAAGCGGGGCTGCTGGATGGTCGATCCAGCGATATCTTGATATCTCAAGGAGCTCTCCTATGTCTACTGCCGTCCAGGCACCCGAAATTTCTGAATTGCTGGACCAGCCGAATGTTCATTGGAACCTTTCGCCGCCCCTGCTGATTGAAGCTGCTCTTCGCCGTGACGAAGGCGAGCTCTCCGCCCGAGGCTGTCTGGTTTCCGAGACCGGCAAACGGACCGGACGCTCCCCCAAAGACAAGTTCACGGTGGAAGACTCGATCACTGCAGACAGGGTCGCGTGGGGCGCCATTAACCAGCCTTTTCCGGCGGAGAAGTTTGATGCTCTCTACGAACGCGTAACCGAATACCTGCACGGCAAGGAGTTGTTCGTACAGGACCTGTTCTGCGGCGCAGACCCCAGGTATCAGCTGCCGATCCGCGTCATCAACGAGCTGGCATGGCATAACCTGTTCGTCCACCAGTTATTCATCCGCCCGACAGCGGAAGAGCTCGCCCATCACTCTCCCCAGTTCACGATCGTCAGCGCGCCCATGTTTTTGGCTGATCCCAAGCGTGACGGCACGAATTCCGAGGTCTTCGTCATCGTGAACTTCACACGCAAGATCGTTCTCATCGGGGGGACCCAGTATGCCGGCGAGATGAAGAAGTCGATCTTCGGCATCATGAATTTTCTGCTGCCGCAGCGCGATGTCTTTCCCATGCACTGCTCGGCCAACATCGGCGAAGATGGCGTGACCGCATTGTTCTTCGGACTTTCCGGCACCGGCAAGACGACGCTCTCCGCTGATCCCACGCGCAACCTGATTGGGGACGACGAGCACGGCTGGAGCGCTGACGGCGTGTTCAACTTCGAAGGCGGCTGCTACGCCAAGTGCATTCGTCTCTCGGAGCAGAACGAGCCCCAGATCTGGAACGCTCTTCGTTTCGGCACGGTGCTGGAGAACGTGGTGCTCGATCCCCACAGCCGCTTTCCCGATTTCGACAATGACAGCAAGACCGAAAACACTCGCGCCGCATATCCCGTCGAGTACATCGACAACGCGGTGATCCCCGGCTTTGGCGGGCATCCCAAGAACGTGGTCTTCCTGACGGCTGACGCCTTTGGCGTGCTGCCTCCGGTCTCAAGACTCACGCCGGAACAGGCGATGTTCCATTTCATGTCGGGTTACACCGCCAAGGTCGCCGGGACAGAAGCTGGTGTGACGGAACCGCAGGCCACGTTCTCCACCTGCTTTGGGGCGCCTTTTATGCCGCTGGCGCCGAAAGTTTACGCTGAGATGCTTGGACGCCGTTTGCGCGAGCACGGAGCCCAGTGCTGGCTGGTCAACACCGGATGGCAGGGAGGCCCCTATGGCGTCGGCAAGCGCATGAGCCTGCCGTACACCCGAGCTATGGTAAACGCCGTCGTGGAAGGCAAGCTCGATAACGTTGAGTTCGAGATTGAACCCGCCTTCGGCCTGAGTATCCCGAAATCGGTGCCGGGCGTCCCCTCTGAAGTGCTGCGGCCGCGCGACTCGTGGAGAGACAAGGCTGCGTACGACAAGAGAGCCGCTGATCTCTCCGCTCGCTTTGCGAAGAATTTCGAACAGTTCGATGCCCCGCCGGAAATCAGGAACGCTGGGCCAAAGCCGGCGGGGAAGTAGAGTAGAGCAGCCGGTCTCCGAAAAAATCCCATGAGGGAAGGTCGCGTCCCTCATACGGAGCCACTGTAGGCCGAAATGCCCGCCCATTCCTGACGGACAGCGACGCTTCCGCTGGATTCGATTCCGCGCCCCAGCTACAATCCCTCTGAATCCCGATTGCCAATTCAGCCCGCTTGAGGAGTCGACATGCTCAAATCTGTCTCAAGAAGCACGTGTCTGCTTGCAATTACGATTGCCTTTACGGCACTCACCGCTCCTGCACTCTACGCCGCGGATCCCGCCCCTGAAGGCGCACATTGGAGTTACTCGGGCGATACCGGCCCGGCACATTGGGGCTCACTGAGTCCGGAATACTCGGCATGCAGCCAAGGTAAGGAGCAGTCTCCGGTCAACATCAGCAATGCTCAGCGTTCAAAGTTGCCGGTCATCGAGTTCAACTACCAGCCTTCCGCGCTGGCCGTGGTTAATAACGGACATACCATCCAGGTGAACTATGCTCAGGGAAGCAGCATCACCATCGACGGCAAGACTTACAATCTGGTCCAGTTCCACTTCCATCATCTAAGTGAGACTATGGTGAAAGGGAAGCACGCTCCGCTGGAAGGGCATTTGGTCCATAAGAGTGCAGACGGAAAGCTTGCCGTTGTGGCTGTTCTCTTCGATGAAGGAAAGGCAAACCCTGCGATCGCGACTGTGTGGAGCAACCTGCCGAAGGCAGAAGGAACGGAGAACAAGCCCAGCGGAGTTGAGGTCAATGCTGCCCAGCTTCTGCCCGACAAGTTCGAGTACTACACCTTCCCCGGTTCGCTGACGACGCCGCCGTGCTCGGAAGGCGTGACATGGCTGGTGGTGTCGCACAGAATGACAGCTTCCAAAGAGCAGATCGACGCCTTCGCCAAGCTCTATCCCAACAATTACCGGCCGGTGCAGCCGCTGAATGGGCGGAAGATTCAGGAAGGTGGGCTGAAGTAGGAACTAGCAATTAGCTTAGTCTTTAGTGGCTGCTGGCTAGTGCTTCTTGCTGGGCGGTTGCGTGAAATTTTTATTAGGATAGAACAGGAATCTTTAGTCGTGCCGGGTGGTTGCGATTTTTCGAAATCCCAATCACTAAGTGCAAAGTGCCAATTGCTAGTTGCTCTTCGTAAACTCCACCAGTAATTCCAGCCTCTGCCGGGCATGACCGGAGTCGATGGCATAAGCAGCGAGCGGAACAGACTCGTGAATGCTGTCGGTGTGTCCTGCGGCAACTAGCGCCGCCGCAGCGTTCAGCAGAACCACATCGCGGCGGGGTGAGCGCTCGCCTTCTAAAATGCGGCGGATGATACTCGCATTCTCGCGAGCGTCACCACCGCCGATTTCGCTCAGCGGTGCGCGGCTCAGTCCGAACTCTTCCGGCGTGATCTCATACGAGCGCACGTTTCCGTTCCTCACTTCGGCTACTTTGGTAGGCCCCGTAATCGTGATCTCGTCGAGCCCGTCGCGACCATGCACGACTAGCGCTCGCCGCAGCCCCAGTTCGCTCAGGGCCTCTGCCAGTGTCTCGACCAGATCGGCCGAATACACCCCTACCACTTGCGCCGACGCGTGCGCCGGATTGGTCAGCGGTCCGAGCAGATTGAAGACCGTCCGCAATCGCAGCTCACGACGGGCCGGTTGTACGTACTTCATTGCCGAGTGCAGCGCGGGAGCATACAGGAAGGCAATCCCGGCCTGATCGAGGCAAGCGGCGATGCGCGATGGTGGCAAATCGATCTTCACCCCCAGCTCTTCCATCACATCTGCCGAGCCACAACCGGAGGTGACGCTGCGGTTGCCATGTTTCGCAACTTTGACGCCCGCTCCGGCAGCCACCAAGGCGGTTGCAGTTGAAATGTTAAAAGTCCCGCTGGTGTCTCCTCCGGTGCCGCAGGTGTCGACCAGCGCATCCCGCTCGGTGCCGCTCAAGTCGAGAGCATAACCGTCATCGGTCTGCAGCGGGAGGGCGGCTGCGCGAATGGCTTGCGCGAAGCCGACAATCTCCTCCACCGTCTCGCCCTTCATGTGGAGCGCAACCAGCAGCGCGGCGATTTGCGCGTCAGTGGCCTTGCCATCGAGGATTTCCGCCATAACGTCGCGTGCTTCGTCGCGAGTCAGCGCAGAGCGATGGTTGGCAACTTTTTGCAGGGCTTCAAGAATCATGCGTGTTACCCAACGCCGGGGCGATCAATCGTGATAGCGCTCTTCTCCCGCCGCCAGCGGCACTTGCAGGCGATTTTGCTGCGGCGCCAGCGGGCAGGTCGCATACGGTGTATAGGCACAAGGCGGATTCTCCAGCCGATTGAAGTCTAGCCAGAGTTCGCCTGGGTGCGCCAATCCGTGGTCGGGAAACGAAGTGTAGAGAAACCGTCCGGCGCCATAAGTGTTGGTCTGGCTGGTCGTGTCCTTGATGATGAAAAAGAGGTCGGTGTCCCCAGGGTCCTCAAGAATGGGTTCCAGGCTCAAGGTCTTGCCGTCCACGGTGAACGTCGCCTTTCCCGGGACCTGTACCTCGATTTCCGTTCCCAACACCGTTGGAATCTTGATCTTGTGAGGCGGGTCATAGGGAGTCCACTGAGCCTTCACCCGTAACGCAGGGTTCGGCGGATACCACTTTAATCCGTGAAATTGAACCCGGGTTGGGGCCTGCGAGTCCTTCACCCGCAGAGCGTAGGCATCGCTGCGATGAATCACCGTGATCTGCATGGTCGCGATAGTTATCCGGGACGGCTTTTCGGTGTCATCACTCGCGAGTGGCTGGGGATTGGCCGGGGGCTTGCCGTCGACCAGGAGGCCCTTGGCATATCCATTGGCGGGCGGTAAAAGCTCGATCGACTTGGGGTCGAGCTTGACGATGCCGAGGTACGGGACGCTTTGCGATTTCAGGACGATCTTATTGCCTGCCGCAGCTCCAACGGAGTTGTCGCCCGGTTTCAGCCATTCCAGACCAACCAGAGACAGCCAGCCGTAGGGAGCCTGCAGGTTCTTGGCACGCTGCGCCTGCCATGTCATCAAGTCTTTTTGCCAGCTCGCCGGGGGCTGCGTGTCAGCAGCAAAGACGGCAGCGGTGACTAGCGCAACAAAGGCGACCGCCAGAACAGAGCGAATCGAAAACTTCATGGTGAACTCCAGCTAATGCTGTCTAGATTAGCATTGCCGCTTCGGTCGAGCAGCGGGCGCTTGCGCGGCTGGACGTCATGTCGAAAAAAGAGAACCCGGGCTCTCGCCCGGGGCTCAATCGAAGTCGCTGCTTCACAACTCGCAAATAAAACGAAAGCGATACTCAGCTCAGCCCGCCGGCGATAACCATGGTCTCGCCCGTGATCCACGAGGAATCGCTGGAAGCGAAGAAGACCGCGGCCGGCGCAATGTCTTCCACTTTGCCGATGCGGCCAAGCGGCGTGCGCGATTCCAGGTCCTTGCGAAAGTCGCTCTGATCGAGGCCGGAGGTCTGCACCCCTTCAGTCAGCACCATGCCGGGATTGATGGCATTGACACGGATGTTACGCGGTCCCAGTTCCTTTGCCAGCGACTTGGTGATGGCGTCGACCGCGCCTTTAGTGGCGCTGTACACCGATGCGTTGGGTACGGGAGATATGCTCACCAGGGAACTGAGATTGATGATGCTGCCTCCGTCGCCGTCGAAATACTTGGCGGCTTCCTTCGAAGCCAACACCAGCCCGAGCACATTGAGATCGAACTGCTTATGGAAGTGCTCGCCGGTGATGCCGTCAAGGGGCGAGAACTCGTAAATGCCGGCATTGTTGACCAGAATATCGAGCCGGCCGAACTGCTTTTTGGTTTCCACGAACAGCCGTTCAATGTCCGGCTGTTTGGCCACATCAGCCTGAATGGCGGCGGCTTTGCCGCCCTTCGCGCTAATCTCTTTCACCACCTTGTCAGCGGCATCCTTGCTCGATGCGTAGTTGACGACCACCGTGGCGCCTTCCGCAGCCAGTTCCTTTGCAATGCCTGCGCCGATGCCCTTGGACGCTCCGGTTACGATCGCCACTTTTCCGTTAAGCTTGCCCATATACTTCCTCCCCTTCCTTCCCGAAAATATCAGTTCGGTTTATGTACTCTGCGATACAGATATACGGAGCGACCCAAAAGTTTCATAAATATTTACCGAACGGTACAAATTTATGTCGTCTAATATGAACAGGTGATGAAGCCAGTCAAATCAGCCGGAAGAGGACGGCCGCGGTCCTTCGACGAGCAGCGTGCGCTCGATGCTGCGCTGCGCGTCTTCTGGGAGAAAGGCTATGACGGGGCGTCGCTGCGCGACCTGACCGAGGCCATGGGCATCAACCGCCCCAGCCTCTACGCAGCTTTCGGCGATAAGCAAGCGCTATTTCGCAAGGTGCTGGAGCGCTATGAGAGCGGGCCCATGGCATATATGTCAGAGGCCCTGCAGGAACCTCTAGCGCGCCGGGCGGTATACCGCATGCTGCACGGCACCATCGCAACGCTTACGCGGCCGCATTCCCCGCACGGGTGCCTGCTGGTTCAGGGAGCGCTGGCGTGCAGCGAAGAGTCGGATGCTATGCGCAAGGAACTCGCTACCCGCCGATCTGCCGGCGAGTTCGCCTTGCGCAAACGGCTGAAGAAAGCCAAAGACGAAGGAGAGCTTCCTGCGACGGTGGACCCGGCCGACCTTGCCCGCTTTTACATGGCTGTTTTGCACGGCATGTCAGTGCAGGCTGCTGGCGGCGCCAGTCGCGCTGCTTTGGAGGGTGTAGCCGAGACAGCGCTCAAGGCGTGGCCCGGGAAATAGGCTGATCCCCGAATCGTCTGCTAACCCGGAGGCCACGTCAGATCGCGCCCTCCCAGCAAATGCAGATGCAGGTGAAAAACCGACTGTCCTGAGCGTGGGCCGACGTTGTATACGGTGCGGTAGCCGTCCTCGATGCCACGCTCGCGCCCAATCTTGGCGGCAACCAGCTGGCAGTAGCCGATAATCTCGGCATCTTCCGGACTGGCTTCTTTCAGATCAATGATGTGCCGCTTGGGAATGATCAGCACATGCGTCGGCGCTTTCGGATTGATGTCTTCGAAGACGTAGACCTTGTCATCTTCGTAGACCTTCTTGGAAGGGATTTTCCGGGCAATAATTTTGCAAAAAAGGCAGTCGTCGTTCATGCACAGCATGGTAGACGACGCGGCGACGTTCGGCCAATCGGGATTGCGCGCTTACCGCGAACAACGGGGTTCCGACTGCAGATGTTAGTCCGCAACGGATCCGAACATTGGGAGCCGGTTCCCCGCTCGAAGCGCCGAGCCCGAAGGGCGTGTCATGATAGCCCAGCGTGGAGCCAAGCGGAACGCTGAGTAAGCGGGTGTTTTATAGGAACCGAGCCGGCTCCAGCCGGCGGCATATAGCGGCGAGGTGCGTCTGTGCTAACGAGAGGAAGGCGGGCGACAGGAAGCGTGGTAAGATCGTCTTACCATGGAAACTAAAATCTCCACCAAAGGCCAGGTTGTTTTGCCTAATGTCGTTCGCCGTCGCCTAGGGCTCCAGGCTGGCGATGCTCTTGAGGTCGAGGTGGAAGGCGGGCGAATTGTGTTGAGCCCGCGCAACAAGCGTCACCGAAAGGCTCGTATCATCACCGATCCCATCACCGGTATGCCGGTGCTAAGTGCGGGTCCCAATGCGCCTGTCCTGACCAGCGAGGATGTCGCGGAGCTGCTGAAGGACTTTCCATGAGGTATCTGCTCGACGTGAATGTGCTGCTCGCACTCGGCCTGCAATCCCACGTATTCCACGCAAGGGTCGCCACCTGGTTGCAAAGTTTATCTTCATCGAACGAGGAGGAGATGGCGACCTGTTCCATCACTGAGTTGGGTTTCGTAAGGGTTGTGTCACAAGTCAAAGCGTATGGATACAGCTTGTCCGAGGCCCTTTTTCTTCTGGACCGAGTCAAAGCGAGAAGCATCGTGAAATTTACGTTCGTGGCCGATGATCAAGGTGTTGCCGGATTACCTCGATGGGTGAAATCCTCAAAGCACCTGACGGACGGCCATCTGGCTCAGCTTGCCAAGTCGAACCACGCACTTCTCGCCACTCTGGATACCCGGATCCCTGGAGCCTTCCTCATTCCTGAATAACGCCCGGCCCCTTATCCCCGCTGCTCATTCCTTTTCGCCAATAAATACGCCCGGATCAACTGGTTCAAATCGCCGTCGAGAACGCGGTCGACGTCGCCGATCTCTTCGCGGGTGCGCAGGTCCTTCACCATGCGATACGGTTGCAGAACATACGAACGGATTTGCGAGCCAAAATCGATGTCGAGCTTGGAATCCTCGATCTGCCTGGTCTGCTCTTTCTTCTTCTCCAGTTCGTGCTCGTAGATGCGCGAGCGCAGGATGCTCATGGCCTTTTCTTTGTTCTTGTGTTGAGAGCGCTCGTTCTGGCAGGCCACGACAATGCCGGTCGGATTGTGCGTGATGCGCACCGCAGAGTCGGTGGTATTCACGTGCTGACCGCCCTTGCCGCCCGAGCGGTAGGTATCGATGCGCAGGTCCTCCGGCTTGATATCGACCTGAATGCTCTCGTCGATTTCCGGTGACACAAACACGCTCGCGAATGACGTGTGGCGTCGCTTGGCCTGGTCGAAGGGCGAGATGCGCACCAGGCGATGCACACCGATCTCGCCGGTCAGCAATCCGTAGGCGTATTGGCCGTTCACGCCGAAGGTCGCAGACTTGATGCCCGCCTCTTCGCCCGGCTGGTATTCGTACAGACTGGTGGAGAAGCCCTCGCGTTCCGCCCAGCGCAGATACATGCGCATCAGCATCTCGGCCCAGTCTTGCGACTCGGTGCCGCCGGCGCCGGGATGAATGGTAACGATGGCGCTGCGATCGTCGTTATCGCCCGAGAGCAGGGTTTCGATCTCCAGCTTGTCAACCATGGCGCGCAGCGAATCGATCTCGCGGCGCAAATCGGCGGAGACCTCTTCGCCTTCGTGCGCCAGTTCGAAATAGGCGTCGATGTCGGCCGCGCGGCGCGCCAGTTCGTCGTGAGTGGACAGGCCGCTTTCCAGGCGCTTTTTCTCGCGCATCACCTGCTGCGATTTTTCGGGATTGGACCAGAGCGTGGGATCGGCAGTTTGCTTTTCGATCTCGCTCAGTTTTTCGCGCAGACGGGGCGCGTCAAAGATACTCCTGTAGATCGTGGACTTTGCTGCGCAGTGCAGAGTATTCCTGTTCCAGTTCTTCGACCATCAGCGGTTAGTACCTTTCGTCGGTAATTAGCGACCGGCAACCAGCAATTAGCAACTGGCCAACGCCCGAAAGCTTCTCAGTCCGATTCTCCTTCCGAGCGCCTATCACTATTCTAGCGACTTCCTCCATTTCACCAAATTGCCAACCGCCAAATGCTAAGCGCCGATTGCCCGTTGCTGAGTCCGCGTGTCGAGCCAACGGAGAAAGATCCCCGCGAGCGTCACCCCCGCGCACACAATCGGGAACCAGTCGCCGTGCCGGGTATAGAAGGTGGTTTCGCTCTCGAGGTTGTAAGCGCCTTGCAGGGCGGTGCGCTGCCAGCGTGGAGCCCGGGCCACGATGCGACCGTAAGGATCAATCACTGCTGTCACGCCGGTGTTGGTATCGCGCAGCAGCCAGCGATCATTCTCGATGGCTCGCATGCGCGCCATATTCAGATGCTGCAGAGGTGCACTGCTGTTCCCGTACCACTCGTCGTTCGAGATATTGACGAAGAACTGCGCTCCGTTGCGGGCAAACTGCCGAACCTCGTTGGGGAAGATGGACTCATAGCAGATGAAAACGCCGACCAGCGTGCCGTCGATTTTGAGCGCCGCGCGACTGTTGCCGCGGGAGAAAGTGCCGACCTCGCGCGTGAGCTTCTGCGCAAACACCAGCAGGTCGGAAAAGGGCACGTACTCCCCGAACGGAACAAGATGGATCTTGTCGTATTCTGCCGTCCATGCTCCGTTGGGAGCGATGACGGAAGCCGCGTTATAAATCTGCCGCTCGCCCGAAGGGTTGTCGAAACCACGAATCCCAATGGTGCTGGCGATGACCGACGAGTCGGTGTTGCGCGCGATGTCCGCCAATGTGGTGCGCACGTGCAGGTCGGTAGTGAAGAACGGCGTGGGAGCCTCAGGCCAGATGATAAGCCCCGGGCTTCCGTTCGGCTCCGCTTGTGGCCGCACGCTCAACGCGGACAGGTCACGCAGCGTCTGCTGTTCGTAGTCCAGAGTCCAAGGCTCGTCGAGGATGGGCACGTCCGATTGCACCAGCGTCGCGCCTTTCGTCGCCGGCAGCGGTGGAGGGGAGTAGAACTTTCCTGCGTGCAACAACACGATCGCGATAAGCGAAACGGCGAGCAGCATCGCCCGCTTCTGCCGCGGCACGAGAAAGGCCGCAGCCACCACCGTGTTGACCAGCGCAATCTCGAACGAGATGCCATAGACGCCAGTCACTCTGGCGATGTGCGTCAGCGGGATGTTGTCGATCTGGGTGTAGCCGAGCAGGTCCCAGGGAAAGCTCGTGATGTAGGCCCGCGCCAACTCGACCGCGACCCAAATGAAGGGTGCGAAGACCAGCGCCCGCAGGCTGTACCCGTTGCGCCGCGCCGCGGTGAGCGCCAAGAGCAGTCCGAAGAGACCGTGATACAGCCCGAGATAGAGCGCGTAAAGGACCAGCAACACGGCGGATGTAGCCACGCCGAGTCCGCCGTACTGGTGCATGGTGTTGAACACCCAGTAGCAGCTTCCCAGATACCAGATGACGCCGCTGACGTATCCCAGCAAAAAACCCTGCCATGCGCCTGCAGGAGCGAAGTATTTGCCGTCGTCGGCCAGCGCCAGGAGAGCGTCTTGCTCGCGGCACTGCAGAATGGCATAAACGAGCGGAGCCAGCGCGAACCAGCACAGGAAGTAAAGGGACGGCTTCGGAAAGCAAAGGACCTGAAGAACTCCCGATGTGCAGGCGAGGATCCAGGCATTGCGTCGGATTCGTCTCACTAGGCGAGTTTAGCAAAGCCCGAAGGGCGTGGGAGGATAGCGGTGTTGGCGCGACAATCTGAGCCCGAAGGGCGTGGGAGGATAGCCCAGGATGAAGCCGCAGGGGGAAGGCTGGGTAACGATCGCACAACGAATCCCAGAGTCCCTCGGAGACGACAGATAGTTTGTGCCGTCGGCTAAAGCCGACTCCAGAATTTTCAAAAATGCACGCCTACCTTGACCGAGGCGCGTCGTACCTCCGCACGGGTTATCCGTCCAAAAGAAGGACGCGAACTTGGGGCGACTGGCTTGATCTTTCGGGATTGAACGCCGCGCCCTGAATGAAATATGTTGGAGCCCATGTGTTTGTGTGACAAGACCACTCACGGATCTCGCTGTTTAACGGTGACGCGATGAATCTCGCGGTACGTGCTGAAGACATCATGACGCCACGAAGGCTGCTAAGACATGCAGTGGATGACGCTGACGGAGCGGCAGCGGCCGACGACGGGGATTTTGACGCGGTACCCATTCTCGGTTGGGATGGGTCGGTCCGCGGATTTTGGAGCCGGAATGACAACAGGAGGTTGCGAATCACCCGTCAACATCGCGTTGCGCACGATTCGACGGTCGAGCGGATTCTTCCAACACTCGGCGCCCACATCGTTCAGTTTGTGTATTACCGCTCAGAGATGGTTGGATTGATCGACGCAAGCGACCTTAATAAACCCCTTGCACGCATGGCTTGGCTTCATCCGATGGTGGAGCTCGAGCGCGCTATCCTCGACGCCGGGACCTAAAGATCAACGACGAACGGCAGGCGAAGGCCTTGGGGAACCAGGAGACCGCTACGAAACGCCGACAGAAAAAAGCTCAGCGGCACAACCTGGAAATGCCCCTCCTCGAATACGCTCAGTTTGGGGCGCTGCTTCGAGCTGCGGTCGATCTTGGAATCATTCAATGTCCAGACCAGGACATCGCCGACTTGAACAAGTTTAGGAAGCGTGCAGCTCACGGAGCAATCCACGCGGTCATCTATGACCGGAGCGACTGCGGTTGCTTGGCTCAGGCACTCAAAAGTGCGCGCTCAGCGGCACAGGAGGCAGCCCGTTGCCCTGTGCTTCGGAGGCGTTAGCGGTTCGAGTCCCCCCGGGGCTGCTTCTCAGTGGCACGGGTTAGCCGCCAACTAGACCGACGCTAAAACGGTTCCTGCGATACTGGTTTTTGGTTCGCACAAAGAGCGGCAGCGTGATTAAAGGCATCTGCCACTCGCCTTGCAAGATCTTCGTTGTCTTCTGCTGGATATCGAGAAAATTCAATGAACAGGAAGTCGTCCAGCACGTCCTTAGCCTCGGTGGTTCCTTTTGTGGGTAGTGAGGTATCCCGACATCCGGTCCTAGACCAACTACCCTGCCAATGCATCTCATGCTTCTTCCCATCAAACTTCAGTTTGACAGCGGGAACCCCTCGATCGAGAGTGACAAAACTTGCCTCCCTCAAGAAGTAAACTGGTAAGGTGTCCGTATAGTCGTCTTCCGTTGTATTCGCGCATCCGGAAAATGCATCCCCCACTAAGGAGTTGGCCACACTGCGCGTGAGGACCTGTCGCTTAGAGGTCAGAATAAAGACGCACTTATCGCTCGACTGTCGCAACTCCAGACCGTATATATGCTCTTCCCCGACTTCAGAAGGGTCGGGCCGCCAGTTCTGGTAATAAGAATCCCCTCCTCCTTTCGCCTCGACCTTACCCTTGATCCACTCGAACGTTGCGCTTAGATCGGGCTGCGTCTTGGCACCAGTTGTCCTATCCCATCTGGCCAAAGGCGAACTCATCGTCGACGAATCTTTCAGCAACCTTTTCACGGTTCCCACGCCGATTGAGAAGTAAACTCCCGGCGTGTCCGCGAGCAGGGATGTAGTTACCCCGACCACTCGGCCGCGAGAATCGAGCAAAGGGCCACCGCTCGACCCCGGCGCAATCGGAGCAGTATTTTGAATCAGGAATTTCTTTCCTGAGTTTCGGAATGCGCTAACAATTCCATTAGTAAGTGACAGCTCTAAACCTTCAGGTGCGCCGATTGCTAGGACGGATTCACCCTCGTGCAAATTAAGCTCGTCCCCGAGAGGGAGGGAAGGGCGAGTGCCCGTACGAACGCTCAGAATCGCAGCATCTTGGTCCGCGTCCGCTGCCACGACTCCCGTGACTGGCTCAGTGCGACCGTCGGCGAACAGGACGTAAGCCGCCGATAATCCGGCGACAACGTGGTAGTTCGTCACGATTTTATCTTTGCCGACAATAAATCCCGAGCCCTGAGCGACCTTGTCGTCACTTGCGGAGCCCACAATGAGGACGACGGACGAATGGGCGCGTCGAAAAATCTCCTCAGGAGTCGGCGTAGGCTTGTTTTGAGCGGCGCATACGGATTCGCTCAATACCCCAATCAACAAGATAGTGGCGGTACACGTGAACTGATTGAGAAACGCTAGCCTCTCGTACTTGCGGTCAATTCGCAGCATCGCGCTCTGTCTTAGCTGACGGCTGGTAGCTGATGGCTGGCGGCTCTACTTAATCGCCACCAGCTTGTTCATCAGCTCCGAGTAGTCCTTCTTCTCCACGCCGTGGACCTGCTTGTTATACTCATCCACTTTGGCCGAGTAGTTCATCGAGCAGAACTTCGGACCGCACATGGAACAGAATGCCGCCTCTTTGTAGTAGCCGTCGGGCAGGGTTTCGTCGTGCATGCTGCGTGCGGTTTCGGGATCGAGTGACAGTGCGAACTGCTTTTCCCAATCGAAGGTGTAGCGCGCGTAGCTGATGGCGTCGTCGCGGTCCTGTGCGCCGGGGCGATGCCGCGCGACATCGGCGGCGTGGGCGGCAATCTTGTAGGCGATGATGCCGTCCTTCACGTCTTTCTCGTTGGGCAGTCCGAGGTGCTCCTTGGGCGTGACGTAACAGAGCATCGACGCTCCATGCCATCCAATCAGCGCCGCACCGATGGCTGACGTAATGTGGTCATAGCCGGGCGCGATGTCGATCACCAGCGGGCCAAGCGTGTAGAACGGAGCGCCGTAGCAAAGCTCAACTTCCTTCTCGACCTGCTCCTTGATTTTATCGAGCGGCACGTGGCCGGGGCCTTCGATCATGACCTGCACGTCGCGCTCCCAGGCTTTCTTCGTCAGCTCGCCCAGCGTCTTCAGTTCGGCGAATTGCGCCTCGTCGCTGGCGTCGGCAATGCAGCCGGGACGCAGGCCGTCACCGAGCGAATAGCTCACGTCGTGCCTGGCCAAAATCTTGGTGATGTCGTCGAAGTGCTCGTAGAGGAAGTTTTGCTTGTGATGGTGCGCCATCCACTGCGCAAGGATGGCGCCGCCACGGCTCACGATGCCGGTAATGCGCTTGGTGATCATCGGCAGGTATTCGACCAGCACGCCGGCGTGGATGGTCATGTAATCGACACCCTGCTCGGCCTGCTCTTCGATGACTTCCAGCATGATGTCGGCATTGAGGTCTTCAATCCGCTTCACGCGCGCGACCGCTTCATAAATCGGCACCGTGCCAATAGGCACAGGCGAGTGCCGCAGGATGGCTTCACGAATCTCGTGAATGCCGCCGCCAGTCGATAGGTCCATCACCGTGTCGGCCCCGTAGTGTACGGAGGTGTGCAGCTTGCGAAGTTCCTCATCCACATCGCTCGTGACGGACGAGTTGCCGATGTTTGAGTTGATCTTGCACCTTGAAGCCACACCAATGCACATCGGCTCCAGCTCAGGATGATTGACGTTGGCCGGGATAATCATGCGTCCGGCGGCAACTTCATCACGCACCAATTCCGGCGAGATCTGCTCGCGTTCGGCGATGAAAAGCATCTCTTCGGTGATCAGGCCCTGGCGCGCAAAGTGCATCTGCGACAGGTTGGTGTCGCCGGTTTGGGCGGCGCTTTCGCGGCGCTTTGCAATCCATTCCGCGCGCGGCTTAGGCTGGAAGGCGGCGCTGGCGCTTGTTCCGTTGGAACCGTTGGTACCACTCATAATGGTTGTTAGTCCTCTCCCAGATAAGCCTCAATTATAGCGCCGCGCTTGAGCCCTAGTGTTAATGGAAGTGCGTGCGGGAGTGCGCAAAGCTGCTAGGGAATCAAACTTCGATTTGAGAGACAAGCGACCCGGGTTGGCATGCCGCGAGAGTTGCGAAGCAGCGTCTCGGTATAATCGTTGGTTTGCAGAGTTGCTCCAAGGAGACTTTCTTGTACCAGGCAGAAATCGGAATTATCGGCGGCAGCGGCCTGTACTCGATGCCGGGCCTCACCGACATTCAAGAAGTAATGTTGGAAACGCCGTTCGGCAAACCGTCGGATGCGTATGTGCTCGGAACACTGAGCGGCCGCAAGGTGGCGTTTCTCTCACGTCACGGGCGAGGGCATCGGCTGATGCCGACAGAGTTGCCGTATCGCGCCAACATACACGGCTTCAAACAGCTCGCGGTAGAGCGACTGGTTTCGCTGTCGGCGGTTGGTTCGCTCAAGGAAGAGCATAAGCCGATGGACTTTGTGATTCCGGACCAGTTTGTAGACCGCACCCGGCACCGCGTCGACACGTTCTTTGGCGATGGACTGGTGGCGCATATTGGGTTTGGGCACCCGATTTGTTCTGAAACGGCGAAGTTCGTTGAGCAGGCCTGCCGGCGCGCCGGCATCAACGCGAAGTACGGCGGCAGTTATCTCAACATGGAAGGCCCGCAGTTTTCGACCCTCGCGGAGTCAAACCTGTATCGCAGCTGGGGCATGGACGTAATCGGGATGACGAATTTGACCGAAGCCAGGCTGGCGCGGGAAGCCGAGCTCTGCTACGTGACGGTGGCCATGGTGACCGACTACGACTGCTGGCATCCCGAGCACGATCACGTCACCGTCGAGCAGATCGTTGGGGTGCTGGTGAAGAATGCCGAGAACGCGGCGAATGTTGTGCGTGAGACGGTCGCGCTGCTGCCGAAGGAGCGCGGCTGCAAATGCGGCTCGGCGCTAAGTCATGCCATCCTCACGCAGAAAGATACGGTGCCGCGGGCCACACTGGAGCGGCTGCGCCTGCTGGTCGGCAAATACTTCGATTCTGAAAAGAAAGTGGGAGCTTAAGCCCTTGTCCATCGTCGTCGTCGGTTCCGTCGCATTCGATTCTCTGAAAACTCCATATGGCGAGCGTCCCAAGATCCTGGGTGGTGCTGCCACACACTTCTCCTTGTCGGCCAGCTACTTTACGGATGTTCGCGTCGTCGCCATCGTGGGCGAAGATTTCTCGCCTGAAGACGAAGCGGTGATGACGCGCCGCGGCGTCGATACCCGTGGCATCCAGCGCGCGAAAGGGAAGACCTTCTTCTGGGCGGGCGAGTATGGCGAGAACGTCAACGAAGCCAAGACGCTGGATACACAGCTGAATGTCTTCGAGAAGTTCGATCCTCAGATCCCCGCCGAGTACAACGATTCGCAATACCTGTTTCTGGCGAACATCGATCCGGTCCTGCAGGTGCGCGTCCGCGACAGCATGAAGGGCGTGAGGCTGGTAGGTGGCGACACCATGAATTTCTGGATCAGCAGCCAGCGCCAGAACCTTGGCGAAATGCTGAAGCGCGTGGACATTCTGCTGATCAACGACGGCGAAGCGAAGATGCTTGCGGGCGATACGAGTTTGCCGCGCGCAGCGCAGAAGGTCCTGGCCATGGGTCCCAAAGCGCTGGTCATCAAGCACGGCGAGTACGGCGCGACCATCTTCTTTCGCGACGGCGAGTTTGCCGGCGGCCATCATCCGTTTCGCGCCCCGGCGTTGCCGCTGGACGAGGTGCGCGATCCTACTGGAGCAGGCGACAGCTTCGCCGGGGGCTTCATGGGCTACATTGCATCACAGGGCGAAGTGAACCGCCGCGTCCTGAAGCACGCCATGTTTTACGGCAGCGTGATGGGATCGTTCTCTGTCGAGCGTTTTGGGACGGAACGGCTACAGAGCCTGACGCGCGAAGAAATTGATGATCGCTTCAACACCTTCCGCGAGCTGACCCATCTGGATTGAAAGTTCCCCACGAGGCAACGGAGGACACAGACGCTTGAGGCCTGACTCTGAGGTGCCGGGCGATGCTGCGATGCTTCATGGTGAGTTGGCAGCCGGATTTCTGCTCGCCATCCTCTCCGTCATCGCTCTCCTCTGGTGCTACACCCACAATGAATTGCTGCTCTACGGCGATGCGGTCGCGCATATCAATATTGCGCGGCGGGTAGTCGATAACCGTGACTGGACATCCTCGTTCTTTCAGCTAGGTACAGTGTGGTTGCCGCTGCAGCACATAGCCATGCTGCCGTTTGTGTGGAACAAGCGCCTGTGGCAGAGCGGCGTTGCCGGATCGATTCCGGGGATGATCGCATACGTGCTGGGAGGACTGGGCATCTTCCGCCTCGTCGACGGACGTTTGCGCCTCGCTTCCCTGAAACATGGAACCAACGGCTCATCGTATAGAGATTTGTTGCCGGCCTACATTGCGACTGCGATTTACGCGCTCAATCCCAACCTGCTGTACATGCAGTGTACGGCCATGAACGAGCCTATTTTCCTGGCGTTTTTCATCTGGTCGCTGGTGTATCTCGACGAGATGCTGCGGGCAAAGGCGATCCGGAAGGAAACGCCCTCCGCTGTTACAAACTTCACGCGTGAGCAAGCGCTGGAACGCTGCGGAATTTGCCTGGCCGCCGGGGCCCTGACCCGCTACGACGGCTGGTTTGTTGCGACAGTGATCGGAGGAATCCTGATCCTGGTGGTTATCGGGTGGTGGCGCAAGGAGACGAGCAGCGAACGGCGGCGCGTCTTAGCCAAGTCACTCACCGAGGTCGTGCTGCTGCTGGCCCTGGTTCCTCTGTTCTGGCTGGCGTACAACTTCGTCGTCTCTGGTAGGGCGATGGATTGGGCCAACGGTCCCTACTCGGCGAAGGCGATTGCCGAACGCACGACCGCGCACGGTGCTCCGCCGTATCCCGGGGAAGACCATCCCATCACCGCGGCAGTCTATTTCATCAAAGCGGCTCAGTTGAACGTGGGTAATCCAATCTGGGGCCGCATGATGCTGATCCTGGCGCTGTTGGGAACCGCCTTTGCCGTTTGGCGCTTTCGCCGATATAAAGTCTGGCTGCTGCTCTGGTTGCCCCTGATTTTTTACGCACTCTCGATCGCGTATGGAAGTGTGCCCATCTTCCTGCCGGTCTGGTGGCCGTTCTCCTACTACAACGTCAGATACGGGTTGGAACTCCTGCCGGTGTTTGCGGTGTTCCCGGTACTCGTGGCCGGGTTCTTGGCCGAGGCACTGCGCGAGAGAGGGCGGCGCGGGGCCGCATGGGCCTTACTGATCGTCTGTGTCGGCGGAAGTTATCTCTCAGCGTGGGCGGATATGCCCATCACTCTGCGCGAAGCTCGCGTGAACTCGCGCCGGAAAATCGATCTTGAAATGGCCCTGGCGCGATTTCTCGTTACTATCCCGAAGAACGCGACCATTCTGATGTACGAGGGAGCCCATGTTGGAGCACTGCAACGCGCCGGGATTCCGCTGAGCCATGTCATCAGCGAAGCCAGTCATCCGGATTGGGAATGGGCCCTGCTTGATCCGGCACAGAGGGCCGACTACATCATCGCGTGTCACGGCGATCCGGTATGGATGGCCGCCAAAGAACATCGCAGCGAACTGAAAGAAGTGGAAGCGATCAGCGTTCCCATGCAGGAGCGGTGTACGATTTACGTTCCTAGCGCGCGCCCGGCTTCAGCTCAAACGCCTTGATCACGATGTCATTCGGCTGGTTCCCGACGGGAATGACATTCACCAGCGCCCGGTCAGCGCTGATTTTCGAGTTGGCGCTCGTCTTGACGATACGCACGACAGCAACATCGCCGGATCCGGTGTCGACAACCAGCAGGTGTTCTTCGTTCGCCGTCAGCGCCAGCGCGTCAGGACGGCTACCGACGCGGACTACGCCAATCACGCGTCCTTCATCGATGGCGTAAACACTGATGGTATCCGAACCAAAATTGCTGACGTAGAGCAGTGAATTATCCGAAGTCACGACTCCGCGTACAGGATTGCTCCCGATAAGGTAGCTGCCGCCAACCTCATTGGTGTAGGCCTCGATGACGGAAAAGCTGTTGGAATCGAAGTTGTTGACGAACAGCTCACCGCCGTCAGGCTTCAACGCCATCTGAATGGGCGTCTTACCGACTTCAAGCAAGGCCAGAACCCGGTCGTTCTTCAAGTCCAGCGAAGCAACCTGGTTGGATGGCGGGCAAGCGATAAACGCTTTGGACGAGTCGGGCAAAATCACGACGTCCTGCGGTTGATGGCAAACACGCAAGGTAGCAGCGACAGCCAGCTTTCCGGTGTCAATCACCGAAGCCGTATCATCGTTGCGATTGCTGACCACGACGATGCTTCCGTCGGGAGAGACCTTTGCCAATCCCGGACCGCTGCCTACAGCAATGTTCGCGATCACCTGTCGGCGGTCGAGGTCGATTACCGAAACGTTCGACGAGCCGGAGTCGGCAACATAAGCGCGCTTGCCGTCGGAAGAAACGGAGACGAAGTAAGGGGCGCGGTGAACTCCTATCGTAGAGACCACCTCATTGCGTTCGGCATCGATTACGCTGATGTTGTTGGACTCGGCGTTGGCGACATAGATTTCGTTCTTCGTGGGATTGGCGGCCAAACCGGTAGGGCTTTTGCCGACCGCAATGGTCTTGATGTTACGCATGGTGAGCGTGTCGATCACGCTGACCGAATTACTCTTGCCGTCGGATACGTAGGCATATTCGTGATAGCCGGGATCTGGCGCCTTGCTACGGTTGCACCCGGCGTTTGCAAGCGCAAAAAGAAGCAGCAGGCTCATGGCCTGCCACTTATGAACGAGACTGAACTTAGCGGGTCGGCGCGTCATCACCTGGCGACGGTGGTCGCCGAAACGGCAGGAAGCTCAACCGGTCCTGCGATTGAACGGCCCAGCACCGCAGCGATCTGCCGGACCTCCCTCATCAGCTGGTCAAACTGATCGGGATACAGCGACTGTGTGCCATCGCTGAGCGCCTTGTCAGGATCAGGGTGCACCTCGACCATCAAGCCGTCGGCGCCGACAGCAACAGCAGCCCGGGAAAGGGGCGTCACCTTGTTGCGCTTGCCGGTGCCGTGGCTGGGATCGACAAGGATCGGCAAGTGGCTTAGCCGCTGCACCGCGGGCACTACACTGAGGTCGAGGGTATTGCGCGTGTGGTCGGCAAAGGTACGTACCCCGCGTTCACACAGGATCACGTTGTAATTTCCTTCGCTCATGATGTATTCGGCCGCCATGAGGAATTCGTCCAGGGTCGCCGACATGCCGCGTTTGAGCAGAACCGGCTTGCGGGCGCGGCCGGCGCGCTTCAGCAGCGAAAAATTCTGCATGTTGCGGGCGCCAATCTGGATAATGTCGGCATACTTCTCCACCAAATCGAGCGATTCGTTGTCCACCGCTTCGGTCACGATCGCCATCCCGAACTGCTCGCGAATTCCGGCCATGATCTGCAGGCCTCTTTCGCCGAGGCCTTGAAAGGCGTACGGTGACGTGCGCGGTTTATAGGCGCCCCCCCGGAAGAATTTTGCGCCCGCGCGGGCGACGCGCTCCGCTGCAGCGAACGCCTGCTCACGCGATTCGATGGCGCACGGGCCGGCGATAACGGCGATTTCGCTTCCGCCGATACTGGCGTCCATCGCCGGGAATCGAACCACCGTTCGCTCGTCTTTCAGTTCCCGGCTGACGAGCTTGTAGGCTTTGCTTACATGGATGACTTCCTGGACGCCCGCCATCTCGTCGAAGCTGCCGGTGTCGATATCCGACTGATTGCCGGTAATGCCGATGGCCGTGCGCGTGGCGCCGGGCATGGGATGCGGCCGAAGTCCGAGTTGCTCGATTTTCTCGCAAACCGAGCGCACCTGATCTTCCGACGCGCTGGTCTTCATCACGATCAGCATGGGGAACCCCTTGGTGCCAATCAGTGTACCGTCCTTAGGCGTCAGGGAGCAATCAGAGCAACGCCGTACGCTGAGGTCGGCGCATGGCCTTACCGAAGAACTCGGTCATCTGCGGAACACTGCCGGCGCCATTGGGAATGGTTTCCCCCAGTGCAGCCATGCTCAACCCCAATAGGCTTTGGGTGGTCGTACTGGGCAGTACCCGTATCGCCCGGCTTAACCTTCGTGCCAAGCAGCAGAGTCATTACCTTGCCGCCCCCGTTGGTGTTGTCATTGGCTGATTCATCGAAGGTGAGAATCAGCAATCCGCTTTGCTGAAACTCGGAGCTGTTCGGAATTGCCGGCAGATAATTGGATAACCAGGTATCGGCACTCGCAAGCCGCGACGACAGATCGCAATTCGATGTGCCGTCGCTGCACGTGTGGGCGTCGTCGGAAAGCTTTAGTTCAGGAGGCAGGAATGACTCCCAAAGCCCGTGAAGCGGAGAAGGCCGAGCAGGACTCGACCTTTCTCCCAGGATGCTGCTCCTCGGTGCCCTCGGCGGCGTTTCTAGTGCTTGCGGCTGGCGGGCGGAATGATCCCATTCATGCGCAAGTACTCGACCATCTGGCCGTAGTGGTCGAACGGGTGCGACAACATACTGGTGACAAGCGCCAGACGGGTACTTGGATGACTACCGAAGGGCGACTTAATCGGCTCCAGGATATTGTTTTCGTCGATGCTCTTCACCGCCTTGTGCGCGTAGGTGAAAGAGTCTTTGAGGAATTTCAGGATGTCGGCGCGCGAGGTGATGTTTGCCGGGCCGCTTTCTCCGTTGATATCTACCGGCGGTTTCTCCTGCAGAATAGCGGCGCCGAGCATGTAGTTCGCGACCGCGATGTGCTTAATCTGCATGGCGTAGGTGCGCACACCCTTGAAGTCGCCCGGGCCGCTCGGAGCAAAATTGAACTTGTCCTCGGGCATAGCTTCGGCAGCGTCGACAATTTCCTTCTCCACACCTGTGAGTATGTGATCGTACACGGCAGCAAACGTCGGCTTATCCTGAGCTGCGCCGGCCTGCTTAGCCGTAGCGAACGCAGTGTTGCTCAGCGCCGTTGCCAATATCAGGCCCGCAATCAAAACTAACCGCTTCATGTGTCCTCCTCCTGAGAGAGCATTTGTCTCCCGCTAGACAGCGCGGGTAATTCTAATGCAATTGGGAGATTGTAGTCTGATTGACGCAAGCAGTTGCTTTTTTGACAAACCTCAAATGGCACTCAACCGGCGCGAGCGCTGGTGTCGAGAGCTGGTTGCGCGAAGGGCCATTCCCGGCGGCGCCATGACCGAAGCAGGTAGATCAGCACTCCCACGATGGTGATGACGATCGCGTAGCGTAGTTCGCGCATGGAGTTCACCCGCACAAAGAGAATGAAGACGAATCCGCCAATCGCCAGCAACGCTGGAAGCGGATACAACCACATGCGGAAAGGCCTGGGCACATCCGGCCTGCGAACTCTAAAGACAATAAGCCCGATTGCCTGAATCACGAACTGCAACGAGATCCGGATGACAACCAGCGCAGCGATCACATCCGCCAGCCGCAGCAGGCAGAACAAGCACGCAACCAGCCCCAGCGCCAGCAGGGAGACGGTAGGGAAGCGGTGCCTGGGATGCACCGTCGCAAACGCGCGAAAGTAGTTGCCGTCGAGGGCGGCGGCATAGGGAACCCGCGAATAGCCGAGCAGCAATGAGAAAATCGAAGCGAAGGCGGTCCAGATAATCAGCACCGCGATAGCGCGTCCAGCCCAGCTTCCGTAGATCCGCTCCATGAACACCGACATCACGAAACCGCCGCGGGCTTCTGTGTACCGGCCCAGTTCACGCCACGGCATTACACCCAGTACGCTGATATTCATCACAATGTAGATTGCCGCCACTGCGACAATCGAGATGATCAGCGCCCGCGGGATCGTCTTGCCCGGATTCCTGACTTCTCCGCCCAGAAAGCAGACGTTGTAGTAGCCCCAGTAATCATAGGTAGCGATGAGCATGGCCGCGCCCATGCCGGTCAGAAATCCGCGCGAGAGATGAAATGCTCCTGGAGGAAAATCAAAGGCACGCGCTGCACTGAAGTGAGTGACTCCGGCCACGATGATGCAGAGAATGGAGAGGACAACGCCTACCCATAACAACTCGGCCAGCCGGCCAACGGCACTGATTCGCCGATAGAGCAGGATGGTTACGAGCAGACAGGCGGCAATGGCTACGAACGTACTCGACTTAACCAAAATGCTCAGCTCGAGCGGTCCCAGAATCGGCGTGCCCAAATGAAACGTTCGCTCCAGCAGCGTACGGTTCAACCCAGGCCAGAGGAACGACGCATAATCGCCGAGGCCAATGCAGCCCGAAGCAATCGATAGCGGCGCGCTGAACGAAAGTTGCCAGATGAAAAGGAACGACAGCAGGCGTCCCCATTTGGCGGGGCCGTAGATTTCCTTCAAGTAGTAATACGATCCACCCGCCTGTGGCATGGCTGCGCCGAGCTCCGCCCATACCAGGCCATCGCATAGAGCGAAGAGAGCACCGCAGATCCAGCCCAGCATCGCCTGCGGTCCGCCGGCTGCGCTGATGATCAGCGGGATGGTTATGAACGGGCCCACGCCGATCATGTCGATCATGTTCAGCGTGGTGGCCTGCAGCAGGCCGACGCCGCGAATCAGCTCCGGCCGTGCCGCATCATCAGTGGGGAGCATGTCCCAGGCTCAGCAGGTTGACATAGAGTCGAATCGCCCCCGGCACGCCGAACGGCAATTGCCGGAAGAAGGCATAGCCGGTGTAAATGTAGTAGCCCTTGCCGTCCAGCGCTACCAGCAATCCGCCCTTTTGCGGCTGTTCCCCGGGATCGTTTGATGCCAGCAGCGGCGTGAAGTGCGAATCCCACTGATCCATGAAGTAGAGTCCGCGTTCCTGGATCCAACCGGCGAAGTCGGCCTGCGTGATCTGGTTGGGATAGTGAAACACTGCGTTCTCGGGCTGCAGGATTGTGACCGGAGCCTGCTCCACAGTGACCCGCTCCCGGCTCAGACTGGCAGGGAAAGGCGTATAGTGCCCGGCATTGAATTCCGCCGGCTGGGTGTTGTACTGCACCAGCAGCGTGCCGCCATTGCGGACGAAGTCGAGCAGCCGCTGGTTGTTCTTCCTGACATCTTCTCGCGTATCATAAGCACGAATTCCGAGTATGATCGTTCCGAAACTCTGCAAGTTTCCATGAGCAACATCGTCCGGCGTGAGCAGGGTTACATCCAGTCCGATCTGCCGCAGCACGGTTGGAATGTCGTCGCCCGCTCCCATGATGTAGCCGACCTTCAAGCCCGGAGGGACCTTCACCTCGACGATGCTGGCGCGCTGCACGGCCGGCTGATAGAAGAAGAAACCGCCGATATCCGGTCGCGTCACCAGATTGTAGCCCTGTTTGAAGTCGCTCCCGTTCGCCTGGATCAGAGCCGAAACGCGGTAGCGGCCTTCTTTGGCGCCGTCAGGCAGCAGCTTGAAACCTAAGCTGTGCTCGCTCTGCTTACTGAAATCGACGGCTTCCGACCGCGGATCCGCCTTCCATCCGGAGGGAACTTCGACGCGGACCTCACCTGCGGCATGGTCGGCAGTGGAGCGCACCTGCGCATCCAGATTGGAGACCGGGTTCGGCTTAGCGGCGATGACCTGGGTGGTTGGAACCGTATGGATGGAAAACGGCGGCACGACGGCCAGCGGCATCGACCAGGCATCGCCATGCTCGTCATGCAGCGGCGTTCGCGCCGCCGCGCGGATCACGCCCTCCCGTCCATCGAACTCGTACACCACGTGCGCATAGACGGGAGGCGGCGGCAGCGGCAAGGTTACGTACTGCGGCTCATCGATGGTGTAGACCGAGTCGGTCTCCGGATTATCGCGGTGAAAATACTCTTTCGTGATCTCGGCATCGGCGGGTGGAGTAACGCGAAATGTGATGGAGCAGCCTTGGCCAGGGCCGAGCACGCTGGGAATCTTGTCCATGAACAGCTCGGACTTCCATCCCTGTGGAACATCGAGCGCTAACTGCTTAAGCCCCAGAGGCGAACTGCTTCCGTTCTGAAACTTCACCAACAGCAGGAACGACTTGCCCGCCGTGATCACCGCTCCAAGAACCGGGCCATTGGACGAGGTGGCGAACTGCTCCGCCATGGGACGTCCATCGGGAGTTCCGGGCCCGGCGCTGAGTTCCAACCCAAGCGCCAGGTTGGCCGCGTGCTCGAATTGCTCCTGCTTGGTTCGAAGATTTGCCAGCAGGTCGGATTTCTCAATGCCTGTGAGTTGCGACGCCTCGACCTTTGTTATCAGCTTGTTTGTGAGGACCAGTCCTCGCAGCAACGGTGTGGCTGCCGCTTGCGGTGACTTGTCGACAGCCGTAGTAGCGTCGTCGATCGTGCGCTGGATCCAGTCGAGGTCCAGCCGCAGCCACGCAGCTTTCGACAGGTCCGGCCCAAGCTTTTGCGCAAGCGACGGCAGGGAAGTGTCGATTCCATCGAAGAAATCCTGCTCATGCACATTGTTGACGGGCACGTTAGGCAGGACGGAACCGATGAGCTTGTAATAGCTGGTGCGGCGGCCTTCCGTGAGATGCCAACGCCCTGCGCCCTGCGAAAGCTGGTGTTGCAGGCCTTTGAAGGCGAACTGCACATAGCTCTTACCCAGCAGCGGATCGACCTGTGACGTCTCCAGCTGCACATTCCAGTCTTCGTTGGCGCGGACGTTGTCCATGTACAGCTTCTTCGCCTGCCATGGCTGCAACCCCTCGCGAATCTGCTCGGGGAAGCGCGTGGGATCGGCGGCGGCTCGAAAGGCCTCGCGGGTGAGAATTCCGGAAGCTTGGTGATTGCCGTGTCCATCGCGGGGAGTTCCTTGGAAGCGGGTGCAGATGACATCCGGCCGAAAAGTTCGGATGATGCGTACCATGTCGCCCAAGGCGATGTCGTGTCCACCCCACTTCTCGAATGTTTCTTCCGCTGTTTTGGAAAAGCCGAAGTCGGCGACGCGGGTAAACCGCTGCTCCACGCCGTAGTAGCGGTCGGCCGAGAGCAATTCAAGCGTACGCACCAGACCCAATTCATCGAAAAGTTCGCTGCCGATGATGTTCTGCCCGCCCGCGCCGCGATTCAACGTTAGCTGCAATGCAGTGACGCCGTGGCCACGCGATTCCAAGGTCAGCATTCCGCCGTCCTCGTCATCAGGATGCGCGACGGTGTGCATGAGCCGGGCCGTCGTGTGAAGCTGCCGCAGCACAAGTTTGAGCCCGGTAACTCCTTCATCGGCGGGCAGCGGCGTGGTGTCGACCCAGGGAGAAGGAACCTGCGCGCCGCAGGTCAGACAGAAGAAGACGAAAAGCAGGCTCGAGCACAATGCCCGTCGGGCACGCCCAGGCAGGAGTGATAGGCTGCTGTTAGGTTTCATCGATAGGAAAACGGTCGCGCAAAATTGCTCACCTAGTATACAAACCTGGAAGTTTGTCATGTGGCGGGCGGCGAAGTGGTTTGGATGTGCGCCGGGCGAGGGCGGATTCTCTGGATCGTCGTGCATCTTATCCGCTGCGCTTGTCTATAATGAGAGCTTGCATTCTTCGCTAAGCACGAACACTCAATACTGTCCCGCGTGCGCCTATCCGGCGCGTTCGCAGCGGTCCCGTTCATGATCCAGACCTTATTCGGCAGCACAGAAGAAAAGCCCAGTTTCCTTCAGCGAATGAAAGAGGCGGTCACGCGGACGCGCGAGAGCCTCAGCGAGCGCATTGAGGATGCGGTTGGTTTCCGCAGAGAGATCGATCGCGAGACCCTCGACGATCTGGAAGCGACCCTGATCGCGGCCGATTTGGGCACCGCCACGACCAACACGGTGCTCGAAGCTCTCCGCGAGAAGATCGACCGAAAGCAGATCGGCGACGTTAACGAGTTGAAGCGAGTTCTGAAAGAAGAATTACTCGGAATTCTCACCGGTGCCGAGAAGCAGCCAATAGCAAAAGTCGACGGCGAGCCGGAGGTGATTCTGGTGGTCGGCGTTAATGGCGTCGGCAAGACAACCAGCATCGGCAAGCTGGCGCACCTTCTGCGAGCGCAGGGCAAGACGGTGCTGCTGGGAGCAGCCGACACCTTTCGCGCCGCCGCCATCGAGCAGCTTGAAATCTGGGGAGACCGCACCGGCGTCGAGGTAATCAAGAATAAGCCGGGCGGCGATCCTTCCGCAGTGCTCTTCGACGCGCTGCAAGCCGCAAAAGCGCGCGGTACCGATTATGTCATCATCGACACAGCCGGACGCCTCCATACCAAGAGCAGCCTGATGGACGAGCTGTCAAAAATGCGCCGCACCGCGCAGCGATTCATCCCGTCGGCCCCGCACGAGACGTTGCTGGTGATGGATGGCACGACCGGCCAGAACGGACTGCAGCAGGCGCGCCTGTTTACGCAGTCGGCTGGCGTGACCGGCATTGTGCTGACCAAACTCGACGGCACCGCCAAGGGCGGTATTGTGATCGCAATCTGCAAGGAACTCGGCCTGCCGGTGCGCTACGTCGGAGTTGGCGAAAAGGTCGCTGACCTGCTCCCGTTCAATGCGGAGGATTTCGTAAACTCGCTCTTCGACTGACCAATGCCTTCAGCGTTCACGGACGAAAAGTACATCGAGCAAGCCCTTGAGCTTGCAACCAGGGGCATTGGCCTGGCTTCACCGAATCCCTGTGTCGGCGCGCTGATCGTGACCCAGAATGGTGAGATTGTTGGCCGCGGTTCCCACAACTACGAGGGAGTCAAGCACGCCGAAATCCTCGCTCTTGAAGAAGCCGGAGAACGGGCCCGCGGCGCAACCATTTATCTCAGCCTTGAGCCCTGCTCCCACACGGGCCGAACTCCGCCGTGTGCGGACGCTCTCATGGCTGCCGGCGTCAAGCGCGTGGTCGCTTCCATGCGCGATCCCAATCCGCTGGTGGCGGGAGAGGGTTTTGCGAAACTGCGCGCGGCAGGAATTGAGGTTCACGAAGGGCTGCTGGAGAGCGAAGCGCGCAGGCTGAACGAAGCGTTTGCGAAGTATATCCGGCGCAAGCTCCCATTCGTCACGCTCAAGACGGCGATGACGCTGGATGGCAAGATCGCCCCACCGCCGCTGGAAACAGTCTTGCCGGGCGAACCTGTGTTGGCGGCCGCGAGCGGCGGATGGATTACCAGTCCGGTTGCGCGCTCGCACGTGCAGACGATTCGACATGCCAACGATGCCATCATGGTGGGCGTCGGAACGATCATTGCCGACGACCCCCTTTTGACGGATCGCAGTGGTCTTCCGCGCCGCCGCCCGCTTCTCCGCGTGATTCTGGATTCGCGCTTGCGCCTGCCGCTGGATTCCCGCGTGGTGAAGACGGCGCACGACGACCTCATCGTATTCTCTTGTTTTGCGGAGGAAAATAAACGGCAGGAGTTGGAAGACCGCGGCGTGCGCGTGGTGCAGGTGCCCATGCACCAGGCGCTGGAAGATGGAACCATTCCTTTCCCCGGCGGCGCAGCTCCGGATGGTCGGCCCGACCTTGAGCGTGTACTGGAAAAATTGGGGGAGGACGAGATCACCAGCCTCATCGTTGAGGGCGGCGCGATGGTCAATTGGGCTGCGTTGTCCGGTGGCGTCGTCGACAAAGTGTTTTTCTTCTATGCTCCCAAGATTCTGGCCGGCAGCGGATCGATCCCATTCGCTATGGGCACGGGATATCAACGCCTGAGCGACGCCGCTTACGTAAGACATGTGACCCTGCACCGCTTTGGAGAAGATTTCGCCGTAGAGGGCTATCTGCGCGATCCGTATGAATGAAAGAAGCAACTAGCAGCTAATGCTTGGAATCCGCACTTAACGTTTGGCATTGGCATTTGGCACTTAGGAATTTCGCAGACCCAAACAACTACGTTGTACCAATTGGCGATTGCTAGTTGCTAATTGCTATTTACCGGTTGCCATTTATTAATTGCTCAAAAGGAACTCATCCATGTTTACTGGACTAGTCGAAGAAGTTGGAATCATCGCCGCCATTGTCGCCAAAGGTGACAATCACCGCATTACGATTCAAGCACCGAACACCGCGCGGGAGTTGAAGGAGGGGAACAGCGTGGCCGTTAGCGGCGTCTGTCTCACCGCTCTCGACATCACTCAGGACTCTTTCAGCGCTGACCTGGCGAAAGAGACGTGGACGCGCACTTCGCTTTCGCGCATCACTTCGGGCGCGCAGGTGAATCTCGAACTTCCCCTGAGGGTTGACGGGCGAATGGGCGGCCACATCGTGCAGGGACATGTGGACGGTACCGGGCGCTTCGCCGGGCTCGAACCGATCGCAAACGCGAACGATTTTTGGCTGCTGATCGATGTTCCTGGGGATCTGGAGAAGTACCTGGTCTTCAAGGGATCAATCGCCGTGGAGGGTATCAGCCTTACCGTAGCCAAGCTCGAAGGCCTGCGTCTCACCATCGCCATCATCCCGCACACCGTCAAGATGACGAACCTGCACTCACTCAAGCCCGGCGATCCGGTGAACCTGGAGACTGATATCGTGGCGAAATACTTGGAAAAGTGGACCAAGCGCGAAGAGTTGTCGAGCCCGCTAGCCGTGGAGAGGTTGGTAGCGAAAGGATTCTGAAGCACTACATTTTAGCCAGCGAGAGCAGGTCCCTCGCTTTCGCTCCTGATGGCATGCCGGTGACAGAAACAAATTCGCCGCGAACGGCGTTTTGCCAAATTTCCTACGGCCTTGCCGCGTGCGGCGGTCGTTGCTCCCCGAAGTAGCCCTCGAAGTCGAGTGAATCGAGTTCCAGAAACTCCTGCACGATAGGCTCTTTCGATTGCGTCATCTCGGCAAAGGTTCCGAAGAAGATGACGCGCGCCTCGTGCAGAAAGATGAGCCGGTCAGCGAGTTTTTTCGCCAGCGCCATATCGTGGGTCACCACAATGCTGGTCAGCTTCAGTTGTTTCTTCAGCTTCTTGATCAAGTCCCCGAGCAGATGTGCCATCAGGGGATCGACCATGGTGGTCGGTTCGTCGTAGAGCACCGCCTCCGGCTGGGCGGCCAGTGCGCGCGCGATGGCCACGGACCGCTTCATGCCGGTTGAAAGATCCGATGGCAGAACGTCGCGGAATTCGCGCACGCCGACCATGTCCAGCAGCCCATCGATGATCTGATAAATCTGCTCTTCCTCCAGCCCGCCGCGCTCGCGCAGGGGAAAGGCCACATTTTCGCCGACTGTCAACGAATCGAAGAGCGCGCCATTCTGAAAAACCATTGTTACTTTTTTGCGAATCCGCTCCAGCTCTTCTTCGGGATAGTCGGTGATATCTTCGTGCGCCACCCACACCCGTCCGCTGTCAGGCTTGAGAAAGCCCATAATGTGGTGCAGCGAAACCGATTTCCCCACGCCGCTGCGCCCGAGGATGCAGAGCGTCTCGCCGGGCATTACGTCGAAGCTCACGTCGTCCAGCACGACTTTATCGCCGAAGGCCTTGTGTACGTGATCGAACTCGATATATGCCTTGATGCTACTCACGCGCGCTCTTCTCCACGCCTGCTTCCGCTCCAGCCTGCTGCAAAGACAGGTAGTCCTCGGGAGTATTCACGTTCGCGAACCAAGCCGCGTCGAACCCTGCAGCTCGGATTTCGTTGTCGCTCACGATACGGGTCGCCGTCCGGCGAAAAAGCCGGGTGACTTTGAAATCACCCTCCGCGATGGCCGTGTCAACGAACCCGGCTATTTTCCGGTTGTACACCGCACACAGCGGCTGCAGGCATCCGAGCGCTTCCGGTACGGTGATCATCTGCTCCCCGGAACGCGCCTCCTTCAGCAACCAGGCAAGCAACTCTGAACGCATTAATGGGAGATCAACCGATAGGACGAGATTCAGGTCGCTTTGCGTTGCGTGCAACGCCGCTTGAATCCCGCTGAGCGGACCGTGTCCCGGTTCGAGGTCTTCAATCACCTCGCCGAAGGATGCATAAAGAGCGCGAGCGCCGCAGATAAATGTGCGATCACAAGCTCTTTCCGCTACGGCGAGCGCGTGCTTGAGCAAAGTCTCCCCGTGCCAGGGCAGAAGCGCTTTGTCAGAGCCCATGCGCGAGCTTCTCCCGCCGGCGAGAACGAAAGCCGTGGCATGCTTCATCGACACGCGACGGCCAGCGCCATCTGAATGTCGCCGAAGCTAGGCATTCGCTGGCCGGAACGTGGTTGTGTGTGGAATGCAGCCGTTGATCTCCACCGCAACGATTCGTCCGGCGTTGTCGAGTTCAAGAGTGCCGGGAGCTTCCAGCACACTATCTCCGCTCAGCCCGGGAATAGAAACGAATACCCGGTTCTCGACACACGTTACCGACGGATCGCGTGAAAGATAGGAGAGTGCAAATTCGTTACGGCAAATCTTGGGCAGCATGAAACTGATATCGGCAACGTCCCCGGTCTCGGTGACGGATACGCCGACCTCAAGCGAAATGCGCGACCGCACTTCATCGCCTTCCACCTGGCTAGCCGGCTTGAAGCAAATGTAGTACTCGAAGCCGGACTCTGGGTCGAAAGAACTACGGTCTACCTGAAAGGCCATCCGATGTTTGCCTCCAAACGAAGTTGTGCCCGCCGGGGTCTAAACAACTTCGGGCCGACCACCTAAAGCTTAGTCTCACAAGCATAATAAATTAACCTTGGATTGAACAGAGAAGTAAATGGAAAGATGGGCTGCCCGCCTCCAGAACGTCCTCAAACGAGGATGTTGGCAGCTACAATGCGATTACCTGATATATTTCCGAAAGTACCAGAGAAAGGCGCATGCAGGTCTTTTCGCCGGTTGATATCGCCAAATCGCAAGTTGGTAAGGTCCAGGATTACGCTCAGCTGGCCTGGCGGTCTCTCTCCAACCTGTTTGGCCACCCACGCTATTTCGCCGATACGGTCATGCAGGCCGACCTCATCGGTGTTGGGTCGCTGCCGATTGTCGTGCTCACCGGCTTCTTTACCGGAGCCGTACTGGCCCTGCAAACCTCGAACACGCTGGAGCAATTCGGCTCGCTGTCGCTGACCGGCCAACTGGTTTCGTTTTCCATGGTGCGCGAATTGGGACCGGTGCTGACCGGACTGATGGTCGCCGGCCGCAACGCCAGCGGCATGGCCAGCGAACTGGGGTCGATGAAAGTAACCGAGCAGATCGACGCCATGCGCGCGATGGGCGTCGATCCCTCTAAGAAGCTGGTTACGCCCAGGGTCATCGCCTGCACGGTGATGCTGTTTTTCCTAAGCATCATCTCCGACCTGGTGGGGCTCGCCGGCGGTTTCGTCATCGCCTACTTCATGCTCGGCCTCGATCCCAATCAGTACTGGACGACGGCCTACCAATCGCTGAAGTTTGGGGATATCTTCATGGGGCTGTCCAAGCCGGTGGTATTCGGATTCATCATTGCCAGCATCGGTTGTTACTACGGCCTGTCTGCCAAGGGCGGGACTCAGGGCGTGGGCCGCGCCACCACCCAGGCGATGGTGGCGGCATCGGTGCTGATCGTGGTCAGTGATCTGTTCATCACCAAACTCCTCATGGGAATCATGCCGTCATAATGGGCAACGTCGCAACCATAGGAACGCCCCAGCCCACGGCGTCGGCCGCCGACCGATCGGTGCTGCGCTTCGAGAATGTCGCTATCGCGTTTGAGCAGCCGGTGCTAGACGGTATCTCCTTCAACCTGCGTGAAGGTGAGAGCAAGATCCTTATGGGTGCGGCCGGCACCGGCAAGACCCTGATCCTGAAGCTGGCGCTGGGATTGATCAAACCTGATTCGGGCCGCATCACGGTCCTGAATGATGAGATCACGTCGATGCGGGAGGAGGATCTGTACGAGGTCCGGCGCAACGTGGGAATGGTGTTTCAGGAGAGTGCGCTCTTCGATTCGCTGACGGTAGAAGAAAATGTCGCCTATCGGCTGATTGAAGAAACCGGGAAAATCACTGACGAAATTCACCAGCGCGTGCTGGAAGTGCTGCGATTTGTTGAACTGGAGAAAACGTGGCCGCTTTCTCCGGCGGAGCTCTCCGGTGGTATGCGGCGCCGCGTTGCCATCGCTCGCGCCATCATCACGCAGCCGGAAGTCCTTCTCTACGACTCACCCACCGGCGGACTGGACCCGGTAACCTCGAACACCATCATCGAACTGGTGGTGAAGCAGCGCGACGTATACAAAACCAGCTCCCTGCTGGTGACGCACCGTTTGCAGGATGCGTTCACCATGGCCAGCCACTACTTCGATCCCGAGCAGAACAAGATGGTGCCTGTGCCTCCGGGAAGATCGCTCGATGTCCACACCGAGTTCATCATCCTTCGCGATGGACGCATCATCTTCGAGGGAACAGCGCCGGAGTTGCTGCGCTGCAGGGACCCGTACATTCGCGAGTATCTGAGTTAGCGGATGACTCGAACTGGTAACGGGTGGAGCACGCCTTCAGGCCGTGCAGTGAAACTCGCCTGCGAACAAGTGTGTATCAGAGCCCAGGCTGCCAACGAACCCGCGCGCTTGCGACGATCCGCGCCGGGGCACGACTGCGGTGGCTGTCGAAAAACTCACGTGGCGGAATGATTCGCGTCAGGGCACGACTTCAGTCGTGCCGATAAGTCTCTTATCCTGGTTTCCCGAGGCGACTTCCGTCGCCGAGGGGCCCGCTGTTTTGAGTTTTTCAGCAGCCTGTTCAGGGCAATACAAGCGCCACAGAAACGTTGGCGCTTCCTCCGCGGCTGAAAGCCAGTCTCGTTTTTGAAGCATTGACCTGTACCGCTGAAGCGGTACCCCACCCTGCTAACGTGCCGACGCTGCTCCTGCTGGTTGCCGGAGCGACGCTTGCAGCTTCTGCATGTTCTTCAGCCGCTCGCGCGTCTCGGGAGAGCTCTCAACCAACTGCTGCACCTGTTGCAGGAAGGTAGGCGCTCCCATCGCCTCGCGGTAGCCTTGCAGGTAAGGCTCAATCTTGGCGTACACGAAAAAAAGCTCGCCGAAATTGTCGAGCGCCAGGTCGCGGTTCAGCGCTCCCCGGTTCACGAAAGAGGCCGCCATCTCCCAATAGCCTGTGATCTGGCGCAGGTAGGCGTTCTCCTTCGAACCACGATTCCTGCCGACAGCGATCAGGTCGTCAAGCGATGCGGGCCAGAATTCGGCCACGAAGCGCCGCGCGTCGCGCATTACGCCTTCACGGCGGAAATCGTAGAGTTTAAGAATCAGTTCAGCGTCATGATGGTTCGGCAATTCGCTCATCGGTAACCTGCTTTTACGGGGATTTCGTCCAGATCAGGACGCCATCAATTATGACACAGCCGACTCGAACCCCCTGCACGGATAGCTCCACCTTTCGCCCGCGGGGCGGGCGCTAGCGCTAGATCTACGGTTCGTACTAATCGTTGTCCGGGGCGCGCGGCGGCGTCTTGTCGTTAATAAAGAAGTCTGCGTTCAGCGGGCTCTTGATGCTCTTGAATTGTCGTGGAGCATTCGCAGAACCGAAGAACGATGTCAGGTCGTTTTGCGCCCGCGCGTCCGCGAAGTTCAGCGCACCCTCCGTAAGTCCGAAGTTCTGCTCCACAAATCGCAGTATGCTCCCGAAGTCGTACCGGTTGTTATCGATGTAGCCGGCTGGGGTGTAGGCCGAAACCACGAGCAACGGAACCCTGAAGCCGTACTGATAATCACCCAGCGGTACCGGCAGGATGGTCGGCGGTTCGTGGTCGTACCACCCACCCCAGTCGTCCCAGGTAATGAAGATGGCCGTGTCCTTCCAATATCCTGCACCGCCGTCGCAGTTGCTACTGGCTCCGACTGTGTTCACGATGGAAGCGACCCATGAGGGTCCTCCTGTAGCGCCATAGTACGAATGGTCGGAATTCTGGGCGGAAGGAACAACCCAACTGACCCCACGCAGCTTACATTCCGTGATGTCATTCAGCACGTCCGCCGGAACCAGGTCAACGTTGTTGATGAAGTCGGCGCCCAGGCACTGGCCGCCATACCCACTCGACTGGCAGATGTGTTGAATGGCGGTTGGGGCAGTCCAGATGAAACCGGCACCTGGTGTGTAGTACTTCCAGGAAAAGCTCTGCGGGAAGTCGCCCATCGTCTGGAAGTCGACGCAGGGATAAATTTGGGTGCTCTCGTGTCCTGGAGGCTCGATCAAGTAAACCGTGGTAGTCGCTTGGGCTATGCAACCGGCTTGCGCGTTACCCGGCAACACATTCTCTGCGGCGTAGATACCGTTGGCATCGTCGGCAGCATTCGGCGCTGAAGTACCTCCGAACAGAAACAGGTGAGCTGGAAAGCTCGGTCCCTGGTTGGTTTGGAACATATAATTCGCAAACCCATATTGCGTCGCAATATCGAGATAGGGATTCAGGATTCCGGTCGAGTTATCGACATAGCGAAACTGGGGTTTGGGAAGGCAAGTTCCGGTGCAGTAGATACGGGCCGCGCCATCCATCTTGCATGGCGTGTTCAAGGCAAACGAGTTGTCGCACATCTGCACGAACGCCCGATGATCATGATCCAAATCGTACGTACCCGCCAAGGTGACCAGTCCGGGTTGCGTCGTCCCTCTCGCGTTCGTCATGTCGAGCCAGTTTGAGGTCTGAATGTTGTATTGGTTCGGGCCAGGGCTGGTGCTGCACGACTGGCTGGAACCATACGGCGGCACGCATAGCCCCTGGAAAAGATTGTCTGTAGAGCGATTCTCCTGCACGACGATGATGATGTGCTGGAAGTGCGGTATTTGGGCCTTCAGAGGAACGACAGCAAAACAGGCGAATGCCGCAACGATCGAGGCGATGCGTTTCATGCCACTTCTCCTTCAGGATCTTCCTTGATGTCGTGTCTGGGAGAGGAATCACCCTCTCGCAGTCAGCGCTGCGAAGAGGGTCTTACCTCACACTGGGACGGTATTGTGCGCCTCTCCCCATCAAGAAACAACCATTCAGCAGAAGATTTGCCCGGAATTGGAAATGAAAAACGGACCCAGAGTTAAATCGCCGCGCGATGTTGTGGCTCTAGCTCAACGCGTGAGCGTTGAGTCATCGTGCTCAATCATTCTCCAGCCGCGGAGCGGCTGTTTAGTCCGGGACGTATTCCGGAGCGTAATCGACGAAGCATAAACAGCAGCAGGGATTTAGGCGCGCGTTCGCCGTGCGCTTAAGCCTGCGGCGAAGAACTCATTGGCAGTCCGCGCCGCAGAATCGTCGAGCAGCGATGTTGCATCCTTACGCCACGGCTTCCGGTGCGGGGGCGTCCCCAATGCGCTTCGAGAAGTCGCATTTTACGGTGACCACCACAGCTTCCGCTTCTTTCTTCTTTTTGCCCCGCCGCTTCGGCTCGGCGCTTTCGGCGCTCCGCTTGCTATTCGGACACACCAGATACACGCCGTCCTTCAAGGTTTTCTCCAGCAGATAGGGGCTGCCGCACTCCGGACACTTCTCCGCCACCGGCTTGAACGCCGAGGTGAATTCGCACTTGGGATAATTCGAGCAGCCATAAAAGATGTTGCCGCGGCGCGCTTTCTTCTCCACCAGTTCGCCATCGGCACACAACGGACACTTCACGCCGATGTAATTCTGCTTCACCCACTTGCATTCCGGATAACCGCTGCAGGAGACGAATTCACCGAAGCGCCCATGCCGTAGCAGCAGGTTGCGTCCACACTGCGGACACTTTTCGTCCAGAGGGATGTCGGGAACTTTCTTAGCCTGGTCGAGACGCCGCGTAGTTTTGCAATCCGGATAACCGGTGCACGCCATGAACTGCCCGAAGCGGCCGCGCTTCAGCACCATGGGACGGCCACAGTTCTCGCAGTACTCCTCCTGCCCGGTTTCCTGAACGTCAGCCGTGTCAAGGTCCGGCAGGTCAATGGGATTTTCTTTGGTGAAGGTGCAGCTATTCGGGTCGCTCTTGTCATACGCGCTGCAGGCGTAGAACGATCCGTGCTTGCCCCACTTGATGACCAGCGGAGAGCCGCACCGCTCGCACTTCTCGTCGGTGGGCTTCTCCATGCGCTTCACGTTCTCCATATGCTTTTCGGCATATTCGAGATCGCGCTCAAACTTCCGGTAAAACTCGCTGAGGGCGTTCGTCCAGCTCTCTTTGCCGTCTTCGATCTCGTCGAGTTCCTCTTCCAGGCGCGCTGTGTACTGCGGATCGAAGATGTCTTTGAAGTTCTCCACCAGCAAATCGGTGACGACAAAGCCGATTTCGGTCGGGATGAACTTGCCGCCAGTCTTCTGCACATACTGGCGCTCCTGGATGGTGCTGATGATCGCCGCGTAGGTGGAAGGCCGGCCGATGCCGCGCTCCTCCAGTTCCTTCACCAGCGAGGCCTCGTTATAGCGCGGAGGCGGCTCAGTGAAATGCTGCTCGGCGTCGAGGCCTTTCAGCGTCAGCTTCTGGCCTTCGGTGAGCGCCGGCAGCTTGTGCCTCAGCGCCTCGTCTTCCTCGTCCTTGCTGTCCTTCGACTCTTCATAGACCTTCAGGAAACCTTCGAACTTCAGCACCGATCCGGTCACGCGGAAGCGATAGGTTTCGTTGCCGCTCTTGGCGTCAATGTCGACGGTGGTCTGGTCGAAAACCGCAGGCGACATTTGCGAAGCAACAAAACGCTGCCAGATCAGCTTGTAAACCTTGTATTCGTCCTCCTGCAGATACTGCTTCACGCCATCGGGATGGCGCAGGGCCGAGGTGGGACGAATCGCTTCGTGGGCGTCCTGCGTGTCTTTCTTCGACTTGAAGGTATTGGGAGATTCGGGACAGAATTCCTTGCCGTACTCCTTGCCGATCCACTCCCGCACTTCGGTCAGCGCATCATTTGAGACGCGGGTCGAATCGGTACGCATGTAGGTAATGAGGCCAACCGTCCCCTCAGTGCCGAGTTCGACGCCTTCATACAGGCGCTGGGCGATCATCATGGCGCGCTTCACGCTGAAGCGCAGCTTGCGCGAGGCGTCCTGCTGAAACTTGCTGGTGGTGAACGGAGCCGCTGCGCTGCGTCGCCGCTCGCGCTTATCAACTGAGCGGACCGCCCAATCGGCACTTTCCAGCGCAGTCCGTAGCTTTTCAGCTTCCTCGCCATTGGGGATAGGCGTTTTTTCGTCGCCAATGCCGATGAAACGGGCAGCGAACTGTGGCGGCTTGCCCGCAAGAAGATGGGCGTCAATCGTCCAGTATTCTTCCTTGACGAACGCCTTGATCTCGCGTTCGCGGTCGACGATCAGCCTCAGCGCGACCGTCTGCACGCGTCCGGCGGAAAGCCCGCGGCGGACCTTGTCCCAGAGCAGCGGTGATACCTGATAGCCCACCAGGCGATCGAGGACGCGCCGTGTCTGTTGCGCGTCCACCAGGTTGCGGTCGATGTCGCGCGGTTTGGCGAATGCTTCCTGCACCGCGCGCTTGGTAATCTCGTTGAAGGTGACGCGCCGAATGCTCTTGCCGGCGGACTTGGCTTTTCTCTTGCCGTCGACAGAGTCGCCGCCCAGTTCCTCAGCCAGATGCGCGGCAATAGCCTCGCCTTCGCGGTCCGGGTCAGGCGCCAGGTAGATAGCATCAGCCGCTTTGGCCAGCTTCTTCAACTTGGCGATGACCTTCTCTTTGCCGGGGATGACGACGTACTCGGTCGAAAAGTCGTTGTCGAGGTCCACGCCGAGAGACTTCTTTGGTAGATCTTTAATGTGGCCGAGCGAGGCTTCCACCTCGTAGCCGGCGCCAAGATATTTCTGGATCGTCCTCGCTTTGGCCGGCGACTCGACGATCACTAAACCTTTAGACAATGTTGCTCCGTTGTTATGAGTGCGGATATTGCTCTGTTCAGTATGAAGCTAGCACGACTGGGGCGGAGACCCGAAATCAGGCTGTCAGCCGTCAGCTGTCAGCTATCAGTTAAACCGATAAACATCAGCCATTTACGAGGATAGCGACGCGTGTGGCGCTCAAACCCTTGCGGCTTTCGCCTGAATGCGCTGCTGCAAGATGCTCAACATGCGCTTGATATCGACTACTTGCGGCGCCAACCGAGCGTAATCCTCACGGCGCAGGAACCCGAGATCGTGAGCCAGAAGCAAGTGATATTCCGTTTCGCTTGCTGAGCGCCTTTTGCCAGACTGCTAGGTTTCTAAAATCCTGCACGTGTCACCTCTTAGCTTTAACTGACAGCTGATAGCTGACAGCTGAGAGCCCTTTCTGTCTGACACCTGACACCTGATACCCGATACCTGTCCCGGCCCTAAAGCACCCGGACGTAATTCTTCCCCGGCAGCTCGCGAATCCGACTCGCCAGTTCCAGCTCAAACAGTGCTGTAAAGATCTCGGAAGACGACAGGTGCGAAACCAGTCGCTCGACGATTTCGTCGATATGGGTGGACTCGTCTGCCCGCAAGATTCCTAGTATGCGCCTTTCCGCCGGGCTAAGGCCGGGCGCGTCAAACAATGATGCTGTCGCCGGGGCATCGGATGCAGGCTGTTCCGGTGGAGTAAGCGCCAGACGTACGTCTGCAGGCAGCGCTTCCCAGACATCTTCCCAGGTGGCCACCAGCGCAGCCCCCTGTTTTATCAATGTGTTAGGGCCCCACGACAGCTTGTTGGTCACGTTACCAGGCACCGCGTACACGTCCCGTCCTTGCTCCAGGGCGCAACGGGCCGTCACCCTGGTTCCACTGTACTCTCCGGCCTCCAGTACCAGCACCCCGATCGATAGCCCGCTAATTATCCGATTGCGAATGGGAAAGTTCTGCGGAGCGGGAAAGCTTCCCAGAGGGAACTCGGAAACAATAGCGCCGCCTGTGCCGAGGATCTGGTCGGCAATCCTCTGATTCTCCTTGGGATAGGTTACGTCTACTCCGGTACCCCACACCGCCACCGTCTTGCCGTGGGCGTTCAACGCGCCGCGATGCGCCGCAGTGTCAATTCCGCGGGCCATCCCACTAAATATGATGAGTCCCCTGGCGGCCAGGTCGCAGGACAGGCGTTCAGCTACTCCGACCCCATAGGGCGTGGGGTGCCGGGTGCCGACCACGGCGACCCCGAACTTGCCGATAACCTCCGTGTCGCCCCTAACGTACAGAACCAAAGGAGGATCGTAGATTTCCATCAATCTGGTTGGATAGGCTGGATCGCCTTGTACGATCACCGTGGCACCCGCCTCGCGAACGCGATCGAGTTCTTCGGCGGCGAGCTCGAGCGATTTGCCAAGCGCAATGCCTTGCGCCGAGGCCGCTGCCAGGCCGGACGCCTCCAACTCCGTTAGCGAGGCGGAAAAAAGGGCCTCCACTCCCCCAAAAAACTCAACCAGCTTCTTGCCGCGTCCGGCGCCTATGCCCGGAGTCATGGCGAGCCCGAGCCATTTCAGTTGGTAATCGGAGGTATTGCGCTCCACGAATGTAGCTTTGGGGGAAGCCATCAGTCAGCTCCGGAAGGAAAATGTCGGAAAAGTGCGAGAGTAACCTGAGATATGGTTACCGTCAATGAGCGGCATCACCGAGGCCTGGTTGGAGTGTTTCTCCCAGCCAGTTTGGCGGTCACCCGACAGAAAGTTGGTTTCCAGACAGCCGAACTCTAGCAGGGCAACCCGCTCTGCTAGACTCAACCTTCATGTCCTGCCTGCGCATCTCGGCTATTTCGTTCCTCAACACGGCGCCGTTGATGTGGGATTTCGAGCACGGCGAGGCTGCGAAGGACTTCGAGATCTCTTACACAATTCCCTCCGCGTGTGCGGCGGCCCTGGCAGCCAACGAAGCTGATATCGGAATCATCCCGGCATTCACCTACGCGGAGATTCCCGGGCTGGCGATCCTTCCCAATATCGCGATTGCCGCAAAGGATTTTGTCCGCTCCATCCTGCTCATCGCGAAGAAGCCCATTGAGGAAGTCCGAACCGTCGCGGCCGACACTTCGTCCCGGACCTCGGTGGCGCTGACCCAGGTTTTATTTGCCAAATTTTTCGGAGGTCCGCGTCAGCTCACGCCGCATCCGCCGGATCTGGACGCGATGCTGGCGGGACACGATGCCGCACTCCTGATCGGCGATTCGGCCCTCCTCGCCGGGTTGCACAACTCGCCTTACTATCTCTACGATCTTGCGCACGAGTGGCGAGCCCTCACCGGGAAACCCTTCGTCTTCGCATTTTGGGCAGTGCGGTTCGACTCGCTTTCCCGCCTGCCGAAAGGGCTGAATCTGGCGCGAGTCTTTCAGCAGTCACGCGATCACGGGATACAGCCTGAGAACATTGCCATCCTGGCCGACGAGTGGTCTTCCCGCCTGGGGCTGACTACGGACGAGATCACCAGCTATCTCACCCAGAACATCCACTACTTTCTCGATCGTGAAAACCACGCCGGATTGAGGCTCTTTCTTCAGTACGCGCAGGAAATCGGACTGATTGCCAACGTGCCGGATCTCCGTTTCCTGGGGCCGGTCGCCTTCAGCCGGGCGCCCGTCAAGCAGAAACCTGAGTGAAATCAGGCAAATCCTGGCTGCCTCAGTTGCCGCGATAGCCCAATTCTGCTTCTAAGGGGTTAGCGATCAGTAGCACCTCTGACACCCAAGATGATCCCCGTCTACGCAGCCTTCTCTCTTAAGCACACCGTGTGGCACTGGGTCCAGAAACTCGGCGGCCCCGGACTGGTGGTGGTGGGCATTGTTGACAGCTCCGTGATTCCATTCCCAGGCGGGATGGACTTCTTCACCATCCTGCTGGCGATGACACACCGGGACTTGTGGTGGTATTACGCACTGATGGCCACCATCGGCAGCGTCATTGGAAGTTATTTCACCTATCGGGTCGGCGAAAAGGGCGGGGAGGAGACCTTGGAGAAGAAAATCTCCAAGAAGCGGGCGCAGAAGGTCTACAAGATGTTCGAAAAGCGGGGATTTCTCACCGTTGCCATAGGGTCTGCGGCGCCCCCGCCGGTTCCGGTGGTGCCTTTTTTCGTTGCGCCCGGCGTTCTGAAATATCCCCTGAAGAAGTTTCTGCTTGCGGTTCTGATTGGACGCTCTATTCGCTACGCCCTGATGGCCTACCTCGGATCGATCTACGGGCGTGTCGTCTTCCATTGGCTGCACCACTATTACAAGCCGGTCCTGTACACACTCTTAGGATTGGTAGTGGTCGGGGCCTTGGTGGGCCTGTATTATTGGAGACGCTTCAAGAAGCGCAAGAAGAAAGAGTCAGCTAATTCGGAACCTGCCCACAAAGCTGCATAGTCTTGACGCCAATCTCATCCAAGGAGCGAAGTATGAAGATTCGCAATCTTTCTCTATTGCTGATAGCTACTCTATTTGTTTTCGCGATTCCTATGTTTGCCCAGACCGCCACCACAGGCACTACCGCTGCGCCTGCAAAGTCATCTACCAAGAGCACGAGCAAATCGGCTTCGTCCAGCGCCAAGCTCGACATCAACTCTGCTAGCGCGGATCAGTTGAAAGCGCTGCCTGGAATCAACGACGCCACGGCTCAGAAGATCATTGCCGGCCGGCCCTATCACGGGAAGAACGACCTGGTCAGCAAGAACATCATCACCAAGACCGAGTATGACGCGATCAAGGACCAGATCATCGCTCATCACGTGAGCGCCACAGGAAGCACCAAACCAGCTACTAAGTAATGCCGCTGTTTCTCGTTTGGGAAGGCCGGTCAACGCGCCGGCCTTTCGCTTCAACATCAGCTCAGAGTGAAAAATAGAACGTCGCGCCTTTCTCCACGGCGCTCTCGGCCCAGATTTCTCCCCCATGGCGGGCGATGATGCGCTGAACCGTGGCCAGACCGATCCCCGTGCCGGGGAACTCGCTGGCCGCGTGCAGCCGCTGAAAAGGTTTGAAAAGCCTCTCGGCGCGAGCGGGGTCAAAACCGGCGCCGTCGTCGCGAACAAAAAACACAGGCCGGCCGCGCCGGTGCTCGCACCCGATTTCGATGCGAGCCTGCTCATGGTGCGAGGTGTATTTCCACGCATTGCGCATCAGGTTCTCCATAACGATGCGCAGCAGGCGGGAGTCTCCCTCAACTGGATCGCAGTCGTGGATTACGAACTCCACTTTGCGGCCCGGCTCCCGGCGGCATAGCTGATCGGCGATTTCCCGGGCAATGCCGCTCAGGTCAACCTGCTCGTGATGCATGCCGGTGGTGCTGACCCGGGAAAGATTCAGCAGGTCGTCGATTAACTCCGCCATGCGGCGCGAGGCAGTCTCGATCTGCTGAACAGACTCCCTGGCCGATGCACTCAACTCCCGGCCGTGCTCGGCAGCGAGTATGTAGCTGAACCCGCTAATCACCTCCAGCGGCCCTCGCAGATCGTGAGATACGGAATAGGAAAACGCTTCCAATTCACGATTCGCCAGCAGCAATTGTCGCGTGCGCTCATCCACCCGTCGTTCCAACTCCGCCCGCGCCGATTGCAATTCTGAGTCGCGTTCCTGGATCTGGGCCAGCATGTTGTTGAACGCGTCGATCAGGACTGCGATCTCATCGCGTTTCCCGGTGGGCGTGGCTCGGACCGAATAGTTGCGGTTTTCCGAGACCATGCGCGCGGTATTGGCCAGCTCCACGATAGGTTCGGCAACCGAACGGCGGAACAGGAACGACAAAAGAAGCGCCGGCAGAAGCGAGCACAAAAGCACCAGCAGTGCGATCCCGCCATATTGATCGAGTCGCTCCGTGCTTTCCTCGAGGTCAGAGCGAATCAAAACCGTGCCCAGGCGCTTGCCTTCAAAGACGATGGGCTCGCGAATATCGACTTCATTGCTCCGGAAGATCGGCACCCCTATCTCAGGAGCGCCAACCGTTGCTGCCAGGCGATCGCGCGGCGTCCTGGCGTACTGGGCCAGCGGTGTCCCGTCGGCCGTGAAGACGGCTGCCGAGATGATGTGCGGCAAATTGCTCAACGCTGAGAGGGTGTTCTCCGCCGCCTGTGGATCATCAAACACCAACGCCGTAACGCTGTTGGAGCCCACGATTTCGGCCTGTGCCGACAGGCTGTGTACCAGACTTTGGCGGAAAGTGTACTGATCGTAGGCCACGAAGGCGAAGCAGGCCGCCAGCAGGGCCGCTCCGCTCACCAGCACGTTCATCCACATCAGCTTGCGGGAAATCGGCGAGTGGCGCAGGTCCGGCATGGTTAGCGATTCTCCTTGCCGCGAAACACCTCGACTGCAACCTTCAACAGCTCGGAACTCATGCTGAGTCCCACCTGTTGGGCCGACGCGAGGTTCACTTCAAAGCGCACTCTTCCGTCGCGCAGTACGAACTGGACCATGCCGCCATGTTCCGCAAAATCCGGCATATCGCTCACCGTAAGCACCGGCGCATGCTGTATTGCTGCAAGTATTTTGTTTAGGCGGCTCGCTTCCGAGCTACTGATGTAAAGAATCGAACAGGGCAGAGCATCTTGAGCTCTTGTGATGCGCCGGTCCTCCACCTTTCTGCCTCGAAGGACTTCGCCGGCGATAGTGCTGTCCAGGGCACTGCCGAAAGGATTTTCACCGAGTATGCAGATCACAAAGGGAGCATCGGCCGAGCGCGGCTGGGGCCACGAAATGAATCTTCCAAAATCGAACAAATAGGCTGCTTCAACGTCGTACTGGGTCGGCTGGGAAGGATCGAGCGCAGGATGTCCTGCAGCGCTGATCACGCCCAGCAGCATCGCCAGGCAGACAACGCACGTCTGGATAAGACGGCGCCCAGCCCTCCTTGGCGAGTCGTCTGACTCGGAGTCGATGCTGTGTCTACGGTGTTGCATTTGCAAACGACAAAACACTTCCCGCCTGGGTGCCGCACACCTGATTCGTTGTTGAACGGTCCCTGCGGGCCGCTGGGCGATTTAAAGCAGAGTGCGGCTCAGCGTGATCCTGTCTACTCCCAGCGCCAAGTAACTCTTCCGAAGACTGATCTCCTGATGCCAACCGGGCCGCGCGGATCGTAGGAATACTCATAAATGTATGGCTGGAAAAGGTTCTGTCCTACGAAGGACAAGGCAATCTGCTTGCTCACGTTCCACCCCAACGAGGCATCTCCGGTCCAATACGACGCTATGCTTAGTCCCGGCAGCGAGCTTATGTATCGAACCTGAAAATCTGCAGTGATGGATTTCGGTAAGTTGAAATCCGACTGTATAAGGACTTGGTGCTGCGGGCTGGCGCCCTGCGTCGCCAAAGGCGAGAGTACGGCCGGCGAGTTCACCGCTTTCTTGATATGCATCTCCAGGAACGAATACGAGGTGCTCAACCGCCAGAATTTCTTCGGCGTCCACTCGGCCACGATTTCGCCGCCTTCGGTCGTTGCCTTGTAGCTGTTCCCGAACTGCGCGGTAATGAGTTGGTGGGTGGGAGCCGGCGTGTCCTCGATAATGGGTCCCCCGGTGAGTTCTTCACTGAAGAGATTGTTGTATTGATTGAAAAACGTCGCGATATCGACGTAGAGGTTCGACTTCACCAACCTGCGATAGCCCAGTTCATATCCGTTGAGGTCCTCCGACGTGAAGTTCGGATTGGCGTTGAAGCGCGCGAAGAAAGGCAGCCCCGTCGGGGTCGTTCCAATGAGGCTTGAGAGGTAAAAGTCCCGCTCGACATCCGCCGGAGTGCGGACCGCCCGGGTGAATGCCGCCCAGAACGATTGCGTCGCAGTGGGTGTGTACAGCAGCCGTACGCTCGGCTCAAACAGCACTCCGGTGTAATTGGTCTTGAGGACCTTCGTCCCAACAAACAAATCCACCTTGGGCGCAAGTGCGATCTCATCCTGCAGGAAGCCGGTGTAAAGCTGATCGGTTCTCTGTTGCGGAAGGAAATAAAGCCCTGTTGTTACCAGGGGATTAAAGCCATGACTAATATCGATGCTCGCACCCCAGGACAGCTCCTGCCGGGTAAAAGGACGGCGTTGCAGGTAGTCAACGTCGAAGGTGTTGCGGAGATCCCCGAAATTCAGTTCATGCCGGTTCGTGCGATCGTAATACGCATCCAGTTGAATATCTTTCTTCTCACCCTGCGTCCTTCTCCAGCGCCAAAGGATGTTTCCGCCTGAAAGGCTGCCGTACCCGTCTTCGATGTACGTGGCCGGAGGATTGTAGGTCGTGATGCTGTTGCTTTCGCCAAAATCCTGGTTGTAGATGTCCCCTTGCAGGCTGTAGGTGTCGCGGGTGTTTGCAGTCCAATCCATGCGGAACCCGGCCTGCCCCGCTTGCCAGGAATCGTAGTTGTACCCGTCCGGATGAAATTGAGGCTCATAGCCGAAGCCTTTGCCGTAGACCCGGTACGTGAATCTCTTGCCGCTTGCCCCGCCGTAGCGCGCTTCGCCAAACCCGCGCAGCACGTTTCCTCCGCCGCCCGAGACCAGGCCGCCCTGGGTGTCCTTGCTGCTCTTGGTGATGATGTTGATAACGCCATTGACTGCATTCGGGCCCCAGATGGTGCCGCCGGGACCACGAATGACCTCAATCCGGTCGATGTCCTCCATCATCGTGTCCTGCACTTCCCAATAGACTCCCGCGAGAAGCGGAGAATACACGCTGCGCCCGTCGATCAGCACCAATACCGAACGCGACAGGCGGCTGCCGAATCCGCGAATCCCGATTGACCATGTGTCCGCGTTGATACGCGCGACCTCAACTCCCGGTGCGAGGCGCAGCGCCTCTGGAATGTTGGTCGCTCCAGAACGCTGAATGTCCTCCTGAGTGATAACGTAAATCGCGGCTGGAGTCTTCCAGACGGCCTGCGGCTCCTTTTCCACCGAGGTAACTTCGATATTGCCTAGCTGCTCAAGGCTGAGCTGCTTAAGCTGCTCCTCCGAGAGCCCGGGACTGCTGTCGGCAACCGAATACAGAGGGAAGGCTGTGAACAAGCCCAGGATCAAGGCAAGGGTGTAGCGGGCCGACAACTCCCTGTAACGAGAGGCCATGGTGTTTACAAGTTGGCGGCCTTAACCAGCGGGCCGGTCTGGTTCCAAACCCGTAGGAAAGGCTCTGCTTACACCTAGAGCAGCGGTTGAGATGCCCGACCAGAGACTCAGGTTGTATGCGCTTTTACCGGAGGCAGCCGGGCGGGTGATTCGGAACCACTCACCAGGTCATCCTCGTTTTGCGACAGAACTGTAAAGATTCGTGTAGCAGTGGTTTCTTCCGGAACTCAGGATGTATACTCCAAATCCACTGGGGAGGGGATCGTGGCCACCGTACTGATTGTCGATGACGATCCTTCCCATCTGAAGATCTATTCCTGGATCGTCGAGCGGGGCGGATTTCGTTCGGTACCAGTGCTGGCGTGGGGTTCAACTCTGGATCTACCGCAATCGGAAACGGTCGATATTGCGTTGCTCGATTACCGTCTGGGGGGCATTACGGCAGCCGAGGCGGTCAGGCAGGTGAAGGCCACTTATCCTTCGGCCCACATCCTTATTCTGTCGGACATGATGTACATGCCCGACGACGTGGCCGATCATGCAAGCGCCTTCGTCCGCAAAGGTCATCCCGATCAGCTTCTGGAGACGTTGTGCTCCTTCGTGAAACCTGCGCCCCAGGGCGAACTGCCGCCGGCCGAACCCGCCGCCTGAGTCTGACGACCGCTCCCGAATACCATCAGCCGGTCTAAGAAGTCTTCGCCGGAAAAGGATTCTCCAGCGACGGGCTCTGCGCTGTGAACAACTCCGCTCCCTCCGGCAGGATGTGCATGTCATCTTCCAGCCGCACGCCGAACTCACCCCGTATATAAATACCCGGCTCATCGCTGAAGGTCATGTTGGCCTGCATCGGGAGCGTGTCGCCTTTTACCAGGTAAGGCCACTCGTGCCCGTCCATGCCCATGCCGTGGCCAAGGCGATGCGTGAAGTGCTTGTAACCGGGACCGTAGCCCGCATCCACGATTACCTTCCGCGCCGCCGCGTCGACGCCCTGGCACTCGAGTCCCGGCCGGGCGCTCGCCAGCGCAGTCGCCTGCGCTTTGTGAACGATGTCGAACACGCTCTTCATCTTGTCGGTCGGCTTTCCCAGAACGAATGTCCGGCTGATGTCTGAGGCATAGCCCTCGACTGTGCAACCGCCGTCCATGAGAAGGATGGCTCCTTCGCGAATCTCCTGGGGTTGCACCGAGCCGTGTGGCAGCGCGGAATATTCGCCCACCTGCACCTCGGCGTCGCCGGTGAAACCCTGCTGGGCGTGTGCCAGGCTCACCAATTCGGCAAACTGATGCTGTGTCATCCCGGGCTGTAATGCATAATATGCAGCGGCGTAGGCGGCCAGCGTCACATGCGCCGCCAAGCGCATCAGCGCGATCTCGTGGTCGCTCTTGATCATTCTGCAGCCCGCCGTGACTGGCGTGGCGCTTACGATTTCCAGCGCCGGAACAGCCTTGCCGATGTTGTTGCTGAAGACGAACGGCGTCTTCTCTTCGATGCCCAGCTTCCCCGTGCGCAGCTTCAGCTCGGCCATGCCTTGCGCTACCCGCGCATAAGGGTTCTCATCTTCCTGCCAGGTGCGGACATCGGCGTTCTGGCCGAACGGGCCTCTTGAAAGCTGCTCACGCGCGCGGTCCTCTTCGAATGCCGGACACACAAAAAACGGATCGCCCTTGGCCGGCAGAAACATGCCGAAGAAGCGTTCGCTGACCCACCAGTGCGCTCCGCTGTAATAGGTCAGCGAGCTGCCATTGGTAACGGCGATCGCCTGCAGGCCGTTTTGGCTCATCAGTTGCCGCGCGCGCTCCACGCGGGCACGCATTTCATCAGCGCTGATGGGCACGGCCTCGCTCTTTCTCGATTTCAAAGCGGCGATGGAAGGTGGAAGCTTGGTTGTTTCCTGCTGTGCTGCGTTGGCTGAGGATGCGGCCAGAACCCCAGCGGCGGCCGCGCCCGCGCTTACTTCCAGAAAATTTCTTCGTGAGATGGTCATGTTTGCAAGGCCCTCCGCCTAATGCAGAGCATATGGCGGGTGATTATAAACCGTTAAACTCTGCAGTCCACCGCCACGCTACAATCCTCTTATGCCCCGCATTGTACGTTTAGACAAAGACCAGGTCGACCAGGAAACGGCGAAGATCTACGACGTTTATCTTGCCGAGCGCGGCAATGTGCCCAACATGTTCCGCACCGTGGCGCATCGCCCCGAAATCTTTCGCACCATGATCGCCCATTTCCGCGCCGTCATGAATACCGGCACGGTTCCCGCCAAGCTGAAGGAACTGGTGATCGTTCGCACCTCGCAGATCAATCGCTGCGAGTATTGACTGGCTTCGCACACCGCCTTGGCAAGGCGGCACGGATGGAGCGACGACCAGATCGAACATCTTGCCGAATTTCGCAATCGCTCGGATTTCACTGACGCCGAGAAGGCCGCATTGGAATTGGCGGAGCGCGTTACCCGCGATCCCCACGAAGTCGATGACGCCTTCTGGGCCGACTTGCGCAAGTACTACGACGAAGGCGAGATCATCGAATTGCTGGCAGCGATCGGTTTATTCAACTACTTCAATCGCTTCAACGAAGCGCTGCGGATGGAGCCAACGAAATAAGCAATTAATCATTAGCAACTAGCAAATAACGACCCGACCATCAGGTTGTCATCCTGAGCACAGCGAAGGACGGCAGCGCGACAAACCTAAATCCAATTCCACCTCTGCGCTCTCTGTTGAAACTTCTTCAACTCCCGCAACGGATAAAACGTCCCTCGCCACTCAATTCCACCCCGCGCCAGCGTGATCACCATGGAACGCGCCATGGTTGCGGCAAACAGCAAGCCTCCGATGGGATGAAGAAAGAAGTACAGCGTCGAGATTTCGCTGCGCTGCGACATTCCCCAATACATTGCAGCAATGGCAATCAGCGCCGCCGAATAACCGGCCCGCGCCCAGCCATCGGCAAACCACACTCCAACAAATGGGCCGAGATTGACTAGTACGACACCGCAGATGGCGAACATGGCAAAAGCTACATTGAACCGCAGGATGGCGAAGAAGTTCTTGGTCAGTCCGCGCATCATCCCCATCGTACCCACGACCCAGCGCAGTCTGAGCAGGTCGCGACCAAAGACGCAGCGCTGGTGGAAGCCGTGTTGCTTCACCAGTTCTCCCAGCATCATGTCATCCAGGACCGCCATGCGCAGCGCCGCATAGGTTCCGATGCTCTCGTACACCGGCCGCCGAATCATGTTGAAGGCGCCCACCCCAATCGAATCGCGCGACTTCGGATCCGACACCTTCCACGGCCGATGGGCAAAGACAAACTGCGACTGAAAGAACGCCATCATCATGCGCTCGCCAACACTCTCCATAACCATGGTAGGAAAGAGCACCACGTGATCCGCCTGCTCGCGTTCGCCATAGACGACGGCCCGGCCAAGCGTGTCGGCGCGAAACACGACATCGGCGTCGGTGAAGAGCAGCCAGTCTCCCGTGGCTTGCTGCGCGGCCATCCACATGGCGTGGACCTTGCCCAGCCAGCCCGGCGGAAGCTCCCGCACATGCAGCACCTTTAACCGATGGTGTGAAGCCTCGCCGCGCGCGCGCCAATCTGCACTCAGCGCCTCCATGATCGCGGCGGTCCTGTCCTCGGAGCGGTCATCCACCGCGATCACTTCATAGTCTGGATAATCGAGCTGCAACAACGAGAGCAATGCTGCTTCAATATGCTCGGCCTCATTGCGAGCGGGAACAATGATGCTGACACGAGGTGCCGACTCTCCGTTGGCCGGTGAAAGGTCGTACTCGAGTGTGCTGACGTCTGCGACCGTCTTGCGATTGATCCACACAACCAGCACCCGCGAAAGCCACACCGCCCCGAGAAATACGCTGAAGATCCAGATGAGTGTTTCAGCCAGCAAATGCTGCTGCATCTACGCTGACGCTCCTTCCGGCATGGCGCCGGTTTTCAGTCCGGACTCGGGCACCTCGGGTGCGAAGCGCATTCCGTAGAACAACACTGCTGCCGATATGCCCGCCGCTGCCACTGCCGCGAGGAACCCGGTTTGCAGGTTCGTCTTGTCGGAGATGGCGCCAATCAATGTCGGCGAGAACGCATCACCCAGCAGGTGAATCGTAAACACGTTCACCGCGACCGCTGTAGCGCGAATGCGCGCGCTAACCGAGTTGACCAGCGCTGCGTTGAGCGGAGCGGTATTCAACAGGATCAGAAACTCGCCAATAAAGATGGCGGCATACATTGGCCATCCCGGAACAAACAAGGCGACGATCATCGCCGGGATGGACAGCAACATACCGATTGCGGAGATCAGTTGATAGGCCGCGCGCGTGCGGCGCAGCAGTCGGTCCCCCAGCCAGCCGCCAAGTAGCGTCGACAAGGTTCCTGCCACGACAGTGATGCCGCCAAATACATAATTAGCATCCTTGAGCGGAACCCCCCTCATTCGCATCAGGAACGTGGGCATCCATACCTGCAGGCCGCCCACCGCGAAGGTCATCATCGCCATGCCCAGGCAAACCGTCCAGTACGCCTTGTTGTGAAACAGTCCAACGATGGTGCCGCGCTCGGCGTTATCGGCAATGTGATCGCTGGCCCCGCGCAGGGGCTCGTGCAGACCGAGTACGCCCAGCGCCAGCAGCACGCCCGGAAACGCACAGATCATGAACGGCAGTCGCCAGCCGTGGGATGCGCCAAGTTGTCCCCCAATGATGTAGCCAAATGCCGTGCCCACCGGGATCGCGAGATAGAAAATCGAGAGCACCCGGCCCCGCAGGCGCTCAGGGAACAAATCGGAAAGGTAGGCCGGCGAGAATACAACGAACGTTGCTTCGCCGATCCCGACGATGATGTGCCGCAACAGCAGTTCGTCGTAGGTGTGCGTGACCGCGGTGAGCAGGGTAGCCGCGCTCCAAAGCAATGCCCCTGCCGCCATAATCCATTTGCGTGGAAAGCGGTCCGCCAGAGGCGTGATCAGCGGAGCCGCAACCATGTAGCAGACGAAGAACGCCGACGTCAGGAAACCGATATCTTTGTCGCTGAGCGCGAACTCCGTCTTGATCAGCTCCTGAACCGCAAACAGGATGGAGCGATCGATGTAGTTAATGAAGTTCAGCGCCGTCAGCAGCCCCAGTGCTATCCAGGCGTTCGCTCGCGAGCTCATGAGTATTGGAGATTAGCAGAAAACCGCTCTTGGCCTTTGGCTCTTCGCGCTTGGCAGTTAGCACTTGGCACTTGGTTTTTAATCCTGGCTGTTGGCCGTTCGTTAATGCCAAATACCAAATGCTGAGAGCCAGCAGCTAAGAGCCGCTTTCTTAACTTGCCGCTGCACCCGCTGCCGTCGAGATCGTCACCAACTCCTGCTCGGGGCAGAGCATGCGGTAGGCACACCAGCTGCAGTGGAATCCGGGTTTTGGATCGAACTCGCCATTCGCAATGCTGGTGGCTACCTTGACGATCGTGTCCTCGGCTTTTTTCAACTGGCTCGAATTTCGTGAGGTCGCGACTGTGCTGTGGTCTTCCAGGTTTTCGAAGATGACGGCCTTGACGTGGCCTTTCTTCTGCATGGCCAACGCGTAAACCGAGAGCTGCAGGCTTTCGTCGGCGTGTTCCTGTGTCTTGGGCCGTCCGGTTTTGTAATCGATGATCGTCAGCCCGTCAGCGTCTTCGTCCACCCGATCGATGCGGCCGACGACCTGCACCCCTGCGACTTCCATCTTGATGCGGTGCTCCACCTCAGCCACTTCGCCGTGCGGCTCTGCTGCCGGTGAATTGAGAAACGCCAGCAACTGCCGGCGGCCGCTCTTCTCGTACAATTCGCGTTGCAGGGGCTCGTCGATTTTGGCCTTGGAGAACTCGTCCAGAAACGACGCGATCACAACTTCGGGGTCGACGCTCTTGCCCTTGCGCACCGCGTCGAAGTAGCCCATTAGCGCGGTATGAACCGCCTGCCCAAATTGCATGGCGGCAGCGGGCTCCTCCGGCAGGTTCCAATCCAGACTCAGCTTGTAGCGCAGCGGGCAATGCGAATAGCTTTCGATGGCGCTGGCGCTCAGCCGCAGGATGCGCGTGCTGTCGAGCGGCGGCAATGCAATCCAGTCATGCACTCTCGGCTGCGGAGCAGCGCTGGCATGCACAGAACCCAGCAATGTGCCTTCTGCCAACTCGCTGAACTCCAGCTTGCCCGCCAGCGTGCTCAACTTCATCTCGACCAGTTGCCGCAGATATCCGGCGGGTGCGGGATCCTTCTTGCCGCCGGCTTTGCCGGTCAGCACCAACTCGTCCTCGGCCCGCGTCACGGCAACGTAGAACAGCCGGCGTTCTTCTTCGGTGTGAAGCTGTTTCGGGTCGCCTTCGGGAATGTTCTCGCGATTGCGCAGGGCGTCGGGAAATTCCACCAGCTCTTCCTGATATCGGGCAGGGAAGCTGTTCGAACCTACGCGAATGGCAAATACAACAGGGAACTCCAGGCCCTTTGCTGCATGTGCCGTCATCAGGCGAACGGCGTCCAGCGGCTCAAGGCATTGCTGTTCCTTGCCCGATTCCATGAGCAGTGTGTCGGGTGTGCCATCACTGTCAGTATCGGGACGGCAGACTCTTCCACCGGCTTCGACAAAGAGCTCCAGATATTCGAGAAACTCGCGCAGAGTTCCCTCGCCCGAGATAACCTTCGGCTTCTTGGACCAGCACTCCACGAACTCGGCAAATGCTTCGCGGTTCCTGTCGGGCGCGAGGGCAAAGCAACGTTCAGCGATCCCAACTGCCGGCACCGCCTTGCTGGCAGCGGACTCGATCAGGCGGCGCGCTTCTGTAATCGCGCTGACAACATTGGACCCGCCGGGAAGCTGTTCAAGGATGGCTTCGACCTGCAGATCTTCTCCCGCGTTTGCCAGCATGGTACGCAACTCAGCACCATCGATCGCAAACCTTGGCAGCGAGGCCACGCGCACCAGGCTAACCGGATCGCGAAGCTGCAATGCCATCAGGATGGCAAACAGGTCGCGAACCTCGCTCGTCTCCAGCAAGTCCACTCCTTCCACATGGAAGGGAATATCGCGCTCCCGCAGCCGCTGAACAACCTCATCGCGCTGGTTGTGCTGGCGATAGATCACAGCGAAATCGCTCCACGGACGTCCCGCTTTGTGCAGCCGCTCGATCTCGTTTGCGACAAATGCGGATTCGCTCTCCCGGCTTCCACAGCCGTAGACCCGAACCCTGGGAGTCGGGCTTGGCTCCTCAGCGGTGCGGGCGCGGACCAGCGGTTGCCGCTGCCACTTCTCTCCTCCGGGAAGGGCCGAGGTCGTGATCTCGGGATTGCGTTTTATCACTTCATAAGCTGTGCTCAGTACCGGTTGCGTCGAGCGGCGGTTCGCGCTCATGGTCACGCGCTTCACCCGCTCGGCGCCAAACGTAGCCAGGAACTGATCGAAGGCGCCGCTGGTGGCGCCGCGAAAGCGATAGATGGCCTGGTCGGGATCTCCGACCGCGAAGACGTTGGCTGCGTCGCCCGCCAGTGTCTTGGCCAGCTTGATCTGTACGACGTTGGAATCCTGAAACTCGTCGATGAGAATGAAACGGGCGCGGGCCCGAGCACTTTCCAGCCATTGCGGATGGTGCGTATCTTCCAGCAACTGCAAGGCACGCGTGATCACGTGGCCGTATGTTCCCAGGCCATCGGCCGCAAGTATCTCTTCCACCAACCGGAACACTCGCGCAATCTCCTGGCAGCGTGCAATTGAGTCGACACCGCTCAATGTCTGCTTCGAATTGCAGACGCGGGGTGGCGTCTCTTCTCCACTCAGAAGCTTGGCCACGTAGTTGTCGTAATCGTCCGGGCCGCGAAGCTCGTCAGAGCAGCGCCGGAAGAAACTCAGCAGGTCGTTGAGGAATTTTCCCAAATTGCCGGCGGTGATGAAGTGCTCCAACCGGAGATCTTCGATTCTGCGGCGAAGCAGGACGTACAGGTCCTGATCGTCTACCAGTTCAAAGCGGCACCCAGCCCGACACAGCAGTTCGTAGCAATAAGCGTGAAAGGTCCCAACCTTGATGCCTGAGCGCAGCACCTGCCGGACGGCCGCCTCGTCTTTGCGGCCCAGCCAGGCTTCCGCCAGGCGAACGACCAGATCGTGGGCTGAATTCCGCGTATAGGTGATCGCCAGAATCTCGTTAGGCTTGGCATGGCCTTCCTTGATGAGCCGAGCGATGCGCTGCGTCAGAACGGTCGTCTTCCCCGTACCGGCGCCGGCAACAACCAGCATGGGACCATCTACGTGCTCAATGGCTTGCCGCTGTTCGTCAGTGGGGACAAACGTGGACGGCTGCCCGCCGGCGGTATCGTCAGCGAAAAGGAATGCGGCTTGTTCGCGGCTGAAACGCTTCGGCATGGCACAAATCCGCTATCGAACAAAAGGCGAAGCCCCATTATGCGCGTGTTGATGACCGCAGAGCAAGTCGCGATTGAGCAGTAAGCTCGAATTCCTGAGGAAAACAGAAGGAAAACTCAGCCCAGCTCAGAGCGAGCGATTGCGAGAGCGGCAATGGCCGCGGTCTCGGCGCGCAGAATCGTTTCCCCCAGCGAAGCTGAGGTCCAATGCGCGGCGGAGAATGCCTGGAGTTCGTCGTCCGCCCAGCCGCCTTCCGGGCCAACCGCTAGAGCCAGCGAACTCACGTCATCCTGCACGCGCAGAAGTTCGCTCAGCGTTACGCCGCTTTCGTTTTCCGCCAGCACAATTTTCAGCCCGGCATCCAGATGCAACAGCCCAGCCAACTTCGCAACATCGGCAATCTCCGGCGGAGCGATTCGACGCGACTGCTGTGCCGCTTCGTGTGCAATTCGCCGCCAGCGCTCCACCCGCTTTTCTGCTGCCAGCGCCAGATGCTTTTCTGTGCGGCGTGCGACGGCCGGAACGATCCGCGTTACGTTGAGCTCCGTGCATTTCTCGATCGCCAACTCCATGCGATCGAACTTGAAAACCGCCAGCAGCAGCGTAATCGGAACGACGCTCAGCGAGGTCTGGATTTCCTCTGCCAGGGAGAACTCCACGCGATCCTCAGCAACCGAAGAAACCGTGGCGCGGCACACACGCTCTCCGCACGCCACATCGAACTGCTGACCGACTCGCGCCCGCAGCGTTCGTGCCAGGTGCGTCGCGTGTGGGCCGGTCAGCGCCGCTCGGTCGGAGGTGAACTCATCGGCAATCCAGCGGCGGCGTGTCATCGGACGATCAGCAGCAAAGCGATTGCGATTGCCATGGCAGCATACATGCCGCCAAAATAGCGATTCTGCCGCGCCAGCAATTCTTCGTTGAATACGGGTCGAGTATCGAGCACAAACTCGGTCGAGGAAACGGCGCCTATCAGCAGCGCCAGAACCAGCCAGCGCGATTCGGGACGATGCACGTGGATAGCAATCGGGATCCCGATCAACGCCAGGGCAAGAAAAATGAAGCCGCCGATGCGCGCGCGTTTGCGGCGCCCCGGATCCTTATAGCGAAGAAGAAGGATTTTTGCCAGCTCACGCGGCCGCGCCAGCCGCGCCGCTGCCGGCAGAACGGTTACGAGCAGGAGAAACCACGCGTAGATGCGGAGGTTGTGGTCCAAAAGAAGAAGCGCTTTTCGCTGTAGGCTCTTCGCTTTTCGCCAGAGCAGCTTCGCCAGAGCTGGCATCCAACCCGAAGCCTTCCCGAGGTTATTCGGTTTCCGTTAAATCCTGCGGTAATCCGGCTTTCGACGGAGACGACAGCGATAACGTCTGGCAAAAAGCGAAAGGCGAATAGCGACTACTCTCCTACGCGAACATGTCTTTTACTTTGTCCAGAATGGAGCGGTCGACCGGCTTGTTCTCGATGGCACCCTCGTTCTCCAACTCCGACAGCAACTCACGTTGCCGCTTGCTCACCTTGGCGGGAGTCTGCACCTTCAGTTCAACGTACAGGTCGCCGCGGCCATGCCCATTCAGCACAGGAACGCCCTTGTTCCTCAGTCTCAGAGTTGTGCCGGTCTGCGTCGCTTCCGGCACTTGCAGCCGGTGCTCGCCTTCCAACGTCGGCACGTGAATTTCGGTGCCGAGCGCGGCCTGGGTGAACGAAATCGGAATCACGCAGTGCAGGTCGCTGCCCTCCCGGTGAAAGAACGAGTGCTCCTTCACGTGCAACACAACGTAAAGGTCTCCGGGAGGCCCGTCGAATGGCCCGGCTTCCCCTTCCCCCGAATAAAGAATGCGTGCGCTTTCCTCAACCCCTGCCGGCACTTTCACCGTGACCGTGCGCTCGCGCTTCACGCGCCCCTGGCCCTTGCATTTCTTGCAGGGATCGACGATCAGCTTGCCGGTTCCGCCGCAAGTACTGCACGTGCGCGCCACGGCAAAGAAGCCTTGCTGATAACGAACCTGGCCGCGCCCGCCGCACGTCGTGCAGTTGATTGGAGCTTTGCCGGGAGCGGCCCCGCTGCCCTTGCACTCTTCACAGGTTTCCAAACGCCTGATCTGGACCTGCTTGGTGACGCCAAATACGGCCTCTTCAAATTCCAAGGTGAGGTCCTGGCGCATATCGGAGCCGCGCTGTGACCTCGTGCGCCGGCGCTGTCCCTGGCCGAACATGTCGCCGAATCCGAAAAGATCGCCGAAGATGTCCTGAAAATCGTTGAAGACTCCGGGATCGAAACCGCCGCTGCTCGGTCCATTGCCGGGAACACCGGCATGGCCAAAGCGGTCGTAGCGTGCACGTTTTTCAGTGTCAGCCAATACCGCGTAGGCCTCGCTGCACTCCTTGAATTTCTCTTCGGCCTCGGGATTGCCCGGATTGCGATCGGGATGGTATTGCAGCGCGAGCTTGCGGTAGCAGCTCTTGATCTCCTGGTCGCTCGCCGTGCGCGAGACGCCGAGCACTTCATAGAAATCGCGTTTTACGTTAGTTGGCAAGTATCGAACCTATCCTACAGATTGTCACACCGGGCGCAGCGAAAGAAATGTCTTGTGCCGCCACACGCCCTGGGGACTTCTTATCTCGTACTTCGCGCCACGCGGACCATTGCCGGGCGCAGTAGCCGGTCCTTCAATTTGTACCCGCGCTGAAGTTCTTGCAGCACGTGGTTGTCCTCTGCCTCGTCCGTGTCCACCATTTGAATCGCCTGGTGAAAGTTGGGATCGAACGGCTGACCCTCGGATTCCACCGGTTCAACGCCGAGCTTTGCCAGCGCATCGTGAAACTGTTTGTCGATCAGCTCGATCCCGGAACGGAAGTCCTCCAAAGACGCAGCACTGGTTTTCAGCGCACGATCCAGACTATCGAGAATCGGCAGCAAAGACTTCACGGCATCGGCGACGGCATACTCCCGGTACTCCTGCTGCTCACGGGCGCTTCGTTTTCGATAGTTCTCGAACTCCGCCTGGATGCGGGCAGCGCGATCGAGATAAGCAGCGCATTCGGCCTTTGCCTTTTCCAGTTCTGAACCTGCCGAAGCTGGATCTTTTGCTCGAGTCTGCGCCGAGGCCCCCTGCGGAGCATCATTGTCCTCTGCCGCCGGCAGCTCGTGATCTAACTCCAGTTCCACATCAACGGAGTTGCTTTGTTTCTTGTCTGACATGGATCCCCTACGTCGATTCGTTCCACAGACGATCGAAAAGTCGCGCGATATAGGAAACTGCGGTGATGGTGTTCTCGTAATCCATGCGAGTGGGCCCGATAACTGCCAGCGAACCCATAACCTCATCCCCCACTCGCGCGGGCGTGCCAATGAGCACGAAATTATTTAGATGCGGCATGGCATCTTCCAGACCCACGACCACCCGGACCGCCTCCTGCCGGGTATCGAGGTACGCGGACAGCAAATCGACAATCCGCTGCTTCTCTTCCAGCGTCGCCAGCAACTGGCGCAGCCGCTCTTTGTCCTGCTCGTTAACCACCAGGTTCGCTGCGCCCTCCACAAACACGATTTGCGCTGCATTCTGGGTAGCGAGCGCGTTCTGCAACTGCTCGACCGAGAGCATCAGGCGGTCGTATTCATTGCGCTCCTGCTGCACCCGCCGGGCGAGCTCGTTGCGCACTGCCTCCATCTCCCAGCCACGGAAATTCTGGTTGATGTAGTTGGCTGCAATCTCCAAGTCCTCGCTCGACAGATCACGCTCCGGACGAATTACACGGTCCCGTACCAGGCCTCCACTGGTTACGAGCACGGCCAGGATCTTCCGATCGCCCACCCGCTGGAAGTAAACGTGTTCCAGTTCGTTGCGCTGGATCGGATTCGTGGCAACGGTCACGCCTACACCGTGAGACACCAGCGACAGCACATGAGATGTGCGCTCCAGAAATTCCTGAATGTCTCCGGCACCCTGAAGATTGCCCTGGATGAGGCCTTCGTCGGCGGGCGAAAGCCGGGCCTCTCCGGTAAGCTGCTTCACATAAAAACGGTAAGCTTGGGTGGTGGGAATGCGCCCCGCGGAGGTGTGCGGCTGCTCCAGAAATCCGGCCTCTGACAGATCGGCCATCACGTTACGAATGGACGCAGCACTCAGGCTCTCCGGGTTAGTGCGGGCCAGTGTCCGGGAACCAACTGGTTCCCCAGTCGAGATGTAGGTCTCCACAATGGCTGTGAGGATCTCGCGTTCACGCCGGCCGATACTGTTTGGGGTTCCCATCAAGAAAATGCTAAACTGCTGTAAGACAATAATTTACAGGCTATCTAAAGCCTGCACTGCTACAGCTTTATTCTAGGTATTGAATAACGGAGTGTCAACTGGCACTCGGGCGCCATGAGTGCCAAATTGAGCACCCAAGTTCCCGTCCTGTTCTACGCCTTGAGTTCCTGTTCCTGCAACATCGCGCAGGATCAGCCGTCAACCGAAAGCGGGTCATCTTCCGTCGGGCAAAACGACTGGCCCCATTCCCGGGGCTTTGTCGCTTCGTCTCACGCCAAAAAACAAAAAAATCGGACGGTTCTACTGCGGCTTAGGAGGCGGCTGCGCGTTAGAAGGTGGCTGCTGCTCAGCCGCTTCCGGCCGGATGCGCTCCGGCGGCAGCGGATAGTATCCGTGCTTCGCCGTTACCAGCAATCCAGGACGCTTTACCCGTACTTCAATGTCGCGATACTGGCTGGAGGGGCTCAGGTTCGTGGTGTAGCCCAAGGTGTACTGGTTGCGTGCCTGGACCGTGACCTGGCCGTAGGCGGTTTCGATCGCCTCGCGAGAGAACTCATTAATTACGTCGCCGCCGGTAGCATTGACATACTTGGGAAGAATGTCGGTATAGCCCTGCGTGGGAATGTGTACCTTGCCGAGCTCGCGATAAACCGGCAGCGCCGCGGAGTCCACGCCGATGGCATAGACGGTAATGTTGTACGTCAGCAGCACCTTCAGGACCTGCTCGTAGCTGGCGCGGCTGCCGTATTCCCGTCCGTTGCTGATGACGAAGATGATTTTGCGGCTCTCGCGTGATTCATGAGAAAGGTCCTGTGCCGCCGTCAGAATGGCATCATTCAGGACGGTCGACAGGCGCGGCGGTGTGTTCACCTGCAGCCGTCCGGGATCTACCGGTTTGCCGTTGTTTGTCGGCCCGGAACCGAATGGGCCGCCAAGTTCGACGGGGCCGGGCGTCGTGCCCTCAATGTCGCGAATCCGCTGTAAAGCGATTTGCAGTCGCTGGGCATTGCCGAAATCCGACTGCTTATTGACCGTGTTGCCGTAGGTATAGACCGCAGTTCTATCGAACGGTCCAAAGGCCCCGGTTAGCGCGGAGTAAGTCTGTCCTACCTTTTTCAAAGTAGGTTCTGGAAGGTTGGCATCAATTACCAGCGCGGTAGCAAGAGGAAAGGGATCGCTGGTGAAGAACTTGATCTTCTGCGGGATTCCGTTTTCATAGATGCTGAAGTCCTTCTCCAGCAAACCGGCGACCAGTTGCCCTTCGTTGTTCTTTACCGTCACCGGCACGGAAACAAAATTCACGGTGTGGCTCAGGGTAAAGAGTTGGTCCGCTCCGCTGCCGCTCGTCGTGGGCGCCTGTCCTGGAGGAATGGTTTTGATTTCCCGGGATCCTGGCGGAGGTGGCTGGGGGTTTTGCTGCCCGGTGTTGGCGTCGCTTGGCCGAGTATTTGCGCCGGATTCCGGGTTTGCTGCGGAGGAGGATTCTCCCTGGGTATCCGCGGCGCCGGAACTGGGCACGTTGACCTGCGGCACTGGAGCATTGTTCTGAGGATGCGGCGCATCCGGTAACTTCTCTTGCGCGCTTAGAGAAGGCGTGAAAAGGATAAGTGCGCCAAGTGCGGCGGACAAAATCCAGTAGCTCAATCGCCGATTGAACATATTGGTGGTCAGGTCTCCAGTTTGCCGGGACTACGCTCAGTATACCTCCCAGCAACACGGGGCGCTGTTGAGGCACGCAGACTACCCTTGCAATACAATGGATGCATTCGCAAGAATCGAGAGACCATGTTGTTGATCCCTTTTTCCAGGACCGCCGTTGTGGCCGGTCTGCTCCTATGTCTAAGCGCCGGGCTGCCGGCGCAGGCACAGTCACAATCCCCGGCTCCGGCACCCGCGCAGTCGCAATCGCAGAACTCCGCTTCCCAGCCTCAATCGCAGGATCAACAGGCTGCTCCTGCGCAGGAGCAGGGAAACGAAGAGCCCCTGCAGACGTTCAAGGCGGAAGTCAACGTCGTAAACCTGTTCTTCAACGTGAAGGACAAGCACGGCATGCTGATACCCAACCTGACGAAGACCGATTTCGATGTCTATGAGGACGGCCAGCAGCAAACCATCAAGTATTTTTCCGCAGAGTCGGACCAGCCGCTGACCCTGGGCATCCTGATCGATACCAGTCCTAGCCAGATGCATGTGCTGGGCATCGAGCAGGAATCGTGTACCGAGTTTCTGCGCAGCGTGCTTCGACCCAAGGACCTTGCGTTCCTCATCAACTTCGACTCCGACATCGACCTGGACCAGGACTTTACCAGTAGCGCTAACCAGCTTTCTCATGCCCTCAACAAGCTTGAGATCAACGGCGGAGCTTCCGGAGGAGGCATTCCGGGATTGGGGGGCGGCCCGGTTCCCGATGCACACCCGCGAAGCACGGCTCTCTATGACGCGGTTTTCCTTGGGGCCGACGAGAAGCTCAAGAACGAAGTCGGACGCAAAGCCATGATCGTCTTTACCGACGGCGAAGACGAAGGCAGCCACATGCGGATCAAAGACGCGATTGAAGCGGCCCAAAAAGCTGACGCTATTTGCTACGTCATTCTTATCGCTGACCGGGGATTCTATGGTGGTCTGGGCTACAGCGGCGACGCGTCAATGAAGAAGCTTGCCGACGAAACCGGCGGGCGGGTGATCGAAGTCGGCAACAAGCAGGATAAGTTGCGCGCCGCTTTCGACCAGATCCAGAATGAGCTGCGCAGCCAGTACAACATTGGGTATACCCCGACCGACAATAAACTCGACGGCAGCTATCGCAAGATCCAGATCAAGGTGAAGGGCGAGGGATATAAGGTGCAGGCCCGCCAAGGCTACTACGCGATGGCGAAAGAGTAGAGACCAATTCCAGCCTGTGGTTTTCTTTGTCTGTTCTCATTGAAGAATCATGGAGACGTAAGAATCATATAGAAGCCTGTGAGTGCCAGAAAAACGGCCAAAGCGCGCTGCATGATCTTCAGGGGCAGTCGCTCGCTTAGCCATATTCCGAAGGCACCGCCGGCCAGTCCGCCCGCCAACATCCATAACGACCAACTGGTTTTGACCGAGCCGGCGAGAAGATACTCTACTCCTACCAGGGCTGAGAACGCGGCAATTGGAATGAGAGCCGTACGGGCAGCGAGTCCGAGTTCTAAGCCGCCCGCCAGCATAAGCGCCGGCACGATCATGAAACCGCCGCCGATGGCAAAGAAGCCCGCGGTCAGCCCTACTACGAAAGCCGCCGATCCAATCTTAACTACCCTCGATCTTCCGCCTGCCGCCGAGCTCGAAGCCTTGGGCTCGGTTGTCACCTGCACTTGGGTGCTGAGATAGAAGATCCAGGCAGCGACAAAGAACAGAAGAATTCCCAGCAGGTAAACCAGTTTTGCTCCCGGATAGATGAGTCCTATGTGTGCACCGATGTAGATGCCGATCAGTCCCGGAACAGCGAATGTAAAGCCGGACCTGACGGAAACCGTGCTCTTCCTCAGCCTCCACAACAGCAGCGAAACGGCAATGAACGACACGCCGAGGGCATTGGTGCCGAACGTCAGATGTGGCCTGAGCTTTGCCACATACAGCAGAATTGGGAGGGCAACTACCGTTCCTCCTGCGCCCAGGAACCCAAGCACAAAACCAGCGAGCACTCCAGCCAGCACAGACCAAATCATCCAGGAACCTTTACAAGGAGAGGTGGTGCGAAATTCGCCCTTCCAGCTTAGATGCCGTTTGAGGGAAACGAAGCTCAAGAACGATGTTGCGGGATTCTAGCGCTTCTTTGCGATGAAGGGTACCTCGATGGTGCCGAACTGCTGGTTGGTCTTTGCGTCGATCAGCTTTACCTTGAACGTCAGCCCCTGTTCGTTATCGTTCACCTTCGGCGGCTGGAAATAAAGAAATCCCGTGACGTCGCCGCCGTCTGCGATAACACCCTCGGGAATCGCTTTCCGCAACATGGACTCCGTCGGCAACTGCACTTTCTGCATGTAGGGGTAGTACTCATTGTAGTAGCCCAAATCAGGCGGACCCCAGGGAGACGACCAGAATCCGATGCCGGGATACGAGTATCCCCACCAGGGAGCGACATAGTAGCCCCGCCACTCATAGTCGTGCCTCATCACCTGCCGGTGTGCAGGATGATCGATGTCGCGATCGTGGTCCGGGTCTGGCTGCTGGGCCGACGCCGCAACGGCCGGCTTGGATGCGACACTGCCGGGCTGAGAAGCACTTGCGACGTTCCAGCTCACGTCCTGAAAGTGGCCGCCTTCTTCATCTGGTTGGGTCAATAGAGATGCATAGGTGCTGCCCGTAACGTCGAACGGAGGTATGGCCGCATACTGCTCTGCCCCCGACTGAATTACGAATTCGTTGTAACGCACCGCCAGTGGTTTGCCGCTGTTGTTGTCGACGGTCACCTTGAGGGGCAAAACCTTGTCAGACAGATTACGCGGATGCCCATTCCATGCCTCAGCGCGCGCAGTTACGGTTACGCCATCGGCACTTCCTTTTGCGGAATTCGGTGCCGAGGCGAGAATTGCCTGCGGAGCAGGCGTTAGAGCAACCCGCTTTGAGCCGCAGCCTGCACCTAGAACAAGTGCCGCCGATAGAAGAGCAATGCCGCTCCAGTTGACCCTCACGCTTGTGAGCCTGCTTCCCGCCTTCATGCCCTGTGTGACGTGGGACAGCAACCTGGGGTTGGTCGACGGCAATGTACTGCCGACTCACCCGTTATCATTACCAACGGAGACTTGTTTACTTGAGGAGGAACGGCAGCTATGAAGCACACAATCCTGGGTGCGGGCGCAATCGGCGGGCTGATGGGTACAGCTCTGGCAGCGCTCGGCAACGACGTTACCCTGATCGTACGGCGAGAGAAACTGAAGAGCTTTCCGAAAGAGGTAACGCTGCAAAGGCCTTCGGACGCTCTCACTGCCACCGTGAAGCTTGCGGCCGCGGTGTCGGAGCCAACCGACGTGCTGTGGTTGGCGACCAAGACCTACCAACTCGAAGACGCGCTGAAGGAGATCGTCACCGTGCCGCCGGCCATTGTCCCGCTGCTGAACGGAATCGATCACGTTGCGGTGCTGCGCGCGCGCTACGGGGATGACAAGGTCATTCCCGCGACCATCGCTGTCGAAGCTGACCGCGCCGCCGACGGACACTTTGTGCAGCACTCTCCCGTGCGGCTGAACCTTTCCGCCGCCGGAGAGTCCTTGCTCAGCGGGACTGCGGATGAGTTGCGCGACCTGGGCTTCCTGTGTTCGTTCATCCAGAACGAGCAGAGCCTGCTGTGGGGCAAGCTGTGCTTCCTCGGGCCGTTCGCGCTGACCACCGCGGCTTCCGGCAAGAACCGGGGCCAGATCATGGCCGACCCGGGCTGGAAGACGACGATGTACGACGCCTTTGCCGAAGCACGGGCAGTAGCCGAAGGCTACGGCGCGGTGATCGATCCTGCGCGGGTGCAGGTGATTCTCGACTCATCGCCGCCAACCATGCGCAGCTCCATGGCGAAGGACCTGGACGCAGGTCGTCAGTTGGAACTGGATGGCATCGCCGGGCCTATCATTCGCGGCGCGGCCCGCTGGGGAGTCGACGTACCCACTACGAAGAAGTTGGTCGCGCAGATCGAGGAGCGGGTGGGGGCGACTGCGAAAAAGTCCTGAGGCGGTGGAGTGGAGCGCTCTTCCTTACTTCTTGACCCGGGTTGCGGTGAAGTGAATAGGCGTATGAGACTCAATGCTGCTGTCGGTCACCATGGTGAAGTCGATGCTGTCGCCCTTGATCGTGCCTTTGTAGTAGTGCTTGTCTTCGTAAGTTTTGTCATCGCCGGATAGGGTCGTGAGGCTCTTTGTCATGAAGCTGATCCGGTCGCCGGTGATCTTAGCGTCCGATATGGGCCGGCCTTGTCCCTTGCGGCTTCCGAGAAATCCGGCCGTTCCGGACAACTCCTGGCCGTCAACTTCAAAATCAAACAACTCGTTGTAGGTGTCTCCCCAGTCATACTTCACCGTCGCCTGCCATTCGCCGGCGACGTTTGCCGAAGGATCCGCAGCCCCCGTGCCGCTTCCGCTGATGCGGGTCGAACCCTGTGCAGCTTGTCCGCTGGCTGCCGCGGGAGGGTTCGTTTGTTCGGCTTTTTGCCGATGAACCAGCAATAGTGCGAAACCGCCGAAAATCACTGCTGCACCAAGCACGAATGCGGGGATGAATCTCTTGCGATTCAGCTCTTTGGGTAGGAAGCCCGTACCGTGAAGGGTGCCATGCAGTACATCGATCAGCTCCTTGGCATCGTCATGGAAACGCGTGTCGCGTATTTCCATCGCCTGCCGCTCGCACAACGCCTGCAGGTCGGCGGGCAAGTCGCTCGGGTGCGGCAGCGTTGCCCCACCCACCAGGACGGGAATCACGCGAATACCGCGCTGCAATGCCTTGGAGATTTCCATGCGAACGAAATCGTTCGGATTATCCAGCCGCCGCCCTCCATTCGGATCGGTCACGGAGAGCCAATGCTCACCGATCACGGCAACCATAGCGTCCGACACACTGAGTTTGCGCTCGATCACCGTGGTGAAGTCGTCGCCCCCCTTGATGTCGTCAACATCCATGAACGTGTTGTCTGCGCCAAACTCGGCGCTCAGAATGTCGAACAATCGCCCGGCATAGGCGGCGCTGTCTTCGCGACGATAACTGATGAATACTCCCGGCATGATGTGGGTCTGCCCAGGCAGAATGGCCGGATTATAGACTCGCACGTCGCCAAGAGCTAGCGGCCACTGCAGGAGATCACGGGAGTTGCAGCATCGCATGGCTGGCCGTGTTTTGACGGCGTCGCTCGGTTTGGGCGCAAAAAAGCCCCCGTCCTGCTTGTTTTCAGGACGGGGGCTGCTTGCTGTCGCGGACCGATGGCCTACTTATTACTGAACCCCCCCGACCGGGAAGCCGACGGCGCCGGTGTTGATAGGCGCCGTGCCATAGAAACCGGCCAGTATGCCTCGGTCGTTGATGCCGTTTATGACGGTGGTGCCTACACCCTGGGGAATATCGACCGTGGTGAAGCCATTCTGCTTGGTCCAGACAAAGCCGTGCGTGTTGTTGCCGGCGTCCATGTACTGGCCCACGACCTGTCCTTCATTGTTCAGCCCGAGCGCCTGGGTGAAGGTGCTGCCCGGAGCGTCCAAAACCGTCAGTTGGCCGAAGTTGAGCAGGAAGCCGTGGTTCACACCATTCGCGTCCACGTAGAAGCCGCAGACCTGCTGTGAGTTGTTGATGCCGGTGGCCTGCGCTCCCTGGACTGCCCCCGGAATGGTGATGACCTGGAAAACTGCGCCCGACTCGTCGTAAATGTACGGGAAGTCGGGAGTCGTGTTGTCGGGGCTCAAGCTGTAATATCCCGCTGCCTGGCCCATGTCATTCTGTCCCAGCAGCTGATTGAACGGCGTGCCCGGGTAATCGACCGTCGCAAACTTGCCATTGGTATTGGTAAAGCCGTGGGTTACGTTGTTGTTGTCGACGTAAAAGCCATCCGTGGTGCCGTTGTTGTTGATGCCGATGACCTGGGTCATCATCGAGCCGGGATAGTTCTCGTTGACGAAGCTGCCCTCAAATTGGTACGTGAATCCCGAGTTTTGATTGAAATTGTGATAACCGGCGATTTGCACGTTGTTGTTAATGCCAAGCAACTGCGTGAACTGATCGGCCGGGTTGTTAACAGGGTATCTGACGATCATGAATTTGTAGTTCTGCCCCCACAGCGAGGAGCAGAGCAGCAGAGTTACGGCAAAGGTGAAGAGCGAGGCGAAGCGTTTCATGGTCATTCTCCAAGTTATGTTTGCGGCGGCAGCCGGAAACTGAATTTGCTGCCGATGAATCCCGGAGGCCTGTGTCCTCAAGTTCCACCTTCGTTTAGCGAACCTGGGCTCAGAATCCGTGAGCCATCACCGGCTGCGAGTCGGAAAGTAGCGCGGTAACCAGCTTGGAGTCTTTAAGAAGCGGTTAGAAAGGCGTTGGGAATTTGTGAAGAAGAAATTGGAGCCCTAAACAGATGAAACAAGGGTAGATATGGCTCTTGCCCGGAAGTCTTCACCAACCCCCTCGACCGGCTTGCGTTCACCTCATTTGTTCACGGTTTGGGTATTACCGTCATCTGCTTCAGAACATTCAGCTCGGTTAGTATCTGCTGTCCTGTCTTGTGATGGGCCTTCCCATCAGCCGCCGTCCCCGGATCGGAATAGAAGTTAAGGATGTCCCGCCTCAGCCCAGCCGGAACCCGGCGTTGCGGATTCGAAGTGATAATGTGCAAGAGCTTGGAATACGTCTTGTCGGTAAGTGCATACGCCCCGCGCCGTGTCGGTTTTCCGGTATCCAGATCGAGGTTGGCGAGGTGCAGCGGATCTGGTTCTACCTTCAATTTGCCCAACATTTCGTCATAGACACTCATGGTTCGATCGAGACTATCCACGTACTTCTGTTCGGTCTCGGTGTTGGGGCCTCGAATTTTGAGGTACTCAAGCGCGCCAATGGGCGGCAAAATGCGAATCACAAGCGCCAGCAGATGTTCCCCGAAACTTGGCGGCTGGTACTCGTTCTTCCAGGCGGGCAGGTACGCGGCCTGTTCCAGTTCGTGCTCCAATTCGAGAAACGAGTCGGACGGGACGTCTTCGGGGAAATCTTTGCGGTGAATGACGACTTCCGACTTCGCGAAAACCGGAATAAACGAGCGAACCGAGGTGCGATAGCTCTTGATCCCGGCGCGTGATGTCTTACCCATCACCCTGGTAAGCTTCAGGCCGTAAGTTTCAAAGAACGCCCTCTCCAACAGCTTGCGTGGCACCTTCAGCCCTATGTAGTGGAGGTAAGCCTCAGGTGCAAAACGGTCGCGTGAGATCTGCTCCACATCGAAGGAAAACTCGGTGGCGACAAAGGCGTGCGGATTGTCCTGATAAGTAACAATGCTGCCGAATTTTCTTGCCAGCTTGGGATATTCGATTGCAGTCGCAGGGTTAATGGCTTCGGCATGACCGACGGAATCCCCCACATAATGAGATAGCGCGCCGATGGCGAAGGCGTATTCGTTTACGTTATGCGCATTGCGTAAAAGGCTATCGACGAAGTCGCCGGTGCGCACATAGTGGGCCAGATTGCTGAAAAAAACGTTGGCAAATGGATAGTACCCGGCGTCCTGAATGGCGCATCCGCCGTAAGCAAACGCGTGCGCCACCTGGAGCTGCTCTTCGGTCGTGCCGGGATAGCGGCTCAGAAGCAACGGGCGAATGGAGCCGTTCCAGGCAAGATCGATGATTTCTTCATGGGTCAGCACCGAATAGGCGGAACATCTCTGCGGAATGGCGCAAATCAGCGTTGCGAGCAGCAGGAATCCGCACCAGCCTCGCAAGTTGCACCGCGCCGAAAGCGACAGTCGGGCGAGCCCTCCCCTTACCGGCGATTCAGATCCCAATACGAGAAAAAAAGACACCCCTATTCAGAATGCCTCCACCAGAATCAAGTTGGATTGGCTCATAAGGATTCCGTCATTGCGCAGGCTGAAGCACGGTGCGGGTGGAGCACCATGCGGCTGGTGCGTCGTGCGGGTGCAGCACCGCTTCAGAGGCTACTACGAAACTCGTGATGGAGCGAGGGTGGTAGAACAAAACATTCGTCAGCCGCCCCGTGGCGGAAGGGGAGAGCCCACACCTTCAGGTGTGGGACGCTGTGAGTGGGAAATCGAGAGTCCGCTTCGGCGGACGACAGAAGTTTCGTAACAGCCGCTTCAGCGGTGCAGTTGAGCAGACGAATCTTTGCCAGTCGGCTTCAGCCGCGGACCAGGCAACGTATCACATCTAGGGTGGTTGATGACCCAAGGTGCTTGCGTTGCCCGGGCCGCCAGCTTGGACCACGTGCATTGCCAGGCCTAGCCGTAATCGTAGCCGTGTCAATGCCTGATCGAAGACCTCACAAGCGAGGCAGAGGCTGCATCGGTGAAGGTCACTTCCGTCGTGCCACTGTCGATGATGGCTATAACGCTATTGGCGGTTTGCTTGCCGCCCCGGTCCGGCGGAGCTACCGAAATGTTAGACACTCGGATGCCGGTCGGGACGCTTTCCTGAACCAGCACCGATGTTCCGACGTCGTACGAATCACCGACCTCGCAATAACCATTCGGAGCCGGTCCGGCCGGAACGCTGTAGTTCTTTGTACCGTTCGGACCCGTGACTGAGAAGTTAAAGTACTGGCCGATTTGAACGCCCTGACCGGCAACTTTGCAGATCTTTAATTCGCCCGGTCCCGATGCGCAATTGGTAAAGCCGGCGATCGTCTCAGTCGAAACATCTCCGGAAGTTACATTTACGTTGCCAGTCGTGAACGGCAGATTTTCGGACAGCAGGGCATTGATCTGGTATCCCTGGTAGTCGTAGTCATAAGCGGTGATACCGGTCACCTCGATCCCTAGTTGCTGCGTTTCCGTGATTGAGACCGTGCCGTTGGGAACCTGGATAGGTCCTGAGCAGGCGCCTACGGGAATCGTCTGAGGGGGAGCGGAAAAACCGTCATTCGTTGCCGTGAAGGTAAACAACCCGGTCACCGGATTGCTGAGGCACGACATTTTGCAAATCTCGAGATAGCCAGTGTCGCTACAGTTCTCGGAGAAGTGAACATACTTCGGCTCAGCCCCATTTTCCACAGCGATGTAAGGATCGGGCGCGGCGAACGAGCATGTTCCAGGACTGGTAACGGTTCCTGTACATGTGCTGGGATCGACCTGGGAGATACTCCCGATGCTATTGCCGTTCTTTCCCTTTAGCTCAGCGACCACGATACATCCCTTGCAGGCATCGATGGGCGGAGCCGGCGGATTCATCGGACTGATGTCCATGCCCAGGGGAAATGCGTTTGGATCGGCGGTAATGTTTAAGAGACGGCCGGGCAGCGCATTCAGTGGACCGGTGAACTCATAGATCCCATCGTTAGGTCCGGCGGGCCCGGTGTTGGTGACCCATAGATTGCCGCTTCCGTCGAAGACCATTCCTCCAGCGTAGGGAAGCATGCCATCCGGGATGAAGGTGCCGATCGGGGTCAGATCGGGCTTAAAACTCTGCACCCCTTGATGGCTGTTGAAATAGGCTCCGTAGATATTGCCATCCGGGCCAACCGCGATGTCGTGAGACGCGGCCGTCGCCACCTGGTATTTAATGAGAAAAGTTGTGGTATCCACTCCATAGATGTGCCCACTGTAGTCGGCAGCATAGAGTATGGTTCCGGATATATTAATGGCCAATGCCGCGATCGATCCGCCACCGACCGTGAAGCTGGTGATCTTCGTCCCCGTATTGATGTCGAAAACTCCAATGGCGTTCGAGTTGTTCGCCGCAAAGATCCGATTGCTCGATAGCTTAACGCAGGCAAAGCCTTCACTGCCCTGTCCGGCCGCGATAAATCCTCGCTGGAGAAGATTGCCAGCGTCGTCGTACAGATCGACCTGGGAGTTATCGTATCGGCTTACGAAGATGTTGCCGTACACGGTTCCCACCAGGAAAAACAAAATCGCGGCTAGGGCAGACAAATGCCGAGCGAAATTGGTCCTTGATTGGACTTTTGCCACTGGCTCTCCTACCGTGGTAGTGAGTCGAAGCTTCAATCGAGCGATCATGTTTGATCTCCTTTTGGTGATCGGGCCGCATCAGAGCAATCATTTTTAGTCAGCCGTCAGCTGCCAACTCGCACGAACCACGGATGACGTCCAGGGACAAAAATCTCTCTCAACCTCGCGGAAGCACAGTCCGGAAGGTCGCCATCTCAACCGCTGTCCGGTCCGACGAAGTGTCTTAGCGCACCGTGGTTCGAATCTAAAATCGCTATTTACCAGTAGCTCTTATGAATGCGTGGCCGGCACGAATCGGTACTCCTGGGGATGGAGCTTGCTGCCGCCGTGCGAAACGGGGACTGCCGGGGCCTGAAAGAAGTATCAGACTACAAGGGGCCGAGCGCGGTATTCCGGAGCAAATCTCCGGCTGCCTCGATCATGGGCGCACTGCTCACAGGACGAGAACCCAACCTGCCTTTTTGCTGCGATAGTGCGGCTCTCTCGTGTTGTGTTGTTGCAGCATGAATCTTATGTTAATTTCTCGCCGTGTAAAGACCACTGAGGTGGTGGATTGTTAAATAACCCACAAGATGTGGACGGTAGCTGCAGTGGGAGGAAGCGGTGGCGGCCGGTCGGTCGAGCAGATGCTCGAGAAACAAACTTGGAGATTAGCTTTGATCGGACGAACGAACGGGAAAAAGCGCGCCAATTCGAAAGGCCGGGCATCGACCCGGCCTTAACTGTCAGCTTCGAAAGCAACTCTAATACGAATATCCATCCGGCTGCGCCACGGCCCCAATTTCCACTTCCGTATCCACGTAGCTTTGTCCGGCCTTGAGAGCCTGGCGATCGAGTTCCAGAAGCTTCGGGTTTTTCACCATGGCTTCCAGCACTGCGATTGCCGTGTCAGGAGGCAGGCACTCGGTTTCTTCCAGCAGCGCGCCCAGCATCACGACGTTCGCGACCTTGGTTGACCCCAGCCGATCGGCGATGTCCGATACCGGCACGCAGACCACGCGCGCGTGGGTGATCTCGAAATCATCAGGCAATTTTTCATGGTTGTAGAGGATCAGCCCGCCCGAGGCCACACTGGAAGCGAACTTTCGCAGCGAGAGCTCATTCATCGCGACCAGCACTTCCGGCCGCGAAATCAGCGGGGTTCCGATGCGTTCGTGCGAGAGCGTAACGTGGCAGTGCGCGCTGCCGGAACGCATCTCCGGCCCGTACGACGGCAGCCAGCTTACCTCCATCTTCTCACGCAATCCCATCTCGGCCAGCAACTGGCCCATCAGCAGGACGCCCTGTCCGCCGAAGCCGGCGAACTTCACCGTGACCTCGCGAGTGTGATGGCGATGTGCGGGCGGGATCTCCGGTCCGGCACTGGTATCAACTCCCAGCGCCTCCGCCACCGTTTTGTGCGGCACTTTTGCAGAGGGAGGCAACTCAGGTTTGCGATCGCGGAAGACGCCCAGCGGGAACGCCTTCACCAGCGTGTTGGCTACCCAGTTGCGCGCGACCACGGGATCCATCTTCATGATGGTCGGACAGGGCGAGAGCATCTCGATCAGCGAGAAGCCACCGCCGTTCTTCTGAATTTCCAGCGCTTTCTTCACCGCCTTTTTCGCCTTGGTGATGTTCTTCATATCGCAGAGTGCGACGCGCTCGATGTAAGTCGGAGTTTCCAGCGACGCCAGCAACTCAGCGACGTGCAGCGGCAGACCTTCGTTGTTGGGGCGGCGTCCCCAGGGAGAGGTCGTGCTCGTCTGTCCTACGAGCGTGGTGGGAGCCATCTGGCCACCCGTCATGCCGTAGATGGAGTTGTTAATAAAGAACACTGTGATGTTCTCGCCGCGGTTGGCAGCGTGAATGATCTCGGCCGTGCCGATGGCGGCAAGGTCTCCGTCGCCCTGGTAGGACATGACGATGGAGTTAGGATTGGCGCGCTTCAGCGCGGTCGCCGCAGCGGGGGCACGCCCGTGGGCGACTTGAACGTTGCCCACATCGAAATAGTAATAAGCAAACACCGAGCAGCCAACCGGACTCACCAGGATGGCACGGTCCTGCACGCCAAGTTCGGTGAGCGCTTCGGCGATCAGCTTGTGCGCGATGCCGTGGCCGCAGCCGGGGCAATAATGCGTCTGCTGTTGCAACTCGGCCTTGCGGCCGTATTTGTCATAGAATGCCGGTGATTTTTCGTAAACTACCTGATAACCTTCCACGATTCCTCCTGGCCCTCAGGGCTTTTGTTTCACCCCCGGGTCGAGCACGCCCCTTTGGCAAGCTCAGGGCACGCCTTCAGGCGTGCATTTTGACCTGCAAAAATCTTTGTCATCCCTCGGTCGCCGTGCGACCGGGGGACCTGCTGGCCAGCCCTCGGCCCGTTACACCAGCGCGGCGATGCGCGCGAACACCTGCGCGGTAATCTCTTCCACCGTAGGCACATTGCCGCCGGCGCGTCCGTAGAACTCGATAGGCAGCGTGCCGTTCAGCGTCAGCTTCACGTCTTCCAGCATCATGCCGGTGCTCAGCTCAACCACGAGAGCCGACTTCACCGTCTTCGCCGTTGTCTGCAGTTCGCGTGCCGGGAACGGCCATAGCGTGATCGGCCGGAAGAGCCCGGCTTTCACGCCCTGGGCGCGCAACTGATCGACCGTGGAGCGCAACACGCGCGAGACGATGCCGAAGCCAATCAGCAGAATGTCGGCGTCTTCCGTCAGGTAGGTTTCGCTGCGAGTTTCCAGCTCCTGCGCGAGTTGATACTTGGCTTCCAGCTTGCGGACGTGCGCCTCAAGCTCGTCAGGCTCAAGAAAGATAGAGCTGATGACGTTCTTCTGCGTTTCCTTGGTACCCTTCACCGCCCAATCTTTCGCCGGCGGTTCCACATCGCGCAGCTTGATTTCCAGCGGCTCCTGCATCTGGCCAACGTAGCCGTCCGTCATGATGATGACGGGGTTGCGATAGCGATCAGCCAGCTCGAAGGCGAGCACGGTCAGGTCGAACATCTCCTGCACCGAGCCGGGCGCCAGCACGATGTTGCGGTAGCAGCCGTGGCCTCCACCCTTGACGCAGCAGAAATAATCGCTCTGCTCGGGGGCGATGTTGCCCAGTCCGGGACCGCCGCGGACTACATCGACGATGACGCAGGGCAGTTCTGATCCCGCAATGTAGGAGATGCCTTCCTGCATCAGGCTCAAGCCCGGGCCGGAAGAAGCGGTCATCACGCGCTGTCCCGCCGAGGCCGCACCATACACCATGTTGATGGCTGACACTTCACTCTCTGCCTGCAGGAAAGTTCCGCCGACTTCGGGGATGAGGAGGGCGGCGTATTCGGCGATCTCGCTGGCGGGAGTGATGGGGTATCCGTAAAACGACCGGCAGCCGGCCAGCACTGCGCCTTTGACAACGGCGACATTCCCTTTACATAGCTGGCGCATGGCTTCCTCCCTGGTTGGCGTTGACTACGGATACGGTCGCTTTGGGCGGCTTGATAAGGCGATAGACCGTGATCGCTCCGGGTTCTGGGCAGCAGTAGAAACACGCGCCGCAGCCGGTGCAATCGTGGCCGCTGTATACGGCAGGATGCACACCGTACTTGCTGAGTTCGGGCGCCAACGACAGGCATTCGGGCGGGCACGACTCCACACACAGCCCGCAGCCTTTGCATTCTTCGGCGTCGATGGTGATGTTACCGCGCGGTTGCGATTGACTTGGCATGATTTTCCTTTATTTCCTCGAGACTATTGCGCTGGAACCAGCGCTGTTGCTCGCAATACTCGTATAGCTCGCTACGGAACTTGGGATGGGCAATCTCAATGAGCGCCCCAGCCCGCTGACGAATAGTGCGGCCATGCAGATAGGCCACGCCGTATTCGGTGACCACGTAATGCACATCGGCGCGTCCGGTCAGCACGCCGGCGCCGTGGGCCAGCCGGGGCACGATGCGGGAAACGGTCTCGTCCTTGGCGGTCGAAGGCAGGGCGATGATTGGCTTGCCTCCCTTGGAGCGCGCCGCGCCGCGAATAAAGTCGAGCTGTCCACCAAAGCCGCTGTAGAAGCGGGCGCCGATGGTTTCAGCGCACACCTGGCCGGTCAGGTCGATCTCGATCGCGGAGTTGATGGCCACCATGCGGTTGTTCTGCGCAATGCGGAAGGGATCGTTGGTATAGGCCGAGGGATGGAACTCGAAGACCGGGTTCTCGTCGACGAAATCGAACAGCTGCTTGCTTCCCAGCACGAACCCCAGGATGATCTTGCGCGGCTTGAAATTCTTGCGCTCTCCGCTCATTACGCCGGCTTCCACCAGGGGTATCACATTGTCAGAGATCAGCTCGGTGTGGATGCCCAGGTCGCGGCGGTCCATCAGGTTGGGTAGTACGGCATCGGGAATGCCGCCAATCCCACATTGTAAGACTGCTCCGTCCTCGATCAGGGAAGCGACGTTCGCCCCAATCACGTTGTGCACCGGATTGCTCTCATGCTTCTTCAGCTCGCACAGCGGCTGCGAGGCTTCCACGATGGCATCGATCTGGCTGACGTGGATAAAGCTGTCGCCGTAGGTGCGCGGCATCTGGGCATTCACCTGCGCCACCACCCGATGCGCGTACTTGGCCGCAGTCAGCGTGGTGTCAACCCCGACGCCGAAGCTGCAATAGCCGTGCGGATCGGGCGGCGAAACCTGGATGAACGCCACGTCAATCGGCATCTCGCCGCTCTCGAACAGCGCCTCCACTTCGCCGAGAAAGATCGGAGTGTAATCGGCGCGTCCGTCATACACGGCTTCGCGAACATTCGGCCCCACAAACAGCGCGTTGTGGCGGAAGTGGGCCGCCATCTCTGGCGCGCAGTAGGGCGAGGTGCCGAACGTGAGCAGGTGCATGATCTCGACATCCTTCACGAATGGCGCGCGCGCCATCAGCGCCTCAACCAGCGCCTCCGGCTCGGCACAGCCGGGGTGGATGTACACCCGCATGTTCGACTCGACGCAGCTTACCGCCTCGCTGGGGTTCATCAGTTTGCTGCGGTACTGATCAATCCACGACATAAATCTCCTATGCGCTCACTTCCTCGGTCACTGCCGGGAATCCAGCGGAGGCGCGCTCGTGCCCGAGCACGGCGTAATAGATCGCGTGGCTGAAGAACTGGTTCAGCATCTCCTGCAGTTCGAACTCGCCGAAAATTTCCGCCGGACGCTCGAGTTCGGCATGTTTCTGCAGGTAATCTCGCAGATTCTGCCGGACCAGGCAGAGCATCCACACCACCTGGCTGGCGGGAACCCCTTGCTCGGCGCGCTTGGCGCCGATCTCCAGGTAGCGCTGTTCAATATCGGCTTCGGTCTTGCCGATGAGCCATTCGCCCAGGTGGCGATAAACTTCATAAACGCGCTGGGTTAGCTCGGTTTCAGGAACGTTGGCGTAGGCCGAGCAGCGCGGATCTTCGATATACCGCTTATGAAGGCTGCGGGCCAATCCGTCGGAATGATTTTCTATTAACTTCACCAGCCGGTATGCGAGCAGCATGGCTGACCCCTTTCACCGAAGCGTGCCTGCCAAAGCAGGGTAGGCAGACAGCCCGGTTCTCCTCATCGTTACCACTTAGTGTGGGCCTTAGATGGGCATTCCAGCGGTGATTGAAGTCACAATTTCGGGTGATTGGAGTCACCCCGGAGGGGCGGGGACGCTCCGCCGGAGGCGGACTGGTCGCTAGGCGCCCTCTCCTGCCCCCGATTGCCTGTTCAGGCCCGCCAGCAAGGCGGCGCGGAATTGTGCAACTTCGCTGGCGGACACCAGAACGCTGTGGCATCGCTTTGAGCCCAGGAAGTAGCTGGTCAATTGCACGGGTTCACGGAACTTCAGCAGCAAGGTCGGTACGCCTCGCATGTCCAAACGGCCCACGCCGCCCGGGCGTGCAGCAAGCTCCTCAGGCCCATTCTCTATTCCCTCAAGCATGTCGGGACGGAAGCTGCATTCGCCGAAGAGGCCGCGCCGCAGCAGCACGCGATCGGGGCTGATGCAGTGGGGCCGCGTTTTGAAGGCGACGTAGGCTCCGAAGCACCACAGGATGCCCCAGACCTCCAACGCACCGAGTATCCATTCGAGGCGGGGCCAACGGCCGTAGGCCCACAGTTCGAAAGCCAGAGTTTCCAGAACGCACAGCATGGGCACGACAGTCGGCAACAGCAGTTGTGCCATGGAGCCTTCTAAGTAGTCGAAGCCCCCGGCCTTCGGCAAACGAAAGCCCGCAGCAATCCACTTGATCGCAAGCCAAAGGACGACCATTTCGCCGGCCGCGATTCCCGCGGCGGTCTCGGGCAGGAACAACGCCATCACCTTTGCGATCCGCTGCTCCGGTTGGAGCTGGCTGTCGGCGGCTGGAGCGGCAAATTTCACATACAACACTGCTCCAGCGATGGCGACGATCTCGAGGGCGGCGAGGACGATGAGCATCGCGATGCGCGAGGTCTGTCCTTGCAAAATCCTAAGCAGTTCAATCAACACGAGGAGAGGGAGCACGAGTCGTGTCACCGGGACGGTGCGACGGGCCGCTTTGACGGCGAGCAACAACAGGCTTATGGCTGTAACTGCGAGTACGAGAAGCAAGCTCCAGGTGGCGCCGGTGTAGCCGAGAACCAGGCGGGATGGAAGAACAAAGCGGGTCACCAAGGCGAGGCAGAGCACTGCGGCTGCTATAACGGCTGGAACGCGGGAGAACTTGGCGGACACTACCTATTGTAGCGGCTCCGGATCGATATCACGAGCGATGTCGCTACCCGCTACCCAATTCTGGGAAGATGGGGCGAAAGACCTCTCTCGCTTTGCTGATGCCGCGGCGTCGGACGGCGTCTTCGGTTGCAGTGGTGTGCCCGCCCCCTGACATTTGTCATTCCCCGCCGCTGACAATCCACACTGTTGACCCGCGCGCCGCTGCCGGATGATCGCACTGTAGCCGGCAGTGATAGGCCGGCGGGAGCAGACGATGTCAACCGCAGTTGCAGATTTCGTTCCTTTCCTGGCGCCGCAGCCGACCAGCGTGGCGCGCACTCGCAACCTCAGCAAGAGCTACGGCAACGTCAAGGCGCTGGAGAGCGTGAACATCGAGCTGCGCGCCGGCGAGGTGCTGGCGCTGCTCGGTCCCAATGGTGCGGGCAAGACCACGCTGGTCCGCATGCTGCTGGGGCTGGCCAAAGCTGACGCGGGCGGCGTCACGGTATTTGGCGGCGATCCCCGCAGCCTCGCAGTGCGCTCCCGTTGCGGAGCGCTGCTGCAGGTGGCGCGCGTTCCTGACACGTTGAAGGTGCGCGAGCACGTCAGGCTGTTCTCGTCGTATTACCCCAGGCCGCTGCCGCTGGAAGAGACGCTGAAAATTGCCGGTCTCGAGGAGATCAAAGACCGTCCGTTTGGCGAGCTTTCCGGCGGACAGAAGCAGCGCGTGCTGTTTGCGCTGGCCATCTGTGGCGATCCCGATCTGCTGTTTCTCGACGAGCCGACCGTCGGCATGGACGTAGAGGCGCGCCGCATGATGTGGTCGCAGATTCGCCTGCTGATTGCGCGCGGCAAGACGGTTCTGCTGACCACGCACTATCTGAACGAGGCGGACGCGCTGGCTGATCGCATTCTGGTGCTGCAGCAGGGCTCGATTATTGCCGAGGGCACGCCGTCGGAGATCAAGGCGAAGGCCGCAGGGAAGCGGATTCGGTGCTCGACCCGGTTGTCGCCGGCAGAGGTCGCAGCGATTTCCGGCGTGGTTGCGGTGAAAGAAGACCGGCAGGCAGTAGAGATTCAGGTGAGCGCTGCCGAGCCCGTGGTCCGCGAACTGTTGCGCCGCGACGAATGGCTCTCCGATCTGGAAGTCACGAACGCCGGGCTGGAAGAGGCATTTCTTTCGCTGACCGGTAACAAGGCTTGAACCACAGAGACACGGAGGCGCAGAGGATTCTTGAGGTCTTCAATTTCTCTGTGTCTCGGTGTCTCTGTGGTGAATCAACGGTTTCGAAAAGGAGAAACTGATGGCGACTGCAACGATCCCCGCAACCCTCGCGATCCCGCGCCGCTCGCTCGGCGAATGGATCAACTTGTTCGTCCTGGAGGCGAAGTACGAAATCCTGAAGTATTCGCGAATTCACATCTTCGCCATCTCGACGTTGTTTTTCCCCCTGATGTTCTATGTCCTGTTCGGGATTGTCTTGCCCAGCGGCGGCCACGCCAGCCGCATGGAGACGGCCACGTACCTGCTCGCCACCATGGCCTGCTACGGCGTGATGGGCGTCGCCATGTTCAGCTTCGGCGTCGGCATCTCGATGGAACGCGGCCAGGGATGGATGCAGGTGAAGCGCGCCTCGCCCATGCCGCTGCCGGCATACTTCCTGGCCAAGATCATTAACACCATGGTATTTGCGACGGCTATTTGCCTGCTGCTGCTCACGGCGGCGGTGGCGTTCGGCGGAGTGCGGTTGGCGCCCATCATGGCTCTGGAACTGGTTGCTGTGCTGGTGCTCGGTTCGATTCCTTTCAGCGCGATGGGGCTGGCGCTGGGATATTTCGTCAAACCGAACTCTGCGCCCGCGGTGGTGAACCTCGTATACCTGCCGATGTCGTTCTGCTCGGGACTATGGATCCCGATTTTCGTTCTGCCGAAGGTGCTGCAACACGTGGCCCAGATTCTGCCGCCATTCCACGTCGCGCAATTGGCGCTGCGTACGATTCACACCGGTCCATATCCCGGCCCCGTGTGGGGGCATGTCGAGGCTCTGATTGGCATGACGCTGTTGTTCCTCGGCCTGGCGGCTTATGGATATTCGCGCGACGAGGGCGAGACGTACGGGTAGCGTCGAGCACCGAACGGCGAGCAATGAGGCCTAAGCACCTGGCAGTTAGCATTTAGCGAATACAAGAGACGCCACGGCTAACGGCCAAGTGCCAAATGCTGTATCGGAGGTTCCCAATGACCCTTTGCGCTGTTGAATGGATGGTCTGGATAATTGCGATGGCGGTGTTCGCCGGGCTTGCGCTCTCGGGTCGCTGGACAGAGTTGGGCCTGGCGCTGGTGATCACGGGCGTGCTGTGGTACACACTGGTTCCCGAGTATCACTCGGGTAGACAATAAGGGAAGGCTTGAGGCTGCGATGGAACGACTGAAGAAAATCTGGTGGTGGTTTTATCCCAACCCCGAAAAGGAACATTGGTGGATGCCGCTGATCTGGCTTCCCTTCATGTTCTGGTTCTTCGCCTCGCCGCTATGGAAGCACGCCAGCCCACTGTACTGGATCGTCAACACGGTCGTAGGCCTGGTTTTCATATTCCTCTACCTGCAGGCTTTTGCGCGCGGCGGCCGCTTCCGATTGCTTTGCACTCTGCTGATGCTGGGGATTGCGATCGTGACGGCGCCCTTCAACCCCGGCGGGCCAACCCTGCTCATCTACTGTGCCGCTGCCGGCAGCTTTACCACCAACCGGGTGCGCGTGCTGAGTTTCATGGCGATCGAAATCGCCGTGCTGCTGTTCTACGCCTATCACCTGCACCCTGATGTCAGCTTCTCGGCTTCCATGCTGCTGCTGATTGTGCTGGTGGGGCTGGCAAATCACTTTGCTGCCGTCTCCCATTGTCAGAAGGAAAAACTGCGGCTGGCCAATGACGAGATCGCGCACCTGGCAAAAGTTGCCGAGCGCGAGCGCATTGCCCGCGACCTGCACGATGTTCTGGGACACACGTTGTCGCTGATCACGCTGAAGTCGGAGCTGGCGCGCAAGCTGGTCGACCGCGATCCGGAGCGCGCCAAGCTCGAAATGCAGGACGTGGAGAACACGTCGCGTGCCGCTCTGGCCGATGTGCGGGAGGCGATTCGCGGCTATCGCAGCGACGGTTTCTTTGCCGAGTTGTCGCGCGCGCGGGCTGCGCTGGAGACGGCGGGCGTTACGCTGAAATCCGATACCGCGGCACTGGAGCTGAGTCCTGCGCAGGAGTCAGTGCTGGCGATGGTGCTGCGCGAAGCCGTCACCAACGTCGTGCGCCATGCTGACGCGCAGCGCTGCGAAGTTCGGCTCATTCGCCAGGACGAGCTTTGCCGCCTGGAAATTGCCGACGATGGCGTGGGCAGCGACGCTCCTGAGGGCAACGGCCTGCGGGGCATGCGCGAAAGGCTGCAATCCATCGGAGGCTCGCTGGAGCGCCTGACCGGGCGCGGAACCAGGCTGGTGATTCAATTACCATTAGTAACTAGCAACTAGCAATTAGCTTTTGGCGCCTGGTACTTGGCAACTGGCAATCAGCAGCATAGTGGTAAGCTCCCAGGTTCCGACTTACCGCTGGGCCGTGGTATTTGGCCACGAATCTTCGGGTCTAGTTGCTAGTCGCTAGTCGCTAGTTGCTAATTGCTGATTCATGCCCTCCACCAGGCGCGACAAAATACGGGTGCTCCTCGCCGAAGACCAGACCATGGTGCTAGGTGCGCTGGCGGCCCTGCTCGAGATGGAAGACGACATCGAAGTCGTCGCGCGCGCTCGCTCCGGCGACGAAGCACTCAAGCTCATCCAGCAGCATCGTCCATCGGTTTTTATCACCGACATCGAAATGCCGACCATGACGGGCCTGGAAGTCGCCGCCGAACTGAAACGCGGTGGCCTGCCTGTTCGGGTCATTATTCTTACGACCTTTGCGCGCGCCGGATACCTGCGGCGGGCGCTGGATGCAGGCGCGTCGGGTTATCTGCTGAAAGACATGCCGGCCGAGCAGTTGGCCGATGCCGTTCGCCGGGTCCATCGTGGCTTGCGAGTTATCGATCCGGAGCTTGCTGCCGAGGCGTGGACGGAGGAGCCCGACCCACTTACCGAGCGGGAGCGGCAGGTGCTGCGGCTGGCGGGCGAAGGAATGGCGAGCTCCGATATAGCCGCTGAGCTGTGTCTTTCGGAGGGCACGGTGAGGAATTATCTCTCCGAGGCGATCAGCAAGATGGGCGCGGCAAACCGGGTCGAGGCGGCGCGGCTGGCGCGGGCCAAAGGATGGTTGTGACTCCTGCTTTCGCGTTACTACTTCCTTCTTCGCTGGAGAAGTTCTTCTAACATTTTCCTAACTTCATCATATGTTGGTTAAATACGGCTAAAATCGCCGAATCTGTGGGCATTCTCGCGTAGTCGCAATAGAATAGGGCGATTACCAGCGCTCCGCAAACAACCATGGCAAGCACAGCGAAAAGCATTTCTGCCTCGAAGCCCCGGCGAAAGCCGGCCCCCATCGGCGAGCCAAGCAACGGGATAGCGCCTTCGGAGACGCTGGCCGCTCCCACCCCCGACCTGAAGGATCCGCAGCTCTACATCAATCGCGAGTTGAGCTTGCTGGATTTTCAGCGTCGAGTGTTGGAAGAAGCGCAGGACGCATCCAATCCGCTGCTTGACCGGCTGATGTTTCTCTCCTTTGTCGGCTCCAACGTGGATGAGTTTTTCATGGTTCGGGTCGCCGGACTCAAGCGGCAGATCGAAAAGGGAGTCGTCGAGACAGGGCCCGACGGGATGACGCCGGCCGAGCAGTTGCGCGCGATTCGTGCTTCCGTGATACGTCTCTACCGCGGGGCCTATGACACCTGGCGGCGCGAATTGGTTCCGGAGCTGACCGATGCGGGTATTCGCATTCTCGATTACTCGGAACTCACCGAAGACCAGCGCGTGACCGTCAATACCTACTTCCAGGACACGATCTTTCCCACCCTCACGCCGCTGGCGTTCGATCCCGGTCGCCCATTCCCCCATATTTCAAATCTCAGTGTGAATCTGGCGGTAGTTCTGCGCGATCCGCAGGGAATGGAACACTTTGCTCGTGTGAAGATCCCTGACACGCTGCCCGCCCTGGTCCCCGTCGCGCCCGTACAGAAGACTAGGGCGAAGGGACGGACGACGATCAAGGAACAGGGCTTTGTCTGGATTGAGCACCTGGTAATAGCGAATCTGTCGGCGTTGTTTCCTGGGATGGAGATTATCCAGGCGCATCCCTTCCACGTCACGCGCGATGCCGATGTTGCCATTCAGGACCTGGAGGCCGGTGATCTGCTGGAGGTGGTTGAAGAAGGAATCTGGCAAAGGCGCTTTGCCGACGTGGTGCGCGTCGAAATCACCGAAGAGATGCCGCACGCGATACTCGACATTCTCGTCACCAACATGGAGCTGGAGCCGGAAGATATCTACACAATTTCCGGGCCTTTGTCGCTGGTGCGTGTACGGCAGCTTGCCCGCCTGGATCGGCCCGACCTGAAATACGCGCCGTTCATTCCGGCGATGCCGCCGGCTTTGGCCAAGGAAGAGGATGAGGACATATTCAGCACGATTCGCCGCGGCGACATCCTGATGCAGCACCCCTTCGAATCCTTCCAGCCGGTGGTGACTTTGCTGCAGAAGGCGGCGCGCGATCCCAACGTGCTGGCTATCAAGATCACGCTTTACCGGGTGGGCAGGAACGCCCCGGTAGTCGACGCCCTGCTGGAGGCGGCGGAGGCCGGTAAGCAGGTTGCCGTGCTGCTGGAATTGAAAGCGCGTTTCGACGAGGAGAGCAATATCGGCTGGGCGCGCAAGCTGGAAGAATACGGCGTCCACGTGGTGTACGGCCTGATGGGCCTGAAGGTACATTGCAAAGCCCTGCTGATCGTGCGCCGCGAAGGCGACGTTATCCGGCGCTATGCGCATCTCTCCACCGGCAATTACAACTCGGTCACAGCACAGCTCTACACCGACATCGGTATGCTGACCTGCGATAACGAGATTGGCGCCGATTGTACCGACCTGTTCAACTTCCTCACCGGCTACTCGGCCAAGAAGAAGTATCGCAAGCTGCTGGTTGCGCCAGTGTCATTGCGCGATCGCTTTGAGGAACTGATCGACCGCGAAATCGAGCACCAGAAAAACGGCCGTGGCGGACACCTGATTCTGAAGATGAATGCGCTGGTCGATGCGGCGATGATCAGCTCGCTCTATCGCGCATCGCAGGCCGGGGTCAAAGTTCAGCTGTTAGTCAGGGGAATCTGTTGCCTCCGCCCGGGAGTTCCGGGCGTCAGCGAAAATATTACTGTCACCAGCATTGTGGGACGTTTCCTCGAACACAGCCGTATCTACTACTTCCATAATGGCGGGCAGGAGGAGGTATATCTCGGAAGCGCCGATCTCATGCCGCGCAATCTCAACCGCCGCGTGGAAGTGATTTTCCCGGTGGGCGATCCGAACCTGATCAAGACCGTTCGCGACGAGGTCCTCGGCACTTATCTTAAGGAGCAAGCCAAGGCGCGGCACATGCTGCCCGATGGAAAATACATACGCGATGAAAACGCGGGCAGGAAGAACGCCTTCAACAGCCAGGAAATCTTCATCGCGCGAGCCCAGAAGCGGGCCGCCGGGAAGCGTTAGCGGGGTCTCGCCTTCACCTCCGGAACAAAAGCGTCGTCTGCCGGGTCTAACCCTCTGGCAGACTCGCACGTCTACCTTGGTGGCACGTCAGGCCGGCCTAACCTGGCCCGGATCTGGGTTGATGGACTCTTTTAGTTTCAAGCTTGGGCTGTGTAAATTCGGCTACACGGAAGGCAGTCGCCGCCGGCAAGCGTGTCTGCCCCTTCTGCTGGCTTGTGCGATTGCGTTGTGCCTGCCATCCCCGGGCCTGGCACAGGAAGCCAATCCAAATGCCAGTCAGACGTTTACGCTTACAGGATCGGTCGTCAACGAAACCAGCGGCGAGCCGATTCCTCGCGCCTTAGTCACCGTGGCCGGCCAGGTTTTGCGGCATGCGTTCACCGACAGCAACGGAGGCTTCAGTATCGAGGATGTCGAGGCGGGGCGTCACAGCGTGTCCGTTCAGAAGCCTGGCTTCTTCGAAGCGCACGAAGCCTCCGGGCGCGGCGCCAAAATGGTAGAGGTTGGTCCCAGCGGGGAACCCGTTGTCCTGAGACTGGCGCAAGAAAACGTCATCTTTGGACGCCTGACCGATGTCAATGGTCAGCCCATTGAGTCGGTCAGCATTCGGCTGATCGAGCGCAGGGTGAGGAATGGCCGGCTGCGCTGGGAGGCGCATGGTTTTACCAACAGCGACGACGACGGCACCTACCGCTTCGCCAGCCTGCGCCCGGGAACCTACTACATCGAAGCCGGTCCTGATGTGCCGCAGCGGGAAACGCTGTTCGGCAGTCCCGAGCAGGAGCGCACCGGATGGCCCGGACTCTATTTTCCTGGGGCGCCGGACCTGTCCTCCGCTTCCCCCATCATCGTCACCTCCGGACAGCAGTTTCAGGCCGACATGGTGATGAACCGCGTCCCGCTATACACGGTGGCGGGACGCGTCAGCGGTTTTCAGGTGGGGCATGGCGTCAGCATCCTGGTGCAGAACTCATCGGGAGATCAGGTGCCGGTGGGCACACACTTCCGGCCCGACACGGGGCTGTTTGACATCAGGCTTCCTGCGGGCAGCTACAAACTGGCCGCGTTCTGCCAGGTGGGGGAGCAACAGATGCGCGCCGACATTCACCTCACGGTTGAGAGGGACTTGACGCAGCTGCATCTGGCCCTGCAACCCTCAGTCTCCATCCCTATTCGTACCCACCTGGAAGACCGGACTCAAAACAGCGGAGGGGGAGCGGGATCTCCGGTAGTTCGCGCCGGAGTCGTCTCTCCCGATGATTTGCCGCCGCTGAGCGCTCATCTGGTGGCCACTGAAGCTGGCGGTCCTGACGCCTATGCCGTAGTGATGGGAAGCAAGGGCAACCGCAGTTTCATCTTTCGCAATGTCCAGCCCGGGCGCTATAGCGCCGAAATCTCCTCTTATGGCGGTTGGTACGTCGAGTCGGCACAGTGCGGCAACACCAACCTGCTCACCGAAGACCTGGTTGTCACTTCGGGGACGGTCTGCTCGATTGATGTTTCGCTGCGCAACGACTCTGGAAACCTGGAGCTGAAAGCGAAGACCAGCGACACGTTCTCCAGCGGAATGGCGCTGTTGATGCCGGCCCGTGGGCATGGCAGAGTGCGTCAGGTTCCCCTGTATGTATCCGATCCTTCCAATCCCACGCAAATCGACATCACCATCAACGGTATTGCCCCCGGCGACTATCTGCTCTACGCCTTCGACAATCCGGAGAAGCTCGAATATTCCAATCCGGAAACGCTGGGGCCGTACTCGTCGCAAGCCGTGCCGGTAACCATCAGCCCAGGCCAGACCGCCAATGTCACCGCGCAACTGATTCAATCCGGAGCCGACTCGGAATGACTTCGCGCCGCCCGCTCTCCTTGTTATTGGCGATGTTGTTGGCGATTTTGTCTCTCGCCTGTTGCGCGGCGGCTGCGGGGCCGCAGGGATACCCCATCGCCGGGACCGTGGTTGACTCGATAACCAGTCAGCCGCTGCCCGACATTTCCGTCTCGTTAACCTCAGACAAGCCAGGCAGCTCTTCGCTGACCGCGGTTAGCTCCGCTAACGGACGCTTTTCATTCGCTTCAATCGCGGCGGGGAAGTACATTCTCGGCGGCAGCGGGCCAGGTTACCGGGCGCAAGGCCTCAATCAGCACGGTAACTACTTCACCGGCATTGCCGTTGGGCCGGAACTCGATGCCACAAACATCGTCTTCCGTCTGCGGCACGACGCTTCCATCCGTGGGCAGGTGGTCGACGATCAGAATGAGCCGGTGCGCAATGCGACGGCGCAGTTATTCCGGGTCGACGACAGCACGGGCCTCCGCCGCACGGTTTCCGAAACCAACGCCGGAACTAACGATCAGGGGGTTTATCACTTTCCTCATCTGGCCCCCGGAACCTACTATGTCGCTGTTTCCGGGCGTCCCTGGTACGCGCAATATGTTCCCCGCAGCCAGTCCCGCTCCCGCGACAATCTCGACCCAGGCGCGGCCGCCCTGGCCCAGCAGGAAGCCTCGGAACTGGACGTCGCTTATCCCCTGACGTTTTATCCCGATGCGGATGACTCGGCTCAAGCCAGCGCCATCACCCTCCATGCCGGCGACCGCGTGTCGGCTGACATTACAATGCGGGCCGTTCCGGCGGCGCATTTGCGGGTGCATGGTGAGGGCCCGTCATCCGGAGCGCCCCCGAGCCTGATGCAACGCGTTTTTGATGGTTTGCTGATTCCGGTCCTCTCCAGCCAGGGATACGGATTTAACCAGGGCGTGTTCGAATTCAGCGGCCTCGCGCCAGGCCATTACGTCCTCCAGTTTCAGGGGGATTCGACTCGAGCAGGAAGGAGCGGAGGCTGGTCTCGCGACATCGATCTCTATGGCGACGTGGATATCTCGGCCGCTGATTCCACGCCCATGGCTACAGTCACGGGGATGGTCGTGTATGAGGGCGGAGCTGCGCCCAACGATGGATACTTCGAGCTGCGCGGTCGCAACCTGGGCGACATCTGGCATAGCCAGGTTTGGGAGAAGGGACTATTTGGGCTAAGAGACAACGAAGTGCGTCCCGACACTTACGACGCTGTGCTGGAAGAACCTCCGGGCTGGCTCATCACAAAAATCATCGCCCAGAATGCCAAGGTGCAGGGGACAGAGATCACCCTGGCGGCAGGAGCATCGGCCCGGCTGGTATGCACCGCGACGCGGGTTTCGGCGCAGGTGACCGGCACCGTTCTTCAGGGTGATAAACCTCTTGGCGGAGCCATGGTGCTCATGGTGCCCGACGACGCCTTGCCCGACAAGCAGCGCTACCGGAGAGACGAGAGCGACAGCGACGGAACCTTCACCCTGCGCGAGGTGCTGCCCGGCCATTACACAGTTGTTGCCCTCGAGAACGGCTGGAATATCGAGTGGGGCAATCCTGACGTTCTGCGCCCCTATCTTGCCAACGGGGAGAAAGTCATCGTCACGGCTGAGAAGAATACGAGCGTCAAGCTGCAGGCACAATAACCATCCCGCCAAGCATCCATCGTGCGGTTTGCCTCCATCGAAGCAAAGGGCCGGGACATGTCAGCCCATGGAAAAAATTTAAATGTCCTGCGTTCCCAGAGTGGTGGAGCGGGTTTTTACCGTTTCCTCCGCTTGAGTCCAGCCGAAGAAGAACGGTGACAGGCAGGGCTACACCACTCGTTTTACTCTGCCCTCGATGGCTCTATCTGCTGAAGTGCAGAGGACATTCTCGTCAACCACTTTCGCCTGCTGGATCTTGCCTACGCTGGCCGCAAGGGAACTTCTAAGCCGAAACAAAAGCGTCCTCGGCGTTCGGCTTTAAAACGACGTACGCCCGTCGCCAGGGCTGATCATCGATCAGTCGCCATTTGTGCCCGGTACCGGCGTTGTCCTCCGCAACCAGAACGTCTCCTGGGTGCAAGACGAACGTAGAGCCATTCCGTGTGGTGAACTCCAGGATTCCAGAGAGTGTGATTACATACTGGCGCTGAGGAGCGTCATGCCAATCGAGAGCGGAGTGCGGTGGTGACTCTTCGAAATGGACCGACAATACTTCGGTCGGTTGGTTCTCAGCCACCGTTCCTTCAAGAACATGGGACGCGTTGTCAGGGCCAGTATAGAGTTTGAAGGCGTGCAGCAAGTGACACCTCGCAGGCTAGGCAGTTTGGGCGAACCATCGTACCTGCAGTTTGCCAAACTCGCCATCGCTGTGCAGTGCTTGTAGCGCATCATTGACGGCATCGCACAAGGCAGAATTGTTCCTGGCGAAAGCGATGCCCAGCTCTTCGTGAGTTGGCACTTGAAACGGAACGGCAAGATTGGGATGGTCTTTCACCAGCCAGGAAATAACCGGAAACAGCTTGACCACCAGGCCGATCTTTCCGTCCTCCAGATCAGCCAGCGCAGTTTGGATTCCATCGTACGGGTAGTACCGGATCTTTGCGATGATACCTTCGGACACCCAGCGCCTGGCGACAAAGTCCGAAGTGTTGCCGGCTTGAATGCCTGCGATAAGTCCTTTCAGGTCGGCTGGAGACGCAACCTTGGGAGTAAGGTGCCGGTTGATGGCCACGCCCTGGTTGAATTCGAGATAGGGTTGCGAAAAGCGAACCACGGCGGAGCGGTCGGGCGTGATCGTTGTTCCCGAAATTACCGCGTCGTAGCTCCCCTTCTCCAGACCATCGAAGATGCCGTCAAAGTTGTCGGCCAGGTACCGTTCACGCCGCAACGTCAGCCCGAGATGCGCGCAGATGGCATGAATCAGATCAATATCGAAGCCATTCTCCGAGCCGTCTGCAAGTTCGAAGGGAGGGTCAGGATAGGCCGAAGCGACGGTCAGGATTCCGGCGGTTTGGGTGAACGCCATGGCCATAGCTTCGCATGGAAGGGAGGGCGGCCACAATTGGGGCCCTCCCTTTCGGTTTAGGTGCCGATTACGGCGACCAGTTCCTTCACCGCAGCGGCGCTTTTCTGCAGCGCTGCCTGCTCCTCGGCTGTCAGCTTGATCTGGATGATTTCCTCGATTCCCTTCGCCCCCAACTTGCAGGGCACGCCGACGAAGAGTCCGTTGATCCCGTACTCGCCTTCGAGATAGGCGGCGCAGGGCACGATTTTCTTCTTGTCCTTGAGGATCGCTTCGGCCATCTCAGTGGTTGCGGCCGATGGCGCGTAGTAGGCGCTTCCCGTCTTCAGGTGCTTGACGATTTCGGCGCCGCCGTCGCGGGTGCGCTGGACCAGTTCCTGCAGTCGCTTCGGTTCGATCAGTTCGGTAATCGGAATGCCGGCGACGGTCGAATAACGCGGCAGCGGGACCATGGTGTCACCATGTCCGCCGAGCACGAATGCGGTAACGTTCTCCACCGAAACCTTGAGCTCCATGGCAATGAAGGCGCGGAAGCGGGCTGAATCCAGCACGCCCGCCATGCCAATGACGCGATTGCGCGAGAAGCCGCTCAACTTGTAAGCCGCCTGTGCCATCGCATCCAGCGGATTGGAAACGATAATGAGGATACAGTCGGGCGAGTACTGCACCACTTTGCCGACCACATCGCTCATGATCTTGTAGTTGGTGTTGAGCAGGTCGTCGCGGCTCATGCCGGGTTTGCGGGGAATCCCCGCCGTGATTACCACAATGTCAGAGTTCGCGGTATCGGCATAGTCATTCGTGCCTATGATGAACGAGTCGCGCCCCTCGATGGGCATGGCCTGCAAAAGGTCGAGACCTTTGCCCTGAGGCACACCTTCCACGATATCGATCAAAACCACATCGGCGAGTTCCTTGGCCGCCATCCAGTGCGCAACCGTTGCGCCGACATTTCCTGAGCCCACTACCGTCACTTTCTTACGCATAATGTCCTACTCCGTTTCGCCGCGCGCGGCGGCCTATGAAATGGCAAAGCTCTACTGTTAACCGGCCTGCAATTAGTGGTGTTCTGCGTGCGCAACCATGTCCGGCACCGGATGCGCTACGACGTGCATGTTGTGGATCATGTGGGTGGCGAACTCGCTGGTCTTCACCTTGGTCGCGCCCTGCAACATGCGTTCGAAATCGTACGTGACCTTCTTTTCGCCGATGGTGTGTTCCAGCGAATTTTCGATCAGGCGAGCCGCCTCGCTCCAGCCCATGAAGTCGAACATCATCACTCCGGAAAGCATGACTGAGCCGGGATTGATTACGTCCTTGTCGGCATATTTCGGGGCGGTGCCGTGGGTGGCTTCGAAGATCGCGTGCTGATCGCCGATGTTCGCGCCGGGAGCGATCCCAAGACCGCCAACCTGCGCCGCCGCGGCGTCGGAGATGTAATCGCCATTGAGGTTCGGCGTCGCCAATACTGCATATTCATCCGGCCGGGTGACAATCTGCTGGAAGATGCTGTCGGCGATGCGGTCGTTGACCATCAGCTTCCACTTCCACGCGCCGTTGCCGTGCGTGCGGTAGATGCTGTCGATCACGCTCTTTACTTCCTTGTAAAGTTGCTCGCGGAATTCCGGCGTGGCAAACTCCATGCCGGGCTCGATCATCTTTGCATTTTCCTCAACCGACAGACCAGGCCGGCGGTCGAGGTTGTCGAGAATCCAGCTCTCGCGTTCGGTCACAACCTGCTCGCGGAACTCCTGCGTGGCCAACTCGTAGCCCCACTCCCGGAAAGCGCCCTCGGTGAATTTCTGGATGTTGCCCTTGTGTACCAGGGTTACGGTCTTACGGTTGTTCTTGAGCGCATATTCGATGGCCATGCGGACAAGGCGCTTGGTGCCGGTGATGGACATCGGCTTGATCCCCACGCCGGAATCTTCGCGCACCCGCTTGTTGGTGCCGGCCAGCATTTCATTGTTGAGGAAGTCAATCAGCTTCTTGGCCTCTGGCGTGCCCTGCTTCCATTCGATGCCAGCATAAACGTCTTCCGTGTTTTCGCGGAAGATCACGATGTCCATGCGCTCGGGATGCTTCACCGGCGAGGGAATGCCCTGGTAGTACTTGACGGGACGGACACAGGTGTACAGGTCGAGAATCTGGCGTAACGCCACATTCAGCGAACGAATGCCGCCGCCGACCGGGGTGGTCAATGGGCCCTTGATGCCGACATGCAGGGCGCGGAACGCCTCCACCGTCTCGTCGGGCAGCCAGGTCTTGAAGCGGTCCATGGCTTTCTCACCGGCGAAGACTTCGTACCAGGCCACTTTGCGCTTGCCTTCGTAGGCCTGTTCCACGGCTGCGTCGAAAACGCGAACCGATGCCTTCCAAATGTCGCGGCCGGTGCCGTCGCCTTCGATGAAGGGAATGATGGGATTGTCTGGGATGATGAGTTTGCCGTCGCGGTACGTGATCTTGCTTCCCGACGAGGGCAGGGGAATTCCATTAAAAGATGAGGACACCCGGATACCTCCAGAATATGGCGCAAGAACTTGGTCCAACGCCGCTTTGAATTACGGCAGAGCTTTCGGAGCATGCAGACACTCGCTTGCTGGGCGATGGAGACCACCCGCGGCCGAAGACTGGGCCGTGGCAGCACGTCAATTGAGAGTTTGCCGGCTCTTGCCGAATCTCTACGCTATCACTGCCTAGTGTGAGCCATCAATGAAAGGATTGTGATGTGGTGGGGTCACTCAGGAGTGTGATCTATGTCGCAGCAGCATCGCGAGCCCGGGTGGTACGCACCTGTGATTCTGAAAACAAAGCTGTTTTGCGATGCTGGCTGCCTGAACTCGTTGTTCCGCAATCCCTGCAAAAGTTCCCATGTCCTGTGCCAGGCGCGACGCTTTGGCAACCTTTGACATGCGTTGTAAGTCACAACCGCTAGGCTTGAATTCGTTCTTCAGGTTATTCTTCCAGACATTCTGAATTTTTGAGGGTGAGATGGTAAAGCGGATACTTGAGCGCTGGCCGCTTATTCGCCAGATGCGCACCGGAGGCGATGGCACCGGGCTTGAAGCCATGAGCCAGCGCACCAGAAACTTGCTTCCCAAGAACCAGGATGCCGAATTCACGCGTGCCATGTGTCCTTACTGCGGCGTGGGTTGCGGGCAGATGATCTATCACAAGAATGGAGAGCTGCTCTCCATTGAGGGCGATCCCGGCTCGCCGATCTCTCGCGGCCATCTTTGTCCCAAGGGCGCCGACACCTACGAGCTGCACACCCATCCCAACCGCCTGATGAAGGTAAAGCATCGCCGTCCCTTCGCCACCGAATGGGAGGACATCGACCTTGAGACGGCGATGGATCGGGTCGCCGACCTGCTATGGGAGAGCCGCGAGCGCACCTTCGTCGAGAAGCAGGGCGAAGATCCCATCATGCACACGACGGCCATCGCGCACCTCGGCGGAGCCACCCTCGATAACGAAGAGAATTACCTGATCAAGAAACTCTTTACCGGAGGTCTGGGCATGGTTTGCGTCAGCAACCAGGCCCGTATATGACACAGCTCCACGGTGCCCGGTCTGGGCACCTCCTTCGGACGCGGCGGAGCGACCACCGCACAGCAGGACCTGGCCAACGCTGACGCGATCCTGATTATGGGATCGACCATGGCCGAAAATCATCCCGTCGGATTTCAGTGGGTGGTGGAAGCCCGTGAGCGCGGCGCAACCATCATTCATGTCGATCCACGATTTACCCGCACCTCGGCGATGGCCGACATCTGGGTGCCGCTGCGCGCCGGGACCGACATCCTTTTCCTTGGCGGGCTGATTCATTACGCCATCGAAAACGACAAGATTTTCCACGAATACGTCCAGCACTACACCAATGCTTCCATGCTGGTGAGCGAAGAGTATCGCGACACCGAAGACCTGGGCGGCCTGTTCTCCGGGTGGGACGAAAAGGAGAAGAAGTATTCGCCGGCTACCTGGCTGTACCAGGGCGAGGAACGGAAGAAGCTGAACGTGCAGGAGGTCGAGGAAGCCGGCCACCTGAAAGCGGATGGCGGGCATGGCAAGGACCGCGGCGGCGAAGCGGGCAAGACATCGCACTACGACACGGATCCCACATTGCAGGACCCGCACTGCGTCTTCCAGATCCTGAAAAAACATTTCTCGCGCTACACGCCAGAGATGATCGAGCAGCATGCCGGAGTGCCGAAAAAGCTCTTTCTGAAGGTTGCGGAGGCCTTCTGCAACGCATCCGGGCCGGAGAAGACGGCCGCCATGTGCTACGCAGTGGGATGGACCCAGCACTCGAAGGGAGTGCAGATTATCCGCGCGGCAGCCATTCTGCAGATGCTGCTGGGCAATATCGGACGTCCCGGCGGCGGCATTCTCGCCCTGCGCGGACACGCTTCCATCCAGGGCTCGACCGATATTCCCACATTGTATGACATCCTGCCGGGATACCTTCCCATGCCGTTTCAGGAAGGCGCCGGTAACGATCTGGGCAGCTACTTCAAGAAGCACACGGCCAATGCGGGACTCTGGCACGACTTCCCCAAGTACTTCATCAGCTTGATGAAGGCGTGGTACGGCGACAACGCGACTAAGGAAAACAACTGGTGCTTCGATTACGTGCCGCGCGTAACCGGCGACCATTCACATTTCGGCTACTGGCTGGACATGGCCGACGGCAAAATGGATGGCCTGTTCATCATGGGCCAGAACCCGGCTGTCGGCGCTCCCAACGCCAGGCTGCAGCGCTCGGCCATGGCGAAGCTGAAGTGGCTCGTCGTCCGCGACATGGTGGAGACCGAGAGCGCTTCGTGGTGGTACAACTCGCCTGAGGTCGGACGTGGCGAGCTCGATCCAAAGCAGATTGCTACCGAGGTATTTCTGTTCCCTGCGGCCGGGTCGGCAGAGAAGGAAGGCAGCCAGACCAACACCCAGCGCCTGGTGCAGTATCGAAAGCAGGCGGTGCGTCCGCCGCAAGACGTTCGCAGTGAAAGCTGGTTCATGCATCATCTGGCGCGGCGTTTGAAGGCCAGGGCCGCTGCCGATCCCTGCCCGCGCAACGCTCCGTTGAACGCGCTGCAGTGGCCCTACGGAACCCATGGGATTCACGCCGAGCCCGATATAACCGAAGTCCTGAAGGAAATTAACGGACGCACCCTGGCCGACGGCAAGCAACTGGAGAGCTACAAGAAGTTGAAAGGCGACGGCTCTACCGCTTGCGGTTGCTGGATCTATTGCGGCATCTATCCCAAAGAGCACGAGAATGTCGCCAACCAGCGTGCCCCGGTCGACTATCTTGGCCACGGATGGGGCTTCGCGTGGCCCAACGACGTGCGCATCCTGTATAACCGCGCCTCTGCCCGACCGGATGGAAAGCCCTGGAGTGAGCGCAAGAAGCTTGTCTGGTGGGATGCGGAGAAGCGCGAGTGGACCGGGCTTGACCATCCCGACTTCGACAAGAAAAAGCCCCCCGATTATCAGCCTCCGGATGGTGCCAAGGGTATGGATGCCATTGCGGGCGACAAGCCCTTCATTCTCCATCCCGACGGCGTAGGCTGGCTATTCGTCACCAGCGGATTGAAAGACGGCCCGCTGCCTACCCACTTCGAGCCGCTGGAGTCGCCCTTCGGGAATGCCCTTTACCCCGAGCACGCCATCAATCCCCCGGTGAACAGGGAAATCCGCCCCGACAACAGCTACGCCTATCACGAAGACGAGCGCTTCCCATTTGTGCTGACGACTTACCGCCTCACCGAGCATCACACGGCGGGCGGCATGTCGCGTCAGCTCCCGCATCTCGCCGAACTGCAGCCTGCGCTGTTCTGCGAGGTCTCGCCAGAGCTGGCTGCCGAGCGCGATCTTAAGCACGGTCACTGGGCCACCATCATGACGGCGCGCGGGCTGGTTCAAGCTCGGGTGCTGATCACGCCCCGCATGAAGCCGCTTTGGGTCGAGGGCCGCACCGTTCACCAGATTGGCCTGCCCTATCACTGGGGCTTCAACGGGCTGGTGACCGGAGATGTGACAAACGATCTGCTTGTCATTTCGGAAGAGCCTAACGTGCGCATCATGGAGACCAAAGCCCTGCTTTGCGATATCGAACCCGGGCGCCGTGCGCACGGCCCGGCAGCGCTAGAGCAATGGAGCGAGCACATGGAGCAGCCGGCATGAGCACGACTACTGCATTCTTTACCGATTCGACGCTTTGTATCGGCTGCAAGGCCTGCGAAGTCGCCTGCAAGGAGTGGAACGACCTCCCGGAAGACGGCTTCAACTGGACCGGCAACTCCTACGACAACACCGGTTCCGTCGGGCATTCGACCTGGCGGCACGTGAAGTTTGTCGAGCATTCGCCCGAGCCCGGCCTGGGGGGCAACTCGCCGGACGTCAGCTCGTGGGTCTTTTCCTCCGACGTCTGCAAGCATTGCGAGAAGGCCGGCTGCCTCGAAGCCTGTCCTACCGGCGCCATCGTGCGCACCGAATTCGGTGGAGTTTTCGTCCAGCCTGACATCTGCAATGGCTGTTCCTATTGCGTGGTGGCATGTCCATTCGGGGTCGTGCAGCGCAACGAGAAGGATGGCAGGGCCTTCAAGTGTACCTTCTGCTACGATCGGCAAAAGGTTGGGTTGCAGCCGGCCTGCGCCAAGGCCTGCCCGACCGAGTCGATCAAGTTCGGAACCATCGATGAGATGCGAATCGTAGCGCAGGAGCGCGCGGAAGAGTTGCAGGGCCGCGGCATGGACGATGTCTGCGTATACGATCCGGTGGACACCAGCGTGGAAGGCATCCATGCGCTATTCCTGGTGCGCGGCGATCCCCGGCAATATAATCTGCCGCCGCGCCCCGAAGTTCCCACGGTTTACAACAGCACCGGCTGGGCCAGCTCAGCCGTTGCTGCGGGACTGCTTCTGTTCGGCAGTCTGTTCGCCTTTCTAGGGAGCGCCAAGCGATGAGCAGCAATCCGCAAGAACGTCCTGTGCCGGAATACACGCCATGGGCACGTGAAAATCGCCTGCTGGAGATTCGCCGCGAAGCCGAGAGCAAGGGCTTCGTCGATGGCCACGGAGTTCGCCTGCCCGGCGCGCCCTTTCCTGTCGCGTCGCCTGAGACTGGGTACTACGGCGTTCATCTGCTGAAAGAGCCGCAGTGGAGCTGGGAGATTCCGCCGTACTTCTTTGTGGGCGGCGCCGCAGGATCGGCGGCCGTAATCGGAGCCGTGGCGCACTGGACTGGCCGCGATCGCAAGCTGGCGCGCGATTGCCGTTTGCTTGCCGCAGGCGGTGCGATCTTGTCGAGCGCTCTGCTGATCTCCGACCTTGGCCGGCCGGCACGCTTTCTGGCGATGCTGCGCGTTTTCAAGCGGCAGAGTCCGATGTCGGTCGGCGCATGGACGCTTGCCGGCTTCGGCACGTTCTCGGGAGCGGCAGCGTTCGCCGGAATTGCGGCTGATCGCTGGAACCTGCCGGTACGAGGCCTGGGCAACGTGGCGGAAGCGCTCGCTGCCGTTGCCGGACTTCCGTTCTCGAACTATACCGGCGTGCTGATCGGCGCGACCGCAATTCCGGTGTGGAACGAGCACATCAGCACCCTGCCAATTCACTTTGGCATGTCGGGATTGAATTCAGCCGTCGGCATTCTTGAGCTGATGGGCCATGAGAATCCCGCTCTGAATACGCTCGGCCTGGGTGCGGCGGGCATCGAGTGGCTGCAGGGAGTGAAGATCGAGGTTTCGTCCAAGCGCGCCAATGAGCCGCTGAAGCGCGGTGCCAGCGGATTCGTTACCCGCCTGGGCGGCGTGCTCAGCGGACCCGTGCCGTTTGCGCTTCGTGTCGCCGCTGCCGTCGTTGGTCCCAGACGCGCCACGAAGCTGCGTAAAGCTGCTGCTGCTGCCAGTGTCGTGGGGTCCATGCTGACGCGCTTTGGCTGGATGCAAGCCGGCCATGCTTCCGCGCGCGACTGGCGGCTGCCTCTGGAGATCGAGCAAAACAAGAACCTGCCGTTTATCGCCGCCGAAGGCAGCACCGTGAACAAGAGCGTGAAGCAGTTGTAGGGAAACGGCAAAGGCTCAGCTATCAGCTAAAACCAAGAAGAAGCTTAGCTTTCAGCCGTCAGCTCTCAGCTAAAATCAAAATTCTGCCGCCAAGCGTGCTTCGCGAGCAGCGAACGGACGGCTGATAGCTGAGAGCTTCCGGAAAGAGAATAATGCCCAAAAAACTTCGTAAAGCAGTATTTCCCGCTGCCGGTCTGGGCACGCGTTTTCTGCCCGCGACCAAAGCACAGCCCAAGGAGATGCTTCCACTGGTCGACAAGCCCATCATTCAGTACGGGGTGGAAGAGGCGTTGGCGTCGGGGTGCGATCAGATCATCATCGTCACCGGACGCGGCAAGACCGCCATCGAAGACTATTTCGATGTCAGCTATGAGCTGGAAAAGATGCTGGAAGAGCGCGGCAAGTCCGACCTTCTCGCGCTGGTGCGAGGCATCTCCGATATGGTCCACGTCGCCTATGTCCGGCAAAAGGAAGCGATGGGACTGGGGCACGCCGTGCTCATGGCGCGCGAACTTGTAGGCGACGAGCCTTTTGCGGTCATTCTGCCCGACGACGTCATCGAGGCCGAAGTCCCCTGCCTGAAACAGATGATCGACGTTTACAACGAGACCGGCGCCTCCGTGCTGGCCACCCAGGAGGTGGAAGGCAAAGCAATCTCGGCCTATGGAGTGCTGGATGCAAAGCCTACCGGCAAACATGATGGCCGTCTGTTCGAAGTGCACAGCATGGTCGAGAAGCCTAAGCTGGAAGATGCTCCTTCGAACCTCGCTATCATCGGCCGTTACGTTCTGACGCCGGCGATTTTCGACATGTTGGAGTCCACCGAACTCGGCAAAGGTGGTGAATTGCAGCTCACCGATGGCATAAAGCGGTTGCTGAAGCAGGAGAAGGTTTACGGCTACACCTTTGAAGGGAAGCGGCACGACACCGGCGACAAGCTGGGCATGCTGAAAGCGACGGTGGAGTTCGCCCTGAAACGGAAGGACCTGGGCGACGACTTCCGAAGTTTCTTGAAGACCCTTGAGCTGTAGCGCGAATACTGGGTAGAGCGGCCCTTCAGCGCCGCGTTACGGCAGAGAGGTAAACCCAGCTTCGTACGTTACGCGCTGACGCCGGCCTGAAGGCCGGCTCTACCTTTCTACTCGTAACGCAGGCTCTCTACCGGATCGAGCCTGGCGGCGCGTGCCGCCGGCACTGTCCCAAACAGCACGCCCACAATTGACGAGACCAGGATCGCGATGATGACCGACAATCCCGAGATGGGAACACGGTAGTCGGTCAGGAATCGCAGGGAAAAGGGCAGCGCCAGGCCCACGATGATCCCCACCATCCCGCCACTGAGCGAGATCATCATGGATTCGGCAAGGAACTGGGCGCGGATTTCGTGGCTGGTGGCGCCCACCGCCTTGCGCACACCGATTTCGCGGATGCGCGAAGTCACCGTCGCCAGCATGATGTTCATGATTCCCACACCGCTCACCAGCAAGGTCAGCACCGAAATGAGCAGCAGAACCGTGGTCAGCGCGTTGGCTGTCTTGCTGGCAACACTCAGCAGTTGCGTCAGATTGTCGACCTTGTAAACCGATTCCGGCCGATGCCTCGACTTTAATACCTGAAGAATCTGATCGCTCGCCCGCGGCACTTCTCTGGAGTCAGCCACGGAGAAGAAAAGCTGGTTTACTTCATCGCTCGAGGTGAAGAAGCGAGCTACGGTGTAAGGAATCAGGATTGTCTCGTCCGAGATTTCCGACTGGCCGAAGGTGTCCACTCGCTCCCGGAAAACGCCCACGATGACGAATGGCAGGCCTTCCAGTCGGATTTCCCGCCCGACGGCGGCATCCGGATTTCCATACAGGCGGGTGGCCAGGCTGACCGTTACGACTGCGACCTTGCTGCGGCTCCGGACGTCGTTCTCGTCAAAGAAGCGCCCCGAGAGTGTCTCCAGATTTCGCACCAACTGGTATTGCTGCGAGACGCCAAGCACCAGTACATCGCGCTCTTTGCCGCCTGGAATGGCGATACGATCGTGCAACTCCAACATCGGCGAAGCGGAAGTGATGCCCGGGACCTGCCGCCGCACCGCTTCCATATCTTCCAGGGTGAGATAGTCGCTGGAAGTGGTCCCGTAGATGCTGCCGCTCTGGTATTGCGCCACCATCATGTTGGCGCCGATCGCCTGGATCTCACGCAGGATGTAATCTTTGCCCGTCAGTCCGATGGTGACCACCAGGATGAGCGAGGCCGTCCCGATAACCATGCCCAGGGCAGTCAGCATGAAGCGCGTCTTGTGCGCGCGGAAGGTCTCGACGGCGACACTGATGGTCTCGCCGAGAACCAGCTTGGGATACGACCTGCCGTTGGCCGCTTTGATTGCCATGCCGCTGTTCCCTCAGATTAATCGCTTGCGGAAAAGGGTTCAATTCGTCGGGTTTGTGTTCCTAATCTTTGGCAGCCGCCTTTGGGCGGTGTTATCGTCGATACGTTGCATTCCCCGCACCTCATCTCGCGAACCGTTCTGCGGCTCGCCGCGGCCGGGCTTCTACTGCTTTCAGGATTCGGGTCATCCGTCTTTGCCCAGCAGAACATTGGAGAGCTTTACGCCACCGACGCAAGAGTGAAAGGCGCGGTGATTCTGGCAGGCTCCGGCACCAGTGTGCTCAGCGGATCGCAAATCACAGCCGGCGCCGAGACCGCGACCCTCAAGCTCGAACGTGGCGGCGACGTGCTGGTCTGCCCAGGCACCAATCTCTCAGTGACGGCATCGCAGAGCGGCCGGCAGTTCCTGTTCAGCGTCAACTCCGGCAACCTGGAGCTGAATTACCCGATTGGCTCCGCCTCCGACAGCTTGCTTACTCCCGATTTTCGCCTGCTGCTGCCCGGGCCGGGACGAATTCACCTGGCCATGCGCATCGATGCCAGTGGCGATACCTGTGTGCAATCTTTGCCCAACAACAGCTCCGCAGTGGTGGTCTCCGAGGCCATGGGCGACGAGAGCTACCAGGTCAAGCAGGATGACGCTGTACTCTTCAAGGGCGGTCATATTCAGGGCGCGACCAGGACACGTCAGAGTTGCGGCTGTCCCGCGTCCTTGCCGGTACAAGTTGCAGCCGTGAAACCGCCTCCGCCGGCGCCTGCGCCCAAGCCTCCGCCCACCAGCGGAGCAGCCTTGTCTGAGGCCCAGATGCCGCTGCCGGCCAGCGGAGTCGCTGTGCCTGAAACGCAGGCCACGCCCCCGGCCAAAGCGGCCGCATCCGATAGCGGCCCCACAGCGCCACCTCCGGATGTCGCCAACGCACATCTCTCAGTAGAAGCTCCCTTTGTCTTTCATGGAGAAGACACTCCGCCGGACCTGACCGAGATTGTTGCCCATCTGAAACTGGAGAACACTCTGCCGTTTGCCCTGAACCCTGTTGTGATTCCCCCTGAGCAGCAGGGCAAAGCCAAAGCGACGCCACAAGAGCAGACGACGGCAGGGAGCAAAGAGCAAAGCACCGACAAGCGAGGAGTATTCAGCAAGATAGGCGCTTTCTTCGCCTCCATCTTTCACTAGCACTAGACCGGTTTCCGAATTGTTGTATCCCGCCGTGCCCTGGGTAGAGTGGCGCTCCAGCGCCACGTCAAGCTGGCGATTGTCGGTCTCAGAGTTTCGAAGTCTGGTGGAACGCGGACCTGAAAGGCCCGCTCTAGCCAGCCACACCAATCCGGAAGACGCTCCAGTCGCGCCGTTTACTTGATAATGCCGCGCTCGGAAGCTTCGATGAACTGAATGAGCATCGCGATATCCTGATCGCCGCTCTCCTCGCGCAGCTTCTCGATGGCCTGCGACGTATTCAGTTTGGAAGCCAGCAACACCTTGAACGCATGATGCAGCCGGGAGATACGTTCGCGGGAAAAACCGCGCCGCTGCAGGCCGACCTTGTTCAGCATGTAGGCATGGGTGTCGCGTTCGGCGCTGGTCATGGAGAAGGGAAGCACATCCTGCGTAATGGTGGTGCCGCCGCCCACGTAGGAGTGTGCGCCGATGCGCACGAATTGATGCACCGGGCAGAGCGCTCCCACCACCGCCCATTCCTCAACGGTGACGTGTCCGGCCAGGGTGGCTGCATTCACCAGCATGGCGTGATCGCCGATCGCGCAGTCATGCCCGATATGCGTATAAGCCATGATCAGCACGTCGCTTCCCACCCGGGTGACGCCTCCACCTTTTGTGGTGCCGCGGGTGATGGTGACGTACTCCCGGATCTGGTTGCGGTCGCCCACCTCCACGCGCGTCGGCTCGTTGCGGAAAGTGATGTCCTGGGGCTCGCCGCCGATCACAGCAAAGGAATAAATCTTGTTCTCGCGGCCCAGCCGGGAAGGCCCTCCGAGCACAACATGAGACATAAGTTCGCAGCCTTCGCCTAATTCGACATCGGCGCCTATCACGCAATAGGGGCCGATCTTGCAGGATGCGGGAATCTTTGCGCTGGGATCGACGATGGCCGTCGGGTGAATGTTCATCGCGGCTAGGCAGGCTCCGTCGCCGCTTCAGGACCGGCCGCCGGCGCTGATTTCTTCCGCTCACGATCGAGCAGTCGGCAGGTGATGATGGCCTCGCACGCCAGTTTGCTGTCGAGGTAAGCGCGGCCTTGCATGCGGCCCGCGGTTCCGCGCCACACCAGAACATCAACTTCGATCCGTAGCTGGTCACCCGGCACCACCGGACGGCGAAACTTGGCCCGCTCGATGCCGGTGAAAAGTAGCAGCTTCTGGTCCCGGTCGGGAAATTCGGTCAACAGAAGAACCCCTCCGGCCTGCGCCATGGCTTCGACCACAAGCACGCCCGGCATAATCGGGTAGGCAGGGAAGTGGCCCGCGAAAAACGGCTCGTTGATGGTGACGTTCTTCAAGGCAACGATGCGCTTGGTGCGGATAATCTCCGTGATCCGGTCAATTAACAGGAATGGATAGCGGTGCGGCAGGATCTTCAGGATATCCTGAAGGTCGAGCCCCGTTTTCTCGGCGGCGGCCGTCTCTGAAGTGTCGCTCATGGATGTGCAGTGAAATCAATAAATTATACATTTCCATTTCTTAGACTGGGACGAAGGAAACGATGACGACCAAGTCAAAATCACAAAGCTCCGCTTTACCGCACCCAATATCAGCGCCCGACATGGAGCTGTCACAAATCGAGCAATGGCTCGCCCCGCGCACCAGCGAGATGCTTGCGAGTCTCAAGGAGATCGTTACGATCGAATCGTCCACCCACGACAAAGCCGCGTGTGACCGGCTCTGCGGGGTTTTGTCCCAGCGATTCCGTGAGCTGGGTGGCCGGGTGAAAGTGCATCGGCAGAAGCAGGCGGGCGATCACCTGCAGGTCGAATTCGCCGGTGCGCGCTCCGGCAAACCCATCCTTCTGCTGGGACATTACGACACCGTTTACAGCACCGGCACGCTTGCGTCGATGCCGTGGCGCGAAAGCAAGGGCCTGGTCTACGGACCCGGTGTCTTCGACATGAAGGGCGGCATCGTGCAGATGATGTTCGCCATTCGCGCGCTGCAGGCTACGCTCGGCAAGCTGCCGCGTCCGCTGACCGTCCTGCTGGTCTCCGACGAAGAGGAAGGAAGCGAGACTTCGCGTGCCATCACGGAGAAGGTCGCCGGAGGCTGTGAAGCAGTGCTGGTGTGTGAACCGGCCGGCCGCGGCGGAGCGTTGAAGACTGCGCGCAAAGGTGTTGGCGGTTTCACCGTTCGTGTCACCGGAGTCTCGGCGCATGCCGGCCTCGATTTCGAAAAGGGCCAGAACGCGATTCTGGAGCTCGCGCGACAGGTACACGCCATTTCGGCCCTAACCGACCTTAGGCGCGGCATCACGCTGAACGTAGGCATCATTCGCGGCGGAGCCCGAACCAACGTGGTGCCCTGGGAAGCCAGCGCCGAATTTGACCTGCGCGTTACCAGCAGCCGCGATGGCGAAATCATGACCCGCAAGATTCGCGCGCTGCGTCCCTTCAACAAAAAATGCAAGCTCGAGATCGAAGGCGGCATCAATCGTCCTCCGCTGGAGCGCTCGCCCAAGGTGGTGGCTCTCTTCCAGAAGGCGCAGGTTGTTGCCCGCCAGTTAGGCTTCTCCGTCAACGAAATCGCGGTCGGCGGCGGCTCGGATGGGAACTTTACTGCGGGTATGGGCCTTCCCACGTTGGACGGACTCGGCGCGGTTGGCGATGGCGCGCATTCGCCGGGCGAGTCGATCGTTGCCGCCGAGATGCCCCGTCGAGTTGCCTTGCTGGCGGGGCTGATTACCCAGCTCTAGATTCTTTGACGCTGGGATTACAAAAGCCTAGAATTTAGCTGGAGTATCGGTTAGCCCGCAGCATCTTGCCTGGCCGCAACGACATCGGGCTGTTTCCCGGGAGGTTTTATGTTTGGTGGAAAAATTGGTTTACCCGAGCTGGCGGTCATCGTGTTCATTGCCCTGCTCATCTTTGGACCGAAGAAGCTGGGCGAACTTGGCAAGGGCTTAGGCGAGGGAATCCGCAATTTCAAGTCGTCCATGAACGAAGGCGCTAATCCCACACCCTCGAGTCCCGACGAGAAGAAGCAATCGTAAGCGCTCCCCGCTCTGCATCAGGGCACGGTTTTCAGCCGTGCCGAACCCGCTACATATGACGTGGGCATCGGCCCCCCGCCGATTCTATTTTTTAACAGACATTTCTTCGTACTCCCGCAGCATCCGGTAGACCCGGCTGACCGGCAATCCCACCACGTTGAAGTAGCACCCTTTAATTCTTTCCACCCAGCGTGATGCCATGCCTTGGATGCCATAAGCTCCGGCCTTATCCATGGGCTCGCCGCTGGCCACGTAGTCGGCGATCTCCTGTTCCGTCATGGCGACGAACGCGACCTCGGTAACCTCCGCATCGGTGCGTTCCAGCTCTGAACTTGCCACGCACACGCCGGTGAGGACTTGGTGCGTTTTGCCCGACAGCAGGCGCAACATGCGGGCGGCATCCTCTGCATCTGCCGGTTTCTCCAGCAGATGGTTGTCGACGACCACTACCGTATCGGCCCCCAGCACAACCGCGCCGGGACGACGCGCCAGGACGACCCTTGCCTTGTCGCGCGCCAGGCGTTTTGCATATTCGAGGGGAGGCTCGCCCGGTTCTGGCGCTTCCTCAACGTTGGCGGGATCAACTTCGAACGGTATGCCGGCATTGCGCAGAAGCTCAGCGCGGCGCGGCGAGGCAGACGCGAGAATAAGGTGGGGCATGGATTAAGTTAGCATCTGGCAATTAGCAATTGGCGCTTGGCACCTAGCTCTTGGCACTGAGCACTTAATATTTAGAAGCTGTCGCATGAGTCGCTCCGTATCAGACTGGCCGAGTCGCTCTGTATCAGGGCACGGCTGAGTTGCTTTGTACCAGAACACGGCTGAACTGCTTTTTATCTAGCACGGCCGAACCGCTTTGTATCAGCCTGGCCGAATCGCTTTGTATCAGGGCCCGGCTTTCAGCCGTGCCGCAAGCGGCCAAAAAGTTCAGGGGCTTCAGCCCCTGTCTGGCCCATCAGCTTACGTGCCCAGCGCCAAAAGCCAAAAGCGAATATGCATCCTGGCACGCTACTATCTTCGTCTGACGTGAGGTGACCACGGCTACTCAAACGAAATCCTACGGCGCAACCATTCACGGCGATACAGTCGAGTTCCGCGTGTGGGCGCCAAAGCCCGAGCAGCTCCATCTCCGCCTGATGCGCCGCGGGCAGCATCCCGAGGAGATACCCATGCGCCGCGAGGGCGAGGACTTCGTCGCCTCAGCCCGTGCCCGCGTGGGTGATCGCTACGCCTATGTGCTCGACGGCGGCATGCCGGTGCCCGACCCGGTCTCACGATTTCTTCCGGAAGGCGTTCACGGGCCTACAGAAATTGTCGATCCGTCTCTCTATTCCTGGTCCGACGAGAATTGGCGCGGCCTGCTGCTCGCAGACTACGTCATCTACGAACTGCACCTCGGGACGTTCACTCCGGGGGGCACCCTCGACAGCGCAATCGAGAAGCTGCAATACCTCAAAGATCTCGGCATCACCGTCGTCGAAGTGATGCCGGTCGCGGCAACTCCCGGGGCCCGCAACTGGGGATACGACGGAGTTTCGCCGTACGCGGTGCAGGCAAATTACGGCGGCCCTGCGGCCTTTCGCCGCTTTGTCGACGCTGCGCACGAGCTGGGCCTGGCGGTGATTCTCGACGTCGTCTACAACCACCTCGGTCCCGAGGGGAACTATCTCAACCTCTTCGGACCCTACTTCACCTCGCACCATCACACCCCCTGGGGAGACGCCGTCAACTACGACGACCATGGTTCCGAGCACGTCCGCCGGTACGTCGTTGATAACGCTCTTTACTGGGTGCGCGAGTATCACCTCGACGGCTTGCGGCTCGACGCGGTGCAGACCATCAAAGACAATTCTCCCAACTACATCCTGGCGGAGATTCAGCAAAATGTTCAGGCGCTGGCCCACACTCTAAATCGCCACGTGACGGTGATTGCCGAGACCGACGAAAACGACTCACGCTACGTCGAGCCTCGGCCCGCAGGCTACGGTCTCGATGCTCTGTGGAGTGACGATTTTCATCATGCTCTGCACGCCCTCTGGACCGGCGAGCGCACCGGATATTACCAGGACTTCGGCCGTCCCGAGCAGGTCGCGACCGCTCTGCGCGACGGGTATGTCTTCCAGGGAGAGCACTTCGCTTTCTGGAACGCGCCTCGGGGCACACCCGCCAAAGATGTTCCGCTGCCGGCAAACGTCATTTGCATTCAGAACCACGACCAGGTCGGCAACCGCGCGAAGGGCGAACGGCTTACTGCACTGGTTCCGCGCGGCGCTCGCAAGGTGGCGGTGGCGCTGCTGTTGCTCGCTCCTCACACGCCGCTGCTCTTCATGGGCCAGGAGTACGACGAGAGTGCGCCATTCCAGTTTTTTGCCGACTTCGGTGATCCCGAGTTGAAGAAAGCCGTCAGCAATGGTCGGCGCAGTGAGTTCAAGGATTTTGACTTCAGCGAGGTTCCTGATCCGGAAGATCCGCAGACCTTCGCACGCTCCAAGCTGACGTGGGCAGACGCGGCCGGCAATCGCCAAATGCTTGCGTGGTACCGCAAGCTGCTGCAGTTGAGGAAGCAGTATGTCGTCGCTCACGAGCGACGCGCTGATGTCACCTACGCAGACGGCGTGTTGACGATGCAGCTTCCGGCTACCGAGCCTGTGCTTCGAGTCGAGACCACGCTCATCCCCGGCGCAAGTCTGCCGAAAGCAGCGCCGCCATCCTGGAGCGAAGTCCTGCACAGCGATGAAGACGGCTTCGCGGTGCGAGTGCTGGCACGGGCCGAACGGTAATAGCTGCCCAAATTGCCGTTGTCGTATAATCCTCAACTTCGTTCCATTCTTTGGGACGCTTGTCCGAGGAAACCTTGACCTGCCGCATTTCCGCTGTTCTTCTGATCGCAGCTCTCGTCGCACAACCACTCATCGCCGCCCCAACCAGCCAGACCGAAAGCATGTACGGCTACTCTCCCGCCGACGCCAACACCGAGCGCGAGTGGGAGGCCAAGTTCCGCGCTATGCCCGATCCCGGCGTCATGCGGAGCGCCATGCAGCATCTGAGCGCTTATCCGCACCACGTCGGATCGCCTTACGACAAGGACAACGCCGAGTGGATACTGGCGCAGTACAAGCAGGACGGCTTTGACGCTCACATCGAGACCTTCGACGTTCTCTTCCCCACGCCGAAGGAGCGCCACCTGGAACTGCTGGAGCCGACGAAGTACGTGGCCAAACTGCAGGAGCCGCCGCTGGCGGTGGATCCCACGTCACAACAGACCGCTTTGCAGTTGCCCACCTACAACGCGTACTCCCGGGATGGAGACGTGACGGCGCCGCTGGTGTATGTCAACTACGGCGTCCGCGAAGACTACGAGCAGCTTGAGCGGCGTGGCATTTCGGTGAAGGGCGCGATCGTGATCGCACGCTATGGTCACGCCTGGCGCGGCATCAAGCCCAAGGTCGCAGCCGAGCACGGCGCCATTGGATGCATCATCTATTCCGATCCCCGTGACGACGGCTACTTTGAAGGGCAGGACTTTCCAGAAGGCCCCTATCGCCCTTCGCAGGGAGTCCAGCGCGGCAGCGTTATGGACACGGAATACCCCGGCGACCCTCTGACACCGGGAGTCGCTTCAACCAAAGACGCCAAGCGCCTGCCCATTAGCGAGGCGAAGACCATCACGGCCATTCCCGTGCTGCCGATTTCCTATGGCGATGCTCAACCACTGCTCGCCGCATTGGGAGGTCCCGTAGCCCCCGAGACTTGGCGCGGCGCACTGCCCATCACCTATCACATGGGTCCGGGCCCGGCCAAAGTACATCTGGTGATGAAGTCGAACTGGGACATCAAGACCATCTACGACGTAATCGCAAAAATTCCCGGCAGCGAGACTCCCGACCAGTGGGTGATTCGCGGCAATCATCACGACGCGTGGGTAAACGGCGCCGACGATCCGATTTCGGGACAGGTGGTTGCGCTGGAAGAAGCCCGCACCCTGAGCGCGCTGATGAAGCAGGGCTGGCGTCCCAAGCGCACCATCATCTACTGTGCCTGGGACGGTGAGGAGCCGGGACTCCTGGGCTCAACCGAATGGGTGGAAGACCACTATGCCGAGTTGCGACAGCACGCCGTCGCCTATATCAATTCCGATTCCAGCTCGCGCGGTTTCCTGTATGCCTCCGGCTCGCACACGCTGGAGAAGCTGGTCAACGAAATGGCGAAGGAGGTCCCCGATCCCGAAAAGAAAATGTCGGTGTGGAAACGAAGCCAGCTCCGCCACATTGCCCAGGCAGCCACTCCGGAAGAAAAACAGCAGCTGCGCGAAAGTTCCGAGTGGCATATCGGCGCGTTGGGCGATGGCTCCGACTATGCCCCATTCCTCGATCATGCCGGTGTAGCCGCTCTCAACATCGGCTTCGGAGGCGAAGCCGGTGGGGGCGTCTACCATTCCATTTACGACGACTTCTACTGGTACACCCACTTCGGCGATCCCGATTTCCTGTACGAAAAGGCGCTGGCGCAGATGGGCGGCACCACCGTCATGCGCCTGGCCGACGCCGACCTGCTGCCCTACGATCCGACAGACTCGGCCGAAACCATCAAACGCTATGTTGGCGAGCTCAAGCTCGAGCTGAAGAAGAAACAGGACGAAGTGCGCGAACGAAACCGTGAAATTGAAGAGGGAGTTTTCACCGCGACCTCCGACCCCACAAAGCCCTCTGTTGCGCCATCCGTCCACTCTGTGCCGCCTTTCATCAACTTTGCGCCTCTGGAGAACGGCGTGGAGGCATACGTCAAGGCCGCGCAGCAGTATCGCAAGGCTGTCGGCAAACTGAACGCGAATCCTCAGGCATGGCAATCACCGGCACTCAAGGAGATCAATTCGCGGCTGCTGCTGACCGAGCGCACCTTCACCACCAGCCAAGGTCTGAAGGAGCGGCCTTGGTTCAAAAACCAGATCTACGCTCCCGGTGCCTACACCGGATACGGCGTGAAGACCATCCCCGCCGTGCGTGAGGCCATGGAAGAAGATAAATGGAATGACGCCGACCAGGGCGCCGTCATCGCCGGACAGGTACTCATGAACGAGGCCAAGCTGGTGGAATCCATTGCCCAGCAGTTGGAGCAGGCGGTGGCAGCGGCTTCAGGTGGTTCCTCGGGTCAGCCTCAGGGCGGCGCGGAGCAGTACGAGCGGCGTTAGCGCGTACCGTATTATGGATTGGCGGCTACCGGAAACTTACTGCGCGTGGCCGCCAAAACTGACTTATGGCTGATCGGGAAACTCGCCGCTACGTTGTGATTGGTCGCGTTCAGGGAGTAGGCTTCCGCTGGTTTGTGGAGCGCGAGGCCGCGCAGGCGGGCGTCACGGGATGGGTTCGCAATCGCGAAGATGGCAGTGTCGAAGTAATGGCAACCGGAACCCGCGAGCAGCAGCGCGCGCTGCGCTCCAAGCTGCAGCAGGGTCCGCGCGCCGCCCGGGTCGATTTTGTACAGGAGTCCAGCGCGCCGTTTCTTGAGGCGCCATCGTTTCGCATTGAAGGAGCCTGGTGAATATGGCCACAGTCGTGTCGCACAATTGCGACGATCTGAAAAAACTTATCCGCGAAGTGCCCGATTTTCCCAAGCCCGGCATTCTTTTCTACGACATCACCACCCTGCTCAAGGACCGTCGCGGCTTCGCCCGCCTCATTGACGCGCTGACCGACCATTGCATCAACCAGGACATCGACCTGGTGCTCGGGATCGAAGCCCGCGGCTTTATCTTCGGGCCGGCATTGGCCTATCGGCTGAACGCCGGATTTGTCCCTGTCCGCAAGCCGAAGAAACTGCCTGCCAAGGTGCTGCAGTGGAAGTACGAACTGGAGTACGGGCATGACACGCTGGAGATCCACGAGGACGCCATCGCGCGCGGCCAGCGCGTGCTGATTTGCGACGACCTGCTGGCCACCGGCGGCACCGCCCGCGCCGCCTGCGATATGGTGAACTCGCTGGGCGGCAAGATCTGCGGTCTGGGTTTTGTGGTTGAACTGGATGGCCTGAAGGGCCGCGACAAGCTCAAGGAGTACGACGTCCACTCGCTGCTGCACTACGAGATGTAGGGCCCGATAGCAACGCACAGAAGGATTGCCCACACCGCATTCCTCCTTCCTTCCGCTCCTGGCCCAACAGACCCAGAATGCTTTCACCAGATGGTCTTGACCCAAGCGCAGTTGATGATTCGTTCGTCCGCAGTCACCAGGGGAACACCCTCCACCTGAGCGGTTGCGGCGATCATACGGTCGAGCGGGTCCGATGGAAAATCTGCGGGGAATTGGCTTGCCTGTAGCGCCACATCGAAAGTTACTGGCCAAACCTCCACGCCTTCCGTCATCTCGCGGACGGTGGTTGTAAAGCTCTTCGCCGTTCGGAGTTTTCCGCGACCGAGCAATACGACCACCTCAAATATGGTGATGACGGAAATCGCCAGCGATTTGGAAGCTCGGGCCCGGCGAATCGCGCTTTCCGCAGCGCGGGATAACCGGCGCGGCTCTCGCTGTGCCCAAATCAGGACGTGGGTGTCCAAGAAGATCATTTCAGTACGTCGTATTCCTCCAGCCCAAAAACAGGTTTGATCAGGTCGTCGGGGTCGCCGACGATATCGATCACACCCTTCAGCCGGCCAAAGAAGCTGTCAACTTTCTTGTATCTGTTATTGCCGTTTCTGATCGGCATCAGCCTGATCACCGGCTCGCCGCGCTTGGTCACCACAACCGGTCTTCCGGTTTCATTGACTTCGTCCATAATCCGGAGGCACTTGGCTTTGAACTCGCCTGCCGCGATCATCCGCTCTGCGGCCCGAACCCGAGTGGTCGGCTTTTTTTTGACGGCTACTTTGCTCATGACTATGTCCTTCTGACCATGGTCATGTTAACATGACCACTCGCCGCCCCACCACGCGGTATTTGCCCTCCAGCACGATCCGCACCGCTTCGGTATAGGCGATGTGCTCCTGCTTCAGAATGCGCGCGGCCAGCGTGTGCTCGTCGTCCTCGGCCACCACCGGCACGGTCTTCTGCACGACAATCGCGCCATGGTCGAGGTTTTCGTCTACAAAATGCACCGTGCAGCCGGAGACCTTTACACCGTACTCGAATGCCTGCTTCTGCGCCTCCAGTCCGGGGAAGGCGGGCAGTAGCGAGGGATGGATATTCAGAATGCGGTTGGGGAACTGCTGCACGAACCAGGGCGATAGCAGCCGCATGTATCCCGCCAGGCAGACGACTTCGACATCGTGCTCGCGCAGCGCATGCACCACCTCGCGATCGTGTTCCTCACGCACCCTGCCCTTGGAAGGGATGACCATTGCTTCGAGTCCGCGCCGCCGGGCCGACTCGATTCCGGGGGCATCGCTGCGGTTGGAAATGATTACCGCAATATTCGCGTCCAGCTTGCCGCATGCGACGTTATCGGCGATGGCTTCGAAGTTGGAGCCCCGCCCGGAGAGCAGAATGCCAAGGTTCTTCATGGTGATGAGAGTAGTTTAACGAGACGCCGAGACAAGGGCACTCTTTCCCCGCGGTTGACTCAGGATTCTCCCGAAACTGGGAATGCCGCAGTCAGTAAACTGCGGCCTCCGGTAAGCGCTGCAATCAGGGTTGGCAAGAGCCACGATGGCCGTAGTACCGCTGCAGGTCAGTGGCGGGCGTCTGCCGTCTTGCGAAGCAATGCCGGTTCGATGTGGAAACGTTTGCTTGCGAGAATCGTGCCCCAGATGAATAACGCCAGCACGACCAACTGCGCGACCAGAAACGGAGGTTCCGTCTGTGTCGGAGCCAGCGCCTTCAATGCCGGTATCTTTGCGAACGCCTGTATTACTGCCACGAAGCAGTTGAGGTACAGCGCCAGGGCAGCGGTCACGACGTAGATCCGCCGAGAGGCGCCTTGGAGATGGCGGCGATAACGCGCCCAGATCGCGACAGCCAGCACGACCAGCGAAATGCCGCCTAGGATGTACGAGGGCTTCAAACCTTCAAATGGAAATAGAAACCCGGTCAGGCTGGTGAGCACCGTGGTGGTAAGAAAAATCGCCGTCCAGCCGTCGAGGCGTTTTCCCTTGACCAGTCCATACATAACGATCAACCCTAAACCAACTCCCGCCAGGCTGATGATGACGTGCAGCAGAGTGAAAGTGGAAAGGGACATCCCTAGGACCATGCTTTTCTCCGTAGGCTCAAGTTTTAGCGGCGCACCGTACGTTGCATACGGCGTTCATCATCAGAAGTCAGCCGATTCGGTTTCGATTCTTAATTTTTGCGTTATCGAATTACTGCGCCTGAAAACTACGGACAAGCTGTACTCCGTAATCTTCGAGGTTCGGGAAGATGAGGAAGGGAAATCTTTCACCTTGTAACACCATGGAAATCGACCAAAGAGGAAATCAAGGTCTATGAAGAGAATTGCTAAGATATCAGCCGGCAGGCGGTCATCAAAACCCTGGTGCGCCAGGTGCTGGATCAGCATTATCTGGCAAAGAACGCAAAGATTGTCTGAACGATGACGACCGCGAGGCGGAACCTCCCGCGCCACTCCGGTTGCTTCACCGTCCGATTTCCCGTTACCATCGCCCCATCGTGGTTTCGTCTCCCGACAAGCAGTTTCCGGATCGCGAGCGCATCGTATCGGCGGCGCCGGTCGATGACGACGCTTCCTTTGAACTGAAGCTGCGGCCGCAGCGCCTGCGCGAATTCATCGGCCAAAAGAAAGTGAAAGACAACCTGGAAGTCGCCATTCAGGCGGCCAAGTCGCGCGGCGAGGCGCTCGACCACGTGCTCCTCTATGGCCCTCCTGGCCTTGGCAAGACCACGCTGGCCAACATCATCGCCAACGAGCTGGGAGTCGCCTTCCAGCAGACTTCCGGCCCGACTCTGCAGATCAAAGGCGACCTGACCGCGATCCTCACCAATGTGCGCGACAAGCAGGTGCTGTTCATCGACGAGGTGCACCGGCTGCAGCCCGCGTTGGAAGAGTTGCTGTACTCAGCGCTGGAGGACTACAAGCTCGATATCATCATCGGGCAGGGGCCATCGGCGCGTACCCATACCATCGAGGTCAGGCCATTCACCTTTATCGGCGCCACCACCCGCGCCGGCCTGCTCTCCGCTCCGCTACGCTCGCGCTTTGGCATCGTGCTGCGCCTGGAGTTCTACAACCACGACGACCTGAAGATCATTCTGCAGCGCTCAGCTGAGATTCTGGGGGTTGAAATCGACCAAGATGCCGCCATGGAAATCGCTGCCCGTTGCCGAGGCACACCACGCATTGCGAATCGGCTGCTGCGGCGCGTCCGCGATTACGCCCAGGTGCGGGGCACCGGAAACATCGACAAGCCTACAGCGCAAGCTGCGCTGGAGATGCTGGAGGTCGATCGCCATGGCTTTGATGAGATCGACCGCAAGCTGCTGCTGACGATCATCGAAAAATACCAGGGAGGACCCGTGGGAGTGAACACGCTGGCGGCGTCGCTCGCCGAAGAGCCCGACGCCATCGAAGAAATCTACGAACCGTTTCTGATTCAGATCGGTTTCCTTGACCGCACCCCGCGCGGACGCGTCGCCACCCACCTGGCCTATCAGCACTTCGGTATCCGTCGCCCGGGAACCAACGCAGCCGGCCAGGACACATTGTTCTAGCAGCAGGGTTCTGGCATCAGGCGCAGCATAAGCTCGCCAAGTCCCGCCAAAAAGTTGCACAACCAGATTCCCCTTCCGGATTCCACTGGAAAACCTGTCTGTGCGTCTCGGAACCTGCGGCTGAGTACGTTATACTGCGCTCGAAACGTTTTTTTCATCTCGAATTGAGGGCTCTTTTATGTCGGCCAACGCTGTTGAAACTCCTCCCCACGCCACCGCCGCCGATTTCCAATCCCTGGAAAAAAAGGTCCTGCGCACGATCGAACTCCTGAAGACAGCCCGCGAAGCTCAGGCCACTGCCGAGCGCGACGCCTCACGTATCCGCGAGCAGCTCAATGAGCGTGATGAGGAGATCGACACCATGCGTTCGGAACTAATCGCGCTGCGCAAGGAGCGGGAAGAGGTACGTACCAGAATAGAAAAGATGCTGGGGCAGATTGATTCTTTAACCGCGGACGAGTTGGCGTAATAATCGCGCTAACCGCAGTTGGAAGTAGGAGACGATTTGAGCCAGGCTAACGGAAGCAGCAACGGCACCAGCATTCGGGTCGATATCTACGACCAAAGCTATCACCTGCGGGGGACGGACCCGCAGTACATTGCCGAGCTGGCGGAGTACGTCGATACCAAGATGCGCCTGATCTCCCAGCAGGCGTCCACCGTAGACTCGCTCCGAGTAGCCGTCTTGGCCGCGCTCAATATCGCAGACGAGTTCCAGGTGCTCAAACGCAAGTACGATGCGCTCGCGCAGGACTACTCGGCGAAAGCCGAGCACCTTTCCGGCGCCCTCGACGAAGTGCTGGACGAAGAAGTCCGCCGCGCAGGTTAGGCGCTTTTGCTGGCCCTGCTGGTCTAATCAACCCCCCTGCACCATCCTGTGCCCCAAACTTCTTCAGGCTGAGAGGCCTTGCGTCTTGGCTATTCCCCTCCGGCACGTGGACTACCAACTTTATCGATCCTTGCTCTTGCCATTCTGTTGCTGTTTTCATAGCATCTAACGAAACAAAGCCGGCCTGCAAAGTTGGTGATGGTGGCTACCGTTTTTTGAACCATTACTCAGTGAACAGGGGGCCCGACTCGTATTCGGTTCGGTGTGCGAGGCTCCGCCAGACGGAGATGCCTAAAGAGCCGCGGAGGGTTCCCACCGTCGTGGACGGGTTCATTGACGGCCCACTGATCACGGCCCCGCGGGTCGGCAGTTTTTTGGTTATGAGGTTCCGGCCGTTAGGTCTCAGGCGTCGGGGTTCAGTTCACGATGCCAGCAGCCATGGATTTCACCAAGATTCATCGCGGCCAGTTTAGTGCAAGGTAACATAATTACAACAGTTTACGTTGGCAATGCCTGTTTCAGAGACCCCCAACCTGAATCGAAATCATCAGGCCAATTTAGCTTTCAGCTGTCAGCCGCCAGCTATCAGTCAATGCTGCCGGGGAGATGTAACGCTTGTACACACCGCAGCTTGATGGGTGACTGGCGGCTGGCAGCTGGCGGTTGACACCCGACACCCGCCCCTGACACCTGACCCGTGACCCCGGAAACCTCATCCCCACCCGGCTGCACCGCTTTGCCTCTCGCGAACGTCTAAAATAGCAACGTGTTTCCCCGACTCATCGATTACGGCCACTTTGTCCTGCCGACCTACGGCGTAATGGCCGCTTTAGGCCTGATCTGTGGATTGCTCCTGATTGTCCACCTCGGCCGTCGGCAGGGTCTTGATCCCGACAAGCTCTGGAACCTTGGCATCATTGCCGTGCTCTCCGGCATTATCGGCGCGAAGGTTCTCTTCATCTTGAACGAACTCGGCTACTACCGCGAACATCCGGGAGAACTTTTCAGCCTGTCTACTTTGCAGGCGGGCGGCGTCTGGTCCGGCGGAGTCGTGCTCGCCCTGATCATGTGTATCTGGTACATGCGACGCAACCAGATGCCGATCTTGCGTACCTGCGACGTTTTCGCCCCCGGGCTTGCCTTGGGGCACGCTTTCGGCCGGGTTGGCTGCTTTGCCGCCGGCTGCTGCTATGGCCGCCCAACCCATGTGCCCTGGGCCGTGACTTTCCATAACCCGCTTGCGGCCGAGATCGTGGGGACTCCGCTCGGCGTGCCGCTGCACCCGACCCAGCTCTACGAAATGGTGGTCGAGCTGGCGAACTGTATTTTCCTCGTATGGCTCATCAAGAGGAAAAAGTTTGAGGGGGAGATTCTGGGCTCGTATCTCATCATCTACGGCATCGCTCGTTACTTCATCGAGTTCTTCCGCGGCGATCCGGGACGCGGACAGGTTCTTGGCTTCATGACCACCACGCAGCTGATCGCGCTGCTCCTGGTTGTCGGTGGCGGACTGCTCTGGATGCGCCGCGCCCCGCTGCGGCAACCGCGTAAACTCGCTCCCGCGGGAAACTAGTCCACACAGAGCACATCACCGCGGTTGAAAATGCCATTTTGCGCGATATGCGCTCCAACTGCCTCCCGATAAACCGCAAAGTATCTAACCGCAGAGGCACGGAGTCTCAAGACTTGAAACTGATTGTTTTTTTCGTGACCCCGCTCGAAAACTCCCGCGCGGGCATGGAATTGCTTTGCATCCGGGCCCGGCTTCAGACGGGCCGCACAGGTCAGGTATTAAGTTGGGATTCAGCCCCTGCCAGCCCCAGACGGGGGCTGAAGCGCAGTTTTCTGCCGAGCCTGGCGGCACATCTAAAGACGTGCCCTGATACAAACCTGATCATCTTCATCTCCGGTTCTGAACGCGCGTTCACGGTCGACACCGTGGTGAATTCTTTCTCTCTTTCTTCTCGGTGTCCCCGTGTCTCTGTGGTTAGCGGCCTTCCTGATGTATTCTCATCGCTTCCATGCCCCAGAAATTTCCGTTGACGATCACGGTCGCGCCTGAGTCGGCCGGCCTGCGTCTTGATCAATTCCTGACCGAGCAACTACCCGAAGTGAGCCGCGCGCGGGTGCAGCAGATGCTTGCCGAAGGAAAGGCGCTGCTGAATGGAGCGCCGGCAAAGTCTTCGGTGAAACTTCGTGGTGGCGAGGAAATCGCGGTCCTTGGCGACCCGATGTTGCCGCCACTCCGTGCTATCGCAGAGGACATTCCCCTGGACGTGATCTACGAAGATGCCGACCTGGCCGTCATCAACAAGCCGGCGGGCATGATGGTGCATGCCGGCGCCGGAGCCACCGACGACGAGCGTAATCGCGGCACGCTGGTGAATGCCCTGCTCCATCGCTTCGGCAAGCTTTCGGACACGGGCGGCGAGTTGCGGCCGGGCATCGTTCACCGGCTCGACAAAGAAACCAGTGGCCTCATCATCGTGGCCAAGAATGACGCCGCGCATCGCAAGCTGGCAGTCCAGTTCTCCGGGAGGCAGGTCAGAAAGCAGTACATCGCTCTGGTGCATGGCTGGCCTGTCAGCGACCAGGGTACGATTAACACTCCCATCAGCCGCGATGCGGTTCGTCGGACGCGCATGACAACGCGCGGCCATGCCGGACGCGCTGCCGTGACCCACTACGACGTCCGGCGACGCATCGACTCCTGCTATGGCAAGTTCGCTCTGCTGGATGTGCGCATCGAGACCGGGCGGACGCACCAGATTCGCGTACACATGTCCTCCAACGGGCACGCGATTGTTGGCGACACGCTCTACGGCGCGGCGCGCGAACTCAAACCCCAAGCTCCCGGCAGATCAGCCATTAGGAATCGCGAAGCAAGGACAGCTTCGTCAGCGGCGGCGGCTGGCGACACCTCCCGAGTTCTTGCCTTGAATCGAAATTTCCTGCATGCGGCGAGGATCGAGTTTACCCACCCGAGCAGGGGAGAACGGCTCACATTCTCCGCGCCACTGCCGGAAGAGTTACAAGGATTCCTGGAGAACTTGACGGGGAAACGGCCCACGCCTCGAGGACTATAATTGATTATCAAATGAGGATGTTTCTGATCGCGTTCCTGCTGACCGCCACCTCGATGCTGGCGGCACAGGAATCCGGACCCGCGCTGCCGACGGCGCCTTCTGCCGTCAAATATCCGCCCAAGAACGTTGCGACACAGCCGGCAACGCCGGACGCGCAAGCGGCGGCGGCAGCTCCTGCCGCGGCATCTACGACGACTCCCGCCGGTAATCCGTCCGACAGTGCCTCGACAACCGCTGCGGCGGTGCCTGCTGGAACAGCGCCCGCCAAGGCCGCGGAGGCTGACGACGAGCCGTTGACCACCATCGTCAAGCGGGTTGACGAAGTGAATGTTGTCTTCACCGTGACCGATAAACGCGGAGCTTTCGTAAAGGACCTGAAGCAGAGCGATTTTCGAGTGATGGACGACAACAAACCGGCGCTCTCGATCCGCTCGTTTCGCAGCGAAACGAATTTGCCGCTACGGGTGGGGCTGTTGATTGATGCAAGCAATTCAATCCGCGACCGGTTCAAGTTTGAGCAGGAAGCTGCGGTCGAGTTTCTGAACCAGATTATCCGCGCCAACTTTGATAAGGCGATTGTCATTGGCTTCGATACCACGCCCGAGGTCACGCAGGACTTTACCGATAACACCGAGAAGTTGGCCAAGGGCGTCCACATGCTTCGGCCTGGCGGCGGCACGGCGCTGTACGACGCCATTTATTTCGCCTGCCGCGACAAGATTATGGCCGAGGACAAAGGGCCGCAGGCTACCCGGCGGGCCATCATTCTGCTGAGCGACGGTGAGGACAACCAGAGCCGTGTCTCTCGCGAAGAGGCCCTCGAGATGGCGCAGAAGGCCGAGGTCATCATCTACACCATTTCGACCAATACCAGCGGCCTGAGATTGCACGGCGACAAGGTGCTGGAATATTTCGCCGAGCAGACCGGCGGGCGCGCGTTCTTTCCCTTCAAAATCGAGGATGTGTCGGACGCCTTCTCCCAGATTCAGAGCGAATTGCGCAGCCAGTACGCCGTTTCCTATAAACCGGCGGACTTTGAGCCTAACGGCAAGTTCCGCAAGATCGAAATCCTGGCCGACAATAAGAAATACAAAGTGCGCGCCCGTAAGGGATATTACGCGCCGCTGCAGTAAAGCATCTCAACCCAAACGACCGAGACACGGCCAGGCCGGCTGACCCCACATGTTCGCGATTTTGGAATGTGTGAAATCGACGTTGAGCTTTGCGCAGAATGAAATCTGTAGGCAAACCAGTTTGCTTCCCTACATTCCTAAACAATGAGGGGCCCGCCGGCCATTTCTATGCCTGCTTTGACGATGTGCTGGCGCTGTTTCCCAAATCTTTCACACCGGCGGAAGACCAATGAGCACGGGAAGAATGGAAGCCTTCAGCGACGGTGTGATCGCGATCATCATCACCATCATGGTGCTGGAGATGAAGATACCGCATGGCGACACCCTGAAAGCATTGCGGCCGGTGCTGCCGGTTTTCCTCAGCTACGTCCTGAGTTTTGTTTATGTCGGCATTTACTGGAACAACCACCATCACATGCTCCACACCTGTACCGCGGTGACGGGTGCAATGCTCTGGGCCAATCTGCACCTGTTGTTCTGGCTTTCGTTATTTCCGTTCACCGCAGGATGGATGGGGGAAAACCATTTCACTGCGCTGCCCACCGCCCTCTACGGAGCGGTGCTGCTGATGGCTGCCATCGCTTACCTCCTGCTCCAGCAGACGATCATAAGATCACAAGGGCCGGACTCGGTCTTGCAAAAAGCAGTCGGACGCGACTGGAAAGGCAAGCTATCAACGGTGCTGTATGTTGTAGCGATCGTTGCTACGCTTCGTTCCTCGTCGATCGCGCAGGCGATTCTTGTAATCGCTGCGCTGATCTGGCTGATTCCCGATCGGCGTATCGAAAAACGCCTGGCTACGTAGCAGGACCGGGGTATTCGACCGAAACGGAAAGCTGCAACCCGAAAGAACCAATCAAGCGAAAATTGTCAGCGATTTAAGCTGGAAATGAGCCCAACCCCGGGCAACACTTTCGCCGCGTCTTGAATCCTGAAAAAAAGTTCCCCCAACCTGGCGTTGCGGCTCGCGGGGACAAAGCCTCCTACCTCTTATGCAGCGCGTGCGCTCGACACGTCAATTCCACAAAGGTCAATCCACAGCGACGCATACAGCGCGACAAGGAAAGAAGGCAACCAGAGCAGTTCACGGAGCATGCAAATCGCGCTTCGCTAGTGGTCGTCAACGGTACTTGTGGGCTGGACGCTAACCCGAATTCTTCTGAACATCCCGGGTAACGGCACGAGGCACGGAATGGATAAATAACGACTTCTACCTCGATGACGCGCTTTCATCCAGAGCGAAAGAGGCATGTGTCACAAACCTCCGGCAGTTCTGCCATAGCGAATAAAAGAGACCGGTGGCTGTGAAATGCATCGGTCAATAACCAAGGAGAAAATCATGAAAATTGTAGTGATCGGCGGCACTGGACTTATCGGATCAAAGCTCGTCAACAAGCTTCGTGAACACGGGCACGAAGCAGTGGCGGCAGCACCCAACACAGGGGTCAACACGGTCACCGGCGAAGGACTCGCCGATGCGCTGAAGCGCGCCTCGGTGGCGGTTGACGTATCCAACTCACCTGACTGGGAGGATGCAGCAGTGCTGAAGTTCTTCCAAACCTCAACTCGTAACCTCCTCAACTATGAAGCGGCTGCCGGTGTAGGACATCACGTTGCGTTGTCGGTAGTGGGAACCGACCGGCTGTCCGAAAGCGGTTACTTCCGAGCGAAGATCGCCCAGGAGAAACTGATTAAGGAATCTCCAGTTCCTTACTCCATCGTGCATGCGACGCAGTTCTTCGAATTCCTCAAGGGACTTGCCGATATTTCCATGGCAGGCGGCAAGGTACATTTGCCTCCTGTGCTTTTCCAGCCGATGGCAGCTGACGATGTCGCCAGCGGTGTGGGCAGGATTGCAGTGGGTCAACCGGTAAACGGCACGGTCGAAATTGCAGGTCCCGAACAGTTTCGCGTAGACGAATTAGTCCGGCGTCGTTTGGCCACACTCAACGATCCCCGCGAAGTTGTCCCTGACCCAAATGCCCTTTACGCTGGAGCGAAACTCAGCGAAAGAACACTACTTCCGGGCAACAACGCGAGACTCGGCGAGACCCGTTTCGAAACCTGGCAGGCTCAGTCCGCAGCACAAGTTCCGGGTGCGCGTACTCAACCCACTGGAGTCCCGGCAGCGACGAAGGAGAAAGAGAGTCGCAAGAAAGCTAGTTAATAGCCTTACCGCGGACACCGTTCGTGATCCGCGTGTAGACAGCCAGAACTTGGGTTTTTACCACGGGCTGCAAACCGCTATAGCTGGACGTGTGTCGGCTCCCGGCTCAAGCTGCGTTGATGTCGCCTAAAGAGTCGGCGGCACCACGAGCCGACATCCGTCCGTTCTTTTAAACCGCACTTCAGAGATACAAGACAGCCGTCACATCAACGTCGATTCATGATTGCGTTAACCGTGCGTGGCGTGATGGTCATCACATCGCGAATTAACGTTTGAAGCTACGCTGTACTTGAAACAAGAAGTTCTGACCACAGTAGTCGCCCGGACTCCGCGTGCCCGAGCCCCCAAGAGGACGCATGCAGTCACTGAGTACCGAGGAACGCCGCCAGGCATTTGCCTCAGCCAAGAAGCCCGAGATCATTCATAAGCAACGGCTGCCCGTTCGGTACCATGTCGAGGGCATCGACATAACGGACCGTCCCAAACGCTTCCTGCAGGCGTTCGCGGCCATCCTGAAACACACAAATTATCGGCTCGCTCTGGACCAATACATCCGGGTCAGCGCCAAGTGTGCGCGCTGCACAGTGAAGTGCCAGATCCACATGGTCACCGGCGACCCGACCGACGTCCCGTGTTACCGCTCCGAACTGCTGCTGTCGGTTTACCGTCGCCACTTCACCATCTCAGGAATTCTGCGCGCCCGTTTGCTGGACGATCCGGGATTAACCGATCAGTCGATTCAGGAGATGGCGGATTCGTTTTACAACTGCACCGCCTGCCGACGTTGCCAGTTCGAGTGCCCCATGGGGATCGATCACGCGCTCCTCACCCATCTGGGCCGCTACATCCTTTCGGAAATCGGCATCGTTCCGCGGGCCCTGGCCGTGAGCGTTCGCGAACAACTGGCCGGCGACAGCGGCAACACCTCGGCGGTGCCCGTTCCCGCCTTGCTGGATACCGCGGAATTTCTGTCGGAAGAGATCAAGGACAGCATCGGAGTCGAGGCGCAATTTCCAATCGATCAGCCGGGAGCGGAGTATATCTTCTTTCCCGCCGTGTCGGATTTCCTGATGGAAGCCGAAACCCTCATGGGAAACGCCGCGGTGTTTCGCGCCACGGGTGATACGTGGACCATCGGTACCCAGAATTTTGACGGCATCAATTATGGGCTGTTTTACAACGATCAGATCCTGGAGACCGTTCTCAAGAGGATCCAGGTTGAGGCACAGCGGTTGGATGCACAGAAGATCCTGATCGGCGAGTGCGGACACGCCTCACGTACAGCCAAGTTTTTCTACCCGACATTTTGCGGCGGCAGAGAAGCGAAACCGGTCGTCAACATCATGGAATACACGCACCGGGCATGGAAAGAAGGCCGCCTGAAACTGAAGGCCGGCGCTTTCAGCGAGCGCGTAACCTATCACGACCCCTGCAATATCGCGCGCCCCGGCTGGATCGTGGAGCAGCCACGCGAGTTGCTAAAGGCCTTCTGTAGCGATTACGTGGAGATGACGCCCAACCGGCGTGACAACATCTGCTGCGGCGGTGGCGGCGGTACGGTCTCCATCGACGAGATCAAGCCCTACCGCATGTTGGTGGGCGGCAAAGTGAAGGCGGAACAGATTCGCGCCACCGGCGCCAAGTACTGTGTCGCGCCCTGCGCGAACTGCAAAAAGCAACTTCGCGAACTGATGGAAGAGCACGGCGTCGATTGCCAGATTGTCGGTCTGCACGACCTGCTCTACAAAGCCATCGAGTTCGATTGAGGACAGGTGCAATCAGTGGAATCGTGGATTATTTTTGGACGTGGCCCGCTCTTCCGCATCGCATTTTCCTTGATGTTGCTTGGACTGCTCCGGATCATCGTCCTCACCATCATCGGAGTGGTCGAGGCCTACCGCCGCAATCCCGACAAAATCATCAACTGGCGCGAAGTGAGACGCCAGACCGCCGCATGGCTGTTCCCCATCAGCCGCCTGTGGAGAGCCCGTCCGGTTTACAGCACTCTGTCGCTGCTGTTTCACCTTGGGCTGTTGCTGGTGCCGGTTTTCCTGGCGGCGCATGTGCTTCTGTGGAAACACGCAATCGGGCTGGCGTGGCCGCCACTCCCGCAAAAGATTGCGAACGATCTCACATTGCTGGTGGTAGTCACCGGGATCGGACTCTTCGTCGGTAGAGTGGCCGACGCGGATTCACGCAAGCTGAGCCGCTGGCAGGACATCATCTGGCCGCCGCTGCTGATCGTGCCGTTTATCACCGGCTACCTCTGCTCGAATTTCGCCGTCGGCCCCAGAGGCTATCAGGCTGCGATGCTGCTTCATGTCTACACCGCGGACCTGATCATGGTGCTGATTCCGTTTACCAAGATCGCTCATTGTGTTCTCACGCCGCTGTCGCAAATTGTCACCGCAGTGGCGTGGAAATTTCCCGCGGGCGCAGGGGACCGGGTCGCTGCAACGCTCGGCTACACCGACCCGGTGTGGCTGAAGGATTCCAGGCTGGCCCCGCCACAGCACACCGAAGAGGTTGCTACGCAAGAGGTGGTTACGCAATGAAGGCCGCAATTCTCACCGACACCACAAAATGTATTGGTTGCCAGCAGTGCGTTGCGGCCTGCAAGGCGCAGAATCATCTTCCCCCCGACGTGCCCCGCCGCTGGATGCTGGGCGATGGTCTCTCCGCGCAAAATTGGACGGCCGTTATCGACGGCCCGCACCAGACGTACATCCGCAAACAATGCCGCCATTGCCTGGAACCGGCATGCGCCTCTGCCTGCCCGGTCAGCGCTTTGCATAAGACTGCAATTGGCGCGGTGATCTATGACAGCGCCAAGTGCATGGGCTGCCGCTATTGCATGATGGCTTGCCCCTATGGCATTCCGCGCTACGACTGGCAATCGGCCGTGCCCTATGTCCGGAAATGCATTCTGTGCTACGACCGCATTACCAAGGGGCAGCAGCCGGCCTGCACCGAGATATGTCCAACCAAGGCCACCATTTTTGGCGATCGTGATCAGCTTCTCGGGGAAGCCCACCGCCGCATTCAGGAAAACCCCGGGGTGTACATCGACAAGGTCTGGGGAGAGCAGGACGTTGGCGGAAATTCCGTTCTGTACATTTCCAACGTCGATCTGTCGTTTCTCAGCAATGAAGAAGGCCTGGGCACGAGTCCCCTGCCTTCGACTACAGAGCACGCCATGAAGGCGGTGCCATTCGCGTTCTGCTCGGTACTGGCCTTGATGGCCGGAGTGGGCTGGATCATTGACCGGCGCATGAATAAAGACGAGGACGCAAAGCATGAATAGAGTCCGCACTTTCAAGTTCGTCCTCTGGCTGCTGCTCGGTTTGGCGGCAGCGGTGACGGTCTGGCGTTTCCTGCTGGGACTCGGTGCGAGCACGAACCTGTCGGACGCCAATCCCTGGGGCTTTTGGATCGGCTTCGATGTGATGAGTGGAGTGGCCCTGGCAGCCGGCGGATTCATCGTGACCGCGACGGTTTATATCTTCCGTCTGGATCGCTTTCACTCCGTCGTCCGCCCTGCCGTGCTGACCGCATTCCTCGGCTACATTGCAGTCGCCATTTCACTGCTATTCGACCTTGGTCTTCCGTGGAACATCTGGCACATGACGGTGTTCTGGAATCCGCATTCGCCGCTGTTCGAGGTTGGCTGGTGCGTGATGCTGTACCTGATGGTGCTAACGCTGGAATTCCTCCCGGTGCCGACGGAAGAATTCCCGCGGCTGGCCCGGCTGCGAGCCAAGCTGCTCAAGATCCGCTTGCCGCTGGTGATTCTGGGTATCGGCCTGTCGACGCTGCACCAGTCCTCGCTGGGATCGTTGTTCCTCATTATGCCGTACCGGCTGTCGCCGCTGTGGTACTCGCCGATTCTGCCGATTCTGTTCCTCATCTCGGCAATTGCGCTGGGTCTGGCGATGGTGATGTTCGAAAGTCATGTCACCGCCTATCTCTACCGGCGCAAGCCGGAGAGCGAGATACTGGCCTCGCTTGGCCGCGCCTGTTTCTGGGTGCTGGCGGTATACGTCACGGTTCGTTTTGGCGATCTGTTCCTTCGCCATCGGGCCAGCCAACTGATTGCGCCCGGCTGGCGCACCGGCTTGTTCTGGGCAGAAATCTCATTGATGGCGCTAGTCCCTATGGCGCTGTTCGCCATTCGTCGCGTACGCGAAAGCCGCGCCGGCCAATGGACCGCCGCCTCGCTGGTGGTCTTCGGCGTGGTATTCAATCGCATTGACGTAGGAGGGTTGGCTCATCTGCGGCCGGAGGGCGCGTTCTATCTGCCCTCATGGACAGAAGTCTCGATCAGTGTCGGCATTGTTGCCGCCGCTGTGCTGGGTTTCCTGTTTATCGTCGAGCACTTCAAGATTTGGGAGCAGCGGCCCGCCGACTCCGACGCGGACCCCATGAAGCTGCCCGAGTTTGATCCCGTCGGCAACACCTGGCTGGGAGCGCCCGGCATCGCATCGCGAACCGTCTACTCGATGGCCTTCATTGTTGCGGCGGCCTTTGGGCTCGGATTCCTGCATGTCCAGCGAGCTGAGAGCCGCGGCATCGAACTGGTGCCCGTCCACCAGGCGCGCGGTGGAGACATCCTGTTCATCGACGGTAACCTCGATGGAGTTGGCGTCTCCTTCAAGCACGCCGAGCATGAGAAGCGCGAGGGCGGCAAGGAATCATGCGTCAAATGCCACCACATGAACTACCCGCGCGATGAGGCGACGGCCTGCTCCCGCTGCCATTACCAGATGTATGTCGCCACTGACGCGTTCCGGCATGATTGGCACGCCTCGCCGGACGGGGCGCGGCTTGGGTGCTATCAGTGCCATCCCTCCGGGCAGGTGCGCTCGGCGGCCACGGCCGTGCACTGCGACAAGTGCCACAAGAACCTTGTTCCTGCTGCCGCGACGATCAGAATCAAGCAGTACCAGGCCGTCGCCTACACCGAAGCCATGCACCGCCTATGCATCGGCTGCCACATCCAGAAGGCGAAGGAAAAGAACAAGCCGGAGATGACCCGCTGCGCCTGGTGTCATAAGGAGAATCCCGAGATCCTCAATTCGCGTGATCTGATCCTGGCCCGCTACGGATTGAGCCACGGGAGTGTCGTGCTGCCTCCGACGAACATCGGCAAGAACTGAACGAACAACAGCGCTTGCAGGGCTGGCCTGGAGCCTTTTCGAGTTGTTATATCCGCAACGCCTGATCTTTGAAATGGCGCGCATCCGTGGGCCTGAAGGCCCGCACTACCCGGACACACCAACATCCCTACAACGGCTGGGGGACGAACTTTGCCGCTGCGGCGATGAGTCCTTGCGCCCATTCCGGCGTAGCTGACGCGTGTAGATGGGTATAGCTTGCCCAGACGTTGTTCACCAGCAGGGCGTCGCGACGATGGAAGCATCCGGTTCCGCGGCGTACTTCGCACGCGGTTGCACCGCTCTCGGCCAGTGGCACAATCCGCGAATAGTGAAATTCATGCCCGCGCAGCGTGGTTCCCACCTTGAAAAATGGATTGGCCCTGTCCACCAGCAGTTCAACGTAGCCATGGCCCTGCGCGGTGTCGAACACTTCGACATCCAGCGGAAACACGCCTGCCATCTTGTAGTGAGCTCCCTTCCACCAGAGTGATCGCGAGAGCACAATCAATCCACCGCATTCTGCATAGATGGGCAGGCCTGCCTGCGCTGCAGCTCGAATGGAGCGCAACATCGGCTGATTTGCTGCCAGCGCCTCGGCGTGAGTTTCCGGAAATCCGCCACCGATGTACAAGGCATTCAGGTCCTCCGGCAATTGCGCCGCTTCGAGGGGCGAGATTGAAACCAACTCGGCTCCAGATTGCTCGATCTGCTCAAGGTTCTCCGGGTAATAGAAGCTGAATGCGGAGTCTCGCAGGCAGCCGATCTTCAGTCCATGCCCATCCGGCAGAGAAACCGATGGTTCGTCGCCGCCGGCAAGCAGAGGAGCATTGCGCGCAATTTCCAGGATAGCCTCAACCTCGATCTTCCCCTCGACGATCTGCAACAGATCAGCCTGGATCTGCGCCATGCCGGAATGTTCTGACGGCGGCATCAGTCCCAGATGCCGCTCGGGGACGGGATTCACTGTGGCCCGGGGAATGGCCCCTACTACCGGCACTCCACAGATCGATTCGATAGAAGTGCGCAACACCTGCTCGTGTCGGCGGCCGTTCACATTGTTCAGAATGACGCCGCGAATGGAAAGATTGGGATCGAGCTTCTGGCATCCCAGCACCAGCGCGGCCGCAGTGCGCGTCATCTTGGTCGCATTCACGACCAAAAGCACCGGGGCAGCCAGAGTTTCGGCCAGTACCGCGCTGCTATGGGTTCCTTGCGCGTCGAAGCCGTCGAAGAGCCCGCGATTAGCTTCGATGACGCTAATGCCGTCGGCTATGCCGTGCTGCACGAAGGATGAGCGCGCGCCCTCAGCACCCATCAGGTAGGTGTCGAGGTTACGTGCCGGGAGCCCTGACGCCCAGCTGAGCCAGGCGGCGTCAATGTAGTCAGGACCCTTCTTGAACGCGCGCACGGCGATGCCCGCCCGCCGCAGCAAGAGCAGCAGGCCCATGGAAACCAGGGTCTTGCCCGCACCGCCTGAGATGCCTGCGATCATCAGGCGCGGCATCGTGCGTGTCGCGCTCATAGCGGTTACCTCTGGCGCCTAGGCCGGCGTCTCCTTGGGCGTAATCTGAATGAACGAGCCGCCAAAATAGCTGTAGATGCAGCGGCCGGAATCAATCAGGGTGCGGATTGCCTTCTTGCAATCGTCTTTGCTGCAAGCCTGCTCGCCGTGTTTGGCGATCATGGCCTTGGTCAGGTCGCCGGCCTTCAGGTTCTTCTTGCCGGCACATTCGGCGAGCAGTTGGTACATGTCTTCTGCCAGAGTTTCAACGGAAATTGTTGCTGTATCGGTCATACGCATACCTCTTCTTGTTCTTGTTCCGAAAGCATCGGCTCCGAGTGTTCAGCCATCAACCTCTTCAGCTTCTCGCGCAGCCGTACCACCTCGCCCACCACCAAGGTCGCCGGTGGTTGTATGCCCTGCCGGCGAGTCTCTGCCGCGAGGGTCCCTAAGGTTGCGGTCACGACATGCTCGCCGTCCCAATACGCCATCTGGATCATCGCCGCCGGTGTGTCGCGGTGACGGCCGGCTTCGATCAGATTGTGGGCTATTAAGTCCACATTGTGAACGCCCATCAGGAAGACCAGGGTGTCGATCTTCACCAGGGCCTTCCAGTCGGTATGGTCCACGTGCCCGACGGCGGAGTGTCCGGTGATGATCGCCACTGACGACGATGCATCGCGATGCGTGAGCGCGATGTTGGCGCTGAGCGGGGCTGAGAGACAGGCCGAGACGCCGGGGACAACTTCAAACGGAATACCGTGTTCGGCCAGGTACTCCACCTCTTCACCACCTCGGCCGAAGAGAAAGGGATCACCGCCCTTGAGACGAATCACGGCCTTACCCTGCCGCGCTTTCTCCACCAGCAAGGCATGAATCTCATCCTGGCGGGAGTGGTGTCCCGGAGGCTTGCCCATATAAATCTTCTCGGCACCGGGCCGGGCCAGGGCAAGCACCCCCTGTTGAATCAGGCGATCGTAGACAATGACGTCGCCTATGCTCATGCGCTGCACCGCCCGGATGGTCAACAGATCGGGATCACCCGGGCCGGCGCCAACGAGATAAACTTTACCCACGTTCGACATCGTTACCTCGACTCATTTGAATAGGTGGCTGAGCAACACCAAAGCCACACAGGCAACGATCCCGGTGAAGAAGGTGTACCAGATCAATTTGCTTTCGATGGGAAGCAGCGGTTCATATTCGCTCTCCATCTTGCGGATTTCTTCGCCAAGTACTGGTTCCGCCATAGATCATCCTTTCACGACAGGTGGCAGCATCCCGCCAAAGAACAGCCAGGCAATCAGCAGGCCCACCCAAACGATGTAACCAAACAAACAAAGCACGTATACTGCGGCGAGCTTGGCTATGCCTTCCTGCCACAGTCTGCGGAAGTTAGACATGACCCCGATGGTAAAGAAGGTCAGCACAAAGAAGATGCCGCGAAAGATATTCGCTTCTCCCATGGAAGCCTTGAGCTTCGGCAGCAAGCCGGGAAGCATAGTCCCCAGCGCAAGTACGAACAGGAAGGTGGCGACGTATCCCAATACGAACTTAGGGAAGCGCTGCCAGATCTCTATGACGCGAACCTTGCTGTCGCTGCGACGGTCGATTTTTGCGGCCCAGACCCAAGCCAGCACGAACGCCCATACGCCGATCATGATGTCGATAAATACTTTGACCGTCGTGGCTGCGCCCATGATCCAGCCGGGCTGATAGTGGATGCCATTCGCCGCGGCCTTTGCCCGGATCAACGACTCTGCGATGGCGCCGCTGGCCACGGCCGCGCCGTCGGTTTTGACCGACAGGCCCATCCAGGCTCCGGCCACCATCGGACTGCCGGAGAGGAAATGCTGCGCGGCAAACGGCAGCACGAGCAGTTCCACCACGGCGAAGATCACCACCAGCGATGAGACCATTACGGGCACAACCGGGCGCGCGCGGATGGCGCCGCCGGTCGCGATCGCGGCCGAGACACCGCAGATGGAGATGCCTGACGCCAGCGGCGCAGCCCATTCGCGGCTGAAGCCGAAGTAACGGCGGGCAACGTAGTACACGATGGGCCAAAAAATAAGATATGCGCAGACAATCGCGCACAGACCCTGGAAGAGCATGGCTGAGGCCAACCGCCGCTGGTCCAGGGCGGTGATGCCGAGGAATCCGCCCAGAATCACGATTCCGGTTTTGATGTAGAGCTCAGGGCGTATTGCTTCTTTCAGCCAGGCCGACAGTCCGGGCATGAAGTTGCCCACCACCAGACCGGCCAGCAACGCGACGATAAAGCCCGATTCATTCGTCAGGTTCAGCGACCAGGGAAGGTGCAGAGCAGCGCGTTTATCGGGAGTGGCTGCAATGTAGGCCCAGCTGCCGACGAACCAGCAGGCATAGCTCACGGCGAATACAACGGTAAAACCTTGGGCAAAACGCTTTACGTTCGCTCCCAGAGCCTTGGCTCCAACCAGCAGGACTGCAAGCATTGCAAAGTAAGTAAGAATAAGGGCGATGATGCCCGGCAGGTTGGCGTAAGTCTTGGAAGCGGCCTTTAGCGCGGTGCCGGGGGAAGTCCACACCGCGGTGGTTACGGCCCACCCCAGCATGTCCAGGCCGGCCAGCAAGCCCAGGGAAAGTGCAAATACAAGAAGTCCAATCCACACCGAAAGCCAGTCTTCCGTAAGCCACGGCTTCGGCGCGGGCTCCGACGGCGCTACTGCAGTCGCCGCCGGTCTTGGGGGTGATTGCGTCAAGGTCGACATACATTCACCTCGGTTCGCGAACGGTCACTGCGATCTTGTAGAACACGGTGATCAATAGAGCTCCAAAGGCCCAAACTCCCACTACGATTCCCCACTCGGGAGCGGTAGGCGAATAGCGCGCCACGGCTCCCAGCGGCGAAGGCACAAAGCCGCCAATAATCAGGCCTAAACCTTTTTCAATCCATAGCGAGACAAACACCAGCCCGGCGGCAAGCGCCAACAACGGTTCCCGCTCGCGAAGCCTGGGGATCAGCAGTAGTACCAGCGCTACGCAAGCGGCTGCGATGGACGCCCACATCCAGGGCACCATCTGGAAGTCTCCATCCAGACCCGTGAACAGGAAGCGGAAGGTTTCGGTATCGCGTGGTATGCCGCTATAGAAAGAGGTGAAAACTTCCAGCAGCACGAAGAAGACGTTGATCGCCATGGCATAGGCGACGATGATGCCGAGCTTGCGGAGCGCCTCCCGCCCTACATCGAAGTGCGTCAGGCGGCGCAGCAGCAGGCACAGCAGGATCAGCAATGATGGTCCGGCGGCAAAGGCGGAGGCCAGAAATCTGGGAGCGAGAATCGCTGTCAACCAGAAGGTGCGACCGGGAAGTCCGCTATACAGGAACGCGGTGACGGTGTGAATGCTGACCGCCCACGGAATGGAGATCAGGATGACCGCCCGGATCCAGCGCGGTGGCGGCAATTCGTCGCGCTCCGAGGTCAGCATCACGATGGAGATCACGGCGTTCAGCAGCAGATAGCCGCCGAGCGAGACCATGTCCCAGAACATGACCGAATGCAGCGTCGGGTACAGCATCACATTGAGTACCCGCGCCGGCTGCCCCATATCGACCACGATGAACAGCATGCACATGGTCACGGCCGACACCGCCAGCATCTCCCCGAGAATGGTGACGCGATGGAACTCATGCACATTGTGCAGATAACACGGCAGCACCACCATCACAGCCGAAGCCGCAATGCCGACGAAGAACGTGAATTGCGCAATGTACAAGCCCCAACTCACGTCACGGCCAAGTCCGGTAATGCCGAGTCCGTACTTGAGCTGGATCAAATAACAGCTTGCTCCGGAGGCGATGAGCAGCAGGAGAAATCCCACCCACTCCCAGTACCTGCGGCCGCCCAGCATCGCTTTTTCCAACATGAACATGGTGTCACACCAAATAAAAGACAGAAGGCCCGGTGCCCAGTTCCGGCCCGCGCTGCATGGCGAACCGCGCGCGCAACAGCTTTCGGGGTTCCGAGTCCGGATCTAGCAGATCTCCGAAAACGAACACGTGCTCGGCGCAGGCTTCCACGCAGGCGGGCCGTTCTCCCCTGGCCAGCCGTTCCTCGCAGAAATCGCACTTCTCCACCACGCCCTTGGTGCGCGTCGGGAAATCGGGATTGATCACGGGAATGTCAGGCCTTGGATCTTGCCAATTGAAGCTGCGCGAACCATAAGGACACGCCGCCATGCAATAGCGGCAACCGATGCAGCGGTGAAAATCCATCATCACGATGCCGTCCTCGGGCCGCTTCCAGGTGGCCTGCGTGGGACATACCCGCGTGCAGGGCGGATTCGCACAGTGATTGCACAGCAACGGCGTGGGAACTCCGGCGTATTGCTGGCGGGTGTAATCGGTTTGCGCCTGCGGGAAAACGCTCTCGAACGGTTCGGTCCAGATCCACTTCACTTCATGAGCGGGATTGGAGATCTGCGGAATGTTGTGCGCCTTGTTGCAAGCCTGGATGCAATCCTTGCATCCGGCATCCTGGCGGCACTTTTGCAGATCGACCACCATTCCCCAACGTTTCGCAGGAGCCTTTGCAACCGGTGCTTCCGGCGCATCGGACGCGGCGCGGACCACTTTGTCTCCGGCGATGCCGGCTAGCGACAAACCGGAGAGCAGCAGAAATTCTTTGCGGGTAATCTTCATGGCGCTCCCCTCCACCCCGCGAAGTCCGACAGCGGGACTTGTCCGAGACCTCGTCTGCCTGCCGTCATTTGCTGAGGATTGTTGTGGCAGCTCCAGCAATAGGGAGTCGAGACGCCCGCATAGTTGTGGCAGCGATCGCAGAACTCAGCCCGGTTGGTATGGCATTGCTCGAGGCAGGTCCGCGTGAGGCTCTTGTCATAGACCTTGCCGTTGAAGGCGTGAAACTGCCGCTGGTCGTGGCGCACGACCTGCTCACGCCAGTCGATCAGCAACTGCATGTGCGAATCGCGCATATAGGCGACGGGCGCGACACACTGCTTCTGGTTGACGGGAAGCTTGATTGCCGGAGCGTTGGGCGGCGTCCTTTTGGCCAGCCCATGCCACACCGGAAACGTAAACACACCCACGAACAGCAGAAGTCCGGCGAGGATTTGTGGATGATCACGCATGGACTGCCTCCTCTGGCTGTGCGACAGCAAGAGGTTCCCCGCGCAAGTCGGCGGTGCGCTCTTTCTCCCCCTTCATCACCAGCGCGTTGCCCAGGAGCTCATGCACGCCGCAGACTTCCACGTCGCCCACCCAGTAGTCCATCAGCGCGGGCAGGGTAGCTTTGTCGATGGCGCAGATGCAGGCGAGCACATTCACACCATGCTTCTGCTTGACGTACTTGACGGCGTTGGCCCGTGGGAAGCCGCCGCGCAGGCGCATCTCCAGGTTTTCGTCCGTGCCCAGGCCGGAGCCGCTGCCGCAGCAGAACGTCTGCTCGCGGATGGTGTTCTCCGGCATCTCATGGAAATGGTTGCAGACATTGTTAATTATGTAGCGCGGCTCTTCCAGCAGTCCCATGCTCCGCGCGGGGTTGCAGGAGTCGTGGTAGGTAACCTTCCAGTTGTCGTTACGGCGGCGATCGAGCTTCAACTTGCCGTTGTGGATAAGGTCGGACGTGAACTCGCAGATGTGCACCATTTTGGTGGAACGGGTGTTCTCGAAGACGGTCCCGGTTATCGGCGAGACCGGAACCTCCAGGAAGTCGGCTGGTCCATTCATGGTGTCCATGTACTGGTGCAGGACGCGCCACATGTGGCCGCACTCGCCGCCCAGAATCCACTTCACGCCCAGCCGTCGGGCCTCATCGTAGATCTTGGCATTGAGGCGCTTCATCATCTCGTGCGAAGTGAACAGCCCGAAGTTGCCGCCCTCGGAGGCAAACGCGCTCACCGTGTAATCCAGGCCAATCTCGTGAAACAGCATCATGTAGCCGAGCAGGGTGTAGTAATGCGGCGTGCCGAAGTAATCGGCTGAGGGCATCACGAACAAAATCTCTGCGCCCTTGCGGTTGATCGGCACTTCGATCGGCAGCCCGGTGATCTCTCGCGCTTCCTCCGCGGCAAAATCGATGCTGTCCTTAAATCCGTGGGGCTGGATTCCCAAGTGATTGCCGGTGCGGAAGCAGTTGGCGACTGGCTCCAGCACCCAGTTGATGTTGCAGCCGAGGAGGGTGAGCAACTCACGGCCCATCATGGTGATCTCGGCCGTGTCAATGCCGTAAGGGCAGAACACCGAGCAGCGCCGGCACTCAGTGCACTGGTAGAAGTAATAGAACCACTCCTTCACCACGTCTTCGGTGAGTTCGCGGCCGCCCGCCAGGCTGCCGAAGATGCGTCCGGTCAGCGTGAAGTAGCGGCGATAGATGGATCGGATCAGCTCGGCACGCAAGACCGGCATGTTCTTCGGGTCGCCGGAGCCGATGAAGAAGTGGCACTTATCGGCGCAGGCGCCGCAGCGCACGCAGATATCCATGAACAAGCGGAAAGAGCGATACTTCTTCAGCCGCTCACGCATTCCGTCGAGAAGAATGCGCTTCCAGTCCGGCGGCAACTTCCAGTCGACGTCGAAGGGCTGCCACTCGCGCGGGTTCGGCAGGCCGAGATAATTCAGGTTCTTCGGCAGCGCGCTGTAACAAAAGACGCCCTTGCGAAATTCGACGTGAGGATTTCGCCAGTCGCCCTTCGGGGCTGCCGGTTCAATCTGCAGTAGCGGTTCCGACATGTTCGGCCTCGAGCGGCAGTCCGGCCGCCTCAATCTTGTCCTGGAACTCCTCTTCCCACTCGGCGTACGAGTGCGTCTTCACGGGATAATTCCAGGGGTTGATATAGCGCACAGCGCGATTGTTGTTCGCCAGGTTGCGGGTCGGACTCAAGAAGACTCCACCCATATGCATGAGCTTGCTGAACGGGAAGTACGCTGCCAGCACGCTGACCAGCAGCAGGTGAACGAACACCACCGGCGTCAGGCCGGCGGGCAACACGGGATGAAAGGTTGCCAGACCCAATGCGAATTGCTTCACGCTGGTGATGTCCGCGCGCAGAACATAGCGCATCAGCACGCCGGAGATCGCGATACCCAGCAGCAGGAAAAGCGCCAGGTAATCGGTAAACAGCGACACATAGCGAACCAGCGGATCACGCAGTCGCCGCACCAGCAGGTACAGCAGCCCTGCCAGCAGAATGATGTCTGTCAGGTACAGATCGGGGGTGGTGATTTGGAAAAATCCGTCGACCCGTTGCACAGCCAGCACAAAGGCAGGCACCGGCTCGATGAACAGCCGCAGATGTCGCAACAGAACAATGAGAAGCGCCCAGTGGAATGCCAGCGAACCCAGCCAGAGATATTTGCTCTCCCCGATGACCAGGCGCCCCTGATACAACTTCGCCCGATTGTTGCGAAACAGTGAGCGAAACGTCAGTACCTCGAGCGCCATGCGTCCCAGAACCCCCCACGTCGTGGAAGGATCGTCGAGCGCGTTGCGCTTGATCCAGGGCAGCGACTTTTCTTGCCCGCAGGTGGTGGGGATGCGGAAGGGCACCGGCGTCCACGCCCAGCGCAATATGCGATAGCAGAAACCGGCGAGGAAGATTGCGACCGCAGTGTACGGGACGACAATTGCGAAGAAGAAACGTCCGGCGCCCGCCTGCCCGGCCAACGAACCCGCCAGCACCAGCAGTAAAACCGCGATCAACGAAGCCAGGACATTCATAACGTGGCTACCTCGAGTAGCCGTGCGCGATCAACCGGAAGCGAGGCGCGAGGCGAACCCGCGCCGCAATTCTTTAATGCGAATCTCCGCCAGTTGCTCGCGGCATTGCGTGTATTTATCAAAGGCCATCAGCGCCAGGCGGTCGACGCGTTCGGCAAGAGCGATCTGGTCTTCCTCGGGAGCAAGCTCGCGCAAAATCGCCTTCAGCCGGAAAATAAATCCGATTGCCTCACTGGGCGAAAGCTCCTGGACGGCCCGCATACGAACAATCCCATCAAATGCCGGGTTGAGACGCTCTCGATCCATCTCCCCAAGCAACTGCTCGAACATAATCGTGAGGCTCTCACGCACAGCGTGGCCCACCGGATTGCGGAAGGGATCGCTCTCCCCGGCAAGAAACGGGACCGCTGCCGGCGGATACGAGGCCATCGTCTCCGCAATCCACTTCTCCAGGATGGGCTGGCGAGAGCTCATGGGAAGCTAGACGCAGCCCGTAGGTTTGGGCAGTCCGGCCAGCTTGCAGGCTCCCTTGGCGGGGCCGGAGGGAAACAGGTTGTAAATCTCCTTGAGCGAGAAGCCGGTTTCCTTGCACACCTTGCGGATCATGGGAGCAATGCCGAACTGCACGTAATAAGTGCGGATGTAGTTGATGACCTTCCAGTGCGCTTCAGTCAGCTCGGGGATGGCTTCTGACTCGGCAAAGTCTTTGGCTACCATTTCGTCCCAGGTTTCCGGCTTTTGCAGGAATCCATCTTCATCGACGTCGTAGTTGGTTCCATGTACGGCGAATGTCGGCACGTCTGACCTCCTGATCAGTTCAGTTCGATATAGCCGCAAGGACACGCCTCAGCGCATTTCTTGCAGCCGTTACACAACTCCAGCTTCACTTTGTAGTGTTCGCCTTTGGGCAGGCGCACGAAGCAGCTATTGCTGCAATACATCCAACAGGTCTCGCAATCCATGCACATGCCGCAGGACATGCAGCGCTTGGCCTCTTCGACCACCTCGGCTTCGGTCAAGCCCAGTTCGACTTCAGTGTCGGGCTCGCGATCCAGTACCGCAACCTGCTGCCGTTCGTGACGCGGCGCCGCCTTGTACCAGTCGAGGTGGACCTTGTCTTTCTCGATCAGCGCGGGCGCGGCCGGCTTCTCCAGCGGAACGCCGCGGAAGCGGGCCTCGATGGCTTCAGCGGCAAAGCGGCCCTGAGAGATGGCGATGGTCACCAGCCCGAGGGCGGTGTCGTCGCCTCCGGCATAGACGCCGTCGACCGGGGTTGCGCCGAAATCGTCAGCCTTGATCCAGTCTTTGCCGGAATGCAAGTCGTCGAAGCCACAGAAGTCGGGCTCCTGGCTGATGGCGGCAATGATGGCCGACACCGGCAGCTCAAACTCGCTGCCTTCGATTGGCACCGGCCGCGGACGGCCTGACCTGTCGGGTTCGCCCAGCTTCATGCGCATCGAGCGCAGTGCGACGGCGCATCCGTCCTGCTGCAGTACCTCGACCGGCGCGGCGAGGAACTCGATCTTCACACCTTCTTCGATCGCGCCTTCGATCTCTGAGGCAGCCGCCGGCATCTCGGCGCGCGTGCGGCGATAGAGCAGCGTGACCTCGGCGCCGAGCCGCCGGCTTACCCGGGCAGCATCGATTGCCGTGTCGCCGCCGCCGATGACGATCACCTTCTTGCCGGGATCAATTTTTTCGCCGCGATTGACCAGGTTCAGAAACTCCGTCCCGCCGAATACGTTGGCAGCATCTTCTCCCGGGATGTTCAGCCGCAGACTGTTCTGCGCCCCGATGCCGACAAAGACCGCTTGGTATTGCTGGCGCAACTCGGCCATGGTGAGATCGCGACCGATTATGCAATCGCACTTCAGCTCGACTCCCAGATCAAGGATGCGTTGGATCTCGGCGTCCAGCACCTCGCGCGGCAGCCGGTAGCGGGGAATCCCGTAGCGCAGCATCCCGCCGGGCTGGGGGAAGGCTTCGAACACTGTGACCGGATAACCGCGTCGCGCCAACTGATAGGCGCAGGACAGGCCGGCCGGGCCGGCCCCCACCACCGCAACCTTTTGGCTGTGGGTATCGTTGCTCAGTTTCGAAAGCTTCAGGCCTTTGCTGATGCCGAAGTCTCCGAGGAAACGCTCGATGGCATTGATGGCCACCCCGCCGTCCTTGGCCGTGCGGTTGCAGTTGTCCTCGCAGGGATGCGGACACACCCTGCCGCACACGGCAGGGAAGGGATTGCGCTCTGCCAGCCGCTGCCATACCAGCTCAAAGGCCTGCTCGTTCGTCCGGCCATAGCCTTCGGCCTGCGCAATCGTGGTCAGCAGCTCGCGAATCTCATTGCCGTTGGGACAGTGCCCGGCGCAAGGCGGCGACTTGGCAACATAGCGCGGACGCAGCGGACTGATATCCGCGCTTCCCGTCGAGGTCTTGATTACCGGCTTTTTAACGTCTTTGAATAGTCCCATTGCCCCGCCCTCACGCGTACGGATACAGGTTGCGTTTGAAGTCCTCCAGCTGGTTCAGCAGCCGGTCATGCTTCAGCTCGTCCTCGGTGAGGTAGGTCAGAAGATGCCGCTGCACAAACAGCCGGCAGCTCTTGCGGGCCTTCTCCGCCAGTTCGATGGTTTCCTTTTCCGCGGCCGCGTGCTGCTCGATCAGGTCCCACACCTCGCCCAGTTCTTCCGGCGTCAGGCTGAAGGCCTGCTTCTCCACGCTGTCCAGAATTACCTGCTGCACCCGCTTGTGCATCGCCGAGTCCTGACGGATGATCTCCATCACCAGCTGGATCAGAGGATTGTGTGTCTTGGCGATAATGGCCGTCGTCTGCGCAATACTTTCCTGCTCGATCTCCTGCCAGCGCCGCAAGATGGTCTTCAGTTCATCCAGGTTGCCGGTCGCCTGGTTCACAACCGGTTTGCTTACCGTCGCCATGGTCAACTCCTCCCGTTTTCAGTAGCGAACATGTGCCGAGCGGGCAAAGGTCAGGCCCGCGTGCTTGAAGTCGTCAATGTGGTAGCGGGTGAACTCAAAGCCGGTGAGCTGGAAGAAACGCGGCCAGCCTACCCGCTCAATCCACTCGCCCAGCCGCTCATACCTGCGGGCATGCTCGGCATAGACCTTGACGATGGTGGTCACCGCGTCGACCACTTCCGGCCAGCGCGGCGGATTGTTGGGCAGAAAGGGTATGGCCAGCTTGGAAAACTTCGGCGCGCTGCGCGCGTTGCTTACCTTGCCGCCCACCCAGATCGAGAGCCCATCGTTTTGCGGATCGGCCAGCGGCATGGCCGGGCAAACCGTGTAGCAGTTGCCGCAGAACATGCACTGCTCCTCGATCACTTCTACCGAGTTCTTGCCGTCGACCGTCGCCGGCCGGATAGCGCCCGTCGGGCAGGAGGAGATCAGCGTCGGCACCTCGCAGACGCGCGGCAGAATGTCGTGCTTGATCTTGGGCGGGGTGCGATGAATGCCCAGGATGGCGATGTCGGAGCAGTGTACGGCTCCGCACATGTTCAGGCAGCAAGCCAGCGCAATGCGCAGCTTGGCCGGCAGGTCTTCATGGGTGAAGTGCTCGCACACCGCGTCCATCACCGACTTCACGATGCCCGAGGCATCGGTCGCCGCCGAGTGGCAATGCACCCAGCCCTGGGTATGCACGATGTTGCTGATGGAGTTGTTGGTCCCCCCTACCGGAAAGCCCGCGGCCAGCAACTCCGCTTGCAGGGGCTCGATGTTGGCTTTGTCGGTGAGCAGAAACTCAATGTTGTTGCGGCTGGTGAAACGCACATAGCCGCCACAGTACTTGTCGGCCAGAGCGGCAAACAGGCGCAGCGTCTGAATGCTGGTGAGCCGCGCCGTGGCTGCCCGCACCGTATACAGCCGGTCGCCCGACTCCGCCACGTGGCACAGCACGCCCGGGGCCAGGTTCTCGTGATACTTCCACTGCCCGTAGTTCTGCTTCACCACGGGGGGCAGGAACTTCTGATAGGACGGCGGGCCAATGTCGGTCAGACGGGGTTGCGTTGTGGTGCTCATTGCTCACCTCCTGGGGTCTTCTGGAAGTAGATATAAGGATTGTCGCGGGGCGCCGAGACCATCTCCGGCGCCGGGTCCAGCCCGATGCCGTCGAGAAACGCCGGCATGCCGATGCGCTGAATCATCTCGCCCACCCGCTCCCGGTTCTTGCCGTACTCGTCCCAGAACTCCCAGATGCGGCTGACCAGTTCCTGGATCGTGTCCTCCAGTTCCTCGGCGGGAACGAAGGGAACCAGCACCGACGACAGCAGCGCACCCTGCATGATGGGCGCCTTGGAGCCGATCATGAGCACGGCGCCGCGTTCTTTGCCCGGCCGCAACGCCTTGGGCATCACGTTGATGCAGTGCATGCAGTGCACGCACTCGTGGTTCTGGATGCTGACCTTCTGCCCGTCCCACTGGAAGCTCTTCGTGGGACACAGCTCGCAAACGTCCTTCTGGATGTCCATCCCGGCAGCGGCGTAGTTGGCCACTTCCGCCTCGTCAACCTGGATCTCGTCTTTCCAGGTGCCGATCACCGACAGGTCGGCGCGTGCCGCCGAGGCCACGCAGTCATTGGGGCAGCCGGCACACTTGATCTTGAACTTGTAGGGGAAGGCCGGCCGGTGCAGCTCGTCCTGATAGTTCATGGTCAGGTCGTAGCACAGCTTCATGGTGTCGTAGCAGGCCCACTCGCAGCGCGCCTGGCCTACGCAGCACGACGGGGTGCGCAGGTCTGAGCCCGAGCCGCCCAGATCGAACCCGGCTTGCGCCAGGTCCTGGAAGGTAGGCTCCAGCTGGTCGGTCGTGGTGCCCAGCAGAATGATGTCGCCGGTCGAGCCGTGCATGTTGGTCAGCCCCGAGCCGTGCTTCTCCCAGATGTCGCAGATGGAGCGCAAGGCATCGCTGGTATAGAACCAGCCTGCGGGATGATTGACGCGCATGGTGTGGAAGTGCGCGATCTTGGGAAACTGCTCGCCGACGTCGCTGTAGCGGCCAATGACTCCGCCGCCGTATCCCAGCACGCCCACCAGCCCGCCATGTTTCCAGTGGCCTTTCTTCTCCTGGTAGGACAGTTCCAGCTGGCCCAACAGATCCTGGGGAGCATCGCTGGTCTGGCAGGCAGACTTGATTTCTTTCACGAAGCTGGGCCAGGGGCCTTTTTCCAGCTGGTCGAGCAGCTCCGTCTTGGGCTTGCCGTTGCTTTCATCCGCCATATCGGAAAATCTCCTTCACGGGGTGGTGGCGCAGAGTGTCGAATCGGGCGCGGCCATCACGACTGGTATCGGCGCCCGCTGGTTGGCCGCGGATCGCAGATACTTTCGACAGGCTGCGATTGAGCGGCAAATCCACTATGCGCTAGTACGACGCGTCCTACGGTGACGCGCGTCACGTCCATACGTGAGAGTTAGACCAACCTAGGATGACATGCTCTACAAACTAGGACAGACAATATCTACTTAGTCGAGTGTGTTAGTCGTGTTACTCGCCACCACCCCAGACCGCCCCGCAACCTATAGCATAATTAACCGCAGAGTAACAAAGCTTATCTACGTGAGGGAATAGTCTCCGTCGCCATTCAAGCTAGGTACTATTTGTTCCTAGTCTGACAGTAGGCTATCGCCAGAACCAGTGAAGATACTTCAACAATTTCGGCATCACATCGACAGGTGAGAATTGGGCGGCATGCTGCAACAGCGTTAATTCTGCTAGACGCGAGTTGCAGTATCGAGCACAATAGAGACTATCTAATGTCACTCTTTCCTATCTTCGTAAAGCTAGAAAATCGCAAATGTGTCGTCGTAGGCGCGGGCAAGATTGCGTCCGGCAAAGCCGCCGGGCTACTCAACGCAGGAGCCCGGGTGGTGATAATTGCGCCTCGCGGGGACCGCTGGATACGGCAGCAGGCACTCGCCGGGAAGTTAATCTGGAAGCGCCGCGAGTTTTCACCGGAGGACGTTTCCGGGGCGACGCTGGTAGTGGCCGCCACCAATTCAAACCAAGCGAATGAAGCTGTGTTTCGCGCGTGCTCGGAACAAGGTGTGTTCTGCAATGTGGTCGACGATCCGGAGCACTGCGACTTCTTCTATCCCTCGGTGGTGCGCCGCGGTCCCCTGCAGATTGCCATTTCAACGGCGGGGCAAAGCCCGTCGCTCGCACGGCGGCTGCGCAAAGAGTTGGAGCAGCAATTCGGAGCTGAGTACAGCGCGTGGGTGGAGCATCTGGGCAGAATGCGGGCGGAGGTGCGGCTGCGAGGTCTGGGCCCTGAGGAGCGGCAGGCGCTAATAGAGGAGCTATCGAGCCGCACAGCATTTGAGCAGTTCGTTGCGACACAACCGCGCGCGCGACGCCGGAAACCGCCAGACACACAGCTCGAAGCTGCGGCGAACAAGCGCAGATCTCCCAAGCGTTGATCGTGGCATCTTGTCGCCTAGTGAGGACCCGCCCATAGCGATGAGGAAGGAATCAGCCACCCTCAATAGGAATGTGTGCCCAGCACAACCTGGACATGGAACTTCTTTTCCAGAGTGATCTTCAGGTCGTCGAAGTCAATCGGGCATTGCGCCGTCTCCATAGCGAGTTTCATGCAGGTACCCAGGTGAATGACTTCGACATCCCGGTCCAGATTATGAGTGATCTCCGACAGCAACTTGACCCTGGGCACGGTTAAGCCCGGGCAGTCACCGCAATCGGTCATGGCTACCAGATCAACCTGATCATACCGGGCGAACTCTGCACTTCTCTCAGCCATGGCTTTGTAGCATTTGGCGCAGGCAATGCAGGAGTGGTCCTGAATACGTTTGCAGTAGAGAATTGCGATCTTTGCCATAAGCCTCTCCTCCCCGGTAGAACTGCCCTGAGCCCGGGCGCCCGACTGTACCCGAATCCAATCGCCGCATTAGGCCACAAGGCATGAGTGAACGTCGCCGTTTCGAGCGTGGTTGCGCTTTCTCAGCACAGATGGAGGAATAGGGCAGTCCGAACAGCGATGTTCCTATGTACGCGGAGCGCTACTAGTTCATTTCTTGCCCGGCTCACCTTTGCCCGCAACTTTCATCTGCTGGCCACAGCAGATCTCGGAATGCGGATGAGCGTTGCTCTCAGGACAGGTGCAGGCCTTCGCATATACGAGTTCTGCCCCGCATTTTTCACAAACAAAGCGATCTCCAACCTTGCGAGCCATTCCTAGCCTCACCTTCTCACCAACGAGCCTTTAATCGAAGGCCGACCGGGTCTTCCATTCTTTCCACACGTTCCCTACCAGCTCGACTCCCGGCCGCAGAGTCGGCTTGCCAGGACGCCACCCGGATGGGGTGGCCAACGTTCCCTTCGACTCGCGGACTAACTGGAAGGCCTGAATTTGACGGATCGATTCCGAGACATTTCGTCCTACCGGCGGCGTCAAGACCTCGTAAGCCTGGATAACGCCATCCGGATCGATAAGGAATCGGCCGCGCGTCTCTACACCAGCTTCCTCGTCATAGACGCCATAGACCGACCCAACGTGACCACCTGCATCTGATAGCATGGGGAAGGGAACACCTCCTGCAACCATCTTGCACAGTTCCTGATCGTTCCACATCTTGTGAACGAACATGCTGTCGACGCTCATGGATAACACTTCTACGCCAAGCTTCTGAAATTCAGGGTATGTCTCGGCGACCGCCGAGAGCTCTGTGCTTCAAACGAAGGTAAAGTCCCCTGGGTAGAAACACAGCAGCACCCATTTGCCGAGATACTCGGAGAGTGCGAGATTAATAAATTTGCCCTGGTGATACGCCGGAGCTGTAAAATCTGGAGCTTTCCTTCCAATCAGGACCACGTTTGACTCCTCCTTCCGTGCTTCGTGACCTTCGATCTCCTTCGGGGCTGTTCCAGGAGCCGTTCTGCTTGTCGGTCGAGCACAACCGGGTTTCAATTCTTCAGGCATAACCCCCCGCGTCAGTGGGCCGCAGTCCGACAGGACTGGGCTCAATTGAGTTCTTTCAGGATTTGGCTTTCACCACTAACACAGGACAGGGAGCGTGCCGGATAACTTCTTCTGCAACGCTTCCCAAAAGAGCGCGTTTGATTCCGCAGCGTCCGTGGCAGCCGATGACAATAAAATTGGCCTCCCACTGTATGGCAGTGTTGACGATTTCCGACGCCGCCTTTCCGGTTTGGACAAATTCGAAAGCTGCCAGGCCGTCGCTCAGATGTCCACAAAAGACAGATAGCAGCTTTCTGGCATCTTCACGCAGGCGAGCGCTCCGCTCCGTCGCCGAAATGCCGCTCTCGGGAGCGAAATCGCTTTTGGGATCGAGCACGTAAACAAACGCGATCTCCGCCGCGAGTTTGCGGGCAAGGTCAATGCCAACGTCGGCGGCATGAGCGGCAACCGGCTCACTATCCACCGCAATGAGAACTCTTTGAACAGGCATGGCGCCCTCTCCACGGTCCGTGGATGCCCCGCCTTGACGAGCATCACAATCTATTTCAACGCAAGCGGAGCACGGTTCTCTGTAACCTGCGTCACATAGGCCTATGACATCCAGGAGCGACTACAAGCTACTCAGCATGTGCCCTAGCTTCTTCTTCTTGGTCTTAAGGTAGCGAATCGCATAGGGACTAGGCGCAACCTCGCATGAGATTCGCTCGATAACTTCGATTCCGCCATTGCACATAGCCTTAACTTTGTCTGGATTATTGGTGATCAGTCTCACCTTGCTAATCCCCAACTGCCGCAGAATACCGGCCGGCAAACGAAATTCACGGTAGTCATTCTTCAGACCCAACTGTTCGTTCGCTTCGACTGTGTCAAGCCCGCGATCCTGCAACTCGTAGGCTTCCAGCTTAGAAGTCAAACCGATGCCCCGACCTTCTGTCTCCTCATAGATCAGAATCCCTCTGCCTTCTTCGGCAATCATGGACAGAGCCAGCCGCAATTGTTCGCCACAGTCGCAGCGCAGCGATCCGAGAGCATCGCCGGTCAGGCACTGCGAGTGAATACGCAGCAGGGGCGGACTACTCTTGAGGTCGCCCATAATCAGTGCCAGCGCGCTCTCGCGTCGGGAGAGTGCCGAGGCAGGCAAATCGCGCTCGAATCCGATCATGCGGAATTGGCCCCAGCGGGTGGGGAAGGCCACCGACGCGGTTTGTCGGATGGAATCCGGGAAAGCTGCAATGGTCATCATTAGATATTCTCAAGACTGCTCTGCTGGTGCGTATCTGAGGCAGATTGTACTGAGGCAACGCCGGCGATGCGGCGTTCTGAATCACACATCGCAGTGATTATGGCCACAGCGGCGGCGTAGTCGTGTGCCTCGTGATGCGGTTGTGTTATTTCTGACAGTCACCTCCAGGCCGGCGCCCTCAAGATCGCCGGTTGACAATGAGCGCATCCCTAGGTTCGACTTCGAGTCTCGAAAGGGGCTCTCGTTTTCAATAGCACGCGGCGCGCGATCCCAACCTTGAATACTAGAGAAGCCAATCTATTAAGGCTATCAACTTACAGGGGAAGCTATCAGTCACGGGTTGCCGTGATGTGAGTCACTGGAGATCGATAAGAGCAGGAATAGACTTTTGCTACTTGAGTCTAAATGCCAGCGCTTAGATATTACCTGCCGCGGCAAGCTTGGATAGGAGTGTTATGTCTCTTAGTGTCTATCCTATCTCTGCAGACGCGGCTGTATGTGTTCGGACCTCAGCAAGTATCCGTGAAGACCTTTGTCGACTCCGAACTCTGGAAAAAGGTACAGAGCCCAGAATTATCCGCCTTGAGCAATAATCCTGCCTTATATACGACATCCGTATCTTCTGTGCCTCCGCTTCCAGATTCTTCCGCGATGAGATGCGTTCCTGAGAAACCCGCCGCAGTCTGCGATGACTCCGGGCGGGTAGACCGGTTGCAACGACCTCCGCCAAGTCGATCGCCCTCCGGTGCTTTCTGGGGTTTCGCAGGAAATCTCAGGAGGATGCAATGCGCAGCTTTTATTTTGCAATGGCGGTAGTTTTGCTCATTGCCGGCCAGGCTTTCGCACAATCTAGCGGTACTCAACCCAGCCGGCAACCTTCCAGCCAGGTTACAGGACAGCCAGTTGCGCCGGCAGCACTTGCTGCTGATCTGGAAGCTCGCATGCAGGCGATCGAGCAGAAGGTCCAGCAACTTGAGAACCGCCTGAATGCGGTATTGCCGCCGGCTCCGGCGCAAGGCCCGGCCCCAGTTCCTCCTACCGATCTCACCGACCGTTTGGACTCGCTCGACGCCGAGGTCCAGGTGCTTGAGCATAGCCAGGAAGTACAGAAAGGCCCAACCGTTACCGCGGGCCGAGACACATTCTCCATCTCCAGCCCGGATAACGCATATCGCTTGAGGATTGGTGGTCACTTGCAACTCGACGCCAAGTTCTTTCCCGACAATTCCGATATGTTGACTAACGAGTTCAACCTTCGTCGCGCCCGGCCTATTTTTGAAGGCGCGCTCGGACAGTATGTGGATTTTCGTTTTATGCCGGACTTCGGCAATGGGCAAGTCGCCATCTACGATGCCTATGCGGACATCAAAGCCTCACCTTATGCAGTGTTGCGTGGCGGCAAGTTCAAGACTCCGCTTGGCCTGGAACAACTGCAAAACGACGCTGACTTGACCTTTATTGAGCGCTCTCTGGCGACCGATCTGGTGCAAAACCGTGATGAAGGGGTGCAAGTCTACGGGCACATTCACCAGCGCTTCACTTATCAATTTGCGGTGGACAATGGCGCTCCCATTGGCGCCAGCATAGCCGTCCCCACGCAAAGTGGTAAGAACGTCGTCGAGCGTGTCTTTGCTACGCCCTTTGCACCTTCCAAAAGGAGGGGACTGAAAGGACTCGGCTTTGGTATTGCTTCCTCCCAGGGCCATCAGGATCCTGGAGCCACCCTGCCGAGCTTCCTCAGCACAGGGGGCCAGGCTGTATTTTTTAGTTACACCGGAACTGCCCTGGTCAAATCGCCATTCGCAGATGGGACGCTAATTAATATTTCACCACAAGCGTATTACTACGTAGGGCGATTAGGACTGATGGTCGAGTATGTAAGCTCTACCCAGGATATCGCCGGAACAACCGTTGACAAGAATACTATCGTGGAGGCCATCGACAACCATGCCTGGCAAGTAGCCGGCTCATGGATGCTCACCGGGGAACGCAACTCCTACAAAAGCATAGTACCGCTCAAATGCTTTGAGAGTGGAAACAATACCAAAGGCTGGGGTGCGTGGGAGCTGGCTGCGCGTTATTCGGAGCTGAAGATAGATCCGCTGGCCTTTACTTCCGGTTTGGCTGACATCACGAAATCAGCCAAAGCTTCGTATGACTGGGCCGTGGGCTTGAACTGGTATTTAAACTTCTTTACCAAACTGCAATTCAACTACGAACAGTCCACCTTTACTGGCGGCGCGATACAAGGCAATCGGCCAACCGAACACGCCATTATGGAAAGGCTGCAGATTGCTTTCTGAACTTAGAACAGGTCAGGCAATAGGAATGCGATTGTCAACTCGCGCAGAACGATTCCTGTCGGATTGATGAATGGAGGCATCTCTTCCTGCAACAGACGGGAGAGAAAACCCGGCAGCCCGGTCGATAATGCGCCGCACGCTTTTCTCGATGCTGGCGGCGATCTGGTCCAGATGGGAATCCGGACAGAAGGAGGTGAGCGCTGAAGCCCGCATCGTGCTGATCAGCGTCTCGCCCGCTTCCGTGTAGACGACGATGGGACAGGGCAGCATAAGCGCCACGTTAATGTCTCTCTGGAGTGCCTCGTTGGCGCAGCGCGCATTGCAAACCTCGACAATTTTCAGTGGCCCGTGGCTGATACCCTCCGACCGCAGGCTGGCAGCAACATCGCAGGTGTGTATTACCTGAAGCCCAGCTTCCACCACTATCTTTTCCAACGCGTCAACTACCGCGTCGAAGGCCTTCGTAGTGGCTACGGTGTAGAGAAATCTTTTCACCTCGAGCCTCCAGTCCGGATGTCCTGACACTCTCAAAGCTGGCGTTACATCCTCAAGCTCGTGGGTGACTGCGGACGACTGCTGTAAGCGCAGCTGAGCCGCTACAGTCTCCAACTGCCTGACCACTGGTGTGCGATCAACCGAAAACCAGGCGCGACAAGACCCCGCGCCGCCGTTCGTTGTACGAATCTCCACCACTTGCTCGCGTCATTCCAGGATGGGCTGGCGAGAGCTCATGGGAAGCTAGACGCAGCCTGTAGGTTTGGGCAGTCCGGCCAGCTTGCAGGCTCCCTTGGCGGGGCCGGAGGGAAACAGGTTGTAAATCTCCTTGAGCGAGAAGCCGGTTTCCTTGCACACCTTGCGGATCATGGGAGCAATGCCAAACTGCACGTAATAAGTGCGGATGTAGTTGATGACCTTCCAGTGCGCTTCAGTCAGCTCGGGGATGGCTTCTGACTCGGCAAAGTCTTTGGCTACCATTTCGTCCCAGGTTTCCGGCTTTTGCAGGAATCCATCTTCATCGACGTCGTAGTTGGTTCCATGTACGGCGAATGTCGGCACGTCTGACCTCCTGATCAGTTCAGTTCGATATAGCCGCAAGGACACGCCTCAGCGCATTTCTTGCAGCCGTTACACAACTCCAGCTTCACTTTGTAGTGTTCGCCTTTGGGCAGGCGCACGAAGCACCGGCTTTTTGACCTCTTTGAACAGCCCCATCGCCCCGCCCCCGATTCCTTCAGTAGCGAACATGTGCCGAGCGGGCAAAGGTCAGGCCCGCGTGCTTGAAGTCGTCAATGTGGTAGCGGGTGAACTCAAAGCCGGTGAGCTGGAAGAAACGCGGCCAGCCTACCCGCTCAATCCACTCGCCCAGCCGCTCATACCTGCGGGCATGCTCGGCATAGACCTTGACGATGGTGGTCACCGCGTCGACCACTTCGGGCCAGCGCGGCGGATTGTTGGGCAGAAAGGGTATGGCCAGCTTGGAAAACTTCGGCGCGCTGCGCGCGTTGCTTACCTTGCCGCCCACCCAGATCGAGAGCCCATCGTTTTGCGGATCGGCCAGCGGCATGGCCGGGCAAACCGTGTAGCAGTTGCCGCAGAACATGCACTGCTCCTCGATCACTTCTACCGAGTTCTTGCCGTCGACCGTCGCCGGCCGGATAGCGCCCGTCGGGCAGGAGGAGATCAGCGTCGGCACCTCGCAGACGCGCGGCAGGATGTCGTGCTTGATCTTGGGCGGGGTGCGATGAATGCCCAGGATGGCGATGTCGGAGCAGTGTACGGCTCCGCACATGTTCAGGCAGCAAGCCAGCGCAATGCGCAGCTTGGCCGGCAGGTCTTCATGGGTGAAGTGCTCGCACACCGCGTCCATCACCGACTTCACGATGCCCGAGGCATCGGTCGCCGCCGAGTGGCAATGCACCCAGCCCTGGGTATGCACGATGTTGCTGATGGAGTTGTTGGTCCCCCCCACCGGAAAGCCCGCGGCCAGCAACTCCGCTTGCAGGGGCTCGATGTTGGCTTTGTCGGTGAGCAGAAACTCAATGTTGTTGCGGCTGGTGAAACGCACATAGCCGCCACAGTACTTGTCGGCCAGAGCGGCAAACAGGCGCAGCGTCTGAATGCTGGTGAGCCGCGCCGTGGCTGCCCGCACCGTATACAGCCGGTCGCCCGACTCCGCCACGTGGCACAGCACGCCCGGGGCCAGGTTCTCGTGATACTTCCACTGCCCGTAGTTCTGCTTCACCACGGGGGGCAGGAACTTCTGATAGGACGGCGGGCCAATGTCGGTCAGACGGGGTTGCGTTGTGGTGCTCATTGCTCACCTCCTGGGGTCTTCTGGAAGTAGATATAAGGATTATCGCGGGGCGCCGAGACCATCTCCGGCGCCGGGTCCAGCCCGATGCCGTCGAGAAACGCCGGCATGCCGATGCGCTGAATCATCTCGCCCACCCGCTCCCGGTTCTTGCCGTACTCGTCCCAGAACTCCCAGATGCGGCTGACCAGTTCCTGGATCGTGTCCTCCAGTTCCTCGGCGGGAACGAAGGGAACCAGCACCGACGACAGCAGCGCACCCTGCATGATGGGCGCCTTGGAGCCGATCATGAGCACGGCGCCGCGTTCTTTGCCCGGCCGCAACGCCTTGGGCATCACGTTGATGCAGTGCATGCAGTGCACGCACTCGTGGTTCTGGATGCTGACCTTCTGCCCGTCCCACTGGAAGCTCTTCGTGGGACACAGCTCGCAAACGTCCTTCTGGATGTCCATCCCGGCAGCGGCGTAGTTGGCCACTTCCGCCTCGTCAACCTGGATCTCGTCTTTCCAGGTGCCGATCACCGACAGGTCGGCGCGTGCCGCCGAGGCCACGCAGTCATTGGGGCAGCCGGCACACTTGATCTTGAACTTGTAGGGGAAGGCCGGCCGGTGCAGCTCGTCCTGATAGTTCATGGTCAGGTCGTAGCACAGCTTCATGGTGTCGTAGCAGGCCCACTCGCAGCGCGCCTGGCCTACGCAGCACGACGGGGTGCGCAGGTCTGAGCCCGAGCCGCCCAGATCGAACCCGGCTTGCGCCAGGTCCTGGAAGGTAGGCTCCAGCTGGTCGGTCGTGGTGCCCAGCAGAATGATGTCGCCGGTCGAGCCGTGCATGTTGGTCAGCCCCGAGCCGTGCTTCTCCCAGATGTCGCAGATGGAGCGCAAGGCATCGCTGGTATAGAACCAGCCTGCGGGATGATTGACGCGCATGGTGTGGAAGTGCGCGATCTTGGGAAACTGCTCGCCGACGTCGCTGTAGCGGCCAATGACTCCGCCGCCGTATCCCAGCACGCCCACCAGCCCGCCATGTTTCCAGTGGCCTTTCTTCTCCTGGTAGGACAGTTCCAGCTGGCCCAACAGATCCTGGGGAGCATCGCTGGTCTGGCAGGCAGACTTGATTTCTTTCACGAAGCTGGGCCAGGGGCCTTTTTCCAGCTGGTCGAGCAGCTCCGTCTTGGGCTTGCCGTTGCTTTCATCCGCCATATCGGAAAATCTCCTTCACGGGGTGGTGGCGCAGAGTGTCGAATCGGGCGCGGCCATCACGACTGGTATCGGCGCCCGCTGGTTGGCCGCGGATCGCAGATACTTTCGACAGGCTGCGATTGAGCGGCAAATCCACTATGCGCTAGTACGACGCGTCCTACGGTGACGCGCGTCACGTCCATACGTGAGAGTTAGACCAACCTAGGATGACATGCTCTACAAACTAGGACAGACAATATCTACTTAGTCGAGTGTGTTAGTCGTGTTACTTGCCACCACCCCAGACCGCCCCGCAACCTATAGCATATTCAATCGCAGGCGGTCCACGCACTGTCTCTGATACATAGGGAATTACTATATTTAGTACGAATACTGTGAGCCTCGCTACACTATCGTATTATGCGGTAAAACACGATAGATTAGCTTAGAGTAGTAAATATTAAACAACACTAGATAGCGGTCAAATATGTTGAAGTAAAATGCCGCTACAACCTCTATTTAAATATGGCGGGGAGTAGGAGCAGGCACGGAGCTGTACGAAGCCAAGTGCCGCAGTTTATAGGAAATAACTCTATCGACATGCTAGACAATCTATAGCGCCTGGAATCTTGCATGGAAAGGACGTCTCTTCTCACCTACGAACGTGACCTCGGTCACCGCAATGGATATCTTCCGAGGCGCATAGTCGAATCTGCTCGATAGGTTAGGCCAGCAATTCCGCCCTGCGAGAAGAGCAAATATGTTGCGCCACGAAATTTGTTACGGCGGCGATGAAGGTCGGGCGACGCAAGTTCGACGAGACCAGATGCACAACCGTGTGCTGCTGGTCTCAACGGATGCATGCGTCCGCGTGGCCAGAGCGTCACCGGGTTCCGGGCGATCACCGCCTCACGGCGGCTCGTGACGACCACTCCAGACGGACTCCACTTGCCTTGGCAGATCGGCTTTGCGACAGAGGATGTTTCACACTTCACATTTCGGTGCAGCTCCCTTTAACGCTCACCCGAGTGATGTCGCAAGGTCGTTCGCGCATGCGGATCCGCCGGGGCTACACACATACCCTGTTCGAGGTCATCGGCAACCACGATGGCCGGGAGGTGCTTAGTGCCGAGTTACGTAATTCCTGATAAATGCGATGGGTGCAAAGCGTTGGATAAGACAGCCTGCCAACACATTTGTCCCAACGATCTGATGGTGCTCGACAAGGAAACGATGAAGGCGTACAACCGCGATCCATCAATGTGCTGGGAGTGCTATAACTGCGTAAAGATCTGTCCTACCCAGGCAGTGCAGGTTCGGGGCTATGCCGACTTCGTTCCCCTGGGAGCATCCGCCGTTCCTCTCCGTTCCACCGACTCCATCCTCTGGACCGTAACCTTCAGAGACGGAACGCTGAAGCGTTTTAAGTTTCCCATACGGAGCACACCGGAAGGCACAGCCGTGCCGAGCGGCGGTTTCGAGACCAAGGGGGACCTCAACAGCACCGCCCTCTTCACCGAACCGGCTTCCCTGGGCTTGCCCACGGTGACCGGCCTCAATACCGGAGGTTCCCATGCCTAAGTTTGAAACCGTTGTAGTAGAAACTGACCTGTTGATTCTGGGCGGTGGCATGGCAGCCTGTGGCGCCGCTGTCGAGGCCGCTTACTGGGCCAAGCAGAACGGATTGAAAGTGACCTTGGTAGACAAGGCCGCAGTGGACCGTTCCGGGGCCGTCGCCATGGGCCTGTCGGCCATCAACCAGTATGTCGGACTGAGGGACGGCACCAACACCCTGAAGGACTATGTTGATTACGTCCGCAACGACCTCATGGGAGTCACTCGTGAGGACCTGGTTGCCAATATTGCCCGGCACGTTGACTCTTCCGTCCACCTGTTCGAGAAGTGGGGTCTGCCCATCTGGAAGGACAAGGACGGCAAGTTCGTGCATGAGGGACGTTGGCAGCTCATGATCAACGGCGAGTCCTACAAGGTAGTGGTCGCCGAAGCGGCCAAGAACGCGTTGCGCGAAACCGGTACGGGCGAGATTTACGAGCGCGTGTTCATTGTCGGTCCGCTGATGGATGGAGACCGCTGCGCCGGCGCGGTGGGCTTCTCGGTGCGTGAGAACAAGCTGTTCATCTTCCGGGCAAAGGCTACGCTGACCGCTATGGGCGGCGCCGTCCACGTCTTTAAGCCCCGGAGCAGTGGCGAAGGTATGGGCCGCGCGTGGTATCCACCGTGGAACTCCGGATCCTCCGCCTACTTCACGCTCAAGGCCGGGGCGGAAATGACGTGCCAGGAAGTGCGCTTTATCCCGGTGCGCTTCAAGGATGCGTACGGCCCGGTAGGTGCCTGGTTCCTCCTGTTCAAGTCGCGTGCCACCAACGCCATGGGCGGCAATTACATGTTGGAGCGCGCAGCAGAATTGGAGAAGTGGGGACCTTACGGGCGGGTGAAGCCGGTTCCGGCCAACTTGCGCAACTACCTTGGAATGCTCGATGTGCTGGATGGAAAAGGGCCGATTTCCATGCGTACGGAAGAAGCCCTGACCAAGATCGCCGATCAGTACAAGGACGATCCCAAGGCCTACGCGAAGAAGATGAAGGAACTGGAATCGGAAGCCTGGGAAGACTTCCTCGACATGACGATTTCGCAAGCCATTCTGTGGGCCGCAACCAATGTGCGACCCGAGCAGAAGAGCTCCGAGATCGCCGCTGCCGAGCCCTACTTCATCGGCTCCCACTCCGGTGCTTCCGGCGCCTGGGTCAGCGGTCCTGAGGATCTGCAGACCGGGGAAACCAAGTCGGAATACTTCTGGGGCTATCCCTGCATGTCAACCGTGAAAGGGTTGTTCTGCGCAGGGGATGCTTCCGGGGCATCGAGCCATAAGTTCTCCTCCGGCTCGCATGCGGAAGGCCGTATCGCCGCCAAGGCTGCGATCAAGTACGTGGTCGAGAACAACACTCTGCCCAAGCTGGATCAGGCTACCATCGACAAGCTGGCGGGCGAGATCCTGCAGCCGATGGAGACGTTCGATCAGAATAAGAACGTCACCACCGACGAGGACGTCAACCCCAACTACATCAAACCGCGCTCGTTCATGTTCCGCTTGCAGAAGATCATGGACGAATACGCCGGCGGGGTCACCGCCCAGTTCATGACCAACAAGGCTCAACTGGAGCGTGCCCTGGAGCTGCTGGCTTTCCTGAAGGAAGACTCGGAAAAACTGGCGGCTTCGAACCTGCACGAGTTGATGCGCTGCTGGGAGAACGTGCACCGTATGTGGCAGGCGGAAGCGCACGTCCGGACCATGCTGTTCCGCGAGGAGACGCGTTGGCCGGGCTACTACTTCCGTTCGGATACACCTGCGCTGGATGAAGAGAAGTGGCATGTCTTCGCCAACTGCCGGTGTGATCCCAGCACGGGGAAATGGGAGATGCTGACACGTCCCATTCTCCACGTCTTCGAGCAGGCAAAAACCAAAGAGCCAGAGCCGGTGGCGGCCCTGGCCCGTTAACCGGTCGCGAGGTCCCGCGATAACCGGGACCTCGCGCTCTCATACGAAGGTTGGCCCATGGCCGAGGAATCGCAGAAATTGTGTCCCCATTGCTATCGCTCACTGGTGCGCTGGAAGAATCCCCCGCTAGCCGGGTGGGGCGGCGACTTCCAGTATGTGTGCTTCAACGATGACTGCCCCTATTTTGTTCACGGCTGGGAATGGATGAAAGAACGCTTCAACGTGAATGCTTCCTATCGTTATCGCCTGGAGCCGAACTCCGGAGAGAGTGGTCCGCTGCCGGTGTGGTCCCGCGATGCGATGAAGAGCAATATTTTGACGGACGAGGATGGTCGCGATGTCTGAAACCCTGATAACCCCTGAGCAGATTCTGCAGGAAAGGCCGCGCATGAAGCTGGAGAATAGCTTCCATTTCTCTTGCGGGCCTGACAAAGACTGTTTCAATTCCTGCTGCCACAACGTGGCTATTCTGCTTTCACCCTATGACGTGCTGCGGCTGAAGCGTGCCCTGAAGATGAGTTCTTCCGAGTTTCTCGAAAAGTACGCGCTCACCACCGCCTCCCATGAGAAGCGGGTTCCCGCCGTCCTGCTGCGGATGGACGAGCAGAGCCTGAAGTGTCCCTTGGTGAGCGAGCAGGGCTGCACCGTCTATGCCAACCGCCCATGGGCCTGCCGCATGTATCCGCTGGGGATGGCTGAGCCGAAGGGTCCACATGCGGCGGCGCAACGTTTTTATTTTCTGGTCGAAGAAACGCTCTGTCACGGCCACGGCACGGGTAAGCCGTGCACGGTGCGGGAGTGGATCGAGAACCAGGGCATTGAACCATTCGACGAAATGCAAACTCCGTTTCTGGAATTCATGTCGCACCCGGGATGGGAGAAGCCGGAAGAGCTGAGCGCCGATTGTCTGGCCATGTACTTCATGGCGCTGTACGACCTGGACCGCTTCCGCAGTTTTGTCTTCGAGACCCGTTTCCTGGAACTGTTCGAAGTAGAGGAAGCGCGTATTGAAGCGCTGGCCAACGATGATGAAGAGTTGCTGGAATTCGCCATCGAGTGGCTGTCGTTCAGCCTGTTTCACGAGAAGCGCATGAAGCTGAGAAAGCCCAGCGCCGCCGCGCCGTTGGCCACCTGCGGCGCCAGCCAAAGCAACGCCGGTTCGCCGGCCTAGAGGACTATGGCAAGCATGGATTCAACCAATGGCAGAGGCGGCACGATTCTGGTGGTCGGCGGCGGCATCGCCGGCATCACCACCGCCCTGGAAGCAGCCGAGGCCGGCTGTGAGGTGGTGCTGATCGAGAAGTCGGCTACCCTGGGAGGACGAGTCGCAGGCTTCAATCAATATTTCCCGAAACTGTGTCCTCCCTCCTGCGGCCTCGAAATCAATTTCAAACGTCTGAATGCCAATCCCCGGGTGACGGTTCTCACCTTGGCGGAACTGGAAAATCTCAGCGGCTCGCCGGGCGCTTACGAGGCGGTGGTCCGCATTGCCCCACGCTATGTCACCCAGGATTGCACTCTCTGCGGCGAATGTTCTTCGGTGTGTCCGGTCGAGATTCCCGATGGCTTCAACTACGGCCTGACCACGGTCAAGGCAGCGCGGCTGCCGCGTCGCACGGCTTTTCCCGCGCAGTATGTCATTGACCGTACCGCCTGTGCCGCCGACTGCCGTGCTTGCCTGGATGCCTGTCAGTACCGGGCCATCGATTTGGAGCAACAGCCGGTGCGGAAGACGCTCAAGGTCGCATCCGTGGTGCTGGCTACCGGGTGGACACCCTACGACGCCACCCGGATCGAGAACCTGGGCTTTGGCAGGTGCGCCAACGTTGTGACCAATGTCATTTTCGAGCGCATGGCTGCCCCGGACGGGCCCAGCCAGGGAAAGATTCTGCGGCCTTCGGACGGCAAAGTGCCGAAGGCGGTTGCCTTTGTGCAGTGCGCCGGCTCGCGCGACCATAATCACCTGCCCTACTGCTCGGGCGTCTGCTGCACCGCCTCGCTGAAACACGCCACCTACATTCGCAGCCAATATCCGGCAGCAAAGATCACCATGTTCTATATCGATCTGCGCACTCCCGGACATTTGCAGGAGTTTGCCGCCAGGATTGTCGCGGCCAATGGCATCGAGCTGGTTAAAGGAAAGGTGGGAACGGTGAAGGAACATCCGGGCAGCCGCGATGTGTTGCTGGTTGCCGAGGACGTGCTCGGGGGACGAAAGATCATGCGGGAGTACGACCTGGTGGTGCTGGCTACCGGAATGGTTCCGCAAAACGAAGGCATAGCGGCGCAAGTGCCGCTCGACGAATTCGGTTTTGTGGCCGACAGCAAAGGTGGCATCTATGCCGCCGGTTGCGCCAAACGTCCGGCGGAGGTGTCAGCGTCGATACGCGATGCCACGGGAGCGGCCCTGCAGGCCTGGCAGATGGCTACGGGAGTGGTTCGTCATGGATAAGCGACTGGGCGTATATGTTTGCAGCGGCTGCTCCATCGGCGAATCGGTGGATGTCGATCAGCTCACCAAGCTCGCGGGCAGCGAATATCAGGTGCCGGTCTGCCGTACGCATCCCTTCCTTTGCGGCGAAGAGGGCCTGAAGCTGATCCACGACGATCTCGAGCAGGGAAGTGTGAACGCGGTGGTGGTGGCCGCATGCTCCCCGCGGGTAAAGACCCGCCAGTTTGCCTTCAACTCCGGCTCGGTGATGGACCGCGTCAATCTGCGCGAGCAGGTGGCATGGTGTCATGAGCCCGGGCACGAAGATACCCAGATGCTGGCCGAAGATCTGCTGCGCATGAGTATTGTCCGGGTGCAGAAGATGGAGCCGCTGGAGGCGCTGGCCGAGGAAATTTCGCGAGCCATCCTGGTGGTGGGCGGCGGGGTCACCGGCATCACGGCCGCGCTGGAAGCAGCCGAGGCAGGGTTCGAAGTCATCCTGGTTGAGAAACAGCCGCAACTGGGCGGCATGGCGCGTTCGATGAAGCGGGATATTCCCTCCCCCCCTCTTACACCGAAGCGCAGCCCAATTGTCTAGCCGCCCAGATGGAAGCCGTGGCTTCGCATCCGAACATCAAGCTGTATTGCTCGACCAAGATTGTCAAAACAGAGGGTCAGCCGGGGCGATTCGATATCACTCTGGAGACCGACGGCGAAATCAGCACCCATCGCGCCGGCGCCATTCTGCTGGCCACCGGCTGGAAGCCCTATGATGCGACCAGGCTCCCCGCCCTTGGCTATGGCTTGCCCGACGTTATTACCAATATCGAGTTGGAAACGATGGCAGCCGAAGGCCCTATCTTCCGGCCGTCCACCGGCGATCCGGTAAACAGCGTTTTGTTCGTGCAGTGTGCCGGCTCGCGCGATCCGGAGCACCTGCCCTATTGCTCTTCCACCTGTTGCGTCAACACTCTCAAGCAGACGGAATACATCCGCGAGCACAATCCCGAGGCCCAGGTCTTCATTGTCTACAAGGACATGATGGCTCCCGGCGCTTACGAGAAGTACTACCAGAAGATCCAGGAACAGCCGCTCAACTTCTTTGTAAAAGGCATCGTGACCGGAGTGGAACGATGCGACGACGGAAGGGTGCTGGTGGGAGTGGATCAAACCCTGTTGGGCGTGCCCATGCAGGTTCCGGTCGACCTGGTGGTGCTGGCCACCGGCATGGCGCCGAACTCAGCCGACGGCCCGGCCATTCGTACCTTGCACGACGCCGAACTCAAAGTCCTGAGGAACGAATCCGAAAACCAGCGCGAGGAAGCGGAGAAGGTGGTCGAGCAGTACAAGCAGCACGCCGGCACCGAAATCCTGAACCTCACTTATCGCCAGGGGCCAGACCTGCCGGTGTTGCAGGATGGCTTTCCCGACTCGCACTTCGTCTGCTTTCCCTACGAGACGCTGCGCACCGGAATCTATGCCGCCGGTGCGGTGCGTGCGCCGATGGATTCGATGCTCGCCCGGGAAGATGCCCGTGGCGCGGTGATGAAATCAATTCAGTGCCTGCAGATGGCGACGCACGGCGAGGCGGTGCATCCGCGTGCCGGTGACCTCTCGTATCCCAGCTTTTTCCTGCAGCGCTGCACCTCGTGCAAGCGATGCACCGAAGAATGTCCGTTTGGATCCATCGATGAAGACGAGAAAGGCACGCCCAAGTTCAATCCCTACCGCTGCCGTCGCTGCGGCATCTGCATGGGAGCTTGCCCGGAGCGCATCATCTCCTTCAAGAATTATTCGGTCGACATGATCGCCAGCATGGTGAAGGCCATCGAGGTGCCGGACGAGACCGAAGACAAGCCGCGCATTCTGGTCTTTGCCTGCGAGAACGACGCTTATCCGGCGCTGGACATCGCCGGTATGAACCGGGCCCGCTACGACGCCAGTGTGCGTGTCATCTCCCTGCGCTGCCTGGGTTCGATGAACATCGTCTGGATTGCCGACGCGCTATCGCGTGGTATCGACGGCGTGCTGTTGCTGGGTTGCAAGTTCGGCGACGACTACCAGTGCCACTTCGTGCATGGCAGCGAGCTGGCCAACCGCCGCCTGGAAAATGTTAAGGACACATTGAAGCGGCTGCAGCTAGAGTCCGACCGGGTGCGGTTGGTGCAGATTCCGATGGACGCCGCGGCCCAATTGCCGCTCATCATCGACGAATTTGCCGGGAAGATTCGCGAACTGGGGCCCAACCCCTACAAGGGATTTTGATCTATGGCAGATAAGCTTGTGCTGCAACCGGACACCAAGTTCATTCAGGAGGCGATTGCCAGCGGTGGCGACTTCAAGGCGTGCATGCAGTGCGCCACCTGCACCTCGGTGTGTTCGCTCTCTACGGAAGAGAATCCCTTTCCGCGCCGCCCCATGCTGCTGGCGCAGTGGGGAATGGAGCGCGAGTTGCTCCAGGATCCGGGGCCATGGCTGTGCTTCTATTGCGGCGAGTGCTCCAAGTCCTGCCCGCGCCAGGCGAATCCCGGCGAGAGCATGATGGCGCTTCGCCGCTATCTCACCACGCGCTACGATTGGACTGGCCTGTCGCGTCTCCTGTACCGTTCGGCCTGGGCCGAACTGGGCGTGCTGGCCCTGGTGGCGGCGGTGGTGGTCGCGCTGTTCACCGTGCCGCAGAGCTTTGGCTTTGGCCTGCTGGCCCGCTCCACCCCGGAAGCCCGCCACGTCGTCATGCTGGACCGGTTCGCGCCGACCATGGTGGTACATTTCGGGGACGCGATACTGGCATCCTTATTAAGCTTTTTCCTGCTCACGAATGCAGCGCGCATGTTTATCTACCTGACGCGCGGCAGGAATATTCCGCTGCGCGTCTACCTGACGCAGCTGCCGGAATTTCTGCTCCAGTCGCTGACCCAGGTTCGCTGGAAACAGTGCGGCGATAAGACCGCGATTACCAACTGGGTGCGGCATCTCTTTCTCGTGACCGGCTACGGCACGATGTTCGTGTTGGTAGTAATCTTTCTACCCTGGTTTCAGGTGGAAGACAGTAGTTTCCATTGGACCAGCCTGCTCGGCTACTACTCCACGATCATCCTGATTGTCGCAACCTCCTGGATTCTTGTAGATCGCACCTTCAAACGCACCGAGATGCATCGTTACAGCCATCTTTCCGACTGGCTGTTTCCTATTCTGCTGTTCCTTACGGCGGTGACGGGAATTGCGGTCAACATCCTGCGGCTGGAGAATCTGGCTATGCCGACGTACATCCTGTACACCGCCCACATGGCCATCGCGGTGCCGATGTTGATCGTGGAGGTGCCGTTTGGGAAATGGGCCCATCTTTTGTACCGGCCGATTGCGATATATGTCGCGGCGGTAAATAGAAAGGAGCTGGCGGCATCAGGGCAGCAAGCCGCCATGGCAGCCCCGGCCATCGGCCCCGCCTAAGGGCCCGGCAGCGGCTCGGAATTCATTTGAGTGATACGCGAGGTTTGGACTTATAGGTTATTCATACGGGAGTAGATAGCAGAATTCAAACCTAACATCATTGCGAGTAGTCAAGGAGGCATACTATGGCGACGCTGGTTCCGCCGCATGGCAGTCCGGAACTGAAGGTTCTCCTGCTGGATGGCAAAGCCAAGGCAGAAGAAATAAAGAAAGCAAATACCCTGAAGAAAATCCCTCTGACCAGCCGTGAAACCGGCGACCTGATCATGATGGGCATCGGCGCCTTTACCCCGCTCGATGGCTTCATGGGCAAAGACGACTGGAAGGGCTGCTGTGACGAGTACAAGCTGCCCAGCAGGAAAAACCTGTTCTGGCCGATTCCGATCACCCTGTCGGCGGACGAGGAAACGGCGAAGTCGCTTCGTCCCGGCGAGGAAGTGGCCCTGTGGGATGTCGAGACCGACTCTCTCGTGGGCACCATGCAGGTGAATGAGAAGTACACCATCGACAAGGAGCACGAGTGCAAGCAGGTCTTCCGCACCAACGACCCCAAACACCCGGGCGTGCAGAAGGTGATGGAACAGGCGGCAATCAACCTGGGGGGACCGGTGAAGGTGCTCTCCGAGTTGTACTTCCCGGAGGATTTCAAAGACATTTATCAGCGGCCTGCGGACGCACGCAAGCTGTTCGCCGATCGCGGCTGGACCACCGTGGCTGCCCTGCAGCTGCGCAATCCCATGCACAACTCACATGCCTATCTGGCATGGATTGCCATCGAAGTTTGCGATGGCGTTTACGTGCACCAGTTGCTGGGCAAGCTGAAGCCGGGCGACATTCCGGCCGATATTCGGGTGAAGGCCATTGATGCGCTGGTCAACAAGTACTTTCGCCGGGAGCGCGTGATCCAGGGCGGATACCCCATGGAAATGCGCTATGCCGGTCCGCGGGAAGCGTTGTTGCATGCCCTGTTCCGCCAGAACTACGGATGCTCGCACCTGATTGTGGGCCGCGATCATGCCGGCGTGGGCGACTACTACGGGCCGTTTGATGCGCAGAAGATCTTCAACGAAATACCGGCCGGAGCGATGGCGATCCAGCCTCTGTGCATGGACTGGACGTTCTACTGCTACGAGTGCGGCAGCATGGCTTCGATGAAGACCTGCCCGCACGAGAGCAAAGCGGTGATCGACGAAAATGGCAACTATAAAGGCGGCGCACGCCTGCTGCTGTCCGGCACCCTGCTCCGCAAGCTGATGAGCGAGGGCAAGCCGGTTCCGGCGGAGTTTTCCAAGCCTGAAGTCATCGCAATTTTGAAACAGTATTACGACACGCTGGAAAACAAGGTGGAAGTAGAGCTCCACGGAGCAGCCACCGGGGCAGTGAAGAAATAAGACTGTCGCTGCGGCGTCTTTATACCGCTTGCGAGTGGCACTAACCTTCAGATGCAGCCTGTGCCAAAGGCTCTGGTGCAGGCCGCGTCTGCTGGTGGAGAGAACGCCATGTCTGTGATCACGATTTCCCGAGGATCGTTCAGCGGCGGCAAAATTCTGGCGGAATGTCTGGCAAAGCGGCTCGGCTACCGCTGCATCGACCGCGAAGTGATTGTCGCGAAAGCGGCGGCTTACGGCGTCTCGGAGCAGGAAATCAATGAGGCCCTGGAGAAGTCGCCTACCTTCCTGGAACGGTTCAACCCCAAGCGGCACCTCTATCTGATACTCGTGCAGGCAGCCCTGAGCGAAGAAGTTCGCGACGGACGGGCGGTCTATCACGGGTTGGCGGGACACCTGCTGCTCAAGGGCGCACGCCCCATTTTGCGCACCCGGATCATTGCGCCCATGGAAATGCGTATCGGCATGCTCTGCAAGCGGCTCAAGTATGACCGCAATGAAGCCATCGCTTGCATCGAAAAGGTCGACCAGCAACGCAAACGATGGACTCAGTTTCTTTATGGAGTGGATTGGGGAGATCCCTCGCTCTACGACATTGTCATCAATCTGGAATGCATTGATATTGAGCAAGCCTGCCGAACCATCTGTTCCATTGTCACCGACAAGCGTTTTGAATTTACTCCGCAATGCCGGCAACAAATGCATGATTTGGCATTGGCCAGCCGCGTGCGCGCGGATCTGGCGATTCGTCCAGAAACCTTCGGGCTGGACTTCGAAGTGTCCGCCGATGACGGCGTAGTTACGATTCGAGGAAAGGTTTCCGAGCTTGACCAGATGGAGAAGATCAAGCAAATAGTTTCGGAAGTGCCGGAGGTTAAGCGTCTTAACCTCGATCATCTGGCGCTGCCGGTGCAGGCCTGACGGTCTTGTCAGGGGAAATGTCCTAACCGGACAAAGGTTAGAGGCGATGCATATATTTCTTCCGGTTGCAGGAATCAGCATCAATCTGCTCTTACTGATTGCGGTCGGCGCGATCGTCGGCATACTCACCGGACTACTTGGAGTGGGCGGTGGTTTTCTGCTAACGCCGGTGCTGATGATGATTGGCGTGACACCTACTGTTGCTGCCGCATCCAGCACCTGTTCGCTGGTGGCTACCTCTTCCTCGGGGGTTGCAGCCCACTTTCGACTGGGGAATGTCGACTTGAAGCTGGGTAGCATCATGCTGGTAGGAGGCCTTGCCGGAGCCGAGGTCGGGGTGCAATTCATCCGATTTTTGCGCGCCACCGGCAATGCAGACTTTGTCATCACCGTCACCTACGTTGTGGTACTGGGATTAGTTGGCAGCTTGATGTTCGTCGAGAGCTTGTACAGCCTGCGCCGCGGCGTTATGGTCGCGGGTGGATCCAGGAAAACGCAACGCAACGGCCTGCTGCAAAAGCTTCCCTTTCAGATGGACTTTCCCCGTTCCAATGTTCAGCATTCTGTTCTGGTGCCCTTCCTGTTGTGTTCGCTGGTGGCGATCCTGGCCGCCATTATGGGGGTTGGTGGCGGCTTCATCATGGTTCCCATGATGGTCTATCTGCTGCGCATGTCCATGCACGTGGCCATCGGCACGGATCTCTTTCAGATCCTGTTCACGTGCGCGGGACTAACCCTCATGCAAGCCGTGAGTAACCAAACCGTAGATGTAGTGATTGCTCTGATGTTGGCCGTCGGATCCACCGTAGGCGCGCAGATCGGGGCCCGGCTCGCCCGCTTGTTGCGGGGAGATCAGCTCAAAATTGTGCTGGCCACTCTGGTTTTGCTGGTCACCATCAAGATGGGCTACGGCCTGGTGGTAACACCTTCCAACTTGCTGTCCTATGCCGGCGGGCATTGACAGTGCAGGCTTCGCGCCTGCAAGGGTTTGTTGAGCGAGGTAAATAACATGCCATTGCTGCTGATCTCACGAGGATCATTCTCCGGCGGCCAGTTAATCAGCCAATGCCTGTCGAAATCCTCTGGAATGCGCTGCCTGACGCGTGAGGACCTGATCGCGGCGGTGAACACTCACGGCGAACTGGCCAACAAGGTCGTCGCCACTATGGCGAAGGCCGCCCACGATTACGGCCAGCTGAGCGCACTGCGACGCCCCTACAAGATCCTGATGCAACGGGCCCTTCTGGGATATGTGCGCGAGGACGATGTTGCCTATTTCGGCTATTCCGGGCACCTCCTGCTGTCCGGGATTTCCCACGCTGTCCGGGTGCGGATCATCGTGCCGGTGCAACAGCGAGTCGAGCTACTCAGGAAGATGGAGGGAGTGACGGAGGCGGCGGCCCGCGAACGCATTTACCGGGAAGATGAGGAACGTAGCCGATGGACCCGTTTTATGTACGGCAAGAATCTCAATGATCCTGCCCTGTTCGATGCATGTATCAACCTGAAAAATATCTCCTACAGCACGGCCTGCTGCGTGCTGCAGGGTCTGACGCAGCAACGTGAGTTCCAGCCTACGCCCGAATCGTTGGCAGGGATCGAAAATAGCTATCTCTCCGCTTGCGTATTAGCAGCGCTGGTTAGCGATCCAAAAACCGCCGAGCTTGCGCTGGGAGCAACCGCAGTGGACGGTTGCGTCACTCTCGAAGGCCCCTACCTGCCTGAGGCGGAGCTGACCGCGGTCCTCGAGGCCGCCCGGGCCGTTCCGGGCGTAGCGGAGGTGCGATACACGGAAGGTTACGCTCCCCCGTTTGACTTGGCTGCTTCCTAAGGAGAAGGGAAATGGCTACCATCCCACTCGAAACTGAACCGGCAAGCGTCATCACTGACATCAAGGGACTACTCGCCAAGGGCGTCGACTGCGAAGAAAAGCAGATCGAGCTAATCGAAGAACAGAACGAAATGGCGAAGCAGCGGACCGACGCCACGGCGAATCTGCTGCAGTACTCCTCTACCACCACCCGGCTTACCGAAGATCAGACAGCGATGGCGCGGGAGAGGACATCGCTCACCCGGGCGCAGACCAACCTCTCGACCCGCAGTACAGAGCTGGCGTATATCCGCACCGATCTCGGTCGTGAACGCACTGCCATGGCAGAACAGCGGACCGACCTGGCGCTGCATCGCAACGAGCTGGCACGACAGCGTACTGGCCTTGCCTACACCAGAACGCAACTGGCCAGAGGCCGAAACGAACTTGCTGAACAACGCAACGCTTTCTCCCAGCGGCGGACCGATCTGGCGCAAGAGAGGAACGACCTTGCTGCCCGGCGAACCATGTGGGCGGTTACGCGCACCCGGCTTTCTCTGCAAAGAACCGAATTGGCCAGGGGAAGGACGTTCCTGGCGCTCATGCGAACCGGATTGGCGTTCCTGGTTCTCGGGCTGACGCTCTTCCGTTACTTCGGGGTTTCCAGGTGGACATTCTTTGATGGGGCCCTCGTGGTGTTCAGCCTGTTCCTGATCATATGGGGAGGCAAGGGCTATCATCGGGCATACCGGAATGATCGCCGGATCGACGATAAGTTGACTACCGATCCCGGGCTGAGAGCTTCCGTCTGAGCCACGCGCGGCCCACTACGCGAGGCGAGCGTCGGCCCGTGTGTGTAACGTTAGCGAGATGAAGAGCTGGTGGCAGAAGCGGAATGGGGACGCGGCTCCGGAATCGGCTGAGCAAACCGTCCGCAAGAAATACGTCAGCTTCCGCGAATTGCTTTCGCTGAATAACGAATGCCTGGAGTTGCTGGCCTCAGTGCAGGAAGACCTGCAATATGCCTTGCCCAGTAGCGAGGTTTTGAGCGACCGTGCCGCTGCGCTTTTCGATCGCACAGAAAAAGTAGTCGAAAATCTGGAACGCCTCACCGGACGCAAGTACGAAGAACTGGCCCGCTCCGTTCGTCAGCAGCGTCAAGAGATCGAGCGCCACATTGCCGCAGCCGAGGAAATGAAATCGCCTCGGCTCTGCGCCGGCCTCTCCGAAGTCAACCTGAGCGATGTGGCAGAGGTCGGGGGGAAAGCCGCAGCCCTGGCCGAGATCAAGAACAAGCTTGGGTTGCCGGTTCCCGAAGGATACGTTCTCACTGCCCAGGCCTACCGCCAGTTCTGTGAAAAGCCCCTGTGGACGCACATTCGCGATGCCACGCGAAATGTTGATCTCGACGACCTCGATGCCTTGCATGCCATCTCCGTGAAGCTCATCGACGAAGTGCTGGCGAGTCCGCTGCCCCGAGCCATCGAGGTGGCCCTCGCCGACCGGGCTGCCCGACTAGTGAAAGATGGCCTGGGTCTTGCCGTGCGTTCCAGCGCCGTGGGTGAAGGCGGTGAATGGAGCTTTGCGGGACAGTTCGTGAGCTTGCTCAACGTTCTGCCGGAAAATCTGCTCGACGCCTACAAGCAGGTGATTGCGGCACGCTTCAGCGACAGGGCATTGTTCTATCGATTGTCGGCAGGTCTCACAGAAGTGGACACTCCGCTGGCGGTGCTGTGTCTGCAGGTGGTACGCGCAGGGGCTTCGGGGATCATGTACACGCGCGATCCCAACGATGCCGCCAGCGAGGCCCTGTGGATTACGGCAACTCATGGATTGGGGATTGACATTGCCAATGGCGCCTCTCCTGCTGACTTGTTCCGGCTGACGCGCCGCCACCCCTATCGTGTTTTGGAGCAGAAGATTCCTGCCAAACCCCAGAAGGTTACTCCTGGAGAGGGCGGAGGGCTGCTGCGAAAGCCTGTCCCCCTTGAGGTAGCCGCGGCCCCCAGCCTGACGGAAAGGGAATTGGCCTTACTGGCGGAATGGGGCATCCAGATCGAGAAGTATTTTGGCGCGGCACAAGACATCGAGTGGGCGCTGGGCGAGGACGGGCAGTTGTGGATTCTTCAATCTCGACCCCTGTTGATGGCCGATTCCGTCCGCGTACGAGCCAGATCGAAGGTGAAGCAGAAGCCTTTGCTGGAGGGCGGTTACACGATTTTTCCAGGACTGGCATCCGGCGCCGCCTATCTCGTAACGGAACGCTCAGCTTTGGCGAAAACGCCTCAAGGCGCAGTCCTGTTCCTGCGGCGGCCATTACCGGAAATGGTAGAGGTCTTTCCGCGCATCGCCGGTGTGGTGGCGGAGTGGGGGAACGTTGCCGGACATGGAGCAGCGCTTCTGCGCGAATTCAGAATCCCCTCCGTCTTTCAGCTACCCGGCGCCTTCGAGCAATGTCAAAACGGAGATCCGGTCAGCCTGGATGCTGTGCAGCCCAGAATTTACGCAGGTTCGCTCTGGCCCTCCGCAGGACCAAAATCGCCGCAGCACCTGCAAGTCCGGCGTGATGATCCTATCCGGCGGTACATGCTGGAACTTAACCTGTTAGATCCCAACTCCCTGAAGTTCCGTCCTTCCGGCTGCAAGTCCGCTCACGATGTGCTGCGGTTTTGCCACGAAAAAGCGATCGAAGCCATGTTCGAGCTGGACGATAGAGAAGTCACCCGTCAAAAGCACTGTTCCAAGAAACTGCTGGCGGCGGTGCCTATTAATCTTTGTGTGCTCGACTTGGGCGGAGGCTTGGTCCCTTCCGCTGCTTTGTCGTCGGAGGTGACACCGGAGGAGATTGTCTCCCGTCCCTTTCAGGCGCTCTGGCAAGGCGTCACCCATCCGGGCGTGGCTTGGACTCGGGCCATGCCGGCGAGCCTTACTGATCTTGCATCGGTTATGGCGACTTCTCTCTCCGCGCAAACCGGTGCGACCCGCGCGTTGGGCGAACGAAGCTATTTGCTGATCGCCGACGAGTATATGAATCTCAATTCCAGGCTGGCTTATCACTTCACCCTGGTGGATGCCTGCATGTCCGACGTTCCGGGCAACAACTATATTGCGTTCCGTTTTGCCGGAGGAGGAGCTACCCGGCAACGGCGCAATCTGCGGGCCTGCTTCATTGAGGCATGCCTGGCGCACCACGGTTTCGCCGTTGACCGGCGTGACGATCTGGTGAATGCCTGGTTCAAGAAAGCGCCTGCGCGCGAAACCGGCGAGCATCTGGATATTCTTGGGCGGCTGATGGCTTGCACCAGTCAGCTGGACATGTACATGACCAGCGAGGAAGTGATGAAGTGGTATGTGCAGCAATTCCTGACTGGAAACTATAGTTTTCATCTCGAAGAAGATACGAAATCAACCAGCCCTATCTAGTCGATAGTGTTTCTTGATGTATCACCTCACACCCGTTCGTGCCGTGAATCACTGCAGTATCGGGTGAGCTATGTTTTCCTTCATGCAGAGATCGGCGAGCCGTAATAGTCAGAATTGATTCTCTCGCCACGGGAGATAGATCGATATGCGAGTCCTGTCGCCCATAGCAGGAATGAGCATCCATCACGGCTCAGCTTCTTGCAAGCCTGCTTCATCGTTCCCACCTTGCCACCGCTCGCTGTCGAGGATTCACTGGGGTTATGGATTGCTGCTGCTGTGTATAGCTTGGAGCTGCCTGTCCCAGGCTGAAACGGTGTCGGTAACGCTATCGCCCGACACGGTTAAAATGGGGACCTTTTACAACGGTTCGGTCATTCGAATCCAGGGTAGCGCGCCACCAGATAGCGGCATAGTTGTTGTGATCCGTGGCGATGTAAGGGACGAGTTCTTTAACAAGAAAGGGCGCGTCGGCCCGATCTGGATCAACACCGATAAAATCCACGTGGCAGCGGTGCCCTCGCTATTCCTGAGCTTCACCAGCAGCGATATCAGATCCCTGCTGAACCGGGAAAGTATCGATACTTACGAACTCGACGACTCTGCAATCGCCTCCCACCTTGTGTGCCGCATTCACTGCCAATGCTCCAGCCAGCATTTAGCGAAGGCATCTCTGAACAGTTGCAAAGGAGTCAGTCCCGACGCGGCGTATCAAACTCTGATTCGCACGAACTTCATCGCCCTCAAATCCGATGACGGAAGTTATCGCTCGCATCCCAACTCCGTGCAGTTGGCAAAATCCGGCAATGAGAGCCGCTACGATCTCACATTTGACTGGCTGAGAAATGCGCCGCCCGGCTCCTATCGCGTCGAGGTGTATGCGTGCCGTAACCGGGCCGTGATTGCGCGAGCGGATAGCGTGCTCAGCGTGGCCGAGGTCGGATTCCCCGTTCAGATGGCCGCGCTGGCCAAGCATCACTCCTTTGCCTATGGCATGTTGGCCATTCTCGCTGCCGTCATCTCCGGGTTCACCATCGATCACATCAGTTCCCGGCTGCGTTCCAAGGGCGCGACCCGGACCAAGCCGGAAGAAGCCGCTTTGCCCGAACCGGAGTTTGCCGCTCCAACCCAGCCGGATTCCGCGGAGATTCACGAAGAAGACACCGTGCATCACGTCTAAACACCTGGGCGTAAGCCTGATCGTGTCTGGCAGAAGAGAGAACTTCCTGCTGCGGGTGTGCCCCTAATCACATCCGGACGTGACATAAGGCACTGAGAGTATTTATTCAGATAGGGATACTCAACATGGACGCTGTGCTCCTCGCCGGATGTGCTCTTCCGAGTGCCTTTGTCGAACTTCTTGCCTCCGGTCCAAAAGGACGTCATGAAGATCTCCCAGAAAGGCCTTTATGCGCTGGAAGCCATGAGTATGCTGGCACGCCACTATCTTGAGGGCCCGGTTAAGATCCACCAGATCGCCGTGGAAGAACACCTCCCGGAAAAGTTTCTGGAGATCATCCTTATCGAGCTGAAGAATGCGCGCCTGGTCGAGAGTACACGGGGAGCAAGAGGGGGATACCATCTCCGGCGGGCTCCTGGCGAAATCCGGGTCAGCGAGATCGTGCGGGTTATTGACGGACCCATCGCCCCCTTCGGAGACGTTGACCAGCTACATGCCTTCCTGCGGGAAGACGCTGCGCATACCGCCCTCTACAATCTGTTCCTGAACATTCGTGACGCGATCGCTAATATTCTGGATAACACCTGGGTGTCCGATATTGCCGGTTTGACAGCCTCAGCCGATTCCGCGCCGGCGCCGAAGGCGAAACTTGCCGATCAAGCTGCGATTCCCCGAAACGGACGCGTGGACAACCAGCAAAAAAGAACCCGCGTGTGTTGACTTTCGCGACCCGCAGTTATCGCTGAACGTCGGGGCATTCGCGCACCCGGGAGTCGCCCCTTTTCTGATTTTGAAAAGTTCTTATTGAATCCAACCAATGACAGCAAGTTGTTTGCCCACGAGGGAGTGAATTCGCCTTCGTGCATGCGTGAACTCATGTCCCACCTGATCTCAGCGGCTTATGATGAAAGTTTGGGCTGCCGCCCGGCCGCTGGGAGTAACCGGCGCGTGTTGCTGCCAAACTTCAGCGCCGGCACAGCTGCTGGGGGCCTGCGTCAGCCGCAGAATCAGTGCGGTCGCTGACCGCTGCCGGAAGCCTGATAACGCGATTGCATGGCCGATTTTCCTGGGAAAAACGAGACTTCCGTGGAGGCATATAAAGCAACGGATACGGCGTGGACGCCGAGTTTCAGTCCGTGGCTGATCGCGGCCGCCGTGATGCTGGCGACCTTCATGGAGGTGCTGGATACCTCGGTGGCGACAGTGGCGCTGCCGCACATTGCAGGCTCGCTGTCGGCGACCCTGGATGAGTCGACGTGGGTCCTCACCAGCTATCTCATCTCCAACGCAATCGTACTTCCCTCGTCCAATTGGCTGGGGAACTTCTTCGGCCGGAAAAACTATCTCCTGTTCTCGGTTGCGCTCTTCACGGCATCATCAGCACTCTGCGGCCTGGCGAGCAGCCTGCCGATGCTGGTGGTGGCGCGTGTCATCCAGGGCGCGGCGGGTGGCGGACTGCAGCCGGTGGCGCAGGCGATCCTGCTGGAAAGTTTTCCCAAGGAAAAGCGCGGTGCTGCCATGGCCGCCTATGGCATGGGTATCATCGTAGCGCCTCTGCTGGGACCGGTAGCGGGCGGCTGGATTACCGACAGCTATTCGTGGCGTTGGATCTTCTACATCAATCTTCCCGTAGGCTTCCTGGCGCTGGTCATGATTTCGATGTTCGTGGAAGATCCGCCGTATATCGGGCGCCATCGAACTTCGCGGATCGATCTGCTGGGGCTGGGATTTCTGGCGATCTGGCTGGCGACGCTGCAGGTGGTGCTGGACAAGGGGCAGGAAGTCGACTGGTTCGGCGCTCAATGGCTGCGATGGTTTGTTGTGGTGTCTGCGGTGGCCATGGTCGCCTTTGTCATTCGCGAACTGAGGACGGATGCTCCACTGGTATCTCTGCGTGTGCTCAAGGATCGCAATCTGGCGGTAGGAACGTTCCTGATAGGACTCATCGGCGTCGTAATCTATGGGACCACCGCGCTAATGCCGCTTTTCCTGCAGGACCTGTTGGGCTATTCGGCGCTGCAAAGCGGAATCACGGTGGCGCCCCGCGGCATAGGGGCCATCGTGTCGATGATGATCGCGGCATGGCTGGTGGGGCGCGTGGACAGCCGGCTGCTGATCACGTTCGGAATTTTGATTCGCGCGGCATCGTTGTTCATGCTGGGAGACCTGTCTCTGTCAGTGGGCATGACGAATGTCGTCTGGCCCAACCTGGTGAACGGATTTGCCAACGGTTTCCTGTTCGTTCCGCTGACCACCACCACGATGCAGACGTTGCCCAAGGAGTGGATGGGCGGCGGAACAGCGCTCTACAACCTGATGCGCAACGTGGGGGCGAGCTTCGGAATTTCGATGGTAACGACCATGCTGGCGCGTGACGGGCAACGCCACCAGGCCCTGATGATCGGGAACGTGACGCCATACTCGAATGCGACCCGTAACTGGCTGCATTCAGTCACAGCATTCCTGTCGATGCACAGCAATGCGGAAACCGCACGGCAACAGGCCTTAGACATGCTCTATCACACCATTGTGCAGCAGGCGAACCTGTGGGCCTACATCGACGACTTCCGGCTGCTGGGATACCTGACATTGATCTGCATTCCTTTCCTCTTCCTGTTCAAGGGCAGCGGCAAGTACCGGCGTCAGACAGGGGTGCACGGCTAGCGGGCGCAGGCTGTATCTGCCGGCAAGGCATCCGGCGGCGGCGTGCTTGCAGTGCGCTAGTGGCTGGTCTGCCGGTTCTTGTTGACGATGCCGGCAACAATAAGCAGGAAGGCAAAGCAACGGACCAGGTAGATCGCGGGCGCCCCCTCATTGGGGTGGGCCACGGCCAGGAACGAAGTGCGGCCGGCCGCCTCGATCAGGAATGCGAGCGCGAACAGAAGGAATAGCGAATCCCTTGTATCTCTCCAAAACTTCAGGAAAAAGAGCCCGGCGACAAGAGAGGTGCTGGCAATGACGCCAACCAGGAAGCCGTCAATCATTTGTCTCCCTCCCAGATAAGGCCGTAAAGCAGGACAAGCATTCCAATCGCCGCAATAATCAACCGCCAGCGGTAAAGGTCGATATTAGGGAAAATGACCAGGTCGAGAAAAAGCAGCAGGTTCGACACGGCCAGGAAGTAAAAGCAAATGGCGCTCCACAGAAGCAGGCGCTTGCGGACTGCCGAATACGCCCTGGTCAACAGCAACCCGCAGGTGGCGGTCACGAGCACACCGAGAATGTAAACAGCAGGTCCCACGTTAATCTCTCTTCAACTTGAAGGCTCGCGCAAACTCGCGCAGTGATGCCGAAGGTTTTGAATGAATCATATTGGAAATACGTACCACCTCGCGCCGATAGGTCTTTTCCAGAGCGTCGACGATCGGGTCCCGTGCGGTGGAGCGGTAAACGAACGCTTGCTTATCAGTCGAGCTTGCTAAGTCATGCCGTGCCAGGTCCGTCAAAATCGCATGGGCTGCTTCGCGATTGATATAAAGTGCGTTGGCGATGTCCTCCGGGGGCCATTCCCGGGGACGGGTCTTCCACAGCAGCAGCAGGGCCTCAAGATGAGGAACGCTGTCGATTTCATCGACGATAAACTGGTCGACTTCCTTTCGGATGGTTTCCTCGTCCACAGTAATCGATCGGCGCTCGCCTCAGTTGCGGGCACGGTTAGAATGCACATGATGTGCCGGGAAGCATAATCCTTCCTGGCTTAATTTAGGCCTAAATTCTTTGCGGACCGCCCGTGCAATGCCCCAATCCCAGGAAATCCTCCATCCGGGGGCAACTGGTCACTCCGTTCCTGCATCCCACTCTGCTGCCTTGTAGCGCTTGCTCGGGCAACTAATAAAGATGGCAGTTCGTGGACCACAGCCGCTGTGAGGCAAATGAACTCTGGCAACTGTGCTCCACATAGGTGATGTTACTTGCGATGGTCGCAGAGTGTTGTTCCGTTTCAGTAAAGCCATATCGCAATTGTGCGGAAGGTTAGGAATGCGTTGCTACCACGGTAATCGTCACCCTGCGGCTGTGCCTGTCTACCGGTTCCCATTGGTTAGCCCTGCATACCTCCCGCTTCACAACTACAGTCTGCTCGGGGAGTCTTAACTCATGAAACGAAGTAACTCAACCACCTCGTCTGCTTCGGCTACTTCGCCGACCATGGCTGAAGCACCGGCTTCTGCCTTGCCTGGCAATGGTCATGCAAGAGAGCAAGAAGACCCCGCGGCTGCGGATTTGCGCGCAATCCTGGGCAGCCTGCAACAGATGCAGCAAGGCGACTTCTCCGTGCGTTTGCCTGGATCGTGGACCGGTTTGCCCGGAAAAATTGCTGACACCTTCAATGAGATCATCTCTGCAAACGAACAGATGGCCCGAGAGTTGAAGCGAGTTGGCCAGGTGGTCGGAAAAGAAGGACGCACCCGGGAACGGACACGCTTCCGCACCCGCGCCGGCTCCTGGGGCGAGATGGAGGTTTCGGTCAATACTTTGGTCGACGACTTGCTAAGGCCGACCACGGAAGTGACGGGAGCGATTGCCGCCGTCGCGCAGGGCAACTTGAATCAGACCGTGCGCCTGGACGTGGATGGACGTCCGCTGGAAGGCGAATTCCTCCGCTCCGCGAACATCGTCAATACGATGATTCAGCAGTTGAGCATCTTCACCTCCGAGGTGACGCGCGTTGCCCGCGAAGTGGGCACCGACGGCAAACTCGGTGGCCAGGCGGTGGTGCCGGGTGTGGCTGGAACCTGGAAGGACCTGACCGATTCGGTCAACTCCATGGCAAGCAATCTGACCAGCCAGGTTCGCAACATTGCCGAGGTGGCGACCGCCGTCGCCAGCGGCGATTTGTCGCGCAAGATTACGGTCGACGTTCGTGGCGAAATCCTGCAGCTCAAAGAAGCCATTAACACCATGGTCGACCAGTTGCGCTCCTTCGCTTCTGAAGTGACCCGCGTCGCTCGTGAAGTCGGTACGGATGGTAAGTTGGGCGGCCAGGCTGTGGTACCGGGCGTGGCCGGAACCTGGAAGGACCTCACCGATTCCGTCAACGCCATGGCCGGAAACCTCACCGCTCAGGTGCGCAACATCGCCGAGGTCACGACCGCCGTTGCGCGTGGCGATCTCTCTCGCAAGATTACGGTCGACGTGAAAGGCGAGATTCTCGAATTGAAAGAAACCATCAACACGATGGTCGACCAGCTCAACGCTTTCGCCGGAGAAGTTACCCGCGTGGCCCGCGAAGTCGGCACCGAAGGCAAACTCGGAGGCCAGGCGAATGTTCCGGGCGTCGCAGGCACATGGAAGGACCTCACGGACAACGTGAACTTCATGGCCATCAACCTGACTGACCAGGTTCGCAATATCGCCGAGGTGGCCACGGCAATTGCGAATGGCGACCTTTCCCGCAAGATCACCGTCGATGTGCGCGGCGAAATCCTTCAGCTCAAAGAAACCCTGAACACCATGGTGGACCAGCTCAACCGCTTCGCCGGCGAGGTTACGCGTGTGGCCCGCGAGGTGGGAACGGAAGGCAAACTCGGCGGCCAGGCGAACGTTCCCGGGGTAGCCGGAACCTGGAAGGACCTTACGGACAACGTCAACTCGATGGCGGGAAACCTCACGGCGCAGGTGCGCAACATTGCCGAGGTGACGACCGCTGTTGCTCGCGGCGATCTCTCGCGCAAGATCACCGTCGACGTGAAGGGCGAGATTCTGGAGTTGAAGAACACCATCAACACCATGGTCGACCAGCTCAACGCATTTGCCAGTGAAGTGACGCGTGTGGCCCGCGAGGTCGGAACCGAAGGCAAGCTCGCAGGACAAGCCCAGGTGCCTGGCGTCGCCGGAACCTGGAAGGATTTGACCGACAACGTGAACTTCATGGCCGGCAACCTGACCGCGCAGGTGCGCAACATTGCCGAAGTGGCGACCGCCGTGGCTCGCGGCGACTTGTCGCGCAAGATCACCGTCGACGTGAAAGGAGAAATTCTCGAACTCAAAGACACCATCAACACCATGGTCGACCAGCTCCGCGCCTTCGCCAGCGAAGTAACGCGTGTTGCCCGTGAGGTGGGAACCGACGGCAAGCTCGGCGGCCAGGCCGTGGTGCCGGGCATCGCGGGAACCTGGAAGGACCTCACGGATTCCGTCAACTCGATGGCCAGCAACCTCACCAATCAGGTGCGCAATATCGCTGAAGTATCCACAGCAATTGCCACTGGAGACCTGTCAAAGAAGATCACGGTCAACGTCAGTGGTGAAATTCTGCTGCTGAAAGACACCATCAACACCATGGTCGACCAGTTGAATGCGTTCGCTGGCGAGGTGACGCGCGTGGCCCGCGAGGTGGGTTCCGAGGGCCGGTTAGGCGGCCAGGCGAATGTGCCCGGCGTGGCCGGCACCTGGAAAGACTTGACCGACTCGGTGAACTCGATGGCCGGCAACCTGACCGCGCAGGTGCGCAACATTGCCGAAGTGACCACCGCCGTAGCTAGTGGCGATCTCTCGCGCAAGATCACCGTCGACGTGAAAGGCGAGATTCTGGAGCTGAAGAACACCATCAACACCATGGTGGACCAGCTCAACGCCTTCGCCGGCGAGGTGACTCGCGTGGCTCGCGAAGTTGGAACCGACGGCAAACTCGGTGGTCAGGCGGAGGTGCCCGGAGTCGCCGGGACCTGGAAGGACCTCACCGACAACGTCAACTTCATGGCCAGCAACCTGACAGGCCAGGTGCGCAATATCGCCGAAGTCGCCACGGCAATTGCCAACGGCGATCTGTCAAAGAAGATTACCGTCGACGTTCGCGGCGAGATTCTTCAGCTCAAGGAAACCCTTAACACCATGGTCGAGCAGTTGCGCTCTTTCGCCGCCGAGGTGACGCGCGTCGCGCGTGAGGTGGGAACCGAAGGCAGGTTGGGCGGTCAGGCTAATGTGCCCGGTGTCGCCGGAACATGGAAGGACCTTACCGACTCGGTCAACGCCATGGCCGGAAACCTCACGGCGCAGGTGCGCAACATCGCCGAGGTCACGACGGCTGTCGCCCGTGGCGATCTTTCCCGCAAGATCACCGTCGACGTGAAAGGCGAGATTCTGGAGCTGAAGAACACCATCAACACCATGGTGGACCAGCTCAATGCATTCGCGGCCGAAGTCACGCGCGTGGCTCGCGAGGTGGGTACTGATGGCAAGCTGGGCGGCCAGGCGCAAGTGCCCGGTGTCGCCGGTACATGGAAAGACCTCACGGACAACGTGAACGTCATGGCGGTTAACCTCACCGAGCAAGTGCGCGGCATTGTGAAGGTGGTCACGGCCGTCGCAAACGGCGTCCTGACGCAAAAGCTGACGGTGAACGCGAAGGGCGAGGTCGCGGCCCTGGCAGACACCATCAACAACATGACGGACACGCTGGCCACCTTCGCTGACCAGGTGACGACCGTAGCTCGCGAAGTCGGCGTCGAAGGACGTCTCGGTGGACAGGCCAACGTACCCGGCGCAGCCGGCACCTGGAAAGATCTGGTCGACAACGTCAACCTGCTGGCCGACAACCTGACCAACCAGGTGCGCGCCATTGCCGAGGTAGCAACGGCCGTCACCAAAGGAGACCTGACGCGCTCCATTCAGGTGGAGGCCCGCGGCGAAGTGGCCGAGTTGAAAGACAACATCAACACCATGATCAACAATCTGCGCCTCACCACCGAGCGCAACACCGAGCAGGACTGGCTCAAGACCAACCTCGCCCGCTTCACCGGCATGTTGCAGGGCCAGCGCGAGCTGACCACCGTGGGACGCATGCTCCTCTCGGAGTTGGCTCCCCTGGTCAATGCGCAGCAGGGGTTGATCTATCAGGCCGATGCTGAGGAATCCGAGACCATGGTCTTGCTCTCCGCGTTTGCCAATTCACCCGATGGACATCTGCAGCGCCTGAGGATAGGCGAAGGATTGATCGGGCAGTGCGCAGCCGAGAAGCGGCGCATGCTGATCACTGATTTGCCCTCGGACCGCACCATGCCCATTCGCTCCGGCCTGTTTCAGGCCGTGCCGCGCAACGTTATCGTTCTCCCGGTGCTGTTCGAGGATCAGGTGAAAGCTGTTATCGAACTGGCGTCGTTGAGTTCGTTCACCGCCTCGCACCTTGCCTTCCTGGAACAACTGACCGCCAGCATCGGCATCGTGCTCAACAGTATTGAAGCCACCATGCAGACGGAAGCCCTGCTCAAACAGTCGCAGCAGTTGGCGACCGAGTTGCAGTCGCAGAAGAAAGAGCTGCAGCAAACCAACGAGCAACTCGCGCAAAAGGCGCAACAGCTTGCCGAACAGAACGTGGAAGTTGAGCGCAAGAACCAGGAAATCGAGCAGGCGCGCCGCGCATTGGAAGGAAAGGCCAAAGAGCTGGCGCTCACCTCGAAATACAAATCCGAGTTCCTGGCCAACATGTCGCACGAGCTGCGTACTCCGCTCAACAGCATCCTGGTGCTGGGACAACAGCTCGCGGACAATCCCGAAGGCAATCTAAGCGGTAAGCAGGTGGAATTCGCCCGCACCATCCATGGCGCGGGAACCGATCTGCTCAATCTCATCAGCGACATTCTGGACCTCTCGAAAATCGAATCGGGCACGGTCTCGGTCGAAGCCGAGGAGGTCTTCTTCGCCGGATTGCTGGAGATGGTCGCGCGTCCCTTCCGCCACGAGGCAGAGAACAAGAAGCTCTCCTTCGAAATTCACTCCGATCCTTATCTGGGCCGCAGCCTGGTTACGGACTCGAAGCGCCTGCAGCAGGTGCTGAAGAACCTGCTGTCAAACGCATTCAAGTTCACCGAGCAGGGCGGCGTGCGCCTGTCCGTCTACACCGCCGAAAGCGGCTGGAGCGATAACCACCCGGTGCTCAGCAATGCCGGTTCGGTGATCGCCTTCGAGGTCGCCGACAGCGGCATCGGTATTCCGCAGGAAAAACAAAAGATCATCTTCGAGGCATTCCAGCAGGCGGATGCCGGCACCAGCCGCAAGTACGGCGGCACCGGTCTGGGACTCGCCATCAGCCGCGAACTCTCCACTCTGCTGGGCGGCGAGATCCAGCTTCGCAGCACTCCGGGCAAAGGCAGCACCTTTACCCTGTATCTGCCGCAGACGTATGTTGGCCCGGCCGGCGCTCCCGTCAGCAAGGAGCCCTCTGCCGCGGCAGCGTCCGCCGTTCGGCAGCTGAGTGTTGCCGCCGTTGCCGAGCGTCCGACCGAGCAGTTGGCCGACGATCGCAACGACCTGCAGCCGGGCGACGCAGTGCTGCTGATTGTCGAAGACGATCCCCACTACGCTCACGTGTTGTGCGACCTGGCGCACGACAAAGGCTTCAAAGTGCTTGTCGCCATGAAAGGAGCGGAAGCGCTGACCCTGGCTCGCGAATACCATCCCAGCGCCGTTTCGCTCGACGTGTTCCTGCCCGACATGCTCGGCTGGACCGTGCTCAACCACTTGAAGCAGGACCCCACCACGCGGCACATCCCGGTGCAAATCCTGACCATGGATGAAGACCGTCATCACGGGCTCTCCCGCGGCGCCTTCTCGTTTGTCACCAAGCCGACTACGACAGCAGGTCTCGATGCTGCGCTGATGAAGATCAAGGAGTACAGTGCTCCGCGCCGCCATCAGCTGTTGATCGTGGAAGACAATCCAGCCGAGCAGCTAAGCGTGAAGGAACTCCTGGCCTACGACGACATTGATGTGACCGTCGTCTCCACCGGCGCAGACGCTCTGGAAACCATGAAACGTGAGGACTTCGACTGCGCCGTGCTCGATTTGCGATTGCCCGACATGAGCGGCTTTGAAGTGCTTGAGCAACTCCGGGACGATCCTTCGCTGAGCGACCTGCCGGTGGTCGTTTTCACCGGAAAGGACCTTTCACCCGAAGAAGATGCCCGTCTGCATACCCTTGCCAGAAGCGTTGTGGTGAAGGACGTCGAATCTCCCGAACGCCTGCTGGACGAAACCGCGTTGTTCCTGCACCGGGTCCTCTCCGATCTGCCGCTCGAGAAGCAGAGGATGCTGGACCGCCTGCATCGCTCGGACGAAGCGCTCGTGGGCAAGCGCGTGCTGGTGGTGGATGACGACGTCCGCAACATCTTTGCTCTCAGCAGTGTTCTTGAACGTCGCGGAATGAATGTACTCACGGCCAGCACCGGACGTGAGGCAATTGAGACTCTGGAGTCTACTCCGGATCTCGCGATCGTCCTGATGGATATCATGATGCCCGAGATGGACGGCTACGAAACCATGCAGGTGATTCGCCAGAATGCGGCGTTTCGTCGCCTCCCGATCATTGCCCTGACCGCGAAAGCTATGAAGGGAGACCGGGAAAAGTGTCTCGAAGCGGGTGCATCTGAGTATCTTGCCAAGCCGGTGAACACAGACCAGCTACTTTCGGCACTGCGTATGTGGCTTCACAGATGAGACCTTTATATGGCTACCACTTCTTTGGGAAGAGCACCTGTGCATAACAACGAATATGCCAAGCCGACCGACGCCAGCGAGAGGGTCAACATCCTCATGGTCGACGACCAGCCTTCGAAGCTGCTCAGCTACGAGGTGATTCTGGAGGAACTCGGCGAGAACCTGATCAAGGCAACATCGGCCAATGAAGCACTCGAACATCTTCTCAAGAAGGACATTGCAATTGTGCTGACCGATGTCAGCATGCCCGACATCGATGGTTTCGATCTGGCGGAAATGATTCGCCAGCACCCGCGCTTTCAAAAGACGGCCATCATTTTTATTTCCGGGGTTCACCTGACCGACGTTGACCGGGTCAAGGGGTACCGCCAGGGAGCCGTGGACTACATCACCGTTCCTGTGATTCCCGAGTTGCTGCGGGCCAAGGTCAGCATCTTCGCAGAACTTCATCGCAAGCGCCGCCAACTGGAAGCCCTGAATCGGGAACTGGAACAACGCGTCGCCGAGCGCACCGAGGAGCTGAAAGAGCGCGCCGAGCTTCTGGATCTCGCAACCGAAGCCATCATGGTTCGCGATCCGAAGGGAATTGTCCAGTTCTGGAACGTAGGAGCAGAGGAACTCTACGGCTGGACCCGGGAAGAGGTCATCGGCAAGGACATCCACGCCATTCTGGGCAGCAAGCCTGCGGATGTAAACGGCAATCACCAGTCTTCGGTGATGACAGCAGGACGATGGGAAGGGAACCTCATCCAGTTCACCCGTGATGGCCGCGAAATCGTGGTCGCCAGCCGGCAGGCGCTGACCCCCAAAGCCGGCCGCACCGGGGCCACGATCCTGGAGATCAATCGCGATATTACGACCGCCCTGCATACGGAAGAAGCATTGCGACGGGCCGAGAGGCTGGCCGCCATGGGAAGGGTCGCCGGCATCATCGCCCACGAGATCAACAATCCTCTGGAAGCCATCATTAATGCCTTCTACCTCCTGCGCGACCATTCCTCGCTCGACGAGGAAGCGCGCACCTATGCCCGCCTAGGGGAAGAAGAGCTGCTTCGCGTGGCTCACATTGTGCGGCAGACCCTCGGGTTTTACCGCGAATCGCAACAGCCCACCGCAGTATCGGTGCCCGAAATACTCAACAATGTGGTTGAGCTACAGGCGCGCCACCTGCAGGTAAACCGGGTCGTGGTGGAACAGCGGTACGAGTCCGATGCTGTTGTGGTTGGCTTTCCGGCGGAATTGAAGCAGGTTTTCCTGAACCTGATCGGGAACGCGGTCCAGGCCATGCCGGAGGGAGGCCGCCTGCGGCTTCGCGTCCAGGACAGCAGCGATACCCGGACTGGGGCTCGCGGCATAGCCATTTCGATTAGCGATACCGGTTCCGGAATCAAGCCGGAAGATGCCAAGCGGCTGTTCGAGCCATTCTTCAGCACCAAATCCGCAAAAGGTACCGGCCTCGGCTTGTGGATCAGCAAAGGCATTATCCAGAAATACGAGGGTACAATTCACTTCCGCAGCGTCCGGCTTTCGGATGGGAGTGCCACCTGCTTTCGGGTTTTCCTGCCGGGGCAGCTGGCATCCAATCGCTTCAAAGCAACCGCTTCCGCCGCCGATGGCGACGTCCGGGTAAATGGGGGTCGACTTGCCTGAATCCAAGAGCACAATTCTTTGTGTAGACGATGAACCGATTCCTCTCACTTTGAGGAAATGCGTGCTGGAGCGTGCCGGCTTTCAAGTCATCACTGCCGAGAGCGGAGCTCAAGCCTTGGAGGCTTTGGAGCAGCAATCCATCGACCTGGTATTGACCGACCTCCTCATGCCGGCAATGAGCGGGACGGAGCTCTCTCGCCGCATCAAAGAGCGCTGGTCGCAGCTCCCGGTGATCCTGTACTCGGGGGTCAATGAGATTCCGGAAGACGCCCGCGCCGACCTGTTCCTCAGCAAGGTGGAGGGGCCGGCAAAGATGTGCGAGAAAATTCGTGAACTGTTGACGATCTTCCCAACGGCGGCACAATCCTGAGGTCGCGATCCGCGGGGAATCTGCCGTTGCTTAAGCCTCGTCGACCGCCCGCAGGATCTCTTTGATATCCAGGTTGCGGATGAGGCGGTGAAGATAGTTGGGGTGCACTCCCAGAATCTTGGCGGCATCGGTATAGCTGCCCTTGGCCTGGGTCACGGCGTCGATAATCAGGCGCTTCTTCAGTTCGTTGATCGATTGGTGATATTTTCCTGAACTCACTTCGACGGACTGCTTCTCCAGCATGGCTTCGGGCAGGTCCTCCGGCAGAATCTCTTCCACCGACCCCATGACAATAGCGTGTTCGATCGCATTTTCCAGTTCACGAACGTTGCCCGGCCAATCATAGCTCATCAGAATGGCGCGAGCTTCGGCTGAGATACCCTTAAAAGGCCGTTGCGATTTCTCGGCATATTTCGTCGCGAAGTAGATCGCCAGCAGAGGAATGTCTTCGCGATGCTCCCGCAACGGAGGCAGTGTGGTCGAAACTACATTCAGGCGAAAGAAAAAATCCTGCCGGAACTCGCCCGCCTTAATGGCCTGCTCCAGGTTCTTATTGGTTGCGGCGATCACTCGGGCATGAAACTTCACCGGGCGGACGCTGCCGAGCCGGTCGAACTCCTTTTGTTGCAGGGCCCTCAGCATCTTGGCCTGCAACAGTGGAGCCAGTTCGCCAATCTCATCGAGAAACACGGTGCCGTCTTCCGCGCTCTCCAACCTGCCGCGCTTGGAGACCGCGCCGGTGAAGGCTCCTTTCTCGCTTCCGAAGAGTTCGCTCTCTAACAGGGTCTCAGGAATGGCGGCGCAGTTGATGGCAACAAACGGCTTTTCGGAGCGAGCGCTGGCGGCATGAATGGCGCGGGCCACCAACTCCTTGCCGGTGCCGCTTTCTCCCCGCAGGAGCACCGTCGAATCCCCGTTCGCGACCTTCTCGATAAATGCCCCCAGGCGGCGCATCGCCTTGCTTTCGCCAATGATGGCGTCGCTGGGATCCAGTTCTTTGCGCAGGCGCAGGTTCTCGGCTTTCAGCGACTCCAGGCTGAGTACATTCTCCAGCGTGACAGCGGCAATTTTGGCGGCCGAGTTGAGGAATTGAACGTGATCTTCCGCAAAACGTGCTTTCAGCCCGCAGGACGTCAGATAAATAACGCCGATGGTGCTTTGCACTCCCACCAGCGGCACGCACATGATGTTCTCGCCGCTCGCAATGTCGGTAGAAGACTCGGTGAAAACCGAGGCGCGCTCCCAGATGGCGCGATGCACAACATGACGGCGAATACACAATGGCGGACTTTCACCGGGGTGGCGTTCGTAGGTGTGGGCCGCCTTGGGCTCCTCATCGAACTGGCTGGTGAGCAGGATCGCTCCTACGCCGGCGGGAACAACTTCGAAAATCAACTCCAGCAGCTTATTCTGCAGCCGCGCAGGTTCCCGGATGGAGTTGATCGCATTCGCAATCTTGAACAGTGCGTTCAGATCGCGCGCCATCCGTCCAATGTCCGTCGGTGAATACGCGGGAGGAAAGGCTGGAATCTGTACCGTCTTCAGCGGGTCTCGTGTGGATTCGTCGCTGTACTGTACCTCGACAGAATCGGCAGGTGACTCCGGTTCCGTCAGGAAGCGCAATTCGCTGGTGCCTATGCGGATTACATCTCCATGGACCAGAGGCCGGCGTTTGACCGGTATGCCATTGATAAACGTCCCGTTGTGGCTCTCCAGGTCGACAACTTCAAAACTGCCGTCCTTGGTCTCGATGGCACAATGCTTTTTGGAAACCGTTTTGTCATCTACGATCTGAACGGTGTTGGAGTTGTCGCGGCCAAGCGTCACTCGACCGCCATTGACGGGGAAGATTTCCCCTTTCGCCAAACCGGACAGAGCAACCACTCTGGGATGCACGATCAGCTCCTGTAAAGGGTAGTTTAGCTGTTCGTCCGCTCCCGCGGAAGCTTCTTGAGGTTACAGACCAAAGTTACCCGCGGTTGCCATTCAAGCCAACGCCGCAGCTTCTTGCTGGATGCGCTGCCAGGCGCGCTCTACATGACGGACCGACGTATTGGTTTGCCCGACGCAGAAACGCAAGACAAATCGGTTATCCAGACGCGTGTGAGTTAAATACAAATCGCCGCTTCGATTAAGACTTTCCATCAGGCGTTGATTTTGCTCATCGCTGCCACGAAGCCGGAAGCAGACCAGGTTGAGCGGCGCCGGCGCGACCACCTCGAAGCGATCATCGCCCTGTACCCAATTCAGAAACTCCTGCGCCAGCCTGATGTGGTTGCGCACGTGATACTGCAGTCCCTCGATACCGTAGTGTCGAATTACAAACCATAACTTCAGAGACCGGAAACGCCTTCCCAGCGGAACCTGCCAGTCGCGATAATCGAAGACCTCGCCCGACTCGGTTGCCTGATTGCGCAAGTATTCCGGCAGAATACTTAAACTATTGATGAGGGCCTTGCGGTCGGCAACAAAGAAGCAATCGCAATCGAAATTGGTGAACATCCACTTATGGGGGTTGAAGCAGTAGCTATCCGCATATTCCACGCCTGCCTGGATATGGCGAAGTTCCGGGCATAGCGCCGCAGTGCCTGCCATAGCAGCATCAACGTGGAACCACAGCCCATGCTCGTGGCACACAGGAGCTATCTCGGTGAGCGGGTCTATGGCGTGGGAAGAGGTTGTTCCTACTGTGGCGCACACGAAAAACGGAATTAATCCCGCCTCCTTGTCACGGCGAATAGCTTCAGCCAGCGCATCAACTCGCATGGAGAAGTTCCGGTCTACCGCAATGAGCCGCAGGTTCCGCCTGCCGATACCGGCAATCATGGCTGCTTTTTCGACGGAAGAGTGCGCCTGGGTCGAGGTGTATGCTACCAGCCTGCCGTCGCATCCCTTCTGATTGCTTTCGTAGTTGCTGGCCCGCTCCCGGGCAGCCACTAAAGCGCAGAGTGTCGCGCTAGAGGCCGTATCTTGAATCACTCCTCCCCCGGTGGAGGATGAGAGGAATTTCTCCGGCAATCCGAGCATAGGTACAAGCCAATCCATAACGTGAGTTTCCAGTTCGGTACAAGCCGGGCTGGTCGCCCACAGCATTCCCTGTACCCCGAGCGCGGACGAAAGCAGGTCGCCCAGAATAGCTGGTCCGGACGCATTGGCAGGGAAATAGGCAAAGAAATTCGGCGATTGCCAGTGGGTAATCCCCGGAAGAAGCAGCTTTTCCACATCGGAGAGTAGCTGCTGGAACGGCTCCCCTGCCAGGGGAGGACTGGCCGGCAGGGACTGCCTGATTTCTCCAGGTTTCACTCGCGACAACACCGGAAAATCCTCAACCGTCTCGTAATAGCGGGTGATCCAGTCAACTACGGCATATCCATATTCGCGAAGCTGCTGGATAGTCATGTGAAAGCCGGATTCGGGTAGCATTTTCACCTCAATTGTGTGCATCCAGGATAAGAGCTAGACTGAAATTGGAAGAGCTAAACGACCCATACCCTAGAAATTGACTAAAGGTTGAACATCAAAAAATCTACTACGCAACCAATATCTGTAAAAACCATTGGATTGCGAGGTGCGCATCTGATAAGGTTTGCATAGTGCGGTTCTCCAAAAAATAAAAAAGATAGGTGATACATGGACATTCAAAGTGTACTAGCAGACCTCAAAAGGGAGCGGGCGCGTCTGGATGCGGCCATCGACGCATTGCAAGGCTTGGGCTCCGGAGCCAAGCGCGGTCCGGGTCGTCCCGCCGGGTCCAGCAAAGCAAAGAGCGGAGCGGGGGGCCGGCATATGAGCTCCGCAGCACGCAAGCGCATCTCTGAAATGATGAAGAAGCGGTGGGCGGAACGCAAGAAGGCGGCAAAGACGGCGAAGGGCTAGTCCCCAACTCTTGCTTCAGGGAACAAGCTTATTGCGGCGGGCTTGGGTAGACGTTGAGTAGTCTTACTTGTTGCAACCAGGATGTGCAGCTTCGCTACTACCAGCATACGGCGTTCTGCATTCCCCCTGACCTGGTTGCTTCCTCCTTAAGCCGGACAGAACTTTGCCGATAGCGAAATTGATGGCCGGGTGAAAACCCGGTGTAGATTGCTATGCAGCATTACCCGAACGGCCAGGTTTCGCCGGCCGAAATCCCGGACCCGCACAGCCCCGCCACGGCGCGTACTGACTTATCTCACGTCGATCTCGATACCCTTTTGAACGCCATCTCGGAAGGCGTCTACCTCGTCGATTGCAATCGAACTATCCAGAAGTGGAGCCCGGGAGCCGTCAGGCTGACCGGCTTTAGCTTTGAGGAAGTCGAATGCCGCTCCTGCTCCGATAACATTCTGGTCCACGTGGACAGCAAAGGAAGGCAACTCTGCAAGGACGGCTGTCCTTTGCTGCTCACCCTGCTCGACGGTGAGGTCCGCGAAGCCAGGGTCTTCCTGCGTCACAAGAATGGTTATCGTCTGCCGGTCCAGATTAGAACGGTGGCCATTCGAGATGCTGAAGGCAAGATCATCGGAGCGGTGGAAGCTTTTCGCGAGGTCGCCGACAACGAGTCGTTGATCAACCGGATGGAGGAGTTGGAAGAAGCGGCGTTCATTGACCCGGTCACCGGGTTACCGAATCGCCGATACATGGAAACCCAGATTGATCGCCTGATATCGGACTTCACCTCGAGCTCTATACCCTCTACCCTGTGCCTGCTCGACGTGGATGAGTTCAAACTTGCCAACGACGGCTACGGGCACCTGGCGGGTGACGCCGTTCTCAGGACCATGGCCCAGACCCTGCACAACTGCCTCCGCTCGACTGATATCTTGGGCCGTTGGGGTGGAGACGAGTTCCTGCTGCTGCTGCCCAGGACCGGCTCCAGCTCTGCCATGCAAACCCTGGAGCGCTGCCGGGTTCTGGTTGAGAGTAGTACGACACCTTTCGAAGGGAGGCCAATCCAACTCACCGTGAGTCTTGGCGCCGCCGTCATCGCTGAGCACGATACCGCGGCCACCTTGCTGGCCCGGGCGGACGACCAACTTTACAAGGCAAAGCATCTCGGAAGAAACTGCTGGCAGTTGGACGGCCCCGGCAACCGGACTACCAGGCTGCTGAAAACCTCGACTGTCGGGTAGGGATGGCCTTGAAGGGCGTTTCCAGCAGCCCGCTGGATTTCCAGCAGCCCACTAAAATTAAATAAGATGTCGCCGCGTCTGAGACTCCGGCGCCAGTGGCGGCTCCTGCTTCCGCTACGAACTCCGCCTCAAGACGCAATTCGCTTCGCTGGAGTGCCGGTGGAACTCCGCTTGGGGCCACGCTTTCGAACTAGCGCGATCCTGATTCGTTCCAGCAGTTCCGCGGGAGCGAAGCTGCCTTTCGGTAACCACACGTCGGCCGGGCAATGCTCGGCAAAGTGGGTTGCCGAGCCTGAGAAAAGAATCGCCGGAAGCGCGGGAGCAATTTCCTTGGCCTGCGCAATCATTTCGGCGCCCGTCATCTTCGGCATCATCAGGTCGGCCAGGATCAGGTCGATTCCTCCGGCGCGAATATGTTGCAGCGCTTCTTCCGGATCGGTGCAGGTCACGACCCGATAACCGCGCGTCTCCAGCATCACCTTCCGTACCGAGAGAGAGCGTTCATCATCATCAACGCAGAGAATTGTGCGCTTGGGTTTCATCGAGTTTGTCCGTTTTACTTCACAGCGTAATGATCAGCCGGCTACAGTTCAGAGAGACGGCCAATGGCAGCTTGGTTGTTTGGATCTGTTCGCCAGAGTAACGGCGTAGTGGGATACTACCCGCGCATCACCGCGGATACAAGTACCGTCCCCATCAACTTGCAAATTTTTTTACCTGCGTCGCGCCCTTGCCCGTTGCGTTCCCAGCGAGAGCGCGAGCATCTCGAGGCAACGTTTCCGTCCTTTGTTTATGCACCTGGGAACGATGCACAAGAAATCCGCAGGCGATTCACAAGGTAACTCTGCCATCAATTACCTGCACAACGTGACCGCCGACACGTACATTGGTGATGGCATCGGACTGCTTCGTCGCGCGCACATAAATGTAGCTGGGACGAAGGATCTCGCGTCCCTGCTCGATCACGGCCTGCTCCTCCGAGGCAAACACTCCATACTTCACCGCCCATGCGATGCAGCATCCGGCAGCCGAACCGGTCGCCGGATCCTCGCCGTTGTAGAAGAGCATGCGGGCGCGCAACTGGTGAGTGCCGTTACGCGCCACAAAGTAAAAAAACTTGCCCCGGTCGTCGCGCTGCAGATACGACGCGATCTGCTGCCAGCTCACCGCAAGATTGCCCAGGGTCGAGACCTCGCGAAACGCCACCAGCGTAAACGGCATGCCCGTCGACACGGTTTGGATGGGAACACTTTCGTCGAGGTCCTCCTCGCGAACTCCCAGCGCCCGCGCTACCGCCGAATGCTGATGAAATTCGCCGAACTGCGGGTCCGTCTGCCGCATCTCGCCGAACAGTTGCCCCTCCCGCGTTTCGAAGCGGACCGGCACCCGCCCGACATTCAGCGCAAGCGTGATCTCGGACTGCTCAGGCCGCTGTTGTTTCAAATACCATGCCGTGCCCAGCGTGGGATGCCCGGCGAACGGAAGCTCCTCCTGCACCGTGTAGATTCTCACCCGCACTCCCTCGCGTTCCTCAGTCGCACGATCGCGAGGGAAAACAAACGTCGTCTCCGAGAGGTTCATCTCCTTGGCGAGCCTCTGCATCTCCTGGTCGCTCAGTTCCGTTGCGTCCGGGAATACCGCCAGTTGATTGCCCTCCAGCGGCACTGATGTGAAAACGTCGACATGAACGAAGGGAAAATGACGGGCTGGCATGCTGCTCACGCTCCTGGAAAAAAGATTGACTGCTTCTGCACCAACCGATGAGAGTGTCGAATCGCTCGATGCTGAAAGCCTTAACCAAACCGGAGTTTTCTGCAAGCGCATTCCGCGCGCGCAATCTGTGCCGGCTCATCGTTGGTTGCTGTAGCGGCACCCCCACGCATAGAATCGACAGGCCTTTACAAACGACACATGCTAGGAGATTTAAGGATGGCTCTACAAATTGGGGACAAAGCTCCCGACTTTCAGGCCGAAACCACCAGCGGACCGATCAGTTTTCACGAGTGGCTCGGCGATTCGTGGGGTGTTTTGTTTTCGCATCCCAAAGATTTCACGCCGGTGTGTACCACCGAGCTGGGTTACATGGCAAAGCTGAAGCCCGACTTCGAGAAGCGCAACGTGAAGGTCATTGGACTCAGCGTCGATCCCGTCGATAATCACAAGCGCTGGTCGGACGACATCCGCGAAACCCAGGGCCACGCGCCGAACTATCCCATGATCGGCGACACCGACCTTAAAGTAGCCAAGCTCTACGGAATGTTGCCGGCCGATCTTCAAGGCGGCTGTGATGGCCGCACTGCTGCCGACAACATGACGGTGCGCAACGTCTTCGTCATTGGCCCCGACAAGAAAGTCAGGCTCATTATCGTCTATCCTATGAGTACCGGACGCAACTTCGACGAGATCCTGCGCGTGATCGATTCCATGCAGTTGACGGAGAAGCACAAGGTCGCGACGCCGGTGAACTGGAAACAGGGAGAGGACGTGATTATCTCCCCCGCCATTTCCGACGAAGATGCGAAGAAGATTTATCCCGGGGGCTGGAAGACACTCAGGCCGTATCTGCGCGTCGTTCCCCAGCCGAAGTGAAAACGTTGAACTGAGCTTTGCGGAAGCGAAGGGGGTCCGGTGACTCTCCCGGTCTTCAAAACCGGCGATTGGCAGCTTCGCTGTCAATGGTGCGTTCGACTCGCACACGCTTCCGCCAATTACTGCAGCCGAGCTTCTTCCTTCCGGCCTTCCGCTACGCCGCGTTCGTCACGTCTTTGTCCGCTTTGTCGCGATTGCGCCCTTGCTTGGTAAACAGGCGTCCCACCAGAACGTCGGTTGACGAAAAGACCAGGATCGACAGGATGACGGCCACTCCCACCAGGTGTGCAGCATGGGCCAGGCCGGCCTGCAAAATGATCAGGCCGTAAATCACCGAGGCAAATCCCTTCGGACCGAACCACCCAAAGGTCAGGAGTTCGGTTCGGCTCACGTCCGTTCCGATCCACGCCAGCGCCGTCACCGCCGGACGAATCAGAAAGACTGCCAGCCCCAGGAATACACACTCCTGCCAGGACAGATGTACGAACAACCCTTTCGCGATCACCGCTCCGAAGAGCAGCAGAGCAGCCAGCTTGAACAACTCGGAGATGAGCTCGCCAAATGGGTGAAAAGCTTTGCTGGCGCGAGAGCTTATGGTGGCCGTCGTGACGCCTGCAGAAAATGCGGCCAGGAACTCGTTCGCGCCGGTCGCGATGCAGATGGCATACACAAGAATGCCGAGAGAAAACGCCAGCAGTGGCTCGAACACTCCTACCGCCCCGAAAAATCTCGTTGCCTCGATTTTCAAGCCGATCAGGGGAACTCCGATTCCGATCAGGAACCCGAGTGCCAGTTGCTCGAGCACGTGGGGAATGCTTCCGCGCAACCCGGTGGCGGCGCTCAGCAGGATCATCAGCGCCGTCAGCGCGAGCCCATCATTCAATCCACTCTCAATGTTCAACGCGTGCTTGATCCGCCGCGGCACCGCATCGACTTGAAAGATGGCTGCAACAAACACGGGGTCGGTTGGACTCAGTGCCGCTCCCAATACGAGCGCAACCAGCCAACTCATGCCGGCGGCGTAGTGCCCCACCAGGCCGATGAGGAAAATGGTCAGCGGCATGCCGAAAATCAGCGCCCGGCCCGCAAGCCGCCATCCTTTTCGGATGCTTGCAAACCCTCCCGTTCGAATTCCGTCGGAGAACAGGGTGCTGAACAGCGCAACTTCGGCCAGCAAACGCAGCGAGTCGAGCTTGGGCACGGCGGCGCCCGGTATGACTCCGCTGCCTAACAGCAGCCCCACCGCGAGGAACAACACTGCCGTGGACAGAATGGTAGTGCGGGCCCGTCCCGAGATGAGTACGGCAGCAAACAACGAACATGCAAAAGCAAGAAATAACGACACGATGTTCCTGAACCTGAGGGCTGGCGGCTACTACTTGTCCCTGACTAATGCGATGTTGTGAAGCGCCTGGAAGGTTTGCGGAGAGAAAATCGCGGAAGAGCTTGAGCCCTGATGGATGGCCGACTACAGGCTGAGCGTACTGAACGCGATAAACTTCAGGGAATTTCCACCTTCAGAGTCGTACTCCGGCCCATTTTCGCCTCCGTGCTGTCCATCAGATCGACATGAATAAGGCGCGTGCCGGAAGGCAAATTCTCCAGCGTGATAGTTTTCGATGTGCTGTTTTGCTCCGGACCATTATCCACCCGATATCGGATGTGACCTTCGTCAAGCCGGGGCTGATGGTCGGCGGATGCGGCATCGACCAGCCGAACTCCATCAGTTTCAATTTGGATGACCGCTCTGTGATGCTTCGCGTTTTGCTCTTGATCGACCAGTTTGGCCGTCATCACCGGCCCCAGACCGCTTTGCCCTGCCATGGTCGTCAGGTCCGGCAGCCGGTTCTCGGGCGAGCCGGTCGTCGGATGATGATTCCATTGGCAGTAGGCTCTTGGACAAACAAACAGCACGCACAAGAGCGCCATCGCAATTCGACCGCTGCTCACGCTCCACCTCTCAGCGGATGCCCGATCTGAGGTCCACCGGGCTTTCTAGTTGCATCGAAGCGCGCTGCCACGAAATGCTGAGGGAGTCGAAGGCGGCTGTGCTCTGAGGGGCTGTGCGCGATCCCCGGCTGCAGCAGCATCATCAGGAAGATGACCCCAACCAGGCTGGCCAGGCCAAAAACCACCAGGAGAACCGCTATCGCAGCGCCAAGTCCGGAATGTTTAGCCATTGTTCCCCACCTTTGCCCGCGATCCGGCTTTATCGGCGGAAAACCCGCCGCCTTGCTGCTGCTTACTTTCCGGGCACGCGAAGATAGCCGCGAGTTGCATAGTCCAGCACCGTCATAATTATCAAAATTCCCAGCCAGAACATAGCTACCCCTGCCCATACCCACACAATCTTGTCCGTCTCGTAGAGCAGGCCCATAAAGAAGACCACCACTAACGCCGCTTTGGCTACGGCGATGCTGAAAGCAATCACCGTGCTCCAGTGATGCAGGTTGAGAAACGACAACCCGGCCGTCAAGGCACAGAGGAACATCAAAGCAATCCAGACCAGAATATATGTTCGTACGGATACCGCCGTAGCTGCCATTGCTTCCTCAAATATGCTTATGTCCCATCAGATAAAGCATGGGATATAAGAAAATCCAGACAATATCGACAAAATGCCAATACAACGCGACATTTTCCACCGGGTTGTGGTAGGCCGGCGTATACCTCCCTCGATACGCATAGTACGCGACGATTCCCACCGCTGTGATTCCGATGAGCATGTGCAGCGCATGGAATCCGGTGAGAAAGAAATACATAATGAAGAACATTTCCACGTGTCGCGGGTCCGGCCCATCCCACTGGAAACTATGGCCAGGCACTTTATGCTCCACCCAGTGGTCCCAATATTCATAACCTTTCACCGAGACAAAACATATTCCCAGGAACATCGCCGCCACCAGGCAGAGCACCAGCATCTTGCGGTTATCCATTTTCGCGGCGTGAACCGCCAGCGCTACGCACAAGCTGGCCGTCAGCAGCAAGGCCGTATTGACCGTGCCTGCCATGAACAGCATGTATACGCTGCCGGCCTGAAAGGCCGCTGGATACGCCTCCCGGTAAACCACATATCCCGTGATCATGCCGCCAAAAAACATGGCTTCGGTGACCAGGAATACCCACATCCCGAGACTCGAGGCCTCGCGCTGCTGCTCGAGCTCGGCGTAATGCCCGTGCAAGGAGTGTAGGTCCGTCTCTCTCCTCGCCTCTAAGTCGCGATCCTGTCTAGCGACCGACAACGCTTGCCTCCCCTGGAAGTTCGATTTCTTTCGGCAGGTCTTCGTAGTTATAGGCCTCGGTAGTCACGACAGGCGTCTGGTCAAAATTGTGTGCCGGAGGCGGTGAAGGAATGGTCCACTCCAGGCCCGCGGCATTCCATGGATTGTCGCCGGCCTTCGCGCCATACTTTATCGACCAGGCAAAATAGGCTAGGGGCAGCAAGTAACCGATGCCTAATATCGATGCCCCTGCCGTGGACATTACATTAAGCACCTGGAATTCCGGCGCATAAGCGTGGTAGCGCCGGTCCATTCCGGCGTAACCCAGGATGAACTGCGGGAAGAAGGTAAGATTGAAGCCAATAAAAATCGCGCCCGCTGCGATCTTTCCCCACATTTCGGGATACATGCGGCCGCTGATCTTCGGCCACCAGAAATGAATTCCCCCCATGAAGGCTGTCACCATCCCCCCAACCATGATGTAGTGGAAATGGGCGACAACAAAGTAGGAGTCTGTTACGTGAACATCGATTCCCAGGCTGGCTAGAAACAGTCCGGTCATGCCACCCACCGTGAACAGTCCGATGAAAGCCAGAGCATAGAGCATCGGAGTCAGCAGGTAGATACTTCCCCGATACATTGTGGCCGTCCAGTTAAAGACCTTGATTGCCGACGGCACCGCCACCACATAGCTTAAGAAGCTGAAGACCATCGCCGAATAGACGGAAATACCGGCGACGAACATATGGTGGGCCCATACCAGAAACCCGAACACTGCAATGCCGAGAATCGCGATAGCCATCGAAGAGTAGCCAAAGACCTTCTTCCGCGAGAAGCAGGTCACCAGTTCGCTGATCACCCCCATGCCGGGCAGAATCTGGATATACACCGCCGGATGCGAGTAGAACCAGAATAGATGTTGAAACAGCAGCGGGTCGCCGCCGAGCAGCGGGTCGAAGAAGCCGAGGCCGAAGATCCGTTCCAGGGCGAGCAGCGCCATGCTGATGGCGATTACCGGAGTACCGAGCACGATGATCACTGCTGTCGCATAGCTCGCCCACACGAACAGCGGCAGCCGGCCCCACGTCATACCCGGCGCTCGCAGCTTATGTATAGTTACGATGAAGTTCAGCGAGGTGAGAATCGAAGAGAAGCCGACGACAAAAATAGAAAGGGAACCAACAATTACGTTGCTCTTGGCATAGGAGGTACTCAGCGGAGTATAGAAAGTCCATCCCGTGTTGAGTCCACCGGTGAGGATGGTATAGATAATCATCCCCGCGCCGAGCAGGTAGATATACCAACTCAACAGGTTGATCTTCGGGAACGCTACGTCCTTCGCACCGATCATGAGCGGTATCAGAAAATTACCCAGCACCGCAGGTATCGACGGAATCAGGAAGAAGAAGATCATCACCACGCCGTGCTGGGTGAACATCTTGTTATAGGTGTCAGCCTGGACGAAATCTCCCGCCGGCGTCAGCAGCTCCAGGCGAATGATCAAGGCAAAGACGCTGCCGATCAGAAACATGAACGTGATCGAGAACAGATAGAGCAGCGCAATGCGCTTGTGGTCCGTCGTCAGCAGCCACGACTTGATTCCGTACGACGAATTCAGATAGTTCGGCTCGTTGCTCTCTTCAACTTCCGGTGCTCGCGGAGTATTTTCAACATAAGTAGCCATGTCTAATGCACCTCGGGTGCGCCGGACTTCGGCACAGGCGGCCGATTGCTGACCGGCTCGCGCTCTTCAGGTGTGGCAATCGACTTCACGTAAGCGATCAGGGAAAGCAGTTGGTCTTCCGTCACGATGCCCTGGAAGCTCGGCATAATCGGTTGGAAGCCGGCGACCACCTTTGCTCCTGGATTGACAATCGACTCGCGAATATAAGCGTCGTCGGCAACGACCGTGCTGCCATCGGAAAGCAGCACGGGCTTGCCATACACTCCTGTAAGATTGGGGCCGCGGCCTTGCGTGTCGAATCTATGGCAGGTCGTGCATCCCAGCTCCTGGAATAGCTTCTGTCCGGTAGCGGAAAACGATCCCATTTCGCCGCCGGAGGTCAGCCAGGCCTCATACTTCGCCGGCTCCATCACAACCACCTTGCCGATCATGCCGGAGTGCTGTGTGCCGCAATATTCCGCGCAGAACAGGTGATAGGTGCCCGGCTTGTTCGCCCGGAACCAGAGCGTGGTATAACGCCCGGGCAGTACATCGGCCTTGATGCGAAATGCAGGGACCCAGAAGCTATGAATTACATCCTGCGAGATCATCGTCAGCCGTACATCGCGGTCCGCCGGCACGTGCAGAGCATCGATCTCGCGCACCCCGTTTTCATGTTGTATCTTCCACATCCACTGTTTGCCGACTACATAGATCTGCAGCGCATCGCGCGGCGGGGAAGCTTCATCCACATAAATACTGGCTCCCCAGGCGAAGAAGATCATGAAAATACCCAGAGGTATCAGCGACCATGTCAGCTCAAGGGGTATAGAGCCGGAAACCTGCTCTGCGACCGGATGCTTGGTATGCCGGTACCGGAACAGGAAGAAAACAATCAAAATAAAAACTAGTATTGTGACCGCGCCCGTAACCGCGATGAGAAAGATATACAGCGCGTCCACCTGGTACGACATGGTGGAGGCTGCTTTCGGCCACAATGGAAACGAGAACATTCTTACCCTCGCCTGCCTGCTATAGTTTCCGGTTCTTCGATCTCAGAATCGGGCTGCGGAGTTCCTGATGGCTTGCTCTTCGCCCCTCGCGGCGTCTTCCCCGATCGATTGGGATATGCTTTGAACAGGAAGAGCATGAGTCCGCCCAGGATCAGCACCGTCAAACCTCCTCCGAGCTGGAGGATTCGGCTGACGATGGCGCCGTAACGTCCGGTGTGCGGGTCCCAGCAATAGCAATAAAGTACGATCTGGTCGGCCAGTGTTCCTATGCGATTGCTTGAAGCTTGTATAAGTCCAAGACGAAGGTCGGAGGGATAGTATCGTGCCCCATAGTAGTATTGCGCCACCCTTCCTTGCGGAGTTAGCAGCATGATGCCGGCTGCATGGGCAAATTGCTTGCTCTGCGGGTCCCATCGGTAGTGGAATCCCACAGCATTGGTTAGCGCGGTAATCGAGGCCTGATCGCCCGTAAGGAAATGCCAGCCATTCTCAGCTCCGGGGTGGCCGTACATCGCCAGATACTTCTTTTTGGCATCGGCGGCGGTTTGTACGGTGTCGCGAGGATCGAAGCTGACGGTAAGCACCTGGAACTGATTGCCGGCATCGAACTTCACCAGCTTCAAAGCTCCCGCGAGCGAGGCGAGCACCTCGCTGCACAGCATGCGGCAATTGAAGTACACAAGCGAGAGCAGCACCGGCTTGCCCGGGCGGAAGTAGTCCTTCAGTTGTACCGTCCTGCCACTCGCATCGCGGAAGGTAAGATCCAGCGGCACTTGCTGGTTCAATTTCTGCTCGATCGCCACATTGCTGAGCTGGGGAGGCAGTTGCGTGGTCTTTGGTTCCGTGTAGTATTGCGCGGCAGCAGACGAGGCGCACAGCGTAACCAGCAACCATATGCATACCATCGTTCGATAAGAATTCGTCTTAGTGCTCATGAATACTCCCTCCTGCCGGTTGGCCGTTCTGTGGATGGCGCGCGCCTGCGCCCCGCGACTCAGTTGCCACATTGGGCGGAGACTGTGATTCGCCTTTGCCCTCCTCCTCCTGCTGCGGCCATCTGGAAGCCACAATGTCGATGGCGCGCTCGATCGGAATGTGAATCTTGCCTGCGCTCGGATCGATCCATCCGTAGCTGTTCATCTGCTGCTCCTCCCGGGCGCGAAACTTGTTGAGATCGGCCACAGGATTCGGCTGCAACCTCGGCGCTGGAAAAGACAGAGCAGGATCTCCGCCTATTTCGCGTAGTTGCTCATTGCTCGTCATGATTGGATTGGTAGTCTGATGGCCGGCAAACTGCGATTTGCCCAGGTGCTTGAACAGCCCCCAAATCGAGATGTGAATGATCACGGCGGCGACCAGCAGGGCGAGCAGGAACCCGAACACCGCGCGATGGCTCAGGTCGCGCCGCTCGTATGCAACCTCCGGGTGGTAAATGTCGGTCGTCTTATTGTTCGTTTCCATACGCCTGTTCCAGGATCAGGTCCACGTGAGGATCCTGCAGCGCCAGCAACGGCCGCGCCTTCAGATGCTGAAAGAACAATGCCAGCCAGAACGCTGCCAGCGTGATCGGAACCACGGCATCCAGCCAGCTATAGTGAAAATGTCCAACCCGGTTCGGAAATGACGGCATGATGAACCAGTAGTCGTCCATATAGCGGGCGAAGAGCGTCCATAGTGCCAGTTTCATCAGCGTGTTGGGATTGGACTTGAAGCTTCTCGATAACAGCAGCGCAAAGGGAATACAGATATAGCCGATAATGAGAGCAAACCCGTAGTATTCCCATCCTCCTCTTGTACGGGCGATATACCAGCCGATTTCGTCAGGCTTATTGCCTGACCAGAAGATGATCCACTGCGCATAGCTCCACCAGCCCCACATCAGGACGAAGGTAAGCATGATCTTGCCCTGGTCCAGAAACTGATCGGGCTGCATGATCGTGTTCATCGGCGGATACCTTACGAGCAGGCCTCCCATAATGACGACCAGGCTGATAGCTGCGAGGCCGTGTCCGGCATTGAAAATCAGCGCGAAGATCATGGAAAACCAGTCCGGGGTAATGGACATGATCCAGTCGGTATATAGAAAGAGACATGCGAACAGGTAAACGACTGCTCCCGGGCCGCTGACTGCCTGAAGCGCATTGACCATGGACACTTCCGGTTTTCGGTCCTGACGGCGTGAGAAAGCCATCAATGTCGAAACCAGTGCCGTGAAGATGATGAAGTACAGCGCGGCGCGAAACAGCCACAAAGGCAGTCGCAAGTACTCCTGCGCGATTCGCTGTAGATGCGTGCTTGCTGCAACTACCTCCGGCCGCGACCACGGATAGAGGTGATGCAGCCCGATAATGATGGGCGCGAACAACGGGATCATCAGCCAGATGTTCTGCATCGCCGCTTCCATGATGCGGCGGCTGACGGTGCCCCACGCGCCTCCGGTAAGGTGATAGAGCATCAGCAGCGCAAGCGAACCTATCGTTAGCTCGAAACACCACATGTAACCCAGCAGGTACGAGCGATAGAACTGATCGCTATCAAAGATCCAGCCGAGGATGGAGGCGACGCCGAACACACAGCCCACAAGCAGCGCGCGACGCTGCCACAGATTCACCACTGCCGGCGCGCGGAAGAGATCGAGTTGTTCGTTGTTGATCACTTCTGCTCCACTTTCTCTCGTTCTTCTTCGCGCTTTTTCCTGTCTTTCTCGGCCTCTTTTTGTACTTTGCTCGGCGGCCCTTCGGAAGCTTCCAAGTTGCCGGACTGCGGCGCGGCCTGCGCAGAAGTCGCGCCATTGCCCGGCGTCCCCGGTAGTGCCGGCGGAGGAGGCAGTTTCGTTCCCGCCGGCAGCAGGCTGGCCGGGGCATATTGGCTCAACTGCAGCGCGCGGATGTACGCGGCAATCGCCCAGCGATCATGCGGATTGACCTGCGCGCTGTAATCCGGCATGGCGCCGAATCCGTTGGTCATCACGATGAAGAAGTGGCCCAGCGGCATGGTCCGCAAGCGATCGGTGTGATACGACGGCGGACGACGATAGCCGCGCTGCACAATCATCCCATTGCCATCGCCGGTGCGGGCATGGCAGGGAGCGCAATAGATGTTGTAGCGTTCGCGCCCGCGCTCCAGAACGTCGCGCGTTACCGGGAACGGTATGGTGTTGCCCACCGTGTTGCCCATGTATCCGGTGTTGAAGTAGGTTGAGCCCACATCGTCGCGCGAAATCGTGCCCGCTACCGGCGCGCGCGGAGCGTCCTCGCCCATGAATCCCCATGGCCGCATGGGTTTTCCGCGCGGCTGGTTCTGCATGTCCTCGCGGCAGCCGACCACCATTAGCGCCAGTACTGCCAGCAGTCCAACCATGCAAAGCCGGGTTATGCCCGTGCTATCGATAGGGCACCTCCTCGACCGCAGTCGGATGCAGGCTCAGCAGAAACTCATGCGTATAAATAAGGTCGAAGTGCGGATCGGCGGCTTCGATGCAAAGGAAAAAACCATCGCGCGTGACCGCCGCGAAACGCTTCACATTGAACACCGGGTGAAACGGCATGGGCAGCCCATTCAGGGCCCACATCCCGAAGAACGCGCCGAAGCTGGCGAACAGCACCGTCATCTCGAACGTCACCGGAATAAATGAGGGCCAGGAGTGCAGCGGGCGCCCTGCGACATTGATGGGATAAGCGATGGTGTTGATCCACCATTGCAGCATGTACGCGGCAGAGCCGCCCAGAACGCCGCCCAGCAGACACAGCATGGGCACGGCGTTCTTCTTGAATCCAAGTGCTTCGGGCAATTCAGGGACCGGGAATGGTGAATACGCGTCCATCTTCCGATAGCCAAGCTCATAGGCCCGCCTGGTCGCCTCCAGCAACTCGTGCGGAGTCTTGAACTGCGCCATCAAGCCGTAGAGCACCTTCATTTCGCCGGCTCCTCCAGTTCACTCACCAGCTTCCGCATCTCGAAGATCGGAATCATGGGGATCAGCCGCACGAAGAGCAGGAAGCAGACGATGAAGAAGCCGACGCTGCCGAGCAGCACTGCCCAGTCCCATCGCGTCGGGATGTAGAGACCGTAGGACGAGGGAAGATGCGTGCTGTTGAGCGTGATAACGACGATCATCACGCGCTCTATCCACATGCCAATCACGATGTCCACAGAGACCAGGAACAACAGCAGCGGACTACGGCGAATCTTGCGGATCCATAGCAACAGAGGAACAACGCACACCATGGCGATGTCGAGATACCAGACAACCCGATACGCACCATGAGCCCGGTTCCAGTTCCACCACGCGCCGTAGACATCGGTCCCATACCAGGAATAGAAAGTCTCGGCGACATAGGTATAGGTCACTAATAGTCCGGTGGCGATCATGAACTTGCCGCAATTATCCAGATGGCGCAGCGTGACCAGATCTTCCAGGTGGTAAAACTTGCGCAGTGGAATGGCCAGCAACAGCACCATTGCAAATCCTGAGAAGATTGCGCCAGAGACGAAGTACGGTGGATAAATACTCTCGTGCCATCCAGGCATATCGGCGACGGCAAAGTCGAAGCTGACGACCGTATGTACCGACAGCACCAGCGGCGTAGCCAATCCGGCGAGCAGCAGGTAACCCATTTCGAAGCGGTGCCAGTGCCGTGCCGAACCTCTCCAGCCCAGCGCGAGGATTCCGTAGAAGCCTTTTACGATGGGATTCTCTGCCTGGTCGCGCAGCGTAGCTACATCGGGAACCACCGCCTGGTACCAGAAAAGTATCGAAACTGTCAGATAAGTAGTAACGGCGAAGACGTCCCACACCAGAGGACTACGGAAATTCGGCCACGTCGTCATCGTATTGGGGTAGGGAATCAGCCAGTAGAACAGCCACGGACGTCCAAGGTGCAGCAGGGGAAACATGCCGGCGCACATGACGGCGAACAGCGTCATGGCTTCGGCAAAGCGGTTAATGGAGCTGCGCCAGCTTTGTTTCAGCAGAAGCAGAATTGCGGATATCAAGGTTCCGGCGTGGCCAATTCCGATCCACCACACAAAGTTGATAATGGCGAAGCCCCAGGCTATGGGGATGGTCACGCCCCAAATTCCCACACCCTGCATCAGCAGGTACGCAATGCTGTACTGCAACAGCGCAAAGAAGAAGCCGGCAGCGCCAAACAACAGCAGCCAATAAATCCCCACCGGGCGCTTGAGGACGATATTGGCGATCTGGTCGGTGACGCTTTCATACGTCTGGCCAGGCAGCAGCACCGGAGCCTGCCCGGCCCGCTGCTTCATCAATTCGGCTTCGCGTGTGTCAGGCATCAGGCTCTACCCTTTGTGCTGCTCTTCAGGCTCGGGAAGTTGTGGATTCGGGTTATGAACGATCGCCAGATATGTAGTTCGCGGACGAGTATTCATGTCTGCGAGCAGGCCATAGTTACGCGGATTTTCTTTTAGTGTATGAACGCGGCTGGTGGCAGTATTAATGTCGCCGAAGACGATGGCATCGGCCGGGCACGCCTGCTGGCAGGCGGTAAGAATTTCGTTGTCGCGCACCAGCCGGTTTTCTTCCTCAGCATGAATGCGTCCATGGGTAATTCGCTGGATGCAGTAGCTGCACTTTTCCATCACGCCGCGGCTACGCACAGAAACTTCAGGATTGCGCATCAGCTTGAACTGCGGCTGCACCCAATCCTGGAATAACAGGAAATTAAAGCGCCGGACCTTATAGGGACAGTTGTTGGAGCAATATCTTGTCCCTACGCAGCGGTTGTAAATCATGTCGTTCAGGCCTTCCGAGCTGTGTACGGTAGCTTCGACCGGACACACCAGTTCGCAAGGCGCGTTCTCGCATTGCATGCACGGCACCGGCTGGAAGAACGGCTTCGGATTGTTGGGATCTCCCTTGTAATAGACATCGACCCGCAGCCAGTGCATGCGGCGTCCGATAGCGACCTGCAGCTTTCCAACCACCGGCACGTTGTTCTCGGCCTGGCAGGCGACCACGCACGCGTTGCAGCCCACGCACGCATTCTGGTCAATCAACATTCCCCACGCGTAGCCGGTGTACTTGAAATTCGGATACAGGGTGTCCATGCGCGGCGGCTCTTCCAGGTGCCGGTGTGCGAATTCGGAATCATTCTTGTACTGATCGAGCGTGCCTTCGATCACGATGTCGCGCCCTTCCATGTCCTGCAGGCCTTGCGCCGTGATCAGCTTGTACTTGTCGCCGGTCTTGCGGATTGTGACGCCCGTCCCGCCGTAAAGCGCATCGCTGGTGCGCAGCTTGTAAGCGTCATAGCCCATGCCATCGCCGCTGCGGCCGGCACGGTATCGGCCGTAACCCAGAAAAATGGTGAGCGCGTTGTCGGGATGCCCCGGCTGAATCCAGGTAGCGCCGATCAGTTTGCGTCCCTTGAACTCCATCTCCACGACCGAGCCGTTTTCCAGTCCCAGGCGCTTGGCCATGGCAACGCCGATCATCACCGGGTTGTCCCACGTCAGCTCGGTGAGCGGCTTGGGAACTTCCTGCAGCCACGCATTGTTGGCGAAGCGGCCGTCGTAGGTGGAAGGATCGGGACGAATGATGAGTTCAATTCCCGGAGCAGCATTGGCCGGCGGCGCAAAATTCGCGTGCTGTACATGTACGTTGCGCGCAGGCAGCGCGGAATTCGCGAGGAAACCATCGAACAGCGACTTCCGCCAGAAGTCCTCGAAACCGGCCCCTTGCGGAGCGTTCGCCTTCCAATAGTCGCGAACAATGTCGTAGCCGGATTGCTGCGGTCCATCGCCGAAGATCGCCAGAAACTCGTGCCCGCTCTTGCCGTCGTACAGCGGCGCAATCAGCGGCTGCACAATGCTGATGGTGCCGTCGTACGCGCGCGCATCGCTCCACTCCTCCAGATAATGGGTTGCATTCACGTGCCAACTGCACTTCGCGCCAGTCTCGTCCAGGTGCCCGCCGTGATGGATCGAGGTGGGAACGTGCTGCAGCGCTTCGGTAAAGTTGAGATCAGCGGGCGCGTCGTACACCGGATTGCAGCCGAGGATCAGTAGCATGTCGACCTGGCCCGCTCTCATGTCATCGACCAGCGTTTTCAGCGACGCAGTCTGGTCCACGGGATTGGCCAGAATCGGATCGGTGTAGACAACGGTCTGGCCGACACTGCCCAGCGTATCGTTGATCGCGTGCGCCAGCGCCTGCGTTTCCGGCGGCATGTGGTCGCCCACGATCACCATGCTCGTGCCGTGATGCGCTTTCAGGTCTGCGACCAGCGCGTTGATCCACGTCTCGTCGTAGTCGGTCTGGGTCGCTGCGCTCGACGAACCCACGCCCAGCCGGCCCGCGATGACGCTCAGGTATCTTGCGACCTGCGCCGGCGGCAGCTTCAGCCAGTGGTCCGCCTTCGCGCCGGTCGTGGTCGGCGTGCTCTCCAGCATGTAGAGCCGGTTCATGGGAAAGCCGGGAAACAGATTGCCGGCCACGTCGGCGAAGGGACGCCGCTCAGGAAACGGACGCCGGCGGTTGGCCCACTCGCGCGTGTAGCGGTGGAAGCCCGGAAACGTGGGGTACAGAAAATCCGCGTCCACCGACAGAATCACTTCAGCTTTCTCGAAGTGATACTGCGTCTCCAGCGGCTCGCCAAAGGCCATTTGCGCTCCGGCGCGGACCTGGTCGCGGTTCACCGGCTCCCACTGATGCCAGCGCGCATTGGGATACTTCTTGAGCAGCGCCTGAATCTGGCTGGCCAGCGTGGGCGAGCTGACGCTCTGCGTCAGAATGCGAATGCGCTGGTTGGGATCGGTGGCCAGCGTCGGGCGAATGGCGCCGATGAAGGCGAACCACGACGAGATCTTCCCGTTGAACATCACCGTCTGCGAGCGGTCGGGATCGTACAAGCCCAGTATCGAAGCTTGCGAGAACAGATCACTGCCGCCCAGGCTCGCCGGATGTTGCGGATTGCCTTCGATCTTCGTCGGCCGTCCCATGTTGCTGGTCACCAGCAGCGGAATCGCGTAGCCGCCAAACGTCATGGCTGTCGCAAAAAACTTGGGCTCGCCCGGCACGATGTCGTTCGGTTGAACGACGTAAGGAACAATTTCCTCCAGCGGCTGCTTGACGCACCCGGTGATTCCGGCAAGCGCTATGGATGCCGCCATCAGGCTGAGGAAGTTGCGCCGTGACACCGGTTCCAGCCACTCGGAAGCTCCCTTGGGAAACTCGCGATGCAGACGCTCCTGAAATTCCGGATCGCCCGCCAACTCCTGCAAGCTCCGCCAGTAGACGGGACCTTCCGCGTCCAGCTTGTCGCGTGCGGCCAGCAGTTCGGCCTTGTCCAGCTTCCCGGGGCAGATCGCTTCACGCCTGCGATTTTTCTCATCCGATTCCATCTGCTCGTTTCCCGTTCATCTTCGCTGTCAACCATTCAGCGATGGCACGTGTCGCAACTGGTAATGTCCGTCGGAGTTCGCACCTGATACTTCACACTCAGGTAGTCGCCCAGGCTGTGCTGGTCGGTGAAGGTTTTTCCGTCGAGGCTTACCGGAAATCTCCCACTCGGTTTCAGATAACGCATGTTGAATACCTGGTCCCGCGGCCGAAGAAACTTCTCCGGATCGCGATGGCAGTTCAAACACCACTCCATCTGCAGCGTGTACTGCGGATACATCAGCGGCATGCGGTCTACCGGGCCATGACAGTCGTTGCAGCCGATTCCCTTGTGAATATGAATGCTGTGATCGAAGTACACGTAGTCGGGCAGGTCGTTCACCCGAATCCAGTGGATCGGTTTTCCCGAGCGATAGCTTTCGCGGACGGGACGCAACATATCGGAATTTGTCCAGATCTGCGCGTGGCAGTTCATGCACGTTTTGGTGGGAGGGATGCCCGCGAAGCTCGAGTTCTCTACCGAGGTGTGGCAGTAGCGGCAGTCGATGCCCAATCCTCCTACGTGGTGCTCATGGCTGAACGGAACCGGCTGCATGTGCACAATTTCGCGCTGGGAGTAATAGGTCGAGCGCTGCATCATTTCAAAAAACCAGAACAGCAAGATGACGAACACCACCCCGCCGACAAAAGTGGCCCGGGCTATCGTGTTGGCACTTGGACTAAAAAATTGTGGCATTGTCGAAACGCACGGACGTGGTTTGTTCCTGACTCGTTCTGAGAGACTCGGCTGGACTGAGTGGTTGTCTGCCCACGCTGTTTGTTTAGGGTTGCTATAGCAACACCGCCGCTATTGGCGAAAACAGGTACTCTCATTGCGACAGCAACTCATCTAAGATTGAAAGTTGCTGAAAACTGGGGTGCAAATTCGTTCGAACTACTCAGGAGTACCAGGCATCCAAACTGCAATTACGGGGATGTGACACATGCGCGTAACCAGAGCGTCGTCTTACTTGCTTCTGCTGATGGGCTTCTGTCTGCTCTGCTGCACTGCGCCGGCCCAGCAGCCTGCGCCGCCTGCTCAAAACGAAGTAGTGGGGTGCCTCAGCCGCCTGCCCGACGGAACTCTGCAGCTAGCGGCCATACCTTCCGGAAGAACTTACAAGCTGCAGGGCAACACGAATCTGTTGCAGCGCCATGTTCATCAGATCGTCGCCATTGCTGCGGGGAACGGCGGCGCCGCCGCGAATGCGGATACTCTCAATGCCGCTAATCTGCGTGTGATTTCCGACACCTGTACTTCGCTTCTACCTTCGGACAAAAATATTCTCGCGGTAGAAGGAAGGGTAGCCACAGGACAGGTCGCCCCGCCGGTCACGACCACCGCCAGCGCCAACGAGAATACTCCGGGATATCAGACCGAAGCGGGAGAGCAACAATTTCATCAGCAGGGAGGAAGTACTCCCGTCCAGCACTATGGCCAGGCGAATTCCCCCTATACACCGCAGCCTTCGGAACAGGCTGGCGAATCGCAGACTGCTGCCGATACCAATGCACAAGCTGCGATGCGCGCCGAAATGTATCCGGGAACGACCCTGGGAGTAGACATCAAGACTTATCCGCCGTCTTCGCTCAAATCCTTGGAGCAGAGCGGGAAATCCCCAGAGCAGAAGCCTCCCCGGCAAAAGCCAGAACAGAAGGGCGCCAAACCGGCTTCACCGCCCAGCTCTCAATAACAGGCCAGGCGTCGGCGCCCGGCGAATACTCGCTCAGACCAATCAAGCTACAATGCGCAATTGATCGTCCACCTGCGCCGGTATCTTCCCGGAGGCTTTTAAAACCATCCGGAAGTAGAGTGCTCCCACGATGGCTCCATAAATGATGTGGATTCCGAAGTAGAAAAGGATCCCAGCCACGCCATGTCCGGAGAAGTAGGGGCCGGGAGCTTTGAGCCTTCCACTCTCCACCGCCGGATCAACCAGGGGCAGCAACGCAATCGCGATTCCTGTCACGATTGCATGAACAATGCCGATGATCCCGCCGCGCATTGCCCCGGCGGCGGAGAACATTTTGAAAATCGCTGCATAGAGAAGCGCGAAGAGCCCTCCTGCCAGCAGATGAATACAAAACCCGGCAATCCAGGCTGCGGGACCTACGGGCAGTCCTATTAGAGTTCCCCATAGCAACGAGAAGTCCATTATCTTGAATCCTGCTCCGATTGCTATGCCCATGATGGCTGCAATTACAGCAGCACCTATGACGCCGGCCATAAAAGCCTTTACCCAGCCCATCGCGAAATCTCCCATATCGAGAAGATGAAGAAGTAGGCTCTTATGGTTGTCGTAGGACGTTAATGCTAAGCCGCCTTCTGTTCAAACTCGTCACGCACATCCTTCAAACACGGCAGTCCGAGTTCCTTCAGGCGACGGTTCACCGGCTTGGCTTTTTCGGAGCTCAAATCGTCTTTGAACATTTGCACCACTTCCTCTTTGCTGCCGTAATGGTGATAGCGCTCTTTCTCGGTGCGGGTCTTGTCCTGAACAAATTTCAACTCGTCCCTTTGATTGCCGCCGTACTTATCGGGAGATGCATGGAGAATGGGATCGAAAACCTTGCGATCGAGAAAGTCGACAAGCTCTTGTTTGGATGCCACGGATACACCTTTTCTGTGCCGGCCGCGCGTTGCCGCGATTGTTCCGCCGGAGCTGCACGAACCGACATAGTTCTGCTGATTGTTGTTTGTCCTCTTATTATGTCGATGACTTCAGTAGTCGAACTGTTTTCCCAGCAGAGTGGGTTTGCGGAGCTCTCTCTCAGGAAGAAGCAGCCTGGTTGCAAGCAGCGCGAATTAGGCGTGGGCGGCCTTTGCCGACGCGGACTCAACCCCATTAGTGGTTCGGAGAGAGAGGCTCTCACGCGCCGCCTGCGTAAGTTGGTTCATCGCTCGCACCGCGCTGTTCAGGTCTCCACCGCCTGAGAGTTCGTGGGCCTGCGCCAGCCTGCTCTGCGCGCGCGCCCAAAACGGCGCAGCCTCTGCGAGCACGCGGGAGCCCTCATTCGTGATCGCGTAAACGTGCTCGCGCCGCTTGCCGGAGACTTGCAACCTGATCCAGCCTGCTCTGCGCATCGAGGCCAGCCGCCGCGAAAGGGTCTCCGTGGAAGCGACGTACTCGCGGGCAAGATCGCATTGCGCGATCTCTCCCTGCTCGGCGATGGTTTGCAGCAGCAGGTACTGCGTGGCCTTCAATCCCGTGGGCGCCAGCACGACGTCAAATAGTTGCGTCACCGCCCGCGCCGCACGGCGGGTCGCCAGACAGGCACACAATGCAGCATTAGGTTCGAAGCTCGTCGGCATCGTTGCTGGGCAGAAACTTACCTTTCTGCTACATACAGATTCGCCAGCCGTCGACGGGTTGCCTCAGCGCGTCGCAGTCGCGACTTGGCGCGAAGCTGCCATCAGAACACGCAACCTTCGCGCTGCGCCCGGTCCTCTTCTTTGCAAAACTTGGAAATCCTGGACTATTTTCCGATGCAGAAGCTGCCGAAGATCAGGTTCAGGATGTCATCCGCCGTGGTTGCGCCGGTAATCTCGTCCAGCCCGTGCAGTGCGCCGTACAGGTCCAGCAAGATCATCTCGTGAGGAGTGTTCGCCGGAACGGCCGCCGCCGCCGCTTCCAGCGCCGTGACCGCATTCTGCACCAGCCCATGCTGCCGCACGTTAGTGAGAAATCCGCTCTCCTGCTGCACGCCGTTGTCGCCGCGCACCAGGCGCAGGATGCTCTCTCGCAACTCCCCAATGCCTTCGCCGGTCACCGACGACGTGAATACCCCCTCTTCGCCTGACGAAGTCTCGGCCGCCGACAGTTTTCTGATGACGTTTCCTGGCGGCCCGGTATGCAGGTCTGCCTTGCTGCAAACCAGGATGCGAGGACGGCCCCGGGTCTTTTCAATCAAATCCCCGTCGAGTTCGAAAGCGGTGTCCGGCATTTGCGTAAGATCAAGCACGACCAGCACGACATCTGCGTCGGCCAGCGCCTCCATCGACTTGCGGATGCCGATACTTTCCGCTTCATCCAGCGCCGTGCGAATGCCCGCGGTATCCACCAACCGCACCGGAATGCCGCCGATGGATACCGTCTCGCTGACCAGGTCGCGCGTGGTCCCGGGCGTGGCTGTGACGATAGCGCGCTCATGCTCGACCAGCCGGTTGAACAGGCTCGACTTGCCCACGTTCGGCCGTCCCACAATCGCCAGCGTCAGGCCTTCATGCACCAACTTGCCGAAGGCGAAGCTGGCAAGCAGTTGCTGCAGTGGCCTCCGAACCGCGCCAATTCGCGCCAGGATCTGCTCGCCCGAAATAATCGATACGTCGTCTTCCGCAAAATCAATGCCCGCTTCCATCGTGGCGATCAGTTCGATCAACTTCTCTTTCACCGGTTGCAAGCGTTTGGAGAGCGATCCCTCAAGCTGGCGCGCCGCCACCTGCGCCTGATAGAGCGTCTGCGAATCGATGAGGTCACGCACTGCTTCCGCCTGCGTCAAATCAATGCGCCCGTTGAGAAACGCTCGCATGGTGAACTCGCCGGGCTCAGCCAGCCTGGCTCCACGCGCAACGGCCATCTCGATCACGTGCCGCAACACCACGGGCGAGCCATGGCACGAGATCTCGACCACGTCATCGGTTGTGTAGGAATGTGGCTTGGCGAAAAAGGTCGCGACTACCTCGTCGATGCGGTCGCCGGTTGCGCTGTCGATCAGCTCGCCGACGTGCGCACCGCCCGCTTGCAACTCGCCTGCTCCGCGCAGGCGCAACATGGTTTGTGCGATGTCCCGCGCCTCCGCTCCCGAGAGGCGAACCACACCGATGCCCCCGCGTCCCGAAGGCGTCGCGATGGCAACGATGGTGTCGTCAAGGTTCCTCATATTTGGCCGTCCAATGCCGGAAGAACAAACCACAGAGACACGGAGACACAGAGAATATGAGACGAGAAATCCTTTGTGTCTCTGTGCCTCTGTGGTTCAAACCGCCTACCGCCGCACCAGAAAATCTGCTGCGATGAAGAACAGGAACCCCATCGAGATGAATCCGTTCATGGTGAAGAAGGCTGCGTTCAAGCGGCTGAGATCGTCGTGCCGCACCAGCGAGTGTTCATAGATCAGCAGCAGCCCGACCATCAGCACGCCCGCAATCGCGATCTTCCCCAGCCCGAACGCCAGCACCATCCACACCAGCAGAGCAAAAGTGATGACGTGAAACAGCCGCGCCACCCGCAGCGCGTTGCGGATGCCGAACGCCTTGGGCACGGAATACACCTGGGCCGAGCGGTCGAACTCATAATCCTGGCAGCCATACAAAATGTCGAACCCGGCTCCCCAGAACACAACCCCCGCCGTCAGGATCAGGATTCGCGGATCGAGCGAGCCCCGCACCGCGACCCATGCCGCCGCCGGAGCAATGCCCATCGCCAGTCCCAGCGCCAGATGCGACCAGCGGGTGAAGCGCTTGGTGTACGAGTAAAGAAAGACGATGCCCAGCGCCACCGGCGATAGCCGGAACGCCAGCGGATTCAGTTGCCATGCAGCGAAGACGAGAATGGCCGACGTCACCACCACGAATCCGGCGACGAACTGACGCGACAGCTTGCCCGCAGGCAGCGCCCGCATCCGGGTGCGCGGATTAGCAGCATCGATGTTCGCATCGGCCAGCCGGTTGAACGCCATCGCCGCCGAGCGCGCCGCCACCAGCGCCACACAAATCCAGAACAGCGTTCGCGCCGGAGGAATGCCGCCCGCAGCCAGCACCGCCCCGGTCAGCCCAAACGGGAGGGTCAGGAACGAGTGCTCCCACTTGATCATCTCCAGCGTCGTGCCGATACTGCGAAGAAGCGGCATGGCTCGATTTTAACGGCAGCCGCCGCCATCGTGCACGATCCGTCTCGTGACCGGAATCACATCTTGAGCTCAGGCATTAACGGTAAACTTAGAGACACACCATTATGAAATATTGCATCACCGCCGACGGCGTCATCGAGACCTCGCTCTCGGGCTTTGACCTGATTAACTTTCCCATGCTGAATAAGGGAACGGCGTTCACCGAAAACGAGCGCACGGATTTCGCCCTGCACGGATTATTGCCTCCGCACGTAGGCAATCTGGAAGACCAGGCGGCGCGGCGACTCAAACAACTCCACGTCCGGGCAACTGACTTCGGTCGCTATTCCTACCTGCGCGATCTGCAGGACACCAACGAAACCCTCTTTTACGCCGTGCTGGTGCGCAATATCGAAGAAATGATGCCGCTGGTGTACACGCCGACCGTCGGCGAAGGATGCCAACGCTTCAGCGAGATCTGGCGCAAGCCGCGGGGTCTGTTTCTCAGTTATCCCAACCAGCACAGAATTCGCGAGATCTTCTCCCACCACCGCTACGACACCGTGCGCGCGATCGTGGTCAGCGATGGCGAGCGCATTCTCGGCCTCGGCGACCAGGGCGCGGGAGGCATGGGGATCCCTATCGGCAAGCTCGCGCTCTACACCGCCTGCGCCGGTATTCATCCTCAGGAGTGTCTGCCGGTGCTGCTCGATGTCGGCACCGACAACATGGCGCTGCTGGAAGATCCGGTCTACATTGGCTGGCGTCACCATCGTTTGCGCGGCGCTGAGTACGACGATTTTGTCGAGGCCTTCGTCAGTGCCGTGATCGAGCGCTGGCCACATGTGCTGCTGCAGTGGGAGGATTTTGCCGGCAACAACGCCGGCCGTTTGCTGGAACGCTATCGCGACCGGCTCTGCACCTTCAATGACGATATTCAGGGCACAGCGGCCGTCGCCGTGGGAACTCTGCTGGCCGCCATCAACGTTACCGGCACGCCGTTGACGGAGCAGCGCATTGCTCTTTTCGGAGCGGGATCAGCCGGCATCGGCATCGCCTCGCTCATGCTGACCGCGATGCAAGAGGCCGGGCTGAGCGAAGCGGAAGCGCGCCGTCGTTTCTATGCGGTCGACCGGGATGGCTTGCTGGTGGAAGGCATGGCCGACCTGCGTCCGGCACAGCAGCCGTTTGTGCAGGCTCGTTCTGCCGTGGCTCATTGGAAGATTGAGAATCCGGAGCGCATCGGCTTACTCGATGTGGTGAAGAACGCTCAGCCAACCACGCTGATCGGGGTTTCGGGACAGGGCGTCGCATTCACCGAAGAAGTAGTCCGCGCGATGGCTGAAGCTGTCGAAAGGCCAGTGATCTTCCCGCTGTCGAATCCGACGTCCCGTTGCGAGGCGACACCGGCGGACTTGATGAAGTGGACCGACGGACGCGCTCTCATCGGCACCGGCAGCCCGTTCGCGGCGGTGGATTGGAATGGTCGCCGGGTTCCGATCGATCAGACCAACAACTCGTACATCTTCCCCGGCTTGGGCCTGGGCGTTCTGTCGGTAAGCGCGCGCCGCGTCACCGGCCAGATGTTCATGGCGGCTGCTAAATGTCTCGCCAGGCTTTCGCCTGCCTGCAGTGGCAAGTCGGAACGCTTGTTGCCTCCGGTGTCGGAACTTCGCTCGGTATCATTCGCCGTCGCCAAAGCCGTCGCGTTGCAGGCTATTGCCGACGGCGTGGCCGACCCGCTCGGCAGCCAGACCATTGAATCTCGCATCTGCGCGAATGTCTGGCATCCGGAATATCTGCCATATCGCTTCTGCCCGGCGGATGAGGTCACCAAGGCGTTTGCGGCACCCGGCCCCGTCCTTAGCTAATGCGCGCCCTGGGGAATGATGTGTGACCCCGGTCACGGCAGACTGTTCGTTATCGGTTTAAGGTGACCATGGCGTACCGCGGCTGGTCTCCATGCCGCATTTTCCCCCAAGAGCGGAACGCGTATCCCATGGCCCAGAAATTAGCCGAACTGCTTGAGCAATCCGGCATTCCCATCCAGTCGCAGTCCGGTGGCAAGGCTCCCGATAGAGTAGTGGATCGGGAGCTGAAGAAGGAACCTTGTCCGCGCGCCAAGAAGCTGCGTGGCTTGTATTTCCAGACGCTTTCCTCGGCCACCAACGAATTTCCTTACTGGTATACGCGCAAGTATGTAGAGCTCGAGGGCGAGATTCCGGTAGTCCGTCGCGCCGCGGCACTGAAACAAGCTTTCTCCCATCTCACCCCAGCCATCTTTCCCGGCGAACTCCTGGTGATGGGCAAGGCTCATTACTATCGCGGCTCATTTCCCATGCCATGGCTTTCAGAAGGCTATTACATGGCGAGGGGCGACGAACTCTACCAAGCCGCACTGGAAAAAGGCAGCTCCAGCGCTGATGAGCTTTCCAAGTTCGGTAGCGGCGGCGGCAATGTTACCGAAAGCTTTGGCAACGTCGTCTCTATCGCCGGCAAGTTTGGCATGCGTCGCGAAGAGATTCCCGCGCTGCTACACATCGCCAGGCAATGGGTAGGGAAGTCGGTAGACGATCTCGGCCACAAGTACGAGCAGATGGTGCCCCACTACGCCACCAAAGAAGCCATCATGCGGTCCATCGTCTGCATGTTCGACTCGGGCTATACCTTGCCCCAGGGCCGCGAGGTCGTGAACTACTACTACCCGCTGGAATACGGCTTCGACGCCTTGATTCAGATGGCCAGGGAAAAGAAGGCCGAGGTCGCCGGACGCGCCGGCGGCGACGCTTTGACCGGCATGAACCGCCTCTACAACTACGAAGCGGTAATCCTGATTCTCGAGGGCATTCAGAAATGGATTCTCAACTACGCGCAAGAGGCGCAACGCCTCGCCGCCTTTGAGACGGAGCCGGAGCAAAAGCGGGAGTACCAGCAGATTGCGCTGCGATTGCAGTCGGTGGCTCACAACAAGCCGCAGACTTTTCCCGAAGCCATGCAGATGATATGGACAATCCATGTTGCGGTGCTCAATGAGGACGCGATCTCCGGCCTCTCGCCCGGCCGCGTGGGACAGGTCCTCTATCCGTACTACGAGCAGGACAAAGCTGCCGGCCGCATCAGCGATGACGAAGTTCTGGAGTGGCTCCAGCTTCAGCGCGTAAAGTTCACCTGCATCGACTGCTTTGCCTCAGCCGGCGTCGTGGGCGGCGTGCTCTCGGGCAACACCTTCAACAACCTGAGCCTGGGAGGCCTGACCAAAGACGGCAGCTCGGCGGCCAATGATCTGGAAAAGCTGATTATCGAAGCTGCCATCTGTTGTGCCAGTACTCAGCCGACGCTCACCGTACTGTATGACGAAAAGCTGCCGGAAGACTTCCTGCTGAAAGCGACCGAGTGCAATAAAACCGGCACCGGCTATCCGGCGTGGGTGAACAACCGTGGTGCGATGGACTTTCTCCAGAGCCAGTACGGGCCGGAAGGAATGGACGTCGAAGAGGCTCGCGCTGTGGCCATTGGCGGATGCCTGGAAACCTCTCCCTGTTCCTGGCTGCCGCTGCATTTGGGCGGCAAGGAGTATTGGATTCCCGGTGGCTCTGGCCAGCCGACCAGCGTTGGCGTGCACTTCATCTCGCTGCCGAAGATTCTTGAGCTCGTGCTGTTTGACGGTTTCGATCAGCGGACGGGTCAACAGGTCTATCCGCCTCACGGGAAAAAACTGGAGACCTTCGAAATTCTCATCGAGGTTTTTCAGGATTACTTCCGCTGCACGGTTGATTGCCTGACCGCCTGCAACAACCTGCAGCATGACATCTGGCGCAAGCAGAACATGGCGGTCTTCAACTCGCTGCTGAAACCCGACTGCCTCGCCAACGGTCACCTGATCAACGAGCTTGGCTACCGTTACAACGGCACCTACAACGTCGAATCCTGCGGCACGATTAATCTCGTCAACAGCCTGGCTGTCATCAAAAAGCGCGTCTTCGACGATCGCTCCATCAGCCTGGAAGAACTCAAGCTGGCGCTCACTGAAAATTTCGGATTCAAGACAGCCGGCGTTGTGGGATCGTTCTCTCTGGCCGATCAAGAGAAGAAGGATGACACCGGCAAGTGGGACTACGTTCACTACCTCTGCCTCACGGCGCCGAAGTACGGCAATGACGATCCCTACGTCGACACCATCCTGAAGCAATGGGAAACCTGGTTCTGCGCCATGTGCCACGACTATGAATCGCTCAATGCCAGGCCCTTGTATGCCTGCCAGATCTCGGTGTCGACGCACGCGCCCATGGGCATGGCGACCATCGCCACTGCGGATGGCCGCCTCGCCGGAACGACCTTCGCCGACGCGTCGATGTCGGCCTATCCCGGTACGGACCGCAACGGCCCTTATGCACTGTTTGAGTCGGCAACGGTGTGGGACCACTCTATGTCGCAGAACTCGCAGATGAACCTGAAGCTGCACCCCACCGCCGTGGCAGGCATGCAGGGTTGCAAGAAGCTTCTGGCGTTAACCCAGGCTTACCTGCGCAAGGGCGGCTTCCATATCCAGTACAACGTGGTCGACAGCAAACTGCTTCGCGATGCGCAGAAGAACCCTGACAACTACCGCGATCTGATGGTTCGCGTTGCCGGGTTCACCCAGTACTGGGTTGAGATAGGCAAACCGATCCAGGACGAGGTGATTGCCCGCACGGAATACGAAGGAGTGTGAGATGAGCCGCTTGATTAAGCACATGGACTGCCGAAACTTCGCTGCCATCGATGCCGCGAAAGGAATCTGCCATCGCACCAAGGAACTTATTCCTGCTGACGCCGATCGTTGCGAACATTTCGTTGCCGTCCCGAAATGCGGATTCTGCTCCCACTTCACCGCGGGAGAGCAATATCTGGGAACCTGCAATGCGGTCTCCACGAAGCCGATGGCTTATCCGGACCTCATCGCCGTTACCTGCGAAATGTTCATCGTTGCGGAAATCGCGGGGGCGTAACGACACCATGCCTGCCGGTGAAACCAGGGGACTGATCTTCGACATCCAAGGCCACTCCCTGCACGATGGGCCCGGAACCCGCACCCTCGTGTTTCTAAGTGGATGCCCCTTACGTTGCAAGTGGTGTTCGAATCCCGAGGGACTGGGGCTCCGCCGGCGGCTGATGTACAAGCCGCGACTGTGCAAGGGCTGCCCGGGCCGCTGTTTGCCTGTATGTCCTGCCGTAGCCGTAGCGCGGCCCGAGCATGGCGACTTGCCAGTCGTCTTCGACCGCAAGCAATGCGACTGCTGCGACACCCTGGATTGCATGCGGGTCTGCTTTACCGGAGCGCTCGAGACCAGCGGCAAGTGGTACACGGTTGACCAGTTGATGCGTGTCTTCAACCGTGATCGTTGCTATTGGGGATTGCACGGCGGCGTCACCTTGACCGGGGGCGAGCCGCTGTTGCAAGAGGAGTTTGCTCTCGAACTGCTGGCGCGCTGCCACCGCGATTACATCGACACCTGCGTTGAAACCAGCGCCTATGTTTCTCGCGACCTGTTGCAGGCGGCGCTGCCCTACATCCAGTGGCTGTTCGTTGACCTCAAGCACATGGATTCGGACCAGCACCTCGAAGCCACTGGCGTAGACAACCAATCGATTCTCGATAACATTCGCTGGATCGCAACCTCCGGCTGGCCGGGGCGGATGGTGGTACGCATGCCGGTGGTTCCCGGATTCAACGACGGTATCGCCAACGCCCAGGCAACCGCTGCTCTCCTCTCTGAGGTCGGTCAGAGCGAAATCAACTTGCTGCCCTTTCATCGCCTGGGAACTTCGAAGTATGAACAACTCGGGATGACCTACGCCTACGCCGATCTGACAGCTCCGGACCAGGAGTCACTCGAATCACTCGCCCTTGTTTATCGGCAACAGGGCATCGCCTGCCACCTGGGCTCGGACACCCCGTTCTAAAGAGACGAAGGCAACCAGCTCGATATTTACGGCCTGCGCTAGTGAATCACGACGGTTTACAGGGGATCCTGACCGCGGAGATCTTTGTGAGCCTCGATTCGCGGGCAAGCGGCAATTTGATGAGACGCGACTCCCTTCCGCGCTCACATCTTGGAGAACTTAAAGATCTGTCGGCCCGGGTTCTCCTTTGAGTAGACGTTGCTCTCACCGTCTAAGTTCTCGTATTCGAAATCGTAGGTGTTCGCAAGATTGCGCATTGCATGCACATTCGGGAACATGTAATTGCTTATGCCGGTTGCGCCGAGATTGTTCTTGTCCTGATAGGAAACCGTGGGGTAGATGTCACTGGCGTACTCGAACAAGGGCAGCTGACTTTCAATCTGTGACATCTGGGTTTCGATGTAGAGGATGCCTTTATCGCTTAACAGGTAAGAAAGTCTCCGCATGCATGAGAACACATCTTCCAGGTGGTACAGCACGCCGAGGAGAAATATGACATCGAATTTCCCCGTGCCCTCCCACGAGCGGAAATCGGCAGTGATGATGTTCGGGTGACAGCCCCAAACCTGAGAGGCATATTGAATATTGTGCGGCCAGGTGGACCAGTCTTTATCAATGGCAGTCACTTCCGCAGCGCCCGCCATCAGCGCGCATAACGTGAAAAAACCGTCATTCGCACCAATATCGAGAACTCGTTTCCCGCTCAAGCCTCCCGCCTCGGCAATTTGCATGGCTCGCCACGCCTTAAATTGGAGATCTTTGTCCGCGGGAACGCCCTTGACGCGGTTACCATCGGGGAGGGGCATGCTGTGCCACCAGAAGGCCGAGTTGTTTGGTGAGTCTACCAGTTGCTTGTATGTTGTCTGAAAGAAAGGTTCCATATGGGTCTCAGACCTGAGTGTTACGTATGGAATGGCAATAACCTGAGGAAAACTCATCAGCTTACTACAACTCGCTGAGTCCCTTCAGCACAACCCGTGAATGAGCATACAGCTAAAGGAGAGGAGAGGCTCGCGACTTGAACGAGCACGTGCCATTCCGATTCAAGTCCCCGGACACAAGTTCGCCCTCCCCTTCCGTTTGACCTGCCAGGGGCAAACACGCTACACTTCTATGGTTTGCCTGTACAAGTGTGTCCCGTCAGGGATGTCCAGCGCGATCGGGACTTTGTCCCGCGAAGGGCTCCTTCCTGCCGCTGGTAAGTGCATGTGCACAAACAAATTGAGTGCCGCGTCAAGCGCAGGCACGGTTGCGTTTTCGCAACAGCTTACGTTCAGGAGATTGCCATGTACGCGGTAATCCGCGCCGGGGGAAAGCAGTATCGCGTCGCACCCGGAGACGTCATTGAAGTCGAGAAGCTGCCGCAGGCGAGCGGCGCCGAGGTCCAGTTTGCCGAAGTTCTGGCCTTCAGCGGTAAGGAAGGCGAGCTGGGCAAGGTGGCCAACGCCATTGTCACCGGGCAAGTCGTCGAGCAGAAGCGCGGTGATAAGGTGCTTGTCTTCCATTACAAGCGCAAGAAGCAATACAAGAAGCTCCAGGGACACCGCCAGACCTACACCGCCGTGAAGATCACAGGCATCAGCATCGACGGCCAGGCGCACAAGGCGTAATGCTGACCTGTCAGTTGATGTTGGCCGCCATGCCGGTCATCAAGCGGTTCCAGTCGGTCGTGCTTCGCTGGTGGCATGCTGCCGCTCGGTTAGTAAACGACATACGATTCTGGAAACTGGATAACGAAGCGGAATTTTAGCCGGAATGGGTAGAGCGGCGCTTCAGCGCCGCGTGAAGCAAGCGGAGTTTTGGGTAAAGAGGCGCTTCAGCGCCGCGTTAAGGCAGATTAGAACATTGGGCCCCTTCAGGGGCGGCATACTTGATTTCGGGTTTGCGGCAGAGATCGAATTGCAAGACTCCAGCCCCGAAGGGGCGAAATAGCTTAGCCCAGCACGGAGCCGAAGGCGGAGTGCTGGGTAGGCGTGAGATACAATCCGAGTCCCGTAGGGACGACATACGGTTGTGCGGATTGGGTAGCGCTGCGTGGCGGTTACCCGGAAGACTTTCAGCCCCTTCAGGGGCGACACTAATCACTGAGAAGAAGCTATGGCACATAAAAAAGGTTTAGGCAGCTCCAGAAACGGCCGCGATTCCAATGCGCAGCGGCTGGGCATAAAAGCTTTCGGAGGCCAGTTCGTCTCCGGCGGCACCATCATCGTGCGGCAGCGCGGCACCCGCATCAAGCCCGGACTCAACGTCGGCCGCGGCAAAGACGACACCCTCTTCGCCAAAGTCACCGGCTTGGTCGAGTTCAGGGACCGCGGCGACATGGGCAAGTTCGTGTCGGTGCTTCCAAAAGAAGCAATTAGCAACTAGCATTTGGCCCTTGGCCCTTGGCTCTTAGGTTGAGGCCAGAATGGCGGATGCTCTCTGCCGTCCAATCCGAGAACATTTAGAATCGAGGCTCCTCTCTATGAGGGGCTTTTGGTTTTTGTTTTGAGCCCGAAGCCAAGAGCTAATCGCCAATGGCCGCTTCTATCAAACTCGTCGAGTGCCCGCGCGATGCCTGGCAGGGACTGCCGGGGCAAATCCCCACTCCCGTCAAGGTGGAGTACCTGCACGCGCTGATCAGCGCCGGATTCAAGCACATTGACGCCGTCTCCTTCGTCTCGCCCAAAGCTGTTCCCCAGATGGCCGATTCCGAGACCGTGCTCAGCGAACTCGATCCGCCTGACGACGTCGAGATCATCGGCATTGTCGTCAACGAGCGCGGAGCCGAGCGCGCCATCGCCACCGATGCCGTCCACACCGTGGGCTTTCCTTATTCGCTCTCGCCGACCTTCCTCAAGCTGAACCAGAACCAGACGCCGGAAGAGAACCTCGAAGTGCTGGAGAAGGTCAAGCAAAAAGCCGACGACGGCGGCCTCGACACCGTTGCCTACATTTCGATGGCGTTTGGCAATCCTTACGGCGATCTGTGGAACGCCGAGGAGCTGATCGAAGGCATCAGCCTGCTCGCCGACATGGACCTTGGCGCCATCTCGCTGGCCGACACTGTGGGACTCGCCTCGCCGGAGCAGATCGGCGACCTGCTCGACCAGGTATATGCAAAGTTTCGCGACATTGAAATTGGCGTACATCTGCACAGCCGCGCCGACCAGGCCATGGATAAAGTGCTCGCCGCCTACGACTCCGGCTGCCGCCGCTTCGATTCCGCCATCGGAGGTATGGGCGGATGCCCATTCGCGCAAGATGTATTGGTAGGAAACATCCCGACCGAGAAGCTGCTGGAAGCACTCAAGCTGCGCGACGTCGCATCGCCCGTCGGCAACTCGATCACCGAGCCCTTCCGCCAGGCCGTCGATATCGCCAGCCGCTTCAGCGGACCAAAGATGTGAAGCGCGAGCTGCCAGCCGGCAGCCATCAGCTTTCAGCCGCCAGCTCTCAGCAAAATCTTAACGGCTGTCATCCTGAGCGAAGCGAAGGACCTGCTTTCCGCCACTAACCACCAACCACTATCCACTAACCACTGGTTCATTCCAGTCGGTTCACAATCGAAGCCACATACCCCGCGCCGAAGCCGTTATCGATGTTCACCACCGTTACATTCGACGCGCAGGAATTCAGCATCCCCAGCAGCGCTGCGATTCCCTTATACGAAGCGCCATAGCCGATACTCGTCGGAACGGCGATCACCGGCACGCCCACCAGTCCCCCGACGACGCTCGGCAGCGCGCCTTCCATCCCGGCGCACACGATGATCACCCGCGCCTTCGCCAGGACCTCCCGCCGCGCCAGCAGGCGATGAATTCCCGCGACGCCCACATCGTAGAGATACTCAGCTTCGTTGCCCATCACCCGCGCCGTCACCAGCGCTTCTTCAGCCACCGGAATGTCGCTGGTGCCGGCGGCAACCACAACAATTTTGCCTTTGCCGCGAACTGTCGCGTCTTGCGTCAGCGTGATGCAACGCGCTTGCAGGTGATACTCCGCCTTGCGTACCTTGCGCCTGACCGCGCGAAACTGCTCTTCCGTCGCTCGCGTCGCCAGCACGTTGTTGCCGTGCTTCGCCAGCTTCCCAAAGATCTCCGCCAGCTGCAGCGGTTCTTTTCCCGGCCCGAAGATAACCTCCGCCATTCCCGCCCGCAGCGCGCGATGATGATCGACATTGGCAAAGCCCAGGTCTTCAAACGGCAAGTGCCTGAGTTGCTGCACCGCCTCGTCGGGAGACACTTCGCCCTTCTTCACCTGCTGAAAGAGCTTCTTGATGGAATCGGCATTCATAGCGCAAACCGATCGGCAAACCTTGAGATTACCAGTTCTGTATCACCGCCTTGTATCAGGGCATGACTTCAGCCGGCGACTCTCACCACTACCTGCTTGTCTTTTCGATTTGTCATCCTGAGCGCAGCGAAGGACCTGATGTTGCTGGCAGCGCAACTATGCCTCCGCTTTTGACCATGCCGCGACTCCGCGAAGCGGAGTCCTGGGTAGCATCTCCCGCTGCAGGTGTTACGATGAGCGCATCAACATAAATGTTTCCCAACTCCACTGCCCCGCGCATTCTCACCGTCGCCATCACCGGCGCGAGCGGCTCCATTTTCCCGCGCCTTCTGCTCGATCTGCTGGAGCGCGATGCGCGCGTTGCCACCATCAATCTCATCGTCTCCGACAGCGGATTGCGCGTCATGGCCGAAGAGCTGGGCGTCTCCGGCCGCAGTGAGTTGCTGCCCAAACTGCTGGGCCGCTTGCCGCAGAAAATTCATCAGCAGAACAACGACGATATCGGCGCCAACGTGGCCAGCGGATCGTATCCTACGGACGCCATGATCGTGCTGCCCTGCAGTATGGGGACGCTGGCGCGCATCGCGAACGGCATGGCCATCCAGCTTATCGAGCGCGCCGCCGATGTTTGCCTCAAGGAGCGCCGCCCACTGCTGCTGTGCGTGCGCGAGACGCCCTTCAACCGCATTCACCTGCGCAACATGACGCTCGCCGCCGAAGCCGGCGCCACCATTTTCCCGATAATCCCTGCGTTTTATTTCAACCCGGCGTCAACCGAGGAGATCGCGCGCGAGTTCGTCAACCGCGTGCTGGCGCACATCGGACTGCCTCAGCCCAACGCATACCACTGGAAGTCCGACTAGCCAGCTCTGACAAGTAGCTGGTCCTGACGAATCGCTGGCTGTGACAAGTAGCTGCATTCGAAGGTGCGCACCTTTAGGTGCGCCGATCACGCTGCGCCCACCTGAATCCTTCATCGTGTCATCCCGAGGCGCCCTTCAGGCCGACCAGGGATCTGCAGTTGTAATCCCGAGCCTGCCTATCCTGCGACGTTGCTGCGGATGCGGTCGGCCTCCGTCCACGTGGTGACATATCTGGCCATCGGTTGAGTATTCCTGCCGGCGGTGATCTCCAGCGGGGTGCGCGGATTGTGCCGCAGCAGAAAATCGCAGACGATGTGATCGAAATCGGCCGGCACTTCCTCGTAGGGGAGGTGGCCGATGCCGTCCATCATCAGGAGCACGCTGTTCGCCAGCCGGTCGCGTACCTCAAATGCCGACGAAGGATACACGGCTGCGTCAAGCGATCCCCACAGCAGGAGGATGGGCAGCTCCTGCAGCATCGGCAGCGTGTCCTCCACCTGCCGCAGGTCGGCGTGCCACACCCGCATGATGCGCGCCAGATGATGAAAAGTGCGCGGTACCAGCAATCCGGCAGCGTAACCTTCAAGGCTGCCTTTGGCGATCCGCGACGCGTCGCCGTACAGCTCGTGATAGTACGTCTCCAGGACCCACGGGAAACGTGGCGCAACGTGGATAATGTATCTCTGGCCCATCCGGGTAGCGAACCACCGCGCCCGCCTGCGGCCAAAGGCCGACCACGGATTGACCGGTGCGGAGAGAATCATCCGCGGCAGCCGCTCTTGCATGCCGCGCCGCGCCAGCAGGGCCGCCAGCACAATCGCCACACCGCCTCCACGCGAGGTGCCGAGCAGGTGGAATTCACCGGCGCCGAGCCGATCCATCAGGCGAATCAAACCATCGGCATCGCTCTCCAGCGTGCCGGCAAGCGAGTCCGCGTGCTGCGAGAAGCCGCACCCGGGAAGATCGGGAGCGTAAACCGTGAAGTTCTGCGCCAGCTCGCGCATATTGAAGCGCCACGACCACGAGTAGCCCATCAGACCATGCACCAGCAGCAGCGGCGGGCCTGAACCGGCGCGGAGATAGCGCCAAGTGATGCCGTCGATCTCGATGTGGCACTCCTCAACATCGGGAATGCGAGCGGCGGAGGGTATAGGAATGATTTCTCTGGGAGCGTCCTCGACGGCGCCAGAAGCAGATGGTTGGAGAACGTCCATGCCTTGTTGGCAGTATATCGCCGAATGCGGCAATCACGCAGACATCGACAGAGCTATCCCAAGAGTACGTCCGCTTCATTTACTGCTTAAGTTCAAAGCCAGGCCCACACACATTAGTGAGAACAAAAGACAAAGAGTAGCGGGCGGAATTGGGATTCACCTGCAACAGAAATCTCGTGTCGGTTGCATTCGCTCCCGTCGAGCTAAGGACTAGAACGTACTCTCCGGCTGGAACATCGGGTAAGACGAAGTTACCGTCCGATCCGGTGAATGCCTCTCTGGCGTTTTTCGTATCAAGAGCCACCAGGGATAAATGAACTCCTGCCATTCCAGCATCGTTTCCGTGAATGTGAGCCAGTCGCTCAATGGGCGAAGCGCCAGGGCTCGGAACCCACTCGCGCACGGTGCCTGCCACCGCCCGAACTCCTACAGGCATTTCACCCCATTCATAGGAAATTTTGTCCTTGGCTCCGCGTTCCTTGGAAATATGAAAGCAATCCTCCCCCGCGAACATCCCCAGGTAAGAGGCCGAAATGTTGTAGTTGCCAGGTTTCAGGTCCCTTATCGATGTGGTTCCGTCATTGCCAGTGAGCATTGAAAGGTTCGTCGAGGACTCTTTCGCATCTTCGTCTGCTGGCCCGTAACTCCAAATCTCGACCTTCGCTCCGACCACCGGCTTCCCATTATGAGTGATGACCACTTGAAAGTTAGAGCGCATCGCCATGCCGTTGCCCAGGCAAGCTGCTGTCGAGCAGGCGGCCGCCTCCAGAGACGATGCGAATAAAAAGAGGATGAGTACCCAGGTCGGTTTCATCCGGATCACCTGCGAGTAAGAATATGCGCTAACTTGCGGGAATGGGAATAGAAACGGGGGCGCGGCGGATCGACGGTGTCATAATGGAACCACAGATGTTGAACCAGATTTCTCCTGCGCCGAACCACCCCAGCTCTAGCAGCGACGAAGTAAATAGCCTGCTTCTTGGCTGTCATCAGCGCATTCGCCACTTCACCGCCGTCGCCTCAAAGCTGGCGCACGCGCAAGGCGCAACTCCTGAGGAAATCCGCAGCGCCGCCGAAGGCGTCTATCGCTACTACTCGGTCTCGCTTCCGCTGCATGAAGCCGACGAGGAAGATAGCTTGCGTCCCCGTCTCAACCGACTCGACGACGACAAGGTGCGGCACGCGCTCGCCGCCATGCACGACCAGCACATGGCCATCGACGATCTGCTGGAGCGCCTGCTGCCTCTGCTGCGCATGGTCAGCAACAATCCCGACACATTGGCCGCGGCCGGAGCCGAGATGTGCCTGATCGCCGGCGCGCTTACCGAAATGTTCGACGCCCACCTGCAGATGGAGGAGTCCGTGATCTTCCCCGCCATCGCCGCTCATCTCACCGAGCAGGCCCAGGCCGATCTTCTGCGCGAAATGCGCGACCGAAGAAAGCTATAGAAGTTGTCAGTTGTCCGTTGTCAGTTCTCGCTCTCAACGCAGTTAGCCACCCGTCCCTTATACATCAATAGCCTCTGCCCGATCTGACAACCGACAACCGACAACCGACAACCGACAACCGACAACTACCCACTACCCACTGAGTTGTTCCCCGCCTCCCTTTGCTGTTATCGTTGCCAAGTTTCCTCCGCAGGGCACAATCTGCCGGGTAGCCGGCTTCGTACTTCTTATGGGAACGGCCGAACATCCCGACATGCAACCCGCTGACGCGAGCGACGATATGAGGCTGGTAGCCCGCATCCGCGCCGGCGAGCCGGATGCGATGTCGGAGCTGTACGACCGCTATTCCAGCGTGGTCTACGGCGTGGCTCTGCGAGTATTGCAGGACGCGGCGGCGGCGGAAGACATTTTGCAAGACATCTTTCTGCAGCTTTGGCGCCGACCCGACGTTTTTGACGGCAGCCGGGGAAGCATGGTGGCATGGCTAGCGGTCATCGCGCGCCATCGTGCCATCGACCGCTTGCGGCAGCGGCGTCCTGAGACCGACCTGGAAGAAGTCGTGATCGCCGGTGGCACCGACCTGCGCGACGAAACCGAGCGCTCACTGGTCATCGAGAAAATACGAGCCGCGCTGGGCGAGATGGACCAGAACCAGCGTAAGGCGCTGGAGCTGGCATATTTTCAGGGACTGACACACACTGAGATTGCGGAGAAGACCGGCGAGCCGCTGGGCACCATCAAGACCAGGATTCGCAGCGGATTGCGTGTCTTGCGCGAGAGGTTCGCGTGAACAGGTGGGTAGAGCCGGCCTTCAGGCCAGCGTTAGTGATTTTGAAGGGGCGCGGCTTCAGCCGGGCCGGAAGGGATTGACAAGATCCAGGGGACTTTAGCCCCTGCGCGAACTGGGCACATGAAGACGCACGAACAAGTCGCGGGCGAGTTGGCGCTCTACGCTCTCCATGAGTTGAGCCCTGCCGAGGCCCAGGAATTCGAGCAGCACCTGGAGACCTGCGCCGCCTGCCGCCGCGAAATGCAGGCCCTGCGCAGCGATCTCGGACTCCTGGGACTCTCCGCCGTCGGGCCCAAGCCGCCTGCCCGCGTCAAAGAGCGGCTGATGCGCGCCATCGCCGCTGAGCCGCGTGGCGCCGCCGCCGTGCCCGCGCCGGCCGCTTCTTCGCGCCGGATGTTCTGGCTGGCCTGGATTCCGGCAGCCATTGCCCTGGCATTAGTTGCCTTTTCCTTCAGCTTGCAGCAGAGCAATCGCAGCCTGCACGACCAGCTTGCCGAGTTGCGCAACCGCTATAACGACGAGAAGGTCCAACTCGCACAGGCCCAGGAGGGCATGAAGCTCCTTCTCTCGCCCGACGCGGTTCACGTTTCGCTGACGCCGCACAATGCCAGCCATCACCCCAGTGCCACCGCCATCTTCAGCCCATCCACCCACCGCATGACCGTGATGGCCAGCAATCTTCCGCCCGTGCCGCCGGGCAAGGCCTACGAGCTGTGGGTGATTCCGCCAAACGGGGCACCGGCCAACGCGGGCGTCTTCAAGCCCGACGAGCACGGCAACGCTGTGATGCTCGATATGCCCATGCCCCCCGTACCGCCCAAGACCTTCGCGCTGACCGTGGAAGACCAAGCCGGCTCCGACAAGCCAACGTCGCCGATCGTGATCGCCGGCAGCATGGGAGAAGGGCAGTAGGCGGCTTGTATAGGTTTTCGCCCGCCCTTTTGCTGTCTGTCATCCTGAGCGCAGCGAGGGATCTGTTTTTGACTTCTTCAGCTTCCTCTTGAACTCGCGCCCTGGCGCGATCCCTGGTACTCCGCCGTGAAGCTCACCGGGCGGCCGTCGCTGGCGGTTCGCCGGAGTCGATGGCCTGCTGGCTGAAATTAACCTGGGCCAAGGCAAAGGACGTGGCAAGAAGAGTGGACAAGAACATCAGGATAATCAGAATGCGAGTCACACACGGCCCTTTCTGGGGAACGCACAACTGGATGTCCGCGTGTGAGTCTCTGTTGCCTCAAGCCGTCACCGTTTGCTTCTCTTCATTCTCATTGAGCCGCAGCCGTACGGTGAACCTCGCCCCGCTGAGTCCGTTCGCCCGCGGCTCGGCCGAGATGGTTCCACCATGCCGTTCCACGATCTGCTTCGACACCCATAGTCCCAGCCCGGTGCCTACATCTTTCTTGGTCGTGAAGAATGGTTCGAAGATGCGCTCCATATGGCGCGGATCGATGCCCGGACCATCGTCTTCCACGGTGATCTGCACCGTAGGCCCATTCTCGCTATTGATGCAGCACGCCTCAAGCCGCAGCACGCCTCCCGGCGGGACAGCGTCGATGCCGTTCGAAATGAGGTTCGAGACGAGTTGCCTCAGCTCGCCCGTCCTGCCCTGCACCTCACACCGTTCCAGCCGTTTTTCCAGCCGGATTCTCTTGCCCTGAACCTTATTGTCAAACAGTTTCAAAACTGACTCCACCAGCTCCGAAACGTCCACCATGTCGAGCGCGCCGGACTCGCGATAAAAGCCGAGCGTCTGCCGGGTGATGTGGGCAACGCGGCCAAGTTCCTGCTCGGCAAGTTTCAGATGGTCGAGTACCTGCGGCGGCACTCCCGGCGTGGACTGGGCAAGATAGATGAGGTTGCCGACCGCCTCCAGCGGGTTATTGATCTCATGGGCGACCGTCGCGGCCAGGCGGGCCGCCGCCGCCAGCTTCTCGGTCTTGCGCAGGATCTCCTGGGCGTTGCGGTCTTTGGAGGCATCGCGGAATACCAGCACCACGCCGATCAGCCGGTTCTTGTCGTCGCGAATCGGCGCCGCGCTGTCCTCGATCGGGATGGTCGTGCCGTCCGGCCGCTTCAGCACGGTGTGGTTTGCCAGCCCCACGATGGTTCCCTGGCGCATGACCAGCGTCACCGGGTTGTCCACCGGCTTGTGAGTCGTCTCGTTGAACAGGGGCAACATCTCATGTATGTCGCTCCCCCTGCACTGCGCCATGGTCATGCCGGTAAGTTGCTCGGCCACCGTGTTGACGAACGTTACTCGGCCCCTCTCGTCGGTAGCTACCACGCCGTCTCCGATGCTGGTCAGGGTCACCCGGAACCATTCTTCGCGCTGCCGGATTTGCTCGGCATGGCTTTCGCGCAAACGAATCTCGCGCAGGATGTAAAACGCCAGGAAGGCAAGTCCCACGATGGCGATCATGGTCGTCAGGTAGATGCTGACCATGGTGCGTCGCACGCTGCCGGCGTATGCCTGCGTGCGCTGGTGCTGCAGTGCAAGCTCGTCGTGCTGCATGTCGTCGAGCAGCGTGTCCACCTTCTGCATGGTGAGCAGGCCACGGTCCGTTTCCACCAGCGCCATGGCGTCTGCAATATCTCCGGACTGCTGCAGTTGGATCGTCTCGCCCAGTTCCTTCAGCTTTTGCCGGGCAAGCTGCCGGAGTTGAGGTATGCGGGCCTGCTCCACTGGATTATCAGCAGTCAGTTGGGCTACGCGGCTGATATGCGAGTCGATCTCCGCAATGGCCTGGTTGTACGCCTCCAGATAGCGCTCCTCGTTGGTATAGAGAAACCCGCGCTGGCCGCTCTCGGCTTGCGTCAGCAGCGACTCCATCTGCGTCAGCTCCAGCAGCACCAGCTGGGTGTGCTCAACCCAGAAGTGGGCATCCACCTGCGCTTCGACTTGCCGGTGCGTCCAGATTGCGTTCACAGCCAGAAGCAGAGCCAGGAGCAGAAATCCGGCCCAAACGCTAAACCGTTTGACTGAGTTCTTCATGGCATATGAGGCCCTGAGGCACTGAGATTGTAACGGAATTTACACCTTGAGAGGCAGTGAACGCACAGGTTACTTTCCCACCATCACGCGAAGTCATCGCATTCCGTCGCGGCATGAGAAAATCAATAGGACAGAACACACTACCATCGTTGTCCACTCGCGATGGCAGCTGTTTTCGCGAGCCGGGCGCTGGCGCAAATTGGCGCTGTATCCATTCTTTGTAGCAGGCATTTGATAAGCCATGTTTGAGAACCTAACTGACAAACTGCAGCGCGCATTCAAGAACCTGCGCGGACAAGGCACCCTTACCGAAGAGAACATCGGCGAAGCGCTGAAAGAAATCCGCATGGCGCTGCTCGAAGCCGACGTCAACTTCAAGGTCGTCAAAGAACTCATCGACCACATTCGCGAGAAGGCGCTGGGCCAGGAGGTAATGACCGCTCTCTCGCCCGCCGAACAGGTGGTGAAGATCGTCCGCGACGAGCTGATCAACGTCCTCGGCAAAGATACCGCCAGAATGAAGTTCGCCTCGCAGCCGCCCACCGTCGTGCTCATGGCCGGCCTGCAGGGCTCCGGCAAGACCACCACCTCGGGCAAGCTGGCGCACTGGCTCAAGCAGGGCGGACATCGGCCCCTGCTGGTTTCCGTCGACGTCTACCGTCCCGCCGCGCGCGAGCAGTTGCGGGTGGTGGCCCAGGCCATCAACGCCCAGCTCTACCAGGGCGAAGTCACCGAGGCCAACACCGCGACCGTCGAGCGCCTGGTGAAAGAAGCCCGGCGCGAGGCCATCAACAACGCCTGCGACGTGCTCATCGTCGATACCGCCGGACGCCTGCACATCGACGAGCAGCTCATGGAAGAGATGCAGTCGCTCAAGAAGCTGCTCAACCCCCAGGAGATCCTCTTCGTCGCTGACTCCATGACCGGTCAGGACGCCGTGCGCTCCGCCGACGAGTTCCACAAGAAGCTGACGCTCACCGGCGTGGTGCTCACCAAGATGGACGGCGACGCTCGCGGCGGCGCGGCGCTCTCCATTCGCAATGTCACCGGGCAGCCTATCAAGTTCATCGGCGTGGGCGAGAAGTATGACGCGCTCGAGCCCTTCCATCCCGATCGCATCGTCGGACGCATTCTCGGCATGGGCGACATCCTGTCGCTCATCGAGAAGGCCGAGTCCAAGCTCGACAAGAAGAAGTCCGAGGAGTTCGCCAAGAAAGCGCTCAGCCATGAAGGCTTCTCGCTGGAAGACTTCCGCGATCAGCTTCGCCAGGTGAAGAAGCTGGGATCGATCTCGAGCATCGTCAGCATGCTGCCCAAGATCGGGCCGCTGGCCAACATGCAGCAGGCCGCCGACAAGGTCGACGAGAAAGAAATCAACCGCGTGGAAGCCATCATCAACTCCATGACGCCCTATGAGCGCGAGCACCACGACGTCATCAATGGCAATCGCCGCAAGCGCATCGCCCGCGGCTCGGGAACCAGCGTCCAGGAAGTCAATCACCTGCTGCGCCAGTACGCCCAGATGCGCAAGATGTTCAAGACCATGGGCAAGCCCAGCTTCGCCAAGCGCCTCGCCGGACTGAAAATGCCCGGGATGTGAGAACCGTTGTCAGAAAGAAGTGGATGGTGGATAGTGGAGAGCTGTCAGCCCTCAGCCCTCAGCAAACCCATGCACTCTTGAATGTCATTCCGAGCGCATGACTGTCATCCTGAGCGCAGCGAAGGACCTGCTTTCGCCGGCGCGGCGATGAACCAGAGCCCGCAGCTTTCGATGTTTGCCATCGCCCAGGCGCGTACGATACTTGGATGCTCGCAAGCGATTTGCCATGCCTTGACCTTCTCCAAGCCACTCCGGAAATCCTGCGCGGCCTCATGGGCGGGTGGCCCGGCCCAGGCGGGTGGGCCGGGCCAGCATTCTGAGTAGTCGAAACACCCGAGGGTGCCCCGTCCAACCATCGGTTGGTCGGGGATTTTGACTTTCGTCGCTTCTGATCGGAAAGTATCATGGTTCCTTGAACGGCGTGCCAGTGCATACGAAAACCCCCACTCAAGCCAAACGATGGCTTGAATGGGGCACCCGGCCAAATCCTTTCAATTCAAGCACCCCGGCTCGGCCCTTATTTTCATGCCCTGTGGCGTGCCGAGGGCGCATCCAACCGAAGGAATGAATGGGGCACGCATTATAGAAGGGCGCCCCTTTCGGAGTAGTCTGCAGTAGCTGTGAGAAGCAGAAACTGCAGCGACACGAAAGGAACACCCTGATGAATAGCATCAAGTATGTCGGGCTGGATGTCCACCAGAGCACCATCAGCGCAGCCGTGCTGAACGGCGACGGCAAGCTGGTAATGCAGTGTGTGCTCCCCACCCAGGCGCGCGCCATCCTAGATTTCTTCCACGGCCTGCGTGGAACTCTGCATGTCACCTTTGAAGAAGGCGCGAGCGCGGCGTGGCTTTACGATCTGCTGGTGCGGCGGGTGGCCAGGCTGGTGGTGTGCAATCCGCGCAAGAACGCGCTGCTGAAGGCGGGCAACAAGAGCGACGCCATCGACGCCCGCAAACTGGCCGAGTTGCTGCGCGCCGACATGCTCTCCCCGGTTTATCACGGGCAGAACAGCACGGCGGCGGTGAAGCAGTTGGGACGCAGTTATGCGGCGCTGACGGAAGACACCACCCGCACCATGGGCCGGCTGAAGGCGCTGTATCGCAGCCAGGCGATTGCTTGTGCCGGCGAGAAGCCTTATGGAACCCGGCATCGCGAAGACTACTTAGCGCAGCTGGGCGAGCCGGGATTGCAGCGGCGGGCGCAGCGGCTCTATCAGGAGCTGGATCTGCTCGAGCAGTTGCGCCGCGAAGCCCGTCGCGATCTGCTGCTGGAAAGCCGCAAGCACGCAGCGAACAAACTGCTGCGCTCGATTCCCTGGCTGGGTCCGATTCGTGCCGCTTTGCTGATGGCGTGCGTGCAAACCCCGCATCGCTTCCGCACGAAGCGCCAGTTCTGGGCCTACTGCGGACTGGCGTTGGAGACGCGCAGCAGCGCCGACTACAAGCTGGTGAACGGAGAACCACGGCGGCGTAAGAAACCAGTTTTCATTCGCGGACTCAATCTCAACCACAATCACGAACTTAAGAATCTGTTTAAGGGTGCGGCAACCACCGCCAGCGGCAGCGGCGGGGTGTTTGGCAGCTTCTACCAAAACCTTCTCTTAAAGGGAATCAAGCCGGAGCTGGCTCGCCTCACCCTGGCGCGCAAGATGGCCGCCATTACCTTACACATCTGGAAGAAAGGAGAGCCGTTCGACGCTGATTATCTGAAGCTACATGCGGCTTGAGCGCACAGCGACAGGACGAAACGGATGTTTCACGTTGTCCTTCGCGCTGCGCGCTCGGGTTCGAGGGTAAGTATCCTGGCCGGGTTAGGCCAAGCGTCCTTCAGGACCAAGTCTCACGGGGCACCGTATGCTCCCTCGGACAACCCAACAAAGCCATAGTGCCGTTCGCCACGGCGAACGAGTCTCCGATAGAACCATGGTTGGCCACGAGCCCCCATGTGGCTTGCGCAAGCATACAGCCGCCGAACGACGCAGTAACGTGGCCTGAACCGATTCGCCACTGCCAGCACCGCACTCCACGCATCGTGCCAAGGGGCTGGATGCCAGAGAACTCCCCTCTGCCGCCGAGGGTGAGGTATTTTCTCTTGACATCCCCTTCTATAGAACTCGGCCTATCAACGACGCACCATCAAGTTACTCTCCCTTACGGTGTAATCTTCCAGACCACACCGTAACCATTTGTGCCACCGGTACTCGCAGTTCCGTAAAAGTTACCGTTCGCATCCATGGTTAGATCGCCCGAGGGTAGCTCCCCGTCAGAGCAGGGCCAGCCGCCACTGCAAAAGTCGTGCAGGGAGGTGTACGTCCATTGTCCACTGGCGGGCGCCAGCTTAAAGACCGATCCGTAGCCATAAACCCCATCGCTATAGGTAATGCCATAGAGATTACCCGCGGCGTCCATGACAAGGTTGCCGTAGGGCCCACAATGGTAACCTCCGCCGGGGATAGGAAAATTGTATAGAACCTTAAGTTTCCAACTGCCTCCCGAAGGTATTAACTCAAATACCGCTCCCCCCCCACCATATCCAGTAGGGGGCCCTCCTCCCTGTGCATTCGCGGATGTTGCCCCGTACAGATTGCCCGCCTGATCGATCAATAAGCCAGCAAACGGAATGCCTCCCGCGCTTTCGCTCAGGGAAAAGCTGACTAGGATATTCTCGGTCCAGCCGGAACCTGACGGCACCAGCTGAAAAACAACTCCGTCACTATTGGCGCCGCCAAACGAGGTCGTGCCGTACAGGTTACCGCGGGCGTCAAGGACGACGCTGTGCAGCGGCTGAATCCCGTCACCGGGCGCCCCAAAATCGTGAATAACACTTTCCGCCCAGCCATTTCCTGAGTGAGTGAGCTTGTACACCGTGCCTTGTCCATAAACGCCACCGCTTGCCGTCGTTCCGTAGATATTGCCCGCATTGTCGAAGATCACATTCGTGCCCTGGGTTGGCTCGGATCCGTCGCTGCCTCCCGTGAAGGTGTAAAGACTAGTTTCAATCCAGGGGCAGAGCAAGGCCTTACAGATTGTGGCTCGAGGTCTCAGGCTGAAGACGTTGCCACAGCCATTGCCGCCGCAGCCGTTCCCTCCATGCAGGTAGGTGCTACCGTAGAGGGCGCCATCGGGGCCAACGACTACCCCGTTGTAGGGAAGAGCTCCGTCACTGCCGCCGGTAAACGCGTACAGTACGCCGAAGGCATAGTCCTGAGAGTAGTTGAGTCTGAAAACTGTCCCAAATCCCAGTCCACCGGCTAATGCCGTCCCGTCCAGATTTCCCGCCCCATCGATGGTTATTCCAGCATGGGGATTTGCTCCGTCCGCCCCACCTGAAAAATTGTGGAGCACCGTGTAGGTCTGGGCCTGGGACGAAGAGGTGAAAACACACACCAGCACTAACAAGAAGACAAAGCACATTCTGCGAGCGATAACGCCTATGCTCATGGTAATTACCCCTCACGAATTCCCTGCGAATATTCTTCTTTTCGCCACGCCATTCGACAAGTGCAATGTGTGGAACCTAACCAGAATCATCAGGGTTGAACAATACTACAACCCAGACATCGCTTTTGAGACGATGTCACATTCGTGAAATCCACTTCGGTAATGCCTGCACCAATGCTAGCGACCCGGCAGTAGATGCTAGGTGGTTGGCAGGCGGTAAGCTGACCCTGACTAACCGTGATATTGCTCGGGGTGTAGCCCATTAAGGGGGTTTCCGCAATCGTCACCGGGGTGTTAGGCGGGAATGTGCCAGCCAGTTCGCAGAAGCCGCCTTGGTCGGGCGGACCGGCTTCGATCATGTAGATATTCTGGTTACTCCCGGCGGTTACGGTAAATGTGAAGAGTACATTTTCCGTACCCTGATCCCCTGCAATCTTGCATAGCTTCAGCTGGCCCGGCTGCGCTGCATAGTTCGTAAAAGTCGCAAGCGTTTCCTGCGCGACGTCACCAGGTTCGACATACACGGTCGCGAACAGGTCCGGCTCCGTCCACTTGTCGAGCTCAGGTATCTTGAATCCTTGCCCGTCATACGAGTAGGCGGTGACGTTGTCGACCAGGACGCCGACCACTGGTGCTTCGGTAATGGTGACGGAGTTGGGAGCGGTGGCGCCGGGAACATGGAGCGGACCGGAACACTCTCCGAGGGGGACCTGAATGGTTCCTGTACTGAAGAGTGGTGCGGTCACCGTGAAATCATATATTTGGTTCGGCGGAGGGTAATTGGGGTCCCCCTGCTTGCAAATCTCAACATAACCGTTATTGTCAGGGTTAGCACAACCCTTGTTGTACACTACGTATTTCGGCCCGTCATCCGCAAAGAATACTTTCTCTGGGCAGGTTCCAGGAGTCCACGGACTTCCCGGGGGGTTTAGGCCAGTACATTGGGTCGTGTCAATGATAGCGACATCCCCTTTGACGAAGTTGGCAACTAGGACCTTGCCTGGGTTGTCCTGGTCGGTGGCGGGAGCAACGGTTATCCCTACTGGTCCCCCCCCTTTGGAATCAACATCGTAGACAAAATTCAAAGGGCAGACGGCAGCCCCGCAGGAGCCGCCTGGAGCAAATTCGAATGTACCCTGGAAGCCTTTGGGATTCGACACGCCAAGGTCATTCGCCCAGAGATTCCCCGAGGCGTCGAAGGCCATTCCCGACAAGTCGGTCCAACATGCCGTGCCAACGCCCGCGAAGTTGGCACAATTATTAGGGGCGGTAGGTAGAAACAGTCCAACGAACGGCAGCGGTGCATTTAGATTGGGGTTAGGACTGTACTCGTTCACGACGTAGGGCGGGCCATCATAATAGTCGGTCGTCAACACCATGCCACCGTAGCCGCATGATGTTCCCGGAGCGCAATTACCGATCGTAATGTCGTGCGCATAACGATCAGTAGTGTTCTGCCCCGAATTTAGTGTGAGGTAGGGAGGCCCCGGAGAAATATTCATTGAGGAAACGCACCCGGGGGTACCAGACCCAGATTGATAGAGCAACATCCCACTTCCATCGGCAACCAGACCTGAATTAATGTGTCCGCAACCGGGCGCCTTATTGAGATATGTCGCCTGGCCGCCTACGAGGTTCATGCTGTAGGCACTGATATCGCCGCCATTGTTTGCCACATACAGCACGTTCGTGCTCCCGGAGACGCAGGCGATTCCTTCGCCCCCGCCACCTCCACCATTAAGGAGAGTCTTAGTGTAAGACGTTGTGCCGTCATCGGACCACACATGTACCTGTCCGTCCTCACTGCTCACTAAAATGCAGTTAGGCGTGTTCGGTGGGCAGGGTCCCTGGGCGTGGGCGGCTCCGACGAAAACGAATAGAGCTATGGTCACGATGGAGAGCGCCTGAAGGGCTTTGACTCCCGCCGCAATCACATGCCTGGCCGACTGTTCTGGATTGACGATGGATTCAGTCTTAGATTGGCGACGCATAGGTAGTCTCCTTTTGCGGCGTTGCGTGGCGCTAACGCTGGTGCTACTACGTTGACAAGCATTTGCCGGCGGAATATGAATTCCGCGGCATGAATCCAACGGGCATCTCTGCCCACCCAACTAATAAGTCCAAAATGAAGACGAAAAATCCTTCTTCCGCTCCGGAGCGAACTCTGAGCGGGTAGCTAGCCTTATCTGCATTCGGTCTGTGCGGATTGACGAACGGCGCACGGGCCGGAGCGCGGACTCGACACTAGAACAGCTAACGAATTGGCTTGCTGCAGACCGCCTACCCTACAGGTGGTCTGTGTCGTTCTTGAGAAGGGAGCCCATGAAGCCGCTTATGATTCGACTACCCCGTGGGGACTGGGCCGATGCCGTTCTATGAATTGGGACCTGTATTGTCTAGCCTAACAACTTGGCCTAAGCATGACTGCTTAGGATGGCGTATTAATGCTAGGTTAATTCTCCATCCTGTCAAGACCACGGAAGTGGTGGAACATTTTTTCTAGTTTGAAAAAGGGCTCAAGCGCTACTACGTTCGAAGGCTCCATCCACTTCATCACGTTCAGCTGCTATCGGCGGCTGCCGCACCTGGGGACAGGGGCGCGACTGGCCCGGTGGCCCATCCCGGCGGGTGGCCCGGGCAAGCACTCTGAGTAGTCAACACACACGAGGGTGCCCCGTCCAACCATCGGTTGGTTGGGCGGGGACTTTGACTGTTGTTGGTCGTGATCGACAAATATCGTGAAGCTTGAAGTGCCTGGCTCAGATGCACGAGACTCCCCATGCAACCGAACCATGGTTGGGCGGGACTTTTTCTCTTCGGTGGGAACGGTGGGTGCTCAGGGAAAACACCGGTAACGTGTCACGCGGGCTCCAGCGATTTCACCACTCTGGTTCGGCACGCTTCCTTACATTTACCTGTTGTCACACGACGCGGTTCAAAACCTGAAGAGGTGCACACTTTTCTCCGATTGCAAACGCAGCATCCTGGTCTAACTCAAAAACCTCATCCTTATTCCACGTCACACGCCATCGTGACCAACATCGCCCACCCGAAAGTACGTGTCCCCGCTTGCCCTTTCGTAACCTCTCCAACCCTCCATGTCACAGACTTTTGGGTTGACCAGTCGTTAGTCTCGAAACTGGGAAAGTATGCTCTTTGCTTTTCGCTCCGGGCTCTTTGTCCAGCTCGCGGAGCGCGCCTTTTCCGGCGAAGTAGCGAAGTAGCGAACAGCGATTAGCGAAACAGGAGTCCACCTATGCCTTATCCAACCTGCCGTCATATAAAGGAAGACGGCCGTCTCTGTCAGTCTCCGGCCATGCGCCGCGAGCACTATTGTTACTATCACGCCGGCCATCGCGCCCGCCGCATGAAGCTGGCCCAGGCCCGCTCCCGGGGCGAGCGCGTATGGCTCGACCTGCCTCCGCTGGAAGACATGCAGGCGGTGCAGACTGCCCTGTCGCAGGTCATCGAGGCCATCGCCGCCCGGGTCATCGATCGCCGCGACGCCCGCCTGCTGCTGACGGCGCTCCGCCTTGCATCAAACAATTTCAAGACTGTGCAAGCATGGACGGGCCGCAGCCCCTACGAGATCGACGAGTGGCACGAGAGCGTCGCGGGCTCTCCTGGCCTGGCAAGCGAGTTTGGCCTGCCGCGCGACACCGACCTCGATGCCGATCCCGAGCAGGCGTTTCCGCCGCCCAAGCCCAAGCCGGGTGCGCCGCCAGTGGCTCGTCTCGCCGCAGCCAAGCGCAGCGCTGTCGGATGCCGCACCTCACCGGGCATTCTCGACACCTGCAAGCGGCTGGCTCCCGATGACCAACTCATGATGCTGCGCGAGATGGCAGGCGCCTTCGCGGAAGCCATGGGCAAGAAGCCGCCCACCACGGCTGCTCCCAGCTCGAACACGAAGACCAGGCAGTCTGGAAAGTGAGGGGCGTGAGCATGAAACTCCGGCTAACAGGCAAGAGCCCAAGACCAAAATCTCGCGTCGTAAGTCATTGCCGTAGAGGAACTTACCTGTAACTTGATTTTGAATCACGAACTTAGGAGCGAAAACGCGCTAAGGTGAAGAAAACAAGGACTTAGAGAAAAAGAAAAAATCACGATCTGTCACCCATAGCCATGCGGGTGCCCATTCGGGCCGGGGTTGCCCGGCTGGCTCTCTACGTGCCGGATGGGAAGTCCCACATTGTCTGACAACAGTCCGACCCCGCCAAGCCATGGCCGAATGGGGTGTCCACATTGTGGCATATCTGATTGCTGCTGCGGCTGCTTGACGGATGCTTTCGCCGGCGGCATAGTAGCAAGCCATGACACGTCGTCTGCTGGCTGGCTGTCTCTTGTGCTTCTCGGTATGGGCCGTAGCTCAGGCCGCTCCTTCCAATCCGCTTGCTCCGTACATCTCGGTCTCCGCCCCGGTGATTGCCTTGACGCACGTCGAAGTGATCGACGGCACTGGCGCCGCTGCGGCGTTCGACCAAACCGTAGTTGTCGATCACAGCAAGATCACGGCGGTTGGTCCGAGCGCCAGCGTGCCGGTTCCCTCCGGGGCAAAGGTTCTCGACCTTCACGGGCACACTGTGTTCCCCGGACTCGTGGGCATGCACGAGCATCTGTTTTACTCCGAGCCGATGAGCAGCGGTTTCGGGGACCTGGTTGTCGGCGAGTTGCTCGACACCGCGCCGCGGCTGTATCTCGCCGTCGGCGTTACGACTGCGCGTACCGCCGGCAGTATTGCGCCCTACACCGATCTCAACCTGAAGAAGGAGATTGATGCAGGCCAGCGGCCCGGGCCGGACCTCGACGTAACCGGCCCATACCTCGAAGGGAACCCGCCTCTCATCCCCCAAATGCATCAGCTCACGGGACCGGAGGACGCGCGCAAGATGGTCGACTACTGGGTCCCGGAGGGCGTCACCTCCTGGAAGGCGTACATGCACATCTCGCCCGATGAGTTGAGGGCCGCCATCCAGGCCGTCCACGCGCACGGGCAGAAGATCACGGGGCATCTGTGTTCCGTCGGATTCACCGAGGCCGCGGACATGGGCATCGACAATCTGGAGCACGGGATCCTGGTTGATACGGAGTTCTATCCCGGCCGCAAGGAAGGTGAGTGCCCCGCCGGCGCGATGAAGCAGTTGCTGAGTTCGGTCGAGATGAACAGCGCTCCCGTGATGACGATGATCCGCGACCTGGTGAGTCATCATGTAGCGGTGACGTCCACCCTCGCCGTACTGGAAAGCGTCACGCCGCAAGGCTCGCCGATGTCGCTGCTCATGCGCGAGAAGGAGGCGATGATGCCGGAGGCATGGGACAGTGTCTTGACCATCCGCTCGATGCGCGCGGAACAAGGGCCGGATTCTGCGACGAACGTGATGTTGAAGAAGGAGATGCAGTTCGAGCGCGAGTTTGTCGAGGCCGGCGGTGTTCTCATGGCAGGCTGCGATCCCACGGCTTACGGAGCGGTGCTGCCGGGCTTCGGCGATCAGCGCAGCCTGGAGCTGCTGGTAGAGGCGGGCTTCACTCCGGAGCAGGCGATTCAGATCTACACCCTGAACGGCGCGAAGTACCTGGGCCGGGCCGATCGCATCGGCACGATTGCCCCCGGAAAGCAAGCCGACCTCGTCGTCGTTGCCGGAGACGCTGCGAAAGACATCTCGGCCGTGGAACACGTGGAGACGGTGTTCAAGAATGGGGTGGGCTTCGATTCACAGAAGCTGATCGAATCCACGCGTGGCATGGTCGGAATCCGCTAGCCCGGACTTTTTGAGGCTACGACGCGCTGATGGCGCAACGCGACATTAATCACGGCGTGAATTTGTGGGGGTAGGTGCCATCGTTCCCTATTCCAAATTGGTAAAGCAGTTTATAAGTCTAGAAACTGTTGGCCGTTGCCGATGCGGCCGTCAGCGGTGGCAGCAGATTGTAGACCCTGCCCTGGGCTTCCGGAATGCCTCCCTTAAGCTCGGCGCCGTAAGGAGCGCCGTTAGGACCGAGCACGATCTGGCTGGGATAAGTGGGAAAACGGCCGGGGCCGCCGAACTCATCGAGCAAGCAAAACAACCAGCTGGAATTGTTCCTGGTTAGCTTAAAAGCGACTCCGCAGCCGATCAGGCAGACGAAGGATCATTGCGTCCTCCGGTCGAAGCTCCGCTGGTACATGGCCGCCCGGCTGAACTTCACGGTGAGCATCTTCCTGCTCTGAGACTTGCGGGGCCGAATTTGTACCTGACGACAAGACCGGCGGATGCTGTCTCTCGCGGGAAATCGTTCGGTGTCCCTAAAATCGGAACCGAAGTTGCACGACAGCGTGCGTCTGAATTGCGGAAGAGTATCCCCCAGACTACCGGCTGGGTCAATAGCGGAGCGACGTACAACCAGAAGCCAGCCCATGCGGTTCAAACAGTGAGGAGAAACTCTCGATTCCTCTGCCGGGCCTGTAATCGGCCAGGGAATACATACAGCCATCCCTTGAAGGAGAAGAATGCGACCACTCGCTCTCGTTGGACTCGTTGTCCTGGTGCTCGGAATATTGGCTTTCATCGTCCCCATCCCCAGGAGTAACACTCACGAAGCTAAGGTGGGTAGTGCTTCGATCGGCATTACTACTCACCACGACCAGAAACTTTCTCCGGCCATTGGCGGTGTGCTGTGCGCGGTTGGCGCAGTGGTGCTGATTGCCGGCTCGCGCAAGTAGGCATAAGTCCATGACCAGGGCTGCAAGCGGATCGGCTGCCAAGCGGGCGCGGGTAAAGAAGCCTGCGCCAGACTGGTTTGGACAGCTTTCGTCGACGGCCTCTTCTTATCTGGGCTCGCGATGGGGGTTCGCCGGCGCTATCTCGGTAATTGCCGTGTGGGCGATCGCGGGCCCGCTCTATCACTACTCCGATACCTGGCAACTGATCATCAATACGGGCACAACCATCGTGACCTTCCTGATGGTCTTCCTGATTCAGAACACCCAAAATCGTGACGCCCGCGCGATCAACCTGAAGCTCAACGAATTGATCCATGCCATCGGCACCGCCCGGGACCAGATGATCGATATCGAGAATCTCTCCGATGAGGAACTGGCAGCGCTGTCGCTCCGCTACGAAAAGATCCGCAAGGAATGCGAGAAACGCAAGACCAAAAAGTCAGCGTAGAAGCGAATGGCTCGCGCCGGTTTGGGAACGCCGATGATGAGTCGAATCGCACGCCGCCTGCCGGAAAGGATGTGCGGTCCTGGGCCGGTTCTACCCGTCATAGCCCAAAAACATGGTCCATTCGCGCTTGTTGATACCTAAGTTGTAGCCGCCATTTATAACACGACTTGGAGCTGCCAAACGGACAGCCGTAATGTTCGCCAAACGTTTACAGTTCTGTAACTTGTGGTTAATGACGTGGCTCTGATTTGGGGTTCTACGGGTGTTCACATCACAGCCGTATTGTGTCATACGTCACAATTCTAAGTGAGCGGTGTCATCCTTTCAGGGTGATGAGTCGCATACATTTGCCGCCCAAGGCCAAAAGTCACCAGAAGATTCCATGCCGCACGGCAGGGCAGGGGATTTCTGTTGATGCCGGGCCGAAAACGCCCACTCGGGAGGCGAAATGCAATCGTTACAACGAAGCCTATGGCTGGTGTCCTTCGTGATCGCCGTACTGCTCTGTAGCGTAGCTGCTATGCAAGCTGCGGAACCAGGGAATGCGGCGGCACCGGACGCAGCAGCCGCGCCGGATCCTTCATTGAACGGCGTGAACCCATCCACCCCGAATGCCGTGTTGCTGAATTTGCTGGTTAGCAAAGGCATTCTCACTCCGGGAGAAGCGGCAAGCCTGAGTTCCGCGACCGGACAAGCGGGCACTCAGCAGTTGCTGTTACTTCTGAAACAAAAAGGGCTCATCAGCGAGACAGACATTAGCTCGATGCAAGCGGCGGTTGCCACTTCCATGAACGAGCATATGCTCGCGGACTCGCTTTCTTCCCAGCCTTACCTGACCGCGCAAATGACGACGGGCCAGGGTGCTCCGAAGCCGAAGGAAGCACCGGGACCAGCGGTGATTCCGGCCATTGCGCCGGTGCGCGTGCTGCCGGTCGGTCCTCCCATCAAGGATGGACTCAAGGCGGCGATGATGCTAGGCCCGGTGAAGGTACGTCCCTATGGGTTCATCAAGTCCACCATGGCGTACGACACCAGCGATCCGCGCGGCGATGACTTTATCGTTCCCGGATTTCTGAACGCGGACACAGGCCCCAACCCCAACCCGGAATTCCATGTCAAGGCGCGCGCCACCAGGTTCGGCTCGCATTTTGAATGGCCGGACGCTTCTAAAAAGCTGACCATCACCGGCACGATTGAAGCTGACTTTGAAGGCAACTTCAGCCGTGTAGACAATCGCAACGTGTCCTCGATCCGCAGCAACGCGCTGCAGTTGAGGCTGGCTTACGGGCGCCTAGATTACGCCGCCACCGACAAGACCGACGTCTTCTTCGAGGCAGGTCAAGACTGGTCGCTGTTTGGTTCCAGCGCCCTGATGAACTTGTTTGAGACGACGTTCTTCGGCGCGTATTGGGGCAATGTCTACGAACGCTCGCCGCAGTTCCGGGTGGGCACGATCCATAAGTTCGGAGGGTCGCGGAACTTCAAGATCGATCCTGAGTTCGCGATCGCGATGCCCAGTGAGGGTCTGACTCCCGCCGACAGCGTGAGCTGCACGATTACCGAACTGGGGGTGGCCACGTCGTGCGCGGTCACTGACGGGTTGGGCAACCAGTTGGGATATGGCGAACGGCAGGGCGCCGATTCTGCAGCGCCGGAGCTGGAAGCCAGAACTGTACTGGAATTCCAACTGGACAAGGCTCCCGGCGTAGTGCCGGCACAAATCCTGTGGAGCGGTTTCTACACCCATCGGCAGGCGACAGTGCTGGGCTCGGCTGTACCGGCGGCCTACAAGGCCGACTTCCCAACCGGAGTTGATGTGACGACACCCGGCTACGGAAACCAGATTGCGGTCTCGCTTCCCACTCGCTGGCTGACGGTTGTGGCCAGCGGCTACATGGGCGCTGATATGCGCTTCTTCTTCGGCGACCAGCTCAACAGCATCTACAACTACACCGGTGGTCTGACCGGGCTGAAGAGCGCTGCCTCCGTAGACGGCTCCTCGACGGTCTTCTTCGGCACCAACGCAAACGGCGGGGCCATGGTGGCGCCGCAAGAGCCGGTGCGGGGCTACGGTGGCTTCGTGCAGGTTGGATTGCCGCTGTCACGGTGGTTCAACGCCGAACCCAAGGGCCGCAACGCCGGATGGCAAGCCTACTTCGAGTACGGAATCGACGCCACGAATGCGGCGGATTTCGCCAAGGCGAAGGACATCGGCGCATCCGGAGCAGGCCCGATTAAGAGCTCTCTGAAGGCTGCAACTGTGTTCTACAAGCTGAACAACTGGGTACAGTTCGGCTTTGAAGAGAGCCAGTATCAGAGCTACGCCGTGCCGAATGACGTAGGCGCGTGCACAACCAAAGTGTCCGGAAAGCCGACGTGCACCTGGACGGATTGGCGCACAGAATTCGGGCCGGTGTTCTCCTTCTAGGCCGGGTTTAGAAACTGAGTCAGTAGCAGCTTCCCGGGGGCGTACGGGCGGCGCGGAGACAGTCAAAAGATTGTCTCCGCAATGCCTTTACGCAGCCCGCCAGGGAAGTTGTGTCCAGACTCCGCACCGCAAGCCAGCGCGGTGCAGTCGTGTAGTGAGGAAGGTTCGATAAGGTGCGTGGCCGGCAGAGCGGGGCAGAAATTCCTCCGCGATCAACCGGCCAGTGGTGTCATTTAGCGGCCGTACTCGGCGCAGTTCGGAGTTACGTCGTGTACCGTCTTGACCTCGAAATAGGACTCCATCTTCACGCTCGATGCGACTCCGGCAGGAGTGGTGTCAATGGTCCGGGTTCGGGGCTCTCCGGTTACTTCGATTTCATGTCCAACCAGGTGCTTCAATTTTCCGCCGGAGAGACGGCGATAGGTATTGTCCTTGTCGACCAAAATGTATTGACCTTCGGAGCGTTGCAGGCATCCGCGAAGCGTAGCCTGGGCGGCTTTATCGGAGGATGGCCCGGCGGCAAATGCCGAAGAAGCAATCAGCAAGGGCGTGCAGGCGAGGAGCAGAAACGAAAGTACTTTCTTCATAGGCTTTGATTGGCCCGATCATCCAGGGCGCTGGAATGGTGGGATGTGAGGAATTGTATCAAGGATGGGTTCTCGTCCCGATGCAAGCCGGGCCGCGAGACGAGTTTCGTGTCGTCTCTGCCAGCTTGCGGAAGAGCTCGCTTCACAGCGTAACTCCTTCTAAGCCGATAAGCTACGCGCGTTCGCTTGCATTCGAACAAATGTCCCGGAATACGGAAATGAAATGGCGGGCGAGCGGCATCATACTTCTTTTGAGACCTTCTCAGAGAAGTTGCTAAGGATGAAGACGAATCGCCTGCCCTGGAAGATGATTGCCGTGTTGCTGGTGCTGATCGCACTGGCTGCTCTGGGCAGCCGCTATGTCTCGCACCTGTCGGGCGCTGCAGGGCAGTTGCGGCATTACCTCTCGCAGCCGATGTTTGAGATAGGGCAGGTCCCCGTCACCGTGACCTTCGTGCTGCGGGTGGCCATCTTCCTGGTGCTGCTGACCCTGGTCTCGCACTTCTCCATGCGGGTGCTGAAGAACCGGGTACTCACCCATACGCCGCTGACACATTCACAGCAGTATGCGCTGGCGCGGGTGTCGTCGTATCTCATCTTCACACTGGGACTGGTCATCGGCCTGGAATCTCTGGGCCTGAATCTGAACAGCCTGGTAGTGATCGGCGGCGCGCTCGGCATCGGCATTGGTTTGGGCCTGCAGCCCATTGTGACCAACTTTGTAGCCGGGCTGATCCTGCTGCTGGAGCAGCCCATCCGACTGGGCGACCGGATTGAAGTGGGCGAGACCTATGGCGATGTGGTGCGGATGCAGGGGCGCAGCACCTGGGTACGCACCAACGACAATGTGGTGATCATCGTTCCCAACTCCGAGTTCATCAACCACCGGGTGACCAACTGGACTGCCAACGACACGCGGGTGAGGATCAACATGCCGGTGGGCGTCTCTTATGACGCCGACCCTGCAGAGGTGCGGCGCATTCTGGTGGAGATCGCCGCCAAGCACGCGGAGGTGCTGGAGAATCCGGCGCCGGAAGTGGTGTTCACGGAATTCGGCGACAGCTCGCTGAACTTCGAATTGCGGGTATGGACCGAACGGCGCGTGCAAACTCCCAAGGTACTGAAGAGCGATCTCTACTTCGCTATCTTCGCCGCGTTTCGCGAGCATGGCATCGAGATCCCGTTCCCGCAACGCGACCTGCATGTGCGCTCCGTCGATCAACCTGTGGCTTCGCTGTTACGCGGCAGCAGCGCGAAAGAGAAGAGGATGCCGTCGAGCCAGGACGCGGCGTAAGCGTACCCATTATTCCGCTGTACGCGACATTGCCCTATACTGACGGAGACCTGCGGTCGTCCCGCCCCTGGCATCTTTCCCGTTTTAGTTCTTGACGAATGCGAAAACGTTGTTGAAGCTGTTGGACAGCCTTGGAGGCTGCTCGCGATGCGCATACTGCGTCTGTCGTTGGTTGCCGTACTCTGTCTCTCCGCTCTCGCTTCCGCTGACATCAAGATCAAGACCCGCACCACGGTGATGGGGCACTCCACCGAGAGCACGGTGTACATCAAGGGCGCGCGCCAGCGCACCGAGATGAGTTTCGGTGGCCGCGGCGGCGCGGCCAGCATCATGCAATGCGACGAGAAGCGCATGGTCACCGTCATGGGCGACCGATGCATGGTGATGCCGTTCGGCAAAGAAGAAACGTCGTGTCCTGCCATGCCGAACGCGCGAGACATGATGCGCGGCAAGACGGAGCCCGTGGCTCCGCGCGCAGGCGGCGTGCTGACCATCACGCGCAACTCCGCGGACACCGGCGAGCGCCAGGAGATGTTCGGCTACAAGGCGCGGCACATCAGGACGACGATGACCATGGAGTCGAGCCCCGATGCGTGTAACCAATCGCACATGAAGATGGAGATGGATGGCTGGTACGCCGACGTATCGGCTGCGTTCTCCTGCGGCGATGAGTCGTACCGTTCGATGGCCTGCGGCGGCCAGTCAGAACCCGGTTGCCATGATCGCATCGTGATGAAAGGCGGAGGCGGGATGGCGATGGGCTATCCCCTGAAGCAGACCATGACGATCACCACCCAGGGGCGCACCACAACCATGACAACCGAGGTGCTGGAACTGACCAACACCACGCTGGAGGCGTCGCTGTTCGACGCTCCGCCGGGATGCCAGGCGATGGACATGGGCTCCATGATGGGAGGCGCGGCAGCGTCGCGGAATGCGGAGGCGGCCTCTTCAGCCGCAGTGGCTGCTGCTGGTAGCGGTGCGACCGCAACAACTCATGGCGCAACTGGGGCGACGGCTGCTCCGGCTGCTGCTGCAACTGTTGCTGCTCCGGCCGCGACGGTCGCACCGAAGACTGCCGGAGTGGTGCGAGTGGGCGTGGTGAAGATCGATGACAAGAGCGGGCAATCGCTGCCGACGGACAATCTTCGGCTGAACCTGCTGAGCGAGTTTAGCCGCGTGCAACTGGAGGCAATTCCGCTCGACGCGGATACCCCGCCGCAGGAGGTTCAGAGCGAGGCCCGGTCCAAGCAGTGCGACTACATCGTGTATACGGTTCCGTCGGTGGTGAAGGATGCCGGGACGGGCGGCATTCCGACATCAGCGCTGCCCAAGGGTGTGACACTCGATCCGGCGAAGTATCAGGCGCTGACGCTGGTGACGCTGTACAAGGTGGGGAAGCCTGCTCCTGAGTTGAGAGACCTGCCGCTCGCCGCGGAGGCAAGCACCATGGCTGTCGACGCCGTGACAGATACCTTTGTGCAGGAGGCCAACGCGGTAGCCAAGCAGATCTCCGACGATGCCCATCCTAAGCCGGCGGCGAAGGCGACGAAGCCGGCGGCGAAGAGAACGACCACGAAACCGAAGCAGTAGATGGGATTGATGTCGCCGCTCACGCGGCTCATGCTTTATTTGCGATGCTCACCCGGCTCTTACGAGCCGGGCTCACCCCATGCCGCCCTGCGGGCTGGTATCGCGGTGATGGCGCTTCGTCCTCGGGTATCGAGATCGTTTACCGGCGCGCTCTACATGGTCAGAACGACGCGGAACTGCGCCTTGCCGCTCATCATGCGGTCATACGCCTCCCCGGCTTTTTCCAGCGGATAGGTTTCGATCATGGGAAGAACGCCTGTCAGTTCCGCGAAACGCAGGGTGTCTTCGGAATCCGTGGGTATCCCCGAGGCCCATCCTTGAATCGTTTTACTTCCGCCGATGAGCTGCATGGGAGTGACTTGAATGTGATCGGGTGACGCGCCGATTACCATCAGCTCGCCATTCGGGCCCAGACCGTCGATCAGCTCCGACATCGCTTTGCCGCTTGGGGCGGTCGCGATGATGACTCTTGCGCCGCCCAGCTTCTGCAACTCCTGCGCGGCGTTGGTGGCCTGGCTGTCGATGTACACATGCGCGCCGAGCTTCTTCGCCAGGGTCGCGTTCTCCGGGCCGCGTCCGATCGCCGCCACCCTGTATCCGAACTTGTTCGCATATTGAATTCCAAGATGGCCGAGACCGCCGATGCCCTGCACCGCAACCAGGTCACTGGGCATCGCGCCACTGTGGCGCAGCGCGTTGAAGGTGGTAACGCCGGCGCAGAGCAGCGGGGCGGCTTCGGCGTCCTTCAAGCTGTCCGGCACGGTCACGAGCGCGGTCACGGGAGCCAACATGTATTGCTGGTATCCGCCGTCATAGCTGATGCCGGGAACCTGCATGTTGACGCAGTTGTTGAAGTCGCCGCGGCGGCACGGGAGACAGGTGCCATCGTGTCCGCCATGCCAGCCGACCCCGACACGCTGTCCTTTCTTCCAGCCGGAAACGCCATCGCCGAGTTCATCGATGAGACCGATGACTTCGTGTCCGGGAGCGCGGGGATACTGAATGCCGGGCCACAGGCCCTCTTTGGTGAGCACGTCGCTGTGACAGACACCACAGGCCTGCACCTTGATGCGTACCTGATCGGCGCCCGGCGTTGGGACCTCGCGCTCGACGATTTCGAAGGGGGCTCCGGGGCGGGGGACCTGCGCCACCTTCATGGGTGCTGCTGCTGGTTTTGCTGCGACTCTGAGCGTTGCCATACGTTCTCCTATGAATTGTGGTCGATGGTGAAAGCCGATATTTGCGGCGAGTATTGGAACGACGCTTGGCGGGAAAGATGCCCTGGAGCGTGGCCACGATTCGTGAAAAAGCGGGGCCGGATTGTGAACAGGGGCGGAGCGGAATTGTTGGGGATGATGGGTCGCGTCAGCGGCGTGATGTTCGGTCAGGCGAAAAACCCGCTTCCCAAACGAAGTTGGGGGCGCCACGCGTGAGTATTGGGCAGGCCGTCTATGATCGTTGGCGTTAAGTAGCCAAGCGCATCCAGGGCGCCCGTCTCGCGAAGCGGGACAGAATATCTCAGCCCAGCATTTCAATGCTGGGTAAACATGTTTTGTCGTGTGGGAGTCCCGTTAGGGACGACAGATGTTTCGAGCGTCACGCGCACATATGCCGTCCCTAACGGGACTCGGAGGTGTAGGGCCGCCGGTACCCAGCGCTGAAGGCGCTGGGCTTAGATATGGTGTCCCCTGCGGGGACGGGGTTGTCGGTCACGACCCATGTTTGTGTCTAACCGAAGGACGCGGCACCCGGCTGAGTGGGATTCAACATAGTTTGTGCCGCCCCTGAAGGGGCTAGGTCCTTATTAAAGGCGCTATCTAGCGTTTCACTTCGCGCCACGCTGGGCTGTCTTGGCGCGCCCTCGACACACGCCGATCGCAGAACCAGCACTCGGCGCAAACGTGTCGGCGGGGTTGGTTGTGTCTATTCGCCGTCAGCGGATGGAAGCGCTGCGTTTGCCTTCTTCTGATCTTCTTTTGCCTCTTTTAACTCAATAACGGCTTTGAGGCGTTCCTCTCGCTCGTGACGCGTAACATACCAATCATCCACCAGGATTTCGATCAGTTGAATCAACTTCCTAGCTTCGTCTGGCTCTACATCAACAATGACGTTGATGTCTCTCTCCATGTGAGCGCCGATATTGCCAATGCTTCTTACGGCATCGATAGCCTTCCATGTAACCGGATCGACCTTCTCCTTCAATGCGTCGATTTCATCGATCAATCGCCCCCTCTTAATGCCCCAGAAATCTCGAATCATGCCCTGAAGGGCTCGTCTCGAAAGAGTAGCGGATGCTTTGGGGCTGAGATCCCTAATCAGGCAAGCCTCTTCGTAGTCGTTTCGAATCGGTTGGGGAAGGTAGTCAGGCATCGGTCGTGCCTCCGATGCTGGAAGCAGACTCCATGTACGAAGGAGATCGCCTGCCTCGACCCACCCTTGATAATTCTTAACTCCTTCAAACATTGATAGCTGTAGCGTAAACCGTTTGCAATTATGGTTCGGACATACGATAAGAAGTGTCTTGAAGCAGCGATAGCCTTCTGAGTTATCTATTGCAAGTTGGAAGGAATTCATACCGTAGTTCCCGGATTGGAGAGTCGCATTCCTATCGCAGTAAGGACATGTCCAGTGATATGCCATAGCGGCAGTGAACCTCCGGGATTACACGTTTAAAATCTAGCCAAAAAGTCGGACAACATAAAACGGTCCTACCCCTTCATCGCCGCCTCGAGCTTCTCGGAGTCTTTGGCTTCTTCCTTGGGCTCGGGTTTCCAGCGCAGCACCGGTTTGCGGGCGGCGGCGGTTTCGTCCATGCGCGAGACGCGCGTCGTGTGCGGAGCTTCGAGCACGAACTCGGGCGACTCGTCGATCTCTTCGGCTACAGCCTCCATCGCGTCGATGAACAGGTCAAGCTCTTCCTTCGATTCGCTCTCGGTAGGCTCGATCATCATCGCGCCGTGTACCACCAGCGGGAAGCTGACGGTGTAGGGATGGAAGCCGTAGTCGATGAGCCGCTTAGCGATGTCGCCGGTCTTCACGCCCTTGCGCGTCTGCAGGTGGTCGCTGAAGACGACCTCGTGCATGGTCGGCGTCTTGTAGGGCAGCTCGTAAACGCCTTCCAGCTTTTTGCGGATGTAGTTAGCGTTGAGCACGGCGTCTTCGGTGGTCTGGCGCAGGCCGTCAGGGCCGTTGGCCATGATGTAGGCCAGGGCGCGCACGTGCATGCCGAAGTTGCCGAAGAACATGCGCACGCGTCCGATGGATTGCGGGCGGTTGTAGTCGAAGCCCAGGGTGCCGTCGGCGTGCTCAATGACGACCGGCGTCGGCAGGAAGGGCTCGAGGATCTTCTTGCAGGCGACGGGGCCGGAGCCGGGACCGCCTCCACCATGCGGGGTGGAGAAGGTCTTGTGCAGGTTGAGGTGCATGACGTCGGCGCCGAAGTCGCCGGGGCGGACCTTGCCGACCAGCGCGTTCATGTTGGCGCCATCCATGTAAAGCAGCGCGCCCTTGTCGTGCAGCACGTCGGCAATCTTGTGGATCTCCTGCTCGAAGATGCCCAGGGTGTTGGGATTGGTGAGCATCAGGGCCGCGACATCGTCATTGACTTGCGCAACTAACGAGGCGACATCGACCATGCCGGCGGCGTTGGACTTAAGGTTCTCGACCGCGTATCCGGCCATGGCGGCGGTTGCCGGATTGGTGCCGTGGGCGGAGTCGGGAACGAGAATCTTCTTGCGCGGATTGCCCTGCGACTCGAGATAAGCGCGGACGAGCAGGATTCCCGTGAATTCGCCATGCGCGCCGGCGGCGGGCTGCAGGGTGATGGCGTCCATGCCGGTGATTTCCATGAGCTGGTCGCGCAGCATCTTCATGATGCGCAGCGCGCCCTGGGAAATGCGCTCGGGCTGATAGGGATGGGCCTGGGCCAGGCCATCGAGGCGCGCGACGAGTTCGTTCACGCGCGCGTTGTACTTCATAGTGCAGGAACCCAGCGGATACATGCCGTAATCGACGGCATAGTTCCAGGTGGACATGCGGGTGAAGTGGCGGATGATTTCGATCTCGCTCACCTCAGGCATGTTGCCCAGGTCTTCGCGGGTGTGCTCGCCCAGCAACTCCTCGGCGTCAACTTCGGGGACGTCGAGCGGGGGCAGCTTGTAAGCTTTCTTGCCGGGCGAAGACTTTTCAAAGATGAGGCCTTCGTTCTGATTCACATGCGTGGTGGCTTTGGTGATCTTGTCGTCGAATGTCATTACGCCACCTCCTTCACTGCCGCGTCGATGGATGCGCGGCTGGTCGTTTCGGTGCAGCACCATAAGGCGGCATTACCCAGCTCGGGATAGAACTTCTTGAGCGGGAATCCGCCGATGATTTTCTGCTGAAGCAGCTTGTCGTTGATGACGTAGGGGTCCGCCTTGGTCTGGACAACGAACTCGTTGAAGAACGGCGTGCCGCCGAAGCGCAGCTTCGCTCCCTGCTTCTTGAACTGCCCGGCGGCGTAGTGCGCCTTGGCAAGGTTCTGTTTCGCCAAGTCTTTCAAACCTTCTTTGCCGTAGACGGTCAGGAAGATGTTGACCATGAGCGCGACCAGCGCCTGATTGGTGCAGATGTTCGAAGTGGCCTTCTCGCGGCGGATATGCTGCTCGCGCGTGGAGAGGGTGAGCACGTAGCCGCGCTTGCCGTTGCGGTCGCGAGTCTCGCCGGCGAGACGGCCGGGCATCTGGCGGACGAACTTGTCGCGCGTCGCTATCACACCGCAGTAGGGGCCCCCGTAGCCAAGCGGGACGCCGAACGACTGCGCCTCCATGCTGACGATGTCAGCTTCGGCCGGCGGCTTGACGATGCCAAGCGAAACGGCTTCGGCGATGGAGACGGCCAGCAGCGCGCCTTTCTTGTGCACGATGTCGGCGATGGCGGCAATGTCTTCGATAAGGCCGAAGAAGTTCGGCGACTGGATGAGTACGCCTCCGGTCTCGTTATCGATGGCTTTGTCGAGCGCTTCGAGATCGATGCGGCCGTCGTTGCCATATCCGACGAGGGTGATGGGCGTTCCCTGGTAGCGCGCGTAGGTGGCGATGACCTCACGGTACTCGGGATGTACGGTGTTGGCGATTACCGCCTTGTGGCGGCCGGTAACGCGTTCGGCCATCATCAGGGCTTCGGCTGCTCCGGTGGAGCCGTCATACATGGAGGCGTTGGCGACGTCCATGCCGGTAAGTTCGCAGATCATCGACTGAAATTCGAAGATGGCCTGCAGCGTTCCCTGGGAGATTTCCGGCTGATAGGGGGTGTACGCGGTGAACCATTCGCCGCGCGAGATGAGCGAATCGATGACGACCGGACGGTAGTGCGAATAGGCTCCGGCACCGAGGAAGGTGACATAGCCTTGCGCGTTTTCAGCAGCGCGCTCGCGGAAGAAGTCGACAATCTCGCTCTCAGCATACTGGCGCGGGATGTTGAGGTCGCGCTTCAGGCGGTATTCGGCCGGGATGGCGGCGAACAGGTCGTCAATGGAATCGGCTCCGATCTCGGCGAGCATGGTGTCGCGATCGGATTGAGATTTAGGAAGATAGCGCATGGAATCCTGAGCTTTCTGGGTGTTAGTAGTTAGATGAATGTTCCGGGCTGGGGCACCACCGGAGCTGATATGTATTGAATACGGTGAAAAACCTCAGGGGCTAAAGCCCCCTTTTCTAAAGCCATGTACCGCCCCTACGGGGCTCGTGTCCTTTTGCCAGCCGACCCCCGCCGCTCACGCGGCGGGCTCAAAGTGTCGCGCCGCTGCGCGGCTGTTGCGTCGAGGTGCCGGCGGATTCGCAGATTCCCGAGTCGCGACCTGGACGCGGAGCGTTACAAAGCATCTGGCGTCCCCGAGGGACTCGAATGAATTTGTCGCCGTTCACCCAGCACTCCGCCTGCGGCTCCGTGCTGGGCGATCATGGCACACCCTTCGGGCTCTGCTTTTCGCGGTGTTTGCGGCATCGCAAGGCCGGTTGCACTGGCGTTTCCACCGAGGAAAAGCAGATCCTTCGCTTCGCTCAGGATGACAAAACTAAAAAGAGCAATACCGGCCCGACCGAGGTCGTGCCCTGAATCGAATCTTCGCAGAGCCAAGATCTTCCGCAGCCTCCGAGGTCGCCCTGACGCGAAGCTATCCCGATGCCGATATCGCCTAGTCGCCGCCCTCTTCCGCAATGAATTTCTGGTAGTCGGCGGCCGAGAGCAACTGAGCGGTTTCGCCAGCATCGTTCAAGGTGATCTTGATCATCCAGGTCGAGTTGGCGTCCTTATTCACCTGTTCCGGCTTATTGTTCAGCGATTCGTTGACTTCGGTGACCGTGCCGGAAACCGGCGCAAACAGGTCGGAGACGGCTTTAACGGACTCCACAGAGCCGAAGGTCTGGCCGGCAGTAATTTCCTGGCCAACTTTGGGCAACTCGACGAAAACGATGTCGCCGAGCGAATTCTGCGCATAATCGGTAATGCCAACGGTCCCGGTTTTACCCTCGACCTTCAGCCATTCGTGCTCTTTGGTGTACTTGTAGTCCGCGGGATAAGCCACGATTGCCTCCTCGCTATGATGTGCCGCCCCTATGGGGCTTCAACCAGAATAAATGAACCCGTTGTGCCCGATCCGCCGCTCATGCGGCGGCTCAAAGCGTCGCGCCGCTGCGCGGCTGTTGTTTTGACGCGTCGTACGATTCCTCAATCGCGAACCAGTTGCGATCTGTCGATAGAAACAGATCCCTCCTCGGCCTAAAGGCCTCGTCGGGATGACAATTCCAAAAAAGAGCGACGACGGCACGACCAAGGTCGTGCCCTGACGCGGAGCCTTGCCAAACGCGTGCCGCCCCTGAAGGGGCTCGTTTTCTTTTGCGACCCGACCCGCCGCTCACGCCGCGGGCTCAAAGCATCGCGCCGCTGCGCGGCTGTTGCGTCACCGCTGCCTTCGTGCCCGCAAAATCGACGTTACCCGAAGAAAACCCGCTGTCCTTGTGGAACTAGTTGCTAATTGCTAGCTGCTCGTTTTCTTCGGGCGCTTATAAAACGGTATGGGAACCACCTTGCATTTCACGGGCTGATTCCTGATCTCGACCGCAACCACCGTATCGATGGCTGAGTGCTCCACCGGAACGTAGGCCAGCGCGATGTTCTTCTTCAGGAACGGCGCATACGAGCCGCTGGTCACGTAGCCGATCTGTGAGCCACTCTCATCGAGCACGCGATAGCCATCGCGTGGAATACCGCGCTCGACGGATTCCAGCCCGACCAGGGTACGCTTCACTCCTTCGGCTTTGGCCTTCTCCAGCGCGCTGCGGCCGACAAAGTCGCCTTTCTCCATCTTAATAAAGCGGTCGAGGCGGGCTTCCCATACATTAATCTTGTCAGAGATTTCGTGGCCGTAGAGTGAGAGCGCGCCTTCCAGGCGAAGCGTATTGCGCGCGCCCAGTCCGCAGGGCACGAGGCCAAACTCTTCGCCGGCGTGCAACACTTCATTCCAGACCCGCGTACTCGTGGCTTCATCGGAAGGGACGTAGATCTCGAAGCCGTCTTCGGCGGTGTAGCCGGTGCGGGCGATCATGATATTGGGTAGCCCGCAGACGGTGCCGTGGGTGAGCCAATAGAACTTCACGGCGGACAGATCGGCGTCGGTCAGTTTTTGCAACGTGTTGACGCCTTTGGGTCCCTGGATGGCGATCTGGGTGTAGTCGTCGCTCAAGTTCTCGACCTTGGCATCGAAGTTGCGAGTGTTGCTGGTCACCCAACCCACGTCTTTTTCGCGAGTCCCGGCGTTTATGACCAGAAGATAATCATCCTGGCCGAGACGGTGAACGATGACGTCGTCCACGAAGGTACCTTCCGGGTAAAGCATGGCGGAATATTGCGCTTGGCCGATGGTCAGTTTTGCGGCATCATTCATGGCAATGTGCTGAACGGCCTGGAGTGCCTGTGGGCCGGAGATGCGGATATCTCCCATGTGGCTGACATCGAAGACCCCGACTGCGGAGCGGACCGCGAGATGTTCCTTCATTAATCCGCCGACAGACGGGTACTCGACCGGCATGTCCCAGCCATTGAAGTCAACCATTTTCGCGCCGAGCCGACGGTGAACGGCATTTAGCGCAGTTTTACGCACGGAGGTAGTTGCCTGGGCTTCAGGAGGCAAAGCCGGATCCTTTGGTCGCCCTGTAAAGGGCCTTGAAGATGATCAACAAAGTACGGTAACACGCTGGTTTTGACCGGTCAACGCATTGAAAATTCTGGGCCTTCTACCACGTTTTCGGCATAGGCAAGGGAGCGCATCTGAGGTAGATATGAGGTAACGCCCTGCGCCAGCAATCGTCAAAAAGTGCACGAAGAAAAAATGCAAATTCTGTGTCGCCGGTGGGACGATTCAGCATCAATGATTATCAGTGGTCGGCAGCAATGTTAGAGACTGGCATGACAACTCCAATCCAAAGCGTGCGCGCGAAGACGGTGTTGTGCGTTGATGACGAGAGGATCGGCCTCCGGGTCCGTAAGATCATGCTGGAGAGCCATGGCTTCAACGTACTCACGGCCAGCGATGGCCGCCAGGGTATATCGGTGTTCAACCAGAACCATGTTGACCTGGTGGTGCTGGACTACTTCATGCCCGACATGAATGGCGGCGACGTCGCGGCCGAGATCCGCAAGAGCCGCCCGGATGTTCCCATCATTTTTCTGTCCGCTTATTTTTCCCTGCCGCCGGAAGCGCTGGAACTGGCGAATGCCTTCATCACGAAAGGCGATCCGCCGGACGCACTGCTCGACAAAATCGATCAGCTGGTATAACTCAGGCTCGCATTGAACAGGTAAAAGCCGCCGATGGAAGCAGCACAGGCACACGTCTAGTGTGCCCTTCTCGCGTAACGGCTACTCGCGGCCGAAATACTTGGCGTTGCGCTCGGTATATTCCGCCCACTTCTCCGGCAGATCTTCGAGCGCGAAGATGGCCGACACCGGGCAAACCGGGACGCAGGCGCCGCAGTCGATGCATTCGACGGGATCGATGTAGAGCATCTCTTCCGTGGGATATTTGTCGCTGTCCTTTTTGGGGTGGATGCAATCCACCGGACAGGCATCAACACAGGCCGTGTCCTTGGTTCCGATGCAGGGTTCTGCAATTACGTAAGCCATACGATCTCTCCCTCAACCCCCGATGTGCAACCTCTTTACTCTTTATTCTAAGGTGATCTTAGCAAAAAAACGCGAGATGAATGTGGGCTGAGTCAGCGGATGGCGGGTGCGGCGATTTGAGCGGGGATGAAGAGGGTTTCGGCGGAGCGCGGCTGAACGTGTGTCGCCGCTGACGCGGCTCGGAATCCTCTCCCGGGATGCCTACCCGGCTCTTGCGAGCCGGGCTCACAGCATCCCGCCGCTGCGCGGCTGTTGCTTGCCCCTGCCCCTGGTTCGCACATTGCGGCGCGGGCAGCCGCTTATTGCTGTGATGTCAACATTGCCTTCTGGATGAACTCGTGGATCTCGGGCTTGATCTGATACTGCTGCTTGTCGGCCGGCCAGTTCGCCTGGTCGGCATACATTTTGTTCAGGCCCTGCTGGATCTGCGGGTCGCCTCCGGTGAATTCTCCGACGAGTTTGCGCCAGCGCGCGGCCAGCGCCTGCGCCTTCGGGCCGGCGGGATCCTCGCCGAGCGCGGCTTCGATATCGCGGAACAGTTCGTTCCACTCGCGGGTGACACGCTCCTGAAGTTCGGGCGTCCACATTGTTTTGCGCGCATCGACCTTGGTATTGGCGCTGTCGCTGTAATACTTGCTGGTCCAGTCTGCATCGTTCTGCATGGCTATCCTCCTGATGATTTGGGTGAACAGTGTCCAGTCGGGTTCGCTGCTGCGCCCCAGTGCGTGCCGTGCCGCGCCGATGGCCTCGATCGCTTTCGCAAGCTCACGATGTTTTGCGACGAGCACGGCCTGTTGGCGCCGCAGAGTCTCGGTAACGGATTCCCGGGTGTTCAGCAACTTTCCGATGGAGCGCAGAGGCAGTCCGAGAAACTTGAGCACTACGATCTGCTCCAGCCGGAGCAGGTCGCGCTCGCTGTACAGGCGGTAGCCCGCTTCACTGCGCAGCCGGGGCTTGAGCAGCCCGAGGCGGTCGTAGTGATGCAGCGCGCGCACGGTGACACCTGCGAGTTCGGCGAATTCGCGCACCTGGTACAGGCGAGTTGTGCCCGGTTTCGTCATGCCTCTGAGTGTATCGTCGGGCCTGACGCTGCGTCAGGGTCAAGAGGAAAATGTTCGAGTGGCGCCTCAGCGCCGCGGGAGAGAGGGCAGGGGGGTTAGTCGCCAGTCGAGATGCGGGCATAGGCGCATTTCATGCCTCGATTTTGAAACAGAGTTTTGAGACGCGCAAGCCCTCGATTTCCTGTGGTCCGGGTTTGGTTGCAAATCTTACCCTTTGTGCAACACGGGCGGGGGCTACTTCTGCGCGATTCCTCTACGCTACGGCGTTTATGGGGAGTAATCCTGAGAATTGCGCGTAACCCATGCTCAATGAGTGACAAACTCTCTGTTATCGTCAGTCAAGAAGTTTGAATTCGGCCCCCCCAGCCTAGAAGACCGGTGCTCCAAACGGGCGTCGTTCTACTGGTCCTCTATGCGCGGGGCGGACTCATGGAAAAACCATGAGTTTCGAAGGAGGGCTTGGTGGATTCTGCTAAGAAACAGCACGAACGATTCTTACTGGACCGATTTCTTGAGCATGAAGGAATATCGCCTGCATCCATCGAACCATTGGACCCACCTGACTTCCTAATCGACTTTGAAGGGCGTAAGGTCGGTATCGAGGTGACTGAGCTTTTCATTCGGAGTAATAAATCGGAGGCGCATTCCCAACCGGAGGAAGAGCCTCTTCTCCAAGTAGCCGAGTCAATTACCAACCTGATTGTTTCCAAGGCACGAAAAATTTATTTCGACGCCGACAATCCTCCCGTCCTGTCAACAATCTGGTTCTCAGACCGCATCACACTCGACAAGAAGAAGGGCGATCAGATTGCCCAGCTGATTGCACATCAGATTCAGACTATGAGCCCCCAGACTTCGCAGGCAGTCGCCTGGAGATCGAGCGAGGATGAGAACGAAGAACGCTCTTTATCTGAGTGGGTCGCTATCATTCACACCTGTAGAGTGCCTGATCTCCGTTTTGCTCGGTGGACCGTCGCAAGACCTGGACTAGTTGCTACCCTAACCCCCAAGCACCTCCAAGAGGTTATCGACAAGAAAGCCAAAAAGATCAACGACTACAAAACGGTTGCAGAAGAGATTTGGCTTTTGATCGTTGCTGATCGCACTCGACCCTCGCAAAAATTTTTCGTTATGCCTGACTTCCCTTTGGATTCGATATCCAGCCCCTTTGCAAAAACGTTCTACTACGGGTACGTCTCTGACGAGGTATTGAGCTTTGAAGCAATGAAGGTGCAAACGGGGGTCTGAGGTGCAGTGGGAACGGCTGGCGGCCCGGGTCTGGATTTTTGGGCCTGGGATAGCACGAACATTTTCCTGCAAGCTCCGCAGCAAAATTCTCAATTGGCGCAAATCGCCAATGCACTCATCGACACTGGATTAGTACCCGGAAGTCGGCTAGGGTAGACCTTCTCAGTGGTCCTTCGACGCGTTTCTCAAAAAGGACCGTTTGTGGAAAACACGGCCTCGCTCGCGGGCCGGAACGGGACGACAGAACGACCGACTCGATTTCGCTTAGAATCGGAAACGAGAGTGGAAGACGATGAATTCAACTAACGATCTGATAGCAAAGAAGGGGGTTAATGCTCTCATCCCTGATGCCGAGCCGGAAGGCTTTCTTCTAAAAAAACCGTGGCCCGTGGGATTTGTACTTGGCGCTTTTAAAGCACTTTACAAGGGCCTATGGGTGGGTGGCACTCTGTACCTTACTCCATCGTCAATAGAGTTCCGACCGAATGTGCTGAATCGGTTTGTGCACAAAGGAGACACGAGCCGAGTCGTCCTGCTTAACGATGTAGTCGATGTAAAGGATCGGTTCGGCTTTGCTACCCGAATAGTCGATGTCACATGTCGCAATGAGCCGCCCCTAACCTTCCGTTGCTACGGTGCCAAGCGGTTTGTAGAACAGATCAGGGCTCAAATTGCTCGTTGCTGAGCGTTTCACAAAGGACCCTTTTTGAAACCGCCCTGCCAGTTGCTTACCGGTTTGCGCCAGCCGGCTCCAACTGCCCTGCGGGTTCGTACTCCACGATGTAGCCGGCAACGGCGCTGGCGGCGACGGTGAACGGGCTGGCCAGATACATCTGGCCGGGGCCGCTGCGTCCGGGGAAGTTGCGGTTCTGGGCGCTGATGACGACCTGATCGGGGCGCGTGGAAACTCCCGGCCCGGCGTTGATGCAGGCGCCGCAACTGGGTTCGATAACCTGGGCGCCGGCATTGCGGAAGATGTCGAGATAGCCTTTGCGCACGCAGTACTCGCGCGTCTCCTGTGAGCCGAATTGTATATAAAACTTGCAACTATCGGCGACGCGGCGTCGCTGCCTGAGGGCTTCGCTGAGCACCTGCGCGTACATGTCCATGTCTTCGTTCTTGCCGGCGGTGCAGGTGCCGCCGTAAGCGATCTCGACCGGAACCGGCGTGTTTAGCTCGCGAATGAACTTGCCATTACCGGGGTCGCCGGGTGTGGCGACCATCGGATAAATATCGTCGGCGTCGAGTTCGATGACGTGCGCGTAGTGCGCGTCGGGATCGCTGTAGAGGCCTTCGATCAGCGTCCCGGCTTCGTTGCGCGACATGCCGCGGCGCTCGACGAGGAAGTCGACGACCTTCTGACCAGGCGCGACGATGCCGGTGAAGCCTCCGATTTCGGCTGCCATGTTGGTCATGGTGGCGCGCTCATCCACGCCGAGCGCTTCAATGGCTTCTCCGGAATACTCGATGACCTTGGCCAGAGCCTTGCCGCTGCGAATGTATTCCATCGACAGCAGCTTGAGGATGAAGTCTTTGGCGGTGACGTTGCCGCGCTTCCTGCCGCGAATGGTGACCTTCACCGACTCGGGCACTTTGACGCGCACGTCTTTGGTGAACCACGAGTTGAAAACGTCGGTGGTGCCGATGCCGAAGGCCACACATCCCATGGCGCCCGCATGTGGTGTATGCGAGTCGGAGCCGACGACAAGCTGTCCCGGCAGAGCGTAGGTTTCGGTGATCACGGAATGGCAGATGCCTTCCGAGCCCTTGCGGTCTTTTAGTTCGCCGTGCAGGCGGATGCCGCGCGATTTGGCGAAGTCTTCCTGTTTGAATTTGAGCTGGCCGGCGAGATCGAGGAGGCCCATCTTACGCTTTTCTTCGGAGAGCACTTCGTCGAGAAAGGTGAGGTGATCGCGGAAGAAGAGGATCGTGCTCGCGTCGTTGACGGGCTCGTCTTTGCCGAGGTAGTGCTCGTAGAAGATGGCCGCCATAGGCGTGACGTATTCGTGGCTGAAGCGCAGATCGGTGCGGGCGAATCCGGTGTCGCCGGGCTTGACGGCTTCGACGCCAATCTTGCCCGCGCCGTGCAGCATGTGGCGGGCAAAAATCTTCTCGGCGATGGTCATGGGGCGCGGCCTGGTTTCAACCGGCGGCAGGAAGACCTTGCCCTGCAGGCGCGCGACGTTGAAGGGGAAGAGTCCGCCATACTCGATGACCTGGCGCGTGATCTCGTCTTCACCTTGGGTAAACACGGCGAGCGGGATTTCCTGACCGGCGCGAATTTTGTCGATGAGGCCGAAGTCGGTGGAGGTGAGCACGCCGAGGTTCTGGCAGTTCTGCTTGTAGATGCGCTCGATGTTTTCCGCAATGACGCACTGGATGCCGGCGGACATCTCGGCGTAGGGCGATTGCTCGCGGCTGGAGCCTTTGCCGCGCCGCTTGCCGCTGACGCAAGCGACGAAGCCGCCGCGCTTGACGTCGCCACGCTTGATCGGCGTCTCGTTGCCGCACTTCAGGCCGGTGTAGGGAAACTCGCCCAGCGTCTCATCGAAGAAGAAGCAAATATGTGCGGGGGTGATCTCGTCGGTGGAGATGTCGTCACGCAGCTTGGGATTGCGCTCGGGATGCGCAGTGTCCCAGGGCAGGTCTTCGCCCGCGAGCTGGCGCTTGATGAGCTCGGGATCTTCGGTGAGAAAGAGGATTCGCCCTTGCAACTTCACTCGGTCAGGGCGCTTGGAAACAGAGCGGTTCAGCAGCGAATTAGTCACCTGAAAAGTTTATCGCAGAAAAGAGAGCTGTTTGGGTGGGGGGGTGCGAGTTTCGATAGTGTTGTCCCGCCGCTGACGGGGCGGGGCTCACTGCATCCGCCGTTCGGGGCGTTCGCAGGTTCTCGCAACGATCCCGCTGATCTGGAAACAAGCCCCGTGGGATGTCAAAAAGCCAAGAGCCGCCCGCCGAGCCGTCGGACAGTTGCTATCAGCCAACAGCTAAAAGCCCAGAGCCGGCAGCTATTGCAAATTCAGCTTGTGCAGCAGGTCAATGAACCGTGGATCGGAGCGAAGCGGATCGTAAGCGCGGTCGACCTTGATGTAAGGCAGCGCGCTGGCGCGTTCGTTATAGGCCTTCTCGAGCCATTGCATCGCGGAGTCTGTGTTGCCGAGGGCGGCGTAATCGGCTGCGATCTCGGTAGGAGGGATGTACTGTAGTTGCGAAAGGCGAACCAGGTCATCGATGGTCTGCTGCGCCTTGTCGCGCTCTCCGGAGTAAGCGTAGCCGCGGGCGAGGTAAGCACGGGCGACCGGATCTCCATGGGTGAGGTCGACGGCCTTTTGAAATTCTTCGAGAGCCTGGGGGTAGTTTCCCTCGTACATATAGGCCAGGGCGGTCACGCGATGGGCAAGCAGGAAGTCGGGATCCATCTCCAGCGCTTTGTGCGCCGCCGGAATGGCCTGGTCGTAATTGCGCATCATGAGATAAGTCCATCCCATGTGCTCGTTCATGACGGTGTCGGAAGGAGAGATTTCCAGGGCACGCCGCGCCTCGGCCAGAGCTTCCTGCGGACGGCCGAGCGCCATGAGTTCGTGGGAGTACCAGTGGTGCGCAGTGTCGTATAGCGGATTCAGGGCAATCGATTTGCGAAACTCCTGCTCGGCGCCCACCCAGTCCCAGTCGTAGGTGAACTTGATGTAAGCCAGTGAGGCGTGGGCCTCGGCCAGCGTGTCATCAATTTCCAGGGCCTTCTGGATGGCGGCTTCGGCTTTGGGCATAGCCTCGCGCGGGGGCATGATGCTAAAGCCATACGAGCCTGCCATGATGTAGGCATCGGCCAGGCCAGCGTATGCCCGGGCATAGCCGGGGTCGGCAGCGATCGCCTGCTGAAAGTAGTCGAGACTCTTCTTGACTCCTTCCACCGTGCGCTTGTTCCAGAAGAACCTTCCCTTCATGTAAAGCTGATAGGCGTCGGTGCTGGCGGTAAAGGGGCGCGCAAGCCGGCGCTGTTCCTCGCCGCTGAGGTTCAATTCGAGGGCGCTTGCCACCTTCTGCGAGATGGAGTCTTCGATGGCGAACATGTCGGTGAGCTTTTCGTCGAACTCGCCGCCCCAAAGCTGCTCACCGTCGGAGACGCGCAGCAGACGCACGGTGACCCGGGTGCGATCGCCGGCGTGTTGAATGCTGCCGTCCAGAACGGAATCCACCGCCAACTGCTTTCCGGCCGCGACGGGGTCGTCGCTGGCGGCATACTTCCGCACGGTGCCGATCGGCCGCACGATGATCTTATGAAGGTCGCTGAGCCGGGTGATCAGGGCGTCCGTCATGCCCAGGCCGAGGTATTCGTCGGCGGTGTTAGGGCTAAGCCCATGAAAAGGAAGAATCGCGATCGAGCGGGTCGACGCGTTCACCGTGGACGAATGCATTTTCAGGCGCGACAGGAGGAAGATGATTCCCATTCCGAAAGCGACCAGCAGGGCCGATAAGAGGAGAATCCGCCGAAAGGGAAGCGGCGTTACCGGGCTCGGGGCAGGTCGAAGTTGCTGTGACGCCGGAAGGGGAAGCGGCTCCGCCGAAATTGATTCATACGAGGCTGCAGTTGCCGCTGCCGACAGGGCTGCTACTCCCACAGCGGGAGTCAACTCGGGATCGTGCTGCGGTTGAGGGGAGGATGCTGCCAGCAGTCGCCCGCTATCCTCCTCTTCAACCGCCGGGCTGTTGAAGCGGTATCCCTTGCGGGGAACGGTTTCTATATAGGGTTCGCCATCGGGAAGCGTTCCCAGTGCTTTCCGAAGCAGTGAGATGTTCACATTCAGATTGGTTTCTTCGACGAAGCTGTCGGGCCAGACCGCCTGCATCAGTTCGTCGCGCTTGACCAGAGATCCGCTGTGACTTACCAGATAAACCAGAATGTCGAAGGCTTTGGGGGCGAGCGGAATCGCCACCTGGTCGCGCAGCAGCCGATGCTCGCCAGGGTAAAGGCGAAAGCTGCCAAACCGGAAATATCTCTTGCTTTCCAACGACTTGGCCCCTTGCAGCGGTCTTAAGCAATTACCAACAGATTTCCAACCTCTTCCAAAGGACTTACCGGCCGGATCTCCCGTATGTTGCCAGCGTTGCAGGCGGAACGGGTCAAGCTCGACCGAATGAGTTGAGCGATTTGATGTAGGCCGTAGCCGGACAGCTTGCTTTTTTATCGGTTCGGAATTCGAGCTGCCGTGGGCCAACTTACGAATAGCGCTACCGCTTGTAGCCAACATTATGCCTGACAAAAGGCCTGGAGGAAGAATCGTGAAAAGGTTTAACTTTGCGTCAAAGTATCCCACTCATATACAGCGGGTGGTTTCTGCTAGTGCGCGCACATTTTTCATAATGGCTATGGTGATGCTGGGGCTGGAGAGCCAGGCCCTGTTCGCCCAATACCATGGGCCATCGTTCCTGCCGAGTCCGGTAGTCAGCGTGTCCACGGTTCCGGCGAACGGGGATGTAAACCCCTACGGAGTCGCCTTCGTGCCGCCGTCGCAGACGCCGATGCTGACCCTCTCGCCGGGCGACCTGCTGGTGTCGAACTACAATAATGTCGAGAACCTTCAGGGAACTGGCACCACGATTATCCGTGTAACTCCCGCCGGGCAGAGCTCACTATTCTTTCAGAGCGATGCCAAGCATGACGGGCTCTCGACCGCACTAGCTGTTCTGCGGGAAGGTTTCATCCTGGCCGGAAGCGCGCCGACGTTTGACGGCACTTGTGCCACTGCAACCGCGGGCTCGTTGCTGGTCGTGAACCAGTTCGGTCAGCTGGCGCAGACTATCACTGATCCCGACATTAGCTTTCCCTGGGACATGACGGTCTACAATCCAGGAAATGGCAAGTTCAGCGCTTTCGTCTCGAACGCAATTACGGGAAACGTGGTGCGCTTCGACCTGGAAGTACAGGGTGGACAGGTGCAGATTATGAACAAAACGGTCATCGGTAGCTACCGGCACCAATGCGATCCGGCGACGCTGTTCGACGCGCCAACCGGCTTGGTCTACGACCAGAACAAGGACGTGCTTTATGTCTCCTCGACTCTCGACAACGCTGTATTCGCCATCTCAAGTGCGCTGGAGCGCGACTCCAATGGAGGCACCGGCGACCTGATTTACTCAGACCAGAAGCACCTGCACGGCGCATTGGCGATGACCATGGCGCCGGATGGCCACTTGCTGGTGAGCAATAACGACGTCATCAACTCGGACCCCAATCAGCCGAGCGAGATTGTTGAATTCACTACTGACGGCCAGTTCGTGCAGCAGCTCTCGGTCGACCCGAACCAGGGCGGCTCGTTTGGACTCAACGTTTATCCGGGCCAGTACAGCTCGAAGTTTGCCGCGGTGGACGACGACCAGAACAAAATCAGCATTTGGACCCTGCCCAATAATTAGGCGAGGTCTGGAAGATTGTGGCCCGGCCTGCTGCAGGCAAGCCGGGCTTTGTCTTCGCTTCCCATGCCTGCCCGAGATTACTTGGCGGCGGTCCCGGCCTTCTTGATCGCCTGCGTCACCTTGTCGGCTACTTTGTGCATAGTGAAGCCCAGCGCGTTCTCCTCCGAGCCTCGGTCGGAGGCTTTTGCCTCCCCTTTTGTCACCTCCGAGCCGTCGCTGACCTTGGTCACCATGTAGGTGGTTGTCACATAGAACGTCGGCATCGCGACTTGGCTCATAGTTCCCATCATCGGCATCTGTGAATTTTCGGTGTTATTTTCGGTTTGGTTGGTGGTTACCAGGTAGTCGCAGTTCTTGGCTTTTGCCTGCACCAGGGCCTTGTCCGGTTCTGCAGCATTGATCGGGATGCTCTCGGCAAGGGACTTGCCTTTCTCCTTGGCAAGGAATTTCATGAGCAGATCTCGCCCGGCAGGGTCGGTGTTCTCCGCGCCGGCAAGCTGCATGTTGGCGACACAGAGCTGAGCGGGAGAAGCTTGGGCTGAAGCGATCATTGCGAGACAGGCGAGGACGACAACGATAAGGACGGGGAAGCTGCGCATCGTGACTCTCCGGAGAATGAAGTGTATGCGCCGAAATTGTAATCCAAGGTCAACGGCGACGGAGAGTGAAAATGCGGAGGTTGAAGCGAGTATTCCTGTTTTGAGACAGGACTAGGGTTGGCGGCCTTTGGCGTACTCCACCGGCGAAGGTATTTCTTCCAGTCCGCGTCCGGCGAAGATTTCTTCGAAGTTCTGCATGAGTTCCTGGTGAATGATGCCGTTTGAAGCCAGGACTTCGTCGCTCTTCAGGCGAAACGGCGAGCCGTCGAAGCGCGTGACGATGCCGCCGGCTTCCTGGATGAGCAACACTCCGGCAGCGGTGTCCCAGGGATTGAGATTGAATTCCCAGAAACCGTCATAGCGGCCCGAGGCCACGCAGGCCAGGTCGAGCGCAGCCGAGCCAGCGCGCCGCAATCCGTGGGAGCGCAGGGTGAGCTGATGGTAGAAGTGCACATTCGGATTCTTGTGGCGCTTGTGGCTGGGGAATCCGGTGCCCAGCAGCGACTCGGAGAGCGTGGCCGTCGTTGACACCCTTATGGTCTCGCCGTTGAGCTTCGCGCCCTGTCCGCGCTCGGCGGAGAAAAATTCATTGCGCGTGGGATCGTAGAGAAAGCCGGCGATCAGTTCCTCGCCGCGGGCCAGAGCTATGGAAATGCAAAACACGGGAAAGCCGTGGGCGAAGTTGGTGGTGCCATCGAGCGGATCGACCAGCCAGCGATATTCGGCTTCGAGGTCGGAGCGGGTACCTTCTTCGCCGAGCACGCCGAAATCAGGCCAGCGCGTACGCAGCCGTTCGGTGATCAGCTTTTCGGAAGTGCGGTCGGCTTCGGTGACGAGATCGACATCGCCCTTGTATTCGTAGCCGATGCGCCGGTGGAAGTAAGTCATCAGCAGCGCTCCGGCTTCGCGCGCGATGGGTTCGATCTCCGTCGTGTAGCGGATCATTCTTCGGTGTCCGCGTTGGAAGATTCGTTGGTCTCCTCGGCAGCAGCATCCTTGGCCTTTGGTCGCGGCGAGCGCTTCACGTCCCCGATAGGCCGGCGTCCGCTCTCCTCGGCGATGTAGGCGATTTCGTGCTTATAGATAAAAAGATTGGGAGCGCCCTCGCGGGTGACGCGAATCATGCGCCGGTCGTAGTACTCGATCCAGCCGCGAATGATTTCGCCACTCATCAGCTTGATGCGCACGGCGCGCTGCTTCTCGCCAAGCGTCTTGAGGTAAGCAGCTTCCTCATGAGTATCTTCAGCGGGATACGGCCCAGCTTTGCGCATGCCGGAATTCATGGAGGATCGGAATACCATACCTGATTGTACATGCCGGTGGGGCGGAGATTTGCTGCCGTCGGCGCGAACCACAAAGGAGGACTGCTGAAGAAGAATGGAACGGATGCGCCAGGTTATCTTCCGAGGCGTGCCTGGTCGCGAACGCGCTTCGCCGTCTCCTCCAGGAAATCCTCGTCCGACTGGTCCGGCGGCCGGGTTAGTCCCGTTTTCTTCTGGATCATCTCAGAAAGTTGGATGGCAGTGTTGAGGCGGACCATGGCGTCGAGGTCGAGCCGGCGATGGAGAAAGGTTTCGAGCACGATAAGGTCCTGCTCGGAAACGTTGGACATCTCGGGATAGAAGGCCGCATCCGGAGCGCGTGCGAAACTCCAATCAGGTTTTACTTCCACAGCTTTGTTGTCATGTATGACGATGGTTCCTGCCACATAGTCGCCCAGGCGCTTGTTCTCCCGGCTGATCACAACGGAAACCACGGCGGGCAAGTAAAAGAAGAGGCCGTCAATGGCGCGCATCAGGTTCCGGCCGATGCCCTCGATAGCAGTAATCGGGCGTCCCGTATCCTTCACGACGCGTATGCCGGCCGCGCGTTTGCCGGGCGTTCGTCCATGCCAGAGGATCTCGAAGGCGGCAAAGTATCCCCAGTAAATACAAAACAGCAGGAAGACGACGACCGCAGGCACCCAGGAGCCGGACAAGTGACGGTTTGGTTTCTCGATCACCGAGAACGCGAGTATTGCCAGAAGAATGATGACGACGTACAGCACTCCTTGAATTACAGTATCCAGTGCGAGCGCGAGGAAGCGGCTACCAATGCCGGCGGGCGCCAGCTTCATCGTGATTTGCTCAGGAGTCTGAATCGTCAGCTGATGGTCGGGATACACCGTGATCTCCACACACTGGATTGAAAAGCGTCGCGTGTACTGGGGCCGCCTGGAGCAGCTGATGGACCGGGCGCAAAGCTCCGGTCTGAAATCGCTGAATCGGGCTGAGCTGCGCGAGCTGGGATTGCTATACCGGCAGACGGCCTCTGATCTGGGCGTACTCAGGGCTGATCTTAGCTCAGTGCATTTCGCCGATTACCTGAACCAGTTGCTGGCACGGGCCCACAATACCATCTATTCCGGGCACAAGACGAACCATTTTGCGATTCTTCTTTTCTATCGCGATACCTATCCCGCGATCTTCCGCAAGAACTTCAACTACTGCCTGATTGCCTTCATCCTGTTTCTGGGGGGAGCGGTGATCGGGGCCATTCTCACGCTGCAGGACCCGGATTTCCGGCTGTCGATTATCGGCCCGCAGATGGTGCAGACCATCGAGCGTCACGAGATGTGGACCCATTCGGTGGTGGCGATCAAGCCGCTCGCCTCCAGCGCCATCGCCACGAATAACCTCGGCGTGGCCTTCACCACTTTTGCCGCCGGCATTACGGCAGGACTGGGCACGGCCTACCTGATCATTTTCAATGGCCTGCTCATGGGGGTGATTGGCGCCGCTTGCGCGCAGTCCGGCATGAGCCTGCAGTTGTGGAGTTTTGTGGCGCCCCATGGCGTGCTGGAGTTGCCGGCGATTTTCATCTCCGCCGGCGCAGGATTGCGAATTGCCAGCGGACTGCTGTTTCCGGGCGTGCTTCCCCGCCGCGAATCGCTGGTGCAGGCGGGGCGGGAAGCGGTGCAGTTGCTGCTGGGCTGCGTGCCCATACTCCTGCTGGCGGGCGGGATTGAGGCCTTCCTGTCGCCAACCGAACTTCCGGTTCACTTGAAGTTCATTTTTGCAGCATCGATGTTTGCGCTGCTGGTGGCCTATCTTTCGGGAATGACGGTGAAGCACAAGGGGGCGAATACTGTCGCCGCTGAGGCTCGCGCGTAAGCAAACGTCTACAACCGGTTCTTCTCTTTGATTTCCAGGTAGGCGTTCACCACCGCCGCTGACATTGCAGCGGTATCGACCTGCACCAACAGGGCGCCGCGGTCGCGCATTCGCGCCAGCAGGACCTGGCGGCGGTGCAGAATCTCCTGCGCGGCAGAGGCCTCGTACATCCGCGAGGCTGTGGTCGGGCTGGTCACAGCCAGGGCACGCAAGTCGGGCTGATCCATCACCGTGAACAGCACGAGGTGCTGCGGAGTCAGTTGCAGCGCGGCATCGATCACCTCGGGAGTCATGGCGGTTTCCGCCAGATCGGTCAACCAGATCACCAGGCTGCGGCGGCGCTGGCTGTTTCGCAAGGCGGCAACGGCGCGCAGGTGGTCGGCCTCCAGCGGGCTGGGAGTGAGGTCCACCAGTTGCTCCATGAAGTGGCGCAGATGCGCGCTGCCCCGCTGCGGCAGGATGCGATGGCTGGGAGCACGATCGTAGGCCAGCAGTCCAACCCGATCGCCGGAATAGAGAGCCAGTTCAGCCAGGCAGAGTGCGGTGTTGACGGCATAGTCCAGCTTCTTCAGGTCGCCGATCCGGGCCTGCATCAGACGCCCGCAGTCGATGACGACCCAGACGGTTTGGCTGCGCTCCGCCTGGTAAACCTTGGAGACCAGCTTGCCGCGGCGTCCGCTGGCGCTCCAGCAGATATTGCGGAAGTCATCCCCTTCGCGGTATTCGCGCAGGCTCTCGAATTCGCGCCCTACTCCGCGGGCCCGCGCCTGCCGCTGCTGAAGCTCGATCTGGCGGCTGCGCACAAGATAGATGGACTGCTTGCGAACTTCCTCGAGATCGGGATAAACGCGGACGGTTTGGCCCACACGGGCGCGAGCCCATCTCTCGGCCAGACGGAAAGGGCTCTGGTAGTGGAGGTATATGTCCCCCATGGTGGTATCGCCGCGAGACACGGGTGTTATGGAATAAGTTGCCGCACCTTCACCGCCGCCCTGAGCTGTCACTTCCAGCTGCGGGATATCGCTGCGCAGATTTGCTGGGACTTCGTCGAACATCTCGGCGAGGACGGTTTTGCGTCCGTTATTGTGCAGGACCAGTTCCACAGAACTCGAAACCGAGAGCGCCACGGGATTGCTCCAGCGGCGCTCGACCGACAATTCCTGTGGTCGCGGAAGGCGGTAAAGATCAATGACGATGGCGATCAGCAGCAACACGTCCCACGCGAGTATGCCGAAGGCAAAGCGTGGGACGAGAAAGGCGGGACCAATCCAGACCAAGCCGATGATAGCCAGCAGGAACGATCGCCGTCCAAAGGCAATGCCGAACCGTCCATAGGACTCGGCCGGTGCTTGCTGCGTGGCTGGAACCAGGTTGGAGGGAGAGTTCACTGCGGAACCTCAGTGGTCCGCAACAAGTCCTGAAGAATCTGATCAGCGGTGAGGCCTTCCAGTTCGGCTTCGGGCTTCAGCATAACGCGGTGGCGAAGAGTGGGCAGGGCTGCACTCTTCACGTCGTCCGGGATGACGTAGTCACGCGAGTCCAGGGCGGCCATAGCCTTCGCGACCTGCATGAGGAATACCGCCGCTCGCGGACTGGCTCCCAGCGAGAGCACCGGCGAGTCACGGGTGGCGCGCACTAATTTCACGATGTAGGAGAACAGGCCTTCTTCGACGCGAACGGCCTGGGCGATCTCCTCCTGCGCGCGCGTCAACTGGGTGGAATCGAGCGCGTGCAGGTCGAGCGAAGAGAGGTCGCGCGAATCAAAGCCCTGCTGGTAGCGACCGAGGAGTTGCGCCTCCTCGTCGGCGCTGGGATAGGGGACGTTGATCTTCAGCAGGAAGCGGTCGAGCTGCGCTTCGGGCAGAGGATAGGTTCCCTCGAACTCGATCGGATTTTGCGTAGCAAAGACTGAAAAGAACGACGGCAGTTGATGACGCACACCGTCGACCGTCACCTGATGCTCTTCCATGCACTCCAGCAACGCGGCCTGGGTGCGCGGCGGCATGCGGTTCACTTCGTCCACCAGCAGAAAGTCGGTGAATACGGGACCGGCATGAAACCCGAAGGTGCTGGTCGCCATATTGAGGACGTTGGTCCCGAGAATGTCTGCCGGCATCAAGTCCGACGTGGCCTGCACGCGTTGAAAGCGCAACTGGAAAACGGAGGCGAGTGTCTTGATGGTGAGCGTCTTGGCGATTCCCGGAACGCCTTCCAGTAAGGCATGTCCCCGGCACAGCAGGGTGATGAGACACTGGTCGAGCATCTCGGATTGCCCCACGATCGCTTTGGACATCTGCCGGCGAACATGCGAAGCCACTGCGGCAACGGCTTCCATCGATTAACCCTCCTGGGTGGTTTCGGGGAACAATTTCAAATCCAGCGAATATTGATACAGGCGCTGCACAAGCATAAGCGCCTCCTTGCGCGTGAGGTCCTCAAAGAAACGAGCCGATTCGCAGCTGTCGAGCAATGTGCGAAAGTCCTGGCTGTCGACGGGCCAACGCACGGCCACGGCAAGCGTCAACTCCTGGCTGCTCGCCGAATGCCGCAGGCCTAACCGTTTGGTAAGGGTGTAACGGAAATGTTCGTAGAAAATATCGACCGCAACATTCGCTGCGCCGGCATACTCGTAAAGCTGGGCAAGCGCGCGCACATACTCCAGCGGGGAGAGCCGCGAGTCTTGACGCGGGGCGCGTCGTGGCAAGCTGCGTCTGGAGAAGGTCACCAGCACAGCTCCGGCAAGAAGGGCCAACTGTGCGAACAGCCATGCCAGCTGGGGATGCGAGACCGCTGTAGATCCGGCTACGCGGTAGCCATGAAAGTACTCGTCCCAGAGCACGCGGCGGGATTTGCTGCCAATCGTACTCAGCAGGAATTCCAGGTTCCCCGAGTCGCCCAGGCCGGCGTTGCTGAGCACGCTCGATGAGGCGAGCCAGATCACGCTTCCTGCACCATGCGCGTATTGCAAGACCGCGTAGCCCGCATTATCGCCGTAAAGAGGGATTCCCAAAGATGGTTCCGACTTTGCAGCGATCGCGTCGGATTCGATCTCAGGTGCATTCAGCGCCTGGGCCGAGGGCGACAGGGCGCGAAATTTCTGCGCGAGTGGTATGGAGATGGGTGAAGGCGCAGTCACAAAAAGATAACCGAAGTTGCTGGCGAGAACGATTTCACCACCGCCAGTGAGGAATCGCTGGATCGCACTTTTGTCATCCTGCGTCGGGTATTCGGTGGGGTCGGTGAGAATCAGCACGGTGTTGCGCGCGTCGTTGAGGTCCGCCGGAGGACGGGCCCAGCGTTCCACCCGGTAACCGCTCTCCTGCAGAAGCAAATATGCCGCCTTCGCGCCCTCGGGGGCAGTGGAATAGCTGGTGGCGAAGTGAGCATCCGAAGCTGTGGGCCGGAAGACGATTGCCAGCAAGACGCTGGTGGCGAATACCAAGCCTCCGATGATGAGGAGGCGGCGATCCTGCGGGCTCAGGTTCAGCGGCATCCGAGCCGCTCCAGCAGTGAGGATGCGCCGGCAAACGTTTCTGCGGTGGCGGCATCGGTTCCATACCAAACCAGTTCGAAGCTCCGCGTGAGTTGCCGCAGAGGATCGCGATGCTGGTTGCCGGGCGGCAGCAGGCGCAGATATTCGCGCGGTGTGCGGGAAGGGTCGGGACGCCAAAGCCCCTGTGCTTCCAGAAAGGTGATACCTGCCCAGTAGGAGAAGTGGACCGCATCTCGCCATCGCCCTTGCTCGGCCGCAGACTGAGCTTGGGCCTGCCAGTCGCGCCAAGGCCTGATGAGCGGAATTTGCGGTGATCCCGCCAGAGCCGTGTAGATATTCTCCCGGCGGTAAATACGGATGATCCAGAAAGCTGCGACGAACACAGCGGCTGCCAGCAAGACCCAGACGATGATTCGGCTCACGACCGGGAAGCTCGAAGAACCTACCATCCGCCTGAACATCTCCGCCAGCCAATGTTGTGCTGCCCGCTTCCAGCGGTCATACCAGCTATTATTTTTGACATTCCGGAATTCATGGCGGGAAAGAATCTGCTGAAGCTTGTCGCGCTCGGCGCCAGTATTTGATTTCGCAGCCTGCATGGCGCGAGCGTTCGACAGCAGAAGATCAAGCTGCGAATGAATCATGGCAAGATTGGCAGGTGTGCGCTGCTTGGCATAGTCACGGAGCAATTGCTGGGTATCGTCCGCAGGTACGGTGAAGACCTGGACACCACCATCCACCAGCCACTGCGCTGGAAGCTGCTGAGCAAGGGAGAGGACAGCGTTGCTGTCGGCCGCGGAAGCTACTGCCCGCTGCAACTGCGCCAACTGCTCAATGTACTGTGACAGCGAGAGCGGTGTGTCGCCTGCAGCGGCCATGGAATGCACCAAGGCAAACAGCAGCAGCAACGTGAGGTCGCGAAGAGCGCGCATTTTAAAGGGCGGGAGCGGCGGCGGACGCGGCCGAGCTTCCGCCAAGCGCAGTCATCATAAGCTGGATGTCGAAAGCCTCCTTGCGCACGCGCTCGTCGTAGTACATGAGAGAGAGCGCAATCGTAAGGATCGGGGTTACCAGACACTCAATTACGTAGCTGAGGATGATGGTCAGAATGTTGATGATGGGAGCCGCCGCTGCGATCGCGCCTGCGGTGTGTGCTTTTAAAGCAACGATGATACCGATGGGAGCTAACAGGCCGGCCTCCGCCGAGAACACCAGAGCGAAGTACAACCCATAGATCGCAAGAACGCGGAAGCGATGTCCGGCAGTGAGTTGGCGGCTGCGCGACAAGCTGTCTCCCAGTCCGAGGTCCTCAAGGACTGCCACCGGGATGGTCAGGCCCCACATAAGAAAAAGAATGATGCCGGGGACGATCAGCAATATCAGCCCAATGCCGATGCCAATGCCCATGCCCCACATGATGAAGAAGATGCGAATGAACGTGCCCGATACCCGGCTGTAAGCTTCGCCCATGGTAATGGGCTGCTCGAGGTAAGCGGCGGAAACAACAATGATTGTCGCCGAAGTTGCGGCAGCCACGGCCAGCAAGCGCAGAAGTATGCCGATGACCATGCCGATGGCGACAGCCGTATGGACCGAGGGTGAGACAATCTTCGGCAGCCACAAGTTGCCAGCCTGAACGACGAAGAGCGGCAGGTAGGCTACGGCCGCGATCCCGACGAACACGGCGAAGCGGCTACGATAAAGTTGGAAGGCACGGTCCAACAGCTCGCCCAGTGTCAAAGGCCGAAGCACGAGCGCCATATGAGTTTCCTCGGTGAGATTCGGGGAAATACTAGCATAGCTATCCACTTCTGTAAGTGAAATCGGCGTCCAGTTGGCGGAGATTTGGCGACGGCCGGTGGGGCTGAGCATTGGGCCATCGCTCACAGATCATTGTGCCGTCGCTCACTGTCCTGTGAGACACGATCGGCGAGGATTATTGGTTATATATTTGCTCAGGTAATACGGAGACAGATGATGGTGCAGACATTGACGAATGAGCCGAAAAAGGCTCGAACCGAAGCGATCGAATCGCGCTCGGAACCGACCAAGACCAAGGCGTTCAACACCTTTCAGATTGCACAGGAGCAGTTCGACAAAGTAGCTGAATATCTGGGGCTCGATCCAGCGACCCGCGAGCTATTGCGCTATCCCATGCGGGAATACCATTTTGCGATTCCTGTACGCATGGACGACGGCAGCAGAAAAATCTTTCGCGGCTTCCGCATTCAACACAACGACGCCCGCGGTCCGGGGAAGGGCGGCATTCGCTTTCATCCCCAGGAGACGGTGGACACGGTACGCGCGTTGTCAATGTGGATGACCTGGAAGTGCGCTGTCGTGGATATTCCGCTGGGGGGAGCCAAAGGCGGAGTCATTTGCGATCCGCACAACTTGAGCGCCCATGAGCAGGAGCAGATCTGCCGCGGCTGGGTGCGGCAGGTAGCCAGAAACGTGGGTCCGATTACGGACGTGCCTGCGCCGGATGTTATGACGAACGCACAGCACATGCTGTGGATACTCGACGAGTTCGAGCAGATTCATGGCGGGCGTTATCCCGGATTCATCACCGGCAAACCGGTCGAGATGGGTGGCTCGCAGGGGCGCACTGAAGCCACCGGCTATGGCCTGGTCTTCACCTTGCGCGAGGCGCTGAAGGAGCTGGGGATTAAGCCGGAAGACACCACCGCCAGCATCCAGGGCTTTGGCAACGTGGCGCATTACTCGATCGAGTTGTATCAGCGCCTCGGCGGCCGGGTTATCGCGGTGTCCTGCTGGGACCAGGCCGATCAGTGCTCCTATACCTATCGCAGGCGTGAAGGGGTTGATCTGCAGGAACTGCAGTCGATCACCGACCACTTCGGCGGCATCGACAAAGCCAAGGCAACGACGTTGGGCTACGAACTGCTGCCGGGGGACGCATGGCTCGAGCAGGACGTGGACATCCTGATCCCGGCGGCAATCGAACATCAGCTCACCGCCGACAACGTAGGCAAGATCAGCCCGAAAGTCCGGATCATCGCAGAAGGCGCGAACGGTCCGACGACGCCCGAGGCTGACGTCCAGATTCGCAAGCGTGGCATCCTGCTGATTCCCGACTTCCTGGCGAACGCCGGCGGCGTTACCTGCAGCTACTTCGAGCAGGTGCAGAGCAACATGAATTACTTCTGGGAGAAGGATGAGGTGCTGGGCAAGCTGGATGTGAAAATGACAGCGGCTTATTACGCTGTTTCGGAACTGGCTCGCCGCGAGAACCTTTACATGCGCGATGCGGCCTACGCCATCGCCATCGGGCGCGTAGCGAAGGCCTGCCACGAGCGGGGTTGGGTATAGACGGAAGCTGGTTGGCGAACGCGAAACATTGCCGGCACGCAGCCGCCATAGCTGCGTGTCCACTGGAGTGAGCCATGGTGGAGACCAAGCTCGCAGTTGCCGCTCTGCCCGTCTTCGACCGTAACTTCTGGGACGGCACGTTTCGCTTCACGCGCATCGGAAGCGGGTCGCTTGGCGGCAAGGCCGGCAACCTGGTTTTCATCAAGGACCTGCTGGCAGAAGCCGTGGAAGCCGGGCAGTTTCCCGGTTTTGAAGTGACCGTCCCCACCATGGCGGTGGTCGCGACCGGCTGTTTTGAAGAGTTCATCGAGCGCAACCATCTCGATGAACTCAAGGTCGAGGAGTTGCCGGACGACCGCATTGGGCACGCATTTCAGCAGGCGGACCTGCCTGCCGAATTGGTGGGCGACCTCCGCGCCCTGAGCCTGGAAGTTAAAACACCACTCGCTATCCGCTCCTCAAGCTTGTTGGAAGATGCGCTCGATCGTCCCTTCGCCGGCGTGTATGCCACGAAGATGATCCCCAACAATCAGCTTGACGCCGACACGCGCTTCCGCCACCTGACGGAGGCCATCAAGTTCGTGTATGCGTCGACCTACTTCCGCGAGGCGCGCGACTACATCAAAACCACCGGCCACGACCCCAAAGAAGAGAAGATGGCCGTCATTATTCAGGAGGTCGTCGGGCTTAGACACGGCGACCGCTTCTACCCCAATGTTTCGGGAGTGGGGCGCTCGTTCAACTTCTATTCCATCGCTCCGGCCCAGCCGGAGGACGGGGTGGTGAACCTGGCGCTCGGGTTAGGCAAGACAATCGTGGATGGCGGAATTTCCTGGACGTACTCACCGGCATATCCCAGGAAGCCGCCGCCGTTCGAGTCGATCACGGAGCTGCTTCGCGGGACCCAGACCCGCTTCTGGGCGGTGAACATGGGCAAGCCGCCGGCGTTCGATCCGGTGAGCGAGGTGGAATACCTGGTGTATGCGGATTTGAAAGATGCCGAGGCGGACGACACGTTGCGCCTGGTTGCTTCCACTTTCGATCCGTCCCGTGAGCGCGTCGTTCCTGGAACAGGCACGCGAGGAGCGCGAATTCTCGACTTCGCACCGCTTCTGGTACTGGAGCAGGCGCCGCTGAACGCCGTCGTCCAGCGATTGCTGCAGGCAGCCGAACGGGACCTCAATGCGAAGGTCGAAATCGAATTTGCCGTCACCATCGATCAGCCCCGAGGCGAAGCGGCCAAGCTCCGGCTGGGCTTCCTGCAGGTTCGGCCCATGGTAGTGTCGAACGAAACGGTAGAAGTCGCGGCGGAAGACCTGGCGGGGCCCGACGTGATCCTGGCTTCCGACATGGTGATGGGGAACGGCATCGAGGATGGTCTCCAGGACATCGTGTTTATCCGCCCGGAGACGTTCTCCTGCATGAAGACTGCGGAAATCGCTGAGGAGGTTGGGGCCATCAATCGCGTCCTGGTCGAAGCGCGGCGGCCCTACCTGCTGATCGGGTTTGGGCGCTGGGGCAGCTCACAACCCTCGCTGGGAATTCCGGTGGACTGGAGCCAGATATCGGGAGCAAAGACGATTGTCGAGGCTACGCTCCCTGACATGAACGTGGAACTGAGCCAGGGCTCGCACTTCTTCCACAATCTTTCCAGCTTTCGCGCCAGCTATTTCATGGTGAGACACGACGGGCCATTCTCCATAAACTGGGAGTGGCTGAATCGCCAGTCGGCCGTTACTGAGACTGCGCTGGTTCGTCATGTGAGGCCTGCAACCCCGATCCTGGTGAAGGTGGACGGGCGTACGGCGCGCGGCGTGGTGATGCGCCCCCAGGTAAGCTCGCCGGGCGAGGACAACGATGAATCGTGAAGAAACCCAGGTGGCTTCCATCCTGCATGAATTGCAGGAGCGAGCCAAAGAGCTGAACTGCCTCTACCGGGTGGACGAACTGCTCAACCGCTCCGACCTTCCGCTCGAAGCCGTGCTGCGCGGCATTGTGGAGATACTTCCGCCCGGCTGGCAGTATCCCCATGAATGCCAGGCCCGCATCGTGCTGGAAAACAGGGCGGTGGAATCTGCGAACTTCCAGGCCACCGAATGGGTACAAAGCGCGGCCGTGGTGGTGCAGGGCGAAGTAATCGGCAGCGTCGAGGTGTCCTATCGTCAGCAAATGCCGCGATCGGATGAAGGCGTTTTTCTTAAGGAAGAGCGCAGGCTTATCAACACTATCTCCGACCGGCTTGCCGACCACATTATGCAGCGCCGGCTCAAGGCGGCATTTGCCAGCCTCTCCGCCGCTGCCGAGGGCCAGGTACCACCGCGAGGCGAGTGGCTCATCGTACTCGACTTCCTCCGCGACACCGATCCTGTTCTGCTGCAGAGGATCTCACGGAAACTGGTCAACCACCTGGCATGGAACGGTGTTGCCGAAGCCAAGCAGCTACTGCAGCGCAGCGGGATTGCCAAGGCGATTGGAGCAGGGGACGCCGGCGGAGAAAATCGCCCGATTCCGCGGGATGGTTCCGGCGCATTCAAAGATCTCACCGCCGAGGCGTTTCGCATTGCCAGCGAGCGGCTGGGGGACAACGAGATCCTGGAGTGCGTAACCACATGGATCAAGGAAGAGAAATCCAGCTTCCTGGTGCGAGCGCTGGAGCAGCTCGACACCCCGCTGGGCGAAATCATTGAAGCCATCGAGCGATTCCGCCACACCGACATCGAGGAGACCGACTTATCGCTCTCCATACAGAAAGGGCTGCGCGTTTCGCTGATCCGAAGGTTCTTCTCCGAGAGCCTGGACTTCATCAACGTTGCCAAGAATGCCGTCCTTATCAAGGACTTCTACGACCTGCTGGGCAAAATCATCTTCCCGCCGCGCTGCCATGGAAAGCTGGGCGGCAAAAGCGCCGGGCTGTTCCTGGCGAAGAAGCTGATTGACAAGCACGCGCCGCCGGGCAGCTTGCTGCGGAACATCAAACTGCCGAAGACGTGGTTCATTACGTCGGATTGGATACTCCACTTCGTTCATCACAACGAACTGGAAGACGTGCTCAACTGGAAATACCTTGAAATTGACCAGGTCCGGCAGGAGTATCCGCACCTGGTGGCGTTGTTCAAGAGCTCGTCTTTTCCCTCGGAGCTGGCGAAGGGTCTTTCGCTCGCACTGGACGATCTGGGCGATCGGCCGATCATCGTGCGCAGTTCCAGCCTGCTGGAGGATCGCGCCGGAGCGGCATTCTCGGGCAAGTACAAGAGCCTGTTCCTGGGCAATCGGGGCACCAAAGAGGAGCGCCTTACCGCTCTGATGGATGCGGTTGCCGAAGTCTACGCCTCCATCTTCGGACCCGATCCGACCGAATACCGCGCCGAGCGTGGACTGCTCGATGTACACGAGGAGATGGGTATTCTCATTCAGGAAGTGGTGGGGCAGGAGGTTGATAAATACTTCTTCCCGGCCTGTTCCGGCGTGGCGTTCAGCAACAACGAATTCCGCTGGTCGGCGCGAATACGCCGCAGTGATGGGCTTATTCGCATGGTCCCGGGGTTGGGTACCCGCGCCGTGGATCGGGTGATGGATGACTACCCGGTGCTGGTCGCTCCCGGCCAGCCAACGTTGCGGGCCAATGTCACGGTGGAAGAGATTCTGAAGTACTCGCCTCGGCGGATGGACGTGATCAACCTGGAGACAAACTCTTTCGAAACCGTCGAAGTGAAAGAGATACTCCGCTCCTGCGGCGCCCGCTACCCGCAGATACGGCAATTGGTGTCATTGGTAGACCATGACCGCGTCGAGCAGCCGGTTGGGCTGCTGCCCGACCTGGAAAAGATGGATGCGGTTTTTACCTTCGAAGGGCTGATCCGCAAGACGCCGTTTGTCAGTTACGTTCGCGAACTGCTTGCCTTGTTACAGGCCCGGCTCGGCTGTCCGGTGGATATTGAGTTTGCCTACGACGGCAATGATTTCTACCTCCTGCAGTGCCGCCCGCAGAGCTTTAGCGGTGACGCGCTGCCCGTTGCAATCCCGCAGGACATTCCTGCCGACCGCCTGATTTTCTCGGCGAACCGCTACGTCTCCAATGGCAAGGTGCCGGAGATTACCCATATTGTTTATGTCGATCCAGAGGGCTATGGCCATCTGCCGAACGAGAATGCGATGCGCGATGTGGGACACGCCGTGGGCCGCCTCAACAAGCTGCTACCCAAACGCCAGTTCATCCTCATCGGTCCCGGGCGCTGGGGAAGCCGCGGCGATATCAAACTCGGGGTGCCGGTCACCTACTCCGACATTAACAACAGCGCCATGCTGATCGAGGTGGCGCGGCAGAAAGGGAACTATCTCCCCGACCTGTCGTTCGGCACGCACTTCTTCCAGGATTTGGTGGAGGCTTCCATCCGCTACCTTCCTCTTTATCCGGACGATCCGGGGACCGCTTTCCAGGAAAGCTTCCTGCGGGATTCACGCAGCGTGCTGGAAGAACTGCTGCCCGAGTTCTCGCCCCTCTCAGGCACGCTGCGCGTGATCGACGTAGCCCAGGAAGCGAACGGGAACATTCTGCGTGTGCTCATGAACGCCAATTTGGATCATGCGGTGGCTTTTCTGGCTCCGCCCCAGAAGGAGACGGGGCGAGTGCACACCGAGGTCAGCACCGCAGGCCGGGCAGGAGATGAGCATTGGCGCTGGCGTTATCGCATGGCCCAGCGAATCGCCGAGCAGTTGGATCCGGAAAAATTTGGGGTGCGTGCGTTCTACGTCATCGGCAGCACCAAGAACGCGACCGCCGGCGCGCAAAGCGACATCGACCTGCTGATCCACTTTGAGGGAACCGAGGAGCAGCGAAAAGACCTGGAGCTGTGGCTCGAAGGCTGGAGCCGGTGCCTCGCCGAGATGAATTTTTCCCGCACCGGATATCGCTGCGAGAGGCTGCTCGATGTCCACCTCATCACCGACATTGACATCGCGGAGCGTTCTCCCTACGCCCTCAAAATCGGAGCCATCACCGACGCCGCGCGCGAGCTGCCCATGGGCGGTGAAGCCTCGTGAAATTGTGGTCAGCCCGGACGCTTGCAGGGAGTCTCGTATGCTGCCATAACCGGGGTAAAATGAAGTGGGAGTCGCGAGAGTGGCGGAATTGGCAGACGCACCAGACTTAGGATCTGGCGGGTAAAACCGTGGGGGTTCGAGTCCCCCCTTTCGCACCAACCCTTTGCAGTGCATTCTCGGCATCAGCATTTTCCGCTATGCCCAGTTTTCTGCCTGCCTGGACTGCTCTTGGCTGAGGATGCCCAATCGCCGCTGCGAAGGCCCGAATCGCGGCTGATGAGCGCAGTCTTCCTGTTCCTTCTAGTTCAGTGGCCGCGATTTCGGCCCTGCAGCGTCCAATCAGTCCGCCCAAAACCCGATGTTCCGATCCTGTGGAAGGAGAAAATGTGCATGAGCAAAGAACCTACGACGACAGAGAAGCCGCTGGCTGAATTTGCACCCAAGCTATCCGAATTAACTAAGCAGGTGCTGTTCGGCGATGTGTGGGAACGCCCCGAACTTTCCAAGCGTGATCGTAGCCTGGTGACGGTCGCTGCGCTGGTGGCTTTGAATCGTACGGATCAGTTGCGGTTTCACCTCGGCCGAGCTATGGAAAATGGGCTCACGAAAGAGGAACTGATCGAGACCATCACCCATCTGGCGTTTTATTCAGGTTGGCCCACCGCGATGAACGCGATCACGATGGCAAGGGAGGTGTTCTCGAACACGTGAAGATGAACGGCAGAAGTGGGTTGGCGGAATAGTCAGGCAACGCCGGCGAGTTGAACCTGGGACGAATGACGGTAGCGCAAGCCGCCAGTATTCTGCAGATCGCCCTCTTAACGTAAGCCGTTCCCGCCAAGCAAGACATCTATTACTCGCATGAAAACTCCCTGCGATGAAGCAGTCATGCACTCGCGCATCGCGTCCGCCCCCTGTCGGCAGAACCAGGGCGTGTGGGTGCTGGTGGCGACAATCATCGCTTCGAGCATGGCGTTCATTGACAGCACCGTCGTCAACGTGGCCTTGCCCGCGCTGCAAAGCAGTTTTGGCGCAACGGTGGTCGGGGTTCAGTGGGTGGTGGAATCTTATGGCCTGACCCTGGCTGCCCTGATTCTGATCGGCGGGTCGATGGGGGACCGCTTGGGCCGCCGCCGGATGTTCTTGTTCGGAGTTGCGGTTTTCACCGTGTCGTCCGTGGCCTGTGGCTTTGCCTCCCGTCTTGACCAATTAATCGCGGCGCGCGCCATCCAGGGAATCGGCGCCGCATTTCTAGTGCCCGGAAGCCTGGCTCTGATTGGAGCATCCTTCGACGAACAGCAGCGCGGGCGGGCCATTGGCACATGGTCGGGATGGACTGCCATAACGACTGCTATCGGTCCTGTTCTGGGTGGATGGCTCATCGAACATTTGTCCTGGAGGTGGGCGTTCTTCATCAACCTGCCGCTGGCGGCGGTGGTGCTGGCGGTCAGCGTCTGGCGCGTTCCTGAGAGCCGCAGCAGTCTCCGCGGACCCATCGACTGGAGCGGTGTGATAGCGGCGACGTTCAGCCTGACCGGCCTGGTATTCGGCTTTATCGAGTCCACCAGACTAGGGTGGAGGCATCCGCTCGTGCTGGCGAGTTTCGCTTGCGGTTTTATCGGAGCGGTTGCGTTCCAGCGCATCGAGCGAAGCAGCGTCTCGCCCATGGTTCCGTTCCAGTTGTTTCGTTCGCGTGCGTTCAGCGGAGCGAACCTGCTGACCCTTTTTCTATATTCCGCCATTGGAATTTTCTTCTTTCTGCTGCCGCTGAATCTCATCCAGGTTCAGGGCTACTCGGCAGCGGATGCGGGTGCAGCCGTTCTGCCCCTGATCCTGCTGATGTTCCTGTTGTCGCGCTGGTCGGGAGGCCTGGTCGCGCGTTATGGGGCGCGATTACCTTTGATCGTCGGTCCCCTCATAACAGCCTTCGGATTCTTGCTGTTTTCGGTTCCGTCCACGGGCGGCAGCTATTGGGTGGCGTTCTTCCCGCCGATCGTCGTGCTGGGATTTGGAATGGCGGTTAGCGTCGCGCCTCTGACGACGGTGGTGATGGAGGCGGTTGACGAGGATCGCATGGGCACCGCTTCGGGCATCAACAACGCCGTAGCTCGCCTGGCGGGAGTTCTGGCCATCGCGATCTTTGGGATCGTGATGGTCGTCAGCTTCGCTCATCACCTGAATCAGCAACTTGCCCCTGTACCGATGTCCGCGGATGTACGAAGCGAATTGCAAGCGAACGTGAGCAAGGTGGCCGCCCTGACGGCGCCCGCAGGAGTTGCTTCCTCGACTGCATCGGCCATACGGTCCTCGATACTGTCATCGTTCGTTTTCGGCTTTCGGCTTGTAATGTGGATTTGCGCGGCTCTCGCTCTGGTGAGCGCTGCCATCGCTTGGCGCACGATTCCGGGGCGTTTGAATGCGGCAGCGATTGCTTCTCAAAGCCGCGTTCACAGAGTATTTTCGTAGAAGTCCATTCTGGCCGGCATTTACTTGGATTCCCCAGGGTACCTCTCGCAGTGCAAGGCAGACGAAGATGATTAGCAGCAGTCCCGACAAGCGGTTCGAGAACGGTGCACGGGATTATGCTGCCTATCTTGAGACACCTGAAGGCCGACTGCGCACAGACCTGACATTCGCAAATTTGCAGGATTTTCTTCCCACGCTGGAAGTGACTAATCCGATGTGTGTGCTGGACGTCGGATGTGGTACGGGAGCGATGGCCGTCCGCCTGGCGCGGCTGGGATTTCATGTCACTCAACTGGATACGTCGGAAGCGATGCTCGATATCGCGAGACGCGTGGCGCAAGAAGCTGAGGTTGCGAACCGAGTTACACTTCAGCGCGGCGATGCTGCGGACTTACCGAATCTGTTCGACGTCGCTTCGTTCGATGTCGTGCTCTGCCACAACGTACTCGAATATGTTGACGATCCGGCTACAGTATTGCGCGGGGCGGCTCGTGTTTTGCGAAACACGTCGGCGACACTGTCGATCCTGGTACGCAATCAGGCGGGCGAAGTGTTCAAAGCTGCTATCCAGTCGGGCGACCTGGCGGCTGGCGAAGCCAACCTCACTGCAGCCTGGGGATTCGAGTCTCTGTACGGAGGCAGGGTGCGGCTTTTTCGCCCGGCCGATCTGCACGCCATGTTCAACTCGGAGTCGTTGGAACTGATTGCCGAGCGCGGTGTGCGCGTGCTTGCTGATTACTTGCCGCCTCGCGTCGATCGCAGCTCTTCCTACGACCAGATTCTCCGACTGGAGCGAAAGCTGGGTAGCCGGCCGGAGTACGCCGCGGTGGCGCGCTACACGCATTACACTGTGCATCGCATGGGGAATGGCGCGTGAAGAATCTCGCAAGCGAGTCTTCGAGTTCGTCAGTCTCCGGCACTCCGGAGGCGATTTCGCTTGGGCTGGGACTCACGAATGAATGCAATCTCACGTGTGCTTTCTGTTATCGCGACCCGGCCCGTACGGACCGTCTCACGCTGGAGCAGGTCAAGTCGGTGATGGAGCGACTGCCTGTCAGTTCGGTGAATCTGGGGACGGGCGAGAACGGAATGCATCCCGGCTTCCGGGAGATTCTGGCGTACCTGCGCAGCCAGCCGGTGAAGCTCACTATTACTTCCAACGGCCACAGCATTGCCGTCCTGGAAGATAGCGAGCTGCGGGCTTTTCATGATATCGAATTCTCGCTCGATTACCCGACGCAGGTAGAGCAGGACATGCAACGCGGGCTGGGCAACTGGGCGCTGATTCATCAACAGGCAGTGCGGTGTGTGCAACTGGGCGTGCCCGTGACCATCATCGCGGTGATGATGAAATCGAATTACCTGCGCCTGGCGGAGGTCGCGCGAGTGGCCAAACAATTCGACGCTCCTCTGCGGGTGAATGTGTATCAGGCAGTGCGATCGGATACGTATGCGTTGTCGTACGACGAGTATTGGCATGGATTTCAGCGCCTCTTTGCCGAAACCGATGTAATCGCGATTGGCGAACCGCTGGTGCGAGCCCTGGCAGGGCTGCCACCGCTTCGAGTGGGATGTGGCGTGAGCACGGTGCGGGTAACGCCGCGCGCCACCACACAACCGTGTGTCTATTGGCCGGGAGCGGGCGAGCCGCTCTCAGAGTTGGCTTCGGCCGGCCTCGATGTTTTGAGCTCCGCGCCCTTTGAGCAGGCGCGGACCCTACCAGCAGCATGCCAGCCCTGCGAGTTCCGCGAGTCGTGTCACGGCGGATGTGCCGGCCGGCGATGCCTGCAAGGTGCGCTGCTGCAGCCTGATTATTACTGTCCTATGGTTCGTGGAGAGCGGCCGAGACTCGAGATCCACATGGCCGCTAACCGAGATCTACCCAAGCTGAGCAGTTGCTGCACGACGGTCGTCATCGCCCGGTAAAGATTCGTCCCTTACTTGGCGTCCATCCATCTATCGGAACCTTCCAGCTTGACGGCCACATTCGTAAAGAAGATGTGTAGCGCTCCGCCATCGGCTTTGCCGCGATGGTCCGTCGAGACCAGCAACGGGCCTGCCTTTTTGTAGCCTGCCCAGCTTGCGATGACGAGGCTTGGCTTCGTGGGACCGCCGCGGTGGTAGACCATCTGCTCGATACGGTTGTCTTTGCCGATATAAAGGTCCCAGGTGTCGCCGGGGGTATAGCCGCCGGCCTCTGTGGGATACTTCACCGAGACCTTGTCAGCGGAACCGGTGCCCATCGGCAGTTTCTGCATGCCTTCGTCCGTCACCGTGGCGCTGGTGTCCCAGTAAACATGGAAGGGGAGCAGGAACCAGTAGTTGTCATTGATGAAGCCGGGATCGACTACGTCCTTAACCTCGGCAGGTTCGCTGCTGAGCTCGGTGCGCTTGTAGGTGACCTTCATCGGCTTGCCGTCTTTATCTTTTCCCTCGAAGGTGACCTGGTTCGTTTTCGGCTCCCAGGTCCATGAGCGCGAAGCTTTGAGGCCAGGGATATCCACGTTGAAGGTGTAGCGAACAGCGTCGACCTTGTCCCATGAATCGAGGCCGTAGGTTTTGGCGAGCTTTTCCAGGACTGGCGAGTGTTCCTGTGCCCAACAAGGTGCAACGAGGATGATCAACCCAAAGATTGTCAGGAGACGAATCGTTGTACCGCAGCGCAGATTTTTCATGGAGGTCCTCTTTCGTGAAGTCAATGATCGATGTAGGGGCCCCGGATACGGAGACATATGTTAGCAACGTTTGGGCGCGGCATCCAAACCCGGGCATTCCTCGATTGAGCGGCATCGACTAAGCACTACCGCGTGGCGGTCGAGCGCCTCGGCGTACCAGGATGACGGCAACAGTTATCGCGACCGATCCATACTCCAGCAGCATTACCCAGCCCGGTAGCACAAACGGACGGCCAAGTGTGCGCAGATGCCAAACGATGTAGGTGGGGAGGATGGCCACCGTCCATAGGATGAGCGGCAGGGTCGAGACCGATCGCACGAACGGCAGCAACCAGAGCAAGTACCAGGGAAACACAGCCGGTGCGAAGAGAAGCGATGCGGCCATCGGCCAGGCGAATGCGTCCGCAGACAAGTGGGATCGAGTTCTGAACCAGATTGCAGTGAGAACGCCGACGAGAACTGCCAATCCCCCAAGAAGCTGCGGGGCCGCCACTCGCCGCAGCAGTGCGAACACCGGATCGTTAAAGCCAAAGGTCCGGATGTAGGTGCCGAGCGAGCCGAGCGGAATTGCGCCGTGATCGAGAAATGGTACGTACAGAAGGATGAAGACGATTGCGGCCAGCAGAGCATCGCGAATGCGAACCCGCCGCCAGTACAGCGGCAACAGGACGATGGGAAGGAATTTCACCGCGACCGCCAGCGCGAAAGCGACGGCTGCAACGGTGCGCCAGCGCCGCATCAGGGCCGCGAACGAGACTAGCAGCAGCAGTACTCCGAGAATATCGACGTGACCGCTGCCCGCCACCTCCGTCGCCAACAGCGGGTGCCATGCGTAAGCCAGAATCCAATGCGCCCCGTGTCCATTGCAGCGCAAGATATCGAACAAGAGGAGGACAATCGCAAGGTCGCAAATCGCAAACGCTATTCGGAATGCGACCGTCGATTCGTGGATGGCTGTAATCGCGCGAAAGAAAAGCTGTGCGCCCGGTGGATAAATGGTGGGCAGCTCCGGATTGTTCAGCCCACGCGTCTCGGAGGTATGCAAAGCGGCGAAGGCCGGATCGGCGGGTACCACAATGTAGGGGTTATAGCCGAGCCGCTGCATGCGTCCATCCCAGACATAGCGGCGAACGTCGTCATCGGTGCCCGTGGGGAGTGCCAAAAAGGCAATGTGCCACATTGTGGCAAACGCCAATCCGACGATAATCACACGCTTGGGGAAATTTGAGGTGCAAAACAGTTCGCGGATTGCCAGAAGATAGGCGATGCCTGCTACCACAAGCGGAATGACGGGAAAGGCTTCACCGTCACCGTGAAACTCGCGCGCGCAGACGAGAAGCGCCACCAGAATGATAGCTCCGAGAATGTACAGCCTGTGCGATGGAGTGAGCTTCACGGGTCCTCAGCGGCCGCTGGCGACGGCGGGGCAATCGGTTGGCATTGTTTCAGCCAGGCCGCGGTTCGCGGCGCCCGCGCGGGATGGAGTTGAAGTTCCGCGGCGAGGCGGGTCAGGTCGTCCTCCAAATCAATGTCGTAGAAAGCGTCAGTGAAGCCCACCGAAAGCTGCAGCCCGGCAGCCCGCGCCAGCAATGCGTCCAGTGCGCTGTTGGTTCCCATGCCGTCGCCGTGGAAAAGCGCGTCGTGAGGAGCCTTCGCGCCGACGAGATAATAGCCGCCGTCCGTCGTCGGTCCCACAACCAGGTCGTGAAGCGCGAGGGTGTCGAAGGCGCTGGCGAGGACCGAAGCCGGCAGATGCGGACTGTCGCTGTTGAAGGCAATCACGCGGGTCTTTCCGTGCGCTGTGAATTGCGCAAACACCGAGGTCAGCGCAGCCGCCAGGCCGTTGCCCTGCTGCGCCACGACAGAGGTTTCGTCCCCGGCCAACTGGGACAACGCTTGAACATCGGAAGCGGGGCACATCAGGACAACCTTCACATTGGGCAACGAACGCGCCAGGGCAATGGTGTCGTCCAGCAGGCAACGATACAGTTCGGCTACTGCGTCGACAGGAAGGCTGTGCGCCAGCCGCGTCTTCACGTTTCCGGCACGAGGCGCTTTCGCCATGATGACGAGCGTGCAATCGTGGTTGCGCGAATGCGAAACTGTTTCGTTGGATTCCATGCCTGGTTATCCGTGCTGCGCGGCGACACGCCTTGCGCGCCCGAAGCGATAAAGCACGATCCGGCTGAGGATAAACCAGCCTGCCCCGACCGTGCCCCGCAATGTACCAGTGATTTTCGATTTTCCAATGCGCGGATAGTAGCTGACCGGCACCTCGACAATCCGGAATCCGGCGAGCGCGCCTTTCAGGATCATCTCAACTGCCCAGCCATACGTGTCCTCTTGCAGCGCGAGTTGTCGAAGGACATCGGCACGGGCCGCGCGAAACGGACCCAGATCGGTGAGCTTCACCCTGTATAAAAGTCGAATCAGCGTGACCGCGAGGCGATTGCCAAATATCTGGTGCGAGGGCAGCGCGCCGGCGACATTATGCTTCCCAAGACGCGAGCCCAACGTGATGTCGGCCCGTCCTTCGGTGATGGGCGCCAGAAGAAGCGGCAGCTCATCCGGCCGATCGCTGTAGTCTCCGTCGAGGAACACGACGATGTCAGGCTCGGTGGCCGCAGCGAGTCCGGTCAAGCAGGCGCGCCCGTAACCGCGACGCGGTTCGCGCAGAACGCGTGCTCCCATCGATTCGGCAATCTCGAGAGTCCCGTCCGTGGAATTGCTGTCGACCACCAGGACTTCGGTGACGAGATCGGCGGGAAGATCGGCGAGAACGCGTCGGATCCCCTGCGCTTCGTTATGAGTTGGGATGACGATGGAGACGCGCACTGGATTTGGCCCGGATCACCACCACGGAGCGTTTGGCCAGCGCTGCGCCAGCCATCTGTCGACCCCCCAGGTGCGGCCGGCGCGTCCGATCGCCAGCGCAAGCGATGCGAGCACAGGGACCAGAAGTTCCCATATCCATGCCGTGCCCCACTCCGACATCCAAAGGCTGCCGAGATATAAAAACGCCAGAAACGCCACTGGCCGTGTGAGCATACCAATGAGAAGCAGCACTCCGAAGGAGATCTCGGCCAGTGCTTGCAGGGGAGCTGCCATCGCAGCATGGCTCGCCGCCAAACCCATGATGGCCTTCCACGCCGCCGGCGAGTGACCCTTTTCAATGTAGTAGTGGATCAATCCGGCATAGCCGGATGGCGTATAGAGCCCCTTCCTCAGGTTCTCGAAGAAAACCCAAATAAACATCGCGCCGATGGTTACGCGAACCAAGGCTAGCCCGTTGGCAGCGGAGGTTGAACTCGGAGCGTTCGTGGTCGTCACCCACGGCGCAGGTTGCGTACCGCGTCCGTTCACGACAGCTCCCTCGCGGTGATCTCGTACTTGAAATCCTGCGGATCGAGGCTGTCGAGTCTTCCCTCCGCGGTTTCCGCCTGCGGATACAGGAGGAAGGACAGCGGTGTACCACTGGAGCCTGGCAGCGCGACATCGTGAGCGAAGTTATAGGCCATCCAGTTCATCTCCCACGATCCGAAAAGGCGTTTGCGCGCGCTGACCACCAGTGGATCATTCAAGGGACGGTTCCCCGGCGGCTCTTCCAGAACGACCTTACGTACATCGGCGGGATCGACAGGCACCCAGCCGAATTGCGTCAAATACACCTCCGCCCGGCAGTGTTGGGCCTTCGTGACATTCTCCGAGGAAGCCCCCAGACTCTTGTAGCCCAACTCGGATTTGGCCACCCGAATCCCATAAACGTCGCGCGCCGGGAGGCCTGAGGCGCGCGCGAGTCCTACGTACAGGGCATTGAGATCGGCACACTTGCCGCCCAGGTAACCGGTTTCCAGCATGGCGCTGATGTCGCCTCGCCCGCAGCCGCGCACTTTAGGATCGCGAAACGTGTTCTCGACGATCCATTCGTAGATGGCGCGCGCTTTGTCGACATCCGTCGTCGCACCCTTGGTGATTTCGGTCGCCTTGGTCTTGACGATTCCATCGGTGGGAATGTATTTGGTCGACTGCAGGAATTGCGTCGACTCGGAACTGGTGAGCGGCCGCACATGTTCGGGCTTGGAAAGGTCCACGGTGTAGTTCTTGAGTGCCACCTGGCTGACCAGGGTAATGACCGGCTTCACTCCGGAAGGGAAGGTTGCAGCCACAATGCCCAGGTCCTCGGACTTGATGTCGACTGTCTTCGCCTTGCCGTCGTCAGCGGTGACACGGTTGGACATTGTCCGCTGAAACGCCGTGTTCTGTATCAACGCTGCCGGCAGCCATACCTTGGTTTCTCCGGCGGGCCGAAGCACCTCGACGCGAGTGGTGACTTCGAATTTGCGCCAGGCGCCGGAGGACGGCTGCTCGGCAAACGAGAGTTTCGCATTCGCGAGAGTAAGGCCGGCGAATGCAGCGCCGGTTGATCGTAAAAACTCACGCCGCTTCATAAGTCACTCCCAAACAACTATGAAAAATTGTTACTTTTACGTCCGCGAGGGGTCGCGGACACGCCCGCGGCAATTCGTGCACCCTGGTCCGGGCACGCAAACTATACACCGTGCCGGCGTGCTGGGAGCAAAGATGCGCCTGAGTTGGAGAAGGACTCGACAAAATTCACGCAGCCTGGCATCGGCGGTCAAGAGAGGCGAATGCGGACGGGGCAATCTCTTTTACAGACACACACGCCTTGCTATAACAGAGCAATGCGCCTAAAGGATTACGCGCCCCGTCCCGCGCACCTCAGGTGGCTTCTCGATTCGGATCCGAGCATCCGCTGGCAGGTGATGCGGGACCTCACCGATGAAGCGCCAGACGTGATCGCCGCTGAACGGTCACGGGTCGCAACCGAAGGCTGGGGCGGGCAACTACTCGCCCGCCAGTCTCGTTCGGGCAGGTGGGGAGGGCCGCAAGAAGATCGCGGCCTGCTCATCACCTTCTACAGTCTCGTGGCCCTGATGGATCTCGGCCTCGACCCGGCATGCAAGCAGGCACGCAAGATGACAGAACGGGTCGAAAAGCTCACGTTTCAGTGGCACGACAACCGCGCTTTTTTTGACGGCGAAACCGAGCCCTGCATCAACGGCAGAATCCTGGCGCTGGGCGCATATTTCAAAGAGCCGAATGACGCATTGGCCAAGCAGCTTCTGGGCGAGCAACTGGAAGATGGGGGCTGGAACTGCGAAGCACCCGAAAGCCGGCGCTCGTCATTTCACACCACCATCTGCGTGCTCGAGGGGTTGCTGGCGTACGAACGCGCAGGGCGCAAATCCGCGGCTGTCACGAAGGCCCGCATGAGGGCGGAAAACTATTTGCTCGAGCGTCACCTCTTGCGTTCGCTTCGAACCGGGGAACTCATCGACAAACATTGGCTCCGCTTCACGTTCCCGCCGTTCTGGCATTACGACGTCTTGCGCGGACTCGACTATCTGCGCAACGCCGGAGTCAAACCTGACCGCCGTGCGAGGGAGGCCATCGAAATTGTGATAGCGCGCCGGCACCAGAACGGGCGCTGGCCACTCAACCTTCTGCATCGCGAGCGTATTCCACTGGAGATGGAGACTGAAGTTGGCAGCGCAAGCCGCTGGAACACACTGCGCGCTCTCCGCGTGCTGCGCTGGTATGGCGATTCAAACCGTTAGCTGTGGCCATGCGAGATCGATCATAGCAAGGCGCGGATCTCGTTCTCATGCAATCCGATCAGGTAGAGGAGCGCGTCAAGTCCGGCATGGGAGAGGGAATACTTCGCGCCGGCGCGAACGATGGGTTTAGCGCGGAAGGCGACGCCCATTCCTGCCTGGTTGATCATGGGAAGGTCGTTGGCGCCGTCGCCGACGGCGATTACCTGGTCAAGGCTGATTCCCTCGAGTGCTGCAATCTGCCGGACGAGTTCAGCCTTTCTGTTGGCGTCGATGATTTCGAGAGGCACTTCGCCTGTGACCACGCCGTTGTTGATCTGCAACTCGTTCGCATGGACATAATCAATGCCAAGCGTCTGCCGGAGCCGCTCAGCCATGAAGGTGAAGCCGCCTGAGCAGACGGCAGTCTTGATACCTAAGCGCTTTAGCACATGAAACAGGCGCTCGGCGCCATTTGTCAGGAGAATGCGTTCGGCGACGGCCACCAGCCGCGTTTCGCCGAGTCCTTTTAACAGAGCGACGCGTTTGCGGAAGCTCTGCTGAAAGTCGAGATCGCCTCGCATCGCCGACGCCGTGATCGCCGCGACCTCCCCTCCCACTCCCATCTCGCGAGCCAGTTCGTCGATGACTTCAGCTTCAATCAACGTGGAATCCATATCGAATACAGCCAACTTAAAATGGTGATAGTCGTGGTTTTCAGTGCGTACTGCGAGATCCATGGCGTCGCGGTGGGAGAGTTGCAGGAGTGTTGCCCGCAGCCCGTTGAGAGATTGCGGCGAGCCTGCGATGAGGAATTCGAGGCACTGACAGTCGCTGTCTTTTGCGGTGAGCGGTCGGAAGCGTTGTACGCGGAATCCGTGCTGCGTCAGAACATCGTGCAAGTTCGCGAGAGTGGCGTCTGGCAGCGTTTCCGTTACCACATTGAGTACGAATTGTTCGGCCTCGTCCTCGCGGGAGCGAGGCTTGGCTGTGATGTTCTTGGAAGGGTCGTGTTGTTCCCGGCTTGCGTCCATCTGCAGGTCTTCTGCTGCGCCTCCGGTGCGGGTTGCCAACAGCTAATTGCCGGTTGCTAACCGCTAATTGCTGCTAAGCGAACGACACCGGAACGGCGGCGATCACTTCTTCCATCTTGCGAAGCGCCTGCAGCACTGACTCCGGCACGCGCGTATCGACGGTAATGATGGCGTAGGCCTTGTTTCCCTTATCGGCGGCGGCAGGTGAGCCGGCGCGAGCGGCCTTTGCGGCTTGAGCTTCGCGACCCAGCGCAAACCGGGCGATGTTGACATTATTGTCTCCAAGCAGCGACCCTACCTTGCCGATGACGCCGGGCAGGTCGCGATTCGTGATCACGAGCAGATGGCCATCGAGCGCGGCTTCCAATTCCACGTGATTCAACTCGATGATTCGTGCTGACGTTCCGTGGATCACCATGCCTTTGGCGCTCGCTTCATTGCGGTTGGAGCGGAGAACGATCGTGATCTCGCTGGGGCCCTCTCCTTCTTCCGTGTCACTGGTGATGCGCAGGCCAAGCTCCTCCGCTAAAGAAGGAGCGTTGATGAGGTTCACCGTTTCGACGGCAGCAGTGTGCAGCACGCCCTTGATTGCGGCCGACCGTAGCAGCGATGTTTTCCATTTCGCAATCGGTCCGCTGAAGGTAAGGTGAATCTCTTCGAGGTTCCCATCGAGCAGCAGTGCGAGGACACTCGCAGAACGCTCCGCCAGTTCCAGGTAGGGGCTAATCTGCTGATACTCCACATCCGAGATCGATGGCAGATTGACCGCGTTTTGCGCTACGCCGGTCTTCAGATAGGTCTTCACCTGCATCGCAATCTGAACCCCGACTGCAGTCTGGGCCTCGTCGGTCGAGCCGGCGATGTGCGGCGTGGCGATAACGTTTGGAGCCGACAGCAGGGGATTGCCCCGCGGCGGTTCAACGGCGAAGACGTCGAGGGCCGCTCCCGCGACATGGCCGGAGGTGAGCGCCTCGGCGAGGGCCGCGTCGTCGATGAGCTCTCCTCGCGCGCAATTGATGATGCGCACACCTTTCTTCATTTTCTGCAGCGTCGCGGCGTTTACCAATTTTTGCGTTTGCTCGTTCAGTCCGACATGCAAGGTGATGTAGTCAGCATTGGCCCAGAGCTGGTCGAGGCTGACCAGATCTACACTCGCGCGTTTCGCGTATTCGGGTGAGACATAGGGATCAAAGGCAAGGATCGTCATGTTCATGGCGTGCGCGCGGCGGGCCACCTCGGCTCCAATGCGGCCCAGGCCAACTATGCCGAGTGTCTTGCCGTTCACCTCCGTGCCTTGCAGCGACTTCTTCTCCCATTGGCCGGCGCGAGTGGTGACATCGGCTCGGGTGATGTTGCGCGCCAGCGACACCATCAGGCCGATGGTCAGCTCGGCGACAGCAATGGCGTTTCCGCCCGGAGTGTTCATCACCACGATACCGCGCTTGGTCGCATAGTCCACATCGACGTTGTCCACGCCGATGCCGGCGCGCCCGATGACCCGTAACTTCGGGGCTCTCTCGATCAACTGCTGGTTGGCCTGCACCGCCGAGCGCACGATCAGTGCATCCGCGTCCTCCAGACACGTGGCAGGCTCCTTCGCATACTCCTCGGGGCCGACGATGGTCCATCCCGGCTCCTCACTCAGACTGCGGATGCCGGCCGGCGAAATCTTTTCTGCGATGACGATCTTCATGTCGATCTTTCCGTTCTCGTCGCTACATTTCTATGCTGGTTGGGCAGCGGCTACATTGGGTGTGTGCTCGGCAAAGACGGTCTGCGCAGCGCGAAGTGCATCCCCGAGTCGAAATTTACCGGGAGTGATGCCGCTCATCACCTGCTCCAGCGCTCCGATGAGGGCAATTGTGTCGAGGTAATCGAAATAGCCCAGGTGAGCAATGCGGAAGAGCTGCCCCTTCAGATCGCCGTTGCCGTTGGCGACGATGGCGCCGAAACGGGACTTCATGGCCTTCACCACATCGTCGGAACTGATGCCGGCAGGGGCTTTGATCGCCGTCGCGGCGGCGGCCGGAGAATCAGGCGCAAAGAGCTCGAGTCCGAGCGCTTTGGCAGCCGCGCGCGTCATGGCCGCACAAGTCTCAGCATTCTCAATCAGCAAGTTGCGGCCCTTGGCCAGGTCTCCGCCACCCTGCTGAGCGAGGTAGTCGAGCGCTGCGCCGAGTGCGGCGACGAGAGCGACCGAAGGCGTATAAGAGGCTTCACCCTTGGCAGCGGCTTTGCGCTCCTTCGGCAGGTCGAAGTAATACTTGGGCTGGCGGCTCGACTCCATGCGCTTCCAGGCTCGGTCGCTCACCGCCAGGTAGGCGAGCCCCGGAGGAATCATCAGCGCCTTCTGCGAACCGCCAAGGATGACGTCGATTCCCCAACCATCTACATCCAACGCCGTGGTTCCCAGGCCGGTGATTCCGTCGACGACGAGCAGCGTGTCCGTGCCTCGAAGCAATCTCGCCACTCCTTCGACATCGTGGCGCGCGCCAGTCGAGGTCTCGGTCGCCTGCAGATAGAGGACCCTGGTTGTCGGCTTCAGTTGCGCCTTGACCTCTTCCAGCGTAAATGTCTGGCCGTAGGGTTCCGAAACGGTGGTCACCTGACAGTTGAATGCCTTCGCGATAGCCGTCCAGCGCCCGCCAAACTTGCCGGCGGAGAGCACCAGCACCTCGTCATGCGGGCTGGTCAAATTGGAAACCGAGGCTTCCATCGCTCCCGTTCCCGAGCAGGTCAGCAGGAGGACATCGTTTCTGGTGCCGACGAATGTCTTCATTTGCTCCAGCACCTTGGAGTAGAGCGCGCGGAATTCCGGCGTGCGATGGTGAATATCAGCGGCCGCCATGGCGAACTGAGCGGCAGGTAGAAGCGGCGTGGGGCCGGGAGTGAACAATCGTGTCTTGCGAAACATTGCCTGAACCCTCATGAACCTTCGGTGAAAGGTACGTGGATAAAAGATTGAATGCGAATGTTAGTCACTCTATTATCCATCCGTGAGGCCGCTGTTTGTGAGGATCGATACGGCAATCTCGTATTACCCGATTTGCAGAAGCCGGGCGGTTGTGGCATGGGCGTAAGATCCAGGCCCTGGCCGCCACCCTTGCGGCCGCGTCGATGCTATTCTAGTTTTTCGTATTCTCTTCACGAGGCAAGCATTCCCGCGCATGTCTGATCCCAACATTCCTGAAAACCAGAACCAACCTGAACCCGAAACCAGCGAATCGTTCGCCGACATTCTGTCGCAGTACGAACAGTCGCATAAGCACCGCAAAGACGACGGAAGCCGTCAACTGGAGGGCACGGTGATCGCTGTGTCGGCCGACTCGGTGTTTTTTGACATTGGTTACAAGATCGAGGGCGTGCTGCCGGTGAGCGTCTTCGGCGAAAAGCCGCCGCAACCCGGGGACAAGATTCCGGTGACCATCAAGGGCCGCAACGAAGAAGGCTATTACGAGCTTTCTCGCTTCAAGGTTGCGCAACCGACAGACTGGACGTCGTTGGAGCGAGCCTTTACCGAAAAGTTGACGATCATCGGCACCGTGACCGCAGTGGTAAAAGGCGGTCTTACGGTCGATGTTGGCGTACGCGCATTTCTGCCCGCCTCGCGCAGCGGCACCCGCGATGCTGCGGAAATGGAGAAGCTGGTAGGGCAGGAGATCCGCTGCCGTATCACCAAGCTCGACACCACGGACGAAGATGTGGTGGTCGACCGCCGTGTGGTGCTGGAAGAAGAAGAGCGGACGGGCAAGCAGCAGCGATATTCGGAACTGCAGGAAGGCGATATCGTGCGCGGGACGGTGCGCACACTGATGGATTACGGCGCATTTGTCGACATCGGCGGCGTCGATGGCCTGCTGCATGTGAGCGATATTTCCCTGAGCCGCGTCAAGAGTCCCGGCGATGTGCTTTCGGTGGGGCAGGAGATTGAAGCGCGGGTGCTGAAGATTGATAGCGAGAGGCAGCGGGTTTCGCTGGGGATGAAGCAGCTTCAGCCGGAACCGTGGGAGGCCGCAGGCGAGAAGTATAGGACCGGCGAGCGCGTTCGCGGGACAGTTTCGCGGACCACAGATTTTGGCGCCTTCGTCGAACTGGAGCCGGGGGTGGAGGGGCTGATTCACATCTCGGACATGTCGTGGGTGAAGCGGCTGCAGAAGCCAACGGAAATCGTCAATGCTGGAGACAACATTGAGGCAGTGATTCTGTCGGTGAACCCGACTGAGCGGCGTATTTCGCTGGGCCTGAAGCAGGCACTGGGTGATCCGTGGGCGGACATCGGTAAGCGCTTCGCAGCGGGCTCGGTGTTCGAGGGTCCGGTAACGAGCATCGCGAAATTCGGTGCCTTCGTACAGTTGGCTGAGGGAGTGGAAGGCATGATCCACGTCAGCGAGATCAGCGCCGAGAAGCGCATCAATCACCCGCAGGATGTGTTGAAGGTTGGACAACAGGTGCGAGCGCAGGTGCTGTCGGTCGACAGCGAACGCCGGCTGATGCGGCTCAGCATGAAGCAGCTTGTGCCGACGAGCCTGGACGAATACATTGCCGAGCACAAGGTGGGCGATGCGGTGACCGGGCGCGTGATCGACACCGAAGGCACGGTGCGGGTCGAGTTGGGCGAGGGTATTCAGGCTGTCTGCCAAAGAGCTCAGCCGGCCGCCGCCGGTGGTGCGGCTGAGGAGTCCGCGGGCAAAGCCGACTTGTCGTCGCTGGGCGCGATGTTGCAGGCGCGGTGGAAGGGCGCCGGCTCTGCGAGTGCCGCTCCGAAACAGGAGGCACTACGTGCAGGACAGGTACGCAGCTTCCGGATTACGAAGCTCGACAGCGACGCGAAAAGTATCGAGGTCGAGGTAGCGTAGCTTTTCGTTCCCACCCGGCCAACCGAAGGGCGGATGGGGCACCGCAGTGGTTCCATTCCGCGTGTCATCACGAACGAATCTGGCGCGGATCCCAGCTTCTCAGCTTAGAATGTGTTCACCCTGCTGCGGCTCTCGCTGCGGGTAACGCCCCTGCAAGCCTCTGAACGGGAGGTTGCGCCATGCCCAACTCGCGTAAGTTTTTCTACATCAGCTACAGCCACGACAGCGCTGAAGATACGGAATTCGCCCTTCGGCTGGCGAAGGACCTGCGGGCGTGGGCGGTCAACATCTGGATCGATCATCCCGACTTGATGGACGGTCTGCCCGCCAGGATGGTGGTTGAACGCGCTCCAGGAATGCTCGTCATTCTTTCACCGGATGCAATCAATTCGGAGCGGGTGAGAAGCGAACTTTCGATTGCCAGGGCGCAGGGAAAGTGGGTTGAAGGAATCCTGTTTCGCGATTGCCAACTTAGAGAGCCGTTTGATTTCCGCTGGCCCTTTGAGTTCCGACAGAAGTACAACTACGAATGGGCCTTGAAGACTCTGATCGAGTACATAAGGGAGTCGTCGTGGGAGGGAGAAGCTGTTCCGGCGGAAACCTGCGAGGACGTATCGCCTCAGCAAGCACATGAGATAGTCGTCGGCCTCCCCTCCCGGCCCCGGAGACAGCAGCAGCAGCAACAGCAACAGCAACAACAGCAACAGCAGCAACAGCAGCAACAGCAACAACAGCAACAGCAACAACAGCAACAACAACAGCAACAACAGCAACAACAGCAACAGCAACAACAGCAACAACAACAGCAACAGCAGCAACAGCAACAGCAACAGCAACAGCAGCAACAACAACAGCAACAACAACAGCAGCAACAACAACAGCAACAGCAACAACAGCAGCAACAGCCGGGGTCTTTCAGTGAGTACGGTGGTTCTGTGAGCGGAGTGCATGGACCTGGCGAGGGCGAGCCTCTCGCCGAGCCAAGGCAACACAAGAAGAAAGCGGCAAAGAAGGCATCAAAGAAGCTGGAGCGAATTAGACCGAAGGCCCTCGAGGGAGACGCTTTTATCGCTGATGGATTAGGCCCCGGCGCTGGGCACGGTTCGGTGGAATCGGTTCTGCACCAGCCGCCGCGCGTTCACCTCGATTACGAACTGCCGGGAGCGCCAACCATGGCTGGACCTGAATGTCCCCCTCCACCTCCGGCAGCAAGTGCGCCACCGCCTCCCCTGCCCGCGTCTCAAGCTCCTCCTCCACCGGCACCGCAATCTGCGCAAGAAACTGCTCCTGCACAGCTCACTCGTGACAATGTGCAGTTCACCCTGACTGGCCCAGCGGCGCTTGCCGCGGGTGACGCTTACGAACTGTTGTTCTGGATTCATGTCGCGGAGCAGCGGGCGACGGTGCTGGCAAGAGCTGCCTCGGAGCTCGGACTGCCGTCTGACGAGATGTCGGTGAAGTCCGAAGGCCCCTATCCGCTGGAGCGCGGTAGCCGGCTTAGCGTACGACTCGATATTGCCGGCCTGAATTGCGTCGACAACTACAAATGGATTACCTGGACGGGCGACATCGGCGAAACGACATTTGTGGTCGATGTCCCGGCCGGCGCCGCACAGGGAACGCATATCGGGAGCGCGTCCATCCGGCTGAACGATTGCGAAATTGCGCGCATGTCATTTGTAGTGCGCGTGGGGCCTGCCAAGGGTGCCCAGGAAGAAATTCCTTCCAAAACAACCGCGCACCGCAAAGCCTTCGCGTCCTACGCCAGCGAAGACCGGGAAGCGGTGCTGGGCCGCGTGCAGGGGATGGAAGCGGCATGGAAGGGATTGAATGTGTATGTCGACGTTATGAACCTGCGCTCGGGCCAGAACTGGGAATCGGAACTGGTAAAGCATATCGCCGATGCGGATGTCTTCTATCTTTTCTGGTGCCATCACGCAAAAGCGTCGGAGTGGGTCAGCAAGGAGTGGCACCTTGCCTTGCAATCCCGGGGACTCGACTTCATCGATCCGGTTCCGCTCGAGTCGCCGACCGAGGCACCGCCTCCGCAAGAGCTCGCGGCAAAGCACTTCAACGATCCAGTGCTGGCCTTCATTAAAGCAGCAGGCGGACACTCGTAAAGGAAAATGCCCACCCGGCCAAAGGAAGGCCGAATGGGGCACCCCGCGAGTTCAGGTCCCTCGCTGCGCTCGTGATGACAAGTCGAAGTTTCCTGGTAAAAACAGAGACCCACCCAAGCATTAGCTGCCTGGGTGGGCGGCCTGGAACTTAGCTCGTCTTGGGATTACATTTCCAGGCCCTTAAGCGTTCGCCGGCGTTCCCCCATTCTGCAGCCAGCGGGTGAAGGTTGCCGGCTTGACTTTAGGCAGGATGTCCAGATACATCACGGCGTAGCGAAACGCGAGCACGCCGGCGGTGATCACCAGCACACTCGATGCCAGCTCCGTCCACTTGGGCACGTAGTGAGATCCCATCGCAGCCTGTAATGAGTTGATCGATACATTCAGCCGGTTGACCATGAATCCGGCGATAACGATGGCACAGGTGAGATAGAGTCTCTCGGGATTGGAGCGTACCCATTCCTGGCTGAGTAGAGTGACAGGGATAATTACGAACAACGCCATCTCCAGCCAGAAGTATCCAGCCTCAGGCGTCCATTGGAACGCATATCCGAGCGCGTGGTTGGAGATAAGATCGAGCACGCGGAACAGGGCGAAGACAATCAGCAGTAACTGAATCATGCGCCCGCAATCGCTCAGGATGCTGAAGTCGACCCGCACTTTCAGCGACCGCATTGAGAGATAGATGGCGAAGACGGTCAGCGCCAGTCCGGCCGGGATTGCCGAAAGAAAAAACATTGCGTGCATATACTGCGAGTACCACAGTGGATAGACTTTGCCGCGCGCGATGAGATAGAGCCCGCCGAGATAGGACTGGTGCATCGACGAGAGCAAAACGCCCATCAGCACCACGCCGACCAGGATCTTGTGGTGCCAGCGCATCACCAGCTCGCGGAAGCCCTTCCACGGCAGCTTCTCAACGATTGCCGGCGCGAACTCGAAGGTCAGCACGGTGGTGTACGTCATGATGCAGAGGCAGACGTCGAACAGCACGGATCTGTGGTTCCACATGACGATGGGGTGCCAGAAGCGCCACGGCAGTCCAATCTCGTAGAGGTAGCCGACGCAGACGGTAAGATAGCCGAGAAATGAGATCAATATAGCCGCCCGCAGGATTGGACGATAGCGCTCCATTCCCAACAGATAGACCGCAGCGCCGATGCCGAAGCCTGCCGCCGACAGGCCGATACCGCACAGCGTTCCCAGGCCGACCCAAAGGCCCCAGGGCATCCGGTCGCTCAGATTGGTGCTGGCACGGAAGCCAACAAAGAACCGTAGATAGGTGGAGTACATTCCGGTGACAAAGATGATCGCCAGGATCGCTCGCCACAGGGTGATTTCAGATTTGATTCGCTGCAGCATGGCTAGCTCCGTCCTTTCATCTGGTTGCTATCCGATTTGCCTTGTGCTTCGGCAGCGGCCACCTCGCGGCGGCGTTGGGTTACCCAGTACAGCGCCGAGAGGATGGTGCCGCCCATGATGACTACCTTGGGCGAGTCGCCCAGTGCGCTGGAGGTGAGCGTTGGCATGGGCTGATCGCCTGTAGGAGCGGCTTTCATCCCCAACGCTTCGAACGGCACATCGGAGATGAACAACACGCAGCTTCCACCGGCTTCTTCCAGTCCGTAGATATGGGGGACGTAGGTTGAGTCGCTGCGTATGCGGCTCCAGGCTTCAGCGATAAGGGCGTCACGATCTCCAAAGATGCTGGCATGGGTTGGACAGGCTTCGACGCATGCCGGCGTGCCGCCCGTTTTCACGCGCGCGGCGCAGAGGTCGCACTTCTTCACGAATGGGGCGAGCTTGCTCCACTGATACCGCGGCACCGAATACGGGCAGGCAATCATGCAATACCGGCAGCCGATGCATTTGTCCGCGTTGTAGACCACGGGGCCCAGGGGCAGCTTGCTGATAGCTCCTACCGGGCAGGCCGAGGCGCAAGCCGGGTCCTCACAGTGCATGCACAGCTTGCGGACGTTTTTTTCACCGCGGCTCTCTACTACGGTGAATGCTGTCTCTGAGAGCGTAGGCTCCGGGTCAGTACCGAATCCATGAAGCTGCTTGCATGCCGTTTCGCAACTCAGGCACCCGATGCAAAGCTTGATGTCGATCAACATGGCTTTTTGGTTTGGCATGGCTTTCTCCTCTCGCGTATTCCCGGGAACCGTTTCTATGTCAGGAAGAATTCTTTGGTCAGCTGCTGTTGCACGTCCGGGCTGACCTGAAAGAGCAAGCCTTTAACAGGCAGACCGCCATCCTGGGCAAGAGCCGGCGCCGCCAACGGCTGCAGCAGCTCGCGCAGTCGCACGAAGCTGTTCTGCATCCAGGCGGGCACGATTGGTCCGTGCAGAAGGTTCTTGGCATTGATCGACAGCTCCGGGGCCTTGATTACGCTCAGCCATCCGCCGCTGTATGGCTCGGCGGTTGCCAGGTTGGGATTTTTGAGGACTTCCTGATTGATCGAAACCAGGACTCCCTCGACCGGCGAGAGCAACTCGACCTTGCGGCCGGCGTGGCTGATGGTGCACAGCCGCTGACCCTGCCTTACCCAGCGATTCAGTTCGACAAAGTCGATGGCATCGATCTGGCCGACCAGGTTGGCGGCAAAAGCGTCCATGCCGACGCGGGCGTTCTGGTGGCCTTCATCGTTGAGCCAGGTATGGCCGGGATGAAACGAATAGCCGGTAGGAATCTCGAATCCGCCCATCGTCGTCATGACTGGCATCGGGACGGTTTTCTCGCTCGCCACCTGAATGCTTTCGGAAGGCTGAGGATTGCGGAAGTACATCACCGAGATAATCAGAAGGAAAGTCAGCAAAACAAACAGGATTGACATAAATCCTCCTATGGCGCTAGCGCCAGACTTGGTCAGGTTGTGTATCTGCACAACCTGTAACTCTGGTAGCAGTGCACGTTCAGGGCAAAAGTCATGGTTGGGGGAAAAGATTGAGACCGTGGAACTTACGAGAATTGAGCTATCGCCGCGATGGGATGAATACAGGCGTTTTGCACTAGAGTAGCTGCACTTTGCAGTAGTGCATTCTTAGCTGTTTGTTTGCTATCGCGATAGTAGTACCGGTGACAAAGATATGTCTGGGGAGAAGCCTGGGAATTGAGAATCAGCTCTCATCGCCGTTGTCGCCGGTTTTTTTGAGCCTACGCAACAGCGACGTGGGATGGATTCCCAGAATTCTCGCTGCTTGTGTCTTGTTATGTCCGGTCGAAGATAAGACGTGGTGGATATAGCGCTCTTCTAATTCATGGAGGCTGACGAACTGCTGTACTTCGGCTGAGGGATCGAAGCCGGAAATGTCATCCGCGTCGCTATCAGGATGGAAATCACGCACCTCGTGGGGCAGGTTGTCTTCGCAGATTTCGTTGTAATGCGAAAGGATCATGGCACGTTCGACGATGTTGCGTAGTTCACGGATATTTCCCGGCCAGTTGTAGTTCTCCAGCAAATTCGCAGCAGCCGGGCTGAAGCCAATGAAGTTCTTTTTCAGCTCTTTGTTGAAGCGAGCCATCATCTCGAGTGCCAGCGGCAGGATATCTTCCCTGCGCTCGCGCAGAGGTGGAAGCGAGAGGGGCAGGACGTTCAGCCGGTAGAAGAGGTCCTCGCGAAACTTGCCGTTGGCTACCGCGTCCCGCAGAACGGTGTTGGTTGCGGCGATGATGCGCACGTCGACCTGGATCGGCTTGGTCCCCCCCAGTCGCAGAAAGTTCCCTTCCTCCAACACCCGCAGCAGCTTGGCCTGAAGGCTGGGTGAGGTATTGCCGATCTCGTCGAGAAAAAGCGTGCCGCGAGATGCCTTCTCAATCAGTCCTTCTTTGCGGCGGCGTGCATCGGTAAATGCCCCGGGCTCGTAGCCGAACAGTTCGCTTTCCAGCAGCGTATCGGGGAGGGCCGCGCAATTAATGCTGATCAGCGAGCCCTGGGCGCGAGCGCTGTTGTAGTGAATTGCTTTGGCGAACACTTCCTTGCCGGTGCCGCTCTCGCCCTGGATCAACACCGTGGTATGGTCGCTCTCGGCTGCGCTGCGCGCCATCTCCAGCACTTCCTGCATGATAGGGCTGCGCGTCACCACCCGTCCGAAATCGTAGCGGCCTTTGGCCAGGTCCACCGTTTCCTGCACTCGCACACGCAGCGCCAGGGTCTCGGTTGCGCGCTGTATGGTGTGCAGCATGTCGGCGGTGTGAAAGGGCTTGATGATGTAGTCGTAAGCACCCAGACGCATAGCGTCCACGGCAGTATCCACCGCCTGGGTGACGCTCATCATGATTACGACTGTCGACGGGGAAACGGTTCTGGCCTGGCGCAGAACATCAATGCCGCTGACGCCGGTGAGGGCAACGTTTACCAGCGCCAGATCGGGCTTGTGCTCGGCCATGACGGTGAGGGCTTCTTCGCCGCTGTCGGCGAGTAGTACCTCGTAGCCCTCGGCGTCGAGTGCGCGTCCCAGGGTGCGCAACGTCAGCGGCACTTCATCAACGATGAGGATGGAATAGTGACTTCTCGGTCGAGTGTCCGCATTGCGAGGGAGCATCGAGCGTTCTCTTACCACACTCGCGCAATTGCCCGTGATTAGCAGTGATTGCAGTCACCTCGAGCGGTGATGGCGCACCTCCGCGAGAACGATGGCGCATTAGCCGGGCTATTTCTGGTTTCCGCTGACCTCGTTCCAGAGAAATGCCAGCTCGTCGGCAGTATCGTTCACCAGTTGCGTAATCGACACTCCAGCGCTGTGTCCGGCCTTAGTCTCGTAGTGCAGCAGGATTGGCCGGTCGCCGCCGGTATCAGCCTGCATCAGGGCTGTCATCTTGCGGGCATGCAGCGGGGCGACACGTGTGTCGGAGTCTCCGGTGTTGAACATGATGGCCGGATACTTCACGCCCGGCTTGACGTTCTGGTAGGGAGAATACTTCAACAGGTAAGGGAATTGCTGTGCGTTTTCCGCCGAGCCGTACTCGGCCGTCCACCAGCGTCCCACCAGGAAGTCCTGGTAACGCAGCATGTCGAGCAAAGGATAGCCGCACCAGATCGCTCCGAACAGATCAGGCCGCTCGGTCATGGCGACGCCCATCAGCAGGCCCCCATTGGAGCGGCCCCGGATCGCGAGGTGAGGTGTCGAAGTGTACTTATTGTCGATGAGGTATTCGGCGGCGGCGAAGAAGTCGTCAAACACGTTCTGCTTCTCCCCGAACATGCCGGCCTTGTGCCATGCCTCGCCGTATTCACCGCCGCCGCGCAGGTTGGGCTGGGCGTAGAATCCGCCTTGCTCCATCCACCAGGCGTACTCGGGATTCCAGGCAGGCGTCAGGCTGATATTGAATCCGCCATAAGCAAACATCAGGGTTGGCGTCTTGCCGTCGCGTTTAACTCCTTTCTTCGAACAGATGAACATGGGAACGCGCGTGCCATCCTTCGAACGGTAGAAGACCTGCTTCACCTCATAGTCGTCGGAATTGAACGGCACCTTGGGGCGCGCGAAGATGTCAGCTTTACCGGTGGCGACGTCGTAGTGATAAATCGTGGGCGGAATATTGAAGGACTGAAAGTTGTAAAAGCCTTCCTTCGATTCCTGGCGTCCGAAGACGGTGGAGGCAGCGCCGAGCGTGGGATATTGGATGGAGCCCGTCTGCTTCCCATCGAGATTAAAGACGCGTGTCTCGGTGACGACATCGTGCAAACCGGTTACGAACAGCTTGTGGCCGACAATGGAAAACTGCTCAATCGGGTTCTTGCCTTCCGGCACAATCGTCTGCCAGTGCTCCGGAGCAGGATCGCTTAGCTGAATGCGAACCACGCGATAGTTCTCGGCCTGGTAATCGGTCAGGACGTAGAGGTCGTCTCCGTAGTTGGTGGGCAGAAAGCGGCTGTCGATACCGTGAATAATCGGCCGGATCGGCGCATCGGCCTTTCGCAGGTCTTTCACGTAAACATCGACCCGCTTGGCCGGGACCCCCTGATGCACATCGATCAGCAGGTAATGTCCGTTCTCGCTGACGTTGCAGGTGATCAAATCCATCGGGCCGAAGGTTTCGCCGTTGAAAGATCCGCCGAAGACGTGCTCGTCAGCAGAGACCGGCGTTCCCATTCGGTGCAGGTAAACCTGGGAAACCTTGTCTTGCAGCTTCGAGTAGTAGATGCCTTTCTTGTCGGGAGTCAGGCTGATTCCCATATAGCGCGCCTTGGGCAGCACATCAGACGCTTCCTTGCCGGTGTCGACGTCGAGGACGTGAATGCTCTCCTCGTCAGCGCCGCCTTCGCGTACTCCGTAAAGCAGAAGGGAACCGTCCTTCGAGACGTCAGCGATGTTGATGGAGGTGTTCTGGTCGGCGCTGAGCTTGGTTGCATCCACCAGCCGCTCGTCTGTGCCGGTCAAGCCCTTGCGCATGTAGATGGAGGCCTGGTTCTCTTCCGGCAGCCGCTTGCTGAAGAAGTAGCGCCCTTCGGCCTCGACCGGAATGCCGTAGGTTTCGACCCGTACAAGGTCGGTGAGCTGTTTGACGATCTCGGGCCGGATCTTCACCTGCGACAGATAGTCCTCGGTGTATTTCATTTGCGCATCGATCCACGCGCGCGTTGCCGGGCTCTGTCCGTCTTCCAGCCAGCGATAGGGATCCGTGATGGTGACGCCATGAATAGTGTCGGTGACCGGCTTGGCCTCCGTCGGTGGCGGAGGAGGCAGGGTCACGCCGTGACCTCCTTCGATCGTTGCGGGCTTAGCGGTTGAAGAGTTGTCGGCAGCGAGGACCATGGTGCAAATCAGGAGGAGCAGTGAAGCTGTTAATGTGATTTTCATCTCGACTCTTGCAAGCATACAGCAGCCCACATCGCAGTTGCACTCCGTCGCGGGCGTCTGTGCGATTGACGGATGACCATCTGCCGCTCATTGCAGATTCGCATACTACCGCCTCAGCGTGCTTGTAGATGAGGATGTCGCCGCGAGCGGAGAACAGAGCAGGCCAATGAAGCTCTGAGGACGGGTAAATTTGGGCAGAGGTTCATAACAAATCGACTGCCGGTTGTCGCCGCCCTATGATCAGCGGTTCGTCAGCACTGCAATCTGCAGTCGCTGTAGAGAAGCTTGAGCGTCACCCCCGCTGATATCAGGTTTGATCGTCAATTCAAGGGCGGTGGCGTCGGCAAGGTTCGCCGCGTAGTCCTCACGTTCTTCGATGCTGCTGGGGGGATTGAAATTCCATTGTTGGCGAACGATGTCCTTCCAAGAGTCTGTCCCGCGCTGTAACCAGCGCAGTACGAACTCTTGCGTCCGGGCGATTTCTTGTTCCTGGAAAATCAGACGAATGCGTTGAATGGTTTGTGGCTCATCGAACAGAAGCCGAATCGTCTGAACACCGGGCATTCCGGCCCGCCAACCGCGTTGGCCGCTATGCGAGAGCGCTCCTTCAATCGGATAACCGTCAGCCTCGGAAGTGAGTTCGACGGTAGCCGCTTGCTGGAGGTCCAACCAGCCAGATCCCGGATCAACCTCGTTCTCGCGATCTGGAGGGATCAACCTTTTTCTCATGTCAGCTTTGATGTTGGATTCGGCGAACTTGTCAGCCTGGTTGGGCCCTGCATCCATGCTGAGCCCTAACTCTCCAGCTTCGCCAGGCTGGCTCTAAGGCGCTCCTTTTCAGCGGCTAGCCGCTCCTGCGCCTTCTTCAACTTCGCTTTCAGCTTGTCGCGTTCTTCCGTCGCTTTCTTAGTCCGTTGCCGAGCAGATTTGATCTCGGACATGGCTTGTTTATGCACTCGCAACATGCGTAACAGTATAAGGCTTGCCGTTGTGTTCGTCCCACAACGGTCACTGCAGTGATGGCGGCAGGAGTCCTTCCGCCCCGCAACGCGGGGACTATCGGTGCTCGGGGGAAAACCGGGGGGTCATGCCCTTCGCGCTGTCATGTTGCTCGCAGTGGGCTGCAGCTTACGACATCACAGCAGTGGCCTTGCCGGGGAAGAGAAATTCCCCGACTTTCGCCAGCGCCTCTACCCCACGCACTTCATCGTCGAGCAGGGGAATGACCGCACGAACATTGTCAAAATCATGCCAGATTTCTTCCATGTAAGAGTCCTGCATGGCCACTCGATGGCGAACGAACTCCGGAGAATCGGCCTTCACCTGGTTTTTTTGAATCAGCATGTTGACGATCACGCCGCCGACCGGAATGCCGAAATCGTGGAACCAGCTAATGAACCGCTTAATCACCGCAATGGGCAGCGCTTCCGGCAGGGTCACAAAGAAAAACGCCGTTTGCTGTTCATCGGTCAGCAGTTCGCGAGCATGCGCAATCCGCTCGCGGAAGGTGAGCAGGTACTCCATCAGCGGGTCCTGCTCCTTCTTCTTGGTAAATGACAAAAGTTCGCGCAATGACTGTGCTTCCTCGCGGGACTTCACCATCTTGTTGACCCATAGCGAATAGACCTTGCTCATGCCTAGCAGGCGCCGCGCATTGGCCGTGGGTGCGGTATCGAAAACATAGGCGTCGTATTCGTTCTTGAACATTAAGTCCACCATGTTCTCGAACATCGCTGACTCTTCGAAAGCAGGATTCATGGTGGCACTCTCGACGAAGGCATCGGCCTGGGTCGAGACTTCGGCGAACTTCAGGAACCAGCGGATCTTCTGCTTGATGTCCTGTTTAGAGCGCTCGATGGTTTCCTTGGTGTCGATCTCGTATGCCCAGAGGTTCGGAGCGCCTTTGACGGGAGTGGGCGCACCATAGACGTTCTGGTCGAGCAGCCCGCTCAAGCTATGCACGGGATTGGTGGAAGCCAGCATGGTGCGCTTGCCCTGCTGCGCGAGGTGCAGCGCGGCTACACCCGCCATCACCGTCTTGCCGACGCCCCCTTTGCCGCCGAAAAAGGTGAACTTCATCTGGGGATGCGCCGCGATAAATTCCGTAAAGCTCTCTTTGATCTCAGCCATAGTCTGCTCACCTTCCCCCATTGCCGTACATGATGTCGGCCAGTTTCTCGATCATGGGCAGGCCGGTCACGTCGCGCTCCAGTTCCGGCACGCGACCGATAACCTCTTTGCCGAAGACCTGGTCGATCTTCTGCAGATACTCGCCCTGCATGCTCAGCCGGTTCTTGAGATAGGGCGGAATCGCCTGATTCGCCAGGTCTGACGGCAGCACTCGATTGACTACATATCCGGCAACCGGGACGTCGAACTTGGAGAAAAGTTGCGCCGCCTTTTCTGTGTCCAGGATGATCATTTCTTCCGGCACTACTACAAAGAAAAACGCCGTCTTCTGCTTGTCGGTCAGGATACGCGACGACTGGTTGATGCGGTCCTTGATGTAATTCAGTTCGTGCAGAATGTGATCTTCTTCTGTAGTCTTCTGGCGCTTGATGCGCGCCACCATCTCTTCGTGCTCGCGCATCTCCTGGCGCAGTTTGGTGATGCGGTTGATCCACTCGTCGTACACCTTGGCCATCGACAGATAGTAGAGCGCGTGGCCCAGCGGTACGAGATCATAAATGTAATAGTCGTACTCGCCGCCCACAACAATATCGACGACCGCGTCGAAGATGGCGGATTCCTCCATGGCGGGTTCGGCCGAAGCGGCTTGGATGTACTGCTCAATCTCCTCCGGCACCTGTTCCAGTCCGTACATATCAAGGATCTTTTTGCGAATCTGGTCCTGGTATTCGCGGATGTGCGAGTCGGCGTCGACCTCCTGAGCATAGAGGTTATGCATGATCTCAACGGCGCCTTTGCCGAAGATATCGCGCTGGAAGATATCGCTGAGCGAAGCCTGCGGATCGACCGAGAAGACCAGCACCTTGTGTCCCTGCTGCGCCAGCCAGAAAGCCGTGGCCGCGGAGAAGGTGGTCTTCCCCAGGCCGCCCTTGCCGCCGAACATGATGTAGCGGCGGTCCTTGTTATTCTCAAACGCATCCCGTAACGACATTATGAAGTCCTCAATAAGGTGCACATTCGAGTGCGCCAGCATAAAGGCAACGATGATTGTCGTCCCGGACCGGCTTACGCCGGCCAGGGACATGTTTTCCAGCTCGTGACCACCCTTGGGCAAGGTCTAGAACATCGCGTCGGATATGTCCTTCTCGCGCAACATGCGGCGCTTCCAGGTCGAGATGTTGGGCACGACGTAGGGCAGCAGCCGCAGCGAATAGTAAGGAGGCAAGATGGGAACTCCAATGAGGTCGCCCATGGTAATCAGAATGAACAGATGCTCCATGCTGGCACGGGTGCGCATGGCGTACCGGGACATGTCGTGCGCGCTCATACCATAAGCGATCTCCTTCAGCTTGCTGAACAGACCGCGCTTTTCTTCGGTTTCGTCTTTTTCGGTTGGATCATCTGGCATATCAGGCTCCATCGGCCCATGCGGGCCGTCTTGTTTCATATCCCGTGCAAATGGCACTCTTCGTTTTCAAGCACGTCGCGTTGCCGCAGCACGCGCCGCTTCCATGTGCTGATCATAGGAGTGGCATAGGGTAAGATGCGCAGCGCGTACAGCGGCGGCATGATCGGGACGCCGAGCATGTCGCCCAGGGTGAGCAGCATGAACGCGCTTTCCAGTTCCCCCCGCATTTCGCGCGCCTGGGTCTCAAACTCGAAACCGGTCATCCCATAGAGGAACTCGCGCACCACATCGCGCCAATCCCGCTTAGCGGGCATCGCGATTACCTTCGTGGAGGTGCCGGCCATGGTCGGGCCTTGTGTCATAATGAACCGCGTCTCCCTCCATACAGCGTCGGCATCCATGTCGCCCGGACTCTCCATCTTCGTAGCCCTGGTTGTGGTCTTTGTGGGATGGTTCGCGCTTGGTACGCACATTAACGTACGCAAAGGGCATCGATTTCTGGAATGGATGCAAACCGGGCTGCCGCTGATTGGCGAAAAAACCACGCTGCGCTGGCTCGGCTCCTCGGTGGTCCATCTCAAGATTGAAAACGCCCGTGAGCCCTTTCGCCGGGCCGAAGTTCTGTGTGTCCTGGAACCCCGCGATGTGCCGCCGGTGTGGCTGTTTTCGCGCCTGGAAGGCAGACGCGACCTGCTGATTATTCGTACCGAGCTGCGGGAGCCGCCGAAATGGCAGGTGGAAGTCCTGGATCGCAAAGCCTGGTCGCTTGTCGCGCGCGAAGTCAAACAACTGAATTGGCATCTGCAAGCTGCCTCCGACGATCAACCCTTCCAAATCTACTCGCCACAACAAGCTTACGACGCCAGCCGGCTGATAGCGGAAGCCAGCGCTTGCGGGCTTTCCCTGGTTCGTTTGGGCGTGCACCGGGCCAACAACGCCCTTGAGGTGCAATGGCGCCTGCCGGCGCGGCCGGCCTCAGCATCGCCCGCCGTGCTGCAGTGCATCCAGCGCCTTGCCGCCCAGATATGATTCTCGCGCGCTGTGCTTAACTAATCCGCGGCCATCGGTACCTTCACCGGTCCTTGGATACGATTCCAGGCATTCCATGCGTCGTAGGCGATGATCAGCGCGGCAATAAACAGCAGCACAGCCACAATGATCATGCCAACAGCGCCAATCAGATTGAAAGTCTCCGACCTCACCGCCGGGTTCGACAGAATGCTCGCATACAGGTTGTAGCCCGTAACAACAATCGCCGCCATGGTGGTGATGTACATGAACAACATTGGCCAGAACGCAAAGCGGGGATTGCGGCCCAGCGACTTCAGCCACAGGCTCACGATGAGCAGGCTCAACGCCGCCATGAGCTGATTGGACGCCCCGAACAGTTGCCACAGGTAGATCCACGTGCCGCTTAACACCAGCAGCAGTGTCAGCCCCATGGAGATGATGGCGGAGATATGCGGGTTCTTGAATCCAACCCACACGTCGCCCAGCCACTCGCCCAGCGTGACCCGCATCACGCGGAAAACGAGCTGCACCATCGTCAGTACGATGACCACGAACACGCCGAATCCCAGCGCAGTTCCGTATGCCGGCTCAATGCCGCCAAAGGTGACTATACCCAGCAGCTTGCCGACGCCCGCTGCGAAGGCGCCCGCCCCGGTTCCGCCGGCAATCGAGACGGCAACCAGTGACAGCAACGCCAGCGCATTCTCAGTGAACATACCGCCGCCGCCGACAGGCAACGCGTCGGTCTCATATTCCAACTGCCGCGCCGTTCCGATGGAGCCGACCAGCGAGTGCCATCCCGAGATCGCGCCACAAGCAATGGTGATGAACAGCATGGGCCAGATCGGCTGAATGGCCGGCAAGGTCTGCAGGATGGCCCCGGACGCGGCTTTCGCCTGGGTCATGGGCATCCAGCTGCCGAAGGCTCTTGTCTGGAAGGTCACAGCCTGCGCCATGGCTGCATTGCCGAACAGCGCCCTCACTCCGCCAACCAGTGCGCCCAGGGCCGACAGTCCGATCGTCAGGAAGGTCACCCAGAAGCCGATATAGTTGGTCGGTTGGGCGAAACGCCAAATGGGCAAGACCGTCCCCAAGTAGGAGAAGACAAAGATGAAAACGCACCAGAAGATAAACGACGGCAGCATTTTGATCGAGCCGTTTGGCGCCAGATACTTGGGCACGATCTGGCCCTCGGCGTTGACTGTCTTCGCGGCCAGGCGGGGATCGGATTTGGTGGGATCTACCACCGTGTACATCGCGCGTCCGCCAGTCAAGCCATTGATCGCATTATTGAGCCTGTCCACCGCCGAATTGACGGGGCCGGCAAAGACCACGGCAGCGCCCGGCTTCCCGTCGGGCGTGTTGCCCTTCACGATCTTCATACCACTCGCGCCCAAAGCCATGGCTACCATGGTCAAGCCCACAGCCAGGACCGTCACCAGGATCAAGTCCATCTTCCACCGATAGAGCATCTGGCCCATCAGCAGGCCCATGACCGCGAGCATGAAGATTCCAAACGGCACGTCAGCGCGCGGATCGAAGATGCCGGCCATGATTCCCACAAACGCCCCGGCCAGCAGCAGCAAATAGAAGAAGATGAACACAAAGAGGATCACTCGGGCGCGCGGCGCAATCAGCCGGTGGGCAATGGCAGAGAGCGAGTTGCCATCGTTGCGCACGGCCACCATGATGGCCGAGTAGTCGCTGGCCCAGCCGAGAAACGTCACGCCCAGGATCAGCCACAGCAACGACGGCAGCCAACCCCAAAGGGTGACGGCAACAATCGGCCCGACGATCGGGCCGGCCGCGGCAATCGATTTGAAGTGATAACCGTAGAGCACGCTCCGGCTGGTCGGCATGAAGTCAACCCCGTCCATGTACATGCGGGCCGGGGTAGCTTTTTTGGGATCGGGCTGAATCACGTTTGCGTCAATACCGCGCGCATACGTCGTGTATCCAAGCCAGATCATGATTGCTCCCAGAATCGCGATTACAGGAGCAGTCATGGGGCGGTGTGTGATGGCATAGCCACCGCCGACTAAGATGGGGAGGAGAATCAGAACCAGGATCGCTACCCGGTTTTTCATGTACGGCCTCCTTCGAGGAAGTATGGCCTAACTCGCAGACTGCAGACTAAGGTTAAATTCGCCGTTGGCGACGGCGCGGAAAATTTAACCCGGGTGGGGCGCTGCCGGAAATAGTACCGCAAATACAGTCTCGCGTTAAGCTCCATGATTCTGTGAGCCTCGTCACCGCTAGCGGTGATAGCTTTTTTTCGGCGTTAGAGGGAGCGGTGAGTATTACGCTTGGTGCTGAAAGGGAGGAGTAATTCAACTTGCATGCGGAACTTAAGGCGTTCGGTTGTCCGACTTGATCGTCTGAGTATCGCTCAGGGTGCGCGATGGCAGGGCCGAGTATCGCAAGCGCAGCTTGCCCATCACGGCGCGGGTGAAGAAATCCTGACGACCGGAATGCAGAAGTCGGGCTGCGACTGGTTTGCAAGGGGTAAAGTTGGCGAGCGCGGGAGGAATCGAACCTTCAGCCCAATGATTCCCAATCTTCAATCGAAATCAAATGGTTTCAACGACTTCCGAGTCGTCGGTTGTTGCCGGTGACGGTTTCTGCCGATACCGAATGCCAGCCGCTCGTTAATCCAGGAAAGAAGCCGGATCGAAGGCTCTGGCTGCGAGTGGGTAGCCGAACGGGCGCTCACCCGAGTCCTGGCGAGCACCCGGGCGGAGCACGTTCACTTCGCGCAATTTGCCTTCAGGTAGCCGTCCAGTTGCAAAATGCGCGGCCCGGAAAAGCCTTCCAAAGCGCTGACCGCCTGCGCGAATTCAGCTCGATAATCCTGGGCTGCCACGGGCTGGCTCACATTCACGCAAACCGACAGCACCGTACCCGCCTTGTAGTTGATCTTGGGAGGCAGGCAAGGCTGTTTGGAGCAGCTGCCGCCATAGGGCAGCGCGGGAGTGTACTCGGCAATCTGCACCCAATTCCCTTGTCGCCTGGCGTACAGCTTGAAGTTGCTGAAGGCGCGCCGATAACGAATCTGGTCGTGGGCAGCGTACAACCCTACGCTCCTGATGGTGGTAGTTCCCTTGGTCCGCCACTCAATCCAGTGGGTATATCCCACCGGCTGGCCGTCCGCGAAGATGGTGGCACGGGCGGGCGATCCCGACGCGCCGTTGAACATATCGCCTGGATTTTTTGCTCCGCTGTTGGCAGTGACCTGCGCGCCTGAGCCGGTATCGAAGAGATCGGAGCGGCTGATCTGGTCGGTGCCCACGATCTTCACTGCGCCCATGATCGCGAAGGCTTCCCCGGCTTCCTGTGCCGCGGCGGTGGCAAGCTGTTGCGAGACTTTCTTGGCCTCTTCCAGCGCGAGTTTGTCCTGCTGCAGGGTGGCGGGGTCTTTTTTCGCGTCGGTGTCGTTCTGCAGGATGGCCGCCTTCTCCAGTTCAATGGCGCCGGCACGTTGCACCGCAGCCTGCGCCTGCATAGCGCTCATGAAGAGGTTGGCGTTGCGTTCGGCGTGCGCGTCGGCCTCCTCGGCCCGCTTGGTTGCTTGTTCGGCCTCGTTTCTCGCCTCCTTTTCGTTCTGCAACGAGGTGCTGAGTTGCCCGTTGACGTCGCGCAGTTCTGTATTCAACTTGTCGCTTTCGGCTTTGGCTTTGGTCTGGGTCTCGGCCAGTTGCTGCGCTTTTTGTTTCAACTCCTCCTGGGCATTTGCGAAGGAGTGCTGGTTGAAGGCATAGACGGCCGCGCCCACGGCAAGCAGAAACAGAACGAAGAACACGCCTGCCACCGCCCGCACTCGCTTCAATTGCTGTTTGCGCTTGTGCTCCTCGGCCAGCCTGATCGCGTCGCGCGCCAAGCGGCTCGCTTGCAGAAACGCGATCGCATGTTCGAAATCCGGGTGGTAGCGCTTCGCCCACGCCGCATTGGGATTCCAGCGCTGCTGCCAATCGAGCATGAGCGAAAGCTCAGGATCGGTCATCAGGCTGGAAGCGCCCTTGGCATATAGGGTGGAGTTCTCGACCAGGCGAATGTACTGCGCCGCCGACTCAGCTTCTTCTTCCACCCATTCGCGCAGCCGCGTCCACACGCGCATCAGGCTTTCGTGCGAAATGTCGATTACGGTGTCCGGGTTGAGCTTGTCTCCCGCCGGCGGCATCAGAAACGAGCGGCTCGGCTTGCGAAAGACGTCCATGACTGCCGTGACTTCATCCGGACTAGCACCGGCGATGGCGCACAACTCCCAAAACCGCGTGGGACGCCGTACGCCGCGCACGTCCGTGCCTTTGTCGGTGAGTGCCTGGAACACTTTCTTGCAGATGCTGTGCGCGCGCTCGTCGGGCAGTTCCGAAAATGCCTTTTCGGCATGCTGATCGAGCGCCTGGGTCATGGTCCCGATGGCTTCGTAGTGCTCCAGCGACATGCTGCCTTCGCCGTTGCCTTCGAACTGCCATCGTGACCAGGTCCGATTCAGTGCATGTTGCAGAATGGAAAGCTGGTCGGGGTTGTTGCCGACATCATTCAGCAGCCGGGTGAGCAGCACTGGGCTGATCTCGCCGCCTCCGACGCGCACCGGCCCCAGAATGGCGCTCTTGCGCTCCTCCCGGGTCATCCGCGGCACAAGATACTCGCCGCGGTTGATCGCCTCCGGTAGTCCTTCGAACTGCGCACAATCTCCAATAAAATCCGAGCGCATGGTGAGCACAACATAGATGGGGTGCTGCGATTGAGCGGCTTCCAACAGGAGATTCACCAGCGCTGTCGCCCGCTCGTCGCCGCCAGAGCCGGGAAGAGATTGTTGCGGCGCCCGAAAGCGAAACAACTCTTCGAACTGATCGACGACCAGCAGCAGGTTGGTTCCGGGCCCGGCCAGACACTGCTCGTACATGTCGACCAAGCCGAGCTTGCTCATCCGCAGCGTCGCCTCAATCATCTCGTCGAGGCTGGCGCCTGCGAAGTCGGGATCATCAAACAGGACTCCCGGCAAGGCAAGCGCATTGGCCAGCGCCTTGACCGGTTCGCCACCCGGACGAAATTGCGCCATCCGCCAGTGCGAGCCCGCCCTGCTCATCAGCCCTCGGCGCAGCGAAGGCTTCAGTCCGCAATTCACCAGCGATGATTTTCCGCTGCCGGAGGTGCCCACAACGGCGAGGAAGCGGCTGAGGGCAAGCTTGTCGATCATGGTGTCGACCTGGCTCTCGCGTCCGAAGAAGAGGTATTCTTCCTCTTCTCGAAAAGGCCTCAGTCCCGGAAAGGGGTTTGCCAGTTTCGCATGTATGGCGGTGCCGCTGCTCACGGAGCCTCTCCCGTGAGCTGCTTCAGAAACGAATCGAGCAGCGATTCGGAAAAGCCGTCCAGGCCCGTAATCAGGTTCGGCTCCTCCAACTCGATCAGATCGGTTTTATCTGGGGTCGTGGGTTCTGCCAGATAGGTGTAATTGGCCAGCAACAGCTTTGTACCGCGATAGGCCGGCAACTTACGCAGATCGCTGTCGACCGAACGCTTCCAGCCCTCATCGCCGGCGCCGTAGAAAACGATCAGCCCGTCGCACTGCGCCAGCATGTCCTGATGGGCTTGGCGAACCGTGGCTGCGTCCCCTTCGAAGGCAGGAATTTGCGAGTCGATGCCAATCTGCTTGAAAAGCTTGCGCAACGGAATGGTGGCCTTGCGGTCGCGCTCGTCGCAAAGGATGTAAACCAGCTTCCTTCCTGTTTCGGCGTGGCTCTGCACCATGGCTGTTCCACCGGCACTCGCGGCGGCGGCAGCAGACTTGGCGGTTTCCCGGGCAGCAGCAGCAGCGGCTTCAATCTTCTTCAGCACCGCGTGCATCACCGACTTTAGGCTTTCTATGTCGGCGGTGATCAAGTCGGCCCCCACCTGCAGGCCGGCATCTTTCAGCAGCGCGTCAATGAACTGCTGTTGCTGCTGTGAGTGTGAAGCCGTACCTTCGGGCAGCCAGATAATTCGCGCCAAGGGAGCTTGCCGGCAGCGCGCAATCGCTAATTCGTTCTGCAACACGACCACAGACTTGTCGCTTGGGCCATCGGGCACAACCCCATACTTTTCGCCCACCAGGTGAATCGAAAGCTGGCAACGCTCCAGCAACTTCCGCACCTCGGAAACGTATCCGTCTTCTTCTATCGGCAATCTGGTTTCCGGCATCACTCCGTAGCCCTGGACCTTCAACTCCGACTCGAGCGCTTCGCGCGCCTCCCTGCGGTCGTAGCTGCACTCGGCCAGATAGACCATCGGCTTCGACATGCCGGATGTGGCGTCTGCGGGTTGCTCCGCTACCTGCTGCTTTTCTACCTGTTTGATCAGTCCTGCAATGTCGAACGCCAGCTTCGCGACCTTCAGGTTGTACTTCTCCCCATATTCCTGCCCGTAGACGGCGTCCAGCTCCAGCGGAGTTTGTTGCTCATCGAGGATGTAGAACGGATACCCGAGGGACATCTTCATCACCTCGGGCAGGGGGTCCTCGCGGTCGGTGGGCATCTTTATTACCTTAAGGATTCGCGACTTGTTGTCGACCAGCAGCCCGCCGGTGGTTTGCGCCTTCCGGGCAAATTCCCGGGCTTCGCGGGTACACCATTCGGACTCGACATAGCGCGGCGTTATCACGGAAATCAGCAAGGCCGTCTTGGGGAACTGGTCAACGATTTCGTCGGCGAAGATGTCGTTGCCCGCAAGCTTTACATCGCGCCATATTTCGGCTCTGCGGCCCAGCCTCATGCTCAGCATGGCCGAAAGCGAGGCGTGGAGCTTCGTCACCCATCCCTGCTGTTGTTCGGTGAGGGGCAGGTTGTCGAGGTGCGCGTAGCTGATGAACAGGTGCTTTTCGAATTTCATGGCACGCGAGCCGTCAATCTAAGATCTTGCGAGAGCAGCGGCGCCGCCGCTACTACCAGTTCATGCGGACAGCCAATTGGATCAACCGCGGATTGTGCGCCGACTTGATCTCTCCAAACTGCGGGTTCGTCGAGACCGCGTCCAGTGAGTACGAGCTGATGGGATTGTAGTAGTTCGCCCGATTGAGGATATTGTAGAACTCGCTGCGAAATATTAATTCCGTGCGCTCCGTCGGTTTGAACGCCTTTTGGACCGCCAGGTCGAGATCGACGTAGGCCGGCCCCGTAAACTGGTTCCGCGCCGAATTGCCGATGCACGGCGACCCTGCCGTTCCGTTGAACAAAACCTGGCCCTGCACGTACCAGGAATTTGATGGGGCACTCCCGGCACAAGCATCAGCAGGACTACTGATCGCTCCAACATTGCTGAAATACTGGTTGGGGTTGCCCGTGGTGCCGAGCGTGCCATTTAGATTAACGCGCTGCGTTAGCTCTCCGACCAGCGGGCCTGCGAATACCGTGAACGGCTGTCCGCTCTGCGCCGTGAAGATGCCGCTGAGGCTCCAGCCGCCGAGATAGCGCGAACGCCGCTTCCATGGAACATCCCAGGCGAAGTCTGCGACAAAGCGGTTTGTGATATTCAGGTCTGACCGCCCATAGTCATTGTGCAGGAAATTATAAGGATCCTGCGGGACCGTGTACGGCGTGGCATAGATCTGCCCCGCTCCCGTTGTGGTTATGCCTTCGCTCAGCAAACCTGTGAGTGCGGCCACGCTTTGCGTATAAGCGCCCGGCGTGATCTTTATATTCGAATTGGCAAACTGCGTGGTGTTTCCCAAGCCAAAAACACTAGGATTCCCCAGTCCATAGAACTGAAATCCATAGAGCTGTGTAAAAAGAGAAGTAGGAATCAGGGAGAAATCAGACTGAGAGGCATTGTCGAGAGCATTCGACCAGGTGTAGGATGCTCCAGCCTGAAGGCCATGCCAGCCGCTTGTGTGTACTTCCAACACCAGCGCATTGTAGCTGCCGTAGCCGCTATCAGCGAGCGTGAAGATTGGGAAATAGCTGAAACTATCGCAATTGGAAGCATTGCTGGCCGGCATATTTGGATATGGCGCGCCTGCAGAGTTCGTGCAGAACCACTCGTTGTTGAATCCTGTGTTCGACACCGTGGAAAGCTGCCTCATAAAATTGCCGACATATCCGATTTGAAGTGATAGCTTGGGATCAAAAAGATGTTGCACCGAAAAACTGACCTGCCGGCTCTGCGGGCTATTCATGTGATTGGCATCGACCGCGCTGATACCGAACGGCTCTGCCGCGGCCTGGTAAGCCGCTGTGCCGGCACTCACATTATTCAGGCTGGTATTCCCGAATCCGCATTGCCCGGGAGGCTGGCCCAGTACTGCCGAACCGCAATAGAAGCTATTAAAGTTCTGCCCATAGACGGCCTGCGGAGTTTGTAAGTTGAGCTGGGTTGGGCGATTGAACATCAGCCGCGCGATCTGGCTGGTGGGAAGCTGATCATAGAAGACGCCGAAGCCTGCCCGGATGACAGTCGATGCGTCGGCATTCGACCAGAGCACTCCAATGCGAGGCTCAAATTGCGTGTTGCTGGTATGCAGGAAGGCACCGTTCCCAGTGTTTTGGCAGCGCCACGGCAGGTAAAGCGGCACCGCCGGATAGATGAACGCCGCCGCCCCGAATCCCGTACCGCAGGTGTATCCGAAGGGATCGACGACCTGCGAATGTCCCTCTTGCACCAGTCCATTTGCCGCCGGATCATAGTTCCAGATTTGATCGTTCACTTCCTTGGGCGGCGAGAAATATTCATAACGAAGGCCCATATTAATTGCTATATGGCTCTTCACTCTCCAGGTGTCCTGTAGATATCCAGCCGCAACATAGGAGTTGAATTCACCACGATAGGGTGCTTGCTGCTTTAGCGAGTAGTCGAACGATGGATTGGTGAACGCAGGCACAACACAGCCGGGCGAGTTACAGCCTTCGCTGTCGCTATCGAACTCTCCGATATTGCCTGATGCGACGATCCCGCGGTTGAATGCGTCGTTAATGAAGATGTTCTGCAGGTTGCGGAATTCGACCCCGAATTTGATAGAGTGCCGCCCGCGGATAAGTGAAACATTATCCAGGTATTCACCGGCAGTATCGCGACGCTGCCCGGGCGAATCCAGAGGCGCTCCCAGCCGGGGAAAGGGAAACAAGCCGTCGGTGGATGGAGAGATCAAAGGCGAGCTACTGGGCGGATTCTGCGATACGGAGGGAATCCATGCCGAGTCGGCCCATCCGCCCAAAGCCCCATTCACGCCGGGCTTAGCCCCGCTGTACTGGGTGTCAAGACCGCCTAACAGGAAGGTACTCAATTGTCCTGACGGAAGCCCGACAGAAGCAGCGTTGAAATTCTGGTCCTGTGGCGTCTCAAGCACCTGGAAACGGGTAAATCCAACCCGGGCCTCATTGATCAGCTTGTCAGAAAAGGAGTGCGTAAAGCTCAAAGCAACATTCTGGTTTAAAACGCTGCGAATTGATCCATCCCCCGGATAGACAGATGAGGCTGGAAGACTATCGTCGTGCAGCTGGTGCAGGTCCTGAATATTGTATCGAAAAGACCACTCTGATTTTGCCGACTGGTTGAAATCAAAACGAAGCATATAGTTGTCGACATTGGTATAGTTCGGAGCCTGGCCTTGATAAAACTCGAGCGCTCCCGGGACGCCAACTACATTCGGCTGCGGATACAGTGCGAGCAGGTCATGGGCAATCTTCGCGCTTTGGTTTCCCTGCGGAAAGAGAGCTTGCTCGCGGCTAAGGTCGAATGCGGTGGGTACCCGGTCGAAGACGGGGTTGGGATTATCGATTCGCGTTCCTTCGTAATCTCCAAACCAATACCACTTCTTCAGGAACTGGCCTCCGGCGCGTGCTCCGAACTGCTGAGACGAAAACGGCTGAGTGAAGCTATTGTGCCCGGACAGGATGGACGCCGGATCGAATGCCTGATAACAATTGTTGCTGCCCTTCGCAGCCCCTGGCGTGGTGCAGGGCAATCCTTGCGCCTGCGCTGTCGCAGCATACTGATTGTAGTTTTGCGGCAGGTAGACATCTGTACTCAAACCTACACTTTGAGCGCTAGTTGGAACATAGGCCCCTGCATACGATGCAGCTTGATCGAAGCCGCTGCCGTTGTAGACAGACAGTGGGGAAGCGGCGTTTAGGCTGTCGGAACCGAAGAAACCGAAGACACTACCGTGAAACTTGTTCGTACCGCGCTGCGTTACTACGTTGACTATACCGCCGGTTGCGCGGCCATACTGAGCATCCGGAGTTGCATAAACAACGCGAAACTCCTTGATAGCATCGTTGACCTGAAAAGGTATAGCTTGATTATTGCCCGAAGCTACGTTGTCCATTCCATCCATCAGGAAGTCGTTGGAAGTCGGGCGCTGACCTGAGACTCCGAAGGTAGCTCCCTGCAACACCGATCCCGCAGGCACGTTGAAGGTGCTGGTCGTGAGAAGCCCGAGCGCCAGGAAGTTACGGTTGTACAGCGGCAGCGCGCGCAAACGCGCGCTGGTGATGACGTCACTCATCGTGGTGGAGAGGTTCTCCAGCACGAGAGGGCGGCCACCGGCCAGGACCGGCTGCAGGCCTGGACCAGACGTCCCTGGTGTACTCCCGCCGCCCTGCCCTCCGGTTTGCGCTTGTGGAACTCGCGGACCAGCGCCGGGCAGCGGGTCAAAATATTCCAATCCGCTGCGGGGAAAAATCTGAAATGAAGCCGCCCGCAACACGGCGGGCGTCACGTGACTTCCCGGAACTACCGTCGCCAGCGACCAGGATGTTTCGCCGGCGGCGTGGCTCCGGACGGCGACCACCACCGCTCTGTTTACGGCAGAGGGAAAGGAGAGGGAAGAAGAAGCCATCGCAGCTTTCTTCGGCTCTTCAATAAACGATGGCAAGATGTAGCGGTGTTCGCCAACCTGAACGGTGAGCTGCACCTGACCTGGCGCAAAGCTATCGCCATTGGTGTCCGTGGCGACGATGCGATATCCATCTGCTGGACCGACGAAAGCGAAGACGTAGGTGCCATCACTCTCGGTCGTGAAGGTCTTGTGCACTCCCAGTTGGTCATTCCGGAGCGTAACCAGGACACCCGCCATCGGCTGGTCCTGATCATTGACCACGTCGCCGGTGAGGAGCGCTTTATCCTGTGCCCGGCCGGCAACCGTCGCGAGCATCAACAGTGCTAGTATCCCAACCCAGAATCTCCGGCCCACGGAAGGTCTCCTATGAAAATTCCGGTAAAGCAATCAGAAAAAACTAGCCTATAAATCGCCACTGACTACTATTTAACCAATAATTGAATCAGGAAGCTCTGTGGCGTGCCGATCTGCAAGTTTCCGCCGGCTTGTGCCGCTGCTTTCTTGTAGAGCGTGGCCGTTCCGGTAATGAAATAGGTCCCGGGAGGGGTTGCACTACTGGAGCCGCCCGGCGGGACTCCAGGAGCAAAACTACCACCACAGCTCGTCATCAGAATCGGCGAGCATGCCAGCAGCACCAGTAGAGCTACGGTAATGCGTTTCCTGCGCCGCTTAGGAGCAGACGCAAATCCTAGGCAAACGACCGCCGGGAGGGCCAGCTGCATCCCAAGCGCCAGCACTCGATAGCCATCTCCTCCAAAATCTCCTGGTGTTCGCAGGTAGGAAATACTACCTGATGTTCGAATATCTACATTGGCTTGCGAATTACTGGTAATGATAGCGGGATTCGGAATACAGGTAATTCCCAGCGCGATAGGAGCATTGCAGGTTATTTGCTTGAAGTAGTTGTCACCCGAGGGGAAGTCTACTGTCAGGTTCAAGGCCTCCGACAAGAGAGCGCCGGGACTGGTAGTCGCGCTCTGCACAACCAGCGGCGGAGCAACCGAATCCTGCGGATTAGAGATTACGGAGATAAAATTTGCGTCGCCGAGATACTGTGCGAAGATGGCCGAAAGAGCGCCGGGATTGGTAACGGTTAAGCTCGCCATCGCCTGGCCATTGAGTTGCGCTGAGCCAAGGCTAGTCAGCTCTTGTTGACTTGTTCCAAAGGTCACTGTCCCGGTCGGCACCACCTGCGCCGGCGGTATGCAGATCAAATCACAGTGCTGAGGTTCGACCGAGGCAGTCAGCAATATGCTGGTGCCCTGGTCTTGAGCCTGCACGGTAAGCACCACAACGTAGTTCGAGATCTTTTGGATGTCCTCCTTGAACGGGATCGATGTACTCGGAAAATAGGTGTTGTCACCGCTATACGAGGCTATGATCGTATGGCGGCCTATCGTCAGATTGGAGGTCTTGCAGGTTGCCATGCCGCCGTTATGGACGGGCTGCAATACCACCGCCGTGCAGAGGTTCACGCCATCGGCGGTGAAGGTTACCGTGCCGGTCGGAATGCCACCCCCTCCCTGGACGAGAGCCGTAAAGGTTACCGCCTGCGTAATGCCACTGGGATTGAAGTCAGCACTGAGAGTTGTTACCGTCGTGAATCCCGATCCTGACAACGCCAGCGCGTTGGAAGCACTGCCGGTATAAAACTGCGTATTCGGGGAGTAGGTGCTCTGCATTGTCTGCTGCCCCTGGCCCGGCACGGTGATATTCGTTAGTTGCGCGGGGGTGACCGTTCCGCCCAAAAGCGTGCTCACCGTATTGTCGACGACGTTGGCGGCGGCGATATCGGGCACGCCGTCTCCAGCAAAGTCTGCTACCGCAAGCTGAATTGGATTTCGGCCAACTGGATAGACTGCTTGGGGCTGGAAGGTGCCGTCACCGTTCCCTGACAACACACCGATGGTGTTGCCGCCGGTATTGGTCACAGCCAGGTCAAGGATTCCATCGCCATTAAAGTCTGCAATCGCGATCCCCTGAGGGTGGGTGCCGGTCGGGTACGTTTGTTGGGTAGGGAAAGTACCGTCGCACGTACCGTTGGTAAGGTGCCCCAGCAGCACGCTGACCGTGCTGTCGTTGAAGTTGGCAACCGCCAGATCCAGACAGCCGTCCCCGTTGAAATCGCCGGTCGCGACGGATTGAGGATTTCCGCCGACAGAATAGAATTGGGTTGCCTGGAACAGCCCAGTACCGTCTCCCAGCAGCACAGCCACCTGGTTGCTGCCTGAGGCAGTTACCACCATGTCGAGAAAGCCATCGCCGTTGAAGTCCCCGACCGCGATTGCGGTCGGTTGAAGACCGGCCGGAAATGTCTGTAGCTGCTCGAAGATGCCGTTACCGGTGTTCTTGAGTACACCGGCCTTTCCTGACGAAATACCCGCGCTGGCAAGATCGGGAAGGCCGTCGCCGTTAAAATCGCCAACCGCAACTGCGACAGCAGTATCGGTCGGATATGGGACCGCCGCCTGAAATGTTCCATCGCCGTTTCCAAACAGCACATCGACGGCATTGCTGTCGTGACAGGCCACTGCCAAATCGAGGTGGCCGTCCACATTAAAATCTCCCACCGCGATTGCTTCCGGCGTGTTGTCAACGGTATACGTGACCTGATTTTGAAACGTGCCGTCGCAGTTTCCCAGCAGTACGCTCACGATATTGTCGCTCTGATTGCCGACCACTAAATCAGGGCACCCGTCGCCATTGAAATCGCCCGCTGCCACTCCGCCCCGAGGGGCGGTTCCCACGCCGAAGGTCTGTTGCGGCCGGAAGGTGGGCGTCCCCTGCCCCGCCAGCGCGAAGTCGCCAAGATGGATTTGCTGCGAGGTCTCATCCAGGCTTGCGGTTCCCATCGGCGCGGCAAACCCAAAGCCGAAGACGTTCAGATTGAAATCGTAATTGCTGCCGTCGGGTGTCGCAGTCAGTGTGCTGATGGTCGGCTCGGTTCCGGTGATGATCAGCGATTGCGGCCCCGACGTGCTTGTCTGAAACTGATTCGTGCCATTGAAGCGCGCGGTCAGGGTATCGCTTCCCGGCGCGAACCTTGTCTTGAGTGTCGCCGTCGCCACCCCATTCGACGTCACAATTTGCACTGTTCCCAACGACTGCGTGCCGCTGAAGAACGTCACCGTACCGGCGGTAACTTGCTGGCTGCCGCTGCTGACGGCGGCGGTCAGCGTTTCGACCTGGCCCGCGACGATCGGGGACGGTGGTTGGATGGAAAGAGTAGTCGCGGAGCCCGCCTCAACGACCTGGAAGATCAGAAAGGCGCCGTTGTCCAGGAAATTGGCATCCCCGCTATAGCTGTAAAAGACATTCACCGCGCCCTGTGGTAGTGCCGAAGTCTGGCACATGGCAATGCCGTTAATTACTTGCACTCCAAGGCACAGATTGATCTGATGATTGGTTTCTATGAAGTCCATCGTGCCGGTCGGAGTTCCGCCGAACGCTCCCGTGACGGTACCGGTGAGCGTGACGAGTTGACCGAAGATTGGATTCGGCGGGCTTTCCTGAGGAAAAACTGAGGTCACCGCCTGGATCACCATCTGTGTGAGATTGCCTTGACTCGGCAGGTAATTATTGTCGCCGCTGTAGATCGCAACAATCATATGGCTGCCGATCTGGTTGAATGAGGCTGCACAGGTGGCAACGCTGCCGCCGCCGATCGTGGTCAGCGTAGCGGTGCAGAGAAGTTGCGAGGTGTCGGTAAAGGAGACCGTCCCCGTCGGGCTGCCGTTATTCGAGGCCGTGACTGTTGCGGTGAAGGTGACTTGTTGCAGGTACTGGCTGGGATTGACGTCAGAGCTCAGGGCCGTCGTGGTCGCCAGTTGCGTGCCGTTGAGTTGCAGGCTGTTGGATGTTCCACCGCTGTAGAACTGAGTATTGGGCGAGTAGGTGCTCTGCACCGTTTGCATGCCCAGACCAAGCACCATGACGTTGGTCAGCGTAGCGGTAGTGGAGGTTCCCGCAATCAATACGCTAACGTCCTTCGAGCCTTGATCGTTGGCCGCTACATCGGGGACGCCGTCGCCATTAAAGTCAGCTATCGCGATGCCCAAAGGACCAATGCCGCCCGTCGCGTACTGCTGTTGCGGCTGGAAGGTGCCGTCGCCATTGCCCAGGAGTATGCCCACGGTTCCAACACCCTGGCACTGGACTCCGGCGCAACTATTGCTTACGGCTAAGTCGGCAAAGCCGTCGCCGTTGAAATCGGCTATTGCGATACCTTGCGGCCCCGAGCCGACCGGGTATGACACCTGTGCCTTGAAAGTACCGTCGCCGTTGCCCAAGAGCACACTCACGGTGTCGTCATTTTCATTCGTTACAGCTAGATCAACAATACCGTCACGATTGAAATCACCACTTGTAATCAGACGAGGGAAAAGGCCGGTCGCATAGGTCCGCTGCGCCTGGAAAGTGCCGTCGCCGTTGCCCAGTAGAACGCTGACCGTGTTGTCAGCTGCATTCGTTACAGCGAGGTCGGGAATGCCGTCGCCGTTGAAATCAGCTACCGCGACGCCAAAAGACGTGCGGCCAACTGCGTACGTCTGCTGCGCCTGGAAGCAATCCATATTATTCGGGCAACCTGTACCCAGGAGCACGCTGACGGTACCATCTCTGTTCACTATCGCGAGATCGGCAATGCCGTCCCCATTGAAATCAGCTACCGCGATGCCGTTCGGCGCAAAGCCAACGGGGTAGGTCAGCGGCAGCGGCAGAAAGCAATCCGTATTATTCGGGCAACCTGTACCCAACAGCACACTGACTTGCCCGTTACTTTGATTCGTCACAGCCAGATCAGCAAAGCCGTCCCCGTTGAAATCAGCTACTGCGATGCCGAGTGGCCCCGAAGGGGCCGCGTACGTCTGTTGCGGCTGGAAGGTGCCGTCGGCCTTGCCCAGCAGCACACCGATCGTGCTGTCATTAAAATTGGCTACAACCAGGTCAACAATACCGTCGCCGTTGAAATCACCAACCGCGTTGCCATTAGGGGCCGTGCCGGTCGCATATGTTTTAGGCGGTTGGAAGGTGAAGGCTCCCGGCCCCGCCAGGGTGAAGTCGCCAAGATGGATTTGCTGCGAAGTTTCGTCGAGGCTTGCCGTTCCCGTCGGGGCGGGATATCCAAAGCCGAAGACGTTCAGCGTGAAGTCGTAATTGCTGCCGTTGGAGACGGCGCTGAGCGTGCTGATCGTCGGCTCGGTTCCGGTGACAGTCAACGGCTGCTGCGACGAAGTGCTTATACCGATCTGGCTGGTCCCGTTGTACCGGGCCGTGAGCGTGTCGCTTCCCGGCGCGAAGCGCGTCTTAAGTGTTGCCGTCCCGTCGGACATCCTCATCTGCACTACGCCCAGCGGCTGACTACCGTTGAAGAACGTCACTGTACCCACGCTGACCGGCACGCCGCCGCTGGTGACGGTGGCCGTCAGGGTAACGACCTGTCCCGCCGTCGCCATATTGGGAGAAACGTTCAGAGTAGTTGTTGTCGGTGCCTGCGCGTTCACGATTCCGCAAGCCAGAATCACAAGCAGGCACACTGCAGCGACTTTCAGAAAATAGCTAGAGCACTTTAGTGATGTGCCGGAAGCGGAGGTTGGAAAAATGGCGAAGATCAACCGATAAATAACTGACGGATTCGAGCTTCGGTCCTGACTCCCGCCACTTTTCATGCGAGCCCGGAAGTAGATCACTACCGCTGGTTGCGCGCTTCAACTTTGTACGCTTGAGTGCAGACGTTGGCATCGCGCGCTTGTGATGTCAACGACCCGACAGCTCGATGGCCACAGAAGGGTCGAGTAGGCGGTATCTTAATGACCTTAATAGTCTTAAAAAAATCGAGGCTCGAAACTGTAGACCATCCAGTCTGCGTGGAGTGTACACGGAATATCGTTCAAGCTCGAAAATATTAATAGCTTCCGCCACTTTGGTGGTAATCAGGAGGTTGATCGTCGTAACAACGTTCACCCTAAGGCGATCTCGGGAACGCTCGGCCACGTCAAAGTTGAGTTCACTTCCCAGATATGCGATCACGCCAGCGTGGACGAAATGCGAGAGGCGCTGGCGGCAATAGCCGGCCAGTTGTTACCAATTGTTACCAAAAAAGACTAGTGAGCTAATTCGCTGCTGAAACAATGGAGGTGGTGAGCGCGGAAGGAATCGAATCCGCGACAACATTGAATTATAAGCACTTACGAGTCACGGACGGCTTAAGAAATACACGGAAATACCTGCAAGTTCACGTTAACTGATTGCAAAGTGATTGCACAGCTGTAGAGCGGCGCGATGGGCACGTCACGGATTGAAATCCGTTTCGCCAGCGCGGTCAAGCCGTCTAATCGCCAAGGCAGGGTTGCGATGCCCCCAGAATCGTCGATCTACCCTTGACGCGCTTGCCGCACCATCTCGATGAACACTTCTCTGGCCTGAGCCGGGTCCCTCACCTCCCGTAAGAAGGCGATGCGTGTTCCCTTCATTCCATCCTGCGTCTTCAACCGCACGTGAAAGCCAAGGCGATCCACGGAAGTCAACCCGGCGTCCTGCGCCTCAATGCCGGCATACCGTTTCGCAAGCAGGATAAGTGCATCCTTGTGGTCGGCATTCATGTGCTGGATGATTTCACTCTTGTGCTCAACCAGTGGGTCAGCTTGTGCTTGAGCATAGTCGGAGGCTGCCACCCATCCCATTACTCCAAAGCCGCTACGTAATAAACGTCCAGAACGTCCATCCGGTAAAAGGAGAAGTCCTCAAAGTCCACCCGATATTTGCTCTCCGGGTAACCGGCCAAATACAGAGTACGAGCGGCCGCCAGCTCTGTCTCCGGGACTCGGGTGACATTTCCGATCAGTGTCACTCTGGATGAGCCGAGTGGGTCGCCGCTTGTGTCGGGCTCGGTCACAAACAGGCTGGCGCGTGGATCGGCTTGCAGATTCTGGGTGTGCATAGCCATCGTGCTTATGAGGAAGATGGGGCGACCCTCGTCGTCCAGCCCGTAAGGCATCAGCGACCCGAAGGGGAAACCCGGTTGTTTCCGCGACAGCGTTGAGAGACTGCCGATCCGGCCCGAGTGCATCAGAGTGCGGGCTCGCTCGGCGAATGAAGGTTCGGGAACGGCCGGCTGACTACTCGTCGCGCCAGCTGCGTGTTTTCCGAAGGGTGAAGAAGGCATTAGCTATTGTTGCTCTTCTGCGGACTCTCGCAACGCGCGCTCACCCGCGGCCTCGTCCTGGTAAGCAAGGCTCGGGCTCTAGGATCTGGCTCAGTTGCTAAACCAACATTGCACACTAAACTAGCTGCGTTTAGCGATCAAATTCAATTGATAGTCGCATATGACCCGGTCGCCAGGGGTCGAATCGGTAAAGGAGCGAGCTGGCCCGTCGCCAAATTGCAAAAGCCGCCCTGAAATGTCAGAGAACCGCGCCGTAGCAGTTGCGTGAGCATCGCTAAAGCTTGATACGCCAGATTCTGGTTGGTGAACGGTTCCTGTCGGGTGAGGGCTTCTGCGGCGCTGCACGACGGCTGATCGTCCTCTTTTCCTTTAGTCGAGACGATCTCTGGGTACAACTCAGCAACGGTCCGAAGGCGCTGCTTCTTCTTCCTATTCGCGGAATTGTTGGGCTGTCCCAGAACGAACTGGCCACTGGCTGCGTTGTTGCCGAGATCGAGCCAGTAGAGCACCCGTGAGCGCAATGTCCAGCGGTTGATGGCGCGTCGGGCTTTGCGAGTGTCCACGCAACCGATGAGGATGTCGACCTCAGAACCGTTCTTAAGCTGTTCGATCCTTGCCTGCATGCCCTGCCAGTTGAGTCCCCAGAACATGTTCGTCCGGTGCGCCAGGACAACGGCCTTGGAGAGTCCGATCTCGGTACGACAGAAGGGCTGGCGCACGCAGTTGGTTTCACTCACCGTATCGGGATCGATCAACGTGACATGCAGGCCTCCGGGATGGCCGAAGGCCAGGAGCGCCTGATGTAAATAGGGGAGGCCGGCGGCTATGGCGCTGCCGTTTCCTCCGCAGCCGACGACCAGGATGTTGATCGGCCGCTCGAACAGCTGCGGATCAGGTGTATGGGTCATCTTTGTTCCGCCTCCAGTTTTCTCAGGTAATCCTGTACTGTTTCCATTTCGATCAGTGCCGAAGATGGGAAGCGTTTCTTCCCGACCAGGCTCTTCCACAGTGCCGTGGTGCCGCCCTTTCACCTCTGCGTTGGATTCTCAGCAATGGACGACGAAGTGACGAAGCTCACCCGAGCAGGTTCTCCACCATCGAGGTACGAGTCGGAGTTACGAGCCAAAGGAACTTGCCATGCCTACGAGAGTGAAAGCTCTCGATTGTGAATTAACTTGCCTCGAGGAGGCAGGGGGATCATTTCTGATGGCCTTTGGACAGCGAGGGGTGAAAAATCTATTCTCGTCCTTGTCCGGAAGCAGACGCCTGCCAAATAGCTTGCGCTCTTCTTATAAAATCTATCCCCTCAGGCACCGCTGCCTTGAACCACGACTCCAATTTCGAATGATTAACTTTGACTTTTTTCAGTAAAGCTCGGCGGTTGTCATGCACATCCCAGCCTTTTGCCTGAGCATCGCAAATCACATCCTCTGCAAGCGGAACGGGATCACGGACTTTGTCGCTGTCGACCAGCACGAACGCCATTAACGAATCGAGGGAGCCATCAGATTTGTCTTCGGATAGACTGAAGCCTTTGAAGCGAGGTGCGCCGACGAAACCCCAGCCCACGTACCAACTCTCGGAGTGTTGATTGACATAGTAAGCGTAGGTAGCTACAACTCCTGCCTGTCCCCATGGAGCCTCAAAGGGAGCCCGGTACGGAGTGCAGAAATCTTTGCCCAGAGCATCCTGAAATGAGGCGTTAAGCGATTCGAAGAGCCTGTTCAGCTTGCGCACGGTGTCTCTCGACAATGCGGAAAACAGAACCTGAAAGTCATTGTCCTCAAGTGGCCTTAAATTCATACCCTGATTCTCCAAGAACTCTGAAAATTCCCGAGTGAGAAAGTACAGGAACTCTTGCGGAACGTGGCTCGGAACCGATTGGCGACACCAGTTCGACAGCCATTTCTGAACATCAGACCACCAACAAACCCCCCGACTGGGGACCGTATACATGCTCGCACCGGGGCTGGAATCGGCAGAGTGGTGTTGAGTTCTCTTGAACCCCTCAGGAGGCTCCGTTAAATGGGTCAAAAGAACAAGAGATGCATCTGGGCATTTTTCGGAAAGATAGGAATCGTAAAACTCCAGTTGGTTTCTTTCAGTCTTGTCTAAGGATGCGCCATGATCCGTAAAGCCAGCAGTAACCTTGTTTTCGACAAAGAGCAGAACGCGATTTCTCGATTTCAGACAAAGATCTACCCACCCAACATCGCTTCGGCAGTTGATGTAGTACTGACTTATCCAAGAAAATGAACGGAGATCTTCAGAGGAATCAATGAATGCCGCACACTCGGGGCATTCCCTCAGGAGGATGTCTTTCGTGAACCTTTTGAAAGAACGTTGATCGATCTCCATCATCCGGGTCAGCAGATCACAGAGCGCCTCAGTCAAGAAATTCTCAAGTTGGCTACGGTTACTCCGGGGGGCATAGGTATCCAGCTTGGAATGTTCTTGGCGTTGAGGGAGGGTGAATCCATTTATGCAGCGAGGCTTTTGTTTTGCTTCTTGATCTCTTTTGCAAGCCACGTTCGCATGTTGAGGGCGGCTTGCGCCGCTGCACGGGTCTTGTACGTTGCAACCGAAACTCGGCCATGAACGGGGCCGATGTAGAAAACCTCGCCTTCAGACGTTTTCCAGGTGTGGACCTTCCACTTTTCGAGTAAGGCTTCGTTGATTTTCATTTACGCGGGCATGATCTTTCCGTCCTGAATTTTGAATGCGATGGTGGGAAGTGCTGAAGGCGAGGGCTTCGAGTAAGCGCAGGCGAGCGGTTGCTCGATGGTGAGCGGCTCGGTACTCACGATCCGATGTTCTCTCGTCGTCCCGATCGGCTGGTTGCAGTGAGGGCACATGAGAATTACGGCGTCGTAGTCGGGCCAAACCCGTTCCGACGTTTCGGTGGTTCTTACTTTCGTGCCGAACAGGTTCCACAAAACCCGTTTGAAGAATCCGTTGGGTGGGTCAACCGTCGTCCGAGTAGTTCTGCGGATGGGCTCGCGTTTAGGAATGAAGACGAAATCGCCCGGCTTCTCAATGTCTGCGGAATAAATAACTCGATGCAGTTCAACGGATTGGACCGCTTTCATTAACCTAACTATAGAATGTTTGAAAATAAAAGCCATTGTGCATAAATCATCGCCCTGTCGCATATACCTATTGACTTTGGAGGCTTTGAAGGTACATTACTCTGAAATATCCGAAGTCCGCGGAGGAAACATGAGGATTCTATATACGTGCTTCGCGAGTTCCTTATGTGTTGCGACTCTGTTCGTATACAGTCCGACAATGCTTGCTCAACAGCCCGATCCTGGTTGCGAGTTGATTGGAAGTAGCGCATGCGGAGGCGATGATCATGGCCAATGCAAACCGCAGGAACGCTTCTACTCCGAACGGTGCAGTGGCGGTCGGGTTGTGAATAAGTGTATGGTGGACCCACATTGCGCTTCAGTCACAAAGGGCCGGTTCAACATCGCAGGCACATGGACAACCGGTCGCCCCGGTTCTGACAAGGTCACCATACGCCAGCTTGCGGATTCTCTCACTATAAATGGATCCTCTTTCGTCCAAACCCCTGCCGAGTTTATCGGCCCCCAGACCATTCAATTTAGAGAGAAAAATGGTAGTCTGACCACTGGAACCATTGTCTCCGTTTACCCGAATACACAAACTCCAAATAGAATCAATTGGAGCAACGGAGTGTTTTGGCAAAGATAGCGTCAGGCCTCTATCCAGTGGATCTTCGGCAGCTCAAGGCCCTGGTTCACAAGCCCCTGAATGAGCCAAACGAGGCCGTCGCAAAGGTCATCATGTGATTCGACGCCGAGATTGAATAGCTGTCCGAGCAGTTCCTCACATCCACTCCGCGGGAATAGAACGGTGCCGTTCTTGATGTACGGCGCGACAACCTGCAACCGGCTGCGCTTGTCCGTCGTGGGCTTCATCGGGACGACGGGCAGCATCGCGCGTTCCATCTCCTGAATCGCCGCCTTTTGGTACGCGACATCTTCCACGAAGAAGATGTGCGCTCCGCCCCGTTCCGCCGGGATCGCCCGAACGTACTTCAGGAACTCGTGAAATGTGACGTGGGCATTGAGCGGATGAGGCAGCACGAAGATCTTCGGCGCGTCGTCAACGTAGTGAACATCCCCCTCGACATCGGTCGTGTAGTCGGCGCCCTCCTTTTGCGAAATAGCGAGGTCGATGCCGTGTCCCTTCAACGCTGCTGATCCCTTTGGAATGTCGTCGTAATAGTGAATATCCTCCGGCGTGATAATCGCTTCTTCTTCCGCGACGATCTTCAAGAGCATTTCGCGGTTCCATGCAACCGGCCCCATGTCCCGCTCTTTGTCTTTGAGCGATTGCTCGGTCGGGTACATCGCCGGCCAGGTGCATACGCCGTCCTTGTCGATCAGCGGGAATTCGAGCACCTTGAAGCCGTTGCCGGGCGTTTTGAGGCGGGAAAGCAAAGCGTCTTGATGAAGCAGGTTCCCGATGACAATGAGGCGCCCCTTGCGCGCATCCAGGCCGCCGATAACCTCAGAACGAAGCCAACGCTCGGTTTTGTCGCGGTTTTCCTTCGCGCGGACCCATTCGCCGTCCTCCGGGTCGTCAACGATCACGAGCTTCGGGCGATGCTGTAGGTGGCGCAAGCCGCGAGCCTTCTGTCCGCGTGATCGGGCGAGGATGCGTACTCCATTCGAGAGCACAAGGTTCACCTTTCCTTCCCGAATCAGGTCCTTCAGTGTTCCTGCTACTTCTTCAATGGGAACATTCGCGTCGACGCGATGTTGATAAAACAGATCAATTACGTCCGTTCTCAAACTCTTCAGCGAAGCCTCCGCCACCGTCCTAATGTTTTCCGGGCGGCTGTCCGCGCCTGTGATAGCGCTGTTTTCGAGTTTGAACCCGAACTTCGTAGCAATGACGACTTGGTCTCGGAATGGCGCAAGAGCCTCGCCGACCAGCTTTTCATTTGTGTACGGGCCGTACGCTTGGGCGGTATCGAAGAACGTGATACCGCGCTCCACTGCGTGACGGATGACAGAAATGCCTTCATTTTTGTCTTTCGCCGGCCCGGTGCCGAAACTTAAATTCATGCAGCCAAGCCCAAGTGCCGAAACCTCGAGGCCAGTGCTTCCGAGTTTGCGCTTCTTCATAACAACTCCTTCTGTATCTCGTGAGGTCTTCTGGTACCCACTTGGTCCGCAACTTCGATGTCGGCTGACAGTAGATTGGGGATTCGAGAACTTCAGAATCAGACTTGCGCGCTCCAGCTCGTTAGAATGCCCCCGAACGCGCTCATCTTTCTCGTTCGCCTCATGATTAACTTAGGCTTTTCATGGCTTCGGCGATATGCACAGGGCGCCATAATGTATGCAGAAGGCGCCAATCAAATGCTTCACGGTTGGCTCTTACTACATAGGCGCAACTTGGCCTGGCTCAGCTTCTAGGAACGTCGTAACGGATCCACAGAGCGCCAGCTTCGCGCTGTTCGACGGATTTGAGAGTGAGAGGCAGCGCTTTGCGGTTCGAGTCGGTGACACCGTCGAACACGGCAGGAATCTCGTGGCGTCCGTCGATGCCGGGGAGCAGCAACAGGCTCACTTCATCCACCAGCCCAGCTTGCAGGAAGGCACCATTGATGTGACCTCCGCCTTCAAGTAGCAGAGTGCTAATCCCGAAATGCGCGGCCAACAGTTCAACGGCTTTGACGAGATCGACAGAACAGGCTCCGGCGACAATGAAAGAGATTCCTTTCTCCCGCGGCATAGCCAGGTAGTCTGTCGGGGCTCGTTCACTGACAACGCAAATCAGGTGATCGCCGGACACATCATTGCTGAGCCAATTGAGCTTGCCTGTCGTGTCCACCGAAACCGCGTAGGACTCCGCGCGACGCGCGACATGCACAGCCTGAGGTCCCGCCGGCTGGTTCGTCGTAGAAACGAATGGCTTATCTTCGGCAAAATGCTGCTGCATGGTTGTGCGCCCGCAGATCCATGCATTGCCGCCGAGCTTTGCATGCAGCGCCTCGTACTCGCCAGGATGCATAATGTCGTGCAGCGCGGAGACGTCGATCTTTCCATCGATGGAGGCAGCCATGTGGCAAATGATCCGAGGTCTCGTTTCAGTCATGAGGCTATCCCTAAGTGCTGTTCGCGCCATCGGGCTGGGGGAACGCCTTCCCACGTGCGGAAGGCACGCACGAATGAATTGGCATCCTCATAGCCGAGAAGGTACGCGGCTTCATTGAGTTCGAGGATCGGATTAATGAGATAGCTGCGTGCCAAGTGGTGGCGAGCATTTTCCAGGACGCGCTGGAAACTAGAACCTTCGTCCTGCAATCGCCGCTGCAGTGTGCGCGGACTCATGTGAAGAGCATCGGCAATATCCTCAATCGTGGGGCGCTTACCTGTTAGCTTCTCTTGAATCGCTATTCGGACGCGATCCAGGAGGTTCTCATCGACATCGGCTTCCTGTAGTTCTTTTTCGAACTGCGGCGCCAGCATCCCAAGCAGTTCTGCGTTCCGCGTTACGAAAGGCTTCATCGCATCAGCTGCACGGAAAATGATTGCGTTCCGCGGGGCACCGCAAATCACGGGGCACCCGAAGTGGCGCTCGATGGTCTTCACATGCTTGCGTGGTTGAATGAACTCGACGCGAAGAGGGGATATGCGAGCGCTGGTACCGTGCCGGGCGATGGAAAGCACCCAGGCGAAGGCGCATTCGATCAGTACTGGAGGTTCGACCTCCTTCGCGAGAAGCCAGTGGAACTGGATGCTCCACTCTTTGTCATCCTTCTCCTGCAGGATCTCTTCCGGACAAGTGAGTTGCTTGTAACGTGCCATGCGGTCGATCCCGACGCCAAAGTTTTCCGATGAGAGCGCCGCAAGCCCTATCGGGTGGAATCGTTCAGTCTTATTCTCCGTTCCCAACTGGAGACCTATCGCTGGATTTGTGGCCACTTCTCCAATGGCTCGCCACAACGCGAAATACTCGTCAGTCCTGAGCTGTGAAACAGGTTGATCGCGAAGCGTTTGGGGCAGTGCGGCTCGGCGGAGCACAGCTGAAGACGAAAGGCCAAGTTCTTCCATCTTTCTGAAGTTGCTTCCGGAGAAACGAAGGTGCTTGATCATCGGCTTTACTCATTCTTCGGATGACGCCATATGGATTGACTGTGGTTACACAAGTGCGACTTCAACAAGCGCTCATCAGGCCTCATTTACAGCAGAACGAAGTAAGTCTAGCGAACTGCCGAGCTCTACGCTATGCAAAGCACGCCAGAGTCTATGCAGATGACGCCAAGACTTCAAATGCAAGGGCACCACTTTCGAGCGCACGCCATCTACCTAGCTAGACCGGACCCGTGAGGTCATTGGGGGAATCGACTTCGACCCTTATCCCTTGAGGCTTGGGGCGATTCGGGAACCGCTCTGTGGGAACAGCCAGTTCGCTCGCGTCACGATGGGAGAGAATTGTGGGCGTCATGATCTCAACGCCACCATCAGCAAAGGAATCGAGTACATTCCGCCGCAGAGCAGCACGGCTCTCGAATATTCCCTCGGAAGTTTTGGTCCAAGCCCGCAGCTCGTATTCCACGGAGTAGTTCCCGAAGGATTGTTCGAGCACCCGTGGCGCGGGGTCGATCGCGAGTTGCTCAGTGCGAGCGGCACCCTCCAACAGAAGTTTGTGCACAATCCGCCAATCGACGTCGTACCCGATGGTGGCTATCACGGAGACCGCAACACCCTCGTTCAGCCCGTGCGTGCTGTAATTCGTGACCGAGTCGGTCAGTACTTTGCTGTTGGGAATGGCGACATGTTCATTACCGGCAGTAGCAAGCCTTGTGACCAGCAGAGTTTTCTCTGTGACTCTCCCATACACGCCCTCAATGCGAACGACATCCCCTACCTTGAAGGAGCGGGCGTAGGTCAGCAGTATTCCGGCCAGTAGGTTTCCAATGAAACCACTGGAGCCGAAGGTGACAAGTGCGCCGACAAACAGGGAGAAGCCCTTAAAAAAGGCCGAGTTGGCTCCGGGCAGGTAAGGGAAGCTCACCATTAGCACGAAGAAAAAGAGGATGGTGCGGGTGAGCTTGTACGTCGGGTCCGCCCACTCCGTCGGGAACTTCTCGAACACGATGGCCCCGTTCTGAATGGAACGAAACAGGTACTGGAAGCCTTTCAGGAGGATCCAGGAGAACAGCAGAATTACGAACAGGTAGCCGAGGTTCGGAACGTAATTCTCGACCGCAGTGGCTGCATCCTGCAGAGGCGGTCCCAGCAGACTACGCAGAGCATCTGTGAAAATCCGGGTGCGCGGGAAGTTCGCGAAGCCATAGAAGAAGTAACCGACAATGAGAGCGGCCACTACCAAGTCACGGAAGAGGCGAAGACTTATCCGGAGTATCCGGCTGGCGTGAAATCGAGGATTACTTTCGCCAGCTTTAACGTTCGCGCAAAGCCGGGATTGCCACGCCGCGGCGCGGCGGTCGGAAAACCTGTACACCTGTCCCACGACGTACATCGAGAGCAACAAAAAGGAGCTCGCAATCACGGCCCAGTAAACACCTATGAGCAAGCCACTGATCCAGCCCAAGCCGGGTTCGGGAAGCCATCGGCATACGGCATCCCCTAAGAAGGTCAATAGCTTTTCGGCAGGGCCTCGCAGGGCGAGAAACAACACTAGGACAGCGGCGTTTACGGCTGAATATGTATTTAGCCTGCGGTCGGAGTGTCCGCCGCGATTCAGCAGAAAAGTCCGTATTCCCCAGCGAGAGGCTGCTACCGCCGCGATGAAGATCAGCAATTGGAGCGAGAATCGGAATATGCGAAATACAGATTCGGCCATCCCTATGCTCCCATCAGTCACTTGCATGCATCACTTCGTAAGTGCGCTTCGCTCTTCGTCGGACGTCGCTAAACAGACGGTCATTTCTCGTCCTGTGAGGTTCGCTGGTGTTATTATTGCAACGATTGCCCCTGCTCCACCACCAGCTTATAGGCGATGTAGTACTTATAAATATTGCTGACGTATTGGACCGTTGTCTGTCCCACCTTTTGCGCCACCAGCAACTCGACGTTGCCAAACCACTGGTTGGGGTCGAGCCCCTGGGCCGATGCTTGCTTCCGCAAGTCCGCGATTCGATTCGGTCCTGCGTTATAAGCCGCAAAGGTGAACAGTAGACGATTTTCCGCATCAATATTCGGGTCGCTAAAATACTGGTCAGCGATGGTCTTGAGAACCTTGACCCCGGCCTCAATATTGTTCTGCGCGGTCATGACGTCGGGAATGTTGATCGGCGGCGCTGCCGCAGTTGACGGCTTGACCTGCATGATTCCCACCGCGCCACCGTTCCTCGCCGCCTGGTTCAGCATGGACTCCTGATAGCCCTGGGCTATGACCATCAAGTAATCGAATCCATACTGCGATGAGTAGGTCTCGAAGAAGTGCGCGACTTCATCGAACTTCTTGATTTCCTCTTCATTGGTGGGATTCGTGATCCACTTGGCACTCTCCAGATAACGCCGCATCAGCGTGTTGCCAAATGACGTTCCGGCAGCATGGGTCTTTACCCATTCATTCAGCAGTTCTCTGAACTTGGGATTTTCCTTGCGCGTTGCCCAGGCCACGTCTTGTTCGTCGGCGATTACGATGCCGGGCTGAGGAGTGATGTCGTGGAACACATTGGCCCAGAGCTTGGCGCGCGACGTAATACTCACGGTCGCGGGAAGAATACCGGCGTTGACCATCTCCATCAGGTCCTCGTCCTTCAGGTTCTTGTCGGCCTTCTGGACGAGTATCGGCGCTTTGCCCTGCTTCACCAGTGAATCGCTGATCTTCTGCAGGTTGTCGAAGTACGTAGTGAGCGGGTTCACAAAGACTTTCTTTCCGCTCAGGTCTTGCAACGACGATACCGGACCGAATTTCTTTCCGGTCACGAGAATCTGTTTCACGCCTGTTTCCAGGGGAAGCGAGAAGGCGACTTGCTGTTGGCGTTCAGCAGTCACAATCACGGGGTAGGCAATCAGGTCGCCGATTCCTTCGGTTAAATACAGCTCGAGTTGCTCTGGCCGCACCGGGATGAATGTAACCTGCACCTGTTGCCGCGCGTGCAGCTTCTCATTCACAAACCGCTGAAAGTCGGTCAGCGCCTCGTAATTGAGCCCCTGTGGTCGCCCATCGACATAGAAAAAGCTTGAGCGGCTGTAAAGAACAAGCGCTCGAATGCTGCCGCGTTTGACCATGTCATCCAAGTCGCCAGTGTGGCGCTGGAAGTTTAGCGGCAATCCGGCGTCACCCGATTGGGCCCCTGACTTGTCAGCTGACACAGCAACCGCATTAGTTGCCTGTGGCTGAGCAGCGGCAATCGGGCCCCAGATGTTCGTGAGGAAGAATCCCAAACGCAGCGCAAGACACGGGTTTCTGCGATGATGTGTCATCGTGTTCGCGAACAACCCAAACATTTTCGGAGCCGATGGTATTGGCGCCGGCGGGCCATTGTCTGTGACAAGTGAATACCGGCGCCGAGGTTCGGCGCCCACCGCCTAAAGTCGCTACTGCGTAACGGCTTTGGCTGTGGCTTTGCTCGCGTCCTTTACGGCAATGGCAGTCTTTTCGCCGCCCTTCTCGGTGTACTTCACCGAGACCTTGGTACCCTCTTTGAGGCCGTCATATGTGTCCACACTGCTGCTCGCAACAGCCTTGCCACTGGCATCGACGCCTTTCATAGTCGTCTTGTCTGTCCACTTGATGGTGTGCTCGGTCCCGTCGGAGGTCTTAACGACCATCGTCTTGGTGGTCTTATCCACTGACTTCACGATGCCGCTGACGGCGTGAACTACATCTTCGGCGACGGCAGCCTGCCAGGCAACGGTCGCTAACAGCAGAAATAACCCAGACAGCACTAAGTTCAATCGCTTTCCGTGAATCATCCCATATCTCCTTTGAGGTTGTGTTTACGTTCTAAAACGGTGTCGGAACGGCAGCACGTACTTGTCGGCTTTTATCGCTTCGCCGTCCCGGACACCTATCATTTCTCTAGCAAGGACTTTGCTGCCTAGTTTGGTTCAAATTAGTTAGCACCGCTCGAAGCATTTTGAATTTCGCGCATCACCTGCGTCAGATTGAAGCTGGCCGGTGCCTGCCGAAGCGGAAATTCTTTAAAACTGTTCATCCACTGTCCTATGTAAGCGGCAGCTGGGGTAATCAGATACACGCGGTCCAGCCTCCAATGCGAGTAGTCGATACCCTCGTATTCCGCCCGCTCGAACGGATCTGCGTGCAAGTCAAACAACTTGGGTACGCGCAATTGAACGAACGGCGTCTCCCAAACAGCGAAGCCATGCGCCGGCTGCTCAAGGAACAGCATTTTCCAGCGGTTGTAGCGCAACGCGGAAGGTTCACCGTCGTCAGTCCAATAAAGAAATTCATGACGCGGGCCCTCCTGCGTCTGTCCCTTGAAGTAGGGCAGGAAGTTGTAGCCGTCGAGGTGGACCTTGTAAGTCATGCTGCCTGCCTGATAGCCGGTCAGCAGTTTCTCTTTGACGTCGGGCACCCCTGCCGCGGCCAGTAGGGTGGGAAGCATGTCCTCATGCGCGCAGATGTCGTTGATCACCGTTCCGGGCTTGATGACGCCCGGCCAGCGAATGACAAACGGCACGCGATATCCGCCCTCCCAACTCGTGTTCTTCTCGCCGCGGAAGGGTGTGGTGCCGCCATCGGGCCAGCTCATCGCTTCGGCGCCGTTGTCAGTAGTGAAGATCACGATGGTGTTGTCGGCAATGCCAAGGTCATCGAGCTTCTTCAGGATGACACCGATGTTGTCGTCGAGCTGCGTCATGCCTGCGCCGTAAAGACCTTTTTCATTCACCATGGCCATGTATTTCGGCGGCAGGTGCGTCCAGATGTGCATGCGCGTGGTGTTATGCCAGATAAAGAACGGCTTTCCTGCCTTCACCGAGCGATCGATATCGTCCAGCGTTGCCGCAAGAAACTCGTCATCGGCGGTTTCCATGCGCTTCTTGGTGAGCGGCCCGGTATCTTCGCAGGTCTGCTTGCCCCAGGGACCGAACCGCTTGTCGGCAGGCGCAGGATTCTCGGTGGCGGTAGCTTTGCATTTGAAGACGCCGCGCGGGCCGAACATTGTCGTGAAGCTGGGATCCTTCGGATAGTCGATGTTTTCCGGCTCTTCCTCGGCGTTCAAGTGATAGAAGTTGCCGAAGAACTCATCGAAGCCGTGCACGGTCGGCAGAAACTCGTTGCGATCGCCAAGATGGTTCTTGCCATTCTGGAAGGTCATGTAGCCGAGCGGCTTCAGCAGTTCAGCGATTGTTGGATCTTCCTTATATAAACCGATGGGGGAGCCCGGCAGTCCAACTTTCGTCAGCCCGGTGCGGATGGGACTTTGCCCAGTGATGAAGGCAGCGCGTCCCGCGGTACAGCTCTGCTGCGCATAGTAGTCGGTAAACAGCGCGCCCTCGTGGGCAATGCGGTCGATGTTCGGCGTAGCGTAATGCATCATGCCCTGGTTGTAGGCATTCACGTTCCAGTAGCCGATGTCATCCCCGAAGATCACGAGGATATTGGGTTGCTTGGCCGACGGCGCCCCTTTGGATGCCTGTGCGGGCAGCTGGCTGGCTGCAGCCAGCAGCCATAGAGAGACTAACCACGGAATTTGCTTACGACTCATCATGCACTCCTTGTCCTCCATCGAACGATGTTTCGCCCAATGTCATCTGAACCGCTCCTAAAACACGCTCTGGCGGGCCGTCGGGGCCCTGCGGCCGCAATCAGTGACCGCGAAGCTTTCTTGCATGGGTACCATGTGATTTGTGATCCCGTACTGAAGCAATTCCGCGTTCGTCGAGATTCCGAGGACTTCCATCATTCTGTACTTATGAAAAGCGATGGTTCCAGGCGAAATCTCAAGGATTGCGGCTGCTTCCTTCATGGACCTTCCTTCGATCAGGAGTTGCAGGATTTCTGCCTGTCTCGGGGTGATGCACCTTTTTGCGCAGTCTGGTTCTGAAGCGCGCAGCAAACGCTCGATCGTTTCGCGCGCGATGAGTGGCGAGAGATAGGATTGTCCCCGCATAACAGTGCGGATCGCACTCAGGAAATCCTCGGCACCAGACTGCTTGGCGACATACCCAGATGCACCATGTCGGAACGCTTCTGCTGCCGCGCCAACGTCGAGGTTCGAAGTGAGAAATACTAGTTTTAACGCCCGCAAGCTGCGTTTGAGCCGTTCGGCAGCAAGGAGTCCATTAATCACTGGCAGCGATACTTCAAGGATGACCCCATCAGGCTGAAACTGCAGCGCTGCTTGAAGGAGAGCACGACCATCAGTGACTATGCTGATGACATCAAACTCCGGCTGCAGTAGATTCTTGCAAGCTTCGGCAACCAGCTTGTGGTTGTCCGCTATCACGAGTCGTGTCTTACGGTTCATTTGCTTACCTACAGGCCCAGGTCCGATGGGGTACGACTGAGTTCGATTTCGACCGGCTCTCACTGTTTGGACTGCGGCGTCTGTTGTTCTTTTTCCAGCTGCTTCAGCTTCATCTCCATCATTTCTTTCTCCTGTTGCTTGGTGAACTTGGGGAACAGGAAAGCGATCTGCAGCCGCATGCTCCACGGCGATCCTCCCGCTGGAGTGACCGCGTTGCCGTAGAACTGAGCGCTGATGTTGACCGGCTGAAATCCCAGCTTCATGATTCGTCCCACACCGCCTCCGAAGGGGACGGTCCACACGTTGCCGCTACTGGCCATCCAGTTGGCCGTAATGATCGGCTGCAAGGTAATGTAGTACCCCTTCTTCAGGTTGTAGTTCAGGAAGTACTGCATTAGGAACTGATTGACCGGAGCACGGCCGCTTTCGCCGGCTACCGACCACACGTTGTTGGCGAGTGCGCCAATCGTCCAATGCCCTGGCTGGGTCAGAAGAACGATCGAAGGGCCCAGGCTGAACTGGCCCTGTCCCGTGATGTCGCTCGTCGCTGTGGGGATAATAAACGCCGGTCCCACGCCCCAGATCAATTTGCCCGGCTTGCCCGGCGACAAGAAGAACGTCGGATTCATATCGCCCAATCCGTACTCGCCCCCAGTCGTCTGCTGCGGATACGGCTGCCACACAATCGGCTGGATGATACGTGTGATCAAGTTCCATTTCTCGTTGAGCTTCACCGGAATAACCGGCTGAATGTTGAGAACGTTCTGGCTTCGGTCATAAGGACCGATGTTGAAGTTACTGTTGTCCTGGACCGGAACGCTGATCAGGCTGGCCACCGGGTTCTGCGTCGCTTTTTGCAAGGCGGCTGCTTGATCCGCCTCACTAGGAGCGACAGGCTTCTGGTCGGCAGCGGCCGCTTTCGCCTGTGGGGCGGGCGCCGAAGGTTCAGGATCCGCTGGCCGTCCCTCAGTGGAAACGAGCACTAAGTGCCCGGCAGGGGCGGAGGGCTTGGAATCTGCCGGCTTTTCCTCGGCGGCGACAAGCTTTGTCTGCCCGGCAGAGGCCGATTGGCTCTCCGCAAGCCGCTCGATGTCCGGCAGCTCCCAGCTCTTGTCCAGAATGGCCTTCTCTGGGCCGTACACGCGGAACCACGGAAACCATTTTTGACCAGCCTGGGTGTAGAGCCAGTTCGACTCCTTACCGGCAGGCGGCTTCGGCCCAAAGTAGATGTCCACCGAGCCGTCGGCGTTCTTGCTCAAACTCTTGTCAAGCGAGCCGAGCGTGAGGTTCGGCGCGTTCAGGAAGAAACTCGATGTTTCCAGGCTGTACACGGTGACAGACCAGAACTCGCGCACCGGAACGTTCGCCGGGACGTGGAGGCGGTAGGTACTGGTGCCTTCGAGCGGGCTACCGCTGCGGTCGTGGAAGGCTCCGAAGTAGAAACTGCCGGTGCCCAGCTTTGCCGTTGGGCAGAAATACTGCGAGAGGGCGATAGCTCGCGAATCCACATCAAAATAGTTCGGAACCTGCCAATGGAACTCGGTCGGCACAGTGATGGGAGGTGAGGGCAATACCCAATGACTTCCCGGCCACCACGGAGTCGTGTCCGTCGCGGCTTTATCCATGAGCCACGCGTGCGCTTCCGCCGCCGCCTCTTTCAATAGGGCCACGGTCGCGGCGTCGGGCTTGAAGTCTTTGCCTCTCTCGATGCCCAGGGGAAGAAGCATGCCGAGCATCTGCAGGTCTGCGGGCTGTACGGTCTCCTCATTGAGCACGCGCGCCAAGCTGGAGAAAAAGGTCTCGTCGTACGGAATGAGTCCGTTGTACATCACCGCTGTCATGTCGAGCAGTCGCTGCGCCGGCGGATTGGCAGCCTTCGACAGGGGATAGACCTTCACCTTCTGCACCAATGCGTTGCCCGCGCTGACATCCGCCTCCGACATCGACGCCAGTATGGAGCGCAACAGTGTCATGGTGTTGTAGGTCTTGGGGCGCACGACGGTATATCCGGGCGGCACGTCGCCCTTATAGTCGGGTGGCAGCACCAGGTATTTACCGCCCTTGCCCTCGAAGCCAATATCCACGAGCGGCACATACCACGCGTCTTCGATGGTGCCGTAGAAGCTGGCGCCTGGAACCGCTGGCGGCAATTCCACCACTACCGGACCGTCCTGCTTGGTGTTACAGAAGAAATAGATGTAGCGGGTGTTGACGTTGGGCGTGGGCGACTGGTTCTTCCAGCCACCACCCTTGGGCCACCAGACGATGTCGTTGTAGGCCGCCTTGCCATCGCGGAAGGCTGCCTGCTTTACCGCATCCTCGCCCACCAGTGGCAGCCCCCAGATCACGGCATCCACTGCTCGGCGCTCGACGGTGCGGCGGTGCAGTTCTTCGGGAGTGAACGTTGTCGCGTTCTGAGCCGAGACCGATTGGGTTACCAGCGTCAGGCCGATAACGAACGCGGATATGAACTTTGCCATTGAGGTTCCTTTCAGTGTGCAACACTGCTACGGTCGCCTCGCTTAGGCTCAACCGCGAACTGCTGAATGTTTACGGCGCGAAGGCAGAGTGCGGGCCCTTATAACTAGAGCCCGCACATGCGCCACCCCTTTTAGTACGTCTGCACCTTGCCCATGCGTGGCGGCTTTACTGGTGCCGCCACTCCGTAGATCACGGTGAGGCCCGACCCTCCGCCCCAAGTTGAGGTGGGACGAAATGGGTCGCCCGACGTAGCTGCCTGAGCATCATTCCAGTTATTTGCGGCCCAAACGTTCCCCGCCGGGTCGATGTTTACGTCGGTGAGCATCTGGATGCTGCCGCTCTGGAAAACGTGGATGACATCGCCCGCCTTGGTGCCCGCAGGGTGGCCCTTGGTGTCTGCTCCTGCCATGTAAACGACAGCACGTTTGCGCGGCGAAAGGTTGCCGATCCAAACGTCGTCGTTGCCATCGATGTTCACACCCCACGGCACATCAACCGCCCCGCCGCCGGTGTAACCCGCCGGGTCAGCTTGAGCGCCGTCGGGACGGATCATGTTGACCACGCCCGTGGGTTTGGGGTACCGCAACATGGCGGCGCCCATGATCTTGAACTGTTCCATGATGGACGCACCGTCGGGAACCTTCGGTACTGGGAAATCCAACGACATGTTGCTGACTGCCCAGACATTGCTCTTCGAATCAAGCGCGAGGGCGCGGACACTGATGCCGGCATGGTAGGTTTCCACCTTGGTTGGATCGTTGGCCGGGAAACGCACGATAGTGTCCGACTGGGAGTTGCTAACCCAGACGCGATTCTGGCCGTCGATGACGATGTCAAACGGAGACTTAAGGCCCGCGACTTTTACGATCTTTCCTTCTTTGATTCGTCCTCCGGGAAAGTACAGCAACTGATTGTCCGAGCCATCGGCAATCCACACATCACCGTTCGCAGCAACGCCGATGCCCATCAGGCCGAGGAATTTCTCCTTAAACGGCACATCGCTCTCTTTGGCGACCGGCTTGCCGTCGAAATCCATCACCAGGAACTTTCCGTTGAAGCTGGTGATCCAAACCCGGTCGTTGGTCACGGCGGTGCCCCAACCAACGCCGTCGATTCCCATTCCGGTGAAGCCAGTGATCGGCGGGGAGAGGATGGTTCCGTTCGGGGTAACCTTGATAACGCCTCCACCGATGCTGTTCACGACGCCGGACTGCGAACCGGGCATCCAGTTCTGTCCGCTCCAAAGATTGCCGTCTTTGTCGAACATGAATCGCCCATTGGCGAACATGCCTCCACCTGCGAAACAAAGACTGAGCGCGAAGTCATCGGGAACGTACGCAAGATAGGGGACGAAAGGTGCCGCGCGCCGCGCGCCGTCCTTGGGTTGCGGATAGGCCTCGTCGAACAGCGCGTACAGGTCCTTGGGTGCCGCCCACGGCTCGCGCGCGATACCCGCCACTGCCTCCAAAGTGTTCTTGGGCGTTGTTCCACCCGTCGGAGTTGAGGCCTTATAGAAGCGCGCGCGCCAATCATCGTTGGCCACCGTGAACGACGCGGTGATCAGCGAGCCTAGCGTGTCCAGATTCGCCAGCGCCGTGGTTTGGGTGCTGTTCAGCGGATCGAGAATTACCTTGCCCCAACCGCCGGTCGTGAGATCGACCAGGTTGGGAACGTTGCCGGCAGCGATCTTCAGCCCGAGCGGATTGCCGGAAATGCCGTCGCCGTTGATGAAGCGTGCGTTGGTGAACGCGGATGCGACCGTTGTAAGTTCGTTGATGGTCACGCTGGCTGGGGGATTGCTGCCCAGAACCGCCAGCAACGCGATTGCCGGGTTCTCGCCGCTTGCCTTGCTGGCCTTGGGTACACCACCCGCCGCCACCAGATAGAGGATGCCGTCTTTGCTTGCACCCTTGGCGCGGACTTCGAAGCGGCCATCGTCACTGGTCTTGGTCTGCCCCAATTGTTTCGGAGCGGCGGCACTCGCTTCCCACAGAGTCACGGTTGACTTGGCGATCGGCGCGCCTCCGCCCATGACCTGACCTTTAATGCTGTCGGCGGCAAAAGCCTGCAGTGCAAAGACAAGAACGGCCACCATCACGGTGACCCACGTTGATTTTCTACAGCACGAGTGAGAATCCATTATTGTTCTCCAGAACGGGGATAGCACCTTCACTTGCGACTGAGACAAGCTCAGCCCTCAAGCGTCGAAGCCTTGCGTACTCTTCCGATGTGGGAAGTCTACGCCTCCAGCTGCCGCACCCAACTGCCGCCTTAGTCGCACTTCTGAGATCACCATTCGGCAGACCCTCCGCGGCAAATCGTGTTTGCCTTCCTCAGCCACTCACCAAAGCCGACTTGGAGCGGCGATGTTGTCATGCGTGCTATTGCACTACGCTTCAGCAGCGGTGGGAACTGTGAGTTGTTACAGGGGTGGAAATCGGCGCCGAGAGGGCCACGAGCAAGAAACGTACAACTGCTTCGGTAAAACGCGGCCGGTATCTAAATAGCTCTGACGGAGTGCCGCAATGGCATCTGCGGCTCAAAAGATTGACTGTCACGGCGCAGGAACGTACGATTTTGGCAAGCTCCTGTGCCAAACCCATGATTGGCGATACGATCTCGCATTACCGCGTTGTACAGAGGTTAGGCGAGGGTGGCATGGGGGTCGTATACAAAGCCCAGGACATCAGGCTTGATCGCTTTGTTGCCCTGAAGTTGCTGCCGGACGGTTTCGCGCAAGACAGGGAAGCTCGAGAGCGCTTTCAGCGCGAGGCTCGGGCGGCATCTGCTCTGAACCATCCCAATATCTGCACGATCCACGATATCGGCGAGGACGACGGCCGCGTTTTCATCGCTATGGAGTTCCTCGACGGAACAACGTTGAAGGATTTGATTCAGAGTGGCCCAGTTGAACCCGCACGTCTCGTCGACATCGCCATTCAAGTGGTCGACGGGCTCGACGCTGCCCACACGGAGGGGATCATCCATCGCGACATCAAGCTCGCGAACATCTTGGTGACCAAGAGCGGCAGAGTCAAGATTCTGGACTTCGGCCTCGCCAAGAGGACAGCGCCCCGATCTTATTTAGGTTCCGCCTCGCCGGACCAGGAAATGACGATTCAGGAGGAGCAGTTAACAGGCGGAGGGTTCCTGGGAACTGCCGCCTATATGTCTCCGGAACAGGCGCTCGGTCAGCAACTCGACCCACGCACCGATCTGTTTTCATTGGGAGTGGTTCTCTACGAAATGGCCACCGGACAGATGCCATTTCGCGGAGACACCTCCGGGATCTTGCTCCTCTCGGTCGTACAGGAAAGCCCAACGCCACCGAGGCAACTCAATCCCTGCGTTCCAGAGGAGTTGCAGCGGATCATCAACAAATGCCTGGTCAAAGATCGGGAATTCCGTTACCAGCACGCATCCGAGATTGGCTCCGACTTGAAGCGATTGCAACGGTCTGTGACTCGGGCGGGAGGTGACATCGCAGATTCGGTGGACCTCGACGATTCGGCAGAGGGAGGAACAAGACAGCCGTCTCAAGACGCTCGTCGCGTCGCGGAGTCAGCCCCAGTTGGCGAAATGAACGTGCCAGTGGCCGTGTCACCCAGCGATGCCGCCGCTCCAAAGTCGAAGCGCCGCATGCTGTACTTCGTCAGCGCGGTGACAGGTTTCGTGATCTTAGGGGTTGTCGTTGGTCTTTACCTGCGTTTCCACAAAACACCAGCACTCACGACCAAAGATACGATTGTGATCGCTGACTTTACGAATAAAACGGGCGATACGGTTTTCGACGATACATTGAAGCAGGCGCTGGCAGTGGGACTTGGCCAGTCACCCTTCCTGAATGTTCTTTCGGATGGAAAAGTCCGAGCCACGTTGGGCCAAATGAATCGTCCAGCGGGCGAGCGGCTCACAGAAGATCTCGCGCGCGAGGTGTGCCAGCGCACCGGTAGCAAGGCGGTTATCGCTGGATCCATCGCGGGCCTGGGAAATGAATACGTCATAGGCTTGAATGCGGTCGATTGCATCACGGCAGACTCTCTGGCCCGCGAACAGGTTCGAGCCGCAGGCAAGGAAAAGGTGCTCGACGCGCTTGGGAGTGCCGCCGTTAAGTTGCGCGAGGAATTGGGAGAATCACTACCATCGGTTCAGAAATTTGATGTCCCCCTCGAACAGGCTACCACCTCATCGCTCGAGGCCCTGAAGGCCTTCAGCTTGGGTAGAAAGAAATCCAGCGCCGAGGCTATCCCGTTCTATGAGCGCGCGATCGAGTTGGATCCACAGTTCGCTGCAGCCTACACGCGATTGGGAGTCATGTACCGCAATCTGGGACAGCCAGCGAAGGCGAAGGAGTACATCTCCAGGGCCTTTGCGTTGCGGGAACACGCGAGCGAGCGCGATAAGCTCTACATCTCCTCTTCGTACTATCTGTATGGCACGGGCGAAGTGGATAAGGCAATTCAGGCTTATCAACTGTGGATCCAATCCTACCCCAGGGATTGGCTCCCCTATCTGAATCTGGGTGCTAGCTACGGGACGATCGGACAGTACGAAAAGGCGGTAGAGACAACCCTCGAGTCTCTTAAGCTCTACCCGGAGAATGTGACCGCTTATGAGAATCTCGCCGGCTTCTACCTCGCTCTGAACCGCCTTACGGAGGCGCGAGATGCAGTAAACCAGGCACTGGCGCGGAAGCTTGACGAGGAGATTCTCCACACCAACCTCTATGGCGTGGATTTTGTGCAGGGCGACGCCGCAGCAATGGCCCAGCAACAAAACTGGTTCGAGGGTAAAGCAGACGTCGAGAATGAGATTCTGGGCGCCGAATCCAACACGGAAGCCTACTCCGGACGGCTCAAGCAGGCGCGCGAACTCACGCGTCGAGCGGTAACTTCGGCTGAGAGCGCACAAAACAAGGAAATGGCGGCGTTCTGGTCAGGCGAGGCGGCAATGCGAGAGGCTCTATTCGGCAACTACGCCGCGGCGCGCGAACAAGCCGATGCGGCGTTGAGCATTGCCCCGGGCAGTCCCGAAGCCGAAAGCCAAGCTGCGTTGGCCCTAGCTATCGCGAACGACGCGGCTCAGGCTCAGTCACTTGCGGAAAAGCTGAACACAAACTTCCCGCTGTTTACAGTGATTCAGTCAATCTGGCTTCCCACAATTCGCGGTCAAATCGACATCAATCGCAAGGATGCAGCTTCAGCGATTGAAGTCCTTCAGGCTACGGCTCCGTACGAGCTAGGGAATGGCTTTTCCCAGATCAGTTATTCGTGCCTGTATCCGGTTTACGTTCGCGGAGGCGCCTATCTTGCCTTTGGGCAAGGCCCAGCAGCGGCTGCGGAGTTTCAGAAGATACTCGACCACCGCGGCATTGTTCAGAACTGTCCCACTGGGGCCCTGGCCCATCTCGGCCTTGCACGCGCCTACACCTTGCAGAAGGACGCTGCGAAGGCTCGCTCCGCATATCAGGACTTTCTGTCGTTGTGGAAGGATGCCGATCCCGACATCCCGATTCTGCAGCAAGCAAAGAAGGAATACGCAAATCTGAACTAAAAGCCTTAGGTGCTTCCTTTGGCGAGTGGCACTCGCGCGGTAATACGCGTTCCCTCGTCTGGTTTTGACCAGATCGTGAACTCTCCGCCGGACAGATGAATCCGTTCGCGCATACTGATTAGGCCGAGGCCAGCCGCTAGTTTTTTCTCTTCTACGTTGAAGCCGACGCCGTTATCCGCAATCGTCAAGACCAAGTCTTTTTCGGACCCCTGCAAGGAAACCTGAATGGCTGTCGCGCGGCTATGCTTGCCAGCATTATGAAGGGCCTCTTGAACGACTCGAAGAACCGTCAAGGCCAGCAGGCCATCCAAATTGACAGGAATGTCGTTGCAGGAGCAGTCAACACCTATCTTGAATTGCTGCGAAAATTCTCGGCAGTTTCCTTGAACAGCAGACTTTAGCCCCAAATATTGAAGTGCAGAGGAATGAAGCTGGTGTGAAAGGCGGCTCACTTTGTCGGCGATCACTCCTAGCGACTCGGAGAGCTCAATAATGCCCGGATGCAACTGGCCTGGCATGTCCGAGATCGGCTGGCCCGCGCGATGCATTTGAACTCTGAGCACGGCCAGCGACTGCCCGATGTCATCATGGAGTTCCCGGGCAATGCGCGTGCGCTCCTGCTCTTGGGCGTCGGTTAAATGGCGAGCCACCTCGCGGCGGGCATCATCCGCCTCGCGCAAGGCCCTAACTGCGGAGCGTAAGGCGCTGAAGTTTTCGATGGTCGCGACAATACACATTGGCTCATGGGTTCCTTCGTCGCGCAGTAGTGAAAATACGACCCGTACGGAGATCGGGCTGCCATCTTTGTGGGCGGTGTTTCGTTCGGATGCGTAGTAAGAAATCGCGCCGTCCAGCAAGCGCCTGCGTTCCGAATTCTCGATTGCTGATTCTTTTGGCCGGAAGAAATCGTCAAAGTCGAAAGCCTGCAGCTGTTGGCGGGAATAGCCGAGCATTTCGCACAGGTAACGATTAGCCATCAGCCACTCGCCGGTCAGAGCGAGTTGGGCTACCCCGACACCAAGACTCTCAAACGCAAGATTAGGATCGTACATTACGAGATTGCCTAAGGAACGAACTCCCAACCATCAAGAGTATCAGCCCCTGGATGAAGACAGTTCCTCGATGGCGCATCCGGGTTGTCAGTTCGTTCGGTACAGAAGTAAATTTGCCAGCTCTACAACTGCGATGATCGCCACGGTGAACGTGTCCGACGGAATGGATTTGCGAATGGCGTTCACAACCTGGGTATAAGAAGTTCAAGCCGAGAGTGAGTAGCTACTTGACGTGGGTTTGGGAGACAAATGCGTGACCCAGGACCGCTGCATGAACCGCAGGCGCCAAGTCAGCGAACAGGCGAGCTTTGGTGACATAGCCGAACGCTCCGGCGGAAAAGGCAGCCTCTACAAAATCGCGGTCTTCGTGCATCGTAAGAAATACGATTCTTGTGGGGGATCTCAGGTCCTGCAAGCGCCGCGCGGCGGCTAGTCCATCCATGACCGGCATCGTTATGTCGATGACGAGTACGTCCGGGGTCAACCGCATCACCTCATCGACGGCGTGTTGGCCGTCTTCAACGACGTTCACTATCTCACAAGTGTGGTCGAGGACTTGGCGGACTGTAGCAACTAGCGCCGGATGGTCATCTGCCAGTACAACTCGAATCTTCGCCATGTACCCTCAAGTTCACGTTCGAACCGGCCCATCATTGCTTCCGGGTGGTGGTCTCTTGCAACACTGCTCTTTCTGGTCGCGATGCGAGGCGCAGGAGCCGTATCCGCGCCTTCTCCCCAAAAAATACAGAAGGCCTCGAGACTTACGGAAACCCCCAATTCGGATATGTCGTTAAGCGAAGAGTCCGCGGCGAGAGACGCTGGGAACTAACTGGCCTGGTTGAAAGTCCTCTAGCTCCATGTTCGAATCATCTCATCAGGTCTTATTGTTCGCTCGGAGCAGGTGTTTGGCTACTGTTAGAAGTAACAGTAGCTAGCAGACGTGTGGACAAAGAGGTCCATTACTTCATCGGTGATTCGATGGAAGAAATTATTCCGTGCTTGATGGCGTATTGCACAATTTCGGCGTTGGTTTTGATTCGCAACTCCTCCATGATTCGGTATTTGTGGAACTGAACTGTGCGCAACGTGACGTTTAGGATGAAAGCTATTTCTTTCATAGCCTTACCTTCGGCAAGCAACTGAAGAACCTCACGTTGACGAGTTGTTAGTTTGCGAGTACCGGGCTTGCGGGTTGGATCGCGAATAAAGGACTCATCCATGGCACGGCGAATCGACGGAGTGATGTAGGTGAGACCTGCGAGTGCATCATGGATTGCTTTTGACAGTTCCGATGGATGCGAGCTCTTAAGAAGATATGCCGACGCTCCGATTGACACCGCTTCCTGTGCCAACTCGGAATCTGGGTTCATGGTGAGAAATATCAGTTTGGTTTGAGGAAGTAGCCGCTTAATCTCGCGCCCCGCATCGAGCCCGTTAAGCAGCGGCATACCGATGTCGGCGATTACTACGTCTGGCTTAAGCTCCTGTGCAGACTTCAGGAGCATGCGACCGTCGCTGACGCAGCCCACCATCTCGTAGTCAGGCGCGAGAAGCTTCTCGAACGCCGCGGTAAAGATCTCGTGATCGTCTGCGATAAGAATGCGCGTGCGCTGCATGGCTCCTCGACCCAGCAGTCCCGTGGGTGTCTGCCCGAAGGGCTATTGTGCAGCTGACGAACCCAGGGGCGGGACTTCGGCTTTTTAGACAGAATACTCGCGCTAGCTTTGCGAAGTTCTCAATTGCTCCGAACCGTAGCGAACAAAAGGCGAAGATTGGGTTATACTCCCTTCGTGGGCGGCGAGCGTGCATCATCGGTTCGGCAGCGGTACGCAGGGAAGATTTGCTGCGAATGTAAGGCTCCTCTTCCGCCTCCTCATCGAAGAGGCGAGCGACTTTGCCAGCGCTGCGCAGGTGTGAGCATGAAACGAGTTTTCCTGCAGTTCAGCTTTCGCCAACGTTGGTTTTGTGAGTTCATGGAGGAGGACCGTAAAACCCGCCTGCCGCGCACGGTGATACTTGCAGATGAGAAGAAGTTGTTTGAACTCGTGAAGCGCGGTGGCTTCACCCTCAACATATCCGGACGGCAGGAGATCGAAGAAGCAATCAGGAAGAAGCGCGGAGGCGTCTGGCTGGAGCTTACGCCGGAACAATACGCAAAGCTGCGGCAACCTGCGCCGAAGTAGACCAGATCGCCTTCATCGTTCCCGCGTCACTTCTTTCGGCTTCTTGTCATCGCGCAGAGCGACAAACCGTGAGTGCCTCAGGTGATTGTCGGGCGTCCATTCAGTGAATTCGAATTGCCCGACTAGAACCGGCTTCAGCCAGCGACAATCCTCCATTTTTGCTGCAGTCAGCCCTGCTCCCCACCTGCCACTTCTGGCCTCCGGCAGATTTGCGAACGGGCATTGCTTGACCTCCAGCGGCTTAAGCTTTCTAAACAACTGTTCGCGAGATGACGGTGTGAACCCATTGCGTGTGCGCGCCACATATTGCAGCTTTCCGTCCTTGTAGTAGCCGAATATCAGCGCGTCGAAGTTTCGGTCTGACGGTGTGTAACCGCCGATGACGAACTCCTGATCACGATTGATCCTCATCTTCTGCCAGGAGCCAGAGCGTCGACCTGGCTCATATTGGCTGTTCCGGCGTTTGGCGACCAGACCCTCGAGGCCGGCAGATTTAACCGAAGCGATGAGATCGGGAAGGCTGGCTTTCAACTCCGGGGAGTAGCGGATCGGCTCAGAGAGCCTTGGCAGAACCGCGCTCTCCAGAAGAAACCGGCGCTCGCTGAGCGGCTTCGTCATGACGTTTTGGCCCGTCAGTATGAGCAGGTCGAAGACGAAGTAAACCAGTGGGGCATCAGCTGAGCCGTAGTTCTGCAGTAAGTTGAAAAATGGCCGACCCTCTTCATCGAGCGCGGCCACTTCACCATCTAAGACCGTCTCATCCGGCATAGATCCCAGAGCAGCGGCAATTGGAGAGTAGCGCTCGGTGAAATCGTTGTCGTTGCGCGAGCGCAGTTGCACCTTGCCACCGCTCTTGATGGCCAGCGCTCTGTAACCGTCCAACTTGATTTCGTAGGACCAATCCGCGCCTTGCGGCAGTTTCTCCACCCGCATGAGCAGCATTGGTTCGATAAATCTCGCCTTCGTTTTGGGCATTCCCGCCCGCCTCCGACGTTCGACCGACCAAAAAACCACACCAAGAAGGAAACCATACTATGGCAACGTCCGCCGCAAGAATTCGCTCTCTCTACCGTCGTCACCAGCAGGCACAAGAGGCCGTCTACCACTTCAGCGCGTCTCTTTCGTCCGACGCAGCTGCAGTCACATCCTCGCCAAGATCGATTGGCAGCACACCAAACATGTCCGCCGATGAACGCTTCCGGGCCGCTCTCCGCCGCGAGATGGCGAAGGCAGGCTTGGTCGACTAACCCTTTCGCGCCACTTCGCAATTCAACTGACAGGAGACCTACCTCATGCAGAAGACTCTGCTGATTGGATATCTGGGCAAAGACCCGGAGATGAAATACACCCCTGGTGGTACCGCCATTACCACCTTCACCATGGCCAGCACCGAACGCTGGAAGAACGGCTCGGGTGAGCAGCAGGAGCACACCGAGTGGTTCAACATCAAAGCCTTCGGCAAACGCGCCGAGGTTGTAGCCGAACACCTGCACAAAGGCAGTCGCGTCTTCCTCGAAGGCCGGCAGCGGACCGAGTCCTGGGATGACAAGCAATCCGGCGGCAAGAAGTACATGAGCTTCGTGTACGCCGACAAGATTGAATTCCTCGGTGAACCTCTGCGGGACGGCCAGAAGGGCGAGCTCACGCGAGTTCAGTCCTACAGCCAGGAAGATCCCACGATGATCACCGACAGCGACATCCCATTTTGAGCCGCTGTCTCTCATTCCCCATCAAGTTCCTCCTCCGTCTGACCTCACCACCCTCGATTTCAAGGAGACTTCTCTCCCATGAAGAAACTCAACAATGAAGAACTGCTGGCCGAATTGGAAGTACCCTTTCCGGTCGACCAGGTTCTGTGGCGGGTGACCAACACCGCCAACAACCGCACGCGCGGGCAGGTCGTACCCTACGCCGACCCGCGCGCCTACACCGATCGTCTCAATGCGCTGGTGAGCCCGCAAGGCTGGACCCGCAGCTACGAGACAGTCACGATGAACAACATCACTCGTAGCAAACGTAACGCCGAGATTGTCACCGGCAAGATCCTTGTGACCTGCAAGGTGACCATCGATGGACTCGGAACCCACTCCGGTACTGGAGAAGAGTGGGCTGATGAGGACAACGCGATGACAGCGGCGGAGGCGCAGGCGTTCAAGCGGGCCTGCAGTTGTTTTGGGCTTGGCCGCTACTTCTACGACTTCGACGCGCCTTGGGTCGATATCGACGACAAGAGCCGTCCCAAGAAGACTCCAACCGTGCCCCTGTGGATGGTTCCCGAGAACTGGCGCAAAGGCCAACGGTCATCTGGCAAAGCGGCAGCGAGTTCGCAACCGCCGGCACAGGGGAGCGGATCTTCGACCGGCACTACTGTTTCAAGTCACCGGAATGGAAACGGCAACGGCGCAGCTTCCACAGCAACCAGTAATGGGAGCTGGCAGAACGGTTCCAGCAATGGCGGCCCGAAGAACGGTGCTAAGCCGGAAAGTAGCGCTGCCCAATCTCAGAACGGGTCTGAGTTGGACAAGCGTATTGGCGCATTGCAAGAGACGGTAGGTTCCAAGCTCTACCGTTGGGTGATGCGCGAGTATGGCCATGCCAACCAGCCGCATCTGGTGCGGGATATCCAGCAGAAAAAGAAGATCCTCGACGTGCTGGAATCCGCCACCCGCGGTTTGCGACGTATGGAAGCGGTCCTCGATCGCGTCCCCGAGCAACAAGTCAGCGCCCTGCTGGCGAAGCTGCAAGCCCCACCCCTCAATGAGATCGCCGACATGCCCACGCTGGTCCAAGTTGTCCAGGGACTGGAAGGCATCGTCAACGGTTCCCACCCCAGCGCAGCCTGATCACGGCTGTCCTTCCAAGAACACGGGAGGCGCACATGCATTCGTGTGTCTCCCGTGCCCTCTCCTTACGAGGTTTTCACGATGAGCACTAAGACATTAACGGCACAGAACTGCAGCCTGTTCGAAATTGACGCCGAATTGGAAGCGGCCTTCGACCAGCTGCAGGAAGAACGGGAGATCACCGGCAACATTAGCGACGAAGCTCGCGAGCAATGCATGCAGTTGTTTGCCGAACTGGGCAAGAAGATCGATCGTATCGCGGCATACCTGCGAACCCAGCAACGAAAAGCCAATATTGCGGCCGAGGAAGCACAGCGGTTGCAGCAACGCCGCCGGTCGGCCGAGCAGCGGGTCAGCGACGTAAAAGAGATGTTGACCTACTTCATGCGCTGCCGCAGCTTGAAACGACTGGAAGGCGAGTTAAACACCATTCGCCTGCAGACGAATTCACAGCCCTCCGTCCAGATTGACGACTGGGAGTTGCCGCAGGAGTTCTGCCTGCATACCGGAAGCATTCCGCATCGCCTGGTCAAAGAGATGCTGGAGCATCTGCCTGACGGGCTCCGGGGAGAATTTCTGCAGGCCATGATCAACACCCAACCCAACACGGCATTGGTCCGCGACGCACTGCTGCGCGGTGAAATCGTTCGGGGAGCAAAGTTCGAACGCGGATGTCACATCCGGATCGATTGAATCTGACCCGGGTCTCGACGCTACAGCCTTGTCTGTATTATCAGTACTGACTCCTCTTGGCGCGTCACTCGCGCGCGTGAATCCTTGAGACCAAGTGCACCGAGTTACGTTTGAAAGAGCTAATTTCGGTTGTCTGTAATGGACTGCATCAGGACAGATAAGGAATCGGCGCTACCCGCTTCCTGTGGGTGGAATACTGCTGTGCCCGTTGTGGCCTTCTGTCGATTGATCGAGGATGTCAAAAAAATCAGGGTATAATCCTCGCCACCAACCATGGCCCTGACTGCCGGTACGATTCTAGGGCAGTATGAAATACGTTCTCCGCTCGGCGCAGGCGGAATGGGCGAGGTTTACCGCGCACACGACAAACGCCTGGACCGCGACGTCGCCATCAAAGTCCTGCCGGAATATCTCACTTCTGATCGCGAGCGTTTAAGCCGTTTCGAGCAGGAAGCCCGCGCCACCGCAGCCCTCAATCATCCCAACATTCTTGCCGTCTATCAGATGGCCACGGACAATGGCGTTTCGTATCTCGTCGAAGAACTCCTCGAAGGCGAAACCCTGCGCGACCTCCTGCGCCGCGGACCGGTTTCGCTGCGTAAAACGATTGACTATGCGGTACAGATTGCGCACGGCCTGGCAGCCGCGCACGACAAGGGCATCGTTCACCGCGATCTGAAACCAGAGAACCTGTTTGTCACCAAAGACGGACGAGTGAAGATCCTTGATTTCGGATTGGCCCGATTGGTTTCGCCGCAACATACCTCGGGCGAAGAAGCTACGGTCACCCAGAAGACCGACCCCGGCGTGGTGCTGGGCACCGCGGGCTACATGTCACCCGAACAGGTGCGCGGCCAGATCATTGACCACCGCACTGACATCTTCGCTTTCGGAACCGTTCTCTACGAAATGGTTTCGGGCAAGCAGCCCTTCCGTAAATCCACCTCGGCGGAAACCATGTCCGCCATTCTGAACGAAGAGCCGCCGTCGCTCTCACAGATCAGCGCAACTACGCCGCCGGGATTGCAGCGTGTTGTGCATCGGTGCCTGGAAAAGGACTCCGAGCACCGTTTCCATTCAGCCCACGACTTGGCGTTCGCGCTAGAGGCGATGTCGGACTCGGGTAGAGGAACCTCGACCGCCGCGCAACAACCAGCTTCCAGCAAGAAGTGGGTGTGGGTCGCGACATCCGCGGCCTTCCTCGCAATCGTCGCAGCAGCCATCATCTGGTGGAATCGGCCGCCTGCAGTCCCTGTCGTGGAGGGCATCACTCAACTCACCGACGACGGCGTACCGAAGAGAGGGTATGTAGTTAGCGATGGCTCCCGAATTTATTTCACGGAGGGCACGGGCGGCAGTTCGAAGGCCGCCCAGGTATCGGTCGCCGGAGGCGAGACCAGCATTGTAACGACTCGACTTCCTGATTCGCAGGTGGTAGCACTTGCACCCGACGGATCGTCACTACTGCTGCATTCTGGAGACATCACGCTGCCGCTGTGGACCCTGCCTCTTCCCACGGGAGAGCCGCGGCGACTTGAAGGGATTACCGCCTTCGGCGCCGACTACTTCCCCGACGGACAGTTGGCATTTATCAAGGACTCCGCCCTGTACGTCGCCGGAAAAGGCGGCTCGAATATCCGCAAACTTATCGCGGTGCCGAGTGGCGCCGACTGCCTGAGCGTTTCCCGGGATCGAACGATTGTCTTTAGGACCTGGGGGGACTTGCAAACTTACTCCGAGGTTGGCGCTGATGAGAACGGAATTCGGGAGATCATGAAAGGGCCGGCGGACGCTTCTCTAGGGTGTCCCTTTTGGACACCAGATGGCAAATATCTGATCTATCGAATTCTCCATGCAGGCAGATATGATATTTGGGCGGTTGCTGCAAAGAGTGGCCTGTTTCAACGATTTAAGCTTGCTACTCAACTCACAAACGGGCCGCTGTCCTACGACTTCGCCATGCCTGGCCGCGATGGAAAGCGCATCTTTGCCATCGGCAAGAGCCCACGCGGCGAGCTTATACGCTACGACCTTAAAACCCACCAGTTTGTCCCCTTTCTGGGTGGGATCTCCGCAATCGATCCCACATTCTCGCGGGATGGCCAATGGGTAGCATACGTCGCCGCCTCCGACCACACTCTCTGGCGTAGCCGTACGGACGGCACCGAGAGAATGCAACTGACCTTCCCGCCTATGGAGGTGGGCTTCCCGGTCGTTTCGCAGGATGGCAGCCAAGTGGCGTTCCAAACCCGGGGGGGTGATGGATATGTGACTAACATGAATGGAGGTGAGCTACGGAAATTTGGCGATAGAAACTCACAAGGTGGTTCGTTGTCTCCCGATGGGAAGTCCATAGTGTTTTCGGCCACGACCGAGGCCAAGCCGGGTGAGCAAGCCATATTTCAGTTAAGAATCCTAACGCTTGCTAGCGGGAACCTGTCGGTCATACCGTCTGGGCAAAACGTGTTCGGGCCCTTTTGGGTTGACCCGGAGACCATAGTAGCCGCAGAGAGAAAAGAAAATATCGTAAGACTCGTGAGTTTCAACTTGAAGACGGAGAAATGGACGGATCTAGCGTCCGGCGCAATTGCTGCTTGGATGGCTTCCCCAGATGGAAAATACCTTTACTACGACATCGGAGGAACTGATCCAAAAGCTATGCGCGTACGAGTGGCTGACCGCCAGATAGAGACGCTGGTGAGTCTGAAAGATCTACGCCGGCTTGTTGACCCCGTTGAAGGTTTTTCTCAAATCAACGTCGCCCCTGACGGCTCCCCCGTCTTCACCCGCGACATCGGTACGCAAGAAATCTACGCGCTGACAATTAGGTGGCCCTAAGAGGCTGACAGCTGCATCCTTCTCCTCGGGTGCCCATCTTTGCCTCCTGTTGGCAGATGTGGGGATTCCCCGGTTCTCCGATTCGTCTGCTGCTTCTCGAAAAACTCGCGATATAATCCTGCCACTCTCATGCCTCTGACTGCCGGTACGACTCTAGGGCAGTATGAAATACGTTCTCCGCTCGGCGCAGGCGGAATGGGAGAAGTTTACCGCGCGCACGACACCCGCCTTGACCGCGATGTGGCCATCAAGGTTCTTCCCGAGAGCCTTACGTCGGACGCTGAGCGATTACAACGCTTCGAGCAGGAAGCCCGCGCCACCGCAGCCCTCAATCATCCCAACATTCTTGCCGTCCATCAGATGGCCACGGACAATGGCGTTTCGTATCTCGTCGAAGAACTCCTCGATGGCGAAACCCTGCGCGACCTCCTGCGCCGCGGACCAATTCCGCTGCGTAAAGCGATTGACTATGCGGTACAGATTGCGCACGGACTCGCAGCCGCGCATGACCGTGGCATCGTCCATCGCGACCTGAAGCCGGAAAATCTTTTCCTCACCAAAGACGGGCGAGTAAAGATTCTCGACTTTGGGCTTGCCCGCTTGCTTCCGTCCAAAGACGCTTCCGGACAGGAAGCCACCGTCACCCAGAAAACCGACCCCGGCGTCGTATTGGGAACCGTAGGGTACATGTCTCCCGAGCAGGTGCGCGGCAAGACCGTTGACCATCGCACCGACATCTTCGCCTTCGGCGCCGTCCTCTACGAAATGGTCACGGGCAAGCAGACGTTCCGTAAGCCGACCTCTGCTGAAACCATGACGGCCATTCTCAATGAAGATCCGCCGTCCATGTCGCAGCTCACATCGACCGCGCCTCCGGGCCTGCAGCGAGTTGTCCACCGCTGCCTGGAGAAAGATCCGGAGCAACGCTTCCACTCCGCGCACGACTTGGCGTTTGCGCTGGAGGCGCTGTCAGACTCGGCGATTACCACACCAAGCGGCGGTCACACGCCCGCAAGAGAAGGCTGGAGCCGTCGTCAAATCGCGCTCGCGGGAGTCGTTGCGGCAGTTGTGCTCGCCGTTGCGGGCCTCGCTTATTGGGTGCTCCGCCCCGCTGCTGCGCCGCGTGTGTCGAACTACGTTCAGCTCACCCATGACGGCCATGCCAAGGATCTGGTGGGGACGGAAGGTTCGCGGCTTTACTATGCTGTGACGAGCCCGGAGTACCAGGGAATGGAAGAGATGTCCACCTCGGGCGGCGAGCCGAAAAAACTCCCGAATTTAGCGCCACCCGGCTTCACCCCGGTGAGCCTCTCGCCCGATGGCTCGGCAATTCTCGCTTATGACGTGCAGGTCGGTATTGGTAGCGGACCGATCTGGAGTCTCCCACTCTTCGGTGGCTCGCCTCGTAGGCTGGGCGACGCCATAGGACGTGGCGCGTCCCTGTCACCCGACGGTAAATGGCTGGCGTACGCGAACCGCAGTGAACTTTTCCTGGCAAAGGCCGACGGAACCGACATTCGCAAGTTGGTCACCATGGGAGATCCGGCAGTTATCTATGAGACAGTCTGGTCGCCCGACCAGCGCCATCTGCGACTCAGTGTGGTGGACACTCTGGGCGGCCGCTCCTTGATCTGGGAGGTCGCGATCGACGGTACCGGTCTGCATCGGTTACTGCCGGGCTGGACGCAAAGGCCCGAACAGGAGTGCTGCGGACGGTGGACGCCGGATGGCAGGTACTTTATTTTCCGGTCCCGCCGACAAATTTGGGCACTCCCCCGAACGTCTGGCTTTCTTCCAACCACGCCGAAGCCCGTCCAGTTGACGTTCAGTCCTCTGACGATGCAGCGCCCAGTGCCAAGTGCCGACGGCCACAAGTTGTTCGTGGTGGGTCGAACCTACAGCGGCGAAGCCATGCGCTACGACTCGAAGTCGGGGCAATTTGTCACCTACTTGGGAGGCATATCTGCGGACGAATTTTCTTTTTCAAGAGATGGCCAGTGGGTCGCCTACGTCACTTATCCGGACGGGGTTCTTTGGCGCAGCAGAGTGGATGGAAGCGAGCGCCTGCAACTGACGTATCCATCCTCCGGGCTCTTCCCGCCAGGGTTTGCCCGTATCCCTCGTTGGTCTCGCGACGGCAAGCGAATTATCTTTTTTGAAATCCAGACAGATAGCTCACTCAAGACCCTCGAAATCTCGGCGGATGGAACGTCACTGCATACACTGCTGCCTGCAGACGGGGTTTTGCAACGTATAGGGTCATGGTCACCGGACGAGACCAAAATCGCTCTCAGCGGCAACGCCAACGAACCTGAGGCAACGATTTCCATCATGGATGTGGCGACCCACAAGATTGACGAACTACCCGGATCAAAAGGGATAGTTGGCGCGACGTGGTCGCCCGATGGTTGGCACATAGTTGGTGTCTCAGCCGATTTGACACGAGTGCTTCTGTTCGACTTTCACACCGGCAAATGGACCGAGCTGGTGAAAGCCCAGCCCGCTGGCTTTGCGTTCTCGCCGGACGGACAGTATTTGCAGTATCTCGATAGTTCTGGGCCGGGTTGCGTGTGGAAGATTCGCCTCAGCGATGGACATAAAGAGAAAGTGGTTGACCTGCAAAACTTCGTCGGTACGGGATACTACGGGTTTGCTCAACTCTCCGTCGCGCCCGATGGTTCTCCGCTGCTTCTGCGCGATACCGGCACTCAAGACATCTATTCCCTAGATTGGCAGGAGCCGTAGGCCACGATCGTTGTCAGCAACAAAATTGATTTCACGTCGGTGAACCCGACAAACTCCCAGCGCCGCGCACTTTGGCCCACGGCGGCGTCCGCACTTACCACCCGCCTGATCCGGGCCCTCCCTTAAACGGCCCAACGATATCGGACGCCACCCAGCCTCCGTAGAACGAACCCGGCTGCGGTTGCACTCGCTCCTCATCCACGAAGCACTCGTCAACTTTGGAAACATAGAACGCGAGGCAAGCTCGAATCGACTCATATCCGCGTGAAGGATGTTCGTAACTCCAGGCCGCGTCTTCGGCTGTTTTGCCGGTCACCTCCAAGCTCCAATAGGTCGCTGAACCCTTGAACTCGCAAAAGCTCCGACCCGTGCCGAGCTTCAGAAACTCCGAGCGGACATCTTCGCGCGGGATGTAGTAGACGGGCGGATGGCTGGTTTCCAGGATCCGGACGGCACGTGTGGTGTCAGCCACCAGTTCGCCTCCGAAATACACTCGGATTCGCTTCGAAGTAGGCTCCGCGCGAGGTGGCCGCGGGTAATCCCAAACTGATTCTTTGTTCATGAGATCGGGGCACTGCAATCAGCCCTACTTCTATTGTCTTAGAAACTATCCTCGCATTTGACCATCGTCGGAAACTCTTTGCCTGACAGGAAAGACCAAGACAGCCATCGAAAGGAGCCCTCATGCGCAACTCCGGACGCCTAAAACTCGGGTACTACCCACTGCCCATCGAGGAAGCACGAAACCTTCGCAGCCTCCTGATCGCGCCTCAACCGTTCTTCGCTGTTGATCCGTGTGCTGGAGACGGCACCGCCCTACTGGAAATCACCCGGAACCTTCCCGCGCAAAAGGCAGCCGTCGAGCTGGATGCGGACCGTGCCTCTGCAGCTGAGGCTCACGGGATTGCAACCACCCACGGCAGCACCTTCGAGTCGCACCTCCCGGCCGGCAGCTGCTCGCTGTTGTACCTCAATCCTCCTTACGACGTGGAGATGGGCAGACACAGCAACCAGCGACTGGAACTCGTGTTCCTCGACCACTGTTACGGATGGCTGAAGACAGCTGGCGTTCTGATCTTCATCATCCCGGACATTGCTCTATCGCACTGTGCCAAGCGTCTTGCCAGCCAGTTCGAGCGGATTTCCGTTTTCCGACTGGGCCACCCTGAGTCTGTACGGTTCCACCAGTTGGCCGTGCTCGGTACTCGCAAAAGTGAGCACAAGCGCGGCGACACGCGAGCGGTCGATCAGCTACTGCGATTGGCATATGCAACCGAGCGACTGCCAATTCTCAGCCCCGAGACGGCAGAGCGGTTTAAAGTCCCCCCTTCGTCGGCGGTCCCCGTGCAGTATCGCGGCCTGCCACTCGACGAGATCGAAGATGTCCTGGTTCGCTCCAGCGCAATGCAGAGCGCGATGAACCTGCTCATCCGAAAGCCCGAGTCCATCACTGGATGTCCGGTCACTCCCTTACATGGGGGCCATGTGGGCTTGCTTTGCACCGCAGGAATGTTGAACGGGGTGTTTGGAGAAGGTCCGGAGCGACACATCGCACACTGGCGTTCGGTCAAACACGTCGATGTCTACCACGAGGAAGAAGACGGATACCAGATCGTCAGGATACGTGAACGCTTTAGCCATGAACTGACGCTCGCCTACGAGACAGGGCGCGTCGTGGTGCTTAAAGAAGCAGAACAGGAGGTGAAGAACAATGAAGAATGCACATGAACGATTTGGCGAGCTGGTTTACATCCGCCGCTCGGAGAAAACGCGGACGCACATCCGCGTTCATCTCAACGCCTGGATCGGCGAGGAGAGCAAGGCACAACTGGTGTCGGTTGTTGCCGGCGACACGGAGATTGGCGCACTGTCTGCCGCGTTTGCTAGCCATGATCCTTTCACCGTCATCGACCCGGACGGCCGGGAAAGAATCGTTTCCCTAGGGGAATCACCAACCTGTTTCCGTGGAGCATTGAACATCTCCGGCAGGAAGAAGCCGCTCAAGCACCTGGTCGCGATCTCCCAAGAGATGATTGGAAGCAGCGGCCAAGACCGCCTGCTTCTGATCGGCGATGAGGCAGCGTTTGTCTGGTCGTCTCTTGTGCTGTACTTTGGCCTCCCTGCGGTGCCGGAGTGGGCCGAGTGGTTTCTTTCAGAGCTGCATTCACGGAAGAAGCTGCAGCGGATGATGGGCTTCGGCTATAAGGGAATTGCTGTCAAAACGGATCGGCAAGAGATGCTGAAGCTGATCGAAAAAGGGCTACGGAAGAAACATCTCTTTTTCCCGACACTAAATGGGCCTGTGCAGTGGCGCGCCGCCTTGGAACACGCTCACCAGCTCTAACTTCATCGTTGCATTCTATTCAAACCGACCTCACGCTTAGATACAAGGCGGATGGCCGGGTGCGTTCCGACTTCCGCCAAGAATCCGTCGCAAGCGTTCTTTTGGTTGTTGAAACGATACCGGAGATCTATATTTTTATCGCACAATTCCTGACGTGAATTCATGGCTTGCTCTCCACTTGGTCACGTCGTTTCAGTGTCCGTTGTCAAACTGAACGGTTGCCAGTACGCGTCACCTTCCGGCAGTTCCCCCGTCTCACTCCAGCGTTCGAATATATCTCCAAAGAAGAGCTTCCACCGGTCAGTTTGCATATCCGCATCTTCAAGGCTACGGCCACCGACGGTAAAGAAACCGTCGCTCTTTTCTCCCTGGGTCCATGTGTAGAGTTCGACCTTAGTCACACCTTCCGTTCGCTCGCATAATAGGGTGGAGCGATGAAACATCGGAGGAAATAATACGTTCGCACTCTCGGTGATAGGGCGATACAGTTTCACCGTCGAGTCCGACTCAGGAGCAAAGGACCGTAAGACTTTCCAATATTCGACAATGCTGCGCCACGCGTCTCGGTGTTGATGCATGAGCGGTTCTGCGTACTCGGGTTTGGCGGGGGACTTCAAGTCCCTCGAAAATGGAAAGAAGATCGCGACGCGCATGCCAGCCTTGATGCCTTCTCGTAAAGCCTCTTTCATTTCCGGATGCGGCATTCGCACTCTCCCGGTAAAGCAGCTTGCGATCAAACATCTACTAGCAACCTCGGCGATGCTCCGGATCACATCGGCAGCGGATGCCGGAGCCACCCCCGAGAAACTCTCTTCCAATTCCTTGAGATCTACATTTAGCAGCTCACTGATCGCTCGCATTTCGAGATGCGTCGGGATGAGCTGCCCAGACTCCCACAGGCTGGCCTTCTTTTGCGCATAACTGGCTGAAATTGAAGCATGGGCCTCATTTGGAGCCATCTCTTTGACCTTTTCTGTCACTGCCGTTCCAAATGTCCTCTGCAACTGGTAGGCAGGATTAGACTTGCGCGCTCTAATTAAGAAGTGATTGGCCGTAGACACCCCCTTAAAGCTCCGTAGAATATCAGATACGAACCGATTAGGAAAAAAAATCTCATGCAGCGTATCTATTCTATGATATATACGTATATGTACACATACATTAGTATGTGTACGTAAACATCGGCAGATCTGCCGACCGTCACAACCCAAGCAGTGAACCGGGCAGGAGACGCTGTATGAAAACCAAGTCGCATATTCATCTGGTCGGCCCTGAGCACGCGGCTCGCGGTCGAAGGGAGCCTCAGTCTTACGTGGGGCTCGTGCAGTACAACCATTTTGTCCCGCTTATCACCAAGGCAGCTTTGGCAACTCTCGAAATGGTGCACAGTGTCATCCGCGATTCTGAGCGCTTCGATTCCAACGCCGCTTTCGAAACCGTGAAAATTGGCAAACGTGAGAAGATGGCGCTGGTCGTGGACGTTGTTGCAGAGAGACTGGCCGCCCTTGAACTCTCGCGTAGACTTAAGAAGCTCGAGCCTGTGATTCTCGGAGAAGAGTCCTTGCAAGATGAAAGCCTGGACTTGTCCGGTGAGACTCATTTGATCGCACTGCTGGACATGGTCGATGGTACGGACCTGTTTGAGCGCGGCCTCGGAAACTGGTGTTCGGCTGCGGCTTTCTTCCTTCCCGCCGAGCGGCAGATCCTCGGTGCCTTTGTGGCGGTTCCGGAAGGCGACATCTACTTTTGGACCGTCGACACTCCCGTACCTCAAAAGTTCAATATCAAAACACGGAGTACGGAGCCCGTCTGCGGTCCATCTCAAGTCCGGGCCTTATCGGAAGCCTCGATCGCATTCTATGGACAGAAAATCGTCAACTTTAGTGCGTGCGCCGGTCAACTGCAGCAAGCGCTGAGTCCCCACCTCCTTGCCGAAGATCCAGCCACTCGGATCTATGATCTAGCTGGCATCCCGATGATGATGAAGGTTGTGGATCGAGGGGGGCATAAACGGATCGATGCTGTCTTTGAACTGCTCGGGCAGAATCCCCATGATGTTGTTCCGGGCGCCGTCATCGCAGAGCGCGCTGGCGCCACTGTCCTCGGCCTGGACGGCAAGCCGCTCGATCTCGCGTCAGCATTGCTCCGGCCAGCAGACCGGAGCCGCCGCCTACGCTATGTGCTGGCGGCAACGCCAGAACTAGCAACGGAACTATTCGCCTGTCTCAATCACCCCACGGCTGATCAAAGCAAGATTGCGGCATAGTTCAGGACCTAAAGAAAAGTACCGTACTCCAATACCGGCCGGATGGCCGGTATCTTTCTTAGGCCGTCCGCTCAATCCAGGCCGGAGCGTTACGGGTTCGCATCTTGACACAACTATCCTTTTCACCTCCTCAGCACCGAAGTGCGCGAGAGCGACCCACCATGCCACTACATCACTTTCCAGCGACGCGATCCAGACCTCCTGCTGACCCAAAGCGCCGAGAAAACATCCCAGCTGGGAGCCGCCTACGAAAGAGCACGCGCTGAGCTTCTGCGCATTTGCGACCAAAACAGGCTTCAACCGTGCCAACAAACCGCATTGCGATCCATTGACGAATGCCTCAACGATTCTCGATTGCCGGTTCGGATTTACCGTCACACTGTTCGCCAGGAATTCGCTTCGGTTCTTCGCAATCTGCTCACCCGCACGCAGTCGGCCCTGAAAGAAGATGCGGCACGCGAGCGCGAGCATAAACGCAAGCAGATCGCTCAAACCATCGAAGACATGGGCGAAGGCTTGACCATCGTCACGGAGTGCTTGGACAGCCTCCTCTCGCAATTGCTCGCTCGGGAAGAACTGTCCGCTGCCGTAACACAAGAACCCGAAGCGCACAGCCCCTGATTCTTCTCATATCCAACCCAGTGAACCCGGAGTATCTATGCCGATCCCCTCTTCGCTCCATGAGTACATGGCTCACCACTCCGCGGAGTTGGGAGAGCGCATTCTCGCTTCGTACCCTCCGCTCCACAGCCCTGAGGACCCGCCCTCACCGCGAATCGCGCAGTTACTTCGCCAGCCCTATCCGGCGCAAGCCTTGGCCATTATGGGCGTCGCCGCACGATGGAAGATTGCCCAAGGTGCGCATGTTGTGGCGGAGTGCGGAGCGGGCAAGACCCTGATTGCTCTTGGCATGATGTTCGTCCATGCCGACGGGCGGCCGTTTTCCGGAATCGTCATGGCTCCGCCTCACCTGGTGGAGAAGTGGGCCCGCGAGACGTTTCTGACCTTACCCTCCGTCCGGGTTTTTCTGATAGACGACATGCGCAACGGCGGCGATCCCAAGCAGCCACACGGCGTGAACGAAGTTCGGCTTCGGCGTGGCGAGATCGTGCGTGAAGGCATGCACACCTCCTTGGCCGATCTGCGGAAGATGGGAACGAAAGGGTGGCGGAATGTCTGCGCGGAAACATCAATCTTCATCCTCGGGCGGGAACGAGCCAAACTGGGCTACTTCTGGAAGCACGCCTACCTGAAGGGTCGCTCGGGAAAGCATCTCGGGCTGGTGCTCAACCCGGACACCCACAAGCCGATCTCCACCGACGACCAGTACCTCGATGTGCGGGACTTCGACAAGAAACGTCTTCACGAAGTGGTAGAGAGGGAGAAGAACGGAACCACGCTGCACTCTCCGCTCTGGCAAGCCGACCGCAACAAGATCCAGCGCGTGGCGCCCGCCGACTACATGGGACGCTACATGCCGGAGTGGTTCGACTACGCCATTGCAGACGAGGTGCACCAGTTGGCAGGCGACACAGCGCAAGGCAATGCTCTCGGAGTCCTCGCTCGAGTTGCAAAGCGAGTGGCCGGTTTGACCGGGACTCTGTTGAGCGGCTATGCCGACGATCTGTACAACACGCTCTTCCGAATCGATGCGAAGCGGATGGTGGGGGAGGGATTCACCTGGGGTTCGGCCGGCAAGGAACGTTTCACTCAGCAGTACGGGGTAATTGAAACCGTCGAACGCACCAAGATCGAGGATAACGCCTGCTCCCGCAAGAACAAGACCGAGGTGACCATCCGTCGCAAGCCGGGAGCATCACCCCTCCTGTTTGGTAAGTACCTGATGGACACCTGCGCCTTCGTTTCTCTGGAGGACATATCGGACGCGTTACCGGCGTATCGGGAAGATGTCGTTTCCGTCGAGCTGGCGGGCAAGTTGAAAGACGCCTACCAACAGCTGCAGGACGACATCACCGCGACCCTGCAGGAACATCGGGGGAACCGTAGCGTTCTGAGCACCATGCTCAATGCGCTACTGGTCTATCCCGACCATCCCTATGGACTGGGAACGCTGTATGGTTCCCGCTACAACTCTGAAATCCAGCAACGGGAAACCCTTGTGATTGCCGAAACCGAGGACCTCGACGAAGGCGAGGTTTATCCCAAGGAACAGGCCTTAATCGACGAGATCAAGTCCCAGCTCGCCCGTGGCCGCAAGTGCCAGGTGTTTGCGGTTTACACCAACAAGTACGATGTAACCGCACGCCTGGAGAAGCTGTTGCGAGCCGAAGGCGTTCGGGCAGCGGTCCTGCGGGCGAGTACGCTCACGCACAAACGGGAAGCCTGGTACCGCGAGCAGCTGACGCGCGGTATCGACGTCGCCATCTGCCATCCCAAGCTGGTCGAGACTGGACTGGACCTGCTGGACTTTCCGACCATCCTGTTTCACGAGACCGGTTACTCGCTACACACGTTGCGGCAGGCCAGCCGCAGATCGTGGCGCATTGGCCAGAAGCGGCAAGTGGAAGTGAAGTTCTTTGCCTATATCGGGACGATGCAGGAAGTCTGCCTACGTCTGATGGGCAAGAAGCTTCTCGTCGCCTTGGCCATGGAGGGCAAGTTTGCCTCCGAGGGCCTGCAAGCACTGGATGGCGATGACGACATGCTGACGGCGATGGCTCGGGAGCTGGTGCAGAACCGGGGCATCGGTGAATCGGCCGATTTGCTCTGGAAACGTGTCGGTGAATTCCTACCCTCGGCCGAATCGGCGTGTGAGGCGAAGGTAATTCCGGAGACCGTAGCAACGGATTTGTTCGGCTCAGGCGTGACTGCTGACACTCCGACTCTCCCTCCTATCGACTCCAACTCAACCTCTAGCTCGACGTTGCAGCTGTCGCTTTTCTAAACCTCAGTTTTTCAACGCAGCTGCAACGCTCCTTCAATTCCCATGAAATTCCATCGACTCAGCCTTGCCGACGCCGGCAAGAGTGCGCCGAGTCCTCGATCTCGCTGGTGCTCGTACTGCAAGCGCAACGAGCACCATCTGTGTTCGGGATTCCGACGTGTCAACCACGGTCTTACCGTCCGCTGCGAGTGTCCTCACCGCGAACGTCACGACCGCAACCCGGCGGCTGGTGCTGAACCGGCCGCCTTCTACTGCTCCAGCCTATCTGCCTAATCTGCTTCCTAAAGGAGAGCCTCCTCATGCTCGCAACTGCCGAGTCCAAGAACCAAGCTGTCTCAAAACTCGAATCACTGATCGAGCGCGGCCGTGCCCGTGCCGCCAGCGTCATCGATCATGTCATGCGTCACCAGCCAACCGATCGCCTGGTCCGGGGTGATGCCCTTCAGTTCCGCGCTGCCGAGAATCTGCCCGAGATCCTGATCACCGTGCCCGACCGGGAGCAGGAGAAGGTCGACCAGACTTTGCACCGCAATGCCATTTACCAGATGGCGCAGACCACCGACATGCCCGTGAAGTTCCTCGACAGCCTCCAGGCTGTGGCTGAGCCATGGGGCCGCGAGCTGCTGGCCCATAACCTGCAAACTGTGTTCAACCGCCGCTTTCACAAGAAAAGATACCTGCTCAGATCGCTCCAGCAGGAACTACGCGGCTTTCTCTCCGACTCCTACCGCCGCATTGATTCACGACCTGTAGTCGAAGCGTTCGCCACGGCAGTGCAGGAAAAAGGAGCAATGCCTTACGAGGGGTATGTCACCGACACCAAGATCGCCATTCAGGCAATCATGCCCGAGGTGTACGAACCGGTCCCCGGGGAAGTGGTCGCTTACGGCTTGTCGCTGGAGAACTCTGACTTCGGCAATGGGGCGCTGTCGGTCCGCGCCTACTTGCTGCGCATCTGGTGCTCGAACCTAGCCATCACCCAGGAAGAGATGCGGCAGGTTCATCTTGGCAAGCGCCTGGACGAATCGATGATCTACTCCGAGCGGACCTATGAGCTGGACGCCCAGGCTACCGTCAGCGCCTTGAAGGACGTCATCCAGCGACAGCTCAATGCCGAGCAGTTGCAGCAGCACATGAACCTGATCCGGAGCGCGAATGATCGGCCGGTGGATGCCAGCCAAGCGCGCGATATGCTGCGCAAGGCACTCCAAAAGCACGAAGCTGACTCCGTAGTGGAAGCCTACAACTCGGCGGACACCGTGAATATGCCCGCTGGCAACAGTATGTGGCGGTTGTCGAACGCCATCTCCTGGGTGGCGGGTAAGACGGAAGATGCCGAGCGTAAGCTGGAGATCAGCAAGGTCGCAGGGCAAGTCCTTAGTCCTGCGTAAAGAAGAGGCGAGCCCTGCCGCTCGCCTTCTCAATTCGTCCTTCGGGCGCACACACGGTCAAACGGTCGCGGTCAATGTGTACTGCCGGGCAACCGGAGAGACAAACTTCAACCTTCCGTGACCTGGGTTCGATTGATACGAAACCCTCAGCAGCCCCGCCCCTTCCAACAGTCCTAAATCGCGATCGACCGCGCGGCGGTTTCGCTTTAACCTCGCGGCCAGATCGCCAACCGCCGTGCTCCCCTTGGACTTTACCTCGCGCAGCAATCGGAGCCGCTCCGCCGAAAGGCACTGGGCCATGTCCTCGGCTTTTGCGAAATTAACCACGATTCCCGCCTCGATCGCGTGTCCCCGGTCTAACTTCTTAGCCTCGGCTTTGGCGCGCCGAAAGAAGCCTTCAACTCCATCAGCAGTGACCTTGACCTTGCCTTTATTGGCCATCTTCTTGCTCCCAGAGCTCTTCCACTTCTTTTTGGAATCGCTCCACTAACTCCTCATAGCTGGTGAACTCGAACGAAGTAATCTCCCCCATGAAATGGCGGTGATGATACCCATGCTGGTTGTCATAGCCGAGCACTCTCCCGTTATCGGCAGAGCAGGCACGAGGATTGATGTAGGTAAGGGCGTATTTCGTGACTTCGCCGTTCTGCAGCCGGACCTCACGCTTCAGGTAACCACCGCGGCGCTTGCCCGTCAGGCGCGCGACTTCCGTGAAGTGCTGCACCTCCGGTTCTGCCTTCCGCTTCCTCGGCACCCAACGAATTCTACCAGTGTAGACATATAATGTCTATACTGAAGGGACCTCGGAACGTGCGCTGGACTTGATTTGTCGCGCCATTTGTCGCTATTATAGGCGACATAATGGTTAACGAGCTCAGAGCCGTAATCGACGAGTTGGGCGGTGAGCGGACTTTGGGACGACACCTGTCCAATGATCGCGATTTGCGTGAGGCCATTCGCGAAGGCTTTCGCCCTGCCGTCGTCGAAGAACTGATGCGTGCTTCGGGGCTGACCCTCAAGGAGCTTGCGAGCGCACTGGATCTGTCTCCTCGGAGCCTGCAACGTCGCCGCACTAGTGGACGCCTGGCGCGCTACGAGTCCGACCGTCTGTATCGGCTGGCTCGGATTGTGGCTATCGCCAATGACTTCCTCGGGGATCGTGAGCGAGCCTTGCGCTGGCTTAAGCGACCCAACCGAGCCCTCGGCGGAATTGCCCCAGTAGCTGCGATCGATACCGAGCTTGGCGCTCGCCAGGTTGAAAACATACTGGGCCGCATTGCTTACGGCGGAATCAGTTGACACTGGTATACCGGGTCCTTCGCAAGGCATACGCCCGGAATCCATTCGACGGCGAAGGTGCCTATCGCTATGGCGGACGCTGGTCGAGCGCTGGCGTCCGCCTCAGTTACACCTCCGAACATCAGTCTTTGGCCATGCTGGAATACTTCGTCCATCTCGATAAGGACGATCCGCCAACTGATCTCGTTCTGGCAGTTGCCGAAGTTCCTGAAGATCGTACCTCAAGGGACTGTAAAGGTGAACGATCTGCCCAAGAATTGGCGGGAGGGCGCCGCACCGCCCGAACTAACGAGGTTCGGCGATGAATTCGTATCAGCCGGCAAGAGCTGTCTGCTCTTCGTACCGTCCGTCCTCGCACCACATGAGAATAACTGCCTGATCAATCCAGGGCACGCGGAGTTCGGGCGGATCGTTGTCCGGGATCTGGAGCCGCTGACCTACGATACGCGCATGTTCGACAAGCGCACTCACCGCGCACCGAAGAAATCCTGACTCGCAGTTCAAGAGCTAGGGAATTCAGCATCACGACTGAAAATCAACCGCCGAAATCTCAATAAACCTTCCTCCGTCTACTCTGGCCAGAGTACCTTTTAGTTATTGCTTGAGTCATTAACTTTTCTCTTTACTTTTGCAAGTCCTCCTGCTTTTATATGTCGCAACATGCCGCTTCCTGAGACCCTCAAATTACAGAAAAGGAGACGAATCTGATTCGGTATTTGGGCCCATGTCTGTATTGAGCAACGCGTCAATCCGATCCCCCCGGCAAAGGTACGTGTGGCCGGATAAAGCGCTAAGCCTGGTACGTTACAGCCGCATCCCCAAGAAAGACGGGGCTGCGGTCGTCAAACAACTGCAGGACATCACCAACTACCCGGAGAAAGTCTGTTGGCGGCTGGCGGAGAGGTACGGATATCTTCGTCCCCATGCTCGCCGCCCATGGAGCCAGGAAGACATCGCCAGAATCCTCAAGATGTGCGAGTCCGACCGTTCAGTGGCCGAGATCGCCGAGGAGTATGGCACCACGGTTCGAACCATCCACCTGAAAATCATTCGGAACGGGAAGAGGGCCGAACGCAATGGCTCGATCTACACCGTTTCCCTTATTTCAGCTGTACTGCGGGTTACGCGAGCTACCGTAAGACAGTGGCACGCGGACGGCAGGCTGGAGCTGAAATCAGAACTGCGAGGCAGCATCACCGTTCAGTTCGCCGAAGACGCGGAATTCGAACGGTTCTGCCGGAAGAACCACAATTATCTGATCTACGAAGTGGGAGGACGGATTGCTCCCCGCGAGCGAATCCAGTTCCTCAAAGAATTCGTCATGGCGGCAGACATGCCGGATGACCACACCGCTCGCAGCCACAAACGCGAGCGCGACGCCTACGCCCAGCGGATGCAAGCGGCATCTGAGGACGAGGACGACGAAGACAATGATGAGCCGTACGATCAGGACTAATCTTGTGCCCATTACCGAATTTGCTGCGGTGCCCCCACCCGCAGCCAAATGGCGGATCTTAGGATCTGCCGGCCAGCGAAGGTGCTGTAGAATCGCACGCGCTGAGCTGACCCTGCAAGACGAGAATGCTAACTCTTTTATCGAGAAAAGGCGTTTCCATAGGGAGCGCCTTTGCTTTTGCCCACCGTAATCCCACTGACAGTTCGCGGCCTTGACAATTACGGAAAAGAGAACCCGCCGCCGTTCTTACGATTCGGAACGGCTGCATTGTTGAAGCGCACCCCACTAAACAAAGACGGCCGGCATCTCTGCCGACCTGATGGAGTGACTGAACTTGGGGCCTGGAATTTCTACAGTCTTTTCTTGCCCGACTTCTTTGCTGCCGCCCAGCGCGCTTTCATCGCTGCAGCAATACGCCTACGCGCAGCAGGTGACATTCCGCGACGTTTCCGGCCTGTCGTGGAGGTTGATCGGTTTGTACTTCCCGGAGGACGTCCCCGGCGTTTGCCGGAGCCTCCCTCGCTGATACCTTCCAAGGCTTGTATAGCAGCGTCAAGTTTGTCACGCTCGGCTCGTAACTGCCGAATAATCTCGTTAGCGTTCATTCGACCATCCTACCAGTCTCCTTTGGCCGATCTGTCTCTATCTCACACAGGTTTTGTGTGCCGGAATCGATGATGACTCCGCAAATTCCATGATCGAAATAGGTTTGCTGCAAACCAAGCAGTTAATTGGATTGCCGCTGCTTCCGAAGGGGTGAGTTTTCGCAGGCCTGAACCTAACGGGCGCCGTCCGATGTTTGTTTCCATACTGGTCGATCAGGATTACTCTCCGTCTGAGTTCCTGACCTTCCTTCGAAATAACTGGCGTTACACAGAAATGAATCACACCCCGGCCCCCGCTCGGCGCAGCAACTACGATGGGCAGGAACGGACCAGTCGGCTCCGTACCTTGCAAATATGCCTTGACGATCTCGAGCGACTCCTCAGAGCGATGTGACAGCCTTGCCTCCAGATGGAGATTCAAACACGGGACATTGGCAATCGCTCCAATGCCCCACTGCGGTTGAGGCATTTCCGACACCACCACACGTAGGTCGTGATCGTGTGACATCCTCTTGCGACGAGCGCACCCCAAAAACACAGCGAAGCTGCCGCCGACAATTCCCACGACTGCCCAGACGGGAATCGAGGACAACGCAAGAAGCTTCCAAAACCGCAGAATTCCCGGTAGGCCGTGCAGCGGTGTCCCGTCGAGATAAGCTTTGACGATCGGTGCTGCAAACCATCCCACCACTACCAGCGACCAAGTTATGAATTGCCGCCGAGCTTCTTTCGTCACGCTCCGATTATAAGAATAGTGGCTCATTGGGTGCCAGTTATGGGCACATGAGCAGCGCCAGAACCAAAATCGCACCTAAGTAGGTGGAAACACGTAACTGCAGCCAGTCGGGAACCTACGAGGTCTGCGTATCCGCGAAAGTGCTGTAACCGATCGGACGCGCTGAGCAATTCTGCAAGACGGGAAAATTCACATCCTCTGATGAAGGCGAAGGCGCTCCCGTAAAAGGAGCGCCTCTTCCGTTGAGCAGCAACGCAAGAAATTGCCAGGATGTAAGGGATTCCCAACAATACCGAAGCTAGCTGCCGGATTCTGGTAAGGCGAGGCCTGGATCTGCAGGTCGGCAACACACACCGTACGACTGCCAGAGGCGAAACCACGGACTGTTAGATAGTGCTTCGTCGTGCTTCGGTTCGCTGCTGCGATGTCGCTTGCGCTGAATGGCCTGGTGTCGGGAAGGGAGGCGATGTCCTCCAGCATTTCAATCTCGGCAATGGTCCGCTCAACGTCCATCCGCCTCCATCATCCGGTATGAAGCAAGAGCGGTCAAGTTCAGCATCTCTCGTTCCTGCCAATCCCTTGTAAGCGATGACATTGCGGAATTCTCCCCTTTGACAATTCCGGAATAGAGAAGAACATCGCACTTCCTGCGATTCCGGAATTGTCATCCCCGACGATTCCGCCAATAGCCCCCGCACTGCCTGCGCCTCCCTCCTTTCGATTCCTTCAATCCACCACCACAAACGGAATATCCCATGACAATACAAGCGGTCCAACACATCCGCCGGATGCGCGGTGGCGCCCAAAGCCATCTGATGCGCTGCTCCGATGGAAACTTCTACGTGGTGAAGTTCCAGAACAACCCACAACACACGCGAGTGCTAGCGAACGACTGGCTCGGTACCTGTTTGGCCGCGCTGGTCGGTTTGTCGGTGCCCATACCGGCCATCGTCGAGGTACATCCCTGGCTGATCGAACATACCCCCGAACTGCGCTTCGGAGTAGGGGGTAAGCAGGTGATGCCGTTGTCTGGACTGTGCTTTGGATCCAGATACGTTGTCCCGCATGACGAAGGAGTGGTGCACGACTACCTGCCCGAAGGAAGCATGAGCTGCGTTCGTAATCAAAACGAATTCGCCGGCATTCTTGCCTTGGACAAATGGACTTGCAACGCCGATGGCCGGCAGGTCGCATTTTGGAAGAAACTGCATCAGCGCAAGCTTACCGCCAGCTTCATCGACCAGGGCTACTGCTTCAATGCCGGAGAGTGGAGCTTTCCCGATGCTCCCTTGCGTGGCGTCTTCGGCCGCAATGACGTATACGCCAATGTAACTGGTTGGGAGTCGTTTGAGCCTTGGATCAGCCGGATCGAGAACTTCTCCGAGAGCTTACTGCGGCCCATTGCCGAGCAGGTTCCTCCGGAGTGGTATGACCACGATCAACATGAACTCGATCGGCTTCTGAGCAGACTCCTGGAGCGTCGGGGCAAGGTACGCGACCTGATCCTTGGTTTCAAGAACTCGTCACGAAATCCCTTCCCCAACTGGCGAGCGTAAGCGCCCTCTTCTGAGGGCGCGTTCTCCACCAACCAGAAATTCAAGCTGCGCCCAGGAGCCATCACATGAAGCTTCGAAAGAACGAGTACTGTCCAATTCACCGATCG
>CAWJXG010000003.1:0-464413 GCA_963846815.1 uncultured Acidobacteriaceae bacterium | reverse complement strand
TGTTAACCGGAGGGTTGTAGGTTCGAGTCCTACCTGAGGAGCCATTCTTTTCAGTAGCTTTCGGCTTGCCAACGATTTCTCCGCTGATTATCCAAGCCTCACCACTCGACATCGTTTCGGGCACTATTGATGTTCAGACTGTCTTCGTCACCTGGCCGCACGAACGATACACACAGAAATTTGCTGGGCTGGTTAGTTCAGCAATGCCACGCCCGCGCGAACCGCCTCACACCGAAACCACCACGACTTGCACATCCTCCGCCAGATTGATGGGTGGAAAATCGAACCAGCGCACGGCCTCCTGCACCACGGTGATCCGAAGCACAAGTTTTCCCGGCTTGATCGGCGCCCGGACACGAACCTGGAACCTTCTTTGCCCGCCTGGGCAAAGCGGAGGTGCAATCGCGCTGCGCTCCCCATCGAACAGAAGCGTCTCACCCTTGTCCTCACTGAGCCAGTGATAGGAAAGGCGCACAGGATTGGGAGGATAACTCGAAAGAGAATACGGACTGCTATTGATCACCCTCACGGTGATGGTGAACATACTGCCGGCCGGGACCGTTTCCGGCACCTCGCAAATCTGCAATTTGATACGGTCGAGCTCGTCTGGCGGAAGAGGATTGCTGACGAAGAATTCCTTTATCTTCTCGCGTTCAATCGGCGATTGGGAAGCTATGGCATACAAGTCGCGACAGCCGGCCAACTCCGCGTGCGACATCTTTTGGTGCATTGAGCGGGTAGGTCTTCCCGGTTCGCCGAACCAGAGGAATACGTCTCTAAAATGGCGCAGCAGACTTCGCTTCAGCACGCGCGGCGACTGCTCATTAATGTGCATTGCCAGTTCATACCGGGTCCGCGGCTCGGGAGGCAGATAGGCGCCGGCCGATTGCGCTGCCCTTCGCTTGCGCTCGTAGTCGTATTGGAAGTACCAGAGGTTCGGATAGGTGTGGACCACGAACAACCCGTCCTGCGCCAGGTGTTGTGACACCCGCCGGTAGAGAGTTTCGAGCTCGTCCGGCGAAAGATGCTCAACCACATCAGAAGCGGTTACGAAATCAAACACCCCGGTGAGCGGCATCTTACACACATCTGAGTTGAGCAACTGGACGCGCCTGCGAAGCTCCTCCTGGCCTTCAAAAGTCTTCTCGCACAACTGAATGGCCGCTTCCGAATAGTCGACTGCGGTAACGTGGGCGCCCTGTTCCGCAAAAAAATACGCCAGTTCACCTCGGCCGCAGCCAAGGTCGAGCACACGATGAGGATCGCTCCCAGTCGCAATGGCAGCTACAACCTGCAGCCGCTCATCTTCCAGAAACTTCCCCCCACAATTCTTATAGTGCTCGAATCCGCCGCAATCCTGCAGATAGTAGTTGTCGGTATACGATTCGCGGATCTTGACCGATGTAACTTCACCCTCAGAAATACACACCGATTCCAGATACTCTGGCGAAACCTGAATCAGCAGTTCTCCCGCATATCCGGGAATGACTCCATACAGGCGAATTACATCCCGGTAGCGGTAAAGGAAATGGCTTGCGGAGAGGAAATTCTGTTCTGTCCAAAAGAAACCATCGACCAGCACCCAGCGCCCCTGCTTGATGGCAAGCTGCAGATCGTGCCACGAGCCGTCTCCGTCCTGCTGGCCATCCACATGGATCAGGTCGTAGGTGCCGCCCGGCAACCGTTGCATTCTCTGCGTGTCGCCCACCAGAAATTCGGCGTGAAACGGGCGCATGATCTCTTCCGCCCAGTGGATGGCTCCCTTGGTGCCGCCGAAGGTGTCGGAATCCAGGTCGATGCCCAGATATCGGGCCTGGGGGCTTGCATCGAGGAAGGCCGCCGCCGAATACCCGAACCGGACGCCAATTTCCAGAATGGAAGCCGGTTGCAACACATGTGCTATCGACCATTTCAGGCGATAGTAGTCAACCCACTCAGGAAAGAGGTGCTTTAGTGGATCGTTTGGATTGGCCGTCGTGCGGAAGTCGTACCCGCAGCCGCCAGTAACTTCTAGTATTCGCTCAAGCACGGATAATTTGAATTTTACTTGCCGGAGAGCCAACAGGCCATTCTGTTACAGCCGGCTCGAAGACTTCCTCTCAGCGCTCTGAACAAGGCTTCGAGTCCAGGCTAAACGTCGCGATCGCGCCTCTTCATCAGACGCCCGTTCCCTAAGGCGGACCTTGGATTCCTCTCGGGTTCCAGCTTGCCACGTCCACTTCTGGACACTGAACTCCCGCTGCGGACAATGAAAGGCGTCCTCATCCGCGTATCTTGTTGAAGAACAGCAGCATAACTTGGCGGGTAAATTGCTCTCTAATTGCGTGTATCAGTCCGGAGCCGTTCAATGCTGCTGAAGCTGTGGCATGACTTTCGCTTTGCCCTTCGCCAGATCGCAAAAGCCCCAGGTTTTGCCATGACCACCGTGCTCACACTGGCATTGGGTATCGGCGCGACCACCACGATGTTCAGCGTGGTCAATGCGGTGCTGCTTCGCCCGCTTCCCTTTCCCAAGGCCGACCGCCTGGTCGCCGTGGGATCGGTCGACAGCCGCAATCCGGCGGTCACCAATTCGCCCGTCTCCATGAGCTATCCCGACTTCTTCGACTGGCGCTCGCAGAACCATTCCTTCAGCGGTCTCGCCGCCTATAACGACTCGGACGTCACTCTCACCGGCGCTGGCGACCCGAAGCATCTTGATGGTGAAATCGTCTCCGCCGATTTCTTCCGGGTTCTCGGTGTCGAACCTGCCATGGGCCGAGGCGTCAGGCTCGAAGACGAAAAGCCAGGAGCGCACGTTGTTGTGTTGAGTCATGAGTTGTGGCAGTCGGCGTTCGGATCGCAGCCCGACATTGTTGGCCGGTCCATCACACTCAACAACAACAGCTACACGGTTATTGGCGTAATGCCGCGCGGCTTCTCCTTCCCCATCCAGAATCCCGCGCCCGCGCTCTGGACTTCAATCGGCGACGATGCCTACGATCCTTCCGGCGATCCTCTGACCGGCCAGCGCGGAGCCCACCTGCTGAGCGTGATCGGCAGGCTGAAGCCTGGCGTCTCTGTCGCACAGGCCACTGCGGACGTATCCGTGATCGCACACAGACTGACCGCCGAATTTCCCAAGACCAATTCGCACTTCAGCGCCGGCCTGGTGATTCCACAGATCGACGCCGTCGTAGGTGATACACGTCCCGCGCTGCGTATCCTCTTCGCCGCCGTCGCGCTGGTGCTGCTGATTGCGTGCGCTAACGTTGCCGGACTCCTGCTGGCGCGCGGCTCGCGGCGCACATGGGAGGTCGCAGTACGTTCGGCGCTGGGAGCAAGCCGGGCACAAATCGTGCGCCAGATGCTGGTGGAGTCGCTCGTCTTATCGCTGCTGGGAGGACTCGCAGGCATAGCGTTGTCTGCGCTTCTGGTGCGGGTCGTCGTGCGCTTGCTGCCGTCGGACCTTCCCCGCTCCGGCAATATTTCCATTGACGCAACCGTTCTCGCATTCGCTGTGGGAGTGTCGGTTCTTACCGGACCGCTGTTTGGCGTTCTGCCCGCACTGCGTGTTGCTCGGGTCGATCCCTCCACCGCGTTGCGGGATGGAACGCGCACGGCCACCACTGGGCGACGGCAGCACCGCCTGCAGAACTCGCTGGTCATCGCCGAGATGGCGATTGGACTTGTGTTGCTCATCGGCTCAGGCCTGCTGATCCGCAGCTTCGTGCGCGTGCTTCAGGTTGATCCCGGCTTCGATCGCCGCAACCTGCTCACCGCCAGTGTCGAGCTGCCCGAAAGCCAGTATCCGCACGACCGGCACATCCAGTTCTACGACGAGCTGTTGCCGCGCCTGCGCAGTCTTCCCGGAGTCGTATCCGTCAGCGCCGGATGGCCCCTGCCGGTGTCGGTGGACGGCATGCACATCTCCTTCGACATCGAGGGACATCCACTGCCGGAGGGTCGGCGCAACGCGGCACGCGTTTCCATCATCGAGCCTGGCTATTTCAAGACCTTGCGCATTCCGTTGCTGAGGGGCCGCGAGTTTCAGGAGACCGACACTGCCAAGTCCCAACCAGTCGTGATTGTCAACCGGACCTTCGCCAAAACCTACTTCCCCGGCGAGGACCCTGTTGGCAAGCACATCACTCCTGGCCTGAACGATGATGTAGTCAAGGAGGTGCCTCGCGAGATCATCGCCGTCGTCGGCGATGTAAAAGCCGGCCGGCTCACTGCCGACATTGTCCCGGAATACTACCTGCCTGTAAGCCAGGCAGCCGTTCTCTCCCCGCGGCTGGTGATTCGAACCGCGGTTGACCCGGCAAGTCTCATACCCGCCGTCCGCGCTCAAGTGGCGCAACAGGACAAGAGCCTGGCGGTCTTTCAGGTGCACACCATGGACGACGTGGTCACCCGGGCAGCAGCTCGGCAGCGCTTCCAGGCGTTGCTGTTGTCCTGCTTCGCTGCCGTGGCCCTGCTGCTGTCTGCGGTTGGACTTTACGGCCTGCTCTCGTATCTGGTAGCGCAGAGAACGCTGGAGATCGGGGTGCGCATGGCTCTCGGTGCTCAGCGCGGAAATGTACTGCGTACGATCCTCAGCCGGGGAATGAGTCTCGCCGGCATCGGAGTCGCCACAGGACTGATCGCCGCTGCCAGCGTGACTACGCTCATGCAAAAGATGCTCTACGGCGTGCGACCACTCGATACCCTGACCTTTGTCACGGTCTCAGCGGTGCTGCTGCTGGTAGCGCTGGCCGCATGCAGCGCACCGGCCCTTCGCGCGGCAAGACTCGATCCGGTGAAGACACTGCGCGACCAGTAGCTGTGCAAGCCGTCGTTTTGAGGGACAGGAAGGGCTCTTGTCTCACCTGCCTGTGTAGTCGACGAAGAGCTGGGGAAATTCTTCTTTTAGCAGCTTGATCTTCGGCAGATCGCACACTTTGATGTACGGATTGTCGGGATGATTCAGCGCGTAGTCCTGATGATAGTCTTCCGCGCGGTAGAAGCCTTTCAGCGGTGTCACCTGGGTCACGATCGGAGCCGGAAACGCTTTGGCCGCATCGAGTTGCTCAATGTATGCGTTCGCGATGCGCTTCTGTTCGTCGTTCGTATAAAAGATCGCGGAGCGGTATGAGGTTCCGACGTCCGGTCCCTGGCGGTTGAGCTCCGTGGGATCGTGCGCCACAGAAAAGAAGATGCGCAGCAGCTGCCCATACGTAATCTGGGAGGGATCGTAAACCACCTCGACCGACTCCGCGTGTCCCGTGGTCTCCGTCGTCACCTGATCGTAAGTTGCGGTTGCTGCCGAACCGCCAGCGTAGCCCGCAGTCGTCTTCAGGACGCCTTTCACCCGCTCGAACACCGACTGCGTGCCCCAGAAACAGCCTCCGGCAAACACCGCCGTCTGCTTGCCCGGACTTGTCGCTAGCGCCGCATCGACTTTGGCCGCCGGAATCGGGCCCTTCGGCTGTCCTTTTGCAGAACAGGCGAAGAGGGAAAGCGTCAGAGAAAGCGCAACCACAGCGTAGTAGGGACGGGTAAGCATCTGAGTGTCTCCAGTTCTATCCATACAGATGCGCGACCAGCGCAGGAGATACAGGGAGCGAAATCCGAAGCACTGGCGCCCCGTCGGACGGTCGAACTAGAGACGCTTGATCGCGATAACCGAGCCCGCACGATAGCCGCTCCGTCGATAGAAAGCTTCGGCTTGCGTGTTTGCCGCCAGATATTCCAAGGATGCAAACTTTGCGCCTTGCCCTCGTCCCCACTCTTCCGCCGCTCGCAACAACTGTCCACCGATGCCCTGGCCTTGGTGATGCGTACTAACGGCGATCTCCACGACGTAGCACAGGATGAAGTCGCGATGCATCGGATCGGGAGACTGTGTCAGCCGGGCGTCTACAAACCCCGCGATGTCGCTGCCAAGCACGGCGATGAGCGTGATGGCCTCTTCACCTGCTTCCGGCGGATGCTGCCGTCCCTCGCGGTAGCGGGCCGAGATCGCCTCGGCGGCGGGAACCCAATAGCGCTCCGGATCCAGTTGGGCGTGATACTCGGCGCTTTCCATGTAGGTACGAGTGATGCCCTCGGCGTCTTCTGGAACTGCCGGACGAATCGTAATTTCTGTTGAGGAAGGGCTTTCAGCCATGAGGAGAGCATAGCGCGCGTCTTCACGCAGGAGGGGCAGAGTACGTTAGCTCAACGAATCCGTTCTTGTAAGCCACCACGTTCTTCAAGTTCCACCTCTCCTCCGTCAGGGCGCCCCCGAATAGCCGGAGTCCGTCCCCCAACAGGACAGGCGCTATTGTCAACCTGATCAGGTGCACGAGGCCGAGTTCGAGAAAACGTTGGCACAACATGGCTCCGCCCACCAGCCAGATGTTTCGATAGCGAGGTGCGAGTTTCGCATCGACCAGTGTCTTGAGATCCCCCGAATAGAACTCGACGCTCTTCTTCGCCTGCGGCCATTCTCTGCCGCTCACCACTACCACCGGGGTGTCGCCATAGGGCCAGCCCAGCTCAAGCGCATGTTCATACGTGCGCGAGCCCATCACATAACAGTCAATGGCTTGGATGAAGGCCACAATTTCTTCGGGCGAAATAGAAACCCCGGCTTCGTAGATGCCTCCAGGGCTATCCAGCCAGGAGACCGTGTTGTCCTTCTTGGCGATGAAACCATCCAGACTGGAAACCATGTGCAAGGTTATGGTTCGTATGTTGGTATTGTCTTCGCTGGGTGACATAGTTCCTCCTCGCTTTACTCTGTTGCGATGTGCCCGAAGGATTCATCGCGCTTTGCGAGTTCGGAGCAGCGACGTTCCTTGGCTGGTTACTGAAACTGCCGCCGGAAGTCGGTCAGCTCTCGGGTTAGCTCTTCGATTCGCGACTTGAGTTCGGCCACGGTTTGTTCAAGGTACGCGATGCGGTCACTGAGATCGGATTCCGGCAGAGCGCCAGCCGCCGCCGATAAGCCTCTCTCTACATGCTCCGAAGCGACATGCGCGGGCGCCGTGGATTCAACCTCTCCCGACATCAGGTGCGCGTAGCGTGCCTCTTTGGTTCCAGGTTGGCGGAGGAGCACCGCTGCCAGCGGAGGCTCCCGCTGCATCAGGCGCTGCAACGCCGCCTGCACCTGGTCGAGATCCTCGAAACGGTGCATGCGTTCGGTGCGCCCACGCAACTCGCCCGGGGTTTGCGGTCCGCGGAGCAGGAGCACGCACAGCACGGCAATCTCGCCACGCGTGAAGTTGTAGATTTCCTGCAAGCGGTGCTCGTACTTGGTGACACGACTGTCGGCTCCGCTGGCCGGGCCGGCCAGCCGTTGGGATTGCAGGCCTGACAGCGCATAGCGCACCGCGTCTTCGTCCAGCGTCATCACCGGATCGCGATTGTTCTTCTGGTTGCAGGCATTCACCAGCGCGTTGAGCGATAACGGGTAATAGTCGGGCGTGGTGATGTCCTTCTCAACCAGTGAGCCGAGCACGCGAGCTTCGATGGGAGTGAGATTCATGAGTTCAAGTTGTCGCTTGTCGGTTGTCAGTTATCAGTTGTCAGTGGTTGTCGGTGGCCCGTTGTGAGAGGCGCCTGATCCCCACTCAATTCAAACGCAGGAATGGGGCGGACAGCCGTCGGACAGAGGCTGAAGCCCAACTTCTGCCGAGCCCTAGCGGCACGTCTACGGATGTGCCCGGATACAAACCTGCCATTTTCGTGCCCCATCCGGAAAGGTTCGCCAATCATCTATGCGAAGTGGGCGTCGTCGGCCGAGGGCCCGTAGATCGCCGGCACGGGAATATCGTTCAGCCGCAGATACACGGTCAGCTGCGCGCGATGATGCGCCAGGTGCGCGAAGGTATCCCGTATCACGATATGCCGAGGCTGCTCGCTGACAACCTTGCCCGCTACGAGCAGGCGCCACGGCTTTTGCAGATGGTCATCCGTTGTAGCTTCGAGCGCCTTCCGGCCCTGCGTAGCGCTCTCGTCCAGCGCCTTCACCAATTCGGCTGGAGTGCGCAACGCTTGCTGGCTTACGTTTGAGCCGCCAGCGGGAGGATTCAGGTCCAGGTCGTCCTGATTGATAATCAGCGCCGGCCACGAAGGCATTCGAGCGACCAACCCTGCCAAGCGGCCGAGCGGCATTGACTTATCGTGCGGCTTCCAGTCGTCCTTGCCCTCGGGAACCCGCTCAAGAGCAGGGCGAGTGCGGTTCACTTCGGCATCCAGCTGGGCGAGAAAGAATTCGGTGTATTTCATGAAGCTCTCCTTTTGGAAGTTACGGGCTGGCCCTAGGAACCCAGCAAACTGACGCCCAGTTGCCTTGCCGCTTTGCGCAAATCCACATCAAGTGTGGCTAAGGGCAAACTTCGACGAATTGCTAAATCCAGGTAAATCGCGTCATAGCTGGTCAGGTGGTGGGTCCGGCACAACGCAAGAAGATGCGAAAAAGCCCGGTCAGGAGCTTCGTCGTCTCGCTCGAAGCCGAGTTTGCCCAGATCAGAGATAAAAGCATCCGACTGTGCCGGAGTGATGCGACCTTTGCGTTCGGCCATGGCGAGGACATTTGCGATTTCGATTGACCACCAGCCAGGCACGACCGCCGTTTCGCTTGCCAGGCGATGCAGCAACGCCGTCGTCTTCGGCGTCGCCTCATCGTGGAAGAGCCACGCCATGGCGATCGAACAATCCACCACAAACGCGGCGGCACTCATCGGCGGCCCTGGCTACGAAGGTCTTTCACCTTCAAGCCGCCTAAGGAGAGGCCGGTTGCGAGTTTGTGAATCCGCTGAATGGCGGCGACCCGCTCGTCGGCAGTCGTCTCGTGCCTTATAGGCACGAGCTTGGCTACGGGGGAACCGTGCCTGGTAATCGTGATCTCCTGGCCCGCTTCCACCTTTTCCAGCAGTTCGGAAAGATGGGTCTTTGCCTCGTAAGCCCCGACCGTAGTGTTGCCCTGTGATGTGGCCATCGAGTTCCTTCCTGGTAAGACTAGTCTGAGACTAGTTTATAAATGGGCGTCAAGGGTCGTCAACTCATGACTCCCCAGGAGGGCCATAGCGACTGTCGGGCCCTGTTCCCTACTTCACCACGATATTCACCAGCCGGCCCTTGACCACCAGCACCTTCACCACTTCCTTGCCTGCGATGGCGGATTTTACTTTTTCGTCGGCGAGGGCGAGGGTGCGGACGGACTCGTCGTCCGCGTCGGCAGGGACGGTGATGCGCGCCTTGATTTTTCCGTTGACCTGCACCGCGATCTCGACCTCTTCTTCTTTCGCCAGCGCGGGATCGTACTTCGGCCAGGGTGCGCGCAGAAGTTCGCTCGATTGGCCGAGCATCTCCCACAGTTCGTGTGCGAGATAGGGCGCGAAAGGAGCGAGCATCAGCGTGAGGTCGCGCTGCACGTCGGCCATGAGAGCGGCGGGCGCGGCCTGATCAGGGTTCTGCTGCACAGCGTCTTCGTAGGCGTAGAGTTCGTTGACCAGTTCCATGATGGCGGCGATGGAGGTGTTGAAGTGCCAGCGTCCACCAAAATCGTCGGTGATGCGCTTGATGGTCTGGTGGAGCTTGCGCTGGACTTTTCTGGCGGCGGGGGGGAGTGCCGCACCACCTTTGTCGCCGGCGCTGCCCTTGCCGCCGCGCGAAGAAAGAGCAGATCCCTCGGCTTCGCCTCGTGATGACAAATCAGAAGAGGGCGATGACAAACCTGTGGGGGCGTCGCCGACGCGGCCCTGAAGGGCCGCTCTACCTGCGTTCGTGTCCGGCGCATTCCGCGCCACGAAGCGGTACACCCGGCTGAGGAAACGGCTGACGCCTTCGACGCCGGCGTCCTGCCAGTCGAGATCGCGATCGGGCGGCGCGGCGAACAGCGTGTACATGCGCGTGGAGTCGGCTCCATAGCGCGCGACCATATCGTCGGGCGAGACCGTGTTGCCCAGGCTCTTCGACATCTTGGCGCCATTCTTGATGACCATGCCCTGGGTGAATAGACGCGCCGCGGGCTCGTCGTTTTTCACGACTCCGATGTCGCGCATGAACTTCGTCCAGAAGCGCGAATAAATAAGGTGCAGGATAGCGTGCTCGACTCCGCCGATGTACTGATCAATTTCGAACCAGTAGGCGATGGTGTTGGTGTCGAGCGGCGCGGTGGTGAGCGCCGGGTTGGTGTAGCGGTAGAAGTACCAGGACGAATCGACGAAGGTGTCCATGGTATCGGTCTCGCGGCGCGCCGGGCCTCCACACTTGGGACACGTGACGTTGACGAACTCGGGAATATCTTTCAGCGGCGAGCCCCCGGCCAGCGTGATGTTGACGTTTTCGGGCAGCACGACCGGCAAGTCGCTCTCGGGCACCGGGACGATGCCGTCGGTCGGGCAATAGATCATCGGGATCGGCGTGCCCCAGTAACGCTGGCGGCTGATTCCCCAATCCTTCAGACGGAAGGTTACGGTTGCCTTGCCGAAGCCATGCTCTTCGGCATACTTCGACATCTTCTCGATGGCGTCTTCGGAGGGCAATCCGCTCCATTCGCCGGAGTTCATGAGCAGGCTGTTGGTCTCGACGAACGGCAGAATCGGCTCGTTGGGTTCACCATCGGGCGCATCGCCCTCGCGCCGCGGGTAGATGACCACGCGAATGTCGAGATCGTACTTCTTGGCGAATTCGTAATCGCGCTCATCGTGCGCCGGCACGGACATGATGGCGCCGGTTCCGTAATCGAGCAGAACGTAATTGGCGACCCAGATGGGCAGCTTCTCGCCGTTGAAGGGATTGATGGCGAAGCGGTCGGTCGCAATGCCGTGTTTCTCGATGGCGCCCACGTCGCCGGCCTCCCTCGCGCGGCGCTGCTCAATGATAAGGTCTTCGACCTTGGCGAGCAGGGCGGCATCGTTGGCGATGATGTCGGTGACGATCGGATGCTCGGGCGCAAGCTGCAGCGAGGTTGCGCCGTAGATGGTGTCGATGCGCGTGGTGAAGACCGTGATGTTTTCGCCCGCCGGTCCGGCTGCGCCGTCAAGTTTGAAGTCGACCAGCGCGCCTTCGCTGCGGCCAATCCAGTTGCGCTGCATGATCTTGACCTTCTCGGGCCAGCCCTCGAGCGTGTCGAGGCCCTGCAACAACTCGTCAGCGTAATCGGTGATGCGAAGGAACCACTGCTCCAGTTCGCGCTGCTCCACCGGGGTGTTCTCGTGACGCCAGCAGCAGCCGTTGGGCAGCACCTGCTCGTTGGCAAGAACCGTCTGGCATTCGGGACACCAGTTCACCTTGCTGCTCTTGCGATAGGCGAGGCCGCGCTCTAAGAACTTCAGGAAGAACCACTGGTTCCAGCGGTAGTAGTCGGGCAGGCAGGTGGCCAGTTCCTTCGACCAGTCGTAGGCGAAGCCCAGGCGCTTCATCTGCGCCTTCATGGCAGCGATGTTTTGCAGCGTCCACTGGCGTGGCGGAGTGTTGTTCTTCAGCGCGGCGTTTTCCGCCGGCAAACCGAAGGCGTCCCAGCCCATGGGATGCAGCACATTGTGACCCTGCATCCACATGTAGCGCGCGAGCGCGTCGCCAATGGAGTAGTTGCGCACATGTCCCATGTGCAGCGCGCCCGAGGGATAAGGCAGCATTTCGAGCACGTAGTACTTCTTGCGTTGCGAATCGGGCGGCTCGGCGCGATAGAGATCGGGGTTCTGCGCCCAGCGCTCGAGCCACTTCTGCTCGATGGTCTGCGATTCGTAACGCTCAGGGCGGGTCGTGGCGGCTTGCGGCCCGGGTGTGGGCTCTTCCGTTTTTGAGTCGGCCATGGTGACTTTGCTCATCCGGCGAAGGCTGAATTGTGACGTTGGCAAACGGGGAAACCGCGGGAGTTACCTACAGCGAAGCCGGCAAGGCGTTTCCGAAAGCTCAACTCACTCAATTCTCAATATATCGTCAACCACAGCAACTGTGCGATTGGGAAACTGCTCGGCGACCAGGCCGCGCAATTGCTCGATGGAGAGCGGGCCATATTTGCCGTTGAGGAAGTGCGCGTCGTCCATCAGGACGATGTGGCGGCCATCGGCGAGAATGGCTTGCATCTCGCTGCTCAGACGGCCCAGATTGCCGACGCCATCATCCCACCCGTAGTAGCCAGCGTCGAGCCAGAAGAGGCAGGGTTCGTTGATCTTCGCGAGCAGTTCCGGAATCATCTTTTCGCTGTCGCCCTCGATGATGGTGACGTGTGAATATTCGCGAAACCGATTGGTCGCCAGCAACGCGAGCCGGGGATCCAACTCAATGGAATAGATGCGGTCGAAGTCGCTCAGTACGGCGGCGATCATCTCGCCGTAGTAGGTGCCGGTCTCGATCAAGGTTTTGAGCCCGTATTTGCGACCGTATTGGCGAACCGCCCTTTGCTTCACGAGGTGAGGGGAACGAGTGGGCTTGCCGCGCAGTAGCCAATAATAGTAGTCGGGATAATGTCCCAGAGCCTTCCAGGACGCGTAGAACCGCGTGTTTCCCATCAGATTGCGCAGGATGTGGGGCATTGCCGGGATTATATCTCCCGGTGTCAGCGAGTTCCCTGTCCTCGTTTCGCGTTCGGCGCGACTAGTGACTTCAGAGTTTGCACATTCGTCAGATCGTCGAGCGGCTCGTCGATTGGCGTCTCGGCGATGAAAGCGGCATGGGCGAGGCGGGCATCATTGAGCAGCCGGCGAAATGGTTCCAGCCCAATGGTTCCCTTCCCGATGTGCTGATGGCGGTCGAGCTTCGATCCACGCTCCGCTTTGGCATCGTTGCAATGCCAGACGTTTACATTGTTGAGTCCTACAGTGCAGTCGAGCTGTTGCAGGGTTTTCCCGAATCCCTGCTCGCTCACGAGGTCGTATCCCGCGACGTGCGTGTGGCAGGTATCGATGCATGCGCCGGCGGGAACGAGCTTTCGCAGGAGCTGCACGAGTTCGGCAACCTGCTCGAAGCTGCCGCCGAGCGAGAACTCCGATCCGGCTGTGTTTTCGATCAGCACTCGCAGCCCCGTTCGCTCGAGGTCGAGGCCCTCTGCTGCACGCTCGATCGCCTCCGCAGCGCGTTGCAAGCCTTCTTCGCGGCTGCCTCCACGAAATGACCCTGGATGGACGACGAGGTATTCAGCGCAAAGCGCCCCGGCACGTTCGAGCTCAGCGCGAAAGGCGGCAATGGACTTGGCATGAAACTCCGGGTTGCCGCCGGCGAGATTGACGAGGTAATTGGCGTGAATCACCAGCGGCTTGAGCCCATATCGCTCCCGCAGCCGGGTCATTTCAGCGCATTGCGACGGCGCAAGCTCGTAGGGCTTCCATTGCCGCGGACTGGAGGAGAATATCTGGAAGGCATTGCAGCCCAGCCGGTACGCCCGTTCGGCTGCGGTTTCGACTCCGCCGGCAGTCGAGGTGTGAATGCCGATGCGTCGGCTGGTCAGCAGCGGCGGCTTCTCCGGCGGGGGGATCAGTTTGAGGATGTCCTTCTCTTTTTTGGACGATTCTTGTCTGGGCGGCGCTTGTGGCATGAAAAGTGATTCTATTCGCGCATGGCGAGCATTTTCATCCCCTTCGCTCACAGACGTTCATGGTCCAAGCGTGCTTTAATTCAGGAATAGGCGTTCCGATTGCTTCTTTAGCTCAATTCGCTTTGGAACGCACTGGAGTGCTCCTGCATCTAACGCTACAGAACGAGTTATTGCGAGTGGTCAACCTGAAGAAGGTGTTCCGCTCGGGAGATTCGGATCTGGTGCTCTTTGACAACCTTTCCTTTCAGGTTCAGGGCGGTGAAATGCTCGCCATCGTAGGCGAGTCCGGCGCAGGAAAGAGTACCTTGTTGCACATCCTCGGAGTTCTTGATCGGGCTTCTGCAGGTGACGTATACTTCGCCCAATCCGATTTGGGGAAATTATCCGACGACGAGGCCGCTGAGTTCCGAGGTCGGGAGCTTGGATTTGTCTGGCAGTTCCACTATTTGCTGCCTGAGTTCACCGCACTTGAGAATGTTGCCATGCCGCTGCTGATGCGTGGTGAAGATCGGCAGAAGGCAGAGCAGAGTGCCCTGCAGTGGCTGCAGGAAGTGGGGCTTGCCGACCGGGCGAGTCACCGGTCCGGCGAGTTGTCCGGAGGTGAGCAACAGAGGGTGGCGCTGGCCCGAGCGTTGGTGACCAAACCGCGGCTGCTGATGGCGGACGAACCGACGGGGGACCTTGATAACCGGACAGCAGAAGCGGTATTTGAGTTGATCTCCAGGCTACATCGTAACTATCGCCTCACGTCGATTATCGTCACCCACAATCTTGCGTTTGCGCGTCGCTGCGACCGGGTCCTCCAACTGGAGCGTGGCGTGATGGCCGAAGTGTCTCCGGAATCTTTGCCCACTCAGGAACCGGGGACGGCGAAGCGGGTTTGAGAAAGTAGTGTGCGGGAACCAGATGGTTCCCAAAATGGTCCTTGATTTTGACAAGGGCTTGGGATCACGAAGAACAAAAAGGAGTTCCCTTAAGGCTGTCGTCAGGGTGAGAATGGTAGTGAACAGCCCGGAAGCTCCGGAGAGGTAAAATGTTCGAACGGTACACGGAAAAGGCCCGACGCGTCATCTTCTTTGCGCGCTACGAAGCTAGCCAATTTGGTTCTCCCTATATCGAGACGGAGCACTTGTTGCTTGGCCTTCTGCGCGAAGACAAGGCGCTCACCAATCGATTCCTTCGCTCGCATGCTTCGGTCGAATCGATCCGCAAGCAGATCGAAGGACGCACCACTATCCGGGAAAAGGTCTCAACTTCCGTGGACCTCCCCTTGAGTAACGAGTGCAAGCGTGTGCTGGCGTACGCCGCGGAAGAAGCCGAGCGCCTGTCGCACAAGCACATCGGAACCGAACACTTGCTGCTGGGATTGCTGCGCGAAGAAAAGTGTTTTGCAGCCGAGATTCTGCACGAGCGTGGACTGCGGCTCTCCTCCATTCGTGAAGAGCTGGCCCGCACCTCGCAGGAGAAAGCTCAGCCGGCGCAGCGTTCGCGCGAGTCTTCCCTGCTCTCCGAGTTTTCGCGTGATCTCACGCAATCTGCAATGGACAATCAGCTTGATCCGCTGGTGGGTCGCGATGGCGAACTGGAGCGGGTCATTCAGATCCTCTGCCGCCGCACTAAGAACAACCCGGTGCTGATCGGCGAGCCTGGGGTTGGCAAAACGGCCATCGTCGAAGGCCTGGCTCAGCGGATCGCCGATGGCGAAGTGCCCTCGTTCCTGGCCGACAAGCGCATTCTTGCGCTTGATCTTTCCTTAATCGTTGCCGGAACCAAGTATCGCGGCCAGTTTGAAGAGCGCCTGAAGACCATCATGAAGGAGTTGATGGAGTCGCAGAACTGCATCATCTTCATCGATGAGCTGCACACGCTGGTGGGCGCCGGATCGGCCGAAGGATCGCTCGACGCCGCCAACATCCTGAAGCCGGCGCTCTCGCGCGGCGAGATTCAGTGCATCGGCGCAACCACGCCCTCTGAATATCGCAAATCGATCGAGAAAGATCGCTCGCTCGAACGCCGCTTCCAGGCCGTGAAAGTTCCGCCTCCAAATGAAGTTGATGCGGTGAAGATTCTGTTCGGCATCAAGGAGCGCTACGAGAAGTTCCACGCCGTCAGCTATACCGACGAGGCGATCAACTACTCCGTGTCGCACTCCAACCGGTATTTGCCGGACCGTTTCCTCCCGGACAAGGCCATCGACTTGATCGATGAGGCCGGCGCCCGCGTGAAGCTGCGCCAGACGTCGCTTCCTGAGGACATCACCGAGGTCCAGAAGCGGATCAAGTTCATCGTGCACCGTATGGAAAACGCCATCGCCAACCACGAGTTTGAGAAGGCGCGTTTCTATTCCGACGAGGAGCGCAAGGAGCGCGAAAACCTGCGTGCCCTGCGGGAGAAGTATCACCTCGACGAGTCCTCGACCGGTGTTGTCGGTCGTGAAGACATCGAAGACGTGGTGTCGCGCTGGACCGGCGTTCCGATTGCTTCCATCAAGGAAGAGGAAAGCCAGAAGCTGCTGCGAATCGAGGAGGAGCTACACAAGCGGGTGATTTCGCAGGACCGCGCTATCTCGGCATTGGCACGTGCCATTCGCCGTTCGCGCGCCGGCCTTAAGAGTCCTAACCGCCCGATCGGATCGTTCCTCTTCCTCGGGCCGACCGGCGTCGGCAAAACCGAAGTGGCGCGTACCTTGGCGCAATTCATGTTCGGCAGCGAAAAGGCGCTGGTCCGCTTCGATATGTCGGAATTCATGGAGAAGCATTCGGTCTCGAAGCTGATCGGTTCGCCCCCCGGATATGTGGGCTATGAAGAAGGTGGGCAGTTGACCGAGCGCGTCAAGCGCGCGCCGTACTCCGTTGTGCTGCTCGACGAGGTCGAGAAGGCACACCCCGATCTGTTCAACATCCTGCTGCAGGTGTTTGAGGATGGTCAGTTGACCGACGGACTGGGCAACACGGTGGACTTCAAGAACACCATCATCATCATGACTTCGAATATCGGAGCGCGGCACTTACAGAAGCGCACTGGTATGGGCTTCCAGACCGACCAGGAAGACATGGTTGCCGGCAAGGTCGAAGACATGGTGAAGAGCGAGGTGAAGCGCACCTTCAACCCCGAGTTCCTCAACCGTCTCGATGAGGTCATCATCTTCAACGCCCTCAGCGAGGCCGACCTCATCCAGATCGTGGAACTGATGGTGAACCAGTTGAACACCAATCTGGCGCAACGTGCCATCACTGTTACCGTGACCGAAGACGCCCGCAAGTGGATCCTCCACAAGACGGTTGCCGACCGCACGTACGGTGCACGCCCGCTGCGCCGTGCACTGCAGAAGTATATTGAGGACCCACTATCGGAAGCGTTGATTCAGGGCACGTTCCAGGAGCGTCCAGCGTTTATCGAGGTCTACCTCGAGAACGATCAGCTCTTCTATCGTCCGGTGGGCGAAGAGAAGAACGAAGGCGTCCTGCTGTATAGCAGCTAGCCAGGCTGACCCGAGAATGACTGAAGGGGAGCGCAAAGCTCCCCTTTTTAGTTTCATCTACCGCTCCCGCCGAAACCAGCTCTAACATTGTCTTCCAAACGCGATTCATCCTATAGAGGACGAATCAGCGCCCGGACGAATCTGGGTTAGCCGTTGGACAGCGATAGTTTCCCGATCACCAGCACGTAGTAGTTCTATCCTGAGCCCCCCGAGAATCTATGGCACACGACAACACTTGGCATAGCTTAAGCAGATGCAAGTGGTCTAGTCGGCTTGTGTACTCAAGACCGCGGCACTGACGTGGACTAACCTTGAACCACGATGTGCCCTGTCGAGCGTCGAATCTCGAATGTGCCCTCGGGGCATGCATACAGCTCTTATCTGACATTTTTCCCGAATCAGATATTTCGGACAAGCGATGGCAAAATCTTCGGTGCGGAGCCAAGAAGATAGCGCCAAAGTTATGATTTATATTGACTTCCATTTAAATACCGTAGTAACGTTCAGCTCTCCTCCCTAAAGCTCCCGCGGAGGTTAATCCCAGGTCAAAATGAAACTACGAATATTGTTTTCTTTGTGTTGTCTTGCAGCCCTCGCTGCGTTGTCTTCCCAGGCTTTCGCCGATGCCTTTTGTGCTGATCCGCCCCCCTATCAGTATCAGAACTGTGGGGTCGAGGCGCCGAGCAATGCCTTTACCGTTAACTCCACCGGACTGGTCACCGGGATCACCATGCTTTTCGGCGGCTATCACGCCGACTTCTCCAGTTCCATGAGCGCCCTGGTATGGAGAAACGGCCAGCTTGTGTACCAGGGTAGTGATTCTCTGTTGAATACACAGATGGCAACGTATCAGTACTTCAATCTGGTGCCGAAGAATGAGTTGGAAGCCGGCGATCAGATTGAGTTCGTGCTGACGGTAAACGATCCAAATGGAGTGCAAAAGTATTACAGCTCCGAGTTGGATAAGAACAGCGACGGCATGAACCACCTATGGGCCGAATCCTTGAGCAATGGCCAGTGCATGGTCACGGCGGGTCAATGTGCCTACATCGGATTTGAGGACTTACCGGTCCAAGAGGGCAGTGATTTCGACTACAACGACTTCAAGGCTTGGATTTTCGGCGCAAATATATCGACTCCGAGCCAGGGCCAGGATAGTCCGGTTCCCGAGCCGTCCTCCATTCTTTTGCTGACGGGCGCACCCTTGGCCTTTGTACTAAAGAGATTTCGTCGTTTCTTGTGAATTGCGTCTGAGTAACTGCATCTGAGTGAAGGGGGGTCTCGAGGGTCTGATAATTCGGACCCTCGAGATTTTTTATGAGACTTTAGTGCCAGACAACTTTTTTTGGTCTCGATGAATGCCAGTCATATCAATTTGTATTAAAGTCCCTTAATACGAATTCATTGACACTGAATTACACCTGACGTACTATGGCTTGACTTGGGTGAGGAAAGACGTGCGGAAAGGACAAGTTCTCCCATGAAAACGCGTTCCTTTGTGTCTGTAATTGCCCTCTTGTTTGTGCTCGTGAGCGTCCCAACCGTGCTGTTCGCTGACTCTTCTTGTCAGACTGACCACACCGTCTACCAGTACCAGCCATGCGGTACAGTTGCGGTCGCCAATCTTTATGAAGCTAACAGTTCCGGCATTGAAAATGGCTTGATTGGTGATTTTCAGGGTTATAACGCCAATTTTGCCGACAGCGTCTATGCCGTGGTGTGGAGAAACAACTCTATCGTTTACACGGGTCCCTCTTCCCCGTCCAATCAGCAACTGAGCCAATACGAGCAGTTTACGCTTGTTCCGGCCGGCGTCCTGCAAGCTGGCGATATGATTGAGCTTGTCGCCTCTGTCCAGGACATCAACGGCGCGCAAAACTACTACAGCCAGCGTCTGGATCAGAACCTCGATGGTCTAAACCACTTCTGGGCGACGAGCATGATGCAAGATCAATGCGACCCCAATCTAGGCGGCTCTTGCGTTTTTGTAGGACTCGAGGATTTGCCAATGCAGGAAGGCAGCGATTTTGACTACAATGACTTCAAGATGTGGGTTTACGGCATGGATGCCACCCCAATGCCGGAACCTTCTTCTATCATCCTGCTGACTGGCGCGCCCTTAGCATTTGCCCTGGGTAAGCTTAAACGATTCTTTTAGCTCAATATCAGGAGCGCGATGCCCCGAGGCCGGAGAGCAAACTCTTCGGCCTTTTTCTTGGCATGCCGCACTCGGCGGGAACCGTCAGGCGCCCCAGGCAGGACGAACCTAGGTGCCTACTTTAGTGTTATGAATGTATGGCATTTTAATGTCATACTTATATCTTTACTTGTTCCACTTTACGGCCAGCCATTCATGGCTTGCGCCGATGATACTTCCGCTCAGCTTTTCGAGGCTGTGCCTTACACTTGACCGTAGTTGAACTATTAGAAGGCGCACTTATGTCTGAACCTACGTATGAGGAACTGAAAGCCAAACTCGCCGCTGCCGAGCAGCAGCTAAAAGGCCGCAAACGCGGTTCGATTGATTTCAAGGTGAGCGAGAAGGGTGCCGTCAGCGTTTATGGCCTGGGACGCTTTCCCGTCACCCTCTACTACGAGCAGTGGATCCGCCTTTTGGAAAACGCAGAACAGCTGCGCCAGTTCATGGAAGACAATAAGAGCCATCTGAAGCTCAAGACAGCCGAAACCCCGGGAACCACCGAGTCAGGCGACTAGGGAGTCGTGTTCGGGACTGCCGGTTCCTCGCTTTTCGTCGAGCATTCCTTCGGCTCAAACAGGCTCATGTTCTCCTTCTTCCACTGCATGGCGCGATAAATGCGATGGTAGCCGCTGGGGTGATCGAAGAAGATGAACTCCTCGATCGGTCCCGGCCGCATCTTGCGATATTCGCCCAGATGCAGGGCGGCGCGAGCGAATCCATCCGGTTGACGGCTGGCATTCAGTCCGAAAATGTCCGCTTCCGCCTCCTGGGTACGCGTCTGCGTGTTCTGAATCGGCGTCAGTAGGAAGAAGAAGACCGAGGCCAGAATCAGTACCAATGGGAGGACGGCGGGATCGCCAATTCCTCGGATCTGCCACTTGCCGCCCCAGCGCGCCAGGCTCCAGTCCAACGACCACTTCAGGAATCCGAAGAAGCAGACAACAACGATCAGCAGGAACATGATCGTCTTGGGAATGTGGTTGAGAACGTAGTGCCCCATCTCATGCCCCATCACCGCTTCAATTTCCTCGGGTGAACCGCGCCGCAGAAGGTTGTCATTCAGGGTGATGCGCATGGTCTGGCCAAAGCCGCTGACGTTCGCGCTCATGCGCGTCGACTGTCGTGAGGCGTCGACCTCATAGACGTCATGCGCGGGAATGCCGTTGGCCCGCGCCATGCTGAGGATCGGCTGCGTGATCTTCGGATCCTCCAGTCGGGTGTACTTATTGAATAGCGGCATGATGTAAACCGGAGCGAGCATCACCGTGAATGTGGTGAATACCAGGGTGACCAGGGCGCCCCATATCCACCAGGTGCGCGGTAGCCGCCGGACAATGGCGAACAACGCAACCACCAGCAAACCACCCAGCACCAGATTGACCGCCAGACCCTTCAGTTGATCGCCCAGCCACGGGCCGAAGGTCTGCGTCGCCAGGCCGTACTGGTGTTCGCGGATATAGCCCTCGTAGATTGCCAGCGGAGCCGTGAGAAGGCTCACAATTACCAGATACTCTACCCAATAGATAAATGTCTGTAGCCAGAGAAACCGGGTGATGCGCTCGGCGAGGTTCCGCATACCCGCCGACCAGCGCAGGTTCAGCAGGAGCAATGCGACCACTGCTCCATAGAGGAAATCCCAGAGAATGAGCCAGTAACCGCCCTCGAAGTATGCGTCGGACCGCGTCCTCGCCGAAGCCGGCATTTCATCCAGATACGCCTCCGTAGCCGCATCGACGTCGAAGTGATCGGACGCCTGCGCCGCCGCAGGAATAGCGGTGGGAATGTCGATTTCGCTTTTGTGCAGGTTGGAGTCAGCGCTGGGTTGAGCCCAGGCACAGCACGTCGTCAGAATCAGCACTGCGATCATCGCGCTTACGCTGCGGAAAAAGGTCGTCATATTGCTCCGTGTATTGCCGGAAGAGGGTAACATAGTTGGACACAAAGAGTTACGCAGGCAGGTGAGCAAAGGTTCCCTGCTGCGCCCTTCCAGCGCAAAGAATTTGGATCGCGGCCACGACGCGAGGATCGGCTGGTCAGCGCCGCGCCCAATTGTGACGTACGTCACAGGCGGACGTGACCGGAATACTCGGTCCAGCGGTGCAGCCCGCTATACTTAAAGTACGAGAGCGCAACCGGCTCGTCCCGTTCGCTCATTGGGGTTTATGCCGTTAATCTGGCTTCGAGTCGCGGTCGCTTTTTATGGCGTCGGACTGGTCTATTCCATCCTTCTGCTCAGTAAGAGGGGAAACCTTCTGGCAAAGGTGGTAGAACCGGCCGTCGGGCTGGGACTCATTTTCCACTTCGTTTCGCTGGTCGAGTCCTTTGTTCTCTCCGGCCATTTCTCGCTGGCATCGATTCACAATTCCGAATCGATTCTCGCCTTTCTGGCAATGGTGGTCTTCTTTGTCTTCTTCGTAGGCTATCGAACGGTCTCGCCTGGAATTGTCATCTTTCCCATTGTCTTTCTTCTAACCCTTGCGTCCGCTATCGGCCAGAAGCCGGTCGCCCTGACGTCGCCGCTGCTGCGCAGCGGATGGGTGTTCGTCCACGTCGTGTTGATCTTCACCGGCTATGCGGGACTGTTTCTCAGCTTCGGAGCCAGCCTGCTGTACATCGTGCAGGAGCGCTCGTTGAAGTCGAAACATCCAGCGAAGCTGACTACGTGGTTGCCGCCGCTGCAGACCATCGACGAGATTTGCTATAACTCGCTGCTCTTCGGTTTCCCGTTCATGACGCTGGGCCTGGCTGCGGGATCGGTGCTGGCCATCAGCAAGTACGGACCGTACTTCTTCTACGATCCCAAGATTCTGCTGTCGTTCGTGATGTGGATCGTATACATGCTGCTGCTTTACATGCGCTGGAGTTCGGGATGGCGCGGCCGCCGCGCGGCCCTGTTGGCGACGGTGGCTTTCGTCGTAGCGCTTGGCGCGTGGGCGGCCAACTATTTCAGCCGGGTACATAGTTTTCGCTCATGAATCTGATCGTCATCGGCGTGAACCATCAGACAGCTCCGGTCGAGGTGCGCGAGCAGTTTGCCATCTCCGAAGCACGGCTGCCGGAAGCGGTGAAGCTCCTCGCGTCGTACCCCGGCGTGGAGGAGGCGATGATCGTCTCCACCTGCAACCGGGTTGAGCTGATCGTCCGCACCAGCAATGGCAAGGCTGATATCCGCGATTGTCTGCGCCAGTTGTACTCGGTCGATCCTGCGCTGTATCACAAGCACCTGTTCGAGTACCGCGATCGCGAGGCGATTCGCCACCTGTTTCGCGTTGCCTCGAGCCTGGACTCGATGGTCGTCGGCGAGCCGCAAATCCTGGGCCAGGTGAAGGAAGCTTACGCAACCGCGCGAGCCGTGGGCGCTGTAAACTCGCAGCTCGACGCCTTGCTCTCCCGCGCTTTCGCCGTCGCCAAACGTGTGCGGACCGAGACTTTAATTGCCACCTCGGCTGTCTCGGTCGCTTCGGTAGCGGTTGATCTGGCAAAGAAGATCTTCGGCGACCTCGACGGCAAAAGCGTTTACCTGGTCGGCGCGGGCAAGATGTGCGAGCTCGCGGCAAGGCACCTGCTGGCGCACGGAGCGAAGAAGATCTACGTTGGCAATCGCACTTTCGAGCGTGCCGTTGTGATGGCCAAAAAATTCAATGGCGAGGCTATTCCCTTCGAGCAACTCTATGACACGGTCGACCTGGCCGACATAGTGATCAGCTCGACCGGCGCGCCGCACACCATCTTCCGCAAGGAGCATGGCGAAAAGTTCCTTTCCCGCCGCCGCAATCGTCCCATGTTCTTCATTGATATCGCGGTGCCGCGCGACGTCGATCCGGAGATGAACAAGCTCGACGGCATGTTCGTTTACGATATCGACGATCTGCAGCAGGTCGTCGGCTCGCATATCTCCGATCGAAGACTGGAGGCCGATCGCGCCGCAACCATCGTCGAAGATGAAGTCGAGAAGTTTCTGGCTCGCCTGCAAACCCTGGACGTTGTGCCGACCATCGTGTCGTTGCAGGAGCATCTCGAAACAGTTCGCCAGGCAGAGATCGATCGCCTGCGCGGCCGGCTTGGCAGCCTTACTCCCGAGCAGGAAATGGCAGTCGACGCCCTGACGAAAGGCATCATCAACAAGATCATGCACACGCCGATTACGACGTTGAAGAGCGCGGCCCGCGAGTCTTCGGAAGCGACCACAGTGATTGATCTGGTGCGCAAGCTGTTTAACCTGCGCGAAGGCAAGAAGGCGGCTGTCGCGGCCGGCGCAGAGTCGCCATCGCCAACCGAGAGCACCGAGGTGCGCAACTGATGGCGCGCTTGCGGATTGGCTCCCGCGGATCGCAATTGGCGCTTTGGCAGGCGCATCACATCTCTGACCTGCTGCGCGCGCGCGGACATGAGGTCGAACTCGAGATCATCAAGACCACGGGTGACAAGATCACCGATATTGCCTTGGCGAAGGTCGGCACGAAAGGCATGTTCACCAAGGAGATCGAAGAGGCCTTGGCAGAAGGCCGCGTCGATCTCGCCGTACACAGCCTGAAGGACCTGCCGACGGAGCTTCCTCCAGGCTTCGAGTTGGTTGCGATCACCAAGCGCGTCAATCCGCATGATGTGTTCCTTTCCGTCAGCTACAACTGCGTCGACGATCTGCCGAAGGGCGCGCGCGTGGGCACAAGCAGCCTTCGCCGGCAGGCGCAGTTGAAGGCGTTTCGTCCCGATCTCGACGTCCATCCTCTGCGGGGCAACGTCGATACTCGCGTCCGCAAGCTGGAGGAGGGCGAGTACGACGCGATCATTCTCGCCGCTGCCGGCCTCACGCGATTAGGCAAGACGCAGTTCATTCGCGAGTATCTGCCTGAGAGCTTCATGTGTCCTGCTGCGGGACAAGGCGCGCTTGGCATCGAGATCCGCGAAGGCGACGCCGAAACGCGCAAGCATCTCGAGTTCCTCAACGATGCGGATTCACGGGCAGCAACTATCTGCGAACGTGCGCTTCTGAACAAGCTTGGCGGCGGTTGCCAGGTTCCGATCGGCGCCTTTGCCCAGGTGAAAGACGGCGTGTTGCATCTGACAGGAGTTGTCGCGCGGCCTGATGGTTCCGAGGTGCTGCGCGAGGTGCGACAAGGAACTGATCCTGTTGCCCTGGGCGAGCAAGTCGGCGATACACTGCTCCAACGAGGCGGAACACAGATTCTGGAAGAAGTGTACAGCGCGGCCGCAGCCGCTCCACAACAGCCGTGAGCAAGCCGAACCCTAAGCGTCCTCTTGCCGGATGCCGCGTTCTGGTGTCGCGCGCGAAGAAGCAAGCCGGAGCTCTCTCTTCCCTGCTGCGCGACCTCGGCTGCCAGGTCCTGGAAATTCCCTTCATTGAGATACGCAAACCTCGCTCGTTCGCTCCGCTCGATAAGGCATTGAAGAACACTCGTGATTACGACTGGCTGATCCTTACCAGCGTGAACGGCGTGGAAGCCATGTTCGAGCGCATGGCGAAGAAGCGGATCGAGCCTTCGAGTCTCGATCACCTGAAGATTGCTGCTATCGGTCCTGCGACAAAAGCTGCCATCGAGAAGCATGAGCTGAAGGTCTCTGTCACGCCGAAGCAATACATTGCCGAGTCGGTGGTCGCTGCGCTTCATCGCCGGGTGAAGGGGAAGCGCGTGCTGCTGGTGCGAGCCAGGGTCGCGCGTGATGTGATTCCACGCGAACTGCGCAAAGCCGGAGCGCAAGTCGATGTAGTGGAAGCTTACGAAACGGTTGCTCCGGAAGCTTCGGCGCGGCGTCTTCGCGCTGTGCTCGCATCCAATCGCAAACCTCATGCGATAACGTTCACCAGTTCTTCAACGGTGAAGAACTTCGTCGGCCTGCTTGGCGTGCGCGGCGCGCGTGCTGCGGTAAAGTCCGGAGTTCAAACAGCATCCATCGGTCCAGTTACCTCAGCAACTTTGCGCGAATTCGGTCTCCCGGTGCATATCGCCGCGCGCGAGTACACAATGCAAGGACTGGTTGACGCGATCCTCGAGATGGCAGCAGAGCGCCGGAAGGCCGGGAAATGATTTTTCGGGCCGACCTGTTCCAAATATAGGGGCCCTGCGACTCGTCGCCCCGCTGCCGGTTCAGGATGACAAGCGTTGATTTCATTCATAGATCGAGCATCCGCAGCCGGGCGATGGCACGTGCACTTTCAGAAAGTCGGAGATGGTCTTCATCTCATCCATCTGGGTCTCGATGCGCGAGAACTGATGGCCTTCGCCCTGATAAACCTTTAGCTGCACGATTCCACCTTTCTTCTTGATCGCATCGGCTACCTGCTGTGACTCATTGCTGGGATCGCGGACGTCGTTGCCGCCGGCAATCAGCAGAATCGGCGCCTTCACGCGGTCGATGAAGTTGATGGGCGAGCGGTCTTCGTAGAGCGCCTTGTTCTGCGTCGGGTCGCCCATGATGGAAATGTCATAGGCACGAATGGCCGGGTCTTCTGTTTTGAGTTCGGTAAACCAGTTCACGTAGGGCACGATGGCCACGCCCGCGCCCCACAGATCGGGATACTTCGTTACTGCCATCATGGTGAGATAACCGCCGTAGCTGCCGCCCATGGAAATGAGCTTCTTCTTGTCGACGAAACCGCTCCTGGCGATCCAGCCGGCTGCGTCGACGATGTCGGCCAAATCTCCGCCGCCTTCATCCCGATAATTGGCCTTCATGAATTCCTTGCCATAACCGGTTGAGCCGCGAAAATTCGGCGCGATCACCAGGTATCCCTCATTGACGAGGTATTGCACGCGGCGATTGAACGAGTTGATGTACTGCCCGGTCGGGCCGCCGTGGATGTAGACAATCGCCGGATATTTGCCGTTGCGCTGAATGTTGTTGGGGACATAAGCGAAGGCCGAGATCGTCCACTTGCCGTCGCGGCTGGGATAGTGGACCAGGTACGGCTCGACCATATCTGATGAACGCAAGCCGCCGACCATCGCGTGCGTGAGCTGCGCGGTAGCTTTGGTCTTCAGGTCGTAGCTCCACAGATCGTTGGGCGCGGTCGGTCCGTTGTGGTAGTAGAGCAGCTTCGAGCTATCGGGAGAAAAAGCCGTTGGATTGCCCGCGGGTGAATTCACGCTTGCCGCCAGGGACAGCATTTGAGTGCTGCGAGCGGCAACATTGTAGAGATAGACATTGGTGTTGCCTTCGACGTTGGCGGTCCAGGTCAGGCTGGCGCCATCGGGCGAAAACGATCCTGCTCCGACTTCCCATTTATCGTTGGTCAGCCAGGTGATTTTCCGGGTTGCAATATCGAGCAACCCAACATTCTTATATCCGTTCTGCGCATTCGAAGTGATGAGAATGCTCTTGCCGTCGGGCGACGTGTCGGCAGCAAAGTAGGTCTGCTCGCCCTGGTGCGGCGTGAGATTGGTAGCCTTCATCGACGCCAGATCAACCATGAAGATGTTGCTGTTTCTCTCGCCCGCGTCAGCCTGCGTGTAGACCAGAGATTTGCCGTCGTCCGAGAAGATCGGATTGAAGTTGCTCTTGTCCGGGGGCGTGTCTTTGGTGATGTGTTTCACGCTCCGCGTGGAGAACTCCATCATGTCGATCTCGTAGCTGGATGCGCCCTTCGGCTTCTTGACGTAGGCAAGATACTTGCTGTCGGGAGACCAGGCTGGCGAATCCTCCGAAATTTCTTCCGTGGTCGTCAGGTTGTGCACCTCGCCGGTTTTGGGCGACACGGCGAAGACGTCCCATTGCTCATTGCCGTCGTAGTCAGAGGCGTAGGCGATCCATTTGCCGTCGGGCGACCACACCGGAGATTTCTGCCGCTGGTTGCTGATGGTCAACTGGGTTGGCCAGCCACCGGCCGCTGAAACCAGCCAGACATTGTTTCGGCCGCTGATGTTCGAGACGAAGGCCACCTGCTTGCCATCGGGCGACCAGGTGCTGCCGCCAATGGCGCGCGTGGCGTAGAGCTGATCAATCGAGAAGGTCTGCATGTCAGGCACGGTCTTGCTTTCGAGCTTTGCGGGATCGGTGATGACAGTTTGAGCAAAGGCCGCAGCAGAGAGAAGAAGGAAGGCTACGAGCGTCGAGCTGCGAGCGAGACTGGAAGTCGTGCCCTGACTCGAATCTCCGCCATTGCCGTAGGGACGGCAGACGTTTATAAACTGATAATCTTGGCACGCGATTTCCGGTTGCACTGTATTTGGTGCATATCCGGGGATACCCCCCTCCCCCACCCTATCCGCAAAATCTTGAAAGGATTGGGTCGTTTTCGAAGAAGGCTCGCAAAATATTGAGCGCGTGAGAGTTACATGCAATATCTTGGAGAATAAAGACTTAAGCGCGATTTTCATGGAATGGAAATGTCTGAATGGTAATGATGTAGTCAACAGCGGCCAATGGAAGTTGGGACGTTCTGCTCGAGTCACGCAGCCCCATCTGCGAGGAGAATGCTGGAGAGACACAAATCCACTCCATCCCCGTCGCAGATATTGTACTTAACGGGGCGCGAGAGACCAAGCGAGTTTGTCACGGTGATGTGTGATAAGGAGTGCCGTCCCTGCGGGACTCGGGCCCTTTGTGTAGCCTATCGAGCACTCCGCCTGCGGCTCCGTGCTGGGCTAGAGTAGAGCCTCCGCTTCGCGGCGTCGCAGGGTGAAAGACCTAGGGAAACCAGTTGGCCCAAACAGATCCCCCACTGGGGTGGTTGATGGGCGCAGCATGGTTCGCTACCAGCGGTGTGGGCCCTTCTGACAACCGACAACTGCTTTTCTACGCTTCGCGCAGGGCTTTGGTGATTGGCATCCTGGCGGCGCGGAAGGCGGGCAGCAGGCCTCCGAGAATGCCCATCAGCACGGCAAAGCCCATGCCGACGATGATGATTTCCGGAGTGATGCGGAAGGCGAAAGCCAACTCGCTGAAGCTCTGCGTCTGTCCGGTGCCGGCGGTGAATCCCTCCATGGGAAGGGCGAGCAGGCAGCCCAGCGCTCCGCCGACCACGGCGAGGAAGACCGATTCAGTGACGAAGGAGAAGAGGATGGTCCCGCGCGAGAAGCCGAGCGCGCGCAGGGTGCCGATCTCGCGGGTGCGCTGCGAGACGATGGCGTACATGGTGTTCATGGCGCCAAACACCGCTCCGATGCCCATCACGATTCCGACGAAGGCGGCGAGTATCTTCAGCGCCATGCCAAGGCTGCCAGCCTGGTCTTCGTAGTATTTCCGCTCGGATTCGGCCTGCACCTGGAACTGGGGGTTGGCGCGCAGGTCCTTGTCGAAGGCAGGTATGGTCGAAGGATTCTTCATGCGCACAGTGAGGGAGTCGCAACCGCCATTGCGCTGCACGGCAGGCGCGAGGGCGTTGTAGTCGCCCCAGATTTCGCTCTCAAATGAGCTGCCGTCGGCAGTAAACAGTCCCACGACCTTGAAATCTTTGCGCTGCATGCGCAAGGTATCGCCGATATTCAGCCCTTGCATGCGGTCAGAGATCTTCTTGCCGACGATGATCTCGAACAGGCCGGGAGTGAACATGCGGCCATCAACCAACTTGATGTTGTTGCGAACCTTGAAGGCCATGGGAGTGACGCCGCGCAGGGTGACGTTGGCCGCCTGACCGTCACTCTTCTTGGGCTTGCTGGCGATGACCACGATTTCGCACGAGGCCAGCGGCGTGCCCTGGCTGTCGCGAGCAACGCGAGGGTCGGTCATGATGGTCTGCGCGTCGCCGATATGGATCCACGAAGTCAGCTCGGAAAGCGAGCCGCGCTGCACAATGATGGCGTTGTTGTCGGAGCCGGTGGAACTGAGCGCGATCTGGAAGCCGGCCGACATGGAGGCGATCACGACAACGGCAGCGACCACGAGGGCGATGCCAAAGATGGCCAGCAGCGTAACCTTCCAGCGGGCGCGCAGGTTGCGCAGGTTGTATCGAAGTAGGAGCCCCATGCTACACCTGCCTCAGAGCGTCGGTAATGCGCGAGCGATAGGCCATCAGCGCAGGGAAAAATCCGGCGAGCAATCCCAGCAGCAAAGCAATGCTGAGTCCGAACGAGGCGATCCGCGGGGAGAGCCCCAGGTTGTGAAATGCGCGCAGCACATCGCCCAGGAAGGGAACGTCAACAAGCACAGCGATAATCGCGCGAGAGAGGAGGATGCCAAGCAGGCCGCCCATCACGCCCAGCAACAGCGCCTCGCTCAGGATCAGCGCCATCACCAGACCGCTGGAGAAGCCGAGGGTCTTCAGCACGCCAATCTCCTGCCGGCGTTCGCGGACGGCAATGCTCATAGTGTTGGCAGTTACCAGAAGAATCGTGAAGGCCACGGCCAGTCCGATGCCGTTCAGCAGGAGCGCGAGGTTTCCGGCAAGCGCGACAAAGCTGGCGCGGAAGGCCTGCTCGGTTTCGGTTTTGGTGGGGTGATCGCTGTTCTCGAATGCGGCATCGATGCGCTTGCTGACAGCGCCCGCCTGCGTGGGATCGTCGATCAACTCGGTCAGCGTGCCGATCCCGATGCGTTCGCCTGTGGCTTCGTAGACGTACTTGAAATTGAAGTACAGCGAGTTGAGATCGGTGGCGGGATAGCGCGCTTCATCCGTGTCGTAGATGCCGTCGATCACAAAGTCGAAGGGCTTGCCCACGCGATAGTACGGAATGAAACTCTCGAGCTGCAGGGTGTCGCCGACCTTCCAGTTGAAGCGCTGCGCCAGCTTGCGTCCGACGATGCATCCGCGAAGATCGCCTAGCCATTTCTCCTTCTGGTCGGGAGGCAGCATGATCTCGGGGTAGATGCGAAGAAAGGCTTCCGGCTGGACTGCCAGGTTGCCGAAGAAGTTTTTAGGATCGCGATAAACCCCGCCGAACCAGGAGACGATGACCGTGTCCTTCACGCCGGGGATGGCGGCGATCTTCTGCTGGTAATTAATGGGCAGCAGGTTCGCCAGCGAAATGGAATCGCGCGTCACAAGACGGCTGGTGTTGCCGGAATGAAGTCCGAAGTTGACGGCGGCAATCACCGTCTGCAGAACGCAAAACAGGAAGATGCACACCGACATCGCAAGTACGGTACTGAGCGTGCGAATCCAGTTCTTGCGCAGATGCTTGAGAACGAGGGGTGCGTACTTCATGTCAGATGCTCAGCACTCCCTTCTCAAGATGGTGTTGCACGTGGGCTCGCTCGGCGGCGCGAGGATCGTGGGTGACCATGACGATGGTCTTGCCGAACTCCTTGTTGAAGGTCTGCACCAGGTCTAGAATCTCTTGCGCGCTCCGGTGATCGAGATCGCCAGTAGGCTCGTCGGCAACCAGCACGCGGGGGTCAGTGACGATGGCGCGGGCGATGGCAACACGCTGCTCTTGTCCGCCGGAGAGCTGGCGCGGGTAGTGCTTGTAGCGGTCCTCGAGTCCGACGATGCGAAGAGCGGTCATGGCGCGTTCGCGGCGCTCTTTGCCCGAGAGTGAAGTGAGCAGCAGCGGAAGCTCGACGTTCTCCACCGCATTGAGAACGGGGATCAGATTGTAAAACTGAAAGATGAAGCCGATGTTGCGGCTGCGCCACTTGGCCAGTTCGCCCTCGGAGAGCGGCGCGAGTTCAGTGTCGGCCACGACGATTTTGCCGGAAGTGGGGCGGTCGATGCCGGCGATCAGGTTCAGCAGCGTGGTCTTGCCCGATCCTGAGGGTCCCATGAGGGCGACGAATTCGCCTGCCGGCACATCGAGATTGATGCCGTCAAGCACCGTGATCGATTGGCTGTCGCGCTGATAGACCTTGCGAACATGCTGCACGCTGACGGCGCTGGCTCGGGTGGTGACTTCGGGCGTGCTGCTTGTACTCATAACGCGAACACCTCAGGGGCTAAAGCCCCAATCCTATTTCACTGTTTTCGACACGGCTGAAGCCGTGTCCCTTCAAAACAATCGCTACCCTTTGACCCTCACCGCATCGCCATCCTTCAGCCTTTGCGGGGGATTGCTCACCAGCGTCTCTCCGCCGGCGAGGCCGTTCTTCACAATCACCTGGCCGTTGAGGTCGTTGCCCGTTACCACGGGAACCATGTGGACCTTGCGGTCATCGACTTCAAAGACCACCGGTTTGCCGTCGCGGGTGGTGATTGCATCTTTGGAAATGGTCACGATGCGTTGCGGCTGCGTATCCGGCTTCGCGTCTTTCTTCGCGGGCTCCAGGAAGGTGACGTTGCAGCTCATCTCCGGCTTCAGGAATTTGTCCTTGTTCAGGATGCTGACCTTCGCCGTGACCGTTCCTTTGGTGCGGTCGGCGGTGGGAATGATCTGGCGCAAGCGCCCTTGGTAAGGATGATCGGGAATGGCCTGCACATTGACAGTCCCTGGATCGCCGGCTTGCAGTTGCGCGACGTTGGCTTCGTTGACGTCGACCTCCGCCTCCAGCGAATTCATGTCGACGATGGCGACGATCGCGCCCGACGAAGTAGAAACATTCACGCCTGGTGGAATCGGCGCCACGCTTTCGCCAACCTCGGCCATCTTCTTGATGACAACGCCATCGAAGGGCGCGCGAATGTTGGTGAACTCCAGCAGCGCCTGTTGCTCCTTGAGGTCCGCCTGGTCCTGATCAAGCGTGGCCTGCGACAGATGAACCTTGGCGTCGGCGGCATCGAGTGCGTCCTGAGAAACGACCTTGTCTTTGAAAAGGCCTCGTTGCAGACGGGCCTGGCGCTGCATCTCCGCAAGATCAGCCTTGGCATACTCGATGTTGGCTTTTGCCTTAGCGACCGCAGCGACGTAATCTGCATCCTCCAGCCGGGCGATGATCTCGTCTGCATGTACGACGCTTCCCTCTTCAACCTTGAGTTCCGAGAGGCGGCCCTGAATTTTGGACGAGATGACTGATTGCCTGCGCGCCACCAGATATCCGGAGGCGGTCAGGATCGGGGTACCGGCATTGGGTCCGCCAGTGTTCACCACGCTGGCCTTGGTGGTTTCGATTTCAACGGCGCCAAGCGCGTCGAGAGGGCCCAGCGATGGCCGGACGCGCAGGTAATAGAGGACAGCGCCCGCGACCAGCGCGAGCAAGAACAGCCAACCGACGATTCTTCCCCAGCGCCGGGGCGGCGTGTCGCGCTCAATGCGCAGGGATGCCAGCTCTTCTTTCAGATCGCGCATATCAGTGGGATGGCTCTCCCGTATAGAATCGCACCCTTCCGGCGTTCTTGGAAGCATTGGCGTGTCGATGGGAACAGGTTTCAGGGCCATGTTTTCCACAAGCTCAAAGCCATATCATGCGCGGCCCTGCACCCGTCCGACAGTGTTCAATGTCAGAAGAGGAACGTGACAATTGTCATGGGGTAGCAGCTGCGCAGGGCGACCACCCGTGCGTTTCCCTGAGCTGTGCAAGCGAAGGACCTGATTCTTGGCGTGGCTGGCGATGCCGCGGGCTTGCGAAACGCCAGCGCTAGGGGCGCGACTCAGCGTAGCCCAGCACGCAGTTCGCCGCGGGCGGACGGAGTGCTGGGATCCAACGTAGGCCCGTCCCGGGCTCTGCCACATCGCGCGCTGCCCACCCCAGGTTCCGCCTCGCCCCACGCGGGCTACACTGAGTCACCCCTTCGGGGTTGGCCTTCACGCGCACGCTTCCCAGGTTAGCGTCCAAACGAAGGACTCGAACCTGGGGCACGCATTATAGAAGGGCGCCCCTTTCGGAGTAGTCTGCAGTAGCTGTGAGAAGCAGAAACTGCAGCGACACGAAAGGAACACCCTGATGAATAGCATCAAGTATGTCGGGCTGGATGTCCACCAGAGCACCATCAGCGCAGCCGTGCTGAACGGCGACGGCAAGCTGGTAATGCAGTGTGTGCTCCCCACCCAGGCGCGCGCCATCCTAGATTTCTTCCACGGCCTGCGTGGAACTCTGCATGTCACCTTTGAAGAAGGCGCGAGCGCGGCGTGGCTTTACGATCTGCTGGTGCGGCGGGTGGCCAGGCTGGTGGTGTGCAATCCGCGCAAGAACGCGCTGCTGAAGGCGGGCAACAAGAGCGACGCCATCGACGCCCGCAAACTGGCCGAGTTGCTGCGCGCCGACATGCTCTCCCCGGTTTATCACGGGCAGAACAGCACGGCGGCGGTGAAGCAGTTGGGACGCAGTTATGCGGCGCTGACGGAAGACACCACCCGCACCATGGGCCGGCTGAAGGCGCTGTATCGCAGCCAGGCGATTGCTTGTGCCGGCGAGAAGCCTTATGGAACCCGGCATCGCGAAGACTACTTAGCGCAGCTGGGCGAGCCGGGATTGCAGCGGCGGGCGCAGCGGCTCTATCAGGAGCTGGATCTGCTCGAGCAGTTGCGCCGCGAAGCCCGTCGCGATCTGCTGCTGGAAAGCCGCAAGCACGCAGCGAACAAACTGCTGCGCTCGATTCCCTGGCTGGGTCCGATTCGTGCCGCTTTGCTGATGGCGTGCGTGCAAACCCCGCATCGCTTCCGCACGAAGCGCCAGTTCTGGGCCTACTGCGGACTGGCGTTGGAGACGCGCAGCAGCGCCGACTACAAGCTGGTGAACGGAGAACCACGGCGGCGTAAGAAACCAGTTTTCATTCGCGGACTCAATCTCAACCACAATCACGAACTTAAGAATCTGTTTAAGGGTGCGGCAACCACCGCCAGCGGCAGCGGCGGGGTGTTTGGCAGCTTCTACCAAAACCTTCTCTTAAAGGGAATCAAGCCGGAGCTGGCTCGCCTCACCCTGGCGCGCAAGATGGCCGCCATTACCTTACACATCTGGAAGAAAGGAGAGCCGTTCGACGCTGATTATCTGAAGCTACATGCGGCTTGAGCGCACAGCGACAGGACGAAACGGATGTTTCACGTTGTCCTTCGCGCTGCGCGCTCGGGTTCGAGGGTAAGTATCCTGGCCGGGTTAGGCCAAGCGTCCTTCAGGACCAAGTCTCACGGGGCACCGTATGCTCCCTCGGACAACCCAACAAAGCCATAGTGCCGTTCGCCACGGCGAACGAGTCTCCGATAGAACCATGGTTGGCCACGAGCCCCCATGTGGCTTGCGCAAGCATACAGCCGCCGAACGACGCAGTAACGTGGCCTGAACCGATTCGCCACTGCCAGCACCGCACTCCACGCATCGTGCCAAGGGGCTGGATGCCAGAGAACTCCCCTCTGCCGCCGAGGGTGAGGTATTTTCTCTTGACATCCCCTTCTATAGAACCGGGCAGGACGCGAGCCCCTGGGCACGGCGCTTATTTGTCAGTCATCGAGAACTCGCGGGTCATTTCAATGCGCAGCGGTGTCGCGTTTCGTGGCAGATCAATTCACCGTGAGCTGCGGATCGGCGGCTGTGGACTTTCCCTTCGGCGTGGTGATCCGATCGACCTCGTTGCTCAGGTATTTCGTTGGCCCGTGATGAGTGAAGAGGTTCTTCAGGTCGGGCCAAAATTCGTTGAGCAGATTCATCTGGGCAGAGGCTCCCAGCCCGGCGGCCGTGTTTGCCATGGTCGCGGGAAAACTTTCCTCGTAATTGGGCTTGTAGCCGTTGGCCAGCGCCGAGGTAAACAGAAGCGTTAGCAGCAGCGAACTATTGAATACATTGTTCCCGTTATCGCTGCGGGTGATGACGGTCCGGCTTACGGCATAGGCCATGCGGTCGAAGATATTGGTCTTATTGGACGGGAAGTAGCGTGAATCCTGGTGCAAAACCGTCGGGAAGAACCATCTTCCAAAAAGCGATCCGGCTTCGTTCGAGAGCAACTGCGTGCCGTAGCGCTTGCTGAAGCCTTCCATGCCGCCGCCGTAGTCGCGATAGGCGCCAGTAGCCTGCAGAGTGATGGTGTCCAACACCGTTCCCAGCAACATGTCGGCGGAGTAGGTATGGTGAGCCCAGCCTTCGAATTTCTCGCGCGACGTCATGGGGGTATAGGAGGGCGAATCGGGCAGAGGTCTGCCGGGGATGAAATCGTGCGCCATCTCGATCATGTGATCGCGCGTGAACTCGCCATGGATACTGAAGTTGCGCAGTGCGAGTCCATTCGGTGGCGGCTCATTCAACGCCGCCATGGCCTGGGTGCATGCTCCGCTCGGTGCATCCGGCGCGGTGGAATTCAAAGCCGATGATTCCATCCAGCTATTGCCGTCGGTCACCTCCAGCGAGGCGGTTACGGGAGGCGCCACTTCCGAGGGAGAGCTGCTGAAAAGAAACGTGGGCGGATTGGAAGAACTCTCACCGGAGGCGTCAGCACGAAGCACAAGAGGTTCGGACTGCTGGCAGCATGCAATCACGCTGCATAGCAGTATCAAAAACAGCCCGCAGACGGCTCGGCCCCTCATGTCCCCACCCGACAACTTACGCCAGCATTATGTATGAAGGTAATTTATTCTGAAAGGGTGTTTCTGTGAAGATTTTCTTCTCTCCTGTTAACAGTTAGTGGGGGAAACGGCTGAATGGCCATTCAGTGGTGACGTGAGTACTTGAACCTGCTGTTACTTAATTTGGTGGCGAATTACGTAAAGGTAAGTGCCTGCAGGTGCCCTCGTCGGCTATGATTTTGGCATGATAGCTCGACCGAACTGGCTCCTGATGTTTGCCGCTGCCGTTTGCCTGATCATCCCGGCATGCAAACCCCCGAAACGGGTGGAGCCCCTGGAAGTACGAATTTTTCGCGACCTGAATTCTCCCTACGCGCAACAAATCGATCACCGCATACTCGACTTCGAAGCCACCAATCCGCGGCTGTCTAACGGCGCGGTAATCGAGGTAGGCAGTCTGAATCGTGCGGACTTGAGGGGCGCGGTCAACAACATGAACGACCCGGCAGTCGATATCGTCATCTTGAACTCGCCGGCCGATGTTGCTGAATTCCCTTCCCTGCAGGGCGAGTTGGCCCACGCGGTGAATATCTGCGCAGCGGTTCAGGCGTGTCCGGCTGACGTACCGGCGCTGGTACCTTCCAAGCTGCAGGGACCGAGGGCCGAGGCAGCGAACAAATTTCTACAGTTCCTGGCGTCTTCGAAGCCCGAAGCGCCACCGCCGGCCGCGCCTCCGTCATCGCCACCTGCTCCCGCTCCGGCGCCTTCGCAAAGCGAGCACTGAGGGGCTACGGATTACGAAGCCGCTGGTTTTCGGGTAGTTCGATTTCCCGATGGCCGACGCGCCGGTAATGCGCTCCGGTTACCGCCGGATCGGCAAAACCTGGCAGCGACACCATGCGAGCTTCGGACCCGTCCCAGTATTCGGCGGCAGTGATCAGCACCCGGATTAACGCCAGGGCGGGATCGTCCACGCCCTGGGGCAGCCATGGCTCGTAGCGGGCGTCCCAGAGTTGCCGGATTTTTGCAGGATCATTCCGCAAATCTGCAATGCCGCACACAGAAATGTACCTCTGGTTCGCGGCGTCAAAGTAGGCGAGACCTATGTGCTGGTTGTCGCGCAGTGCCTGGACGGTATGAGTATTCGTACGCGTGAAGAACCAGAGATAACCCTGCTCATCGGCCTCACGGGTTGCCATCGGACAACTTTGGGGCGAGCCATCCTTGCAAACCGTGGTGAGGATGACGAACTTCAGGCCGCGAATCATGTCGTTGAACTGCTCGACGGGAGTGCGCGCGTCAGCCATGAGATGCCTCTCTTCCACTCACACTGATATTGGAGGCCGAAGCGGGGCGCAGAGTTGGGCGGCTTATCCACCAACCGCAGCAGCGTAGGCTGCAGCAACCTCATCAGGCTTCCAGTCGTTGCCCAGGTAAACCTTCCGTATTTTCCCGTCGGGACCGATCAGCACCGTGCTCAGACTATGAACGATCTGCCCTGACTTGCTATTGAAAGCGAGGCCGAAGTAGTCGGCGGCCTTTTGTATCTGGTCGGTCGAACCGGTGGCAAACTGCCAGTGCTGGAACCTGGGATCGATATCGCCGACGTAGCGCGCGCCATACTTGCGCAGAACTGGAGGCTGGTCGTAGTCAGGATCAATGCTGATGCTGAGAAGCTGCGTCTTGGGAAAAGTCTGCGGCTGCTGATGCAATTGCTTCAGGATCTCGCTGAAATTATTACTCATCAGCAGGCAGTAGTCAGGCAAGGGACAGCGGGTATAGATGAAGGTAAGCAGCAAGGGCTTGCCGCGGAACTGCGCAAGGTGGATGCGTTTTCCGTTCTGATTGATGAACGCGAAGTCGGGAACCTGATCTCCCACTTCAGGCACGTGAAAACTGGTGGTGCTGCCGCTGCTGCCGACCGATAGCTTGGTGAAAGTGATGTCCTGCAGCTCGGCATGCCTGCCGAGAACGAGCGTGGCGTGTACCTGGTCGCCGGGCGCGATCTTGCCGAACACCCACTGATCGTCTGGTCCGACAAGAAAAGGCATGGTCATGCCGGGCATCAATCCGGCAATGTCTTTGTGGGCCACCGTGATCTGATGAGCGGCGGAGTCGACGGCAACTACATCGCCTTCCAACTCGTAGCGTTTCTCGGCGGGCTTTTTGGAGGAGCAGGCGATGGAGAACAGCAGAGCGAAAACAACCGGTAGGGCCCGGGTCGAGCGCATGTATCGATTGTATTGGAATCACCGGTCGCGATGCACGGTCTGCATATCGAAAGCCGGGACACAAACCGCGATATATTCGGCGCCCTCCGCGCCGGGCGTGGAGTATTGAATCCACTCGCCAGCATGAGCGATGACGGCCTGCCCCGAATTTACATCGAGTTCGCCATTGCCATAGTTCACGTGCAGCACACCGCGCAGCACAATGGTGAACTCGTCAAATTCCGGCGTCTGTCCGGGTTCGACCCAGCCGCCGGGCGAGCGCATGTGGGCAACGCTGGCCTTGGCGGTTTGCGAGTTCACGCGGCCGATGTATTCATCGATCAGCTTGGGTTTGTTTCCTGCAGCCGTGATGCGAGTGGATTGAGCGAGAAGGGTAGGCGGCAAGGTCAGTTCCTCGTGGAAATCTCTGAGCTCACTCTCAGGAGCTAGTCGATGTTTTCGAATTTCGCAAGCGGCTTTCCGTTTTCGGTCAGAACCAGAAAATTCCCCTGTACCCGGTATCCGTTCGCGGAGCGCAGCATTTCTACGAACTTGTGCTCGCGCTGGTTGGATTTGTCGGCGCAGGACAGCAGCGTCATGCCGCCGGGATCCAGGTTCAAAGTGCCGTGATCATCGCTGAACGTCCCCAGATAACTATTGCAACCAGCTGAGCCCGCAATTCGCGTCCCCTCCGGACTGAATGCCAGTGTCATGGGGCGGCTCGGAGGGGTAATCACAATGCTCTGACCACCAAGCTGAATCAACTTCCATTGTGTGTTGGCCAGCGGCGATAAGTAAATCTGCGTGGCTGGAGCGGATTCCAGCTCACGCGAGGAATTGGCTTTCTCAGCTTCCATGGTTGCGGAGGGCGCTTCCGGTAAAGGCTGCGGCTCAGGTGCAGTGGCCTCAGCTTTAGGAGCTTCCGGTTCGGCCTGCTTAGAGGCAGCCTCCGGTTCCGGAGCTGAAGGCGCGGGCTTTGTCTGCTGCTCGGCAGCGGCTTCGGGTGCGGACGTTGGAGGCGCGGGCTTCGTCTCCTGCTCGGTAGTGGCTGCATTCGCAGCGGGCTCCGCAGGCACTGGCGGTTCGGCGGAAGCCTGGGGGGGCGCAGTCTCGCTCTGCGTCGTCTCACCCGCAGAGGCTGGCGGATTCGCCTCAGCGATGGCTTCAGAAGAGGTCGCAGCAGGCGGAGGCGGAGACGGCTCGGCTATAGCTTTCGTCGGCCTGGCGGAGGAGCTCTCTTTCTCTGTACGGCCCACGCGATGCAGCACCAGGTTCACCTTTGATGGAGAGCCGTGCGTAATCACCGGGTAGGCTTGCGTGGTGCTGAACATCAGGATTCCATTGCTGTAACGGATGTTGGCACGCACGGAGTAGCGATGACTGGGAAGAATCTTCGTCGGATCGTAGGTGAGGGTGAACGGGATCGGAACCTGACGGCCTTCCACATTCATCATGCTCTCGGCGACAATCTGGGACGCAATGTCAGCCACGGAGGTGTCGGCGAGTTGAACATCGATGGTGGCATCGGGCGGCAGGGCCATGCGCTCCAGATAAGTGACGGAGCCCGTGACCTCGGCGCTGCCGGCCTGAGCGAGGCAAAGCGGAGCAGCAGACAACAGCCCCAGCAAAACCAGGATTACAACGATGCCTTGCCGGCGCACAAGGGAGAAACAGAAGTTCATCATTTTCGAAACATTACTCGTCGAAACATTATTCGGGTTTCGGAGTTTCCGAGACAGCGGCAGTGGCCGCGGTGGGCCGGCGAATCTCAGTCGTCACGCCCTGCTTGGCTTCCACCGGACGCGGAGCCAGGTTGATAGCCCGTTCATCGTACTTGCCGAAGATCATCTTGCCGGCGGTAGTCTGCAGCACAGATGTCACCGAAATATCGACATTCTTGCCAATCATCTTGCGGGCGTTGTCCACGACTACCATGGTACCGTCGTCGAGATAGGCAACTCCCTGGTTGTATTCCTTACCTTCCTTGAGGACGAACACCCGCATGACTTCGCCGGGCAGAACGATCGGCTTCAAGGAATTGGCAAGCTCGTTGATGTTGAGCACCTGCACGCCTTGCAGTTGAGCCACTTTGTTCAGGTTGAAATCATTGGTTACGATTTTGCCCTCGTAGACCTTGGCCAGCTCAATCAGCTTGAGATCAACCTCGCGCACTGCCGGAAAGTCGTCTTCGACAATCTGCACCTGCAGCGTGGCAATTTTCTGGATGCGCTGGAGGATGTCGAGACCGCGGCGGCCGCGGTTGCGCTTCATGGAGTCGGCGGAGTCCGCAACCAGTTGCAGCTCGCGCAAAACGAATTGAGGGATAACAATCGTGCCATCGAGGAAGCCGGTTTCTGCAATGTCGGCAATTCGGCCGTCGATGATAACGCTGGTATCAAGAATCTTGTAGTTGCGCCTGGTCTGCTTTTCGCCACCGAAAATTCCGCCCAGCGCGGCGAGATTCAGCAGGTCGCCCTTGCCGGCGCCCACGATCAGGCCGACGTAGGCCATCAGCAGCATGATGAAGAGCTGAAGGAAACTCTGGGTCGGTCCGGGCCGGAGGCTGTTGCGGATGACGAGGCTGAAAAGGTAGGCCCCGACGATGCCCAGAATGCTGCCGATGACCGCGCCGATCAGCCGCTTGAGGCTCACCTGACGCAGCCTGAATTCGAACAGCACCACTGCGGCGCCGAAGGCAGCGCCCGCTCCCGCGGCCGGCCAACTGGAAAGACCTAAGGGTTGAAGTTCGTAAGCACAAACTGCTGAAATGAGGACGAATAGGATACGTATAACGACCAGGTCCAAGCGACACCCCCCGGAGTCGGTTCCTGGCATCTGGAGTGGGCATAACGAGCCGAAGATTTAAAGGTGAATATCGGCAGCACGCCATTCTCCATAGACGCTACGAGCCCTGCTAGAAATCTTCTCGGGGCCTTATAAAAAATGAATCCGCCCCGCTCGCCTGCCGACCTGAGCAGGCAGTATGTGAAATACAGAGTAGCCGAAGTATAACCTATCTGACGATTTGGTGGGCTATATCCTGAAGCAATTGGAACGCCAGGTTCTGCCGTATCGCGGGCCCGCGACACGAAGCGCTCAGAAATGGGGACGGGCTACCCAAAAAGGCTGCCGATCGCTGCACCGCCAAGCGCGACAACCGCCCACCATCCAAAAACTACGCCCATACATGTTCCACGCTTCACTTTAGTGATGCAGGAATAACCAATGCCGGTGAGAAGCAGGATCCAGATATTGAAAAAATCGATGGAAGACGCGACCGACCAGAGGAAGTGAGAGGTTGGATCAACCAGGACGCCTAAATTGCTGGGTAACTGGTTCTGGAAGGTGAAGTTTTCGCCACCACCAATCATGATCACGAGAATCACCAGCAGAGCTTTGATGATACCCGGCAAGAAAGCATACATGCTGATGGCGAAGCTCTGGCTGAACTTCAGTTCGGCGCCAAGACCAAAGTTAAAAGTCCCCAGCAGGACAGCCGCGATAATCGCGATCACGAGGATGCTCATGAGGGGGGAAGCATAGCCGATGTAACGGGTAATCCTGGCCGACAGGTCGATCTGTGATTGCCTCTGATCGGCGGGAAGCTGATCCAGCCGGGCAGTAGCCTTGGGCGACATCTGCACCTGATTTTCGGCGACCTTCTCCATGCCGACCTTGGTGTCAACCACGTAGACCAGCGCCAGTCCCACGATGGCACTTAGCAGCCACGGCACCCACCAACTGGTGCTGCGGCGAATGTTGGTGAAGGTTTTGCTGGGCGCGACGAAGGTATCCACAACGCGCTCAGCCTGAGAAAGTGCGGGAACTTGTTCTTGGGCGCTGGATGCAGCAGGGGTTGGGGTGCTCATAAATTTTCCGTGTGCCCGCAATGGGATGGAATCCTACAGGGCATCGCGCGCGATTGTACCACTGGCAGCTAGGGAGACCAGCTGATTGTGACGCCAATCACTGCGGAGTTATAAAGAGTACCCTATGCTTTCGCGTTGAAGTCCTCGCCCCGCAGACGTACTAACGTTGATAGCTCGTCGAAGGCATAAGCTACCAATTCGGAAAAAACCAAACCGAAGGGGAACGTCACGTCATGCGCCTTGCTCTCTCCGCCATAGCTAAACATGCGATTCACCGGCTTCTGCTGAGCGGATTGCTTCTGGTATGTGTTATTGCCACGCCCTGTTGGGCGACCTTGGGTGGTAACCAGGATTCGATCAGCAGGGACAGCGCCCAATTGAAGGGCACGGCCCGGGTAATTCAGGCCCAGACGTATCTAGTACATGAGATTCGAACTTCGGCCGGGCAGACGGTGCGCGAGTTCGTCTCGCCGGATGGATTGGTCTTCGCAGTCAGTTGGAGGGGCCCGGGCCTCTTCGACCTCCGGCAAATTCTGGGCGACCACTACTTCGAACAATATAAGCAAGCGATAAGCGCCGCGCACTCTCGGGGGAATACCCCAGTTTCGCTGCAGACGCCCGGATTCGTGTTTCGACTGGCGGGGACGATCGGGGCCTTGCATGGCCAAGCCTACATTCCAACAATGACGCCGGCACATTTCAACTTCAACGCAACCTCAGCTCTGAAGTAGCAAGGGACTGGTCCATGCGAAACCTTTCTTTATCCTTGGTCGTGACCTGCGCCGTGATAGTCATGGTGTCCTGCGGCGGAAGCGGAAACAATGGCGGTGGCAAGAACCAGGGCAACTCGGGAATCAGCCAGATTATCGTCACATGCAGTCCGACAGCCCTGCGCTCGACTCAGACCAGCCAGTGCTCGGCGCAAGTGACGGGCACGGGCAACTTCAGTTCGGCAGTGACATGGGCAGCCGGAAAGGGAAGCATCTCCAACACAGGAGTGTTCACGGCACCGGTGGTTGAATCCGACACAACGATCACGATCACCGCGATCTCAGTGCAGGACTCGAGTAAGCAGCAGACAACGACGGTCACAGTTTCGAACAACGTTGACTCGGTCTCAGTCTCCTGCTCACCGGCGACGATCAACACCGGCGACCAGAGCCAGTGCACGGCAACCGTCGTAGGTGTGGGTACGGTGAGTCAGACCGTTACCTGGTACGGTGGATTGGCGGGGGGCGACCTATGCAATTGCGTTTCGTCCAGCGGTTTGGTGACCGGCCCAACGGTTCCGGGGCAGGGCACCGTATACGCAACTGCGACATCCTCCCAGAATCCGCTTGTGACAGGCTGGTTTGGCGTGACCGTCAACTCTCCCGGAACGATAACAGGTGTGTCTGTGTCGTGCGCGTTCTCCGAAGTCGTCCTTGGAGAGGATAGCTTGTGTACGGCGACCGTTACTGGAACTGGGAATTTTAACCCCGCCGTAAAATGGACCTCTGCCGGCGAAGGCGGATACTTATTTCGGAATACCGGTCTGTATCTAACCACGGCCGTTACCTACATAGCGATCGAAGACACGATTCAGGCAACTTCCCTCCAAGACTCCTCCAAGGTCGGTTCTGCCACCGTAACGTTAAATCCAACCACGGGCCAGCCCAACAATGTTGTGCCGCTCACGGTCGATGCAGGTCCCCCGGGACTTTCCCAAGCCGACTACAACACGCCCTTCACGACCGTCACCGTCTGCATACCGGGCACTAACAATTGCCAGACGATTGACCACGTGCTTGTCGATACCGGATCGACCGGCTTGCGGCTGCTGGCTGCCGGGCCTGCGGGAGGAAAATTGAGCCTGCAACTCCCGCCGGATGACGGCTCGGACAACGCATCCCCGAATTACGAGTGCGCCACGTTCGTCAGCGGATTTCTGTGGGGACCGATCGTCAATGCCGATATCCTGACGCTCGGCGACCGGAGCGGAGAACAGGCCTCAAATGCATTCATCCAAATCGTCGGCCAGCCAGGCGAAGCCGCTGTCCCATCAGCGTGCCAGAACGCCGGAACGGATGCCAGCAACCTGCAGGCCCTGGGAGCCAACGGCATTCTGGGTGTCGGCAGCGACCAATTCGATCCGTGCGGAAACGCATGCTACTTTACTTGCGCCAAAGGAGCCTGTGTTGCAGCGGGTCTCGCCGACCTTGTCCCCCAGCCGGTCAGCTTGTTTGCGCAGGATAACCAGGGAGTGGTGATTCAGCTTCCCTCAGTTACCCCACCGGGCGCGACCAGTCTGAGCGGCAGCATGCTCTTCGGCATCAACAGCCAATCGAACAACCAGTTGGACAGCGCGCAGGCGCTTGAGGGAGATCTATCGACCAGCTATCAGGGCGTCAACTATGAGGGCACTATCTTCGACACGGGTTCCGATGCCTATGCTTTTCTGAATTCGAGCATCCTTGGCTTGAACATGCCCTATTGCAGCGGCAAGTCGGGCTTCTACTGTCCTAAATCCACGCAGACGTTTAGCGTCACGAACAGCGGCGATATCAAAGGATCCTCGACTGTGTCGTTCAGTGTGGATAACGCAAATGCGCTCTTTCAGAACCAGAGCTACACAGTGTTCCCAACGCTGGGAGCAGATTGGCCACTCACCCCGCCTTTGTTCGACTACGGCTTGCCGTTCTTCTACGGCCGAAACGTGTTCGTCGCGCTGCCGGGAGCGATCCAGGGAACTGGTCTGATGGGACCATTTGTTGCGTATTGAGGGCTACTTCCCGTTGTACCCGCGAGACGCTTTCCCGCGAATTCTGAATGCGGAGAGAGCAGCAGGTCTGTCCCTTGGTCGCCGAATGCGGAACGGACCGCGAGGTCGTAGCCGGGCGCTGTGCGGACAGCCGGCAGTGAGAGCGTGAGAACCCGCCGTCGCTACGCGACTCGCCTGAGGCGTACGACGCCAGGCGCAGCCCTGATATTGCGCACCACCGGCGACCCATATTGCCCCGCCCTTGCCGTCCTGTTTTGGACGCGCCTTTTTCCCCAGCCCACTCAATACGAGTTCACGCAGTCCATATAGGCCGTCTTATCCATTTTGTTTATGCCGCAGGCGAAGATCGGCCAGTTGATGCTGTTCACCGGGTTCCACGCGGTCTTGGTACGGCTATCGGTCGCCGTATTGCCCGAGTCATAGAAGTACATATATTTACCCTGCAGGCTTGAATTGCTGACAAGTTGCGGGTCGAGCTGCACCAAGGCGGATGGCAAGTTGCCATAGGGTCCATAGGTTCCGGAGAAGGTATAGAACCAGTTGAACTGTGGAGACGACATTGCCAGGTCGCAGTTGAACGATTGATAGTCGGTGGGCAGCCATCGATCGTGGGTAATGGTAAAGACCCTGAAGGCGGGGTTGTTTCCGAAAAATGGACTGATAGACGGCGACTGGGAAAGTACGGTATCGCCGAGGCCGGTGCGGTATTCATCCATATGAGTGTGTGCGCCGAGGGCGAAGGTGATCACGCCGGGATACTTTTGCAGGATGCCCAGAAACATTGCCTGATAGCCGGTCTGCCACATCATGGAGGTGGTGGTGGCCGTGACTTTGTTGGGAGTGCCGGCCTGCTCGGCATTGGTGGCTGTGGTTTGCGTGTCAACACCGGGAGGCACATGCATCAGCAGCCATACGGTTTCGCCGGCAGCCTGCGCGGCAGCGAGTTGCGAGTCGAGCCACGTGAGCTCAGCGTCGGGATCACCCGGCCATCCTGAAACGAAAGAATCGCTATCCAGGCCGAGAAACCGCACTCTCGTTCCCGGCAGGGTGGCGGAATAGTATCCACCGCTGGTGAAGGTACTGAGAAAAGCCTGCTGGTCAATGCTGCTATTGAGAAGCTGGGTGTAGAAGGTGCTGGCGTTGTTTGCGAGAAACGAGGTATCGGGCCCGTCGGTGGAGTAGGAATCGATGTTGCCGACCGCGAACAGGACCGGCGCGTTTCCCGCCGCCTGCCGGATGTGCGACGTCACATAAAGTACGGTCTTGTCGACGAAGGCCTGCATGGCGGCTAGCTGCTCTGGGCCCGGAGGATCATTGCACTTCTGGGTTTCGCAGTAACCGAGATAGAACAACTCAGGCAGGCCGTGGCCAAGCAGGTCTCCGGTGAACAGCAGCACCGGCCCGTTGCCTGCCTTCTGCTGGATGGCCGACAACGCCAACTGCAGCAGGGGATAGTTGGTATCGCTGCCCCAGGCGGAAGGCGCAGTGATCTTCGAGGTCCGGAAGATGCTGTCCCACTGGCTGGGATCGGCGGCTGCCAACGCGGGATAAAGAGAACGATCGTAAAGTGAATTGAAATGGAGATCGGAGAATGCAACCACCTGCATGGTGCTCGGGTCGGGATTGGGCGTCGGCGACATCCCGCTGCCACAGCCGAAAATCATCATCGCGGAGATGACGATTAAAAAAAGAAGTAGATAAGGGGCCGGTTTCGACATGGAATCCTTGGGGCGCAGGGGATGGCAGATGTCAGGTATCAGGTGTCAGACTTAAGGGTCTGCTATCAGACTTAAGCGGTCGCTCTGACGCCTGATACCTGACGCCTGATGCCCGAGCCGCGCACTTCAGCAGCTTCGAGACTAGCCACATTCAAGCGGAAAATCTGTGACAAGCAGGTTACGAAAGGACAGTGGGGGATATGTCCCTTAGTAACCAGACTCGTAAGCGTTTGCTGTGTGATATCGCTGGGTGGAGATCGGCCGGGTACGGATTGGCTGGGTCTACTTGTCTAGCTCAGGTGTCTTGACCGTGCGGCTATCATGACACGCCCTCCGGGCTGCGGGGGCTGGCAAGCGGAGGCGCAGGTGCGCCGCTCATTTGGTTCGAATGCATAAGAACGAAAGGCCCACTCATTCCTGCGCTGGAACGAGGGGGCCCTGAGGTTTCAACAAAGCTCTACGCGCCGGCTGCCCCCGTCTTGCCGTGCAGCAACTGGCGTAAAACGTACTGCAGGATGCCGCCGTGCTTGTAATAGAGCACCTCCTGCGGGGTGTCGATGCGAACAGTAGCGTCGATCGAGACCTTCGTGCCGTCGGCCTTTCGGGCGTGGACCTCCACGGTCTTGCCGGGAGCGAAGTTCTCCAGCACGTGAGTGAGTCCCACAATGTCGTACAACTCCTCGCCGGTGAGGCCGTGGGTTTCGGCGCTCTCGTCGTCGAGGAACTGCAGCGGCAGAATGCCCATGCCCACCAGGTTCGAGCGGTGAATGCGCTCGAAGCTTTCGGCCAGCACAGCGCGCACGCCCAGCAAGCGCGGGCCCTTGGCCGCCCAGTCACGCGACGAGCCGGAGCCGTACTCCTTGCCGGCGAGAATCACCAGCGGCGTGCCTTCGGCGCGATACTTTTCCGAGGCGTCAAAGATGAACATCTCGTCGCCGCCAGGAAGATAGCGGGTGTAAGCGCCTTCGCGATCGGGCGTCAGCTTGTTGCGCAGGCGGACGTTGGCGAAGGTGCCGCGCATCATCACCTCGTGATTGCCGCGACGCGAGCCGTAGGAGTTGAAATCCGCGGGCTTCACGCCGTGTCCGATCAGGTATTGCCCGGCCGGGCTGTTGTGCTTGATGGAGCCGGCAGGCGAGATGTGGTCGGTGGTAACGCTGTTTCCCAAATAGCACAGGACGCGGGCGCCGCTGATGTCGCCGACCGCCGCTGGCGCTTTGGGCATGTTCTCGAAATACGGAGGATGCTTTACGTAAGTCGAGTTGGGATCCCAGGCAAAGGTCTCGCCTTCCGGAACCTTTAGTCCGCGCCAGCGCTCGTCGCCCTTGAAGACGTCGGAGTAGGCGCCGCGAAAGAGATCTCCGGTGACGAACTTCTGCAGGACTTCATTCACTTCGTGCTCGGTCGGCCAGATATCTTTCAGGAAGACCGGCTTGCCGTTACTGCGCCCGAGCGGCTCGTTGTACATGTCAATGTCCATGCGCCCTGCCAGCGCATAGGCGACGACCAGCGGCGGCGACATCAGGTAGTTGGCGCGCACTTCGGAGTTAATGCGGCCTTCGAAGTTGCGATTGCCGCTGAGCACCGAAGCAACCACCAAGTCCTTGTCGGTCACCACGCTGGAGACTTCCTGCGGCAGCGGGCCCGAGTTGCCGATGCAGGTGGTGCATCCGTAGCCGACCACGTTGAACTTCAGCTTCTCGAGATACGGCAGCAGGCCGGAGCGGGTGAGGTATTCGGTCACGACCAGGGAACCGGGCGCGAGCGAGGTCTTTACCCACGCGGGTACTTTGAGGCCCTTCTCGACAGCTTTCTTGGCCAGCAGGCCGGCGCCAATCAGCACGGAAGGATTCGAGGTGTTAGTGCAACTGGTGATGGCGGCGATCACAACGCTGCCGTGATCGAGTCCTCCATTAAGTTGAACGTGCTCCTTAACGGAATCGTGCTGCGAGTCCATGCCTGGAGCGCGGCCGCCTTCGGCGTCCCAGCGCGAGATCTGCTTCGGTGGAACCTGCTGGCCCGGCTTAAGCAACGTAGGTAGCGCTTGTTCGAACGACTGCGCTGCCTTTGACAGCGGCACCCGGTCCTGAGGCCGCTTCGGGCCGGCGATACTGGGCTCGATAGTTGCCAGGTCGAGGTCGAGAACGTGCGTGTATTCCGCTTCCGGTGTGTCTTTGGTGTGGAAGAGGCCCTGCTCCTTGTAATACGCCTCGACCAGGGCGACAAGTTCTTCGCTGCGGCCGCTGAGGCGGAGGTACTTGAGCGTCTCGTGATCGACGGGGAAGATGCCGCAGGTAGCGCCGTACTCGGGAGCCATGTTGGCGATGGTGGCGCGATCGGCCAGCGGAAGGTTCTGCAGTCCGGGGCCGAAGTACTCGACAAACTTGCCGACGACGCCGTGCTTGCGCAGCATCTCGGTCACAGTGAGCACCAGGTCAGTGGCCGTCGAGCCAGTCTTCAGGCTGTTGCGCAGGCGCACACCCACCACTTGCGGGATGAGCATCGACACGGGCTGCCCGAGCATGGCAGCTTCGGCTTCAATCCCGCCGACGCCCCAGCCCAGCACGCCGAGGCCATTGATCATCGTGGTATGCGAGTCGGTGCCGACCAGCGTGTCGGGATAAGCCAGGGGCTTGCCAGACTCGCCCTTTGCGCCGACGAAGACCACGCGCGCCAGGTATTCGAGGTTGATCTGGTGAACGATGCCGGTGTCGGGCGGCACGATAGCGAAATTCTCGAAGGCGGTTTGTCCCCAGCGGAGGAAGGCGTAGCGCTCTTTGTTGCGGATGAACTCCAGTTCGGCATTGAGCTGCAGGGCGTTGGCGGTCCCGAATTCGTCGACCTGCACCGAGTGATCGATCACCAGCTCGGCCGGCTGCAGCGGATTGATCAGCGCGGGTTTGCCGCCCAGCGCTTTCATGGCGTCGCGCATGGCGGCAAGATCGACCACGGCGGGAACGCCGGTAAAATCCTGCAGCAGCACGCGGCTGGGCATGAAGGCGATCTCCTGCACCGGAGTGCTCTTGGACGACCATGAGGCCAGGGCGCGGATGTCGTCAGCTTTGACAACTTTGCCGTCTTCGCGGCGCAGCAGGTTTTCCAGCAGAATGCGCAGCGAAAAGGGCAGGTGATTGGCGGAGCATCCGTGCTGCTCGAGAGCGTTGAGGCGGTAGATCTCGAATTCGTGATTACCGACGCGGAGGGTGGAACGGCTGCCAAAACTGTTCATGTATGAATCCTTCCTTCTAAAGAAGACGAGTTTGGGCGCGGCAAAACGGTGGGCACTCTCTATCTTAAAGCGGCAAGGCAGGAGATGTCAGCCACCCAGTCACAAAGTGGGAATATCAACATCAAGGAGGCGAGAACCTCATTCCGCTAGGCAATCACCACCCCATCTGATATGAGAGAGCGAGCACAGACCTAAGTCCTGTGCAGTGGTACCGCAACGGAGGCAGCATGCAGTGGCGGGACTGGAAGACCAAGATGAACTACCGGGCAGTGTGGCATGCCTGGGTTTTGATGACAGTGTTGTGCCTGCCAGGTACCTCGGCCTTTACACAGTCGGTTGACTCCAAGATTGGTCAGGCGATTGAAAAATTCTTTGCAGAGGCGGTCGCCACGGACCACAAGGACTTGGCGGAAAGCGTCTCAAGGGCGCTGAACGACCGAAACTTCCCGCAGGCGGTGAATCTCCTGAAAAAAGCCTCACAACAAGAAGATGCCGCTGCGCTTCCGTCGGCGCAAGAGTTACTGCGCTCGCTGCAGCAGGCGAAGCCAGAAGACATTCCGCACCAGACCTTCTTCGTTCAGGACAGTTCGGGTAAGTTGCACCCGGTCTCGCTTTCCCCGGCGGAGCAGGTGCATGTTCGGGCGCTTAACGAAATGCATGTTCCCTGGACGCGCCGCACCTTTGTCACCCGGGCCGCGAAGCAGTTCGTCGACGACATCCGCTATGGAGCTCAAAATGCCGATGCCCTGATAGCAGCGTGCCGGGCAGAATGGACGTGCCCTGAGAGGAAGCTTGTCGAGAACTTCATGAAAGCGCCGCCGGAGCAGCGCGTGTTTGTTATCGGCTCGGGAGTCGACACGCCGTTTGCGGCCGGCTATGCCAAGGCGAGGGAGGCGCTGGGTGAGAAGGTATTTTTTTATCGGGACTGCCTGACCGCTGCCGGCCACCTGTGCAATAGCAATCTGGTAGGAGCGATGATGGCCCGGTCGGGCGATTGCGTTGTGCTCGACAGCGCCAATACCGCACTGAGTGAGTATGTTTTTCCCGAGGTGGCTGCGGCACTGCGCCTGCGGCAGGGGCAGTCGCTGATGATCATGATTCCGCAGGAAGACATGCCGGCAGCGGCAGGTTCTCTTCAGTATGCGGCTGTGAAGTCAACCGTCACCACCTATATCGTCTCCCAAAATTGATTGAGCCTGAGCTCACCTAATGTCGTAAATCCACAAGCTGTGATCGAGTATGCGCGTAGGCGGATAAGACCACAACCAGTGGTAGGCGTCGAAATCACTGAGCGTTTGGCCGGAGAGCAGTGTGGGACCGATGACGAGGGTTCCCTTCACTGGCTGGTGAGCCGGGAGCGCCGTGGCGTGGATGCCATAGAGCGCCGGATCGACAGAGCCGAAATAGGCGAGCTGGATGGGTTCATTCGGGTGCTGGCGCTGATAGTTGCGGAGCGCGATCAGACCCTGTCCCCAATCGAGATTGCTATCGGTAAGCAGACGCCAACTGTTCTGCGGACGGACAAAGACATTGAAGTACGCCAGGTAGTCAGGCGCGCAGCGGAGCGCGTCGGCAGCATTAAGGCAAAGGGCGACAATCAGAAGCACTTTCGCAACGCCCGAGCCTCGCACACGCTCCCATATTCCGCCCGCGATCAACAGGGCGAAAGGATAGAGTGGCAGGATGTGGCGCTCGCCGATGTCGAATCTGGAGTTCAGCGCAAAAACGAAGAAGACCAGCGGGAAGAACGCCAGCAACAGCAGGTCCGCAGGCGAACGGGATTTCTTCCAGATTCGCAGGCACAAGCCTGCGACAAGCAATAGCAGCAGGATGGTCGGCCATTTCAGGACGATCGCCACCGGGTAGTAGAGCCAGATGCCTCCGTGGGGATAAAGCTTGCCCAGGAACCATGCCGGGCGTCCGCTGTGGTTGCTGCGCGCAACTTCGCGCAGGCCCTCGACGAATTCTCCGGCGGGAACAAGCGTACTGAGGTGGAGCTTCGTCGCCGAGGGCCACTCGCGCACAGGCCGATTGGGAAACGTCGCGCGCACGAAGCCGTCGCCCACCCGAAGATGCGAAACGTGGAAGAAGTATCCGGCCCATAGCACGAAAAGCGCAATGGCCAGCGCCGCCAGAGCGGGTTTGCAGTTGAGCTTGCGCGACAGGAGCCGATGTTCATCGGGGCCGACGATCAACATCAGTACTAGCGCCAGCAACACCAGTGGTGGCGCGTAGAACTTCGACAGCAGCAGGCCGCCGAGTGCCAGGCCCATCAAGAGGGTTTGCGCCAAGCTCGGATTATGGCGCCAGCGCACAAGCTGTATCGCTACCAGGAAGATGAATAGCGCACCGATGCCGTCGGTTGCGGCAACGGAGAAGTGTGCGATGAGCGAAGGCGTGAAGGCGAAGAGTGCGAGCGCCACGTTTGCCGCACCTTCGGAGAAGAGCCGGCGAGTCGCAAACCACAGCGCCACGCCAAGCGCCAAGCCGAGCAAGGTGTTCATGGGACGCGTGTGCCAGGCAAGCCACTCCGGCCCCGGCTGCAGGCGCGTAATCAGGAAATTGCGGTCGGTGAACTGAACGTTGTAGTCGAGCGGCGTTTTCGCAATGGGCAGAGTCAGCCAAAGTCTGCCCAGCGACGGATGATCGTTCCAGACCTCAAACCTGCCCAAACGCCACGCTTCGGACCCGGCAATGATGTGCGCCGGCTCATCGTAGGTAAGGGACTGGGTTGCGATGAACCAGAAGGACTGCGCGGCAAAGAGGGCGAGGAGAACGCAAGGAATCAAGCGCAGCCGGGGCGAATTGGAAGTGGCGTTGATGGCGAGTGTCTCAGAGAAGCAAGCCGCACTTAGCATTTAGCACTTGGCGCTTGACGTTGGCAAATGGCAAGAGCAAAAGAAAATCCCCACCCGGCCAACGTCAGGCCGAATGGGGCACCCGCCACCAAGACGGCCTCGATCGGGATAGGGATCTTTCGACTCGGCGCCGAGGTCTTCAATCAGGATGACAAGCGAAAGACGAAACAGCAGCAGCAGCCGTTGTCACGCCACATCCAGAGCGAGCGGGTCGCCGAGCATCCGATCCATAGCCGCTGCCAGTCCAAAGCAGAAGAACAGAAGCATCACCAGCGTATCGTCGCCCAATGATGATTGTACGAACGATGTACAGAGGAAGGCGACGAAGCCGGCTAGAATGCCGGTCGTCACCGCCCAACCGAAGCGGGTTCGCCGCCGTATGCGGGGCAGCAGTCCGGCTAGGTAAATAATGTAGGCGATTACGAACCAGAGCCAAGCCGCCAGCGTGAGCAATCCACGCTCTGCGGCAATCTGCACAAACTCGGAATGGAAATTCCAGAACTCCTGGAAGGCCGCGAAACCGTGCAGCCGCCACTCCGGCCAATGGTTCTGGACGGTGTCCATACCGACGCCGACCAGAGGGTGCCGTATTGCGAGACGTGCACCGTCTTCCCACATCATGAGCCGGTACTGCATGCCCGGGTCGCTCAGGTCGACCCAGCTCAGACCGCGCGTGTCGTGTATCCAGAGTCCCCCCACAAAGCCAATCACAATCAACAGCAATACCAGCCAAACGCGGGCGCGCCTGTGCGACATGATCAGCGAGGTGATGAGACAGCCGGCCAGCAGGCCGGTGAGCGGAGCCCGGCTCTGCGTTGCAACGAGCGTCGAGGCAACAGCGAGAAAGATAACCGCGTATAACAACTGTCTCCAGCGGGTAGAGGAGCCGAGCAGGAGAGCCCAGGCAAGGCAGGCGATCGGAGCCAGGGTCTCAGCCAGAATTCCCGGATGACCGAGTGTGCCCTGAGCGCGGACCGGCGTGGCCACGGCAAGAACTACCTTGGAAGTCACGTGGCCGCCGGAAACAAAATCCGCCGCCCGGGCAAAGGTCTGCTTCCTGCGAACCGGAAAGCCGCGCAGGAATCGTACCGAAACGATTTCATCGGGAGGCGTTCCTGCCACGGCTTCTAGCAAGTCAGGCGCGGTGTGGAGCGAATGGCCGTTAACCGAAACCAGTATGTCTCCAGGACGAAGACCGGAGAGATGAAGCGGGCTGCGGTAAACGATGTCGGTGATGCGCAAGCCGATTCCCTTCCAGTACTGCCAGGCAGTGAAACCGGCAATGGTGGCAGCCGAGAGCAGCAGCAGGAGTATCAGAGTTCGAACGCTGGAGAAACGGCTAAGGTTCTGCGCAAACAGGGTGGCGATCAGTGCCGTCCAGCAGACAACCTTCATGTGCGGCCAACTCATGTACGGATCGTAGGAAGTCACGCAGGAGATGCCGCTCAGCAGAATATACGCGAGCATGGGCAATGCCAGCGGCTGCGGCCGCAGACGCTTGCGTTCAACAACCAGATCGATCAGCCACAGACAAAAGGCGGCCATCCAGGCATAACGCGCGCCTTTGATGGACCAGGGCAGCAGGATGGCGAACAGCGCGAAGAACAAGAAAATCGCAACATTAAGGTATGCGCCGACGGGCCATTCGCGTACCGCGGCCACGGGCTCGGGATTCAGCAGGGACTGCATAGAATTTCTAGGTGATTGTATCGTGGGCAAGCCACATAGAGCGGCGACAATCTTCCTTCGTTCAAATCCCTCGGCTCAGGCCTGAGAGTTCACTCAACTGCCCCTCCGCCCTGCTCAGGACCGGACGATGGAGAAACTGAGACCGGCGAATTCACTGCCGTAGTAGTAACCCTTTTAGCACTGCCTGCTGTTTCAGGACGAGGGACTCGATACCGCCTCGGGCGAGCGACATCATCTTGCCGAACTGCGATTCGTCGAAAGGACGTCTCTCGGCCGTGGCCTGGACTTCGATCATTCGCTTGCTTCCGGTTACCACGAGGTTCATATCGACGTCGGCGCGTGAGTCTTCCTCGTAGGCAAGATCAAGCATGACCTCGCCATCGACGATGCCAACGCTGATAGCGGCAACGTAGTCACGAATCGGGGCTACGCTGATGGCGCCTGACTCCATCATGCGCATCATGGCGAGCCCCATCGCGACAAACGCTCCGGTAATCGACGCCGTGCGCGTACCGCCATCGGCCTGGATGACGTCGCAGTCGAGAAATAGCGTGTGCTCGCCCAGCTTGTCCATCTCGGTCACAGCGCGCAGCGAGCGGCCAATCAGGCGCTGAATCTCCTGCGTGCGTCCGCTGGGGTGCCCTTTGGTGACTTCGCGTGGAGTGCGGGTGAGGGTAGAGCGCGGCAGCATGGAATACTCGGCCGTGACCCAGCCCCGGCCGCTGTTACGCAGAAATTGCGGGACGGTGTCTTCCAGTGTGGCGGTGCAGATGACGCGCGTGTTGCCCAGCTCGATGAGGCAGGAACCTTCAGCAGTAGAGATGAAGTCGGGAATGATGTTCACCGGCCTCATCTGTTCAAGGGAGCGATTGTCGGAGCGAAAGACCATAAATGGCGATTGTAGAAGAAAAGCATTCACCACGGAGGAGAACGAAGATTGTTATTCGCCACAGAGACACAGAGCAATCGTGGGAGAAGAAAAGCATTTACCGCGGAGGGCGCGGTCGGTACCGAGAAAAGCAATCGGGGTCTATTTGTATTCTCGGTGTTCTCCGTGTCCTCGGTGGTGAGAATTCCTACTTTAGCGCCTTGCCCAATATCTCCGACTGGAACAGCCGCTCATCCGCGCGGTGAAGCCGCTTGATCATCGCCGGCGTCAACAGCGGGTAGTGTTTCACTTCAAACAGGTAAATAGGGATGAACCAGATCGGCTTCTCTGTCGTCATCCATTCGCGATCGTCAAAGCGGTCCAGGTTTACCGGGCGCGAAAACGTCCGCAGTGACCGCTCGCGGCGAAGGTTGAAGTAGATATTGAAGTAGCTCATGGCCAGCTCACGCAATGAGCGGTAGACCGGCTCGCGATAGCGGCAGCCGGTATAGTTCGACTTCGCAACTGCGCCCCAATGGCCCTTCACCTTGAAGATGGCGAGGACATGATCGGTGTCATGCTCGGCTTCAAAGTCGAGAATCAGCGGCGGATAGCCGAGCGCCCGCAGGGCGGCGGCGGCGAAAATCGCTCCTTCCAGGCAATGAGCAGTGCGCTCGCGCAGCACGCGGCGCGGCGACCATGCCGTGTCCTCCAGGTGATATGGCAACTCGTCGAGGAAGCGCTGAATTCCGTATGGCTCACGGAAGCTGCGCAGCTTGCGCAGTTCCGCCGGAGTAAAGCCCCAATCGTTGGTATTCATGTCGGAAAGACAAAGTCTACAGGAGGCTGCTCAACATGCAATCTGCTGCAGAATTTGGATACTCGTGATCGGCGGACGGAGTATAAAATGGTGTCCCTTTCGGGGTAGAGGAAAACCAGGTAACCCGCAATTTCGGCCCAGTAAGATTCACCGCGGAATGAAGCGCCGCCGGTGAGCCAAGGTCCCAGGCATGTGATCCACAAGCGGAGGCTAAGGAATGGTCCGAGGTCGATTTCGCGCAATTGGGTTCTTGATTCTTGTGCAGGTACTCCTATGCGGCCCACTGCCGCCGGCCTATGCACAATTCAGGCACAAGACCTTCACCGAAATCAAGTGGCAGGACTACATCTTCAAGTTCCTCCCCGGAAATCGCATGGCCCAGGTGATTGATTCGAATAATCATGTCATCGGCACCATTATCGATCAGGGCGGTGACTTGCAGCTTCTGCCCACCGTAACCGGCGATGAAGCCGATAAGTTGCAGAAATCCTTTCAGGCATGGAAGGACTCGGGCGGAGAAGCGGCGGTGGGCTATAAGCCAATGAAGCCTTCTACGGCGGTGACACCAGCCGGCGCGGCGGGGGCGAGTGCATCGGCGAGCGCGCCGGCAAAACCGGCTTTAACGGTTGACGGCGTGATCTCCATGTTGCAGGCCGGCATCTCCGACGACGTCATCATCGAGAAGATTCACAAAAGCGGGCAGACGTTCGACCTGAGCGCCGACGACATGGTTCGCCTCAAGAACGCCAAGGCCAGCGATGCGTTGATGAAGGCGATGATCGAGTCCGGGCCGACGGCGGCGACGACCGCTTCGCAAGCAACGTCGGCAACACCCGCTTCACTAGCCACGACCACGACGCCACAACCGGCGACGGCAGAGACCCAGCCTGCACCGGCAAATTCTGCTAAAGCCGGCTCAACCAAGCAGACACAGTACCAAGGGCATGGGAACGGGATGGGCTCGGTATTCGATGCCTTCAAGGGAAAGTCCGTAATTGACCACATAGGCCTGCGCAACGTGCTGCCGCAATGGGACCCGGAGAAGCCGTTAGCGGAGCAGTTTCCGCACATCGCGATCACGGTGGACTACGCGCCGTCGGGCTGGATGGATTCTTACCTGGCCGATGCCAGCGCCCAGGGGAGAAGCGTCTTTTCCCACTGCTACAAGCTGGAAGCGACCGTGTGGTCGGACGCTAAGACGTCAAAGAAAATCCCGTTCGAGTGGTGCAGCAACAAGGATGAATTTCTCGACCGGCTGGAACCGGATTACCTGAGTAGCCTGCGGCCGCGCTACATCGACCGGGACTACAGTACCGGTATCCAACGGACGGACGGCCCCCAGCCGCCGAACACGCTCATTCCCAATGACCGCAGGACGCTGGATATGGAAGCCAAGACCAATCCGCATGGCATGAGCCCCGACCTCAATCGCAACATAACGACCCAGTTTGCCATCATGTTTGCCAACATCCGGCGGGACCTGGGACAGACACTGACCGCCGATGGCGATCCGCGCGTTTGGATTGTGACGATCAAGAAAGCGTCCGGTCCATCGGTTTTCTAGCATCGACTTCGTACGGCGCATGGGAGCTGCGCAACAGGCGCGGCTCTGCCCACCTGAAAACCTTCCATTTCTGGTTGGACGAGCTGAATAGCGGCTCCTGAAGCCTTTCCCAGGCTGCTCCCAAATTCTGACAACCCCCGGCCGAAGGAAGGTCTCTCACTCGTTGTTAGTGTCCCGGCAAACGGGGCGCCGATTCAATCAGGGCCCAGGAAGACGCGTGGCTCGGCTAGTGCCTCTTCTGTCTGAGCCGCGGAGTCTTCATGTCCATTGCGCGGATCGGTTTGCTTGTATTGGGTTTGCTCGCTCTGCCTCTTACCTGCGCGGGGCAGCTCTCGATTCCCCTCAGTCCTCTGAAGGTCGACGATGATCCCCCCATCGCCCAGACGCCGGCTTACTCGCAGTTCTCCGACGTAGAATGCGACAGCGACCGAACAATCTACCTGCGGCGCGAAAGCGATGACGATAACTCGTGGGACATTGCAAAAGTCTCTCCGGATGGAAGCGCAGAGCAGATGCAACTTGCTGCAGTGCCCGGCTTCGGGGAAATGCATACGTTTGCCATTGCGGTGGATGATGGAGGGTCGGTGCACGAAATCGTTCGCGCCTGGCCGACTGAGACAGGCGATGACTCTCCGCTTATCTATTACCTGCTGTTCGCGCCGGACGGAAGCTTTCGCTCGCGCCAGCGCCTGCAAAAGGAATTCATACCGGCAGTGCTGGTACCGCTGCCCAGCGGAAATTTCTTCAGCGCAGGCGTGGTCGTGAAAAAGACGCCTGGCAGCCGGGACTTGGAAGAATCTCCGCTGGCCGCAATCTTCGATTCGGATGCGCAACCAATCGCCAGGCTGGGAAGCGGACCCGCCAGGTTGAAGCAAGTTTCGACAGGTGCTCAGGACGACCAGGAGGACGATGCCACTGCGATCCAGCAGGGAGGCTCCGTGCGCCTGGGGGACGACGGAAATCTCTATGTGCTGCTTTCCCACGACAAGACGCGGGTCAGAGTTTTCGCGCAGACCGGAGAGTTCCTGTACGAACTGAACCTCGAGCAACCGTTTCGTAACGGACTGGCAACGGGCTTGTGGGTTTCAGCTGGCCGGCTGCTGGTGAGGTATGAGGGAGAAGCAGACGATCCGGCGAACGGCATCGTCTTCATGCTCTACGACTCGCACACCGGAGAGCTGATACGCGCTTACCATCCCGAATTCTCAGGCACCGTGGCCTGTTTTCAGGATGGCACAAGCTTGAGTGTGCTTCTCCAGAACAAATCCACAGGAAAATTTGCTCTCGGAACGGCGGAGCTGCAGTAAGGTGGATCAGAGTTTATTACGATGTTGTGATTCTAGGCGCGAACGCTGCGTCTCTTGCTCTTCTTGCTCCTGCTGTGGTGGTGCCTCGCCGGATGGAGAGTGGCTTTGACGCGGCGCTCGGCGGCGGAGGGATTTTCCGCATAGTCGGGATCGAACATGGCTATAACCGTGATAGCGCGTGTGGAATACTTCCGCGCCCACTGGCTGTGAATCAGGCTGCCCTGCACTTCTTCCCAATATTGGCGGTCGGTAATCGGAACGGTTGGGGTGCCTTGCGGGCCGATCGTCAACGAGGCTTCTTGCACCTGCGGGCCCTGATTGATGACCGAGAGAAACGTCGTGAACTCCTCAAGGTTCACTCCCATCTGGTAGACGAGCTGGGCTACGGCCATCTGCTGCGGGCCGGTGAAGCGATCGAAGTTGCGGCAGTACGCCCGGGCGTTGTGAATTGCCTGCACCACAGCCACGCGTAGCAGGCTCTCGGCCTCATCTTCCGTAACGTCTGGCGTGAGTTCGTGTCGGCTGACCTTCCGGCGAAACTTTCTTGTACCCCAGTCTTCCAGGTTGCTCTCGTACTGGTTCAGGATGGTTTGCAGCCGCTCGCTATCAAATCCCGCAGCCTGCCATAGCTGCTCAGAGGATGGTTCCAGGAACTGGTGCGGGTTCAGGGGATCGGTTTGCGGATGCTCGCGCGCCGGCAAGCTGAGGGTGAATCCTGCTCCGATCAGCGGCTGAGCGGTCTTGGGATCAGGGTATGCGGCCAGCACCCAGCCTTCGTGTTTTTTGTCGCGCAGGATTTCGGTCAACTGCGCAAACGAGAACTTGATATCGGCGTTGCTGAGATCGAAGAACGGCTCCAACCCCGCAGGGATGCCGGCGGCGGGCAGAGGAAGCAGTCCGCCAATGTTGGCTCGGCTTCGGCTGCTTGCGAGTGTAGTAGTGGGCGCCGGGCGAGTCGAGAGCTGGGGGACGGGCGCGACGGCCTGAGCGCCGGCATACACTGGCACGGTGAGCAGCGTCAGCAGCAGCAGGCCGATACTGAAGCTCCGCGAGTGTTTTCCGGCAACCATCCCGCAACAGAGTAGCGCAATCGCGACGCAAATTGAATAGCTTGTTGAGTTCCCATCTCCGCTAATCCCTCGGTTGACCCTGTTTCTCGCCGAACCCTACAATCGAATTTCTCTCATCGCATTCGAAAGGCTTCATGGCAATCGAGCTATTTAATACCCTGTCGGGGAAGGTCGAGGAGTTCCGTCCACTGGAAGACAACCTGGTCCGCATGTATGCCTGCGGTCCCACGGTGTATGACTACGGCCACATCGGCAATTTCCGCACGTTCATCGTCGTCGATACACTGCGCCGCTTTTTAAAGCAGAGCGGCTACCAATTGAAGCACGTGATGAACATCACGGACGTAGATGACAAGATCATTCGCAACGCCGCGCGCGACGGGGTGACCGTGCAGGAGTACACGGCCAAATACAAGAAGGCGTTTCTGGAGGATGCCGACTCGCTGAACATTCAGCATCCTGAGCTGCTGGTGAACGCGACCGATCATATTCCGGAGATGGCGCACTTCATCGCCGGCCTGCGCGATAAAGGCTATGCCTATGAGACGGACGATGGTTCCTACTATTTCCGCATTGCCAAGTTCCCCGAGTACGGCAAGCTGTCGAAGAGGGACTTCAGCGGCATGGAGGACGGCGCGCGCGTCGATGTCGACGAGTACGAGAAGGACAACGCGCGCGACTTCGCGCTGTGGAAGGCCCCCAAGCCGGGCGAGGCACAGTGGGACACGGAGATTGGGCCGGGACGTCCGGGCTGGCACATTGAGTGCTCGCTCATGTCGATGAAGTATCTCGGCGAGAGCTTCGACATCCATGCAGGCGGCGAGGACCTGATTTTCCCGCATCACGAAAACGAGATCGCGCAATCGGAGGCGATGACCGGCAAGCCCTTTGCGCACTTCTGGGTACATTCGCGCTTCCTGCTGGTAGAAGGCGAGAAGATGTCGAAGAAGCTCGGCAACTTCTACACCGTGCGCGACCTGGTGCTGATGGGACATAAGCCGTCGTCGATCCGGTTTCTGCTGATGTCGGTTCCCTACCGCAAGCAACTCAACTTCACCTTCGATGGGCTGACCCAGGCGGCGAATTCGGTGGAGCGGCTGCGCAATTTCAAGCTGCGGCTGGAGACATCGCAATGCCCCGAGGGCTCGAATCCCGCGGTTGCCGGGATGGCGAACCGAGCGTCCGAGGAGATGACGGCCGCGCTCAGCGACGACCTGAACACAGCGCGCGCGCTGGGCGCGATGTTCGACCTGGTGCGCGATGTGAACGGCGCTGCCGATACGGGAGACGTTCGCAAGGACGATGTCGCTCAGGTGCTGAAGGCGTTGGCGCAGTTCGACGAAATCTTCGCGGTGCTGCAGGACGATGATGCGGGCAAGGTGCGCGGCATCGTAGAGTGGGCGAAGGCCGAAGGCCTGGAGGACAAGATCACGCCGGCGGCAGCCGAGCTCGCCAAAGCTGCGGCGCTCTCCGATGTCGAGGTCGAGCGCCTGGTGGCTGAGCACTCACAAGCCCGCAAGGCACGCAACTTCGCGCGCTCAGATGAGATTCGCAATCAGCTTGCCGAGAATGGAATCATCCTGGAGAACGCCAAAGACGGCGTGCGCTGGAGACGCAAGTGATAGTTCCTTCAGCGCGAATGCGGGAGATTTGACCAGGTGCGCATCCTGAGCGTGGGCGAGATCCTGTGGGACGTCATTGGCCCGAACGAATATCTGGGCGGGGCGCCTCTCAATTTTGCGGCCCATGCACAGAAGCTTGACCACGAGGTCTTCCCTCTGAGTGCGGTGGGAGACGACGAGCGCGGCCGAAGGGCACTCGAACTGCTGCGGCAGCGCGGCATGTCGACTGAGTTTGTGCGGGTGCTGCCGGGCAAAGCTACCGGTACTGCCCACGTTGAACTGGATCTCGACGGCAAGCCGAACTTCCACATCGTGCGTCCTGCCGCCTACGACTTTGTCGAACTCTCGAAATCGGATCTCGAGCGGGTTCGGAAGCTGAAGCCCGATTGGATTTGCTTTGGCACCTTGTATCACTTGTCGGAGAAGGCTGTTGCCTCCACCATGAGGCTGCTGCAGGCTGTGCCTTCGGCAAAGCGCTTTTACGATGTGAATCTTCGCGAGGAAAACTGGAGCCTCTCGGCGGTAGAGCAGCTTTCCTCGCAAGCAACGGTGGTGAAGCTGAGCGATTGGGAGGCTGAATGCCTCGACGCCATGTTCGATGCCGACGGCGAGGACAGCTCGGGCGAAAGCTTTTGCCGACGCTGGGCAGACCGATTCGGCTGCAAGATCGTGTGCCTTACCTTAGGCGAAAGAGGCTGCACAATTCTGAGAGATCAGCAGGTCACCCGGGTTGCGGGCTTTCGCACCGAAGTGACCGATACGGTTGGCGCCGGCGACGCATTTGCAGCGGCTTTTGTCCATGGCCTTGGACAAGGCTGGGACACCGGGCGGATTGGCCGGTTCTCGAATGCCGTGGGCGCATTGGTGGCCAGTCGTGCAGGAGCGATTCCCGAGTGGGACGTTGACGAAGTGTGGGCCAGGCTGTCCAAAACAGGCTCCTAATTCCTCCTCCGATGCTCTCGCACGAAGTGTTTCTGTCAATTGATTTTGCCGGTGGACAGCCGGGCGGTAAACTTGAGCTGGAAACCTCATCCAGCCATGACCTGTCTGCTCACCATGAGAACACTCTTCCTGCTACCGGTCCTGATCGTGGGCTGGACGGTCTTAACCTTCGCGCAAGCGGCCTCTGTTCCCGCCAACGCGCCGGTGGCAGCGCCCAGCGCCACTAACCCTCCGGCGGCAGCCAGCGTGAAAGTCACGTCGCATGGAAGTCAGTTGCAGGTGACGGTTCCTGATCAGGCGGCGTTGAGCACCGTGATGTCATCGTTATGCCAGGAGCAAAAGATCAAGTGCACGGGTACGGAGACGCTTGCCACCTACCGTAATCCGGCGATGACGGTGGAAGGCACGTTGCGCCAGGTGATCTCCAAGCTGGTGGAGGGAACGGACATCAACTACGAGTTCTCGCGCTCTGCCGAAGGAAGCGCGACTGCGATTGCCTTTCTGGGGCATGCTCCCAAGGGAACCACGCCGGTTCCCGCTGCGCCGGAACCAGTCCACGAGCGTCCGCAAATCCTGCACTCGCGGCCCTTCCCGGGCAAAGTGCCGCCGCCCCAAACTGGCCCTCAAACTCCGCCGCAAGCAGAGCTCTTGCCGGAAAATCAGGTGCCATCGTCTGGCTCGCAAGGGGTTGTCGCCGATACGGCGACAAAGACGGGGTCCAACTCAGCAGCCGCTTTTCTTTCTACCGGAACGGGTAATACGGAACCGGCGCGTTACCAGCCCTTTCCTGACCACAACGGCCAGCCAATTCCGGTAAACAATACGCCGCAGACAATGCTGCCCTTCCCGGACCGGTTCGGCAATCCGATTCCCGCGAAACCTGCGATCGGCGGGTCTCCTTTTCCGGTGACGGGATCAACGAGTTCGGCGGCGGCTGAACCAACCAAGCAGTAAGTCAAGCTCGCGACAGTTCTTCCCCAGGCAACAACTGCTCAGTCTACTGCGGCACAACCGTGACCGTGGCGGTTGCCGACTTTGCCGGATTCGCTTTGCTCGTCGCAACCACGTGGTAGGTCCCGGGGGTCTGCGGCGCGACGTAGACACCGACGGCTGCCACCGTACCTCCTTCGGCCTGCACGCCCCGGCTGACAACCTTTCCGCCGGAATCGCCTTCGGCAACAGACCAGGTGACATCCGTGTTGCCCGTGCCGCTCACGGTAGCCGAAATGTCCTTTGCCTTGCCCGCTGCGACCTCAGCCTCGTTGGGAAACACGCTTACCCCGACATCGGCTACGGCGGCGGCTGGGGCTTTGGGGGATGGGCGCATCATCAGGTAGAAAACTCCGGCAACACCGAGAACCAGCACGGCCAGCATGATGATCAGCAACTTGCGATTGCCGGATGAGGACGCCTTGTCGTCGTAGAAGTAGAAGAAGCTATCGTTGGACGCATCCCGCGCCGGCTGAGCTGCGGCGGCTGGTTGGGGCGCCGGTTGCACTGCGACTGCGACAGGTTGGGGCTCCGGTTGCACTGCGACAAGGGGTTCGACCGAAGGAGTGGAATCGACCACGGGGACAGTGACTGCGGCAGGAGTGGACTCCGAACCATAGAGCCAGTTGGGGCCACTGTCCGAGGGTGGTGCTGCTTCCGCTTCGGAGGGTGGCGTCGTCTCCGATACAGCGGCCGACTGCAGGGGATGGCCACAGCCCTCGCAGAACCGATTGCTTTCCGCATTGAGCTTGCCGCAATCGGCACACGTCTGCGTTCCGGCCATCGGCGTCTGGGTGTCGTTTGCCGGAGTTGGGAACTCGTCCGGCAGGCTCTCAGGAGGCACCATGCCACGCACGGCGGCCATCTCTTCCGCCTGCCAGAATGACTCCCGCCCTGCCTGCAGGTTTCGGGACTCAGGCTGGTTGGCGTTGTCGGCGCCGACAGGTGTCTCGGGCAACGGTGCTTGCGAGGTCACCGGCGTCGATTGCGGCGCATATGGCTGCTTCGCAACGGGTGCTTGCGGAGCGGGCGGAGCCGAAGCCGGCACGTCGGGAGTGGCTACGGTTGTGGCTGCCGATTCTACGGCGGTGCTGCGACGGCGTTCTCGACGAGGAGCGGCCGGAGTGCCGCATTCGGCGCAGAACTTGTCGTTATCCCGCATTTCCTCACCGCAATTTGTACAGAACATCTTTTTAATCAACCCCGCATCACTGAATTTCACTTTGCCGTCTGATCTTTGATCAATACCGCATTGCTGGAAGTCAGGCCGCGCGCTACTGCCAGCTGATTCCGGCTCCAATCGTAGGAGAAGCTGTAGATCAACAGATCGTCGAAGTTCGTTACGGGCACCGGCGGTCCGCCATCGACTGATTGTTTCAACAGGTTAGAGACTCCGCGTTCATTCACCGGGTAGTACAACGATTTCCCATCAGCTGAGAATTGTGGAGCTCCCGAGATTTTAGGACTAGGCACAATCGTCTTCAGTGGAGCCCCGCCGTTCGCATCGGCCACCTCGAACACAGGCTTGGTATCGACCCCGGTGCCCTCGATGGAAAGGTAGGCGATCCGCTTACCGTCAGGAGAAACTACGCCAAAGAGAGCGATGCCGTCGTACATCTGCCGGGGCGCACCACCTTCCAACGGACTCCGCATAAGGCGGTTCTTGCCATTCTCGAGCGCGGAATACAGAAAGTATTTGCTGTCTGGAGAGCAGGACGGTGCCTGGTCCACCTTGCCCGATGTCACCGCCTTGGGACCTCCCGATTGGAGGTCCATCAAGAAGACATTTACGGCCTTGTTCGCCTTGTTCGGCATACTGAAAAGAACGTGCTGTCCGTCGGGGCAAACCGAGAGACCATACAAAAATACCCGGTCGGAAAAAACCTCGGTACGATTGCTGCCGTCGGAATTGAGGGTAGCGATATGGCCATTCTCGTCGGTAACAATCAGACGTCCATCGGGCAGCCAGCCAACACCTGTGTCTTCACGGCGATCAATGGCCTTAGTCGCCGGAGGAGCATTCGGCTGCGCGCTCATTACGTACAACCCAACGTTCGAAGTGACTTGGAGCCCGACCAACTGCCGCCCGTCACCGGTGACGGCAAGGGTTGAGGTGCTGTACACGTTGAGATCGTTGGTGATGCGGCGGAACTTTCCGCTGCGGGTGTCAACCTCGCCGATCTGCCCGTCCCAGTTGGTCGAGACATCCTGAAAAACTAAGGCAATGGTATTGCCGTCAGGCAGCCAAACCGGTTTATGCAGGACAGCCGTCGCCGCATAGATGGTCTTTTCCCTGGCAGTGCTTACGGCGAGAGTTACGAGTCGTCCCAGGGCGTGGCTCCCCGGATCAATCACCACCGCGGCAATCGTCTTGCCGTCGGGCGACCATGCCGGGTCGCGATAGCCCGGCAGTGGAAGCTTGGCCAGAAGGTGTTCGTTGCTCCCGTCAGAATTGGCGATAATCATCTGGGTATCGCCGTCGGCCTGGCTGTTACGCACAAAAACGAATTGCTTCCCATCCGGCGAGAAGCTGACAGCGCTATCGATATCAGTTACCAGCAATCGGGGAGTTCCACCCAGCACCGGCACCTGGTAAAGCAGATTAATATCTGGCCGCTGCGGTTCGTTGCGCTGGAAATCAACGTAATTTCCATCGGGCGAAAAAGTCAGGCCTATGTATCGGGCTTCGATGGCGGGCAGGATTTCCTTGTCGCTGCCGGTCGCCACCTGCCGCATCCAGAGACTCTGTTTGCCGCTTCCGTCGTCGTGAGCATTAAAGAGATAGCGGCCGTCCTCCGATAAGGTCGCGAGCGTTACCTTGCCCGAATCAGTCAGTTTTTCGAAGCTGACGTTTTGGAAAGCGGTGGGCAGACCTCCGCCTCGACCATGCAGGAATGAGTAGATTCCAAAAGCCGCAGCCACCAGCACGATCAAGCTGACAATCGCGGCTACGCCGGTTCGTCCCTTGTGTTCACGTGCCGCGTCGACCAGTGGCGAGCTGTGATGCGCGGGCATTGCCCCCGCCGAAGCGCTTGGTGTCGAGAAAGAGGCGCTGTGCGGGGCGGAAGGAGCCATTGCATCCCCTGCTGTGGCAAACCCTGACGAGAAATGGGCAGCGACTTTACCCGATTCACTGTCGCGCTTCAGCCGCTTTAAGTCGCCTCGCAATTCCGCAGCCGTTTGATAGCGCAGGTCGGGGTCTTTCTCCAGGGCCTTGCCGATGATCTCTTCCAGCTTGGGCGAGATCGATGGATTGATTTCTGCCGGCGGCGGCGGATTGCGGGTAAGAATCTCGCTGAAAATGACTGCCGAGGTGGTGCCGGCGAAGGGGATACGTCCAGTCGCCATCTCGTAGAGGATCGACCCCATGGAGAACAGATCGCTGCGGCCATTCAATTCTTCCCCGCGCGCCTGTTCGGGTGACATATAGGCTACGGTGCCGACCGCGGTTCCGGGTGAGGTCAGGTGAAGCGGAGCGAGGGTGGGCCCGTCTGCCGCGACCGTTTCCATCGCCGAACGGCGTTCACGCATGAGTTTGGCCAGGCCAAAGTCGAGTATCTTCGCCTGACCTCGAACGGTGATGAAAATATTCGCCGGCTTCAGATCGCGGTGAACGATGCCTTTCTGGTGCGCCACATCGAGGGCGTCTGCGACCTGAATGCCGATATCGAGGACCTTGTCCAGCGGCATGGGATGGCCATTGATCTTCTCGGCGAGGCTTTGGCCGTCGAGAAGCTCCATGGCGATGAAGCTGCGGCCCTCGCACTCCTCGATGGCGTAAATGGTGCAGATGTTGGGATGATTCAACCCGGAGGCGGCGCGCGCTTCCTGTTTGAAACGCTCCAGGGCATAGGCGTCGCGCTCGGCCTCTGGGGACAGGAACTTCAACGCTACGTGGCGACCTAGCTTGCTGTCCTCAGCTTCATACACCACGCCCATGCCACCGGCTCCAAGGCGCCGAATGATCGTGTATTGCAGAAGCGTGCTTCCGACAGGCAAGTCCAAAGGGCAAATCTCCAGGAGGGTCTTGAGTTATTGTGCGGCCCGAGAGGCCGGGGAGGCAAACGGAGCTACGCTGGCCAGCCGATCACTGGTCACGCTCCATTGCTGGTGCTCTGCGGCTGGTAAGGAGTCTGCAGATATTTTCGCGCTTCGTCAAGCGCGCCCTGGGTGTTGTCGTTGGTCTGCAGGGCCTGACGGTACTCGTTGGTCGCACGCTCGCGCTGGCCAGTCAGATCGAAAATTTTGCCGAGCTGGATGTGACTCCACACCTCAGTCCAGCGGGGATTGTCATCGCCATTGAGCGCTTCGCGGTAAGCATTGGCAGAGGCCTGATAATTGTGCTGCAGGAAGAACACTTCGGCGATGCGGTAATGGGCCAGCGAGCTATTCCGGTTGGTGTCCAGCGCCTTCTGAAATTCTTTGAGAGCTTCGGTCAGGTCGCCTTGCTCGACGTCAGCCTGTCCGCGAACGATGGACGCCCGCACCCGCAACTCAGGCGAATTCTTGAGAACCCGGTTGTCCGGATCGAGAGTGATCTTGCGTGGCTTGCCGAAGGTTTCCACCTCGTAGGCCGAGTCGGTGCCTGACACTTCGATGCGCTTTGATTCCGTCTTTCCGTCGGTGTCAATCCGCAACTCGACCGGCATGCGGAAGAGATCCATGTCCTGCTGGATTTCTCCCACCACGCGAAAACCCTTCTGGGTCCGGTAGATGGTGTATTTGTTTTTAAATTCGGGTGCGCCAGTGGAATCCAGCCATTGAGTGAAAAACCAGGTCAGCTGCTGGCCGGAAACTTTCTCAGCAACATTGCGGAAATCCTCGACCGTCGCCGACTTGCCGGAATACTGCGACAGGAAGTTGCGCATCGTGTTGTCGAACGGCTGGTCGCCAATAATCCATCGCAACATGTTCAGGATCACGGCACCTTTGTCGCTGGTGAGCGACTGAAACTCGGGCGAGAAAGGATCGAGCTTGCCAACTTCCGCCAGGGGCACGGTCTGATAAGCGAGCGCGCCGACCTCCATATCCTTGGTCACTTCTTCGAAACCACCTTCGCCTGCGACATGCTCCACGTAAAGCGCTTCGGAGTAGCGGGCAAAGCCATCGCTGATCCACCAGTCGTTGCGAGTCGCGGGGCTCACCATGGTTCCCCACCACTGGTGAGCAACCGTGTTGGCCACCAGTCGATAGTTGACCTTCTGATTGAAGCTTCGCGATGCAATGGCAGCGATTTCAGGAGCCCACGTTGATGGCACAGTGTCGTTCGGAAGCTCAACCAGACTCAGCTTGTTGCTGTAGGCGGGGCCAAACGACGACGTGTAGAAGAAGAATGCCTTGGCAGCGGTCTCGGCGTACTGCGTGGCGTAAGCCTTGTTCTGCGCGGAGGTGTAGACCGTAATATCGAGCCCACCTTCGGTGCTCCTGGTCGGCACGTACTTGCCAATCAGAATCGTTCCGGGAAAGCTCGGCTTGTTGTAGGTGAAGGTGTAGATCTTGTTGCCGCTGGGTGAGGTGAGTCGCAGGGCCTGCGCCTTTGCTGCCCCTCTGTGTGAGGCTCCTTCGGCCGCGGGGGCTTCGCCCATCGAAGGAAAATCTCCACTGGTGCTCATAGTGCCGCTGCCGATCACCGAGTAACCTGCAGGCACGCTGATGCTGATGTTGGAGGTGAATCGATTGGTGCCGTAGCCGGACATGGGGAACCAGCCGCCGGCGTACAGAAGATACGTGTCGGGATCGCCGACGTAGGCGAGCTTCAGTCCTGGGACTGGGCTGTCATCTGCCGACTGCACGGTGCCCTCGTATTCAAACGTCAGGCTGGTGCTGCTGCCTTTGCTTAGAGTTCCGGGGAGAGAGACGCGGACGGAGGCATCCTGACTGATGCGCTCGGCGGTGAGCGGCTGCCCGGTTGCGTCGAGCACTTGCGTCGGCTTGAGACCGTTGTGTAGGACGAAGCTGGCGATGGCAATGTCGTCCAGCGCGGTGAACTTCACGCGCGCGATCGCTTTCAGTTGGTGCGTCTGAGGAGTGACAACGGCCTGAATCGTGTAATCGTCTACCTGCAAACGGGGACGCTCGGCAGCCGACGCCGAGGCAACGAGCAATGCTAGAAGTGCAATGGAAATTGAAAAGCGCTCAACGAAACGCGCTGCGCTGTGCATCCTGGAGATAGCTCCTGCTCTTCTGCTCACTATAAACGATGTAAAACTTACGTGGAAAGCTGCGCTTGGCCGGTTCACGCTTGCGATCCTAATACGGACAGAATAGCCATTGCTGCGCGTCGACTCGCGTCGGGCTCAGATGCCTGCCTGCGCAGATGCTGGCGGACTTCCCGGAAAGCCTGAATCATCGCCTGTCGTTCGCTGCTTTCCGGAAGCAGTCGCCGGATTTCAGAAGCCACGTTTTCAGGCGTGAATTCATCTTGCACCAACTCGCTCACGATGTCGCGCTCGGCAATCAGATTCGCCATTGCGAACCGGTCAACCTTTACCAACCGTCGTCCCAGCATCCACGTAAGCGGCGCAACGCGATAAACCATCGCGAACGGCGTTCCGATCAGCGCTGCCTGCAGCGTAGAGGTTCCGCTTGCCACTGCTGCCACCCGTGCGTGAGCCAGCGTGGCCTCGGAATCCTCCGTGAACGTGACCGGCACTCCGGCATCCGGGGAATTGGAGACAAACGACCTCAGCCAATCCTCCTGAAGCGTGGAGGCCACCGGTACTATGTAGACGTAATCTTTGCCTAAAAGTTGTGCTCCTTTCAGCAGCGTCGGAAAAATGCGGCTCACTTCGCCCTTTCGGCTTCCCGGAAGAAGGGCGATCCACGTCTTCGCCGGATCAAGCCCATGCTGCGCCGCGAACTGTTCCCGGCTGACGGAGAGTGGGTCGAGGTCGGCGAGCGGATGGCCTACGAATTCCGCCTCAATGCCGTGCTGGGCGTAGAACTTCTGCTCGAATGGGAAGATAACCAGCATCTTCTTCACATACCTGCGCACCAACTCGATGCGCGACTGCCTCCACGCCCAGAGCTGCGGACTCACGTAGTAGACGACCGGTATGCCTCGCTGATGAAGCTGCCGCGCCAGGCGTAAGTTGAAGTCGGGGAAATCGATAAGCACGGCAATGTCCGGCCGGCGACGCTCGACCTCGCGAACCACTTTGTGAAACAGGCGGTAAATTCGCGGCAGGTGCTGCGCGACTTCCACAATTCCGACAACTGCGATCTCGTGAGCGTCGAGGATGAGCTCGCATCCGGCCTGGCGCATGGCGCTGCCGCCGACACCAAAGAATTCTGTCTCTTGAGTGACTCCCCGCTCGCGCAGCTCCAGCCGGAGGGCGCTGACCAGCGACGCCCCATAGATGTCGCCCGAAGCTTCGCCCGCGGATAGAAAGATGCGCATGTCTGATTATGGCATCGAGCAATTCAAGGCCCGATTCACAAAGTCCGAGAGTACGCTCCCCGTTAAGAATGGTTAAGCTTCGCTGAACAGTTGCAACAGACTGCAACAAAACACCTTTCGAAACGGCCGTGTGGATGTGCAGCAGCGTCGAATACCGGCAAAATCCCATCTAATTACATAGAGGTCAAGAAGAGAAAATGAAGCTGTCATGGTGGAAAGCCATCGGAGGGTTCGTCCTGGCAGCGACTCTGAGTGTGCCCGCGTGGGCCGCCAACGCAGCGCTACCCGGAACCCTCAACTACGTTGAAGGGCAGGCGTCGATCGGAGACCAGGCGCTGAATGCCAAATCCATCGGTGCGGTCGAGCTGCAGCCCGGAGAAAAGCTCGATACCCAGAGCGGAAAGGCCGAAGTTCTCTTGACTCCCGGCGTGTTCCTCCGTCTGGGGCAAGACAGTGCGGCGCAAATGGTGTCTCCCAACCTGGCCAACACCGAAGCGCGTTTAGACAAGGGACAGGCGCTGGTGGAGGTATCGGAAATACACAAGGACAACCTGCTGCGTATCGCGTCTGACGGCGCGACGACACAACTGCTGAAAGACGGCTTATACGGTTTCGATGCCGATAACGGCCAGGTGCGCGTCTTCAAGGGTGAGGCGATGGTCGATGACGGCGATCAGAACGTAAAGCTGAAAAGCGGCCGCGAGCTCGACTTGAACCAGACTGGCAAGCTCAAGCCACGCAAGTTCGACAAGCAGTCCTATGAGCAAAGCGATCTGTATCGGTTCAGCAACCTGCGCTCGGAATACCTGGCGGAGGCCAACGTGAATGCCGCTCGGATCTACTATCCCGGTGCCGCAGGCTGGTATGGGCCGGGTTGGTACTGGGACCCGTTCTTTCTGTCGTATACCTGGATTCCGGGCACCGGCATTCTGTACAGCCCCTTCGGCTGGGGCTTCTATTCGCCGGGATGGGTTTATAGAGCGCCCATTTATTACGGAGGGTACTACGGCGGCTACTATCCGTATCGCCACCCGCGTTTCGGTGCAGTGCATCCAGTCGCTCCAATTGGAGCGCAGAGAGGGATCGCGGTGTCTCGTGTCGCCGCGCCACATTTTGAGCCTGGCTTCCATGCAGGAAGGCCCGCGGGACACTTCGGGATTATGGGCGGCGGATTTCGCGGCGGTGGCAGCGGCGGCTTCCACGGAGGCGCGCGTCCCAAGTGATAGATCGCGTTTCGGGATCGCGGGGCGCTGAAGCGTCCCGCTTTTTTGGCGAAATCCACGGGATGGCAGCCTTACAAATGTTTACCAGTCTGTTTACGTTCCTTGTGCTTCGCAGCGCGTCGAATCATCAGCATAGGGTTTATGAACACGGAGTGCGCAATGAAGTGCGATTTATGTGGGGTGGACAATGCGCTCAAGAATGGTGTCTTGTGCGCCGCCTGTCGTGAAGCTATAGTGCGCTTGCTGGTGACCGATGAACGGCAGCAGGCGCCGCAGAGCGAAGCTGACACCGCACTCAGTAAAGCCACGGTACATCCTGAGAAGACCCAGAGCACGCGGAAGGCGGGGTCGTAGCACCTGACAGACACCTATGACTGGCAAGAGTAATCAACCCGCTGCGATGCGGCCGAGAATGGAAGCGTATGGCGTCCCTGTATCAAGCGAGGGCATGTTGCCATGGGATTGGGCGGTGGAACGCTTCAGCCGCTCGCATAATTACTGGCTGACAACGGTTCGCCCCGACGGGGCTCCGCACGTGATGCCGGTTTGGGGAATCTGGCTGGATGGAGCGTGGTACTTCTCGACTGGAGCCAGGTCCCGCAAAGGGCGCAATCTGGAGAATAATCCCAAGTGCGTGGTGTGCAATGAGAGCGCCGAAGAGGCTGTCATTGTCGAGGGCACGGCACAGAGACTTCCCGATGATGCGATTCCTTCCCAGGCGTTCGCAGACTACAAAGCCAAGTACGGTTGGGATCTGGACCCCAAGCGCGGACCGGTGTGGAGAGTCACTCCCGTGGCCGTCTTCGCCATGCCCGAAAAGCAGTTTCCCGAAGGCGTAACCAAATGGGTGTTCGCCGGCGATTCTCCGCTATAATTCAGCTACCAAACCCACCGGTAGGGGAAGATGTCGGAAGGTACAGCAGCCCAAACCGCAACCGAGACGGGGCTGCAAGAAGCGCCATCGCTGAACTACGAGCTGGAGCCTTGGGGACGGGCCTTCCGCCGCAATCTGGCGGACCTTGTCCTACGGCGCGAGCCTCCTCCCCTCGAAGTCACCTCCGAGCCTGTACCAGTTCCGCCCGAGACCTTCGTCAAAACAGGCATTAACGCGCGACGATTTGTCGAGTCCTATAGCGGGCACATCGTTCTCGTCGCACTCGTCTACTTTCTTACCGTATCTATGCTGTTCCATCGGACGATTAAGTTGCAGTCGCCGTTTCAGAACACGGAGATCTCCTACTACCCGGTGAGTGATTATCTGCCGCCGATCAATACCGGCCACAAGGGGATGGCAAAACCTCGTAAGGGACAGCCCAAGCTGGCCAAGCAGGAGATCCTGTCGCTTCCTCCGAATCCTGACAATCAGCACCAGACGATCATTACGCCGCCGCAGGTGAGACTGAACCACGACGTGGCGCTGCCGAATATCGTGGCATGGACGCCGGTGCCCGCGGCACAACCGATCGCAGCCAGCTCGCCCTCGCCTTCGCAGACGAAGATCGCGCAATTCCAGCCCCAGGTTGTAGGACCAGCGGCAGATGTCTCGCAGCTACGACCGAAGCTGCTGGTGCCACCGGAGTTGCGGCCCACTGTAGTTCAACCCAGGGCTGATCTATCCCAGTTGAATTCCGAGCTGAAGCTGAAGAACATGGCGCAGCCATCCGCGGTTGAACCGCCGCTTTCGGCGGATCAACTGAAGCTCAAGCCGGGCCAGCTCAACATTGCGGAATTGCAGCCGCAGGTCGCGGCACCCAAGCTGCCTGTTCCAGCGCAACATGCGAGCGCCAAGGGAGCAGCCGGAACGGCAGCGGCAAAGGCCGGAGCTCCGGCGCAGCCGAGCTTGCAAGGCCTATCCACAACGCACGGGCAAGGACAGATCATCGCGCTTAGCCTCAGCCCGGCTGACGTTCGGGGACCGATCGAAGTGCCGGCTGGAAATCGCAGTGGCGAATTTCATGCCTCGCCATCCGGCAAGGCTGACGCTCCAGGAACGCCGAACGTGAAAGGCGATGCCAACTCGACAGCCAGCGGCGCCGGGTCGCAAGGCAAGGGCAACGGCCCCGGCAGCAGCAATGGCAACGGACTTCCGTCGGGCATAAGCGTTGGAAATCCACCTCCGGGAGCGGCGACCTCGGCGGTGGCCGGCAATCCAAACAGCAAAACGGATGCCCAGATGGAGGAGCGCAAGCGCATCATCGCAGCGGCGATGAACCCATCGATCCCCAGCATTGCCCGCCAGCCGGTTCCGCCGCCGGAACTGCCCGACAATCCGGAAGAGGACAGCATCGAAGCGCGGGTATTCGGGAAGAAGAGGTACTACTCGCTGGTGTTGAATACACCGAACCTGAGTTCGGCATCGGGAAGCTGGATCATTCACTTCGCCGAACTGAAGCAGACCGATGACAAGGTCAAGCCTACGGCTCCTGTGGCGTTGAATGAAGTCGACCCTGCCTATACTCCCGATGCTATGCGCGATCGCGTGGAAGGAACGGTTACGCTCTATGCGGTCATTCGCGCCGACGGTACGGTCACCGACATCAAGGTACTGAACAGCCTTGATGACCGGCTGGACAGCAGCGCGATGCGCGCCCTCTCGCGCTGGCACTTCCGCCCGGGAACCAAGAACGGCGCGGCCATTCCGCTGGAAGCTGTGGTGCAGATTCCCTTCCGCATGAAGAAGTACTAGAGGCAGCCAGCCCGAAAACTGCTAGAGCTCGCCCAAGACCCGATGTACCAGGCTGATGGCCATCGATCCTTCACCGACGGCGGAGGCTACCCGCTTCACATTGCCTGAGCGCACATCGCCCACCGCGAAAACCCCGGGAAGGCTGGTTTCCAGCATCTGCGGCGGCCGGCTCAGGGGCCATGCCGCAGAATCCAACTCCGTGCTATCAATGTCGCGGCCGGTAAGCACGAATCCCTTACCGTCGAGAGCCAGGCATCCTCGGAGCCAATCCGTACGGGGCGAGGCGCCGGTCATGATAAACACATGTCGGATGTCGCGAAGTTCGACCTCGCCGGTGGCCTTGTTCTGCCACTTCACCCGTTCCAGCTGGGTGTCGCCCTCGAGGGCGACGATCTCCGTTTGGTAGTGCATCTCGATGTTGGGATTTTCCTCGATGCGGCGAACCAGATAACGCGACATGGTGTCGGCGAGCTGGCCTGACCGCACCAGCATGTAAACTTTGCGTGCGATTTGCGAGAGGAAGACCGCCGCCTGCCCCGCCGAGTTGCCGCCGCCCACAACAATCACGTCGTTGCCTTCACAGAGTTGCGCCTCCATGTAGGTGGCGCCGTAGTAGACACCCACGCCTTCGAATTGCGAAAGGTTAGGCAACGCCGGCCGGTTGTATTGCGCGCCGGTTGCGATGACCACGGTGCGGGCCGCGAGTTTGGTGTCGTCTTCCAGAAGGACATGGTAGGGACGCCGGTCGCATTTCAGCCGCACGGCGCTGTGGGCCACCAGAATGTCAGCCCCAAACTTGATGGCCTGGGTCAGAGCACGCCCCGTCAACTCCTGGCCCGAAATGCCCGTAGGAAAGCCAAGATAGTTCTCGATCTTCGAACTGGAGCCTGCCTGGCCGCCCGGAGTAGCGGTTTCCAGCAGCAGCGCGTCAAGGCCTTCCGAAGCCGCATAGACTGCGGCCGCCAGGCCCGAGGGGCCACCCCCAACAATGATCAGGTCGCGGATTGAGGTTTGGTCGACGTTGGCGTTCAATCCCAGACAACTGGCCAGTTGCTGAATCGAAGGGTTCTTTAGAACGTGTACCCCATTGCAGATGGCAACCGGAATCTCATCAGCCGTTATGTTGAAATGATCGAGCATTTCCTGCGACGAAGCGTCCATCTCCAGATCGCGATACAAGTAGGGATAACCGTTTCGCCCCAGGAACTCGCGCAGCTTGAGGGTTGCGGCCGAGTGCCGCGACCCGAGCACGATGACGTTCCCCAATCCACCGCTGACTAACGCGATGCGGCGCAGAATGAAAGCGCGCAAAAAGATCTCGCTGAGCTCAGCGTCGCGCGCGATCAGGGTGCGAAAGTTGTCATGACTTACCTCCAGAAAATCGCCGGCGCTCGCCACTCGTCCCAGCACGAAGGCCCGCTGGCCTGACATGGTGGTAATTTCCCCGGCGAATCCTCCGGCGTGGTGAGTCACGATGGTCGTCTGGCGGAGCGGGCCGGGCTGCACGATCTCCAGGCTGCCCGAGAGCAATACGTAGAAAGGAACGTGCTCGTCACCCGGTTGGAATAGAGCTTCGCCTTGCTGCACCGGCCGCAGCTTCGCCCATGGACGAACGCGATCAATCTGTGCCGCTGTGAGAGTGGGAAACATCTGGGCTTTGTAATCGAGACCGCTGGGAATAGGAACCGAAGTAATAGCCATGAAAAAAATCTCCCCTTGCCGTCGAGCAGTAGATGATAGAGGGCGGTGCCAGGCTTCATTACACCGTGGTCAGCGGTCGGTGGTCAGACCTGTTCACGCGCCGGCAGCAATCTCGCCCCATTGAGCTTGACAATGGACCTATTGTTCCGGGAGCTGGTGGCTGACGTCTAGAGGGTTCACAGATGCCGAATGTTTGGCTCCCTTTCTGACAACTGACCAGCGGCAACTGACAACTCTATAATCAAATCTTATGCCCTCATTTCCACCAGTCGATGAGCAGATGGAATACCTGCGCAAAGGCGCGGCCGAGATCATCCGCGAGAGCGATCTGCGCGAGCGACTCGAGAAGTCGATCGCGACCGGCAAGCCGATGCGGGTGAAGGCCGGTTTCGATCCTACGGCTCCGGACTTGCATCTCGGACACACCGTGCTGATGCGCAAGCTGAAGCACTTTCAGGACATGGGCCACACGGTGATCTTCCTCATCGGCGATTTCACCGGGCTGATCGGCGATCCCTCGGGGCGGTCGGCGACGCGGCCTCCGCTGACGCGCGAGCAGATCGACGCCAACGCCGAGACCTACAAGGCGCAGGTGTTCAAGATCCTCGACCGCGACAAGACCGAAGTGCGCTTCAATAGCGACTGGCTGGGCAAGCTGGGATTTGAAGGATTCATCCGCCTGGCGGCGAAGTTTACCGTCTCGCAGATGCTGGAGCGCGAAGACTTCCACAAGCGCTTCACCGAGGAGAAGCCCATCGCCATGCACGAGCTGCTGTATCCCATCGCGCAGGGCTACGACTCGGTTGCGCTCGAGGCCGATGTCGAGTTGGGCGGCACCGATCAGAAATTTAATCTTCTGATGGGACGCCAACTGCAGCGCGACTACAACCAGCCGCCGCAGATCGTGCTGACCATGCCGCTGCTGGAAGGCACTGACGGCGTGCAGAAGATGTCGAAGTCGTACGGCAACTACATCGGCATCACCGAGCCGCCGCAGGAGATGTTCGGCAAGGTAATGTCGATCTCCGATGAGCTGATGTGGCGCTACTACGAGCTGCTCACCGATCTGACGACACGCGAAATAGAGGCCTTGGCGCAGGCGGTCGCGCACGGTACGGCACACCCCATGAAGCTCAAGCAGGACCTGGGCAAGCGCATCGTCGCCGACTTTCACGGTTTCGAAGCGGCGGAGCAGGCGGCGCAGGACTGGTCACGCATGTTCCAGAAGGACGAGACGCCGGAAGACCTGCCGCTGGTCACGGTGAAGCTCTCTGAAGTTGCCGCGCCAAACGCGGCGATTACAAGTGGAATCGCCCAGGTCAAGCTCGACAAGCTGCTGGCGCGAACCGGCCTGGCGACGTCGGTAACCGATGGAGTTCGCAAGGTGAAGCAGAATGCCGTCAAGTTGGATGGTGAGCTGAAGACGGAGTTGGTTGTGTCGGTGAAGCTCGGCTCGGAGTTCACGTTGCGTGCGGGGAAGAAGATGGTAAGAGTGGTGGTGGAAGGCTAGGCCTTTAGGAAAGCTGCAAACTTCCACAAGCACATAAGTCGCGAGGAACGCGATCACTGCTGGCACGGTGGCGACTCTACATCTGCCTGCTTCTCCGGAACTGGGTCGCAGGGTGCTCGCGGGACGCCGGTACTCGTTCCCCAATTGCGCTTCCGTTCTTTGAGAACTGGAACGACATCGGGCAGCAACTCACAAAACCCACCGCAACCACGAAAAGAAAGCAGACATTTCCGGTTGACCGTACGAGCGGCAAGTTCCTCTTTTGTGCTCAGGTCCGTCGCATTGATTCTGATGCCCTCCCCGCCGCGTGCGCTGGTTATGTGGAACCAGCCAATCGGAGTGCGAAGGTCATCTCCGGTCAATTCCATTTCGCTCTCGGGCCAAGGAATGCCCGGCGTCAGAGTCCAACGAGTTCCGAGCATTTCATAGCGACCATCCACCAATAGCCAAACGGAGAGCGCGCTCAGCTTTGCGTGTTGCACGTCGGCGGAAACGCCAAGTTCCCACCATCGCAAACCCGCTCGGCAGAGAATCTCGCGTAGCTTAAAGCTCGAGAATACTTGAGCTAAGGGTCGTGGCAATTTCCCGATCACCTCCCAAGCTCCTGCCGTCAAGACGTGCTCGCTATACCGGGTCGGGATGCCAGACACGACTTTCTCGAAGTTGGCTACGGGGTCGCCTATCCGAAGAGACTCGATCTCGCTTAGGACCTTTGCTGCTTTGCCGGCGGAGTATGCCTCTAGTCCGAGCAAGGAAAGGTACAGGGCGAGAAAAACACCAAGGGCGCACACGACAACAAGCGTGAGGAACTTGCCGAATCTTCTCGCCATATTCCATTAGGCGTCAGAGCGGCATGGAAAGTTCCAAGATTCGAAGCCCCTGGCCGGGGCTCCAACCGCGATGAAAACTCGTACCCCACGTTCCGCTCCGCTTCACGCGGGCAAAGCTGAGTCGCGCCTGCGGCGCTGGTGAAGGGGTTAGGGCGGTCCCTGACGTCATGAGGATCTAGGCGGTTAGGGTGGGGTTCGGGAGTTTGGTTTTATATGGAGCGCGAAGCGGCGGCGTATGAACGATGGCCGCCACGCGGCATCAGAGTTAATTCTTGCACGTCACCCGGGGCTTGCGCCCCGGGCTCAGATCGCAGCCGCTGCTTCGCAGCTCGTCACGCGTTCAGTCGCGGTTCAGCGCAAGAACACCGTTTCGACTAGGTGCAAAAAGCAGGTTCTTCTCCATCGGCTACGCTCGGGGTCAGGATGACAGAACAAATTTCGAACGCGCGAGTTCCCCCCCCACCAATGCGGGGGATCCCGCCGCAATCTCTACTTAATGGTCTGCACTTCCACGCTCAGCACCGCCGGCAGATCGTGCACGATGGCCTTCCAGTTGTCGCCGCCGTCGGGTGAGACGTAGACCTGACCGCCGGTGGTGCCAAAGTAAACGCCGCAATCGTCCAGCGTATCGATGGCCATCGCGTCGCGCAGCACATTGACGTAGCAATTCGCCTGCGGCAGCCCTTTGGTCAGGGCTTCCCACTCGTTGCCGCCGCTGCGGCTGCGGTAGACGCGCAGCTTCCCTTCCAGCGGATAGTGCTCGCCGTCGCTTTTGATGGGGACAACGTAGATCGTCTCCGGCTCGTGAGCATGCACGTCGATGACGAATCCGAAGTCGGTTGGCAAGTTGCCGCTGACCTCGTGCCAGTTGTCGCCGGCGTCATCGCTGCGCATTACGTCCCAGTGCTTCTGCATGAAGAGCGTGCCCGGCTTCTGCGGACTCATGGCGATGTGGTGAACGCAGTGCCCGACTTCAGCGTCCTGATCCGGCAGAAACTGCGACCGTAGTCCCTTATTGATGGGCTTCCAGTTCTTACCACCGTCGTCGGTGCGAAACGCGCCCGCAGCGGAAATCGCGATGTACATCCGCTTGGGATCGGCGGGATCGAGAATGATGGTATGCAGGCACATACCGCCCGCCCCCGGCTGCCACTTGGGACCGGTGCCGTGGCCACGCAGACCGGGCATCTCCTGCCAGCTGGTCGCGCCGTCGGTGGAGCGGAAGATCGCGGCGTCTTCAATCCCGGCGTAAACCGTATCGCGATCGGTCAGCGACGGCTCCAGATGCCAGACGCGCTTGAACTCCCAGGGATGCTGCTTGCCGTCGTAGAACTGGTGCGTCGTAAGCGGCTTGCCGGTCTCCGGCGAGGTGTCGTAGACGAACTTGTTGCTCTCGCCCTTGTTGAAGCCCATCGGGTCTTTCTCCAGCGGACCTGCCGGCGTGTCCCAGGTCTTGCCGCCATCATCGGAGCGTTGAATGATCTGCCCAAACCAGCCGCTGGTCTGCGAGGCGTAGATGCGGTCGGGATCAAGCGGCGAGCCCTTCATGTGATAAATCTCCCAGCCTGCGAAAAAGGGGCCGCTGACGTCCCAATTCTGGCGCTTGCCGTCTGAAGTAAGTATGAATGCGCCTTTCTTCGTTCCGACCAGTACGCGTACTTTGCTCATGCATTCTCCTTAGAGGACGGCGAGACTTCGGCTTGCGACGAACTCGCCTCCGGAGGTCGTTGGAATTGCAAAGGCCAATAGTTTAACCCGGAAAGGTGGGGCCACGGCTGTGGAAACATGAGCGGTTTCGAGGGATTCGGAACGTGAAAATGCGTCCTGTCCCTACAGCCCGGCTTCTATGCGTGAGCGCGGATCCAGATAATCGCGCAGGCCGTCGCCGAGGAAGTTGAAGGAGAGCACAGCCAGCATCACGGCCGCCGCGGGAAACAGCACCAGATGCGGCGAGTCGAACAGGTGGGAGCGTGCGTCATTCAGCATGGCGCCCCAACTCGCAGTCGGGGGCGGCACACCCAGGCCGAGGAAGCTCATGGTCGCCTCCGCCAGGATCGCGCCAGCCATTCCGATCGCCGCCTGCACCAGCACCGGCTGGATGATATTCGGCAGGATGTGCCTAACGATGATCCGCGTGTCGCTCGCTCCCAGAGCGCGCGCCGCCTCGACGAATTCCCTTTCGCGTACCGCCAGCACCTGGGCGCGCACCAGGCGGGCGTAGCCCACCCAACCGCCGATCGAGAGCGCAAAGATCAGGTTGAAGATGCCCGGCCCCAGAAACGCGACGAAGGCGATGGCCAGCAGAATCCCAGGGAACGACAGGAACGCGTTCATCACAATGACGTTCAGGAAGCGATCCGTCATTCCGCCGTAGTAGCCTGCGATGGAGCCGAAGATCAATCCCAACGTGAGCGAGGCTGCTACGACGCTGCTCCCCACCAGCATGGAGATGCGCGCGCCATAGACAACCCGCGAGAGGATGTCGCGCCCCAACTCGTCGGTGCCGAACCAGTGCGCCGCAGAAGGCGGCATCAGCCTGGCGGGCAGGTCGATGTAGGCGGGATCGTACGGAGCAATCCAGGGGGAAAAAAGAGCGCAAACGAGGAAGACGATAATCATCACCGCGCCGGCGGTTGAGAGCACATTGTGACCGGCTGCGCGACGAAGAGTTCCAAGTGGGACGGCGGGAAGCATCGAATGCCTCATCTTAACGTACGCCGCGCTTGTGCAGCGGAGTACAATCTCCTGTTTGACTTGCGCGGCCATGCTTCCCTTCAAACTCGTCTATAGCGAAAAGTATTTCCTTCCTATCGGGGAGCACATATTCCGCGCCGACAAATACCGTCTGATTGTCGAACGCCTGCGCCAGAACGGCTGGGCTGACCCTGCAGATTTCATCGAGCCTTCGCCGGCTGCCGAGCAGGACGTGATGCTGGTCCACTCTCCCCACTACGTCAATAAGCTGATGGAGGGCAGTTTGTCAGCCCGGGAAGAGCTGGAGATGGAGATTCCCTATTCGCCTCATGTTGTGGACGCCTTCATGTTGCACTGCGGTGGATCGGTGCTGGCAGCCGAGCGGGCACTGCAAGACGGCATCTGCATCAACGTCGGCGGCGGCTTTCATCATGCCTTTCCTGATCATGGCGAGGGCTTTTGCATGATCAACGACATTGCGGTCGCGATTCGTGCCGTGCAGAAGCGCGGACTCATTGAGCGCGCCATGACCGTCGATGTCGACGTGCATCAGGGCAACGGCACGGCCTTCATCTTCAGCAAGCCTGCGAGCAAGCCAGCGAACAAGCCGGCGCCGAACTCGCCGACCCTGCCCTCGGCATCGCCCTCCACCATACAGGGGAGAGGCGGAACCATGCTGCAGGGATGCTGCAGAGATGTGTTCACCATCTCCCTGCACCAGGAAAATAACTATCCTTTTGTAAAGCCCGCGTCCTCAATCGACGTGAATCTGCCGGATGGATGCAGCGATGAAGAGTACCTGGCGTGGCTGGATAACGCACTGAGTTCCGGGTTACGTCAGTTCGAACCGCAGCTCCTCTCCTATGTTGCCGGTGCCGACCCCTTTCGTGAAGACCAGCTGGGAGGGCTGTCTCTTACGATTGAGGGATTGAAACGGCGGGACGAGCTTGTCTTCCGGGCAGCGCGAGCCAGAGGAATTCCGGTGATGGTCACCTATGCCGGCGGATACGCAAACCATATTGAAGACACGGTGACAATCCATTGCAATACGGTACGTGCGGCTGCCGAGGTCTGCGGCACCCCGCCGATGGTATCCTGATTTTTTCGCGGCACAACGTACCGCCTCTTCAATCTGCAATGGCATCAACAAAAATCCCTGTCGGAATTCTCGGCGCGACCGGAGTTGTTGGTCAGCGCTTCCTTCAACTGCTCGAAGCACATCCGTGGTTTGAAGTTGCCTGGCTGGCCGCATCCGACCGCTCGGAAGGCAAGTCTTACGGCGAAGCCACGCGCTGGCGGCTGAAGACCGCGCTTCCCTCGCGTGCGCGCAATATGGTGATCTCTCCCGCATCGCCCGATGGTGCTCCCAAAGTGATTTTTGCTGCGCTCGATGCCGGAATTGCGCGCGAACTGGAGCCGCAATTTGCCGCCGCTGGTTGTGCCGTGGTCAGCAACTCCAGCGCATTTCGCATGGACCCGACCGTCCCGCTGGTGATTCCGGAAGTCAACCCGGACCACCTCGTGCTGATCGAGAGGCAGAGCTGGCGCAAGCAGTCCGGGGGATACATCGTCACCAATCCCAACTGCTCGGCCATCGGACTGGTTGTCGCTCTGGCCCCCTTGCATCGCCAGTTTGGGGTGGAATGCATCTTCGTGACGACGATGCAGGCTGTCAGCGGCGCGGGATATCCGGGTGTCGCCTCGCTCGACATTCTTGGCAATGTGATCCCCTACATCGCCAAAGAAGAGGAAAAGATGGAGGAGGAAACGCGCAAGCTGCTGGGCAAGTTGAGCAGCGCGGGTGTCGAAGACCCGGGCTTCACCATGAGTGCCCACTGCAATCGCGTCCCGGTCGAGGATGGCCATACGGAGTCAGTTTCCATCAAGCTGAAAAACAAGGCTGACGCGAATGCCATTCTGGACGCGCTGACTGGTTTCAAATCGGTGCCGCACGATTTGGGTTGTCCTTCGGCGCCGGCGCGACCGATCGCCTATGACGCGGCGCCTGACCGCCCTCAGCCGCGCTTCGATGTGGACCGAGGCAATGGTATGACGGTTACGGTTGGGCGGTTGCGGCCTTGCGGCGTGCTGGATTATAAGTTCACCGTGCTCTCGCACAACACCATCCGCGGGGCGGCCGGCGCTGCCCTGCTGAACGCCGAACTCCTCAAGGTGCAAGGCTACCTGCCGTGACCGACGACCTGCCTGACGCTGCCCCGGCGGTGCGCTCATGATTGTCATGAAATTCGGCGGCACCTCGGTCGAGGACGCCGCGGCCATCGATCGCGTTGCCGCGATCGTGAAAGGCAGGCTCTCCGAGCAGCCTTTTGTGGTCGTCAGCGCGATGGCCAAGGTGACGGACCAGCTGCTAACCATGGCTGCCGCAGCCGGTTCGGGTGACCTCGATAAAGCTCTCGAGCTTTGCCTCAAGCTGCGGGAACGCCACTACATCGCCGCCGGTGAACTGCTCGGCACCGGACTGCACACCGAGCTTCATTCCGAGCTGGCAACCGAATTCGATTCGCTGGAGCAGCTTCTGCGCGGAATTTGCGCTGTTGGCGAGCTGACGCCGCGTACCTCTGACCACGTTGTATCTTACGGCGAGCGGCTGTCGAGCATGATTGTGACGCCGGCGTTCGTCGCCCGCGGCATCCCTACGGTGCTGGTCGACGCCCGCCAGGTGATCGTTACCGACGCCCAGCACATTCGCGCCGTGCCGCAGGCCGACGAAATCAATCATCGGCTGCAGGTGAAGGCGAAACCGCTGATCGATGGCGGCAAAGTGGTCGTGATGGGCGGATTTATTGGCGGAACGCGGGAGGGTGTTACGACAACGATCGGGCGCGGCGGTTCCGATTTCTCCGCTGCTCTTGTCGGAGCCGGTTTGAACGCCGAGCGCATCGAGATCTGGACCGATGTGGACGGCATGAAGACCACCGATCCGCGTATCTGCGCCGGCGCGCGCCGCATCAAGGTGATCAGTTTCGAAGAGGCGGCTGAACTCGCCTACTTCGGCGCCAAGGTACTGCATCCGGCAACGGTGCTCCCTGCCGTGGAAAAGAACATCCCGGTGCTGGTGCTGAATTCGCGCAACCCGGCCAACGAAGGCACGCGTATTCTGGCACACACGGCGCGTTCGAAGTCGCTGTTTAAGGCCATTGCGGTGAAGAGCCGGATCACGATCATCGACATCGTCTCAGCCCGCATGCTGATGGCGCACGGTTTCCTGGCGAAGGTCTTTGAGATTTTCGCCCGGCATCGTTGTGCGGTGGATGTGGTTTCCACCTCAGAGGTCAGCGTGTCGCTGACAGTCGACTCCAACGAAGCCATCCCGCAAATTGCTGCCGACCTGGAAGATCTGGGGCAGGTGAAGTATTCCGGGCGGCAGGCAATCGTGTGCCTGGTGGGCGAGAGTATCCGCGACACGCCGGGCGTTGCGGCGCAGGTTTTCGATGCCATTCGAGACATCAACGTCCGCATGATCTCGCAAGGAGCGTCCGAGATTAACCTGACGTTCGTCATCGACGAAACGCGGGTGCCGGAAGTCATTCAGCGTCTACACGCCCGCTTCTTTTCCGAGGTCGACCCAGAGGTGTTCGATTGAGAGCGGAATCTTTAGGACTGGTCGTTGTGGGCCGCGGCAAGACCGGATCGCTCGTGGCCGAAGTTGCCGCCGAACGCGGGCACAAGGTGCAGACCATCGCCAGCACAGAAAATACGAACTCGGTTTGGCTGACTGCCGGCAATCTTCGCGATTGTGACGTGGTAATTGATTTCACTAGTCCACACGCTGTGCTGGGAAACATCGAAGCTGTCGTACGCTGTGGCAAGCCGATGGTCGTGGGCACCACAGGCTGGTATGGAGAGATGGACCGCATCAAGCAACTTGTAGAGAAGGCCAGGACCGGGTTTGTTTTCGGCGCGAACTTCTCCTATGGCGTAAATCTGTTTTTCCAGATTGTAAAAGCCGCTGCTCCAGCCCTGGCACATGGCTACTCAGGACATATCACCGAACGGCACCATATCCACAAGAAGGACGCTCCGTCGGGCACGGCTGCGGCGCTGCAACGGATTTTGCGGCAGGAGAGCGGCATCGAAGTGGCCATCACTTCCGAACGCGAAGGCGACGTGACTGGCACGCACACAGTCGTACTCTCGTCTGGGGGCGATGTGATCGCTCTGACCCACGAAGCCAAGTCACGGCGCACCTTTGCCGAGGGCGCAGTTCTGGCTGCGGAGTGGGTCGTGGGCAGGCAAGGCTTCTACGATTTCAAGGACGTGTTCGCCGAAATTTGAACTTCCCCACATGGAAAAATGGCACACGTGGTCGCGAGACTTTTGCAGCCGGCAACAGCACTTCCGTGCCAACCACTATGCGGTTCCAAAGCTTGCGCCGATGCGCGTCACACCAAAGTAGCAGCAACAGCTACATTGTTTTGCCGCATCTGCTGTGATAGTTTAGACCCAAAGTTCATACCTTGATCATCTGATCTCGCGCCGCAAAGTCTGCCAGCCGACCGGATTCTGATTCAACTCCACGGCGTGTCGGATATCGGCAGCACTAGGAGCAAACACCATGAAAGATTCGTCAGACTCTACGGCTGTGGGTCGTGCCCTGGACCCTGAGGTGTTTGCCAACCGCAAGCTGATTCGCCCTAGCTTCAACCGCGCCGAGCATGCGCGCAGCGACAATGGCGACGGCCGTGAGCGCCGCGAGCGTGTGGAACGCCCGGAACGCGCCGACCGGTCCGAACGCAGCAATGGGAAGAAAACCCTTCCGCCCGAGCAAACTCACGCCGAAAATTTCTACTATCAGAAGCAGATGCAGGCCAAGACTCCCATGGTGGTGGTGCTGCAGGATGGCGAACAGATCCACGGGGTCATCGAGTGGTATGACAAGTACTGCCTGAAGCTGAACCGCGTGGGCGCTGCCAATCTGCTCATCTATAAGCCCAGCATCAAATACATGTTCAAAGAGAGCGAACTCAGCGGAAGAAAGTAAAGCTGCTACTGCTCGCCTGGCTTAGGCAATTCCATCTTCAATATCTGGATGGTAGTGTTTGCCGAGCGCGGGGGACCGTGCAGTTCGCTATTGGCGCTGAAACTAACCTACCTGTAGAATTGATACTTACACGACCTGCCTAGTCAATTTTTCCTGCATTTTCAGCCACCATTCATAGACAATGGGCAAGGTTGTGTGTTCAATCTGAGCTGTCGCACGGAGTTTGTAGCTTTTGAGCGACGGCACATGGAGCACCCACGTTGAAGCCAGGGAAAACAGCCGTTGTCGTAGGCGCCCAGTGGGGCGATGAAGGCAAAGGCAAAATCGTTGATGTCCTCTCCGAGCGGTTCAGGGTAGTTGCGCGCTATTCCGGCGGACACAATGCCGGACACACCGTCACCATCAAGGGCCAGAAGTTCATCCTGCAACTGATTCCCTGCGGCGTTCTACGCGAGGGCTGCCGTGGCGTCATCGGCAACGGCGTGGTGCTGGACCCGTTCGCCTTCATGCGCGAAGTCGATGCGCTGCGGGCCCAGGGTGTGAATGTTGACGGCAACCTCTTCGTCAGCAACCGCGCGCACGTGATTCTTCCCTATCACCGCATGATCGAGCTGGCGTCAGAGAACGCGCCCGGCCGCATCAAGATCGGCACCACATCGCGTGGCATCGGCCCGACGTATGAGGACAAGATGGCGCGCAGCGGTCTGCGTGTGCAGGACCTGCTCGACAAAGAGCTGCTGAAGAAGCACATCCAGAACGCCTGCCACGAGAAGAACACCATCGTGCACGCACTTTTCAATGCGGAGCCACTCGACCCGGACAAGATGTACACCGAATATGCAGAGATTGCCGACCGTGTGGCACCGTTCGTCGCCGACACCTGTCAGTTGCTGAACAAGGCCATCGCTCACGGTGAATCGGTGATGTTCGAAGGCGCGCAGGGAACGATGCTCGATATCGACCATGGAACCTACCCCTTCGTGACCTCGTCGAGCGCGACCTCGGGAGGAGCGGTGACCGGGACGGGCGTTCCTCCGACCTCCATCAGCACCGTAATCGGCGTCACCAAGGCCTACTGCACGCGAGTGGGCGAAGGTCCCTTCCCTACCGAGTTGAAGGACGATGTTGGCGAGGCGATTCGCAAGAAAGGCCACGAATTCGGCGCTGTCACTGGGCGCCCCCGCCGCACGGGCTGGATCGACCTGCCGCTGCTGCGCTACTCCAACATGATCAACGGCACAAGCTGGCTGGTCGTTACCAAACTCGACGTGCTCGACGATCTCGCGGAGATTCCGGTTTGCGTGGGATACAAAGTCAATGGCCGCCCGACAGAAGAGATTCCGGCACAAGCGTCCGGCTTCGACAAAATCGAACCGGTCTACACGAAGATGCCGGGATGGCAGTCCGACACTTACGGTATCAACATGTTCGAAAAGCTCCCTCTGAAGGCGAGGGAATACCTGGCGTTCCTGGAGAAAGAAACGGGAGCGAAGATCGGTATCGTATCCACCGGCCCCGACCGCCAGCAGACAGCGTTTAACCCCGAGTTCGAGCAGGTGCTTGATGACCTGAGCGGGAAGAAATAGGAGATCGCACTTGATTGTGTTGGCTGTTGTTTGGGTCGCCAAACCGGGCCACGAAGAGAAAGTTGCGAGCGTCTTCCGTAAGCTGGAAACCGAATCGCGAAAAGAGCCCGGATGCCTGATGTACAACGTTCACAGACTAAAGGACGATCCGGCGCGGTTCTTCATCTACGAGCAGTACCGCGACGACGCCGCGCTGCAGGCGCATCGCGAGTCGCTGCACTTTCAGCAGTACGCCGTGACAGGTTTGCAAGACATTGCTGACCGGGTGACGGGGGATTTGTACTCGCCGCTTACGGAGGGCTAGGCGTCCTGCACCGAAGGGGGCGGATTCAGCTGCGCTGATGTTCAACGGGCTGAAAACGTGTGAGGCTGTGGTTGTGAGTGTTATGGAGATATATCGTCAGTTGCAGATCATATTAGCGGGGGCCCGCGAGGATGGCCGAATTCGCGACAGCCGTTATGATCCCTTGCTGATTCCTCTCCGGGAGAGTCGAACGCAGTTTTAGCTGAATCTGATACAGCACCGTTCCCCGTTGCCACCAAAGGTTCGCCGGGGCGCACGATCCACCGCAGCTCACTGGCCTGAAAAATCCGGTGATACCGCTCGCCAACTTCACTTTGCGAACGTTCCCCAGTTCTCTGGGAGAGTACGGAGGATTGTTGGTGCCGTCGAACGACGCGGCAAAGCCCGCATTCCCTTCGTCCAACTCATAGTAGAGGCTGACCACGTACTCCTGTGCTGTGGCCCTATCCACAATTGCATGCTTGGCATCACTGAAAGGAGCAGGCAGTTCACTTGGCAACAGCACGGGCACAGTCGTTTTCGTTCTTACCTCAGCAAGGGCAGAAAGAAAAATCTGTGGGAGAGATCCGGCGGCGTTTCCTCGAACAGGCATGCAGAGGAGGGTGGAGGCAAGCACTCCTAAAAGAGCGAGTGCAGACACGTTCTTCATGAGGAGACTCTACCTGAACTGTTGCAATCAGGCGATTACACTCAAACCCCTGGCTACCCACATCCAGGTGCAATACTACTCCAGCGCCTTCTTGATCGCCGCCCGTGCCAGAATGCGAGTGGAGTCGAGCGTGGGGAGCGGCGAACTCGTATCGTCGACGATCAGCGGGATTTCGGTACAGCCGAGTACCACAGCGTCGCAGCCCTGATGGCTCATCTTGCCGATGACTTCGCGAAGATAGCTACGTGAGTCATCGGTAAAGATGCCGTTCACTAGCTCATCGAAAACAATCTGATCGATACGCGACCGTTCTGCGGCATTGGGAACGACATATTCGATGCCTGCGGCCGTAAGCTTCTGCGGATAAACGATTCCCTCCATCGTGCACTTCGTGCCCGTGATGCCCAGCTTGCGGAAACCGCGCTGCTTCGCGACCTTCGCAACTTCTTCGACGATGTGCAGCCACGGCAGCTGCGAGTGAGGTGCGACAAGCTCGAACGCGTGGTGAATGGTGTTATCGGGAGAAATCAGGAAATCGGCCCCGCAGCTTGCCAGCTTGTTCGCCGATGACAGCATGAGGTTAGCGACACCGCGCCAATCGCCTGCGTAGATGCAGTCCATGTAGTCAGCCAGGCAGTGGTTGTGCATCGATACTTCAGGATGACGATGGCGGCCCATGAGTGCAGGCGCTTCATCGCAAATGGTGCGGTAGCAGAGCGCCGCGCCTTCGGCGCTACAGGCCACGATTCCGATGTGCAGGGGCATGGGAAGAAGTTATCAGTTATCAGTTGTCGGTTGTCAGTGGTCAGTCGTCAGAGGGACATTGATGGTCCTGAGCACGGGTTGCGAGGTCGGTTGGCCAAGAGTGCATTTGCATGTGTGAGAGGCGTCCCTCATCAGCCGCCCCCTGGAAAGCGAAACGGCCAATCTGCTCATCGACAACTAGCCTCCGACAATCGAGAACTTCAAGAAAACGCCGCGCGGAACGAATTCTCCGCCAATTGTCGCAGCTCGTCATCGCTGAATCCGAACATATCCTGCGCGATCTGGTATTCGCGGTTCAGCGTGGTGTGAAACATCTCAGGATCATCGGTGTTCAGCATCACCAGCACGCCAGCGTCAAACAGCTTGCGCACGGGGTGCTGCTCGAGAGTGGTGCATCCGGTCAGCACGTTGCTCGAAATGCAGACTTCGACCGGAACCTGATTTTCAGCCAGAAATCGCACCAGCTCCGGATCGTCGATAGCATGCAGTCCATGTCCGATGCGATCGGCCTTCAGTTCGCGAAGGGCTCCCCAGATCGACTCAGGCCCAACCGTCTCGCCCGCATGGACCGTAAGCCGCAGGCCGTTCTCGCGTGCATGCCCGTATATCTCGCGAAACTGTTCCGGGCCGGCCCGCCGCTCGTCACCGCCTAAACCGATGCCGACGACCTTGCGATTCTTCAGGCGGATCGCCTCGTCAACCACTCGCCGCGCCTCGTCGACACCGAAGTGACGCACGGCGTCGAAGATCCAATGCACTGACACGCCGAAGTCGCGCTGGCCTTGCTCGCGTCCGCGCTCAAGGCCCTCGAACAACGGCGCGAATTCGCCACCCCTCCAGTGCACCACGCCAACTGACACATAAACCTCGGCATGAACCACATTCTGCGCACGCAGCTTTTGCATCATGCGATAGGTGACCAGTTCGTAGTCTTCCGCCGTACGCAGGCGCTCTGTAACAGCTTTGAATGCAAGCAGAAACCCGGTAAAGCTCGTGTAATTGTAGAGCGCACGGGCCTGTTCTTCGCTGAAGACGCGTCCACTGTCGGCGATGTTGGTGTAACGATTGTTCTCCGTAGAGAGCGGCGTGGGATGGCGCTGGCTCAACTCCGACAATGTAAGAGGGTCGACCGTGCCTTCGAGATGCAAGTGTAGTTCGGCCTTGGGCAGGGACGCAATAAAAGGACTAGGAGCGGAAGGGTCGGTGGTCGGGCGGTCGGGTGTCATCTGCCGGGGCTGAAGCCTTAACCTTTACGAGTTGCTCGAACGCTGGCCTGGAGGCCGGCTCTACCGCCTATCGCTGCGCTCCTCGGGGCTGAACTCGCTGTGATGCCGACTGTAGAGCATGTAGACCGTGAGGCCGATCACCAGCCAGGCAAAAAAGCGCAGCCAGGTCAGGATGGGCAACCCCGCCATCAGCAACATGCAGAACATCACGCTGGCCACAGGCGCTGTGATTCCGCCGGGAGCACGGAATCCGCGACGGCGATTCGGCTGCTTGTAGCGAAGGATAATTACGCCAATCGACACAAGTACGAATGCGAACAGCGTGCCGATATTCGAAAGGTCGGCCAACGTTCCAATGTCGAGTATGCCTGCCGGAATGCCGACCAGAAACCCAGCAATCCAGGTTGCGGTCGAGGGGGTGCGGAAGCGCGGATGCACACGGCTGAAGAGCCGTGGCAACAGCCCGTCGCGCGACATGGCAAACCACACGCGCGCCTGTCCCAACTGAAATACCAGCAGCGACGAGATCATGCCCATCATCGCGCCAAACAACACGGCCAGCCGCGTCCAGCGCAGGGTATGGGAACCCGTGAGCATCGTAAGCTTCTTCATGCTGTTAACGACCGGCGCGGCGTCGTCAATCAGCGTCGACCAATTCACAATTCCGGTGAGCACAACGGCGACCGCGATGTAGAGGATCGTGCAAACAATCAGCGTCGCAATGATGCCTATGGGCAAATCGCGTTGCGGATTGCGCGCTTCTTCGGCGGCCGTGGATACGGAATCGAAACCGATGTAGGTGAAGAAAATAATCGATCCACCGGTGAGAACGCCCGACCAGCCTTCCGGAATGAAGGGATGGTAATTCGACGGATGAATGAAGTGCGCTCCCACGATGACGAAAGCCAGAATGGCCGAGATCTTCAGTATGACCATCACGTTGTTCGCCTCGGCCGATTCGCGAATACCGCGCACCAGCACGACCGTCAGCAGCATAACCACGACGAACGCAGGAATGTTGAATCCGAAGTGCAGACCCGGAGTGTAGAGAACGTTGCCCTTGAGGTCGGTCATGCCGCCGGGAAGATAGGCTGGCGTAATCCAGCGCAGCGTCGGATGCCATCCAAACCAGTCGAACATGTCCACCAGGTGCGCGGCGAATCCCACACTGACGGCCATGTTGCTGACGGCGTATTCCAGGATCAGGTCCCAGCCGATGATCCACGCAATCAGTTCGCCCATCGTCGCGTAGGTGTACGTGTAGGCGCTGCCCGCGATGGGGATCATCGATGCCAGTTCGGCATAGCAGAGGCCAGTAAATCCGCAAACGATCGCCACCAGAACCAGCGAGAGCGCCAAGGCCGGGCCTGCGCCCGGGCGTCCTAAGGTCGCCGCGTGATGCACGATGTAATCGGCAAGTGGAGCGTTGAGGATGGACGAGGTGTCGAACTTCTGTCCAGCGATGGCGGTTCCGATGACGGTGAAGATGCCAGAGCCGATAACCGCGCCGATGCCCAGCGCGGTGAGCGACCACGGGCCAAGCGTCTTTTTTAGCCGATGTTCCGGCTCCTCCGACTCGGAGATCAGCTTGTCAATGGACTTGGTCGCGAAAAGTTGGCTCGCCAGATCAATGCTCCGGAACACGGATTCGGATTCGATTCTCTGAATTCAAACAGAAGCAAGCGTTAGCAGCAAGTAGCATCCGAGATGGAGTGCACCCAGGCGAATGTGGCCTCACTTGCCCGGCGCCAGCGCCTCCTCGAAGTGATTGTCGATCAGGTGAAACAAATGCGTGCGCGCGGCTTTTCCGGCGATACCGTGGGTCTTGCGTGGATAGATCATCAGATCGAACTGCTTGCCCGAGTTGATGAGCGCATTCACCATCTGAATCGTATTCTGGAAATGCACGTTGTCGTCGCTGGTGCCGTGTACTTCCAGCAGATTGCCTTTCAGATCGGCTGCGAAATTCACCGGCGAGCTTTTCCTGTAGCCTTCTTCGTTGTCTTTCGGCAGGCCCATGTAGCGCTCGGTGTAGATCGAGTCATAAAGGAGCCAATTCGTCACCGGAGCCACGGCGACGGCTGCCTTGAACATGTCGGTGTGGGTCATGGTATACAGCGTGAAATAGCCGCCATAGCTCCATCCCCAGAAGCCGAGGCGGTTGCCATCCAACTCAGGAAATTGCTGGAGAGCTTGTTTCACGGAGGCAATCTGATCGGCGAGTTCGTTCTGCCCGAAGTTGTGGCGCAAAGAAACCGCGAATGCCTTTCCTCGATTGGCCATGCCCCGATTGTCCACATGCAGCACGGCAAATCCCTGGCGCGCCAGAATGCAATCGAAATAGTAGCTGGGGCCTCCCCAGGCATCCCGCACCGTTTGCGCGCCCGGGCCACCGTAGGGGTTCACGATCAGCGGCGCCTTTCCATTGGCCATCATCGGGCCGCCGGTTGGAAGCAATACGGTGCCCAGGAGCTTGGTGGTGCCGTCGGCGGCTGTGAACTCCACCTTCTTCGGCGTGGGCAAGTGGTAAGCCTCGATGTTGCGTGGTTTCCAGAATTCATTGCATTCGCCGCCTACGCTGCAAAGCGATAAGGCAGGCGGCGTGGCCAGTGACGAGTAAGCGCTAATGTAGTATTTCGCATTCGCCGGATCGAAGGTCGCATCGTGCCACCCGCCTTTTTCCGAGACGCGATGGAAGTTCTTGCCGTCGAGACCGACGGCGTACAGATTGGCTTGCCGCCAGTCGCCCTCGTTGGCGATGAAGTAAACGATTCCCTGCTTCTCGTCGGCTGCCACAACATTCTCAACGTCCCAGTCGCCGTGCGTCAGTTGCTGCACAACCTTGGCCGGACGGGAGAGTGGATTCTGTTTGTCGAATTCGTACAAGTAAATGTGGTAATAACCGTCGCGCCAGCTCGTCCACAGATAGCGATCTCCCGACTGCAGGAGCAGGAAATCAGTCTCGGGATGCATGTCGACCCAGGCATCGCTGCTCTCCGTCATCATCAGTTGCGACTTGCCGCTTTTCACATCGATGAAGTACAGATCCAGCCGATCCTGCGCCCGATTGAGAGCCATGGCCCACACGATACCGGGACGCACCCATCCAAAACGCGGTACATAGGTATTGGAGTCTCCCCCCAGAGGAATGCCACCGTTGTTTCCCGCTGACAGCCATTTGAGCCTGCCGCCGCCGGAGCCAACCACCCCAAGCCTCACCGCCGGATTCGGATCGCCGGGCTGCGGATACTTCTGCTGATCAACTTTAGAGTGAAGCGGAATCCAGTCTGTGATGGGATAGTCGGGTACGCTGGTTTCGTTCATCTGCAGAAAAACAATCTGCTTTCCATCGGGAGACCAGAAGTAGTTGCTGCGCGAATACAGTTCCTCTTCGTATACCCAGTCGACTTCACCGTTGAGCAGGTTCGGATCCGTATCTTTCGTGAGCGCATCTTCTCTGCCCCCGGCGGCGTCGCGAACGTACAGGTTATGGTTACGAACATAGGCGATGCGATCGCCAGCGGGCGAGAATTTGGGATCAATGCTGGGATCGTTGCTCGAGGTCAACTGGACGGCGGTTCCATTGGAAAGGCTGTAGAGCCAGAGCTGGCCCATGGAATCGAACAGGAGCTTCTTCGAGTCAGGAGACCAGTGGTAGGCCGCCACTGAGTAGCGCTGCACCGCCTCTTTCTGGCGTTCATCCTTGATTGCAGTGACCGGAGGAGCCAGAGTCGACAGCTTCTCACTGGCCACCAGCACGGCCGGCTTAGGATGCTGGGGATCGACGTAATAGAGCGCTCCCTTTTCTCCACTGTCGTCGCGCTGCACGAACGCGACACGCGAGCCGTCCGGCGCCCATTTGATCGATTCCGGCGCTCGTCCCAGCAATCCGCCGTCGGCGTAGATCGCTTCAATCGTAAGCTCCGGCTGCGTCGGCGATTCAGCGGCGGGAGCCTGGCTTTGTGCGGAACACGATACGGTTACAAACAGGAGGAAGCAAATGGATGCGGCGAACCGGCGTCTCAACGGGAATCTCCAATGAAAGAATCTGAAACCGTCGAGTGTATATCAGCCGCTCAGCTTTTGTGCACTAGGGATTGTCTTTCGGCTCCAGGATGTCTTGCAGCATGGTGACGCGCTCCCGCGTTACCGACGCCTCCTCCAGCGCGTACAGCATGGGATAAATGCTGCCGTACTCGACCTGCGGGTTGGCTGCAGGAAAGACCTCGGCCATGTGGGCATCGCGAAACTTCAGCCATGCCCGCTGGGCCGCACGGGTCTTCGCCGTGGCGTCAGGATCATCCTTTCGCTTCTGTAACAGGGCTTGATAAATGCGGTTCATTTCGGCATCCGCTCGCTTGAGTTCGCCGGACGCACAGGCATTCATCTGCATTTGCGTGGTCGCTGACTCGGAACACTTGGAGTATTCATTGCCATGCTGCTGGGCAAACAGCGGACACCCCAGCAGGAGAACCAACGAGCACGATATTCGAAGCATGGAAAGACCCTCGATTCGAGGCATCCCGACATTTTACTTTGTGGGGGTGAAGGTCTAATGACTGAGCTGGTAGATCCTCAGCATTTCCACGATCACGACAACGATGCCGATACTGAAGTAGATGTTTCGGACGGTCTCGACCGCAGGCACCTCCGGTAGCGGCATGCCCCGCTGGCGCAGGGCCAGGACCAGCGATCGTTCGCGATCAAACATGAAATCGGCGATGGGGCGATGAAGCGCCGCCAGCAGGATGCCCAGCAAAAGCCGGGCGCATTCGATTGCCATGATAAGACCTATGCTACTCGTAGCCGTCCCATGTCCTCAATCCATCGAAAACCTTAACCCTGGCAACCGGAAGCCGCTCCTCCCGAGCCGGGCTTCGCACGTCGTGCGTGCTAGAATCCAAACAGGTTCCCTCCAGTAGAGATGAATTCCGACCTGACGAAATTGACCGACCTGCAGCAGGTCGACTCCCGTATTGCTGCCCTGCGCGCGGAAATCGCGGCGCTGCCGAAGCACGTCAAAGAGATCGAAGCCAAGCTCGCCGGCGCAAAGACCAAAGTGGAAGGCGCGAAGGCGGCGATGAAGGCCGACGAGAGCGCTCGGCGCAAACACGAATCTGACATTCAAGACCAGCAGCAGAAGATCAGCAAGTATCGCGACCAGTCGCTGAAGGTCAAAACCAACCACGAATATAAGGCGCTGATGGAAGAGATCAAGTTTGCGGAGGAGAAAATTGCCGCCTCCGAGGACAAGATTCTCGAAATCATGGTCGCCACCGACGCGCGCAAAGAGAGCCTGAAACAAGCCGAAGCCGAATTGAAGGCTGATACCGCCGAGAACGAGAAGGAAAAAGAGTCGGCCCGTCTGCGTACCGCGGAGGACGAGAAGGAACTTGCCGAACTCAGCGAGCAGCGAAAGCAGCTACGCGCGGGAATCACGGAAGACGTGCTGCGGCACTATGATCGCGTGCTCAAGCTGCGCGGTTCCGGGCTGGCGGCAGTGTATGAGGACGAATATTGTTCCGCCTGCCGCGTAATGCTGCGCCCGCAGGTCTTTCAGGACGTGATGACGAACGAGCAGTTCGTGACCTGCGATTTCTGTAATCGCATTTTGTACTACGTTCCGCCGCCGCCAAAGCCGGAAGAAACGACGGACGCTAAGCCTGCCTCAACCGCCACCCCGTCAGCCGCATCCGATTCCCCGCCCACAGAGCCGAATTCCGAAGCCAATTCCGAGAGTGCACCGACACAAGGCGACGCGGCCACGCCGTAACTCATTTAACCGAACTCCCAGCAGATCCGTCGGTCGCATGGCGACCTCGTGATGACAAATCATAAGAAGACCGACAGAACTTCAAATGGCGTGATCGCAGGGGCCGACGCACTGCTTGTCACGGCCTCCCCTCGCGGCGCTGTCCGCCTGCGCGCGGGACACCTGTGGGTCTATCGCTCCGATCTGACGAAGTGCGCTGACGCTGCTGCCGGATCGCTCGTCCACGTTCGCGACGAACGCGGGCACAAGCTGGGATCGGCGTTGTATAGCGGTGCTTCTCAGATCGCCATCAGGATGATCTCGTCGGAAGAGATCAGCGAAACCGAACTTCTCGCCCTTCTCGCGCAGCGTGCGGAAGAGGCCATCCAATTCCGCCGGCAAGTGACGCGAGACACAGATTCTTATCGCGTCATCTTTAGCGAGGCCGACCTGCTGCCCGGACTCATTGTCGACAAGTACAACGACCTGCTCTCGCTGCAGATCCTGACGCAGGCGTTCGATCGTGACGATCTGCGCGAAACGATCGTCGATGCGCTGAGCCGCAGCTTCCCCGAAGCCAGCATTCTGGAACGCGTCGACGTTCGCATCCGCGAACTCGAACAGCTACCCGCGCGCGAGACGCAACTGCTGCGCGGCGACCGCTCAAACACGATATTCACGGTCAATGGCGTTCGCTTTCACTACGACGGGCTGAGCGGCCAGAAGACGGGAGCGTTTCTTGACCAGCGCGAAAACTACGCTGCCGCGGCGCGCTGGGCGCGTGGAGAGGCGCTCGATTGCTTCACGTATCAAGGAGGCTTTGCCCTTCATCTGGCCCGCGTCTGCTCCAGTGTGACCGCCCTCGACAGCTCCCGCGCGGCGCTGGAAGTGGCCGAGCAGAACGAAGCATTGAACAAGTCTGAGCATCGCTGCGGAGAAATCGAGTGGATCGAGGCTAACGCCTTCGATCTGCTTAAAGACTACGCAACGGACGGCCGGCAGTACGACACCATCGTTCTTGACCCGCCGGCGTTCGCGAAAACCAAGCGCACTGTCCCCACTGCGCTCAAGGGCTACAAGGAACTCAACCTGCGCGCCCTGAAGATGCTGCGCGCCGGCGGAACTCTCATCACCTGCTCATGCTCGTTCCACGTCAGTGAAGCCGAATTCCTCGACATGCTCGGATCGGCAGCTGCCGACGCAGGACGCCGAGTTCGCGTCCTCGAAAAGCGCGGCGCCGCCGCTGATCATCCCGTCCTGCTCAATGTTCCCGAGACAGCTTACCTGAAGTGCGTCATCTGCCAGGTGCTGTAGCAACACCTCTTTCGTAACGAATTGATTCCACGCCAGATTCAGTTCTTGACAAATCGCACATTGCAATAGCATAATTGCAATCCGTAATAGATATGAAACTGGGCGAGAAACTCCGTTACCTGCGATTGGTTGAAGGAACCCTTCGCGGGCTTGATCGCGAAATGACGCAACAGGACCTGGCCCGCGCCATGAAGAAGGAAATCGGGCGCGGGCTCAGCCAGTCCTATCTGTCGCAGATCGAAAGCGGTGCCCGGCCACACCTCACCAACGACACCCGCATGCTGTTGGCGCGGTTCTTCAAGGTGCATCCCGGTTATCTGGTGGACGATCCCGAGGGTTATCACACAGAACTCACAAGCGATCTGCGGGCGACGGAAGACCGTCTGGATCTCATGCTGATCGAGGGGGCGGAGCAGTTCGCCGCCGACCCCGAGTTGAGCGGGGCGCTGTTGCAGGTGGCGCGCTACTCCGACACGCGCAGCGCGCTGGTGCTGCTGGCTGCGATTCTTGAGGCTCCAGGGCTTCCGGAACGCCTGATCGAAGTCCTGAAACCGAAATTCGATAGCGGCGAGTCACCCCCGCGGCGCACAAACGGTCGCAAGACTGCTGGAGCGGAATTATGACCTGGGCGGCGTTTTACCTGGCGTGCTTCCTGGTGGGAGTCACGCTAAGCGTTCTGTCGTTCGTGGGCGGTAGCTTCCACTTGCCGCACTTTCATCCGCATGTTCCACATGTGCATGTGGGGCACGTCGGCGGTGTACATGCGGGAGGCGCTCATGCAGGCGCAGCCGGCCGGGGAGGCGAGGCCTCCTTCGTGAACTTCGGTACCATTTGTGCGTTCCTGGCGTGGTTCGGAGGCACCGGATACCTGCTGACGCGCTACTCCACTCTTGTGGTCGCCGTCGTGGCAGTTCTGTCATTCATTGCGGGACTCACTGGCGCGGCCGTTGTCTTCTGGTTTGTGGCCAAGGTGCTGCTGGCGCACGAGCACGAACTTGATCCCGCCGACTACGACCGGGTGGGAGTGCTGGGCCACGTCACCAGCGGCATTCGCCAGGGTGGGACCGGCGAAATCGTCTTCTCTCAGGCCGGTACGCGGCATACTTGCGGCGCTCGCAGCGAGAATGGCGAGGCTCTGACCAAGGGAACGGAGATCATCGTCACGCGCTATGAGCACGGCATTGCTTACGTGCAGCGCTGGGATGAGTTGGCAAACGAGAGTGAGGCGGCAGGCGGCAAGTAGCAACGAGCAACTAGCAATTAGCAATTAGCAAACATTAAACAGCAGAGGTTTTGGAGATTAGGCGAAGGTCGGGTAGGAGCAGCGAAAGGCGAGATTTCGATGAACAGTATGACAAACCTGGGGATCGCGATTGCCTTAGGCGTAGGGATTGGGGTGGCGATGGGCGCCGCATTTCATCAATCGACAGTGGGAGCCGCGATCGGCGTCACGGTGGGAATCGGCGCTGCGGCTCTGATGTTGCTAGGCGGCGCGAGCCGCAAGAGCTTTTGAAAGAGGCTTTAGCCTGGCTGACAGCTGAGGGCTGGCAGCAGTGAAGGAGGGTTATGCATATTCCAACTGATGTCGTGGTGATTGTGTGGTCGGTGGTTGCGGCCACGGTGCTGATCATTGCCGTATTTACGCGACTGTACCGGAAGGCGGGACCGAACGAAGCGCTCGTGGTGTACGGGATCCGCGGAACAAGGATTATTAAGGGCCACGGCACGGTCATCCTGCCGATGGTCGAGAACTGTCGCGAGCTTTCGCTGGAGCTGATGTCGTTCGACGTTGCGCCGCAGCAGGACCTCTATACCAAGCAGGGCGTCGCGGTGACGGTCGAGGCGGTGGCACAGATCAAGGTCAAGAGCGATCCCGAGTCGATCCTGACCGCTTCTGAGCAGTTCCTCACCAAGACCCCGCCGCAGCGGGAGGCGCTTATCCGGCTGGTGATGGAAGGCCATCTGCGCGGCATCATCGGCCAGCTCACGGTGGAAGAGATCGTCAAGCAGCCGGAGATGGTCGCCGACCGCATGCGTTCCACCTGCGCCGATGACATGAACAAGATGGGGCTGGAGGTGATCTCGTTCACGATCAAAGAGGTCCGCGATAAGAATGAGTACATCACCAACATGGGGCGTCCTGACATTGCTCGCATCAAGCGCGATGCCGACGTCGCCACCGCTGAAGCCGACCGCGATACGGCCATCAAGCGGGCGCTGGCCTTGCGCGAATCGGCGGTTGCAAAGGCGCAGGCGGACCAGGAGCGGGTTGCCGCTGAGACAGCATCTCTGGCCAAGCAGGCCGAAGCGCAACGCGATCTCGACGTCAAGAAAGCCGCCTATGTCGAGACGGTGAAGCGTCAGCAGGCCCAGGCCGACAAGGCGTACGAGATCCAGAGCAATATCATGCAGCAGCAGGTCACGACTGAGGCGGTCAAGGTTCAGCAGGTAGAGAAAGAGCAGCAGGTCAAGGTACAGGAAGCGGAAATCCTGCGCCGCGAAAAAGAACTGATCGCCACCGTGCTGAAGGGGGCGGAGATCGAACGCCAGCGGATTCAGACACTGGCCGAGGCCGAACGCCAGAAGACGATGGTGGAAGCCGATGGCCGGGCGAGCGCCATCCGCGTACAGGGTGAAGCCGAAGCCGAGATCATCTTCAAGAAAGGCGACGCCGAGGCGCGCGCCATGAATGTAAAAGCCGAGGCATACCAGGAGTACAACCAAGCTGCGGTCGTCGACAAGCTGATCACCAGCTTGCCCGAGGTGGTGCGAGCGCTCTCCAGCCCGTTGGAGCACGTTGACAAAATCACCGTGGTCTCGACCGGCAACGGCGACGCTGCCGGCATGCATAAAGTGACGGGCGATATCACCAAGATTGCAGCTCAGGTGCCGGCGCTGTTTGAGGCACTCTCGGGGATGCAGATGAGTGAGCTGCTGGGCAAGATTCGGACGATCGGCGACAAGACGCCTCGGCCGGATGCACTGCCACCGGCAGATGACAAGGGCAAGGCTGCGGGTGCAGGGAGTTAAACGAAAGCAAGTAGCAACTAGCAATTAGCAATTAGTGATGAGCCGTATGACAGATCCATATCCATTTCGGAAGCCCGCACAGCAAGAGATTCGGAAGAAGAAGTTTCTAAATGTCTTCCTTGTGGCTGGCGGATTGATGGGTGGCCTGATCGGGTGGCAGCTCCACGCGAAACACCTGGAGACATGGATCGTCTGCGGCCTTGTTATCGGACTAATTGCTTCTTTCCCCGTTCTGCCAGCACGGGGGGGCAACAGCTCTGAATGCTCTAGGTGGTGGTGGCGGCTGGAAGCTGGTGGCTTGAGTTTTTGCTGGAGCTAAAGGCCAAACGCCAGGAGCCAAAAGCGACAGTTTAAGGAGTTCGTCATGGCATTACTGGATCGAGTAGCAACGTTAGTACGGGCAAACCTCAATGATCTGATTGACCGTGCTGAGAATCCCGAAAAGATGCTCAAGCAGGTCATTCTTGACATGGAAAACCAGTTCCTGCAGGTAAAAACCCAGGTGGCGATTGCATTGGCTGACCTTCATCTTCTGGAAAAGAAGAAAAGGGAAAATGCCGACAAGCACGCCGAATGGATGCGCAAGGCAGAGCTCGCCGTCGAGAAGAAGGACGACAATCTGGCACGCGCAGCCTTGGAGCGCGCCATGAGCTTTGAACAGGTGGGCGCTGGCTACGATCAGCAGGTCGCCGATCAGTCCGCACAGGTGGAAGCGCTGAAGAGCGCGCTGAAGCGCCTCGAATTGAAGCTCGCCGAAGCGCGCGCCAAGGCAGAACTGCTGATCGCGCAGCACCGTCGCTCGCGCGCTGCCAGCAAGGCAGCCGAAGCGGAGCAGAGCCCCTCCGGCGAAGGCCGTGCGTTCGACCGCATGAAGTCGAAGGTGGCCCGCGAGGAGGCCATTGGGAAGGCCAGGTCCGAGTTGATGGGCGAAGACGTTGAGGCGCGGCTGCAGGCGCTGGAGAAAGACGAAAAGATTGAGGCTTTGCTTGCGGAACTCAAGCAGCGGAAGCAGTTGACAGCCTGAGCACCAGCGCTACTGCTCTGCCCGGGCCGCCAGCATTTCCGAGACCGTCAGGAACTGCCGGCCAGTGTCTTTGTACTTCTGGATGACACGGGCTGTGGCTTCCACCGAGCGGCTTCGATCGACGGGTCGGTCCGTGTGCTCACCATCATGAAAGAGGATGATGTCTCCGCCGCGCACCTGGCGGTCGACATGGGCGACGATACGTTCCGTGCTGATCGGCCGCCAGTCGTATGAGGGGACGTTCCACATGACGGGTTCGAGTCCGAACTCACGAATGGTGCGCAGGGTGGCGGGACGCCGTGCGCCATAAGGCGGACGCATGAGCGTAGCACTGTAGCCAGTCGCGTCAAAGATTGTCTGCTGGGTACGTTCGATTTGACGGCGTACTTCCCGAGCGCTGACGAACAAGAAATTCCGGTGGTTCCACGAATGGACCCCTAGCTCGTGACCGGCTGCGACGATCGCGCGGGCAATCTCAGTTCTCTTTGCGACGAACTTGCCTAAAACAAAAAATGTCGCCTTCACCTCATGCCGTTGCAGCACGTCGAGCATGCGCAGCGTCCAGGGATCGTTGGGGCCATCATCAAAGGTCAATGCCATGGCCCGCGAGCCGGGATCGAGGCCGATAAACGTCTTACCCCATACCTGCGAGGTCGGCCAGTAGCACTGAAAGCCCGCCCAGGTGGCAACTCCCAGAGCTCCCAGCCCGGCGACGATTGCGTTTCTCATCTACTCTGATTGTAGTCGCCGGACGGCGCATGGCGCGGCGGTGGAAATCTCCTGATTGCCACATGCAGCGCGGAGAGATATTCTGCAATCGTTCTCTCTGAACCTCCATGGCGAACCTGTTTGAACCACCCCGTTACATTGCGATCGAAGGTCCTATACGAGTCGGCAAGACCACACTCTGCCGGGTCATTGCCGAGACGCTGCATGCGCAACGCATTAGCGAGCCGGCCGACAATCCGTTTCTGCCGGCCTTTTACAACGGCGAGCGTGGCGCGGCCTTCCAGGCTCAGCTGGCGTTCCTGATCGCGCGTTATGAACAACTGGGCTCGCTTGACCTGAAGCGCAACCCGGGCAAGACCATCGTCGCCGACTACATTTTCGAGAAAGATAAGCTGTTTGCCTGCCTGAACCTGAACGATGCCGAGCTCAGTGTCTACAACCGCTATTACGATCTGTTCCATCAAAATGTTCCCACGCCCGATCTTGTGATTTATCTGCAGGCTACACCGGACGTTCTCAAGAAACGGTTGAAGAAAAGAAACGCTCCCAGCGAGAAGGGCATCAGCGACGATTACCTGGAGGAAGTGATCAAGGCTTACGAGCACTTCTTCTTCCACTACACCTCTTCAGATTTGCTGATCGTGAACACCTCGGAAATCGACTTCGTGGAGCGAAGCGAAGACCTGCAGGCGTTGCTGCGTCGCGTAAGCGAACCCATCCGGGGCACGCAATACTTCTTGCCTTTGGGAGCGGACGATAGCGCGGCCAGCGCCTAGGCGGGTGCCGTCTATCGCGGCCCGCTAGTTGACGGTCACGTTGAAATCCACGGAAACTTTCTTTGGGGGGTAGCAGGCATTCTTGTCGCAAGCCTGATAATACAGCTCTCCCCCGACGTGAAAGCTCGATGCCGCTGCATGCGGCGGTATTTTCAGAACCGTCACGATGGCGAAGTCACCGGTATAAACGCTCAGTTTCTCGTTGGGAGCGAAGGGAAAGCTTTGTTCTTCGCCTGGAGGATACTGTATAGCGGCAATCTCCAACGGCTTGGGGGCGATCAGGGTGAGAGCGGTCGGAATCAGCAGGTTCGAATTCGGCTTGCTGGAGTTGATGTGGAAGTTAGGACTTACCCGGAAATCCAGTTCGACCTTGGCGGTCTGCCCCGGTCGCAGATGCACGTCCCCAACTGGGGCCACCAGGACGGACGGTTGCGAAGTGCCGGGCAATTGCGCCAGAACCGGAGAGGCGAGCAAGACCAGCAAACATCCGGCAAGCGCAAATTTCATCGCTCTTTCGTCACCCCAGATTGAGCGCTGACGGCCGGAGGCTGCGCCGCCTCGGCTGCGGTTTTGCCTTGACTGGCTTCGAGAGCCTTTTTGGCATCGTCCTCAATCTCGGCTCTGCCAACCAGACCAGCCACTTTGCCGACGATTTTCCCCTGGCGATCGATGTAGAACGTGGTCGGCAGATATTCAACGTTCCCGTATTCCTCGGACACTTTATCAGTACCCAAAAGCACAGGATAGTTGACACCCATCTCGTTGGTGAACTGGGCGATCTTGCGGGGTTCGCTGTCGTCCATGGCCACTCCGAGAATCGTCAACCCTTCACTGCCGTATTGCTTTTGCAGATCCACGAACCAGGGCATCTCGATTTTGCAAGGCGCACACCAGGTTGCCCAAAAGTTCAGGACAACTGCTTTGCCTCGAAAATCGGACAACTTGACCCTTCTGCCATCGAGCGACACCAGATCGAAATCCGGAGCCGTCATGCCGCGGACGTCACCCACCAGGGAAGTTGCAGGGCGGGCTGCCCGGTGACCGTCGACGTATTTGCCGAGGGCCAACATGCCAATAATGGCTGCTGTCAAAATGACGAAAACAAATGCATTACGCTTCACAAACAGGGCCCCTCACAGAGCGAATCGATTCAGAAATGCCAGGTATCCCGACAACAGTTTCAGATTATTCATGAAGATCAGCGCCCCAACCACAATCAAAAGAACCCCGCTCACGACCTCTACGGTGTGCAGGTGACGACGAAACCTACCATAGAATACTAGGAACCGGTCGACTCCAAGCGAAGTAAGCAAAAAAGGTACGGCCAAGCCAAGCGAGTAAATTGCCAGTAAGAGAACTCCTTTAGCCACCTTGTCCTGCTGTGAGGCAAGGGCGAGAATCGCGGCCAGGATGGGGCCAATACAAGGAGTCCATCCAAAGGCAAAGGCAAATCCCACCACAAATGAGCCTAATGGGCTCGATCCCCCTTTTACATCATGCAGGCGCTTGTCCGAATAGAGTGCTTTGATCTTCAGCAATCCTGTTAGATGCAGTCCGAAGATGATGATAATGATTCCGGCAACGCGGGCGAGGATGTGGTGATATTGATTAAAAACCTGCCCTAAGCTGGTTGCGACCGCTCCGAGCATGATGAAGACGAAGCTGAACCCGACGATAAAGGTGAACGAGTGCAGCATGACGGTGCCCAGCATTCGGCGGTCGGAGGACTGCAACTCTTCGACACTAGCCCCTGAGATCAGAGACACATAGCCGGGAACCAGCGGCAGCACGCAAGGAGAAAGAAAGGACAAAATCCCAGCTAGAAACGCGGCGAGGGGCAGGGGCAGGTTATGCATAAATGCTCAAGGTGCTGGTCATGCGCGATCTGGCTTCCTGAAGAAGACTAACTCTCATTATGAAAGACGCAGGGCGGATCGGAAAAGCTACACAAAAGTGCCCGATTTCTCAACCTGCTGTTGTGATTTTAGGCGGATGGCTGGTTTCCGCAGGCCCGACCATGTTTCGGATATGACTATCGAGTCACCGGGATTGTGTGGATCGTAGCGAACCGACGCCGGCAATCCCAGCCTGCAGGAATACAGATCGATGAATTGGCGCAGATGGGTGACATCCTGTGAAGCTTCGTATGTGACTCCCGCAACGTCGTAGCTGTAGATCAGCAGAATCATCTGGCGCCCGGTTTCATCGTCTTCAAGCTCCTGAACGTCGATGATGTTGCCGTCGATGATTCGACCGCCCTGGGTGAGCTCTGCGCGGCGCTCCAACTCCAGTTGCTCAGGCGGTTTCTTGCTGCGGCGTGACAACATAGCATAGCCAAGCAGGGCAGCGCCCGCGCCGACGGCCAGCATAGGGTAGTACCGAAGAGAGCTCATCGCCGTTAACTTAGGATAGCGCGGAATGACTGTGAAAACCTAGTCCTCGAAAAACTCCGCCCTTCAAACGTTTACAACCGTGTTCGTCAGCGTGCCCACGCCCTCCACGGTCACCTCAACCACGTCGCCGGCCTGCATGGGTCCAACCCCCGCCGGAGTTCCCGTCGCAATCACATCCCCCGGCTCCAAAGTCATCACCGACGTGACGTAGCGCAGAATCACGTCCAGCGGGAAGATGAAGTCCGAAGTCACCCCGCTCTGGCGCAACAAACCGTTCAGCCGGGTCTCGACCTTCACTCCCTGCCACGGATCAAGGCCATCGGCAACGACCGGGCCAATCGGGCAAAACGTGTCGAAGCCCTTGGCCCGGGTCCACTGGCCGTCTTTGTTCTGTAAGTCGCGCGCGGTCACGTCGTTGACGCAGGTGTAGCCGAGAATGTAACCCTTCACGTCTTCACCGTCGCGCAGTTGACGACACCGCCGTCCGATGACAACGCCCAATTCGCCCTCGAAATCCACCCTCTGCGACTGGGCGTCGGGCCGCCTGATCTCGTCTCCCGGAGCAATGACCGCGGAAGGGGGCTTGAGAAAAATAAGCGGCGACGTGGGTATCTCGTGGTTCAACTCCTTGGCGTGCTCGCGATAATTGCGGCCCACACAAACGATCTTTGATGGCTGGACCGGAGCCATGGGGTGAATGGCGGCCAACGGAGGGTTGGTCAATTCTCCGCGTTCGAAATCGGCGAACCTTTCCGGCAACCAGGACACGGTACGCGTGATCGTCTCGACTCCTGCAACGTTTTCGATCAGTCCGTAACAAGTCGTGCCGGCGTAGTGAAATCGGCAGCATTTCATAAATGGTCTTCCCTTCGTTACTTCTTATTCGGCACCGTTTCCGATGCCTCTGCGGAACGCGAGCTCTCGTTGCCTCTCAAATCAACCGCCGATACCGAATACCGGTACGTAATCCCGGGTTGCACATCTTCATCCCGGAACGAGGGCAACGGCACAGGCTTCTGGCTCAGCTTCTGCGGCTCGCCGCTGTCTGTGCGGCGATAGACGTTATAGCCTACGAGATCGGCCTCCGTGTCGGGAGCCCAAGTCAGGTCGATAAAGGGCTTCTGGCCCACACTTGAAAACACGGCCTGCAGACCTGTGGGCGTGGCCGGAGGATATATATCCCGCGTGAAAACCTCGGCTGCCTTAGAATCGCCGCCTTCAACCGACGCCTCTCTTCCCTGAGCATGAACATTGGTCGCGGTCGTGATGCGGTATTCGTACTTCTTCTCCCACTCGAACGTCCGGTCCAGGTAAGACCCCTCAGGCGCGGGGTCGACATCCGTCAAAACGGTATAGCCGCCAGACCCTGCCGGCCGTCGCTCAATCCAGTAGCGGTAGGTCAGCCCGTCGATGGGCCCTGCGACCGTTCCACCCGACCAGGAAACCCGCACGCCATCGGCGCTTACGTCTGCAGCCACTTGCGTGGGAGGACTGAGAGTGGGCGCTAGCGGAATTGCGACTTGATTCGACAGTCCAGCGCTGCGATTGCGATCGTTCATGATTTCAATGGCGTACATGGCAAATCCCGCAGGGTCTTGCTCTTCCAAGTGCTCGGACAAGGTATCGGTATAACTCATGCGGATGGTCGGCTGGGGCTCGCCCTTCTTGGGCTGCGGCTCCTTCGGCGGATTTACCGAGCCAATCTCGTTGCAACTGCTCATCAGAGAAGTGCCCGTCTGCCTGCAGACCAGGATGTTCCCCAGATGCTTGAACTGCACAACGGTGCGATCGGTGTTCTTCTTAGGAAGGGTCCACTCGAGCGTCACCGTATTGCCTTTGCGCGAAGCGGTCAGGTCTTCGGCTGGCCGCGCCAGGTTTAAGGACGGTAATTGGACTGCGCCGGGTGTAGCACACCCAACGCAACCGGCAACCATCGCCAGTGCTGCAAGCAGGATCGAATGACGGAGGATCATCAAAGAATACAGGGTAACAAACTCGGGCAAAGCTCTGTCTCCACTTGCCATCTTCTGCCTGCAAAAAGCAAACTAGGCCTGTGAAATCCTTAGCCATCATTCCCGCTCGCCTCGCCTCCACCCGACTGTCGCGCAAGGTGTTGCGCGAAATTGATGGACGCCCCATGCTGGCGCACGTCTATAAAGCCGCACGTAGCTGCCCAGCTCTGGAGGACGTCATCGTCGCCACCGATGCTGACGAAATCGCCGACCTTTGCCGCCGCAATGGATGGCAATACCGCATGACGTCACAACTCCACCGCAGCGGTACCGAGCGCGTACATGAGGTCTCACAGTCAGTCGCCGCGGACATCTACGTCAACATTCAGGGCGACGAACCTCTGGCCCGCAGGGAACACGTCGAGGCCTTACTCTCTCTCATGAACCAAGACGATGTACAAGTGGGCACCCTGAAGACGCCATGCGCGCCGGAGGACCAGCACAGTCCCAACGCGGTAAAGGTTGTAACCGCACTCGATGGCCGGGCACTTTACTTCTCACGCGCTAAGATTCCGTTCGATCGCGACCAGAGCGGCCAAACCGGCTACTACAAACACCTGGGCTTCTACGCCTATCGCAAGCCGGCGCTCGATGCCTTTGTCCGATGGCCTGAGTCGGCACTGGAGCGCAGCGAACGCTTGGAGCAACTGCGGTTCCTGGACAACGGCATCGACATCTACGTTGCCGAGACGCCCTTCGACACCATCGGGGTGGACACAGAAGAAGATCTGCGAAAGGCGGAGGACGTCCTGCAAAAGTTCAAGTGTTAAGGGAAGTTATTGCTGGGTGCCGCTCGCCCACGCCTCTGCCGCTGCAACCCGTCGGCCTATCGAGGGATGCGAGTGGAATAGCCACTCCACAAACTTGTTCGGGCTGCGCTCGGCGAGGTTCTGGTCGGCCAGCTTTTGCATCGAGGTCACGAAGGGCCCGATGGCTGGAATGTTCTGCCACGCATAGCGATCGGCCTCGCGTTCGTGCTTGCGCGAAATGGCATTCATCGCGGGCATCAGCAGCAGGCTAAGCACGGTGGCCACGACGAGAATCAATGGAAGGTTGGCAAAGTCGTAGAGCCGGGGGTCGAGCGCGAACCAGTTCTTCGCGATCACGTAATGCAGTACCAGGTTGGTCAGCCAGAATCCGAAAAAAGTGATCACGACCTGGGTCACGATCCCCTTCAGCATGTGCTTGTGGACATGGTGGCCAAGTTCGTGGGCGAGGATGGCTTCAATCTCATCGTCGCTGTAGCTGGACAGCAGGGTGTCGGCGAGAATGATGCGGCGTGTCGCACCCATTCCCATCAAAGCAGCGTTGGCCTTCTTGGACTTCTCTGACAGGTTCCACTCATAGACCCCGCGCACACGCGTGCCGGCTCGCTCGCTCAGCTTGGTCAACCGGTCCGTCAGCGCGTCGTTCTGCAATGGTTTGAATTTGTAGAAGATGGGAAACAGCACCACCGGCGCGAGGCGTGCGAGCAACAGGGTTAAGCCGATGAACACCGCCCAGGCAATAATCCACCAGCGTTGCGGTGAGAGGCGAATGACGGCGTAAATGATCTCGACAAAAATTGCGCCGAGCACCAGTCCGACGAGCCACTCCTTGGCCTCGTCCCAGAGCCAGGCACGCGGTTTCTGGTTCGATAAGCGGTACTGATGCTCCAGGCGAAAGCCGAAGTAATCCAGAGGCGCGCTGATGATCTTCAGCAATATCGACAGCATGAGTACATAAACGAACACCGCCAGAAAATAATGCTGGCGCGCTCCCAGATAAGCCCAGTCGCGAAGTTCGGCCGTCCAGCCGGTCACGAGGATGATGACCAGGACAGCAAAGCCGATCACTGCGTCGGAGATTCCCAACCATCGCCGGATGCGGTTGTAGCGCCGCACTTCTGGAGTGTCAGTGGGTGCGGGATGGACTAGGGTTGCCATGCGGATTTCTTAAGTTTAGACGAAAACAAGCCTTAAAGCGCATTCGGCGAAGGCACTCTGCTCAGCAAAAACTCGCTTGCTTGGCGCTTCTCCCGAGTTCCTGGCGTGGCTTTCTTATTTGCTTCCTGCTCTTACGAATGCCTCGGTCTCGGTCAGAATCTGTTTTACGAGTTCCGGAGACGATGCTTCGGCGTAAATCCGGAGTAGCGGTTCGGTGCCCGAGGCACGCACCAACACCCATGCTTCCGCTCCGTTGCCGTTGGTAGGAGCGTCCAGAAAGAATTTCACTCCATCGAGAGTTCCCGTTTCTATTACCTTGAAGCCACCCATGCGAGCAGGTTTCTCACCGGCGCGACGCATTGCATCTTCCTTGATGTCGTTTGCCAGATGCAAGTCGGTGCGGCCGTAGTAGTGTGGCCCGTATTCCTGCTGCAGGGCTTGCACCAACTGCCCGAGGGTCTTGCCCTCTTCTGCCATGATGTTGGCCAGCAGCAGACCGTTTAGGATGCCGTCGCGCTCCGGCAGATGACGGCGGATGCCGATTCCCCCGGACTCTTCACCGCCGATCAGAATGTCGCGTTCCAGCATCAGGTCGCAGATATATTTGAATCCGATGCCGCACTCGTGCAACTTACGTCCGTACCTGGCAGCAATGCGGTCAAGCATGCGCGTCGTGTTGAACGCTCTTACGACCTCGCCCGGCCACTGTTTGCGCGCCAGCAGCCATTGCAGAATCACCGAGTAACACTTGTGTGAATCGACGAAGCTGCCGTCTTCAGCGACCGCCCCAAGACGGTCGGCGTCGCCATCGACGGCGAGTCCGGCCTGGCAGCCCTCGCGGACGACCGTGTCCTGCAGCATCGCAATGTGCGGCGCAATCGGCTCAGGATTAATCCCGGGAAATGCCGGGTTCACCTCACCGCGAATCTCAATTTGATCAATGCCGTTTTTCGCGAATATGCCTTTCAGTACGCCGCGGCCGGAACCGTACATCACGTCAATGGCAAACTTGAAGCCGGCTTTCCTGATGGCTGCGAGATCGACGAGGTTGGTGATCGCCTGAATATAGGGCGTCTTGAAGTCGGCCGCAGTGACACTTCCCCCGGAGCGTTCCAGCGGCGCCGAGTCAAGTTCGGACTCTATGGCACGCATGATCGCCGGCGTTCCCGACCCGCCATAGCCCGCCTTGTACTTCACGCCGTTCCAGTTGAAGGGATTATGGCTCGAAGTGATCATCACTCCGCCCGCGGCGCCCAGATTCTTTACCGCATACGACAGGGCCGGAGTGGGAGTGTAGTCATCTGATAACCGGACAGCAATGCCGGCCTTTGCGAGTGTCTCTGCGATGGCCTCGGCAAAGTTGCGCGACTGGAAGCGCGTGTCGTAGCCGACCACCAGTCCTTTGCTTACGTCTTCGTTCTTGCGAACGTAATGGGCAATGGCATTGCCCACCCGGCGGACATTGTCAAACGTATAGTCGTCGGCGATCACTCCTCGCCAACCATCAGTTCCGAACTTGATTTGTGCAGGCATGGAAATTAGCAGTCAGCAGTCAGCAGTTAGCATTTGGCACTTGGTTTACGCTGCCCAAAGTTAACTGCTGAATGCTAAGTGCTAAAGGCCAGGAGCTACGCTTTTACACCAGCTTCTTCAACTTCTTCTCGTCGAGGTGTTTCACCACCTTGCCAACGTCCTGCGAGTTCTCTCGCGTAGTGATCAGCAAAGCGTCCTCGGTTTCGACAACGATCAAATCCTTCACGCCAACCACGGCGATGAATTTTTCAGAGAACACGAAATTCCCGCTGGCGTTGAGCGTAAAGCTCTGCTTTGAGCTGACGACATTCTCGTGCTGGTCCCGTTGCCCCAGCCGATGTTCATACAAGGCCGCCCAGGATCCGAGGTCGTTCCAGCCGAAACTCGCCGGAATACAGTAGATGCCGGATTTACCCTCGCCTTTGGCCGAGCGGGGCTCCGCGATAGCATAATCCACGCTGATGTTATCGCACTGGGGATAGAGCCTGGCCAGCGTCTTCTCGAATTTCCGCGTATCGTAGGTGGCTGCTATCTCGCTCAACAGATGCGCAGTCTTGGGTAAATGCTCAGTCACTGCGTTGGCCAGTGTCTGCGCGCTCCAGATGAAGATACCGCCATTCCAGAAGTAGTTCCCTTCTTTCACAAAGGCGGCGGCCGACTTGGCATCCGGCTTTTCGGTGAAGCGACGCACTTGCAATGCGCCATTCTTCCCCTTTGCGCCGGCTTCAATATAGCCGTATCCCGTCTCGGCTCGCGTTGGAGGGATGCCGATGACGACAATGTTCTCCCCGTCGGCAGCAATGCCCACAGCCCGTTTGATGTCCGCCCGGAACTTCTTCTCGTCCGTTACCACGTGGTCGGAAGGAAACAATCCCAGCACCGCATTGGGATCCTCGCGCAGTAAAAGAAAGGCGGCCAGCCCGATCGCGGGTGCAGTATTACGTCCGACCGGCTCCGCGATGATCCGTTTCTTCTCCAGCTTCTTCAATTGGCGGATGATCGGCAGGCGCAGGTCGTCGTTCGTGATGACCCAGAAATTGCGTGCCCTGGACATCGGCAGCAGCCGCTCGAAGGTCTCCTGGATCATGCTCTTGTCGCTGTTGAGCGGCAGCAGTTGCTTGGCTTTGCGTTTACGGCTCAGCGGCCAGAATCGTGTGCCGCGCCCACCGGCGAGAATTACAGGATAGAAGTTGGACTTATCTGATTTTGCCAATGGTCGAGATCCTTGCAGTTCTATCGGATGATGGGCAATACGGAGCTTACCAGCGTTGTCTCCGGCTCCTCAAGGTTACCGGCCGGGAGCGACATGCGCATCATCTCCAGCTCCCACTGTGGACGCACACTGTAGCGTGGCACGCTCGCCGGAACCACTATAGCTTCTCCGCAGGCAAAGCTCACCGGCTCCATGCCTGGTGATTCCACTATCCCAGCCCCACCGGCGGCTACCAGTACGTGCGGCGACTCAGGCGTCATCCCCACTTCCAGCATGCTTTTGAGTCTGATCTTCTCCACCTGAAAGAATGGTGAGCGTATCAGATATCGCGGATCATCTCCATGCCCATGGACAACCTTGCCGGCCCGGTTGTTGAGCTTGATCGCAGCCAAACCCGCTTCAATGTGCAACTCGCGCGGGCGGCCGTAGTCGTACAGGCGGAAGGTGATATCGGACGACTGTTGCGTTTCCAGCAGGATCATGCCTCCGCCGATGGTGTGGACCGTCCCCGCCGCGACATACAGCATGTCGCCCGGCTGCACCTCGATCCAGTTCAGCAACTCCTCCGCCCGGGTGCCGTGAATGGAAGCCTCAAACTCTTGGAGAGTGACATCTGGCTTCAGGCCTAGCGCCAATCGAGCTCCCGGTTTGGCCTCGAGTACGTACCAACATTCGGTTTTGCCGAAGGGCTGCCCCGTGCGGCGCGCGCCCTCATCGTCGGGATGCACCTGTACGGAAAGCTTGTCGGTGGGAAACAGGAACTTGATCAGAAGTGGAAAGCGGTCTTGATAGGGCGCGATAAGCCCAACCAGTTCACGCCGATATTGCTTCGCAATCTCTCCCAGAGTTTGTCCGCTCAAAGGACCATTGGCTACAACGTTTTGTTCCCAAGTCAACCAGCTCTCGCCGATGGGCTCCTTCACAACCTTGGTGTAGATGGGCCGCAGATCGCGCGATCCCCAGGGACGCTCGTCGAAGATAGGTATCAGCAGTAATGGGTAGAGTTCAGGCATTCAACAGAATCAGCTGGATCAGTAATCACCGGCAGCTTAGAAATTAGAAGTCTACACAAAGAGGCACGTTGCCGTTGTTCCCCATCAAGCTCCCAAACCGGCAAAGAACTGCCGCATCCGGTCCAGGCCGCGTTCGAGTTGCTGTTCTGCCACGGCGTACGACAGGCGAATATGGTCCTGGGTTCCAAACGCTTCGCCGGGAACCACTACAACGTGCGCTTCATGCAGCAGCTTACGAGCTGCATCGGAAGCCGAGTTCACACCCCCACGTCCAAAATAATGGCTGACATTCGGGTAAGCGTAGAACGCGCCGTTGGGAGCAGCGCAGGTCAGTCCTGGAATCGCCCGCAGCCCGGCGACGACTTTGTCGCGGAGCCTTAGGTATTCCGCCTGCATTTCCCGCAGGCACTCCTGTGGACCCGTCAACGCCGCAACTGCAGCTTTCTGCACAATCGACGTCGGATTCGACGTACTCTGGCTCTGTAGCTTGTTCATCGCACTGATCACCGGCGCCGGCCCCAGTGCATAGCCCAGGCGCCAGCCGGTCATCGAATAGGTCTTGGACAGCGAACCAATGATCAGCAGCCGCTCTTTAACTTCCGGTACTGACCCCGCGGAAAACAGGCGTCCAGTGTAGTTCAAGTACACGTAGCACTCGTCCGAACAGACATAAATGCCGCGTTCATGCGCCAGTCGCAACACCGCCGTCATGTCTCCAGGACTCATCACCGAACCCGCGGGATTATTCGGCGAGTTCAGGATGATCATCTTGGTGCGAGGCGTGATCGCACGCTCGACCATTTCAGCGGTCAACTGAAAATCATGAGCTTCGTTGGTTGCAATGTAGACAGGCTCGCCGCCCGCGTAGCGAATGATGTCCTTGAATGACACCCAATACGGTACCGGCAGAATGACCTCGTCTCCGTGGTCGATCAATACCTGAATGGCGTTGAAAAGCGCCTGCTTGCCGCCGACAGACGCCATGCACTCCTCGCGCTTGTAGTCGGAGCCGAAGTCCACCGCGTGCCGCTTGATGATGGCGTCGCGCAGTTCGGCGATACCGCCCACCGCGGTGTACCGCGTGAAATTGTTGTTGATGGCTGCGATCGCCGCATCCTTGATGTGCTGCGGTGTCGCGAAGTGTGGCTCTCCCGCGCCGAAGTCGACAAGATCAACGCCGGCCGTCCGTAGCTTCTCCGCTTCAGCGGATACCGCCATGGTTGCCGAGACCTCAATGCGCTGAATACGGTTGGTTAAAAACGAGGAGAGCTGGGTAATGCTTGCGGTCATCCTACATCCTTTTGTTTGGAGTCTATCTTTCGCCTATCTGGACGGCTCTGCCATTCAGGAAATCATTTTCAGGTTTTGATGGCGCTTATTTTCTCGCGCAGCCGTCGCTCAACCAGTTCCGGAACGAAGCCGGCCAGCGGTCCACCCAGGTACGCGATCTCGCGTACGATACGCGAGCTCAGGTATGAGTACTTTTCCGCCGGCAGCATAAAGATGGTTTCTACCCGGGCATCAAGTTTGCGGTTCATGAGAGCCATCTGCAACTCGAACTCGTAATCGCTGACCGCACGAATGCCGCGCAGCACTACATTGGCTTGCTTGCTGATGCAATAAGACACCAGCAAACCTTCGAAGCTGTCGATGGTGACGTTGCTGCAATCCGCCGTCATCGCCTGCAGCATCTCTCTGCGTTCTTGCAGATCGAACAGGGCGGACCCCTTCTCGGGATTTCCGCCAATCGCAACGATCAAATGATCAAACAGCTTGCTTCCCCGCTGAATGAGGTCCAAATGCCCGTTTGTCACCGGATCAAAGGAGCCGGGATAAATAGCGATGATTTGTTTCAAGCAGCCTCGAGAATGTTTGCTGGGCACAGGCCACGATTCTTTGCCTGACCTGCGCAACCCGCAGCCGGGATTCGGAAACGTTGCGATTTTATTCTGAGTGCAGGTGAGACGCAATGCGAAGTGACTTGGCCAACGGTTTGCCCTGGGAACGAGGTCCCGGCGGGCTCGCGATATCCCGGTTAGCCCCTTTTCCGAAAATCGGCAGCCAGCGCTTCGGCGGCGCGCCTTCCCGAAAGCATCGCCCCGTTCAGGGATGCCGTTCGCCGATGATCCCCGCAAACATAAAGCCCCTTCTGTATGCGCACCGGCAGCATCTCGACTCCCCCGCAGGAGCTCGACTGGTCGGGCAGCGCTTCAGCGATTTGATAGGTGCGCAAATGCCGCCATCCCTCAACCACCGGCCCGAACCAGCTTGTCAGTTGCGCCCGCACTTCAAGCATGGTTCTGTCTTCGTCTGCCTCCGGCTTGAGCACCGTCACAGATACCAGATGTGAACCCGCCGGCGCATATTCGGGCGCCACCACACTGGGCACACAGAGATTGTTGACGGGACCAGTTCCATCGCCGTTCAACACAAGGTACGGGACCTCGACCGGCGGCTGATCCGTTGCAAAGTAGAGACACACGACTTTGCGCATCGCAGTTCGAATGCTCAGTTCCGTTGGAGGAAGCAATTGCTGGGCCTGCACCGGATCGGAGGCAACAACGACGGCACGGGCGCGCCGTTCTTCCCCGCCCTGCAGGAATACGGATCCGCCGCTGACACGCTCGACCCGAGTATTCAGCCGAATGCAGGCCTCCGGCAATGCCGAGGCAAGCTGCCGTGGAATCGCTTGCATTCCCTCCGCGGGCAGGGCAGCGTTGCCGAGGGAAAACATACGAAACACGAACCTAAACATGCGGCTCGAAGTTATGAGCTCGGAGTCGAGAAAGATTCCGCCAAGAAACGGACGGAAGAACCGCTCGATGATTTCCTGAGAGAAGCCGTACGACTGCAGACTTTCGAGCGTGGTCGATTCGGGTGCGGTAAGCACTTCATCGATGCTCGCCCGCACCAGTTCCTCGCGCAGCTTCGCGATCAGAAATTTGTCGCGAAACGTGCCGACAGGAGCGAAGGCGGTGCTCAGTACTCCTGAAGGCCTGCGAACTGGATCGGAAATGCGATAGAAACTGCCATCGCAGTGCACCATGGCGCCTGGCTCGAAGGAACGCAGTGCCAATCCCTGATAACTCAACCAGCGGCGTGCTTCAGGATACGCGGTCAGCAAAACCTGAAATCCGCGGTCCAGCCGGAAGCCGTCGACAATGTCCGTGCGAACCCGCCCGCCAACCTCATCCGACGCCTCGAGCAACTGAACGGAAAATCCAAGACGCGTCAGTTCAAGCGCACAAACCAGGCCCGACATCCCGGCCCCGATGACAATCACGTCAGAAGTCATATGAGGAGTTTACGCGGTGCAATCTTTCAGACTGGGCCCAGCATTTAATCTGGGCCCGTATTGTCTGCGACTGACTTCATCAGCGAGTTGCGGGTTCGCCGGCGCTCTTCCCGGTAGACGACGCATTCGCCGGCGCATTCTTTTTGAGCCACGAAGCCAGCGTGCCTTGCTGCTGTTCTCGTAAGGCGACGCAGCTTTGGATGGACTCCAGCGCTTCTTTCTGACTGCGCTCCGTCCCCTGGATAGGGTGCTCCTGGAACAACTGACGGGCTTGCTGCTCTTTTTGCTGGCTGCAGAAGTTCTCCGCTGAATACAGGAAGATGCCGAAGCCGCCCAGCCCGCCACCGATCTTCGCGCTGATGGCGTCGTAGTTGTTGCGCATGAAGTCCCAGGCGTCATCACGCGCCGCGGGGTTGCCCATCATGCTGACCAGGATTCCCAGGTCCTGACTGCGCACCTCAGGCGTCAGGGTTGAGGCGAGGGTCTTCTGAATCAGGCTCTGCTCCGGAAATTCGCCCAGGACGCGAAAGTAACGGTAATACATCTCGGGCGTCTTCGCTGCCTTGACTTGTGCCTGGAACTGACTGTACAGCGCAGCGTCCCCGTGCCGCGCCGCCACCAACAGAACCGACCTTGCCAGCGTCGGATCAACCGACTCCGGATTCTTCATGTAATCCTCGACCAGCGAGCGCGCCTGCTGAATCACCTGCTGGTCGTCGCCGATGGTCCCGAGCATCCGGAACAACACGGCTCGCCTCTCGCGCTCGGTAGGCGGCTCGTTGGGCCGGGCGGAGTATCCCAATTGCTGCATCAGGGGCGAGAAAGTCTGCCGCACCCAGGATTGCAACTGGGGCCGGTCGCCATCGTTGACCAGATCAGTAGCGATGAAGTCCAGATGGTCGGCAAAGTTGTCCAGCAGAACGTAGCCGGAAGTGTCCTTCCATTGCGCGCCTGAGGCGAGGTAATCGCCCACGCCGGTTTTGCCGACTCGCATCAATGCCCAGTCGTCGCCGATTAAGGCAATGCGCTCTTCGGGAGTCAGCTCTTTCTCTGCTGCCGCGCCGAGCTGCCGCTGAGCGCCGGCATCGTAGCTGAAGCGGTAATAACCCAGGCCACTCGAGTTGGGGAAAACGAACCTGGGGCAGCCCTTCATGGTGAATTGCTGCTCTCGTTTGGTCATCAGGAGACACTGCGTCTCGCTACTGCCGCCGATGCCTCTAACGCAAACCGGAATCTGCCAGAGCTGATCGTTGGGAGCATTGAACTCAGACGGAGTGTTGAAGTAACGCTTTTGCGAAAGATTCAGCGTGGTGTTCCCGTTTTCGCATTTGCTGTCGACCTCGACATACGGTTCGCCGGGCTGCATGACAAAGGTCGGCATGATCTGGTCAATTGGCTTCTTGGAGGCGCGCGCCATTGCCGTCCAGAAATCCGCGGCAGTCGCATTGCTGTATGCGTGTTCTTTGAGGTACAGGTTGACTCCGGCGCGGAACTTGTCTGGCCCGAGGTAAGACTCAAGCATGTGCAGCACGGCGGCCGTCTTGCCGTAAGCGATACCGTCGAACAGGGTTTCGATCTCGTTCCGCGTGGTCGCTTCCTGATGAATCGGCCGGGTGTTTTTCATGCTGTCGGTTCCCAGCGCGTTATTGGTGCCGTTGACCACGTTCTGCTCAACCAGCCAGTCGGGCTTCCATGCGGCGACCGGGTGAGGGGTCATCCAGGTGGCAAAACCTTCATTCAGCCAGATGTCGTCCCACCATTCCATGGTGACGAGATCGCCGAACCACTGGTGCGCAACTTCGTGCGCGATGGTGTCAGCTACGCCTTCTTTTGCTCCGAAGGAGCCCGTCTTCTCGTCAACCAGGAGAGCCGTCTCGCGAAATATGATGGCGCCCCAGTTTTCCATGGCTCCGGCCTGGAAGTCGGGCACGGCAATTTCGTCCAGCTTCTTCAGCGGATATTTGACGCCGAAGTAATTGTTGTAATAGTGAAGAATCGCCTTGGTGGCCTGCAGCGGAAACTGTGCCAGGTGCTCCTGTCCGGGCACAGTACAGACGCCGAGCTTGATGCCGTCCACTTCATCGTGCTGGCATTTCCAGTCGCCGACCGTAAGCGCGACCAGATAACTCGACATCTTCGGGGTGGTGGCGAATTTGATGGTGTGCTTGTCGCCCGGACCAGGCTTATCGGAGATCACGTAATTGTTGGATATCGCCGTGTCGTCCTTGTCCACGATGGCCGCGATATCGAAGGTCGCCTTGTAGGCCGGCTCATCGAAGCTGGGAAACGCTACGCGCGCGTCGGTGGCTTCCATCTGTGTCACCGCATACTTGCGGCCTTTGTAGGTGCTCAGATACAAACCGCGCAGCTTGTCGTTGAGCTCGCCGGTGTATTTGATGTGCAGCGTTGCCGGTCCTGCGGGAATCTGCTTGTCCACAGTAAACGTGGCCATCTCGTTCTTTTCATCGGTTGTGACTTTGGCGGTCTGGGTTTGTCCCCCGGCGGTCACTGTCACTTCGTGAAAGTCGATCTCCAGCGCGTTCAGCGTAATGGTGTTGCTGGGCTTGGATAAGCTGACATCAATGACCTCATCACCATCAAAGCTGTTGCTTGGAAAATTGATGTTGAAGGTCAGGCTGTAATGGCTGGGAGCGACGTCGCCCGGCAGACGCTGTGCCCAGGCTGTGCAGCAGGCAAGCAGCGCCACGCTGCAGGTAAACAGAATTCGTTTCATATGGTTTCCTGCCAATCTTCGAGATTTCAGTGCGGGACCGGTATGCACTCAGGACGATACGCGCCGAATCAACCCCAAGTTCCACGAACGCCTTAGATGATCATAGACGCGCGGCGTAGGCCCGTGTGAGCTAGGTCTGGGACCGTAATCCCCGTAAAAAAGCCTTTTGACAGCGGTTTACCCCAAACCAGTATGCAAGTTCACGATAATCTTCGGCCTCAAAGACCGCGATGTCGGCGTCTTTGCCCGGCTCCAGCGACCCTTTGCGGTACTGGAGTTCGAGGGCGCACGCGCCGTTGATGGTGGCAGCGGTGATCGCCTCGGCCGGCGACATCTTCATGTACGTGCAGGCCACCGAAAGCACGAAAGGCATTGATGTTGTGGGCGAAGTTCCCGGGTTGTAATCCGTGGCGAGAGCAACAGCTACGCCAGCCTCGATGAGCTTGCGAGCCGGGGGAAAGCGATCGAGGCCGAGAAAATAGTTGGCGGCGGGCAACAGAGTTGCCACGGTGTTTGACTTGGCGAGGACCGGGAGGTCGGAGTCTCCGACGTAGTCCATGTGATCCAGGCTTGCGGGATGGAAGCCGAGCAGCGGAGAAATCTCGGCTGCTGTTAATTGACAGACGTGAATGCGGGTTTTCAATCCATGCTCCACGGCTGAGCGCAAGATTCGCACAGACTGTTCGGGGGTGAAAGCACCGCGCTCGCAAAAGACATCGACATAGCTTGCACGTTTCTGCTCGGCGACAGCCGGAATCATCTGCTCGCAAACCATCGCCACGTAGGCTTCGGGATCACTGCGATATTCAGGCGGCACAACGTGTGCGCCCAACAGCGTGGCGACAACGGTACCGGGCCACTGCTCCGCCGCAACCTTGATCGCTTGGAGAGATTTCATCTCGCTATCGAAGCTCAGCCCGTAACCTGACTTGGCCTCGACCGTCGTCGTTCCATACGCCGCCATCTCTTCCAGCGCGCGCAAGACATGCTCGGCGAGCTGACTCTCGGAGGCCTCGCGTACGCCGCGAATGCTCGACCGAATACCTCCGCCCGCTTTCGCAATCTCTTCATAACTCGCGCCTGTGATCCGCTTCTCAAAATCGATGAGCCGGGGATTGGTGAAGACGGGATGCGTATGAGAATCGACGAAGCCCGGAAGAACGACCTTGCCGCGGCAGTCGATCTCTTCCGCCTTCCCCGCCACTTCATTGCGGCCGACTTCATCAGTTGTGCCGACGGCAACGATCTTGCCGCCCGCAATCAGCACAGCGCCATCAGCGATGATCCCCAAATCGCTTATCTGCGTCCCGCGCCGAGGCGCATTCTCTCCGCGCAACGTAAGCAGTTGCGACGCGTGAGTCAGGAGCAGAGCACGGCTATTCATAGCGCAGCGCCTCCGCGGGCAGGACGCTTGCCGCCGACCACGACGGATACAGGGTGGCAACGAAAGAAACCCCGATGGCAAGGAATGCCACCAGGAACCCGTCGAGAACCCGGGGCGCGAAGGGCACGTAGTCGATGGAATACACCTCCGCCGAAAGCGAAAGCAGCCGGTAATGCCCGGCTACGAACGAAATTCCGTAACCGAGGAAGAGCCCGATGATGGTGCCAATAACCCCGATGAGCATGCCCTGATACATGAAGATTCGCCGCACCTGCCGTTTTTTTGCGCCCATCGAAACCAGCACTGCGATGTCGCGCGTCTTCTCCATTACCATCATGATCAGCGAGATCAGAATATTTAACGCCGCCACAAATACAATCAGCCCAATGGTGATGAACGTTACCAGCCGTTCCAGACGCAACGCGCGAAATATGGCACGGTTCTGCTCCATCCAGTTGGTGGCCATGAAGCCCTTCCCTGCCGCCTGTTCCAGTTCATGGCCGATTTGGTCAGCCTTGTAAATGTCGTCCACCTTGAACTCCAACACCGAGACGACATCGCCCAAATCAAAGAGGCGCTGCGCATCGGAAAGCCGTATGAATCCCCAGGTATTGTCTGAGTCGTAAAACCCTGAGCTGAAGATGCCGACCACCTTGAAGCGGGCGTATTTGGGGACGATTCCGAAGGGCGTCAGTTCGCCCTGCGGACTGGTCACGGTGACCAACGATCCGACGCTCGCTCCCAGGGAATCCGCCATGTCCTGTCCCAGCACAATCGGCGGCAGCGAGGCGGTTATTCGCTCCGAGAGCGGGTTTTTCTCAAGATTGTCAGGAGGCGAATCGGTTTGCCCTTCGGCATGAACCTCAAGCGGAGCCACAGAGCCCACCTTCACCGAGTCGAGGATGTCGCTGACCTTGCGTTCGTAGCTGGGAACAATGCCCTTGAGCACGGCGCCCTGGGCATGTGCTCCGCGTGAGATAAGCACCTGTTCATAGATCGCGGGTGCGCCGGCAACGACGTGAGGCTGCTTGTCCAGGCGATTCAGCAGATCTTCCCAGTTGCGGATGCCATCGCTCGCCACGCGCAGCAGGTTGACCTGCGACATCGCGCCCAGCAGGCGGTCCTGCAGGTCCTGGCGGAAACCGTTGTTGATGGCGAGAGCGACGATCAGCGATGCTACTCCCGCTGCCACGCCGATGATCGAGATAAGGGTGATGATCCCGATGACCGCTTGCCGCCGCTTGGCCCGCAAATACCGCGCAGCTACGAAGAGTTCGAATTTCATCGAAGAGCTATTGTAGATGTGCCGGGCGCAGCCCCCTAAGAAGCAGAGCCGGGAACGACCTCCGTGGCTTTTCCGTCATCGAAGGTCACCCGTAGCGGATGACCGTTATTGGAGTAATCCACCACTCGCGGATTGCCCATTCCGTTGCCCTCCGGCGTGCCCGCGCCCACGGCAAACGAAGCCTGCAGTTCGTTCATGCCAGGCTTCACCTGGTGATTCTCGATCGCTTGCCAAACCTCAGATGACCAATGTTTGTAGAGCTGGTGCGGGTCCTGCACGTAAAGAAGATCGTCGGAAAAGATTTGGTAATTATCGCCCTCGACGTAGCCGATGGGAAAGGCATACCGCTTGTTGTCTTGTTCGAAAACCGCCATGACCTGCTTCTCGCCCTTCGGCGGCCGATTGACGACAACATCCGTGATGTTGAGTTTTTCGATCGGGCCCAGTTTCCCGTCCGGATGAGCGAAGTCTGTATGGCCGTTGAACGGGTAATACGCAATCTGATATCCCCCGCGCACCCATACCGGCTGTTTCGTCAGTTCCTTCGCATCTTTCAAATCCTGAGGATGCAATCTCCGCGGCACGACATAGGCATCCGGATCGAGCGCCACTTCCTTCTGCTTGGGCGGCACAAGGAGGGCAGCGCGCCGCTGGTGCATGTAAAGGTAGAGGCGAATGCCGGCGGCGGCAATCGCGATGAACAGAAAGACCTGGATGATTTTGCTGGTTCGAGACATTTGGTTTATCGCAAGCCAGATAGGATGCAGATCGCCTGCGCCGCGTCAGTCAATTCCCAGCTGCTTGCGCGCATCCGGGCTCAATCGCTCCGGCGTCCATTGCGGATACCAGACAATGTTCACCGTGGCGTTTGTTACTCCCGGCATGCGCAGTAACCGCTGCTTCACCTGGTCACTAATGTAGCCACTGGATGGGCACCCCGGCGCCGTCAGTGTCATCTCGACTTCCACCTCGTCGCCGGCAAATTCGGTGCTCTCCAAGGACTTCACTTTGACTTCATAAATTAGCCCCATGTCCACCACATTGACGGGGATCTCCGGGTCGTAACACTCCTTGAGCGCCGCCATTACTTCTTCCTGCGTAACTGCCATTCATTCTCCTCTATTGAGTTTAGCGATTCTTGGGGGGAGTGGCGACCGGGCATCGAATTCCGCTTGACATCAAGGAGGCTTAATTCCAGTATGGCGAAGTCGCTTTGTAACTGCTCCCGTGACAAGGCCTTAATTCAGGCATTCTCGAAATTACGGACCTGCTCCCGAGACTTATCGTTACGATTCTCGCAAGCCAAACGGTGATGGATTGTTCGTGAAAACCCATTCTGCCAGTATCAGGTGTTCGGAATTCTCAGCCAGCCCGCCTGGTCTCTCCACCTAGGGGTTGATCAATCAAAAACGAAGGGGACGAACTCAGTGAAAAATCCGCAGGGATATTCCAAAACAGCCATCATTTTCCCGGAAGACAATACCGATTGCACATCCGATTGCGCACAAAAGACGAGCCGGAATTCCGGCGCCGAGAACCCCTCGGCCGACCCGAGCCGGCGCTCATTCCTGGGGAAAGTCGGCGGCGCAACCGCAGTTGCGCTGACCGTCGGTATTCCGTTGGAACCGCTCTTCGAAGGCAAGCGCGGACAGGCGGAGGCCTCGGTTGCGCATTACGGCTCGAGTTCGCGGGCCTACGCCAGCTATGACTATCGCAAAGATACGGCGCAGAATGACAACGTCGACATTGGCGAATTGCCCGACAATGGCGACTCCCATCGGTTCACGGATTACAGCGGCAATTGGAGTAAGTGTCTGAAGCATGACGCACTCGGCATCCCTAATCAGGCCGCCTTCCGCAGCCTTCTCCACGCATTTCAGACGGGAGAGTTTCAGGACTTCGAGAATATTCTCGTCGCAAACCCCGGTGGAAATGGCTTCACTTCCACGATGAACGGACCCATGGGCGCTCTTTCCTTCGACTTGGAAGGGTTGGACTCCCATGCGACCAGTATTCCGCCTGCGCCCAGCGTCGCCAGTGCTCAGACCGCGGCCGAAGGGGTTGAGCACTACTGGGCCGCGCTGATGCGTGATGTTCAATTCACCGATTACGCGAACAACTCTCTGGCCGCCCAGGCAGCCGCTGACCTGAACCGGATGTCGTACCTGCGAGGCCGGGGCAACAACGAATTTCCCTATCCGGTAACGCCTCAGAATCTTTTCCGCGGACAGTTCCATCCCGGCGACGGGAATGTCAAGGGGCCGTATCTGTCGCAGTTCCTGATTCAGCCCACCTATTTCGGCGCGCAGCCCATATCGCAGCAACTACGAAGGTACCTGTCGGTCGGCGAAGGCGGCGCTGATTTTATGACTACGGTTGCCGAGTACCAGGACATGCAAAACGGCGTCGTTCCGTCCCGCCAGTTGCAATTTGATTCCCAGCTGCGTTTTTTCCGGATGGGCCGGGACCTGACCGCCTCTACCCACGTCGATCTTCCCTTCCAGGAACATCTGATTGCGTTGCTGGTGCTGGTAGGGATCAAAACCCCCGTCAACCCGGGCAATCCATATGGATACCCGAATGGCCGCTCCCAGACGCAGCATGGCTTCATAACGTTTGGCAGCGAGTTTTGCAACATCGACGCATCGACGACGATGGCCGAAATGGCGACGCGAGCGCTCAAGGCCGCCTGGTTCCATAAGTGGATTGTCAATCTCCGTATGCGGCCGGAAGAATACGGAGCGCTGGTGCACGCCAACCTCACGCACGCCAAGCCATTTCCGCAGGCCGCCGGAGCGCTTCATCCCGATATGCTGAACTCAGCCGTCCTTCCCATCATTCACTCGCAATATGGTAGTTTCCTCCTGCCGCAGGCTTTCCCTGAAGGCTCACCGACGCACCCTTGCTATCCCACAGGACACGGCACCGCCGGTGGGGCTTGCATCACAGCGCTTAAATTTTTCTTTGATGGAAACCAGAAGATTCGGCCCCTGCTGCAGGCCGCGGGCTCAGACGTTGTCGTCGCCAGCGCTGATGGCCTCTCGCTCGAGCCGTATACGGGTGCCGATCGCGATGAGCTGACAATCAACGGCGAATTGGCCAAGCTGGGGTGGAACGTCACCATGGGCCACGGTATCCACGCCGGAATTCACTTCCGCAGCTCAAGCTACTATTCCCTGCTGCTCGGCGAACAGGTCGCGCTCAGCATTTTGCACGATAGGGCTAGAGGTTACACCGAGCCGTTCACCATCGAGATCACTAAATTCGATGGGACAAAGGCAGTCATCTCGAACCAGAGCGGCCACAAGTTCTAAGCTTGTCCGGGGTCGCCGGCGGGCGACATCAAGCTGTCGCGACCCCGAGCTTCCAATCCTCTACAAAAGCCCGGCAGGGGATTTGAAAGTACCGCCCGGGCTAAAGCCCAAACGCATCCTCAGCGGCTTGAACGCCGGACTGAAGTGTTTGCGTGAGAAAGGCTGCCGTCGCTGCCGCGACTCGGGTCTTCTTCCCACTTCTCCCGGCTCCTACGAGCCGGTCTCAAACCATCGCGCCGCTTCGCGGCTGTTTTTCGTGGCTGCGCTCTTGCTCGCTTATCGAAAACGACTTCCCAAGCACACACTGAATGCCAGGACTACCCGAAATTCGATTTTTTTTACAGCAGCCTCTGAAGGCGTATCCACCCACGCGCAAATTCAAACTGACCACGACGGCCAAGCTGTTTTGATGTAAGCTACGTGTTTTCCTACAGGAGTACTCGATGCGCCGTTTGCTAACTGCAGTTCTCATCTTCGGTTTGACATATCCCCAGGTATGGGCGCAAGCCCCACAACCCAGATCGACAGCACCTTTGCTCGGATTCACTGCGCAGTCGAGCGCACAAGAACGTCAGTGGGAAGACAAATTTAAAGGTATCCCCGATCCGAAGCTGATGCGGGATTACATGCAGCGGCTCAGTGCCCGTCCTCACCACGTCGGCTCTCCCTACGACAAGGACAACGCCGAATGGATTCTCAGCCAACTGCAATCCTGGGGCTGGAACGCGAAGATCGAGGAATTTGAGGTCCTGTTCCCTACCCCCAAGACTCGCCTGCTGCAGATGACCGCGCCCACGCCGTTCACGGCAAAGCTTGAAGAGCCGGCGCTGGCCGTTGATCCCACCAGCAATCAGAAGTCCGAGCAACTGCCGACCTACAACGCCTACTCGCCCGACGGCGATGTCACTGCCCCGCTGGTGTTCGTCAACTACGGCGTGCCGGCAGATTACGAGGAGTTGGATCGGCTGGGCGTATCCGTTAAGGGCGCGATCGTGATTGCCAAGTACGGCAAAGTCTGGCGTGGAGTAAAGCCTCGCGTCGCTTGGGAGCACGGCGCTATCGGCTGTCTTATCTACTCCGATCCTCACGACGACGGCTACTTCGAGGAAAAGACATTCCCTGAAGGACCCATGCGTCCTACCGAGGGCGTGCAGCGCGGTAGCGTGATGGATTTTCCGCACTCCTACCCTGGCGATCCACTCACACCGGGCATAGGCGCAACGAAGGATGCCAAGCGCCTCGACATCAAAGACGCGAAGAATCTCGCGCCCATCCCGACCTTGCCTATTTCCTACGGCGACGCCGAGCCGTTGCTCAAAGCTCTGACCGGTCCAGTTGCGCCGGAAACCTGGCGTGGCGCTCTGCCCATCACCTACCACGTGGGCCCGGGAGCGACAAAAGTTCACCTCGCCGTTACCTTCGACTGGAAGTTGCGCCCGGTCTATGACGTTATCGCCAGAATGCAGGGCACTGGCGAAGGCGAGGAGTGGGTTGTGCGCGGCAATCATCACGACGCGTGGGTCAACGGCGCAGAAGATCCCATCTCCGGGCAGATCTCTTTACTCGAAGAAGCCCGCGCCCTGGGCGAGATCCACAAGCAGGGCTGGCAGCCCAAGCGGACCATCATCTACGCGGCATGGGATGGCGAAGAACCAATGCTGCTCGGCTCGACCGAATGGGCCGAGGAACATGCTACCGAACTGCAGCAGCGCGCCGTGGCTTACGTCAATACCGACGGCAATGGCCGCGGCTTCTTGTATGCCGAAGGTGCTCCTTCGCTGGAGGCACTGGTGAATGGCGTGGCGCGCAGCGTGGAGGATCCAGAGGCCGGCATCTCGGTTTGGAAGCGCTCGCAGGATTATCGCGTCCACAACGCCAAAGATGCCGAGCAGCGAGCCGCAATCCGCAATCGCGCTGACTGGAAGTTGTTTCCTCTGGGATCAGGAACCGACTACACCGTGTTTGAACATCACCTGGGAGTGGCTTCGCTCAACCTGGGCTTCGGCGGCGAGGACCCCGGAGGCATCTACCACTCCGTTTATGACGACTTCTACTGGTTCACACATTTCTCTGACACCGACTTCGTTTATGGCAAAGCACTAGCGCAGACCGTCGGCCTGACGGTGATGCGGCTGGCCGACGCCGATGTCCTGCCATATCGCTTCAGCAGCCTCTCCGAGGCGCTAAACGGTTACTTGAAGGAAGTACAGGATCTGCTTAAACAGAAACAGGATCAGGTCAAGGAGCGCGATCGGGAGCTAGAGGACGGGGTATACCACGCCATCAACGATCCGCGCCGGCCCCAAGTGGCACCCGAGCGCGAACCCGTGCCGCCTTTTATCAACTTCGCTCCGCTGCAGAACGCTGCCGAGGCGTTGGCGAAATCGGGAGAGCATTACAACAAAGCTTTGAGCGCGGCCTTGCAAAGCTCCCCTGATCCGGCAAAGCTAACGGCTTTGAATGACAAACTGCTGAAGGCGGAGCAACAACTGCTCAATCCGGGCGGTCTGCCGACGCGTCCTTACTACAAGCAGATGCTCTATGCTCCCGGCCTCTACACCGGGTACTCCCCCAAGACGCTTCCTGGGATACGGGAGAGTATCGAACTCAAGGACTACCCGCTTGCTGAAGAAGAGGTCCCCAAGGTGGCCAAGGCAGTGAACGACGAGGCTGTATTCGTCGAACAGATCGCGACCGAACTGGACCAGTTGGCGGCGCCGGGACACTAGCCCGCAATCACTGCAACGGGCGAGAGCTTACGACCGCAGTCATCGTGTGTGTTTCGCCCGGCGCAAGCTGCACGGCAAAAGGGACGACATTGCTGGTCTCAATGCAAACGAACTTTCGCCATTCGTCTGCTCCGAGATCGTGCAAGGCGGCTGCTTTCTGCGCCAGAGGATTCCAGACGACCGTAGTAAAGGAATCCTCTTTGTGTACGGTAAGGCGTCGCTGCAAAGGCGCGTCAAGCAACTCGACCTCGTGCTGAGTGTCGAGGTATACCCTATCGGTCTCGGACAAAATTCGCAGATCGCCGCTTTGTTTCTTCTCCTTGCGTTTATCGGTCTTGTCGATGAAGAACGTATCGCCAAGACCTTGCACGGCAATCGACTCAGCATCTCCGACTGCGAAATAAGCGTGCAGGGCCTCCTCGAACACACAGGAAGACTCTCCGGTATTGGCCACCATAAGCTCAATCTTCAAGTGGGTTCCAAAGCTGGCACGGCAGACCGCTCGGAAGTCGAACGGCCACCATTTCCGCGTGTTGTCATCGCTCTCGGTTGACATGCTGACGACGACCTTGTCGCCGAGCAATTCAACCGATTCCAGCTTCCACTCTTTCGTGCGAACGAATCCGTGGGCAGGAGCCGTGGAATCATCGGCCTTATCGGCAAACCACGGGAAGCACACTGGCACCCCTCCGCGAATAGCGCGGCCGTCTTCCCAATCGGACCTCGGACTGAGGTACAGTACTTCGGCTCCGGCCTTAGGCACCCACGAAGTCACGTGGGCTCCGTGAAGATACATCTCGCCTTCCCCATTGGAAGTGGAAACCACGACCTTCGGCAGTCCGCCATTGCCCGAGATTATTCGGACTTTCCCTGGCATACCGAACCTCTTATCAAGATCAGCGGCTATTATCAGCTCATCCAAAACGCATCTCCCCATGACTGATTCGGGTGCCCCATTCCGGCTTCTCCTGCCGGGGTGGGGATTTCACTGGCGGAGCGCTTTCGAGGCTGCCTGGCGAATTCCTATCGCTCAAGTCGCTGCCTGCTGAGCATGTTCACGCTGCGCCGCCTGCTGCTGTTCCAGCAACCGCTTCTTCAGGCTCTCGTAGATCGGCTCACTGTTCAGCAGCATGGCAAGAACGATGGCCATCAGCGAAGCAGCTAGCAGGTCGAGCGTAAGATCGCCACGGCCTGTCATCTCAACCGTCAACATGATTCCGGTCAGCGGAGCGCGCACGCAAGCCGAGAACAGGGTTCCCATTCCGATCACGGCGCAGGCCAGCGGGGAGATACCGACGGTTGGAACGGCCAAGTGAAGCACTTCGCCAAAGAGCGCACCGAACGAGGCTCCCAGCAATAGCATGGGGGCGAACAGCCCTCCCGGAGTGCCGGCCATGTAGGAAAACGGGCCGATAAAAAATCTGAAAACAAAAATAGCGATCAGGGCCTCAACCGCATAGTTTCCCGAAAGGACAGATTGGGTGATGTTGTCGCCTCCGCCAACTAGGGTTGGTGCGAACCAGGCCGCAAGGCCAATCACTGCTCCGATGATGGCAGCCCTTTGGACGGATGTCAGCCGCGAGAAAACATCGCCGAAATGGAGCGAGCGGATGATGGCCAGGTTGTAAAGAGAGCCAATCACTCCCATCAGCACGCCCAGAAGCAGAACCGGCCAGATCGCGCGTGATGAGCCATTCATACTCAATTGGCTTACGTTGAAGTCAAAGTGATTCCCCAGCAGCAGACGGCCAACCCAAACCGCCAAAGTGGCGGCCGCGAGCGTTGCCACCAGCAACCATGGTGTAAAGCTCGAAGTTAGCTCCTCAAATACGAAGATGGCGCCCCCCAGCGGAGCGTTGAAGGCCACGGCCAATCCAGCTCCGGCGCCCGCCGCGTCGATGACCCTGAGATCCGCCTCCGTCTTGATCAAAGAACGCGACACACTTTCGGCAATGGAGGCCCCCATCTGTACCGTTGGACCCTCACGCCCCAACGCCAGGCCTGACCCAATCGCGATAATCCCGCCAATAAACTTGACCGGTAGAACGACCGCCTTTGCGGGCTCGATCTCGCCGCGGAATACGGCTTCGACGCGATGCACACCGCTGCCTGCCGCCTCCGGTGCGAAGCGAACCACCATCCAGCGGGCGATGGCCGCACAAACAGCTGCCGCTACTAAGGGCGCCACCCATCCCAGATAATGCGAGCCGTGTGACCAGGCGACCAACTCATTGCGCAGCCTCTCCGCCGCGATGAGCAGCAGCTGGAATAGTCCACCTACCACGCCGATCAGCAATCCCGTCAGCAGGCTGGCTGCGGAGATCCTGATGACTCGTGAATTCAGAATTGTCATAGGCAAAAAACGGTGGGTTCTTACATCATCGTCGCCTAGTCTAAGCGCAGAGTGTAGTCAATCCAAGCCGGAAACCGTTCACCGTATGGCCGAGTCCCCACGGCGCCAAGTGCCCTGAGTTAACTCCCCGAAAAATGGCTGTAATAGATCGCCGGAATCCGCATTTGTTCCTATAGGGCATTGTTTAGGAACGGAATCATGTCTGATTATCGCTATTACAGCACCGCAGTTTGGACGCAGGACAGGAAGGGCTCAGTTTCCGCAGAAGGAATTGCTTCTCCAATCCTCTTCGGCGCACCGCCAGAATTTCAAGGTGAGGCTGGCCTCTGGACTCCGGAGCACTTCTTTGCCGCCGCCTTGGGATCGTGCTTCGTGACCACCTTCAAGGCTATCTCTGATTACTCAAAGTTCGAGTATCAGGCTCTGGAGGTGGAAGTTGAAGCCATCCTGGAGAAGGAACAAGGCGGATACAGTTTTACGAAAGTCATCATTCAGCCGATCCTCACCATTGCAGCAGAAACTGACCGTGAGCGCGCTTTGCGGTTGCTGGAGAAAGCCGAGCGCGCCTGTCTGATCTCACGTTCGGTAAAGAGCCAAATCGAGTTGCAGCCCGAGATCACAGTGCAGGAACCGGCTTCTGTAGCGTCCGCGCTTCGCTGACCGTGAAGACGTTCGGCACGCCGAGGAGCCACGTAATTTGAGACACTGAATCACGACACCACGAGGGATACCCCACCCATGCATGATCGCGTACTCAAACACACGGAAGCGCACAAACTGGAAGATCCCGAACGCTTACGCTGGCTGCCGCCGGCGGAGATACTAGGCCATTTGCGCCTTGCGCCCGCAATGAAGATAGCCGATATCGGAGCGGGAACTGGCTACTTCGCCATTCCGATCGCTCGGGCCGTGGGCAATTTGGGCGAAGTCTACGCCGTTGACCTGCAACAGGAGATGCTGGATTTGCTGGGTCAGAAAATCACTCAAGCGGGTGCACCCGGCAACATCTCGTTGCTGCAGGGAGAAGCGTCACGCCTTCCTCTGCCGGAGGGCGCCGCGCATTTAACTTTCTATGCCAATGTCTGGCACGAGATTGAACATCATGACACCGCATTTGCGGAGGCGCTACGTATTTCCCTTCCTGGGGCCAGAATTGCAATTCTGGACTGGAGAGACGACTGCGTACCCCCACCCGGACCGCCGCAGGACCACCGGATTTCGAGTGAGGCTGTAATGGCGTTTCTTAAGAGCAAAGGCTGCGGCAATATCGATTCCCGGAACGTCGGCCAATACGGCTACCTGGTGACCGCAGAAATGAATGGGGCGGGCCCATCGGACCGCACAGCCTGAGACGAAAACCAATGGCCACGAGCGATTCTCTTGTTATGCAGCCAGCAATCCTCGACGAGGCCCGGCTTGAGGCAATCTGGGAGCGAGCTCGGAATCAGAACGATGATGGCAGGACCGGGGCTGCGCTTGATGCCACCGATAAGGGTGAAGCGTTGGCGATGCTCGGAGCAGCGCTCCAGCGCATGAAGTCGTTCGAAGCGGCAGCAGACCGCGATGCCGCGAATGGACTGGAGATCAGCCGGGAAACTGCCGAGAAAATCCAGAATGTCTGGATATTCTCCGGCGTGGGCACGTTGCGAACGCCGGTCAAAGCACCAGACCCAGAGAAAAACTATAAAGGTGACAATCCTGCACTGATTAAAGAGTTCCTCAAGTGGGGTAATCGCCGGCGCGTCACGCAGGGCCTACTAGTCGCCCAGCGAATTGCAGAAGCACGCAGTGGAAAGAAACTTCCAGGCAATCTGATGGGCGACTCACCGGCAGATTACGAGCGGGCCGAAGCGGCGCGTGAATTCATGCAAGCGTACGGCCCCATGATTACCTTTGGCGGATTCTTCCAGGAAAACGATGAAGCAAAATCCGAACGTGCCCGGGCGACGAGCGGCATTCCGTTGGACAAGTTCCTGATTGTCGAGCCGGCGCCGGGCGAGGCCGAATGGAAAACCACCACGGACCAGGTAAAACACTTTCAGGAGCCCTTAGCCATTCGGGGAATGACGGTGGCGGTGGTCTCAGACGACGTCCATCTCAACCGGGTTGTCCACATTGCAGGCAGATTCCACGATTGCTTGCCCCCAGGACGCCCGCTGTATCTGTTTCCAAGCGCGTTGCCGGAATACGGGCGGCGGGAATACGAAGACATGGAATTGCAGGGTCTGCTGGCTTACGTGTATCGCGACCGCGCAGCCACCGCACAACCCTATCCTTATTCGCTGCAACGATAAAGAGCTTACATCCCCTGCTCGTTGGGAATGCCGCGTCTCCGCGGCACTTTCGAGCGTCGAAACCTTGTAACAATCAGCCCCGGAATTGCGTTCATCTATACAAAGAGAATTCTTCCTGAGAGAACGTGCAATGCCTCTGTACGATTACGTTTGCTACGCGTGCGGCAGCAATTTCGAGAAGCTGCGCCGAATGAGCGACGACGACAACGATGTCCGCTGTCCTGATTGCGGCTCCGAGCACATCGAACGCCTGCTATCCACCTTCTCTACCGGGAGGTGCAGCAATTCGGGATCGAGCCGCTTCCGTTGAGGAACATAATGAGCGGCCCGGTCGGGCCGCCAAACTCTAATTTGCTGATTTCTGATTCTATTCATTAGGAGCATGTAAATGATTCATTCAGTGCGCTCGTCGAAGTCGCTGCCGGAAATCGATCAAGCAATCCGCAGTGCGGCACAGCGCCACAACTTTGGCGTATTGAATGTGCTTGATATCAACCGAACGCTGCGCAACAAAGGGATTGATATGGGCTCCCCCTGCAGTGTCTATGATGTCTGCAACCCGCAGGCAGCGTTCCGGGCGCTCGGGCACGATATGAACGCGTCCACCGTGCTTCCTTGCCGTATCTCGGTTTTTGCCGAAGGCGGAAAGTTCGTTCTTGCGACCGTAAGGCCTATCGATCTGATGAAAGCCACCGGGCTCAAGGGGGTGGAAGATTTGGCTGCCGAGATCGAGCGCGAGATTTTCGCGATTATGGACGAAGCGGTTGCTTAGCAGGCTGCGAGTTGGCGAAGCCTTGTTCGTCGGCTATCTTAAAGAGGTATGCGAGCCGAGGTTGAGCAAGCTCTACAACTGATCCACAGCAATGAATCCTCATCTATAGAGCAGGCCCTTGGGCTTCTGCAGAACACCGTTTTTTCTTTCAGCATGAAAGTCTGCGGCCATCCTCAGGACGCCGAAGACACCATGCAGGATGTACTGCTGAAGTCGCTGCCTTATCTGCCCAAATTTGAAAATGCGCAGGCACTCTCGGTCTGGCTCTACAAGGTAGCTCGCAATCGCTGCCTGATGAGCCGTCGAGGGGCCAAATTTTCGTCGAAGCTCAACCTTTCACTGGATGCTTTAATGCCCGACGGCCGCGAACTGCGGGAACTGCTCGAAAGCCACGATCCAAATCCCGAATCTACCGCCATGAGCCAGCAGTCCGGGGAGCGGCTGCATCAAGCCATACTGAAGCTGCCGCCGCAGTACCGCTTCGTGCTCGTGCTGCACGACATGGAAGGCCTGGGAGCCGCCGAAGTGGGAAAGGTGCTGGGCCTCCGTGAAGGGACGGTGCGGGTGCGGCTGCATCGCGCCAGACTGCAGGTCCGCAGACAACTCTCACGGATTGAGCAGAGCGGCCGCCACCCGGAAAAGACGATACCGAAAGCGCAAAAATCCAGGCGCTGTCGCGAGCTGTTCGCCGCTCTCTCGGACTACATGGACGGCGTCATTGATGATGCGGTGTGCCAGGACATGCAAATGCACATCCATGACTGCGAACCCTGTCAGGTGTTTCTGCATAGCCTGGAAAGCGTGGTCAAGCAGTGCCGGTCGTATCGGCCGCCCTGCGATCTCCCAGACAAAGGAAAGCTGGCAAAGGACCTGCTGCAGCAATACCAGGCAGCCCAACTGGCGCTCGCAAGAAAAGCTGCCAAAGTTAACTGATCCTGCGGTAGCCACCCAGGTCACTGCAACCTGTGGCACACGTCACTGAGACATTGGCAAATGCCGCGGATATTGGAAGGTTTGCTCTGCCCGGCCGATTTTGCGCCAGTCTGGGCCGGTATACCTGATTCCCTGATCCGGAAGGAGAAATCGTGGACACAAAGCACCTTGGTACCAACAGCAAGCTGATTCATGCAGGACATAAGCCGGACCATACCGGCTCAGTGAATGTGCCGATCTATCAGACATCGACGTTCGCCTTCCGCAACGCCGAGCATGGTGCCGCCCTGTTCGCGGGTGTGGACGAGGGGTATATCTACACTCGCATCGGCAATCCCACGATTCAAGCTCTGGAAGAAGCCGTCGCCGAACTGGAGAACGGATGCGGCGGTATCGCGACGAGTTCGGGTATGGGTGCCGTGTGTACCGTGTATTTTGCGCTGCTTGAAGCCGGCGCGCACGTGGTCAGCACCGCTTCTGTCTACGGCCCGAGCCGCGGACTGATGGAGAAAGACTTCTCACGCTTCGGGGTAGAATCCACCTACGTTGACACCTGCGACCTTGCGCAGGTGGTTGCCGCCCTGCGGCGCAACACAAAGCTGCTGTACATCGAATCTCCCGCCAACCCGACCATGCAGGTCACTGACATCAAAGCCGTGGCGAAAATCGGCCAGGAGCACGGCTGCCTTGTGGTTGTCGACAACACATTTGCCAGCCCTTATCTGCAGCGTCCTCTCGAACTCGGCGCCGATGTGGTGCTTCACTCGGTAACGAAGTTCCTGAACGGACATGCTGATGTGGTGGGCGGGGTGATCGTTGCCAGAGATCCAGCGTTATACCAGCGTCTTCGCCGCATCATGGTCAATACCGGATGCAACATGGATCCGCACCAGGCATATCTGGTCTTGCGCGGGCTGAAGACTCTGGGAATTCGCATTGAGCGCGCGCAGGAAAACGCGATGGAAATCGCGCGCTGGCTGGAGAATCAGCCTGAGATCAGCCGGGTGCGCTACATCGGGCTCAAGTCTCATCCGCAGCATGAACTTGCTGCACGGCAGATGAGCGGATTTGGCTCGATGATCAGCTTCGAATTAGAAGGCGGACTGCCGGCCGGCAGGATCCTGATGAACCATGTTCGAGTGGCGACACTGGCCGTATCGCTCGGCGGAGTTGAGTCGCTGATCGAGCATCCCGCATCCATGACACACGCCGGCATGTCGCCTGAGGCGCGCCGTGCCGCAGGCTTCAGCAATGGATTGGTTCGCTATTCGGTTGGCATCGAAGATGTCGAAGATCTGATCGCTGACCTGCGACAGGCACTGGATGCGGTTTCAACCGAGATGGGTGATACAGCAAAATCAGAGAGCCCAACGCCCATTGAGGAACCCAGTTTGCGCTGAGCTCGCAGAAAGTGTGAGGCCCGCGTGCGCCGTCTCAGCTTCCATCACGAATGATCCGGCACGATTCAATGTCGAATTTGGCCGATCCAATGGCAAGCTGGGTCTGGTCCCGGAACCCTACGACAAATTGCAGCAGCCGCCACACATCCGCAAAGTTGCTGGCGATGCCCACGGAGGCCCGCAGCGCTCCGGCGCTCTTGTGTCCGCGATCCTGCATCAGTCGCATAAAGCTAATGAGGTTCGCGTCGTCCCCCAGGGAATAGGCCGCTCGCATGTCGTCTTCCGTGAGCCCTTCGGCGATTTCGCCGGCCCCCGGGTTGCAGAAGCATCCGCTGCGCAACGAGATCCCATTTTCCCCGGCCAGCTCTTCGATGCGGCGGTAGTCCAGCAGGTGCGCGTCGGGATCGTACAGATTGAAAGTGACTGTGCCGCCGCGCGCCTCGGTAGTCACCGGCCCATAGATGCGCACCATGAGATGACCATTGCTGTGCCGCAAGGCCAATAACTGTTCCAGCAGCCATCCCGAGAGGCAGCGGACACGCTGGGCAATGCAGTCGATTCCGATTGCCTCAATGTGTTGCAAACCGATTGCCACCGCCGGAATCGCCAGGTAGTTCAGCGTCCCATCCTCGAATGCGGCTTCGTTCCGCGCCAGCACGTGCGAGCGGGATTGCACCGACGCGAAGTTGACGGTACCGCCTGCGAACCACGGACGTTGCAGTTCGTTGAACGCTGACCTCTTTACCAACAGCGCGCCGACGCCGGTTGGATAACCAAACATCTTGTAAAACGAAATGGCCACGAAGTCAGGCTGCTCGCTACTCAGATCCAGGCGGTTTGTGGGAACGTAAGCCGCCGCGTCGAGCAGCACACGCCAGCCTTTCGCTTGCGCAGTTTTCACCAGCTCCAGCGGATGCTTGACTCCGGAGAAGTTTGATTGCGCCGGGAAGGCAAACAGATTGTCCTGTGCGGGAGCGGCCTGGTCCAGCAGCGTATCCAGGCGGCTCCGGTCGAGACGCAGCTCCGGAGCAGCCAGCGGCGCGTAGGAGAACTGCGCTCCCTTGGCGCGTGCGAACTCGCGAATGCCATTCACCGAGTTGTGATTGTCGAAGGTGAGCAGCAGCCGGCTTGCCGCCGTAAACGGAAACGCTTCGCCCACCAGCTTCAGCGCGCCGGAGGCGTTCTGGGTGAAGACCAGGATGTAATCTGCAGCCGTGGTGCCGAAATATTCGAGGACCACACGGCGAGTCCGCTCCACCTGATCCGTCATGGCCGCTGAACTGGGATTGTGGGAATGCGGATTGCCAAAGATGCCGGAGCGCAACAGAGCCAGGTGCTGCTCCACCTGCGATTCGGCGTAGAGTGAGCCCCCCGTGTAATCGAGATACACCTGCCCCTGCTCATCCAAGCGCCGATATTCGGTCGCGCGCAACCGGTCGAGAACGGAGGTTTGTTCGTACTCGGGATATCGGCGAAGGAAGCCGACATAGGCTTCTCCGGTCTCTTGTCGCATCTGAGCGGTCACGGCTGCCATGCTCCTATATTAAGGTAAGAAATCGGGTGCGAAGCAGTGACCTAAAATGGACAACATGTCCGATAACCCGAAACGCGCACTCCTGGTGATCGATGTCCAGAATGAGTACTTCACGGGCAAGCTTCCGATTTCCCATCCTGCAGACAGTCTTCCGAACGTTTTGGCTGCAATCGATGGCGCGCGCGCTCACGGTGTACCCGTCGTCGTGATTCAGCACACCGCGCCTCAGCCTGATTCTGTCGTGTTTCGCCGCGACAGCAACGAATGGGAACTGCACCCGGAAATCGCCGCCCGGCCTCATGACGTGCTCCTTGAAAAGCCGATGCCCGGCAGCTTCACCGAAACGGAACTCGAAAGTTGGCTGCGCCAGCATCATGTGGATACCGTGACAATTACCGGATACATGACCCAGATGTGCTGCGACACAACTGCCAGGCAAGCCTGTCATCTTGGGTTCGGAGTCGAATTTCTGTCGGACGCGACCGGAACGCTGGCCATCAAGAATGAGGCCGGAGAGATCTCGGGCGAAGAGTTGCACCGGGCCATTCTGGTCACGCAGCAGATGCGGTTCAGTCGGGTTATGAAGACGGCCGACTGGATAAAGGAACTGTAATCCAAGTTCATGTGCTGGTTGGGCTTCCGTCACAGGTTGTTTATGCCGTCGCAGCCCAGATTAGACCGCCAGCTTCAGTTACTGCAGTTGCCGAAATGACTCCAACGACCAGTTTCCTTCCGGCGTCGAGGAATCTCGCCTCAGGATGTAGAGATGGCCATCGTTGGCACGTAACTTAAAGAAGGTACCTGTCGGCCCATACCACTGGTCCAGGACTTCCTCCACCAGGTACTCGCGTTCTTCAATCCGAAAGCGAACCGGCCGTTCGTCGCCTTTACGCCCGGCGTAGCAATCCACTTCCAGCTTCATCTCAGCCTCTCTTCCTTCTGGTACATCGTTCATGCAGCCAAACGCCGCGCACGGAGGAAAAACATCCTAACTCAGCCGCGTGCGAGCTGATTTCCAAATCGGCCACTCATCTTCTCCTATGACCCGCAGCCCAGTGACGCAGATGTTCACGCAACGTCAGTTCTCACACCCCGTTGTGACCACTGCACTAGCCCGGGCCCATAACAAGGCGCGACAGTAAAGACAGCGGCCTGCGATATCGGTCGCCGGCATCTCCTGTGAGCAGCCCGCCCGCCACCGACAATGAATCAATGAACCGCGGCGGTTGTTTACACCGGGATGTTGTTTGTTTGACACGCCATTAGGTTCTCCTGGGAGGCAATTATGCCCATCACGAAGCAAGACGCTCTCGATTATCACCGTGGACCTCGGCCGGGGAAGATTGAAGTCGTTTCCACCAAGCCATGCTTCTCGCAGCGCGACCTGAGCCTGGCCTACACGCCTGGTGTGGCCGATCCCTGCCTGGAAATCGAGAAGAATCCGCAGGACGCATTCAAGTACACCGCAAAGGGCAATCTGGTTGGCGTGGTGACCAACGGCACCGCCGTGCTTGGCCTCGGCGACATTGGCGCTTTGGCCGGTAAGCCCGTTATGGAAGGCAAGGGCGTCCTCTTCAAAAGGTTCGCTGACATTGACGTCTTCGATATCGAGCTCAATACCCATAATGCCGACGACATCATCAAAGCCTGCCAGTTGCTGGAACCCACCTTCGGCGGAATCAACCTGGAAGACATCAAAGCTCCGGAATGCTTCTACATCGAAGAAACCCTGAAGAAGACCATGAACATTCCGGTCTTCCACGACGACCAGCACGGTACTGCGATCATCTCCGGCGCGGCGCTGGTCAACGCAGTGGAGTTGACGGGCAAGCGCATTGAGCAGATCAAGGTGGTGGTCAACGGCGCCGGCGCTTCCGGCATCGCTTGCGCGGAACACTATGTGCAGCTCGGAGTGAAGCGCGAAAACATCACCCTGGTCGACACCAAGGGCGTCGTCTACAAAGGGCGCAAGGAGGGCATGAACCCCTACAAGGAGCGCTTTGCCCGCGAAACTACGATTCGCACTCTGGAGGAAGCCGCCGATGGCGCCGATGTGATGCTCGGATTATCGGTGAAGGGGGCGTTTACGCCCGCCATGATCGCTTCCCTGGCGCCTCGCCCAGTGGTATTTGCGATGGCCAATCCCGATCCCGAGATCACCTATGACGAAGCATGCGCGGTACGCGACGACATTATCATGGCGACCGGGCGCTCGGACTTCCCCAACCAGGTCAATAACGTTCTCGGCTTCCCCTTCATCTTCCGCGGAGCTCTGGACGTGCATGCAACCACTATCAACGAGGAAATGAAGCTGGCCGCCACCTACGCCCTGGCAGCACTGGCGAAGGAAGACGTTCCCGATTCGGTTTGCCGTGCCTATAGCGTCGATTCCCTGAAGTTCGGCACGGACTACATTATCCCCAAGCCCTTCGATCCGCGCGTGCTGGTGTGGGAAGCCACGGCAGTTGCCCGGGCGGCAATGGAGACAGGCGTTGCCCAACAACCTGTCGACCTCGACGAATATCGCGAGCAGCTTGAGAAGCGTCTGGGGAAAGCCCATCAACTCATGCGCATGATGGTCCACAAGGCAAGGGCCAATCCCAAGCGCGTGGTCTTCCCGGAAGGCAATAATCAAAAAATTCTGCGCGCCTGCCACGCGCTGATCGAAGAACGAATTGCGATTCCAATCTTGCTGGGTCGCAGCGACGAGATTCAGCGCACCGCGGCGGAATTGGGAGTTCCTCTCACAGGTGTGACCATCGTCGAGCCGGAAACGGCCCCGCGCCGTCAGGAATATGTAAATGAGCTTTATCGCCTGCGGCAGCGGCGAGGAGTCACTCTTGCGGCCGCCGAGGATCTGATGAATAACGGCAATTTCTTCGGTTCCATGATGGTTCGCATGGGGGACGCAGACGCTCTGGTATCTGGGGTGATGCAACACTATCCCGACACCATTCGTCCGGCCCTGGAGATCATCGGCGTGCGCGAAGGAATCCACAAGGTCTCGGGTTTCTACCTGATCATCACGCGCAAAGGGGACCTGTATCTCCTGGCCGATGCAACGGTCAACATCGAGCCAAGTGCCGAAGACCTGGCGGAGATCGCACTCTGTGCCGCCCAGGAGGCACGCCGTTTCGGCATCGAAGCGCGCGTGGCCATGCTCTCCTTCTCCAATTTCGGAAGCGTCAGACATCCGCTCTGCGAAAAGATGCGGCGCGCCACCGAACTGGTGCGCTACGCCGACCCGAACCTGATCGTCGATGGAGAGGTGCAGGCTGACTTTGCCGTGGATCCGAAGAAACTCGAGGCTTCATTTCCCTTCTCTGCGCTGAAGGGTGGCGCCAATGTTCTCATCTTCCCCGATCTGGAATCCGGCAACATCGCTTGCAAGCTTCTTGTCAGCATCGGTGGCGCTGAGGCGGTAGGCCCGATTCTTATGGGTATGGCCAAACCGGTTCATCTCCTGCAGCGTGGAGCTGAAGTCGAGGATGTGGTGAATGTAGCCACCATTGCCGTGGTGGACGCGCAAGACACAGCCGCCACGACCGCAAAACATATGGTTGCCGCTGTCTCAGTTTAAAGAAGGCGCGATAGATAAGGCAGCCAGTCACCGCCAAATCAGCAGCAGGCCGGCTTGGATCGAAGTCGTGCCTGCTGCACGATGACGTTGGCCAGGTGATTTTCATAACTTCGCGTATAGTTCATAACAATGTTGACGGAACTTCGACCGTAATCCATCCATACAAAACCCCGCCCCCCTCCGTCAGCCGGCTTATTGGATTGCTCTCCGCACGTCCCACCAGAAGTGATATGAGGGATGCCCGCAATCGAACATTGTTGTTCTTGTTGCCTGTCGCAGCAAATACGTGGAAATCCAGAAATTAGGCGCCCTGTTGTTGAAGGATTAGTGCTTTCTTAGGCAAAGAAGCTTGTAGATCGCATATTTCAACGAGATACGACTCTCCTCAGGCTAGGTCTGATGGCACGTCAGTTGCATCAGGACCAATTCAGCGGCTCAACCAAGAGTTGACATCGCTTGTAGTCAGGACTCCGCGGTTCCGATTGCCCTGACGAAGAGGAGAGAATAATGTCTGTAACCGGTGTCGCCAGCAGCAACTTCTTCAATTACGCCACGGAAGCTTCTCAGAGCAAGGCGCAGCAGTTCCGCCAGCAGTTTCTCCAATTAGGCCAGGACCTGCAGTCGGGCAACCTTTCCGCTGCTCAGGCAGACTTTACAGGATTGCAGCAACTCAATCCGCAAAGCACCTCCACCTCCAGCACGCGAAGCAACAGCGCTATTGCCCAGGATTTCAGTCAGCTCTCCCAGCATTTGCAATCGGGGAATGTGACCGCGGCGCAGCAGGACTATACGAACATTCAGCAAGACTCCCAGGGCAGCGGGGCAAAAGCGCACCATCATCATCACCGGGGAGGAGGGTCGGGCATCAGTCAACTGCTTCAGCAACTGGGGCAGGCGCTCCAGTCCGGCAATCTGTCCAGCGCCCAGCAGGCGTATAGCAGTCTGGAGCAGGAATTCCAGCAGTTCATGCAAGGGGGTGGAACGTCCTCGGGCACCGCAACCCAAACCAGCTCCGCCAACCTCTCAGCCACGGCGTAGCCGAGCCGAGCCGATCCGGGCCGGTCCCGGCTCCCGAGGTCTTCCCCAAGGTAACGGTCGGCGCCGGGAACAGAGGTGGTTGCGCGAAGCGGCCGATGCAACTCCAGTTCCGGCCCCTGCAACTCAACTGGGGAGAATACTTTTACAGGGAAGTTCCGTGACGAAATCGAAGCGTGCCCAATCTTTTCTTGCGCTTGCCGGATTTGGTGCGGCAGCGCTCGCTGCTGGGTGGGTGGGAGCCCGATACAGCCCCCAGGACAGTCGCACCCGGCTATGGTACCGGCGACTTAAGAAGCCGAGTTTTAATCCACCGCAATATGTGTTTCCAATTGTCTGGACCGCACTTTACGCGCTGATGGCCGTTTCTGGATGGCGGGTGTGGCGCACCGAAGATTCGCCGTCTCGCTCGCGCGCTTTGTATCTGTGGGCCAGCCAGTTGGCCTCGAACGCGGCGTGGACGAAGATCTTCTTCGGCGAGCATCGGCCGGTGCTCGCGCTGGCCGATGTTGCACTGCTGGAGAGCCTGGTGGTGAGGTACATCGCAACTGCAAACAAAGTCGATCGCCCGGCCGCCCTGTGTTTCGTCCCTTACGCGGGGTGGGTGGCGTTTGCCACGATTCTGAACGCCGACATCGCCAAGCTTAATCCTGACGCCCGCGACAAGTACCCTCGACCGAAAGCTGCCTGAGGATAAGCCGGCGGACGATCACCAGCCCCGCTCGCCGGCGTCCATTCACACGGTTCGGCGCGCCCACACGTTGGCCCGGCGTGTTTGATCCTTGAATCGCTTCTAGCTGGCGGGGAGCACGCCCTGAGCACGGAAGAAGGCCAGCACCTCGTCCCAATTGTGCACACGGTGCACCGCGTCCGGCACCTTGCGATTGTGCGGTGAATCGAAGAGGATCTTCTCGCCTTCAAATCGGCGCAGGTGGTAGATGTTGTCGTCGATCATATATTCGGCGCGAATGATGGACTTATCGCCGCAAAGCACGATCTGCCGCCAATCGATAAACGGAAAATTTGCGGCCAGCCAATCGAATTTTTCGCACAGCGAGTTGGGGTACTCGGTCGCCGCACTGACGATATAGATTCGGCTATGTTGCGACAGTGTCTCAAGCGCATCCCGGCTTCCCTCGATCATCTTGAGATCGGCGAAAAATCCCGGCGTGCGTGGAAGCCTGCTAATAAACTCCCGGTGCTCCGGCGGTACGCACTCCCGCAACCTCTTTCCTTCCGTCGCCGGGATATCGACCGCTGCGCCGCTCCAAGACTCGTAGCGGGCAACCTGTTCGCCAAAATAGTCGGCAATCACCTCGTCCATATCCACCGCGATTCGGACCGGCAGCTTGCTCCCGGAAAGCTCTTCACTGGCGCGTGGCGTCATGCTTCCACTATAAAGGTGGCCCTCTTGTGACCTAAAGGACATCTACCAAGATGTTCGAATGGCGGAAGCAAACGCATCCGCCCGCAAACGTTCGGGTTATAACCGATTCCAGCTTTGAACTCCAAGAGCAGCTTCGTCTTCGTGCGCATGAATTCTGGGAGCAACGCGGTAGAACTCACGACTACAATCCGGGTAAGTGGCAGCGAGCAGAGTTTAAGCTCGCATAGTTGAACATGCAGAAAGCCGCGCAGAGTGCGAATGAAGTTGGCCCGCTTGCTTTTTCGACGGGCAGAGCGGGCACTGTCCGAAGCTTGCCTTCTTTTGCCGACAACCAAGAGCACAACCGAACCGTTGATGTTGTCGAGACATCTGTTTTCAGTGGGAGCATGAAATGGCACAGCCCCAATCAGGCGACAGCAGCAATGAAGTTTCGAACTCGAAATCCTCGGCCGGAGTGATGCCGCCTTTGCTGCAATCGCCGGGCCAGGACTTTGGCGTTCAGGCGAACGGAATTACCGGCGCCGAGGCGCAGGCCCGGCTGGCGAAATACGGCTACAACGAGCTACCCGAGGAGAAGACCAATCCCCTGCTCAAGTTCCTCTCCTACTTCTGGGGGCCGATCCCGTGGATGATCGAGATCGCCGCCATTCTCTCCGCCGCGGTCAGGCGCTGGGAAGATTTCGGCATCATTCTTGCGCTGCTGTTGATGAATGCCGGCGTGGGCTTTTGGGAAGAATACCAGGCAGGAAATGCTATTGCAGCGCTCAAGGCCAAGTTGGCATTGCACGCTTACGTCATGCGCGATGGCGCATGGAAAACGATTCCCGCCCGCGAGCTTGTGCCCGGCGACCTGATGCGCGTCGTTATCGGCGAGATCGTTCCTGCAGACGCCAAGCTCCTGCAGGGCGACCCGGTGGAGGTGGACCAGTCGGCGCTGACCGGCGAATCTCTGCCCGTGGAACGCAAAACAGGCGAGACGGTCTATTCCGGCTCAATCATCAAACAGGGGGAGGCAAACGCGGTCGTTTCAGCGACCGGGGCCAACACTTACTTTGGCAAAACCGCCAAGCTGGTGCAGACGGCGCACACCGTCAGCCACTTTCAGCGCGCAGTACTGAAGATCGGTGACTTCCTCATCTTCATCGCGCTGGCGCTGGTGATTCTCATTCTGATCGTAGCCCTCTTCCGTGGCGACAACATGCTCACCACATTGCAGTTTGCCCTTGTGTTGACGGTCGCTGCCGTTCCTGTTGCCATGCCGGCGGTCTTGTCGGTGACGATGGCGGTGGGTGCCCGCACCCTGGCCGAGAAGCAGGCCATCGTTACTCACCTTGCGGCCATGGAGGAATTGGCCGGCATCGACGTTTTGTGCTCCGACAAGACCGGCACTCTAACCCAAAACAAGCTGACGCTGGGAGATCCTTTCTGTGTGCCTGGAATACGGCCGGAGGAGGTCGTCCTGGCCGGAGCGCTGGCTTCACGCGCCGAAAGCCAGGATGCCATCGACCTTGCCGTGCTTGGCGGTTTAAAGGATAAGGGCGAATTGGGCCAATACCAACTGCTCCATTTCCAGCCTTTTGACCCGGTGCACAAGCGGACAGAGGCCCTGGTCAGCGGACAGGGCGGGGGGCAATTCCGTACCACCAAGGGCGCTCTGCAGGTGATTCTCGCTTTGGCTGCCAACGCCGCGCAGGTTGAGCAGGCGGTGAATGCAGCGGTTTCCGAATTCGCGGCGCGCGGCTTTCGCTCCCTTGCCGTGGCCCGTACCGACGCCGCCAACCAGTGGCAGCTTCTGGGAGTCCTGCCGCTGTTCGATCCTCCGCGCGAAGATTCGAAGTCGACCATCGCCACCGCCAAAGAGATGGGCGTGAAGGTCAAGATGGTCACCGGAGACCAGATCGCCATCGCCAAGGAGATGGCCCGACAGCTCGGTCTGGGGCCAAATATCGTCGACGCCAGCATGCTGGAAGACACGAAGCACTACGAAGCCGGCCAGCTTGCCAAGGCGGTGGAAGATGCTGACGGATTCGCGCAGGTTTTTCCCGAGCATAAGTTCCACATCGTCGAGGTCCTGCAGCATGAGAAACACATTGTCGGTATGACCGGCGACGGCGTCAACGATGCTCCCGCGCTGAAACAGGCCGACGCCGGAATCGCGGTTTCAGGAGCCACCGATGCCGCTCGCGCCGCCGCCGATATTGCGCTGCTCAGCCCGGGTCTCTCCGTCATCATCGATGCCATCAAAGAGAGCCGCAAGATGTTTCAGCGGATGAACAGCTATGCCATCTATCGCATCGCGGAAACGATCCGTGTGCTGCTGTTCATGACGCTCTCCATTCTGATCTTCAACTTCTATCCCGTTACAGCGGCCATGATTGTTCTGCTGGCCCTGCTGAATGACGGTCCGATTCTGGCCATCGCCTATGACAGGGTCCGCTACCGGAACCAGCCGGAGGCGTGGAACATGCCAGTCGTTCTGACGATCTCGAGTGTTCTGGGCATCGCGGGCGTCGTCGCCTCGTTTGGATTGTTTTATATCGCCGAGCGGGTATTTCATCTCAACCGCGACGCCATCCAGACTTTTATGTTCCTGAAGCTGGCGGTGGCCGGCCATCTGACGATCTTTGTGACCCGCACGCGTGGGCCTTTCTGGTCGATTCGTCCCGCTCCCATTCTGCTGTGGAGCGCGGTTGGCACCAAAGCACTGGCGACATTGGCCGCGGTCTACGGCCTGTTCATGACTCCAATCAGTTGGCGCTGGGTGCTGCTGATCTGGGTCTATGCTTTGCTCTGGTTCCTGGTGAACGACCGCATCAAGCTGGCGGCGTACAGGTTCATGGATCCGGAAAAGGGTGGCTGGATTACCACTATATGGCTGAAGCACAAGCAAAATTCCCTGGCGAGCTAGCAGTATCCGGACTGCTAGTTCAGGCACCGAGAAGGAAACGCACGCGCGCACCCTCAGTCCGCCAGGTGGACTCACCCCTTCAGCAACAGGTCGCGGTTACGAAGGAACCCCATCAGGCTGCTGCGCGAAAAGATCCCTACCAGACCACCGTCAGAGACGACTGGCAATTGATTGACGTCCTCCCGGCTCATGATCTCAAGCGCCTTCATGGCCGGAGTATCTGGCGCGACGGTGCGCAGCCGGTCCAAAGGCCGCATAACACTTTGTATGCTGGTTTGCGGCCACAGATCTCGTTCCACAGCGCGGACCTCATGCGGAGTGATCAGCCCTACCATCTTGCTATCGCGTATAACCACGAAGCAGCGACGCCCGCTGGCCAGCAGGTGTTGGTTGACGAAGTCTTGCAGGCTTATATGGGCTTCCACCGTGGAGAAATCGCGGTCCATGATGTCGGCAACCTTGCGATCGCGAAGTCCCTCGGTAAGCTCGACTTGAGCGTAACTGGCACGGGATGCGTCCAGCAGGAACCAGCCGATGAAAGCTATCCAAAGCCCACCCAGGTTTTTCCCGGCGAAGCATTGGTACAGCCCAAAGAAGATGAAGAGGAACGCGACGGCTTGCCCTACCTTGGAGGCTATCCGCGTTGAGCGTTCCATGCTATGGGTACCCCACCATACGGCAGCGCGCAGAACGCGGCCACCATCCAGCGGATATCCCGGAATCATGTTGAACACGGCCAGCATGAGATTAATGTAGCCAAGCCACACCAGGACTGCCGCCAGCGGGCTGCGGGGTTCGCTCTCCGGCACCCAGCCGGTCGAGTACGCCAATAGTAAGCAGACAAATCCGATTACCAGACTAGCCAGTGGGCCGACGATGGCGATCCAGAACTCCGACTTGGCGTCGGGCGCTTCCGATTCGATTTGGGAGATTCCACCAAGGGCGAAAAGAGTGATCGCTCGCACTCGCAAGCCTTTGGATTTTGCGAGCAGCGAATGCGCCAATTCATGCAGCAGGAGCGTGATGAAGAAGAGAATGCCGGTGATGATGGCCACCGACCACACGGTAGCGGTGTTCCATTGCGGCATCACAGCGCCGAAGTGTCCGATGAGGGACAGTACGATCAGGAAGGCGATGATGAACCAGCTGTAGTGCAGCCCGATCGAGATACCGGCGATGCGGCCAAGTTTTATCTGCGCGTGCATGAGGCAAAACCTTAGAGGCTGGCGGAGGCGTACACGGTTGTTCGTTCCTGCAGCTCCGGCGTCGCGTCGGCCACGCTCACCACCAGAAGCATCGTAATTCTACGCCTCCGGACACCTTACATTGGCTCAGCAAAATGCGCTTGCCGCGCCAACAGGATTTCAAATCGCCGCATGTTTTTTTCCTTGCCGGGGTGGCCGACTTCGCTTAGGCGGGGGCGAAACTGGCACCAATCAGTTATCTTAGCCAGAGCAATTACGTTCCAATTCGAACTGCATCGCGGATGAAAATGTGCTGTAGAACGATCATCGTTGCCACGCCTCTTGGCGGCTCCGATGTCCCTGGAAAGCAGGTTCCTACCGCATGACTCCTCGTCTCCCTCGCTCTCTTCGCTTGCCCACTCGCGAGACCGCTCCCTTCAAGTCGCGTTTGGCTCGTCTCTTTCTTGACGGTACAGGGACGGGCAGCCACGCTGAGGAGCGCTGCTATCCCTGGTACCTGGTCTTGTGGCTCACCGGGGTTGATTATTTCTCGACTCTGGGATATCAGCCGGGCATCGCTCTGTTGGCGGCCGGAGCACTCTCCGTGCCGGCGACCGCCGTGCTTGCTTTAGTGACGTTGCTGGGAGCCGTTCCCATCTACGCCGCAGTCGCCGCCCGCTCGTATGTCGGACAGGGGTCCATCGCCCTGCTCGAGAATCTGTTCACCGGATGGAAGAGCAAGATCTTTGTTCTGGTTCTGCTGGGTTTTGCCGGAACCGACTTTGTGATCACAATGACGCTTTCGGCAGCCGATGCCGCCCGGCATGCCATCGCCAACCCCTTTCTGCACCCTTATGTTGGCAACGCGCAAATCACCATCACTCTCTCCCTCCTGGTCGCATTAGCGGTGGTCTTCCTGTTGGGATTCCGCGAAGCCATTCGTCTTGCCACGGCAGTCGCGGTTCCCTATCTGCTGCTCAATCTGGTTGTGCTCGTATGGGCCATCGTGAAAATTGCGAGCCGGCCCGAGCTACTGGCGATGTGGCATCTCAGCCTGAAGCTTCATGGCGATTGGACGATGGTGCTGATCGGTTCGGGACTTGTCTTCCCCAAACTTGCTCTGGGTCTCAGCGGATTTGAGACTGGAGTGTCGGTGATGCCCCTGGTTGAGGGCGAGCCCGAAGATCGAACGCGCCTGGTACCGTTGGGGCGGATTCGCTCCACCAAGAAGCTGCTTGTCAGCGCCGCGCTGATCATGTGCGTGATGTTGCTCCTCTCGAGCTTTGTCACGACCCTGTTGATTCCGGAGAGCGCCTATCGTATGGGTGGGGCGGCCAGTGGACGCGCCGTCGCTTACCTGGCGCATCAACTGTTGGGCAACGCGTTCGGGACCATCTACGATCTCTCGACCATTCTGATTCTTTGGTTTGCCGGCGCATCCGCGATGACCGGACTGCTAAACCTGATTCCGCGCTATCTGCCGCGCTTCGGTATGGCACCGCGTTGGGTCGCATACCGGCGCCCCCTGGTGCTGGTCCTGCTTACCATCGATGTGCTTGTCACTCTGGCCTTCCGGGCCGGGGTCGAGGCGCAAGGCAGCGCCTATGCAACCGGCGTTCTGGTCCTGATGTTTTCTGCCGCCATTGCCGTCACGCTGGCAAAGTGGCGAGAATGCCGCATTCGAGAGCCGCAGACAATCATTCTTGCTCTCTATTTTCTGCTCGTCACCCTGGTCTTTGCCTATACTCTCGTCGCCAATGTCATCGAGCGTCCTGACGGAATCATTATTGCCAGCGTGTTCATCGTCCTGCTCCTGCTTACCAGCGCACTTAGCCGCTATCGGCGCTCGACGGAGATGCGCGTGTCCGAGGTCACCTTCGCCGACGGGGCGTCCGCTGACCTCTGGGCCTCGATCACCGGGAAAAAAGTGAACCTCGTCCCTTACAGCTTTGCCACCGTCGAACATCGTAGAGACGTGGAAGACAAAATCCGTCAGCACCTTAAGATCGACGGGCCTCTCGCATTTCTGCATGTCAGCTTGCTTGATAATCGCAGCGAGTTTCTGGCCCCGCTTCGCGTGAAAGTCGTTCCCGAGGGAGACAATTTCGTAATCGAAGGATCTGGAGCAGTCGCCATCGCCAATTCGATCGCCTACCTGAGTGAGTTGCTCGACCCGATCAGCATTGTTCTCGGATTGACACGGCGGAACCTGATGCAGCAGGCGATGAACTACCTGTTCTGGGGAGAGGGCGAAGTCGGAATGCTGGTCTACTCCATCCTGGTACGTTATTGGGAGTTCACGAACCGAAGCACATCGCGTCCGCTGATCGTTCTGATGAGTGAGTGAACGGAGAATCTCGCGCAGGTCGCTTCCGAATGATGTTTCGGAAAAGTGGTGCTAAGTGTTTGAGAATGGCTGGTAGCGCTACCGGGAATCGAACCCCGGTTTGAACATTGAGAATTTTCAAACCGTGATTTTAGGCCTTCGAAGACGGTGCGCTACGAAGCTTGTAAGCAATTGAAAAGAGCCGATTAGCTCTCATTCTTGGTCTCGCAGGTACTTGTCTCGAAAGTGCGCGAAATGACCGATTTTGTGGCAATTTGTGGCAATTTGTGCAGAAGATTGCCACAAAATTGCCACAATTACACAGCGAACGTTCAGCGAAATTTACCGCTCGCAAGACTCAATTATGATCTGGAGTTCCCTCTCGACGAATTGCCAGCATCATAGTTGCTGCCATTCGAATAGGCCAGGTTGGGCGTCGCCTTCATTCGAGTCCCGAAAGTTGCTCAAGCCCACCCCGACGAGTCGATAACGCTGCTGCGGATCGAGATCGACGTGCTCCCGCAGTTTCAGCGCAATCTCAATTAATTGCTCGCAGTATGATGGAGACAACTCTGACGTATGGCTGCGAGTGAGAATTTTGAAATCGCTTGTCTTCAGTTTGAGCACAACGGTTCGTGCCACCCGCGCTTCATTGCGCGAGGCGGACCAGAGCTTTTCTGCCAGCCGCCGGATCATTGGTTCGGTTTCCGCCAAAAAAACGTCCTGCTCAAAAGTATCCTCGATGGCGCGGTACCGTGTGAAATCTGGAGCCACGAATACAGCTTCCGGACACAAGCGTTCCGCACGTTTTGCCGGCATTGCGGAATGCACGCCGACCCTCCTGGCTTCGTACGACGCAGCGCAAACGACCGAGTGGTTGCCTAGCCAAGCGACGACAACGGGCTTGCCGCGCAGCTGCGGGTTGTCGCGCTGTTCCACTGAAGCGTAGAACGCGTCCATGTCGACATGGATAATCTTCCGCACAGCAACAATCGAGTCTGCGGCAATTTGAGGACGGGTTGCGACGCGGCCGAGAATGGTTGCGTTAACGTTCACGCCCCTGCCCCACCATCTCGATGAACACTTCTCTGGCCTGAGCCGGGTCACTCACCTCCCGCAAGAACGCGACGCGCGTACCCTTCATGCCATCCTGCGTCTCCAGCCGCAGGTGAAATCCAAGGCGATCGACAGAAGTCAATGCGGCGTCCTGCGCCTCAATGCCGGCATACTGTTTCGCGAGCAGGATAAGTGCATCCTTGTGGTCGGCGTTCATGTGCTGGATGATGTCGCTCTTGTGCTCAACCAGCGGGTCGGCTTGTGCTTGAGCATAGTCCGCGGCTGCCACCCATCCCATTACTCCGAAGCCTCCGACGTAATAAACGTCCAGAACGTCCATGCGGTAAAAGGAGAAGTCCTCAAAGTCCACCCAATATTTGCTGTCCGGGTAACCGGCCAAATAGACGGTACGCGTGGCCGCCAGCTCTGCCTGCGGCACCCGGGTGACATTTCCGATCAATGTCACTCTGGATGAACCAAGTGGGTTGCCGCTTGTGTCGGGCTCGGTCACAAAAAGGCTGGCGCGTGGATCAGCTTGCAGATTCTGCGTGTGCATCGCCATCGTGCTTATGAGAAAGATGGGGCGACCCTCGCCGTCCTGCCCGTAAGGCATCAGGGACCCGAAGGGGAACCCCGGTTGCTTCCTGGACAGGCTTGAGAGACTGCCGATCCGGCTCGAGTGCATCAAGGTGCGTGCTCGCTCGGCGAACGAGGGTTCGGGAACGGCAGGCTGACTACTCGTCGCGCCGCCAGCGTGTCTTCCGATCGATGAGGGAGACATTGAGCGAATATAGCACTCGACAACGCAGTACTCATCGATTGAGTGCTCGTCGTGCTCTTCTCGTATCGACGAAACCGATAACAATATCGGGCTGAGCGCTGCCCTTCATGCGCAGCGGTTTTGCAGCGGCCTGGATGCGGCCGTGCCGCCGGTTAGCCCGTGGCTACTGCAAGCCGCAGGCCTGCAACAGGTCCAGGCCGTAGCTGGTGTCCAGCGGCTCTCCTTCGATCAGCTTGAAGGTTCGCGTCCCATCCTCTTTCCTCTCGGCGCGAAGGAACAGCATGTCTTCCGTTCGTTCGGCGTAAGATCTGCGGGCGTATTCGTGAAGGTGTGTAACGTAGAAGATTTTGACGCCCTTCTCGTGAAGAGCGCTGACAATCTGTCGTGCGATCTCCGAACCTTCGCGGTCCTTGGTTGCCGCAAATGATCGTTCAAGAGCAGTAGCGAATTTGAGCTCCAGACGATCAGCGGAACTGGTTGGAACGGCTGTTTCAAAGGAATGGAGATGGATTCACCTTCCACGTCGGCTATCGCCTAATTCGGCGCTAATCAAGACACCTTTGTTGAACCTCAGTTCAACGACGTGCCGCTCGACTTCAGCCAGATATTCTTCATTCAACTCTGTCGCGAGCATTGCAAACAGTTGCGTAAAGCCCAGCGACTTGAAATCGGCATGGTGCCGCTCTCCAACTTGCCGGAGCGTTCGAAGGGCATTGACGAATCCCCCGACCAGTTCGTTGGAACTGTACAGTGCTGGTACCGAGAGCATTTGAATGAAGTAGCCGAACAGTGTGATTGGCCAGAATTTCTGGGTCTTTTCGCTTAGCCTGCCTGACACCAGTCTGAGGCCGTATCCAAGCAGTTCTCCCAGTCCAGCGACCACGGCGACAATGGTCGCGCTGGTGCCGAGCTGAGCCAGGAATTGCCCGGTGATGCTGCGTGAGCCTTCGTAAGTGAAGTCGGCAAAGAGGCTCACCACGCCGATAAGGAGTACAAACCGGAGAGCCCTCTTCTTTGGCGACCCTGACAATGTGGAACTTAGTACCATCTCCAAGTCTTTGTGAAGTCATTCACGATGAAGTCGCAGGGAACCGGGTACCAATCCTCACACGTGAGAGGCGGATTCGTTCCGCCCTGGGGTTTGTCCGGAAAGCTTGAGGCGTCTGACCAGCGCTGGTTCGAATACTATGACTCGCGCGCGGATACGTTAAGCTCTTCCCGTAGATTTCGCAGGCGTTGGAGTTCCTCTGCGACTGCCTTAGCCCCAGAGGCCATAATCTCTCTGGCATTGACGAGGGCTTGCTCCGCCGTCGCACTGACCTCGCGCAGAAGTTTGCGCACATCCGATTCCAAACGTAAGCGGCTCTCGACAACGCGCTGTTCCGCATCGCCCTGAACGCGGGACGCGTTGGTGTCCAGAAGTTGCTCCAGGAAGTGCTCCGCATCCTTGTAAAACCAGGGCCCGATGTGAAGTGTTCCCATCAGGACATCCGCACAGTACAGCAAGAGAGAAGCCGGTTGCGCAATCGTGATCATGTCATGGAAGTAAAAACGGGAGCGAGTGCGAAAGCCCTGGTCGGCATCCAGCGACTTCGGCAAATGGGCGAAGTCAGCCGACTGTTCTTCGGAAATCCTTTGCAGCAGCCCGTTCACGAGACTAACGAAACGTTGGGTTACCGAACTGTAGAGCTCCACGGCGTGCGCCTCTTCGCTATCAAGCCACGGCATCACGTGACGCCGTGCGATGGTCTGGGAAATCAGCATCAGTTCGCGCCGAAGCGCCGGACCGAAGTTGGTTTTCACTGCTCCTGTTTCGTGCCGCAATTCCTTTAAGGCGTGGGGGAAAGTCTCTCTCAGGAACTGTTTGCGCCGTGCCAGCAGTGTGTTGGAAAGTCGCATCTGCTCGGCGGAAAACAGAGCTCCCAAGTCGCGCAAGGATTGCTCCGCTTGGCTGACAGTCTGGCGAAGATTGGCAATGCGTTGCTCCGAGCTCTCTATCGGCTCCTTCAACGCCCGAATACGCTCCTCAACCGTGCGTTGCAGCGAAGCTGAAAACCTTCGAACCCCGCGTGCAGCGGCGGCCCGGGTCATGTCCTGTCCCGAGCTGGTCGCCATCTGAGTCAAGTCCTCAATGAGTACGCTCCAGTCATCGCCATTCGATGCGTGCTGCAGATTGCTGAGGGCACTGACTTCGTAGATCCTGCCAACAGGCTTCTTGAGACGGGCTTCCAGCACCTTGGAAGCGAAAGCGGCCGCTTGTTGACGTTCGACTGGCGAAACGCGATCGATTTTGTTGAGCACGATCAGAATCCGGTCGACGTTGGCCGCGACCGCCTCGACCAGCGCTGCCTCCTCACCGGAAATGGGAGGGTCGGCCCCGACTACCAGGATGGCAGCATCAATTTGGGGAATGAAGTCTTTGGTCGCTTCCGTATTGCCGGAAAACACCGACCCGATACCAGGTGTATCGACCAGACACATCCCGGAAGCCAGCAAAGGCGAGGGGAGGAACGCCTCCACCCCCTCAACCAATTTCTTGTTCTCCGGATTCAATTCCTCAGAAACATACTGCGCCAGGTCTTCGGGACGGATCGTTTTCCATTTGCCGTCCATCAGAACTCTCGCGGTTCGCTGGGGGCCGTATCGCAGCACCGTGGGCACAGTCGTGATCGGCACCACGCCGGTAGGCAGGATCTCTTCTCCCACCAGCGCATCCAGCAGAGTGGACTTCCCCCGCTTGAACTGACCGACGCAGGCGACGAAAAACCGTCCTTCGTTGATTCTGGAAAGGAGCTGGTGGATGTCCTCGGTCGTGGAGAGCTCTCCTATGCCGGCAGCAATTTCTGCCAGCCGGGAAAGCGCCTGCGCCTGACCGATGGCCCCCGCTGATGTCGAATTCGCTGAGGACACCTGAGCTGCGTTCGGCATCGCCAGCTTACCGTCGATGTCTACAGACTTGGTCATGCGCCGACCGTCGCGATTTTGTAGTCGATATACAGCGGGGCGATCTTGATCTGGTTTGCGTGGAGATAGCGTGGCTCCCGGGCTAAACGAATCATGTTAAGAATCGCACCGGGATTCCCCGCACTGTATTCAACCACCCTCTCCAGGAACTGCGTCAGGTTCTCCGCCTGCAAGGCTTCACGTTGGGCGCAGGTCGCGGCGAATTCGGTCGCCACATCAGTATCGAAGTTTCGCAATACCACCTTGTCGCGGCGATCAGGGTATAAAGGCAGTACGAATCCAACGTCTTCCATGTGAGCCGAACGCGCGACGGCAATCACAGGCACCGACCAGTTCAGTATCAGCTCACGAATGGAAGCGGCCAATGCCTGAGACGGCCTTGTCAGGTGATCCACAACCACCAGGCACTTCGAATTGAGGAGTGCCTGGCGCAGCAACCCCTTGAGAGACACAGCGCTTTTTGCCTGTAACGAGGCTGTTCCCTTCGGGCATGCGCTGGTGAATACGGGATGAGCTGTGCTCAGGAGCAATTCGGCCAGGTTGCGGTATAGGGCTTGTGGAGTTGCATTGCTGCCGCTATAGAGAACGTCCTGGAATTCCGGCAGCACAGTGCTTAGTAACAGGGTTTTGCCGACACCGGCGCAACCATGAAGCAAGAACGACCGCCGTTGCGCAACACGGTCGCGCAGCAGCCTGACTTCCTCAACACGGTCGAAGATAGTCGCGGCAGCATCGGACCGACTGTCCGCTCTAGACGCACGACACCGATGCGAAGGCGCATTCACGGCTGGGATCTCCGGCCTTCCTGATGCACATACTTGATTACCTCGACATCCGACATTGCGATCAATCCTTCCTGCACCATTTCATCCAATGCCGGAAGGAGGCGCTGGATGTTCTCCGCAGTATCGATAATCTGCACCAGGATGGGAGCGTCTGAGGAGAAGTGCAACAGGTGGGAACGGCGAATCATCGTGCTGGCGCCATAGCCCTCGATTCCGCGATAAACAGTCGCTCCGGCGATATCCAACTTGCGGCAGCGCTCGACGATCGCCTGGTAGAGCGGCCGCCCATGCCACTGATCATCTTCCCCAAAGTGAATCCGCAACATTTTCGCCTTACCTTCAAGCTTCATCCCTCCGCCTCCTGCGATTCCGGCAATGGCTGGGCGTGTGAATACTTGATAATGTCAACATCCGAAAGCACGACCAGTCCTTGCAGTACCATTTTGTCCAAGACGGGAGTAAGTGAACGCAACTTCTGTTCGGAATCAACCACGGTCAACAGAATGGGGGCATCGTGCGACAGATTTAACGCCGACTCCTTATGCACCCGCCGATTGGCGCCGTAGCCAAGAATCCCGCGATAAACGGTCACGCCGGCGATGTCATTGGCCCGAAAGGCCTGTACCAGAGCTTCGTGAAGAGGCTTCCCATTCCACTTGTCGTGCTCGCCGATCAGGATGCGCATCATTTTGGCTTGTGCCTGCAGTTTGACGGGAGGGACTTCGGGTTGCGATTTCTTGTCGGGAGGTGTGGGCCTTATGACGGTCGTGTCGCGCACCTCAATAATGCCGTGACATGCCATTTCCTCTAGCTTAGGCAGCACTTCTTGCACCCGGTCAGGGCTTTCGAGGAACTCAATCTTGATCGGCATCTGGTCAGCGAGGTCCACCAGCCGACTGGTGTGCATCTTATGGTCCGTACCAAAGCCGGCCACTCCTCGCACCACGGTTGCATCCGAAATGCCCCGAAAGAACAGGTAATCGAGGATCGCGGCATAGCAAGCCGAGCCGTGATAAGTTTGTCCTTCCATGACGTAAACGGTGACCTTCTTAGCGGGGCCAGTGTTTAGCATTCCCCCTCCTATCGCGTTAAACCGCGCTGCGACACGAGAAACTCGGTTATGTGGCCGAGCACGCCACCGCCCCCGGTTTCTCCTTTTTGTATGCGCGCTTGAAAAGTAAGAAGCTGCTTCTCCAGTTCTTCCTGACTCCTGGCAAGCATTTGGCGCACAAGGTCGGCTTCAGCCGCTGGCAGCATATCAATCAGACATCTACCATGAAACAGGCATACCGTCCCGTATTGCGACACCCATTTCCGGAAGTTGTCGCGCTTCAGTTCATGCACATACTCGATCAACTTTTCCTCTTCGTGCTGGCGGATGGTTTGACACCAGTCACAGAGGTGTAGTTCTACGGGTCCGGAGACCGGTTGAACCGGCGCTTCCGCGAGCATCACACGTAAGACCGCTGCCGCATCGATCGCCGGCGAGGCATGGGCGAGCGACCACGCGTGAAAATTACACAGTTTCGTCGCAGGATAAGAGTGGGCGTTCTCAACCATTGCGTTCTGCAGGCTGCGCATCAGCGTACAGATCGGGCACGCGCCACGGGCTAATACCTGAACGATAGAGGTCTCCGGGGCAACGGGGATAAACTGCTCCTTCATACCAATACCCGTCCTAACTCCGCGCCAACCCATACGCCAATAAAGCCAACAACCAGGCTAAGCGCCACGTTGAGAAAGCCGGTCATCAACTGCCCTTCCTGTATGGCGCGCAAGGTTTCGTATTCGAAGGTTGAGAACGTTGTATACGCGCCGATAAAGCCGATTGGAATCAGGTAACGCCAATAAGCGCTCGCGGTGGTGCGCGCGAGCAATGTCAGGATCAGTCCGATGAGAAATGAGCCGCTCACGTTGATCATGAACGTACCAAGCGGAAAGCGAAGGCCATAACGGCCGCCAATATAAGTTCCCAGTGCATATCGTGCGATTGCACCGAGAAAGCCCCCTACACCAACCGCGACGTATTTCAGCAAAATGTTCGATCCTCGCTAACTTAGGCATACATAGGTTCAAGAAGCCAGGGCTTCATTGTTGGTCGCAGGTATCTCTGCGGCGAACATCTTGGACAAATCCTCCAGGTCGGAGCTGACACGGTCGGAATCGACGGTGGGCCGCTTCCGCTCCAGGAGAAGCCGTTCCAACTGGGCTCGATAGCGATTGGCAAAACTGTCAAAACGCTGTTCCAGATCGGTGCTTGCCTCAACGCCCCATGAGTACAGCAGGCGAGAAAAGCTCTCCAGAGCTTGCTTGAGGACCCCCTCGTAGGAATTCACGATTCGAGCTGCCGCACGCACGCGCAACCACTTTCCGAAGCTCCCGGAGATCGGCCGCCGAGCAGATTCACTCTGCCGATTCATGTGAAAGACCGGCATTTCGGCCGGCACCTGGAAATCCTCTTCGCGGGGGAAATCGGCTGACCTTAGCAAGGTTGCTGTCCTGGCGAGCTCTTGTTGCAGCAGCTCTTGGGCGCGCGACAGCTTGCCGCGGACCTCGTCAGCCACCGCTAAAGCTACCTCGGCTGCCGTGCTGCGTAGCACTTCAGCACAATCCACCTCGCGTTCGCTGCTCCAGAGATCCGCAATCGTTTCCGCGGATTTCTCCAGAATGAAGGAGGTGAGTCTGGGGACTTCGTCAGTTCTGCGCCGCAGTTCCGATTGAAATGTCTGCAGGCGCCCGGCGCTGCGCCGCAACTCAAGGTCGATGCCCTCCAACTGAATGCGATCCTCGCCTTCTATTTGCGGATAGCGGGCAAGCGCATCGACAGTAGACCGTACCGCTCCCGCCAGCATCAGCGTTTTTCTGGCCAGCGACTCCTGCAACACCCGCTGCTTGCGCTCATAGAGCGGGGACAGTTCTTCGGCAAACCATTGGTCCAGCAGTTCCGCATGCGACGGCATGACACTCACGGCCCGAACCGGCAACTCAGTCTCAAACTCGCTTCGCAATTGCGCTTTGATATAGGCAATCTGCTGTTCGAGGTCATCCTGAGACAGGAGGTCGGCTTTACTGACGAGCACCGTCGTCAAGGTACCGACTTGCGCAAGTGCCTGCAGAATGTTGAGATCGTCGGGCGTGAGAGTCGAGCCGGCGTCCACCAGCACAATGCCGGCATCGCAGCGTGGCAGATAAGCCAGTGCCTCGCGTGCGCCTCGCGTAGCCAGGGATCCCACGCCAGGCGTATCGACAAAGATGATTCCTTCGCGCAGCCGCTCGGAGGGATACAACACCAGGATCCGTCCTACTCGCTTCCGGTTCTCCGGGTTGAGCCGTTCATCCACGAATGACGGCAGCTCTTGAACCGTGTGCTCGGAGGTACCGATTCCTTCCTGCCAGACTCGTACTAACGGCTGTTTGCCGTACCCGATCCTCGTGGGTACGGCGGTGATCGGAGTCACGCCTACAGGGAGCAAATCGGCCCCAATTACATGGTTCAGCAAAGAGGACTTGCCGGTACTCACCCGGCCAAAGATCGCGATCTCGAGCGCCGTCTCTTCCGCGCGATCGAGGAGCATGGTTATCGTGGATCGAAATTCGGTCAGTCCGTTACGATCGATGATGTTGGCCAATTTTTGCAGGCCTTCAACATCCCAGCCCTGGTTGGCAAGTTTTTCGACTCGCTCTCGCAGATCGCCGGCCTGAGGCTGGAGGACGTAGCGCGTCAGCTCTTTGATCGCTGACTGAAGTTCCGCTACGATGCCGTTGAGATCGGCCGCACCCTCCTCCGAAACCGGGCCATAGCCGCGCATGTAGTGCGGTGCCAGTTCAGCAATGGCAATGTCCACGAACGTCAGATTGACGTGGATGGAATGGGCAGCAGAAATCCGAGGCGCCTCCGGAGATGGCGACTCTCCGGCAAGCACTTGCAGGAGTTGGCCACGCACGCGTGCTATGTAATCCTCAATCGTCTTTCGCTGCGCCGTTGTCACATCATTGACATAGCTCGGGAAAACCGTCTTCGAGGCCGCCGCGTTCAGCGTTGCTTCAATGTCGCCCAGCAGCCTGTCAATGTGCTTGCAGGTAATCAACAGGCGTTGCCGCTGGGCACCGTTCAACGTGATGTGGCCCTCACGCAATTCGGCTGCCTCCGATTCTTTCGTTGCCTTCGGACTTAAGTATCCAGCGTAGTAAGCGACATCGCTTCACCTCCACCGGATTCGAAGACGCCGACGCAGATGCGAGCTCACGAACGATCTCATGGCCTGCGATACATAGGTGTCCGCTTAGAAATTCTGCTATGTCGCTAACCAGGACATCCGAGATAACAACGATCTTCAAAACGCTCCTCCGGGTGCGGCAGCATTCAATGAGGCGGCACAAGAGCTCAACTCCCGGTACGCAGACCGGGAGGTCTCGATGTCCAACTCAACTTGAGGGCGACAGGCTGCACGTCAACATCGCCCAAGGTGAACGCGCGGCACCATGGGCGTCGACTGGAGACGAGGCTCGCCGTAGCTCTTGTTGCAATTAACTTGTTGGGAAGACTTGTTGGGAGGCGCGACTCCAAAGACAAGTTTCCCTGTCAGGAGTCATCATCTGTCCCGGTTGACCGGGACAGCGGTTCTGGGTGAACTCCTTCACCCTTCGTGCAAGTTGTACACACCTTTGATAGACGAGGGACGAAGAGAAGTCAAGTGCCTCAGACCACGTCGGGAACCCTGCGATGACCGTCGCCCTCAAACCGGCGCATTAGCGGCGAACTCAAGGGAGTCCTTTGTTATCATATCCACACGGTGAGGAGTACCACCGCTAACCGCTGCTTCCGCAGCTGATGACTCCTGAGGAGACTCGGGAGTTACCCTCCGCGAGTTTCCCGTTCAATCCCAGCGAATTGCCAAGCGGCTCTGCAGTTGTCGCCATTGGCGTTGGAGGCGGAATGCATCCGCCGATTGACGGAGAGCTCCTAAAGACACTCGCGAATTTGAACGTTGGCGGCTACAAGAAGAAGTGGCGAGCACATCCTTGGACCAAACTCGATTCAGAACAATATGAGCAATTGATCGGGTTTATGCGAAAGAGCCTCAATGGAGAGCAGCTCTGGAAGATTGAAGAACATTGGAAAGGCAATCAGTGAGAGTCCAGAACGACTGTGTACCATTTTGTGTACCAGCAAACGCGCTTTTGAGCGCTAGGGCGTGTCAGCAGCTATTTCAGGCAAAAACAAAACCCGCTGATTTAGCGGGTGTTAGCGGATGAGAGCTGGTAGCGCTACCGGGAATCGAACCCGGGTTTGAAGATTGAGAATCTTCCGTCCTAACCCCTAGACGATAGCGCCACTGGCGGGTGAGACTTTTGCATTATAGCAAACCGAGTTCCGCAACAGGGCCATTTCCGTCCGGAACTCTGGCTGCACCCGGCAATGCTCGGATCCCCTGTATTTATAGGCCTCTCCCAAGCCTGTTGACAACCCTGGCCCCCCGTAGCAGAATCCCACTGTAGGCGAACAAAAGGCGAATCAACTCCGCCCGTTGGTTCGTCAGAAATCGCATCGTGTGGTGTCAGATATCAGGTGCCGTTTAGATGGCTCAGCGGTCACGGATTTTCATTTCGCGATCGAGTTCCGGGTGCAGCAGATCCAACTCCATCTGCCACCAGCGCTGCTCTTTTCTGACACCTGGTTCCTGAGATCTGAGATATGACACCCGAGGTTTGCTATCTCTTCCGCTGCTACAGTTCGTGCCCGCATTGAGTCGTCGCTTGGCGAACGGCTGTCATCCACGCTGTTGTTGCGCGAACGCGTGGCGCCGCAGACGTTGACAACCGGCATCGACGAACTCGACGCTCTCACCGGAGGCTTGCCACGCGGCGCACTCAGCGAAATTGTGGGACCGGCTTCCTCGGGGCGAACCGGTGCGATGCTGTCGGCCCTCGGGGCGGCAACCCGCCAGCAGGAAGCTTGCGCCCTGGTGGATGCCTGCGACAGCTTCGATCCCGCATCGGCTCAGGCGGCTGGCGTTGCGCTCGAGCGGCTGTTGTGGATTCGCTGCAGCGAGCGTCGGCAACTTCAGCCCGGCAGTTTCACCCGCAACTCTGTCCCACAACGTAAGGCTTTCCGCCGGCTCGATCAAGTCCTACGAGTAACGGACCTGCTTTTACAAAGCGGCGGATTCGGCATGGTCGTCCTCGACCTGGGCGATATTCCTGCCGCAAGCGCGCGCCGCGTGCCGCTTACTTCGTGGTTCCGCTTTCGCCGCGCGGTGGAACAGACCGCGACCGTGCTGCTGCTGGTCGAGCAGGAATCGTGCGCAAAAACCTGTGCGTCTTTGGTCGTTGAACTGAAACGTCAGGCCATCTGTGCGCAAAATGCAGTTGCAGAAAGCCCCGCTGACATTGCGGGATGGAGGTTGATCACGAATTCTGAACCGGCTGTTCCCGCGGCCAACCCTGTAAGCCATGCGGCCTTGCTGCACGGAATGCAACTGCAGGCTGAGGTCGTGCGCTCGTGGACCCGCAAGCCGGTGCAGTCCGTCTCCACTTTCGCATTACACGCGGGAATCACGATCCCCTAAGAGATCCGCCCATGTTTGCCTGTATCTATATTCCCGATTTTCCCGTCGAAGCCATCGTTCGCTCCGAACCTCTGCTGCGTGCGCGCGCAGTCGCCGTGCTCGACGGCAAGCCTCCCGTGGTGTGCGTGATTGCGCTGAACGAAAAAGCACGTTGCCTGGGGATGGAAGCGGGAATGACCAAGTTGCAGGCGGCAATCTTCGCCGACACGATTTTGCGTCAGCGCTCGCCCGAGCAGGAAAAAGCAGCTCACGCTGCGCTGCTCGACATGGCGTTTGGCTTTTCGCCGCGCGTGGAAAATACCGCTGACGATCGCCTGCTGCTCGACCTCTCTGGCATGGAACGGCTGCATGGTTCTTCCGCGGCGATGGCTCGTGAGTTGGCCACACGAATGAACGCAGCCGGACTGGAAGGCAATGTCGCGATCGCTGTTAACCCTGATTCGGCCATGCATGCCGCCTGCGGATTCACCGGAACAACTGTGATTCCTGCCGGGGAAGAAGCGCGGCGTTTAGGGGTTTTGCCGCTGCATATCCTGCTGGATTCGTTCCAACTGCCGCCTAAGGAGAGGCGGGCAATTGCGGCTCGCGAAAGCGAACAACTGCGCGAGCAGATGCTCGACACGCTCGAGCGTTGGGGAGTGCGCGATTTCCGCACTCTGGCTCTGTTGCCGGAGCATGCGCTGGCATCGCGTCTGGGAGAAGCCGGAGCGCGCCTGCAACGACTCGCACGCGGCGCTGAAATGCGGACTCTGACATTGTGTGATGCCGAATCACGTTTTGAAGAAGCGCTGGAGCTGGAATCCCCGGTCGAGACCCTGGAGCCGCTATCGTTCCTTCTTAATCGTCTGCTGGAGCAACTTTGTGCCCGGCTGGAATCGCGGGCTTTAGCTGCGCACGAATTGCACATCCGACTCCAGCTGGAAAAACGAGTTGCCGACGAGGAGACAACAACAGTTGATGAGCTGCATACAACGGTCTCCGACAATGTGACAGATGGTGATCTATATGAACGGCATCTTCGCCTGCCGGTTGCTATGCGCGATGCCAAAGTCTTTCTTAAACTGCTGCAACTCGACTTGGCTGCCCATCCTCCGGGCGCGCCCATCCTGAAGCTGTGGATCGCAGCGCATCCAACGCCTCCTCGTTCCGCGCAGCGTGGCCTGTTTATGCCGCTCACGCCGGAGGCGGAGAAGCTCGAAATCACATTAGCGCGCATTATCTCGATCGTCGGCGAGCACCGCGCCGGAATTGCGTGCCTGCTGGATACGCATCGTCCGGATGCTTTTGCCATGAAGCGGTTCGCCGGCACAGAAGAGCACCCTATCTCACCTCCGACATTGTCTGAGACTGACAATGCCTCGTCCTATGCTTTGCGAATTTTTCGTCCCGCCCGTCAGCTTAGGGTACGCACCGCCGACGGCCGACCCATGGCGCTGCATAGTCCGACAGAGTCAGATCAGATCCCGCTGCAAGGCAAGGTGCTATGGTCTGCCGGCCCGTGGCGAAACTCCGGCGAGTGGTGGGCGGAGCACGCCAACGCAGGCAATAGAAATGGAACACCCGGCCCGTGGGATCGCGAAGAGTGGGACATTGCACTGCAAAACCAGAGCGACAGCAGCGTCGGCCTGTTTCGCATTTACCGGGACATCGGCACCGGGCAGTGGTTTGCCCACGCGAGTTATGACTGATGTATATCGAGTTGCACGCGCGTTCGGCCTTCAGTTTTCTCGAAGGAGCTTCGGTTCCCGAAGAGTTTGCTGAAGCCTGCGCCACGCACCAGATGCCGGCCATGGCGCTACTCGATCGCGATGGTGTTTATGGCGCGCCGCGCTTTTATTTCGCGGCGAAGAAGCTCAACCTCCAAGCGCACATCGGAGCGGAGATCACTTCCCTGCCGGGTGCTCCATCCTTTCCCTCCGGTTGGGAAAAGGTCGGATCAGTGACCGGGGATGCGGGTGCGGGTGCTCCATCCCGGCTTGCGTTGCCGGGGCGGGGACTTTCGCTGACTTCACTCCCCCGCGTTTCCCTGCTCTGCGCCTCCCGCAACGGTTATCAGAATCTCTGCCGCCTCATTACTCGCACCAAACTGCGGGCGCCGAAATATCCGGCATCTCTGCCAAAACGGGCAAAAGCTACTGACGATCTCATCCTGCAATCGCAGGCCATCGCTTCGTTTGACGACCTCGCCGAGTTTGCCGAGGGGCTCATCTGCATTACCGGCGGCGATGAAGGCCCGCTGGCTCATGCGCTCGCTCGGGGAGGCATGGCGGAAGCACGGCACACGCTCGAACAACTCATCTTTATTTACGGCCGCGAGAATGTTTATGTCGAACTGCAGCGGCACTACAACCCCGAGCAGGAAGCGCGCAACCAGGCTGCGATTTCGCTCGCGCGCAGTCTCGGCCTTCCGTTGCTGGCAACCCAGGGGGCTCAATATGCCAAGCCGGAAGAGCGCCAGGTCCTCGATGTCTTTACCTGTATTCGCAATCATTGCAAGCTCGACAACGCAGGGCGGTTGCTCGCGCGCAACAGCGAGCGCTACATCAAAGGTCCGCAGGAGATGCTGCGCCTGTTCGCCGACCTGCCGGAAGCAACAGCTAACACGCTCGAGCTTTCCTCCCGCCTGGAGTTCACGCTGGAAAACCTGGGCTACGAATTCCCGCGTTATCCCGTGGACGACGGCGAGACCATGGATTCCTTCCTGCGCGAACGCACGTACGAAGGTGCGCGTGACCGCTACCTGCGGCCCGAACAGAGCGAGCTCTGGCAGCGGGCCCGCCGGCAGATCGAACGCGAGCTGGCGCTGATCGAGAAGCTTAAGCTGGCCGGCTACTTCCTCATCGTCTGGGACATCGTGCAGTATTGCCGCCGGCAGAACATCCTGGTGCAGGGACGCGGCTCAGCGGCCAACAGCGCGGTGTGTTATTCGCTCGGCATCACGGCGGTTGATCCCGTCGGCATGGAGTTGCTCTTCGAGCGATTCCTATCGGAAGAGCGTGGCGAGTGGCCCGATATCGATCTCGATCTGCCCAGCGGCGATCAGCGCGAGAAAGCAATTCAGTATGTGTACGAGCGTTATGGAAAGCTTGGCGCCGCTATGACGGCCAACGTCATCACATACCGCGGACGCTCAGCCGCACGCGAGGTGGGCAAGTCGCTGGGCTTTGACGAAGAAACGCTGGGCCGCCTGGCCGGCCTGGTCAGCTCCTGGGAGTACAAAGATCCCGGCGACACTCTGGAGCGCCAGTTCCGCGATGCCGGATTCGACCTGCGTCATCCCCGCATACGCAAATTTTTCGAGCTATGTGTTGCGATCCAGGACATGCCTCGCCATCTGGGCCAGCATTCCGGCGGAATGGTCATCTGCCAGGGGCAGCTCGACTCTGTTGTTCCTCTGGAGCCCGCCACCATGCCGGGACGCGTGGTTGTGCAATGGGACAAGGAGGATTGCGCCGATCTCGGCATCATCAAGGTCGATCTGCTCGGGCTGGGCATGATGGCCGTGCTGGAAGATTCCATCACTCTCATTCGTGATCACTATAAAGAAGATGTGGATCTGGCCAAGCTGCCGGCCGATGATTCCAAAGTGTATGGCACGTTGCAGAAGGCCGACACCGTGGGCATGTTCCAGATCGAAAGCCGGGCGCAGATGTCGTGCCTGCCGCGCTTACATCCCACGCGCTTCTACGACATTGTGGTACAGGTCGCGATCATCCGGCCGGGCCCCATCGTGGGGCAGATGGTCAATCCATACTTGCTGCGCCGGCAGGGGCGGCAGAAGGTCGTATATCCCCATCCTTCGCTGGAGCCCGTTCTGGAACGAACGCTGGGCGTACCGCTATTTCAGGAACAACTGCTGCGCGTAGCCATGATCGCAGCAGGCTTTACCGGCGGCGAGGCGGAAGAATTACGGCGCGCCTTCGGATTCAAGCGCAGCGAGAAGCGCATGCGCGACATCGAGGGAAAACTGCGCACCGGAATGGAGCGCAACGGGATCACCGGCGCGGCGCAGGAAGAGATCCTGCAGTCGATCACTTCATTTGCGCTTTACGGTTTCCCCGAGTCGCACGCCGCCAGCTTCGCCCTCATTGCTTATGCCAGCGCCTGGCTCAAGTGCCACTACCTGGCCGCGTTCACTGCCGCATTGCTGAACAATCAGCCCATGGGATTTTATTCTCCGGCGACCATCGTAAAGGACGCGCAGCGGCACGGGCTGAAGGTGAAGCCCATCGATGTCACCGTGTCGCAGTGGGCATGCACGCTGGATGACGGAGCTGCTACAGTACACCCGCTTCAAGAACAAGAGGTTTTGAAGGGACACGCATTCAGGCGTGCCGAAACCGTTTCTTCTCTTTCCAATGAGCCGGCTTCAGCCGGCAACAACTTGGATAAGTCAAATGAAAAAAAGCAGCAGCTAAAGCCGGGAATTTGCTTAACTCCCCGCGGCAAGCCTGAAGGCGTGCCCCTTCAAAGCATCTCCCATGATAATCAGAAGACCCACCCATTCTTCGCCCTGCGCATGGGATTACGTTATGCCCGCGGACTTCGCGAAGAATCAGCGCGCGCCATCCTTGACGAACGCAGTCGCTCTTCGTTCGCCTCGATTGCTGATCTTGCCTATCGTGTACCTGAGCTGCGCCGTGATGAACTGGTGCTGCTGGCCTCCATCGGCGCGCTGAATTCCATCGGCGGCACCAGCATGGAAGATGTTCTTGCCCAGCTAAATTCGCCTCGCCGGACCAAGCTCTATCGCCGCGATGCGCTTTGGCAAGTTGAGCGGGTAGCGCGCTTTGCCGGACCGCTGCTCGATGGCATTCCCGAGAGCGATACTGCCTCGCCGCTCAAACAGATGAGCGCTGAAGAGCGCCTTATTGCAGACTTTCATGGAACAGGGCTCACGGTAGGACCTCATCCTCTTTCCTATCGTCGAGATGATCTCCGGCGAGCGCACATTTTATCGGCTCACGATCTGACCCAAATACCAAATGGGCGTCACGTGCGCACCGCCGGATGCGTCATAGCGCGGCAACGTCCAGGGACAGCCAAGGGATTTGTCTTCCTCAGTCTCGAGGACGAGACCGGCATCAGCAATGCGATCATCACTCCCGATCTGCTCGAGCGCAATCGCATCCTTATTCTCGCGGAGAAATTTCTGCTGCTGGAAGGTATTCTGCAGAATCAGGAGGGCGTAGTTTCGATAAAGGTTACCCGAGTGCGGCCCCTCCGTGATGCTTATGCCGCTGAGCGAGTGGATATCACAGACGCTGCCGTGCGTTCGCACGATTTCCATTAACCGCAGGAATTGAAAAACTCGCCTCCCTGCAAACTAATCGCCGGTCAGCTATTTCCCCACACTGTTCTGATCATGCAACATATTTAGACACAACAACTTGCGCTTGAATTTGACATTTGCGCCCTATACCCTACTTTGGTGCTACGCTTTTTCCCTTGCACCCCACCGCAAATGGGGATACCCTCATCTGGCGCAGTGGGGAGTAGCCAATTTGGTTACTCGGAGACTGGCACGGGTCAGCTTGGCGAAGTGCGTCGCTTAGTTAAACAACCGTGCAATTGAGAGTACCGAAGTCTTCCAGCGCTGCTTATTTCGGAATCGTTCCCATCATGATTTCGGATGAATGGAAGTGCGTCACTCAGGAGGAAACGCAATGAAGAAAGTTGCCATTGCTCTATTGGTCGTAATGGCCTGTGGTTTATCGGCCTTCGCCACCGATTGCGTAGTCAACAGCTACGACAACTATATCGGCACATCTTGTGGATTCGGCGGCGACACCTTTTCGAATTTCACGTATTCCACTGCGGGTTCCAGCCAGATGCCACCCAGCAGCATCAGCGTAACTCCCATCGGTTCTGGCTTTCTGTTTAATGCTCCATGGGCAGCGGTCGGAAACCAGACACAAAGCTCCTTGATCGGATTCACCGCTAACGGCAACGGGATCAGCGATCTCAGCCTGTTCATGATCGGCGGGAGCACGGTCGGAAACGGTTTGGTCACGGTTACAGAAACCTACTGCGCAGGAGATACTTTTGCCGATCTCTGCGCCAATGGAACTGAGGGCACCTTGCAGGCCTATCTTGGTAATGGGCTCAGCAAGCTGACGGACAGCGCAACCTTCGGCGCCGTGAGCGTGGTTGACGTGGTCAAATCCGTTGAGTTGATTGGCGGCGGCAACGGAAGCTTCGCGGTCCTCGGTGGCGTGGAAAACCAGTTCTCTGGAGTTCCTGAGCCGACCAGCGTAACCCTGATGGTGAGTGGTCTCGCATTTGTCGGAAGCTTCCTGGCGCGCAAACGCAAGATGTAGCTGAGGGGCTCGAAGGCCTCATCGGCAATAAGCACGAAACAAAGGGATGATGCCTGCGGCAACATCCCTTTTATTATTTGCGCATACACGGCGCGGCGCTTCCTACGATCCCTCAGCCTAGACTCTCTCACTTTTGTTGAGAGAGCTTCCGAGCCAGCGCCTGCGATTCCCTATGCGCGGGTAACCAACTCGCAGGTAACCATTGCCGGAACGAGACTTTATTCGGTCGGAACCTGTAATCGCGAAGGAACTCGCTGTCCCGCCACTCTACCCAAAAACACGACAAATAATTTGCCAGATAGAAGATGCTCTTTTGCAATCAACTTTATCGCTTGACAGCCACCACGCTGGAATACTAAATGTCACACGAGGGTTTGCGTTTTGCACCTTTCCAGACGTTAGAATGGAAATTCCCGGCTAAGATACGAAGTGTCTTCTCAATGCCGGTCGGATCATAATTCGTTCGACTCTCGCCCTCGCGGGCCCGGAGGTGATTCATGGTACGGACATTTCGTTTCGTAGTTGGAATCCTGTTCTTATTGAGCCTGTTGACTGGAGGGAGTTGGGCCATCTCAAAAACGCCCGGCGTGACGATCACGCTTACGCCCAGCGTCCAGAGCCCGCAGTTCGTGGGAACCCATATTACCTGGACAGCCACTGTGAGCAATGGGCAAAAGGGACACATTTACGACTATCGCTTCAGTGTGGCTCTGCAGAACCAGATTCAAATTGTGAGGGATTACGACCAGCCCAACTTATTCAATTGGGTGCCCTCTACAGTGGAAGGCGCATACCAGGTCATTGTGACTGTCCGTGACGTCACCCAACTGCCTTATGTTACTTACGCCCCTGTTGCCGTACCGTACACGGTCCTGCCGTGGGTCACGTCGGTCAGCGGATCAGCTGTACATCATACCTATCATCCGTTAGTGGCGCTGTTTAGCGGCCCCTCGTGTGCAGCGGGAGATACCATCCTGGTGCGGTTTCACCAGGTGAATTCGGATGTCACGAGCACAACCAATTCTGTGCCGTGCTCAACGCATACTGCCAACTTCTATGTCGCGGGAATGTTGCCTTCCACGGAATACCTGATGCGTTGGGAGGTATATGGGCCCAGCTACTTTGCTGCGGGCAAGTATATTTCGTTCACCACCGGCCCGTTGCAGGCCAACTACCCCCAGCCCAACTTTCAGGTAAATGTTCCTCCGACACAGCATGATGCCGAGTATCCTGTGGTTCTTTTTGGGTTCTTCCCCGACGGAGTGCGCAACTATTGGCCGACCGCAACTGATCTGTACGGAAATGTCATTTGGTACTTGCCTCTGCAAAACTGGACGACTCGCATGGAGCCGGGGGGCAAGATCTTTGCGTTTCCAGATGACCACACCATCTTCAGCGAATATGACTTAGAAGGAAACCTCATCCTGCAGACCACCTCCCAAAGAGTTAGCGAACAGTTGGTAGCCCAGGGTTATCCGGCCATCAACGACTTCAATTTTCATGAAACCCGTCGCCTGCCTAACGGCGATCTCCTGTTGCTGGGGTCACGCGACGTGATCTCTACCATGTACCAGGGAGGCACGCAACAAAACCCCGTCGATATTCTCGGCGACATGATCCTGATCCTGGACCACAATATGCAGTTGGTGTGGGCCTGGGATTCGTTTGCCCATGAAGACCTCAGCCGAAAAGCTACCCTGAACGATATCTGCACGCAGGGTGGAGGAGGCTGTCCTTACTTTAACAAAGCGTTTGCCCAGGCCAACGACTGGTTGCACACCAACTCAGCGCAGCTAACACCGGACGGCAACATCGTTCTGTCCCAGCGTGCTCAGGATTGGGTGATTAAGGTGAATTACCAGAACGGAAAGGGAGACGGCAGCGTTCTTTGGAGAATGGGACCGTATGGTGACTTCACGCTCACGAATCCAACCCAAGGGTGCGGCGATCCAAACGTCTTTCCCTGGTTCACTCATCAACACGATGCAGGGTTTCAGCCACCGGGCACACTCCTAGGGACGACCATTATGACCGTCTTTGATGACGGCAATCTGCGGGCCGAACAGTGCGGCAGCGGCCAGAACAGCCGGGGTATGCTGCTGTTAGTGAACGAGCCAACCCGGACGGTTTACATGGAAACCCTGGCTGACCTTGGCGCCCTCTCCGGAGCCTTAGGGAGTGCCGACCAGTTGCTTACTTCCAATGGCATTTACGCCAGCTTTGGCAACGGAGCGATCGGGAGCGCACAGAGCCAATTCGCACAATCGACGGAGTCGAATCTCAGCGGACAAATCGTCTATGAGTTGCAGGCGGATTCCTGGGCTTACCGGACATACCGAATGCAGAATCTCTACACCCCCACATTGCCTTAGGACGATTTGCAAACAATAGGCAGCAACATCAACAGGGCCGGCCGAGGGGTCGGCCCGTTGCTTTCTCCGTGGGATTACCTCACCACCACAACCAGGCAGGGCTGGGGTTCGTGGATTTCTCGAATCAAAGAAACTAAACGCGAAGCAGGAACAGCCCATGAAAACCCGGCTTACGAAGTGCTAAGTCAAACCTGGATTGTGAACAAAAATTGACATCTGCAATCCGTGTCTCAAAAGTGCCGAGCACACTTCAAACAGGCTGGAAGTATCGCAGGGTTTATGTGCGCCGTTAGAGCTTTTCTTAACAACCGCAATAGCGTAGAAAAATCTCGCAGCTTCCCCGTCAGGAACGCCTGGAGTCAAATTATTGCCTTGACAGCGCCCAGTCTTGCAGGCACCCTCTATACAATCTGAGTTGTCTCCTTTGGCGTCAGATGATCCCAAACAGACTCGGGATAACTTGGGCGCCGCTGATTCTAAAACACCGATTGAATTGTATTTTTTGACTTTGGCCCTAAGGGCTTCCGCTGGAGGTCAGTCCGTGTTCCGGATATTTCGTCTCGCTGTCGGTACCGTGTTGTTAATTAGCGTGTTTGCTGCCGGGAGTTTGGCCGCTACAAAGGCCGCTGTAAAGGCGCCCGATTCTGTGACCATCACCCTTACTCCCAGTATTGACAGTCCACAGTATCTGGGCACCAGCGTTACATGGACAGCCACGGTGAACAACGCGCCAAAAGGACATATCTACGATTATCGCTTCACTGTGGCGCTCGACAGCCAGTTGCAGATTGTGAGGGATTTCGATTTACCCAACTCCTTCACCTGGGTGCCCTTCACGGTCGAAGGCAACTACCAGGTGATTGTGACCGTTCGTGACATCACGCAAGTCTCGTATATCACTTACGCCCCAGTTTCCGTGCAGTACACCATTTTGCCATGGGTGACGCAGGCCGGCGGATCGGCTGTACATCCTACGTCTCATCCCTTGGTGGCGTTATTTAGTGGCCCGCCCTGTCAGTTAGGCCATTACCTGCTCGTGCGGTTCCGCCAGGTGAATTCGGATGTCTCAACTGTAACCAATTCCGTGCCGTGCTCACAGAAGAGCGCCAACTTCTACGTCGCCGGGATGTTGCCTTCCACGCAATACCTGATGCACTGGGAGGAAGTCGCCCCCGGTATTACCAAGTCGGGACCGGATTTGTCGTTCACCACGGGCCCGCTGCCGGCCAACTATCCGCCGACCACCTTTACGGTAAATGTTCCCCCGACACAACACGACGCCGAGTATCCCGTGGTCCTGTTCTATCTGATAGGAGGCCACTGGGTCACGGCAACCGATCTGTCGGGAAATGTGATTTGGTACCTACCCAGCGAGACGCTTTGGCCGATGCGGATGGATCCAGGTGGTTATTTCTTTGCGGTTCCAAACGATTACCTGTCGTGGGACGAATATGACTTTGCAGGTAACCTCGTCCTCCAAACCAACGTCAGGAGAATAAATGAGCAGTTGGTAGCCCTGGGATATCCAACCATCAATGATTTCAACCTTCATGAGACCCGTCGCCTGCCCAACGGCAACATCCTTTTAATGGGTACACGCGACATGGCCTCGACCCAGTACCAGGGCGGCACGCAAGAAAATCCGGTCGACATTATCGGCGACATGATCCTAATCCTCGACCACAACATGCAGCTCGTGTGGGCATGGGACTCGTTCGCCCACGAAGACCTCAGCCGAAAAGCTACGCTGAACGACATCTGTACTCATGGTGCGGGCGGATGTCCTTCCTTTAGCAACCAGTTCACCCAGGCCAACGATTGGTTGCACACCAACTCGGCACAGTTAACCCCAGACGGGAACATTGTTCTGTCGCAACGTGCTCAGGATTGGGTGATCAAGGTGAACTACGACAACGGCCAGGGAGATGGACGTGTCCTCTGGAGGCTCGGTGCGTACGGTGACTTCACTCTCCTGAATCCAACGCAAGGGTGCGGCGATCCGAACGTCTTTCCCTGGTTCACTCACCAACATGATGCAGTGTTTCAGGCAAATGGCAGTGGAACACAGCTCGGGAAGAGCGTTTTCACCGTTTTCGATGACGGCAACACCCGATCAGCCCAGTGTGGTGGAGGGCAGGACAGCCGGGGCATGGTGTTGTTATTGGACGAAAAACACCTGACAGCTTATATGCAGACCGCGGCGGATCTTGGCGCATACTCCGGGGCTTTGGGTAGTGGCGATCTGCTGCCTGCCTCCGATGGCCTTTATGCCAGCTATGGCAACGGATTAATAGGTTCTGTACAAGATCCCTTTGTCCAATCGACGGAGGTTAATCTCAACGGACAAATTGTTTATGAATTGCAGGCGAACTCCTGGTCTTACCGCAGCTATCGGATGAGGAACCTCTACACCGTCACCTGGCCGTAAGGCGATTTCATGGAGATAAGACAGCAGAGGGTCAGCCGCAAGGTTGGCCCTCTCCTTTTCTGGCTGGGAATGCCTCGCAGCAACAATGTGCGCCGGGCTAACGCCAGCCCGAGCGAGATTGCGCTGCGGCCGAGTCGAAGGATCCGGAGAAGGAGTGTTGCTGGATTGGCTCTGGCGCGCCCGGAGAGATTCGAACTCCCGACCTGTTGCTCCGGAGGCAACCGCTCTATCCAGCTGAGCTACGGGCGCGCTGCTCCTGATTATACCCGAGCCAGCGTTTCGGCTGGTGGGCGGACCGGCAATCCTGACTGCACCGCCCGGCGTGCCAGTTCGTTGGCCTCCTGGTTCTCTTCCCGCCGGATATGGGTGATCGAAAACTCTAGCGAGCGAGCCAGCTTGCGGCAGGTCCAATTCAGCGAGTACAGCCGTGGGCTGCGGCAGACATACTGGCCTGTCATCTGCTTTACCACGATTTCCGAGTCGGAAAACACTCGCAGGGCCTGGGCCTTGGCTGCCACGGCGTGCTGCAACGCCTCCAGCAGGGCAACGTATTCGGCGACGTTGTTGTCCTGATGGCCAATCCACTTGGCGATACGGACGGTCTCGCCCTGGAGGTTACGAATGAGGACGCCAATGCCGGAGGGCCCGGGGTTCCCGTGTGATCCTCCGTCAACGTAGGCAGTCAGGCTTGGCATGCGTCCTCTACTAACGTCGTTCATGCGTTCGAATTCGTCAAGAGGCAAGCGTGGTTCCCCCAATTCCACTGAACGATGATCGCAAGTCTGTGAAAAAGGTGTGAAAACCTGTATAAAATCTCCCACTCCGCGGTCGAAGCCCTCTCTCTGCTATCGTTTACTGGCTCGTTTTTTCACATGCATTTATCCGTTGAGTGCACACACCTTGGGCGTTGACATTTCGACATCCTCCGCTAGGATGGCTCTGTCGACGGCAGAAAAGAGCGGCCCCCAAGGGAGCCGGCTTGAAGTAGGCCGAGTGATCGGTGAGCGAGGCGACTCGCAGAACCGCCAGACCCGAAAAAATCGACGGCGTTGCGAGATGTCCGCCGAGGTTTGGAACTGCGAAAGCGGTGATCGCATCAAGGGCTGCGACGGTACTTGCGTCCACGCCGGCAACTCTCTCGCAGGAGTTACGGGCTGGCGCATAACCAATGTGGCAGCTCCACAGTCGACGGTCGAAAAGAGTGGGCTTCCATAATCCGTTGCCCACCCGAAATAGACTGAACGGTAGGTGCGCAAGGCGACTTGCAGCACCGCCAGACCCGAAAAAATCGACGGCACTGCGAGGTGTCCGCCGAGGTTTGGAACTGCGAAAGCAGTGATCGCTTCAAAGGCTGCGACGGTACATGCGTCCACGCCAGCGACTCCCTCGCAGGAGTCGACGGCTAGAGCATAACCACAGTCGCAGCCTTTTCTATTTGTTACCCGAACCTGCCCATCCTGAATCCGCCAACCCGCCCCTCCCATGACGTTTACAAATCAAGGGTTCAAGGCATACAACAGCAAGAGACAGATTGCGTCTCTAATGAGAGTTGCGGCGTGTCCGCGCAATTTCTTGAGGTGAACATGCAGACTTGGAAGAAGGCGTTGATATTCGGCAGTATCGGAGCAGGAGCCGTACTCATTCTCACCGGCCGCCGCGGCATGGGGATGGGTTTTGCCGCTGCTGGACTGACCATTCTTGCCAGCGAATATCCCGAGAAGTTCGAGGCCGTGTGGGAGAACGCTCCCGACTACCTGCAGAAAGGCATGCAGATCTTCGGCACGCTGCAGAAGCTGGGCGAAGGCTTTGTAGAAGAAGCCGAGCGACGGGGCGCCAGCACCTGGCGCGATATGCGCGCCCAGTACGGCGACTAAGGCATGGAGCTTTTGTAGTCCAGTCTACTTGAAGGGGCACGGCGCCTTCAGCCGTGCCGCAAACCTCGTTCTCGCCTCAAATAACCGGCTTCAGCCGGTGACACAACACGACCTCAACTCTTCCCTCCTTTCGCATGCGGATGGGTGCGGTCATACACGTCCATCACATGCTTGACCGTAAGCTGCGTATAGCGTTGCGTGGTCGATAGCCGTTCGTGGCCGAGCATCTCCTGAATAGCTCGGAGGTCGGCGCCTTCCTCCAGCATGTGCGCCCCAAAGGCATGGCGCAGCGTATGCGGATGCACGTCAGGCGATAGACCGCGGCTGACGGCGATCCGTTTCACAATGCGGCCCACGCTGCGCGTTGTCAGCCGAGAGCCCCGCAGATTGATGAGCAGCGCCTTCTCTGCTGTCCGCTTCGCCTCTTCCAGCACTCGCTTGCGCGCGGGAAGATACGGCCGCACCGCCTCTGCAGCCGTTTCGCCAAGTGGAACGTAGCGCTCCTTGCGTCCCTTGCCACGCACCAGGATGAGCTCGTTCGACCAGCGCACGTCTTCGAGGTTGATGCCGATCAGTTCCGAGTTGCGAATGCCGCAGCCATAAAGCAGCTCGAGGATCACCTGGTCGCGCTCCGGAAAGGCCGACTCCTCCGGCATACCTGCGTCCAGCACATTGCAGACTTCCTCGACCGTGGGCACACGCGGCAGCTTCTTCGGCAGCTTCGGCGTCGCGACCAGTGCGGCAGGATTCTGCTCCACCACTCCTTCCTGTGCCAGCCACCTGTAGAGCGAGCGCAGCGCCGCCAGCGAGCGCGCAACCGAGGTCTTGCTCAGTCCACGTTCGTACAGATTGGAGAGATAGCCGCGGATCAGCACATGGTCGATGTCGTGCCAGTCTTGCGGTCCCACGTACTCGGCAAATCCGGCGAGGTCCTTCGTATAAGCCTTGATGGTGTGCGGCGAAGCGTTACGTTCTTGCAGTGCACGGATGAACTTCGCCACAGCCTTCTCCACCGTGGTTGACGCCGGCTTACTCATGCCGGTTCGCTCGGCTTAGGAGTCCGGTTCTTGCTGCGTGGATGATGCCGGCGATGCACCCGGTTCAACCGATCGAGCGCGAGATGCGTGTACACCTGTGTGGTCGAGATGTCGGCGTGCCCGAGGATGGTCTGCACGGTGCGCAGATCGGCTCCGTTCTGCACCATATGAGTTGCGCAACTGTGGCGCAGCATGTGGGGCGAGGCATGTCGGCCGGAGTTCGCCGACGCGGCATTCACCATCTGCCACACCCGTTGACGAGTGACCGGTCGCGCTCCGCGGGCTACAAACAGAAAGGGCGACATCTTTCCGTTCGCCAGCACCAGGCGTGCATCACGCAGGTAAATGCCGACGATCTCCTGCGCCGCAGCGCCCAAAGGCACGATGCGCTCTTTGTCGCCCTTGCCGTGCACCAGCACGTAGCCGAGGTCGAGCTTCAGGTCTTCGAGCTTGACGTTGATGAGTTCGGAGACGCGCAACGCCCCGGCGTAGAAGACTTCCAGGATGGCGCGGTCGCGGACAGCAAGAGCCTGCGACATCCGGTCGTCTTTAGCTCGCGCCGGCCCTTGCAGAACCTGCTCGACTTCCGTGGTCGCGAGCGATTTGGGCAGCACCTTCCACTGCCGCGGTGTATCGATGTTCAGCGTCGGGTCTTTCTCGATATAGCGATCGAGCAGCAGATACTTGTAGAAGTGCCGCAGCGCCGACAGCTTGCGCGCCACAGTGCGGGCATCCACTCCATTGGCAAACAGGCCGTTGAGAAAGTCGCGCACATCCGGCCGCCGCGCCTCACGCAGTCCCCGCTTGCGCGTGCGAAGCAATTCTGCGTACTGCTCCAGGTCCGAGCGATAGGCCGAGACGCTGAGCACGGCCAGTCCCTTCTCGACCTTCAGGTAATCGAGGAAGGCGTTCAGCAAGCGCAGGTTGGGATCGGCCGTCTGCACAGCTCAAGTATGGCTTGCCGATCCAGTGTCGGGAATGATGAGGCAGGTACACAGGCGAAAATTACGTCCGATAATGCGCTAGAACCAAGAAAGTCGATTTGCTAAATTGCTTGTTTTCAACGCCGTAGCAAAATTTTCCCCGCAAAGTCTTGAACCTCCAAGGGTTACAGGTAAAGTGAAGATTCTAAAGAGGTTGGGAGGACGCAATCTGGCAGGCACAACTGGCGTATCACCAGCGGAGGCAAGGCTCTCGGAGGCGAGCGAGACTTTGCTTGACTTAGGATGTTCCAGATGACAGGCTGATGGCATTCCCAACCGTGAGGCATCCCACCGCGCCCATCCCCACGTTCAATGAGGAGACTTTATGGCAAACTTCAGCAAAATTAGGGGTTTGGCGCTTGGTTCCAATCGAGGGCTATTATCTCTGGCGTCGTCTCTGGCGATCGTCCTGCTGCTGCTCATCGCCGGCCCAACAGCGCAGGCGCAGTCGTTCAGCGTGATTCACCAGTTCACCGCCGCAGGGGACGGAGCAAACCCGGATGCGGGAGTAACCGTAAGAGCGGGCATTCTCTATGGCACCGCATACCGAGGCGGAAGCGGCAACGGCAGCGTTTACCAGATCACGCACTCGGGAAGCACCTGGGTCACGACTGCTATCTCCCTGCTTTCCAGCGGCGGGGCAAATCCCATCGCGAGAGTTGTGTACGGTCCCGACGGCCATCCTTACGGCACCACGGAAAACGGAGGCGCCGCCGGTAAAGGTATCGTTTTCGACCTGATCATCCCGGTGACAATTTGCAAGAGCGCAAACTGCTTCTGGAAGGAAAACGTGCTTTACGACTTCCTGGGAAGTGCTGATGCAGCTAACCCCGGCTATGGAGATCTCACCTGGGACGCGCAGGGTAACATTTACGGCACCACCATGGCAGGAGGCGCGTCCGGCGATGGTGCTGTCTACGAACTGCAACGTTCAGGCAATAGTTGGACAGAGAGCGTCATTTACAACTTCTCCGGCCCCGACGGAGTTAGTCCGCAGAGTGGGGTCATCTTTGATAAGAGCGGCAATCTTTTCGGCACGACGGTGCATGGCGGCGCACAGGGCGATGGCCACGTTTATGAATTGAAGTACACCCAAGGCGTGGGATGGACTGAGAATACGGTCTACGATTTCCAAAACGGAAGCGATGGCGCACATCCTGTCGCCGGCCTCATCTTCGACGGCTCCGGCAATCTCTACGGCGCTACCAGTGACGGCGGCAGCCAGGGCGGCGGAACGGTCTTCGAACTCTCCCCTTCCGGCGATAGCTGGACGTACAAGCTGCTCTACAGCTTTTCCGGACCTGCGAATGCTGGTTGTGGCCCATGGGGAAATCTCGCCATGGACGCTGCGGGCAATCTTTACGGCACCACGAATTGTGACGGCGCGTATGTTTTCGGCAGCGTTTTCAAACTCACCAACACTGGGAATGGCTGGACATACAGCTCACTTCACAGCTTCTCTGGATACAGTGACGGCGCCTTTCCCTTTGGTAACCTGACGTTCGACACAAGCGGCAACCTTTATGGGACCGCCTACTATGGCGGAACCTTTGGAGGTAACTGCGGCGACATAGGTTGCGGCGTGGTGTGGATGATAACGCCATAGGCGGCACTCTAGCCGGGCCTTTGCCTACCGATGGTTCAGGGGCGGCACTGCAGGCCGCGCATTTGCCTACCGATGGAAATGTGGGCCACCCGGGCACCATTACTCCGCGAAGCGGAGGGCACAGTCTAGCCCCGCACGCAGCGCAGCGGAATGCTGGGTATGGGTGCTCATGGATGCCCCGAGTCCCGGAGGGACGACACATGTCTCCCGAGAAGGAGCGTTTCGTGCGCTCCGCCTGGCGGCTCCGTGCAAGCCTTCGGCCGATCTTCCAGCGCGATCTCGAAGAGCCGCTTCGCCTCAGCTCTTTGTAGATACGGTAACCGACGATAACAACTGAAGGTGATGAAGTGGAGTTGTTTTTTCTGTTGATACCGTCGTAATCCCCAGGGCATGAGAGAAGAATATTTATTTCATAGATAAGTGTCTGTGACGCGAACCAAAATCCCCGCCCAACCAACCGATGGTTGGACGGGGCACCCTCGGGTGCATTGACTACTCAGAATGCTTGTCCGGGCCACCCGCCGAGGTAAGCAGAAACATCCTGGCTTTATCGCTCTGCATGTGGCCGTGGACGATCACTCGCGTCTGGCCTTTACTAAGATGCTGCCTGACCAAAAGGCCGAAACCACCGTTGCTTTCCTCGCCGCCGCCACCGACTTCTTCGCCACCCACGGCATCGGCGTGCGCGCCTTGCTCACCGACAACGGCTCCAGCTATCGCTCGGCTCAGTTCCGGCAGGCTTGTCAGACCATGCAGATCAAGCATCACCGCACCCGCCCCTACACCCCCAGAACCAACGGCAAGGCCGAGCGCTTCATCCAGACCGCCCTGCGCGAGTGGGCCTACTCGCAACACTGGTCCGACTCGGAGCAAAGAGACGCTCATCTGCAGCCTTGGACCGACTACTACAACCGTGAGCGCCCCCATGGTAGCCTCAACTACAAGCCGCCCATCAGCCGCTCCGATTCCGGAACAACGTCTTGATCATCTACAGCCACCCGCCAATCGGTCACTTGTGGTGTGTGGTAGAAGCCGACGTTTTACTCCAAAAAGTGTTTAGCCGTATAGGTTCCTATTAATCTCGATCTCGAGTTGCTTTGTGATTATCCGATCGCGTTGGTACACTTCCATGAGCCGTTTTTTTACATCAGGATATTCGGTTTCCGAAAGAGCGCTTGTGATGTCGTTCGAATGTTGTCGCATTAGCTCGCCAGCTTGATTGAGAGTAGAGATTGAGCCCCTCTGTACGCCAGGGATGCCTAAGACACTTAGAACTGTGGACAGCTCGTGCCAACTATTTGGGGAAGACTTAGGAGCTAGTTGAACGACCAACTGGTCCCGCCCGCGAGTAAATCTCATGCGCACATCTTTGCAATCCACGGTTATGATCGCGTAATCGAAAGGTGGAGGAAACTCAACTCCTTCGTTTGGGACGATGCGGCCTTCCATTTGGCTGAATATGAATGGCAGCGTATATTGAATGTCTCTTGCTAGATTTTCTTCATTCTGTCTAGCCAATTTCACTTCGCGGTTTGGACACGCAAGCTTATAAAGACCCCCAATCACGAAACCAAGAGCTAGGAACGTTAAACGTAAAGGGGCTAGGAGCAAACCGCGCATTTTTTGATCCATGGCGAAGCTGCTCCCTTAATGCGCCAGAACCCACGGCAGATAGAGAGGATTTATCCCTCTACCCTGCAAATACTGCAGTTCTTGCAAGAATCCGCCCGTACCCATTGGCGCACTGGATAGAAAGAATTGTTGGCCCCTTGCTATGGAAGCATTGAGGAAAGCTTGATTTAAAGTCCACCATTGACCCTGGTTCTGGAAAAAACTATAGACATTCGGGTTCGCGTTGAGCGCGTTCGCACCGATTGCCGTCGCCGCCTGAATGTAGTTCATCTGGGCGGGTGGCCCGGGCAAGCATTTTACCCCAGGAAAACTCACCAGGGTGCCCCGTCCAACCTTCGGTTGGTTGGGCGGGGGTTTTCTCTTACCCTCATCTGCGGAACAATCCCCCATCGCCATTCTTTTCTTCCAAGTCCACTTCGACTCAATCTCCACCACACTCGGCTCTCCCGTCAAGTAATGGCGGTAACTACTCCATGACCAGTCTTCTGGTTTCTCCACTAGGCCGGGTGGCCCGGGCAACGCTCACGAGGGTGCCCCATTCAAGCCATCGTTTGGCTTGAGTGGGGGGTTCGTATGCACTGGCACGCCGTTCAAAGGACCATGATACTTTCCGATCAGAAGCGACGAAAATCAAAGTCCCCGCCCAACCAACCGATGGTTGGACGGGGCACCCTCGTGTTTATTGACTACTCAAAGTGCTTGCCCGGGCCACCCGCCCCGTTATAGGTCAAGACCGCTCGACTCGAACCCAGCCAGTCGCTGTGGCGTACATACTGCACGCCGGCGGAATTGAACTCCTCCTCGACCCCGCCCGCCAACGGCACGTTGTAATGCTGCACCGTCTGTCCGCTCATGTAGGCGAACTTGTTTCCTGACGGCCCATACACAAGCTGCGTGTAGGCCCCATTCTTGTACATTTCCACCGCCCGCCCGAAGGCGTCGTAGAGGACCTGCGCCCCGTTGGCCACAATCGGCCGGCTCTCCGCGTCGTAGGTGTAGCTGTTCGCGCTATAGTCGATCACGCTGCCATGCCGTCGTAGCCGAAGCCCAGGTTAGGCCAACCGATGGCCGAACCTGGGGCACCCAGATTTAACCTTCATACCTGGGCCACCAGCCCACCCACGTTGCCTATTCTACTGGGACTGCTTGCGTGGGATCTGCCATCCCCATATTCGAGCCAAGATGAACGCTGCACCGCCAAGCATACAGATAGCAATAATAAGATAAGCCAGGGAACTTATATAAGGTCGTTGCGTCCACCACGCCATAAGTACCCGGGACTCAGCAATACACGACAGGACAAGACAGTAGAGAATAAACCCGATCATAGTACTTAGTAGAATCTTCTGTTTCTTAGGCGTCACTCCGCCGGTCATTGTGAACCTTATGAATCCCAGCGCGTAGAATACGCCAGGCCCTACAAATGAAAATACGAGATCCTGCGCAAGGGAAACGTTATCTAGTGACATTCAACTATGTACCCGTATGCAAAGGTCGCAAAGTCGTAAACTATCTTCGCATATCCCACATATGAAGCAGCATTGGCGGCGGTCTGCTGGCCAGCTTCATTTGCGATGTTAGTAAAGGCTGCCTTCAAGGTAGCATCTTGAGCTCTACCGACCAGGCCTTGGCTGATGGCCCTTCCTCCTGGAAGCCCAAGACGCGTTCCATTTAGAAAAAGAGACCAGTAAACCGGTGCAGCATTGGTGGCAGTCTTAGCCGTGTGAACAAAGTCAAAAATCCCGCTAACTGTGTTGCCGAGTACAACCTGTCCTGCTTTCCCCATAAGATTGTCACCTTGTATTCTCCCCTTTGAAGCGAGGCTGGTTCTATTGCCATAGGAAACCGCACAGTCCGACCTGCTCACCTGGCTAATTGTGCCAAAGTCGTAGCTTCCTGAGTTGTTCGACTGGAAGACGTCTGAACTTGAGCTATTACTAAAGCTATAGAATGTTAAATCTCCTGGTCCCAACATGGCGGCGAGATCGTCGTTCCGCTGATTGCTCCAGTCTGCGGCTAAGCCGTAGTCAGAGGGTGAGCCATCGAACCAAGTTCCTCCAGCACCGTTGGGACCGCTGCATTGGCTGATCGTACCGGTGTTTGGATCACCCTTGGAGTCGTAACTACCGTCGTCCCATACGCAGAAAAGCCCCAACGGATCAACGTTGCTGAGCGGGTTGTTGGCGACGTACGCATAACGGTTCCAGGTCTGGGGGTTGGTGATGTCGACGGCGGCCAGCCCTGCCGGGTCGGGCACCAGCCAGCGTCCCTGGTTCGACGCCTGCTGCCGGAACAGGAAGTCGTAGATGCCCGTCGGGCCTCCAATCACATCCTGTGTTTGCCCGGTGAAGATGCGGTCAGGGGTTCCGATCTCAGCGTAGGTCTCGCCAAATGGCGCATACGCCCGGTCGCTCGTCACTCTTCCCGCCGTGTCAGTTTCGAAACGCGTTGACCCCAGCCAGTCGGCATGACGGTAATACTGAAGTCCGCTGCCGTTGTACACCGCCTGCACTCCGCCGGCCAGCGGAACCGTGTAATTCGCCACGCTCTGGCCGCGCAGGACTGCGAACTTTTGTCCCGACGGCCCATACAGGATCTGCGTATAGCCGCCGTTGTAGCCGATCTCGACCATGCGCCCGAAGGCGTCGTAGGTGACCGGACTGCCATATACGGTTGTGGGCCGACCCTCGGCGTCGTAGCTGTAGGTGTAGCTTCCGTCGTTGATCACGTTACCCATGCCGTCGTAGGTGAAGCCGTTGGCGTGATTATTGGCTCCATTGTTATTGTAGCCAGAACGGAATCGATCTTTATCACACACAGCTGTGACAAACTCGCTTGGTTCTTCGCTGCTCAGTTTCGTACAATGGCAGCCATGAGGACGAGGGAGATTTGTCTTCCTCGGACTTTCGCCTGTGATAGGGAGGCGTGACGCGCAACAATCGTCATAGCGCCTGTTGGCCGCTGTTAACTACTTCTGAAACACTCCCATCCTTTCATCCTGCAAAAAACGCACTTAAGTCCTTATTCTGGAAGATTTTGCCTGTAACTCTCACGCGCTCAAGATTTTGCGGAGAAAGATTTTTTCTGACTCAATGGAATCAAGATTTTAGCTATACCCCGGGGGGAGGGGGGACGTATCCAATTTAAAAACATTCTTGCCTTAGCACTCCCGGGCGCTTGTAAGACGGCAGCGGCAGAACTATGCTCGTTGGCTGACTCTCTACGCGCGAGTTCCGAAGCGCGTGCTCGAAGGAGAAACGAAATGTCCAGCCTGCCGAAGCTGCGCCGGATTCTTCCGGTGCTCGCTCTCACTGCTCTCATCAGTCTGCCGGCATTCGCGCAGAAATACACCGCCCCCAGCATGCCCCAGATCGGATCGGCCAACACCGTTACCGCCGATCCCCACGTACCGCGCCCGGCAGGCCAGCCGTGCATGGTGCAACTGTTCACCAATCTCGATTTCGCCGACTTCAATCCCAAGTTCTTCTCTTACTCGCCGGATTGTGCGGGCCCGTGGGCGAAGGTCGTGTTGAACGCCGACTGGTCGGTCGATGCCGGCCGTCAGTTCGATCGCACGGCTGAGATCTGGATCGGCGGCACCAACGTTTATTTCGGCACCACTGCGGAGCCTTCGGCGAATGTCGAGCGCTCGTGGCACACCGAGGTTGACCTGACCGACTACAGTACGTTGCTCACCTCCGCCCAGGGTGGACGGGTTGATCTGGGCAATCTGGTGAACAACACCTACACCAGCCATCTGCATGGCAGCGCGTATCTTCAGTTCTATCCCGTTGGCAAACGTCAGCGGCCTCCGGTGGTGGCTGATGAGGTATTGCCCATGGCGGCAGACGCAACCGGCGGAACGGTTACGCTGAACACTGGAAGCGACCAACTGGCAAAAACCTTCAGCCTGCCGACGAACGTGGAGCGGGCGTATCTCGATGTCTTTGCGCAGAGCCAGAGCAATGACGAGTTCTGGTATACCTGCGCGCCGAATGATGTCGCCGGGGAACTGTACAACTGCGGCAACACGGGATTTCGCGAAGGCGAAGTTTCTATCGACGGGAAGCCCGCCGGTATCGCTCCCGTGTATCCGTGGATTTACACCGGGGGCATCGATCCCTACCTGTGGCGTCCGATCCCGGGTATTCAGACCTTGAACTTTGAGCCCTACCGTGTCGATCTCACTCCGTTTGCGGCCATGCTGAGCGACGGGTCGCAGCATACGGTGGCGGTCAGCGTTTACAACGCCGATCAATATTTTTCCGCCACCGCGACGCTGCTGCTGTATCTCGATCACGGTTCGCAGAAGGTTACCGGGGCGCTGCTGAAAGATACTCTGGGCCAGCCGGACCCGGCGGTGAAGGAGAACATCAAGACCAACGGGGTCGCTTACTACGGAACGGTTTCGGTGTCGTCGAACCGTGGGCTGCTGGTGTCAGGGTACGTGAATACCTCGCACGGTAAGGTGCAGACCGATGTCGCGCAGAGCATCACTTTCTCGAACGCGCAGACCTACAACGTCTATATCGATGGCACGGTGTATGACCAGACGGTGAAGCAAAACACCGGCATCGCCTCGCTGACAAGCACCAAGTCGTCGACCGGACTGCAGCTCGACTCCAAACTGAATAGCTGGCCGATGACGCTGAACTACGCCTATAACCTCTATAACGACAACTCGCAGAAACAGGTTACCTCCATCACGCAGGGATTGAGCGAGAACCAGCTCACTACCCAGAATGGATGGCCTATCTACTTCAGCTCGATGAATGTGTCGGAAAATCCCGGCGATACATTGAATATCGATCCTAATGGTGTGGCTACGCCCACGAATCAAAGCAACAGCGAGCGCTTCACCTACTTCGACTCGAACTTGACGTGCTGGGACCGCACCCTGAAAGCCAACGGCGGCACGCTGACCAGCTATAAGGATGGTTGCGGGAAGAAGTAGGGTCTGTGTGGTGGTGTTAGACGAACACTCTGGATGGAAAGAGCCTTTGGGGTGCCCCATCCAAGTCATCGTTTGGCTTGGGTGGGGATTTTGACTCTAGTTCTGCTCGCGGTCGAGGAAAAAAAAGCAGGAGCGCCCAAAGACGTCCTGCTTGAATGTCCACCGGAATAGCTCGTTGCGGTCTTACTTTAACAGCCGGCGGGCGAACGGCAATACTCCGCCCAAGCCGGAGAGCAGCATAATAAAGCTCGTCGGCTCCGGCACCGTAGTCACTCCAGTTGCAGCGCCTTCCAGACGCACTGCTTCAAGGTTGTTGTCGGAACTCGTGAGGGTGATGGAAAGTGTATTCAGGCCCTCAACGAACCAGCTGGAGCCCGACACGCTGAAGTTGTGCAAGCTGCCCCATTGGCCAGATCCTTGGGTGTCGATGGTCTGACCATTCAATTGCAGCACGCCCGCGTCGTCGATTGCCCACGCTCCGGTAATGCTGGCCTGGCTTGGGTCGGGAGCATAGAAGGTGGTGTAGAACGTGTAAGGTGCGGGCCCGTTGCAGCAGTTAAAGGCGTCGCGGGCGATCCAGTTGGAATTTGGGCCATTGGCGAGCCAGCCGCCGTACCAGTCGGGATCGCCGGGCATTACCACTTGGCCGGGCGTGTACTGATTGTTCGACTGCTGTACCAGCCAGTGAGCGTCATACCCTCCATCGGTAGTGATCAGGTTATAGTTGCTGTCCAGGCCAGTCGCGACGTTGACTGTATCGGCAAAGGCGGCGGTCGCCGCCGCCAGAAACACAAAACACAGGACAAAGTTAACGAATCTGCGCACCATTGTTCTCCTCCACTGAATTACTCAGCCCTAGTTGCGGAACCTTAGTTTCACGAGCGGTGTGCCATGTTCTCCTGCTTAGGCCGGGCGGTCAAATAACCTCGATATCATTGCTGGATAACCGCATAAGGGCTTGGGATGTATTGACTTGCAGCCGCTTCTTACATGCCGGTTAAAGCGTCGGTCCGAGCCGAAAACAGTGCTATACTCGGGACTCTTGGCCCCAGCAGCGGAGGAAGCGTGATCGATCCTGCAAAACCAGACGGGATCTTGCGGTTCGGAGTCTTTGAAATTGACTTGCGTAACGGCGAGTTGCGCAAGAATGGCATACGGGTCAAGGTGCAGGATGTCCCACTGCGCGCCTTACGGCTCTTTCTTTCCAGACCTCAGGAGATCTTGAGCCGCGAAGAATTACGCTGCGGCCTTTGGGACCAAAACGTTTTTGTCGATTTTGATCGCTCGATCAATACCGCCGTCAATCGCTTGCGGGATACCCTTGGCGATACCGCCAGCAATCCCCGGTTTATCGAGACTGTCTCCCGTTCCGGCTACCGCTGGATCGCCCCGATTCAGAGCGTGCCCAGGCCGGCAGAAGCAATCCCTGGCGCTCAGGAGTTACCCCCGGCAGGACTAACAACGGTCCCACCCAACCCGGCTAATGCGGGGGGTCCTCTCCAAGTCAGGTATGTCCTGCTCACGGTGGCCGTCGCTATGGCTGCGATTGGATTGGGCCTATTCCTAATGATGGGCTTCGGAACGCGCGGAGCCTCACCAAGGGTGCCCGGGGCGCGCTCCATCTCATCTTCGTCGCATACGACAACGCCCGCTGATACGCGCGATCCCGAGGCCAACCGCTTGTATCTGGAAGGAAGGTTCTATTGGGACCAGCGCACCCCCGAATCACTGGAGAAGGCGGTTGACTTGTTCACACAGGCGATCGTCCACGACCCGAATTACGCCAAAGCTTATGCAGGTTTGGCCGACTGCTACAACCTGCTGCGGGAATATGGCGCCATGCCGCCCAAGGAAGCTTATCCTCGGGCCATCGCGGCAGCCAGGAGGGCAGTTGAGCTCGACGATTCTTCTGCGCGAGCGCACCTCTCGCTGGCCTTTGCCACGTTTTATGGAAATCTCGACGCTACAGACGCGGAACGCGAGTTTCGCCGTGCCATAGAACTTGACCCGAAACTTGCCAGGGCTCATCACTGGTACGGGACGTTCCTCTGCGCGCGTGGTCTCTATTCTCAGGCGATGGAACAGCTCGAGATTGCTCAGCAGCTCGACCCCGGCTCCATTGCAATTCTGGCGGACAAGGCATTCGTTCTCCTCTACTCCGGTCAAAAGGAGCAGGGAATCGAGTTACTCAAGCAATTGGAGCGAAGCCAGCCCGGATTCGTGCCGACGTATCGCTACCTGGAAACGGCCTGTCTCATGAACAAAGACTACCCTTGCTACATCGCTGCGAGGCGGAAGGTCGCCAGACTTATGAACAACCGGCAGGAACTGGCGATCGTAACAGCCGCAGAGGCTGGATATATTTCCGGACGGCAGCCAGGGATGTGGAAAGGCATCCTGAAGAAACAACAAGAGTTTTATGGCGAGGGGACGCTGCCGGCTTTTGAACTCGCAGCTACCTATTCTCAGCTGGACATGAAACCAGAAGCGCTTCACTACCTTAAGGTAGCAATGGTGAATCGCGAACCACAAATCATCGGTATCCATGACGTCACACTATTTGCAGATCTTGATCAAGAGTCCGCTTATCAAGTCTTATTGGCGCAGCTTGACTTGCAGTAGTTCAGAGTGGGCGCAAACAGAGGACAGTTCTTGTACCTTGGTGGGCTTTGCTGTTGATAATGCGGAATGCCAAGTGGGCGCGACCCAGTAGGTGCCGACGTCCTCATTCCAACTGAAGGAATGAGTGGGCTCCCGGCTTCCCGCCGCTTCCATCCAGATCTACTGGTGCATACTCGCAGCCACCCGCTTAGGCGAGTTCGCCTGCGAGAGTTTCCATTCCTCGGGCGTCATGACACAGCGAAAGCCTAGGTGATTCGTCCCGGTATCGATGTCGCCCTTGCCGCGGGTTCCCACCATGTAGCGAGAGCAATACTGGTCGGTGCAAAGGAACGATCCGCCACGCTGGACTTTCTTGCTATGGCCAGGCTCGGAAGGGTCATTGGCGGAGTCCGGCCCAACGGGGTTGCGGGCCACTCCCTCGGCTGCGAGTTGCTGATAGTAGTCGGGCCGATACCAGTCGCTGGTCCACTGCCAGACATTGCCTGCCATGTCGTATAGCCCATAGCCGTTGGGAGGAAACTTCGAGACCGGCGCAATTCCGCGATAGCCGTCCTCGCCTGTATCCTGATCGGGAAAGTGTCCCTGATGGGTGTTGGCCATCCACTTTCCATCCGGACGGAATTCATTGCCCCACGCGTAAAGCTGGCCTGATTTTCCGCCCCGCGCCGCGAACTCCCATTCCGCCTCGGTAGGAAGCCGTTTGCCGGCCCACTTCGCATAGGCTTCGGCATCTTCGTAGGCGATGTGCACAACGGGATAGTTTTCCTTGCCAACAAGGTTGCTGCTCGGACCCAGCGGATGCCGCCAATTGGCTCCCCGGACGTAGGCCCACCACTGCAGGTGATCGTCAAGCGGAACGGGGTGATTCGGCGGCGCGAACACAACCGAGCCTGCAACGAGATTTTCCGGAGGAGCATCGGGATAGTCTTCGGCGCGAGGTTTGCGTTCGGCGACGGTGACGTATCCGGTCGCCTTCACAAATTTCGCAAATTCGGCGTTGGTCACGTCCGTCCTATCCATGAAAAATCCGTCAACATATACGCGATGCACGGGACGGGAATCAACCGTCGCACTCATGCCGACTCCGTTCATGCCGGGCATCTGTTGCGCACCCATGGAGAACTCTCCTCCGGAAATCCAAACCATGCCCGCCGGAGCTGCTCCTGGCGCGGGGGCGGTGTTGGGCACAGTAGGCGCAAAGTCCGCCTGACTCTTGGTGGGGGGAGCTGCTTCGGAGTCCTTATCGGAAGGGGATGCATTGCTACGAGCCTCTGCCGCAGATGCAGCAGCGGAGGGCGAATCGGCAGATTGAAAATGCCGAAGGATCGCCCACGATGCGGCGATGGCGAACATTACGATAATACCGACCAGCCACAACTTCTTTGGGCTGCCGTTTGTCGGTTTTTGCCGCGGAGATGACTTCTTCACAACAGTCTCTTCTTTGCTGACGTCTTCTTTGCGACCGTTGAAATTTTCTTGCCGGCTTTCTTTGCGACCGTCTTCTTTGAACTCGGCTTGGCCTTTTCGAACGCCAGTGGCAGGTCTTTCATTTCGGCGGCGCGCCAGAGGTACCAGCAGGCGACGCTGCGATGCGGGCTCCAGCGCTCTCCGTAGGCGAGCAGCTCTTTTGGCTTAGGCAGCTCCGGCAGCTTATGGATCTTGGCAAAGCCCTTACGCACGCCATAATCGTCAGCGGAAAGTATATCGGGCCGCCCAAGGCGGAAGATAAGCAGCATCTCGACCGTCCATCGGCCGATGCCGCGCACCTGGATGAGGTGCTCGATGAGTTCTTCGTCGCTCATCTTGTGCGCCTGGCGCGCGCTGGGCACCACGCCTTCGATGGTTTTGGCCGCGAGATCTTTGATGGCGAGCATCTTTGCCTGGGACAATCCGGCAGAGCGCAAGAGTTCGGGCGATGCGTCAGCAATCTGCTGCGGCGTGGGAAAGCGCGCCACCAGTCCGCGGCGCGTGCGCAGGCGGCCGTTGTTCTCGGGGAACAAGCCTTTGACCCGGCCTAGAATCGTCGCCGCTACCTTGCCGTTGAGCTGCTGATAGACGATCGACTCCAGCAAGGCTTCGAAGATGCTTTGCGTGGTTTCCATCTGCAGGCGGCACTCACCTGCCTTGGCGATGATGCGCGCCAGCTTGCGGTCGACCCGCGTGAGGTGTTCGAGCGCGGCACTGTGATCGAGCTTTTTGGGCATGGGAGGCTGATCTTGAAACGGTCTGTTAATGGTTACAGGTCGTGTCTGGGCACGACTTCAATCGTGCCGAAGTCCGCAAGTTGATGTGGGCTTTAGCCCCTGCGGATAGCGCGCCCAGGGACCAAACTCCGGTCATTATTATCGGACAATTCGGCATGTCTAAGGCCGTGCCCTAACGCGAAGTAATCCATCACACAGCTTATATCAGAGTTCCGGTGTGTTTTAACCGAGCGGCACCAGGTTTACCGCCTAAGGTATATTGCTTCCAGAAGCGAACCTATGCCGGAAGTATCGCCCCATGAATTTCGCGCCGCGCTGGGCCGCTTTGCCAGCGGGGTCACCGTCATCACCGTACCGACGGCAGATGGCGGCGTGCACGGCATGACCGCCAGCGCGTTTTGTTCCGTGTCGCTGCGTCCGCCGCTGGTGCTGGTGTGCGTCGATCATCTGGCTGAAACCTATCTTCACCTGCGGGAGCGCTGCTGCTTCGGCGTGAGTGTGCTGAAGCAGGAGCAGCAGGCCCTGTCGGAGTTCTTTGCCGATCCGGAGCGCAACCCGGATGCAGCCTACCGGTTAGGCATCGCGTATCGCCAGATGAGCAGCGGCATGCCTGTGCTCGAGGATGCTCTTGCGCGCCTCGATTGCTCAGTTGTGGATTCGCATCCGGCAGGCGATCACACCATCTTCGTCGGTCGGGTAAACGAAGTAGTTCTGGACGAAGGCGTGCCGCTCCTTTACTTCCGCGGGCGCTATGGGGTGAACGCGAAGGACAGCAACAGCGACACATCCCCGTAACCCGCTAGGGCCGCGGTTGCGGTATCCTTCCTGAATGCGAGAGGCCCCGGCAAGCGGAATCGGCAATTGCGACAGCACGGCTATGTCGCAGACCGAGCTGATCGAAGTCATCCGCTATGTTCGTGCCGGCGCGAGTCTCTCTCCGGAAATTGCGGTTGCGCTGCTATCTTGCGCGGATGAGGTGCAAGAGGAACTGCTCGCCGCCGCCGTCGCGTTGAAGGAGCAGTATCACCCGGGCGTCATCACCTACTCGCGCAAGGTCTTCCTTCCCCTGACCAACTTGTGTCGCGATTACTGCGGCTATTGCACCTTCCGGCGCGACCCCGGAGAGCCCGGCGCGCACACCATGACTCCGGAAGAGGTGCTCGCGGTGGCGAAGCAGGGGGAAAAGCTCGGCTGTACTGAAGCCCTGTTCTCGCTGGGCGACAAGCCGGAGATGATCTTTCCCGAGATGCGGGAGACGCTTCGCCGGCTGGGATATCGTGGCACGCTCCACTATCTGGAAGCCATGTGCGAACTGGTGTTGCGGGAAACGAGTTTGCTGCCGCACGCCAATCCGGGCCTGCTCAGCCGGCAATGGATCGAACGGCTGCGGGAGACGAATCCCAGCCTGGGGCTGATGCTGGAATCGACCAGTGGGGCTCTGCTCCAGAAAGGAGCCGCCCACGACAATGCTCCGGATAAACTCCCCGCGCTGCGGCTGAAGACCATTGCTGACGCCGGTAAGCTTGGGGTTCCTTTCACAACGGGCATTTTGATCGGCATTGGAGAGACGCTGCGCGAGCGCGTCGATTCCCTGCTCGCGATCAAGCGGCTGCACGACGAGTACGGACATATTCAGGAAGTCATCATCCAGAATTTTCGGGCCAAGCCGCGCATCCCGATGGCTGCCTGGCCGGAGCCCGATAATGATGACATGCTACGCACGCTGGCGGTGGCGCGGCTGCTGCTGCGCGAAATGAATATCCAGGCGCCTCCTAACCTGACGGAAAACGGCTATCAGCGACTCCTACAAGGTGGAATTAACGATTGGGGCGGAGTCTCTCCGCTAACGCCGGATTACATCAATCCTGAAGCGCCCTGGCCGCACCTTGCCGATCTGGAGCAGCGCACGCGCGAAGCCGGTCAGCAGCTTCGGCAGCGGCTGCCGGTGTATCCGGAGTTCATCCCGGATGTGGCGAGCCGCGGTGGACTGCTCGGCCAGCGCCTGGGAGCCGTGTCTGACAATGTCGGATATGCGAGGGCCGCATAGTGAGAGTCACGGTCTTCACCGGAGGCACGGGCGGAACGAAGCTGGTGCAGGGGCTGCAGCAATTGGTTGCGCCGGAAGAACTGACGGTAATCGTCAATACCGGGGACGACCTGGATTGGTGGGGCCTGCACGTTTCGCCGGATATCGATTCCGTGCTCTATGGCCTATCAGGGCTGCTGAGTATCGATCGCGGCTGGGGTGTGCAGGACGATTCTTTCCGCTGCCTGGAGCGGATGAAGCAGTTGGGTGAGCCAGCGTGGTTCAGTTTGGGCGATCTCGATCTGGCAACCCATCTCACCCGTACTTCCCTGCTGCTCGCGGGCTGCACGTTGAGCGAAGCGACGGCGGAGCTTGCGAAGCGTATGGGCATTTATGCACGAGTGCTGCCGATGTCGGATGATCGCGTTTCATCCATGCTAGAAACCTCGAAGGGGCGGCTTAGTTTTCAGGAGTACTTTGTGCGCGAGCGGCACAGCGTCGAGGTCAGCCGCGTGGAGTTCGTCGGCGCCCAACAGTCGCGACCTGCACCGGGATTGCTGGAGGCAATCGCCTCGGCAGATGCTATTGTGTTTGCGCCGAGCAATCCCGTGACCAGCATCGGACCGATTCTGGCAGTGCCTGGGATACGGGAAGCTGTTCGTCAGGCCGAGGCAACGGTGGTCGCGGTGAGTCCGATCATTGGAGACGCAGCGGTCTCGGGCCCGGCGGCGACGTTGATGCGCGGGCAGGGATGGCCGAGCACCATTGCCGGGATGTCGAAAGCGTACGAAGATTTCCTCGACGTGCTGGTTGTCGATAGCGCGGACGCTCAGGCTGCAGACGCATTGGCCAGCGAAACCCTGCGCGTGGTTTGCACCCCTACGCTGATGCGCTCGCTCGAAGACAAGATTCATCTGGCGCGCGTGGCGCTGGATTATGCGGTAGTGCGTCAACAAGCACGTTTGGGATGAAAATTACTATGCGCGGCATACTTCTCATCCCGGTGAAAGATTTGTCGAATGCGAAGCAGCGGCTGGGCGCGACCCTGGACCAGGAACACCGTTCGCAGTTGGCAGTGGCAATGCTGCGCGATGTGATGACGGCCGCGTCGGAAATACGCCCCCGGGTTGACGTGGCGTTGGTAACGAGCGATTGGCGGGCCAAAGAATTGGCTGCGGAATTCGGGTTCCTCGTCATCGAAGACACCCGCAACGAAAGCGAAACGGCAGCCATCGAAATGGCGACCGCCTGGTCGGAAGCGCAGGGATACGACACAACGATCGTTGTTCCAGGAGACATCCCCCTTGCGCGCAGCGAAGAACTGCACCAGGTGCTGGACGCCGCCGCGGAAGAAGGCATGGTGCTGGTGCCCGCCTACGATCGACGCGGCAGCAATTGCATCCTGCGCCGGCCGGCGGCGATCATTCCACTCCGTTTTGGCAACGACAGCTTTCTTCCCCATTGCGAAGCCATGCGAGCCACTGGCAAACCGCTGGTGATTCTCGAATTTCCCGGTATCGGGCTGGACATTGATAATCCTCACGAACTTGATTTGCTGCTGGCGCGTGAAGGCGATACGAACGCGCAAAGGCTTCTGCGCTCGTGGCGCTCCAAAGCCATACCTGCCAGACGGGGATGAAACGCAAGCAAACAGCAGCATCTGGGAGCACGATCTGCGCCATCCCGGTGCGCGGGATTCCCGACGTAAAGCCCGGTGACTTTCTGGCCGACCTCATTATTGCTGTCGCTGCCGCTGCTGGGAACGCACTCCAGGCAGGGGACATTCTGGTCGTCAAACACAAGATCGTCTCCAAGTCGGAGGGGCGAATCGTCCGGCTGGAATCAGTCCGTCCGTCGAGAACAGCGTTGGCAACGGGGCGCAAGAACCATGGAGACGCGCGAGTGATCGAATTGGCGCTGCGCGAGTCCAGGCGCGTTCTGCGCAACCAGCACGTGCTCATCACGGAAACCAAACACGGCTTCGTCTGCGCCAACAGCGGAGTCGATGTCTCGAACGTCGACGGCGGCGAGTCGGCGGTATTGCTGCCGAAGGATCCTGACACTTCGGCGGCGCGCATTCATCGCAGGCTGAAGAAGCTCACGGGCCTGTATATTCCGGTGATCGTCTCCGACAGCTTCGGACGCGCATGGCGACAGGGCTTGTGCGATATTGCCATCGGAGTTGCCGGAATGCCTGCGCTTCGCGATTATCGCGGTCGCCCGGACGATTATGGCTTCACTCTGCACGCCACCGAACACGCAGTTGCCGATGAAATCGCGGCAATGGCGGGGTTGGTGTGCGGCAAAGACGCTCGCGTCCCGGCCTGTATAATCCGGGGTTACGCCTTTGCTCGTGGTGTGGGAAGCGCCCGCCAACTGGTGCGTCCTGCGAAGAAAGATCTGTTTCGATAAGCTGTCTCAGGACAATCAGGAGTTCGGCCTTATGCAAGACCTGAACTGGTGCACCCAGCGAACGCTGCAGCACACCAGATGGAGCGACATTCAATCCAGTGTTTCGTTGCCGGTTCGCGCTGCACTGGAAAAAGTGCTGAGTTCGCAGGACGGGACGTCCCTTGCCTCGGAAGAATGCCTTCTGCTGGCACACGCCGCCGGAGACGATTTGTTTGGGCTGGTGGTCGCGGCCAACGAACTGCGCAGGCAGAGGGTGGGCGACACGGTGACGTACGTCGTCACGCGCAACATTAATTTCACCAACGTCTGCATCGTGGGATGCAAGTTCTGCGCGTTTGCCGTCGGTCCCCGGGATGATACTGCGTACTTCATGTCGCTGGAAGAAGTTGCCGACAGGGTGCGCGAGGCCGGTGCCTGGGGAGCCACCGAGGTCTGCATTCAGGGTGGACTGCCGCGCAACCTGCCACCTTTTTATTACCGCGATATTCTACGGGCGGTGAAGGCCGCTGTGCCTACGATGCACTGCCATGCCTTCTCTCCCATGGAGATGCTCTACGGGGTCGAACTGACCGGCATGCCGATACGCGAGTATCTCTTGATGCTTAAGGACGCCGGGCTCGACACGCTGCCCGGTACGGCTGCCGAGATCCTCGACGACGACGTGCGCCATGTGCTCTCGCGCAACAAGCTTAAGGTTGACCAGTGGCGGGAGATCGTCGAAACCGCGCACCAGTGCGGCATCCGCAGCACGTCGACCATGATGTACGGGCATGCGGAGACGCCGGAACAGTGGGTGAAGCAGCTTCTGTTCCTGCGTGACATTCAGTCGCGTACCGGTGGCTTCACCGAGTTTGTTCCCCTGGGCTTCATCCACGAAAACACGTTGCTGTTCGAGCAGGGACTGGCGCGCCCCGGAGCGACGGTTGAAGAGCACATGAAAGTACATGCGCTGGCCCGCGTGATGCTCGCCGGATCCATCGACCACATTCAAGTTTCCTGGGTAAAACTTGGCCGCGAAGTTTCACAGCTCGCGCTGCTCGCGGGCGCGGATGATTACGGCGGCACGTTGTTCGAGGAAAATATCTCCCGGTTGGCGGGCGCTTCGTTCGGACAATTTGTTTCGACCGACGAATTCCAGGAGCGGATTCGCGAACTGGGCCGCATTCCGGCGCAACGGAACACAACCTACAGTAAGCTGACGTACCCCGAGCCATCGTTGCCGTTCGGGAGCGCCGCATGATCGCCATCGTTGGCGGGACAGGCCCTGAAGGTTCCGGACTGGCGCTGCGCTGGGCACGTTCGGGCGAATCCGTCATTATCGGATCGCGCGATGCCGAACGAGCGCGAACGGCGGCCGCTCAGATCGCAGACAAAGCCGGCGCAATGGCTAGCGTCGAAGGTGCAGAAAACGCGGTCGCGGTGAAGATGTGCGACATCGTCGTGCTCACCGTTCCCTTTGGCGGCCAAGCCGAATTGCTGAAGCAACTGAAGCCATCCTTCCGCTCGGGTACGGTGCTGATCGACGCGACCGTTCCGCTGGCTACTGCGATCGGAGGACGGCCGACGCGCGTGCTCGGTGTCTGGCAGGGCTCGGCGGCCGAACAGGCGCAGGAGGTCGTGGGAAAGAACGTCTCAGTTGCCGCGGCGTTTCACTCCCTTTCGGCCACGGTGCTTAATAATGAGGACGACGTGGACTGCGATGTCATCGTCTGCAGCGACGACGACCGGGCACGCCAGGTGGCTTCCGAACTGGCCACAAAAATTCCCGGTGTGCGCGCCGTCGACGGGGGAAAGCTGGAGAACGCGCGCATCGTGGAAGCGATGACCGCGCTGCTTATCACGTTAAACATTCGCCACAAGGTGCAAGGCGCCGGGTGGCGCGTTACCGGGCTGGGGATTTAGCTTCCATCAGCACCGGAGTCTTGCTCGCCCTGCACCCAGCCCGCTATCCAAGCCAGATAGGCTTCGCTGCCGCCCTCGACGGAGAGCTCGACCTGCTCAGGTAATTCGTAAGGATGCAGCTCCTTGAACGCAGCCTCCAGGCGGGAGGCCTTTTCCGCCGTCGTCTTGATGATCAGCAGGTATTCGCGGTCGCGCTCGGTCTTTCCCTGCCAGCGATAAACCGACCGCATTGGGCCGACCAGGTTCACGCACGCCGCCAGGCGTCGCTCGACCAGTTCCGATGCCAGCTTCTCGGCCACCTGCTCGTCTCCAACCGTCGTTAAGACAATGCGCGTCTCAGCCATTAGCAACTCCCGTTCGGGGCAGAATTCGCCAGCACAATTGTATGGCGGGCGTGTCCCCATGGCAGCAGCAGAGCCCCAGGGATGGTGGGCAAGAAAGACAGTTAAAGATATTCGCAACTTAATGGCGAACTTGATTCTCCTTGACCTGCTTCGCCTTCCCTTCGCTTGACCCTGTTTCATAACCGACGTTCACTAAATGTGGGAGATTTTTTTGAGCTTAACCGTAAGAGTTGCCGGTAACTGGTTGCATCGGATGCGGTTTGTGGCGGCGACCCTCTGCATCGCGGTGCTTGCCGTCGGCGCCGGCTACAAGGTCATCTACGGGCCGAACGGGATGATCGTCTACAAAGCGAAGCGTGCCGAGTACGAACGTCTGCAGCAGGACATCGCAGAGCAAAACCAGCGCCATGAGGAGTTGGAAAAGCGGGTCAGAGCGCTGCAAACTGATCCCAAGGCGATTGAAAAAGAGGCCCGCGAACGGCTCGGCTATGTCAAGCCGGGAGAGACCGTGCTGGTACAGCGGCAGGCTCGTCCCGATACCCGCTCGTCTGCTAACCTTGCCCAGAACGAACGCACGCCATCGCAATAGTAAGTGGCAGACGACCAGCTTTCCCACACCTACACTCGCCTGAATTGCTCGTACAATTGTTAAAACGCGCTGGGGCTAACGTTGCGCGCGTGCTTACGATCAGGAAAACTGTTTCATGGACAAGTTAGTAATCCGCGGCGGAAGCCCGCTGCTGGGCACGGTGCGCGTCAGTGGCGCGAAGAATGCTGCCCTACCGGCCATGGCTGCCGCGCTGCTCACCGAAGACGACGTAATTCTGGAGAACATTCCGCAGGTCCGCGACATCGAGACCGAGCGCAAGCTACTGGCCGCCATGGGTGCCGAGGTGGAGCTTGGCTACGGACGCGCCCATCACCGGACGACGATTAACTGCCGCAATCTGGCGAAGCCCGAGGCTTCCTATGACCTGGTCAAAACGATGCGCGCCTCCACGCTGGTGCTTGGGCCGCTGGTCGCACGCACGGGCCACGCCCGCGTGTCTCTTCCCGGAGGATGCGCCATCGGAGCGCGGCCCATCGATCTGCACATCAAGGGACTGGAGAAGCTGGGCGCCACCATCACGCAGGAGCACGGCTATATTGAAGCCCGAGCCGAGCGCCTGAAGGGCAACCGGATCGTGTTCGAGAAAATTACGGTGACCGGCACCGAAGACCTGCTGATGGCGGCGACCCTCGCCGAAGGCGAAACCGTGCTGGAGAACTGCGCGCGCGAGCCCGAGGTCGGCGATCTGGCCAGCCTGCTGAACAAGATGGGTGCTCGCATCGAGGGAGCCGGCACGGCCCTGATCCGGGTGCAGGGAGTCGAGAGGCTGCACGGCGCGCGCCATCGAATTATTCCCGACCGTATTGAGGCGGGGACGTTCATCGTTGCGGCGGCGCTTACCGGGGGCGATCTGATGGTTTCCAATTGCGATCCAACGCATCTGGGAGCTCTGCTTCTCAAGCTCGAAGAATGCGGGGTTGCCGTGCGCAGCAATGGCGACTCCGTGCGCGTCATGGGAGACTCGCCCCTGCGTGCCGCCGACGTCATCACCGAAGAGTTTCCCGGGTTCCCCACCGATATGCAGGCACAATTCATGGCTCTGGCGACCCAGGCGGAAGGCGCCAGCATCGTGACCGAGAACATCTTCGAGAACCGATTCATGCACGCGCAGGAGTTGGTGCGCATGGGAGCAAACATCAAGATCGATGGCTGTCGCGCCGTAGTACGCGGCAAGACAGCGCTGAGCGGGGCCGCGGTGCTGGCCAGCGATTTGCGCGCGTCAGCTTCTCTGGTGCTCGCTGCGTTGGTTGCCGATGGCGAGACCATCATCGACCGCGTGTATCACATCGACCGGGGTTACGAGCGCATCGAGGAAAAGCTGCGGGCGGTTGGAGCACAGATTCGTCGCATCGGCGAACTACTTCCCCGGCGAAATGCCATGCCGGTGGGTGCGGTATAGAAACTCCGAAAGAGTGGAGACAAGGCCGGCCCCGCAGCGAAGCCGGCCTTCCAAATTAGAACTGGAAGTACGGGCCGAAGCCGACTTTCAGGTTATTGTGCGCGCCGTTATCGAAGTAGATCTCATCACCCACGTCGAGGCGTAATCCCACCGGCCCGAGGTGCGCTTCCATGCCACCGCCCGGATAAAACACGCCATAGGTGCTGGCACTCGAGAAGCCATTCACCTGGTTCACGAAGTTGGGATTTCCGCCGGCGAAGTTCATGAAGCCTCCCTTGGCCACAACAAAGAACTTCACCGGGCCGCCAATCTGAAATTTCGGGCCAAACAGCCCACTCCAGAGATGCAGACTGTTGCGGAAAATCGGTGGGTTGTCAGGAGGCAGAAAGCCCGACCAGGTGTAGCTCCGGTCGAAGTCATAGGACATTTCGCCTTCCAGGGCGAAATTGTGGCCTGCATTGACGCCAATCCGCGCTCCCAATCCCCACATGTTGGTGCTGATGGGAGACAGCCGGGTGTAATCGCCAAACACGCCAATGGTCGCGTGCTCCTGGGCAAACACGCCCACGGGTACTGCAAAACAGAACAAAGCCGCTATCAAGAGGTACTTCTTCATACTGCAATCTCCAAGTTTCAGCCAGACTGCCACCGGGACCCTTCATTTGGGCTGGCGGCAGGTATGGCATGGTGTGTGTTTTGCTCCGGGGTAGGATGGCAGCAGCCGCGAAGAAGTGGGCTGCACTGTGCAGAAATGAGCCCGACTGCCAGATCTCGTCCGAATGTGAGTCAAGCCTTGTGATCCGCGTTCGCGGCGGGCTCTGCGTCTGGTAAGCCTCAGGGGAACTGTGATACCATTCTTGATTGTAAGGCTAGTTGCAAATGAGTTGCAACTGCTGACAGCGTAAGACTCCGCCTAGGAGTATGCCAGCACAAGTGCGCCACCAGGATTCTGTTGCAACGTACTTGCAATTACTTGTAACGGCCCGGATCTGAGGAGTTTCACCATGCCCCTGCCCGCAACCGAAACCCCGGGAGCCTTGCAAACTGCGCTACTCTCTCGCGGCATCCGGCTGACGCGTCAGCGCCGCATCATCATGGAAATCATCGAAACCGCCAAGCAGCATCTCGATGCCGCGCAGATCCTGCGCAAAGCTTCCAAGATTGATCCGACCATCAATCGGGTGACGATCTATCGAACTTTAGCTCTGCTGAAGCGGCAGGGGCTGGTCGACGAACTCGACCTGCTGCACGTCAAAGGCGAGGGTCACTTCTACGAACGCCGGCCGCAACGCGACCACATGCACATGACCTGTCTCCGCTGCGGAAAGGTGCAGGAGTTCGAGAGCGACCTGTTCGACCGGGTCAAAGGGCAGGTGGAACGGGACTGCCGCTTTCATATCCTGATTGCGCGGTTTGAGATTGGCGGCTATTGCGCGAGCTGCCGGAAGTGATCATCGGGCAGATCACCCCGCACTGACCAAGTCCGCATACTCGGGGTGCCGCTTCAGATAGGCAGCCACGAATGGGCAGCGGGCCACCACTTTCAGCTGGTTCTCCCGCGCGTACTCCAGACCGGCCTTGGCGAGTTGTCCCCCGACACCCTTGCCTTCCATCGCAGCCGGCACTTCGGTATGAATGAAGTAGATGGTGTCGCCTTGCTGCATGTAGGTCAGCAGGGCGGTCGCCCCGTCAAGATTGACGGTAAATCGATGAAAGGACTTCTGGTGTTCGACGGAAGGTGTCATTTGTTCTCCGCTATCTCTCCCAACTCCCAATAACGCTTGACCAGCAGTTCGGGGACTTTCACCCGGTCGCCCTTCAGCATGCTCTTCAGTTGCAGCGCGTTCACCGCCGCCTTGCCTTCGAAATGATTATTGGCCACGACGAAGGTCTTCTGCGCCTTGCCGGCGATTTCTTCAATGCGCGTCTTCCAGCGTTCCAGTTCCGGCTCGGTGTAGAGGTAGTTGTAGCGGTCGTTGCGGGAGTCGCTATCGAACCACTGTTCATAGTTGCGGCCATGCAGGCGGACGTAGCCGATCGGAGCGGTCAAATGCTTGGTCGGACGAATAGCGTCGCCCAGATTCGGCTGGTCGATGTTGCAGAATGCGACAGATCTCTCCGCAAAGTAGCGCAAGGTGCCCTCGTTGGTCCAGCTATTGTGCCGCACTTCGACGACTAAGGGATACTGCTTGAACTTCTCGACAACCGTGTCGAGGTAGTCACGGTTGGCGTCGGTGTTCTTGAAGGAAATGGGGAACTGGACAAGCAGCGCACCCAGCATGCTTTCGTTGGCGATGGAGTCGAGGCCCTCTTTCGCCAGCCGCTCGTCTTTTTCGTTCGCCCGGATCGTCTCCGCCGAGGTGCTTTCCAAAACCGCAAGCGGTGAGTGGGTAAACGCTTTGTTCAGCTTCGCGGTGAAGATGAATTCAGGATTCACCGCGCGCGCCTTTCGGCTCCAGAGTTTTCCCCACTCCGGCTTGATATGTCCGTAGAACGAGGTATTGATCTCCAGCAGGTCGATGTACTGCGCCAGGTACTCGACCGGATGCTGTGACTTCTTGATCTGCGCCGGGTAGACGATTCCCTCCCAGTCTTTGTACGACCAGCCGGCAGTCCCGACATACACGTGCGCTGGTTCTGGCATTTCGAAAGGCAGGTTAGCACGGGTAAACGAAAAGGCCACCCGGCAACAGGGCGGCCTCTTCTTCAAGGGAGAATAGTTCCAACGGAGGCTAGACCGTCAAAACTTTCTGAAACAAATACTAGGGACAGCAGAGGGGTGTGTCAAGCAATTTCTAGGACTTAAACTACTGTATTTTCAACAAGTTAACTTCACAGCAAAGTACTTGCTGAAATTAATCGAATTACGTCCAAATCTGGCCACTTCAAGACCAAAGCAAGTTATATCAATAACTTAGCTTGGTTGTTCTTTTACTCCAAGTGCAGTTGGATGATTTCGATACTCTCCGGGCGGTCAAAGACCCGGTTGGGGAAGAGCCGTCGCATGAGAAGCCGAAATCCGCCAAAGAAGATCCCGAAGATGAGCATGACGAGCAGCAGAATTCCGATCAGGCCAAAGATGCCGACGATCAGATTGCCGATGTTGTCGCGTTTCGGAATCGAAGTGGCTTCGTCCCAGGTCACGTCCGCTTCGTAGTTCACCGAACCGATCAACGCCCGCGCATCACTGTTATCGACCGGCCCACTTTCGACCACGAGGATCGGCCCGGTGCGTCGAAGCGCGAAGGTTCCCGGATTCCCTTTTGCCAGCGGTTCCAGTGCCCGCAGCCGTTCGCCCGCAATCTGCGGCGTAGGATACAGCACCAGCATGAGGGTGACGCCGCCATCGGGAAGTGAATACTGCTGATCGAGAATCTCCGGATCGAATTTGAAGTCGACCTGCTCGGCTGTCAGCGGAGCGCCGGTCGCGGTAAGCGCCTGCGGTCCCAGGATGTATCTCGCTGAATTCCCCACCGCGTTCTGCTTCGGCAGGTACTGCGGGAGTTTGGGCAACTCGTCGCTGGAGCCTTTCACGGCGGGCAAGCCTGCAGCCAGTTCGCGCAGCTCGGCAGCCGACATGCCGGTCAGGCGGTCGAAGTTGGCGTCGACTAGAACGTTGCTGCGGAAGAACAGGATGCGTTCATTGGCGGAAGCCGCCTTACTGCCGATCTGCTCCGAGTGCATCGCCGGTTGGCGGTAGAAGGTGAAGGCACCGTAAGCGCCGGTCGCGTCCTTGAAGCGGGCAGCCTTGATGGTCAGCTTGCGGCCATCATCGCGTGTGTAGGTCGCGGTTTCGGCGCCAGTGAAGCCATACTCCTTCAGCACTGCGGGATAAGCGCTGTCGACTTTGGCAGCGTCGGTGGTGGTCACGGGCGTGCCGGTCTGCGTCCATCCGGCAAAAGATTTGGGCAGGAGGGCGGCGTCCGCGGCAAAGCTCAGCGCGGAGAGAACCAGAAGCGAAAACAGAAGAGAGAAACAGCGTTTCATCGAATAAGCACAGGGACAGGCAGCTCCACCCTGTTTATAGGCTACTCCAATTAGACTGCCGGGAACGGGGAGAAGTTTCGGGGAGACATTGGGATACGGCGAGTTGAGGGCGCTTTATTCCCCGGCTTCTTTCGTCATCTTGGCGACTTTTACGCCGCTCAGGCCGCCAACGTATTTGGCGATGCCCTTATATAGCGATTCGGCGATCTTCTGGCGGTATTCCGGCGTTTCCAGGTGCTCCTCGTCGGTTGGGTTCGACAGGAAAGAAATCTCCACCAGGATGCTCGGCATATTGGCGCCGATCAGCACGACGAACGGAGCCTTCTTCACTCCACGATTACGGACCGACGAGTTCTTCGCTCCAATCCCGGCGTACAGCGACTGCTGAACGTCGGCGGCCAACTCGTGCGACTCTTCGATCTTGTCTTTGAGCGCGATCTTCTTCACCAAATCCTGCAGCTCATGAATTGACTTCTGCGAAACCGCATTTTCGCGAGCCGCCACTTCGAGCGCCCCAGGATCCGAGGTGAAGTTCAGGTAATAAGTCTCCACGCCACGAGCGGCAGGATCGGGGCTGGAGTTCGCGTGCACTGAAATGAATAGGTCCGCCTGCTTTTCATTGGCAATCGCGGTGCGCGTCTCCAGGGGAATAAAGGTGTCGTCGTCGCGGGTGTAGATGACGTCAGCACCCAAGCGCGACTCCAGCAAGCGGCCCAGGCGTAGCGATACGTCGAGCACCAAATCCTTCTCCATCAATCCGTCGGGGCCGATAGTCCCGGTGTCGTGGCCGCCGTGGCCGGCATCGATCACGATGCGTCCGATCTTCAAGCCGAGCGCGCGAATCAGGCTGCGGTCGCCGTCCGAAGTGGGAGCCGCCTCATGCGCAACCACGTTTAGCGAGTTGGCGGACTTTGCTCCCTTTTTGGCGGATTTATCGCGGGGCGTAACCGCCACAGCCGTGGGCGCGGACGTGGGGTGTGTGGTGGCCCTGATCTCGGCACTCTTGTTGCCATCGGATGCGTTCAGCAGTTCATCGCTTTCCTCGCGGGTGTCCGAGACGCCACTTGCCAGCTTCGTGTCCGCACTCTTTCCTCCTCCGCTGTTGGCCGATTTCACCGGCTGGGGCGCGGCGGTGGCCTTCGTCCCTCGGTGCTCGCTGCCAGATGTCGTTGCGGCGGACGATCCCTTCTTCGAAGATGCAGCAGGATGGTTCTCAATCTGGTCGCGCTGGGCATTGCCGAAGGCGGTTTCGCCGGCTTCTTCGCTGCCGGTCTTCGCTCGTGACACCGGCTTCCCTTCCTCGCCGGCCGCCACGTTGCCAGAAAGGATGGAACGTGATCCGTTCCCCGGCTTGTCGCTGTCTTCCAGGTTCTCAGTTGCGGGAGCCGGAGAGTTACTCGCCACCTCGGTTGACGTGTTTGTTTTCCGCCCGTGAACGTCGATGATCAGCCGGTAAGGATTAGGCAGGACAAAAGCGGAATATTCCGACAGGTTTTGCACTTCCAGGACCACGCGAATCGAATCGCGCTGATACTGCGCCACCCGGATCTTCTTTAGATAGCCGTCCTCCACGTCAAAGCTCTTGCCCACCAGCGTGGAAGTGAGGCGGGTATTCGGCAGGTCAAAGAAGATGCGATCGGGATTTGGAACGCGCCCTACCTGGTACTCGACTGGGCCGTCCACGTCGATTGCCACCCGTGTCGAGTCAGGCGATGACCAATGCCGAATCCCTGTAACCAGTTCCAGAGTCTGCCTCTTCGCCACAGAAACGGGCACGGCCTCGGCTTTTTCGGGCTGAGTTTCCGCAGAAGGGGTCGGCGCGGTTACAGCATGGACCTCTTCCGTCTCCTCTTTTTTAGGCTTGGGACGGTCAAGTTCTGCCAGTTCGTCCCGGGCTTTTGGGGCGCGCTCATCGTGGGGATAGCGATGCAAAAACTCCGCGAAGGCCGACTTCGCTGCATCTGGATCGTCGAGGTCATCCTTATAAATCTGCCCGATGGCAAACAGGGCTTCCATCCGATACTTGCTTCCGGGATATTCCCTTCGCAAGAACTGATATTGGCCAATGGCGGCATGGAGGTCTTTCTCGTCCGGCGGGAATTGCCGCCCCATAGCTGCCAATAGTTCGGCGACCGCCCTGATGCTCTCGTCGGCCTTGGAGGAAGCAGGAGACGTGTAATACACCCGGCGATAGGCGTCGATCACGTGCTGGTAGTCGCGTCTGGTGCGCTCGGCTTGCGGACGTCCGTTCAGCGACTCGCGCAGCTGCTCAGCCTTCTCATATTGCAGATAAGCCGCCTGCTTCTTCGACGGTGCGTCGGCGGCAAAGGCAGGAACCATTGCCGCACAGAGCAGAACCGTCAGCCCCAGTGCCGAAATAAAAGACGAGGAAAGGCGGTGCGCGTGGCGATGCATTCGCGCGGGCCTTGCGGCTTCAGGGGTCGAACTTGTCATGGGGGACAAATCTACCGACCGCGCCGAACTTTCGGCATCGCCGGGGAGAGTTCGTCCAGAGCACTTTGATTATAGGTGTATGGAGCGACGCTTCCGATCACACAAACGGGACGGAATCAGGGGAGTGAACCCGGCGTACTTCTGGTCTCCGGTCATGCCGGCGGAGCCATCGCTCGCGCGAGTCGGAGGAACTGCTTTGTCCTCTGCAAAGAACGGCATATCCCTCGACTGTCGCGCTAGCTTAGCTACATCGTTGGACTGGCATCAGGCGGCTTGTGAAAACGCCAATTTTATTTCTCCGCCTTCTTCTGTGCGATCCAGGTATCTACCTGTTCTTCGAGAACGTCGAGCGGCAACGCTCCGGAGTCCAGGATTTCGTCATGGAACTGGCGGATATCGAACTTGCTGCCTAATTCCTTTTGTGCCTTCGCCCGCAGATCAAGGATCTCCAATTGACCCATCTTGTAGGAGAGCGCCTGCGCCGGCCATGCGATATAGCGATTGGTCTCCGACTGCACGTTGGGCTCGTCTTCCGTGGTGTGATCGTGGAAGTACTGCACCACCTGTTCGCGCGTCCAGTGCTTGTAGTGCAGTCCGGTGTCGACCACCAGTCGTATGGCGCGTAGCATTTCGTCCTGCAACCGGCCGTAATCGTTGTATGGATCCTGGTAGAAGCCGACTTCCTTACCCAGCTGCTCGGAGTACAGCGCCCAGCCTTCGATATAGGCTCCCCAATATCCATGCTGCCGGAACGGGGGCAAGGTCGGAAGCTCCTGTGCCAGCGATAACTGCAGATGGTGGCCGGGAACGCCTTCGTGGTAAGCCGTGGATTCCATGTTGATGGTGAGCCGCTTCTCGGGATCGCTGGTGTTGACCATCACGTGACCGGGACGCGATCCATCGGGCGTACCCGGCATGTATTCGGCAGCGGATGCGTCCTTCTCGCGGTATGGCTCGTCGGCCATCACGACGAGCTTGGCCTTAGGCAAGCGGCCAACCAGCTCCGGCAGCTTAGGTTCCATCTGCCCGATGTATTTGCGGTACAGATCGAGAATCTGCTCACGCGACTGCGCATGCAGTTTGGGATCGACTTTGACCGCGGCCGCGAATGTTTTCAGGTCTTTGTAGCCGAGCTTTTGAGCGATGGCGAGTTGTTCTTTTTCAATTTCTGCGACCTGTTGCAACCCGATTTCGTGGATCTTCTCGGGGTCGTAATTGGTCGTGGTGGCTTCGCGCACCATGAAGCGGTAAATCGCATCGCCATTCGGCAGCGACCAGACGCCGACCTCGGTGCGTCCTTTCGGTGCGTAATCATCTTTGATGAACGCGGCGAACTTGACGTAGGTGGGAATAACGTCATCCTGAATTGCCGCCAAACCCTCTTTCTTCAGGCGCGTCTTGTCGGCTTCGGAGAAGTCATCCGGAAATTTCTCGAAGGGCTGGGCGAAGGGAGACTTCTCCACCGGAGTCGTAGCAATCGCGTTTGTCTGGTCAACCACTTTCTCCAGCAGGAACTTCGGGGGCATCATGCCGTCGGCCATGCCCAGGCGCATGTTATCGGTTTCCTCCTGGAAGGCGCGGGGCAACTGATGCAGGCGGGAAATGTAGTCGGTGTAATCCTTCACCGTCTTGAACGAGAGCATGGTCACCAGCTGCGGCGCCTGGATGTGAATACCGTTCATCTGATTGACCGGCATCTGCCATAGCTTCAGCTGGTAAGATCCAATGTCGCGCTTCAGTTCGCGAATCTCCAACTCCTGGTTTAGCTTTTCCTGCTGCGGAAAACCAGTGGTGTCGATGGCCTGAAAGCGCGCCAGGTAATCATGCTGGACGGCGTTTTGTTTTTTCAGAAATTCTGCCGAATCGCTGCCAAGCTGATCGTTGTAACGCTTGTCGCCGATCATCGACGCAAAGACGGGACTGGTCTTGAGGTTGTACTCCCAGTACTCCGAGATCAGGTCGTTCAACTTCTTGCGGCGGGCGTCGAGATTGTCAGCGGCAAACATCTGGGAGGAAAAGACGAGGCACAGGGCCAGCGCCAGGAATCGCATGCGAACTCCTTTGGAGAAAGAGAGTATCAGGTTACAGGCGGTGGGCGGCAAGCAAGAACGCACGGCAGACGCCGCTTCCACTCGGAAATTGATACGGAACTGTCGGTAGAAAAGTTCGCAAGCCGGCAGACTCCTCCGAGGTGGGGCTCCTGCCGCTGCCTTAGAGCGCCACCAGCACGTCGTCGCCCTCGATGCGCAACTGGTGGACAGGCACTGCGGGCTCGCCGCTTTCGGTAGCTCCCGTCCTGGCTTCGATTTGCCAGCCATGCCAGGGACACACAATCTTCGAGCCTTCGACTGATCCCATGCCGAGCGGACCTCCCTGGTGGGGACAAACATTATCGAGAGCGCAATATTCGCCGTTTACATTGGCAATGCAGAGGATGCGATCCGCGACGGTGAACTCCTGGGCGGAGTCGACATCGGGCAGTTCAGATTTTTTCGCGACCTTCACGAATTCAGCCATGTTGGTGTCTCGTACCTGACGCAGAATTAAGCAACGCTACAGTGTCTACACACGAACAACGCGCGGAGGACATCCGCGCGCCGTCGATTCTGTTTCGCTGTTGAGGCTATCGTCCTGCCGCTGCCGGTTCTTGCACCTCGTAGATGCTGTACCACGGTGTGGCGGCCTTAAGGGCGTTGTTCACGTTCTGGATGTTCCGGACGCCTTCCGTCTCCAGCCACGCCCGGAAAGCCTGCGCTCCCTTCTCGGCAAAGATCGGGATGCCATCTTTCCAGGTCGCGCGGCCGCACAGCACGCCGTTGAACTTCACGCCCGCTTCGGCAGCAAACTCCAGATCTTCGATAAACTCCGGATTGCTCACGCCGGCCGACAGGTAAATGAACGGCTTGCTGGTGGCCTGTGCGGCAGCCCGGTAGTGGTCCAGCGCCTCGGCTTTGGTATAGGCCTTCGGGCCCTTGAATGACTTCGCACCTTCGACAAACTGCAGATTTACCGGAATTTCGACCTTCAGCACATCCACGTTGTAGCGGTCCTTGGAGAACTCCGCCATCGACTTGGCAACTACTTCCGGCTTCAGCTTGGCGTATTCGGGCCCCTTCTCATCGAGCCCCTCCTTGTATCCGACCAACTCAAGGAAGAACGGAATGTCGTTCGACCGGCACTCGTCGCCGATGCGCTCCACCCAGGCATGCTTGTGATTGTTGACTTTGTCTCCGTCGTAAGGAGTGTAGTAGAGCAGGATCTTGACGCAATCGGCACCGGCTTCTTTCAGGCGCTTCGCCGAATAGTAGTCCAACAGGTCCGGCAGGCGGCCCGGCAGCGTCTTGTCATAGCCTGTCTTCTCGTAAGCCAGCAGCAGGCCCGAGCCTTTTGCGCGGCGCCTCGCGGCAGGCAGTCCCCACTCGGGATCGAGCAGGATCGCGCTGGCATGCTGGGTGAGTACTTCGCAAACATTGATCTTGAATTCTTCCAGGCCGGAGTCGGTGGCGTATTGCCCAAGGGCTTTCTTCAGTGATCCGCGCTGATCCATGGCAGCAGCAGCGATGACGCCGCGGTCGTTGGAAACGTTTTTGATGCCCGCAAGTTTTCCAGGAGTAATCTTCACAGCAAAACCTCCTCGGGCTGAGACGCCCGGTATGAATTTTTTTCGTCGCCCGTTGAGAATGGCTGGTCCCGATAATCGCCGGACTTACGATTCTAAATTAGCAGCCGCATGTCGGCGAAGCCTTCGCTCGGTTTAACGGCAAACAGGGCCGAATCAGCCGATGGAGTGTTACGATTCCACAAGCTTGCCGAGGAGGGCGAGCACGGTATGGGCGGGGGACGGAATAGAGTCATTCAGCCACTCCTGATAGCAGTGCTGCTTTGCATGGTGGCGCTTTCTGCGCGCCAGTCGCAGGCGGCGCGAACTTCTACCGGAAAGCTCCTGGTTGCTGCCGATATTCACTTCAATCCCACGGCCGACCCCAGCCTGGTGCCGCAGTTGCTAAACGCCGAACCGGAACAATGGCAATCGATTCTGAACAAAAGCACTCCGCGTAGCTTCAGTCCTTACGGGCAGGACACGAATTGGTGGCTGCTGCAGTCCTCGCTCGATCACATGCACAAGACGATGCCCCGTCCGGCGGCGTTTTTGATTCTGGGCGACCTCTTGGCGCACAGATTACATACGAAATTCCAAGACGCGACGCACGACGACAACCTCCAGCACTATCGAGTTTTTGTGGTGAAGACGGTGAAGTTCATCGCCCTCGAGTTAAGACAGCGCTGGCCCGACACGCAAATCCTTCTCACGCCCGGCAACGATGACAACATATGCGGCGACTACGCCGTCGAGCCACATGGACCCTATCTCAGCGACACCGCCGATACCGTTCGCGACTTGGCCAAGCTGGACGACCAGGCCGTGGCCGACTGGAAAGCCCTGGGCAGCTACAGCGTGAAACCGGCGGCGATTCCCGGCCTGGAGATCGTCTCGCTCAACAGCGTCTTCTTCTCCGAGGAGTATGAGCCACGTAGTTTTCAGGACTCCTGCGCCGAGGTGGACTCCACCGCCAATGGCCGTGAACTCATGTGGCTGAATCGAACCCTGCGTAAAGCTCAGCAGGCGCACCAGCGAGCATGGCTGATCTTCCACATTCCACCCGGCATCGATGGATATGCTTCCACGCACGGGCACAACCGCACATGCGAGGCGAATCTCATGCCACTCTGGGTGCCGGAGTGGACGGTAAAGTTCGTCAGCGATCTGGTTGACTACCAGAGCACGGTGAAGGCAAGCTTCGCGGGACATACTCACACCGACAGTTTTCAAGTCATCGCCCAAGGCGAAAAGCCGGCGGCGTTCGTGCTGATTGATCCGCCCATCTCGCCGGTCTACGATCAGAACCCCGCGTTTCGCGTCGTCGATATAGAAGGCAGCGAAATACGGGATGTGACCACCTACTACCTTACAAATCTGACTGAGGCTGGGGCGAAAGACGGAAAGTGGAAAAAGGAATATGTCTTCTCCCGCCAATGGAAGATCAAACAGATCGATCCCCCGAGCCTGAACAAGATTTACGGCCAAATCGCCACCCACGATGCTGCGCGCGCGCAATGGCTGAGGCTGTACAACGTATCGAGTCCCGCCGCCGAGGTCCCACCCGACACTGTGCGCGGACTCTATTGCTCGATTGAGGGCATCGGCGTGGGCACCTATCGCAAGTGCGCGTGCGGATCATCAAAATAAACAACACGGATAGGGGCTTTTCCCGGCAATGATTTATTAACTTGAACCCAGCAAGAAGCCGCCTTCAAACTTCCTCTTCCGGCTCGAGCCGTGCAGGAGAAAATAAGGCTTCTATATTTTGCTGAAGGCCGCTGAATTCGCTCGTCAAGTTCTGGGCTATGCCTTGGCGCTGTCGGCCTCTTCCGGGAAAAGGAGGTGGTTCTCCACATCCTCGTCGCGCCAATCAGGAGCATCGAGCTGACGTGCGCTCTTGTCCAGCGGCTCCAAGTCTGGAAGTTCTTCGAGTTCCAGCGATCTGTCCAGCTCAGGAAACTTGCGCGCCAGGGGGAAGACCCGCTTCTGCATTGACCCGACCGCCGCATTGTAGGAGTTCATCGCGCCGTCAAGTTTCTTGCCAAGATCCTCCAGATGACGCGTCATCGCGCACAGGCGCTCATACAGTGTCTTGCCGGCCTCGCTGATCTTGCGGGCGCTCTCCGCCAGGTTTTTCTGGTTCCATCCGTAAGCCACGGCTTTCAGCAGGGCAATCAGCGTAGTCGGTGATGCCAGGATGACTTTCTGCGCCACGCCGTATTCGATCAACTCAGGATCGGCATCCATCGCGGCGCGGAAGAAAACCTCGCCGGGCAGAAACAGCACCACAAACTCCGGTGTCGCCTCGAACTGCTGCCAATAGCGCTTCGATCCCAGGCTATCGATATGCGCTCGCACCTGCCGAGCGTGATTGGCCAGGCACGCATTGCGCGTAGGCTCGTCAGCAGCCTCGAGCGCTGCGAGATAGGCCACGATCGGTGCCTTCGAGTCGATGACGACCTGCTTGTCGCCCGGCAGCTTCACTACCACGTCCGGGCGGATACGCCGGTCTTCCCCGATTACCGTGACCTGCTCATCGAAGTCGCAATGCTCCGACATGCCGGCCATCTCGATCACGCGTCGCAACTGCACTTCACCCCAGCGGCCGCGCGCCTGCGGCTCACGCAACGCCTTCACCAGGTTGCCGGTCTCGGTCTGCAAAGCTTTCTGCGTCTCCAGCAATGACGCCACCTGGGTCGATAGCGTGCCGTAGGCGTGAGCGCGTTTCTCTTCCAGTGCGCGCACCTGCTCGTCGACTTGCTTAAGCGACTGCGCGATCGGCTCGACCAGCGTCTTGACCGCTTGCTCACGCTTCTCCAGCTCGCCCTTCGCCTCCGTCTGCTGGCGCTCCAGCGTGGCTTTGGCGAGTTGCAGGAAATTCGTGTTGTTGTCTTGCAGAGCCCGCGCGGCGAGAGACTCGAATTGCGCGCGCAGGTCGTCGGAGGCCTGGGTCAGCAATTGCAGCTTTTCCTCGGCATAACGGCGTTCGCCGGCGAGTGTGGCTTCGAGCGCGGCTTTGGATTCAAGCAGTGCTGAGTGACTTACCTGCAAGGTCGCCAGATCGGAGCGAAGGGTTGCGGCGTCAGCTTCCAGGCCTGACGACCGTTCTGCCAGAGCAGCCGATTTCGAGCGCGCCGCCAGCGACGCAAATGCCGCCCCCAACAGCGCACCGACGACAAACAGCACAACCGGAACGACAACACTCATAACGAGCCCCCGCCGATGCGCTATTGTAGCGCAGGCGAATATTTAGCGAAAGTAAAATCAGGGAAGTCAACAGCCGGTCGTACTCAAAAAGGTGGTATTAGCGAGCCAGATACAGCAAGCCGAAGATATACAGCCAGAGCAGGGCCATGAAGTGCCAATACCAGGCGGTCACATCGATGACGATGCGGCGAGTTTCAGGCGGACGGCGCAGCCATGTGGTCGCTCCGGCATAGAACAGCGCCAGCAACCCTCCCAGCAGGTGGACGGCATGAACTCCGGTGAGGACGAAGAAGAAGCCGCTGCTGACGCTGCCGCTGAGATTGTGATTCGTAGCGGCCAACCGCAGCCATGCATAGTACTGTCCGCCGAGAAAGGCCAGTCCGAGAACGATGGTTGTCCAAAGCCAGGGAAGCGAGTCGCGAGCACTTACGCGAATTCCGGGCATGTCGGTGATCGGAGCAAGAGCGACATCCGTGGCGGCCCGTTTGCGCGCAACCTCGAGGCTAAGGCTGCTCAGCAGCAGGACAAGCGTATTCAGCAGCAGAATCCGGACCGGCAACGTGATCGGGACCCAGTTGCTGACATAGTCGTTGCGTGCCGGGTCCCAAACGGCGCCTGCTTTTCGCACCACGTAAGCCGTGGTGAACGATACAAACAGCATCACCACCGAGGTGAGGCCCAGCAGCATACCCATGCGGTAACGCCGCAGCCGTTCGCGATAAGGAGGATCGTCCCCGCCGCCGCGGCCTCCCGGTCCACCACCGCCGCCCGGCCACGAATCCACCGGCGGACGGCCTGAACCGCCTTGCGAGGTTTTGGGATCGCGAACGCTGTATCTCGGGCTCAAGGCTAATTCCCCAAAGGCGGTCGCCGGCTGCACGACGACTTCTGTTCTTTCGGAGCTTCACTCGCAAGGAGAGCGGCCAGCTCTACCCACATCACAGATCGCTGTGAGATATGATGCCCCGGAGCGCGCCGGAACTCAACTACTTAAGGGGTGAAACTTTTACCCCGAAAGGATGTGAATACCGATCGTAGTAGCATCAACTCCGGTGTCAGCGAGTTGTCAGTCAACCGCACCTACCGATACCCTCAGTGTGACGATGAAACGATTGTTGATCACCGTTCCCGTCTTGCTTGCCCTACTTTACCTGGGGGACTACGGATGGCTGGCGTACAGGGCCCATGCCAACAGAAACGCCTTTGGAAGCGTCACGCTGGACACGTATTACTCGGTGAAGCTGAAGAGCGGCAAGACGGAATTCGACTACGCCGGGCAACAGACGGTCGAATGCGCGAACTCGCTACTACCCCATATGGGCGACAAGCCTTGCTGGTACGCGAGGCGCAAAACAGAGCAGCAAATCGATATAGACTCGGGCAATCCGAACAATCCGTCGTTGTTCTAAAGACTCCGAACTCACCACGTTTCGATGGCGCTCAACCCCCAAAAGGGCCAGAAACAGCTCGATCCAGCGCGGTCTTAGAGGCTTGGAGACGCTGTCCCAGCGCTCCCGCACTGGGCTCGAATTCTCCCAGGCTCTTTGGTGTGAGCGGCATAACTAAAGTTTGGCCTTAATAGAAACCGAGCGGGGATTTATGAGCCAGCTAGACAGCTCCTAGAACTTCAAACCTACCGAGGTCGTAGTGAACTCCACCAGCGGCGCGAGTTTCCGGCATTGTTTGGCATAATCCCGAAGAAAATTGCGGCCGCAAATTTGCTCTTCCGAGAAAGGGGCAGAGGCGACGAAGTCCTTCAGCTTCAAGTCTTCGACGAAGCGATGGCCAGGATCAAAGCCCCGCGGCGGCTTCTTGAGTTTGTCACCTTCCAGCGACAGTTTGCTCCGTACCCGCTTCCAATCCTCACCCTGATCGACGATGGCAGTGCGAACTTTGGTCAACGTCGGGTTGTCTGGATGCCAGATGCCAGCGCCCCCGAAACAGTTCCCGGGCTCCAGATGGAGGTAGAACACCGGGGCGTGCGCGTCCCTGCCTTTCTCGTGCGAGAAACGGATGCCCACATGCGTCTTGAACGGCTTTTTGTCGGAGGAAAACCGGGTATCGCGGTAGATCCGAAACAGGGAGCCTCGCGAAGGCCGTGCGTCCGCCACAAAATGAGGACTGATTTCATGCAGGTGTTGGGCGAACTCGGCGATGAATGCCAGCGCCGGTTTCTGCACGCACTCTTCGTAGCGCGACTTGTTTTTGGCGAACCATTCGCGATCGTTATTACGCTTCAGTTGTTTCAGAAAAACGAACAGCTCTGGCGTGAACAAACTCGTACCAGCCACGTTGTTTCCTCCCTGGCAGCGGAATTGAGGCGCCCTGGACCGCCGGCAACTGAGTCCGGATAAAGTTAAGGCCCATATCGTAAACCTGTTGCTCACTGAGTCCCTGGCCCGACAGTCCAAGCTGTAGGATGGGCGCCGAGGACGCATCGTACTTGATGAGCAGCGGTGGCGTGGGTCCCGGCGGCAGGACCTTAAGCAGCGTCTGACAGATGGCGTCGAGGTTCCATTTTTCATGGGAAACGCAACAATTCTTAACCTATAAGCAACCGATAGGTATAAAACATACAGATACTCGTTCCCGGTGCGACGCTTCAGTGGATTGCCGACTTTTTGCCAGAACGGCCCGATAGGGGCTTTCCACAGGGGCGGCGTGGCCACGGGAACAAACTTAAGCCCGGGACCTGCCATCCCAAGGGAGTTGCGGGACCTGATTCTTCATTCACCTTCCAGCATCATGCGCGGATAGACTCGTGAATTCAGCCCAGCAGGAAAATAAGCAGAAAGCCGTTTTGCAGTCCGCCAACAACCATTCCAACTCCGACCCGACCTGGTACAAGGATGCCATCATCTATGAAGTCCACGTTCGCGCTTTCTACGACAGTGTGACCGACGGCATGGGTGACTTTGGCGGCCTGACGCAGAAGCTGGAGTACCTGCAATACCTCGGCATCACAGCGATCTGGCTGCTGCCCTTTTGCCCCTCTCCGTGGCGCGACGACGGCTACGACATATCCGATTACACTGACGTCCATCCCACCTACGGCACGCTGAAGGACTTCCAGAGATTCCTGCGCGAGGCGCACCGGCGAGGTCTGAAGGTCATCACCGAGCTGGTGCTGAACCATTCCTCCGATCAGCACGTATGGTTTCAGCGCTCGCGGCGGGCAGCCCCAGGTTCGCGCTGGCGCAACTTTTATGTCTGGAGCGATACGCCGGAGAAGTACAAAGACGCGCGCATCATCTTCAAGGATTTCGAAAACTCCAACTGGACGTGGGATCCGGTCGCCAAGGCGTACTACTGGCACCGCTTCTACTCGCACCAGCCGGACCTGAACTGGGACAATCCCGAGGTCAAGGAAGCCATGTTCGGCGCCATGGACTTCTGGCTCGACATGGGAGTCGACGGCATGCGGCTTGACGCCGTGCCGTATCTCTACGAGCGCGAAGGCACCAACTGCGAGAACCTGCCGGAAACCCATCAGGCACTGCGCGAGCTGCGCAAGCACGTCGACGAGAAATACCACGACCGGATGCTGCTCGCCGAAGCCAATCAGTGGCCCGAAGACGCCGTCGCCTACTTCGGCAACGGCGATGAATGTCACATGGCCTTTCACTTTCCGGTGATGCCACGCCTGTTCATGTCATTGCGCATGGAAGACCGCTACCCCCTTACCGACATCATGAAGATCACGCCTTCGATCCCGGAGAACTGCCAGTGGGCGATGTTCCTGCGCAATCACGACGAGCTGACGCTGGAGATGGTCACCGACGAAGAGCGCGATTACATGTACCGCAGCTATGCGCGCGACCGGGAGATGCGCATCAATCTCGGAATCCGTCGCCGCCTGGCGCCGTTGCTGGAAAACGACCGGCGCCGTATGGAACTGATGAACGCGCTGCTGTTTTCGCTTCCCGGGACGCCTGTCATCTACTACGGCGACGAGATCGGGATGGGCGATAACGTCTTTCTCGGCGATCGTAACGGGGTGCGCACGCCAATGCAGTGGAGCGCCGACCGCAATGCCGGCTTCTCCCGCGCCAATCCGCAGCGTCTGTATCTGCCGGTGAACATCGATCCCGAGTATCACTACGAGGCAGTCAATGTCGAAACCCAGCAGAACAATGTCCACTCGCTGCTGTGGTTCACCAAGCGGCTGATCTCGCAGCGTAAGCAATCCAAGGCCTTTGGCCGGGGCTCGCTGGAGTTTCTTTATCCCAGCAATCGCAAGGTTTTGGCCTTTCTTCGCCAGTACGGCGAAGACCGGATACTCGTGGTGGCAAATCTCTCGCGCTTCGTCCAAGCCTGCGACCTTGACCTGTCGCAGTTCAGTGGAAGCGTTCCCGTCGAAGTCTTCGGCCACAATCGCTTCCCCAACATTACTGATCAGATGTACCCGCTGTCGCTCGGACCCCACTCCTTTTACTGGTTCCGTCTGGAGCCAAGAGAAGTTGCCGAGTCGTTCAGCAATGGAACCGGGCCCGCGACGCTGATGGTCTTACCAGTGGAATCGGCAGAGAACATTTACTCCGACGTGACGCTCGCGTCGCTGCGGCGAGTCGCCCCACGCCTTTTGCGCCAGCGCCCGTGGTTTCTCGGCAAATCGAGCATCATCACCGCGGTTAATGTTCGGGACACGGTGGCTCTGCCCGACAGCGGCGCCCACTTGCTTTTTCTGTCCGTGGACTACGGCGACGCTGATAGTGAAACCTACCTTGTTCCTCTAAGTGTGGCCAGCGGTGAAAAAGCCGATGCCATTCTGCGCGAACGGCCCGAGTCGGCCCTGGCGCGCCTGGAAGGGATGGGACAAGAGGCCAACGCAATCCTGTTCGCCGCCGTATCCGATCGCGCGTTCAGCAGCGCCTTGCTGAGCGCCATTGTGCGGCGGCGGCGTTTTCGTGGAGCAGCAGGCGAACTGGTCGGATCGCATACCCAAGCCTTCCGGCGGGCCTGGACCTCGGTGACGTCCAGTCTCGAGCCCATGGCCAGGCCCACCGAGCAGCCCTACACTGAAATCTTCTACGGAGATGATTTCCTGCTGAAGCTCTATCGCAAGATAGAGGAAGGCCCCAACCCGGGATGCGAGATTCCGGAGTTCCTCACCGAGCACACAAATTTCACCGCCGTTCCCCGGGCCCTCGGCTCGCTGGAGTTCCGCTGGACCGACGACTACATCACCCACAGCGCCACTCTGGGCGCACTCAGTAGCTTCGTACGCAATGGGACAGCCGGCTGGAAGTACACCCTCGACCATCTCGGCATCTTCTTCGAACATGCTCTGGCTATTCCAGCCGACGATCGCAGACTGAAGGACCTGCAGCTTCCCGGCCCATTGTGCCATTCGCCGCTGGCGATGCCGCCGCTCATGTCCGACCTGCTGGGGAACTACGTCGACGTGGTGCGGAGGCTCGCCCGCTGTTCCGCCGAACTGCACCAGGCCCTGGCCAGCCGGCCCGATATTCCGGCCTTCGCTCCCGAGCCATTTACAGAGTTTTATCGGCACAGCGTGTATCACGGCATTCTTGGGCAACTTAACCGAGCGACGGAGACGCTACGAACCGCCGCGGCAACAATTCCGGACAACGCGCGGCAGGAAGTCGCGCGAGTTGTGGAGCAGGAAGCTGAAATTCGCCAGCGTCTGCAGCCACTGCGCGACACTCGCATCGGCGGATTGCGTATTCGACAGCATGGAGACTACCAGCTTTCTAACGTCATTTACGCGGGCAACGATTGGATCATCACCAACTTTGAAGGCGACCCTTATCGCTCGCTCAGCGAACGCCGCATCAAGCGCTCACCCCTGCGCGACGTCGCCAGCATGCTGCGCTCCTTCCACTATGTCGCACACGCCGCCCTGTTCGGTGATGTGCCCGGAATCATTCCCAGCCGCGAAGGTCATCCTGCGATCGAGAAGTGGGCGCTGGCATGGTGCCGTTGGGTGGGCTCCGTGTTCTGTGAGGAGTATCGCAGAGCAACCGAGGGGGTAGATTTCCTGCCGCAGCGGGAAGAGGAAGTGCGCATTCTGCTCAGTTCGTATTTACTGGAACGTGCACTGCTGGAGATCGGGCACGAGTTGCAGCATCGGCCGCATTGGATCCGCATACCGCTGCACGGCATACTGGAGCATCTCGAGCAGCCCTAGTTGAAGAAACATTTCAGCATGCCGATCAGCTTTGTGAAGGAGCATGCATGTCATTCGCAACCTGGAACGACTCCTATAGCGTACGAGTGCAGCGTATCGACAGTGAGCATCAGCAATTATTCGTGATCGTTAACAATTTGTACGAAGCCATGAAAGGCGGTCGCGGCCGGGATGTGCTTCAGCCCGTTCTCCAGGAACTGGTGGCCTACACCCAGCAACACTTCCGCAACGAAGAGGCCCTCTTGCGGCAGGCCGGTTATGCCGATCTCGCTGCACATATCGTGCAGCACCAGAAATTCGTCAATCGAATCCAGCAACTCTCGAACGAATATCAGGCCGGCGCAACCGCAATTACGGTGGAACTGCTCGATTTCCTGAAGAACTGGCTCACCGGGCACATTATGGGAACGGACCAGCATTACAGCGCCGCCCTGCACGCTAGCGGCATTCACTAATCAGCGGCGTTGCTTGTCCACCGTCGTGCTGCGGCCTGGATTGGAACGCCGGTACCCGAATGCAACCTGCTCTCGCTGCATGGCATAAACTAGTTAGCGGCGTTGGCACAGCCGGAGAACGGGCGTTGCGTTCGGGCTCCACGCGGCACGGCTGCCGGGATGATCATGAACTACCGCAGACTTGGCAATTCGGAGCTCGAAGTTTCTGAGGTTGGCCTGGGAGGCAACAATTTCGGATTCGTAAAGGATCTGGGGGTCGACGAAACCCGCCACATTGTTCACAGGGCATTCGATTGCGGAATCAATTTCATAGATACCTCCGACAGCTATGGCTACTCGGAGGAGTTTCTGGGGCAGATTCTTGGAACGCGTCGAGCCCACGTCGTTCTCGCCACCAAGTTCGGGTCGCAACTTGATACGGAAGGCAAAAAGAAAGGAGCTTCGCACTCCTACATCATTTCGGCTATAGAGGCGAGTCTCTCCCGCCTGAAGACCGACTGGATCGACCTCTACCAACTGCACCGTCCGGATCCCGAAACGCCCATCGAGGAAACGTTGCTGGCTTTGGATCACCTGGTGAAGGAAGGCAAGGTGCGCTATATCGGCTGTTCGAATGTGTCGGCAGCGCAACTGACCGAAGCTGAAGAAACCGCGCAAGCCAAGGAGTTACATCATTTCATCACCAGTCAGGATGAATACAGCTTGCTGGTTCGCGCTGTTGAAGCGGAACTGCTGCCGGTGGTGGAAAAGTTCGGCATGAGCGAGTTGCCCTACTTCCCATTGGCCAGCGGACTGCTCACCGGAAAATACAAGCGCCACGAAGAACATCCGGAGGGCAGCCGGTTCGCCCACAAGCCGGGACTGGCCAATCGTTACGCCACACCCGCTAATTTCGATAAGGTGGAAAAGCTATCGGAGTTTGCCGGCAGACACGGACATACCCTGCTTGAGCTGGCATTCTCCTGGCTGCTGTCCCATAAAGTTGTCGGCAGCGTGATCGCCGGCGCTAGCAAACCGGCGCAGGTGGAGAGCAACTGCAAAGCGGCAGGCTGGAAGCTTGGCCCAGCCGAACTGGCGGAAATCGACCACATCACCGCTGAAAGCTAGCACCCAGACAAAAAAGGCCGGAGCTCTGCGCTCCGGCGCCGCGCGAAATCGCCAGAACTACAGTTTGAACTTACGGCAAACGCCGGCTGCGACCGCAAACAGACCGCTTCCCAGCAGAGCCAGAGTGGTGGGTTCTGGAACCGCGTTGCTGGTAATGCTGGCATCGTCGACATAGGTAATCCAGTTGGGGCCCGAACCCCAGATGGCGAATCCCATCAGCGTCTTTCCCGAATCCACATCAGCCGTGACATCCTCGAGGGTCCACGTGTTGGCCGTGGGGAACACGACGAACTCCTCGTCGGAACTATCCGTATAGAAGAAATCTACGGCGTCTATGCCAGACTGACTATTCACCCAGAACGAGACGTTGGTGATCAGTGAGCCCATGGTGGGGGCGAAGTCCTGCCGCAACTGGATGTTTCCCTGGTCCATCGCGCTGTACAGACCCGAATGAGGATTGTCGGTGCTGACATTCCAGGGAACGCAGTTTCCGGTACAGAAATTTTCGCCGTTGTACCACGGCGACAATTGACCCGTCTCAAAGTCGCCGTTAACCAACAGTTCGCTGGCAAACGCGGAGCTTGCCAGCAGAATTACCACTGCGAATACGACTTTTTTCATTAGTCTCCTCCCTCCCCCATCTTCCGCAACATGGACTGGTTGAGGTGGCGTTTTACAGCCCCTGAATCTTTCACGCAAATGCTGTTGACTGGCAGGTCTTCCTGCTGTGCACATCAGCGTCGTGAACTTTACACCAAAAGTCGCCCTTCCGCTTCTAGTTTTTTGCTAATTTTTCGGGGCGAAACTAATGGCCAAAATTTGCTCAAACTTGGGTTCGCCAAATAAAAATGCCGGAGCTTCGCGCTCCGGCGTGTTTCTTAATCTACCAAACTACAGTTTGAACTTACGGCAGATGCCGGCCGCAGCTGCAAACAGGCCGCTTCCCAGCAGAGCCAGAGTGCTCGGCTCAGGAACGGCAGTTCCGTCAATTCGGAAGCCGGACACGGTTCCGAAGTAGAGGCTCCAGGGACCATTGATGCTGCCCGTTTGATCGAAAGCAAGCTGGCCTGCCTGGTCCTGATAAGCGTACATCCAAGCCTGCTCGGTATTCGGATCCGGCTCCCAAGCCGTCAGCCAATAGTTTGTACCGGCATTTACGGTGCCGCAGTTGTTGGCGGGGCAGGTGAAGTTAATCAGGCTGCCACCACTGGTGAAGGACTGGATCGTGCCCTGCTGGGTCAGAGTGGCAAGGATGCTGCCCGGCTGACCGCCGTTGTCGGCCATCAGGTAAACGTTAACCGGGTTGTTGGAACCAGCGTAGTTGCCAAGCGCCAAAACGGCATCGGTCATCGACTCCGAAGAGCTCGGCGAGAACTCCATGGAGAGGACTTGGTTGAAGTAGTTGGATCCGTCAACGAAATAACCGCTGCTGGTGTCATATTCGCCGTTCGGACCTAATGTCGTGTAGAGCACATCTGCATTGGCAGCCACTGCACAAAACACCATGGCTACCATGGCGACGAAGGTTACTAGTGTGATCTTGCGGGACAAGGTTTCCTCCTTTACTCGAAACACCTATGTTCTACAAGGCTTGCTGCGCACTTCAGCGGCAAACAGCTTACAACTGAATCTGGTGATTCCGCAACAGATTCTTTGCCCGAACCGCAACAAAACATTTTTGCAAATCGGCCCTTGGAATCTTTGTGTTAGTAATCGGTCGTCTTTATAGCACCTAGGTGGCGAACAAGGAAACGAGCGGCTACCTGTGTCGCATCCTCCTTTCTCCCATCCACCGCGTAATTCATTTTGCGCATCTCGTCGGCGGTAATTCGTCCCGCCAGATTGGCCAAAGCTGTTTTCATAGCTGGAAAACGCTCGATCGTCTGCGGCCTGACAATCGGTACTGCATCGTAGGGAGGAAAGTAATGCCGATCGTCCTCCAGCACCACCAGTCCCAGAGCCTCGATTAATCCGTCTGTATTATTGCCCGCCACGATGTCGACAGATTTGTTCTCCAGCGCACGGTAGAGCAGACCAAGATCCATGACCCGCGGCGACTCAGCGAACTTCAGGTCGTAGGTGCGAACCAGCCCCTGATAACCATCCTGCCGCTCGAGAAATTCGTAACCCACGCCCAATCTCATCTGCGGAGCGTATGGGGACAACTGCGACAGCTTGGTAATGCCCAGTCTTCGCGCCTCCTGCCCGCGCACCACCATGGCAAAGCTATTGTTGAAGCCCAGCGGCGGCATCACGTCGAGGTTGAAGCGCTGCTTATAGCCGGTCTTCACTCGTTCGTACACCGTGGACGGATCGCTCGAGTACTTCTCCTTCAGCACGGCAGCCAGCGCAGTTCCCGTGTACTCGACATAGGTGTCGATGCGGCCAGAGAGGATGGCCTGCTGGCAGATGTAGGTCCCTGCGAGATAGAACCGGCGCTCGACCGGGGCGCGGCATTCGCGGCCTAGATACTGGGCGAGGATCTCGCCGAGAATGAGCTGTTCAGTAAAGTTTTTCGAGCCGACAACAATTTCATTAGGGTGCGACGTGCAGCCCGTGGCGAGCAGCATGACGCTTCCGGAAAGGAACAGGCGGCGATCCATACTAATGCTGCCGCCGGACCATAAGTTTCTCGGCCGCTCCGAGCGCGGCATCTGCAATGAGAGCCATGGCGGCCGCCGGAAGCGCACCCGCGAGAATGACTCCGTTGTCGACCATTGCGATGCCTCGAAAGATGAACTCTCCCAGTCCCCCGGCGCCGATAGCCGCCGCAATGGTTGCCACTCCAATGGTGATCACGGTTGCCGTGCGGATGCCCGCCAGAATTACCGGCGACGCTAACGGCAGCTCCACCATCCACAGCAACTGCCCCGGCGTCAGGCCCATGGCGACGGCAGCATCGCGCACCGGCGCACTGACTCCCGCAATGCCGACGTAGGTGTTGCGCACGATCGGCAAGAGCGCATAAAGAGCCAGGGCGACAATCGCCAGCCGGTCGGCTCTTGCTCCCAGCCACGGCAGAGGCAGCAGCAATCCAAATAGCGCCAAGCTGGGAATGGTCTGAACGACGTTGGTGCTGCCGAGTACAAAAGTCTTCAGCTTCGGGCGCCGCGTCAGCAGAATCCCCAGCGGCATTCCGATACCGACGGCGATCAGCATGGAAAGGCCAACCAGCCACAGGTGTTCGCCCGTGACCGTCGCCACCTCGCGTTGATGTGTCAGGATGAAGTGCATCTTTCTAGCGGGCCAAATCAGCCAAGAATCGTCTGCCCGGCTCGAACCACATCCATATAAGCCTTCACCAGCTCATCAGCGGACTGGAGAAATTCGTCCTTTTGATAGATCCCGTGCAGGCGCCCGGAATCCATCAGCGCAATTCGATCCCCCAGCAACAACGCCTCGCCGACATCGTGGGTCACGAAGACAATCGTCTTCGCCAGCTTCTGCTGCAGCTTCTTGAATTCCATCTGCAACTCGGCGCGAGTGATGGGATCAAGGGCCCCGAAGGGCTCATCCATGAGCAGAATCGGAGGCTCCCCTGCTAACGCGCGCGCCAGTCCCACTCGCTGGCGCTGCCCACCCGAGAGCTGGCTCGGGAAACGCTCTGCGAATTCTCTTCCCGGCAAGCCTACCAGCGCGAGCACTTCCTCGACGCGCGCCTCCATGCGCCCGCGGTCCCATTTGTCCAGCCGGGGAATGAGCGCCACATTCTCGCGCACGGTGTAGTGGGGAAAGAGCCCGACATCCTGGATGGCATATCCGATGGAACGCCGCAGCCGGATCGGGTCCCACTGCGCAAGCGTCTTGCCTTCGACAAGAATCTCGCCGCCCGTCGGCTCAAGCAGCCGGTTGACCATCTTCAGGCACGTAGTCTTGCCCGAGCCGCTGCGTCCCAGCAGCATCAGGGTTTCCCCGCGCTTCACCTCGAGACCGATGCCGTCGAGCAGCATACGGCCTGTGCCGATCCGGAAGAAGACATTGCGAAACTCGATGGAAACGGCTGACTGACTCATGGGCGTTCCTGCACGATGGTCAATCAGCGTATCAGAACGGATGCCATTGCTTTGTAATGCATTCCCAGGGATTCCCCCAGTACCCCGGACGGGCTCGCCAGGAAAGCCCTGAGTCTGTCCGGGCCTTGAGCTGGATGGTTTGCTGTGGCCGCGCGAGAACTCGTTTTCGCCAGCCGAAGCCGATCGCAGGCAAAAAATAAAGCCGCGAAGCGTGATGGGTTGAGCCCTGCTCGTCAGAGCCGGGTAATGGGAAAATAACTGGAGTCGCTGGAGTCGCGTAGCGACGGCACCCTTCCCGGGGTGTGCACAACTCGTCTGCAACACCGCAACTCCGCGAAGCGGAGGCCATAATCTAGCCCAGCACGGAGCGAAGGCGGAGTGCTGGGTAGGCCGCAATAAAACCTTCGAGTCGCGTAGCGACGGCACCCTTCCCGCGAATTCCCGACAGGTCCCCGAATGAGCCTGAATCGCCGTCGCCTTACGAACTCGCCAGATGCGCATACCGCAAACCGAATGGCGATTCAGAGCGGTATACTCAAATCTCTGCATGCCCACCAAGCTGGAAGAAATTGTCGGAGCCACGCGCTCGCGCCTCTCGGCCGAGAAGGCCTCTGCCGACCTGCGTTTGCTCGAAGAGCAGTCCGCCGCGCGCCAGCCACGAGGCTTTCGCCAGCGCCTGCTTGTGGCCAGCCGTACGGGCCCGGCCATCATCGCCGAACTCAAGAAAGCTTCGCCGTCCAGGGGACTGATCCGCGCCAGCTTCCCGGTAGACGAGTTGGCGCAAGAGCTGCAAGCAGCCGGCGCAGCAGCGCTTTCCGTCCTCACCGACGAGCGGTTCTTTCAGGGCTCGCTGCGCAATCTGGAGATCGCTTCGCAGGTGACCTCGCTTCCCTGCCTCCGCAAAGATTTTATTGTCGACGAATTCCAACTACTGCAAGCGCGCGCGCATGGCGCTGACGCCGTGCTTCTAATCGTGGCTGCTCTCACCCCACAGGAACTGGTCAGCCTGGCGCGACGGGCGCGTGAGTTTGAACTCGACGTGCTTTGCGAGGTCCACGACGACGCCGAACTGCAGCATGCCGTTGACGCTGGGTGCGAAACCATCGGAGTCAACAATCGCAACATGCATACCTTCAAGGTCACCTTGAACACTTCGCTGGAACTGGCAGAACTGCTGCCGAAAAGTGTCATTAAGGTTGCCGAGAGCGGCATCGAAAGTGGCGACGACATTGCGCGCCTCCGGGCTGCCGGGTTCGACGCTTTCCTAATCGGCGAAAGCCTGATGCGCGCCCCTCATCCCGGCGAAGCGCTTGTCAACCTTCTGTCGCGGGCGGCGGCCACGGTATGACCTGGATCAAGATTTGTGGCAATACCAGCATGGCCGATGCCAAGTCAGCCGTGGGCGCAGGAGTGGACGCGCTGGGATTTGTCTTCGCGCCGAGTGTGCGCCGTGTCGGTGCGGAAGCCGCCGCACAAATCATCTCCAGCTTACCGGGCGAAGTCGCGAGGATCGGCGTTTTCGTGAACGAGTCCCCCTCGCAGGTTGCCGAGATCGCGGAGTTGGCCGCTCTTACCGGAGTGCAACTTCAGGGCGACGAAGCTCCCGGGCAATTGCATCAATTTCGCGCTGCCATCGGCTTGCGCCTGCTCATTAAGACCTTGCACGCCGATCAGCTTCTGGATTCCGCCTCTGACCTGCTAGACCGATACCTGAAACTAGCCGACTTGCTCGACGCTGTGCTGATCGACTCCGGTAACGCCACCCGGCGCGGTGGCACGGGAGTGTGCTTCGAGTGGGATGCCGTTCTGCCTATCGTGTCGCGCATCCAGCGAACGGTCCCGGTGATAATCGCGGGCGGACTGAATCCTGCCAACGTCGCCGCCGCAGTTCGCCTCTTCGAGCCCTGGGGAGTGGATGTGGCTTCAGGCGTCGAGCGCGAACCCGGCAAGAAGGATGCAGCGAAAGTGCAGAGGTTCGTTGCATCCGTTCGCAGCGCAGAGCCACAGCGATCCACAATTGTTCAGTCCCATTCCAATTTTGACCGCGCCCGCGAGCAGCGGAAGAGCAGAAGCGCTTAGCGCAGCAGAGAGCCGTTATGGAGCAGACTTCTCAATCCCAGCCCTTAGCACAACCGCCCAAGCCTTCAAAGACGCGCCGTCATCGCGCCGTTGCCGGCCGCTTCGGCTCCTACGGCGGGCGGTTTGTGCCGGAAACTCTTATGGCCGCGCTGCAGGAACTGGAGGACGCTTATCACAAGGCTCGCAAAGATAAGCAGTTCCGGAAGGAATACCACCGCTTGCTGCAGGATTTCGCTGGCCGGCCAACTCCGCTGTTCCTCGCCGAGCGACTGACCCAGGAGTTTGGCGGCGCAAGGATCTATCTGAAGCGCGAGGACCTGCTGCACACCGGAGCCCACAAGATCAATAACTGTATCGGCCAGGCTCTGCTGGCGCGCCGCATGGGCAAGCACCGCATCATCGCCGAGACCGGCGCCGGACAGCACGGCGTTGCCACGGCCACAGTTTGCGCCCTGTTCGGAATGGAGTGCGTGGTCTACATGGGTGCGGAGGACATGCGCCGCCAGGAGCTGAATGTCTTTCGTATGCGTCTGCTTGGCGCTGAGGTGCGTCCCGTCGAGTCCGGCTCCCGCACCTTGAAAGACGCTATCAACGAAGCCATGCGCGACTGGGTGACCAACGTGCGCACCACTCACTACCTACTGGGCAGCGTGCTGGGCGCGCACCCTTATCCCACCATGGTTCGCGACTTTCATCGCGTTATCGGACAGGAAGCGCGCGCTCAGATCCTGAAGGCCGAAGGCCGCCTTCCCGACGCGATCATCGCCTGTGTCGGCGGGGGCTCGAATGCCATAGGAATTTTCTACGAATTCATCAAGGACCCTGGCGTCAAGCTCATCGGCGTTGAAGCTGGTGGCCGTGGCCGCGGGCTGGGCCAGCATGCCGCCCGCTTTGCAGGCGGTGGCCCGGGCGTTCTGCAAGGTACATATTCGTGGGTGCTACAGGACCAGTCCGGACAAATCGCTCCGACGCACTCCGTCTCTGCCGGCCTCGACTACCCGGCCATCGGACCGGAGCATGCCTGGCTGCACGATCAGGGCCGCGCCGAATACCTGTCCGCTACCGACACCGAGGCGCTCGACGCGCTCAAGCTGCTGGCGCGCACCGAAGGAGTCATCGCCGCACTGGAGTCAGCACACGCGGTGGCTGAGGTTATGAAACGCGCCCCCAGAATGGAAAAGAGCCAGATCATCATCGTGAACATCTCCGGACGCGGCGATAAGGACATCGGAATATTGCGAGAGAATTTGGCGTTTTGAAGAAAGTTGTCAGTTATCGGTTATCCGTTGTCAGTGGAGTTAATTCCTGAAGGGCGCGCTAATAGACAGCTTCTCGTCCGGAGCGGCTCGGATGACTGAGGAACGTACCTGGCACAGGACAAGCTGCCAGCAATGAAATAAGTGCTGGCTGCTGACACTGACAACCGGCCACTGACAACTGGTTTTTCTATGCCTATCAACTTCAAGCACAAACCCGGTCTGGTGGCATACATCACCTGTGGCGATCCTAGCCTCGAGGTCTCGCGCGACGTTGCGCTGTCGGCCATTCGGGCCGGAGCTGATGTCGTCGAACTGGGCGTGCCGTTCAGCGATCCCGTAGCCGATGGCCCGGTGATTCAACGTGCCAGCGAACGTGCACTTCGTCAGGGAACGAATCTCGACAGTGTGCTGCAGGTGGCCCGGGAAATCCGCGAGCAGTCGAACGCCGGAATCATCCTTTTCTCATACATGAATCCGATCCTGCAGTTCGGTCTTGACCGCTTCTGCGCTTCGCTTGCGGGAGCCGGCGCCGATGGAGCGCTGGTAACCGATCTTCCTGTTGAGGAGGCCGGCGACTACCTGCGCGCCATGAAGGGTCGCCGCCTTGCGCCGGTGTTTCTCGCTGCCCCCACCAGCACCGATCAGCGCCTGCGGGAAACCGTCCGCCATTCTCGGGGATTTGTTTACGCCATCTCGCGCACGGGAATTACCGGTACCCGCCAGGAGCTTGCCTCCGACGCCCACGAGCTGGTCGACCGCCTGCGCGCCATTACCAAGCTGCCCATTGCCGTCGGTTTTGGTATTTCGACGGCAGAGCAGTTCGCGGAAGTTGGCAGCTTCGCCGACGCGGCTGTCATCGGCAGCGCTATCGTGCAAAGAGTGGAAGAAAACCCGGGCCACGAGGCCGAAGCAGTTGCGGAATTCCTTTCGTCGCTGACAGCAGTGACGAGCTAGCGGGAATTCCGGCTAAGATTGTGCTTTCATAGAAGAAACATCCGGCTGTGCAGAGCATTTATGGATATCGCTGATTTGCGGCGCAAGATCGACGAACTGGACCGGCGGCTGGTGCAACTCATCAATGAGCGCGCCCAATGTGCGCTGCAAATCGGCCGGCTGAAGCGGAACTCGAGTATGCCGATCTACGAACCGGACCGCGAGCGCATCATTTTCGACAATATTTCGAGCAATAATCACGGTCCGCTCTCCGATATGCAGTTGCGGCAGGTCTACGAGCGGCTGGTCGATGTGATGCGCCAGATCCAGGCGGACGAAATGGTTGCCGATGCGGCGCAGCCGCCCAGCGGCGTAACGGAATTGGAACCGAATGATTGAAGAAGTTGTCAGCTCTCAGCCTTCAGTTGTCAGCTAAATTCTTCGAGCTGTCGCCAGGCGAAGGACCTCTCGCCTTGTTGGCTGGCTGGCGGCGGGGAGCTGCAGACTGAGAAGAAGCTGACAGCTGACGGCCGATAACGGACGGCTTAAGACAGGGAGCCACACTAAACCATGATCGTCGCGATGCTCGAGACCGCTTCCGAAGACCAGATTCAGGATGTGACCGACCACCTGGTTCGGATGGGCTTTGCCGTGCATCGCACCACCGGCGCGCGGCAATCGGTGCTGGCCGCTGTGGGCAAGCGCATCGACTTCGATACCCGCGACCTGGAGGTGCTTCCGGGAGTCGAGCGCGTGCATCGCATCAGCGCTCCGTACAAGCTGGTTGGACGCCAATTCCGCGGGCACGACACCGTCGTCAAGCTTCCGAACGGAGTGGAGATCGGTGGCCGGCCGGTTGTGGTCATGGCCGGACCGTGCTCAGTCGAGTCGCGCGAGCAGATTCTTCAAGCGGCCGAGCAGGTTTCCAAAGCGGGAGCCCGTGTCTTGCGCGGCGGCGCCTTCAAGCCGCGCAGCTCGCCTTACACTTTTCAGGGCATGGGGCTCGATGCCCTCAAGCTGCTGCGCGAGGCCGGTGATGCGCACGGCCTGATGGTGATCAGCGAAGTGATGGAGATCTCGCAGATCGACCAGATGATGCCCTATGTCGACATCTTCCAGGTCGGCGCCCGCAACATGCAGAACTTCAACCTGCTGCGCGAGCTGGGCAAAGTCCGCAAGCCCGTTCTGATGAAGCGAGGCATCGCCGCCACCATCGAAGAGATGCTGCTTTCAGCGGAGTACATCATGTCGGGGGGCAACTACGACGTGATTCTCTGCGAGCGCGGCATTCGAACCTTCGAGACCTACACCCGCAATACGCTCGACATCTCGGCCATTCCGATCGTGCACAAGTTGTCGCACTTGCCCATTACCTCCGATCCATCGCACGGCACCGGGTTGCGCGACAAAGTGGCTCCCATGGCGTGCGCTTCGGTCGCCGCCGGAGCCGATGCCCTGCTCATCGAGGTCCACCCCGATCCCGACCACGCCCTTTCCGACGGCGCGCAATCGATGTTCCCGCAGCAGTTCGCCGAGCTGATGGGACAGTTGCGCATGATCGCCGCTGCGGTGGGAAGAACGATCGCATGAATCTCGCTTCAGCGCGGAGGACGCAGAGATTAAGAATGTTTCACGGAACCACACAGACACTGAGACAGCGAGGAAGAATGCGGTAGATTCGTCGCGTGCGTCGATTCGTCGCCGATATCCTCACTTTTTTGCAAGCTCGATTTCTTGATCCTCTGTGTCTCTGTGCCTCTGTGGTAAACCGTTCTTTTCATCTGCCAATGTATCTTTGGTAGCGCGCAATGCCCATTCGCCAAATCACCATCGTCGGCACCGGCCTGATCGGCGGCTCTCTTGCCCTGGCGCTGCGCGCGCATGGCTTTGCAGGCACGATCGTGGGCTGCGACAAGCCCATTGTGCTGGAAGCCGCTCAAGGTAGCAGCGCCATCGATCGAGCCGAACCCGATCTCCTGCGCGCCATCGAAAACAGTGACCTCGTTGTGCTGGCAACGCCTGTCGGCACTATCCTGTCGCAATTTGAGGCCATCGCTCCGCTGGTTTCTCCCGAGACGCTTATCACCGATGTCGGCAGCACGAAGCAGCAACTGGTCGAGCGCGCCCGCCTCATCTACGGAGCCGAGGCACACTCCCGCGTTTTGCCCGGCCATCCTATGGCAGGAAAAGAAGTCGGCGGCATTGAGAACGCCGATGCCGGGCTGTTCCGCGGCGCCACCTGGCTAATTACGCCGATCGATCCAGATGCTCCTCTCAGTGAGCGGCAACAAGAGTGGCTCGGCCTGCTCGCCTCCATCGGCGCTCGCCTGATCGCTATCGACGCCGAGCGTCACGACCGCCTCTGCGCCTGGGTCAGCCACCTGCCGCAGATGATCTCGACCGTCTTTGCCACCGTGCTCCGCGATGAATTGGGAGACGATGCCGCGGTCTCACAGATCGGCGGCCGCGCGCTGCGCGAGATGACTCGCATCGCCCATAGCCCGTATTCGATGTGGCGCGATATCGCCCTCACCAACAGCCAGAACATCGAAGACGTGCTCCTGCGCTTCGAGCAGCAGTTGACCTATCTGCGGGAAAATCTGCGCGGCCCTGGCTTACGTGACTTGTTTGAGAGCGCCAACAAATTCGGGAAAGATTAAGAGCCCAGCTCTGCGCGGATCCGTTCCGGAAAGTCCACGTTCATCGTCGCTGCCGTTTTGGAGTTGTGGAGTCGAATTTGAAGGACTAGAATCCTGTGGCCTCGATATTCTCGTGCCAGATTCTGCCCAAAGCAGGCCTGACACGAACCCTCAACGCTGCCGGCGCATCGAGGATTGCGTGCCGTTTCGGGCAATCGGCTCTGCCAGTGGCACTCTCGATACAGGACGGCACGTCCGGCTTCGAGTTCGCCGTAGAGAAGTGATTCATGCAGCCGATGGAAACAATAGCGAATAGGCGGTAGGCAGGCTGCATCTTTTGCGTTTACGGTTTCATCTATAAGTTGAGCGTACTTGACTCAAGGATTCATATGTCCAATACTCACAAAGACTTAACGACGACCGACCCAGAACTGAGAGACGACGCGACCTCCGCCCGCACCCTGCCGGTGCTGCCGGTTCGCGATACCGTGCTGTTTCCCCATGCAGTCCTGCCTTTGACCGTGGGCCGCGAAAGCTCGGTCCAGTTAATCAATTCCCTCGGTGAGGATAAGACCATAGTCGTGGTGGCCCAGCGCGAAGCGCGGGTCGATGTGCCGCAACCGACAGACTTGTTTTCCGTCGGAACCCTGGCAGTGGTGCACAAGGTTGTGCGCATGCCGAATCAGAGCCTGTTTGTCTTTGCCGAAGGCCTGGAGCGCGTGAAGGTCAGCGAGTACACGCAGCTGCAGCCGTTCATGCGAGCCACGGTGGAGACCATCCCTGAGATCCTCGCGCCCAGCAATGCGCAAATCGAGGCGCTGCAGCGCAATGTGCTGACGCTGTTCCAGCAGATCGTTGCCGGCTCTCCTACGTTGTCGGATGAGTTGTCCACGGTCGCAGCCAATATCGAAGATGCCGGGCGCATGGTCGACTTCATCGCGTCGTCACTGCCGTCGCTCTCGACCCGCGACAAGCAGGACGTGCTGGAAACGCCCGACGTCTACATTCGCCTGGAGAAGATCAATCAGCACCTGGCGAAGGAGCTGGAAGTTCAGCAACTCCGCAACAAAATCCAAAGTGAAGTGCAGGACCGCGTGCAGCAGACGCAGCGCGAGTACTACCTGCGCGAGCAGATGAAGGCCATCCAGAAAGAACTGGGCGAGCAGGACGAGACCACGCGCGACGCCGAAGAACTGCGCCAGAAGATCGAATCCGCCGGCATGCCCGACGACGTGAAGAAAGAGGCGCTGAAGGAACTTGGCCGCCTGGCTCGCATGTCTCCGATGGCGGCGGACTACGGACTCACCCGCAACTATATCGAGTGGCTGGCGGTGCTGCCGTGGAACAAGTCGTCAGGGGTCGAGGTTGACATTCCAAAGGCGAAAGAAATTCTCGACTCCGATCATTACGATCTGGAGAAGGTGAAGAACCGCATTCTGGATTACCTCTCGGTGCGCCGGCTGAAGCCGAGCATGAAGGGGCCGATCCTCTGCTTCGTGGGACCTCCGGGCGTGGGCAAGACTTCGCTGGGTAAGTCCATTGCCCGCTCACTGGGACGCAAGTTCGTGCGCCTGTCCCTGGGCGGCGTACATGATGAAGCAGAAATTCGAGGACACCGCCGTACGTATATCGGAGCTTTGCCGGGCCAGATTATTCAGGGCATTCGCCGCGCCGAAACCAACGATCCGGTGTTCATGCTCGACGAAATCGACAAGGTCGGCCGCGACTTCCGGGGCGATCCGGGATCGGCGCTGCTGGAGGCCTTGGATCCGGAGCAGAACTTCAGCTTCCGCGATAACTACCTCGACGTGCCATTCGATTTGTCGAAGGTGTTGTTCATCACCACCGCGAACATGCTCGATCCGATTGCGGAACCACTGCGCGATCGCATGGAGATCATCGAACTGCAAGGCTATACCGAGGAGGAGAAGGTCCACATCGCCTTCCAGTACCTTGTCCCGCGGCAGATTGAAGAGAACGGCATCACGACGGAGCAGATCGAGTTCCCAGAGGAGACCATTCGCTTCATCATTCGCCACTACACCCGCGAAGCCGGCGTACGCAATTTGGAGCGCACCATCGGTACCCTGTGCCGCAAGCAGGCGCGCCGCATCGCCGAAGGACACACCGACAAGCTGATGGTAACGCCCGAACTGGTGCAGCAGCATGACATTCTGGGCGGTATCAAGATTCGCGTCGAAGGCGAAATTGCCGAGCGCACGAAACGCTCCGGCGTAGCGGTCGGCCTTGCGTGGACGCCGACCGGCGGCGACGTGCTCTTCGTCGAGGCCAACAAGATGAAGGGCAAGGGCGGCTTCACTATGACCGGACAACTCGGACAGGTGATGCAGGAGTCCATGCAGGCGGCGCTGACCTGGGTGCGCTCGAATGCGGCTGAACTCGGAATCGACGAAGGCTTCTTCGCCGATCACGACATCCACATTCACGTGCCCGCTGGAGCCATTCCGAAGGACGGTCCCTCGGCTGGCGTAACCATGGTGACGGCTTTGGTCTCGCTGCTCACCGACCGGCCCGTGCGTCCGCTGACTGCGATGACAGGCGAGATCACCCTCAGCGGCAATGTGCTGCCCATCGGCGGCATAAAGGAAAAAACGCTCGCCGCCAAGCGCGCCGGCGTGACCGACATCATTCTTCCGGAAGACAACCGGCAAAACGTCTCCGAAGACCTGACACCCGAGCAACTGCAGGGACTGACCATGCACTATGTGAAGTCGATTCCCGAACTGCTCGAAATCGCTCTGCCCATGTCGCGCGCTGAAGAGCAGCACGATGCCGAGGTTCGCGAGCAGGTCTTGACCGGAGCTCCGGCAGCATAAACAGCGACCAGGGTCGGCCTTGTTTTGGGCTCGCCCCGGTTCCCGCATCGGGCGAACCTGCTCTGTGCGGGCGCTGAAAAGCAAGGGTCATCCGCAAGGGTGGCCTTTTTGCATGGCGCAACATCTCAAGCGCGATTCTACGGTTCCACTCCGCCGGTGGTGGTACGGTCGACGATCGGATCAGGTGTGGTGATGTTGGGGGTCGCGGGAGCGCTCCTGCGGCGAAGCTCGCGTGGCAACTCGGAGCGCGTGATCGCCAAGCCGGTTCCTACTGCTGCCAGCCAGGTCACGCCGATAATCGCCAGCGCGAGCAGATCGTTTGTCCGTCTGCCTGTAACCGGAACAAATCGCGAGACCGCGTAGGCCGCACCGCCCGCGAACATCGCCGTGCCGAACGCTTTCGCCAGTTCCAGCCACGGCAACCCGCGTAGTCGGACCAGGTCTGTGCGGTGCAACAGCAGGGCAAGCGCCACTGTATTCATCAGGATGCCGATATCCGAAGCCATTGCCAAACCCGGCACTCCGAAGCTGTGAAACATCGCCGCATAGACAGGCAGCGAGGCGGCCGTGATTGCCGTGCTCGCCACCATCGGCGTAATCGTGTTGCCTGCGGCGTAGAATCCGCGCGCGTACAGCGCCTGCGCCGACCAGAACGTCAGCGATAGCGAGAACCACGCGAAATACACGGCTGTCTGCAGCGAGTCGTGGAAGGTGAAGAGTCCCCGGCGAAACGCCAGGTCGACAAACGGCAAGGCCGCCGGAATCATCAATGCCGTCGCCAGCATGGAAGCAGAAGCAATGCGATATACCGATTTATTGACCGTATCGGCAAACACTGCGCGCCGGCCTTCGCTGAACAGCTTGGCAAAAAAGGGCATCGACGCCTGCCCCGCGGCTTGTCCAAGAATCGAGATCGGCAGCGCAAACAGCCGCTTGGCGTAGTTCAGCCGCGAAATATCCCCAGCCCCGCCCGACGCGAAGTAGCGCAGGATCCAGTCGTCAGCCGAGACAAGCGACACGCCGAGCATCAGCGGAATGCTGAGCCGCACCCATTCGCGAAATTCGCGGTTGCGCCAATCGAAGTTCCAGCGATAGCGCAGCCCGGCATTCCGCGCTCCAATTGCATTGATCAGGAAAGGCCCAACAATCGCACCCGTCAGCGCGCCATAGGCCAGCGCCGCAATCCCGAAGCGGTGCGCGCCCAGCAATCCGCCAAGGATAATCGAAGACCCGTAGATCACCGGGCTCAGTGCGGGAAACAGAAACATCTGCCGCGAGTACAGCACTGCCGAGACCACGCCGCCGGCGTAGAAGAAAATCTGTCCGGGCAGGATGATGCGCGTCAGGTGAACGCACAGCTGCAACTGTTCAGCGCTGAAATGCGGAAACAGCAAGCGCTCGAAGTGTGGCGTGAAGATCTCGACCAGGGTGGTCCCCAGGATCATCACCACGGTCATGATGGTGATGGTGGAGTTGAAGGCCTCCTGCGCTTCGCGTTTCTCTCCTGCTGAAGTCTTTCGCGTGTAGATGGAAATGAACGTGATCGATGCTGTGCCGCCCGCCAATATGTAGAAGAGAAAGTCAGGCAGCGTGAAGGCTGCGACATAGGCATCGGTCTTGGGCCCGGCGCCGAAGGCCCAGGCTACGTACATCTCCCGCAGATATCCGATGACGCGGCCCAGCATGACCGAGGTCATCAGCAGGAGCGTGGCGGAAAACGCGGTGTGCTGATGGGAGGGCCGCAGGTTGCGCAGAAGTTGTGACAACAGGCGCCGCGCCATCGCGCCCGGAGAATTAGAATCCGCCATGAAATTGCGATTCTACGGTATGTTTGCCCGTCTACGTGGTGCCGATGCTGGTGCTTGGCTGTTGAAAATGCCGCAACCGGAAAAAATGAACCCGGGTGCGGTTTGCTCCCCGTTCTCATGAACAGTCAGCGACTATCCATCTGACCATATCGATCATCTCCCTCAACCCGGATCGATTCGCGGGCAGTTGTCTCTTATTGGCCCACCCACGCCATGCCGTCAGGGCCGCGGCCAGTGGCGATCTCGCTTGTCAGAGCTAGCGTCTTCAAATCGATCACGGCCACCTTCCCATCAGCGCTCAACGCGACATAAGCTCGCGACCCGTCGGGCACAATCAGGATTCCCGCCGCCGACTTACCCAACTTCATCCGCTTGATTACCTTGCGCGAGCCCGCATCCACCACGACCAGATCGCCGCTTCCGATATCGGAAATCAGCACCCGTTTGCCATCAGGAGTGAATTTCAACCGGTTCGAGTGCTTGGTTCCAACATTGAACGTCTGCACCAACTTCTTGGCCGCAACATCGATGACGGACACCGTTCCATCACCGGAATTGGCAGCCCAGAATTGTTTGCCGTCGGGCGATAGGTCGCAACCCTCCGGCCCTTTGCCCACCGGAATCACGGCCTCGTGCCATTCGTCTGGCCCTGCGACGCGCTCAACTATGCTGATCGAATTGGAATTGACGTTCGCGGTAAGAATCGTATTCAGGTCCTTCGTCAACACCAGCATGTGGGTGCGGTTCTGCCCCAGACCAAGCAGCCAATCCAGCTTCTGCGTCTGGGGATCCCAGCGTGCAATGGCCTTGTTGAGTTCGGCCGTGAAGTACACCTTGCCGCCGGCAAATTCGATTCCGTGCGGCCGCCGCAGCGGACTCAGTTCGATGCGCGTCTCTTTACGGGCACCTAGATCGATGACCGATAAGCTGTGGCCGGCCTGGTCCTGCGCGTACGGCCCATAGTTCGTCACGTAGGCATGGCGGCCGTCGTTGGAGGCGGCAACTTCGTGCGGAGCATCGCCCGTTGAAACCGTGCCGACAATCGTGTTGGTCGACGGATTGACGATCACCAGCGTGTTGTCATCTTTGTCTAGGACCAGCAACGCAGGCGTGATGAGTTGCGCCAGGCCCGCAAGGCTGAAGGTGCAGATTACTGTGAGCGCAAGAGCGCGAAGTAGTTGGCGAGTCATGGCAAACACCCCCCGGAAAACAGGGTACCTCATCCGCCTCTTAACTGGGCCGCCGAGCATTCTGCCACACACGTAGCGGCCCTACGACTCACGCACTCAATGCTGCCGAAGCCAGTCGGCACCGCTCACCCTCGTGTTCCCACGGCTGTCGCACGGGAATTTTCAAGACCAGATGGAGTCGGGTGGCTACCAGCAGGCGCTCTACGAATTCGGAAGGATTAGTGATCCGCAGAGAACGTTTTTCGTGAGCGGCCCAGTGCTGCAGTTCCACCAGCAATCCCAGCCCGCTGGCGTCGATGGTCTCGACTGCGGCCAGGTCAAGCTGCAGATAAGGTTCGTGCCGGGCCTTCGCGATGCTGCGCAGGGTCTCGGCCTCGAGGCCGAACACGATGCGCCCGCTGCAGACCAGAGTGGCCGTTCCTTTTTTACTTCGGATATTGATTCTCAGCATCTGACATCCATTCTTCTCGCGGCGTGCCTTCGTCCACCCTCAGGGTGCGTACTTGCGGTTACAAGTTGTCCCGCTGCGGGGTTTTATTGCGTTTCGATATCCGTACGCGAGCCGCCCTTTCGAGGGTTAAGCTCGCACCCTTACTCACAAGCCTTAAGCTGTATCATTGCGTCTTCTCCCATTAGACGAATCAAGGGCGAAGCAGGAAGCGGAGGGAACAGGGGATCTGCCGTCAATGGCAGATATCAGCGGGTCAAGCGCGCGTATCAGAAGTTAAAAGCAATTTCAGTACTTCTGATTGTGAATTAAAGTTTCTTTTTGCATTTTTCATGGAATGTTCACCTACAAGGGTTATGAAGTTATAAGCACATCTAAAAGATGGGTTCGTCTAACAGTTAGCACCGTTGTGCCACAGGGCATGACCCCTTACGAGATGTCAGGACAAGCCATGAGTTCCGCCAATCTGGAACCGACCTCCCCGGAACAAGTTGCCGCGCATCTGCAAGAGCGTACCTTGGAGGCCTGCCGCGTGGCGCGCAAGGCGGCGGGGATCGTCGCCGAGGGCATTGCTACGGGTGTGCCTTCCCTGCTCGACGGCGTACGGGACAGCGAAAAGGAATTGGACACCCTGGACCGCGAAATCGACCAGGGCGTCACCTGCATTATTACCAAGGTCAGCGATCAAGAGGCGCGTGAACTGCTTGCCTGCCTTAAGTTCAATATTGGGCTGGAACGTATCGGAGACTTGCTGCTGAACTGCAGCAATCGCGCAGCAACCGTCGGCAGCCGGATCGACTTGCAGGATATTCGCGACCTTACGATGATGGCTTCGCGTCTCGAAAAAATGCTGGGCGATGTGCATGACGCGCTCAAGCTTCGTGACCTGGACCGTGCTATGGGCGTGCTCAGGGCAGATGCCGAAGTCGACCGCATCCGCAATCTGGTGTTCCTGCGCCATCTGGAACACCACGACAGCTCGCCTCACCAGGAGAGCTTCCACGTCCTGTTCATGACTCAGTCGCTGGAGCGTGCCGGAGACCATGCCAAGAACCTCGCCGAGGAAGTTTGCCACCTCATCACCGGCCACACCGTCCGGCATGTGCTTCGCAGTTACGACAAACCCGTCGAACAGATGTTCATCGACGACCTAAGGCGGCGGCAGAAGACCAGGGAAGGTCCGCTCACTCCCGAATAGTTCCTGAAATTTAATCCATAATTTAAGTTCGTCGCTCCCTCCATTCGCACCCAACACAAAAGGGGAAAAGCAGATCTAAAGAGGCCCTGGAGGGTTGTCATGCGTATTGCTGCCGCGACTTCTCTCGCGGAAAAGCCGTCAGCTTCCGCGAAAACAGCACCCGGTCTGCGACAGAAATTGGGGATGTGGTTAAGCCGCTACAAACAATTCTTGTTGCTGGAAATTCTACGTCTTCTGGAACCCAGGCGACGCGCCTATTGAGCTTGGGAGTTCTGTTACTCACCTCGGGAGTAGCTGAAACGTGCTCTTCACTCGAAATTAACCGCCCTGTAACAAACATTTAATCCGGCGACGGTAGAACTGCTACGGCTAAAGGTTCTCATCAATTTAGGAGGCTTATACGTGATTCGGATACTCAGGGTGTTATTGTGTGTGGCGGTGTTCGCGGGCTGCACGTGGGGGCAGACAACCATTAACGGGGCGGGCGCGACATTCCCCAATCCCATCTACCAGAAGTGGTTTAGCGAGTATCACAACGAGCATCCCGACATACAGTTCAACTATCAATCGATTGGCAGCGGTGGCGGCATTCGTCAGGTCCAGGCCGGCACAGTCGACTTCGGCGCCTCTGACGGTCCTATGACCGACCAGCAGATTGCCGAGTCCAAAGTAAAGGTCATCCACCTTCCAACTGTGTTGGGCGCAGTAGTTCCCGCTTACAACATTCCTGGCGTCAATCAGGAGATCAAGTTTACGCCCCAGGTTCTTGCCGGCATTTACCTGGGCAAGATCTCGAACTGGAGCGATCCCGCCATTGCCAGGGCAAACCCGAATATCAAGTTCCCCAGTCAGGCCATCACGGTGGTCCATCGTTCCGATGGTAGCGGCACTACTTACATCTTCACCGACTATCTGTCTAAGATTAGCTCTGAATGGGCCGGCGGACCGGGAAAGGGGACGTCAGTGAAGTGGCCCGTGGGTGTCGGCGGCAAAGGCAATGAAGGCGTTGCCGGAAATATCCGCATGCTGCCTGGTTCCATCGGCTACGTCGAGTTGATTTACGCTCTACAGAACAAGATCACTTACGGCAGCGTGGAAAACTCGTCGAAGAACTTCATCAAAGCCAGCCTGGCGAGCACTACTGCTGCCGCTGCCGGCGTGAAGATGCCGGCCGACTTCCGGGTCTCCATCACCAACCCGTCGGGCAAGAATGCCTATCCCATCGCGAGCTTCACCTGGCTACTGATTCCGGTGCAGCCCCGGGATCCGGCCAAGGGTAAGATCATCAAGGACTTCCTGTTCTGGATGCTGGACAAGGGTCAAGGCATGGTGGAACAACTCTCTTATGCTCCGCTGCCCCAGGATGTCGTCGCGGCAGAGAAGAAAGCGATTAACGATCGAATCAAATAGCCGGCGCGAGCAAGGTTTTCCTTTACGCCAACTCCGGCCCCCATACACCGGAGTTGGCGCTTTCCTGTAACGGAGTTGTAACCTTGGTGTAATCCACGTTTGATAGCGTCAGGTTAATGAATTCAAACCCGGATCCTTTGGCAAAGCAGCGGCAGATTACCTCTGTGCCGTCTCTGGCTCAGACCAGCACGGAGCGCAAGGCGACCATCGGCGCCACGGTACTGCAGCGGATCCGAACCAAGACTCCCCGCAGCAGCAAAATTCCTGACGCGCTGTTTCGCGCCATCATCGTCTTCGCAGCAATTTCGGTTTTCATCATTGTTGCCCTGATCGTCTTCGAACTGGTCGACAAGTCCAAGCTTTCCCTGCAACAGTTCGGCATCGGTTTCTTCTATGGACGCGACTGGGACCCGGTCAACGGTGAGTTCGGCGCTTTGCCGTTTATCTACGGAACGGTCGTCTCTTCGGTCCTGGCGCTGATTCTCGCCGTACCTCTCTCAGTCGGGGTAGCGGTATTCATAACCGAGATGTGCCCCGCCAGGTTGCGCGCCATCATTTCGTTCCTGGTTGAGCTTCTGGCGGCGATCCCTAGCGTCATCTACGGCCTGTGGGGAATTTTTGTGCTGGCGCCGCTTCTGCGCGAGTATCTGGAGCCCTTCCTGGCAAAGTACCTCGCCTGGACTGGCCTGTTCGAGGGCCCGATGTTCGGACTGGGCATGCTGGCTGCCGGAATCATCCTGGCCATCATGATTGTGCCCATCGTCGCTTCCATCACCCGCGAGGTGTTGACTGCGGTTCCGCAGAATCAGCGCGAGGCGGTGCTGGCTCTTGGCGCCACCCGTTGGGAAATGATCCGCATGGGTGTTTTGCGTAATGCCCGGATCGGCATCGTCGGCGGGATCATTCTCGGTCTGGGCCGCGCGCTCGGCGAAACCATGGCGGTCACCATGGTCATCGGAAACCGCCCGGAAATTGCCAAGTCTCTATTCGCTCCCGGCTACACCATGGCCAGCGTGATTGCCAACGAGTTCAGCGAAGCCACTGGCGATCTTTACCTGAGCGCGCTGGTCGAAATCGGATTGGCATTGTTCATCGTGACCCTGATCGTCAACGCCCTGGCGCGCTTGCTGGTGTGGAGCATCACCGGCGGAACAACGAGGGTCAGTGTCTAATTCCACATCAACCCGTGCTGCGAAACTCAGTTGGTGGCGTAAATTCGCCAACTGGGGCGCCACAGGGTTTGCCGTAGGCTCGGCTATTCTTGTTCTTATTCCGCTGATGGCAGTTTTCACTTATCTGCTGATTAAGGGCATCGGATCGGTCAATCTGGCGTTTCTCACTCAGACGCCGAAGCCCGTGGGCGAACCCGGCGGCGGCATGGCCAACGCTATCATCGGTTCGGGGGTGATCCTGCTGATCTCCAGCGGCATCGGAATTCCGTTCGGCATCGGCTGCGGCATTTACCTGGCCGAATACGGGCGCAACCGCTTTGGCGACTTTGTGCGCTTCACCGCCGACGTGCTTAATGGCGTTCCCTCCATTGTGATCGGCATTGTGGCCTACTCTCTGGTAGTCGTGCCTCAGAAGCACTTCTCCGCCTACTCCGGCGGCATCGCGCTGGCCATCATGATGGTGCCCACCGTGGCGCGGGCCACCGAAGAAATGTTGCTAATGGTGCCGAACTCCATCCGCGAAGCCGCGCTGGGCCTGGGCATCCCCAAATGGCGCACGACGCTTTCTATTTCCCTGCGCACAGCCTCTGCGGGAGTGATCACCGGTTGTATGCTGGCCTTTGCACGGGTCGCCGGGGAAACCGCTCCGCTGCTGTTTACCGCTTTCGGCAATCAGTACTGGAACCTCGATCCGAGCCAGCCGACGGCTGCCTTGCCGCTGCAGATTTTCGTGTATGCCATCTCGCCCTTCGACGAATGGCATCGGCAGGCATGGGCCGGAGCGCTGATTCTCATCGTCATGATTGTGGTCGCGGTAGCGGCCGTCCGCATCGTGACCAGCCGCGGCATGTTGAAAGGGGCCTCGTAAGCTCGTATGGGTGTCGGAATTGAAGTCCGTCAATTGAACGCCTGGTATGGCAAGAACCTGGCGCTGAAGGACATCAACATGTCCGTGCAGGCGAACCATGTGACGGCCGTGATTGGTCCTTCCGGCTGCGGCAAGAGCACCTACGTCCGCTGCCTGAACCGCATGCATGAAACCATTCCCGAAGCTCATGCCGATGGCGAAGTGAAGATTGGCGAAATCGAGGTCTACGGTGACGGCACCGACCCGGTCGAAGTGCGCCGCAAGATCGGCATGGTCTTCCAGAAGCCCAACCCGTTTCCTACCATGTCCATCTATGACAATGTTGCTGCCGGCCTGCGCCTCAACGGGATCCGCAACCGGAAGCAGCTGAACGAACTGGTGGAACGGTCCCTCAAATTGTCGGCCCTGTGGGAAGAAGTGAAAGATGCGCTGCACAAAAAATCGGGAGCCAGCCTTTCCGGCGGGCAGCAGCAGCGTCTCTGCATTGCCCGCGCTCTGGCCGTGGAACCCGAGGTCCTGCTGATGGACGAGCCGGCTTCGGCGCTGGATCCCATCTCCACCAGTAAGATTGAAGAACTGATTTTTCAGTTAAAACAACACTATACTGTTGTAATCGTCACGCATAACATGCAGCAGGCAGCCCGCGTTGCCGAGTTCACAGGCTTTTTCCTGATGGGCAGCCTGATTGAGTTCGACAAGACGGAAAAAATCTTTACTACTCCTGCGGACAAGCGGACGGAAGACTACATCACAGGCAGGTTCGGATAATGCGAAGCCGTTTCCAGCAGGGTCTGGACGATCTCCGGGACAAGCTGTTGCGCATGGGCGGTCTCGCCGAACAGGCGATCGCACGCTCCACCGAGGCTTATCGCACGCGCGACGCCAAGTTCTGTCAGGCGGTGTTTACCGGCGAGACCGCTATCAACCAGTCGGAGCGCGACATCGACGAGTTGGCTCTTGACCTGCTCGCCATGCAGCAGCCCATGGCCATCGATCTGCGCTTCATCATGGCCGTCATCAAGATCAACGCCGATCTGGAACGCGTGGGCGATCAGGCCGTTAACATCGCGCAGCGCGTGCTCGATCTCATCAGCGAGCCGGCGGTCGAGTTGCCGGTCGACATCCCCAAGATGGCCTCCAGCGTCAGCACCATGGTGCAGAAGGCCCTGGAGTCGTTCCTCGACGGCCATGCGGAAGTCGCCGAATCAGTGCTCCAGATGGACAACATGGTCGATCGCATGAAGGACGAAGCGTTCGTTGTCCTGGTCCAGAAGATGCAGAGCGACCCGGCCCTGGTGCGGCCTGCGCTGAATGTGCTGCTCATCTCCCGCAACCTGGAGCGCATCGCCGATCACGCCACCAACATCGCCGAAGATGTCATTTTCTGGGTGCGCGGGGCCGATGTGCGCCATGGTGGCGCCCACTACACCTTTTAACTCTGCTCCGCTGAGAAAATTAAGGACGGCTATCACGGCCGTCCTTATCGATTTCAACTTGTGGCAAGCTAATTTCTACTGCGGTACCACGACCCCATTCTCCACCGGCTGCACCAACTGCTCGGGATTGGCGAAGTTGGCCTGGGCAATCCGGATCTGCTGCTTGAAGTTCTCCAGCATATCTTCTTTCAGCCGGACTTCGGTCGGCTTCCGGGCAATGGTCATCTTATCGATCTTGTCCTGCAGGCGCAGCAATCCGTAGAAAAGGTTCTCCGGACGCGGCGGGCAGCCCACGATGTAGACATCCACCGGCACGATCCGGTCCACGCCCTGCAGCACGGCATAGGTGTTGAACGGCCCACCCACCGACGAGCAGGCTCCCATGGAGATCACCCATTTGGGATCAGGCATCTGGTCGTAAATGCGCTTCACCACCGGCGCCATCTTCAGGGTGACGGTGCCGGCCACGATCATTAAATCGCTCTGCCGCGGGCTGGGACGAAATACCTCAGAGCCGAAGCGCGCGATGTCAAAGCGCGCTGTCGAGGCCGCGATCATCTCGATGGCGCAACAGGCGAGGCCGAACGTCATGGGCCAGATCGCGGATTTGCGCGCCCAATTGAAGACGTAATCGACCGTGGTTACCATGAAGTTCTTTTCGAAGCGGTTATCAATCCAGCTCATCGGCACCTCGCCGTAGATTGCCCTTACGACTATTATCCTCTTCTATTGCTCAAACTACTGGCTGTGATGGCGGTCACAGGAGCTATTTTCTGCCAGGCTGCGGGCCAGACATGGCGGCAGTGGGCCGATTTACCGTAGCCGGCAGTTCAGGAGCAATCCAATTCACTTGACATGGCTAGAACAGGTAATCACAATGCCTGATGAACTGGCCCTCGCCCAGGCTTCGGACCAGAGCCCCCCGTTAGGCATGCTCCGGCAACGGAGCCGGAAATTCGCGCGTCCCCACGGACCGCAAGAAAGCAGGGATATATGCATTTCGCTAAGCTGTCGAATCGGGTCTGTGTTGCCATCCTCGTTCTGGTTGGTTCGTGTGCGGCCCAGCAAATCAGGTTCGAGGATTTCAGTAGCATTCAGGGTCTCGACCTTAACGGACCTGTTCGCCAAGCTACCTGGAACGATCAAAACGTTCTGCGCCTGACCAATGGGCTGAAAACCTCCCCTCGCGACTTGGCCAGCAGCGTGTGGTTTGATCTTCAGCAGCCTTTGAATGTGGGCTTTACTACGTACTTCGCGTTCCAAATCCACAATCCCGGAAACTGCTGCCAGCCGGGCGACGGTTTGGCGTTTGTCATTCAGAACTCTTCCGCCACCGATTATTGCGGCAGCGGATCCGGCACAACCGCTTTGGGCGTACCTAGCGGCGGAGTGGGTTACACCGGGATTGAAAACAGCATTGCAATTGAATTAGACACAACGCAGGACCCGTGGGACCCGAACTCCAACCACGTCGCGCTGCAGAGTTGCGGCGCTCAGGCGAACAGTGCTGCCCATATTTCCGGCAATTTTCCTATCTGCGGCGGCCAGTACAACATCAGCAGTTGCCTGGTCGATCCCAATGGAATCAGCAGCAACGTGCCGGTGCTGGGCCTCAAGTGCGGAGATAACGGCTGCGCCGACGGCGATGTGCACCAGGTGGTGCTGGAATACACGGGGTTACCGAGCAACAGCGTCAACACCGGAAACTTGAAGATCTATGTCGATCCACCCTTCGTGCAGGGAACGCATACGCCGGCCCCGAATGCGGTCCCGCAGGTGAACCTGCCCTTCACCATCCAGAATGTGATCAACCTGAACAACAACAACGGGTGGGTAGGGTTCACCTCTTCTCAGGCTACCGAAGCCCAGACCACCGACCTGCTGGCATGGGAATTCACCCCGCATCAGGATACTAAGGTCCAGGAACTCATCCAGAACGGCGGGACCCAAACTACATTCACCTACGGCGGCCACATTTACGGCGTGACCTATCCGTCTGATTTCGTGAACACCGACAACATCTACATGACGGTCGATGCCATCCCCATTTCCAAGCAGACGTTCTATCTGACCCGTCTCGTCGGCACGCAATTCTCCAACGAGCAGTGCCTGACTTATTACCAGACAGGCGGCAGTTGTGTTATCTATCGCGTGACCTGCCAGTTAAGCGACAAGATGACTCAGGTACCGTGCCCCAACCCGGACAACAACCAGCTCATCGACGTGCTCACGAGCTACACCACTCCGGATAACGTAACTGCGCAGAATGCCGATTTCATCAAGGCGACGATCGGCACCAACGATTGGATCTCGATTTTCACCGGGTTCAGTCAAAACGATATCGATCCCACAACATCAGGTCACGGCAACAACTTCTCCGATTTCGTGGCCACCTTCAAGCCTCACGGAGCCGCGGCCGCATCTCAGCCGACGGCCAAACGCTAGACCCCGGCTTTTAACACAAAGCAAAGGCCCGGGCTGAAAACCTGGGCCTTTCGATTTGAAGCGGGCAGCTTTAGCGGATCTGAAGCCGCGCAGCTTTAGCCGATTTGAAGGGGCGCACCTTTAGGTGCGCCATTCGGGTATTTATAGCTTTTTCATCCGAGGAGGCCTTTTCGGCCGACGAGGGACCTGCTATTTCCTAATGTTTCACAACTGGTGCCGGCGGGGTTGGCGGAGGCGTAATTGAACCTCCTTGATAGGCTTTAAGCGCGTCCTGATAGATGTCCTTCAAATCGGCGCGATCCAGCAAGTGTCCGATGCCCTGCTCCTTGCTGGCCGTCTCCAGCAACTGGACCGCCTGCCGGTATTGAGCAACCGATTGCGCCGTCTGGCCTCCGGCACCGGCCAGTCTCCCGAGCAGATAATGCGCTTGCGCCTGCTCGATGATCAGGCCCAGCTTGTCAGCCCGATTTAGTGCCCGGTCCAGTTCTTGCTGCGCCGGCCCTGCCTTATTAGCCGCGATCTGAGCTTGCGCCAGGTACACGGAGGCCTGTACCGAAAGCGCTTTCAAGCCCATTGAGTCGGTCTCGTCAATCAGCTTTTGCAACGTGGGAATAGCCGCGCTGCCCCGGCCCTGCAAAACGTCGAGCCGCGCCAATCCGAAGCGCGATTCGGCGGCCTGCTCGCGGCTCTTTGACTTCGCAGCCGCGGCCGCAGCTTTGTCGTACTGTGCTTTGGCGTCGCCGTAGGCACCGGCATACATGTAGCTGTCACCCAGCCAGTTCAGCACCTCGGCAAGATAGGTATCGCTGTTTGCGCCGGAGGCAATCTTCAGCGCGTCCTGAAGATTCTGCTGGCCCTCCTCTTCCCTTCCCACCATCGACAACACGTTACCGAAGCCGCCCTGTGCCGCTGCCATCAGGTAGGTTTGATCGTTCAGCGAACGGAATCCATTCACTGCATCCTGATACGACTTGAGCGCCCGTGCATAGTGGCCCTGAACTGCAAACAGTTCGCCCAGGCTGGTCGACCCCAGAGCTACGTGCGGTTGATTACCCGATGCACGTGCCGTATCGATCGCCTTCAAGTATTGCGCGATCGCGACATCGTACTGCCCCAGCTTAACGTTGGTGTCCGCCAGGTTGTGCAACGTCTCAGAGATACCATCGACATCCTTCAGCTTCTCGCGCATGTCGAGCGCCTGCTGGTAGTAGGTCAAAGCTGCCTGAAAATTTCCCAGCCCAAACTCAGCCGTCCCAATGTTGTTCAGGCAAACCGCCTGCGACGGCTGGTCTTCCAGATCGCGGAACTGGCTCAAGGCGTCGTTCAATGATTTCAGCGCGTCTTCGTACCTGGCGTGATCGTTGTAGAACGTGCCCAGATCGAGCATGCCCAACGCCGTGCCGCTCTTGTCGCCGATTTTCTTGCGGATTTCCAGCGAGTCCTTGAAGCTGGCGAGCGCCGCGTTGCTGTCGCCCAGTTGGTCCTGCATTTGACCAATTTCGTTCAAGCTCGCCGCCACCGCTCCCTGCAGGTTAAGCGACTTGCGGATTACGAGAGCGTCCTGGTAATTCTTCAGCGCCTCTTTCGGCTGATGCAGCAGCTTGTAGGCGATGCCCTCGGCCTGAAGGATCGACGCCTTCAGCACATCGTTCCCGGTTTGTGTCGCCAGGTTGTACGCCGAACCCAGGTACGCCAGCCCCGCCTGCGGATTGCCCGCCCTGATCTCCACTCGTCCGCTGGCCAGCAGTACGTCAGGATTGTTCTTGTCTTCCGCCCTCACTACCGCCAGGTGTTTGCGGGCGGCGTCGAAGTTGGCTGCTCTCTCATAAAGTTGCGCCAGCGCAAATTGCGCGTCGGTATCGTCCGGATTGGCGGCGGTCAGCTTTTCATATGCCGCAATCGCCTTGTCCGTATCGTTGGTGACGACTGCGTTCTTTGCCTCGATCAGGAACTTCTCGTTGTCGGGCAGGTTATCGCTCAGGGTTACCGCCTGCCGCGATGCCAGCTCGGCCTTATCGTCGAAGCCCTGCGCCTTGTACGCCTCCGCCAGTTGCGAGAACGCCAGCGCAAATGTGGGATCGTCCGTCGTGGCCTCTTCGAGCTTCTTGGCCGCTTCGCCGTAGTTGTTTGCCCGGGCTAACTGCAGGCCCTCATTGTAGGCACGCAAGGCGGGTACCGACTTGGTCAGCACAAACGGCGTGCGCAACTGCAGGTCCTTCACTCCGCTGGATGCAGCCAGCTTCTCGCGTACGTTTTGCGCCAGCGTCGAGATCGAGGCCAGCAGGTCCTTTTCGCCCGCAACCGTGGTAACGATTTCGGATTGCCGGTCGTGCTTCAGATCGTCAACCGTCGAAGTGATCTGGATTTGGTCGCCGATCTTTACATATTTGCCCGTCACCACCATGTCGGCATTGGTGACGTCGGCAATGCGCTTGAGCGTCGCCAGGTCCAGTTCCTGCTGCGGCGAGATCCTCAGGTCGTGCAATACCTGCTGCAAGCGGCTCTGTGAAACTTGCCGAATCGCCCCTGACGGCCCGATATCGGTGCTCAGGGTGTCCGATAAGCTCGAGGACAGCCAATCGAGGCTGGCATCGCCTGAAGCGTTGTAGTAAGGAATGACGGCCAGCGACATCGCCGCCACGGCCGGCTGGGTCTTCGAGGTGCTCGTTCCCGTGTGGCCGCTGAAGGCAAAGTAGCCGCCAACTCCCAGCACAGCCACCAGTACCATAGCCGCCACCAGCATCCACTTGCGAGGGGAGCCCGGCTTCGTCCCCACCTCCGGCTGCGGGACCGCCGGAGACGGCGCGCCGATCGTAACTGCATCTCCCGCAAACGCCGACATCCGCAGTGCCGATTGCCCGCTGACGCTAGAGCGCGGCCGTTTGCCCTGTGCCAGGTCGAGATCGTCAAGCAGTTCCTGAACTGATGAATAACGGTCTTTGGGATTGCGTTCCAGGCACTTGGCCACGATCTGGCTCACCGGCAGCGGCGCCGTGGGCTCGACTTCGTGCAGCGGCACCGCTCTCTCCTGCGTGCGCCGCACCAGGCTGGCAATTGCGCTGTCGGCGCGATACGGCATATTGCCCGTGATCAGTTCGTAAAAGATCAGCCCAATGGCGAAGATGTCCGAGCGCGCATCCAGGTCCGAGCCCATCGCCTGCTCCGGCGACATGTACTCCATGGTGCCGATCATCATGCCGGTCTGGGTCATGCCGTCACTCTGCACGGTCTTGGCCAAGCCGAAATCCATGATGACCACACGCCCGGCCCCATCGCGCATGATGTTGCTCGGCTTTAAATCGCGGTGAATGACGCCTTCGGCGTGTGCCGCCTGCAGTCCGTTGCAGGTCTGGCGAATGATTCCGATCGCGTCGTCGGGCGCGAGTTTGCCGGCGCGTGTCAGAATGGTGCGCAAGTCCTCACCCTCGATGAACTCCATGGTGATGAACTTCACGCCCTCGGCTTCGCTCAGGTCGTAAATGCGGATGATGTTCTTGTGCGTCACCTGGCGCGCCAGGATCAACTCCTGCTTGAAGCGCGCCAGAATCGCAGGATTGCCCGCCAGGTCCGGCCGGATCACCTTCAGCCCGACAGCGCGGTCGACCTCCATGTCGTGGGCCTTGTAGACTGCGCCCATTCCGCCCATGCCCAGCAGTTGCAGGATTTCGTAACGCCCGCCCAGGACGCTGCCCACCTCGAAGATGGTGGCACCAATGGAAGCAAACACCTGCTGCGGTGTGCCGGAACTGGGATCACGCGGCCTGTGCGTCTCTACGATGGTCGCTTCGTTCGAGGGATCGCTCTTTGGCTGTGACGGTGGGGCTGCCGACTTCCGCGGAGGATTGTCTTTGGGAACCGGAGAAAGCGCACCCTGCGGAAGCGTAGCTTCGGGGTCGGGAACCGGCGACGGCGCCCCTTGCGGCAGCGTCGCTTCAAGATCCGAATCGCTGCGCGGCTGGCCGTCAGGCGTCAGTGCCCGCTGCTGCGCAGCGGAACTTTCGCCGCTTGAAACGGCCGTCCCTTCGCGTGCGCGACGCGCTGCGCCCTCTGAATCCAATGTCATAGCTCCGTCAGCCCTGGGGGGCCACTGACAGAATGGGACACTGCTCCCTACCCTCACCGTCAGCTAGCTGTCAGTATACCGAGCTTTGCCTGGGCTCGGACAGTCCCCATCCAGAGACACGCCCGCACCTGGTCACTCGCCACCAGGATCAAAGGCTCCGCGTCAGTGCCGGTGGTGCACGGCAGCTCCGGTCATTGCCTCCAATTTTTTCACAAAATAATGTCCATTCGGGCGATAAAAACGGGTGTATAGTGTCTGGAACTTGCCGTTGTACGACTCCCCTCGGGGCGCTCCCGCTGCGCAGCTGAAATCCGTTAAGTAGCTTCCGCAAGTTAGATCGAACGTGGGAACCACTCAATTCAACCCTGGAGGTATCCATATGCCACAAGTCCAACTTACGTCCAAACTCAGCCCAAATCTTCAGCAACTGCAAACGGGAGCGGTGAAGGTTATCGCCAGCCCCACTTCGCAGATCGATCTGAAGAAGATCACGCCCATCTACAGCAAGGGAGTCCTGGCCAAGGAAAACCTGTTGAATGACGCGGTACTGGCCGGTTTCAGCCAGCAGGTAGCGACCCAGCTCAACAATGCCAAGACGCTGATGAATCAGCTGGGCTACAAAGACGTAACTCAGGCGCCGGCGATCAAGGTGAATCAGGCCACGCTCAAGGTCGTTCCCGGCCAGCTTAAGATGTCCACCGGAATTCATCTTCCGGTCACGCCACTTTCGGCCGTCACTGCCGTGGCGTCTACCGGCGCCGCTGCCAAGCCTGCGAGGATTGCTCCGCAGCCCGCGGTAATTGCCGCGAAACCCGTCGCAGCCGGTGTCGCCACCGGAGTGATACTGCCTTTGAATGCGCCTGGATTCACGCCGATTTCATGGCTGGTCAATGAATCAGTCATCATCGCTTCCAGCCTCGACCTGACTGACACCAACCTGGTGATCGATCCGTCGGTAAGCAAGCTGACGATCATCGTCGAGACCCTTACCTGCGGAGCAGGCGCGCAAATCAGCTATGACGATTCCAGCGTGTGGAAACCTTCGCCTTTGCCGAAAACCACGGCAACCAGCGGTAACAGCTACAACCAGAGCAACCATCCCTCAGGACCGGACAACGGTCCCGACGGAGGTCGCGGTTCCGATGGTCAGGCCGGCAGTCCACAAACGGTGGTTCCACCGGCCGCGCCCAGCGTCGCCATTTACGCCCTGAATATCACCGGCATGCCGGCGCTGAATCTGCAAGGCCTGAAGGGAGCGCCGGGAAATCCTGGACAAAATGGCGGTAATGGCGGCAACGGTGCCAAGGGCATTAACGGCAGTGATGTCGCGGTTCTTGGCGTGGGCTGGTGCCAGAAGACGCCGGGCAATGGCGGCAATGGTGGCAATGGAGGCAATGGCGGAAACGGCGGTAATGGCGGACAAGGTGGTGCCGGTGGCTCTTTCTTCATTGCCACCACCCAGGACAATTGGCAGGCTCTGCTGAACCAGTCATGGCATGTTGCCAATACGGGTGGACCGGGCGGCGATCCAGGCTTGCCCGGCAGCGGCGGAGCAGGCGGAGCCGGCGGTTATCCCGGCGATCCATCTCCCGGCGGCGCATGCAGCAAAGCTCAAGGCGGCAAAAATGGCACCGCGGGAGCCTCAGCACAGCCCGGCGGTGACGGAGCTGCGGGGAATGGCGGAGTGATTACGCCCGCCATCATCACGGCAGAAGAGTGGGAGGAGGAATTGACGCTACCTTGGCTGCAGACTATCAATCCCAGCCAGGGGCCTCCGGGAACGATGGTAACGGCAGTAGGGATCAACGTCGATGCCGGGGACTCGGTACTGGTGAACGGCGCCAACGTTGCAGCGACCTCTCCCTCCAGCGGCCAGCTGCAGTTCACGCTGCCCGCGGTGATGGCCGGCGGCACTGCAACCATTGCCATTCGTCGCGTCAGCGATGGAGTGGCCAGCAACTCGATGAATTTCGCCGTGCAGCCATTAATTACCGGCAGCTCGGCTGACGGCGGCTTCACCCCGGGCGACACCATCACTCTCAACGGAGCTGCGTTCCTGCCCAACGCCAGCGTCCACTTCACTCCGTCCGGCCAAGCCGAGCAGGTCCTGGTGCCGAAGACGGTGAACGGGGTTCAAATCGCTTTCGTCGTGCCCGGCGCAGGAAACGCAGCTTCGACTGGGCAATCTACTGCGAGCGTCTACGTCGTTAATCCCGATGGAGCCAAAAGCAACACGCTTCAGATCACCAGCCTGTCGTTTGTGGGCAATGGTTTCCTGCCCGACACGAACGGCTTTGCCTTCGTGAACTTCAAGCCGGGCACTCCCGACTGGGGAACGTTTTCGGACGATTTCGGCAGCGCGGAAGTCGATCTCAGCGCGCTATTCATGCCCGTCCTGACTGGCGCGTATTTCGCCGCATACGAACTCTACCTTGGCAACCTGTTGACCGGTCTATGCACAGGTTTTTCGCTTGCGTCGATGAATCGCTTCCTCAACGGAGAGACGCGCACCATCGACGAAGCGGCCACTCCGACTCCGGCGATGACCCGCGAATTCACCGTGGACATGGGCCGGCTATTCAGCGGCCAACTCCTGAGCACCTTCCTTGAGCAGTGCCTGAATGGATTGTCGCAGGCGCTTTCCACCTTGCAGCAGATTGAAGCGACCTACACCAACGGCTGCACTCGCGACAATATGCCGATCCTGTTCTTTATTCCTGCCGGACTACCGGTCTCAAAGCAGTGGTTCGACGATCTGAATGCCAGCCACTGCATCGTGCCCTATAAAATCACCCGTCCGGTGGGCTGGAAGAGCGGCTACGATGGCGTCCGTCTCTACATTTACGATTGCAACAATCCGGCCAACAACAACTGCTATCTCACGTTTCAGCAGAGCGGCAGTAATTTCAGCTTCAGCTACAACGCGGATTCCAACGTCTCCAGTGCGAATGGCTGGACGCTGGGCATACTGACCATGAAGGACGCGCTGTATGCGGGGGTCGATCTGCCGTGGGTTTACGCTGCGGAAGACGCTATGGAATTTGTTGTCGACCTCATCCTGAGTCCCGCAACTCTGGCGGTCAGTAATCTCGCCGGACAGACCACAGGCACGCGCGGCAACAACATCGTTGCAGAGCTGCCGGGAGCCATCCCCTCGTTGCATCCCATGCACGATCTGGTGATGGTGCCCCGGCAGATGGCATTGCAGCGCACCATCACCGGCACAGGGGCGGGGACATATACCTACGCCAGCATCGCACCCCCCGATCCGAATCCTGCCTCTGGCGCCTTCGATTCCCTGATTCCTGCGGGGCAGTCGGCGCGCGTCGTGCCTGGAGCGCGCAGCTTCACGTTGCAAAATGTCAGCTGCACGCCGGCGACCCAGGACGTTGTCCTGGTGGGGGCAAATAATTATTCGGTGCAGGTCACCACGAACGAAGCCGGGAAGAAATTCGACGCCATCTTCGCGCATCGTTACGACTTGCAAACCGGTTCCGTTCCCAACGTGCAGACCTCGAAACAGATACAGACGGTCACGATAAGCGGTCTTACGGTCGCGCCAGGGGAAGAACTGCTGTTGTGGAGCGATGCCGCGCTTGGCCAGGTCGGCGTCTCCAACAAAGGCGCGGCCAAGAGCTTCAACGTCACTCTCTCGCAGATCGATCCCACGACCGGCAAGGCGAGCGCTACGCAAAACGTGACCGGCTCGGTAGACGCCAATGCCGATCTTGCCGTGGCGGTTCCGGACTGGCGGCTCAGTACGGCGCCGACGCTAAACAAGGGAGGCTTGAAGCAACTTCTGCCCGCCGGCTTCCAGACGCCTACGGTAAGTTGATCTGCAAGGGTATTGGGTGAAATTAGGGGTGCAGTTTGATAGGCAATCCTTCAAACTGCACCATTCTCGGCTGGATCGCTGCTGTCTCCCAGTCTTCACAAATCCTACTGGCCCCCCAAGCTGCCCGGCCTACGATCCTCCTCCCATGATGAGCAACGCCACTGTGAGTACGATCATGATGATGGTCGTTGCCCAGGCGATCGCGTTGAACCACGTGCCGTTCACATGCTTGCCCATGAGCTCGCTCTTGTTGATTAGCAGCAGCATGAAGATGAGCACGAAGGGCAGCACAATCCCGTTGACCACCTGCGACAGAATGCTGATCTTCACCAGCGGAATTTTGGGCAACAGGATCACGCCGCCGCCGACAATCAGCAGCAGGGTATACAGCCAGTAGAAGACCTTCGCGTCGGCGAACTTGTTGTCCAGGCCCGACTCGAACCCCAAGCCTTCGCACACGGTGTAGGCTGTCGAGAGCGGCAGGATGGATGCGGCAAAGAGCGAGGCATTGAACAATCCGGCGGCAAAGAGGATGTACGCATACTCGCCCGCCAGGGGCCGCAGCGCCTGCGCAGCATCGGCGGCATCGCGAATCTGGTGGATGCCATGCATCCACAGCGTGGCGGCGCAGGCGACCACGATAAACCACGCTACGATGTCGGTAAAGAAGCACCCGAGAATGACGTCCCAGCGCGAAGCGCGATACTGCTGGGAGGTAATTCCCTTCTCCACGATTGACGACTGCAGATAGAACTGCATCCACGGAGCGATGGTCGTACCCACCAGGGCGATCACCATATAGAGGTACGACACGTCGCCGAACGCGCGATGATGCGGCGGCTTGAAGGTCGCTACGAATGCCTCGCGCCAGCTCGGCCCGGCCAGCACTCCAGCGATAATGTAGGCGAAGTAGAAGAACGATGCCGCGAGAAATACCTTCTCCACGCTCTTGTAGCTGCCCTTTACCACCAGTAGCCAGACAATGACGGCTGCGATCGGGACGCTGACAAAACGCGATATATGAAACAGTTCCAGACTGGTAGCAATTCCCGCGAACTCGGCCACCACGTTGCCGAAGTTGGTGATGATCAGACCCAGCATCATGAAAAACGTGATGCGAAAGCCATACTCTTCGCGGATCAGATCGCTGAGGCCTTTGCCGGTCACCGCGCCCATGCGCGCCGACATCTCTTGAACCACGACCAGCGCGATGGTCATGGGGATCATCACCCACAGCAGCGTGTAGCCGAACTGCGCGCCCGCGGCCGAGTAGGTGTAGATGCCTCCCGCGTCGTTATCGACATTGGCCGTGATGAAGCCGGGGCCAACGATGGCCAGCAACATCAGCAGACGTATTCGCCAAAGTTTCAGCCGCCGCGATTCGGACATGAACACCGAGAGGTCGAAGAGATGAAGAGCCGTTCAGGATAAATGGCCGATGGTAAAACGGCCAAATTTCACAACGGAGGTATGACTGGGGAGACGGCCCCGCCAGGTGCAACTCCGGCCACGACCGTCAAAACTGCTTGTAGGTTTTCGCTTCGGATTGATGCGGCGAAGTCAGTCGAGCCGCAATATTACTCCTGGCTAGCTGCTCCCGGCTGTTGCCTTGGCCTGCTCGATGTCGGACGCAAACTGGAAGAGCTGGTCAACCCGGGTGACCTTCAGCGAGTTGATCAGACGCTCGCTGGCTCCGACCACAATGAGCTTGCGGCCGGCATGCTCGCGCGAGACATGCGCCCCCACCAGGCATCCAATGCCTGCCGAGTCGATGTAGGGAACCTCGGACATGTCGAGGATCAGCAGGTTGGCCGTGTCGGAGCGAACCATAGTTTGAAAACTGAAGAAGTTACCTAAAAGCAGGGGGCCATGCAGGCGGAGAATACTGATGTCGGCTGGGCCTTCGAGTCTTTCGATCTCTAGTGGTTTCTCTTGCATAGTCGCTGATTCTAAATGTTTTGCGGAACTGTAATGTTAAATTCCTATGACTCGACGCATAACGCCGCGGCCGGGTTCAGCAGCACATCGAATCCGCCGCCTGACGCTACGCGGCACTGCCAGAGTATCGACCAAGGCAATGCTCGCGGCCAGTGAGAGGGGAGTAAGCTGTTGCTCAACGCAATGATCCCACCGAACTTGGCTCGCGCGCTGCTGTTTGTCTTGCTTGTCACTTCCCTGCTGCCGGCGCAGGTTCCCCAGGAGACCAATCCGGCGGTACAGAAGCCGTCGACCCAACTTGCCGGTGTGAACCAACCGCCTGCGGAATCTGCTCAAGTCACCCCGCAACTCACGAAGGAGGATGTCGCAGCCTTTCTCGACGGCGTGGTGCCAATCCAGTTGGAGAAAGATGACATCGCGGGCGCAGTGGTCGTGGTGGTGAAGGATGGCAAGGTACTGTTTGCCAGCGGTTATGGCTTCGCTGACATGAAGAGCCGTAAGCCGGTCAGCGTGGACGACACCCTCTTTCGTCCCGGATCCATCTCCAAGACCTTCACCTGGACCGCAGTGATGCAGTTGGTCGAGCAAGGCAAGATCAACCTCGACCAGGACGTGAACACCTATCTTGATTTCAAGATCCCGGAGCGGTTCGGCAAGCCGGTGACCATGCGCGACCTGATGACGCATACGCCGGGCTGGGAGGAGTCGCTCAAAGAGCTATTCGTCGCCAATGCGTCTGACCTGTATCCGCTCAGTCGTTATCTCCCGGAACGCCTGCCCAGGGAGATCTTTCCCCCGGGCACGACTCCTGCCTACTCGAACTACGGTGCAGCTCTTGCCGGGTACATTGTGAGCCGGGTGTCGGGCATGCCCTTCGACGACTACATCGAGAAGAATATCTATCAGCCTCTCGGCATGAACCATGCGACGTTCCGGCAGCCACTGCCCGACAATCTTAAACCGTTGATGTCAGAGGGATACAAGCTGGCTTCCGAGCCGGCGAAAGGCTTCGAATTTGTTGAGGCATACCCGGCGGGAAGCATGTCGGTGAGCGGAGCGGACATGGCGAAGTTCATGATCGCCCATTTGCAGAACGGCGAGTACGACGGGGCACGCATCCTCAAGCCGGAGACAGCCCAGCTCATGCACTCCCGCGCCTTTGGACTCCTGCCCTACATGAACGGCATAGATTACGGCTTCTATGAGGAGTCGCGCAACGGCCTGCGGATCATCGGGCATGGCGGCGATACGCAGTGGTTCCATAGCGACATGCACCTCGTGCCGGATCAGAACCTAGGCTTCTTTGTCTCCTACAACAGCGCAGGCAAGAGCGAAGCATCACCGCGCGGAGTGCTGTGGCAGAACTTCCTCGACCGCTACTTCCCTTACACGCCCGAGGAAGGCGAGAAGCTCTCGCCGGAAACCAATGATGCAAAGGCTGTGGCGGGGACCTATTGGCCAAGCCGCCGCTCGGAGACGACCGTCCTCAGCGCGCTCTCGATGCTGAGCGAAGGGAACGTAACTATCAATTCCGACGGGACCATCAGCGTGTCGTATGAAAAGGATTTCGCCGGCAACCTGAAGCACTTTCGCGAGGTCTCGCCCATGCTCTTCCGGGAGGAACATGGACAGAGCAAGCTGGCATTTACCAATGACTACGCCGGGCGGCGCATCCTGGTGACGGATGTTCCTGTCTTTGTTCTGCAGCCGGTTCCGCGATTGAAGCAGCAGAAGCTGAACCTGTCCATTTTGTTCTTCTCGGCGGCAATGTTCGTCGTCACACTGCTGTTCTGGCCCATCAATGCCATGTTGCGCTGGCACTATCACTTTGAGCTCTCGCTCAGTATGGAGTACCGGCGGTCGCGGCGGTTGGCCCGCATTGCGTGCGCCCTGAATCTCCTTTTGCTGATCGCGTTGGCTATCTGGATGACGCTGGTGCAAAACAACATCGGACTTTTGAGCAGTCACTTCGATGCCCGGCTGCGCGTCCTGCAATTGCTCGCGTTGCTGGATGTTTTAGCAGCGATCGTCGGCATCTGGTACTTCGTACGCTCGTGGCGCGAGCTCGATCTATGGTTCTGGGCCCGCATTTGGAATTCCCTGCTGATGCTGGCCTTCGTAGGCTACGCATTCTTCCTGGTGAACTGGCATCTGTTGACCTTCAGGCTGAACTATTAACGGGCAAAACTGTTTCAGCCTGAACCCTGTTTTCTGACTGCACTGAAAATTACTTCTGCGAACTCGACCTGCTGATTTACAGAGTAGGGCTCCGACTACTGCGGTAGCTTCTTTCACCTATTTACTTGTACTGGGTACATCGGCGTGAGTAGAAGCCTGGCATAGCACATAGCAAAGGGCTTAGAAGCGCGTTTGGATTTCAACCTGGCAGCAACAGGAGGCGACGACAGCCAGGTCTGCTGAGTGCTGTAAACGAACTCCTGAACACTGGCTGTATGGACCGGGCGTGAGAGTTAGGCTCAGGGATAGTCGGACAGACTTTACCCGGATGACAAGTTAGAACCCTGAAACAGCGGACCGAAGAAGGCTCTTATGGTTACTGCACCGTAACCGTCGAGTTGCCGCTCTGTCCACCATAGCTGGCTGTAACCGTAGCGGTACCCGTCGCAATCGCGGTAACCACTCCACTGCTTACCGTAACAACTGTGGTATCACTGGACGACCAGGTGGCCGCATTGGTGACATTGCTGCTTGAGTTATTGGAATAGAAGGCTGTTGCCGTAAGCTGCTGGGTTCCCCCGGTGACCAGCGCCACGGTGGACGGCGATACCGTAATGCTGCTGACTGTCTGATTGCTGACCGTCAATCCTGTCTGGGCGATGACACTGCCTGACTTTGCGGCAATGGTAGTAATGCCCAGAGTAGAACCTGCGGTCGCCAATCCCGCACTATTGATGGTGGCAATGTTGCTGGTCGACGAGGACCAGGAAACGACCGTTGTAGCATCGCCGACGGTGTTATCGCCGTAGGTCGCGGTAGCCGTATATTGCTGGGTCGCACCCGGCGCGACCAACTGGTTCAGCGGCGATATTTGCAGCGCGACAATCGCACTTCCGGAAGGAAAGAACTGGCCGCAAGCCGTAATCGACATGAAACCCGCAAGCGCCACAATCAGCGCAAGCAAAAACAAAGAGCCGTAAAAAGAGAGCCTCACGCGCATATGGTACCACTGGTACGCGACGTGCGGTTGAAAACGAAACAACCTGCTCAATTTCGAATCCCGATTTGGCGACCACAGGGTTGAACCGCTGATTCGAGCAACTGCCCCGCCTTATTCCGCTCCAGGATTGACGTTGCTGGTTCCTTGAAGTAAGCAACGCCTCGCCATTTGCACAAACGGAAGCTATGCTCGGAGCCCAACGTGCCGCAAGTCTGGATTCCTGCATCCAAGCACAACAGTGCTAAACTTTGCATAGATCCCGCCGAAAGGACCCTCATGGATATCAAAGGAGTACTAACACAGCTAGAGACGGAAAGGGACCGAGTCAATCAGGCCATTGCGGCATTAGAGAATTTGCAAGGAATTCCTTCTGCTCCTCGCCGTGGCCGTCCACCCAAAAACCCGCAGGGCAATCTTTACTCCATGCCGAAAAAGCGGACTATGAGCCCTGCCGCCCGTAAGCGCATCTCCGAAATGATGAAGAAGCGCTGGGCGGAAAGAAGAAAGAAGAACCGCGCTGCGTAACATCCGCAGAAAGTAAGCGGATGCGAAACTTAAGGAGAGAAGGAAGGTGCCAGTAACCGGCACCTTTTCTTCTTTTGAACCTCGAGCGCTCTACTTGCGTTCGATCAGGCGCGCGGTAAGCACAGCCCCGTCGCGGTCGTCATGCAGTTTGATCGGGAAGATGAGTACGTTCCAGTTCCAATGCGCGCTCTTGATGGGCAGGTGCGAGGCTCCGCGGAATCCGCGGCGGTCGATATACGTCTCGCGCGTATCGCACACCGTGCGCAGAGTTTCGCGCCACTCTTCCCCCAGCTGAGGAAACTGTTCGAAAAGGTTCTTGCCGACGAACCACGAGCGCTTGTGGCTGTTCATCGAAGCAAAGTAGTCGTTGACATACTGCCAGGTACCTTCGCGATCCAGGATTTCCAGCACGATGTCGTCGCCCATCGCCATCGAAATACGCGAGTAGTAAAAGTCTCGCGCGTCGACCACTACCGGCCGGCCGCGTTTTTTAGCCTCGAAGCTACGCAATGCGCCGACTAGGTCCTCTACCGAACTGTAGCCCTTTAGCAGATGCATGTCGGCAATGCCGCCGAACTTCCGTTCCAGCGTGGCCGAAAGAATGATGATGGGGACCTGCGGGCGCATGCGGCGCAGAGTGTTGGCCACGTCGGTACCGAACTTGCCGACGCCAAGATGGTAGTCAAGAACGGCAATGTCGATTTGCTGCAGCTTCGATTGCGCCTCTTCGATCGAGCTCGAAGTAATGACCTGATAGCCTTTCTGACGCAGAATGGCGGAGCGGACGACAAGATTATCTTCCCGATCATCGAGCAGAAGTACCCGGATGGGGGTGGGGTTGACCAGTTGCGGACCGGCAACTTCAGGCCGCGACGACTTGGGGGTCTCCTCGCTCATCCTGAAAAGTTAGAAGCAACTCTGGCCTGCTACGTCACTCAGAATCGTCGACCCCGGTAGATTTATCCCATTGGCTATTTGGTCTCGGACTCGTTCTCGGAAGCAGAATCCTCTTGCTCCAGTTCGCCTTGTGTCAATTTGCGCACCATCCTGGCAAGTTCAGGGAGTTTATTGAATACGGTAACTGAACGCAACCATTGTTTATTGTCGAAGGCCGGGCTGCCGCTGACCACGCTCCCGGCCGGTATATCGCCATGCGTGCCACTCTGCGCCGTAACGATGACGCCGTCGCCAACGCTACAATGTCCGGCGACACCGGCCTGCCCTGCCAAAACGACGTTCTTGCCGATAACGCTGGAGCCGGCCAGTCCCACCTGCGCGCAAAGCAGAGTGTTTTTGCCAACGGCGGAGCCGTGTCCGACCTGCGCCAGGTTGTCGATCTTGGCGCCCCGGCCGACGCGCGTCTCGCCGATACTGGCGCGGTCGACACAAGCGTTGGCCTGTACCTCAACATCACTCTCGATGACGGCAGGGCCCGACTGCGTGATCTTCTGCCAGCGGTCGCCGTCACGGGCAAAGCCGAAGCCATCGGCGCCGATGACAGCTCCGTTCTGCAGGATCACATCGTCGCCCAGAATGCAGAACTCGCGCACCACGGCGTGAGCATGAGCGAAGAAGTTTTTCCCGATACGCACTCCGCGGTAGATCACGACATGCGGCAGCAGGACCGCTTTGTCGCCGATTTCCACGTCTTCGTCGATCACAACATAAGCGCCGATGTGCGGGTTCGCTCCGATCTTCGCGCTGCCGGCAATCACCGCCGTAGGATGAACGCCGGGCGAGTACTGCGGCGACTCGTAGAACAGATCGATGGCGCGCGCGAAGGCCAGATAGGGATTGTCGCTGCGCAGCAACGCTGTCTCCCCCGCAGGAAAATCCTGCCCGACGATGATGGCCGAGGCCGCCGTAGTCTTCGCAGCCGCAACATACTTCGGATTCGCGATAAACGTAATCTGCCCGGCAGTGGCTTCTTCGATCCCGGCAACCCCGGTGATGTCGAGATCGGGGTCGCCGTTGTCGAGCGTTGCTCCCAAAGCGGAGGCGATGGCGGAAAGTTTCATGACAGGCAAAGGATAAAGGAGAAGAGGGGCGCAAGACGAATCGGGGTACAGCGAGGCACGGGGTCGGGATGCAGGTCTGTCTTTACCCGAATAGCGGCACATGGCGTGCAGGCGTCTCCGGGCAGCCATCAATGAGTGCTATGGGAATTTAGCGACAGCTAGCGGGGTTCCACACGAAATGAGTCCAACATCTTCAGGTAAATCCCGTAATTCCGCAGCTTTTTCACCTGCACGCCGCGCGTGCTTCGGTCAGAACTGAAAGATATGGAAAATGTTTGCGCACCAGCGACAACATACACCTCTTCCATTGCCATCCCGGCAGCAGTGTTGTAAAGCACCTTGAGAGCAGGAAGACCCCCTATGGTCAACCGCTGTTCGGCAACATGCGTATTGAGATTGGCCTCATTCGAGATGGTGGCCAACCATCCAGCTACACTCGTGTTTGAGGGCTTGCTTGCAAGAGGCGATACCATCACCCATCCGCCAGCGGTTTCGACCGGTGGCGGAAAGAAACTAACGAATACGTTCGGTGCCGTGGGGTCTTTGCAACTGTGGCAACTGGCAATGCTCCAGTCGGCGGGATACCTGATACTCCATCCTGCTTGATTAGTAAACACCTTTGAAGGTAGCTGTGGCCCTAGCGCGCGTGACTGGGCTAAGGCAAGGGCCAAGAATGCCAATACTCCGATCGTTATCTTCATGATAATGGGTTCACCGAGCGTTAGGCAGTGGTTACTGCCTTCGCTGTTGCGAACAGACCACTCCACTCATTATCCCTCTGGCGTCAATGCGCTATGGCGATCTCACGCCAATGTGACGTCGCGCCCCGTCCGCGAAGCGGACAGCATATCTCAGCCCAGCAATTTATTGCTGGGTGGACGGGATGTATGAAGACGAGTCCCGTCAGGGACGGCATAGGCTTACTTGAAGACGTACCGCTCATCGCAGGCCACGCCGGAGCGGCGCAGCAGAGTCATGAATTCCTGCTCGAACGTCCATTTGCGATGGTGCTCCTCTTGCCCGCCGATGTAATTGGTCACCGCCTGCTTGCGTGATTGGCTCACCCCAAAGGCTCCATAGCCCTCTTGCCATGCAAACCGCACTCCTCGTTCTCTCAGCCACCGCGAGCTGTTTCCCTTGATCTCCTGCACTGCCTTCGACAACGGAAGCACCGGATTCAAGGCGATGAGGTCATAGCCGTTCGAAAAGGGCATGCCGGCGGGCCAACCATCAGGAATTCCCCGACCGATATTCGTCCCGTGATCTTCCAACAACCGGGTCCGGAAACAACTCGCGTCGGCGTTCAACAAGGTACTCCACCCCCTGCCACTTTTCCGGGCACTCATCCCACGGCGGCGGGACCGGCGGGGCCGTCCATTGCAAACGACAGCGGCACACCGGACGACACCTTCGAATTGTTTATGGGTGGCGTAGATTATCCCCTGGATGCAGCGCCAATCTGGCGCTACATGGCAAAGGACGCACTCAACGCACCCGGTGTGCGCGCAGTTGAGGAGTTTCGCAAGGCAGTCGCGGAGTCAGACAAGCAACAAAAGCAGAAGCCGTGAGTACTGCCATCGCGTTGAGAATCAGGAAAGCTGCCAAGTCTCTCCCGTGAACCAGTCGCGACGGATGGGCCACAGTTGCATTCCTCTCGCCCGAAGCTAGCCGAACATCGGGACCTGGCGCGTGTCCTCCGGCGGACGGCCACGCTGTGACTTCTTCTCGCCGATGACGGCGATTACGTTCATCTCCGCCAGGGCAGAGCGGGGAACGAAGATGCGCTGGGTGTTGGAGCGGGTGTCGGGCGGAATGATGGAGAAACCTTCGCTCCCCTCCTGAACCAGGTCATTGGGCATCAGGCCTTCGATGATCTCGTTATCCCGGAAGCGCAGCCGCACCCAGAGTCCTTCGGTGCGCGGACGCGAGGTAAATGTCTTGCGCGTCAGCGACTCAGGTTCTCCGAACTCACGGACGAAGTACACACCCTTGATGTCGCTCAGTTCAATTGCCACCACGTTGCCGGCGGTGTTCAGCAGCTCAAGCTTGCCGTCTGCGACATACCCCGGGCTCACATATCCATTAGCGGTGTCGCGGTCCAGCTTGCGAACGATGACCTTTTTGCGGGTTGAGGACATAAGAATGTGCAGCCATTGCGTTGGACACTACCGTCACACGACATATGGTGCCCCGACCCAAGGCTTGTCTCTAGATTGTCGCACCTTTACTGCTCGAATGCCTCCTCGAACCAGCTTTGTAGCCAAAACATAAACCTTGTGTTATTGTTCGCTGTGCAGCGCTCCCGGAGCCGATGTCCCATAAGTCTTGATTCGAGTGCAGGTTGCGGCTCTTTGTTGCCATGTTGGAAACGGGCCATCCCGGAATCTCACGGTCATTTTTGTGGCGGGAGAGCAGTAAAGAATCTGTAGGCTGGCTGGTCTGCCTCCTTGCCTGGATATGTTCCACCTGTGCAATTAGCAATGGAATCATAGAGTTAGATGGCAGACTACATCTACAGCATGGAAACCCGGCTCACCCCTGACCAACAGAAGGGTGTGAACCTGGTTCAGAATATCGCCCGCCACGTCGGACTGAACGTTTACCTCACCGGCGGAACCATTCGCGACCTAATTACCGGCTTCCCGATCCGCGACATTGACTTGAGCGTTCAGGGAAACCCTCTCAAGCTGCAGAAGGAGTTGGAGAAAGCAGGCATCAGTGTGCAGGGGGCCGACGAGGACCTGCGCATTCTCTACCTGCTGATGCCGGGCAACGTCCGTGCCGAGTTGAACATGACGCGATCGGAGGTCTACGACAAGCCGGGCAAGCCTCCCGTGGTCACCGCTGCCACCATCAACGAGGACCTGCGGCGGCGTGACTTCACGGTCAACGCCATGGCGCTTTCGCTGAATCCCGGCTCGCGGGGCTTGTTGCTCGATCCGTTCAACGGCATCGCCGATATCGAAGCCAAGGTGCTGCGCATCCTGCACAACTACGCCTTCCTGGAAGATCCCATCCGGCTGATTCGCGCCACACGGCTGGGGGCGCGCTTCCACTGGACGCTGGAGGAGCGGACGCAGGCGCGCTACGACGCGGCCAAGGAAAACAACTACATCGAGTACGTAGGCAAGCGCTCGATCGGGCATGAGTTGGAGCAGCTTGCGCACGAGGACGATCCCCTTCAGGTGGTGCGTGCCCTGGAGCGCGAGGGCTGGCTCAAGGTGCTGCACCAGCACTGGACGGTGGCCAGAATCGAAGCCAGCGATCTGGGGCAGGCGATAAAACAGCGCCAGATGATGAACGACCTGGGTTACTACCCCGAAGTTGGCCCCATCAACATGTATTTCCTGACGAAGAAAATGCCGGACAAAGAAATCTCCGAGATTCAGCGGCTGATTCCGCGGCGCGACTTCGTCGAGAAATGGAAGCACCTGGAGAGCCGGGCGCAGGATCTGGCAAAGAGACTTACGTCCCGCGAGACATCCACACCCTCGGGCACGTGGAAGGTGCTGGCAAATGCCGCTCCTGAGGACGTGTTATTCCTGAGCATCACCACCAAGCAACAGGCGGTCGACGCCAAGCTGAAGAACTTCTTTGGCAAGTGGCGGCAGGTGCGCGAGAGACTTCCCTTCCCTGAGATGGCCGAGATGCGCATCACGGCACAGCTTCCGGACTATCCCAAGATCATGGAAGAGGCGTTCCTGCTACTGCTCGACAGCAAGCTGCGTTCGCATAACGAGATCGTCAATTTCCTGAAACCCTATGAGCCACCACCACCGCCTCCGCCGCCTACGGCGCGACGGGGACGGGGCAAAGCCGCTGCTGCCGCCGGTGAGACGGTCGCTGCCGGAGCACAAGCTACGGCGACTCCGGCAAAGCGAGGACGCAAGCCAAAGGCCGCACCTGCGGCCGCGCCCACAGCCGCTGCCACCGCGCAAGCGGTACCAGCACCTGTCGTTCCTCAGCCAGCGTCCACCGGAACAAAGGCTGCGCCGACCAAAGCCACGGCGGAGCCGAAGAAGCCTGTTGCCGCAGCGAAGGCTCCGGTGAAGGAGAAGAAGCCGCCCGCCAAGGCTACGAAGCCTGCAGTAGCAAAGAGCAAGCCGGCGGCAAGAGCGAAGCCAAATATAGCGAAGGTCTCCGCTGCCAAGAAAGCTCCTGCGAAGAAGGCGGCGAAAAAGGCAGCTCCGGCCAAGGCTGCAAAGAAGGCGGCCAAGGCGCCGGCGAAGAAGAGCGCAGCCAGGAAGCGCTGAAGCGTCGTCTTCATGACGGCTACGTGCTGTCGCTCTCAATTTGAAGGAGGCCTGCTTTGACACGCCACGTCCTCGGCGGGATGTTCGCGGTCCTGGCAATCGCGGTATGCCTGAACGCGCAGCAGGCGGCGCCAACTTCTCCTAATAGCGCGTCTCAATCTGACACGTGTCTGCGGCAAGTCATTCCACTGACGCCAAGATCGCCTGCTCCAGCCTGGGACTGGCACTCGCTGGCTATTACTGTAGGCGGCAAGCAGGTTCCCATTGAAGCTGTATCAGTCTCGCCACACGTTCCGCGCATCATCCTGCTGGTCGATGCGAGCGGCAGCATGGGGCCCGAGCCGGGACGTAGTTCACCCAACTGGGGTGTTGGATTGCGTACCGCAGGCTTTGCGCTCGACGTGGCGCCGCCGGACTCAACTGTAAGCCTCGCCAGCTTCAATGAGAAAGATGCCTTGGGGAAATTCGAGAGCCGCCAGGAAGTTGAAAAAGAGCTGGTGGCGCTGGCAGACCAGAAGCCGAATCACCGAACCGCGCTTTACGACGCGCTGCTCAGCGCGGCATCTCAGTTTCAACCGCCGCAGTTTGGAGACACCATCTTTCTCGTCACCGATGGCGGTGACAATCACAGCGGTGACCTGCAAAAGAAAGCGGTGCGGGAATTGGTAGCGCGCGGCATCCGAGTCTTCGTCTTCCTCGTGGCACAGAAGGATTACAAGACACCCGAAGAGCGCGAGGGGCCGGACGCGATGTTCGATCTGGCGAGAGCGACCGGCGGCACACTGGTACAGGCGCCATGGTCCAAACAATGGATCGCGAGTGAAGAAGCGAAGACGCTTATGCAGCAGGTCCGAACGATGGCGCGCTGGCCGTACATGCTGCAATTTCAGCTCAATCAGCCCCTGCAAAAATCGGCCAAGCTGAAAATTTATTCCTCTGAGGCGGACCGCTCTTTGGAGTTCGGCTATCCGCGCGAGGTTTTGCCCTGCACCCCGGCAAACCGATGAGAAGCGGCTCGCAACCGCGCGTTGCGGGTCTTCTTCCTGATCACTTGCCTCCAAAGTTTCACTTCCCGCGCCTGTCTTGTTACAGTAATGTTCCAGCCGAAGTCGAGTTCCCGGTGATTGCGGTTGCAAGGAGACTCCATTTGACACGTCGCGCGTTAGCGCCCATCGCTTTTTTCTCTATCCTTCTGTTGACGTTCCTTCTGTTTGCTTTCACCCTGTGCGCTCAGCAGAGCGACAACGCCGAAGAATCCGGCGAGAAGCCCGCCAAGGCCGCTGAAGCTTCCGGCAAAAACGAGTCCGCCAAAGAAAAGGTTGAGGCCAGAAAGGAAGCGCCAGTCACCATCAAGGAAGAGCCGCCGGTGGTGACGCATCACCAGATCACAGTGGGCGGCAAGGTGCTGCACTATACGGCGACCACCGGCTACATGCCGCTGCGCAATCCGGACAACAACGAGATCGAGGCGCACATATTCTTCGTCGCGTATACGCTGGATAATCCTACCGGCAAGCGGCCGCTGATGTTCTCGTTCAACGGCGGGCCGGGCTCGGCGTCGGTGTGGCTGCACCTGGGAGCGATCGGGCCCAAGCGGGTGAAGCTGCTGCCCGATGGCGGAATGCCTCCGCCGCCGTTTGAACTGATCGACAACCAGCAGACATGGCTGGATCAAACCGACCTGGTGTTTATCGATCCCGTGGGCACGGGCTTCAGCCGCCCGGCAAAGAAAGACCTGGGGAAAAAGTTCTGGAGTGTGGAGGGCGACATCGCGTCGGTGGGAGACTTCATACGGCTGTACTTGACCCGCTATGAACGCTGGGGCTCTCCGCTGTTCCTGGTAGGTGAAAGTTACGGCACAACCCGCGCCGCCGGGTTGAGCGGATACCTCATCAATAATGGCGTCGCGCTGAACGGCGTGGTGCTGGTGTCATCCGTGCTGAACTTCCAGACGCTCGAATTCGGAGTAGGCAACGACCTGCCATACATCCTGTACCTACCGAGCTACACCTCGAGTGCGTGGTACCACAAGAAGCTTCCTGCCGACCTGCAGCAGCAAGACCTGGCGACCGTCCTCTCGCAGGCCGAGCAGTATGCCGCGGGGCCGTATACCGTAGCGCTGGGCAAAGGCACCTCGCTGACGGCGCAGGAGCGCGAGGAGATGATCAACCAGGTCAGCCGATTCACCGGACTAGACCGGATGGTTGTCGATCTGAATGACGGGCGGATCAGCGAGGACGTGTTTACCAGCGAACTGTTGCGCAATCAGAAGCTGGAAGTCGGCCGTCTGGACAGCCGCTTTACGGCAACTCCAATGCCAACTTTTCAAGGCTATTACGACCCCAGCGAGTCGGCGATTCGGCCTCCTTTTACTGCGACCTTCAACAACTATGTGCGGAAGGAGCTGGGGTTCAAGACCGATCTGGAGTATTACGTGCTGGGAGGCGGCGTTGGGCAATGGGACTGGGGCTCAGCGGGACGTGGCTATCCCGATACCAGCGAGGCGCTGCGAACGGCGTTCGTCAAAAATCCGTACATGAAGCTGTTCGTCGCGTCGGGCTATTTTGACCTGGCGACGCCGTTCTTCGCGACCCGTTACACCCTGGACCACATGCAGCTCGATCAGCAGGAGCACGCACGCATCACGCTCGGCTACTACGACGCCGGGCACATGATGTACATCAAAGCGAGCTCGCTCGATCACCTGAAGCAGGACGTGTCGGCTTTTTTGGAGAAGGCGTTGCAGTAGGGTAGGCTACACGGCATGACGCGAGTTGCGACATGGTCCGGGCTGCGCCCCTCGGCAAACGACGAAGTCTCTGCATCGCAGCTCAATCGTAGCGTTCGAAGACGGTTTGCTTGCGGTCCCAGCCCAGTTCTTCTTTCAGCAGCTTGCGATTGGCGTCGACCATCAGGTGCAGTCCGCAGATGTAGGCCTGCATGTCTTTGCGATTGCCGACAATCCCGCGCACGTGGTCCTGCACATAGCCTTGGCAGCCCGTCCAGAGATCGCCGCAGCGGCTGAGTGTGGGAACGTAGTGAAAATTGGGATGCGCCTGCGCGATGCTCTGGAACTCGTCTCGGTAATAGATGTTCTCTTCGTAGCGCGTGCCGTAGACCAGCCAGTATTCATGACCCGCGTGGCGCTCGGGACGCGCAAACAACCAGTGCACGATTCCACGTATGGGCGCAATACCTGTGCCGGTGGCGACGAAGACAGCGTCCTGTCGCGGCTCGCGCAGGGTAAACATGCCATGCGGGCCATGGAACTCGACCGTTGCTCCTTCTTCCAGGTCGCAAAGCCAGTTGGAGAGGAATCCCTCGTCTACGCGGTTGAGACAGAGATCAAACGTGTTGTCGCCGCGCGGCGGCGAGGCGAGCGAGTAGGCGCGCGTGTGCTCTTTGCCATCAGGCTTGCGCTGTTTGATGGAGAGGAACTGGCCAGGAAGGAAGTCGAACTCATCGACGCCCTCGACCGAGAACTCCAGATGCTTGGTCGCGTCGGACAGAAGAATAGAGCGATCCAGGCGCGCGGTGAGGAGCTGGCGCTCGCCGGGACGACTGGGTTGAACGGTAGTGCTGGTAGTGCTCACAGATATTAGATGATTTGAAGAGTGCGATGGAACCGGGTCATCGGCGTCGGCACTTAATTGTCATCACGAGCGCCTGCCTTTGGCGCAAGGGATCTGCTCTCCCGCGGATAGTAAAGGGCTCGTCGCACGCGTCGCTCAAGAGGACAACATACCAGCGAGCTGCGAAGCAGCGACTGCGGTTTTAGCCCCGGGCGCGAGCCCGGGGTGGCAGGCGATAACGGATCTCGTAGCCGCGGAGCGGCCCGTCTGCCGTCCCCGGTGGACTTGGGTTTCCTGACGGCACCATACCCAGCGTTCCGCTTGGCTGCACCCTAGGCTATCATGACACGCCTTGACGGGCTTTGGGGGGCGCGTGGCTCCTGCTCCGGTCACGCAGCGAAATAGAAACATGGTATTCTGGCAGCATCTAAAAAGGTGCTCTAACTTATGGGCAAACCAACACTCGACATCACCCGTGACATTCATTCTCTGACGAGCTTCCGCCGCCGCTCGGGCGATTTTATGAAGCAGCTCAAGCAGAGCAAGCGCCCGCTCGTGCTCACCGTGAAAGGAAAAGCGGCTGCCGTCGTTCAGGATGCGGAAGCCTACCAGCGTCTGCTCGACATTGCAGCCTCGGCCGATGCCGACGAAGGCATCCGGCAGGGCTTGGACGACATCGCTCATAAGCGCACCCGCCCGGCACGCGAGGTTTTCGACGAGATTCGCCACAAACATGGCATACCGGGTTGAACTCGCCAGGCGCGCAGTTCGCGATCTCGAGCTACTTTATCTGGAGAAGAATGCGTTAGAGTCTGCAGCAGCCGCTCGCTGGTACAACAGGCTGCAGAAGGCTGTGTACGCTCTCGAAAGCTATCCTTATCGCTGCCCGATCGCTCCGGAAGCCCGCAGGTTAAAGCGAAAACTGCGGCATTTGCTCTACGGCAGGAACCCCCACGTTTATCGCATCATCTACGAAGTCGACGAGACGCGCCATGTGGTGTGGGTGCTAACGATTCGCCATGGCGCAAGGCGGAGGTTCGCAGCGTCGGACATCGCTGAGGACTGACGGGCGACAACAACTACGGCTACGGCGGCCGCGAAGCGGCCAGTGTGCCGTCCCCGGGAGACTCGGGTTTCTGGAGGCACGATACCCAGCGTTCCGCTTGGCTGCCCGCTGGGCTTTCATCACACGCCCGGACGGGCTTTGGTTATTTCGCGGACCGCAGTTCCTCTTGATGATCGCAGGCCGCCGGTCGGTCCGTCCCCTCGGGCAAATTCAATCCAAACAGAGAACCGTCAGCCGTGCATATCCTTCGCATCGCTCAGGATGACAGATGAGAAAAGGATGACGCGACGGCGCAGCTAAAGCTGCGCCCCTTCAAGCGGTCTTTATTCCACCGTGACCGACTTCGCCAGGTTGCGAGGCTGGTCGACGTCGCATCCCCGGCGCACCGCAATGTGGTACGCCAGCAACTGTAGCGGCACAACCTCCAAAATCGGCGAGAGCAGCTCCGGAGCTTGCGGCACGTAGATTACATGGTCAGCCGCTTCTTTGATCTCCTCGTCACCCTCGGTAGCGACAGCGATGACGGTGCCGGAGCGCGCCTTCACTTCCTTTAGGTTTGACAGTGTTTTCTCGTAACGCAGCACCGAGTCGGGATCATTGACATCGCGGGTGGCGAGAATCACCACTGGCAATTCTTCATCGATCAGCGCGTTGGGACCGTGCTTCATCTCGCCCGCAGGGTATCCCTCGGCATGGATGTACGAGATTTCCTTCAGCTTCAGCGCGCCTTCGAGCGCAATAGGGTAGTGAACGCCGCGACCCAGGAAGAGAAAATCTGACGCCTTGTGATATTCCTTGGCCAATTCTTCCGTCGGATCCTCGCCGCTGAGCAGCGATTCCAGCTTGCCCGGGATGAGCGTCAGCTCCGTCAGCAGCTTCTTCGATTCCTCAGTCGTAAGGGTGCCGCGCACCTGCCCCAGGTAGACGGCAAAGAGGAACAGCGCGGTGAGCTGCGCGGTGAAGGCCTTGGTGGAAGCCACACCAATCTCCGGCCCGGCATGGGTATAAATGGTGCCGTTGGATTCGCGGGCGATCATGGATCCAACGACGTTGCAGACGCCCAGCGTCTTGGATCCCTTGGCGCGCGACTCACGCATGGCGGCGATGGTGTCGGCAGTCTCGCCCGATTGGGTGATGAGGATCGTGAGGTCGCCCGCGCCGGTGAGCGGATCGCGATAGCGAAACTCGCTGGCGTAGTCGACTTCGACCTGCACCTTGGCCAGTCGCTCGATCATGAACTTGGCGGCCAGGCCTGCGTGCCAACTGGTTCCGCAGGCGGCGATGTAAATCTTTCCCAAGTTTCGGAAGTCTTCCTCGCTGATGTCCATTTCGTCGAGAAAGACTTTGCCGGTATCGAGCGAGACGCGTCCCAGCGTGGTGTCGCGAACGGCGCGCGGTTGCTCGAAGATTTCCTTCTGCATGAAATGCTTGAAGCCGCCCTTCTCTGCCATGATCGGGTCCCAGGTGATGTGCTGCACCTGGCGCGAGATGGGATGGCCGTCGAAATCTGTCAACTGCACGCCGGAAGGAGTGATGGTCGCGAGATCGCCGTCACCGAGAAAGAACAGGTCGCGCGTATGAAAGAGGATGGCGGGCACATCGCTGGCGACGAAATATTCGTGGTCGCCGAGTCCGATGACTGCAGGCGGGCCATTGCGTCCGGCGACGATCTTGTCGGGCTCATCGGCGGAAATTACCGCGATGGCGAATACGCCGGTAAGTTGCTTCACCGTCTGGCGGACGGCTTCTTCCAGGGGAACGCGCTTGCCGCCCTTACCGAGATTCTTCTCCACCTGGTGAGCGATGACTTCAGTGTCAGTCTCGGTGGTGAACTTGTGGCCTTCGGCGATTAACTGCTTCTTCAGCGCGACGTAGTTCTCGACAATGCCGTTGTGGACCACGACGATGTTGCCGGTGCAGTCGCGATGGGGATGAGCGTTCTCCTCCGTGGGGCGGCCGTGAGTAGCCCAGCGTGTGTGTCCGATGCCGTAGGTGCCGTCGAGCGGCTTGAGGCGGATGGCCTCTTCCAGGTTGCGCAGCTTGCCTTCGGCGCGGCGAACCTGCAGACCGCCGCCGTTGCCGGCGACCGCGATTCCGGCCGAGTCGTAACCGCGATATTCCAGGCGACGCAGGCCGTCAATGATGACCGGCACTACCCGTTTCTTACCGACATAACCAACAATTCCACACATGAGGGACTCTCCGCACAGCCAGCCTGAGACTCAGGCCCTGAGAAGACGAATTGAGATTTTAAATGTTAGCTGATTTGATGGTTATCAGCGAGGAACGATGCGGAGGTGGAGGGGGCAGCTGACAGTATTGGATCTGGGTGGAGTACCGCTTCAGCGGTACATGGCGTCAGCTTCAATCAACGCAGGCTTTAGCCGCTGAGGTATCTCATCGGTGACGAAGCAAGGATTAGCGGAGGAGTAAGGATACGCGGCAGGAGATTCAGCAAGTCTGCCCACCACAGGGTTTTGGTGAATGTAGTTGAGGAACGATCGACATTCTTCCGCATTGCGCACCCGGCGATCGACAAAGCTCTTCTGCCAGAACGGGTGATTCAGTTGTAGCAGCTTACCGGCTTCTCTGGAGAACTTTCCTTTGATCAGTTGCATCGTGCGTTCCAGCGTTGAACCCGTTACAACCGAGATGAGCAGGTGAACATGGTTCGGCATGACAACGAAGGCGTGAACCCGGACCTTCCCCTCTGCGCGGTAGGTAAAAAGGGACTTGCAAAACAACTCCGCCATCCGCTCGGACTGCAGGAGATTCATCTTGCACCAAACACCGGCGGTTACAAAATATGTCGAATACCAGTATTTCCTCGATATGGAATCGTCATAGTGACCTCAGCGGCTAAAGCCGCTCAGCGCATACCGGCAGAAAATGTACCGCTGAAGCGGTACTCCACCCAGGAATCCATCGCTCGTCTGATGTGGCGCTATGCGTCAGCGAGCGGCTTGCCATTATGTAGACGCAATACCACTTGTGTTCCTGCACGAGGGTATCGTTTCATTCGGGGTGGCCTTGGAGCAGTGATCCCGCTCACGCTACACGGGTTCGACTAGCGGAGAAACTGCAGGTCCCTCGGCTTCGCTGCGCTCCGCTCGGGATGACGCGCGTAAGGGGGAACTGGCGAAGAGCAGAAGATGTACCGCTGAAGTGGTGCTCCACCCATGTACAAGAGCGAGTTCCCCCTAGCCTTCCAGCGTGTAGCGGTACTCCTCAATCACGGGATTGGTGAGCACTTCGCGGGCGATGCGTTCGATTTCGGCTTGCGCTTCTTCCTTCGTGACGCCATCGAGCGCGATCTCGAAGTACTTGCCCTGACGGACATCGTCGATGCCCTTGTAGCCCATCTTTTTCAGAGCGCCGTGAATGGTTTTGCCCTGCGGATCGAGGACGGTCTTCTTGAGCGAAACGTAAACGTAAGCTTTCATGAGAAGGACAATTATAAATACGGCGGCCTAACTCACTCCACCTGCACCTTCTGCTTGTAGGCCGCGACCTGAACATTCCAGTGCAGGTCTTTGATCATGGCGTCGCGCAACTGAGATGCTGCATCGGGTTCGCCGTGAACCAGAAACGTCTCCTTCGGCGGATGCGGAAAAGTGTGCAGCCACTCCAGCAGTTCCGGCGTGTCGGCGTGGTCGCTGAACTGCTCCAGCGAGGCGATCTGGGCCCGGATGGGCACGACCTGGCCGAACATCTTCACCTCCGGCTCGCCGTTCTTGATGGTGTAACCGCGCGTGCCTGGCGCCTGGAATCCGATGAACAACACCAGGTTGCGCGGGTCGGGCAGTCGCTGCAACAGGTGATGCAGCACGCGGCCGCCGGTGACCATGCCACTGGCGGAGACGATAATGCACGGGTATTTCGACTCGTTGATCTTCTTGGAATCGTCCTGCGTGGTGTCGAAGTGAAAATTCGCCCACTCCAGCGGCGATCCGTATTTGGCGATCATCGCCTTGGTGTCATCGCTGAATTCGCTTTCATACTTCAGGAAGATATGCACCGCCTTGATCGCCATCGGACTGTCGGTGTGCACGGGCACGCGAGGAATCTCGCCTGATTCCATCATCTCTTTCAGGAGGAAGAGAAACTTCTGCGTGCGTTCGACCGCGAAGGCGGGCACCACCACGCTGCCCCCGCGCTGCACGGTAGTACGGATCAGCGCTGCCAGCTCTGGCCGCGGATCGACATGCGGATGCAGCCGGTTGCCGTAGGTGCTCTCCATTACCAGCAAGTCGCAACTTTCGCCCCCGGTGGGGCCGGAATGGACCACGCGCCCGGGCGCGATGTTCTTGTTACGCACGCGTCCGATGTCGCCGGTGAATAGAAGCTGCCGGCTTGAGCCATCGCTGGTCAGTGAGACTTCGGCCATGGAGGAGCCCAGGATGTGTGCCGCATGAACGAAGCGGAACGAAAGCTCGTTGCTGAGCCGCTTAAGTTCCCCGTACTGAACTGGGCGAAAAAGCGTGAGGCACTGCTGCGCCTCTTGCATGGTATAGAGCGGCAAGGCGGGCGTGTGTTTGGAGTAGTGGTTGCGGTTGGCGAAGTCCGCATCTTCTTCCTGCAGGTGTCCGGAATCGGGCAGGAGAACACCGCAGAGGTCAATCGTCGGCGGCGTGGCGTAGATTGGGCCGTGAAATCCCTGCTTAACCAAACGCGGAATCCAGCCGGAGTGATCGAGGTGCGCGTGGGTAAGGATGACGGCATCGATCTCGTGCGCGGGAACCGGCAGGTTGGCCCAGTTGCGCTCGCGCCATTCTTTTTGTCCCTGAAACAACCCGCAATCGACAAGCACCTGAATCCCGGTCTTGCCGCTCTCATCGCTGGTGTTGATCAGATGCTTCGAGCCGGTAACAACACCGGCTGCACCTAAGAATTGAATGTAAGCCAAGTGGACCTCGGATAAATGTGCTTTGAACCACAGAGGCACGGAGACACAGAGATCTTAAAATTGATTGTTCCTCCGTGTCTCGGTGTCTCTCTGGTTAATGCCCTTTATGACTCCGGCTTGTTCTCGAACTTGTAGGTGTTGTTTTTGGTATCGGCCTCGGGGACGCTGCCGTCATTGACGACGGCGCCGGTCGGCAACTCAGGCAGTTCGATTCGGGGGTAGCCTTTGTCATGCGCGTGAACCACAACACGCATGCTCTTTTCGCCCCTCGCCGTCTGAAACAGAACCGGCACGGAAGCCCCGGCGGCCCCAAGATTCTCGATCGTGACCGTCACCTGATAGCCGCCCGCGCCTTCGCTCAACAGCTTACGCGAGAAGCCTGACTCGATGTGGAAATTGGGCAGACCACGGTCGCGATACACCCAGTCGTCAAAGAACCATTCCAGGTCATGCTTGGTTGGCGCCTCCAGCAGCTTCTGAAAGTACGTCGGCAGGTTGTCGGCTTCCGGCCGATAGGCAGCAAATGCATGTTGCATGGCTGAGTCGCCCAGCATGTCGTGCAGCATCCAGAACACAAAGCCGCCCTTGACGCGCAGATAGAGCTCGTCGCTGGTGCTGAGCAGCGAATTGTCGGATTCGCTGGCCGGCGGCAGCTTGGCATTTCCGGCGGCAGGCGCATGTGCAAGTTCCTCCGCCTTCGCAAGCGGCGCTTCATATTGGTCGAGAAACTTGATGGCCGCGTCTCTTCCGGCACTCTCACGCACCAGGATGGCCTGCATGAAGAGCCCCAGGCCCTTCTGCATCCATGGCCGCGGAGTGCGAAATCGAGCTGCGACTTGGGTGGGCAGCAGCAGCAGTTGCTCGTTTTGCTGGGTCGCGGAAATCAGCGGCGTGAAGAGAGTGGCCCCGTCCTGATAAGGGCTGGCATTGGGATCGGGCAACTCGATAATGCGCAGCGGCTGGGTGGAGCCCTGCGGCAACCAGCCACTCAGCAGTGAATCGCTGGCTTCGGCCGCGGCGGAATAATCTTTGGCGATCAGCGCGTGCTCGGTCGTGGAGAGCACTTCGTTGCTCGGCCGCTGAAGCCTGGTGTAGCTGCCGACCGCGAAGACCGGCGTCAGAGTCCCCATGGAGTCGAGGTGCAACTGGTTGGTGGCAAAGGTAACCTCGACGGGGTGATTGTCCTCGGTCCGCTGTAACGTCTCCTTTGAGCCCAAGCCGGAGTCCGGAACGTTGGTCACGACCGCGAGCGATGATGTGGCATCCATCTCCGCAGAAATCTTCGCGTCGAAGACCGTGTTGCGCTGGCGATCTTTCCACTGGGCAATCGCGTCCGAAAAGGCATTACCATCGCTCAGGCTCACAGCGTTGACGGATACCGGATACCAGACGACGTAGCCAAGCCCGCGGACCACCGTGAAGGGCGGGCTGATCTGGTCCCAATCGTTATTCGACGCCAGCTCCTGCGGCACACCCATGCGCGTCAGGCGAGTGGTATCCGGCTTAATCGCGCCGCCGTATTGAACACCAAGTGTAACTGTGTGTGTGGGGGCAACCGCATTGGGAAGCGTGACAATAGCTTCCGACAGCTTGCCGGTGTGGTCGATGTCGGAGGTGTAAGGTTCCCCCAAATATTGCAGTGGCTGGTTGTTCAGAGCGATGCGGCTCCAGGTGAACGCAGACGATACTTGCAGAGCCACGTTCTTCTGCGGCTCTTTCGCGTCGTTGCGCAACGTGAGCTGGCCATCGACGGTCATGACGCTGGTGCCGCGATCGATCATGACGGTCAGGCGGTAGTCCGTGACGGTGAACGCGTTACGATCGAGAGCGAGCAGATTGGCCGCGCCTGCCGCCATTAGCAGCAAGCACAGGAGAATACATCGTTTCATCGGGAAGTCTTGCTCTTGGCGGATTTCGCGGCGCTATCGCCACTTTGCCCATCCGCCGCCCGCCGCTGGCGGGCGACTTCGTACATTACCACGCCCCCGGCCACCGAGACATTGAGCGAAGGTACCTCGCCCACCATAGGAATCGACACCAAAAAGTCGCAACGCTGGCGCACGTGCTCATGCAGGCCCTTACCTTCGGCGCCAAGTACGACGGCACAGTGCATCTTGTAGTCAATCTCATCGTAGATTTGGGTGCCGCGCTCATCGAGCCCGACAATCCATACGCTGCGGTCCTTCAATTCTTCCAAGGTCCGAGAGATGTTGGTAACCCGTGCGATGGGCAAGTGCTCAGAAGCTCCGGCAGAAGCCTTCACCGCAGTGCCGGTCAACCCCGCAGAGCGGCGCTCGGGAATGATGACGCCATCGGCTCCTGCGCCATCGGCCGTGCGAATGAGCGCGCCCAGATTGTGCGGGTCTTCGACGCCGTCGAGCACGACCAGGAAGCTGTGCTCACCGTGCCGCTGCTCCAGCAGGGTGTCGACATCGGCGTACTGCTTGCCGGTGGTAACGGCAATCACACCCTGATGAGTATTGGTATTGGCAGTGCGGTCAAGCTGCTCACGGGGGAGGAAGCGCACCTGCACGCCACTGGCGCGACAGTCGTCGATGAGCCGCTGCACCCGTTGATCGTGGCGCTCGCGCGCGATGCCGACGTATTCGAAGCTGCGCGCCCCGGACTTCAGAGCCTCGCTGACGGCATGAATCCCGTAGATAACGACCATCTGAATAGAGTGTACGACATGCGGAAGGTGTGTGGTCGGTCCCCCAGCGCCCGCAAAGTGTGCACTTGTCACGGTACCGGTTTGCGCCGGAGGGCTAGCCCCAAAACGCTGCTCCGCGGCTGGGGCCGTCGGGAGAGATAGAGGCGACGTCCCCGACTACGAGCGCAGATCGCTTCCGCAGAAGCGACATTTGATTGCCTCCGATTTTATAAGCTCGGCGCAATAAGGACATTTCTTCATGCTCCCGGCCTCAAGGACTTGCCGTTCGACTTGTGGCTGATTCGAAGAGACGACGAGCGCAAGAATAAAACCCAACGGACCTAGCAGAACTCCGAGAATAAACCAGCCACAGCCGCTCCTGCCTTTGTTGCTTGCAATCACTGCAGAAATGACGCCGCAAATCAGCCATAGTGAAAAAAATTCCATAAGACCTCCGGCTCAGCTTTGTGCAGGTTGTCTCGATTCGAACCGTTCTAATTCACACCAGCTTTCTTGCGATTTGTTCGTCAAGGATATCGCGGACGGTTAGCGGGACGATGACGGTGTGCTCGCGACGGAAGAAGCCGTCGATTTCGCCAAGTGCATCGTGCGAGTAGTCGAAGCCGACGAAGAATCCTTTTTTGCGTCTGGTGCGGAGCATAGCAGCTTCGAATTTGTCGATGTCGGGACGGCCGACCTTGTCCATCTGCTTCACCTGGATGGGAAACCAGTCGTCCATAAAGCTGAGTTCGGCTGCATCGGGGTTTACAGGGGTGGGTTGGGTACCAACGGGATATATCCTGCCGTCAATTCCCATGTCGCCTACCTGCGTCTTGTTGGGAATACCGCCGAGGGCGATAACCGCCCAATTCTCGAACTCGAAGGGCGGAATTTTTCGAAGCTTATCTTCGGTCCAGGGCAGATCGCGGACGACAAAGCCTTTACCGTGTCGCCAATAGTTTTCATCCTCGCGCAGCTTGCAGACGTCGCGCAGGCGCTTTGCCATCACGCGGCAAGCGGTGGGCGAGATATCAATACCGATCCATTGCCGGTTCAGGTTCTGGGCGGCAATGAGAGTCGTGCCGCATCCACAGAAGGCGTCGAGGACGATGTCGTTTTCGTTGGAAGAAGTTTTGATGATGCGTTCGAGAAGAGGAAGCGGCTTTTGAGTCGGGTATCCGAGCGATTCTTTGGCCTGTGAGTTGACTGGAGACAGGTCATCCCAGACGCTCTGAAGGGGAACCCCCTTGGAATCGATTAAGTACCTCTTCTGCGCGGGGATTTTTCCTTTGGGCGGAATAGCCACACGCCCTTCGGCGATCATCTGGTCCATCTTCTCTTTTGTATAACGCCAATATTTCTTCACCCCAAGGACCTCATAATAAGCGTTACCTTTTGCCGCCCCGCCCGGTCCCGTGAGATTGTCCCACCTGAAACGTTTACCGTCTGAATCAATGTTCGTGTAATGGGACTCGATGTATTCGTCGGAGAGCGGCAGATAGAGTTGATTCCATCTGTAAGCGTCCGGTCCTCCTGTGTAGAAGAGAAGGACATCATGCAGGCGGCCATAGTGCTTGCTTCCTTGCCGGGCGTCGCTGTGCGCCGTGCTTCGCTTCCATACAATCTCGTTCTGAAAATTGTTCTCTCCGAAAATCTGGTCCAGCATCACCTTTACGTAATGGCTAGCATGCCAGTCGCAGTGGTAATAGAAGCTGCCGGTCTTCTTCAGGACGCGCGCCATCTCCAGGCATCGCGGGCGCATGAACTCGATGTAGGCCTGAGTAGAGGCGTGGCGGTCTTCGAATGAGCGCTTCTCCTTGGTCTCGCCCCAGAAGACCTCGTAATTGCGATTGGAGTTGAATGGCGGATCGATGTAGATGAGGTCGATGCAGGCGTCGGGTAGCTTCTTCAGCTGCTCCAGGTTGTCACCACAGTAGATGACGCGGGTATCCACGAGGGAAGAAGGCTTAGCCATAGTTGTGTGTTGATGGAATTACAACACGGAGAATGGGCGGGGGGAAGTTACTTTCGTGTGCCGTCTCTGAAGAACCTGCGTAAGAACGGTGCCGTCGCTACGCGACTCGCGGGTTTCTTCGCAAGTTTCCCTCGCGCGCTGGGGCTAATCAAATGCGAGCTGCTTCCCTGTCGTTGTTTATCTGTGGCGCGAGAGGAGGCTGTCGACGGAGAGCGCGTTGTAACGCGCGCCGGCGATCAGGATGAAGTACACCACCGCATAAATCAGTTGCAGCCCGGCGACATTCCAGTCCTGAAGCAGGCAGGTGCCGAAGGTCAGCGCCGCCATGAGCAGTGCTCCCGCGACCAGTGCCACGCGGGTGAAGATTCCGAAGAACAGCAGTATGCCAATGATTGCTTCAGCCCAGGGCAGCACATATCCGAAAGTCTGAACGGCAAAATGCGGCAGTATGGTTCCTCCAAATTGTTTGGTTAAAGAGGATGCGAACAGTGCGCTTCCCGCCATGAGGCGCGAGATCCCGTGCAGGGAAACGTTGATTCCCAGCGTGATTCGCAACAGGACATATGCCAGCGAGAGGTCGCCTGTGCGCAAGCTGCCCTCGGTAGCGGGCGTTTCCAATTCCGGCATAATTCCCAACCTTCCCGAGTGGTAGATGCTCGAAGGCGGCCGCTGGGAACAACGCCTATTGGTGCGGCGTGAGACCTCCCGGACCGACAGGAGCCTCGCCGGGCTTTAGCTTGCGGCAGCAGCCGAAGACGATGTCGCCCGTCGGCAGCATGGTTTGTGCCTTGTAAGGAAATTGCTGCTTGCGCTGGTGATCGACGCACGCTTTCTGCTGGATCGTCAGCGCCAGATGATCGCCTTTGCCGTCGACGTTCTGTCCCTGCCACGTCCAGAGGTCTTCGTTAGGCACCCACACAAACTTGCCCGTGTAAAAGGCATCAGGCTGATTGATGCCTAGTCGGCGCGCACGGCCCTGCTGCAGTTGCACGCTCCAGTTCGGTCCTTCTCCGAAGCAGACCATGTCCGGGGCCTTGTGCGGTATATCCACCGGGACGGCCTGGGAGTCGGCCTGGTCGGGCGTCATGAATTGAGCAAAGGACGGTACGGCGAAAACAAGACAGATGGTAAAAAGCAGGGCCGAAATTCGCATGCGTCGCTCCAATGTCAAAAGGAGAGCTTCTACTGCCGGCAGACGCGCTGTCAATTGTTAGTTCTAATAGACTTCCTGGAAAATAGCTGTAGAGTTGTCAAATCGATTCCAGAGTTATACTCGCACAGGAAAGCTGATACGGGAGCCTCGATGGCAATTTCTGCACTTGTTGTCGACGACGAACAGCTCGCGCGCGACGAGTTGGCGTACCTGCTGAAGGATGCCGATGTGGACGTGATCGCGCAGGGCAAAAATGGCGTTGAAGCCGTGAGTCTCATCAAGGAACTCGCGCCCGACCTGGTGTTTCTTGACGTGCAGATGCCCGGGCTTGACGGCTTCGGCGTCATCAAGAAGCTGCTCGACAAAAAAGTTCCGCTGCCCCAAATCATCTTCGCGACGGCCTACGATCAGTATGCGGTGCGAGCCTTTGAGGTCAACGCTGTCGATTATCTGCTGAAGCCCTTCGACAAGAAGCGGGTCGCAAAGGCAGTGGAAAAAGCTCGGCAGAGACTGGAGAGCTCGCCGGGAACCGAACAGATCGGAACCATCGTCAAGCTGCTGGAACAGCAACAACAGCAGCGCACCCAGACCGCCAAGGTGCTGCTGAAGGCGGCGGGCAGGCTGTTCCTGGTCGATCAGAAAGATATTTGCTACGCCTGGATTGAAGACGGCGTCATCACGGTTGTCGCTACCAACATGGAGGGGCAGTCTAACTGCCGCACCCTCGAAGAACTACTCGACTCGCTCGATCCCAATACGTTCTGGCGGGCGCATCGGTCATATCTGGTCAACATCAACCGCATCAAGGAAGTCGTTCCCTGGTTCAAGAGCTCCTACCAGATCCGCATGGACGACAAACGGCAGGCCGAAATTCCAGTCAGCCGTGCGCAGACCAAGCGGCTGCGAGAGTTGTTCGGGCTGTAAGAACGCAACTAGCAATTAGCAACGAGTAATTAGCTCAGTCCTGTTGGACAGTCTCACAGTTTCGAATAACCTTAACACACTTAGGGGTTTGATGTTGGGCGATACGAACCGCCACTCGGAGCCGCCGAGAAAAAAGGCACGGTCGCGAAACCGTGCCTTTTGTTGTGGAGCGAAAAAGGATTACAGGATGCCGCGACGGATCATGCCGAAAGCGCCGATCAGACCGGGACCCAGCATCACGAGTGTGCCAGGCTCAGGAACCGCCGCCCCAAAGCCAGTCACCAGACCGTATCCCTGGTTGCTGCCACACCCGCCGCACCACCGGAAGAACGGGCCGGAGTCGCTAGCGTCAAAGTACGTGTAGACCTCGCTGCTCGGGTCACTGCCGCCGTTTGTTTCCAGGATCAGCTCAAGATTACCCCCGTTGGGGTCGTAATTGTACGCCGCTCCGCTAAAGATCAGGGGCATGCCGAAGGTCCAGTTGCCGCCGTTGAGGCTGAAGCTGCCAAACAGAACAGCGTTGCTCGCGATGGTGCCATCGGGAACCGAACTGGGCCGTGGTAGCCAGATGAAGCGAGAAGTTCAGGTTGGGCGACTCCCTGGGTGGCGCCACCGTCGTAATAGGTGTCGTAAAAGGTGATGGATCCAATGTTAATGGATCCAGAGAACGCTGTGCTGTTGTAGATCTTTTCGTAGTTAGCGTTGTCAATGGCCCGGCAACTGAAAGGAATGCAGTTATGATTGTCCGGGGGGTTGCCAACGATGATGTCCGCCATCGCGGGCATCGCAAGGGCAAAGGCACAGAGCGAAACCGGCAAGGACTCTCTTCAAGGTTTCCTCCTGACTGCTCGCGAAATCTCGCACAGAGCCTCGGTGGAAACTGCACAACTGCCTGGGGAATGCCGGAGGCGCAGTTATCGAGGCAGACATTATCACCCGGGTGCCGCCTGTACACAACGCAAAAAGCGTCAGAGCAAGAAAAGAAGGCACAGCTTTTGGCCGTGCCTTAATTCTAAATTTAAAAAGTGATTACAGGATGCGACGACGGATCATCCCGAAAGCGCCGATCAGACCGGTACCCAGCATCACGAGCGTGCCGGGCTCAGGAACCGCGTTATAGCCAAAGCCGGTGACCAGGCCATAGCCCGGAGTGTCAGCTACGCCAGTCGAGCACTGAATGCCGCTCGGGCAGTACACGCGCTGAAATGGCCCGCTGCTGCTCACGTCGAAGTAGATGTTAGCCGGAGTCGAAATGCCATTGCCCGTCACGTCGACCAGCAGGTTGCCGCCATTTGGATCATAGTTGAACGCCGTACTGAAGTGGATATCGAGCGCGTCTCCGAAGCTCCACGCCTGCTGGATGCTGCCGGAGAACACCTGGGTGTTGTTCGCACCGATGTTGTTAGCGAAGGTCGGGTCAAGAGTACCGACCCCAGCCGAAGTTGTCGACAGGCTGACGGTGTAAGTGCCCGAAGGTGTCGAGGTGGCACCGCTGTCGAACTGGGTATTGTAAAGATACAGATCCGTGATCTGGATGGCGCCTGAGAAAGCGGAGCTGGCGTAGACCTGCTGATATTCCGCATTGTAGGCAGTTCCGAACGGGAACGAGTTTCCTGAACCTGGATCCGGCGGGTTGCCGATGATCAGCGTGTCAGCCATGGCAGGCACGACCAACAGGCCAGCCAGCGCCAGACAGAGCAGTAGTTTCTTCATAGTTTCCTCCTGGTGGAACCAAACAGCGAAATACGCACAAGGGGCCCATCGACGATAGGCATTGGCCTCATCGCCCCAGATAAAGGGACAAGCGTCGAGGCCGATATTTTGTACCACATTGGTCCTGCTTAGCAATGAAAAATTGAGTTAAGCCCAATTATTTCTGCGTTGTATCTTAAGATTGGGGTGCGATGGGGAATAGCGAGCGTAAGCCTCCCCGATACTATGATTTGCAGCAGCCTCCCTTTCGAGGTTGACGGCGCATCACAGATAGGAGAGAATGCGAATGAGAATTCGCGTTCCACAAAACCTTTGCCCCACTTCCGGGGCAGGAGCTAGTTACCTTGGGTGTACCGATCTCGCAGATGTGGACAGTTGCGTCATACGTCCTGAAGCAGCGCGCCAGGGGGCGTAAACGCTATCCGCTGGTGCTGATGCTGGAGCCGCTCTTCCGCTGCAACCTGGCCTGCGCCGGGTGCGGCAAGATCCAGTATCCCGGCCACGTCTTGCGCCAGCACCTCTCCGTCGACGAGTGCATGCGCGCTGTGGACGAATGCGGCGCGCCCATGGTGTCCATCCCTGGCGGCGAGCCGCTGCTGCATCCCGAGATCAACAAGATCGTCGAAGGTCTGGTCGCGCGCAAGAAGTACATCTACTTGTGCACCAACGCGCTGCTGCTGAAGCAGAAAATCGACCTCTTCAAGCCGAGTAAGTACCTGACGTTCTCGGTTCACGTGGACGGCCAGCGCGAGCACCACGACTTCTCCGTCTGCCTGGAAGGCGGATACGATAAGGCGCTGGATGGCATGCGTGAGGCGGTGAAACGTGGTTTCCGGGTCACGACCAACACGACGCTCTTCGACGGCGCCGACCCCAACAGCGTCCGCGCCTTCTTCGACGAGATGATGGAGCTGGGCGTCGAGGGCATGATGCTCTCGCCCGGCTACTCGTACGACAAGGCCCCCGACCAGCAGCATTTTCTGGGACGCGATCGCACCCGCCGGCTTTTCCGCGCCATGCTCTCGAACCGCAAGCAGCGCTGGGTGTTCAACCAGTCGCCACTGTTTCTCGAGTTCCTGATGGGAAAACGCGAGTATCCCTGCACCCCGTGGGGCATGCCGACCTTCAACCTCTTCGGCTGGCAGAAGCCCTGCTACCTGTTGCAGGACGGCTACGCCGACACTTTCGAAGAACTGATGCAGGCGACCGAGTGGGGACAGTACGGATATGAGTCGGGCAATCCGAAGTGCGCCAATTGCATGGTGCACAGCGGATACGAGGCTTCGGCGGTGAACGACACCTTCATGTCATGGAAGGGCTTCGTGGCCACGGTTAAGGCCACATTCTCGTCCGAGTACAAAGATCCGGAAGCCGCTGAGATGCTGCAGCAAGAATACCGGCCGGTACACAGGGTTAATCCGCTGGTGCAGATAAGTACTTAGCAGCTGGCAATTAGCTGGTACGAAGGGCTTTCTCAACTGCCTGCGTCATCGCGGGTAGTTCGTCCTTCACGGTGTTCCAGATTATCTCGTCATCGATGCGGTGATATGCATGGCGCAAGAGGTCGCCCATACCCCGAAAGCCTTTCCAGTCGGGTCCCGGGCGATGACTTCCGCATCCTTTCCCAGTCTGATAGCGGCTTCGGTTATTACCTGCATCTGACGCTCAACAGCAGACTTCGTCTTGAGGTCTGCTTTATAAGCGTCGAGATCCATGTCCTTCAAGAAGGAATCGATATGAACGATGGCTTCGAGGATATCGCGCAGATGAGTCGCATTGTCTCTAAAAGGCAACGATCGCCTCGCGTAAGGCCCTGGATCGAATCGGTTCCCTCATCCACTCGGCTGAGGAAAGGTCCACTTCAGCCCCGAGCAATTCCGACAGCCGGCTTTGCAAGCTTCCTACGATAACTAACGTAAGGCGTTTTGAGCTGTCGAATTCGGCCAGCAGATCGACGTCCGATTTCGGAGAGCCTTCGTCCCGTGCCAGAGAGCCGAATAGTCGGAGATGTACAATGCCGGCTTCCCGCAGTTCGCCTGCATGCTCACGTAGTATTTGGATGACGTGGGACCTGTCCATATGCGTATCCTGCCGCAATGGGCGCTATTATTCAAGTAAGCTGATTATGGGCTTGAAGGGCAGCGAACACCGTATTGAGGAACATCGTTTTCAGTCGAGGAGATAGTCTCCTCCGTGGTGAATCTTTAGTCTTAGCGAAAGGCGAATAGCGAAGAGCGAACATGTCGGAACCGCAGCGTACCCACAACGAGATGGATAGCCAGGCCTCTGCCGGTCGCGAGCACGAGCAGATCGAAGGCTGGATTCCCGAGCTCGCGTCGGAAGACGACGTGCGCGAGGCGCTGGAGAAGGCATTTGACTATCGCGGCGACGTGACCATCACGCGCAAGGACGGCTCGAAGGTCGAAGGCTACATCTTTGATCGCCGGAATGGAAAGACGCTGGCGGACTCGGTGGTGCGAATTATTCCCAAGGGTTCCCATCAGAAGACGTCAATTCCCTACTCCGATATCGCGGCCCTGGCCTTCAGCGGGCGCGACATGGCCGCCGGCAAAAGCTGGGAAGCGTGGCTGAAGAACTACTGGGAGCGCAAGGCCGCGGGCGAGAAGAACATCGGGATTCAGCCGGAAGAGCTGGAATAAAGCGCGTTAAAGCATTTCCGGGGGTTAGTGTGCCAGCTTTGAAAGGGCCCGGCTTCAGCCGTGCCGTTCAGGGGCGTAATTGTCCCGACTTCAGGCGCGGAGGTGTTGCGACGTTCATATACCGTCCGCTAAAGCGGACTCTGCAATTTATATAAACCCCTTCCCAGCGCTGAAGCGCTGGGCTTAGATATGTTGTCCGCTGCGCGGACGGGTGTGCGGTAGGAACTCCGGCCCCGTAACGCCGTCCGCGTTGTGGACGAGTGCGCAGTAGGAACTCCGGCCCCGTAACGCCGTCCGCGTTGTGGACGCGTGTGCAGTAGGAACTCCGGCCCCGTAACGCCGTCCGCGTTGTGGACGCGTGTGCAGTAGGAACTCCGGCCCCGCAACTTGCGATAGGGCGACATGGCACTAGTTATGCACAACCCGTCCGCGAAGCGGACAGCATATCTTAGCCCAGCGTTTTAACGCTGGGTGGCGTGGTTTAGCAAGACGAGTCCCGGTAGGGACGGCATATGGATCATCCGAAGACGTACCGCTCATCGTAGGTTGCCCCGGATTCGCGCAGCAGCGTCATGAACTCCTGCTCGAACGTCCACTTGCGATGGTGTTCCTCTTGCCCACCGATGTAATCGGCCACCGCCTGCTTGCGTGATTGGCTGACGCCGAACGCTCCGTAGCCCTCTTGCCATGCAAACCGCACGCCATGCTCGCCCAACCACCGCGAACTATTTCCTTTCAAATCCTGCACCACCTTCGACAACGAAAGAACCGGATTCAAGGCGATGAGAAGGTGCACGTGGTTACTGGTTCCTCCGGCCGCAAGCAATGTCACCTTCTTTGCGCGGGCAATGCCAGTTATGTAGCGGCACAGCTCGCGGACGTCAGGTATGAGGTTGGCGCGCTCCTTGGTGCTGAAAACGACGTGGACGAGAACCCAGGCGTGGGTGTGAGACATGGTTGCAGGCTATTCGGTCCCTCGGGATTGAATCGGTGACGTGCGACACGTTGCAAAGTTCATATACCGTCCCTGGCGGGAGTCGTGGCACATCCGCGAACCGACCCAGCGCTGAAGCACTGGGCTTAGATATGCTGTCCGCTGCGCGGACGGGTGCTGGGAGTATTGAGTGCAATGGCGATGTTAGGCAGTTATCTGGATGAAACGCCTGGTGCCCGCAATCCGTTGTTTGGATTGAGTGGGATCGAGGAAGGTTGAAACCCGACGGAGATCGTGCTGTTCGCAGAATGGGCTGCCGCCGGTCGCAACCGATGGTGATTACGTGGAGCGACCTACATCCGTGACGGCGCTTGAGAGCTGCTATCGCTCCACGAGACGAATCGGAAACCCAAGCCGAAATCTCAGACGTGGCAAGGTCAACGGTGTAATGTCCCACTCAATCCAAACGAAGGATTGAGTCGGGCACGTCGAGTTATGAAACTTTATTAACGTCAACGAACCCGCGCCGTAGGCGCAGCATATCTTAGCCCAGCGCTTTAACGCTGGGTGGCGTGGTTTAGCAAGACGAGTCCCGGTAGGGACGGCAGATGGGTTGTGAGCGCTATGGCATATAACGCCAGCTATCCGGGATGCCGTGCGAACAGACGATTACACACGTTGACCGAAAGATGCCAACCCAGTGCTGAAGCACTGGGCTAAGATATGCTGCCCCGTTCCGGGGCGGGTTCTTCGACGGATAGCGAAACCGTACATCCTGCTTCTTCCCGATTCAACTTGCAACCCACATTTCCAAGCGAAGGGAAATTTGGCCCCCACGAAGTTCATATATCGTCCCTGGCGGGACTCGATTCCTATTCTTGATGCCTACCCAGTGCTGAAGCACTGGGCTTAGATATGCTGTCCGCTGCGCGGACGGGTGCTGGGAGTATTGAGTGCAATGGCGATGTCAGGCAGTTATCTGGATGAAACGCCTGGTGCCCGCAATCCGTTGTTTGGATTGAGTGGGATCGAAGAACGTTGAAACTACGCGGAGATCGTGCTGTTTCCGGAATGGGCTGCCGCCGGTCGCAAGCGATGGTGATTACGTGGAGCGACCTACATCCGTAACGGCGCTTGAGAGCTGCTATCGCTCCACGAGACGAATCGGAAACCCAAGCGGAAATCTCAGACGTGGCAAGGTCAACGGTGTAATGTCCCACTCAATCCAAACGAAGGATTGAGTCGGGCACGTCGAGTTATGAAACTTTATTAACGTCAACGAACCCGCGCCGTAGGCGCAGCATATCTTAGCCCAGCGCTTCAGCGCTGGGGGGCTTCAAAAGACCGATCGAGTCCCGTAGGGACGGCAGATGGGTTGTGAGTGCTATGGCATATAACGCCGCCTATCCGGGATGCCGTGCGTACAGACGATTACACACGTTGACCGAAAGATGCCAACCCAGTGCTGAAGCACTGGGCTTAGATATGCTGCACCGTTCCGGGGCGGGTTCTTCGACGGATAGCGACACCGTACATCCTGCTTCTTCCCGATTCAACTTGCAACCCACATTTCCAAGCGAAGGGAAATTTGGCCCCCCACGAAGTTCATATATCGTCCCTGGCGGGACTCGATTCCTATTCTTGATGCCTACCCAGTGCTGAAGCACTGGGCTTAGATATGCTGTCCGCTGCGCGGACGGGTGCTGGGAGTATTGAGTGCAATGGCGATGTTAGGCAGTTATCTGGATGAAACGCCTGGTGCCCGCAATCCGTTGTTTGGATTGAGTGGGATCGAAGAACGTTGAAACTACACGGAGATCGTGCTGTTTCCGGAGACTCGAGCCAGCGCTGAAGCGCTGGGCTTAGAAATGCTGTCGGCTGCGCGGACGGGTGTCGAGCAAAGCGGACGCATCTGCATCTGGATTGGAATTCGCAGCCGATAGGACCGGCCGATGGAAATCTCGCGTTATGTGGTTACCAAAGAACGGTATCCCACTTCCGTAACTTGACAAGGGATTTGGCGGTTTCCGATGCTGATAGCTTGGGAGGTTGTTTGGTGAAATGGTCGACGTAATTACGCCACCTCGCAGGGCTCCGATGCAGAGGCGCAGCCAGGAGACGGTGCAACGAATCCTGAACGGCGCCGAGTCGGCGTTGGCGCGAATTCCGCTGGAGTTTCTGACGGCGAACCGAATCGCCAAGGAAGCCGGGATGTCGGTATCCGCACTGTACCGGTTTTTTGGCGACAAGCAATCGGTGCTCGATGCGCTAGCGACGGAGCATGGGAAGCGGATTCGGGAGTGGCTGGAAATACGTGTGATGCAGCCCCTGGAGCGCGATCTGAAGGCGAAGGTACCCAGATTCAACCCGATTGAGTTCTTGGGAAACGTGATTGACACCTATATCGCTTATCTGGACGCGAATGTCCCTTTTCGGGTTCTGGCGTTGGGACAATTGAGCATTGCCGGCGGCATGCCAAGGCGTGCGTCGCCCATTTCGGGTCTGCCTTGGGTGATGAAGAGCTTCCTGGTAGAGCGGATGCGAGTACCCAGCAGTCCGGAGCTGGACATGAGGTTGCGCGTGCTGACGGAAACGGTCGAGCGGCTGATTAGTTTCGCGTACCAACAAGAGACCAGCGAAATGCGGGAGCTGGTGCTTGCGGAGATGAAGCGCATGCTCGCCGGGTATTTGTTCGTGCGGGCGTAGAAAGAGGTCCTCGGTCTCCCCCCTGTTAGAATCGAAGCTTGGGCTAGCGCCCGCTCTTTTCAAAATGAAGTGTCCCTTCTGCGGATTTGAAAATGACAAAGTAGTGGACTCGCGCGAGAGCAAGGAGGGCGAGTCCATTCGCCGCCGCCGCGAGTGCCTGAAGTGCGAACGGCGCTTCACCACCTACGAGCGCATCGACGAAATCCCCTACATGGTGGTGAAAAAAGACGGGCGGCGCGAGAAGTTCGAGCGGCAAAAGGTGTTGGCCGGCCTGCTGCGGGCGTGCGAGAAGCGGCCCGTTTCCATGGGCAAGCTGGAGCAGATCGTCAACGACGCCGAAGGTTTCGTCATCGATTCGCCGGAGCGCGAGCGCAAGACCAGCGAGATCGGCGAACTGATCATGAACCGCCTGAAGCGCATTGATAAAGTTGCTTACGTACGTTTCGCCTCGGTTTATCTGGACTTTAAAGACGTCGGCGAGTTCATGTCCGAGCTGAAGGATTTGTTGGACACCAAGGAGCACCCGCCGGTGAAAGGCAAGTGATCAGTTTGTCAGTTGTCAGTTGTAGAAGACGAGTTGTTAACGTTGGTCGGCAATCGTGGCCACTCAACACTGGGAATTAACAACTGCGTGATGACAAACCGATCGCCGGCAACTGGTTTACTGACAACTGAGAACTGACAACCGACAACTCAAAAAAAATGGCACATACAGTTACCCTGATCCCCGGCGACGGCATCGGCCCCGAAGTCATCAACGCTACTGTCCGCATTCTGGAAGCCACCGGCGTTAAATTCGAATGGGAGCGCTATGCCGCGGGCGCCGAGGCTTACGAGAAGTACCACGAATACATCCCGAAAGAGCTGATCGACTCGATCGAGCGCACCAAGGTTGGGCTGAAGGGCCCGGTGACAACCCCCATTGGGGGTGGGTTTTCCAGCATCAACGTTGCGCTACGCAGGAAGTTTGAGCTGTTCGCCAACTTCCGGCCCATTCGCAGCCTCCCGGCCGTTGCCTCCCGCTATCAGGGCATCGATCTCATCGTGGTTCGCGAGAACACCGAGGGACTTTACTCCGGCATCGAGCACGAAGTCGTGCCCGGCGTGGTCGAGAGCCTGAAGATCATCACGGAGAAGGCTTCGACGCGCATCGCGCAGTTCGCCTTCGCCTACGCTCGCCGGGTGAAGCGCAAGAAGATTCATTCCATCCACAAAGCCAACATCATGAAGATGTCGGACGGGCTGTTCATCCGCTGCTCGCGCAATGTGTCGAAGGAATACCCGGAGATCACCTACGGCGAGCACATTGTCGACAACACCTGCATGCAGTTGGTGATGAATCCGTACCAGTACGACATCCTGTTGCTGGAAAACCTCTACGGAGACATCGTCTCCGACCTGTGTGCCGGTCTGGTCGGAGGACTCGGCCTGGTGCCGGGGGCGAACTTCGGACACGAGTGCGCCATCTTCGAAGCCGTGCATGGTTCGGCGCCCGACATCGCGGGAAAAGATTTGGCGAATCCGACGGCCGTGCTGCGCTCGGGCATCCTGATGCTGCGCCACCTCGGCGAAGAGAATGCGGCCAACCATATCCGTGCGGCCATCGAGAAGGTCTTCACCGAGAAGAAGCACCTGACGCGCGACATCGGCGGCACCGCCAGCACAACCGAGTTCACCGACGCCATGGTGGAGGCGCTGCATGTCATCCCACCGCCACAGCCGAAGCCGGTGGAAGTGGAGATGTAGTGGGTAGAGCGGCGCTTCAGCGCCGCGTTTAGGCTGTTATCGATGACGGGGGGCTTCAGCGCTCCGAAGCCGCACGCCGCGCTCCAACGGAGTACAATCCAGCCTGAGGTCAAAGTATGTCGTTCAAGAACGGTGATCGCTCGCGCGCTCACCGGCTCCGCAAAGCAAAAATTAAGCTGCGCACCAAGACCCGCGATTTGCGGAATTTACCTGCAACCCCAACGCGCTCCCAGGCAGTCAAGAAGAAGCCTTAACTGCGCGATCATGATCTTTGCTTACCGCGTCTCATCCGTTTGCCTGTTGGCGCTGTCGTTTCTGCTTTTCCCAGCTTGCAACAACGCTCCCCGCCCGTCAGCCATCGCCGCCGCTAAGCCAGCCGCCAACCTTCCGCCCATCGACCCCGCAACCACTGCGAGCATCAGCGGCGTGGTGACCTTCTCTGGCGCTGTGCCGAAGCCCGAACAGATCGACATGTCGGCCGACCCGGCGTGCAACGGCGACAAGACATGGCAGCCGGTTGCGGTCGACAACGGTCACCTGGCGGACGTGTTGGTCTATGTGAAGCAGGGGTTGGGAGAGCGCACCTTCGATCCCCCGGCAAGCGTGGTCACGATTGAGCAGAGGGGCTGCCGATACATTCCGCATGTCGCCGCTGCGATGGCGGGGCAGACAGTGGAGTTTCTCGACCAAGATCCCACCATGCACAATGTGCATCCCATGCCGAAGAACAACAAGGAATGGAATCAGGCGGAGCAGCCCGGCGGCACGCCGATCCGCCGCATCTTCGACAATCCTGAGCTGATGATTCCCATCAAGTGCAATCAGCACCCGTGGATGAAGATGTACCTGAACGTGATGTCGAATCCGTTCTTTGCGGTGACCGGGCCAGACGGCAGCTTCACCTTGAACGGACTGCCCCCGGGAACGTACACCATCGCCGCAGTGCAAGAAAATCTGGGTGAGAAGACGCAGACGATCACGGTTGGGCCGAAAGAAGACAAGCAGGGCGTTACGTTTGCTTATCAGCAGTAGGCTTTTTGAAAGCTCGCGGCTCTAAATCGCCGCACTACCAGCCTTCCGCCGGGCGAAATACCAGAAGATCGGGATGCCTGCCAGAATCACGGCACATCCCCATGCCGAATTGCGCAGGTTCTGCGTGAAGGTGAAGTAGAGCAGCACGGCGGCAGCCAACACAAACAGCGCCGGAACGACCGGGTATCCCCAGGTGCGATAGGGGCGCGGCAGGTTGGGTTCTTTGTTGCGCAAGACGAAAACCGTGCTGGCGGCAATCATGTAGAAGAGCCACTCGGCAAAAATTGCCAGCGAAAACAGTTGGCGGAAGCTGCCTGCGAAAAGCAGCAGAAACACCGACAGTACTAACTGAACGATCAACGCCATCGACGGGGTGTGGAAGCGGGGGTGTACGTCGGCGAGCGCGTGAAAAAAGTAGCCATCGCGCGCCATGGCGTAGGGCACGCGGGCTCCGCTCATGATGGTGCCGTTGAGGCTGACCAGCATGGAGAGCGCCATGCCGGCGGAAACGATGCCCGCTCCCCAGGCTCCGACGGCGATTGCCGTTGCCTGCGATGCCGGTCGCGGCGAGGCAGCGACGGCCGATGCAGGCAGCACGTATTGCACGGCGGCGTTGGTCAGCATGTACAGCACGGCCACGACGCTAACGCCCGCGATGAGTGCGATGGGGATGCTGCGGCCGGGATGGTGTACTTCCCCGCTCATCATGTTCAAGTCGTTCCAGCCGTCGTAAGCCCAAAGAGCAGCGACCAGCGCCGCAAAGAAGCCCGCTACGCCTCCTGTCGCACCAGTGAACTCCGAGGCAAAGTTTTTCCAGTTGCCGGTCGCGGCAGTAAAGCACAGTACTGCAATCACGACGATCATCACAATTTTCAGCACCGTGAAGACAAGCTGAAACTCGCCCGCTTTCTTCACCCCGATGTAGTTCAGTCCGGTGATCAGCGCAGCCGCAAGGATAGCGACAAGCTGCCCATAGGTGACACCGAGCGGCGAGGCCATGAGTGGGTGATTGAGAAACGCGAATCCGGAAAACGTCCCCAATATCAGGACAATGCCTGTGGTGGTGGTAGCGACCGACGCCGGCTTGGCGATGGCGAACCACGTCCAGGCGTAGAGAAACGCCGGCAGCGGGCCGTAGGCGTCGCGAATATAGATGTACTCGCCTCCGGCCTGCGGCTTCATGGCGCCGAGTTCGGCGTAGGTCATGGCGCCAAACATCGACAGCAGCCCGCCGACGATCCAGACGAGGTAAACCAGCCGCGCCGAGCCCACCGCCTGCATCATCTCGGCGGGAACGAGGAATATACCGCTGCCGATGATGGTACCAATGACGACGGCCGTGGCGTGTCTGGCGCCGAGATCACGGGAGAGGGCGGGATGCTGGGCCGAAGAGGGCACGTCGCAGTATATGTCAGGCCGGGGAACGTGCCGGGCCGGGGGGCGGGTTTAAGGGCGCGTTGTAGGATTGGGAAGGTAAGGGTTGAGTACGCCTATACTCAGACGTATGAGGGCGACGATTACATTCCTGCTGGCGCCGCTGCTTTGCATCAGTGCCTCAGCTTATCCCAGACCGCCCGCTAGGTCAGAGGACATTCCTCATATGATGGCCGAAGCCACGCTTGTTTGCAAAGGCGAGGTGGTCGAAGCTCCCAGCCCAGTCTTCGTCCGTTCCTTAGGTGAAACCCCAAAGCTCACGGCAACGGCACAAGTGCGTCCCGATCGCTGCTTCAAAGGAAAACCGGCTGAGTCTCTCATTCCTGTGTTGTTTGACGGACTCCTGCCAGCCGCCGGAGGTCCATCCTTCGTTTTGCGTAAAGGAGACTACCTGCTGCTTTTCCTCCGGCAGCAAGAAGGTCAATACGCGGTTGTGGACCGGTGGTTCGGCGCATTGCAAGTCTCGCGCAAAAGCGCGCCAGAGGCCGAAAGTCGCGACAGCAGGTTCCTGCTTGAGCTTGACTTGAAGGAAGGACTTACGGATTCCGATCCTGAGCTGGTCCTCGACAGCATTCGGATGCTAGGGAACATGAAACAACTTCATTCGACGGCAGAGCTAAGAAATATGCTCGGCAGCGACGACTTGCTGCTGAGGACCTATGTCTGGCAAGCGCTGCTTCGGCTGAAGGACTATGAAGTCCTGGCGGCGGTGGCTGACTTTTTTGATTCACAGCCCGTATTACCCACCGAACTACAAATTCCGCGTGACCGGCTGTTTCAGATGCACTACGAATTGGAACGTGAAGTTGCGCAAGTCAAAGATCCCAGCACACTCTCCTATCTGCAACGATTTGCCTCGAAGGGCCGCGATTCCGGCCTCCGAAGCTCCGCATTGCAAGCCTTGCGTGCGATCGGCTCGCCAAGCAGCGCCGCGACCTTTCTAACTGAACTGGATGATCCGAATAGTGACAACGCATTCTCCGCCATGCAGGGACTGCTGGCTTTAGCGCCAGGAAGCCAGCGCGACTGGGTTCCCACGTGGAAGCAGTTCGATGAGGCCCCGCAAACCTATGCGGCAAAGTGCCGCGAGTGGTGGAATACAGATGGGAAGAACGAACTGCTTCGCTCTGCACAGCGATGAGACGAGTGTGCGTCAGGTCAGTCGTCGCTAAATCGCCGTATTGCAAGTTACCCTCAGCCGCCATGTCATTTGTTGCGTGAGCAGACGTTGGCAGATCCTATTGCCTTTGATGGGACTGCTCTTGTTTGCTGCTGAAAGTTATGACTCGTATCGCACAAATCAGCGAGCGGGCACAACACGTTACCAGTGGTGGTCAAACATCAGACTGGATACGGATCCTCTGGCCCGCCATCAGCCGACATTCATTCCCTGCAGAATGACCGTCAAGAAAATTGTGCAAGTTAGGGAGCTGCGTATATTTGGGTCGATCCCGGCTGGATCTCGCACGCATTTTTCATCACCGCCGTCCCTGCCGTTTTTCTCGGGATGCGGGGGGTGCGCAGTCTGGCGCATTTCGGAGTAAATGAGGTGGTGACGTTCTACATCATGATGCCAGTCCTGATCGCCCTTTGGTTTTTCTGCTTAGGATGGCTTATTGATCGTCTTGGTCTACAGCGGAGGCGGCAAAGTGGCGCCGGCTGAAGCCGGCTCATAGCCTATTTATGGAGCTTCCCCAGCACTCCGGCCAAAAGATGACCTGCATGCTGGGCTACACTGAGTCGCGCCTGCGGCGCTGCATTATTTCCGCTGCGAACGTTTTCGCGGGTGATTGACGGGCGGCTGGCCACAATTGCCTCTCAACTCAACGGCAGTGCATGTGCCGTCGCTGCCGGGACTCTGAGCAAAATCGTCCTACGCTCACCCAGCGCCGAGGCGCTGGGCTATGATCTGCTGCGCCTAACGGCGCGGGCGTCTGCGGATGCGAAAGCTACCGGCAGGCGAGCCAGTGTGCTTTGGCGCGGGAACGAGAACAGGTGCCTCGCTTCGCTCGTCATGACAACCGGGTTTTTCTTTTGGGGAGAAAGTTCCCACCGGGGAGAAACAAGCTCGAATGCGTACCCACCAGCCGCCGATGCCGCAACTTCTCTCGAGATCGGTGCATCGTTCAAGTCATGGCGCGCAAGCCCAAGACGACGAGCCCGGCCGCTGAGCTCATTCCTCTGCACCCGACGTTGAAGTCACTGCGCGAGAGCGCGCGCGACTGCAAGGCTTGCGATCTATGGCTGCGGGGCACGCAAACCGTCTTCGGAGAAGGCGCCGCTCACGCCAAGGTGATCTTCGTCGGGGAGCAACCGGGCGACAAAGAAGATTTGGAAGGCAAGCCGTTCGTCGGTCCGGCAGGCGCGCTTCTGGACAAGGCGCTCGCGGCAGCCGGCATCGATCGCCGGCAGACCTATGTCACCAACGCGGTGAAGCACTTCAAGTGGGAACCCCGCGGGAAGCGCCGCATCCACAAGAAGCCGAACTCACTGGAAATTTCCGCCTGTCGCGCGTGGCTCGATGCGGAAATTGAGGTGGTGAAGCCGCAGGTCATTGTTTGCCTGGGAGCAACTGCGGCGCAGGCCCTCTTGGGGCGTAATTTTCGCGTGACGCAACAGCGCGGGCAGATGATGGACTTCCGCGCCGGGATACAGATCGTGGCCACAGTTCATCCGTCGTCGATATTGCGAGCGCCCACCGACGATGCTCGTCACCGGGAGATGCAGTTGTTCATCGAAGATTTGCGAGTGGTCGCGAAATCAACAAAGGTTGCCAAAAGCGCTTGATCAAACCAGCATTCCGTGTTTGATAATACTTGCAACGTTAGTGATCCCCTAAGAAAGCGCTACCCCGCAGGAGGCGCCTTGTCACCATATTTGGAAGAAGTCCGTTCCCAAGCGGAGCGGTTGACGCGTGACCTCTCGCCGCAAGATTGGCGATGCGCGGACGATGGGAAATGGTCTGCGTCGCTCATTCTTGAACATCTTCTGCTGACTTTCACGGCTACCACAAAAGGAGCGCAGAAAACGATGCAGTTGGGCAAACCATTATGCCGCGACAGCACCTTGCGCGATCGGGTCGGCAGATTCTATGTGTTGCGGCTCGGCAAGGTTCCGAAAGGGCTCAAGGCAGCGAAGAATATCACTCCCCGGGATGGCCTCAGGGGCGACAACCTGCGCACCTTCAATGACGCTCTGGTGGCCATGGATGCCAGTCTGGCTGACGCAGAACGCCGCTTTGGGAGAAAGACCAGAATCCTCGATCATCCCCTCTTAGGGCCGCTCACGGCGGAAGAATGGCGCCGCTTTCATCACGTGCATGCCGAACATCATTTCCGCCAACTCGTAGCCCTTCGTCAGTGGGGTGCCGCGTCCCAGCGCCGCGGTCTGCTAACCGAACACAATTCTGGCGAGATACCAACGCCACGCCGCGTCACCGAAGAAGACTGCCAGCAGAGAGCATCCACCGAGAAAAACACCGAACGGGATTTGGCTCGTCCGTAACATTTCAAGGGTGGAAAGGCGGGCTTCGCCTGATTCTGGGGATTCTCCCGCCCGCCCTGCGGGGTTGCGCAGCAGCAGAGCGATGCCGAAGAGAGAGCCGATGACAGGGGCGCTAAAAAGGACGAAGAGCGTCAGCTTGAGACCGAGAAACGCGCCGCACATGGCAATGAGAGCGATGTCGCCGAAACCGATTCCGTGCCGCTTGCGCACCAGATAGTAGACCGCCCACATCACATAGAAAAAGCCCGCGCTCACCAGAATGGCGATCGCGGCATCGAGCAGAGAAAACTGCGGCTGCGATAGATTGGGATGCAGCCTAAGACTCCGCAGGAGAAATCGCGCTCCAGTGCCGTCGCCAGGAACGAACCAGGCGAACAGCAATCCCAGAGCAATGCCCGGGTAGGTGAACTCGCGCGGCAGCAGGCCGGTTTCGGCATCCATAAAGATCAGGCCGACGAGCAGAAATGAGAAAACGCTGAACTTCAGCAGCTCGGCGTTTATGCCGAACCTCGCAAAACATGCAACGAACAGCACAGCCGTCAGGACCTCGACCATGGGATAACGAATCGAGATGCGCTCCCGGCAATGGGCACAGCGCCCCCGAAGGATAAGAAAACTGATGACGGGAAAATTGTGGTACCAGCGAATCGGCTTGCCGCAACGGGGACAATGCGAGCCGGGAGAAACAACCGACTCGTCACGCGGGATGCGGGTAATACAAACATTCAGGAAACTTCCCAGGACGAGCCCTGCTATTGCCAGCACACACGCCAGAAAAGGGTCCACTGAGTCCTTGCCGAGATCGCTTCAGGGATGTTGAAAACGCAGCAAATCTCCCGTCAAGGTTACATCGCAATGTTGTGCCGGTGGAAGCTCTCCGATCCAGTTGATCAGCTTGCGGTTCATGAGTCTGACTTCGGGCTCCAGCAGATGCCAGCCGCTGTCGTTCTGCTCGCGCACTCTGATTTTGCAACAGCTAAGACTCTCGTCGGGCTCTTGGCTCTTCCACTCCTGGATTGAGGCTTCGAGTTCTTCCGACAGGGCCTCGTTGGGCAAGAGGCAGAGGATCCACTCGTGGTCGGCATCCATCGCATAAGCGCCCTGCGACACACCAGGGATGGAGGTTTTTACGTGAGCTCCGTTGTCATGCGCAACGCGCACGGTCTCGTCCTCCGAGTTGTCGTCGATAATCAACACCTCGTCGCAAGGACGGAGAGAATCCAGTGCTCGCCCGAGACGCAATGCATCGTTATGAGTGTGCAGAAGGGCAGTGATCTTAGGCATTTTCGACATGTTCTTGTGGGGGTTGAACTCGCGTCCTAGCAGCATAGAAGCAAAAAAGGCGCAGTCAGGTTGTGACTGCGCCCATAAATTTTCCTACACAGCTAGCCCAGCGGGGTACGACCGGCATTGCGGTCGTTCGCACTCTGGGGCGTCACGGTAAGAGGATTGGTCAGGAGGAAATTCAGTGTCGCCTCGCTCCCAAGCTTGATTTGCTCGCCTTTCTTGGTGGCTGCGACTCCGGTTCCGGCAGCGCCGCCGGCTCCGGCTCCAATGGCAGCTCCCCTGCCGCCGCCTGCCAGAGCTCCGATGATTGCTCCCAAAGCAGCACCACCACCCGCTTTGATAGCTGTGTTTTTGCCCTCGCCCTTGCCCTGGCGCGACCACTGGTTCGTCTGCACGTTGTAGGTCTTGCCGCTGCTCGACAGGCTGGTGAGCTCAAGGGTTAACAGAGAACTTCCGGCGAACCGCCCGGCACTTTGCACAGCTGCGACCCGCCCGGTCACATCGGCGCCGGCAGGAATCACCGTCTGATCGTTAATAACGATGGGAGCGCCGAGACTTCCGTGAAAGCTGTCCCCGACCTGGTTACGCTCGGAGTCAAGCGGCTCGTTCAAGCGGACCGTGAGTTGCGTTCCCGCAGGAATTGTTACCTTCTGCAGGGGCGGCGGGGGCGGCGGGGGCGGCGCTGGCGTGGTTACAGGCGCAGGCTGCTGCAGGGCCGGAGCGGGCTGAGGCGCTGTGTTCTCAGCCATCGTCGACTGCTCGGCCTTAGGTTTATGGCTAGTGGCCCGTTTCGCACTCTCGGCCTTCCTGTGTTCTGTCTTCTTTTCCTGGCTCTCTTTCACTGGAGCCGGCGCCGGCTGCTCGGGCACAGGCTGGGCCGCTTGCGCCTGCTGCACTTCCAGATTGTTGACGACGGTCTTGACCCCGTTCACCGCAGCCGCATCGTTGGCCACTGCCCCGCGTTCGGAATCGCTGCTGACGTTGCCGTTCAGCGTGACGATGCCGTTCTCCGCCTGCACGCCGATATCGCGACTCGTCACAGCAGCGTCGCTGTAGATCTTGTTTTGGACATCACTGGCAATCTGGGCATCGGTGCGCGGGGACTTCCCATTGCATCCCGCAAGCACCATGAGCGAAACGGCAAGCACCGCGGTGCCCAAATAGAGGAACCTAATGCGCATATAGAAACAACTCCCGTGTAATACAGACGGTTAAACCCCAGAAATAGCAACTTGTCGCTATTGGGTGTTATCAATTTTAGCAATAGGAGGAGGTAGTCTGAAACCTTTGCGGGGGCAGGTTAATCAGACTTCGGTTGGCAAGTGGCCGCCGGCGATCAGGTGGTAGCTTCCGTCAAGCGCTCGTGGCTTCCGTCAAGCGGTTGTTAATGGCGAAGAGCGCCAGTTCCAGACGGCTGTTGACGCCCACTTTATCGAAGATGTTCGTCAGGTGATGCTTTACCGTGTCTTCGCTCAGGGCGAAGCGGCGCGCAATCTCCTTGTTGCTGAGACCGGTGACGATGCTGACCAGGATATCCATCTCGCGTTTGGTCAGCCCGTAGTTCTTTTGCTGTTTGTCACTGGAATTGCTGTTGCGCATGAAGTCGACGATGTCACCGACGGCCTCGCGACCGACCCAATACTCGCCGGTCACTACGGAACGGATTGCCTTGATAAGCAAGGGAGTGGCAGCATCTTTCATGACCACACCGCGAGCACCGAACTGCAGGGCCTGCACGATCTGGATACGCTCGATCGCCGCCGTCAGGATGATAATTTTGCCTTGAATGTCAGGCTCCGTGGACAGCTCGCGCATCACCTCCATCCCGGCTTTGCGCGGCATGGCCAGATCAAGCAAGAGGATATCGGGTTGCAGTTCACGGGTCAGGGTTAATGCCTCTACCCCATCGGCTGCCTCGCCAACAACCTGCAAACCAGGTTCCGTCTCCAAAAGACGACGCAAGCCGTCACGAAAAATGGTGTGATCGTCCGCGATAACGACACGAACGGATGGTCGGTCATCCATAAGATTCAAGTCCTTTCTTGAGGAACAATAACTCCGAGTCGCGACCCGTGAGGTAACCGCTCAGTACCGCTCAGTAGCAAGCCGCCCCAACTAGTTGGAGAAGCAGTCTCGCGTTTCGCTAACTGTTCGGAAAATGTTCCAGTTCAAAAGCGGGAACTCTGGAGCTCATCCACGATTATGCACACTAAAGTGGGTTAAGCAAGCACTATCGTTTTTTGACCATAGTTCTTATCCATCACTGGAGGTGGTGATGGCGCTCACAGCTTGTCTTCTGAAGGAGAGCTAACTTTAAATGTTGCAGTGTGTTACTTGCGGTTTAAAGCTGACGGCTGAGTTCCCATTCCCCATTTTGGGAAACCGCTTAGTCCAGGCTGTGCTGCACACTCACAGGCCGGAAGGAGGTAACGACTATGAGCTTTTCATCGTGGTCGAAGACGCTGGCCATCTCCATATTCTTCTCTCTTTTGTGCGCAGCTTCTCTGGCACAATCGGGCAGTCCGAAGTATGACATTACCAAGGAAGTTACGATCAAAGGCACGGTCGCAGAAGTGAGACAACCGCCGAATCCGAGCGATCCTACCTCGCTAGTGGTCAAGGTAGGAGATACCACTACTATCGTGCAGCTTGCGCCGGCAGGATTCCTGAAGGATATGGACTGCTGGATCAAAGCGGGCGATCAAGTGGAAGTCAAAGGTGCAAAAATCTCGGACACTCCGGACCAGATACTCGCCCGGGAGATCGACTTCGGCAACAACACCATGGTGCTGCGTGACGATAAGGGTGTGGCCATCTGGGAGCATTGGAAGCCGGGCAAGGCTGGCGGATAGAACTTTCGCAGAAAAACTAGACTGCGCACCTCTAACGCGCCCCTGTGCGCGCACGCGAGAGCGCCTGAACCGAAAAGAGAAGGCGCTCTTCAGCGTTCCTCAGAGTTCAGACGATCACTTTTCCACCCGCACAAATTGTCCGCTTGTGGCGTCGATCACAATGCTTAGCTTGGCATCGTCGAGGCTCGTGCCGTAGATCACATGCCACAGTAACGCATTCCCCGTCGCATTCCAGTCCAGCATGAAGAAGACCGGTTGATGGGGATCTTTCTTGAGCAACTTCTCGCCGCCGTGGGCCTTCGCAACCTCGTAGGCGTGGTCGCTATCGGTCTTGAGGAAAGCCAGCTCAAAGATCCGGGTCGAGCTGTTGGTTGGACTCCAGGTGTCCTCTGCCGAAAAAGTCACGCCTTGCGGCGGCATGTTCGGGCCTGCGAGCCCTGACCAAAGAAACATCTTCATGGCGCGTTTCGAAGGCGAAGCGAACGAGGCTCGCCAGATACCTGCCTTGCCTTCCTCGACCGGATCGCCCGGAGTGTACTGCGATTGCAACCGGAACGGTTTCACATCCGGCGCCCAGAGGCGGGCGGCTAAATACATCTTCTGAAATGCCTCGCGTCCGGTTTCAAATTGCGACGGCTTGGCTTCTGCTTGCTTGGCGCTCTGCGCCGAGTTCGATGGCGACTCGGCCGGTTTAGTTGATGAGCAGGCGGTGAACAAGGCCAGCAACAGGCATGCGATGAAGGTCTGTCTCACGTATGTATGGAGGCGCATAGTCGCTTCGGAGATGTTTCGGATCACACTAAAGTCCAGACGAAGAAATAATCTGTAGTCCGGCTCGGCAGTGCCGGGGGAACCGACGTTCAAGAAAATCGCGGTCCGATACGAACGGACGGCAGAAGTTTGGTGCTAAGTGCAACGGCGATTTAACGCCAACGATCCGAAGAGCGGGTGGGGCGGCTTCTGTACTAGTAGGGCTTCGCCGGTCCAATCTGCGGAGCACGCACCGGCTTCGCCATACCGTAGAAGATCACGACGCCTTGCCCGCCGCAGCGGGTCGAGAGCGCCTCTTTGGGCGTGCCGATACAGCTGTCGATGTCCTGCCAATTGTTCATCACCCAGACGTTGCCCGCCGGGTCGATGGCGAGATCGGTTTGCATCTGCAAGCCGCCACCGACATAGCCACCAGGAGGCGAAATCTGCTCGCCCGTATGTATGCCAGGCGGGCAGTGCTCGGTCCGCACGCCGCATAGCTCCACGATCGGGCTGCTCGGCATCGCGAAGTTGGAAATCCAGGCATTGTCGTTGCCGTCCAGCACTACCGCCCAAGGCCCAGGAAGTCCACCGCTCTTGAATGGCGAGCCGGGATATGGCGTACCGTCAGGGCGGAGAAGCGTGACGCTGCCACCGTTCATCGTACCTCCTTTCTGTTCCGACATCGTCTTCGTCAGGTAGTCAGACGCCGCCTCAACTCCTTCAGTCTTCAGACGCACCCCCATGTCAACCAGGTGGGCCATGCCCAGCACGCCAGTGCCGAAGCGATTTGTAACCCACACGTTGCCCTGACTGTCGATGTTGAGACCGCTATTGTTGATTCCGGTATCGAAGTTCTCGGCCTTGGTCGGGTCAGAGGCGGGAAAGCGCGTAACGTGCGGAAGGCCGCTATTGGAAACCCATATCCGGTCCTGTTGATCGATAGCGAGGTGAAACGGAGCCATGAACGACTTGCACGGCTCAGCGCTGTCGCCCTCGCAGACGATTCGTCCCTTCGTTATGTCCCCTTGGGGGAAGAAGACGAGCTGTCTTTTCTCAACCCCCAACACCCAGACGTCTCCCTTCGGCGTTACGATCACGCCCTGCATCAGGCCAAGCCGGCCGCCAAAGTTGATTCCCTCTGGCGGGGTCAGGGGCTTCCCGTTCTTGTCGAAGACAGTGATGGTCTTGCTGCCATAGGTGGTGAACCAGGCATTGTCATGGGAGTCGACCGCCGCGCCGAAAGTGCCACCTTCCATCCCGCCTCCCGTGAAACCTGTGGTAATCGGCGACAGCGGCTTTCCGTCCGGCGCGAACTTAGTAGCGTTCCCTTGCCACAGCGAGTCCTGTCCCTGCCAGCCGACACTGAAGTTGTCGCCGACCCAGAGATTGCCCTCGCTGTCGAACATGCACTTGCCTCCCGCGACATACCCACCGCCCGTGAACTTCAGCGGAAGCACCCATGCGCTCGGCGCCCAGTTGAGATACGGCATATATGGCACCGCTAGCATGTGGGTTGCGGACGAGACTTCATAGAACTGGCGGAGCAGCGAGTAGAGCTTGTCGGGCCGGTGCCACGGGAACTGCGCGATCGACTCGGACGCGCTTAGCGTGTCCGTGGGGACGCCTCCACTGGGAGGCCGTGCCGCTTCGAAGAGACTGCTGCAAGCGTCCGCCTTCACTCGATTCACGCAGGCCGAAAGCAGGTCAGCCAGTGTGGCAAAGTTGGCCATCGTCGGCGTCTGGGTGCTGTTGAGCGGGTCTTGAATGGCGCCACCCCATCCGCCGGTTTCGAGGTCCACGAAGTTAGGCACGTTGCCGGCAGCGATGCGCAACTGCAGCGGGGCTCCCCTGATCGTCATGCCGTCGATAAGTTGCGCATGCGTCCAGACGGACGCGATGGTCGTCATCTCGTTGATGACGACATGCGCCGGCGGATTGCTGCCCAGCACCGTCAAGAGCGCAATGGCAGAATTGTTGCCGGCCGCTTGGCTGGCCGCCGGAATGCCACCACCCGCCGCCAAATAGAGGCTGGAATCCATGGGTGCCCCAGCGGTGCTGACTTCGAAGCGGCCATCGTTGTCAGTCTTGGTTTGCGCGAGCTGCTTGGGTGCGCCAGAACCTGCAGCCCACAGTATGACCGTGGATTGAGCGACAGGCGCTCCTCCGCCCATCACTTGACCTTTTATGTCGGCGGCGAAGGCCCGAGTTGCCAAGAACATGCCTGAGATGGCAACGGCAGCCAGTGCGGACTTTACAGCGGTTGTCTGACGGTGCATTCCCTTTTCTCCTTCAGGCTAGCGACCGCGTCGCCGTGATGACAAGAGGCGCGACGAGGGTTGCATGTGGGAGCAGTTTCGCACCAATTCTACGGGAGGTCTGCTGTAGGGCGGAAGGATAGCCGTCAATGACAGCGATGACGGTCACAATGCTATACGAAACCCCTTGGATATCCGGCCCCCGCTGGGCTCAAAGAATTCAACTGGCATGGCTACCCGGCGCAATTTAAATATGCACCCGTTCCGTCATCCGGCGACACTAGCTGGCCAGAAGAGCTACTCCGCCCGCGACGAACAGTGCCGCCGTCCATCGCCGGGCACTGACGTGCTCGTTGAGGAAGATGCGGGCCGCAATGGCGTTCGCAACGAAGGTGAGCGACGCCGACGCGGGACCAACGATACTGACGTCGGCCCAGGAAAGCGTGATCAGCAGGCTGAAAAAACCCAGCGCCATAAAGACCATGCCGATCATAAACTTCGGATTTGTGGACACGCGGCGAACCACGCTCACGATGCCGTAAGAACGGCGTAATGCTCCCAAATCTCCGATCTCGCGCATGGCGGAAGCCTGCAGTACATCACCTGCTGTTGCGGAAATCACGATGGCGGCAATCCCACCCCAGGTCGAGGCCGGTGTCATGATTCGCCTCCAGCCGCTGCCGCGAGCGTCTTCTTCGCCGCGTCTGCAGAATCAGGTCGGATGCTTCGCGTGGTCCGCTCCGGGCCTCCCGCTACCGCTCCAACCCCTATCGTGATGAGCCCGATGCCAAGCCAGCGGGTTACCGTGACGTGCTCGTGCAGTAGTTGCCGGGCAAGCAGCGCCATCAGAACATAGCTGATGGCAGTAGCGGGAAGCACGTAGGTCAGGTCGGCCCAGGACAATGCCGTCAGATAGCTCGCGAAGAAAAATACCAGCAGAAAAATCCCCAGCAAGATCCAAGGATTGAATAGCGCGGCGAACAGTCCAGTGAAGTTCGCCAAGCTGACCGCGCCGAAATCACGCATGCCCCGTGCCAGACACACATCTCCGCCGGCGGCGAATACTGCGACCGCGACAAGGACCAGATATTTCCGGAAACTCACTCCCGCCTCAAGCGCCGACCGGTTCCCCCTCCGGCTTGGCTCCCTTGGGCTGGGTCACAGGGGGCGCGGGGGGAACCTGCTGGTTCCTTCTGGTTTCGCGGACGGCGCGATTACGCGCGGAGCGCAGTTTCATGAAGGAAACGGCTTCGCGGTAGAGGCGCTTGCGCTCTCCAGAGTCGAACACGGCTTTCCTGACAATCCGGTACACCGCCTTGGGACGGAAGTAATACTCGTCGTAGAAACGATGCACCATCTCCATCACATAGTCGCGCGGCAAGCCAGGATACTCGATCATGGCGAGTTGGTGTCCGCCGGCATCGACCATTTGCGCACCTTCGCCGACGATAAAGCCGTTCGACTTTGCGAAATCGTACAACTCCGTGCCGGGATAGGCATGCGCCACCGAGACCTGAATGGTTTCAACATCAATTTCCTTGGCGAAGTCGATGGTCGCGCGGATGGTCTCCTTGGTCTCCCCGGGAAGGCCCAGAATGAAATCACCATGCACCTTCAGGCCCAGCTTGTGGCAATCCTTGGTGAACTGCCGCGCGCGCTCCACGGTAGCACCCTTCTTGATGTTCTTCAGGATCTGCTGATCGCCGGATTCGTAGCCGACGATAAGGAGCCGGCAACCGGCATCCTTCATCGCTTTCAAAGTTTCGTAATCGGTGGTGACGCGCGAGGTACACGACCAGGTAATCCCAATGGGCTTAAGCTTGGAGCACAGCTCGATGGTGCGCGCTTTCTGAATATTGAAGGTGTCATCGTCAAAGAAAAATTCCTTCACCTCAGGCCAGTATTCCTTGGCCTTCGCCATCTCGCGCGCCACCGCGTCACTGGAGCGCTTCCGCCAGGGATGACCGCTCAAGGTCTGGGGCCACAAGCAGAAAGTACACTGGGCCGGACAGCCGCGGGTGCTGTAGAGAGCGACGTAGGGATGAAGCAAGAACGGGACATTGTAGCGGCGAACATCCAGGTCGCGCTTGTAGATGTCCACCACATCAGGCAGGGCATCGAGGTCTTCGACTGCCGGGCGGTCGGGATTATGAACAATCTTCCCGTTCGGGTCGAGATACGATACACCAAGAATTTCGTTTAGCGGTTTGCCGTTGGCGAACTCCACCGTTGCGTAATCAAATTCGCGACGGACGACAAAGTCGATCGCCTGTCCTTCGCGCAGGGATTTCTCGGGCGCGGTCGTGACCGGCGGGCCGACGAAAGCGATCTTCAGCTTCGGATTTGCCTCTTTCATCGCCGCTGCCAGGGCAATGTCACCCTGCCACCCCGGCGAACTGGTGAAAAGAACTAAGAACTCGTAGTCCTTGCCGATGCGAATGGTCTCTTCGCTGCTGACGTGGTGGGGCGGCGCGTCGAGCAGCCGTGAACCTTCCAGCATTCCGGCAGGGTAGGCAAGCCACACGGGATACCAGTAGGACTCGATCTCACGAGTGGCCGGCCAGCGAGAACTGGCGCCACCATCGTAGTTCTCAAACGAAGGCGGATTTAGAAACAGCGTTTTAAGAGGCATTATCAGCATTGTATTTCATTGCAACCGAGCTTGGATGCAGTCCAACTACCTTGGGAATCAAAAAGTTACAAATGCTGCAGCTAACGGCGATTTACGGGGTTGGAATGGCCCAATTTTCCAGCTCACCGGTAATTCGCAAAAGTTGAAGTTCAGACTTGGCCAGCTCGAATTCGGCATCGAGGTAAGCTGCGTATTTGTCATTAGTCTCTAGTTCAGCAGTCTGCTGATCCCGCAGGTTCGCCGCTCCAGTCTGCAGGCGCCCCGACATAGCGTCCAGTTCCCCTTGCGAGACTTGCCAATCCAGCTTGGCTACGTCGCGGGCCGCCTGCAGCTGGCGAATGGAACGCTGCAGCTTTAAGGCGTCCTCCCCGACCTGGTTCTTGGTTAGCTCAGTTTGTTTGTGGGCAATGATGGCATCGGCATCTGCCTGTTTTGTCTTGGCCTTTTGTACCGGATCGAAAAATGGAAAGCGCAGGTTCATGCCCGCAGCCAGGTTATTCGCCGAATATCGCAAGAAGTACAGGTCGTAGTTGTTGAACTTGGCTAAATACGCATACTGGCTGGCGAGATCAGCAAAGGGCAGCATGGCACGATGCTCTCCCTTGGCATTGGCATCAGCGGCAAGGGCTTTCTGTTCCGCCAACTGCACAGTTGGGCTGCTGGCTACAGCACGCGCAGCATAGTCGTCTTCCTGTGAAATCAGCGGCAATTCGGGAATCGACAGGCTGTCGACGGAAATTTCGCTCGGCGACAAGCCGACCAGTTTGGCGAGATGTTCGCGCAGCACATCCTGCTGGCCCTCGGCCTCAGCGATGCGCAGGCGAATGCGCGCCGTGACGAGTTCGCTCTTTGTAAGTTCCAGCTGGCTGTCGACGCCTTCCTTAACGCGCTGCTCGGAAATGTACTGCGCCTTGTCGGCGTCGACCTGAGCTTTTTTCAAAACGACTAATTTCGCGCCCACATTGCTTAGTTCTTCGTAAGTCAGCGCCGCATCCAGAATGACGGAGTTCTTCTTGTCCTGCACGTCGAACGATTGCGCCTTCCAATCGATCTTCGCGGCTTTGATGAACTGCCGGAGCGAGAGATTGAAGAGCGCTTCCGTGGAGGTGAAATTTACCACCGAAGGCGCGGAGCCCTCCAACGTGAGAGGAAAGCCGTAGGAGTATCCCAAGCCCGAGCCGACGGTAAGCTGAGGCAGGTAGTGGTTACGAAGCTCCTGATAAGCCTTTTGCGCCCGCCACTGATTCACGGCTGCAATTCCCATGACGCCGCTGTGCTGCAGTGCAAGCTCAATTGCCTGGCGAAAGGCTAAGGGACCATCAGGAACCGGAGCCATCGACGCGGTTTGCGCAGTCAGCAGGGACGCAGTAAGCAGGAGCGTCGCGAGAGTCAACCAGCGAGCGCAGTCTGACAGCAACCTCACTTTGCAGTGTAAGGATCGCGAGGGCATCCCTTGTTAAGTCTCACGCACGGACGAGTAACGACTGCCTCTATTGCAACTGATCGAGGGCCTTCCGGGCACGAACGAAGTCCGGGGCAAGAGAAAGCGAAGACTGGTATTCGGCCGAAGCCTGCGCCCTGTCGCCGCTTTTCTCGTAGATCTGGCCAAGCAAGTAATGAGCACGAAATGCCGGGGCATCCTCGACCAGCTTGCCGGATGCCAGGTATGTCTTAAGGTACTGCACCGCTACCGGGAAATTACGGCCGCCTTGAAACAGTTGGTCAGCAGCATCGTAATAGGTGATGGCCGGCCGGTCCGGCAGTCGAACCGCCGTTGCCACAGCGCGCTCCATCTCATCCATCTGCCCACGCTGCCGGTAGAAAGAAGCGAGATTCAACCAATATCTCGCCGGATTCTGCGAAGCGGCGATGGCCGCCTTGAAACTGTTCTCAGCGTCGCCAAAGTTCTTTTGCTTTTGCGACGCGATGGCGCGAACCCAATCCGCAGCAGCGGGATCGAGATTCTGCAGTTGTGATGCCTGGGTAAGGGCCTTTTCTGCCCCGCCGCCCATGAAGCCCGGGGCCTCCACATAGTATCTCGACAGGTCAGCCCGGGCTGAGACATTGGACGGATTGAGCTGCACGGCGCGTTCAAATTCGTTCTTGGCTTTGCGGGCAAAGCTGGCCGCCGCGAGCGGGTTTCCGATCTGAGCCGCCTTCTGGCCGTACGCACGGCCCAGCCAGAGGTGGTAGTCCGAGTCGTCGGAGCGCAGGGCGACCGCCCTCTCACCATTCTTGATGGCCGCATCCCACTGCTCGGTGGCGTAATAGGCGCGCGAGAGCAGGTGGTACGATTCCGCGTCGTCGCGGTTCATGAGGGTGCCGATCAAGTCGCTCATGCTGCCGGTAGAAAAAACCTGCATTGAATCCAGTGAAGCCGGGGCAGCCGTTGCCACACTCACTGCGAGCAACGCCACCGAGATGATTGCTGGGACCTTAGTAAAGAAAAACTTCATTATTGATTCACAACCTTGACGGGCATTCCAGCTTCCAGCGATTGCGAGTTGAGCGCACCAACAGCTATGACTGCGTGGTCGGACAAACCGCTCGTCACTTCTACCCGGGTGAGATCCGAAACCGAGGTTTGCACATCGCGCCGTTTCAGCTCTCCGTTCACCACTTGAAACACGTAACGCCCGGCAGAGTCTTGGTGAATGGCCTCACGCGGGACAGTGAGAACGTTTTCCTGGCGCTGGACAATAATCGCGACCGTGACGTTCGTGTTGGGCAACAGCCTGAGATCGGAGTTGTCGACGATGCAAGTGATTTCACCCACATTGCGAGTATTACGCTGAACAATCACGGTCGGAAGTGTTTCCACCTCACCCTTCCAGATGCGGCCCGGCAACGCGTCCCAAGTCACTTCCACAATCTGACCTTTGCGCAATCGTCCGATCTCGGGTTCGTCCACGAATGCCCTCACCCTTACCTTATGCAGATCGGCAACCTGCACCAGTAAATCTCCGGCGTTCACAAAACTCCCCTTCTTCACCGGCAAGGAGTACACCATGCCTTCAAAGGGCGCCGTTATGTTCGAATCGCGCAGCAGAGCGTCGGCAGCGGCAAGAGAGGCCTTGGCTTCTGACTCCTGGGCCTGCACATGTCCAATTTCGGGAGCGGAATACCGGTCCTTCAGTTTCTGCTGGAGCAGGTGCACGTTCGCTTGATCGACCTTTACTTGCGTCTGCGCAGCATCGACCTCAGCCTGGGAAGCTGCACCGGTTTTCAACAGCCGCTGCATCGCTTCCAGATTTCGCTGCGCGGTACCGAGATCGGCCTGGGCTTTGGTCAGCGCATTCCGCGTAGTCAGGAGTTCTTCCTGTGTGCCGCCCTGAGTTACTGCACTCAGATCAGCCTGCGCGCCGCGAAGTTGCGCCTGAGCCCTGGCAGCCTGCGCCTTGGCATCGGCGTCCTGAAGTTGCAACAGGAGTTGGCCGGCCTTCACCCAATCTCCTTGTTGCACGTCCAGCCGGGTGACCGTTGTTGCCGCCGGAGCGTGCGCCTCGAAATTGTTGATTGGCTCGATCTTGCCATTGGTCGAAATGCTGGCGGTGACGGTCCCAATCTCGGCTTTTCCGACGCGAATGGCTACCCGCGCGCGCCGCAGGGAGATGAACGCGGCCAGCAGAACCACCGCTAATATCAGGCCGATAAGGATGAGCCAGGTTAAACGGCCGCCACGGCCTCGTTCAGTTGCTGCCGCCATTGAGATTCAAACTAATGAGTATAACGTAGTTAAGCACTGGTTCCGCTCAGTTGCTCTGTGATTGTAGGTTGTTTCTTACGGTTCCCGCCGGAACCGGGTTTGCGACCAAGGTCCGGACAGTCCAAGGAGTTCTCTTTTTGGATGTGGCGCTGAGCGATAGGACTCATTCGTGTCGTGTTCTGTTGCGCCGACTTCAGGTACATCGGCCCCTCTGAACTGGGGCACGCAGTTCTGTTTCATCTAAACACCGTGGCCAAGCAGTTGTCGCGAATGAAGCTCCGACAGGAGTAAGCGCCTGCTGCCCGTACAATAAACGCATGGCAAAGAGTCAGCGTTACACGCCGGAGCACGCCGAGTCAGGTCTGGACGCCAAGTTTCCCGAAATTGAAACTTGGCCTAATCAGTTTCCGAACTACGAAATCGTCATTGACATTCCGGAGTTCACCTCCGTCTGCCCCAAGACCGGCCTCCCCGACTTTGGCACACTCTGGATCCGCTACATGCCTGACAAAGACTGCCTGGAGTTGAAATCGCTGAAGGAATATCTCACCTGTTATCGCAACCTGGGGATCTTTCAGGAGAACATCGTCAATCGCGTGCTCGAAGATGTAGTGCGAGCGGCCAAACCCAAATGGGCCGAGGTGAAAGGCGAGTTCCGGCCACGGGGCGGGATTGGGACGGTGGTGGTGGCGAGGTACCCACGGGCGAAGAGGTAGAAGGGGCGCTCTTCGCTATTCGCCAAGATCTCATTGGCGATTCAATATCTCATCCGCACTATCGTCCTAAACGAAGCAAAACACCCGCTTACAGCGGTATGTTCCCGTGCTTCTTCGGCGGGTTTTTGTCGCGCTTATTCTGCAGCATTTCCAGCGCCTGAATCAGCTTTCGGCGGGTGTCGCGCGGGCGAATGACGGCATCGAGGTATCCGCGCTCGGCGGCGACGTAAGGATTGGCAAAGCGGTCGCGGAACTCTTCGATCTTTTCCAGGCGCGCGACCTCCGGATTCTGCGACTTTTCCAGTTCGCGTTTGTAGACGATGTTCACTGCGCCTTCCGGGCCCATGACGGCGATCTCGGCGGTGGGCCAGGCGTAGTTCACGTCGGTGCGAATGTGCTTGGAGGCCATGACGCAGTACGCCCCGCCGTAAGCCTTGCGCGTGATGACGGTGATCTTCGGCACCGTGGCTTCGGAGAAGGCATAGAGTAGCTTGGCGCCATGCACGATGATGCCGCCATATTCCTGCTGAATGCCCGGGAGGAAGCCGGGCACGTCTTCAAACGTAATCAGCGGAATGTTGAAGCAGTCGCAGAAACGTACGAAGCGCGCGCCTTTGATGCTGGCGCTAATGTCCAGCACACCCGCCAGAAACGCGGGCTGATTGGCAACAATGCCGACCGGCCGGCCATTGAGCCGCGCAAATCCGATGACGATGTTCCGGGCGTAGTGTTCCTGCACCTCGAAGAAGTAGGCGTCATCGATGACGCGGTGAATCACGTCCTTGATGTCGTAGGGCAGGTTCGATTCGGCGGGAACCAGGGTGTCGAGCGCTTCGTCGGCGCGGTCGATGGGGTCAGTGCAAGCGCGGCGCGGCGGATCGTCGAGGTTGTTAGACGGGATGAAGCTGAACAGCTCGCGAATCATGCTGAGGCATTCGGCGTCGTCCTGCGCCAGGAAATGCGCCACACCGGACTTGGCGTTGTGGGTCATCGCGCCGCCCAGTTCGTCTTTCGTGACCTCTTCGTGGGTCACGGCCTTGATGACGTCCGGGCCAGTGATGAACATGTACGAGGTCTTGTCGACCATGAGGATGAAGTCGGTCATCGCCGGCGAATACACAGCACCGCCCGCGCACGGGCCCATGATGGCCGAGATCTGCGGCACCACGCCCGACGACAGAACGTTGCGCAGGAAAATGTCGGCATAGCCCGCCAGCGACTTCACGCCTTCCTGAATGCGCGCGCCGCCCGAGTCATTCAGCCCGATGACCGGCGCGCCCACGCGCATGGCCGTTTCCATGATCTTGACGATCTTGGCAGCGTTGGTTTCCGAAAGCGAGCCACCGAAGACGGTGAAATCCTGGGCGAATACGAACACCAGCCGGCCTTCGATGCGGCCATAGCCGGTGATGAATCCGTCGCCGTAGACGACTTGCTCTTCCATGCCGAAGTCGGTGCAGCGATGCGTGACCAGTTTGTCGGTCTCTTCGAAGGTGCCTTCGTCGAGCAGGAACTCGATGCGTTCGCGGGCCGACATCTTGCCCTGTTTGTGCTCGCGGGCACGGCGTTCTTCTCCGCCACCAGCTTCCGCAATCGTGTCGCGGCGCTTCAATTCGGCCAATTTCTCTGCAAGGTTCATGCGGGCGATTATACCGAGGAGTGCAGAGGCGGCCCTGAGGTGAACGTCACAGGAGCTTGTGACGTGGAGAATTTCGTTTCACCACGGAGTCACGGAAAGCACAGAGAGAACGGAGGAAAGGGCCTAGGTTGAAAGCCGGGATCGCGAGGATTCGTCCCGATCATATTTCTTCTCTCCGATCTCCGTGCCCGCGGTGGTGAATCCTTATTTGTTTCCAAAGTGCTGCCATCCCTCAGGCTGCAGCAGCTTCGTGCTGCCCCGCGCATCCGCAACGCGAATCGATTTCCCGCCCACCATCTCGCCGATCCGGGTCACGCCAACACCTGCGATCTCGTCAGGTACATGCTTCTTCGGCGCAGCGGTGAACAACAACTCATAATCCTCGCCACCGTGCAGGGCGAACTCCAGACCGTTCGGACCGGTGACGCGCGGGAGTGACTCGGCATAGATCACGGCGCCAACTTTGCTCTCTTCGCAGATGTGCTGCAAATCGACCGAGAGGCCGTCACTGGTATCGATCATCGCCGAGGCGAGTTTTCGTTCGCGCAAATAGCGGCCAACCTCCAGCCGCGGGTCGGGATAGAAGTGGCGGCGATGCGCAGCACCGCGCGGCTTTTTTCCTGAGCGCAGCAGATTCAAGGTCGCCACCGATGCTCCGAGCACGCCCGTGACATAGATGAAATCGCCCACGCGAGCGCCCGAGCGAAGGACCGCTTTACCCTTGGGAACCGAACCGAGCAGCACAATATCGGCCAGTACTCCGGCGGGAGATTCGGCGACGTCGCCGCCCGCCAGTTGCACGCGATAGCGTTTCGCCAGCTTCAGAAATCCCGCAAAGAACTGATCGACCCAGCGCTGCGGAAGCTCTCGTCGAAGCGCAAGTGACAAGAAGGCAGCACGGGGCTCGCCGCCCATAGCCGCGATGTCGCTTAATCCGCGGGCCAGGCAACGGTGGCCAACTACATCAGGCGGGTGCCACTCGCAACGGAAGTGGACGTCTTCCAGGCTGAAGTCGGTTGTAACCAGAGCTTCAGAGCCCTTGGGGACAGCGATCACGGCGCAGTCGTCGCCGATGCCGACACCGAGGGCGGGGCGTCCGGCCATGCGTCGTATTGTGGCAATCAGCTGAGCTTCGCGAAGCGGCACGAGATTCCAAGGATGTAAATGCTGTTGGCCACTATAGCCGATCCAGTCCCAGGCGGAAACTCTCCCGCTGGCTGTTGCAAGCGCTGTCTGGCCGGTTGCAACAGCCTCATTCTATGGCGGTTGCGCAACTTCCTCGGCAAGAAGTGCGTCAAAACTACTATTCATGTGTCATTGACATGCCTTCGCGCAGGCTGTTAGGGTTTTGAGTTCTAATGCTGGATTGGCGTTCATAAGGTTATCAAGGTCGATTTCGCTGAATGACCTCGGCTCAGGCGTATATGAGGGCCTCGCCGATTCCAAACGTTCCCGAAAATTCCTACGCACTGCTTTTTTTGATCACGGGAACGACTTTCCTAACGAGGTAGATGCTTTTGCGGAAGCGCTTTTATATTCTTTTCGTAGCCCGCGATGCAGAAGGACAGCTCCGTAAGATCCCGATTCCCATTCATTATCTCTACGTATTTATGGCCGGCGCCCTGCTCGGCATGTTCACCATTACCGGGATGGCGGGCTCCTACACGAGAATGTTGTGGAAGGTAGCTCGTTTCAACGAGTTGCGCTTGGAGAAGAAGGCGCTGCAGACGCAGTACAAGCAACTTGAGAAGGTCACGCACGAGAAGGACATCCAGGTGGCTTCGCTGGGATCGTTGGCCAATGAAGTGTCGGTTATTTATGGTCTGAAACCTGATCCAAAGTTGCTGAACGAAGGCGATCATGCGATTCCTCCGGAGCAGGTGAAGTACACGATCGATGAGCTTTACGCGCTGCGCAGCTCGGCGCTGACCGGGGCGGCAACCATTGGGTTGGGACTGGGGCTGACACACCAGGCAACGCTGACCGATTGGGCCCGGGCGGCATCGTCACCGAGTCTGTGGCCGGTCACGGGGCCAATTACGAGCTCCTTTGGGGAGCGTATCGATCCCTTCAACGGTGAAGGCGCGTTTCATTCCGGGGTGGACATCTCTTGCCCTTATGGACAGCCTGTGTTAGCTGCTGCGGACGGGACTGTCACGTATGCGGACACGTATACCGGATATGGCCGCATGGTGGAAATCGATCACGGCAACGGGGTGAGGACCAGATACGGTCATCTATCGGGATTCGCGGTTGCAGAGGGACAGAGTGTCCGCCGGGGCGAAGTGATCGGTTATGTGGGACTCAGCGGCCGCAGCACCGGCCCGCATCTGCACTACGAGGTTCGCATTCACGACACGCCGGTAAATCCTCACAAGTATCTGCGCGCCACTGCCGGCATCTCCGCCGGGACACCGGGAGGAATGTAGCGCAGCTTACTTTTTGCTTTTTGTTTTGGATGAGGCCGCAGGAGCAGAGGGCTCCGGCGGCTTTTTCGTTGCGGGCGCGATCTCAACCGGCGACTCGGTGACCATCTTGCGGAAGAACGCAAATGGCACGTCAGCCGTCACCAGCGCTTCATTCTTTTCCTGCTTGACCTGAAAGCTGTCGAAAGCCTTTTTCACATCAGGGTCCGGGCCGCCTCCGTCCATCGAAATATCGATGGACTTGAAGAGCGCGATAAAGGTATTTACGCGCTCGACGAACGAGTGGGCCTGCGACTCGTTCTGGGTAATAACCTGGGCGCGAAGGTGTACATCATTCAACGGACGGGCCGAGGCGATGACGATGCTTTTCTGCGGCAGCAGACTGCTCCACCCGCCTGGTATCAGGAGTTCTTCCCGGTCTTGCATAGAGACCTGTTCCGGGGTTCGAGCGATGGTCCAAACCACGCTTCCGATGGGGACACGGCGGTAATAGTCGCGAACCAAAGGTGGTCCCGCAAACGGCAACGCCGATTCCTTGTAGCGATCGATCATGTAGTGAATCATGGCGGGATCGGAGTTATTGGAAGCGGCGGCAGTGTCCACGCCAAGCAGCGCGACTCGTAGCGTGCGTCCTTCCAGTGGAATAACGTAGACCTCAAAGCCGTCGTATTGCTCAATGCTGTTGTTCGAGAGCCGGCGAAGGTATTCACTGACCCGGCTGTGATCGAAATGGCCCTGCAAAATTTCGCTGTAGCGGGTCTCTTTGTCGGCCCCTCCGCCGTAGTGGATGGCGAAGGCGGCATGATTCAAGTCGCGTTCAAAATCGAATCCGGTTTGCTTGACGAACTGTTCATACTCAGGATCGCGATTCTCGCCGGGCTTCTTGCCGACGTCCGTAAGCAAGCGAATCGGCTCGAGGTTGATATACAGAACCGCATCGGAATCGGGCAGCAGACGAACCGCATCGGGAGCGGCGCGTTTCCGCAGCAGAAGAGCGGCAACAATTGCACCAGCAAGGACGATGACTACGGCGAAAGCGATCCAGAGTTGACGCCTGCGAGTTCGCATGGATTAGTCGAAATAATACGGGAAAACCGCTGCGCTGGCGAAGCCGCGCGAAACCGGGTAGACTGGAACTTGCGCATTACGGCGCCGGCCCATGGCGGGCGCACGCTGCAGAATCCCAGCCCTTGGGTACTGGGAGTGGCGAGATTGCGGTTTTTTGGGTTGCTCTCGAGAGGGGCAACCGCAAACGGTTTCCCACCCGTTGCACGTGGGGTTCCGTTGTGTTACTCTTTGTGTTTGTGCCCGGTTGGCGGGAAAGTTCCAGGTCTGCCTAGCTCCTTGGAGCGCCTTGGCGGACCAAGGCTGGCGTAGCTCAGCTGGTAGAGCATCTGATTTGTAATCAGAGGGTCGGGGGTTCAAATCCCTTCGCCAGCTCCAGGTTGTAACCCATGAGCGCGCCGCGAGGCGTGGCAGGAGCAAGAGCCAGGCAGACGCGCAGCTTTCCAAGAGAACTGAATCCAACAGCAGATCGAGCAACTACGAAGGTTCGCGCCGAAGCGCGAGAGCGAAGCTGTTGTGGAGTTGCGCCAGATTTATCCGCCGCTGAGCGGCAGCGGTAAAGGGTTCTTTGACAGCAGGGATTGGCGGTTCCGGGCCCGCGGGCATACGCGCGTAAAGCGTTCGATGCTGTTCCATGCGTCAGGCGGTTTGCTCGGTCGATTGTGCACAGGTGGCCGAGTGGTTAATGGCAGCAGACTGTAAATCTGCCGCTCCTTGCGAGCTACGGAGGTTCGAATCCTCCCCTGTGCACCAGGTTTTTTGATGAAGCTGTGGATAGCACTGGGTGCGTACGCGGTATTGGCCATTCTCGCCGCGCTGACCATTGACGACCAGAAGTTCAAGCTGGCGACCTTGGCCGTTCTCGCGATGTTTGCCATTCGCACCCTGGCATGGAGCCGGAAGCTGGACCGCGAGCGCCAGGAGCACCGGGACGAAGGAAGTGGCCAGTGACCGGTTGTCGGTGGCCAGTTGTGACAATTCGCGAAGCAGGTGAAGCGGGAGTAACTCAGTGGTAGAGTCACAGCCTTCCAAGCTGTTGGTCGCGGGTTCGATTCCCGTCTCCCGCTCCAGAGTTTTGCGGCGTCCCTGCGAAGGTTGTGTTTGAGCCGATGTAGCTCAGTTGGTAGAGCACTCCCTTGGTAAGGGAGAGGTCACCAGTTCAATCCTGGTCATCGGCTCCAGAAAATTGGCAGCAGGGCTGGCAAGAATCGATTTGGCGCCAGAAGCGTCAAATAGTTACAGCCCAAAACTCAGATAGTAGTTGGTGTGGACTCCCGCAGCGGTGACAGCTTTCAGTATGCAATCGAATTCCCGACCCGTGTTTCAGCAGGCCGGTATCAGAATCGAAAAGCTGGAAGACTTTCAGCAGTTGCAGTCGGCATTGAAGCGGGTATTCGCGCTGCAGGATGTGGATAAATTTCTTCGCCTGCTGCAGCGCAGGGGAGTTCCGATTCGCGATTTTGAACGGGTGCTGCGCGAACAGTTGCTGGAAAAGACTGACGCCACATTGGCCGGGAGCGGCAGGACCGCCGGCCAGATTTACGAGGTACTGAGTGTCAGCGATCGGGCGCAGATCCGTGAGTTTTATTTGACCGCGCTGGAGGAAATCGATCTTCCTCTGCGCGAGAAGTACAACAAACTTTACCGGTATTACTAGCAGGCGAAAACAATGGCGAAAGAGAAATTTGACCGCAGCAAGCCGCACGTGAACGTGGGCACGATCGGGCACATCGATCATGGCAAGACGACGTTGACGGCGGCCATCACCAAGGTATTGCAGAAGCACAACCCGAGCGTGAAGTTCCGTTCGTTCGATTCCATCGACAACGCGCCGGAAGAGCGCGAGCGCGGCATCACCATTGCCACGGCGCACGTGGAGTACGAGACCGCGAACCGGCACTATGCCCACGTCGATTGTCCCGGCCACGCCGACTACATCAAGAACATGATCACCGGCGCGGCGCAGATGGACGGCGCGATTCTGGTAGTGGCGGCCACCGACGGTCCCATGCCGCAGACCAAAGAACACGTGCTGCTGGCCCGCCAGGTGGGTGTGCCCTACATCGTGGTGTTCCTGAACAAGTGCGATGCGGTGGAAGACCAGGAACTGGTCGACCTGGTGGAGATGGAAGTACGCGAGTTGCTGTCGAAGTACGGCTTCCCGGGCGACGATCTGCCGGTGGTTCGCGGCTCGGCGCTGGGCGCGCTGAACGGCGAAGCGCAGTGGGAAGCCAAGATCGACGAGCTGATGGAAGCGGTAGACAAGAACGTGCCGCTGCCGGCGCGCGACATCGACAAGCCGTTCCTGATGCCGATCGAAGATATCTTCTCCATCCAGGGCCGTGGAACGGTGGTGACCGGCCGCATCGAGCGCGGCAAGGTGAAGGTGGGCGAGGAGTCGGAGATTGTGGGCTTCCGCGAGACCCGCAAGACGGTAGTCACCGGCGTCGAGATGTTCAAGAAGCAATTGGACGAAGGCCTGGCGGGCGACAATGCCGGCCTGCTGCTGCGCGGCATTCCGAAAGAAGATGTGGAGCGCGGCATGGTGCTGGCCAAGCCGGGCTCGATTACGCCGCACACCAAGTTCAAGGGCGAAGTGTACGTGCTGTCGAAAGACGAAGGCGGTCGTCATACGCCGTTCTTCAAGGGCTATCGGCCGCAGTTCTACTTCCGCACCACGGATGTGACCGGAGTAGCGACCTTGCCGGCAGGTACGGAGATGGTGATGCCGGGCGACAACGTTTCGCTGGAGATTGAGCTGATTACTCCGGTGGCCATGGAAAAGGGCCTGCGCTTCGCCATTCGCGAAGGCGGACGCACCGTCGGCGCCGGAACCATCAGCGAGATTGTTGCTTAGTGATTTGAATCTCCCACTCAAGCCAACAACGCTTGAGTGGGGCGCCCGAAGTTTCTCGGCGGTGTGAAAAGCCGCCGATATCCGAGCTTGGACTCGGACACGGCCTCAAGGCTCCAAACCGCGAGGCGAACCGAATGGAGAAGGCAAATGCCCCGCGAGATTGTTACGTTGCAGTGCAGTGATTGCAAAAACCGCAATTACTCCACCACCAAGAACAAGAAGACCACGACGGGCCGGTTGGAATTCAACAAATTCTGCCGGACGTGCCGCAAGCACACGTCGCACAAGGAAGTGAAGTAAGCAGCCAGCCGCGAGCTGCCAGCTCCCAACTGGAGAGTTGGCGAGAGGCGCTGACGAGCTACTTGCAATGTCTGGAGCGACAACCGGTCAGTGAAGATGGGTCGCTCAACGTAGGCTCAGGCTGGCAGCCGGTGGCTGGAAGCTGGCCGTTAAACAGGGGCGTAAGCTCAACGGTTAAACTGCCGGTCTCCAAAACCGGACTTGGGGGTTCGAATCCCTCCGCCCCTGCCAGGTTTGGATGGGCCCTGAGGCGCGATGGCGAGAATCAGGCGGCCCAAGTCCCTCGGCGACAACAGAAGTCGCCTGGGGATGACAAGGGAAACTAGAGGCGCCTAAAGCGCCGGAAACAGGTATCAGATGGCGAAGTCTGCGGCAATCGAACCCGTTCATTCGGACCGGCTGGCGGCAATCAAAGCATGGCCACAGCGTGTAAAGAGTTTTTACAACGATGTGCGCACCGAAATGAAGAAGGTGACCACGCCCAACCGCAAGGAGGTACAGGGCACGACGACGGTAGTCATCATCACGGTGTTCCTGTTTGCGGCTTACTTCTGGGTCATTGACACCATTCTCCAGAAGACAATGGACCACGCCCTGAGGAGCCTTGCGCATCGATAGAGCCGAGATGGCAAAAGCAGCAGTAATGACAGAAGAAACCAAACCCGAAAGCAACGGCGCAGAGGCGCAGCCCTCTGGCGAACCGGAATCGCCCGCAACCACGGCGGTCGCGGAAGAGACGCCGAAGAACCCGAATATGAAGTGGTACATCATCCACACCTATTCGGGATTTGAGCGCAAAGTGAAAGAGTCGCTGGAATCGCGCGTACGCGCTTATCCCGAACTGGCGCATCGCATCGGGCAGGTGCTGATTCCAACCGAATCCGTGACCGAAGTTCGCGGTGGCAAGAAGTACACCAGCGAACGCATGTTCTATCCCGGGTACGTGCTGGTGGAGATGGACATGGATGACAACGTGTGGCATGTGGTGAAGTCCACGCCACGCGTGACCGGGTTTGTAGGCACCGGCCAGCAGCCGACGCCGTTATCCGAAGAAGAAGTGCAGCAGATCGTTTACCGAGTGGCCGACAGCAAGGAGAAGCCGAAGCTCAAGGTCAAGTTCGAGAAGAACGAGAAGGTACGCATCACCGAAGGGCCATTCGCCAGCTTCACCGGCGATATCGACGAGGTCAACGAAGATCGCGAGACCTTGAAGGTGATGGTGACAATTTTCGGCCGTGCTACTCCGGTGGAACTGGAGTTTGGGCAGGTAGAGAAGGTCGTAACGTAAGCGGCGGCCGCTGGCAGCAGATTGGAGTCATAGGAAGCAATGGCAAAGAAGATTACTGGTTCGGTGAAGTTGCAGATTGCGGCGGGCAAAGCCACTCCGGCTCCTCCGGTGGGCCCCGCATTGGGTCAGGCGCAGATCAACATCATGGAGTTCTGCAAGCAGTTCAACGCGAGGACCAGCGCCAAGGAGATGGACGGGCTGATCATCCCCGTGGTAGTCACGGTTTATAGCGACCGCTCGTTCACCTTCATCACCAAGACGCCGCCGGCAGCCATCCTGCTGAAGCGCGCTGCGGGTGTGGCGAAGGGGTCGGGCACGCCCAACAAGGATAAGGTCGGCAAGGTCACCGAGAAGCAGGTGATGGAAATTGCCAAGCAGAAGATGCCGGACCTGAATGCCGCGTCGATCGAATCGGCGGTGAAGAGCGTGAAGGGTACGGCGCGATCCATGGGGATTGAAGTAACGGCGTAAGCTTCACCTGCGGACTGAAGTCCGCCTGCATTTGGGAATGGAGTTTGGCGCGGCTGAAGCCGTGCCCTCCAAAAGTTCGCTGGACGCTGGCCTGAAGGTCGGCGCTACCAGTCGTAAATACCACGGCGGTCCAGAACAGCGGGCAGCGGTGGGAGACAAGGAGTCAGATGAAAAAATCGGGAAAGAACATCGAGAAGGCACGGAAAGAGATTGAAGCGCATTCGTACACGCTTCAGGACGCCGTGCCGTTGCTGCAGAAGGTGAAGTTCGCCAAGTTCGATGAGACGGTGGATCTGACCATGCGCCTGGGAGTCGATCCCAAGCATGCTGACCAGATGGTGCGCGGAACGGTGGTGTTGCCGCACGGACTGGGCAAAACCAAGAAGGTTCTGGTTATCGCAAGCGGCGAGAAGGTGCGCGAAGCCGAAGCTGCGGGTGCTGATTTCGTCGGCGGCGAGGACATGGTCGAGAAGATTCAGAAGGAAAACTGGACTGACTACGACGCTGTGATTGCCACACCTGACATGATGAAGTCGGTTGGCCGCCTGGGAAAGGTGCTGGGCCCGCGCGGCCTGATGCCGAACCCGAAGACGGGCACCGTGACCTTCGATGTCGCCGGAGCGGTGAAAGAGACCAAGGCTGGCAAGGTGGAGTTCCGGACCGACAAGACAGCGTTGGTACACGTGCCGGTGGGTAAGATTTCGTTTACGCCCGACAAGCTGGTGGAAAACGCCGCGACGGTAATCACCAGCGTAATCAGGGCGAAGCCGTCAGTGGCCAAGGGCAAATACATCAAGGGCTGCTACCTGAGCTCGACGATGGGCCCGGGAGTCGCCATCGATACGGCGCCGGTGGAAGCGGCAGCTAAGGGCTAGTTTTTTTGGCAGAGGCTAAAGCCCCTTTTGTTGGGGCTTGTTGGCAGGACAGAAGTCGTGCCCTGACGCGATCATGGCGAGGTGAAGTTCCCCGGCTGAAATCGCGCCCTTGAAATCAGAGATCAGGAAAAGGATTCGAACATGGCAGTTAGCAGAGCGAAGAAGATCGAGCAGGTTGATAAGCTGACGGAAGAGCTGCAGCAGGCCAGCCATGCCATTGTTGGCACGTTTGCCAAGCTGACGGTGGAAAAGGATTTTGAGCTCCGCAAGGCGGTACGTGGCGCAGGCGCAAAGTATCGCGTGGTGAAGAACACGCTGGCCGAGCGGGCTGCCAAAGGCAGCAAAGTCGAAGATGCCCTGAAAGGACTGGCGGGCGTAACGTCTGTGGCCTACACCAGCGGCGATCCGGTCGCCCTGGCCAAAGCCCTGAGCAAGTATGCCAAGGACAACCCGGAATATACCTTCAAGGCAGGCACGGTAGAAGGCCGCGTCATTGAGATCAAGGACATTGACGCACTGGCCAGTATGCCGTCGAAGGAAGAGCTTTATGCCAAGTTGCTGATGCTGATGAATGCTCCGGCGCAGCGCTTGGTGACGGTGATGAATGCCGTAGGACGCGACTTGGCAGTCGTCATGGATCAGGGCGTGAAAGAGAAGAAGTTTGCCGGCGGTGAAGCCCCGGCCGCCTAAGCATCCGGCCCACGATAGCCAAAACAGCGGCGATCGTGGGGCAGGAGAAAAGCCGGTCCCGAGTGCGCCGCGGCGGACTCGGAATGACAAAGATTCATTGAAGGAGCTGGTAACGGCGCAGCTGAAGCAGCGCCCCTTCAAAGCAAACGAGTTTGGGAGCGCGAAAACGCTTCCTGAAGATTTTAGTTATCCGTTGTGAGGGGTGTATCCCGAGGCGAGTCTGGCGCGCGGGGCACACATTGGAAACCTCGAGACGATAACGAAATCAAGCACAACGAATAACAAATATTGGAGAAACAAATGGCGGATCTGCAGCAGTTAGAAGATTCAATCGTAGGCCTGTCGCTTCTGGATGCGGCGGCTCTGGTGAAGAAGTTGGAAGAGCGGCTTGGCGTCTCGGCGGCGGCTGCGGCCCCGGTCATGATGGCGGGCGCTGCGGGCGCTGGTGCTGCGGCGGCGGCCCCGGCGGAAGAGAAGACGGAGTTTGCCGTCGTCCTGACCGCTGCCGGCGCAAACAAGATCAACGTGATCAAGGCTGTCCGGGAAGTCACCAGCCTCGGTCTGAAGGAAGCCAAAGACCTGGTCGATGGCGCGCCGAAGACCGTAAAGGAAGGCGTCTCCAAGGAAGAAGCGGAGACCATCAAGAAGAAGTTCACCGACGCAGGCGCAACAGTCGAGGTGAAGTAAGAGTTTCGTCCCCGCTGTGACTCTCACGATAGCCAAAAGATGGCACTCGTTGAGTCCCAGTAAGGGCGCTGCCCTCCGGAAGGCTGACCGGAGTGGTTAGGCTGCTGCCGCTTTCGCGAGATGAAGCGGCAGCTAACGTTCTTCTCTACGTGGGAGCGGCCGTGGAGAGGCGCGATGAAGCCGTGGAAGCTGAGCGGTGCTCAACAGCAGGCATCGTGGAATTCCCGGGCATCGTGGAAGCGGGTTACAGTACGAACCCGCAACACAGCAGGTGAGTGGCAGGCGGCCCGCCGGCCGGAAGCGCATCAGCTCAGGTGCGACGGTCAGGCGAGACGAGGACAAGGCCTGAAAATACTGGCACGGGAAGAAATTCTCATTTCGGCAGGATCAAAACTGTCGGATTCCCGAACCGTTTGGTTACGGGATTGCTTAACGCCTCAAGCGGCGCTTGCGGAGACGTTTGTCTCAGCGGGCGCGCTTGTCTTTTGGCGCAATATCGCCGTTACAGTTTTTTCAGACCCAATCTGCCACAGCGCGACGGCACTGTTCTCCGTCGCCCACACACGGACAGGAGCGACCTTAACTCCGGCATCTGCCGGGGGCTCCGCTGACCCTGTCCGGAACTGATTCAGGAGCTTTATACATGGCACAACAGAAAACTGCCAATAGAAATCGGTTCGATTTTTCCAAGATTCCGGCGACCATCCAGATCCCGAACCTTATCGAGGTCCAGAAGCGTTCGTATGACCGCTTCCTGCAAATGGATGCGCTGCCGAGCGAGCGAGACGATGCCGGTTTGCAGGCGGTCTTTCAGTCCGTGTTTCCCATCACGGACTTTCGGAACGTATCACAGTTGGACTTCGTCGAGTACGCGATCGGCAACTGGGAGTGCAAGTGCGGCCACCTCAAGGGGCTGAACCACCTGCGCACGACTTGCCGAAACTGCGGTGCGACGGTCAGGACCGACCCGTTCCATTTGGGCGACGTGCTTTGCACCAAGTGCGGCACGTACAACGCTAATACTCCCGATTTTTGTAACAAGTGCGGCGACCCGGTCGGGTTGCAGCTCAAGTATGACGTGGCCGAGTGCGAAGAGCGCGGCATGACGTACTCCGCGCCGCTGAAGGTCACCATGCGCCTGACCATCTACGACAAGGACCCGGAGACCGGCAATCGCTCCATCCGCGACATGAAGGAGCAGGAAGTCTTCTTCGGCGACATTCCACTGATGACGACCAACGGCACGTTTATCATCAACGGGACCGAGCGCGTCATCGTCAGCCAGTTGCATCGCTCGCCGGGCGTTTTCTTCGAAACCGCGAACAACCGCACCTATTTCCTGGGCAAGATCATTCCCTATCGCGGCTCATGGGTAGAGTTTGAGTACGACCAGAAGAACATCCTGTACGTCCGCATCGACCGCAAGCGGAAGTTCCTGGGCAGCATCTTCCTGCGCGCCCTCGGCCTCCGTTCGGACGAGGACATCCTGCGGACGTTCTATACCGTCGACCGCCTGGCGCTTCGGGACAACAAGATCTATTGGACGCTGGAGCCGGGAGTCGATCATCCGACGAACCTGCTGGGCATGAAGCTGGCGCATCGCATTGCCACCAAGAGTGGCGAGGAGATTGCCCACTCGGGGCGCAAGGTCACGGCTGCGGTCATGAAGGAGATCCACAAGCACAAGATCTCCGAGATCGAAGTCGACCTGAGCGACCTGGAAGGCGCATTCGTTGCCGCCGACATCATCGACACCAACACGGGTGAAGTGCTGCTCGAAGCCAACTCGGAGTTGACCGCCGACAAGCTGTCGAAGATGCTGGAAGCCGGCGTCGCCGAACTGCACGTGTTCTTCCCTGAGCGCGACGATGTTGGCACGGTTATCAGCGCCACGCTGCGCCGCGATTCGGTGAAAACGCCACAGGAAGCGCTCATCGAAATCTACCGCAAGCTGCGTCCGGGCGATCCTCCGACGCTGGATACGGCGACCTCGCTCTTCCACGGCATGTTCTTCGACGCCCGGAAGTACGACTTTTCCCGCGTCGGCCGCTTGAAGTTCAATATCAAGCTGTTCGATACGGAAGACGCGACTAACCTTGAGAATCGCACCCTGGAGCCGGATGACTTCTACGCGACGATTCGCTACCTGCTGAAGCTGCGCAAGAACATTGGCTCGGTGGACGATATCGATCACCTGGGCAACCGCCGGGTGCGCGCCGTGGGCGAACTGCTGGAGAACCAGTTCCGCATCGGCCTGGTGCGCATGGAACGCGCCATCAAGGAAAAGATGAGCGTCTACCAGGAAATGTCGACAGCGATGCCGCATGACCTGGTGAACGCGAAGCCGGTCATGGCTGCTATCCGCGAGTTCTTCGGATCATCGCAGTTGTCGCAGTTCATGGACCAGACGAACCCACTCTCAGAGATCACGCACAAGCGCCGGCTGTCGGCACTGGGGCCGGGTGGTCTGTCGCGTGAACGCGCGGGCTTCGAAGTCCGCGACGTACACCCGACGCACTATGGCCGTATCTGCCCGATTGAGACGCCGGAAGGCCCGAACATCGGACTGATCTCGTCGTTGAGCTGCTATGCGCGGATCAACGATTACGGCTTCATCGAGTCTCCCTATCGCAAGGTGAAGAGCGGCCGAGTGCTTGACTTCGTCAGCGTGGTCAACGCCGGCGACAGCGATTACCGCGTCGGCGACCACATTGAGAAGGCCGAGGTTCTGAAAGCCAATGCCGATCTGAAAGAGCGCCGCAAGAAGCTCATCGATTTCGAGCCCTTCTCGTTCTATCTGTCGGCGTGGGAAGAGGACCGGCACGTAATCGCTCAGGCGAACGCGGAAATTGATGACAAGGGCCGCATCGTCAACGAACTGGTGAACGCCCGCAAGGCCGGAAACTTCGTGCTGGTCAGCCGCGATGAAGTGGATTACATCGACGTCAGCCCGAAACAACTGGTATCGGTTGCGGCTTCGCTGGTGCCGTTCCTGGAGCACGACGACGCTAACCGCGCTCTGATGGGAGCGAACATGCAGCGGCAGTCGGTACCTTTGCTTCGCGCCCAGGCGCCTCTGGTGGGCACCGGCATGGAAGGCGTCACCGCCCGCGACTCGGGGGCCGTGGTGCTGGCGCGCCGCAGCGGCATCGTGGACTCGGTCGACTCCGAGCGCATCATTGTGCGCGTCGAAGGCGAACATCATCCGATGCAGCTTTCGCGCGAGGTGGGCAGCGACATTTATCAGCTCACCAAGTTCAAGCGCTCGAACCAGAACACCTGTATCAACCAGCGTCCCATCGTGAAGAAGGGTATGCGGGTTGCCAAGGGTTCCGTCATTGCTGACGGCCCTTGCACCGACATGGGCGAGTTGGCGCTCGGCCGTAACGTGCTGGTCGCCTTCATGCCGTGGCGCGGCTACAACTTCGAAGACGCGATCCTGGTCTCGGAAAAGATGGTGAAGGACGACTATTACACCTCCGTCCACATCGAGGAATTCGAGATTGAATCGCGCGACACCAAGCTGGGACCGGAAGAAGTCACGCGCGACATTCCCAACGTCAGCGAGTCGGCATTGCGCGATCTCGACGAGAGCGGCGTCATCCGCATCGGCGCGACGGTGAAGGCCGGCGACATCCTGGTCGGCAAGGTCACGCCCAAAGGCGAGACGCAGCTCACTCCGGAAGAGAAGCTGCTACGCGCCATCTTCGGCGAGAAGGCGGGCGACGTACGCGACGCTTCCCTCACCTGCCCTCCGGGTATCGAGGGCACCGTGGTGGACGTGAAGATCTTCTCCCGCAAAGGTCAGGAGAAGGATGAGCGCGCCAAGGCCATTGAAGCGCAGCAGGTCGAACGGCTGCAGAAGAACTTGTCGGACGAGATCCGAATTCTCACCGATGAGCGTCTGAAGCGCCTGGAAGCGCTGCTGGGCAACAAGGAAGTGCTGGCTGACCTGCACGACGAGCGCACCAACAAGCGCCTCTTGACCAAGGGCGTCATTCTTGACCGCGATGCCATCGAGCGCATCTCGACGCGCAACCTGAAGCGCATCAAGTTCCCCGATAAGGACCCGCGGATCAACGAACAGATTGACGAAATTGAAGAGATGACGTCGCGCCAGATTGACGTGCTCCGCAAGATCGTCAAAGAGAAAGAAGAGAAGCTGCAGAAGGGCGATGAGCTTCCGCCGGGCGTCATTAAGCTGGTGAAGGTGTATATCGCCATGAAGCGCAAGCTGAGCGTCGGAGATAAGATGGCCGGCCGCCACGGGAACAAGGGCGTCATCGCGCGCATCCTGCCGGAAGAGGACATGCCGTACCTCGAAGACGGAACGCCGGTGGAGATCGTTCTGAATCCGCTAGGCGTGCCAAGCCGTATGAATGTGGGCCAGATTCTTGAGACCCACCTCGGCTGGGCCGGTTTTGCACTGGGACAGAAAGTCGATCAGCTCTTGCGGGAGAACTCGAAGGCGGAAACCTTGCGCCGGGAATTCAAGACCCTGTTCAAGAACACGCCGTTCCTGGATAGCCTGCTCGAACTGGACGACGAGACGCTGGAACACGTGGCCGACGGAATGAAGGAAGGAGTCTTCTTCGGATCGCCGGTGTTCGACGGCGCCAAGGAGAGCGAAATCAAGTCGCTGCTGACGGAAGGCGAACTGCCCTCCTCGGGCAAGACCTACCTTTACGACGGCATGACGGGTGACAGGTTCGAGCAGCCGGTAACGGTTGGTTACATCTACATGCTCAAACTCTCGCACCTGGTGGATGACAAGATCCACGCGCGCTCCATCGGTCCGTACTCGCTGATTACGCAGCAGCCGCTGGGCGGCAAGGCCCAGTTCGGCGGACAGCGTTTCGGCGAAATGGAAGTATGGGCGCTGGAAGCTTACGGCGCAGCGTACATCCTGCAGGAACTGCTGACCGCGAAGTCCGATGACGTATATGGCCGTACGAAGATTTACGAAGCCATCGTCAAAGGCGAAGCGGCCATCGAGCCGGGTGTGCCGGAGTCGTTCAACGTATTGATTCGCGAATTGCAGTCGCTCTGTCTGGATGTGGAGCTGATCAAGACCCACGAACGGAAAGAGGTTCTGGTGTCTCCGCCGGAGCCTGTCGCAGCCGACTGAAGTTCACGCTAGAGGATCAGGGTAGCTGCCTCCATGGCTCCCGCAGGAGGCAGCACCCGACGAAACACGAAGCATCGGGAGCCGCGAACGGCTGCGCAAAGCCGTGGTCCCTGCAGCTCACAGAGTGAGCCTGGCGGGGAAGGAGGACAATTTGTATCGCTCGAGTCCATTCGATCTGGGAAACGCTATCGCCGATTTCGACGCGATCCGTATCAGCCTGGCTTCACCGGAGAAGATTCGTAGCTGGTCTCACGGTGAGGTCACCAAGCCGGAGACGATCAACTACCGCACCTTCAAGCCGGAGCGTGATGGCCTGTTCTGCGCCCGCATCTTTGGTCCGGTCACCGACTGGGAGTGTCTCTGCGGCAAGTACAAGCGCATGAAGCACCGCGGCGTGATCTGCGACAAGTGCGGCGTGGAAGTCACGCTGTCCAAGGTCCGCCGCGAACGGCTGGGCCACATTGAGCTGGCTTCTCCCTGCTCGCACGTGTGGTTCTTCAAGGGACTGCCCAGCCGCATCGGGCACATCCTCGACATTTCGCTGCGCGAGCTTGAGTCTGTGCTCTACTTCGAAGCCTACGTCGTGGTCGAAGCCGGCGAGGCGCCGGTGAAAGAGCGCGAGGTCATCAAGGATGAGGCCAAGTTCCGCGAACTGGATCAGCAGTTCCGGGCCAGCGGCTTCAAAGCCATGATGGGCGCGGAGGCGATCAAGGAGCTGCTGAAGCGGGTTGAAGTCGAGTCCATGTCGACCGAATTGCGCGAGAAGATGCGCACCGAGACTTCGGTGCAGAAGCGCCTGAAATACGCCAAGCGCCTGAAGGTAGTCGAGGCATTCCGCAAGAGCGGCAACAAGCCGCAGTGGATGATTCTCGACGTTATCCCGGTCATTCCACCCGAGCTGCGTCCGCTGGTTCCGCTCGACGGCGGCCGCTTTGCGACCTCGGATCTGAATGATCTATACCGCCGCGTTATCAACCGCAACAACCGGTTGAAGAAGCTGATGGACCTGCACGCGCCGGAAGTCATCGTGCGCAACGAAAAGCGCATGCTGCAGGAAGCCGTAGACGCTCTGTTCGACAACGGACGCCGTGGCCGTGTGCTGCGCGGCGCCAACAATCGTCCACTGAAGTCGCTCTCCGACACGCTGAAGGGCAAGCAGGGACGTTTCCGCCAGAACCTGCTAGGCAAGCGCGTGGATTACTCCGGCCGTTCGGTGATCGTGGTTGGTCCGGAGCTCAAGCTGCAGCAGTGCGGCCTGCCGAAGAAGATGGCGCTGGAGCTGTTCAAGCCGTTCATCTATCACCGGCTGGAACAGACCGGCCACTGCACCACGATCAAGCAAGCCAAGGAGATGGTGGAGCAGCAGGAGCCCATTGTTTGGGACATTCTGGAAGAGGTGATTAAAGATCACCCCGTCCTGCTGAACCGCGCTCCGACGCTGCACCGTTTGGGAATTCAGGCGTTCGAGCCGGTGCTGGTGGAAGGCAAAGCGATCAAGATCCACCCGCTGGTCTGCACTGCGTTCAACGCAGACTTCGACGGCGATCAGATGGCGGTACACATTCCGCTGTCACCGGAAGCCCAGGTCGAAGCCAGCGTATTGATGCTGGCGTCGCACAACATCCTGTCGCCCGCGTCAGGCCAGCCAATCACCGTTCCTACGCAGGACATGGTGCTTGGCATCTATTACCTGACCAAGGCGAAGCCGGGCGCGAAGGGCGAAGGCCGCGCGTTCGCTAACATCGAGGAAGTGCTGCTGGCGAAGGAAACGGGCGAGGTGGAAACGCTGACTCCGATCCGTCTGCGCTACAGCGGCGAGGTCATCGACCTCACCACGGCGTATGACGATCAGGACGTGATCCACACGGAGCCGACCCAGTTCGAACGTCAGTTCATCTCGACGACCGTAGGCCGGGCCATCATGAACGATCACCTGAAGCGCGGCGCGGCGGAGATGCCCTTCATCAACGGCCTCCTCAAGAAGAAAGGCATCGGCCAGTTGGTGAACTACTGCTACCTGCGCTTCGGTCTGGAAACCACGGTGCGGATGCTTGACGGCATCAAGCAGCTTGGGTTCCAGTACGCGACGCGCGCAGGCCTGTCGATCGGTATCGACGACATGGTTATCCCGCAGAGCAAGGCGGGGCTGGTGCGTGACGCTGAGCAGCAGGCCATCGCGGTTCAGCAGCAGTACCTGGACGGCGCCATCACCAACGGCGAGCGCTACAACAAGGTCGTTGAAATCTGGTCGTCGATTACGGAAAAGGTCGCCGACGAGATGTTCGGCGCCATGCAGCAGCGCGACAAGACGGGCGAGATCAACCCGATTTACGTCATGGCTGACTCCGGCGCTCGTGGTTCGAAGCAGCAGATTCGCCAGCTCTCCGGCATGCGCGGATTGATGGCCAAGCCTTCGGGCGAGATCATCGAGACGCCAATCACGGCGAACTTCCGCGAAGGCCTTACTGTGCTGGAGTACTTCATCTCCACGCACGGCGCGCGTAAGGGTCTGGCCGATACCGCTCTCAAGACGGCGGATTCCGGCTATCTCACTCGCCGGCTGGTCGACGTGGCGCAGGACGTGATTATCAGCGAATACGACTGTGGAACGGTCGATGGCATCTACGTCACCTCCATTGTGGAGTCGGGCGAGATCATCGAGCCGCTGCGTGATCGTATCGTTGGCCGCGTCTCGTTGGAGAAGATCAAGGACTACGAAGGCAACATCATCGTCGATATCAACCAGGAAATTACCGAGGACCTGGCAGGCGCGGTGCAGGCTGCCGGTATCGAGCGGGTCAAGATTCGCTCGGTGCTGACCTGCGAATCGAAGCGCGGGGTCTGCGTCATGTGCTACGGACGCAACCTGGCTTCGGGACGTCTGGTCGAGTTGGGCGAGGCCACGGGAGTTATCGCGGCGCAATCCATCGGCGAGCCGGGAACGCAGCTCACCATGCGTACCTTCCACATCGGCGGCACGGCTTCGCGAGTCAGCGAGCAGTCGCGCCTCGATGCCAAGAACAACGGTACGGTGCGCTTCGTGAACATGGTCACGGTCCGCTCGAAAGAAGGTTTCCTGGTGGTCATGAACCGCAACGGTTCGATCACCGTGGTCGACGAGAAGGGCCGCGAAAAGGAACGCTATGCCGTGGTTTACGGCGCGAGGGTAAAGGTCGAGGACGGCCAGCCGGTTTCGCTCGGCGATGTTCTGGTCGAGTGGGATCCGTACACCTTCGCAATCCTGACCGAAATTGGCGGAACGGTGCAGTTCAAGGACCTGCAGGAAGGTCTCACGCTGCATGAAGAAGTCGACGAGGTCACGGGGCTGTCACGTCACGTGGTCATGGATTCACCTGACGAGAAGCGCCAGCCGGCTATCGGCATCAAGGGAGGCAAGAGCACCAAGCGCTACCTGATGCCTTCGCGCGCCCACCTGATGGTGCAGGATGGCGACGAGGTCACGCCGGGCGACGTGCTTGCGAAGATTCCGCGCGAGACCACCAAGACCAAGGACATCACGGGCGGTCTGCCGCGCGTGGTCGAATTGTTCGAAGCCCGCAAGCCGCGCGAAACCGCCGTCATCAGCGAGATCGATGGCGTGGTGAAGTTCGGCGACGTCGCCAAGGGCCAGCGCAAGATCTACGTGGTGGCCGATAACGGCACGGAGAAGGAATACTCGGTGCCGCGCGGCGTGCACATCAACGTTCAGGAAGGCGAGCGCATTCGCGCCGGCGAGCCGCTGATGGATGGCCCGCTCAACCCGCATGACATTCTTGCCGTGCTGGGAGAAAAAGAGCTGCAGGCTTACCTGGTGAACGAAATCCAGGAAGTCTACCGCTTGCAGGGCGTGAACATCAGCGATAAGCACATCGAAGTGATCGTTCGCCAGATGATGCGCTGGGTAAAGGTGGAAGACGTGGGAGACACGCCGTTCCTGCTGGAACAGCAGGTCGACAAGTTCCGCTTCCGCGAAGAGAACGAGAAGGCGATTGCCAACGGCGGCAAGCCGGCCACTGGCCGTCCGCTGCTGCTGGGCATTACCAAGGCTTCGCTCTCGACCGACTCCTTCATCTCCGCGGCGTCATTCCAGGAGACCACGCGTGTATTGACCGAAGCGTCCATTCAGGGAGCGGTCGATCACCTGCGCGGCCTCAAGGAGAACGTCATCGTTGGCCGTCTCATCCCCGCGGGAACCGGCATGGAGTACTACCGCAATGTCCGGCTCTCGGAGGAGATGGAGCAGGCCGCCCAGAAGGTGCAGGAGGAGGTCACAGCCGCGTACGAAGAAGCCGAGCGCGCGCTGGAACTGCTCCGCAACGAAGGCGAGAACGAGGGCGAAGAACTGCTCACCGAGTAAAGCGTCATTTCAACCTGTCTCACACGAGGGGCGATTCCTGTCGCCCCTTTTGTGTTGGCTGTGTAAACTTCTTCTTCAGCCCAGATGCTCCCTTTCTTCCAAGATTTGCGGCTCGCCTTCTGGCGGGCGTTCGAGCACGATGCCTTTTCCATCGCCAAGGCCGCTGCCTTCTCGGCCATTCTCACGCTCTTCCCTGCCGTGCTGGTGGTCGCCTCGGTGCTGTCCACATCCAACACGACCGAGTCGTTTCTGCGAGAGGTTTATCGTTCGATCGGGCGAATTCTGCCCGAGGGTACCAGCAGCGCCGTGCTGCAGTACTTCTCGGGGACCAAGCCGGTAAAACTGCAGTTCCTGGTCACCACCACGATCTTCACTTTGTGGACTGGATCAGGCGTGATGATTTCCTGGATGGAAGGTTTTCGAAAGGCCTATCAGATGCCAAAGACATGGGGAATCGTCAAGGAGCGTCTGATTGCGATTTTACTGGTGATTCTCGCGGGGCTGCCGATGGCGTTCGCTTCCTTCCTCCTGGCATTTGGAAATCAGATCGAGCGCTGGACCATTTTTCACGCCGGCCACCAGTTGGGACCATACATTCTAGGCCTGTGGACAGCAGTCCGCTGGATCATCGCCATGCTGACCAGCGTGGCGGTCATCGGACTCGTGTATCATCACGGCGTTCCCCGTACTCAGCCCTGGCACCGCGTGCTGCCGGGATCGGCCTTGGCAACGGTGTTGTGGTTCGTTTCTACCGTGCTGTTCGGCGTGTACCTCCGCCGGTTCGGTCACTACGATGTGATCTACGGCTCCGTAGGTACGGCGATCGCTCTGCTGATCTGGCTCTATCTCGTATCGATGGTGGTGCTGATCGGGGCGGAGTTTAATTCGCTGCGCTTTCCACGCTTCCTGTTTGGCGCACATTCCGAAATCAAATCGGAACAGCGGAAGGCGCAGTCATAAGCGGGTGCGAGGAGCGACAAGTTTTATGCGGCTGATTGCAGTGCAGGCTGGAGGTAACGACGCAGGGGAGGTAAAAGTTGGCTGACGAAATCGTATCGATGGCGATTCTGGAAGCAGTTCCGGGGAAAGAAGAGGAACTGGAGGCGGTACTGCAGGAGTTCTACACAATGATGCACTCGAAGGGATATAGCCGCGACTCGTTGCACCGCGACGGCTCACATCCTGGCCGCTTGCTGCACCTGCGTTTCTGGAAATCAGAAGAAGCTCGCGGCGAAGCGCAGAATGATCCGGATGTGCATCGCTACTGGCAGCGGCTGCCGGAACTGTGCACGATTCCTTCGGTCTATGACCAACTGGAGAAGGTGTTCGAAACCTAAAGAACCCTGGCCTGGAGGTGAACTCCATCAGTTCACCCAGCCCGAGCGCCCTTCGCCGTTCTTCTTCCCGCCAGGCGGGGAACTGGGGTCTTTGAAGTTTCCATATTCGTCGAAGTAGTCGTCGTGGCGGTAATCGCTGCGATCGTGCTTGCGCATGTAGACCTCGAATTTGCGCGCAGCGCGTTTACGCTTCCAGCGGTAATAGCCATTTCGCAGCCCGTAATAACGTTCCGAAGTTGCGAAGGCGAATCCCCGCCGCGGGACGAACTTCAGGAAGATGTAACCGAACAGCAGTCCGCCCAGGTGCGCCATGTAGGCGGTGGACTGTCCCAAGGTGTGGGCCGACGAGAGAGCTCCATAAAGCGCAAGGCCGATAATCCCGATAACAAAGTATTTGGCCTTGATCATGAACGGCAATGGGAAAAGCATGATCTCCTGGTTGGCGTACAGTATCCCGAAGGCCAGCAGTAGACCATAAATTCCGCCAGAAGCGCCCACCGTGGTTGTGGCAGGAGTTGCTCCCAGCACGCCGATGAACGAAACGGCGATCGTTGTCAGCGCCGCTCCGACCACGCAGAAGAAATAGAACTGCATAAACACGTTGTAGCCCCAGTCCACCTCCAGCTGCGCGCCAAACATCCACAGCGCCAGCATGTTGAACAGAATGTGGAGGAGGCCCTCGTGGAGGAAAGCGTAGGTGACGAACTGCCAGAGCCAGCCGTGCAGAATCGTGAGCACCGGCACCAGGCCGAAGTGAACGTCCATCCAAGCGCGAAAGCCAGGCGCGACTAACGCGTCAATCGCGACCTCTAACATGAAGATCGCAAAGTTGGCGATCAGCAGTTGCTTCACCGCCCGCGTAAAGGGCGGGAAGCTGAGTCCCATGCTGCCGAAGTTGGAAGTGCGCTTCATGCGAATTCCATTCTAAATGTTCTCAACTGGAGCCCAGGACTCAAATTCGCCACAGAGAGACCCGGACATTCCGGCTCTTGTCTGTGGCCCTGTGGTTAATTTCCAGGTTGCATCTTACCGCTGCGGCACCGGCACGACTGCCAGGCTGCGATTGCCTTTTGCACCCACTGCGCGTACCGCAAAGATCACGTTGTCTTTCGATAACGGCAATGTGGCGGTCGTGACATTGCCAATATTTTTGGCATGCTCCCACTCCGGTGCCGAGGTATCGCGCCAAAGTACCTCGTAAGCTGTCGCCAATCCGCCGGGGGAAGCGTCCCACACCAGAGTTGAATCGTTCTGCAGCCCTTTGGTCAATATGCGAACATCCGCCGGCGCAGCAGGCGCCAGGGCCAACGAGCCCAGCACGGCGGCGTTCAACCGTGTGACATTCGCGGTGTAAGGGTAATCGACAAATTTCGGCAGATCGCCATACTCAATACCATTCTCTGTCCGGACATCCTGATGCTGGTGATTATAGTTTTCGCGAAACTCGGTAAAGCGAACCGCCGCATAACCCTGCTGGTTGAAGGAAGTCTGGTCGCCGCCTCGCAGAAACCGATCAGGCCGGAACACGAGCAGCGGATGAAAAGTTTTGGATGACAGGTACTCCTGCGAGGTTGCGGCGATGTAACGAGCAAGCTGGCGGGAAGAGCTATCATTTTCGCCGCCGGTGGCACGAATCATTCGGATCTGTTTTTCGTCAGCGTTGATGGGAATTCCTTCGGAGAACACTCGTACGATGTGAGGATCCTGCAGCGTGTCGCCGGGGGTGCGGTCACCGCCCACGATGTCATTGTTCAGCACTGCCTCGATGTCCCATCCCTCAGCCTTCACCATCTTTGCGAAATGCGCGCTGCCGTACAGCCCTTGTTCTTCTCCAGCAACCGTCAGAAAGATAATCGTCGCCGGAAACTTGTATTTGCTCAGGACACGAGCGCACTCCAAGCTGACGGCTGTGCCGCTGGCGTCGTCGTTGGCTCCCGGCGCCTGCCCTGTGGCATCGTTCGTTCCGGTGTTGCGCGAGTCGTAGTGGCCCGTCACCAAAACGATGCGTCCGGCGTTCGCAGGATTCGTTCCGTGCAGCACGGCGTAGACATTCGTGATCTTGGTGGGCTTCGGAATTCGCGGCCCGGGCTCCTGGATGAATTCATCGGTCTTCACTTCCAGGCAGCCGCCGCATTTTTTGGAATAGCTCTCGAACTGGCTCTTGATCCAGTCTGCGGCGGCGGCCGCCCCTTTGCCGCTGGAAACCGGCATGTCCGACGACAGGGTCTGACGGGTGTAGAAGCTGACCAGCTTCACGATAGTCTGCTCGATGTGGTCTGCCGAGACATTGCGCAACGCAGCGACAATCTGCGGATCAGGCTGCGCTGCGGGAACGGGATTGGAGTGGGCGGAACTTTGAGCAACCGCCGGGAGAATTGTCAACATCAAAAACGCGATTCCTGTCAGAGAGCGTTTTGGGATAGGCATGGAGATGTACAGACCTCAACATTTCTTTGGCGTCATTTACTTGACGCTGCTTACAAGAGATTCTAAATATAAAAGGGCGGATGGTGCTGTGATGACGGCGCCGGGGCCGACATGAACGGAGGCAGTCATGGTTATTTGTCCCGAGTGTGAAAGCGATCTCGACATTGAGGAAGATGAAGTCGACGAGGGCGAGGTCGTTTCCTGTCCCGAATGCGGCACAGATTTCGAGGTCGTCGGGGTCGATCCTCTCGAGTTGAGCCGTGTGGAAGACGAGGACGATGACGACGATGAGGAAGAGGAGTCAGAAGAGGAGGGCGAGTATTGATCGGTGTCACACGGGACGCCAGGAAGTTCGTACGCCCGCCTGCCATTCTGCTTTTGATCCTATTGGGTTGCGGGGCGCTCTGCTCCGCGCAGCTTTCCTCGTCCAACTCAAACGATGCGAAAAAGGACTATGCGCTGATATTTGGAACCGTGTGGGGGCCTGACTCGCATCCCGTTGCCGGGATTCCCATTCGTATTCGGGTTGCTTCCGAGAAGAAGTTCCGCTGGGAACTGGTGTCCAACCGTACCGGCGAATTTGCCCAACGCGTGCCGGTGGGGAAACAGGATTACGTGATTCAGGCAAATATCAAAACCGCGAGGGGAGTTCCCAAGCCGGAGATTACGGTGCATATCGACGACAACGAGCGCAAGGATGTCGGCGTTCACCTCACCCAGGAAGACCTCGCGCGCCACTGAGCGTAAACTGGACTGACATGAAGAAGCTGTTTCGCATTCTCTCCCTCTGTCTTGCGGTCGCGGCGTGCTCGGCCTGGCAGTTGCAGATTCCGCTTACCCAGCACCCGCCGAATGACGACTCGGGGCAGAAGAACCCCCGCACCAACCAGCGCGTGCTCACCGGCGTGGTGATGGACAAGGCCGACCAGCCTCTCCCGAATGCGGTCGTCTATCTTAAAAACGAAAAGACGCTCACGGTTCGAACATTCTTTGCCCAGAAGGACGGCTCTTATCGTTTTCCGCAGTTAGAGCGCAATATCGACTACGAGGTATACGCAGAGCTCAATGGTAAGCGAAGCGAGACGAAGACCGTCAGCCAGTTCGATGATCGCACCGCGCCGCACATCAACCTTCATATCGACCTGAGCAAATAAGCCCGTCAAAGTTTCGCAAAAATTAAAGGCCGCCATTGCCCGGCGGCCTTTAATGCAGTTTAGTCGTGTCACTTAGCTGTTTTCATTGCTCGCGCGCTTCCACGACATGAACTCGCCAATTGTTGATCCTCCGCCAGAAGCGCTGGTCGCTGGAGCCTTGTAAGCCTCCACTTCGCCGCGAGTAGCTTCCTCGCCTACAGCCCGTATGCTGAGCCCCACCTTCTTCTCTGCGGGATTCATTTTGATGATCTTGAACTCGAACTCCTGACCGGGCTCAAGCTTGATCGGCGCGCCGCTGGCGTCTACTGCTTCGGAGTTGTGGCAGAGCCCTTCAACACCGTCGGCGATTTCCACAAACGCCCCGAAACTCGCCAGCCGCAGAACCTTGCCATGAATGACGTCGCCCACACGATGCTGGTCGAAGAACGTCTCCCAGACGTCCGGCTGAAGCTGCTTCACTCCCAAAGAAAGCCGGCGCTGGTCAGGCTCGATTGCGAGCACGATGGCGCGCACTTTGTCACCCTTCTTGAGGACTTCAGAAGGATGCTTGATGCGCTTGGTCCAACTCAGATTGCTGACGTGAACCAGGCCGTCAATGCCGTCTTCGATCTCAATGAATGCTCCGAAGTCAGTCAGGTTGCGAACCTTGCCTTCCACCACAGTGCCCACCGGGAATTTCTCATGCAAGGTTTCCCACGGATTCGACTCGAGTTGCTTCAGCCCCAGGCTGATGCGACGCTCGGTGGGATTCACATTGAGCACAACCGCTTCCACCTGATCGCTCACGTTCACCAGCTTTGAGGGATGCTTCATGCGCTTGGACCAAGTCATCTCGCTGACGTGTACCAAGCCTTCGATTCCCTGCTCCAGTTCGATGAACGCGCCGTAGTCGGTGACGCTGATTACCCGGCCGTGAACGTGTGCGCCAATTGGATAGCGCTCGGCGGCATCAAGCCAGGGATCGGGCGTGAGTTGCTTGAACCCAAGGGAAACGCGCTGCTTATCGCGATCGAACTTCAGCACCTTGACTTGAATCTGATCGCCCACCTGCACCAGGTCGTGAGGGTGAGTGAGCCGGCCCCAGGACATGTCGGTGATGTGGAGCAGGCCATCGATCCCACCTAAATCCACAAACGCGCCGTAGTCCGTAAGGTTCTTAACCGCGCCGGTGAGGATTGCTCCTTCCTCCAAGTGATCCAGCGTCTTGGAGCGCTTCTCCGTCTGCTCTTCTTCGAGCAACTGCTTGCGGGAAGCGACGATGTTGCCACGCTTCTTGTTCAGCTTGATGATGCGAACTTCGAATTCCTGCCCCTTGAGGCCGTCCAGGTTACGCAGCGGCCGCAGATCTACCTGCGAGCCCGGAAGGAACGCGCGTGCGCCAAGGATGTCGACGGTGAGACCGCCCTTGATGCGGTCGACCACTCGCGCCTTCACCGAGGCCTTTTCGCTGTAAGCCCGCTCGATTTCGTCCCAGGCACGCAGCCGTTGCGCCTTCTGGTGAGAGAGGTTGATGTAGCCCTCTTCCGTATGCCCGGGTTCGCGCATGACGGCAATCTCGTCGCCCGGCTGCACCGTGACGTTGCCTTCGTGGTCGGTAAACTCGGAAACGGGAACCACACCCTCGGACTTGTAGCCGATGTCTACCACGACGTACTGTGGCGTCACCTTAAGGACGTGACCGGACACGATCTGCTCATCATTGAGTGCCGCCTCGGTCTGCGCCTGCTCCTGTTCGAAGGATTCCAAAGCGGAGGCGAAGTCCTCCACCGATTCTTTCTCTGCTCGCTTGGCAGGAGCGGCCGGAGCAGAAGTGTCGGCTACAGCAGAAACGTTGGCCTCTGGAGCCTCGGCGGAACTATGTTCCGCGACTGCCTGGGCCTGCTCTGATGGCTGCGCGTTGACGGCTTGCTCAGGCGAAGGCTCGTGATGGGCTTCATCGGCTGGATGCCCATTGGGCGCCTGCTCTGGCACGGAGTGTTCGGGTGAAGGATCCTGGGTCTGGGTAATTGCAGATTCGGTTTGAGTATTGTCGAGAGCCATGGGTTGCGTACGTGAGCTATCGCTATTTGGAAAGCGATAGGGAGCCGGGTTTAAACGGACTGCTGGTTGGGTCTTCTTGAATGAATTTCCCGCTCTACTGCGGGTTTTGGACAACCCAGCGGCCGGATCCTCTGGAGCGGGCCCCGCTTGCCAAGGACTGCTTCGACTATAACAATCGCTTCCGGCAGTGTCAAACCTCTAAGTCCAACGGAAACGTGGCCTTCGGCGAGTTTCTCGTAATTTTTATATGCCCGTAACGGGAACCGTTCGCGGGCGCATCCCCCGGGGCTGTACTCCATAGCAGCGGCAATGTTGCCTTCGGTGGTTGTGCACGATTCTGGTACTCTGCAATCGTGGATTATCTTTGGACGCCCTGGCGCTACGCTTACATCAAAGCTGCCGACAGCAAACCAGAATGCATCTTCTGCGAGTTGCAGAATCTGGGTGATGACGAACGTGCCCTGATTGTGTATCGTGGCGGCTACCATTTCATCGTCCTGAATGCGTTTCCGTATACCTCAGGGCACGCGATGGTGGTTCCCTATCAGCATCTTGATCGTCTGAGTAAACTCCCCTCCGAGGCAGCCGATGAGATGATGCGGCTGACACAGAGACTGGAAGCGGTGCTGTTTGAGTTGTATCGTCCCGACGGCGTAAATCTTGGGCTGAATGTGGGGAGAGCAGCCGGGGCTGGCGTGGCTGGGCACATCCACATGCACGTGCTTCCGCGCTGGGTAGCCGATGCCAACTTCATGACTGTCGTGGGCGAGACTCGCCTCCTGCCTGAACTGCTCACCGAAACCTACGCGCGCCTGAAGCAGAAGTTTTAACCGCGATTCCGACGGCGACCCGTACGGCTTCCGGGCCGATCTCCTGCATCTCACCTTGACGAAAACAACGGTTGGGCACTGACAGGAGAGATTTTCTATGGCGCATTACGGAAGACTGGACAGCTACCGATTCAACCAAGATGTGGATGACATTCGCGGTTCCTCACTCTACGGCCTTAATGACGAAAAGCTGGGCAAAATTGAAGATGTTATTTTCGACCACAGCAGCGGCGCCGTGCAATACGCAGTCGTAGATTCCGGCGGATGGTTCAGCCATAAAAGGTTTCTCGTTGCCGCTGATCACATTCAGCCTTACGGGAAGAACAGCAAAGATTTCTACGTTGGGATGACCAAGCAGCAGATTGAGGCGTTGCCGCGCTACGAGGACCAAAATGATCGCGATTGGTCGGACTATAACCGGAAATATCACGAGTCTCTGGAGACCAGCGGCGGGGTGCTGCATCGGGAGATGAGCGCGCATATGATCACGCCAGATCCCAGCGAACTTCCCGCGACCGGCGAGCCCTTGCCGGATGAAGACTATCTGCAACCTCAGCGCCTTGAATCTATTTTCACCGACACTTCGCCCAATTCCAGCAAGAACCGCCTACGGCCCTCGGGACTTGCAACGCGGGCAGAAGACTCGGCCGTGGCCGGAGAGAGTGTCCCTGAGGAGATTCCTACCAGGCTTGAGGAGGAAGAACTGAACCGTGAAGCAGCCGCGAGAAACCAACGTGCGGCCTCTTCAGAGCGAGAGCGCGACCGAACCACTGGCGCTAAGTCGGCCTCTCAGGCTGACGAATCGGGGCATCCGCGCCTTGCGGCTTTTGAGGACCATCTGCGCCGTAACCGCGTCGACATCACAGCTAGCTGCCGCAGTTGTGGGGTACGGGAAGACAAGGACAAGGTGGCTTGACGTGCTGCGGAGGGTAGAACCGCATCGGACCAGTCGTGGCACTATCTTTGATGTATTGAGCAAAGATTTCGGAACGGGTAGCGAAGAATCGCTGGTCGGGGGGAAGCTCAAGCCTCCATCATGGAGGCTTCGGGAAAACGCAGCTTGCACTTGGATAGCGCCCGGTTCAACAAGTTTTCGACTTCCGGCTCTTCGCAATTCTTTGCCATTGCCAGCTCGCTTACCAGAAGGTAACGGGCGCGTTCCAGCATTTTTTTCTCGCGAAAACTGAGCGGCTTGGTGCGAGCCAGCATAAGAAGACCCTTCAATACGATGGCGACGTCGAGCAGAGAACCCGTACGCATTTTGTCGGAATTCTCTTTGAACCGGTACTTCCAGTCGGCACTGTTCTCGATTTCACCGTCGGTCAGAACATCGAGGACCTTCTGGACCTCCCCGTTGCGAACGACTCTCCTGAGACCGACGCTGCCAACATTGTGAAATGGAACCATGACCTTCAGGCTGCTCGCTTTAATTTTGAGCAGGTAGAACCGTTCGATTTGGGCGCCAATGGTACGGCTGCTGATTTGCTCGATCACGCCTACGCCATGGTTGGGATAGACGACCTTGTCTCCGATGCTAAAAGCCTGAGTAATCATGATGGCCACCGCTCCCCAGCGGTAGAACCAGAAGGGTATGAAAGGCGTACAACTTATGTAGTAATTATAGCTCTGGCCGGCGGTGAGCGTCAACCTGGCACTGGTGGTTGTACCCATAGACCGGGCACGGGAGCACTCCGCCGGGGGTTGTTCTTAGCAACTCAAAATGTCCGCTTTTCGTAGCAAGTGAAATGTCCGGTTTTTAATTCATACCAGTAGCCGTCGAGGCGGTGGAAAAGCGGGAAACGCGTAGCGTTTTCCAAGGCGGCGCAGCCGCCGTCTTTTCCACCGTCCGGGGTGCTGCCGGTGTTGTCAGGATCGCTTCTCCCTGGGCGGTGTAGCGGCCCAGGGTGTGCGGCCCGTAGCTCAGGCTGAGTTCGCCATTCAGGTGCTGATGCACCCTCACCGAGCAGCCCGCCAGAGTGCCTCGCCAACTCACCCGCTCGATCTGCAGGCGCAGGTTCTGAAAGCTCACCGTGTTATCGCGGTTGACCGTGCGCTCGAACTGCAGCGAAAAAATACGTTCCAACTCGCGCCGTGGCGGCGGCAGAAATGCGCTTCCGCGCTGCGCTGCCGGCACTTGGAAGCGGCGATTGAACTCCCCGATGTAATGCTCGCGCAGAAATTTATTGGCCTCCTCTAGCGTGGTAATGCCATGCAGCCGCAACTCCTGCGGCAAGCGTCCCTGCCAAGTCCCGAAGCTGCGCTCCGAGCGCCCCCGCGCTTGCGGCGAGTAGGCTGGAATCATCTGCACCCCGAGCTCGCGCATCGCTCGGCCCACCTGCGTCAGCCGATGTGGATCGACCTTGCCTCCGGCTTCCGGCGTCAGCCAGAAATGACTGCCCCGATCGCTGTACAGCGCGCAAAACACGCCTTTGCGCTCCACCACCTCGCGCAACGCCGCCAGCACCGTCAGGGTCGATTCCTCGTCCACCAGTTGCGCATAGTAGATCTCGCTGTTGGCGTCGTCCAGGATCACGATCAGGTCGTGCCAGCGCTCGTCCTGGAACCAACGATGCCGGCTGCCATCAATGTGCAGCAGCATGCCTGGCAAAGGGCGCCGCGCTCGCCGCTTGCGATGCACCCCTCGCTTGCGCCCCTTGGCCACCAGCCCGGCGCCTTGCAGCGCGGCTTTTACCCAGGTGTAGCTGAGCTGGATGCCATGTTCTTCGCCCAGCTTCTCGTGAAAGTGCCGCACGTTCAGATCGAAATACCGATCACGGTACAACTCCAGAACCTGCTCCACCGTCGCTAGCGGCACCCGCTTCTCGCTCGGCCGACAGCGCCGCCGGTCCAGCAGTCCGTCAAAACCCCACTGCTCGTACCGCTCCCGCCAGCGTCGCATCTGCCGATCGCTGATGCCGATGATCTCCGCCGCCTGCCACCAGCTGATCTTCCGGGCTACCGCCCGCAAGATCACTTCCTGTACCTTCATTGCCCGCTCCACCGCGGCCCTCGAGTAGCTCTCCATGCTTCGCATGGTCGCCTACTCTCGCCGCCCGCCAAGCGGACAGATCACTTGCTATCTCGACCGGACATATCATGTGCTAACGACAGCACTCCGCCGGGGGTTTGTAATTCTCGAAACCGGATGCTAACATCCGGTTTCGTCAGCTTCATACGGAGGCAGTTATGTCGGAAAGTGAAGGCAGCGGATTCTTGTGGTTTCTTGCGGGTTTAGGAATAGGCGCAGCGGTTGGCATTTTGTACGCGCCGAATGCGGGTGATGAAACTCGGCAGAAGATTCGGAGTGCCGCCGAACAGAGTCGCGATGCCGTAAAGGACCGGGCGCGCCAGGCACGGGAGCAAGCGGGTAGCTGGGTGGATCGTGGCCGCGATTACATTGCCCAGCAGAAAGATCAGTTCCGCTCAGCTGTCGATGCGGGCAAGCAGGCTTATCAGGAAGCAACTGGGGAGCAGGCCGGCACTGCTTCGGGCGAGTAAGTCGAAAGATTGGCGGAAGCTTCCGGCCGGAGACGGTTCCATGCAAGAAAATCTAACTATATTCATCGGCGTGACCGCAGCCGCGGTAGTGCTGCAGATGCTAATCCTGGCGGGCATGCTCGTCGTCATCCGCAGGCTCAGCGGCCGGATGCAAGTCTTGACGAATGAACTAGAGTCTCGCGTGATGCCGCTTCTGCAGGATGGCAGCAAAGTCGTGGCCGATGCTCAGAAAATTCTGGAAACGGCCCGTCCCAAGCTCAAAATCATTCTGGACGACGCGGCGGCAATCAGCACGACGGCTCGAGTCCAGACCCAACAACTGGATTCTTCGATCAAGGAGTTCACCGGCAAGGTACGGCTTCAAGCCATACGCGTCGACGAAATGCTCACCCGAACCCTTGACCAGGTGGAGCAGACCAGTTCAAAGGTGCAACAGACCGTTACATCTCCGTTTCGCCACCTGAATGGCGTGCTGCAAGGGATAGGAGTAGGACTGGAAGCATTCTTCCAGAAATCAAGGCAAGCGCGCAACGGAAAGCAACGCGACGAAATGTTCATTTGACGGTTGGGGAGTGGCGTCCCAAGCCGGATTGCAAGGGGGCCTCTGGGCTACAGTCAGCGCACGGTGCTTGGATTCATTCACGCTATCCAAGCGCCTCCAACAACGACATCCCCCTGGTAAAACACGGTAGCCTGTCCCGGTGTGATGGCTCGCTGCGGCTCGTCGAACGTCAGTAAAACGTCGCCATTCGCAAGCTTCTCGATCGTCCCCGCAGCGGGTTCGTGGCGATGGCGGATCTTGGCCTGTACGCGCATGGGCTCGCGCAGATCTTCAATGGCAATCCAGTTGGCCCGCTTGCCGATCAAAGTCCGTGAACAAAGTTCGTCGCCGCTTCCTACCACCACCTGGCGCCTGTCGCCGCGAATCTCGAGGACATACACCGGCGAGCCGGTAGCTACGCCCAATCCCTTGCGCTGGCCGACCGTAAAGTTGTGAATGCCGGAGTGCGTGCCGATCACCTCGCCCGAAGTGGTCACAAGCTCTCCCGAGGTGTCGGGAATCTCCTCTCCCTGCTCGGCCAGATACGCATCCAGAAACCGCTTGTAGTCCCCACCCGGGACAAAGCAGATCTCCTGCGAATCCTGCTTTTCGAAGACTCGGAGTCCAATGCGCTTGGCTTCCTCGCGAACCTCGGGCTTTCGCAGCTCACCAAGCGGAAACAGCGTGCGGCTGAGCTGGTCCTGCGTCAGGCCGAACAGAAAGTAGGTCTGATCCTTCGCCGAGTCGGCGGGACGCTTCAACACCCAGCGGCCTGTAATCTCATCGAACTGGTTGCGGGCGTAGTGTCCTGTCGCCAAAAAGTCAGCACCGATCTGGCGCGCGGTGATCAGCAACTGATCGAACTTCAGGTGGTTGTTGCACAGGCTGCACGGGATCGGCGTGCGTCCTGAAAGATACTCCTGCACGAACGGACGTACGACATCGTCTTCGAAGCGCGATTCCTGATTTACGACGTAGTAAGGAACGCCAAGAGTTTCCGCCACGCGGCGGGCGTCATACACATCGTCAAGCGAGCAGCAGCGCCCGTGCACGACCTCAGGCATACCGTTGTGGCCGGCAAGCCGCCGCTGGTTCCATAACTGCAGCGTCAGGCCAATCACCTGGTAGCCCTGCTCACACAGCAGCGCAGCGACGGTGGACGAATCCACACCACCAGACATGGCAACGGCGATGGTCTTGGAAGAAGTCATAAGCAACTAGCAGCTAGCAATTAGCAAAAGCAAACGCCACGGGTCCGCTACAGCAGAACACCGGCCGGTATTTATTAGCTGAGAGCCGACGGCTGAGAGCTGACGGCTTTCTTGTATACCGGGCTCAGTTCCCTCAACCTGGTCACGATTTCCGGCACCAACTGCAACGCGAACTCGATATCGGCGGCGGTGTTCTGCTTACCCAGGCTGAAGCGAATGCTGGCTCGCGCACGATCTGCCGACAAACCCATCGCCGTCAGCACGTGCGACGGTTCGACCGCTCCGGATGAGCAGGCCGCGCCGGTCGAGACCGACAGCCCCTTGAGATCGAGAGCGATCACCATTGCCTCGCCTTCGATGCAGTCGAAGTAAATGTTCGTAGTGTTCGGCACGCGCGGAGCGCTTCCGCTGTTCACGCCTATTTGATCGACCTGATCGACAATGCCCCGCTGCAGTCGGTCCCGCAGGGCGACGATCTTTGCGACACTGCCGTCGTCGAACCCGACTCGCGCCATCTCAGCAGCCTTACCCAATCCTACGATACCGGGCAGGTTCTCCGTGCCGGCCCGCCGCGAACGCTCGTGCCGTCCACCGTACAACATCGGCTGCAGCAGAGCTCCCTTCCGCACATACAATGCGCCGGCGCCCTGCGGACCATGCATCTTATGGCCGGTGATGGTCAGCAGGTCGCAGCCAATCTCCTTCACATCAATCGGGACTTTCCCTGCGGCCTGCACTGCGTCGGTGTGAAAGTAAACATCAGCTTCCGCGGCAATCTTGCCAATCTCACTCACCGGTTGCAAAACGCCGGTCTCATTGTTTGCCAGAATGATGCTGACCAGCTTCGTCTGCGGCCGAATCGCGCGCCGGACATCGTCAGGATTCACCAGCGCCTGCCCATCGACCGGCAAATAGGTCACCCGGCAGCCGATTTCTTCCAGCCGCTTGCAGGAGTTCAACACCGCATGGTGTTCCACCGAAGAGGTGATCACGTGATCGCCCGGCTTCACCAGGCCGAACAGCGCAAGGTTGTCGCCTTCGGTGCCGCCGCTGGTAAAGACGATTTCGGCCGCGCGACAGTTCAGCAAGTCCGCAACGCTCTCCCGCGCCCGCTCCACCGCCGCCCGCGCCTGCTGACCCTGCTGGTGAATTGACGATGCGTTCCCAAACTGCTCGAAGAAATAAGGGCGCATCGCTTCAAACACTTCAGGCAGCAGCGGGCTGGTAGCATTGTTGTCGAGGTACACTCTACGCATTGATCACCATTCTAAGCGGCTATCCGTTAGATTGGTCACAGCAGCCGGGCGATTCGGCCCTTCCTGCATGATTTTGCTGATCCCCACAGGCAGAGCCTGAGCCAGTTGCCCCGGAGTTCCTGAATATTTATAGTCAAGCGTTTGCCGCCCTTCTTTCCGGCGGCCCTGGTTTAATCATTCATTGCGCGGATTCTCGCGACCGGAGCCATCATGAAGCAACGCTTCGTTATTTTCCTCTGCCTTCTGGCATTGAGCCTGCCTGCTTTCGCCGATGAGGGCATGTGGCTGTTTAACGCGTTTCCAAAAGATAAAATTCAAGCAAAATACGGATTCGAACCTTCGCAGGAGTGGCTTGACCACGTGCGGCTGTCGTCCGCACGCGCGCCGAATGGTTCCTCCTCCTTCGTGAGCGCAGACGGCCTGATCTTCACCAACCATCACATCGCCCAGGGCTGCATTCACGATCTGTCCACCGACGGCAAAGATTACATGAAGAATGGCTTCTATGCTCCGACTCGGGCGCAGGAGCCAAAATGTCCCGGCGTCGAGTTCATTGTGCTGCAGGACATTCAGGACGTGACCGCAAAGGTCAATGCGGTGGTCAAGCCTGGGATGTCGGATGCCGACGCGGGGAAAGCACAGCGCGAGGAGATGTCCTCGCTCGAGAAGGAGTGCTCGGTCAACGGACTGCGTTGTGACGTGGTGACGCTGTACTCCGGAGCGCTGTACAACCTCTACAAGTACAAGAAGTATGACGATGTGCGGCTGGTCTTTGCGCCGGAGTTCGATATCGCCTTCTTTGGCGGCGATCCCGACAACTTCGAGTATCCCCGCTATGACCTCGATATTTCCTTTTTCCGAGCGTACGAAAACGGTGAGCCGGCCAAAATCAAAGACTATCTGAAATGGTCGAAGGACGGCGTAAAAGAAGGCGAACTGGTGTTCGTCTCGGGCCATCCCGGACGCACAGGACGACTGCTTACGATCGACCAACTCGACTTCCTGCGCGACTATCAATATCCCATGCAATTGGCCTCTTACCAGCAGCGCATCGCCAACCTGGAAAAATATGCGTCGCAATCTGAGGAGAACGAGCGCGAGGCAGAGCATGAGTTGTTCAGTGTTCAGAACTCTTTTAAGGCGGTAACCGGCTATGAAGGCGGCTTAAAAGATTCCGACATCATGGGTAAGAAGTCCACCGAAGAGACGGACCTCAAACAGTATGTCAGTTCCGACGCCAACCGGCAGAAGGAATTTGGCGATCCATGGGCTGAGATATCCAAGGCAGTCGGCGTTCAGAAGGAGATATACAAGCCGCTTTACTATGTCGATCAGTTGGCGGGCTTCCGGGGAACCCTGGCGGATTATGCGCGGACCATTGTCCGCGCAGCGGAACAAAAGCAGAAGCCGAGCAACGAACGTATTCGTGGCTATCAGGATTCTGCGCTACCCACACTTGAGCAGAAGCTGTTCTCGACTGCGCCAATTTACAAGTCTTTGGAGGAATCTTTACTGACCGAAAGCCTTGCCGAAATGCAGAACGTTCTCGGCACCGATAGTTCCACGGTAAAGACGGCCCTCGCGGGCAAGACACCCCAGGAGCGCGCAAAGGAAGTCGTCGAAGGCACCAAACTGGACGACGTTGCCCTCCGCAAGCAGCTTTATGAAGGCGGCCAGCAGGCGGTGGATGCCAGTAACGATCCGCTGATCGTGATGATGCGCGCAGTCGAGCCGGATGCTGTCGCCGTACACATGAAGAACGAGGACGATGTGGAGTCAGTTCTGCGCAAAAACGCAGGCACCATCGCCAAAATTCACTTCGCCCAAGGGGGACTCAGCGTTCCTCCGGACGCAACGTTTACCTTGCGGCTGAGCTATGGGGAGGTGAAAGGCTATGAGCAGAACGGAAAACACATTCCCTGGTTCACCACCATGGGTGGCGCGTATGAGCACGCCGCGGAACACGGCAGCAAGCCACCTTACCAATTGCCGGAAAGCTGGATGAAAGCCAAGTCGTCATTGAATCTAAAGACCGTCTATGACACGGTCTCAACCCCGGACATTATCGGAGGGAACTCCGGCAGCCCGGTGATTAACAAAAACGCTGAAGTGGTAGGGATCATTTTTGATGGCAACATTCAATCGCTGTCCTGGAACTTCGCCTATAGCGACAAACAGGGCCGGGCGGTAGAGACTGACTCGCGTGCCATCATTGAGGCTCTTCGCAAGATCTACCACGCTGATGCTCTTGCCAACGAGCTGACGGGAACGGAAGCTGGCACGGCAGCGGGCAATTCCAAGGCAAGGAAGCCGTCAAAGAAGCAGAAGTAGGTCGCAGGACGACTCCCACCCAAGCAAAGAGGCTCAGCAGCAGCTGAGCCTCTCTTGCTTTGCGAATCGATCGCTAGGCAGCAGTTGCGGAGGATTTTTCTTCCTGCTTCTCGGTCTTCCCGCCTCCCGGAGCGGTGATGTGAATTCCCGTGTCACTCCGCATTTCGCGGAATTTCTTCGGCGTGATACCCACCAGCCGGCGGAAAACACTGGTGAAATGGCTCTGGGTTTCGAAGCCAACTTGGGTGGCTACTTCCACCAGGGCGGTATTTCCATCCCGCAGCAGTTCCTGGGCGCGCTCCACCCGCTGTCGCATCACATACTGATGCGGCGTGGTTCCCGTGCTCATCTTGAAGAGCTTGGAGAAGTAATACTGGCTCATGCCGACGACCTGGGCCATCTCGGCAACGCTCAGCTCTTTGTCGATGTTTTCCTTCACATATTCGAGCACGCGCTGCAGGCGGCGAGGTGGAAGGCCGCCGACAACTTCGATAGGCGCAAGCGTCGCGCCGACATAGGCGTCGACGATCTCCTTGGCGCGCTCGGGCTCGAGAGAGTGCACGGAAAGGACGAGAACATTCATGCCTTCGGACTTAGCTCCCGAATAGGCAGAAAAGGAATCACTGCACAGGGCAGCCCGGATGCCAGGCACGCGATTGGCCCCAACCGAGGCACCGACGCCACGACTGGTGACAATGATGCCTCGCTCGGCGTCGCGGCGAAGAATCGCCAATGCTACTTGCTCAGCATAATCCCCCCGTGAATGCGGCTCAACGTTGGGCGTGGGATCCAGCATTTCATGTCCTGCCGCCGCCAGCGATGCTGCGAGTTGATCTTTCAATGGGTTGCCAGCTTCGTCAGAACCGATTGCAATTCGCACTTTCTTCCTCCTCGTTTAAGTAGTTTTCTGCGCTCGATTGGGACGGACGACAGGGTGACTGCAGGGGTTTCACCAAACCGTGAGTTATCCGTTCCACTAAGTGCTCGTTCATGACATCGGCGCAACGCAAAATCACGCCAAGTTTGTACAGGTTTTGCAGACTTGATTCACCCGCCTCGTCTATGCCGGTCAATCCATGAAGGTCAACGACAACCGGGCGCGGGGTGGCAACGTCGAGACGATGCTGTTCAACGGTTTTTTCCAGTTCGCTTACCCACGGTCGTTCCAGCCTGCCCTCAAGCAGCACAACAACCTCAGGTTCACGGTCCTGAACAGTGATCCTCAGCAAGGTCTTAACTCCGATTTAGTGGTGTCTTTCCGGTCTCGCCGACGGCCGACCGAATCATGAAGGAAACGTTTTGCCAGAATACTTCCAGCACTTATTTCCTATGCACTAAGGCTGCCAAATCGCAGCTATCGAACAATAACTGGCAAGTGCATGAAAAATAATGGCTCAAGTGTGTCACTAAATTTGCAATAGGTGGTGAGTGTCAGGTTTCTGTCAGGCGGGCTTTGACACAAGTGTCAATTATTCGACTCGAAGGATGGCCGCTTGCGGGCAATTCCTAACTTCTCCATCCGGTAGAGGAGGGTCGTGCGCTTCAAACCAAGATGGGCAGCGGCTCCGTCTGGACCTCCGACGACCCAACCAGCCTTACGAAGCGCTTCGAGTATGTGATGCCTTTCCATTTCTTGCAGAGTCCCGTTTCCATTCACGGGAGAGAATTGAATACGGGGCTCAGAGAATACCCTCAGCTCCGACAGCGGCGCGGACAATTCGTCCCCCTGGGTCAAGATTACTGCCCGTTCGATGAAGTTTTGCAATTCCCGTACGTTTCCCGGCCAGTGGTACTGAGTGAGTGCAGCAACGGTTTCCAGGGGGATTCGCCCGATTCTTTTGTTCATACGACGGGCATATTTCGCAGCGAAGTATCGCGCCAGTAGCGGAATGTCGTCAGCGCGCTCTCTCAGCGGTGGAACCATGATGGGAAATACGTTCAAACGGTAGAAGAGATCGCCGCGAAAGCGGCCTTCGGTAACCATTTGAGAGAGGTTATGATTGGTGGCGGCGATCAGCCGAACGTCGACCCGCTGGGTGTGTGAACTTCCCAGGCGCTCGAATTCCTGCTCCTGCAAGACCCGCAACAACTTGGGTTGAAGTTCTGGTGGGATATCCCCCACCTCATCCAGGAACAGGCTTCCCTGATTGGCCAGCTCAAAGCGGCCGATTTTGCGCGTTATGGCTCCCGTGAATGCCCCTTTCTCGTGGCCGAACAGCTCACTTTCGAGAAGGCCGAGCGGAATCGCAGCACAGTTAATTTTGACGAATGTGCGATCCCGGCGGGAACTACGCTCGTGAATCGCTCGTGCAATGAGTTCTTTGCCGGTGCCCGTTTCACCACAGATCAACACCGTCGAATCCGTTGGAGCCACGGTCTCTACCTGTTCCAATACCGACCTCAGTGCGGCGCTTCCACCGATGATGTCCTCGAAATCCTGTTCAGAGCGAATCTCCTCTTCCAGATAGGACTTTTGCTCCGAGATCTGCTCCCGGCTTTGCGAAAGCGCGTGATGCTGAAGGGCGTTGCTTACGGCGATTGCCACCTGGCGGCCAATCTGCGTGGCGAAGTCCAGATCGCCTTGCGAGAAGGCACGCTCGCGCCGGCTGCCAAGGGAGAGCAGTCCCACCGGGGCGCCGCTACTCTGCAAGGGAACCAGCAAGAGGGAGCGGAATCCTTCTCCGGCGCGAATGCGCAAAACTTCTTTGTCCTCTCCATAGGGGGCGCCGCCCGCTCCCACAAAGCGACCCTTTCCAGTTCGAAACGCCTCCCCTGCATTGGTTCCATCCATGGAGATCAGCATGTTCTCTTGCAGATAGCCGCGGCTCTCCGGAAAATCCAGGGCATACAACCTGAGCGTTCCTCTGCCTTCCGGCAACAGCAGGCTGGCCGAGTCGTAATTCATGACCCGCCGGAGATTGGTGGACAGAGCACCGAACAAAGCCCGCAGGTCGAGACTCGACACAACAGCATTATTGAGCTCAAGAACCACCTGCAAGCGATCACGTTCGCGGGTCAGTTCCCTTTGCAAGGAAGCAGACCGCTCGTGCTGAAGTGCATTCTCCACGGCGATTGCCACTTGGCTCGCAATGAGCTTGGCAAATTCAACTTCTTCCTTCTTGAAGGCGCCCGGTTCGGCGCGTCCGATGGTCAACGCCCCCAGGCGGCCAGCCGAAGTCGTGAGAGGCAACGAGCACAGGGAGCGGACGCCGTGTTCGCGCAAAAGAAGTGAGACCTTTTCAAATCGCTTTTCGCTCTCCACATCTTCACAGACGAAGAGTTCCTGGCTTTGCCAGACCAGGCCGGAGGGCGAGTCGTCGATCTCAAAACCCTGCCCAATCCAGTCAGCGTTAGCTCCCGAAGAATGAAGAACATGCAGGCGCATCGCTCCCTGCAGGCCATCGTGAAGTACCACGCTGACATAGTGCGACGGCAGAATTTGCGAAATATAGGGAGACAGGGTGGCGAACACCCTGGAGAGGTCGCGGTGAGACGCAATGGAGCGGGACATCTCAACCAGCGCCAAAAACTTAAGCGCGGTCTTATCCTGTTCAGTCATGGACGCAGACGGCCGCGGATGGGAGAGTCGATTCAAACAGCGACATCATCGGCGGCCATGCAGAATTTTTCTACATTAGAAACAATCATACTCAATTATTGCTGGCGTGAGTTCCTGTCATATCGCGCCAAAGTTCCAAAAACGGCAGTGTCACAGGGTGGTGAGCCATTGGGAAAGCGCTTGGTCTCTGCTCAAACGCGGTCAGTGTTGTAAGCTCTCACCATCTCGAATTGTTGAGGAAATCGTTTGCCCAAAAGTAAGCCTGCACCGGGCGGACCCGGAATTGTGCCCAAGTGGACCTTCGGAGCCAAAGACGGCGTAGGAACAGCCTACTCGGTTTCCAGCCGGCTGTGGTACACGATCGCCAATGGAGTGATCACAGAGGTCTACTACCCGACCATTGATACGCCTCAGATCCGTGACACTCAGTTCGTCGTCTCCGACGGCGAGAGCTTCTTTCATGATGAGCGGCGCTGCATGGATACCAAGCTGGACTGTCTGGGCAGCGCAGCCCTGGGATTCAAAATCACAAACTCCGATCGGGAGGGAAGATATTCCATCGAGAAGACCGTCATCGGAGATCCTCACCTGCCGTGCCTGCTCGTCCGCACTAAGATCAACATTGTGCCAGAGTGGCAGGGACGGCTGCACGTATATGTGCTCTGCGCTCCGCATCTGCAGATTGGCGGGTGGCACAACAACGGCCAGGTGGTTGAGGCGCGCGGGCACCGGTTTCTCATGGCTTATCGCGACAACATCTACCTCGCGATAGCAGCGACCGTGCCCATGCTCAAGCTCTCGGTGGGCTACGTTGGCGTGAATGACGGATGGACTGATCTCGACGAAAATTTCCAGATGGATTGGGAATACACCGAAGCCCTGGACGGCAATATTGCCCTGACCGGAGAACTCGATCTGAGTCGCACGTCCGAGTTCACCCTGGGATTGGGCTTCGGGCATACCTCTCACAATGCGGCCTCCACGCTGGCCCAATCCCTGGCACTTCCCTTTGAGCAATCGCTCCAGGTCTTCGACGATCAGTGGCAGCGTACGCGCAAGCGCATGACGCTTATCAGCAAATTATCGGAATTCGACTCATTCCTCTTTTCCCGCACGGTGAACCTGTTGCTGGCGAACGAAGACAAGCTTTATCCGGGCGCGATGATCGCGAGTTTGAGCATTCCCTGGGGCGAAGACAAAAGCGACGACGATCTGGGCGGCTATCACCTGGTGTGGACGCGCGATATGGTGAACTGTGCTTCGGCACTGCTCGCTCTTGGCGATACGGTCACGGCCTTGCGGGCTCTGATTTATCTTTCCGTCGCGCAGCGCGAGGATGGCGGCTTCTATCAGAACTTCTGGATTGACGGCTCACCTTACTGGACCGGAATTCAGCTCGACGAGGTTTCGTTTCCCATCATGCTGGCATGGAGGCTGTGGAAGGTCGACGGGCTGGCGAATTTCGATCCGTACTTCATGGTGCTCCACGCCTGCGGGTATCTGATTCGCGAAGGCCCGGCCACCAAGCAGGACCGGTGGGAGGAGGCTGGCGGGTACTCGCCGTCAACTTTGGCTTCGAACATCGCCGCTCTCATTTGTGCCGCCGATTTCATCGAGGCCCATGGCGATCTTCCTACGGCCGAGTTCGTACGTAACTATTCCGACTTTCTTGAATCTCATATTGAAAAGTGGACCGTGACCAACCAGGGAACGCTGGTTCCTGGAATCACACGGCATTACATCCGCATCAATCCCGCCATCAGTTCGGAAGGGTCGACGGGGGATGAGGATCCCGATGCCGGCGAACTCACTCTCGCCAATCAAAAACCAGGCAGCCAGTATAAGTATCCTGCGCGGGAGATCGTGGACGGCGGTTTTTTGGAGTTCGTGCGAGTCGGAATCCGGCGCCCGGACGACCCGCTCATTTTGGATTCGTTGAAAGTGATTGACGCGGTACTCAAGGTCGATACTCCTGCCGGCCCCTGCTGGAAGCGCTACAACCACGACGGTTATGGCCAGCGGGATGACGGCGGCGCGTTTGACACCTGGGGCGTCGGCAGACCCTGGCCGCTGCTCACAATCGAGCGCGCAGTATATGAACTGGCGGCGGGAAAGAACGTCGATAATTACGTGCGCACCATCGAGCAGTTCACTTCGGGCGTTGGCTTGATACCCGAGCAGATTTGGGACGCTCCGGACCTTCCGGAGCAGCACATGTTTTTTGGAAGGCCTACGGGTTCCGCGATTCCGCTGATGTGGGCCCACGCAGATTTCATCAAGCTGCTGCGCTCCATCGTGGACGGCAAAGTGTTCGACCTGATCGATCTGGTTGCCCAGCGATATCGAGATCGTGCAGACGACAATGCAAAATACAAAATCGAAGTCTGGAAAATGAACCGGCAGGTACGCCGGATCGCTGCCGGAAGCTTATTGCGCGTCCAGGCATCTTCTCCCTTCCTCCTCCACTGGAGTTTGGATGGATGGGAGACAACCCACGATACCAACTCGATTTCCACGTCTCTGGGCATCGAATATGTAGACATCGAGACGGCTTTAACGCAAAATTCACCCCTGCGGTTTACCTTCTTCTGGCCACAGGATAATCAGTGGCAAGACACGAATTATGCTGTCGAAGTGGAGCCGGCAGAGCAATCTTCTTAATTTGGAAAGGTGGCATCATGAGCAGCCCAGCCGATATCAAGGCTCAAGGTAAGGAACAAGCAACCGCAACCCAAATTGCAAAAACGGCCGCTCAGTCGAGAGTGGTTTCGAACCAGACGGAGGTTGAGCAGCAGAAGCTCGAGGCTTTGTGCATCAACACTATTCGCACCCTCTCCATGGACGCTGTACAGAAGGCAAACAGCGGCCATCCGGGCACCCCGATGGCGCTTGCGCCGCTTGCCTTTGTGCTTTGGAATCGGTACCTCAGATTCAATCCACACAATCCGCACTGGCCGGGGCGTGACCGCTTCGTCCTTTCCAACGGCCATGCTTCCATGCTGCTGTATTCGATGTTGCACCTCACCGGCTTCGACCTGCCTCTGGACGAACTGAAGCAGTTCCGGCAGTGGGGATCCAAGACTCCGGGACATCCCGAGTACGGGCTGACGCCCGGAGTGGAAACCACGACCGGACCGCTCGGGCAGGGATGCGGCAACTCGGTAGGTTTTGCGATGGCGCAGCGATGGCTTGCCTCCCGCATCGACAAGGAGTTATTCGATTACCGTGTTTACGCCTTCTGCGGCGATGGCGACCTGATGGAGGGTGTCAGCAACGAGGCGGCCTCGGTTGCCGGACATCTGGGTCTCAGCAACCTGATCTGGTTCTACGACAACAACCACATCACGATTGAAGGAAGCACCTCTCTGGCGTTTACCGATGACGTGGCAACCCGCTTCGAGGGGTGGCACTGGAACGTGCTGCACGTGAACGATGTCAACAATCTGGATCTCGTCGATGTTGCCATCCGGGCGGCGCAACGCGAGGTCGCGCGTCCCACGCTGGTCATCGTCGACACTCACATCGGCTGGGGCTCTCCCAATCGTCAGGACACAAAAGAAGCCCACGGCGAGGCTCTAGGCGTAGAAGAAGTACGGCTGACAAAGCTGGCCTATGGCTGGCCGCCGGACGCACAGTTCCTGATCCCCGACGAAGTCGCACAATACATGGGGAAGGCGGTGGAACGCGGCGCCGCATGGGAGAGTGAGTGGCAGCAGCGCTACGACGCATGGACCAAGGAGCATCCGGAGCTCGGCCAGATGTGGCAACACATCCAGAACGGCACGCTACCGGAAGGCTGGGACAAGGACATCCCGACGTTCCCGGCAGATGCCAAAGGCATGGCAACACGCGAGTCGGACTCGAAAGTGCTGAATGCAGTCGCAAAGAACGTGCCCTGGCTGCTGGGCGGAGCAGCCGACCTTTATCCCTCGACCAAGACGCTGATCAATGGAGAAACCGATTTCGAGCGCGGCAACTACGGAGGCCGCAACTTTCACTTCGGCATCCGCGAGCACACCATGGGATCGATCCTGAACGGCATGGCGTTGTCAGGTCTGCGTCCCTATGGCGCGACGTTCCTGATCTTCTCCGACTACATGCGGCCTCCCATACGTCTGGCCGCGCTGATGGACATTCCTGTCACCTTCATCTATACGCACGACTCCATCGGGCTGGGTGAGGACGGACCTACGCATCAGCCCATCGAACAGCTCATGTCGCTGCGCGCCATCCCACGCCTGCTGGTCTTCCGCCCTGCGGACGCCAACGAAGTCGCGGAAACCTGGCGCACCATCATGCCCATCATGCATCAGCCGGCGCTTATGGCTTTCACCCGCCAGGGTGTGCCAACTTTTGATCGCACGAAATATGCCTCGGCGGCAGGAGTTTCCAAAGGCGCCTACATCATGGCGGATGCTGAGGGCGGCACGCCGCAGGTGATCCTGATGGGAACCGGCTCTGAAGTGCAGCTCTGTGTTGCTGCCTATGAGAAGCTGACCGCCGATGGCGTCAAGGCGCGTGTGGTTTCCATGCCTTGCTGGGAGCTGTTCGAAAAGCAATCGTCCGAATACAAAATCCAGGTGCTGCCGCCGGAGGTCAGGGCGCGCGTCGCAGTCGAAGCGGGCACCAGCCTGGGCTGGAAGGAATATGTCGGCAGCGACGGAATTGTTGTGGCCCGCAACGACTTTGGCGCATCTGCTCCCATAAAGGACCTGCTGAAGCACTTTGGTTTTACGGTGGAGAATGTTGTCGCCAAAGCGCATGAGGTCTTGGAGAACACGAAGAGCAAATAGCCATGAAAATCGCCGTCGGAGCCGATCATGCAGGAGTGCCGCTGAACGAGATCGTCATTGCCGAGTTGCAACGGCTCGGCCATGAGGTCGTCGATTGCGGCACTCACGACGCCAGCAAACCCGACGACTATCCCGACTACGCCGAAGCGGTCGGCCGCGCCGTCCTTGAGGGGAAGGCCGATCGCGCCGTCCTGATCTGTGGCAGCGGGGTGGGCGCATCGGTTGCAGCCAACAAGCTCAATGGCATTCGCGCCGGGCTGTGTCACGACATCTATTCCGCGCACCAGGGCGTGGAGCACGACAACATGAACGTCATCTGCTTCGGTTCGCGCGTGATCGGTCCGGAACTGGCGCTGGATCTCGTCCGAGCGTTTCTGAAGGCTAACTTCACCGGCGAAGAGCGCCATCTCCGGCGGTTGGCCAAGATCCAAGCACTCGAAAAAGCAGCAAGGAGTATGAGCAGTGGGCAGTAATCCGTTACTACACTTTCGCGAAATCCTTTAACGATCTGATTAAGTTGATTGAGGAGCGACGTGCCGAGATGCAGCAGGACTTACGTCGCATAGTTCAGGCTCTAAACCGCCAATGTCTACCGACCTGAAGACCGCGCAGTTTGGTGTCATCGGCCTCGGCGTGATGGGCCAGAATCTTGCCCTTAACGTCGAGGAGCACAGCCACTCGGTTGCCGTCTGGAATCTCGAAACCGAGTGGGTAGATCGATTCATTACTGCCAACTCGGGGCGGCGCTTCATCGGCACCAAGTCGTTGCAGGAGCTTTGCCGATCTCTGGAACGCCCACGACGGATCCTGCTGATGATCAAGGCGGGGGATCCCGTCGACCAAGTGCTGCAGAAGATCACTCCCTACCTGGCTCCCGGCGATATCGTAATCGACGGTGGAAACTCACATTTTCGCGACACGATGCGCCGCCAGATTGTTGCCGGCGAGCGCATGGTGAAATTCATGGGCATGGGAGTGTCGGGCGGCGACGAGGGCGCACGCCATGGTCCCTCACTCATGCCCGGAGGCGATCGCCAAGCCTACCAGCACGTGGAACCGATTCTCCTTTCGATAGCTGCCAAGGCGGATTCCGGCCCCTGTGTCACATACATTGGGCCGGGCGGCGCAGGACATTTCGTGAAGATGGTGCATAACGGCATCGAATACGCCGACATGCAGCTCATCGCCGAGGCCTACGAGATCCTTAGCCGTGCCTTAGCACTCAGTGCGACGGAGCTCAGCGACATCTGCTCCGAGTGGAATCGCGGGCCGCTGGAGTCGTTCCTTATCCAGATCACCGCCGAGATCTTCCGCTTCAACGATCCTGAGACCGGCAAGCCTCTGGTCAGCCTGATCCTCGACAAGGCGGGCCAAAAAGGGACCGGCAAGTGGGTGGCGCAGGTTGCGCTCGATCTTGCCATCCCCGTTCCGACGGTTGCAGCGGCAATTGACGCTCGCGCCATGTCTGGCATGAAAGAGCAGCGTGTGGTGGCGAGCCGCCTGCTGAAATCCACCGCGACAAGGAAGTATGCCGGTGACAAGCGCGAACTCATTCAGTCGGTACACGACGCGCTTTACGCCGCGAAGATCTGCTCCTACGCGCAGGGCATGAGCCTGATACGTGCCGCCTCGCAGGAGTGGCAATGGGACATTAACCTTCGCGAGCTTGCCCGCATCTGGAAGGGAGGCTGCATTATTCGTGCGCGCCTCCTCGACTCGATCATGTCTGCTTTCGAGCGGCAACCCGATTTGCCCAACCTGCTGCTCAATTCTGAATTGATTGCAGCGATCCGGCGCTCGGAGTGTTCCTGGCGGAGAGTGGTCTCTAGCGCCGCCGAAATGGGTATTCCCGCACCGGCGCTTTCCGCATCGCTCTCCTATTTCGACAGCTATCGCAGCGAGCATCTGCCGCAGAACCTTACCCAGGCGCAACGCGATTTCTTCGGTGCTCATACCTATCAGCGCGCCGACCGGCCGAGCGAAGGTTTCGTCCACACCGATTGGGCAGCCGTGCTGCGAAAATCCACGCGAACTCCCGGAGGTAGCAAGTGACGACTACCCTCGTTCATCCCACAGTAGAGAAGGTGGAGCCGCAGGCGTTGCCCAAGGGCGATTCTGCGCTGCTTGTTTTATTTGGCGCTACGGGCGATCTCTCGCGGCGCAAGCTCATGCCCGCACTCTATGACCTGGCATGCATCGGTTGCACTCACCGCAACTTCGATGTGCTGGGTATCGGCCGCACCAAGCTGACGGACGAAGACTTTCGCGAGCGCATGCACGAGGGCGCTTCGCAGTCGTCCGACGCTCACGGCTTCAATGAAGCTGGCTGGAAAGACTTTGCATCCCGCCTGCACTACCTCATCGGCGACGCCAACCAGCCGGAGTTCTATCCCGAGTTGAAGAAGAAGATCACCGACCTCCAGCAGCAGGGCGCAAGCAAGAACGTCCTCTTTTACGTTTCGACCTCCGCTTCGCTTGCGCCGCCGATCGTCGAAGGTATCGGGCAGGCGGGACTCGCTCATGGTGACGGCGGCTGGACGCGAATTGTGCTGGAGAAGCCCTTCGGGCGCGACCTCAAGAGCGCCCAGGAGTTGAACGAAATCGTTGCCCACGTATTCCCCGAAGAATCGGTCTACCGTATTGACCACTATCTCGGTAAAGAGACTGTACAGAACATCATGGTCTTTCGCTTTGGAAACCTGATGTTCGAGCCCATCTGGAACCGCAACTATATCGACTATGTGGAGATCACGGCCGCCGAGAAGCTCGGGGTTGAGAGTCGCGCGGCGTTCTACGAAGAGACCGGCGCATTGCGAGACATGGTGGCCAATCACATGCTGCAGTTGCTGACGCTGACCGCCATGGAGCCGCCGGTGGCCTTCGACGCCCATTCGGTGCGCGAGCAGAAGGTGCAGGTATTGCGCGCAATCCGTCCCATGACCGTCGAGGAAGTCGCACGCCGTACCATCCGCGGGCAGTATGGACCTGGGACCATCGACGGCAAGGCTGTTCCTGGCTATCGCCAGGAAAAGGGCGTGAATCCGGAATCGGTGACCGAGACATACGCAGCGGTCGAGTTCCATGTGGACAACTGGCGGTGGGCGGGAGTTCCCTTCTATGTGCGCGCGGGGAAACGTCTCTCCAACCGTCTCACTGAGATCGCTGTCCATTTCAAGCGCACGCCGCAGGCGCTCTTTGCCAGCCGGCCAAGCGACATTCACCACAACGTGATCACCATGCGCATTCAGCCCAACGAAGGAATCACGCTGAACTTTGGCGCCAAGGTCCCCGGCACCACGATGCGTGCCACGCGTGTGAACATGGACTTCTCGTATCATGACGCATTTGGGACCGACGGACCTGCAGCATATGAGACTCTGCTGCTGGATGCGATGCGTGGCGACGCAACCCTTTTCACTCGTCGCGATGAGGTCGAGGCCGAATGGAGGATCATTACCCCCATCGAGGAAGCCTGGGATAAGCTACCTTCGCCCAGGTTTCCCAACTATGCATCCGGCAGCGACGGCCCGGACAATGCCGACAGCATGATCAAGTATGACCGCAACCGCTGGCGTCCCCTGAAACGCGACGACGGATGGAACTTATAAGTGGTCAGGTTTGCCCCGTTTTGACTAGGCAACTTGCATCACCTCTGCTGATTCGTTCCGATCAATGATCATCCTTCTGATGGGTGTCTCCGGAGCGGGAAAGACCACCGTCGGCGAGTCGCTAGCTGCTGCTTTGGGCTGGCGTTTTGTCGATGCTGATAGCTTCCACTCGCCTGCCAACGTCTCCAAAATGAATGCCGGCATTCCACTCGACGATGCCGACCGTATGCCTTGGTTGGCAGCGCTTCACCAGGCAATCACAGGCTGGATAGCGCGCGGCGAGTCGGTCGTCCTGGCGTGCTCGGCCCTCAAGGCTTCCTACCGCAGGCTGCTGATGGTCAGTACGGAGGTCAAGTTGGTCTATCTGCGTGGCAAACCTACGCTGATCGGTGAGCGCCTCGCATTGCGTCACGAACACTATATGAATCCCAACTTGCTGCAAAGCCAGTTCGATACTCTGGAAGAGCCGTCCGACGCAAACATCATCGACATCGATCAGCCGGTCTCACGGATCGTCCAAGCGATCCGAACGGCATTAGGGGTCTAGTGGTGAACTCAAGTCACACTGCACCATGCCGACATCCGCCGATCTGCGACTGCTACTCATCCTCAGTTCCCTGCCTTCTACACTGAACCGCGCGTTTACCGCGTCGAGTAGACATCAGGCGTGCGCGGCGCATCCAACGAGAGTTCCCCGATGCCCCTGCGTCGCTCAACCCGAATCATCCTTGGAGTTCTATTGCTCCTGATCATCGTCGTAGCCGGCGGGGTGATTTGGCTCCTCACCGTGCCCGCACCTTTGGAACACATGCTGCAGGCGCGGGTGGAACGGGCGCTGCAAAACCACTTCCAGCGTGATGTCCGGCTTGAAAATATGCATGTCACGCTGATTCCCGTTTTTCGGGTCACGGCCGACAATTTCACGCTTCCCAACCGCCAGCCGGATCAGCCTCCGTTCATTGCGATCAAACATTTCACGGCTGTGGCCAATCCGCTGGAGTTGCTTCGTACGCCGATTCATGTGACTTCGTTGCATCTCGAAGGTCTGGTGATCAACATCGCTCCGAAAGCAGAGAATCCGGCCGAATCACCGAAGCCGAAGAAGCGTCTTCATCTTGCGAACTTCGTTATCGACCGCGTTCTCGCTGACGGCACCCTGCTCTATATCTTGCCGAAGAGCTCTGACCACGATCCCATGGAGTTTGACCTGAAGAAGCTCTCTCTCTCCAGCGCAGGAATCGGGCAGCCGATGGACTTTCAGGCGGAGCTCACGAATCCCAAGCCGCCGGGACTTATTCACACCAAGGGCAAGTTCGGTCCCTGGAACATGGAACCGTCTCTTACCCCCGTCAGCGGCCACTACACCTTCGAGGACGCCGACCTCGGTATTTTCAACGGCCTGTCCGGGATTCTTTCTTCGGTGGGCGATTACAACGGCCAGCTCAACAATATCGTCGTCGATGGGACCACTGATACACCCGACTTCAAGCTCGATAGCGGAGCCACCGCCGTACACCTGAAAACCGAGTTTCACGCAATTGTGGACGGCACCAGCGGCAATACGTACCTGCAGCCGGTGAACGCCAGCTTCTTGAACTCACATGTGATTGCCCGTGGCGAAGTCGCCGGAGAAAAAGGAAAGAAGGGCAAAACGATCCGGCTTGATATTGACGTGCATGACTCGAGAGTGGAAGACATGCTTGCCTTGGCGACGGAGAAAGGAGACTCACTGCTGACTGGCAAGATGATGACTCAGGCCAAGCTCGTTATTCCGCCCAGAGATCAGCCCGTGCTCGACAAAATGTCGCTTGCCGGCCGCTTTCAGGTGCAGGACGGCCATTTTCCCGATCAGGACGTTCAGTCCAAGCTCGATGCCCTGAGTCAGCGCGGACAGGGCAAGCCAAAGGACCCGCAGATCCATGATGTGCCCGCGGAATTCCAGGGAGTCTTTCATTTCGAGAATGCCCGAATGAGCTTCAGCCAGGTCAACTTTAATGTGCCCGGGGTCGAGGTTCAGATGAAAGGAACCTATTCAGTGCGCAACGAAGACATGAACTTTACCGGCGATGTTCGGCTGCAGGCGACGGTGTCACAGACCATGTCGGGCTTGCGGAAGTGGGCGGTTGTGCCCTTCGACCCGATCTTCCATCGCAAGGGCGCCGGCACTTATCTCCCTGTTCACATAGAAGGTACGAAGAACAAGCCGCAGATCAAGCTCGATTGGAAGAAGATTCTGTAGCTTTCGCCGAATTTGCCCGGGCTGGCCCACTCGGCCCCCTGCGGCTTCGACGATGGTAAGATTTTGCCTTCATGGTTACTTTCGTCGTGCTGCGCCTGGTGGCCGTTGTGCTTATCATCGCGGCGAATGCTTTTTTTGTCTCCGCCGAATTTGCACTGGTCAGCCTGCGCGAGACCCAGATTCAGCAACTGGTCGCGGCCAAGCGCGTGGGATCGCGCATTGTCCTGAAGCTCCACCAGAACATCGACCAGTTCATCAACGCCGTGCAGTTTGGCGTGACGCTTTCCAGCCTGGGACTCGGCTGGATCGGCGAAGCTGCCATGGCGCGCGTTCTGGAGCCGCTTTTTGCCAAACTGCCTCACTCGCAGTTCTATGCCCATGCTGTCTCCGTCGTTTTTGCCTTCATTCTGATCACCTACTTGTGCGTGATTCTGGGCGAGGTCGTCCCCAAATCCATCGCGTTGCAGCGGACCGAGCGCGTGGCGCTTGCGGTGGGCCCCCCCATGGACTTCTTCATGAAGGTCACAGCGCCCTTGCTGGCGCTGATGACAACCTCATCGCACGCCGTATTGAAGGCATTCGGCATGCGTCCGGTGCGGGAGGCCGGGGTTCACTCGCCTGAGGAGTTGAAGCTCATCGTTAGCGCCAGCCGTAACCTGGGCCTGCTGGAAGCCCCGCAGGAGGAGATGATCCTTCGCGCCCTCGATCTGGAGAACGTCACCGTTCGCGAGGTCATGGTCCCCCGCCGGGATATCTTCTCGCTTCCCGGCGATATGACGCTCTACGAGGCGCTGGTACACATTGTTGACGAGCAGCACTCCCGTGTTCCGGTCTACGATCCACAGCGCGGGCCCGAACATATCATCGGCGTACTCTACGCCCGCGACCTGATGCGCTGGATGCGTTACCGTCTCTCGCAGACGCCTTCCGGCCGGATCGTCACTCGCGAGACCAACCTCCGGGTGCGGCACATCATGCGCGAAGTCCTGGTCGTCCCGGAGACAAAAACCCTTCCCGACCTGCTCGCCGACTTCAAGGATCGCAAGCGGCATATGGCGGTCGTGGTGGACGAATTCGGCTCGACTGCAGGCGTAATCACCATCGAAGATGTGCTGGAGCAACTGGTCGGAAAAATTGAAGACGAATTCGAAGCCAGGGAGCCCGCATTACAACTGAGTGCCGGGGGGATGGAAGTGGACGGCTCACTCAACACCCGCGACCTGGAGGTCCAATACCAGATACAGCTTCCCCGCGACGAAGGCTTCGAGACCCTCGCCGGCTTTATGCTGGCGCAATTGCAACGCATCCCCACGGTCGGCGACAGCTTTGAATATAAGGGCCGGCGTTATACCGTGACCGAAATGGACGGCCTGCGGGTGGACCGAGTACGAATCGAACTGGCGGCGACGAAACCGGAGTTGGAGACGCAAAACGCCGGCGCCCCCGCGAAACGCTGATGCTGCGTTATCTCTCTTCCCGTTTGCTGTTGATGCTGCCAGTGGTATGGCTGGTGGTTTCCGTCGTCTTCCTGATGATCCACCTGGTACCCGGTGATCCTATTCAGCAGATGCTCGGCGAAGGCGCAGCCGCAACCGATGTTGCCGCCGCACGTCACGCTTATGGCCTCGATGTTCCATTGGGAACACAGTACGTGAACTACTGGAAGGGGCTGTTGCACGGCGATATGGGACGCTCGCTTCGCTTCAACCAGAATGTTGGGCACATTATTGCTCAAGCGTACCCCTACACTCTGCAGCTCACAATTGCAGCTCTGCTGGTGGCCTTGTGCCTGGCCATTCCCGCGGGAGTTCGCTCCGCAGTGCGCCGCAACCAGTGGGACGATCGCGTGCTTAGTTTCGTCTCGCTGCTGGGACTTTCCTTCCCAAACTTCGCGCTGGGACCAATTTTGATTCTTCTGTTCGCGATTGATCTTGGTTGGCTGCCAGTCTCGGGAGCGGGATCTCCGGCTCATCTTGTTCTACCGGCGATCACGATGGGCGGGGCTTTGGCGGCAATCCTGACCCGCATGGTGCGCACATCGATGCTGGAAGAGCTGTCGCAGGATTACGTCCGAACCGCCCGCGCCAAGGGACTTCCGGAGCGAACCGTCGTGTACCGGCATGCGCTTCGCAATGCGATGATTCCCGTTCTCACTGTCGTTGGATTGCAGTTCGGAGCGTTGCTGGCCGGCGCCATTGTCACCGAGACCATCTTCTCCTGGCCCGGAATCGGCCGGCTTACGATTCAGGCAATTTCCAATCGGGACTATTACCTGGTGCAGGGCTGTATCCTCGTCATCGGACTGACCTACGTTCTTGTCAATTTTCTGACCGACCTAACCTATTCCTTTTTCAACCCGCGAATTCGGCAGTGATCGATTTTTCTCCCCAGCAGTTTCCCATGGGGTTAAACTTGCATCTTCATCATTACAACGAGGAGGATCAGCATGCGGGTTGACCGTTCTACGAACAGCAGCTTTGATCCTGTCAACGGCTTAGGCCGCGCCAAAGCAGGGATCCAGGAACTCGAAAACAAGATGCATCGCCAAATCAGCGCCGTGGCGAAGCGTATCTCCTCTTCGTTTCATCATGAGGAGGGGGAAGAACTCCCTGCTCCCAAGGTGCGCCAGGGAATCGTTTCGATCAATGGGCAGGATGTAGAGAAGATTCGCTGCACTGGCCATAAACGGCCCAGTTAATTCCTTTCCGCTTCTACGCGTAGCGCTCGGCCATGAAGTCGCTGATCTTCTGGTATGCAGCTTCCAGCACCGGTTCCGGCGGCAAAAACACAATCCGCATATGCTTGGTTCCCGGCTTCTGCCCAAATCCAGAGCCGTGAACAACTAGAACGTGCTTCTGCTTCAGCAGGGCCGTAACGAAGGTCAAATCGTCTTCCGGAATATCCAGCGACGGATGGGCGTAGAAAGCTCCCTGGGGAGCGACGAGGCTGACGCGCGGTGTGCGCTTTGCCCAATCGGCGGTAAGTTGCGCCCTGCGCTGCAGCTTTCGGCGCACGACGGTGATGTGGTCTTGCGGGCCCTCCAAGGCAGGCCGGATGGCGTGCTGGAACGGATGCGGAGCCGACAAACGCGCGCGTAACAGCCGGTGAACCGCTTCCATATAGGGATGCAACACCTCGCGTGGCCCCGTCGCAATCGCCCATCCAATGCGCCAGCCAGGCACAAGGTACGCTTTGGATAATCCGTTAAACGTCACCACCGGCACATCCTGCGCCAAAGTGGCGATCGAGACGTGCTCTACGCCGGGAGCAAAGATCAGCTTGTCGTAGATTTCATCCGCGAAAATAAGCAGGTTATGCTCGCGCGCGATCTCCAGAACCTGTTCCAGCGTGCCGCGCGACATGACCGAGCCTGTCGGATTGCTTGGATTGATCAGCAGAATAGCCTTGGTGCGCGGATTGATTCGCCGTTTGAGGTCAGCCAAGTCCGGCTCCCAGCCGTTTGCCTCGTCGAGATCATAGGCGTTCGGCTCGGCGCTCAACTTCGCCAGCACTGCACTGTAAAGCGGATACTCGGGACTGGGTGTCAGTACGTTGTCCCCGGGATTGACCAGGGCCGTGAGGCAACTGTCAATGACCTCGCCACTCCCGTAGCCGATGAAGATGCTCTGAATTTCCTTGAAGCCCCGCCGTTCTGCATCGTGTCCAATCGCCATTACCGCCGGCCGAATGCCCAGCGAGTCGCCGTAGCCGTTATGGCCGTCGAGCATGGCTTTGTGTGCGGCCTCGATCAAGTGCGGCGGCGTCGGGAAATCGAACTTGCAGGGATCGCCAATATTGAGAAACAGAATCTCGTGTCCCTCACGGGCGACTTCATCGGCCACTACGGCCAGGTCGCGAATGGCATAGCGAACGTTGGCCATGCGGCTGGCGGGCGTGATTTGCAGGGCTTGCTGAACAGGCATGAGTACACCCTATCGAATGCGATTTTGAGTTTTGAATCCTTTATGATTATGAACCAGCAGAGGCCGCGGGAATAGAGGCTAGAAAACGGGCGACCCAGAATCAGCCCGAATCGCCCGCGGAACCGGATTGCGCTTCCTTTAATGTCCGAGCAGCCCGAAGACGGCAACCCCCGTGGGAGTACCGACATAGACCCTACCGTGAGCAATCATCGGTACTATGAACTTGTAGTCGATGAATTGATCGCGCCCGTTGGATTGGTTGCTGTTGAAGAGTTCCTTGGCAAGGTCCGCCGCATCGTACGCATGGAGCACGCCGACGTTCAAGCCGTTTGCGACAGTAGCTTCTACTGTCCATACAATTCCATTCAAGCCGCCGTTAGCGGATACACTTGGCGTCGTTCCTGGATAAAGGTACCAAGTCGAACTCTGTGAGGTAGGCTGCGAAGAAAGTTTTGCATTGGAGATTGTGAATGCCTTTAAGAAGTCACCTACGCCGCCATAGTAAATCGTACTGTTGAAGTATGCCGGCATCCCGAAGGCCCCGTAAACCAAGGCATTGTCGATTTCCTGGTAGATGGCGTTGCGGTCTGGGTTAAACTTGCCCATCGAGTCGCGGTCCACCAAGTAAATGTTCGCGTCTTTCCCTGCACCGATCGCCAGCCGCCATGTTTTTCCTGTACTGTCCTGTAGATCAGGCAGGAGCAGCACTCCGCCGGATCCAAGGTCAAGGTCTATCGCGGTCTCTGCAGCCGTGTTGTACACGGTGAAGTAATCGGCCACGCTCAGACTGTCTCCGGCCGTCGAGAGCTGCAGAAACGCATTAGCGTAATCCCCGCCGGCCGGGAAGCCTCTGTCATCGAGCATGGTATCGGAAGTCCCATTGGCCGTGAGGAAATAGATTGCCCCCGACTTGTCAGCGGCTGGTCCGGCGCCCGACATCCAGATTGAATCCCCAAATCCGTTCGGGGAGGTATTGAAAACGCTAACCTGCTGCAGGCTGTACTCGTTGTAGCCCATAACCCATCCGTAATAAGCCCCGGTGTCGCAGTGCGAGGTCCATGCTACATAAATGGTGCCATTAAGCAGCAACAAGGCAGCGCGTTGAAGCTGCAGCGACGGATCGAACGTCACATTGCCGCTTAGGCTGGGAAACTCTGCCTGAATCGTGGTCGGGCTTCCGCTCTGCTCCGCCCCCGTGGCGAGATCAAGAGCATGCAGACGCTCATAATACTTCCCGTTCTCATCCATCGAAGCGGCGACGACGAAAATCGTCCCATGGGGACCTAGATTTAAATCGATTACTGGGGTTGAAGTAATACCAATCTCCGGTGTAACACCGTTGCAGTCTCGGTTGTCGCTGGGCTGCTCGTTCGAGCCAACGACCGAAACCTGCCAGAGTTGGTCGAAAGTATCCGCGTCGAAGGCATACACAAGATCATGCTCGGTGGCCACAAATACGACGTTGTGAACCGCCCCCAACATGTTCAGGTTCGGAACGTAAAGAGGCTCAGCATCTACCGCGCCGGTCACGGGCAGGAAACCTACTTTCCCAAACAGAGAAGTATTCACGTTGAGCGGAGTGAGAATCGTCTCGTTCAAATCCTGGCCCGTTCGCCCGTTGTCGTTGTGATACGTAAGGACCGCTTCCTTGGGAGGTGGTGGAATCGGGTTTACTGTCAGAGTCGCAGTATTGCTCCCGGTTGAAAAGTTAGAATCTCTCACGACCACCCCGAACCTTGAGCCACTATCACTTGGCTCAGCGGCAGGCGTCGTGTACTCTGCGGCTACGGCGCCGGGAATATTCGTTCCGTCCTTCTGCCACTGATAACTGAGAGGAGGACTCCCCGACGCCGACACGGTGAAAGTTGCAGTTTGTCCCACATTCACCGTAACGTCCGTAGGTTGTGTCAGGATGGACGGGCCCGTCTCAGATCTCGTCGAGTTAGAAGCCGACGTCGCGCCGCCACATCCGCTTTCGATCATCAATAACGTAAACAACGCAATGAGTACGGCAACGAGGCGTATCCGCAATTCTAGTTTCTCCCTCTCGCAGTCAAGACTCTCCATGTAGAGCAAGCGTCCGATTATACACGGCAGTAATTCGCGGATCGGACTTTGATGGTTGTTGATCCCTGAAGGTAGGTTGCTTGAGTTGGTCCCCATGGAAGTCCAATGGATGCCGAGCAGAATGCTGTTATTCGGGGGAGTGCGCGTTCCGCACGGTCTCGCAGAAAGCGGGACCTGGTATCAACTGGAAAAACGCACACAAGTGCATCACCCGTCAGCCACTTCCAAATCCAAATTACCGCAAAGTCCCGGGATTATTCCTCAACTTGACCACGGGATTTTCGATAATATGCATGGAATTGCATAAAACAGCTGCCATCTGTTTTTATTTTCCTCGATGCCCCGGTACCTTACCGGGCACATTCTGATCGAGGTAACCAGAACTACTACTATTGTCCAGTTTGGTGTTGGGACACGCTTAAGATATTACCGTCCGGATCCTTAAACCACGCGACCCGGGTGCCATCGGGCGCAGTCCACACTCCCAGTTCATCTTGTTTCATGAATTCGTGATAACGCTCAAGCTTTACTCCCGCCGACTGGAGCTGCCGGGCCATCGAATCAATATCTGAAACCTCCCACCCGAGCACGGTGAACGGTTGCGGCTTTACCTCACGCATTTTCGTCAGCCTGAGCATGTTGCCGTCGGCCTCGAGCACGATGGCAAACCCGTCATCGCTGACAAATCTCAGGCCCAGCTTGCCGACGTAGAAGCTTCTCGCCCGATCACCATCAGTAACGGGCACCATGCCGATGATCTTATGGCTCGACAGCATCAGCGTTACTCCGACAGCCCTACCTCCCCATCACCAGTTTCGCGATGGTCATCAACTGCATGTTGGATGTGCCTTCATAAATTTTCCCGATCTTCGAATCGCGAAAGTATTTTTCAACTGGATAGTCCTTGGTAAAGCCGTATCCGCCGTAAATCTCGACGCACAGTGAGGCCACACGCTCGGCCACCTGCGAGCAATAGAGCTTGGTCATCGCGGCTTCTTTGACGAAGTTCATGTGGGCATCCTTCATGCGCGCGCAGTTGTAAAGCAGCATGCGAGCAGCCTCGATCTCCGTAGCCATCTGAGCGATCTGGAACTGAATCCCCTGGAAGTCGGCAATCGGCTTTCCAAACTGTTTGCGCTCCTGCGCGTACTTCACCGCGTGGTCCCACGCGCCTCGCGCCAGACCGATCATCTGTGCGCCGATTCCAATGCGCCCTTCGTTCAAGGTCTCGATGGCGATCTTGTAGCCTTTGCCAACTTCGCCCAACAGGTTCGCCTTAGGAACGCGGCAGTCTTCAAGAATGAGTTCGCAGGTGCTGGAAGCACGGATGCCCAGCTTGTCTTCTTTCTTGCCGACGGTGAAACCCGGGAAGTCCTTTTCGACAATAAACGCGGTTATCCCTTTGTATCCGGCGGAAGGATCAACGGTCGCCAGAAGAATGAAGACCCCTGCCTCCTTGCCATTGGTGATCCAGAGCTTCTGGCCGTTGAGGATGTACTCATCGCCTTTCAACTCCGCGCGGCATTGGAGAGCAAATGCGTCTGATCCCGAACCTGCCTCGCTCAGCGCGTATGCTCCGACTGTATCGGCGCACATACGCGGCAGGTACTGCTTTTTTTGCTCTTCCGTGGTCCAGCGAAGCAGGGCGTTGTTGACCAGCGTGTTCTGTACATCCACGATGACCGCCGCTGAGGCATCCACTGCGGAAAGTTCTTCGACCGCAAGGATCGCCTCGAAAAAGGTTCCACCTCCTCCGCCATACTGCTCGGGAATCTCGATGCCCATCAGGCCAAGTTCAAAAAACTGGCGGAGGAGCGCCGCATCAAAGATCCCTTTTTCGTCCATCTCCCTGACGTGGGGCTGAATTGTTTCCTGCGCGAATTGGCGAACGGTGTCGCGGAATAAAATTTCGTCTTCGGTAAGCGCCACCAGTGGCGCGGGAGCAGAGTGCTGGGCTGCAACGGATGACATGAGAGCGATCCTTAGGAATGGAGTAGAAAACCTAAGATTCTACACCGCAGGCCGGAAGCTCCGAATTTGGGCAGAATCTAAAGAGGCCCGGGGGCAGAAAAAGCGGAAGCCTATCTTTCGCGCTTGTAGACCAGTTTCAGCTTGTCCGTTTCGAGAATGCGCGCGACCTGCTTTCGGGCGTGAACTGACCAGGCGCCGCTTCGATCAAGCTTGATGTAGGCTGTCCAGTGCCGCAGGGCGCGTCGAGGCTCGCGCAGACGTTCGTACGCCAGCGCAAGATTGTAGTGCGCATCGGCATAGTTCGGAGCTAACTGGATCGCCGTCTTGTAGGCGGTAACCGCTTCCTGGAATCGACCCGTCTCGTCTAGCACGTTGCCCAGATCAAAATAGGCAAGAGCATATCGCGGGTCCGCCTCGACCGCGGCACGATAGTGGTTCTCTGCGGCGAGGAAGTCCTGCTGGTTGTAGTAGAGCGTTCCCAGATTGATGTGGGCCGCTGCGTGCTTGGGTTCCAGTTCCAAGACCTGCAGGTAGACCTGAATCGCTTCGTCGTGATTGCCCGGATGCTCTTCCAGAGAAACTCCGCGAGCGAACAGTTCGTGAATGGTATCGGTTCTGTTGGTAGGCTTGATCCGGCCGGAAACGATCTCCACCGGTGGAACTTCCGCCGCAACCACCGCTCCAGAGGAGCCGAACTCTAACACATACTGACCTGCAAGTGGCTCAACCAAATGCCCGGCATGTCGAAACGCCACCCGTCTACCCACGCTGAAGGCGCTGGCTTCGAGGAAAGGATTCTCCATCCCGGCCACTTGGCGCCGCATGGCCTGAAGCGAGTCGCGGATCACAGCCGGACGAACGCGTTTCGCGCGCAAGTCCCGTATCTGCTTGATTTGCAACAGGTCGGAGAACGAGAATTGCTCGCAAATCGGAACCAAGCCGACCCTTTGCCACCCGGCAAGTTGCTTAGCCGAGATATGCAAGATTCGCAGAACGTCCGCTCGACCGAAGGTTTTCATGTGTGGTCGGGAGCGCAATCAAGACCCTGCCAAAATTATCAAGCCCATTGTTGCCGTCTGCAAGTGTAAATCTGGCTACAGCGGTGGAAAACACGGCCTATGCGGCAAAGCTTGCAACAGGTTAGCGACATGCCGCTTTACGGCTTCCATTACAAGCCATTAAGATGGAGGCAAGGCCGACGTAGCTCAGTTGGTAGAGCAGTCGATTCGTAATCGACAGGTCATCGGTTCAAGTCCGATCGTCGGCTCCAGCCTTTTTTTGTTATTCCATCGATTCTCAACCCACCACGAGCTGCCTGATACCCGCTGGGTTTGCCGCTCAACTGCGCGTAAAATCACAGAGATAACAGCCCACATGCCAATCCTGCGCCGTTTGCCGAAGCCGGTGCTGTACAGCTTGGCCGCGGCTTTTGCGGTTACCGCCCTACTCTACGGCGTTCTCTGGACCCTCTATGGCAGCCGCGGTGTTCCCGTCGAACTGGGATTTGAAAACAAGTACATTGCCGCCGACCACACTCAGTTGGTCGAGAAAGTCATTCCCGGCAGCCCTGCCGAGCGTGCCGGATTGAAGCCCGGAGATCGGATAATTGCGCTCGAAGGTAATCGCCTCCGATCCGAAGGCTCGATTAACCAGGTCTGGGCACGCCACCGTCCCGGAGACGAGATTTCCCTGACTGTCATCAGGCCGGGCAGCTCAATCCCCATCGAGCTTCACAGCGTCTTCCGCGCCAGCAAGGCAGGCAGGGAGGAGGCGGGGGTTGCACAAACGATTGGCCAAAAAATCCTGAACCTCTATCCCTATGTCTTTCTGACGGTGGGATTCGCGGTGTTGTTTCTTCGCATCGAGGATAAAAACGCGTGGCTGCTCGCTCTGTTGTTCGGGGCCTTTATGGCCATACCTCACTTTGCTGACGACTTCCTCGGGGTTCCGACGCCCTTGCGTCCTTTCGCCGTGGTGTACCGCTCGATCTTTGGGAACCTCGTCACCGGGCTTTTCTTTTTCTTCTTCTCCATTTTTCCTGTTCGTTCCCCCATCGATCGCCGACTGCCCCGGCTGAAGTGGTTTGGCCTCTCTGTCGTGACGGTCCTGGCTTTTCTCGACATTCCCGGCCAGCTTTACAGTAATTTCGCTTATCCCGCATGGCTGGAGGCCCATCAGACTCATATCGCCTTCTCCGCGTTTCACTATTTGCTGATTGTGCTCGGCTTCGTTTCCCTCATTTGGAACGACCTTGTCGTTACCTCTCCGGAAGTGCGGCGCAAGATCCGGGTCATCCTGTGGGGTACCTTGGTTGGAGTTGTGCCGGCAACCATTGCCCTGGGTGCAACCGACTTCTTCGGCTACAACCTGCCGCTGCTGGTAGCAGCTGTGATCGTTGTTCTCCTCTGGCTGTTCCCGCTCTCATTCGCCTATGCAGTGGTCAAGCACCGGGTCATGGAAATACCCGTGCTCCTGCGGCGAAGTGCACGATATCTGCTGGTGCAGCGCGGCTTCGTGATTCTGCTCATCGGCCTCAGCGTCGGCGTAACCATCGCTTTCGCGCATCTGTTTTCCCGCTATCTGCAGAACTTGACCACCGCCGCAATTCCCGGAGCCATCGCACTGGGCACAGTCTTCGGCAGCGTTCTGCTTTGGACGGGAGCGCAGGTGCATAAGGACGTGGGGCGCCGCATCGATCGCGCTTTCTTCCGCAGCGCCTATGACACCCGCATCATTATGGAGCAGTTGTTGGAGAAGACGCGAACTGCGACCAATCGGCGCGAACTGGCAACCTTGCTCGAATACCACTTGAAAGAAGCGCTGCAGCCAAGTTCCGGGGCTCTATACTTGCAGTCCGACGATGGCCAATTGGCCTTCACGGTGGGGAATGTCGTTCCGGACTGCCCTACGATATCGCCTGACGAACCCGCTCTCCGGGAACTCGCCAAATATGCAAAGCCGTGGACCATCCCTGAAAACCTGAGCGAACAAAACCTGCCCACTTCAGTACGGGAACTCAGACCTGAGTGCCTTGTGCCCGTCCGTGCACGGGATGAGCGACTCGTGGGATTGATTGTGCTCGGGCCGCGCCTGTCGGACGAACCCTACTCCAGCGAAGACAAACGGCTGCTCACGCTGATCGCCAACCAGGCTGGCGTCGCCCTGGAGAGCATTCAGCTCGGCGAGAAAATCGCCGCAGGCATCGAAGCTGAACGGCGTGCCGCCCAGGAGATGGAGTTCGCCCGCCAGGTGCAGTCCCGCCTGCTTCCGCAAAAGCTGCCCGCCATGAAGACGCTCGAGTACATAGGCGGCTGCGTTCCCGCTCGCAAGGTAGGCGGCGATTACTACGACTTTCTTGAACTTCGTTCAGATCGCCTGGGAATGGTTCTGGCCGACATTGCGGGCAAGGGAGTGCCGGGCGCTCTTCTAATGGCGAATCTGCAGGCCAACCTGCGCAGCCAGTACGCCATGGCCGTGGAAGACCTGCCGCAGTTGCTGGCTTCAGTCAACTACCTATTCTTCCAGAGCACCGACCAGAGCAGCTACGCCACGCTCTTCTTCGCCGACTACGACGACACCACTCACATTCTTCGTTATGTAAATTGCGGACACCTCCCCGCTCTTCTGCTTCGCTGTAACAACAGTTCGCTTCCCCTCGGCAGCGAGGCTAGCGACCCGGTATGGCTCGACTCCACCTGCACCGTACTCGGACTTTTTGAGCATTGGCAGGCACAAGTGGCGGAAGTTGCGCTCGCGCCGGGCGACACGCTTGTGCTCTATACAGACGGCGTCACCGAGGCGCCCAATGCGGATGGCGAAGAGTTCGGCGAGCAGCGGCTACTGGACGCGCTGGTCGGCAAGGAGAACCTGCCCGTAGCTCAGCTCATGCAATCGGTCTTCGACGAAGTACAGCACTTCAGCCATGGCGAGCAACAGGATGACATCACGCTGGTAATTGCCCGTTGCGTCGCATAGTCAGGCGAAATCGATCATGGCCATTTCTTCCTTAGGTTGAACTTCCGCCTGTGACGGCTGCACACGTCTTCAGGCTTGACTGAGCCTTACAATCAACAGGGATTCTTGCCATGACTACCAAGACGATTATTGAGCCCTTCCGCATCAAGAGCGTTGAGCCCATTCGCTGGACTACCCGCGAGCAGCGCGAGGAACTGCTGCGCGCCGCCCACTACAACCTGTTCCTGCTTCCTGCCGACGACGTTCTGATCGACCTGCTCACCGATTCCGGCACCGGCGCCATGTCCACTCATCAGTGGGCCGGCATCATGGAAGGCGACGAAAGCTACGCCGGCAGCAAGAGCTTCGATCACTTCCGCGACTCGGTGCAGGACATCTTCGGCTACAGTCACGTCATTCCCACCCACCAGGGCCGCGCCGCCGAACGCATTCTGTTCAACGTCATGTGCAAGAAGGGCGACGTGGTGCCCAACAACACCCATTTCGATACCACGCGCGCCAATATCGAATTCGTGGGCGCGGAGGCCGTCGACCTGTCGTGCACCGAGGCCCGCGATCCGCAGCACCGCGCTCCCTTCAAGGGCAACATGGATGTTGCAGCGCTCGAGGCTTTAATCGCCAAGGTGGGTCGCGAACGAATTCCGCTTGTCATGCTGACCGTGACCAACAACTCCGGCGGCGGCCAGCCGGTTTCGATGGCTAACGCGCGCGCGGTGAGCGCCGTCTGCCGCAGAACATGGCATTCCGCTTTACTTCGACGCCTGCCGCTTTGCCGAGAATGCCTACTTCATCAAGCTGCGCGAAGAGGGCTACGCCTTCAAGACGCCCAAGCAGATTGCGCAGGAGATGTTTGCTCTCGGCGACGGCTGCACCATGTCGGCCAAGAAAGACGGCATGGCGAACATCGGCGGATTCCTCTGCACCAACGACGACGTTCTGGCGCGCCAGGAGCAAGACCTGCTGATCCTCACCGAAGGCTATCCCACCTACGGCGGCCTCGCCGGACGCGACCTGGAAGCCATCGCCGTCGGCGTGCAGGAGTCGCTGGACGAAGATTATCTTCGCTACCGCATCGCCTCCACGGCGTACCTGGGCAACCACATTTCGGAGCAGGGAGTGCCCATCGTGCAGCCGCCCGGAGGCCACGCGATCTACCTCGATGCCAAGGCATTTCTGCCGCACATTCCCCGGGATCAGTTTCCCGGAGTGGCGCTGGCGACGGAGTTGTATTTGGAGGGTGGTATTCGCTCCGTCGAGATCGGCAGCTTGATGTTCGCCGGCAGCGGCGAAGATGGAACTGGTGCGTCTGGCGATTCCCCGACGCGTCTACACGCAGAGCCACATCGATTACGTGGTCGAGATCATCCTCCAGGTGTTCGCGCGCCGCGAGCAGATTCGCGGAATGCGCCTGACCTACGAAGCGCCTTTCCTGCGGCACTTCACGGCGCATCTGGAACCGTTGGAAGCAGCGGTGGTGAGCGCATGATCGGTGATCTTACGGCGACGATCGGAATCGCCGGATACTTGCGCCCCACCATCCCATCGAGAGCAACAACAACAGGGATATCAGCCCTTGCGACATGACGCAGTACAAGCACCACACCCCCAGTTTGTGTGCCTCGATGTTGGTCAGATAGACGGCGAATCCCATGCCGAGGACCGTGGCCAGCAGCAACAGACCGCGGCGGCGCGTCAGGCCAAAGAGGCCAATCAGAAAGTAGCCGCCAATTCCCATGGCCGCCACCGGTACCCCGTGGAAAACCGCGTAGGGGCTGTGGTTCACAATGCCGCAGTCCCACTTCGCGTTGATGCTGCACGGCGCGGTCTCGGTGCTGTAATGCACGCGCAAGGCTAACCACGAAACCACCATGCCGGCTATGGCAAGAACTGCAATCACGTAGCGCACGATTTACCTACTCCGGAACGGCCGCGATCACCTTCCCGGCGGCCCTTCTTCTGATGTTTGCTGTCGAATCTGCAGTATACGGCTGCAACCCTTCATCACCATAGCTGGTGCGGAATCTCACAGGCTTGTGTGATGTAGTACAATCTCGCTGCTGTATGCGCAAGAGCCTTTCCACTTTACTGCTGCTGGCAATGCTGTTGATGTCGCTAGCGCCTTTGCTGGCGCTATCGCCGCAGTCTGTGCCGGCGTGCTGCCGTGCGGGCGGCAAACATCATTGCATGATGATGGGAATGATGGCGCCCGCCGAAGGCTTCCGCACAAAGACGCCGCCCTGTCCCTATCGCGGCAACCCGGCTGTCGCACCGGCGCAACTGGCCCTTCGGACATCGCATGTTGTATTTGCCGTAAGCGCAACATCGACTGACCTTAGTGTTTCAGCAACTCGCTGGATCCCTTCTCAGTTCTCTTACACCGCTCCTAAGCGCGGCCCACCTCTGGCCTAGTCCCCCCCGGCAACAACTGTTTGGTTATCGCGAGCACCAGTGTCGGCGCGTGTGCTGCTTTTTCTTTTTCCAGCAGGCATGGCGCCGCAACCGGTGTATATCGCTGCCAAACATTCGGACAGAGCTGAGTTTCGGAACCCATCGGAGAACTTTGTGCCCGTTCATCTCACTCGTGCAGGCAAGTGCCTGTCAGTATTGGTGTTCTTCATCGCATCCTCGTTGCTTCCCTGTTCTGCGACCCTTCTCGGCAACGTGCGCGGCGTGGTGCACGACCCGCAGCACCACCCCATTAGCGGAGCGCAAGCAACCCTGCAGTCCACAAACTCAGCCTACAAGCAGGCTGGCACCACGAATTCCGATGGAATCTTTGAGTTCTCGGCGGTGCCACTCGGCGAGTACAAGATCACGGTAGACGCTCCCGGGTTTGCCAGTCAGGCTCAGGTGCTGCTGCTGGGAGCGGCCAGCGCGCCGGTGCTGCACTACCAGCTTGCGCTGGCGGCGGGTCATGAAAGTGTCGAGGTCTCGGCTTCCCCGGCGGACCTGAATCCCGAATCGCCGCGCCGCGACATCTTTATCGACCAGCAGCAGATCAAGACCTTCGCCGGTGTCGATTCCAGCAACAGCTTCAAGATCATCACCGATTTTGTGCCCGGATCGTACATGGTCCATGACCAGCTTCACGTGCGCGGCGGCCACCAGGTCACATGGGCGATCGATGGCGTGCCCGTCCCCAACACCAACATTGCCTCCAACGTCGGCCCGCAATTCAATCCCAAGGACGTGGATTACATGGAGGCACAAACCGGCAGCTATGGCGCGGAATGGGGCGATCGTACCTATGGCGTATTCAATCTGGCGATGCACAACGGCTTCGAGCGCGATCGCCAGGCCGAACTCATCACCAGCTATGGAAACTACAATTCGACCGACGATCTGTTGAGTTTCGGCGACCACACCGAAAAGTTTGCCTATTACGCCAGCATCAGCGGCAACACCACCGAATACGGCCTGGAGCCTCCAACCGAAGACAATCTGCACAACCAGATGCACGGCGGTGGCGGATTCACCTCGCTCATCTACAACCCGAACGCGGCCAACCAATTCCGTTTTAACGGCGCCCTGCGTCTGGATTATTACCAGGTCCCCAACGATCCCGACATGCAGGCCGACGGCATCAATGATCGCGAACGCGAGCAGGACATCTTCGGGACCCTGACCTGGGTACACACCTATTCGCCGGGGATGATGCTAAGCGTCTCGCCCTTCTACCATTTCAATCGCGCCGCCTATGAGGGAGGGCCGAACGACGTCCCCAGCGCGACCGACAATCGCGCCTCGAATTATGAAGGTGGCCAGATGTCCCTGGCCCTGGTCAAGGGCAAGCACAATGCACGCTTCGGCATGTATGCCTTTGCGCAACAGGACAACACCTACTTTTCTGTCATCGCGAACGACGGCTCGGGAGACCAGTTCAGCCAGACCGTGACTCCGGGAGGCAACATGGAGGCGCTGTACGCTGAAGACCAGTTCCGCGCTGCATCGTGGCTCACCTTCACCGGCGGACTGCGCTACACGCATTTCGCCGGCAATGTGACCGAGAACGCCGTCGATCCGCGCTTAGGGGTCGCTATTCGTATTCCCCGGATCGGCTGGATTGCACGCGCAGCTTATTCCGCCTTCTATCAGCCGCCTCCACTCGATACAGTCACCGGTTCGCTCCTCGATTACACCATGGCGCAGGGCCTCGGCTTCCTGCCGCTCGACGGCGAACGCGACCAGCAACAGGAGTACGGCCTGACGATCCCCTTCCGCGGATGGGCGGCCGACCTTACATACTTCAACACCCTGGCGAAGAACTTCTTCGATCACGATGCCATTGGAAACTCCAACATCTTCCTGCCGCTGACAATTCAGTACGGCCGCATCAAAGGCTTCGAAGTCGCTCTCCGTTCCGCGATGATTGCGCATCACTACACTGCGCATGTGGTTTATTCCAACCAGACCGCGCAAGGCGCCGGCGATGTTACCGGCGGATTGACCGACTTCTCGCCGCCAGAAGAGGGTTACTTTTTCCTCGACCACGATCAGCGCAACACGCTCTCCGCAGGCGTGGAAGGCAGCCTGCCCTGGAGGATGTTCGCCTCACTGGAATTCAACTACGGCTCAGGCTTCCTGAATGGTGATGGTCCTGATCATCTTCCAACTGACCACACCTTTGATTTCTCGATCGGCAAGAACTTTGGCGAGAGCTTCACCGTGCGCTTCATCAGCACCAATATCACCAATCAGCTCTATATGCTCGACAACAGCAATACCTTTGGAGGCACCCACGTCGCCGATCCGCAGATGCTCTCGGTACAGGTGAAATACCGCTTCAAGTACTAGAACGTTTGAAGGGGCGCACCTTTAAGTTACGCCGTTCCAGGTCGTCTATATTTACTACCCGAGGCGATCCGCTAGGGCGGCTTCAGCCTGTACTGAGACTAGTGCTCGTGGTCGGCGTGCGAATGCCGATGTGGATGTGAGTGCGTCACACCACCATGGGCATGGCGGTGCGCATGTACGAGATTGGCCCGCAGCAGCAGATCAAAATCCGAAAGAACCTCGCGAGCAGTGCCTGACGCGACCACGGCTCCCTCTTCCAGCACGAACACCCGGTTGGCGATGTCTTCTACGATTTCAAGCTGATGGGTTGCCGTGATGATCGTTTTCGACGTGTCCTTCCAGTTCTGGATCAGGTCGATCAGCTCGCTCTGGCTGCGGGGATCGAGGGACGATGTGGGCTCGTCGAGCAGCAAAACGTCGGGATTGAGCACGATCACCGACGCCAATGCCACTCGTTTCTTCTCGCCACCCGACAGACGGTAGGGCGGCCGGTCGCGCAGATGCTCGATGCGCATCAGCCGCAAAGCCTGTTCGACCCGGTCGAGAATCTCCTGCTTTGGCCATTGCAGTTGTGCCGGACCGAACGCCACTTCATCCAACACCGTGGAATTGAACAGCTGCACGTCAGGATTCTGGAAGACCAGCGCAACCCGGCGGCGAAAAGGAAGCGCGAATTCGTCCGTCTGCAATAGCCCAGTCGTTAGCGTCTGACCGCAGAACGAAACCGTTCCGCGCGAGGCGAAGTAGAGGCCATCGAGCAAGCGCAGCAACGTAGACTTGCCGGATCCGTTGGCACCCAGAAGCGCAACCGATTCGCCTGCGTTCACTTCCATGCACAATCCGCGCAGGGCGGGGATGCGGTCGTACTCGAAATGCACATCGCGGCAATCGAACAGTGCGGTCAAGCAGGGTTACCGTCCCCACCATATTGCCAGAACGGCTGTACCGAGAAACGCCAGCAGCCCCACATAGTCGCGCGCGCGCATCCGCAGGCTCGTCATCATGTAAACATCGCCGCGATAACCACGCGACTGCATCGCCAGAAACACCTCCTGGCTCAGATCAATACTCTTGCTCATCAGCACGCCGGCGCTCTGCGCCACAACCTTTCGCCGTTCTGCTCCGCGCAGCACACCCACGCGCCGGCTCTCGCGCGATTCGAACATCTGGGTTGCCGTTTCGGCCAGCAGAAAGACATAACGATGCGCCATGGCCAGCATCATCACAGCTTCTTTGGGAACACGCAATGCCCGCAGCGACTTCAGGATGTGAGCCCAAGGGGTGGTCAGGACCAGCACGGTGGTCAGCGTGACTGCCGCTTCGACGCGCGCCACCAGCATCACCGCCGTATAAAGTCCCTGGCGCGTGATGGAACTCGAAGTTGATAGCGGCACGCCCGGCGTTAGAAACAGCGCCGGCAACGCGATCACTCCAGTAAACGCCAGCGCCACCAGCCACACGCGCAGTGCAAGCGTACGGAGGCTAACCGCCGATGCCAGCGCGAGAACCGTTCCGCCGACGAGCAACGCAAGCACGACGACGATCTTGTGCGCCAGCGCAGCTGCGATTACCAGCGCAAAAATCCCAATCAACCGCGCCCGTGGATCGAGCGATTGCATCACTCCGGGTTGCCGGGCGGTTTCCTCGCTTACTAGCGCACGGCTGACTGCTCTACTTAGGCTGTTGAGTATTGATCCTGCAAAACCTGCGCCCCTCACGTGACTTCTTCCGGATTGGACCGCCTCCGCCAGCCTCTCTGTGCCAGCAACCCAATTAGCAGGAAGACCCCAACCCCGAAGCTGGCGGAAAGCAGGTAGCCGAGCGCAGCACTCTTCACAAAGCGGGGAGCGTATGCCGGAAATGGTGACGTCCAGAGGCTCGCCATGCGCTGCATGCCGGAAGGTATGGCTTCGGGCGGCGCCTCATTCCCCGAAGCAGCGGCAATTCGCGCCCGTGATTCGGCAGTCGCGAAGTCCCTGGGCGCCCATTCACTCCATGCCTTGCCGGTGGCGAGAATCCCCAGTGGAGTAAGTATCAGCAAGATGGCGACTGTCGCCCACAATCGGCGCAGCGACGCCGGCGACCGCAATTCGCGTGGCGAACTGCTCACGCTGAGACCCGAAGTTGCCAGCAGCAGCCCAGGATCTGCGCTTTGCAGATATGCGACAATTCCGGCCGAAATCACGGCCTCTGCAATTCCAGCGAAGGTCAGATGCCCGATCATCATCGCGGGAACGGCAATCTTCAGCGGATACGGCGCGTACAGCGGAGTCCCGCTCGCATCGTGAAACAGCATAGGCTGAAGACCCAGTTCAACCGCCGCAGCCAACGCTGCGATGTTTGTCGCGACATATCCGGCGATCCCTGCCGCTATCACCCGGCGGCGCGAATCGATACCCGACCGTGACGCCAGCAAACGGTAACAGCCATAGGCCACCACTGCACCAATCACGGCCATATTGAAGCAGTTGGCGCCAAATGTGGTGATGCCGCCATCGGCAAAGAACAGCGCTTGCAGCGCCAGGGCCAGTGAGATGGAGAGCACCGCGCCTGCCGGACCGAGCACAATGGCGGCGATGGTCACCCCCAGCGCATGGCCCGTGGTCCCACCAGGCAGCGGAAGGTTGAACATCATCACCACGAAGGCGAACGCCGCGAAAACCGAGATCAGCGGGACCACGCGCGTAAGCAGAACGCGCTTCAGCCGCTTCAGACAGATGTACCAGGAAGCCAGCGTCCCGACGTACAGGACGGCGCAAGTCGACGGGCTGAGGTATCCGTCAGGAATGTGCATCGAGCGGGCTTTCCGCGTCTGATTCTAAATGAGCGTACCGGACAAAGCGCCCCAACGGAGGCTTCCTCCAGCTCGACCTAGCGCCGATATGTGCCCATGTACTCGGCGTGCCCCAGCACATGTCCCTTCAGCGCCTCGTCCAGCTCACCCCGGGTTGCGCCCGGCGGCAGTTCCATCTCCGTTCTCAGGGCATAAACACGGAAGAAATAACGATGCGTCTTCCCCGGCGGAGGACAGGGGCCGTTGTACCCGATCTTGCGAAAGCTGTTCCGCCCCTGCCGCGTGCCGTTCGGCAATTGATCCTGCCTGGGAAAGCTTTGCTCCGTCCCATGCTCTCCTGCCGGGATGTTCCACACCACCCAATGCACCCAGGTACCGGAAGGCGCATCCGGATCGTCCATGATCAGAGCGAAAGCAGCAGTTCCCGCCGGCGGATCTGTCCACTGCAGCTCAGGAGAAACATCCGCGCCTTGACAACTGAACTGCTGGGGAATGGCAGCTCCGGAGGCAAATGCCGGGCTGGACAAATGAAACTCCTTGCTCATTGAACCTCCTTGTGCCTCGAGAGCTCGCGGGACCAGCCCGATTCCAGCAACCAGCACTGCCGTCAGAAATGCGATTCTAGCCATCCGATGCAACCTCACGGTGTCGTGAAAAAGTCATTCGTCAGTCGAATTCCGCGAGCGAAAATCAGAAGCTCTTTTTAAAGCCGCAGGCGCTTTAGCTCTACGCCAGGCCCGAGAACATAATCTTCTAATCGTCAGCGCGGAATCCTCTTCCTGCGTGACCATCATCCTACCTGCATTACGTCGCCAACATGCGATTCTCACTTCCAAACCACAGAAAAGTCATCCACTGGAAGACGCTGGTTGTGAGCGTCCTGGTGATTGCTCTGAACGTCACCGGCAACTACTCTCTCATTCGCGGGCTGCACCACATAGGAGTGCTCCAGAGCTGGTCGCCGCTGCCCTATATCCATGCCTTCGCCAACGCTTGGGTAGCGGCTGGAGTAACCATGATGATCGGCTGGCTGATCTGGCGTCTGGTTCTGCTTAGCTGGGCAGACCTCAGTTACGTCCTGCCTGTGACTGCGATCTCCTACGTGCTCACGGCCGTTGTGGGCAGAGTGTTTCTTGAGGAATCCGTCAGTCCCCTGCACTGGGCCGGCATCTGCGCCATCACCGCTGGAGTTTTCATCACCGCTGTAACATTTCCGGAAACCACGCCTCCGGAGCAGCAATAAATGGTGGGATTGCTGGTAGCCCTGGTGGTCATTCCGGGTACGGTGGGCGATGTCCTCAATAGCCTGGCCATGAAGAAACATGGCGAGATCACCGACTGGAGCCCCCGCGGTATGTTGCGCCTTGCCCACGACCTGCTGCGTAATGTGTATCTGTGGATTTCCATCCCGGCCATGGCGGTTTCGTTCTTCGCCCTCATTGCCCTGCTCTCGACCAGCACCTTGAGTCTCGCCGTTCCCCTCACGGCCAGCAGTTACATTCTGGAAACTGCGCTCGCAAAATATTTTCTGAAGGAAGAAGTGGGTTGGCATCGCTGGGCAGGCGCATGTCTGGTTGCAATTGGAGTAACTCTACTGGCCCTTTGAAAGGAAAGGCTTGTTCAACTTTCTGGGATTCGTCAAAAACGGCATCCTAATCGCGGTCATCGCGCACGGACTGATCGGCATTTCCCTTATCTGGGACAAGGTGCTGCTCAAACATCCCGGAACCAAGAACCTCTTCAGCTACGTTTTTTGGCTTGGCGCAATGAGCGTGTTGGGCCTTTGCCTCATTCCCTTCGGCTACAACTCTCCCGCGCTAAAAGTTATCCTGATCGCCTTTGTCGCGGGTGTGGTTCACCTTGCCGCCGTTTTCTTCTACTATTCCGCCCTCAAGAAAGGTGAGGCCTCCGAAACACTGGCCATCATGGGAGGCCTGGCTCCGGTCGCGACTGCCGGATTCTCATGGCTACTGCTGACCAAACAACTCACCGGAATGCAGCTCATCGGCTTCACCCTGATGACCGGTGGCGGGTTCGTCATGCTGTTTTCCGAGAATCTTCCCTGGAAAAAGCTGCTTCTCCCCATGGCTCTGTCGGCTGTCCTCTTTGGGTTGGTTAACGTGTTGGAAAAGCTGGTCTACAACCAGACCAATTTCGTAAGCGGATACGTGTGGTTCACCATCGGTACCTTTGTTGCCGCCGTCGCCTTGCTCGTCCGGAGTTCCTGGCGCAAGCAAATTTTCTCCGAATCGGGCCAGGACCAGCCCAGTAATCGCTTCTGGTACTTCGTGAACCGATTTCTCTCAGGGGTAGGATCGTTCCTGATCTTTTACGCCATCAGCCTGACCCAGCCTGCCCTGGTCTCCTCGATAGCTGGCGTACGCTACGCCATCATCTTTCTCGGCGCATTTCTGCTGACAAAGTTACAGCCGAAGTGGCTGAAAGAAGACTTCAAGGGTTGGGAACTTGTCACCAAGGCCGTTGCCACCTGCCTGGTTGTGGCTGGGCTGGCCATCGCTGGCCTCGGCGGAGGCGCCAAGAGCGCCGGGCCCGCGGCCAAGACTGTTCCCCCAGCCCAGTGCTGTAGCTTCAGGCACACTGCTTCTGGATAAAGTTTTTTAAAGTTGGCGAAAGGAGAATCGAAGCCCAAAAAAATGAGGCGACCGGCAATTGCCAGCCGCCCCAAGTGAGAGTTTACGGCAGGTAATAACGGAACGAAGTGAATACTATGTTGTTGATGGCATCAGGCGCGCCACCAATACCTCTCCAGGTGCCGCGGGTGATGTAGGAGTACTGCATACCCATCTGCAGTCTGCCCTTGGGCCCGTTGTACGGCTTATACCAGAAGCCCATCGTACCTTCGATAACCGAACGGGTTTGGCCGCTGCAGTTCGAGAGCGCTCCGGGTGAGAAGCCGTTGCCCCCACTCGGCAGCGTCTCGGTACCGCAACCCGTGTTGACGAAATACGCCGAACCGTAGCCCACCGGCTTGCCCTTGTACTCCTGCCAGTAGTTACCGACGTATTCGCCGCCGCCGTCGAAGTACAGATCCCATTTCGGAAGGTGCACATCGAACTCAGCCAATCCCTGGTACGAGGTCAGGGGGACAAGATAACCATTCGGCTGCACCGTCACATCAGGCAGACCTGAACTTCCGTAGCGGCCGACGCCCTGTCCGCCGAGGAAATGCAGTGCCGCTTCATACTTCTTCTTGGCCATCAGCCAGCGGGCATTGGCGCCGCCGCCGAAACCGGTCGCATTGTCGTTAAAGGCACCAACCGCCGAAGCGGGTGTGGCCGTCGCGTTGGGATAGATGCGATCACGGAAGATGCTGGCCAGCGCGAACACTTCGTAGTGCTGCCCGGAAGAAGGCTCAAAAGCCAACTTGCCAACATAGTCGGGAGACAGGTTGGACGAGTAATTTGCGGTGGGGTTGTAGAGGCCGCCGCCGGTACCGGGACCGCCCACCAGGAAGTTTGCCGGATTACCACTGGCCGAGACGATAACCTGATTATTCTCGATCGAGAAGCCGGCCCAAACCTTATTGTTGAAGTTCTTGGTTACACGGAAGCCATACTGGCGCGCCCAGCTATACCCGACAACGTACTGAGCATCGATCTGCATCGGGTTTGCTTCCGTACGGTTCTCCAGGCCCTTGCGGGTTTCCGCCACCAGACTCCACATCTGGCCAGCAGTCAATGTCCAGCCGCTGTGGAAGGCTGCCTGTGCCCAAACTTGGCGCTGGCGCATGGTATAGCTGTTGCTCTGGTTGTCATTGGATGTCACACCCGCAGACAGGAAGTCCATTTCGTAGTAGCCGGTCAGGTTGATGTTTCCTGTTTTGCCTTGGACAAGCAAGCTCAAACGCGACTGGCGGCCGCTGCCATAGAATTCCGATTGTTGGGCCTGCCCGGCAGCCGAGAACGGAATGCTGTTGAATGGCGTGTTGATATCGCTTAAGGTGGCGCGCTGGCGCCATACCGTTTCACCCGCCAGGAAGCCGCCAGGGGTAATCGTCACTCCCTTGTAGTGAATGGCTGTTGGAGTCTCCAACTCACCGATGCGCTTCTGGGTTTCTGTCAGGGTTTCGACCGTGTTGGCTTCTGCCGTTTTCAGGTCTTTCACATCGCCCTGTAAGGCGTTGATGTCCGAACCGTAGTCAGTGGGAGCCGGCTGAGCGGCCGGAGCAGGAATATTCTTGATTTCGTTCTGTAACTGTTCGATCGCCGTGTCGCGAGTTTGAATCTGTTGCTGTAGCTGTTTGATCTGCTCTTGCTGTGCAGCTACCGCGTCCTTGAGTTCTTGAATCTCATTGGGAAAGACGGATTTCGCCGAAGACTTGTGGCTCTTCGACTTCGCCTCCCCATCTTGTGCTTGCGCAAACACGCTGAGCGTCATGGCGCACGACAGCGCAACTATCAATGTACGTTTCATCATATCTCCTGAAAGATCAGTGGGCAGGATGAACCACACAGGGACACAGAAACCCGTAAAGAAACAATGCAACCGCAGCCCTGACCCAAACGTTTTCCTAGGAAATCGTAGGTGGGGAAAGTTAAAGAATTTTGAATATGACGTTAAAGTTGCACGAACAGGCTTCCACAACCTGCAACTTATCTGGCCTGGTGTTTTTATTGGTTAGTAACATTGCGCGGTTATAATGCAGACCTCGCATTGTAGATTTTGAGCGGTGCTGCAGTTATCAACCCACTAAGGAGACCCACTGTGTTGCCTCGCAAATGTGCATACGCCATCGGTACAACGACACTGGTTCTGGCTAGCTTGTTTCTCCTCTCAGGCTCTGCTTCGGCTCAAAGCAACCTCTTCACCTCGCAGACGCCGGACTTCACGCAGAATGTCAAGACGATTCTCTTCCCCTTCAATGTCTATGACCGCGTGGAAAATCCCGATGTGCTGAATGCCAACGCAGATTGGCTGAAGCAGCATTCTGACGCGCACTTCTGGCTTCAGGGCCGTGCCGACGACCGCGGTGACGTGGTCTACAACCTCGCGCTGTCGTACCTTCGCGCCCAGTACGTCAAGCACCATCTTGAAGAACAGGGCGTGAACGCTTCTCAGGTTGGCTTCGCGACCGGTTGGGGCAAGCTCTATCCGGTTTGTGAAAATTCCACGGAGTCTTGCTGGCAGGACAATCGCCGGGTCGACATTGTTCAGCCCGACCACGCGCTATAAAACTCGTTTCGCGGAATTCAGGCCTCCTCTGCCACTGCGTGTGCAGCAGACGAGGCCGATTTTTCTGCCGAGGGCGGGGAAAAACTCCGGCGTAGCGGCCTTCCGAGATGCCTTGAGCAGCACCGATCCTTCGAGGCTGGACATTCAAGTCATGGAATCCCAAACTCACTGCCTCAGCCTCTGCACTTTGAATCGATTCGTTCCGGACTCCAAAGCGCAAGCAGATCGGATCGTTCGCAGCCTGCGCTTCGACTTTGGTCAAAGCCGATTCGCATTGTTATAATCGATTCGCTACTACACTTCTCAAGCGCGTCCGCGCCTGTGGCCAGGTAGCTCAGCTGGTAGAGCGCAGCCCTGAAAAGGCTGGCGTCGGCGGTTCGATTCCGTCCCTGGCCACCATAGTTTTCAAGACGTTAGCTATCCGGCTTCAGTTTCGTATTTTGCGGGTCGCAACCCACGATGAACATGTCTACACGCTGATTCTCACATTCGAAGCCGTAGGCGATCCGCAACAACTGCGGCTCGCTGAACGGCCGAAACTCGTTTGATCGACGTTTCGCGCTCCATTTTGACCCCAAACTCGCCAGCGTTACGGCTTGCCACCGCCCAAGGCTGCGGGGATATGGATAGGTTTTCAGAATTTCGTTGGCGATCCGACAGGGGTTGTCGCCCGGCGATCACTGGATTCGTCTTGGACGGAACCGGGCATTTCGACTGGGCCTTCGCGATGCGCGGGCATCGGACAATACGCGCGTAATTCTTGCGGATTAGGCAATCCAGCCCAACGGAGTGTGATAGCGACATAGGCCACTTCCGAAGGGGATACCGTACGCCGAACATTGTGTGTCGCATCTCAAACGAGTACAATTTGCCATCTCGTCGCGCACAAACAAATGGCCCACCCTCAAATCGTCCTCTCCTCATTAGCCAAGCTCCGCGACAGGTTTGCGGGGACCGTTCTCCAACCGGGTGACCAGGACTATGACAGTGTCCGCGCGCTGCACAATGGCTTGATCGACAAGCATCCGGCAGTGATTGCTCAATGCCGCAATGAGGCTGACATAGCCGCCGGCGTCGCCTTTGCCCGCGAGCACAACCTGGAGATCGCCGTTCGTGGAGGCGGTCACAACGTCAGCGGACGCGCCAGCACCGAAGGCGGGGTGATGATTGATCTTTCGCTCATGAAGGCGATAACGGTGGATGCCGACACCAGGCGCGCAGTCGCGCAGGGCGGCGTCACCTGGGGCGAGTTCAATCGCGCGACCCAGCAGCACGGCCTTGCAACCACCGGCGGCGTGGTCTCCACCACAGGCATTGCCGGGCTAACACTCGGTGGCGGGTTCGGCTATCTGGCAGGAAAGTATGGGTTGGCGACGGACAATCTGGTTGCCGCAACCCTCGTTACCGCCGACGGCCAGACCGTTCGCGCCAGTGCTTCCGAAAATCCCGATCTCTACTGGGGACTTCGCGGCGGAGGCGGCAACTTTGGGGTCGTCGCATCCCTCGAGTATCGGCTGCATCCGGTCGGACCCACCCTCATGGCAGGCGCGGTCGCATGGCCGGTTGCCCAGGCACGCGAAGTATTGCGTTTCTATCGCGAGTTCACCGAGTCGGCAGCCGATGAAGTCGCCTGCATTGCTGGGGTTGGGCATGCACCGGATGGTTCCGGCGTAAAGGTGGCCATCATTGGGGCCGCGTATATCGGAACGCTGACCGACGGAGAGCGAGCGCTGCGTCCGATCAAGGAATTCGGATCGCCCCTGTTCGATATGGTTCAGCCGACAAGTTACTGTGAACTGAACGGCATTTACGACATCGCCTACCCCAAAGGCATGCTGAACTACTGGAAATCGAATTTCCTGAGTGCCCTGCACGACGACGCGATTAACGTGATGGTCGACATGCTTGAACATTGTCCTTCGATTTACAGTGGCATCTTCGTGGAGCACTGGCACGGGGCTATTGCACGTGTGCCGCCCGACCACACAGCCTTTCACCATCGCCGCGCAGGCCACAATTTGCTGATCCTTTCGCAGTGGCAAGATACTGCAGCGAAGGAAGAGAACATTGCATGGGCGCGCCGGGGCTTTGCCCGTCTGGAACCTTTTTCCGCGGGTGCGCGATATGTAAATTATATGGATCAGGATGACTCGGCTGATTTGACAGGTCCCTTCGGTGCGAATTACGCAAGGCTGGCGCAGATCAAGGCCCAATGGGATCCGCAAAACGTTTTCCATCTCAACCAGAACATTCAGCCGGCAAGCCGCTGAGTAAAACCGGCAGGAATTGACAGCGGTGAGATCGCCATGCCTGCAGCAGTGTATCTTCTGTTGAAGTCACGATTCACGGAAGACAGTGGAGCATTCCTGGGTATCGGTAAGCAGATGAGGTTGCTGCTCCCTTTTCACTTCGCAGTCTAACGCCCCATGCGCGGTGTGACGTGTTGAACTCGCGACCACATTTCATCTCCAAGCCTAGCCGACGATTCGTTCCTGTGGATCATTTCCGGATTGCCGACCATCCCGCAGTCAACAAATTCAGGAGACCTTCCGCATCTATGCGTACCGGTCGGTGTTAGACCTTGCGAATCAGTTTTCACCGACCGTAGGACGGCATCCGGCATAGAATTCAAAACACGCGATTGGAGGAGAGATCTCTCGCAACATGGCCGCCTTCTCTAATTTCGACACATGTTGGCAGGACGTCCGCTACGGGGCCCGAATGCTGCGGAAGAATCGTGGCTTCACCGCCGTTGCCGTCTTCACTCTTGCCCTCGGCATCGGCGCCAGCACCGCGATTTTCAGCATCGTGGATGCGGTGCTTTTGCGATCGCTTCCGTACCCCGATCCCAATCAACTTGTCCTGATGTTCGATGTGCCCGTAAAACAGCCAGACGCTCTGTCGAGTATTTCCTACCGGGACTTCACCCTGTACCGCGAGCAGAACCACGTGTTTAGTGAGATGGCAGGAAATGCGTTTCACGATCTCACATTGACGGGAGCAGGCGAGCCATCCATCGTGAATACCGCGGCCGTGACGCCGGAGATATTTTCTCTGCTGAAGGTAAAGCCTCTGGCGGGTAGCACACTGCTGCCCGAAAATGGCAAGCAAGGCGCGGCGCCCGTGGCGGTTCTGAGCGAAAATCTCTGGCGCAGCCGATTCGGTTCCAACCCGGCTCTTATTGGCCAATCCATCACCCTGGATATGCGTTCATTCACCGTGGTTGGAATAATGCCGGCGAGCTTTCGCTACCCTGACGGAGCTCCCCGTCAGGACGTATGGATTCCTGTCGCGCAGGACCCGCTGTTCGGACCTCGGATTTCGGAGCCCGGAGTGCGTGTGTTGGGCGGGATCGGCCGGCTTAAGCCAGGTGTTTCTCTGACACAAGCTCAGACCGAGATGAACGCACTGGGCGCGCGGCTCGCGAAGGAGTTTCCCGCGCAGGATTCAGGATTGACGATCCGGGTGGTGCCTTATCGGCAGGCGGTGGTCGGGAACGTAAAGTCCGCGCTGCTCATTTTGCTGGGCGCGGTTGGGCTACTGCTCTTGATCGCTTGCGCCAATATTGCGAACCTGCTCCTGTCGCGGGGTACTGCGCGGGCAAGAGAAATTGCAGTGCGCATCGCGCTTGGGGCGGGGCGCGCCCGAATTGTCCGGCAATTGCTGACCGAGAGCGTTCTGCTGGGATTACTCGGCGGATTTGCCGGGGTGCTTCTAGCGGCCTCGAGTATCTGGAGTCTGCGGTCTTTCTTGCCGTCCGACGTGACCCGGATCAGCCCGATTCATGTTGGAGGCCCGGTTTCAGCATTCGCCCTGATGTTGTCTCTTGCTGCTGTTCTGGTCTTCGGACTGGCGCCCGCGCTCATCGCAACCGCAGCCAACATGCAGGCGAACCTGAAAGAGGGCAGCGAGCGCACCGGCCAGCGTGGCGGCCAGCGTCTGCGGAACTTCCTGGCGATTGCGGAAATTTCGCTGGCCACGGTGCTTTTGGTTGCCGGCGGCCTACTCCTGCGCAGCTTTGTGCTGGTCACGTCGGTCGATCCAGGCTTCGATCCGACAAACGTCATAGAAGCCGAGGTTTCGCTTCCCCAATTTCAATATTCCACGCCGCAGCAATGGACGGCCTTTTCCAACGAGTTGCTGGCGCGTCTTCATGCGCAGCCTGGTTTGCGAGATTCCGCTCTGGCGGCTCCGCTGCCGATGGACCGCCAAGGCCAAGCCACCTTCGCGTTCAGCATTGTAGGAAATCCTCCGCTCCCGCCCGGCAAATCCACCACGGCCGATTACGCCACAGTGAGCCCCAACTATTTTCACGTCATGCGAATTCCGCTGCTGCGGGGCCGTTTTTTCTCCGAGCAAGACTCGCCGTCGAATCCGAACGTAGCCATCATCAGCGAAACGCTCGCGCGGCGTTATTTCCCGAACCAAGACCCCATCGGAAGGCACATGAGATTTGGATTTCCGCCGAACAGCAAGGTGTCTCGCGAAATCATCGGTGTCGTCGGCGATCTGCGGGATGTGACGCTTAGCCGGAAACCTGGCCCGATGATGTACGTGCCTTTCGCCCAAGCGCCCCTTTATGGTGGAGAGGTCGTTGTAAGAAGTTCGTCGAACGCATCGAGCGTAGCCGCCGGCATTCGTCAGACGGTTCAGTCCATTGACAAGGACTTACCCGTGACGGATGTCGAATCCTTTCCGGAGGCGGTCGGCGCGTCGGTCGCGCAGGAACGATTCCGCACTTGGCTGATGAGCTCATTCAGCGGAATTGCCCTGATGCTCGCCGCTGTTGGAATTTTCGGAGTGATTTCGTACTCGGTGTCGCAGCGTACGCATGAAATCGGCATCCGCATGGCTCTTGGCGCGAAGCAGCGCAATGTGTTGCGGCTGATTTTAGGGCAGGGAGCCAGGCTTGCCTTGCTGGGCTTAGGCGCCGGCGCCGTGGCCGCGCTTCTGGTCACGCGCTTGATGGCCAGCCTGCTTTATGCAGTTTCGCCGACGGATCCGCTCACCTTTGCCACCGTGGGCATCGTTCTGCTCGGGGTTGCGGTTAGTGCCTGTTACATCCCCGCTCGCCGGGCCATGCGCGTCGATCCGATGATCGCCCTGCGCCATGAATAGCCCGGTGCTCCCGTTCATCCACATTCCTCAGGCGCATAGAACTGAGCGACCAAAGATCTTCCCCAGCCGCTGCTGATGCTGGTTGCGCCAGTTGGTCCGGGCCGGTCAAAAGCCAGCACAGATTAGCGGGTTGGGAGCTTTTCTCAACTAATGGATTCAGGGGTGGCGCTGGTCCTCCACAAACCGCTCTTCTGTATATCCTGGAGACTACCAGCAGCCAGCGTGGGCACCACCATCCACGTGGAGCACTTCTCCGGTGATTTGACCTGCCTGTGCAAGATAGAGAACAGCGTCGACAACATCTCTTACGGTCGCGATTTTGCCCATCGGCTGCCTTCTGTTAAGAGATTCCCCGCCGCCATCCGGGTGCAGTGCTGTGTCTACAACGCCAGGCGCGACGGCGTTAAAGCGGATACCTTCTTTGGCATACTCAATTGCGAGGCTGCGGGTAATTGTATTCAGGCCGCCCTTCGTCATCATCGAGACTGAGGCATTTACGCCGGCGACCGGCTGGTCTGCAAGCGACGCAGAGATGGTCACAACGTTTCCTGATCTCTGTTTCAGCATCTGCTTCACGGCGAGCTGAGTCATGTAAAAGAAGCCCAGCAGATTGATCGAGACCAAGGCGTTGAAGTCCTCGGTAGTGAAGTCGGTAAAGGCTTTGGTGCGGTAGATGCCGGCGTTATTCACCAGGACATCGACGGTTCCGAATTGCTGGATCGCTGTTTCGACGACGTTGGCCGCAGTCTCCTGCGTTCCTATATCGCCGTCGATAAGAACAAGCCTGGGCGACCCGCTCAACGATTCACTCGCATCAAGGGCCGTTGCGACGACGTTATAGCCCTCTTGTAACAACGCCTCTACCACTCCGGCGCCAATCCCGCGTGATGCTCCTGTGACGATTGATGTTTTCTTGTCGGACATATAGATGAGCCTTTGTTCGTCGGTTCGGAATCCAAGGCCGGGCGGCACAAATGAAACCTAGAGACCCAAGTCGCTCAATCCCGGATGGTCGTCGGGACGGCGTCCGAGCGGCCAATGATATTTACGATCCGACTCCGCGATCGGGAGGTCGTTGATGGAAGCAAAGCGAAAGGCCATTAATCCATCATCGTTGAACCCCCAGTTCTCGTTGCCATAAGAGCGATACCAGTGGCCCGAGTCGTCGTGCCACTCGTAAGCGAAGCGCACCGCGATGCGATTGCCGGTGAACGCCCATAGCTCTTTGATCAGCCGGTAGTCCAACTCTTTGCCCCACTTCCGAGTGAGGAAAGCAATGATGTCGCTTCGTCCGTTGACGAACTCCGAGCGGTTTCTCCACCGTGAATCGACGGCATAGGCCAGGGCTACTTTCGCCGGGTCGCGAGAGTTCCAGGCATCTTCGGCCAGACGGATTTTTTGAATTGCGCTCTCGCGCGTGAAAGGAGGCAAAGGGGGGCGGGTGGGTATCGTTGCAGTTGCCATGACTCCTGCTCCTTGAGCCCTCCGGCTCTATCGGTGAACAAGACATTCCCATTTTTCTTGGGAGTTTTCAAGCGAAAATCCAGGTTTGTCCTCCGCATCCGACCAGTTCGGATTCACTGCGGGTTCTCAATTCCGTTTCTGTCAACGATCCAGGGTGACATCCACGTCTGGCTGGGAACAGCATATGAGCCCTTTCCCGGGAGCAGGCCTCCCCAGCCGGCATCCTTTTATTTTCGGGCATGGGGCTAGCTTGTGCGTAGCCATTGTCGAAGAGACCGGCATCATCTGCCTCAGTCGATCACCTCAGTAACTTGCCGGCGAGCCAGTAATCAACACTGAACTTTCCCGGACCAGAGCAGAGCAGCCAGATAAAGAAGAGCACGTACAGAACTTCCGGAAGGTAGAGGAAATCGTCGAGCCAGTTAAGCGGCGACAGTGATTTCGGTATGGTGGAAATCGCACTGGTCAGGGTGGCGACAATCATATCGATCAATAGAGCCACGCAGGCCGCGCTGGAAAGGAACCCTACTGTCAGTAACGATCCGGCAACGAACTCGACACCCGACACAAAATAAGCCGTCAGGCGGGGAAGGGGGACTTTGGCCTTAACCAGCGTTTCGTAAACAGGTTTCGTGCCGCCGGCGACAAACAATTTGTTTGCCCCGGAGATGGCGAAGAACAGCCCGAGCGAAACGCGTACCAGCAGGATGGCATATTGTTCCAAATCACTGCTACCCTGCAGCGCAAACTCGACCAACCGTTTCCAATCCACCTCTTATCCCTCCATCGGTTTCGCCCTCGAGCTTATGTGCCCATTCGTTCGACCCATTGAGCGCGCCATGCGGGTGCCGGGAACGGGTCCGCAAAGTACTGTGTTTCCCGCGCAACCTTGTCGCCCCTGAACTCCATAATGCTCACCGTGTAGGACGGCTTGCCGTCATAGGTCAGGATGAATTCGGTGACCCAAAGGTCACCACTGCCAACAATTCGTTGCACAGTAAACCGCTTCTTGCTCGGCTGACTAGCGCGTTGGCCCTGTATGTTGCTTCGGCCGCGGGTTAACTCGCCCGACTGAGGGTATTCCAGCACCGCGTCCTCGTGATAGATGCGGTGCTCCGTTTCAAAATCGTTCGCATCGGACGCCGCCCAATGCTGCTCCAGTGCCGCACGGATCTCTTGATCTCGCACTCCAGAACACTGTTCCGTCTTTTGTTGATCGTTCATCTTGAGCCTCCATTCGACAAGAAGCTGTTGCCGGCGAGAATGATCACGGCGCCGGCCTGGCGATGAATTTCGCCCACGTAGTATCCGAGCCGATTTTCAGCATCCCCTGGCTTGAGAAAGCCGCGCGCCATCAGCGCCTTCATCCCATCCGGGGCGGCTTCGGGTTCGGGCTTGTCAATCTCGAGCAATTCCCTAAGATGCTTGAAGTCCAGGCTCAGGACATGAGAGTACCGTAGCACAGCGAAACCTGGTGTATATTCACACGCGCAGGGATTTGAAAGGAAACTTCCACCGAGGGAATCGAATCATGAGACGTGGCTACCATTTTGTGAATATCTGTGCATTTCTTGTTCTCGCGCTAGCCGCATTTTTTACCACGTTCTCGGCAGCTCAAACATCAGGGCCGCTGTCCTCGCAAATGCTGATGAGTAAGCTCAAGTGGCGTTCGGTTGGCCCATATATCGGCGGCCGCGTGGTCACCGTGACCGGCGTTCCGGGAAACCCCAACCTCTTTTATGCCGGGGCAGTCGGCGGCGGGGTTTGGAGGAGCACTGACGAGGGTGTTGAGTGGAAGAACATTTCGGATGGCAAGCTGCCGGGGCCGAGTTCCAGCATCGGCGCGGTGGCGGTGGCTCAATCCGACCCGAAAACGATCTATGTTGGCACCGGCGAAGCTGACATTCGCAGTGACGTGATCCCCGGCGATGGCGTTTACAAATCGACCGATGCCGGCAACAGTTGGCAATACGCTGGACTGCGCGACACGCACTCGATCAGCGCCCTTGTTATCGATCCCAAGAATCCCGACGTCGTATATGCCGCTTCCATGGGACACGTCTTCAAACCCGATTCCGATCGCGGTGTTTTTAAATCTACTGACGGCGGCAAATCATGGAACAAGATCCTGTTTGTAGATGAGAACACGGGGGCAATCTGCCTGTTGATGGATCCGAATCATGCGGACGTTCTGTATGCAGCGATGTGGCAAGCGCAGCGAACCCCCTGGGGGCTCACCAGCGGCGGCCCAGGCAGCGGTATTTACAAGACGACCGACGGCGGCGCGCACTGGAACAATCTCACCCATAACCAAGGTTTACCGCAGATGGTCCTGGGGCGGGTGGGCCTGTCGGTGGCCGCAAGTAACTCGAATATCGTGTATGCCATTATCCAGGCGAAAGAAGGCGGTGTGTTCCGGTCGGATGACGGGGGCACGACATGGAAGCGCGTCAACGACGAAATGAAGCTGCGGCAGCGCGCCTTCTACTACATGACGCTCTACGTCGATCCCAAAGACCCCGACACCGTCTACGCACCCGGGGTGGACGCGCTCTGGGTTTCGCATGATGGCGCTAAATCCTTCACCAAACTGCGGACGCCGCATGGTGACAATCACGTCGTGTGGATCAATCCCAACGACACCAGGATTTTACTTGAGGGGAACGATGGCGGTGCTACCGTCTCGACCGATGGCGGCAACACCTGGAGCACCGTACACAATCAACCAACCGGGCAGTTCTACCATGTCAATCTTGACGACCAGTTTCCCTACCATATTTATGGCGCGCAGCAGGACGAAGGCTCTTTCGAGGGACCGAGTGCCAGCCGGGGGGGCATGATTCCACTGGCGGACTGGCGCAGCGTCGCCTACGGCGAGAGCACCTATTCGGTGCCGCAGCCGGGAAATCCCAAGATCACCTTCGGCAGCGGCTACTTCAGCATCTTCCTGAAATATGACGAAAACACCGACCAGTATCAGAGCGTGAGCCCCTGGCCCTATTATCAGGAGGGTGCATCGTCAGGCGAACTGAAATACCGATTTGGCTGGACCCATCCCATTCTGTTTTCGCCGGCGAACCCGAAAGAACTGCTCATTGCAGCGCAGTATGTGTTCAAGAGCGACGACTACGGCGCGACTTGGAAGCAAATCTCCCCCGATCTGACTCGCAACCAACCGAGCACCGAGCAACCGAGCGGCGGCCCTGTCGACATCGACCAGTCGGGAGCGGAAATTTATCCCTTGATTTCGGCGCTGGCGGTATCGCCTGTGGACGGCAACCTCATCTGGGCCGGCTCGGATGACGGTCTCGCTCACGTTACGACGGATGGTGGGAAAAATTGGCAAACCGTAACCCCGCCGGAGCTGCCGGAGTCGTGGATCAGTTGCATTGAACCTTCTCACACGGATCGGCAAACCGCCTATCTCACCGCTCGCCGCTACATGTGGGACGATTTCCGGCCCTATGTTTTCGAGACCAACGATTTGGGCCGGCATTGGACCGCGATTACGGCCGGCTTGCCAGAAGATGAATTTGTCTTCGACATTCGCCAGGACCCCAATGATTCTAAGTTGCTGTTTCTGGGCACGCGCAGCACCGTCTATTTCAGCCTTGATGCGGGCGCGCACTGGCAGCCGCTCACGCTGAATCTTCCGGTCACGCAGGTGCGCGACATCGCGATCAATACGCGCCAGGGTCAAATCGTTGCGGCCACACACGGGCGCTCGTTTTGGGTGCTGGACAATCTTAGTTTTCTCGAGCAGTTGGCCAAGAATCCCAGTGTGGATGCCAACGCTGCTTTCCTATTCGCTCCGCAGCAGGCTTGGCTGACACATGTTTACGGCGTCCTCAGTCCCGAGAGAAAACGACCTCCCGATGCCGGCTACAATCCTCCGTTCGGTGCCACGGTCTTCTTCCACATTCCTGGAAACTATGATGGCAAGGTTCCGGCAACGCTCCAATTCGCCGATTCGCAAGGCAAGGTGATTCGCACCATCACGCTCCACCTCGCGACCGAAAAGGAGAAAAAGGAAAAGGAGAAAGCCGAGGGCCTTGCGACAGCGAGCGCGGAACAGACGAGTAAGCATCAGGAAAATACGGCGGCTGAAGTGGACCACAGCGGCGAGAGCACCGACCAGCAAATCCGAGAAAAGCAAGCAACACTCAGCGCCATCGAGCCGGGGATGAATCGGCTGCAGTGGGATTTGCGTTACCCATATGCTACCGAGATCACTGGTTACCATGCGCCCATCGCTGCCGGCGGGCTCGAAGATTCCGTCGAGGGACCGGTCGTAGTGCCCGGGACATATTCGATTGTGCTTGACTATGGCGGACAGAAAACGGAACAGAGCTTTGTAGTCGCTTTGGATCCGCGCCTGCATGCCACAGGTCCGGACCTGGCGGCGCGCTTGGACTTAGATCTCAAAATCCACTCTGATCTCGATACTTTGGATAAAGCCACCAACCGCGCCCTGGCTGCTCGCGACAAGCTACAAAAGGCTGCCTCCAGCCGCAGTGTGACCGGCACGAACGCCACCGGCGCTCTATCCGCGCTGAATCACGACATCGACAATGTTGCGCAGATGGCCATGAAATCGAGCGAAGGCAGCTTGCTCTATGAGACGAAGCTGCGCGATCACCTCGCCTATCTGGCGGCTGACATTGACCTGGCCTATGATCGGCCCACTCCAGCTCAGGAAGCCGTCTTTGCACAACTCGATCAGCAAGCCAAGGAAGGCGTGCAAAAGCTTGAGGCCGACGTAACCGAGGCAGATCGAGTGGTCGCCGGGGCAGCGCGGTAAGCGAAATGAACGGATTGACACCTCAACTGGCTTTGCGGTGATTTTCGTCGTCACTGGTCACAGGAGAGCTAGCGGCCTCGAACCGGATGCGTGCTGGTACAAGCAACAGCGAGCACGCACGCCTCTCTGCGCGCACACTAGGGCGTGTCATTCACCTGGCACTCGTTGCCAAACGTAAATGTGTGCAGCGTCAGCCCGGCGTGGTCTGCCTGCAAGGCAATCAGGTGCTCACCGATGCTCGGGCTTTTGACGATGTAGTACATTCGCGGCTCCGTCACTTCGATATAGGCGCCCTCTTTGTCGAACTTCACGTCCGCTCCAGCACTGTCTTTCGGAAGCGGGCTGCCATCTTCAAAAACATTTACTCGCACCTGCTTCTTGCCGCTCGTGCTCAGCACACTGTAAAGCGATCGCCCATGGTAGCGGATTTCCGCAGAGGCACCATTCGCCTGCGAAGTGACTCCCTCCTCTTCGATCTTCCATCGTCCCGCAAGCATGACTCCGCCATCGGCAGGAGAATGGGGCGGCACAAACTCGGCAACGTCACCGTTATGGTGATTGTCGAGATCAGCGACGGAACTGCGCCCGTGCACGCTGCCGACGAACGTTTCAGGAGTCGTCGACCCACAGTGCGGGGCGAATTCGTTGTCACTCGGATTCAGTGGAATGTTCTTCACTTCGGGATGCGCGGAGGCGAGCAGACTGCGAATCTTCGCCTCCATTTCAGCGTTGTTTCTCTCGCCGAACACCTTCATGACGACATTGCCGTTTGCATCGATCAGATAGCGCATGGGCCATCCCTGGGCTGCATAGGCTTTCCATGTGTCACCTGTGAGATCGGCGGCGATAGGCCACGGCAATCCAAAACGCTGCGCGGCGTCACGGATATTCTGCGCCTGGTCGCCCATCGTGAACTCCGCGTAATGAATACCTACAACGTCGAATCCTAACGGGTGGTATTTCGCGTACCAACTCTTCACCACGGTGAAGTCGCGAATACAGTTGATGCAGGTGTACTCCCAGAAATCAATCAGCAACACATGGCCGCGATATCCCGCGACGTGATGTGGCGAGGAGTCGAGCCACTGCAGCCCGCTGCCAAAATCCGGCGCGGGATACACACTCAAATCGACCTCATCTGCCATGAGCGAAGAAGCACAGACGGCAAGCGCCAATGCGCAAACTACGGAGCGCGTAAACAGGCTTCTAATGCAAATCCTTCGCAAAACCGCACAGCTTTGTCGAGAGCTCCTCAACCCCGTATCCCCCACTTCTCAATACAACCCGGCAAATGCCAATCGGTTTTGAGAAATGTGACGAATGCTACAGAACTCCGTACCTGATTCACGCAAAGTCCTCGCTCACTACGATCTCTTGCCGGCACGCTCGCTGTCTTCCGAGTTTTGTAGATATGAACTCCCAATTCCAAATGCCATGTCTCTACAAGATGCGATGACGAACCGCTGCAACAGTATTTTGAATGGCCGAGAGATACCAAGATCGGAAATTATAGCTTCCCACAATTCATAGCTACACAGCGGACTCTACACTGCAAACCAAAGTAAATACTCACAATGCCGATTGGTCAGCGTCGTGCACTCTGTCTGGCTGCGCTGTTTCGTGGGGTGTGGTTCGGTAGCGCCGGACCATCAAGTGCAACGCAACATAAACAGAGACACGTGGAGTGTGCGATGAAAAGATGTACTTTCACACTACTCACCCTGCTCAGCGTCGTGCTGCTACTGTCCGCACTATCATTTGGACAAGCGATCAGTGGCGACTTAACGGGCGTGGTGAAAGATTCAACCGGCGCATATGTGCCCAACGCCGATGTCACGGTTACCAACCTGAACACAGGCTTTAAGCAGACCCTCAAAACTAATCCGCAAGGCGAATATCGCTTTGTCAATCTGCCGATCGGCCATTACTCCGTGGATGTGAGTGCTCCCGGCATGAAAGGCGGCTATCGCGATGTTGAAGTGGTGCTCAATAAGGTTGCGACCGCGAACGTCACAACCTCCGTTGTAAGTGCCGGCACCACAGTCGAAGTCAACGAACAGGCAGTGGCGATCGACACCACGACACCAACCATCTCCACCACCTTCGAATCCAGGCAGATTGCAGACTCGCCTCTCACTTCCACCGGAGGCACCGGCAGCGGCGCGCTGAACCTGTCGCTCCTGGATGCTGGTGTAGCCAGTTCAGGCGGCATCGGTGTCGGCATGGGACCTTCCGTGGGAGGTCAGCGTCCTCGTAACAACAACTTCACGGTGGACGGCGTCGACAACAACAGCATCACCGTTACCGGCCCCCTTATCCAGATTCCGAACGACGCCGTCGGTAGTTTTACCGTGTTGCAAAATCAGTACTCGGCGGAATTCGGTCACTCTTCCGGTGGCCAGTTCAACGAAACCATCAAGAGCGGCACCAACCAATTCCACGGCCGGGCGTACGAGTACTTCCAGAACCGCAACCTGAACGCGATTGATTCGCAAACCGCGCTATCGCAGGTCAGCAATGGACAGACGCCATCCAACCCGCGCTTTGACAACAACCGTTACGGCGGCCAGATCGGTGGCCCCATCCTGAAGAACAAGCTATTCTTCTTCAGCGATTGGGAGTACAACACCATCGGCCAGACGGCAACTCCGTCCACGGCCTGCGCACCCACCGCTGCGGGCTATGCGGCATTGGCCAGCTTGTTTCCTAACAACACCAACCTGCAGCAGTTCCAGAAATATGTTCCCGCCGCGACCTCGGCTCCGACCGTCTGCGGGCTCAATGGCGCCTCCAATACGGTGTCGGTAGCTCCCGGATTGGCAACCACGGATCCGAATTTCAATAACGTGGCGGTCAACGTTCCGGTGGGTGATGTGGGTTTCCTCGGCTCCAGTTACCAGAACTTCCTGAACACAGCCAACTCGCTCGACTACAACCTTTCGGAGAAGGACCAGTTTCGCGGACGTCTGGCTTACACCAAGAACCCTGCTTATGACACGAGCGCTCAGATTCCAACATTTTGGACGGTCAATCCTACCTATTTCTGGTTGATCACCCTGAGCGAGTACCACAACTTTTCACCCAACGTGAACAATGAATTCCGCTTCGGCTTCAACCGCTTTAACACGGTTACTGCGTCCGGCGACGCCAGCTTTCCCGGACTCGGTGGGCCTGGTACATTTCCCAACCTGCAGGTTTTTGAGCTGAACGGCATTCAGCTCGGTCCCGATCCTAACGCACCGCAGGAAACCATCCAGAACCTGTATCAGTTCGTCGACAACGTGAGCTGGATCAAGGGCAAGCACAACTTGCAATTCGGTGGCGAGTTTCGCTGGATGATCAGCCCGCAAACGTTTACTCAGCGCGTGCGCGGCGACTACGAGTGGAGCTACCTGTCCGACTACCTGAACAATGTGGCGCCCAATCCCAATCAGGGCGACTTTGCCGAGCGCTCTTCCGGTAACGTGGTTTACTACGGCAACCGGCGCGCCGTATATCTCTACGGTAATGACGAGTGGCGCGTCACGCCCACCGTCACCATCAATGCCGGCTTACGTTGGGAATACACGGGAGAGCCGGAGGCGGCGCAACTGCAATCGCTGAACAGCATCTCTAGCGTGCCCGGCCTCATCAACTTCGGCAATCCGACGGCGCAGACCTCGAACTTCATGCCTCGTGCCGGTATTGCGTGGTCGCCCGATGCCAACACCTCGGTGAACGCCGGCTTTTCTATGGCAAACGACGTCCTCTATGACAACCTGGGCATTCTGTCGCTGCCGCCGCAGGTGCAGCAGACCTGCGACACAACCGCCCCGGGCACGCCGCAAATTTGCCCCTATTCGTTCACTAACTTCCTCGGCGCCGGCGGCCTGCCGAATACCCCGGCTCCTATCACCGATCCGGCAACGGCCCGTGCGCTCACCAGTGCCTACATACCGAATCAGACCATGCCGTACTCGGAAACCTGGACCACCGGCGTGCAGCACATCTTCGCCAACAAGTACACCCTGGAGGCGCGCTATGTGGGCACGCGCGGCATTCACCTGCCGGTGCAGACCCACCTCAACGGAACCAGCCCGGTGACTTCCACCAGCTACTTGCCAACGTATCTTTCCATGCCGAGCCAGGCCACGCTCGACTCGTTAGGTACCACGCTCGACGGCTTGACCGCCATCGGCAACCAGATACCGGCGTTCGCCAATGCCGGCTTCCTCAGCAACATTACTTCGTTTGAGCCATGGGGTTGGTCGAATTACAACGGCCTGCAGCTATCGTTCAAGCGAAACTTCACCAACGGTTTGCAGTTCCAGGCTGCCTACACCTGGAGCCACACCCTGGACAACTCGACGGCGGATGTATTCTCCACCGTGCTCACGCCGCGCCGTCCGCAGAATTTCTCCTGCTTCGCGTGCGACTACAGCACCTCGGCACTGGATCGCCGCCAGCGCGCTACCCTGGCAGTGGTCTACGACATGCCGTTCTTCAAGAACTCCAACTGGTTCATGAAGAACCTTGTTGGCAACTGGCAGGTATCACCGATTTACACGTATCAGTCGCCGGAGATGGTCACCGTCCAGAGCACCTCTGACGCCAACCTGAACGGAGATTCGGCTGCCGATCGTGCCGTCTTTAACTCTGCCGGCATTCCCGGAACCTCCTCGACCGTAACGCCTCTGACCAACTCGGCAGGTGCGACCGTCGCCTACCTCGCCACGGTCCCCACCGCGCAGTACATCCAGGCGGGACCCGGCGCTTTGGCCACGGCCAACCGCAACACGATGTACTCCAACGTAATCAACAACTGGGACTTCTCGCTGATGAAGCGCGTTAACTTCACGGAGCGCCAATCACTCGAGTTCTCGTTCCAGGCAACCAACATTTTTAATCACGCACAGTACGTGCCCGGGAACATCAGCGACGTCGCACCGGTCAGCTACATCAGCGGTGTGGTTCGCGGATCGCTGCTCACCGGTTCACCGACCTTTGCGCAATGGGCCCAGGTCTTCAGCAACCACCCACGCGATGTAGTGCTGGTGATGAAGTACAACTTCTAATCTCCGCTTAAGTTGTACGACCCCGGGGAGCAGGTGGGATCCCCGGGGAAAATCCTCCGCATAGCTGCGAAGGCTATCCCGGCTGATTGCACCCTATGTCTTCCCGGATACGGCTTGTCTGTGGGCAAATGCCGGCATCCAGGAACGCGTCCCCGGATGCAGACAGGAAAAGGTAGCGACTGCAGCGGCCATGGTAAGCGCGTCGCGAAAGCTGCGTCCCTGGCGAGAGGCGTAATAGCAAAACGCTCCGTGAAAAATGTCACCGGCTCCGAGCATGTCGATCGGGCGCACTCGCTCGATGGGGATTTTTCCCCGCTTACCCTCGTCGCAGTAGAGAATCGGGGAGGCGCCGCGCGTGATTGCGACTTGGCGAATGTCTTGCGCGATAAGAAACTCCAGGGCGTCGTTTTCATCGCGACATCCGGGCGGCAGGAAATCGTCGGAGCATACCGCGATGTCAATCAAAGGCAGGAGTTCAGCCATCCCTTCTTTCCAACTCCCGCTGTCCAGCACTACCGGAATGCTGCGCGAGCGGGCGAGGCGGGCGCCGGCAAGGCAAAGCGCGCTATAGTGGCCGTCCACCTGCACCATCGACGCGCCGCTCATCCAGTCTGGATTCAGCTTCGCAGTGATCGCGCCGAATGCAGCGGCATTGGCCGATACAACGCTACGCTCACCCGTCCCTCGCAGAACCATGATCGAGGAAACAGGCGGTGGCGCCGTCCGCTGCCGGGCCAGGTCATGAAGCACGATGGGAAAGCGGCCAACATCCTGGCGGAGGGCTGCACCGAACGGGTGTTTGCCCACCGCCGTAACCAGAACGCTCCGTCCTCCAAGAAAGGAAAAAGCCACCGCCGCATTGGTAGCTGGGCCTCCCGCAGAAACGCGCTGCTCAGAGACGGAGATCTTTTGGTTGCGGCGTGGGATCTCGTCGACAGGGTATTCGAGATCCAGAGTCGCCAGGCCAAGGAATACTCCCCTTGGCCGATGCGGGGCCATACGCATAACGCTATTCTCGTTGCCAGTGACGAACGGCTCGGATTACCGCATTTGTAGGTGCTTTTCGCGCCGCCCTAATCCACAGGACTCCAGCTGGAGTCTGGGTTGTACTCCGTCATGGCAGCTCCGAGCTTGTCCGTGTCAGGACCGAGGTCCTTCTCGTAGACAACTCCGTCCTGGTTCACCATGAATGTCATCACCCCGGAATTTCGATACTCAGCGGGATACGCGACAAAAGCAAACCCGCGCGTGAGTCGCCCGTCGACCACGTAGTCGCGCGCCCCGCCTTTCGCGTCCGCACCCTGCTTCATCAGCATGCGGAAGTAAAATCCGTGAAACGGCGTCGGCTTGCCCTGCTGCACGTCGTAGCCTTGGCTGGCGGCCTCCGCAATGAGCGGTCCGATAGGACTTGCCGGCTGGCTATCGTCGGTCTTCCAATACAGGCCGTCTTGTTTGCCCGCGGTACTCACAAACTTCAGCGCGTACTGCTTGGTCGTGTTTCCGTCGCGGGGCTGCGAGGCATATTCGCGCTGCGCATCCACCAGCGTTTGCAAAGTTTCGATAGCATCGTTTTCGTTGGTGCCCACGCGGCGATAGAGAATTTCTCTGATCCCCGCCTCGGTATCGAAATACCACTGCCCGCTTCCATTCTTGAGGATAGGAATCGGCATAGGCCAGTTCTCGGCGCCGACGTACAGCGTGACGTCTCCGTCCGGCTCCATCACCACGCGATGCATCTGGTCGTAACGGCGCACGAAATTCGAGACCATGTTCTTGTCGGCAGTCGGATCCCCGGTGTTCAGGATCTTCTGCGCGTTCTTGCCGAAGAGCGCGTCCATCCCCGCGCTGTTATCTGACTTCGCGGCTTTGTACAGTGCCTGCACCGCGTCCCCGGGCGAAGCAAAAGTCTTTTCGCCATTTGCCTGTGCGAAGCAGAGCGCCGACATCACCAGCATCAGCCCCGCAGCCCCTGACTTCAACCACCACGAACCACGCGGATCGTATGAGTGCGCTTTCAATTTCGTCATATCCTCCCCACCTTTCTTGTAGTAGCCAGTGGTCCTGCACCGTTGCTACCGATGGCGTCCGCCGCCACGCGTCTCTGTTCGGCCGCCACCTGCGGCTTGTCGTCCACCGCCGCCACCGGCTGCCGCCTGTGGCCGTGCACCCCCAGTATTCTTTGCTTGCAGGCTCTGCTGCCCGCGGGCGCTGTTGGTGCGGGTGTTACCGCCGGGACTGTAACCGTTGAAGGCGGTCGTGTTGGTTGCGCGATTCGTTTGTTGTCCATAGCCTCGCGCCGCATCGCGTTGCGGCTGATTAACATTGCCACCGCGATTCTGCGCCTGCAGGTTTCCCGCCCCGGCCTGCTGATTGAGACGTTGCTGTTTCCCGGCTCCGGCCTGCTGATTGAAGCGCTGCTGGTTCCCGGCTGCGGGCTGCTGATTGGGGCGTTGCTGGTTTCCCGCGCCCCTCTCCGCCCGGTTCATCTGCTGTTGCGCGCCCTGGTTACGGTACTGCGACTGATCGTATTTCTGATTGAATTTCGGCTCGGTGAAGTTGGCGTTGCGCGCGTTGGTATTGAAATTGTTAGCGCGGTAATTGTTGTTTACGTTGTTGCGATTGATGTTCGCATTGTTGATGTTATTGCGATTGATGTTCGCGGTGTTGATGTTGTTCCGGTTGTAGTAATTGTTACGGTTCACGAACGCATTGGAGTTCGACACGTAAACGTTCCGGTTGTACACCACCGTAGAGTTGTGCCAACCGCACCCCCACGAGTTCCAACCCCATCCGCAGCAGGAGTTACTCATCGCCGCACCCACCGCTATGCCCACGCCAAACGAGATCAGGCTGGTCGCTACCAAGGTTCCCGTCGAATAGCCGGGGTATACCGGAACCGGAGCGCCATATACCACCGTCGGATTGTAGGTGGGCACGTAAACCACTTGCGGCTGCGATGGCTGAATCACGATCGTCTGCGGCGGAGGCTGCACCACCGTGACCTGTGGCTCGCCCGACGAAGCCGGCGCCGGAGCTTCCGTTCCCGGAGCCTGGTTCTCCACCGACACATTCTGTTGCTGATTGCTCTTCAGGTTCCCCGCCTGGTACGCCCGTTGCCGCATCACCTGCACGGCATTCATTACGCTCTGCGGAACATTGAAGTAAGCATCGCCCAGCGCCGACGTCCACGACAGGTTCGTCGCCATCTGGGTCAGCACATCGGAGAATTGCGTGAGGCCCTTGACGCTGGCGTCCCATGTCTGCTGGTTCACCGCGTCGGTAAGCTGCTGGCCCTTCAGGCCGGGATTCTCTTGCAACCATTGATACGCAGCCGATACCTGGTCGGGATACGTCGAGGCCGCCAGTACCTGCGCCACCAGATTATCCGGGAACAACGCAATCGGCGCCACCAACTGATACAGCTGATCCGCCGTAGGAACCGCATATTGCGTCGCCGGAGCTTGCTGCGCCTGTCCCGCAGAAGCCTGCGTCTGTTCCGCCTTCTTGCTACAGCCTTCCAGTCCCATGACGCTCAGCGTCAGGCTGATACTCAGGAAAATCGAAAGTGCCGGGTCACACCACCGCATAAGGGCCAACCCCCTCTCAAGGTCACGACTCAATTGGCAACTGTTACTTCGAAACATGGTACATGCGGATGCAAATCTCTAGAAGAGTTAATCTTCAGCGCTTCTTAGCCCGTCAGTCATAACCCCACTATCCTCCCGCCTGCAGTTTTCGGGTAATCCCCATCCGCAGTAACAACTTTGGCCGGTCACGCATCATAGCTGAGGATAGTTTGGCCGCTCGATGTTCTTCTGGTAAACCTTACCTTATGGCTCTCATCGTCGTCGGCGGACATTCGCGCAGCGTGGGTAAGACCAGCGTGGTCGCCGGCCTGATCGCAGCCCTGCCCGAGTTTTGCTGGACTGCCATGAAGATTACTCAATACGGTCACGGCATCTGTTCGGCAGATGGCGAACTATGCGACTGCGCCACCGACGACCATAGCTGGGCGGTAACGGACGAGCACGACCGCTCCGGTGAAAGTGATACTTCGCGTTTTTTGTTGGCTGGCGCAGTACGCGCCTTATGGGTCCGCACCCGCCAGGGATTTCTGGCTGAGGCCATGCCCCGGCTGCGTCAGGAGTTAGCGAAGTCGGAGAACGCAATCATCGAATCTAACAGCGTCATACGCTTCCTGAAGCCCGATCTGTATCTCACCGTGCTTGATCCTGCGACCGCTGACTTCAAACTTTCCGCGCAGGAGTACCTCGATCGCGCCGACCTCATCGTTCTGCACGACAAGCCGGGCGACACCGCATGGACGAACATTTCTTTGAAGCCCGTTGCCGGCAAAGCCCAGGTCCGGATTCAGCCGCCAAACTATGTCACGCCAGAGCTGGTCGATTTCGTTCGCCGCAGGCTTTCAGCAATCAAGCAACTCGCTCCTGGGCAGAAGTAGTTTCAGCGGAATCGGAAGGATGCTTTACGCCACCTGAACGTCGGACCGTCCGCTCTCTGTAGCTCTTTCAGGCTTGTAGCCGTGGGTTTCCACTTGGCTCCCGCCTTCGCAGGCGAGCCGAACCAAGGTCACGTCCAGAAACTGCGCCGTCAAGGTACGGATCATCAACTCGTTGATGCGGGTAATCGCGGAAACCTGCTCGTTGTTCATCCCCGACTCCAGCAGTCGCGGAATCTCAGTTTCAATTTGCAGGGGCAGCTCGCGGACCATCCCCCATGCGCTCTCGCCGATTCTGTACTGGCAATCCGCATAAAGCGGCGAGGTGATAAGGCCCTTGAGCGCTGTCCAGCATCGTTGATAGATAGCCGGCCACCGGGCGAAGACGCGATGCTCCTCGGGCACGAAGGCAAGATCGAGAGCGCGCCGGCGTTCGTCCCAAATGCGATGCAATGTCGCCGCAGCGCCTTCCAGGCTTACCGGCTCCGGTGCAGCCGCAAAAACGCGAGGGTCGCCGGGACCGTCGTTTTTGCCATCTGACCCGACCGGACCATCAAAAGCCTGCATCTGCGAGACGGTGATCAGGAGCAGCAGAGGATCAAGATATTGGTAGTAGTTGAGCGCCCGCGCAAATCCATCCTTGTCAGCTTGCGTGATGCTCTCGTCGAGGCTTCCTTTGCCATCGCCGCGAACGTCGGGGACCTCAAGATAGCTTTGCGCACGCGTGTAGGCTTCAGCGGCAAGTCTTGTTCCCATGCAGAAAAACTGCCTCGTCTGCAGCGCGGGACGGAATGCCTCCCAGTGCAACTCCAGAAATCGCGGCACGGCGGCATAGGCCTGATACAGCACGGGAACCGCGGGCACTCCCAGATTGCGGCGCACCTCATCGAAGATCGCCCGCACCCCGGCGGAAGCTTCGGCGTCACCAATCAGCTTCAGCCGGCTTCCTCGTTTTCCTCTCATGTTGATTTAGACAAGATATGGTGCAGCATAGATGTAAGGTGAAAGCCGCAATTCGACCTTAGAATGCCCGTAAACACTAGGCTATGTTGATGGCCCCTCTTATCCGGAGGTTCCGCGGGGCACTCAGACTGCAACATGCCCCGCGTTATGAGGAACTTCGCCCACCCAACCGTTACAATCATTTAGCCCCCATGGAACCGTCACCCGGTATTCAGCCCTTCGAAGTACTGTTTGATCACGCGGAACCCAGCCCGTTTGCAGATGCCGCCTTTTTCCCCTATGGCAACCTGGGATTTCCGCCGCCCCCGCCCGGCCGCCCCTGGATCTACACCAACTTCGTGCAATCGCTGGACGGCATCACCAGCCTGCTCGGCGAATACGCCTCTGGACAGTACATCTCGCAGTCGCCCGAGGACCGCTGGCTGATGGACCTGCTGCGCGCCCACGCTGACGCCCTGCTGATGGGCATGGCCACCGTGCAGGAAGAGCGCCGCCTGCGCGGGCCCCAGAGCCGAGGCATCGTCTTTCAGGTGGTCGATCCCGCGATGCAGGCTTTACGCTCCCGCCTGGGCAAGAAGCGCGAGCGGAACATCTTTGTCACCCGCGCCGAGAATCTCGACCTTTCGCTCTACAAGGTTTTTGACGGAGACCTGGTCGATGCCGCTATCATCACGTCGCCTGCCGGCGGCCAGCGTCTGCAAGCCCAGGGATCCCATTCCCATGTCGATATCGTCGCCGCCGGTGAGGGAGAGCGGCTCGATCTCCCCCAGGCGATCGCCAAGCTCCGCAATGACTTGGGCATTGAGCACCTGCTTTGCGAGGGAGGCCCTACTCTCTACGGCAGCCTCGCGCGAGCTGACCTGATCGACGAGAAGTTCCTGACCGTCTCTCCTATCGAAGTAGGCCAGCTCGTTCCCCCCGAGCAAAAGCGCTTGCCCGCTGAGGAGAAGATCCCGGTGCTGCTCCGTCCAACTGTTTTTGGCGGCGCCGGCCTGACCATCGACACCATCACTCGCTGGCATTGGATGAGCTGCCGCAAGGCCGGCGACCACCAGTTCAATCGCTATCGCAGAGTTCGTTAGCTTCTTGCCCCGGCTTCCCCGTGCTTAGTTGCCGGCCGGAGAAGCGCCTTTTTTACGCCTTCTCTGGAAATTCTCTTTCACGCGCCCCGGCGTGGACTAGAATTAGGCCAGCGAGGAAATATTTGCCGAAGTTTGAAGATTGCCTTCAACGCCTGGAAGTGATCGTCAACGAGTTGGAAAAGGGTGATGTCTCGCTCGATCAGGCACTCCAGCTTTTCGACGAAGGCGTGAAGCTCTCCAACTCCTGTCGCCAGGAGCTGGAAGAAGCCGAAGGCAAAGTTGAGATCCTGCTGAAGAAAAATGGCAAGCTTCAGCCGGAACCGTTTGAGCCAACGCCAGCCAACGCTGGCAGCGCAAAGTAGTCAACCCCGAGCTCAACCCTGATAACCGGCGGCCCGCGCCGTCGTCTCTCTCCCAGGGGGTTTTGCCATGCGGCCCATCAATGTAGTGCTCGCTCACCACGATCCCGTCGTAGCGCGAATTCTTGCTGAGTCTCTCCGGCCACAGTTCCGGAAGCTGGTCATCGTCGGCAGCATCCCCGAGGCCAAAGCCGAGATCGCCCGCCTGCGCGCCGGCTTCGCTATTGTTGATCTCGAACTATTGTCGTATTCGGACGTCAGGAAACTCTGCTCGGAATTCCCGAGTACCGCCATCGCTTGTGTTCATCGCCTGGCCGACGAAAGCATGTGGCTGGAGGTGCTCGCCGCCGGCGCGGTCGATTGCTGCCAGTCGAACGATGTTCGTGGCATGCTGCGCGCTTCCGAGCGTCACGTCCACACGTCGGCCGCCGCGGCGTAGGTGGCGTAAATCCGGTTGTCATCCTGAGCGGAGAGAGATCGCCGCAGGCGTATCGCACGCAGTCGAAGGACCCTATCTGCGCGAACGCGGGCCTGCGCCTGCTTGGGATCTCACGCCGCCAACATCTTCTCCACATCCCCAAACCCCGCCCCGATTCGCCAACTGCTCATAGGTGCATTTCCCGGGCTCCTTCTCCGGACGCCAGCGCAGAAATTTCGTTCCGTGGCGAAACCGGCCGCCGGAGAAATGGTCGTACTTAACCTCGCAAACCAGCTTGGGATCAAGCCGCTCCCACTCGCCTGAGCGCTCGGTGCTCCATCGACTGGGCCCGCCCGGAGCATGGCCCGTAAATCCGCTGCCTCCCATGAACGGCCGCAGGATTCCCTTCAGCTTCTTGCGCTCCGCGGCGGTAAAGCTTGAGCTGAAGCCAACGTGGTTCAGCAATCCGTTCTCGTCATAAAGCCCGAGCAGCAGCGATCCCACCTCCCCGCCCTTGCTGGCATAGCGAAAGCCGCCGACCACGCAGTCGGCCGTGCGAATGCGCTTGATCTTGCGCATTGCCGTCCTCTCGCCCGAGGCATAGGCACAGTCAAGTTGTTTCGCAACTACACCATCAAATCCGCCGGCGGCTAGTTCTGTCAGCCACCCCCGGGCGGTGTTGAAGTCGCGTGTCGAGGGCGACAGCCGGATTTGCTTCTGGCCGCCAAAATGTTTAAAGAGTTCTTCCAGTCGCTTTCTGCGTTCCGCCAGCGGAAGCTCGACGAGCGACTTACCATGCTCATCCACCAGCAGGTCGAACACCAGGTACGAAGCCGGAGTCTCGTGCGACAGCTTGCGAATCCGGCTCTCCGCGGGATGAATACGCAGCAGCAGATCGTCAAACGACAGGTGCCCGTCGCGCAGGATAACGATCTCCCCGTCGAGCACAAACTGCTTTGCCGGAAGCTTCGCCAGCGCCTGCACCATCTCCGGAAAGTAGCGCCCGAGCGGCTGACCGGCCTTCGACTGCAGCAAAACTTCCCCGCCCTTACGAAACGCCAGACAGCGGAATCCGTCCCACTTGGGCTCGTACGTCCAGTTCTCCCCGCGAGGCAACTCCGCCACCGCCTTCGCTTCCATGGGAGGAAATGGCGGCCGAACCGGCAGCGCAATCGCAGGGAACTCCTGCTTCAGCTCTTCGGCGGGAAGCGCGCCTTCAGTGATGTCAACGTGCTTCTTCGATGGAGTGCGGCGAACGGCCATGCCAGTTGGATGCTGCGTTCCGTGTTCAAGCCGACCGCTTTTTCAGCGGCCGATAGCCGACTGAACCAGTTCGACTGCCGCTTTGGGGTCGGTGACCTCAACGATCAGTTCGTCGTAGCGTTCATCTTTCAACTCGATCACAACCGTCTTCTCCGGATGGTGAATGTCCCAGAACACGCGCTTGCCATGCTGATAAAACGTGCCTGCGGTGATCACTCCTGGGAGGTTGGTTCCCGGCATCCGCAGCCCATGCCACCAACCATGCGCCACACTGGGATCGGCCCGAACAGAAGCAATGTGCTGCAACGGAATCTCCAGTGAACTCTTGAGCGCCCATAACTGATCGGCTCCTTGCACATGCAAAACCAGCGTTCCGCCTGAAATCGACAGGTCAACCATTCCTCACTCCTGGAGTTTTACGCGACTGTTTTGGCTCGCCGCAAAGTCGGGTGTCCAACCAAGCTGCGATGACTGCACGATCTATCCCTTCAAGGCTTATACTCTACTCGCCATGCGGCATCGACTGCTTTTACTGACTGCGATAGCGGTGACGCTCTGCGCCGCTTGAGCACATCGAAACTCCAAAGCTATTCCAGGCACCAACCTTTAATCTGGCAATCGTTGAGAATCCACAAGAATCCCGTCCGCGCAGCGGACAGCATATCTAAGCCCAGCGTTTCAACGCTGGGAAAATCGGATTTTAATCATCCCGAGTCCCGCCAGGGACGGCATATACCCAAGGCAAACCCGTGAGTGCTCCGCACATTCGCGATCTTCGAATGTGCGAGATCGAGAGCACACCCAGCCTGCGCCGTCAGGCACTTAATCGCGTAAGAATCCCGTCCGCGCAGCGGACAACATATCTAAGCCCAGCGTTTCAACGCTGGGAAAATCGGATTTTAATCATCCCGAGTCCCGCCAGGGACGGCATATACCCAAGGCAAACCAACCCAGGTGCTCCGCACATTCGCGATCTTCGAATGTGCGAGATCGAGAGCACCCAGCCTGCGCCGTCAGGCACTTGGAAAACTATTCAGTTGTCAAAGAATCTCCGGCGCGGGCTTCGGCCAGCCGGTTTTGCGTTCCGGAAACGCAAAAAGAGCCAGAAGGCATTTTCTGCCGTTCTGACTCTATTAACCTCACTATAGCAGATTAGTGGGGTAAATCTTCACCTTTTCGGAACTTTATATTCTTCCTATCTTCTGCGACTTACGCAGATTTATAGCATCTTATGGCTATTGACAAGCCCTTCCCAAATCGGGAAGAAAAACTTGCGGTCACTAGCGGGCTGCTGGTTGCTGGAAGCTTTTTCCTGAATGGCGCGACCTGAGAGCCTCAGGGGCTGAAGCCCTGAACAGCCTCTGCGGCACAGATGAAGCCGCGCCCTTTCAAAACCAGATTTATCAGATGACTTCTAGTTGCTAGCCGCTAATTGCTAATTGCTAGCCGCTCCCCGCCAGCGCATGCTCCACCACATGTCCCACCCGAAGCACCGTCGCTTCGTCGAAGTGTTTGCCCAGCACCTGCAGGCCAATGGGCAATCCCTCGGAGTTGCCGCCGCACGGCACCGACAATCCCGGAATGCCGGCCAGGCTCGCAGTCACGGTGAAGATGTCGGCCAGATACATCGCCAGCGGATCGTCAGCCTTCTCGCCCAGGCGAAACGCAGGAGTGGGCGTGGTCGGCGTGACGATGGCATCGACCCTGGCAAACGCCTCGTCGAAGTCGCGCGCGATCAGCGTACGCACCCGCTGCGCCTTCAGGTAATAGGCATCGTAGTATCCGGCGCTGAGCGCATAGGTGCCGAGCATGATGCGCCGCTTCACCTCCGGCCCGAAGCCCTCATCCCGCGTGCGGCGATACATCTCCGCCAGCGTCTTCGCTCCCTTGGCGCGGACTCCGTAGCGCACGCCGTCAAAACGTGCCAGGTTCGACGAAGCCTCCGCCGTCGCAACCAGGTAGTAGGTCGGAATCGCATAGGACGTATGCCGCAGCGAAATCGGCACAATCTGGCATCCGGCTTCGGCCAGCTTCTGGATCGCAGCCTCCACCGCCGAACGAACTTCGGGGTCGAGGCCTTCGCCGAAATATTCACTTGGGACGCCAATCTTCAAGCCGGTCACCGGCTGCCCGACTGAATCCGAATAGACCGCAACCGGCAGGTTTGCCGACGTCGAGTCCTTCGGATCGCGCCCGGCCAGCACCTCCAGCAGCAGCGCCGTGTCTTTCACCGTTTTGCCGAACGGGCCAATCTTGTCGAGCGACGACGCGAAGGCAATCAGCCCATAACGCGAGACGCGGCCGTAAGTGGGCATTAAGCCGACCACGCCGCAAAACGACGCGGGCTGGCGAATCGAGCCTCCGGTATCGGAGCCCAGGGACGCGACCGCCGTTCCTGCGGCAACCACTGCGGCCGATCCGCCCGACGAGCCTCCCGGCACGCGCGCCCGGTCACGCGGGTTGCGCACCGGATGAAAGCCCGAGTTTTCGTTCGACGAACCCATGGCAAACTCATCGCAATTGGTCTTGCCCAGAATGATCGCTCCGGCATTCTCCAGTCGCTCAATGACTGTGGCATCATACGGAGCGATATAGTTTGCCAGCAGCTTTGAGCTCGCGGTGGTGCGAACGCCTTTGGTGCTGATGACATCTTTTACCGCGATCGGCACGCCCGCCAGCGGCGGCAGCGGATCGCCACGCCCGGCGAGGTCGTCGATGCGCGCCGCCTGTCGATAGGCGCGATCTTCGCTCAACGTGAGATAGGCGCCAATGTCCGGATCGTCGCGCTTGATCTTCTCAAAGCAGGCATCGACCAGCGCCGACGCGGTGAACTGCACTTCGGCAATCGCCGTGCGCGTGGAATCAACTGTTAGCAGGTCCAGTTCCATGGTCTAGCGCTCAATCACCTTCGGCACCTTGAAAAATGTACCGTCGGTCTCGGGAGCATTGCTCATGGCCTCTTCATGCGGCAGCGAAGGAATCAGCTCATCGGGCCGCATGGCATAAGCGAACGCCTCGCCCGGCTGCGCATCGCTTGCGGCGTGGCGGGTCGCAACCTGCGCCATCGGCTCAACGCCGGAGGTGTCCAACTCGTTCAGCCGCTCAATGTAGCCGAGGATCGAGTTCAGGTCGCGCAGCATGTGGGCACGCTCGACCTCGGTCAATTCCAGATGGGCCAGGTCAGCGACGTAGGCAACGTCTTTTTCGGAAACCATCGAATGTCCTCTGCTTGAGTGTAGCGCGAGATCAGACTCCGGCGACGAAGCGGATGCTCTTCACCTTTTGCCGGCTCAACTCGTTGAGCCCCGCCAGGTACTGATTGGTGAAAAGCTGCAACTGGCTCTTCCACGCTTTGTCCGGCACGCGGACTGCCAGCTCTCCGTTGACGCAGCTCAGCGCCGACGTCTTTTGCGCGACCTGCGAACCGCATACCAGCGGCCAGACCACCACCGGGGCCTGGTCGGCTGCGAAGTGCCGGACCGAGTTCGCATAAATCTGGCGAAGAGTATTGCGCGCGGGCTGCATTGTTGAGAAGGGTGGATAGTAGCACCGCGCGATGCGAGTTGTGCGCTGTGAATTTTGCGGATAACGCGGCCGGAATCGAAATCGCTATTCGCCACTCGCTGTTCGCTCTTCGCTATTCGCGCTTCGCTGGACGGGAACCCGTTCTGGACCGGAGATGAAATGCCTTCACCACCGAGGACACAGCGGGGGACGGAGAAAGTCAATTCTGAAGCGAAGAGCGAAAGGCCGATAGCGGCTTTCAGCGAATCGGAAATTCGCTGGCTACGAAGCTCAGCGCCTCATCCCGCGTGTGCAACGAGCCCTCAAGTTGCGCATCCTCGACCGACGAAAGAATCTCGCGAAACTGCGGCCCCGGCGAATATCCCATCGCGATCAGGTCCTCGCCCGACAGCAGCAGTGGCGGGCGAATCTCTTCCTCCGTAGCCTCCAGCCGGCGCTCACGAACGAAGTGATACAGCGCGAGATCGCCATGACTGCTCAGGCAATCGATGCGATGCAGATCGAGATGCTCTTCAAATCGCGGCAGGCGCATGAAGCGCTTCAGAGTCGACTCCTTCATGCGGCCGGCATCACCGAAGCGCATGTGATTGGCCACCAGCGCCACAATCTGCTCGGTATCGTCGCCCGACATATGCAGCCGCTTGCAAATCGCCTCCGCCATGCGGACGCCAACCTCAACATGTCCGTCGAAACGAATTCGATCGGGCGCCACACGAAACGTCGCCGGCTTGCCGACATCGTGCAGCAGCGCTCCCCAGGCCAATGTCCGGGGGCAGCGTGGCCACAGCTTCTCCAGCAGGAGCATGGTGTGGATCCACACGTCGCCCTCGGGATGATACTGCGGCGGCTGCTCGACTCCGTGCATGCGATCAATTTCCGGCAGCACCCGCACCAACAGTCCGGTCTGGTCGAGCAGCTCGAAAGCAGCGCGGGCGTGGCCTTCCGTCAGCATCTTCGTCAGTTCGTCGCGGACGCGCTCCCGGCTGACCTGGTTGATCTGCGGCGCCAGCTCCTGGATGGCGGCGAACGTCCGCGGCTCGACGAGGTAGCCGAAGCGCGCGGCAAAGCGCACGGCGCGCAACATGCGCAGCTTGTCCTCACGGAAACGCAGCTCCGCATCGCCGATCGCCCGCACCACATGCTGCGCCAAATCTTCTCTGCCCCCGACGAAATCCAGCACGCGGTCACCGTCGAGCGGGTCCATCAGCAGGCCGTTGATGGTGAAGTCGCGGCGCTGCACGTCCTCCTGCGGGCTCTTGGAATACTGCACATGGTCGGGATGGCGGCCATCCGAGTAAATGCCGTCGCTGCGAAAGGTCGCTACTTCAACCGCGTGGGGATGCTCCGGCGGCAGCGTCTCGAAGCGGATTTCTTCCGGGATGGGCACCAGCACCACGCCGAACTGCGCTCCTACAGCGTAGGTCTTCGGAAAGATGCGCATCACATCCTGGGGAGTCGCATCGGTTGTGACGTCGTAGTCGGCAGGCTCCAGCCCGAGCACGGTGTCGCGCACGCAGCCTCCGGCAAAATACGCCTGGAAGCCGCGCTGCCGCAGCTCGCGAACGATGCTGGTGGCGAACTCTCGCATACCAGAATGATTGTATCTAGAGATGCGCGACGATATCGGAGAGACGCGCTCGCCGGCAAAGCGGCCGGAAAGCTAGCTGGGGTTGTGAGCGAGATATTTTTTCAGCCGCACATCCTGCAGATGACGCAGGAAGGCAACCAGCGCCGCGGTGGACCATCCGAACATCAGTACGCCGACCATTGCTTCGCAGCCGCCCAGGATTCGCCATGGCGGGGGTAGGACCACGTCGCCGAACCCCAGCGTGGTGTAGCTCGTCAGTGAATAGTAATAAGCAGTCTCGGTGTTGGAGAAGCAATGCCTGGCTATATAGAACTCAGCCCAGACTGCGACTTCCAGCGCATGCAGCAGCAGCAGCGTGACAACTAAGCTGACGGTGATCCTCCAGGCGCGCCAAAGACCGGGAACAGGGTGCTTCCGCAAAGTGCGCGCGATCCAAACAAGCAGTCCGTAACCAGCTACTGCGTGAATCAAGACATTCGAGATAGCCAGCAACAGAGCGGCAATCGCCAAGCGCCACATTGATCTACCCCACCTGTCTTAGCATTGCGAACCTGCGAGTTCGGTGACAAGGGCCGCCATGCGCGCGGCCCTCGGCTTTTGTTCTTACGGCTTTGGTTTCTCAGGCGTCCCCGTCGGAGTGGTGCCCTTCCCCTCTCGCATCGACTTCAGCTCGGGCTGCATGATATATAGCGGTGGGTTATTAGAGAAGAACCCCACTTTAAATTGCGGTGGATATTTGAAGAGATCCATGGTGTAAGTGCCGAGCGCATCTCCGACGATAGTAGCTACGGGAATGTGCCGAATCCCCTCGTTTACATCTTCCTGTGGATCCGTGTAGAGATTCACCATGACGGCTCCGCCGGTATCCGCAACAATCGCGCCGCTGAAGCCGCCCCAGTAGCCTTTCTGAAAGATTCCGTTTTCAATCTCCACGGTCACGATGTATTTATATTCATCGATGCGCATACCGGTGAGGTACTGATTCATGGTGTAAGGCCGGCTGCGGCGGTTGGAATGCCCATCATCGGCTAATAACCACGAAGCCTGGTCCACACCATCAACGTAATACGTCTTGGGAAGCATATCAGCCAGCTTTGCTCCGGGCACGCCGGCCAGCGACATCAGTGTGGGCATGATGTCGGCAAAGTCGAACAGACCATCATCGCGGCGCGGGTTGATCATTCCCTTCCAGTAGGCAAAGGTCGGTACGCGCACTCCACCTTCCCAGCTTGAGCCTTTGCAGCCGCGGAAGGGCGTACGCGCATGCGGCGGGATCTCGCACTCGGGACCATTGTCAGAGCTGAGGATGATCAGCGTGTTCTCCAACTCGCCGGTCTGCTGCAGCTTGTCATAGAGCCGGCCCAGGATGTAATCCATCTGCACCATGCAGTCGCTATAGGTGGTGCGAGCCATGGATTTGCCGGCCCATTCATCCGAGGGATAGTTGTCGAAGTGGCAGCCGCGCGTCGCGTGATAAAGGAAGAACGGCTGTTTGCTGTCTTTCATCTTGTCGAGGAAAGCCAGGCTGGTATCCATCCAGTGTTTGTCGAGGTCTTTGATGTAGTCGAGGTCAATGACCCTGCCGCTCTGGCAGGTGGTTTTGTCAGCCGGCGTGCAATGGACTTCAGTGTGGTTAAAACGGCCGTTCACCATCATTCCGAAGCGCTCGGGCGACAGAGCAATTTCAGGATTGAAGTACTGATCGCGCCATTCGGTGTACTCGTCGGAAACGCTCAGGAATCCCACGTAATCGTCGAAGCCCACATTCTGCGGCAGCGATGGCGTGTTTTCTCCGATGTGCCATTTGCCCACGCCTTGCGTGACATAGCCTTCCTTCTTCAGCAGCGTCGGTAAAGTGGTCTGGCCATCGAGGCCGCCCGGCATTCCGTACATCGGCGGAATCAGGATGCCGTGATGCAGCGGATTCTGTCCGGTCATGATGGTGGCCCGGCTGGGCGAACTCGACGGCGTCGAGTAAGCCGAAGTGAAGACTAGCGCTTCGTGCGCCAGGCGGTCCATGTTCGGCGTTGCATTGCCCACGGCCTCGCCGCCGCCGTTGAAGCCGGGATCCATCCAACCGACATCGTCCATCAGGAAAATCAGGATGTTCGGCTTCTTGCCGGTCTTCTGCTCGAGCGCCGCCAGTTTCTTGCGCGCTTCGGCATCCTGCTGCGGATGCAGAACGACGGGATACATGTTGTCGGCCGGCTTCACGTCTTTCACGTGCAGATACTGGCCGGGATGATCGTAGCCCGGCGCTGAAGTAGGGCCGGTCGCGTCGCCGCGAATATTCTGGGCAATGGCATACCCTGAGCCGGTAATCGCGAGCAACGCGATGGCTGTTTCGATCCGCCGGCGTGCGAATTTCTCTTTCAGATTTTTCACTAGTTTTTCCTCTCAGGAATGCGCACGCTCTATGCCTCGCCAGTCGCAACCAGCGCTGCGAGCGTGTGCACCAACTGAACCGATTGCGTGTATTGACGGAATTTGTGATATTGCACGAACGCGAACGTCGGGCGAAGCAGCGCTACGATCTGCGGCTCGCAGGGATATCCAGGCCGGGGGTCGAATTCAGGCGTCTGGTATGACTATCCGGTTGCATCCTAAGCTTGCGGAGGAGGCTGCGCAGTGACACGCGTCGCGTTCCACGGTGACAAAAGAACTTATGCCCCGCCGGCCTTTCTGGAAGAACAAGGATGGCGTCCATCGCCACACGCCCGGCTGTTGTACTGTAACCAGATGGCAGGTGTTCGCCGGCGCTTCCTAAGGTGCTCCGCCCGATGACAGCAGTGAGGCACGTTCTCTCCTACTGGAACGTCGTGGCGGCGTGGGTAATTTTTCTTGCCAGCTACCTGGTATTTGCCATCGGACGGCTGCCGGGCACACTGATCGACCGGCCCGCAATGGCGGTGATCGGTGCTGTCGCAATGTTCGCCGTCGGCGTGCTGACGCCGGGCTCGGCTCTCGCCAGCATCAACTACTCCACCATCGTGCTCCTGTTCTCGATGATGCTGATTGTCGCCAGCCTGCACCTGGCGGGCTTCTTCGATCTGGTAACCCGCCTGGTCACCGAACATCTGAAGCCGCGGCACCTTCTGCCCGGAGTCATCTTCACCAGCGGAATTCTTTCTGCCTTCCTGGTGAACGATGTTGTCTGCCTGTTTATGGCGCCGCTGCTGCTCGACATCTGCAGACGCATGCGAGTGAATCCGGTGCCCTACCTGCTCGGATTGGCAACGGCGGCGAACATCGGCTCGGTCGCCACCATCACGGGCAATCCGCAGAATATGTTGATCGGCTCGTCGTCGGGCATCAGCTATCGTCACTTCCTGGCGCACCTCGGGCCGGTGGCGTTGATCGGCCTGTTCATCGACTGGGCGGTCCTGCACTGGTTGGAAATGCGAAGCCAGGCGCCACAGGATTTTGAAGCGCAATGGAGGGAAACGGCGGTGCACCGGGAAGAGCATCCCATGTGGGCCGTGACGGTCACCATTGGTGTGCTGCTCGGATTTCTCCTCGGCTATCCGCCTCCGCTGGTCGCGGCGGTCGGCGGAGCGCTGTTGCTGATCCGTCGCAGCCGCCAGCCGCGCGAGATCTATGGCGACGTCGACTGGTCGCTGCTGTTGCTGTTTCTGGGACTGTTCCTGATTCTGGGCGGGGCCAAAGACGCGGGCATCACCGGCGAATTGCTCGCCGCCGCAGAGAAGCTGAACCTGCACAACAGCGTTATCTTTTCCTCAATCGTCGTGGTGCTGTCGAATCTGGTGAGTAACGTTCCGGCGGTGATGCTGCTGCGCGATCTGGTGCCGCACTTCCACGATCCGCATACCATGTGGCTGTTGCTGGCCATGTCGAGCACGCTGGCAGGAAACGTGACCATCACCGGATCGGTAGCCAACATCATCGTCGTCGAGAAGGCACGGCAGGTGACGAAGATCAGCTTCTGGGATTACATGCGGATTGGAATTCCGGTGACGGTGGCGACCATGGCTGTGGGGCTGTTATGGCTGACGCTGGCGCGGTACTGAGCTGACCGCGATCGCCACCTGAAATGCACAGCGACGGTGTTAGCGTCGGCTCATGCCTTCACCGTCAAGGTGGAACCTTGCTCCAGGCCGTCTTCCCACCACGCAGGAAAACCCATGCCATGCCTGGAAATGTTCGGGCCGGGAACATGCCCGGCCCGGTTTCTGAAGCCAGGTTTCAAGTCGAGAAGCTGCTAGTGTTTCTCCGGAGACGAAGCGCCGTGCGGCGACTGCCCCCCGTGGGGTGCCTGCTGCGCCTGCCGGTTTTCTAATTGCCGCTGCTGCTGCTGGTGCCGCTCCACCATCTGCTGGGTTTGCTGCTGGTGCATCTGCTCCATTTGCTGATTGCGCTGGGCATTGGCATGCTGCTGCGCCAGTTGCTGATGGTCGCGTGCCTGGCTTTGTTCCAGCTCCTGCCGCTCCTTCTGCTGCTGGCTGTATAGCTTTTCCTGCTGCTGTTGGTAGTTCTTGTTCTGCTGAGCCTCTGCCGCGTTTGGAGCAGAGGGACGAGCATAGTTGGGAGACAGGTCCTTCGCGTGCACCGGCGTGTTTGCCCTTGCATTTTCCTCGCCTCGGGATCGATTGGCGGGAGGAGAATAGGGCGCGCCAGCTTCTCTGGCGGGCACCACACCCGGGCCCGAAAATGCCGTCGGCCGCTCGGTCGCCGCGATCGGCGGCTTGCCGTGGTTCGCATCAGCCCGAAGCCGTGGATTCTCGCTGGCCGAGCGTATGTGCTGGGTTTGCGCCGCCACTGGCGGGAGATGCCGCTCGCGCTCCGCAGCTTCTTCCTCAGCCGTCGGCCTGGCGTTGATTCCGCCGTTGCCGCCGTTGTAGCTTACGCGACGGACGTTTCTTTCCTCAGGGACATTGCTTACGTACACGTTGTGAATCGTTGTGACGTTGATATTGTTGACGGCGCGGTTGTAGTAAAACTGCCCATGTTCCCAGCGCCCCCCATCATAGCCTTGACCGAAGTAGCCGTAGCCGTAGGGAATTCCGCCATAAAAACCTATCTGCGGTCCCCAATAGCCCGCATGGAAGATATATACATTGCCGGCCCAGGCCCAATACGGTGGAGTCCAGAGCAGCCCCGGTTCAGGAGCTAGCACCCACGTTCCCGGAACCCAGTAATAATCGCCAAAGTTATAGTCATAGGCCCAATATCCCGGAGTCCAAATGTATCCTGGGCCGGGACATAGTGGCTGCTGGTAGACGGGCAAGGCCGGAGGAGCGAATGTTACAGATATGATTTGCGCGGACGATGCCAGACACGCCAGAAGCATCACCAATAGAAGTAACAGCCAGCGGCTGCTGGAAATCTTCGACATTGCGGTTCCTCCTGGAACTCACGTTCCACTGATGTGGCTTTACCGCTGCCGGGTTGCTGCCGGCCTGCGTATTCCAGGTCGGGGGAGAGTTGCGCCGGCCAACTCCCTCACTTCTCGTGCTAACCCATATTCTGAAAATTGTCTCTATGACGGGCATGGCCGTCATGTATCTTGGCCGGCCCTGTTGCAGGCAACCTTTCGCCAGCTGAATGAAAACTTTTTCTGGCGAAGCCGTTTTCTGTGGGCAGGATAGGGCCGAGGGCATCCAGCAGGCTAGCTCCTCGAATAGGGCCCCCAAAAGCAAGTCTCCGTCCAACCTTACTGATATGGACGGAGACTCTCTAGCGAACAAACTTTCTTTCTATCTTTCGTCTGCCGCCACTACTCTACGTACGGCTTCCAGCTTCCGTCCTTGGCTTCCGTCAGAACGATGGTGACGTTGGTCGGCGCGGCGCCATAAAAATCCACGCCATACGACTTGATCAGCGTTGCGCGGTCCCAGGTGCTGAAGCTCCTTACCAGGTCGCCGGAGGCGTCGAACTCTTCGCCCAGCCGGTTGGGCTGCCATTTCCAGGTGTAGGTCACGCGCGCCAGGTGCGGCCGGATCATCTCGATCTTGTCGATCGAGACCAGCGTGCGCTCCGCCAATGGAACCTCGTAGGTGACCGTCTTGTCAGGGTTGGTAGCCTTATCCACGCCCGGAATGCTGTCGAGCAGCTTCTGGCCGGCAGGCGTCAGCTCAGAAATAATCGTGTCCCAGTTCTTCTTCTTGGTCGCGAGCACTCCCGCTTTGGTCAGCAAAGCATAGTGCGGATCGGTGGGCTTCTCGGTCATACTGGCGGTAACCGTCCCAGTGCTGAAACGGATGACAGCCGGGGCTTGTGCTTTCAAAACGGCGTTAACGGAGACGGTCGCGACCTCCGGCTTCAGGACCTCCCGCGCGCCTTTGACGAAGTAGAAGATGGTCCCGCCAACCACCAGTACAAGAAGAGAAACGAAGAGAATGGGGAAGAAGTTCGAAGACTTCCCTTCCATCTCGATTTCGGCGGCAAAAAGCTCACGTTCTTTGACTGCGGGCGTTACGAGCTGCGGTTTGGTTTCTTTCGCATCCGGATCGCTAACGGTTGGCATCTTTACGAACCTCCGACTGGCACAGGCTGCGCCGTTCGGTCCGGGAGCATACACCCATTATTTCCCGCCGCCAAGAGGATTCACCGGCAGAAACAGGCGTTTCACCCGCTATGTGGGGGCAGCCTTCGACAATTCCAGTATGAACCGTGCGCACGTAGCCGCAGTGAGGCGCGTCACGTGAGCTTGTGAGAAGTGAACCGGGGGGACCCTTCACGGATCGGCTGCATCAGGTGACACCCAGTTGCTTTGTCATCCTGAGCCCAGCGAAGGACCTGCTACCCGTTGCGCGGTAGGAATCCTGCAAAACAGCAAGCTGGGCCTCGCCAACCCAGCCACCCCGCAACGCGAGGCAGGCAAGAGCACCGAAGAGAGTTACTGAATCAGCTTTTCCAGGATCTGATGGACCGAGCCGAGGCTGCCCGGCCACAGCAGAGCGACGAATGCGAAGCCGCCGACAACCAGCGCCACATTGCGCGCCACCTGCACCAGCGGAGCCAGCGGCTTCTCGGCATACTGCTGTTCGCGCAGCAGCCGATCTACCCGCACGGCAAGATCTTCATCTTCCGCAACCAGTTGCGACCAGAGCGACGAGAGCAGGAAAGAAGACTGGTGCGTAACTCCCATCTTCGCGACCGAAACCAGGGCAGCGGCGAGCGAAAGGGCGCGCTGCGAATCGCCGGCCACGGCATGGTCGTCGGCGGCCCATTCCGTGTAGCGCGCCCATTGCCGCTCGATCTTGCGGAATCCTGAGACGAAGGGAAACGCGTCCGGGGCCAGCAGATAGAGGAAGCGCTTCAAGTTGTCGCGCGAGCGCTGGTGCGCCCGCTCGTGACGGAAAGCCGCCTGGCGCTGCTCCGGCGTCAACTTGCGCAGCACGCTACGCGAGACGATCAGTTTCGGGCGAAGCAGTCCCGCAACCGCCATCAGCGGAGCTTCGCGCTTGACTACCAGCACCGGTGTCCGCTCGCCGTCGACAGCGATTTCCTGGCCATCACGTTCGCAATTGCTCATGTAGCGCGAGGTGCGCAGCAGTGAGAATCCAACGCGGAAGAGCGAGAGCATCCAGACCACGGCGCCCAGCGCGGCGGCGCCCAGGCAGGCAAAGCCAACTTTTTCGCCGCTGGTCAACGGCTCCAGCCACAAGTAGCTGGGGATGCAGAAGCCCACGATCAGGAACATCGTGAGGGCGAGGGGAAACATGCGGAACAGAAAAAGGAATTTAGCCGAGAAGCCCGGCTTGGCGCGCTCTGCCACGCGTAGCGCAGCTGGAGCGCCGATCCACACCAGAAGCGCGGCCGTCGCGTGCACGATGAAAAATGACGCGAGACAAAGACAAAGCAGCCGCACCAGGTAGGGGAGCGCCATTTACTTCACATCTCCGGAGAGGGCTCGGCGCTTGGACTGAATTTTCTCTTCCAACTGATCGAGCAGGTTAGGATCATGTTCGCCCACGGCATCGACCAGGCAGGACAGCAGCAGTTCGCGCGCAGGATCGGTGCCTGTCAGGAATCCGGCGAGCAAGTCGTCGGTGCGCTGCCGCTCCCACGATTCTTTTGAAACACGGGCCGAGTACACGAATGCCCGATCACACTTGGCGCGATCCAGAAGACCCTTCTTGTAGAGCCGGTCCATCGTCGTCATGACGGTGGTGTAGGCGAGGTCCCGGTCTAACTGGTGCACCACATCGCGCACGCTGCAGGTACCGGCCTGCCACACCACTTCCATGACAGAAATTTCCAGCGGTCCGAGCGCGAAGGACTGGGCCGTGTCGCTCTCCTCAGACCGTCGTTGCTGAAAGATACTTACCATTCGAGAACCCCAAGAACAGCTATGTAATTTTACGGGCAGAACTTGAGAAATATGTGAGCCCAAATTCTATCGTGCGCGCACGGTGCGCGACTACTCAAAAGCGACGGTGCGACCTGCGATTTCATAATTGGGAACGCGGGCGTAAATACTATGGCGATAGTAATTGAGCAAAACCCAGGTTGGTGGAGGATCCGCTCGCTCGCCAGAGTGTTACCCATGTCCCGGGTCGGTAGCAGAGCGAAGGGGTACGACCATGCAGACCGCGCCAATCAACTCGCCATTGCGACATTTCCCCGTCAGGGCACGACCTTGGGTCGCGCCGACCAGGATCGAAATACACATGGGCTTCAGCCCCTGCGCTGTTGTGCTTCTCTGATTGAGTTGCTGCTAGAGTCTCGCCGGCTAAAAGCCGGCCCTGGAAGGTAAAAGAGAGAGCGCTGTTCGGCACGACTAAAAGTCGTGTCCTGACTCGGACCTTCGCAGAGCGGTTTTTTAACAGCCGTCGACTCGTGCGCCTTCGACAAGCTCAGGGCAGGCTCTGACGCGAATCTTCCCAGACGCGGGTTTCACCGGCCGTGAAGTCGTGACCTGACATCTTCGCAGCCCGCATTCCGTCAGCAAACTCTAATGCCGACCCTAAATGCAAAGCTCGCGAGGTCAAGTTTTCACGACTGCTAGCAACATGTCTCTCCAAAACCACTCATCGTCGCGCCCTCACCGGCTAGCGCCGCGACCGTCCGCTCATTTCCAGGGCTGCGCCCCATAGTAGTCACGATATGTGCCGAAGGTTTTGCGCACACCGATGGTCAGGTAGCGTCCCCACGGGCCATTGCCGCCGATGTACGCCGGGCCAAGATTGGTGTACTGCGGCGTCCAGAGGAAGTGCTGCGTCATGCGGATATCAAATTTCTTCGGAAGATCAACCGCCGCGACCCACGAGTTTTCCATGCCGATCCAGTTCCAGTCCCAGGTGTAGAGCGTGTGCGGCAGGTTCTTGCCAAAGGCGAGTGTGGGGCTCCACTCAAATTTTATGACGTGCAAGATCGTTCGCCCAAAGGGGTGAACCACAAAGTTGCCGCTCATCAGATAGCGTGCGAACTTGTTGCAAGGCGCGTCGACGCCGCCGTATTGCGGTTGCCCGGCATTGGGCGCGCAGAGGCCGGGATCCGGCTCGTTGTGCGGCGGCGCGATGTCGAACTGGCCATAGCCGTAGATCCAGCCCGTGGGAAAGAACAGCCGATTGTCGCGGCTCTCGGAAGAGCTGGACTGGGCCGGCGCTTCGGGGACGGTCTGAGACGTCTCGGTTGAAACCGAGGCCTTTTGAGGTGGGTTCTGGTTGGTCGTGTCTTGGCCGAAGGCAGCAACGGTGAACAGACAAATACAGCACAACAGCGCGAACAAGGTTTTCATGAAATCTCCGCGTCGGAGCAGGATTGGAATCGCCAGGACGGATAAAAAGGCAGGAGACCGTCGCCCCGCTCAGCCCTTTTATTAGACAGCAAGCACGGAAGTTATCACAACGGGAATTCTTTCTCGCTGCACTCCACCGGTTGTTCCAGGCAAAATAAGGCCGGCAGAATAGGAATCTCTCTGCCGGCCGGTTTTGCGAGACACGGCGATCTAGTGCGACGAACTGTCGACGTCGCCCTCATCCGACGGCACTTGCGTCCAGGTCTTGTCCGGATTGAACGACGTAATCGCCGGAGCTGCCGTCGCGGTGTCGGTACCGAGATCTTTCTCGTAGATCACACCGTCGGTGCTGACCAGGAAGGTCATCACGCCGGAGTTGCGATACTCCGCGGGATACGCAATGAAGGCAAAGCCGGTCATCTTCCCGTCGGCTAAATAAGGCTTCGCACCGCCGGGAGCGTTCGCGCCCTGCGACTTCAACATGCGGTAATAATAGCCGTGGAATGGCTCGGGCTTGTCGCTCTTGGCGTAGCCCTCGCGCGTCGCGTGGGCCACGAGCGGGCCGATGGGACTTTCCGGCTCACCTTCGGCGGTTTTCCAATACAGCCCGTCCTGTTTGCCAGGGGTGCTGAGAAAGCGGGCGGCGTAGACGTGGGTCTCGCCGTCGTGAGTGCCGCTGTAGTACTCATTCTGCGCGTCAACCAGCGCGTTCAGCACGCGCAGCGCGGCCAACTCGTTCTTGCCGATGCGGCGGAAGAGGATCTCCTGCATGCCGGCCGGCGTATCGAAGTACCACTTGCCCGCCTTCTGCACCAGAGGAATGGGGAACGGCCAGTTGCCGGCGCCGAGATAAAGAACCCGGCTGCCATCGGCCTGCCTGCCGATGCGGTTCATCTGCTGGTAGCGATTCAGGAACAGGTCGGTGTTTTTCTTGTCCTGGACCGCGTCGCCGGAGTGGATGATGCCCTCGGCCGACGAGCCCAGAATCGCCAGCACCGTCTGCGTGTCGCCGGCTTTGACGGCCTCATACAGGGCCTTCGAGGCCTCCTGCGGAGTTGAGAAGGTACGCTGCCCTGCCTCCTGCGACCATCCTGTTGAAGCCAGCAGCGTTACAAAAAGCATTGCAACCACGACAAAACTGAATTTGCGGATCATCTTGGCAATCTCCACGTCAACCAGTCCGGAAATGCGCAGCGCGCGAAGTGAGGAGTTAATGATCATGGCTACTTTCTCCGGCCTCCGCCCCCGCGTGGCTGCGCCTGTCTGGCTCCGCCGCCTCCGTTGCTCATGCTGGTGCGTCCGCGGTCGGCCTGAGCGCGGGTATTGCCGCCCTTGTCATAACCGCTGAAAGCTCCGGTCTTGGTTCCCGTCTGCTGCTGTCCATAACCGCGGTCCGCGGCGGCGGGCCGATTGGCGTTGCCCGGCGGAGTTGACGCCGTAGTTCCCGGCCGCTGGCGGTTGTTTCCGACATTGGCATTGGTGTTGGTATTGGTGTTCTGCCGGGTGCGGTTGTTTGATCCGACATTGGTATTGCCGCCGGTGTTGATGTTTACCGTGTTTCCACCCTTGTTGACGGTGTTGCCGCTGACGTTGGTATTGCGATTTCCGTTATTGCTGTTTTGGTTGTAGCGATTGTTACCGTTGTAGGTTGTAGGCCGCGCGCCATTGTAATTACCGTGATATCCGTTTCGATATACGTTGCTGTTGGAAACGTAGACGTTGCGGTTGTAGACCACGGTGCCGCCGTGCCAGTTGGTATTCCAGGAGTTCCAGCCCCATCCGCAGCAATGGTTGTTCATCGAGGCGCCAATCGCCATGCCTACGCCAAAGGAGATAAGCCCTGTTGTGACCAGCGCAGCGGTGCTGTATCCCGGCGGATAGTACGGAGTTCCGTAAACTACCGTCGGGTTATAGGTGGGCACATACACCACCTGGGGCTGCGCCGGCTGGATGATGATGGTCTGCGGGTCCTGCTGCACTACCGTAATCTGCTGGCCCGACTTAAGATTGCCGGCAGCCTTGGCCTGCTTGCGCAAGACCTGAACGGCGTTCATCACGTCGGCCTGCTGGTAGTAATAGGCCTCGCCCAGCGCCGAGGTCCACGAGAGGTTTTGCGCCATGTTGTCGAGCACCGAAGGAAACTGGGTAAGAGCTTTCACGCTCGGGTCCCACGGTTGATTGTTGGCGGCCTGCAGCAAGGCATCGCCCTGGAGGTTGGGATTGGCCTTGAGCCACTGGTTGGCGGCAGTAATCTCATCGGGAAATGTCGCACCCGCAAGCACCTGCGCTACCAGCGCATCGGGATAAAGCGCAATCGGAGCGACCAGATTCTCGATGTCTTTAGCGCTAAGGTTGGCCGCGTTGGGATCTTCTCCCTGCGCTTGCGGATCGAATGGAGCTGCAATGGACGCTGTCGAGCTTAGGAAAAATGCAGCGCACAGGATGACCGTCCACACCTGCCTGACAGTACACATGACACAAACTCCCGCTCTTCCGAGCAAAGTTCTCGCAGCAAGATTGCCGAATTGAAAAGTTCCGGTTGATCCAGAGAAGCCTCAGCGCATACGCGCCGCTCTGGCGGTTGGGGGACTGGATACATTTCAGGGCTGCTCGGAAGATTGTCTCGCAAGTGGCTTAGGTTGCAAAGACAAATCTCCACGCGAACTCTACGGTCTATTCTCAACGGTCCAAGCAAGCGTTCTTTGCGCATTACCGATACGATGAACGGAAGCCTCTTGGCAGTTTTGGATCATTGAGGTTGTCAGAGAACACTAATGAACCAGGGAATGAACGTTACAAAGAGGCGTTCCAGCGCGCAATGAACAGGCTCGTTCCACGATAGTTGGCGAAACATCGCTATTGCACTCAATATTCCCAGTACCCGTCCGCACAGCGGACAGCATATCTTAGCCCAGCAATTCAGCGCTGGGTCGAGTTGCGAATATGCCGCGAGTCCCGTCAGGGATGATATATGAACTTTGCAACGTGCCGTGCGTCACCGATTCAATCCAGAGGGATCGAATAGCCTGCAACCATGTCTCACACCCACGCCTGGTGCCACCGACGATGAGCGGTACGTCTTTGGGTAAGCATATGCCGTCCCTAACGGGACTCGGAGGCATGAACACGTTTTCCCAGCAATGAATTGCTGGGCTTAGATATGCTGTCCGCTTCGCGGACGGTTTCCGTGTACCTGGTGCTATATCGCCACATCGCAAGTTACGGGGCCGGGTGTACCGTTTCCCCGGTGCCCCACTCAATCCAGACCACGGATTGCGCCGGGCACACCGGCAGGCGATACTCGGCGGCTCTTGTGGTATCTCGATGACTCGCGGCTTATCGAGTCCCCGCTTGGAGGGTTGTAAGCGCGGGGCGCACCAGCAGTAGCGCCAGAATTACGTGGAGAACAGATGCCGGCCAGAGTAGGTAACCGGAGAAGGCTTCGCCAACTCTGAGATATCCGAGAAAGAGTCCTGCCAGCAGGTTGTAGGTAAACAACGCCTGGATGCTTTGCGCGGTGGCCGCGCCGCCCCTCGGCCAAGATCCCATGCCAAGAGCAAGCAATCCAAAGCCAGCTACCCGGGCGACGGCAATACCGCTACCCGGGAGCTCGACGCCTAACAGCAGACGCCCGACCACGGTCGGTACCGCGATCAAGGCGACTCCCGTTGCCGCCTCAATCGCGGAGGACAGCAATATCAGTATTCTTGTCGTCATCGCTCACCTGGAACTGGCTCCCCCGTGCCTAAGGAATGCCCACTCCGACTAGAACCTATCTCATACATCCATAAACCGAAGTCGCTGAGCGGCTAAAGCAGTTTCGAATTGAGTGTTTACGGTAGAGCGGCGCTTCAGCACCGCGTTAATCGCGACATCCCGTTGGTGGTTGTGTATCCCGCTGCGTTGCAGCGGAATACACAACCCCTGCTTTGAAGCGGCAGGCGAACGCGGGTCTGAAGACCAGCTCTACCCGAAATTCGCGTTTCTCAGCAGCCGCCGAAGCCGTGCCCATTCAAAATCAATTTGCGAAATGTCCGCCTAGTTATTGACTCTGGCCATGGCGTCGTCCAGCTTCTTCTGATCCTCCGCCGACAACTGCGAGGGCCCGAGCTTGTAGTTCAGCTTATCGATTGTTCCGGTAAACGCGAACGGCACCTCATAGCTGAAGTCCACTGGCGTCCGGGTATCAAGCCCGATGTCAAAAGTCTCATCGATCGACATCAATAGCGGAATCGTGTGCTCGATCTTCTTGCGCGCGACTTCTTTGCCATCCACCGACAACACGCCGGTTCCACCCTTGGCCGGACCAGGTCCGTCGTATTTGAAGTCGAATACGATGGTGTGTTTGCCTTCATCCAGCGAAGACAGCCCTTGCCAGCGGAAGCGTTCCAGGTCGAGGAAGTTGTAAACGAAGACCGGCCGGCCGCGGCCGATGTGGAAGAGGTCGGTGGCGAAGGACAGCAAAAGTCCAAGTGCCGCGATCAGCAACAGAGCGTAGCCGAAGCGCCTTCTCCAACGTCCTGCGCGTCCGACAATCAGCAGAAGAAGGCCGAAGATCAACAATCCCAGGCCGATGTACTTGAACAATCTACTGCTGAATATCCACCTGGCACTCGGACTCAGCATCAGAGCGTAGCCCCCGAAGCGCCCGCCAAGGGTAACAATCACTCCCTCTGCGCCACCGGAAGGGACAGTAATATTGGCGGTGATGACGTAGTCCCGGTCGAGAATACTCGGAGCATTCCCCACCGGAATTCCAGGATTCACGCCGGTATAGGTGAAGTCGGTCACGCCCGCGGTAGCGCTGGGTTTTGGCGCAAGCAGACGCACGAAGCCGGAGTTATCCAGCGGCAAGACCTGGTGGGCCGCTGCCTCTTTCAGGAACAGTGCCTGCATTTCTTTCAGCTTGGCGGGATTGCTGGCTGCCAGATCGTTGGACTCCGAATAGTCGTCGGCGATGTTGTAGAGCTCCCACTTGTACTGATCCATTGGCGGCATGGTGCCCGTCCCCAGCTCCCATGGCGGGGAAGGAGGAGTCGTAGCGGCTACCCAACCGTCGTGATAGATGGCGCGGTTACCCACCATTTCGAAATACTGGGTGTCGCGCTTCGACGGCGCGTTGGCATTGGCCGAGTCGAAGGTATACACCATGCTGACGCCTTCAATGGGCTTCTGCTTGATCCCATTGACCATGTCGGGAGCCCGAACGCCGGCAGCTTCGAGTATCGTCGGGACGATATCAATCACGTGATGGAACTGGGTGCGAATCCCGCCTTGGTCTTTGATATGGCCGGGCCACGAAATCGCCAGACCTTGCCGGGTGCCGCCGAAATGCGACGCCACCTGCTTGGTCCACTTGAAAGGCGTATCAAACGCCCAGGACCAGGCGACCGACATATGCGGATAGGTCTTGTTCGAGCCCCAGTCATCATAGTGCAACGCGTTGTAGGCCAGGACCGGCTTGACCTCGGGCTGGTTCAGAATGCCGTTGTAGGCGGTCAACTGGTTGAACGTGCCGTAAAGGCTGCCTTCGGCGCTGGTGCCGTTGTCGCCGTCGATATAGATGATCAGTGTATTGTCGAGCTTGCCCATCTTCTGGACTTCGTCGATCACGCGACCAATCTCGTGATCGGTATAAGCGGTGTACGCGGCAAACACCTCCGCCTCGCGGGCGTACATCTTCTTTTCCACAGGGCTCAGTGAATCCCACCGCGGCAGCTTGGCGCCGCCATATTCCGCCTGGCCGTCGGGCCACGGTGTCAGCGTAGTATTCGGGGGAATCACGCCGAGCCGCTTCTGATTTTCGAAGATCTGCTCGCGCATCTTTTCCCAGCCCATATCGAACTTGCCCTTGAACTTCTCAATCCATTCCTTGGTTGGCTGATGGGGCGAATGTGAGCCACCGGGCACGTAATAGAGGAAGAAGGGCTTGTCAGGAGCAGAAGCGTTCAGCTCGCGCAAGTATCGGATGGCATCGTCTGCCAAGTCGGTGGTGAGGTTGTAGCCAGGGTGGCCGACCCAGGGAAACACTTGCGTGTGATCACGGAACAAATAAGGCTCCCACTGATCGGTCTCGCCGCCCATGAATCCATAAAAATACTGGAAGCCCATGCCCGACGGCCATTGGTCGAAGGGACCAGCCGCGCTGCTGTATTGGAAACCCGGCGTGTTATGGTTCTTGCCGAACCACGAGGTCGCGTAGCCGTTTTCCTTCAGGATCTCGCCGACGGTCGCATTATCGACGCCAATGATGGAATCGTAGCCGGGGTAGCCGGTGGCCAACTCTCCGATAACACCGAAACCTACCGAGTGGTGATTGCGGCCGGTAATCAACGCTGCCCGCGTCGGCGAGCACAGTGCCGTGGAATGGAACTGGGTGTAGCGCAGGCCGGCCTTGGCGATGCGGTCCAGGTTGGGCGTTGGGATGACGCCGCCAAAGGTGCTCGGCACACCGTAGCCCTGATCGTCCGTCATGATGAGGAGCACGTTGGGCGCTCCCTTCGGCGGCACCACGCGCGGCGGCCACCAAGGGGTGGAATCCTTGGCATCTTCCTTGATGACTCCACCGAACTTTGGGGCCGGTGGGGGAATCTGTTTGCCATCGATCGTGGTGGTGGCGCTGGGCTGACCCAACGTGCCGGTGACTTGCTGCGCGAGAGCCGTCCCACCGCTAGCGAATAAAGTTGATACAGCGCAAACTCCAAAGGTCAGACTGCGGACACCAGCTCCCAGATCCATAAGGTCTCCTCATGTGCATACCTCTAGTTGATCTCCACCCCGGAGAGTCGTGCTGGGGCAATTCGAGAAGACGTAGGACGCAAACCTCCGCCTTATGAATCGAACGGGCACCAGTGAAGTGTTTCGAAAAGGTGCGGTGAGTCTAGTCCCGGAGGGAGCACCTCGGCAACTTGATTAATACCAGGCTCGGAGTGAATTAGTGCCAGGTATGGGCGGCCGCAACTCGTGAGGAGCGGCAGTAACCGAACGAAGCCGCAGGCCCAAGAAGCTGCATCAGGATCGCCTCCACCTCCGGTGTTCCGCCTCACAACACCCTGTGATGTTCGTCACTTCGGTTCCGGCATATGGTGGGCCAGAATCGATACATCGTTCGGTAGGTCTCTCTTCTACATTTTGGGTGAGGTTCAACCGCAACGTAAGTTCATAGCGATGGCGAACGGGGTAGCCCGCACTCATTCATTTCTTCCCGGCCGCCCGCAACAAAGGAAGCTCAACGATGGCCAAAGGAACGGTGCAAATCGTAGTCGAGCGATGTAAAGCTTGCGGATTCTGCGTAGAGTTCTGTCCCACCAAGGCCCTGGCGTTGTCGACCGCATTTAACGCCAAGGGCTATCACCCGCCGTATATGGTTGATCCCGAAAAATGCAGCGGTTGCGATCTGTGCGGCATGTATTGCCCGGACTTTGCCATCTTCGGATACAAGAATGCGGCCCCACCGAAGCAGGCCGCGGCGGCACCGGCAAAGGCTGCCCCCGAAACGCCGGCCGCAGGCGAGGAGGCTCAAGATGCACGCTGATCCCGCAGGAGTAATGACCGGCTCGCACTTCCTTGACGGCGACCACGCCTGCTGCGAAGGCGCATTGGCAGCAGGAGCTCGCTTCTCATCGGGATATCCCATTACGCCTTCGACGGAAGTGGTGGAGCGTTTCGCCCAACGCGTGCCCACTGTCGGCGGCACCTTCATCCAGATGGAGGACGAACTCGCCGCCTCGATCACCCTGCAAGGTGCAGTGTGGGGCGGAGCCAAAGCTTTCACCGTGACCTCCGGCCCGGGCTTCTCGCTGATGATGGAGCATATCGGCTACGCGGCCATGACCGAAACGCCCTGCGTTTTTATCAACGTGCAGCGCGGCGGCCCATCGACGGGATTGCCGACGCTTCCCGCGCAAGCCGACATGATGCAGGCCAAGTGGGGCTCGCATGGCGACTATGAAATCATCGCCGTGTGTCCGAACTCGCCGCAGGAATGTTTTGACCTGACCATCAAGGCGTTCAATTACGCCGAGCAGTATCGCTGCCCGGTGTTCGTGATGCTGGACGAAGTGGTCGGCCACATGACCGAGAAGGTTGTAATACCCAACGCGGAAGAGATCGAAGTCACCCCTCGCCGGTACACGACCGTGCCGCCGGGCGAATTCAAAGCCTATGCACCGAGAGAAGACCTGGTGCCGGATATGCCGCACACCGGGCAAGGCTACAACGTTCATGTCACCGGCCTGACGCACGATGAGCGCGGCTATCCCAACATGACGCCGCCGATGCAGGACACGCTGGTAAGGCGGCTGCAGAACAAGATCCTCAAGAACATCGACAAAATCACGCTCTTCGAAGAGGACGCGATTGACGGCGCCGACGTGGTGGTGGTTTCGTACGGCATCACCTCCCGCGTGGCGCAGCGTGCGATCACGATGGCGCGCGATAAGGGAATCAAGGTTGGCAAGTTCCGCCTGATCACCGCCTGGCCGTTCCCGGAGAAGAAGATCGCCGAGATCGCCGGCAAGGTGAAAGCGATGGTGGTGCCCGAGATCAACCTGGGCCAGATGGTCCGCGAAGTGGAACGCGCCGCGGCCGGCAAATGCATTGTCCGTCCTGTGTCGCATGCCGGCGGCAGCGTACATAAGCCTGAAGACATTCTGAACGCGATCGTGGAGGTGACGCGATGAGCACGACAGTGAACGTTATCAATCCGGTTGAGCCGTTCCTGCGTACCGACCGCATGCCGCACATCTGGTGTCCGGGCTGCGGCATCGGCACCAGCGTCAACTGCTTCAGCCGGGCGCTGATCGATTCCAAAGCCGACCTGAAGAATGTGGCTATCGTCTCCGGCATCGGCTGTACGGGCCGCGTTGCCGGATACATGAACCAGGACTCCTTCCACACCACCCATGGCCGCGCGATTCCGTTCGCCACCGGCTTGAAGCTGGCTAATCCCAAGCTCAACGTGGTGGTCTACTCGGGAGACGGCGACCTTTTCGCCATCGGCGGCAATCATCTGATCCACGCTGCTCGCCGCAACGTGGACCTCAAGGTGATCTGCATCAACAACCTGATCTATGCCATGACAGGCGGACAAACGGCGCCGACTACGCCGAACTCGGTGATTACGTCGACGAACCCGTACGGCACCTTCGATTCGGCATTTAACCTGCCGCATCTGGTCGAAGCGGCCGGCGCAGTGTATGTAGCGCGCTGGACCACGTTTCATGTACGGCAGCTTGCTCGCGCCATGCAGGAAATGTTCACCAAGAAGGGATTCTGCTTCATCGAGGTACTGTCGCCCTGCCCGACGCTCTATCAGCGCCGCAACAAGATGGGCGACGGTCTCGACACCATGGTGTATTACAAGGAATTCAGCAAGATTAAGAACGGCGCACCCACGCAGGAAGTTGCGTTGGGCAAGTCGGGCGAGATTATCGTCGGGAAGTTTGTCGATCGTGAGCGCAACGATTATCGCGACCTGATGCACGACAAGATGGTCGAAACGCTGGGCGACCGCTATGTCGAGAGGGAGGCATGTGAATGCGAAATCTAACTGAAATCCGCATCGCCGGATTCGGCGGGCAGGGCGTGATTCTGTCAGCCATCGTCATCGGCAAAGCCGGATGCATCTACGAGAACGGTTACTCGACCATGACGCAGGCATTCGGGCCCGAGGCGCGCGGCGGAGCCTGCAGCGCGCAAGTGATTCTTGCGGATGAGCCGGTGCTGTACCCCTATGTCACGCGGCCCGACATTCTGGTTGTTATGTCGCAGGAAGCGTACTCGCTGTTCACTCCGCAGCTCAAGGAAAACGGACTGCTGATTGTCGAGCAGGACCTGGTCCGGGTCGATGATCTGCCGGCGGGCGCGCGTGTGTACAGCGTTCCGGCCACGCGGCTCGCCGAAGAACTGGGCAAGCGCATGGTGCTGAACATCGTGATGGTCGGATTCTTTGGCGCGGTCAGTGGATTGCTCAGGCCCGAGGCGCTGCGCGATGCCATCGCTGACTCGGTACCCAAGGCGTTTGTCGATCTGAACCTCAAGGCCTTCGACAAGGGATATGAGTACGGACTGAAGGCTCTTGAGGGCTCGATTGAAACCGAGGAGCAGCCCATCGAAGTAAGCACGCTGGAAAGCTAAGAGTTTCAGCAAAGCGGCGCTTCGATAGCAACGATCTCTCTACCAAGCCGCGACGGCGTTCATTTCTTCTGTGAATGCCGTCGCGGTATTTCTGTTTGGGCAGGTGCGGTCCCTAACCTTCCTCAGGCACCTTACCAGACAGTCAGCTTGGCGTTGTCGATCCACTCGTGAATTCCCGAGCCGTTCTTGTTTATATCCAACTGCCACTGCACTCCTATGTTGTCGCCCCAGTTGAGATAGCGCGCATTGCCGACAAAGTTGACCGGCGTGCTCTGCCCGTCAACCACCAGCGTCACATATTTGTATTGATGAGCGCTGGCATTGGTCTGGGTGTAGAGCTGAATGTGATGCCAGGTGTTGGCGGCGAAGTGCGGACAAGGGATGTTGCTGTGAATCCAGTGGCCTGCCGCCTCGTCCCACGTATCCCATATCTGGGCCCCGTAATCACACTCGGTGCCTATCATGTAGTTATAGCCGCTGATGAACTGAAAGGTGTCAAATTCCAAGGCCTGAGCGGAAACGTTGTAATTGGAATCGACATAAAAGAAGAAGTCCCAGAGAAGATTGTGGGCTGCGTCGTTGTTGCCGAGTTTCTGCCACCACAACGCATTTTCCCAGACGCCTGATGTATAGAACTCGGTACTGCGCCCGCTCAGCGACGGAGCCGCCTGGTTCTGCGCCATCCAGTAGACGCCTTGACCGCTGCCGCCGGCACAATCGGCACCATTACACGATCCCCAATTCCCGTTGTCCTCGATGTGGTTGAATACGATTGCATTCGGCGGAGGAGTAGGCAGCCCATCGGAAACCACTTGTATTTGCACGCTCTGGCTGGCATAGGCTCCTGCACTGTCCCAGGCACGAACCACTAACTGGTGGGTTCCCTGGTTGGCAGAAAACCATGTATCAATCTTCGACGTGGGCGGTCCAACGTAAACGATCTGAGAATCTATGTAAGCCACCCATCCGGTGATCGGCCGAACGCTGACAGCGCTCGCCACCAGATGCACTGGCGCACTGGACTGAGAATTGTTGGTTGGGGAAGAGAGCGTTACAACCACTGCAAACGCCGGATAACTTATAAAGCTCAACAACCCAAGAAGCAGAGAAAGACGTTTCATCCTGAAGGACTCCTTTGTTTCACCAGTCTTCGGAGGGTCCTCACCAAGCGTGAGCAACTGGTATATGACCGGAGTATCGCTTCCGGAAGGACTACGACCCATCAGGCGTTTGTCGTAGGTCGCTGCACTTTTTGTACGGCATCCGACTCAGCACACTCTTAGTCCCGATGAGCCATTCCACCGCAACTGCATCCGAGGGAAACCGTTCGGGTGGGGTAAGCTATGTCATGCAGATCAAAGGGCGATGTCTCTTGCACATTCCCGCTGCGATCGGTCGAATTCCGCTCTTTCGGCCAGCAAGCGGCTTAAATTGCGCATCTTAACCCTTTCGTCCGCCAGTCCTGCGTTTCTGGGAGGGGTCCCGGGGCGGGGCATAACCAGCTCATGTCCACCACTAAATCCGCAGTGATCGAGGAAGTCTCAGCAGCGCTTGCCCAGTGCATGGAAGAGCTGTCGGAAGAAAAGGAAGCTTCTGTCCCGCTTTCAACCTACCGGCTGCAGTTCAACAAAGATTTTCGTTTTGCCGATGCCCTGCGGCTGGTGCCTTATCTGTATCGGCTGGGTATCACTCACTGCTACGCGTCACCGATCCTGAAGGCGCGCGCCGGAAGTTCTCACGGGTATGACATTATCGACCACAACCACATCAACCCGGAGATTGGGACCGAGGACGAGTTCCGCGAGTTCGTGCAGGAACTGAAGGCGCACGGCATGGGCCTGATCCTCGATACTGTTCCCAATCACATGGGAATCGGCCCTGGCACGAACCCCTGGTGGCAGGATGTATTGCAAAATGGCCGGGCCTCTGCCTACGCCGACTTCTTCGATATCGATTGGGAGCCGCTGAAAGAGCAGTTGCGCAACAAGGTCCTACTGCCAATTCTCGGCAATACCTATGGTGATGAACTTGAGCAGGGCAAAATCGCCGTTCACTTCCAGCGCGACCACTTCTTCGTTTCCTATTTTGACAATGTCGTCCTGATCGATCCCCAGACCGTTCCTTTGATCTTTGCCGCCCTGGGCGACATCACCCAGCGCAAGGAGTTTCGCGCTCATCCTTCTATTCAGGAGTTTCGCAACCTTCTTACGGACTTGCGACAGCTTCCGCCAAACAACTCTACCAACCCTGATCTCGTGCGCCTGCGGCAGCAACAGATTCCCGTCCTGAAAGCGCGGTTGGGGCGTCTGGCAGCCGAAGCTCCGGTGGTTTCTCTGATCGACGAAGCTCTGACGATTGTCAACGGGGACCCCGCCGATCCCGGCAGATTCGATTGGCTGCACATGCTGCTGGAAGCGCAAGCCTACCGTTTGGCCTTCTGGCAGGTTTCCGGCGAAGAGATTAATTACCGGCGGTTCTTTGACATCAATGATCTGGTTGGGCTGCGGATGGAAGACCCGCAGGTATTTGCCGAGACCCATCGCTATATTCGCCGTCTGGTTGGGGAAGGCCTGATCTGCGGCCTCAGGATCGATCATCCGGACGGACTGCTCAATCCGGTTGAGTATTTTGCTCGCCTGCAAATGCTCTACACTGCCGGCCGCTGCTGCGGACCGGAAGCTACTTCGGCGGCGGCGGAAGACGGCATTGAGCCAGAGGTGCGGGAATCATTTGTTGCAGATGGCAAACATCGCAGGCAGCGGCTGCCCCTGTATCTGCTGGTTGAAAAGATTCTCGAGCGTGGCGAGGAACTGCCGGCGTGGCCGGTTGACGGGACCGTAGGCTACGACTTCGCTAATCTGGTGAACGGCGTTCTCATCGACAGCAGGAATGAGCGCTACTTTACTCATCTGTACAGCCGGGTGACCGGCAGCGTGATGGATCCCGAGATGCTGGTTTACCAGAGCAAGAAACACATCATGCTGAGTGCGCTCTCCAGCGAAGTCAACGTGCTGAGCCACCTGCTGGATTTGATTTCCATGCATGACCGGCGCGCCCGCGACTTCACGCGCATTTTCCTGCGAATGGCAATCCGCGAAACCATCGCGACGTTTCCGGTCTACCGCACCTATATCGACGAAAACGGGCACATCTCGGCTCGCGATCGCAACTACATTGAGCTGGCCATCCAGAAAGCCAAGCAACTTAACCCCGACATAGCGCCAACTTTCGATTTTCTGCGAAGGGTCCTCCTGCTGCAGGGTGCGGAAGACGGTGCTATCGTGTACGGCTACCGGAAACAGTTGTACTTCACTTTGAAGTTTCAGCAGTTGACCGGACCGGTGATGGCCAAGGGTCTGGAAGATACCACCTGCTACGTATACAACCGGTTCATTTCGGTCAATGACGTGGGCGGCTCTCCTGCGGAGTTCGGAATTTCGCTGGATGAATTTCATCGCGGCAACCAGGTGCGCGCCCAGCAGTGGCCGCATGCGATGCTCGCCACCTCAACGCACGACAGCAAGCGCAGCGAAGATGTGCGGGCGCGACTGGATGTCCTCTCTGAAATGCCACGACAGTGGTCGGCCAGCGTGATGAAATGGCGGCGCATGAATCGCACCCGGAAAATTCAGATTCCCGATGGCCGTGAAGTTCCCGATAACAACGAGGAATACTTGCTCTACCAGACTATCGTGGGCGCCCTGCCGATGCACCTCAACGGCGAAGAGGACATGCGCGACTTTAGCGGCCGCATTCAGCAGTACATGGCCAAGGCGGCCCACGAGGCGAAGGTCAACCTTAGCTGGCTGAATCCGAATCCGGAATATATCGAAGCTCTCAAGGAGTTCACCCGACGCATCCTCAGTCCGCAATGGCGGGGAAAGAACAATCTGTTTTTCGAGTCGCTGCAGAAGTTCATTCCTCCCGTGAGATACTTCGGCGCCATCAACTCGCTTACGCAAACGTTGCTCAAGCTGACCTGTCCCGGGGTGCCGGATACTTATCAGGGACAGGAGTTGTGGGACTTCAGCCTCGTCGACCCCGACAATCGCAGGCCCGTGGACTTTGGGCAGCGCCAGTCGCTGCTGCAGAAGATGCAGGAGCAGCGAAAGAATCTTGGCCCCATTGCCTTTGTTGAAGATCTGCTGAAGAACTACGACGACGGGCGGATCAAGCTTTGGATCACAGAAGAACTCCTGAACTTCCGCCGGCAACGCCGCACCCTGTTCAGCCGGGGGAACTACACTCCACTGTCGTCGCATGGTAGCGCGGCAGAGAATGTCATCGCGTTTACCCGAAATTACTCCGGCGAAATCGTGGTTGTAGCGGCAACGCGATTCGCTTACAGCCTGATGCGGGGATCCGAAGGCCCGCCACTCGGGTCCGTGTGGGGGAACACCGCTCTGTCGCTTGGGGCTGAGTTTCCTACTGGAATGCGGGATTTGTTTACAGGAAAGAAAGTGCCGGTCAAGAACGGCGATTCACTGCTATGCGGAGATCTCTTTGCACATCTCCCGTTTGCGCTTCTCGCTGGCTGAAGCTTGCTGCTTGATGTCAGAATCCGCGGTTTCTGCGCCCTTCCGAAGAACTGCGTCGCGATCCGTAAGTTCCACCAACCGGGCCAGCCTGATTGCCAATTCCTCCGTTAGCTTACCGTGCCCCAGCCGCCATGACCAGTTGCCGTCGCTCTCGCTGGGAACATTCATGCGCGCGTCGCTATCCAATCCAAGCACATCCTGAATTGGAATGATGGCAAGATTCGCCACCGAGGTCAGCGCGCCGCGCACGAACGACCAGGCAATATCGTCCTCGCGGGTGATGTTGAGGTAAGCCGCGGCAAAGAGCTTCTCTTCTTCCGAAGCCGAGTTTTTCCACCAGCCCAGGCATGTGTCATTGTCATGCGTCCCGGTGTACACCACCGAGTTCGGATCGTAAGAGTGTGGCAGATAAATGTGGGCGCCTCGATTTCCGAAGCCAAACTGAAGCACCTTCATGCCCGGAATGTCGAGCGTCTTTCGTAGCTGTTCGACTTCCGGAGTGATGTAACCCAGGTCTTCGGCGATAAACGGCAACTTGCCCAGGGCGTTCCGCAGGGCAAGAAAGAGGTCATGGTTCGGGCCATGCACCCACTTGCCATGGATCGCCGTCGGCTCATCGGCGGGTATTTCCCAGTAGGCTTCAAAGCCGCGGAAATGATCGAGACGTACGATGTCGCAGGTTTCAACTGCCCAGCGCAGACGATCGATCCACCAATCGTAGCCCCGCGCCTTTAGCTTGTCCCAGTCATACAGCGGATTTCCCCAACGCTGCCCGGTCTCGCTGAAGGCGTCCGGCGGCACTCCTGCCACTACCTCCGGCAGCAGGTCGTCTTGGAGCCGGAAGATTTCAGGATGGGTCCACACATCAGCGCTGTCATAACTGACAAAGATCGCCAGGTCGCCCACAATGCGGATACCTCGCTCTTCGCAGTAGGAGCGCAAAAGACACCACTGCTGGAAGAACGCAAACTGCAGAAAGCGCTCCCGGTCCAGTTCCCTGGCCAGTTCCGTCCGCGCCTTCTCAATGGCCTCGGGCTCGCGCATGACCAGCCCCGGAGTCCACGAGTGCCAGGCCTGATTTCCAAATTTCTCCCGCAAGACACTGAACAGGACGTGGTCTTCCAGCCACAGCTTGTTTCGTTCGCAAAACGCCTCGTAACTGCTGCGCAACTCAGCATCGGTGTCCTGCAGAAACCTGTCGGCAGCTTTTCGCAGCAAAGGAAGCTTATTGGCGGTCACGCCTTCGTAGTCAACAGGAGAGTTGCCGTCGGGTAGTGCGTCAACTTCCTGGCGCTGCAGCAGACCCAGGTCTGCCAGACGCTCGGCGCTAACAAACAGAACGTTGCCCGCAAACGCGGATGTGCAGGAGTAAGGAGAATTGCCATATCCGGGAGGGCCGAGCGGCAGCATTTGCCACAACGTCTGCTTGGCCGCTGCCAGCCAGTCGACGAATTCATAGGCTGCAGGCCCAAAATCGCCGATGCCTCCGCGCGAAGGCAACGAACTTGGGTGTAGCAGTATTCCAGAGGAGCGCTGAGAGATCATTTTCTCTGACTTCGTCCGCTTTGGGATTCTCGCAACCACGAAGGGGTGGTATGCGGCGATTCGCCGCAGCCCCGATTGGAAAACAGTAGTCCGCGGCGCGAATTCACGAGTTTGGGAAGCCGAAAATGCTAGCTTCCTTCACCCATCTTTGCCAGGCGCTCCATCTCTGCCTTATTGATCTTGATTTTGCCCTGCTTCTCCAGTTGCTCCCGCAGGTTCTGTATATAAAGACCGTCCAGTTCCTGCCTCTTCTGGGTGAGCAAGCTTTCCTTGGCGCTGTCCCAACTCTTCTTCAACTGATCGCCGGTCGGTTCCTGCTTGTCCAGCAGCGCAACCACAACTCCGCTGCTCCGAAGAGGAATCGGTCCGCTGATCTCGCCGGGCTTCATGGTAAAGATGACGCTTGCCGCTCCTGTGAGCGCACCGATTTCCGGAACCTGTTCCGTGGGACCGACAAGATCGCTGGTCTTGACGGTGGCGCCAAGTTCCTTGGCGGCGTTTTGCAGGTTGTGCTCCGCGTGCGCGCGGTCAGAGAGTTCCTGGAGTTTCTGGGCCAGCATAGCCTCGGCCCGCTGCGTCTTGAAATCGTCCTCGACTTTGGCCTTGATCTGTTCGAAGGTTGGCGTCTGTGGCGGCTGGACATCCGTCACCTGGTAAACGACATATCCCTGCGGAATGGTAGCGGTATCGGGCGGTGCGTCCTTCTTGGCCTCAAAAATCGCGCTCATCAGCTCCGGCGCGTTTCCAATCCCCGGCACCGGATCGTTGTTCGCCAGCATGCCGGTAGTTGCTACGGAGAGACCTTTCTGCGAAGCAGCCTTGTCCAGGCTGGAAGTCCGCGCCGCGTTTTGCACCGCATCCGCCATCTTCTGCGCCTCAGCGCCCGCTTTCTGCTGCTTGAGGATGGGCTCGATTTGCGGCTTCACTTCGGCCAGCGGTTTGACGCGGGCACTCTGCTTGCCTTCCACCTTGATGATGTGGAATCCATAACTGGTACGAATGACGCCGGTCGTTTGTCCCACCGGAGTATTGAATGCAGCCTGCTCGAACTCTGGCACAGTGCGGCCATGCGTGAGCGGCGGCAATAATCCGCCATTCTGCGCTGAGCCCGGATCTTCCGAGTACTTCTTCGCCAGTTCCGCGAAATCAGCCCCGTTCTTCAGCTGCTTCTCAATGTCCTCAGCCTTGGCCTTGGCTTCTGCAACGCCCTTCTGATCGACTTTGCCGTCCGGCCCGGGCACCGGAGTCTTGATCAGAATGTGCCGCACAGTGACCGTCTCGGGCACCCGAAATTCGTCCTGATGCTGGTTGTAATACTGCTCCAGATCGGCCTGCGAGATTTGGATATTGTCGGCCAGCTTCGCCTTGTCGATCAGGACGTAACGCGCCTGGCGCTTCTCCGGAATGGAATTCGCGTACTGCTGCTTGTTCTGGTCGTAAAACGCCTTCAACTCCGTGTCCGTCGGATGAATCTGCGACTTGACGTCGTCAAGCGTGAGGACGGCGTAGTCGAACTTCACCTTCGTATCCTGCTTCTGGACTTCCTGGGTAATCTCTTTGTCCGTCACAGTCACGGTTGAGCCGATGGCGGCCAGCAGCTTGGTGGTTGCAATCTGGGACTTCACCTCCTGCTGAAATTGCGCCACGCTCATATCGAACTGGTTCTGGACAAAGTCTTCGTAGGCCTGTTCGCCGATGAAGTTTCCGCCTGGAAACAGGACCTCGCCAAACTGTCCCTGGTGGAGGAAGTTGCGCAACTCTTCGTCATTGGCCCCCAGTCCCATACGGTTGGCCTCGAACACCAGCGCGCCCTGGGTGATCATGCTGTCGGCTGCGCGCTGCAACAGGAACGGCATCAGCGACGAAGGGACGTTGCCGCGAAACTGCTGTTTGCCGATCATGCGGGCGCGCTCGTTGACCTGCTGCATGCTGACGGACTGGTCACCAACTTGGGCCAGCACGCCTTGCTGCGTCAGGCTGCCGCTGAAGTAGTCGCCAAAACCGCCGGGGATAAGATAGGCGCTCATCGCCACACAGACGAAGATCAGGATGCCACCAAGAACAAACTTCTTGAGCGGGCCTTCAGTTTGCAGAAATCGAATCATTTGGGTACGAAAACTCCAGGCTGGATAAGCTTTCAGAGCTGTAACCTGAATTATAAACCAGCGCAGGGCAGGGCAACGATACCGCATGGCAGGGCCCGCGCCAGCCGAGCCCGCCGGAGTTGGTCTCTGGCCAACCGCAGAAAAGAACCTCCCGGATGCCAAATTGGCCCGAATAACCAAGCCTTCTTCCCTGGTTCGCCATCCAATATGTTGTAATCAGTTAGCCAAAATGGCAGAAGCGTCTCTCAAAACACGGCGGCGGGTGCTGAAATACAAACGCCGGCTTCGCGAATACACGATGATCGCCAAGGGTGTGCTCTCGACCGACCACCCGGTCATGGCGCAGATCATCCCTATGCGCCGCTGCAATCTCGACTGCACCTATTGCAACGAGTACGACAAGGTCTCTGAGGCCGTTCCGCTGGAGATTATGAACCAGCGCATCGACGACCTCGCGCGCCTGGGCACTTCGATTGTCACCATCAGCGGTGGAGAGCCGCTGCTGCACCCGCAACTCGACGACATTATCGCGCGCATCCGGCGTTATCCAATGATCGCCGGCATCATCACCAACGGATACCTGCTTACCGCTGATCGCATCCAGCGCCTGAATCGCGCCGGGCTCGACCACCTGCAAATCAGTATCGACAACATCATGCCCGACGATGTCTCGAAGAAGTCGTTGAAGGTGCTGGACCGCAAGCTGCAACTGCTGGCCGAACACGCTGAGTTTCATGTGAACATCAACTCGGTCGTCGGCGGAGGCATTCGCAATCCGCATGATGCGCTGGTCGTCGGCCGGCGCGCGGTGCAGCTCGGATTCACCTCCACCATCGGCATCATTCACGACGGTGATGGCCAGTTGCGCCCGCTGGGCGACGACGAGCGCGAAGTCTTCACGAAGATGAAGAAGCTGACGAAGCGGCACTATGCGCGCTTCAACTGGTTCCAGGACAACATCGCTGACGGCAAACCGAACGATTGGCGATGCCGCGCCGGCGCGCGCTACCTATATATATGCGAAGACGGGCTGGTGCACTACTGCTCGCAGCAGCGCGGCTTCCCCGGCACGCCGCTTTCGCAGTACACCGTCGATGACATTCGCCGCGAGTTCCGCGCCGAGAAGAGTTGCGCTCCGAACTGCACCATCTCGTGCGTGCATCAGGTGTCGTACATGGATTTCTGGCGCGCACCCCAGACAGCACCCTCTCCCGGGTCGCCAACCTCAGTCGGTGCGGGACAATTGGTGCAGATTGAGTAAGGGAATAGCGATCAGATAGCAGCTCTTAGCGAGCCGCCTTTAGTTGGGCAGCTCTTGAACCGCCGGGTTTAAAACCGCCGTATCATTCGTGGCGGCTCAATCGAAGCAACAGCGCAATGCCGTGCCGATGCTGCGAGTTGACGGCTGACGGCTGATCACCGGATGTTATACTGAGTGTGCCCTTCTGAAGTTTTCCCCACAAACGGGCGCGTAGCTCAACTGGCAGAGCAACTGACTCTTAATCAGTAGGTTGAAGGTTCGATTCCTTCCGCGCTCACCACACTTTCAACAACTTAGCGGTGCTTGCAATCACTTTGCAATCAGTTAAGCGCCAAGCTTACGACCTTGCCATGAGCCTCGATCATGTCAGCCGTTGCCGCGTCACCATAGACGTTCATTGTTGTGCGAACGTCGGCATGCCGCATCAGCTTTTGCTGGACTCCGACGGGCGTGCCGACAGAGTCAAGCCACGTTCTGTAGGTATGGCGTAAAGAGTGAGTGCCGAGGCGTCCGATACCGGCTGTCTTTGCGGCCGCCTGATACTTTCGCCAAACCTGATCGTAGGACCAAGGCAGATTTCCCGCCTGGAACGCAGATGCAAACAGCCAATTCTCTGGACCGGAAAACAGTGTGGCGTTCTTCCAAGCCTTCAACGCTGCGAGCAGGTCGGCGTGAATCACCAGCCGTTTGCGTGATTGGTCTGTTTTCACATCGTCCACCTGTTGACAGACGATGCTTCGTTCTACGGTGAGGCGGTTGTCACTCCAATCCACATCGGACCACTTCAGCGCAAGACACTCGCTGATTCGGAGACCGAGGCAGCAGCAGAGGAGTGCCATCGTGCGGAACGGCTCGTCTAAGGCACCGACGAATCGCTGGAACTCCTCAGCAGTCAGGCTTCTTGGCTGCTTCTTGCGCTTGCTGGCCCCTCGAATGGCAACAAGTTCCATTGGATTTCGCTGCATGGGTGCTTCACCACGCCACACGGCAAAGTCCCACAGAATACTCAGCATTCCCCGGATGTGAGCCTTGCTCTTTGGAGAAAGGGTCAAGGATTGCAGCCACAATTCAACCGGACGGGGCTGGACCGCACTCAATGGCGAATCTCCCCATTTCGGCAGAATGTAGTTGTTGAGCCACACGCCGTAGGACCTCCGAGTATCGGCTCGTTCGGGCATCTTTTCAGTTGCGTATTGCCTGACCAAATCGGACACCCTCATCGTACCGTCGCTCCAGGACTTCTTCGCCGAGTCTGTCCGCCGCCGACCGAAGTTGGTCGTGAAGAGTGCTTACCGCGTAGTTCCCGCGGTATACAGGATTCGAGATCGGAAGCAGGTCGCGCTCCTCAGCGAAGAATAAGAACACCAAACGCATCATCACGGATAGTGACGCTTCGTAAATGCGCTCTTCGTCAATGCCGGATAGAAGTTTGCGGCCAGCCTCCCGGTCTGCTTTGTCCATCGCGGCAACAAACATCCCTACCGCACGCCTTACCTGCCGACCCAGAGTCGTCGAGACTTCCTGCTGGTTATCCAGACTTCGCCGGTACAGCGCGTCTAAAGTCTGATCGGGCGGCCTGTTGAACACAGCATCGGCGGAAAGGAAATCGCGGAACGCACGCAGCGTTAGGCGCTCGTCAAACCACAGCTCAGCCCGAAAATCAGCGAAGCCGGTCGGCTGCCCGTATTCGGCGTAAACGACGGTAAACCGCTCGCCGTTTGTTACGATTCCTATTGGAACTCCGGTGGCGTGGAGCAATTCGGCCATTCGCGCGGCACAGGACGCGTTCCAAGTGGTGTTGGGAGGACGCCGGTCCGGGTCCTGAGTGGGGGGGTACACAGATACCAGAATTCGCGGCTTGCCGTCTTCGTTGAGCACCAGGTCTGGACGGAGTGTCTCGTGGTGTAGGGCCACGAGGTGGGATACATTCTGCGGAATTGCGTTATCTTCCGAAATCCTTTCGGTTGGCCAACCAAGCAGCCTCAGAAAGACGACTCGCAGCCACTCCCTTTCGGCGGGGGTGACAGTGGAACGAGCCTGTGTCCTCGCGGCGCTCCATTCCACGTAGCGTTCCTTAACCTCTCGAGTCAACTCGGAGGAGTCCTTTGCAAATCCCTGAGGAAACACATCCTTGAAAACCGGCAGGCTGAGGAAGGGCCCTGAAACCTCTATCAACTTCAACAGCTCGGCATATTCGCTGGCTGCGGACATTAAGCAAGTCCCTCAGGGACGAGGAAAGTGACTGCGACTGGAAACAGTCGCGGTTGGGGATCCGCGTAGCGGCGACGAATCACTTCGGTCTCGCGAGCTAACTCCGCTGGCAACTCCCTCATTCTCGCTAGGAGGAACTCGTGATTTCGGTCGGACTGGTCCCGCTCAGCGTCACTGAACAAAGCCAATTGCGGATCAGCAGGCCTATCTAATTCTGCACGAATTGCCGCCTCCAGCTCGTGCATCACGGCCGTGAGCTTCCGCAATTCGTCCTCAGCGCGTTCTGCGAGTTGCTTCCTAATCGAATCATTGCGGTCCCGGGCCCGAGTTTCAAGTGCTGACATTACCGATCGCTTCAGTTGTGGCCATACTTTGGCGAGTCGTTTCTGCACAGATTCCGGGACTTCATCAAACGTGGCGAGATTTACGAACTCCAAAACTTGGCCGACATTCCATCGTTCGAGTCGCGCGTCCGAAATAATACCTCCGGCCGTGATCAGTTCCTCATGGAGCCGGTGACTGTCCGCCGAAACCACAGTCAAACGCGCATGTGCTAACACTGCCGGGCTTCGCAGCTTTCCGCGAGGAACTAGGCGCGCAGTTACGCGATGGATCTTTTGCCGGTCCGCGGGCGCCCATACCTCGGCCCGAAGAAGACGAAGGCAACGCTGGACGAGGCGATGATTCAGATGGGCCAGGACAACATCATCCCTCCCTGCGGCAGCATCAGGGTCGAAAGTGATGGGTCGTTGTAGTCCGGTGTGTGGATGGATTAAGCCCGCAAGGCAAGGTTGCCATGATGGATCAGAGAACCTCGGAACTTCAAATGCCCGCGACACCCCTTCCACGTTAACCGGAATGAGCTTCGGTTGTCGTGCGAGCACAAGTGCGATGTGCACGACCGATTCTATGTTCGACGGCGAGAGGTGAAGCTCGCGGCGCGTCTCCTCAAGCTGCTCGGCATGCCGTTTTGAGAGTTCGCGAACGTTTTGTTCGAACCGTAACAGCCGCTTGACCGGTTCATTGTCACGCTCGGCTTTGCTGGTTTCGAGGCGGCGGCGTTTCCCCAGCATCGCTTCCTCAACCTGCTCGGCAATGACCGGTCCTACTTTGCCAAGGTCCTCACGAATTTGTTGAACCTTCTTTGCGGCGCGGTAGAGAAATTCGAGATCTGCGGCCAACGTGGTTCCAGATCCTTCCGCATATTCAGCCTCTTCACGAAACCCGGAAGCAACAAAGTGATAGACACGAACCACTTTTGCATTCTGCCCGTGTCGATCAATGCGGCCGTTGCGCTGCTCGAGCCGATTTGGATTCCACGGAATCTCGTAGTGAATAAGGCGGTGGCAGTATCGCTGGAGATCGATTCCCTCGCTGGCTGCATCGGTCGCGAGGAGGATTCGGACAGGCGCCTGCCTCGGATCGAATTGAAAAGCAGCTTTTATCCGCTCCCGATCTTCGGTCTCCTGCGCCCCATACAACATCTCGATGCGGCCTCCATCATGTAGGCCGCGAAATGCCAGCAAATCGTGAAGCCACTTCTGTGTGTCGCGATATTCCGTAAAGATTACGACACGATCATCGTTCCACTTGCCACCTGGCCGGAGCACCCTCTCGATCCATGCGATCAGCTCTTTCGCCTTGCTATCGAGCTGGGTCGCAGCCCTTTCCGCCCACGAAGCAAGTTGCGTCAGTATCTCTATTTCTCTCGATGAAGGCGACCGAAAAGCCCGCGCCGCGGCCTCGATGGCCTCGGTCTCAGCTTCTTGCTGTTCGAATTCATCAGCGAAATCTTCTTCCGCTTGGTCAAGAATACGGGCAAGTGCGCCGGGTGAGTGCGTGAGCACATCATGTGCGGCAGACTTTCGGAGCGATGCCCGATGCCGGTTTAGCGTATTGAGAAATGCCTGAGGTGATGAAAATAACCTCTTTTTTAGGAGCTTGAGAACAAATTCGGTTGCAAATCGTTCCGCATTGTCGCGGTAGCCTTCGCCACGCATAGAGGCGTATGACGTCAGCAGTGCGTGGATATGCTGCTCCTCAGCCGTGTACTCGACAGGAAGGTGCTCCAATATCCGTTTGGGGAATTTGTCTGATCCGTCCCAGTTCTTTATTTCGCTCTTCAACCGCCGGACCATGACTGCACGCAGTTGAGCCGGGTCGGGCGGCACACCGCGGGCGAATCGCTGGTCATCCAACAGCTCCAGTAACGCTGAGAAGCTCTCTTTGTAACCATTATGCGGAGTCGCTGTCAGGAACATCTTGTGTTCAAAATGCGAACCGATCTCCCTGATAGCTTGGGTTCGATGAGAATCAAGCGCAAACTTCCCGGTGCCACTTGGAGCGACGTTGTGCGCCTCGTCAACGACGAGAACATCGAAGTCGCGAAGACCGGGACGACTTTCCGATCGCGACACTGCTTCACGGAATACCCGAAGCGGGTACTCACGCTTGAGGTAGTCCATCGATGTGATTAGCCTGGGGAAGTGGGTCCAAGGATTCGCGTACAGACCGCGCTCGCGCCGCAGGCGTTTCACGAGCGCGCCATCAACAATCACGAAATCTAGGCCGAACTTCTCAAGCATCTCATCGCGCCACTTGATTTGGAGCGGAGAAGGGCAAACGACCAGTACACGAGTTGCACGGTGTCGCAGAACCAGCTCGGAAATGACGAGGCCGGATTCGATTGTCTTTCCAAGGCCGACGTCGTCAGCCACCAGCAAATTGACGCGTGGCATCTGGATGGCGCGAACGATCGGATCAAGCTGGTAACTTTCGATTTCGATCCCGCTACGAAATGGCGCCTGAAGCTGTCGGGTGTCCGCAATTGAAGCGGCGCCCCAGCGGACAGCGTCAAGGAATGCGTCCAGCTTAGCCGGATGGTCGAAGCCCCTCGGCTCTGGAAGCTCCAACTTGTCGAAAACATGTGCCCCTGGCTCGACCTCCCATATGACCTGTAACTCTTCGCCTAAGGCATCGTCCTCAATCGACGACAGGCTAACTAGGTGCTGCAAGTCTGTGTTTATTGCACTTGCGTTTGCAACTGCTCGCCGGACATCGGTTACGGTGTAGCGCCGTTGACGGACCACTGCGAGTTGGCCTTGTTCAGGGACCATCTGTTTACGGTTGCATGGCGTATGTGAATCGATTACATATGAAATGAAAGCCTCTTATATTTGCAAGACCAATCGGGGGAGGCGTGTCGGAACCGGCTTTCCAACACGGCGATATTGTTGTGCGCCGCAATCGGCGGGACGAGCGGGGTGTGGTGCAGGGGTCGGCCATAAAGCTCGCCGGGCGGTTCTTTTACAGAGTTCTCTTTCCCAGTAGTTCCGTCCCAACTCAGGTTCCCGAAAACGATTTAGTGGCGGTTCGCCTAGCCGCCTCTCTCGATGAGATGTTGCTGAGCGGTGAGTTTGGCGACCAAAGTACGTTCTCACGCCTGCTGACTTACGAGCGATTGCGTCGCCCGTTACAAGACACGCTGTATGCTTTTCGAGCGAGCCGCACTGAGTTCCAGCCATACCAATTCAAGCCCCTCCTTAAGTTCCTGCGATCTGCTAAACAACGTTTGCTGCTTGCAGATGAGGTTGGGCTGGGAAAAACCATCGAGGCGGGTTTCATTCTGTGTGAGTTGCTCGCCCGCTACCCACATACTTTCCGTAAGACATTAGTGATTTGTAAAGCCTCCCTATGTACCAAATGGCAGATGGAACTTCGCAGGCGGTTTGACCTTAGGTTCGACATTTGGAAAGCGCCGCAAATTCTCGAATTTCTCCGTCGATACCGCGATGACGACGAGGCGGATCTTCGCACAATCTGCAGCCTTGAATCGTTTCGGAATCCGACGGTCATGGAGGAATGGGAGGCAATGCCCCCTCCACTGGATTTGCTGATAATCGATGAAGCGCACCACTTGAAGAACTCCGAGACTAAGGCTCATCGAGCATGCAGAGAGGCGGCGAGTTCGTCCGATGCTGTTCTTGCTCTGACAGCAACGCCTATACAGATTGGTTCGCGCGACCTGTACAACCTCCTGTCTCTGCTAGACGAGGAGGAATTCTCATCGTTCCCTTACTTTGAAGCTTGCATGCTCTTCAATCGTCACATTGTCGCAGCCGAACAGAAGGTGTCGCAGTCTGCTGAGAACAGGTTCAAGTTGGCACATGACATCCTGCTGGCGCTGGGAGAGGAGCACGGCTACCTCCAACGCGATGCTCTTCAGGAAACGAATATCCGCTCATCCACCTCGGAACTGGCCCTTGCCTGGTCCGCCGTCAGCCAGTCGCTTCGCCGCAATCCTCTCTACCACGAAACGCTTCAGCTGCTCGCCGAAGCAAATCCTCAGAGTCGTCGCGCGACAGTAGAGATTCAACGTAATCTGGCCGAAATGAATCTGCTGTCTCGTGTTTTCAGCCGTACACGTAGACGGGATGTACACATTGGCAGCGAGCGGTTTGCTGTGGTTAAAAAAGTCGAGCTCACCGCAGCAGAGCGTGGTTTCTATGACGCGGTGCTCGACTTTGTGCGGTCTACATACCTCAAAGGAGGTAAAGATACCGCTTTGTTATTCGGCCTCATGATGCCGCAGCGACAACTCGCGAGCTGCATCCCAGCAATGGTCGAATATTACGAGATGCAGGTAGAAAAGTCGGGCGGCCTCGACGAAGAAATGTCGGACGTCGACACTGAAGACTGGAATCACGCGGAATCGGACGACGCTGAAACTCGCCGCCAACAGTTGAAACAGATCATCCAAGCTTGGTATCAGATCGGTCAACCCGACAGCAAGTTCGACGTTTTGCGTCGCTGTCTGGAGGAGCTCCAGTACTCACAACCTGGAGAACCCATCATCATCTTCAGCTACTTCAAGAAAACCGTCGAATATCTTTCGCGCAGGTTAGGCGCCATCGGATATTCAAATACAGTTATCAGTGGAGCTTTCTCGCCTGTAGAACGAGAAAAGCGGATATCCCAATTCAGACAAGGCAAGTTCCAAGTGCTTCTCTCAACGGAAGTCGGAAGTGAGGGCCTCGATTTCCAGTTCTGCCATATTCTCTTCAATTACGACCTGCCATGGAATCCTATGGTTGTTGAGCAACGCATAGGCAGGTTGGATCGTTTCGGGCAAAAGGCCAAGCGAATTCTGATATTTAATCTGTCTGCACCAGGTACGATCGAGGACGAGATTCTGACTCGTCTTTATAGACGCATCAACCTGTTTGAATCTTACATCGGCGATTTGGAGGCGATTCTCGGCAACGAGATTACAACCCTTACCAGAGACCTCTTCGATCCCGAACTGACGGAAGAGCAACGGCGGGGTCGAATCGAGCAGGCTGCCCTAGTTCTAGAGAAAAGGAAGCAGCAATTTGAGGAGTGGGAAAAGTCGAGTCCTCAGTTTATCGGGCATGACGAATTTTATCGACAGGAAGTCGACCGCGCACAGACGTTGGGGCGTTTTATCAGTCCATCAGATCTCGCCTTGCTTGTAGCCGACTTTCTCGAGCACTTTGATCGCCGCCTCGACCTTACTGCCGAAGAAGACGGGGTATATCGCCTTGACGCAAATGAAAAGCTTTTGTCATTCGTAATTGAGCAACCAGAAGACGAGCAAAAAGCAGCATTTTGCAGCGCCTTGCACCGGGGCTCCCTGAAAGTCACATTCGACTCTGAGGTTGCCGAACGTGACACTTCTCTGACTTACTTACATGTGCGGCACTTCTTTATACGCGCAATCGTGAATGCGCATGAAGGTACCACGTTTCACCCAGTGGCACGCCTCGCTCTAGCGTGCTCCGACGACCTTAGAGCTGGTGATTACTTGTATTTGATCGCAAGAACAACAATCCTTGCTGCACGCCAGCAGGAAGCACTCCTAGCTGCTCTGGTCAACCTAGAGAACTTCGCAGCCGTGAGTGATGAGGCGAGCGAACTCATCTTGGGTCGAATGGTACGTACCGGCTCTGACACGCCGGTCCCTAGCGTTGATTGTGGGCCGCTCAAGAGGGCCTACGCCGCCGCCGAAGCAGTGCTCGCAGAACGATTCCAGGCACGAAGACTAGATGTTGAGCGCCTGAACGACGCGTTCGTCGACTCAAGGCTCGCCAGCGTCCGCGAGTCTCACCGGATGCGAATCTCACGCAAACAAATCTTGTTGGACAATGCGAGACTTCGCAATCAGCCCACTCGCTACATCCGCATGCTCGAGGGGACAATCCGCAATCTTAAGGCAGAACAACAGAAGCGCGAGGAGCTAATTGAGGCACTACGAGTAGTTACTGCGGAGTACTCACCGATCGCTTCTGGAATTCTAGTGGTGTCCTGATGAGAAAAGAAGGTTTTTGGCACCGAATGTGGCGCCGAGTATTTGGAGCAAAGCACCGTGAAGGTCTGCCTGCAGTGGTTAAGAGTGGAGAGACGACGCCGGTACCGATCTCGCCTACTCGAAATGCAGGCGAAAGAGTGCCAGGTAGTCCTCGATTGGCAGTCAAGCCTGTCGAACGCACGATCGTTGTGGGTGTAGATTTTGGTACGAGCACAACGAAAGTCATGTGGCAGGACTTGACGACGAATGACTTTGAGCTCGTGCAATGGTTCCCGGAGAGTGGGCTGGCTGGGTTCCTACTACCATCAAACGTGACCTGTCGTGGTGGTCTATTGAAATACGGAACACGAGACTCAGACACACAGCAGGATGACGTAACAGTGTCGTCAATCAAGCTCTGCGTCCTGTGTCGTAGGAATAAGCGCATCTGCTCTTGCGGTAATGCCGTTGCACAAAACGGCAATATCAGACTTCCGGGTAGCGACAGGGGATATGCCGCGGATGTGTTTGGTTGTCTTTTCTTGGCGTACGTTTTTCGTAGTGTAGAACAATTGCTGGAAGGGCGTTTTCCTCATGATCAGATGCTTATGATCTGGAACATTGGCTGTCCGATGGACCATTTGGACGAAGATGGCCGACGGCAGGACTGGGAGAGGATGGCGGGGGTCGCAATGGACCTTGCGAATGAGGAGGAGCCTGAAGGACAGACCAGATGCTTAGACGACGTTGAAAAAAGGCTTACATCTCACAACGTGCAGCCTGATCATGATCGCAATTACTTCATCCAACCAGAGGGGCTCGCAGCTGTAAAGGCATTTCTTGAATCCCCCCATGCTGAGGCCAAGACGTACGCGATAGTGGACGTCGGAGCAGGTACAACGGAGGTGTCGTTCTTCTTCAATGGACAAATAATCAGCGAGCCAGGTCATCCGCTTAGACCGAGCTATCTCGCGGACTCGACGCAGGCAGTTGGAGGACTGAAGATCGACTCGGAATTGGCAGGCTTATGGAGGTGTGACATTGCCTTCGCTCGACAACGCAAACAGACGCGGACTCTGACAGTTCCAGCGTTGAAAAGTCTGCAAGAAATTTACGCACAATATGGTCGAACTTGTTGGGAGATTGTCAAAGGCCAGAAGCTGGTCGCAGCACACGATAAACACTTTGATCTTTTTGTTATCGGTGGCGGCGGTCGGCTACAACGTCTGCACGACGAACTCCGAGGGCAGAGCCTGCCCGGTGGGTTCGTGTGCGATAGGTCCAGAAGCCTGGAACCACCGAGGAAATTACGCAATCGCGTGGCTATCTTGCAGGATTACGACTTCTTTGCCAACGCGTGCGGATTAGCCAGTTCTCTCAGTTGGGACTACTATCCCCCGCACGAGGTTGCACCTATGGTGGTTGCCACGAAGGTGAGACCTCGGATTGATCCCGACGAATATTACCCAAAGTGACCTTTGGCCCAGTTTCGCACTTAGATCTATGCCGTGAACCAGCTAGTGATTAGAAACTGATCCTACTTGCATCCGCACCGCAGTGGGATATACTGCAACAATCCACGGAAAATCTCTGTCGCGTCACACAGGTTTGCCAACATGGCCGATGACATCAAGAATGTATTCATCAGTCACGTTCACGAAGATGATGAAGGGCTTGATAAGCTGAAGAATTTGATCGGCAAGGGCGGTTTGACCATCCGTGATTCTTCTATCAACTCGTCCAACCCCAACGATGCCAAGGACCCCGACTACATAAAATCTCAGATCTTGGCCCCGCAAATCCGGTGGGCAAGTACGTTCCTTGTCTACATTACGCCTAAAACCAAGGACAGCGAGTGGGTGAACTGGGAGATCGAATATGCGGAGAAGTGCGGCAAGCGGATCGTAGGCATCTACGCGCACGGTGCGAACGAATGCGATGTTCCAGAGGCTCTGGAAAAATACGCGGACGATGTGCGCGGGTGGCAGAGTGATGGCATCATCGACGCCATTCTGGGCAAGACAAACGAGTGGCACAAACCTACAGGTGAGCTTCGCCCCCCCCGGCCAATCAAGCGATTCGGTTGCGGAGCGTGAAACTTTACTCCTACGTTGTAGCACGCGATTACGGCTTTGCACCGAACCCTTTCTTCGGTGTCTGCACTCTTGCCACCTGCAAACCACGCATCCGCAACGTCGCGCAGATTGGCGACTGGGTGGTGGGGACAGGTACAAAAACGCTCAATCGGCAGAATCGCATTGTTTACGCGATGCGGCTGACTGGAACGATGACGTTTGAACAATACTGGGCGTCACCGGACTTCCAAATGAAGAAACCAAACCTGAGAGGCAGCAAGAAGCAAGCATTCGGCGACAATATTTACTCTCGGAAGCCGAACAGCCGCGCGTGGAACCAGGCGAATTCACATCACAGCCTCAGCAACGGCTGTCCCAATCCTTCCAACGTTAAGACCGATACCCAAACCAATCGAGTACTTATCAGTGACGATTTTGTCTACTGGGGAGGCTCTGGGCCCCGCGTACCTGCGAAGTTTCTTGATTACGGACCTGAACACATCAGCTTGTGCGCAGGCCGAAACCACAGGAGTAATTTTCCGCCTGCATTTGTCAAAGAGTTTGTTGACTGGATTTGCTCCCTCGAGGAGAAAGGGTATATCGGGGAGCCCTTGGACTGGCCCCATACAGCGTAATCATCTCCGAAGAGGGAGCCACTTTGAACTCATCGCCCCATCGTTCCATCCTCTTTGACGACTACATGCGTCAGGTTGCACCTACGGACACGCTGCCGGCTGACGACCTTCAGCCAGTTCTTCTCGGCCTATTTGGCGAAGTTGGCAGCATTATGGCAACTGCAAAGAAGTTCCACCGAGAGGGAGAGGCTTATGCAGGTTACCGTCACGCCGTCGAAGAAGAGTTTGGGGATGCATTGTGGTATCTGACGGCCCTGTGTCGAAGGTTGCATATCCCCCTAGATGAGATTCTCGCTGAGGCTGCTAGCGGCGAAGGCTATTCCACATCGGTTGCAGCTAATGACCTGGTTGAAAGTCCGATTTCTCATGTGGCAACGCCGCTCATGGTTCCCGAGCTTGATACGGCGCTCTTGCAATTGGGAGAGGCCGCTGCCGGCTTGTTCGAGCTACGCACCACTAAAAGCAACGCCTCGTCACATCTCAGGGCATTTGCCAACGCCTACGTTCGCGCGCTGAACGCTGCCCGAGTTACGTTTGCAGAAGTAGTTCGAAAGAACACGGCGAAGACAACAGGACGCTTCCTCGATCCCGACTACGCTGCTCTCCCGACCTTCGATCGCACATTTCCACCAGAAGAACAGCTTCCTGACCATTTCGAAATCACGATCGATCAGCGCAGCAGCGGGCGCAGCTACCTGCGCCTTAGTGGCGTTTTCATCGGGGACCCGCTCACGGACAATATTCACGATTCCGATGGTTATCGCTTCCACGATGTCTTTCATTTCGCGCACGCGGCTATTCTTCACTGGTCGCCCACTTTCCGTGCCCTTCTCAAGCACAAGCGCAAGAGCGATCCAAAGGTTGACGATGCGCAAGATGGCGGTCGGGCAATCGTGGTGGAGGAGGGGCTTACTGCGTGGATCTTCTCCAGGGCAAAAGAGCTGAATTGCTTTGAAGGCCAGAAATCGGTCTCTTTCGACCTCCTGAAAACCGTACAGCAGTTTGTTTCTGGTTACGAAGTTGAGGCCTGCCCGTTACGCTTATGGGAGATTGCCATACTGCGGGGTTACGATGTGTTCCGGCAGGTTCGGTACAACCGCGGCGGCGTTGTCGTCGGGGATAGAGCTACTCGCACGATTCAGTGCATGCCCCTGAGTGGAGGCACGACATGAGACCGGCCGAGTTTGTGGGCTCTCTCCAACAGTTGAAGTTCGAGAATGTGTTCAACCCTTACTCGGACCGATGCCCCGTTCATGATGTAAGCGACGCTCCCCGCCGACGTGTGATGGCATTACAAGGACTTTTGAGAGCAGCGACAAAGACGGAAATCGACGATCTATGGATAGGCCGTGATCTCGGTTACCGGGGAGGCCGGCGTACCGGCTTGGCGCTCACAGACGATGTACATCTATCGGTTCATGCGACCCGTTGGAATGTCTCGGTTGAGCGAGCGACGACTGGCTCTATGGTGGCAGAGCGCACGGCAGCCGTGATTTGGAGCCTTTTGGCGCTGATTTCCGTGCCGGTGTTCCTGTGGAATGTGTTTCCGCTGCATCCTCATGAACCGGGTGATCCGTTCACTAACAGGTCACACAAGCCGCACGAACGCGCCGCTGGAGAAGAACTGCTTGCAGAACTAATCATCATGCTGCGTCCGCGCCGCCTCGTGGCCATCGGAAATGACGCAGCAAAAACGGCCCTACGTGTCGCAGGAATCTCGGAAGTTGCTCAGGTCAGGCATCCGAGCTACGGGGGGCAAACGGATTTTGTTCGTCAGGTCCGATCTCTTTATGACTTAGCGTCCCCTGTCCATCAACTGAACCTGCTGTAGGGGTGAAACGCCTGGTCTGGCATTTCTTATTCGGTCAATTGAATCTGGAAGGGCTCTTCGACATTCGTGGTTTCTGCTCTTGCATAATCGCATTCTGGCTCCTATTTTTAGGACACAAGCCAATCACAGGCGGGCCTCAGGGAGCATGCCTACTGCAATGCCACTTCAGCTTCTTGTCTTCCGGCACCCGGATGACCGCGACGTAACGGATTATCAATGGGCCCTTCTGCGCGCATTCCAAGGCGGCAAAGAAGCGGGCAACTATCTCGCAACAGGAGAAGATCTGGGTATTCAATTGGAGGTGTTTGCAAGCAAGCCTCCCCTCGGCCCCTCGCAGACACTCGATGCCTTTTGTCATACGGTGACCGTCGTCTTTATAGATCGTGCCCTGCTGAATAATGCCGGGGACGAGTTGTGGGATTGGCTAGCTGAATGCTGGGCTGTTACGAGTGCATCAAATGGTCGTCACGCGATGCTTGCTGTCGCGATGGACGAACGTACTGGACGCGAATACTCGAACAAACGGCAGGCTCTCGCGAGCCATCAATTACTTCAAGTTCATCACCTTGCAGAAAGTGCCTTACGTCCGGCAATGCTCGCCCTCCGCGTACTGCACGAATGCCGGGTCCTCCTAGCTCAGGCATTACCTGCGGCGCCTGGCCAGGTAGCCGGGTACCTTCGACTTTTCATCAGTCACGCCAAGATCGACGGTTTGCCGTTGGCGCTCGCATTAAAGCACCAGATCGACACGATCGAATGGTTGAAGGCCTTCTATGATGCTGCCGACTTACCGGCGGGCTGCGATTGGCAACGAGAGCTAGAGCAGGGCGTCGGTTCGTCTCTCATCATCATGCTCCGCACTGAAGTGTACGAAAGCCGCCACTGGTGTCAGCAGGAAGTACTTTGGGCGGACGAATACGCGACGCCCGCAGTTCTTGTCGAGGCCCGTACTGGACTTGATCATCCGGCCGGCATACTTCCTTTTGATCGCCTTCCCACTGTTCGCATCCCTGACGGAAACCTTCTTAGGATCCTTTTCCTTGCCTTGCGGGAGGGATTACGATTCCTTCTCTTTATGCGCCGCGTGGAACAAATGAAGCACACAGGCGTCTTGCCGTCACCCTCGGAACTGCGCGTGTTCTCCTTCGCTCCGAGCATGTCGGCACTCCTGCGCGCCTGTCGATCCATGACGGACGCAAAAGCTTCCTGTACCACACCCCACCTCATCCTCTACCCCGACCCACCTTTACGGGCGGGAAATTATGAAGCCGCGGCAGCTCTTGTCGAGATGTATGCACCAACCGGCACGCAACTGATGACACCTTATACGCTTGCCACAACAAGAGGAGGCGTCTCATGACAAAAGCTCAACGTCCTCTTGCTGGGTGCGTCGTCAATCTATCGATTTCGGAAAGCGAAGACAGCGAGCAACACGGCTTCCCCCTGTGGCAAGTGAACCGCATCACGCTGCAAGTCGTGGCTGCTCTTTTTGGCCAAGGAGCGAGCCTCGTTTTTGGCCACGATTGGCGAGAAGACGGAGTCATGCAGGCTGTCTATAGGTTAGGCCTGCTCATACTGCTCGTCGTTCTCTTCGTCGTCCTCGTCCTCAGCTTCCGGCTTCATCTGCTGAACGTAGGCGTCGCGCTCGCGTTTGTGGCTGCGGGCGGTATGGTCATCCGGCATTTCCGCCGCCATGACGAATTCTTTGAGGAACTGGATTCGCTCCCGAGGGGCGATCCTCCCTCCCACTTCGTAGATCAGATAATTGTGGTTCTTGCGGCAGAACCGTTCGAATTCTTCATCCTCCGCGAACTGAACGGTGATGCTGCCTCGTAGCTCTGATTTCAACTCCAGCTTGCCGTCCGTGTGCCACTGTCTCACCGTGGCACGCGTGACCCGGAGAACGGCTGCGATGAGGGAGACGGTGTAGATAGAGCCGTCCCGCTCGATCCGTTTGCCGTTGCGAATGATTTTCAGATGAATGGTCCGCACCGTGGTGCCGAACTCCTCAGCGATCTCGGCCACCGAACGGTCGGACTCACACATCCTGATGATTCTGGCGATGTCTTCCTGGCTCCATGGGCGACGGGCATGGGGACGAAGATATCCGTACCTTTCCGCCAGCCGCCAACAGACCTTTTCTGGGTAGTTGGTGATTTCCTGTAGTTGTTTGACGACCGCGGCGCCGTCTTTCTTGGCAATGCGGCCGTAACGTACGAGGCTTAGCGCTTTATCCGGCCACACGTACCGTTGCTTCAATGAGCCTCAGGCAGATACCTCAACGTTTTGCGACATTGTGCTGTATGCCGAGGATTTCTGCCCCGCTGGAGCCTGCGATTGCAATGAGAAGATCTCTGATTGGCAACCTAGGATGCTTTTCTGTTATTTGCTGCCAGGCTCTATGCAGTCGAAGGTCAAGCAACCCGTCATGGTGCAGAGCACAAAATTTCATGATGACCCCCTCCTCACGTTCTCGGGTGGGAGCATCTGGACTCAGCTTTAGTTCGCTTTCGTGGGGCATTGAGGTTGGCTGGTTCAACGTGCAGCGAGTGACAATACGCTCTATGTCCTCCGCATAGTTACCGACAAGCCGACCAGCGCGGCCAAACAGGTACCGAGCCAGTCGTTCGCCAGCACTCGGGTGTGCTGTGGATTGTTCTGGAATTTGACCACGTAGAAGTTTCCGTCTGAGCAGCGCATGAGATGGCTTTGGGCGCCCCCGCGCATCCGGCGGATGTGTTGGACCGCTTGAATTGTCATGAGATTTTCCGTTTCTGGCGGGGATTGAAGGAACCGAAACGCTGGAGGCGCAGGCAATACGGCAGCTATTGCGGAATCGTTGAGAATGACGATTCCGGAATCGCAGGAGGTGCGATGTTCTTCTCTATTCCGGAATCGTCAAAGGTAAGGATTCCGCGATGTCATTGCTTACAGGGGATTGGCAGGAACCAGCGATGCTGAACTTGACCACTCCTGCTTCGTACCGGATGATGGAGGCGGATGGACGTCGAGCGAACCATTGCCGATATCGAATGGCTGGAGGACATAGCCTCCCTTCCAGACACCAGGCCATTCAGCGCGAGTGACATCGCAGCGGCGAACCGGAGGCACGACGAAGCACTGTCTAACAGTCCCTGGTTTCGCCTCTGGCAGTCGTACGGTGTCTGTTGCCGACCTGCAGATCCCGGCCTCGCCTTACCAGAATCCGGCAGCTAGCCTCAGGATTGTTCGGAATCCCTTACATTTGGCAATTTCGAGCGTTGCTGCTCAACGGCAAAGGCGCTCCTTTTATGGAAGCGCCTTCACCTTCATCAGTGGATGTGAATTTTCTCGTCTTGCAGAGTCGCTCAGCGCGTGCGGTCTAAACAGCGCCTTCGCTGGCCGGTAGATGCTAAGATCTGC
>CAWJXG010000002.1:867500-1280012 GCA_963846815.1 uncultured Acidobacteriaceae bacterium | reverse complement strand
AGCTATGGTCGGATTTCTGCCATCAATAGATTCCGCCGCTGTTTCACGGGACAGCCCGCAGATGGCCGAGCTGTCAGCTTTGCGTGAAGGGAGCGCCGAAGGTCCACCAGGGCGACCGGCCCGACATCTCAAGGGCGGACTTCATGTTCTGCATGACCGCGATTGATTGGGGATGGAGCATCGAGGACACCGCGCAACGGCTCATGCAGGAGAGCACGAAGGCCCAAGAGAACGGGGAAGGCTATGCCCTCACAACCGCCCGCAATGCAGCCGCAGCCGTGGAACGTCGAAGCCAGCCCGTAAAATCGACGCCGCACCCCTGAAAGATCGAGTCGTTTTCGATTGCGGGGCAGGGGGGATACTCACCTACCGGCACCAACGGAAAATGAACCAGCGACGATCCTGGCGAAACTCGCTTGCTCCCCCAGGTTAACCGTTCCGGCCAGTTATCGGTTAAACTCCAAGTCCGAAGTTCTTTCCCCATGCACCCCTAACAGACCCGCATTAGGGTGCAGGAAGAGAGGCGGGGGATGGGCTACCTTAAGGACATTTACGACATTCTGAAGGATGAACCAGAGGCTCGGGATTGGGTGATCGGAACATTAGGCCGACTGTGGAACGGTCGCCCAGTGGGGCCAGACGGCCAAGAACCTACCCATGTTGAGGCAATTAATGCTGAGCGCGAGTTTGCCAATGGCCTCCGGCAAAAGGACGTTGTCCAAAGATTTAAGGACAGGCTTTCGATTCTCGGGTTTGTCTTGCTCCGCTCGCGTAGCGTAGTTGACTTGAAAGAGCGCGGCCTCGTACTCCGAAGGTTCTATCTTGAGAGTGGCTCACTATATTTTCCACCGTCCAATCGCACAGTGTGGCTTGCTCGCAGAACGTCTGGACGCTTTGAGTTCGTCGGGTTGGCGGACAATCACTCATCGACCGCGCTTCCCTACGAGTTTTACTACGTCGAGGACCGGACTGTACCCAAAGAAAACCTAGTGAATACCTTGGACGGCGTCGCCGAGGATCATAAGGGCGCTGAGTCGCAAGACCTCTTCAAGGCGTTGGGCCTGAAAACTCCGCCGCCAAAATACAGGGGGGTCTTGAAGGACCTCGACAAGAACTCGTTCACCTTGAAGTCGGCCCCTCAAGGAACTGAGCTACCCCTAATTTGGAAGAACGCAGACGAGGTTCGGAATACAATCGCCGATGATCTGCTTCACGTACTCGACTGGACAGGCTATTAGCTCTCCAAGTATCGGTCGGCGAAGGGTTGTGTTGGGCGGCCAACCTGTGCCCAAATTGTGCCCATGGGGTGCTGGTTGTTCTTAGCAACTCAAAATGTCCGCTTTTCGTAGCAAGTGAAATGTCCGGTTTTTAATTCATACCAGTAGCCGTCGAGGCGGTGGAAAAGTGGGAAACGCGTAGCGTTTTCCAAGGCGGCGCGGCCGCCGTCTTTTCCACCGTCCGGGGTGCTGCCGGTGTTGTCAGGATCGCTTCTCCCTGGGCGGTGTAGCGGCCCAGGGTGTGCGGCCCGTAGCTCAGGCTGAGTTCGCCATTCAGGTGCTGATGCACCCTCACCGAGCAGCCCGCCAGAGTGCCTCGCCAACTCACCCGCTCGATCTGCAGGCGCAGGTTCTGAAAGCTCACCGTGTTATCGCGGTTGACCGTGCGCTCGAACTGCAGCGAAAAAATACGTTCCAACTCGCGCCGTGGCGGCGGCAGAAATGCGCTTCCGCGCTGCGCTGCCGGCACTTGGAAGCGGCGATTGAACTCCCCGATGTAATGCTCGCGCAGAAATTTATTGGCCTCCTCTAGCGTGGTAATGCCATGCAGCCGCAACTCCTGCGGCAAGCGTCCCTGCCAAGTCCCGAAGCTGCGCTCCGAGCGCCCCCGCGCTTGCGGCGAGTAGGCTGGAATCATCTGCACCCCGAGCTCGCGCATCGCTCGGCCCACCTGCGTCAGCCGATGTGGATCGACCTTGCCTCCGGCTTCCGGCGTCAGCCAGAAATGACTGCCCCGATCGCTGTACAGCGCGCAAAACACGCCTTTGCGCTCCACCACCTCGCGCAACGCCGCCAGCACCGTCAGGGTCGATTCCTCGTCCACCAGTTGCGCATAGTAGATCTCGCTGTTGGCGTCGTCCAGGATCACGATCAGGTCGTGCCAGCGCTCGTCCTGGAACCAACGATGCCGGCTGCCATCAATGTGCAGCAGCATGCCTGGCAAAGGGCGCCGCGCTCGCCGCTTGCGATGCACCCCTCGCTTGCGCCCCTTGGCCACCAGCCCGGCGCCTTGCAGCGCGGCTTTTACCCAGGTGTAGCTGAGCTGGATGCCATGTTCTTCGCCCAGCTTCTCGTGAAAGTGCCGCACGTTCAGATCGAAATACCGATCACGGTACAACTCCAGAACCTGCTCCACCGTCGCTAGCGGCACCCGCTTCTCGCTCGGCCGACAGCGCCGCCGGTCCAGCAGTCCGTCAAAACCCCACTGCTCGTACCGCTCCCGCCAGCGTCGCATCTGCCGATCGCTGATGCCGATGATCTCCGCCGCCTGCCACCAGCTGATCTTCCGGGCTACCGCCCGCAAGATCACTTCCTGTACCTTCATTGCCCGCTCCACCGCGGCCCTCGAGTAGCTCTCCATGCTTCGCATGGTCGCCTACTCTCGCCGCCCGCCAAGCGGACAGATCACTTGCTATCTCGACCGGACATATCATGTGCTAACGACACCCATGGGGTGCTGGTTTGCCGCTTTTGGCTGTTCTGGCTTAACCTGTTTTCAGTAAGTTACAGAGCGGCGAAGGGGGCGCGAAGAACGAATCCCTCTCCCTCCGCCATGTTCTCCGTCAAGGTTCTGTTATCCAACAGGTCCCTCGCTGCGCTCGGGATTTCGGCTGCGGGCCGAAACGACCGCAAAACCGCTCAGCTTTTCCCCGTCCGTCATTTACCATGGTTCGTTCATTCAGACGTTCTGATTTGCGGAGGTTGGCATGATATTGCGTATTTGCGCCGTTGTTGTCGTATTTGCAGGCCTGGTGATTCCCGCTGCTGCCCAGGTTGAGGCAGCCAAACCGGCTGCGAGTGAAAACCTATCTCCCGGCGAACTGGTCGACCGCGTCGGGAACACCGGATTCGTCCAGATCCACGCGGAGAGCTTCCGGGCACTGACGCCGCAGGAAAAAGACCTGGCGTACTGGCTCACGCAAGCGGCCATCGCCATTGATCCGATCATTTACGACCAACTGTCCTGGTACGGGCTCCGGCAGAAGCGATTGCTGGAGGAGATCGTCTCTCATCCCCAGGGGATCGACCCGACAACGATGGCGAAGATTACCGATTACGCGAAACTCTTTTGGGGCAATCGCGGCAATCACAACGATTTGACGGCGCAGAAATTTCTGCCGGGATTCACCTTCGACGAGCTGCAAAAGGCCGCTCTAGAAGCACAGAAGAATGGCGCTTTCCGGTCTTCCTATGCTGATCTCCCCGCGCTCACTGGACCCGGTGCGGTCAATCAGGAATTGAATGAGCTCAAGGCGTCGCTGTTCGATCCGGCATTCGAGCCCATGGTCACGGCCAAGAGTCCGCAGGGCGGGAAGGACATCGTGCAATCCAGCGCCAACACCTTCTACGGACCCGGCGTCACGTTGGCCGACCTGAAGAACTTCAAGTCGAAGTATCCCCTGAATTCACGAGTCATAAAGGGATCTGACGGCAAGTTAAAGGAAGAGGTCTATCGCGCCGGCACTCCGGACGGTTCGGTGCCTCCGGGCCTGTATGCGACATTTCTGACGCGTGCGAATGAGTATCTCGCGAAGGCGCAAGCCGTGGCCGATCCGCAGCAGGCCGCGGTGATCGCGGCGCTGATTCGCTACTACCAGACCGGTGAGTACGACGACCTCATCAGGTTCGACACGCTGTGGGTGCAGAACAACGCCAAGGTCGATTTCGCCAACAACTTCATCGAGATCTACCGCGATGCAAATGGTATGAAAGCCAGCTCGCAGGCGTTCGTCAGCGTCACCGACAAGTCGCTGACCACCAAGATGGAGAAACTGGCGCAGAACGCCCAGTATTTCGAAGAGAAAGCTCCGTGGGATGCGAAGTACAAGAAGACATCGTTCACCCCGCCGACGGTGAAAGCGATTGAGACCATCGTCGAGACCGGCGACTTTGGCGTGTCGACGATTGGCGATAACCTGCCCAACGAAAACGAAATCCACGAAAAGTACGGCACCAAGAACTTCCTGTTTACGGGCAGCAGCCGTGCTTTGATGGCCGCGGCCGGACATAAGGGGATTGAGGAGTTTGGCCCGAACCAAGCCGTGATTGAGCGCGATATCAAGTACGGCCAGCAAGCCGAGGAACTGATGACAGCGCTGCACGAAGTCATCGGCCATGGTTCCGGCAAGTTGAGTCCGCGGCTGCAAAGCGGCGCCGAGCCGTATCTGAAGGAGTATTTCTCAACCCTGGAAGAGGGGCGAGCCGATCTTTCCGCACTCTGGAACGCCTGGGATCCAAAGTTGAAGCAGTTGGGGCTGATCGAGGGCGACCAGGACGAAGTAGCGAAAGCCATGTACGACTCAGCGGCCATGGTAGTGCTGACACAGTTGCGCCGGATTCCTCACGGCGACACCATCGAAGAAGACCACCAGCGCGACCGCGCTTTGATTGCCAACTACATCATGGACAAGACCGGCGGCATTCGCATGTTCGAGCGGGATGGCAAGACCTACGTCGAAGTCACTGACTATCAAAAGATGAAACAGGGTGTCGGCATGCTTCTGACGGAGTTAATGCGTATCAAGGCCGAAGGCGACTACGACGCGATCAAGGCCTTGGTCGACAAATATGGTGTGCACTTTGATCCCAAGCTACGCGACCAAGTAGTGCAGCGCTATAAAGCCCTGGACATTCCCACCTACTGGGTCGGTATCAACGCGCAGCTGAATGCCGAGCCGGAAAAGGGCAAGGCGATGAATGTCGGCATGATCTATCCGCGCAGCGCCGTACACCAGTTTCTCTATTACGGTTCCATGTACTCGAAGGATGTGAAGGTTCCGGCGGCCGCCGCGGCCACTTCGAAGAAAGGGAATGCAACAGACAGGTAAGCGCTGACGCCCGAATCCATTGACGAAATGCTGCCAATGACCCTGCCAGAGCGGTTTGGTCAAATCGATATCTATCTTTTTGATCAGGTCCTGCGAGGGAATATCGTTCCGGGGATGCGCGTGCTCGACGCGGGCTGCGGCGAAGGAAGAAACCTCGTCTATCTGCTTCGCGAGAGGTTCGAGGTCTTCGCCATAGACGCCAATCCTGATGCCGTGCTGCGTGTCAGGCAGTTGTCAAAGGCTCTTGGGACGAACCTGCCAGAGGGAAACTTTCAGGTTGGGCCTGTCGAGCGGATGCCGTTCCCGGACGATTGTGCCGACGTCGTAATCTGCAGCGCGGTGCTGCACTTCGCGCGCGACGAAAAGCAGTTCCGGTCGATGCTCAGCGAACTGTGGCGAGTCCTGAAGCCGGGCGGTATGCTGTTTGTCCGCCTGGGCTCGCGGATCGGGATGGACTTCGAACGGCTGCGTGACAACATCTATCGAATTGGCGATGGCTCGGAATGGTTCCTGGTCGACCAGAAAATGCTGCTTGACCTGACGGCGGAAATGCACGCAACCCTCGTCGATCCGCTGAAGACGACGATCGTCCAAGACCACCGTTGCATGACGACTTGGGTCCTTCGCAAGCAGTAGACGAGTTGCTCGGCTATCGCATGTGCGATGGGCCGAGTCCCTTCGCCTGCAAGCTCCGGTCGAGCTGCGCCAGCGCTCCGGATTGCAGCTTCTTCCATTCGGCTAGGCTGTTGTTGGCAGCCTCTGCGGAGAGGTGATAAACCTCAAGCGCCTGCGCCGGAGTGGTGCGATCTCCGCTCTCGACTACGCGTAAGGCCGAGGCCAGCCCGCTGCTCGCGGCAGAAAGCCCGGAAATTGTGCCCGGAGAGGACGGGTTTCCACTCCTAATCTCCTTTACAGCGGACTGAACTGCAATTAGCTGCGACAGAAGCCCGGGCTGCTTTGCTTGCACTTCCGGCTTCAGCGCCGCCAGCTTCTTGCTCACCGACTCGACCTCGCGCAACGCGCTGCGTGCCTCCTGAGCCTCGCTATAGATTTGCAATGCGAGTTGCTGTTGCTGCTGCAAAATCGCGGGCGTCGCCGAAGAACGCGGATCCATGGTGACTTTCAACGGCTGGCTGTAGCTCTCGCCGTCCACCGTCAGCTTCACCGAGTAAGTGCCAGGTGCGATGCGCGGCGGATGCGGCGCGCGATAGTCTTCTTCTCCGCCGGCTTCAGATTCGTTACCGCCCCAACGCAAATCCCACACGTAACGATGCATGCCCGCAGTGGTTTCCAGCAGCGACGGCGTGGGCAGCCAGCGCTCAGCAATCGGCAATGGCGGATAGGACGGCGGCTTCTCTCCGCTGGTGATGTGCCGTACCAGTTTGTTGTTTTGGTCGTAGATATCGAGCGTCACCTCGCGTGCGCCATCCTTGAGGTAATAGTCGATCATTGCGCCGTCAGGCGGATTTTTGGCTGTGGGCACCTCAGGTGGAAGTGGCGTCCCAAGGAAGCCATCATTGTCAACGCGCACGACCGTTGCCGGCGCGAATAGCACGGCCGGCTGCCGGGCGGTTTGGTCGCTGATCTGCCGCAACGGAGTGATGTTGTCGAGTATCCAGAAGCCGCGTCCGTGTGTGGCAATCGCGAGATCGTCGCCATGAACGTCCAGGTCGCGCACGGAAGTTGCCGGCAGGTTTAATTGCAGCGGCTGCCAATGATCGCCCTCATCGAAGGAAACATAGATACCCAGCTCGGTCCCGGCGAAGAGCAGGTTTTGCTTTTGCGTGTCCTGCCGGATGGCTCTGAGGAAGGTGTTCGCGGGAATCCCGTTCGTGATGGGCTGCCAGGTTTTGCCGTAGTCGCGCGTGCGAAAAACATGCGGCGTGTTGTCGTCGAGACGATGGCGATCGACCGCGACGTAAGCCACTGCCGGATCGAAGTGCGAAGCTTCGATCATGGAGAACTTGCTCCAGGTGGAAAGGCCGGGCGGGGTGACATTTTGCCATCTCTTGCCGCCATCGCGTGTCAGGTGAAGCAAACCGGTGTCGCTGCCCGCCCAGATGAGCCTGGCATCAAGCGGAGACGGCGCGATGCTGAACACCACTCCGTAGCCGCGGTCTTTCGCGTCCTGCATCGTGGGCGCGCCCGCAGCGGTTTTTGCGGCCGGAGCCTCAGCCGCTCCCGTGAGGTCAGGGCTGATCTGGGTCCAGTGCAATCCGCCATCGCTCGACCGCAACACGTATTGCGTGCCCATATACAGCACGCCCTTTTCGGCGGGCGATTGCGTGAGCATCGGCGTCCAAGTGTCGCGATACTTGCGCCCCGAAATCTCGGTTCCAAAATTTTCGGCGGGCCAGGGCGAGATGTTCTGGCTAAGCGATGTGCGACGATCGAAGCGGATCGCGCTGCCGTAAACTCCCGTGGCATAGAGAACATTCGGGTCGCTAGGATCAATCACGGTATAGCCGCTCTCGCCACCGCCGATAAGGAAAGGATCGCGGGGGGTGATCTGCCCGTGGTCAGTGCGGCTGGGAATAGCAATGCTGCCGATGTCCTGCTGCGCACCGTAGACGTTATATGGGAACTGATTGTCGGTGGTGACGTGGTACATCTGCGCGGTGGGCTGGTTGTACCAGGGCGACCACGTCTTGCCGCGGTCGAGGCTGATGGTGGTTCCCTGGTCAACCCCGAGAATCAGGTGATCGGAATTTTTTGGATCGACCCAGATAGCGTGGTAGTCGTCGCCACCAGGTGCGCCACGAACAATGGAGATTGTCTTGCCAGCATCCTCCGAGCGATAGAGCGCGATGTTAGGAATGTAGACCACGTCCGGATTGCTGGGATCAATCGACGGCCAGTTGAAATACCATGCTCGACTGGTAAGCCGTGGGTCGGCGTTCGCGAGGACCCAGTTGTCGCCACCGTCGTCGGAACGATAGAGGCCCGACTTCTTCCCGGCATCGATCAGCGCATACACCCGCTTTCCGTCGGGCGCGACGGTAACGCCGACACGTCCCCACTGGCCGTCCGGCAGCCCGTGGCCGGTCAACTCCGTCCAGGTCGCTCCGCTGTCAGTGGAGCGATAAAGTCCGCTGCCCGGTCCTTCCACCGGTGCATAGGTGCTCCACGGCGGACGGACCGCGCGCCACATTCCCGCGAATAGCACCTTTGCATTAGCAGAGGCCATCGCCAGATCGGACGCGCCAATCTCCGGTCCTTTGTAAAGCACCTTCGACCATGTCTTGCCGCCGTCGGTGGATTTGAAGACGCCCCGCTCCTCGTTCGGCCCATAGGCATGGCCTAGCGCCGCGACAAAGACGACGTCCGGATTACGCGGATCAATGACGATGCGGCTGATCTGTCGCGAATCGCCGAGGCCGATGTTTGTCCAACTCTTGCCGCCGTCCGTGGACTTATAAACGCCATCTCCAGAGGACAGATCAGAGCGGATATCCGACTCGCCCGTACCGGTGTACATAATGTTCGGGTCGGATGGGGCGATGGCGAGCGCACCGATCGAGGCCGCCGACTGGCCATCGAAGATTGGCTCCCATGTGATGCCTGCGTTCGGAGACTTCCAGATCCCGCCATCAACGGCGCCGAAATAGGCGGCACGCGAGTCGCCGGGGATGCCAGTAACAGCAACGACGCGGCCTCCACGATAAGGGCCGATGAAGCGCCACTGCAATGCGCCGAACGTTTGCCGCGGGATGCTCTGCGAGAGTGCCGGCAAAACCACGATGAACAAAACAAGCGTAAATCGAGCTAGCCGCGCTAGCGAGCGCACTCCCAACACTGTTATTGGCTGCGATTTCCTGCCAGTTGTCTGGTGCATGATGTGAAATTACCCGGAATTACTTTACTCCGCGCGCGTGGCTTCCATCTCCAGTTCCGCCCGCAGGCTCTCGATGTCCCGTGAAATTGTAGCTATGGCCAGGGTCTTCCCTTCCTTGTTATAACGGACCGCACAATCCCGACGAGAAATGTCCCCTTCGATCTTCTGCGAATTCCACTCCTCTGCGTGTCCTACATAGTTAATTTGTACGTCGTAATGTTGGCTCCAGAAGAACGGCACAGCATCGAATGACTCCCGCAGCCCCAATATGTTCTTTGCCGCGGTTTGCCCCTGGCGCTGGGCGACCACCCAGTGTTCTACGCGAATCCGTTCCCCCGAATGCGGATCGGGCCAGCGCGCCGCATCACCTGCGGCAAACACATCCGGGGCGCTGGTTTCGAGATATTCATCGACCAGAATTCCTCGATCCGTTGCCAGACCCGCCTGCTCTGCCAAAGCTACTGATGGCCGCACTCCGACTCCCAACACCAGGAAGTCAGCCTCAATGGCACCTCCGCCGCTCAACATCACTTGCTTCCCGTTAACGCGCTTAACAGTCTCACCGAGATGGAATACAACGCCGTGTGACTCGTGCAAGTTGCGAACAAAGCTTCCCAGTTCGGCGCCGAGAATTCTCTCCATCGGGACCTGTTCCGGAGCCGCGACGTGTACCTCGACGCCGCGAGCCCGCAAGGAAGCAGCAACTTCGAGTCCGATAAAGCTTGCGCCCACGACGACTGCTTTCTTGCCCTCGCTCGCGTTTGCGACGATTGCCTTGCTGTCGGCGAATGAGCGAAGGAAGAAGACCTGTGATGGCTCGGCACCCTCTATCGGAATTCTGATGGGATCGGCGCCCGTGGCGAGCAACAGAGCGCCATAAACGTAGCTGTCGCCTTTGTCCGTTCGAAGGGATTTGGCTTTTGTGTCCAGCTCGGTGACGCGCGTGTTGAGTATTAGTTTGATCTCATGCTCGCTGTACCACTCAGGGGGACGAAGCGGGATCCAATCTTCCGGCGCCGTACCAGCGAGAAAATCCTTCGAGAGGTTCGGTCGATCGCATGGCGGAGCACTGTCGGCGCTGATCATGGTCAGCGGCCCCGCATATCCTTTGCGCCGCAGCATCTCCGCAGCGGCCAGACCGGCAGCGCCTCCCCCGACAATCACAATGGAAGATGGATGGTTCTGATTCGAGGGAGCAGCAGACGGCGGTGTCATTTTTTCTTTTACAAACACCGTGTCACCCTGCCGCTCCACCTTCCAGCACTGAATAGGATCCAGTGCCGGGGCATGCAACGCCTCGCCGGTACGCAAGCTGAAACAGGCGTGATGCCATGGGCAGCGCACTTCGTCGCCATTGACGAGACCGTCGACGAGTGGCCCGTGATAATGTGTGCAGGAAGCGCCCACGGCAAAGAACTCTTCGCCGCGTCGCACCAGCAAGACGTCCTCTCCCGCGACAACACCCTGCAACTTTCCGCCCTCAGGAATGCTCGCGACAGGGATGCCTTTATCGAAACCAGGCTTTTCCGAAGTTTCCATGATTGTTCCTTCACCCCGGCCGCCATTCTACTTCTGTTTCCGACCTAGTTGACGGTTCTCTCGGGGCGAGTAGTAGGTGGCATTCTTGGAATACCTAAGCGAAACAACGCGTCCAATCGTCACCGCAACGATGGCCGGGGTCCGTAGAGCAGTCGCGAGGTCGCCGCGCGCGATTTCGGCCGTACCAATGGGGCGCTTGCCCAGGCCCTAGGAAACAGTAGAGGTAACCATCCTCGTCAAGCGGAACCAACGAGAATTTCGCAAGCTGCAGGGTCGCAATCCTATCGCAGCGCACGCCGGCGCACGATTTCGACGGAGCACTTCGCGTTGCGAGCTACCGATTCCGCAACGCTGCCCATCAGGAAGCGTCTGACATTACTGTGGCCATGCGAACCCAGTACGATGAGATCAGCCCGCCATTCTTCGGCCACATCGATGATTTGTTCCCGAACCTCGCCGATTTCGACGCGTCCTTCGACTTTGAAGCCGGCTTTGGTGAGTTCACCCGCGCAATCATCCACTAACTTGCGCGCCTGCTGCTTTTCATCTTCCAACTCGGGAGCATAGCCGGCCGCCATTTGTGGTGGAGGCTCGGGCGTGATCGGTTGCAGCACATGGATTACACAGACTTCTGCGCTCTGGTTTGGGAACTGGGCGATCACAGCGCGCAGCACGTCAGCCGAAAATTCCGAATCGTCAACGGCAACCAGAATCCTCATAGTATCTCTCGCCGAAAAGATGTTTCAGATCGAGTGGGGATTATACGTCAACGATAAGGTCGGCAGAGATCGCTTCGATCGCCTCCTGGATTGGAAGCCTACGAGAACCGCTCCGAAGCGTTCCCCTGACTTGATTCGCGACCGTCCGAACGATGCCAGTCTCAAATCGGGCGGGGTGTTTGTCGTGGCCGCGATCACCCTCATTATGATCCACCATTGCAGGACGCGGACCCACCGAAATGATTGTCGGCGTACCGCTGAAGTCCTACATCAGTGCGAGTTGGACCTACTATTTCAGAAAGTGAATCGTTATCGACGTTAGGCTTTCACTTAACTCGCTCTTCGCCAGCCGGGATAAGCTCTGGTGTATTCCCCCGAGAGCCTTCAAAATGAGACATCTGATTTTGGCCCGGGTGCTTTAGCATGCGTAGTGGCTAAAGAAACGCTACCTGAAGGTATAAGAGAACCGATGGATTATCGAAAAGAGTTTCTGGTGAAACCTGAATCCCGGGTGAAGCTGCACAAGATTGATGCGGGATTTATCGGGAAACACGCGTCAGAAGAGCAGGCCAAGGCGGAGACTGAGAAATACTGCCGCAAGCTGACCGAGCTGCAGCTTCTCATGTACGCGGAGAAAAAGCACTCGTTACTGATTGTGCTGCAGGGCTTGGACGGCGCCGGCAAGGATGGCACAGTCAACCACGTCATGAGCTCCCTGAACCCGCAAGGCACCGCAGTAGTGGGCTTCAAGGGCCCGACGCCCCTGGAACTGGAACACGATTTTCTCTGGCGGGTTCATCCCCACGCTCCGGCAAAAGGTACGGTGGCGATCTTCAATCGCTCTCAATACGAAGATGTGCTGGTGGTTCGTGTACACAAGCTGGCGCCGAAAGAGATCTGGTCGGAGCGTTATGAGTTGATCAACGACTTCGAGCGCCTTCTCTATAGCCAGAACAATACGCACATCATTAAGTTTTTCCTGCACATCAGCAAAGAAGAGCAGCTGGAACGATTCAAGCAGCGCCTCGATGACCCGGCCCGCAACTGGAAGATCAGCGACAGCGACTACAAGGAGCGCGAGTTCTGGGACGACTACACCAAGGCCTTCGAGGACGTGTTCGCCAAGACCAGTACGAAACACGCTCCCTGGTATATCATCCCTTCCAATCACAAGTGGTTTCGTGATCTCGCAGTCTCGCGGATCGTCGCCGATACCATGGGAGACCTGGGCATGAAGATGCCTAAGCCGACGGTCGATTTGGAGAAGATTCGCCGGGAATACCATGCTGCCGCTGATGCCAAGTCTTCCCAAAAGCGAAAAAAAGAAGATGGAGGCCACGGCGATAACAGCCACCCTGACAAAAAGTACAAGAAACAGCAGACAAAGAATCACACGCCGGGGAGATAGCTCCGCATGACGGAAACCGATTCCTCCGCGTCCCGCCTCGGACTGTTCAAAGGAATCCTGCCAGTACGCAGCCCACGAGTTTTCAAGGACGCGCTAGCGGGCTTGCAGCTGGCGGCAATGAACATCCCGCAAGCTCTGGGCTACACCAAGATCGCGGGAATGCCCATTGTTACCGGCTTCTATACGCTTCTGCTGCCCCTGCTGGCGTTCGCTACTTTTGGATCCTCTCGCTATCTGGTGGTCTCCGCGGATTCGGCAACTGCGGCAATCCTGGCCGGCGGACTTGGCAACCTCGCCCCATTTGCCAGTCCGCAATATGTCGAACTCGCCGGAATCGTTGCCATGCTAACCGCAGCGCTGCTGCTGCTGGCGCGCTTCCTGCGTCTGGGCTTTCTTGCCGATTTCCTCTCTCAAACCGTGCTGGTCGGATTTCTTACCGGCGTGGGCTTTCAGGTCGGTATCGCGGTGGTAGGCGAGATGCTTGGCATTGAAGTGCAAGCCCACAGAACCATCAGCCAACTGCTCGAGGCCTTTCACAAACTATCGCAAGCGCAGCCGCTCGCGCTGGGCCTCTCCGTCGCGGTGCTGGTGGTCGTGCTCGGGCTGCACTGGCTGACGCCGAAGGTGCCAGGATCGCTGATTGCCGTAGTGGGAGCGACCGCGGCCAGCGCCGTCTGGGACTTCGCAAGACGCGGTGTGCCCGTAGTGGGGCCTGTCTCCGGCGGTCTGCCGCACCTGACCTTTCCTTCCCTCACCTGGCAGACAGTACTGACGCTGCTTCCGGTATCCACGTCCTGTCTGGTCATGATCGTCGCGCAGAGCGCCGCTACCGCCCGCTACTACGCGGTGCGTCATCACCAGCGCCTCGATGAGGATGCTGACCTGCTGGGACTCTCGGCTGCCAACGCCGCCGCCGCCCTGTCCGGCACATTCGTTGTGGATGGCAGCCCCACGCAGACTGCCATGGTCGAGAGTTCGGGCGGACAAAGCCAGTTGGCGCAGGTCTCAACTGCAGTGGTGGTGGCACTGGTGCTGCTTTTCCTCACCAGTCCATTGCAGTACCTTCCGCGTTGTGTGCTGGGAGCCATCGTCTTCTCCATTGCCGTTCGGCTGGTGGACGTGCGCAGCCTGCGTGAGATTCGGCGCGAGAGTCCGGGAGAATTTCTGCTCGCCCTCGTCACGGCTGCGGTCGTCATCGTGATTGGTGTGGAGCAGGGTATCGTGATCGCCATGGTGCTCTCGCTGCTGCGCATCGTGAAACACAGCTATCGGCCACTGACCGGCGTGATGGTGCCGGGAGAGAATGGCCTGTGGGAGTTGCACCCGGTGGGCTCCGGCGAGATCACCGCGCCGGGAATCGTGCTCTATCGTTTTGGCGCAGCGTTGTTCTACGCCAACGTCGGACGATTTACTAGTGAAATCCTCGATCTGACCCGGCAAGGTTCCGGCAAAGTGCGCTGGCTGATCGTTGATGCCGAGGCCATCACCAATATCGATTACACTGCGGCCCGCGCGGTCCGTGAGCTGCTAAAGCAACTATCGCAAGACCACTTCAGGCTGGCCTTCGCCCGCGTCGCGCCAACCATGCGCGACGACCTCGTACGGCACCACGTGCTCGACGAAATTGGGCCGCAGTTCGTCTTTGCCCGGCTGCATGAGGCTCTGGCCGCGGCAGAGGAGAAGATAAATGCGTTCGATTAAGAACGCACTTGCGCGAGTCAGTGTTTTTCCCGCCAACATCGGTCCCCACCAAGGCGGAAGCCGCAAGCGTCGGAGGTGGAACTCGCTGGAGCCCTTGACCGCGTGGCCCGGTCGCAGTACTCAGGCTCACGACGATCCGCGCTGTGGTCCAACATTGTTAGCATATGGATTCACGGCCAGAATAGTTATTGATGGTTTGATTGGAAGGAGAGCGGTCAGAATGCCAAACCTAAGGCGCAAGATTCTCGTCACTGGATCGTCGGGCCAGATCGGCTCCGAACTGGTGCCTGTCTTACGCAAGCAGTATGGAGCACAAAATGTGGTGGCGTGTGACATCAGGCCCTCAGAGGAAACTTCGGGCCCCTTCGAACTCGCTGATGCTACAAATCGCGAATCTTTGGAAAGCGTTATCCGCAAGTATCATGCGGGCACGGTTTACCACCTGGTGTCGATTCTGTCTGCCAACGGCGAGAAGAATCCAGCTCTAGCGTGGTCCATCAACATCGAAAGCCTCAGAAATGTGCTCAGTCTGGCCGTGGAGCACAAGGTGGGACAGGTCTTCTGGCCAAGTTCCATCGCGGCGTTTGGACCTCATACGCCTCGGGTTCACACTCACCAACTCACGGTCATGGACCCGAACACGATGTATGGCGTTACCAAGGTGACGGGCGAGCTTCTCTGCAACTACTACGTCGCGAAATACGGACTTGACGTTCGATGCCTCAGATATCCCGGGATCATCAGCTGGAAAACACCGCCTGGAGGAGGCACTACGGACTACGCCGTGGCAATTTTCTACGACGCGCTCCGCAAAGGTCGTTACCAGTGCTTTGTCTCCGCAGATACCGTCCTTCCCATGATGTACATGCCCGATGCGGTCCGCGCCACAATTGAATTGATGGCGGCTTCACGCTCACGGCTCAGGACGCATCTCGGGTACAACCTGGCCGCCATGAGTTTTTCCGCCGAAGCGTTGGCTAAAGAAATCAAGCGCTATTTGCCTAAATTCGTTTGCACTTATAAACCGGATGCGCGGCAGCAAATTGCAGATTCATGGCCGAAGAGCATTGATGACAGCTGTGCCCGGAAGGACTGGGGGTGGAAGCCGGAATTCAGCCTCCGCAAAATGGTCAGCGATATGTTGCAGAACCTGCGAACAATTATTTAGAGATCAAGCCGAACGACAGAGGCTGGAGGTCATGGAGTTCAGGCCAGCGTGGCGTCGGCTGGATTTCGGGGACGCGATTTTCAAAGAGTGCAGACATGAGAAGTGGCCGGCGAGCCTACTATGACAAGTTCTCGATCGTCTATGATCGCTTTGTTGCGCTCCATTCTGGCGATAAACAGGGATTGGCCAGAAAGTTTCTGATCGACCAGATTCCAGCTCAAAATCTTGGGGCGGTTCTCGACCTCTGCACCGGCACGGGTACGCTTCTCACCTGCATACAACCGAAGGTTGGACTCAGCGGCCGGGTTGTTGGACTGGATTTCTCCCCTGGCATGTTGAGAGTAGCCAGGGAAAAGACCAGCCAATTGCCGAATGTGTCCCTGGTGGAAGCCGACGCCGCTTCCCTTCCCTTTGCGAACGGCACATTTGACGCCGTCACTTGTTCGCACGCCTTCTACGAATTAAAGGGAGGAACGCAAGCCGCCGCACTGCATGAGATCGTTCGCATCCTGAGGCCGGGAGGCGTTTTTCTCATGATGGAGCATGATGTGCCCACCAACCGTTTGGTGAGAGTCTTGTTCTACTTCCGGCTCACCTTCATAGGGAGCGGACGAGCCATCGCCTTCCTGCGCCGCGAGCGAGAAGTGCTGGAACAGTATTTTGGGAAGGTCGAGAAGATTGCGGCGCCTGGCGGACGCTCCAAGGTCATGATCTGCCACAAAGTACCCTGACGCTCACGAGCGAAAGACAGCCAAACCAATTCCAAGTTGGGCTGACGCCGCACAAGCACCGTCGTTCCGCCCAGGTGCAGGAGTCTTCTTGCCATAGAAATTTTTCATCGCGGCAGCAATGTTCGTGGTGATGATTGCAGTGCTGCCCATTCCTGGCGCCGCCGCAGCTCTGTCCCTGACAGCCTGCACAACCAGATAGACATTGTGCCGCCACCGGTGTGGATGTAGTATACACCTAGATGCAGGATTATCTATGCATCTCTTGTGAAAGAGGAACGCTGATGCGAATCGCAATTCCCTTGTCGGGAGAAAAACTCTCGCAGCACTTTGGTCATTCCGAACAATTTTTGTTTGTCGATGCTGACATGGAGCAACGGGCGGTCTTGCACAGGCAGGTGGAGAAAGCACCGGAGCACGCTCCAGGGGTGCTTCCTGCCTGGCTGGCTGAGCGTCACGTCAATGTTGTGATTGCCGCAGGACTGGGGGCAGGGGCGCGCGACCTGCTGGCAAACCGTTCGGTGCAGGTATTCACTGGGGTCTCCACTTCCGATCCTGAGAAACTGGTCGCCGATTTCATCAAGGGTACTCTGGAGAGCGGCACCAACGCCTGTGATCACTCCGAGCACCGTTGCGGACATTGAGTGCCAGCGAAGCACACCATCGAACGGAGGGGCTTATGGTCAGGACCGTGAAGAAGGCAAAGGCGAAGCAGCGATGCCCCCGGCACGATTACCCCTGCACGTGTGCCATGGGACATCTGTATCGATTCGTGGAGCCGGTATTGCTGCTTGTTCTGAAGGAGAAGGGGCACTCCTACGGATACGATCTGTTGGGGGGCGTGGCCGAACATGCGTTCACCGACGGTGAGATCGAGAAAGCGGTCCTGTACCGCACCCTGCGTCGACTGGAAGAGAACGGTTACATCAGGTCCGACTGGAACACGGATGAACCCGGCCCGGCGCGCAGAGTTTACACCCTCACGAAAGATGGCGAGGCACACCTGCAGGAGTGGGCCCAGGTCTTAGGCAAAGTTTCCAGCGCGATGACGCGCTTTGTCCGCAGGGCTTCTTCCCGCAGCACTTAGAGCCTCGGCGGTGGCAGGGGCAACTGCAGGGTGGCATGGTTGTTCATGCTCGTGCGCTCTGATTTGTCGCGAGGACGAGATGGGAAATCGCGTCCTTGCTCTGCGAACGAGCAGCATCTTTGCCAAAACGAGGTGGTGGCTCGAGGCGCTCAGTAGGTTGATCATCACAGTGCCGATGGCAGGCAAGCGCCAAGAAAGCTGGGGTCACCGATCCAGCGGGAGCAGAAACCCTTCAACCAACCTCGCCGCAGCTTCCGGCACGGCGCGGCTTACTGCGTTCGATAAACCTGGACACACCTGTTCTGGCAGCGGACCGGTTTGGCACGCCAGCACTTTAACCTCGATACCGCAGGTTTCCTGTAGCTCTCGCAGCAGGTTCGAAGTTGGCAGCTGGTGCAGCGAGAAATCATCGAGCTTGGCTATGGGGATTTCCGACGGATCGATCTCGAACACTTCCCCGGGTGTGCGCCCGGCGTCGATCGCGTCGATAATCACGAGACGCTCAGGCCGCGCGGGACTAAGGCATAAGGTGAACAACAGTCTCCGCACTCCGGTGCCAACGTCCAGCAGACATACGGAATCCGGCACTTGGTAGTGGGCCTCAATGTGTTCGATAACCGCGCAGCCGAAACCGTCATCCCCAAACAGCGTGTTGCCGCAGCCGAAAATAACGGTGGGCTTGCCACAAAAGTCGGGGAGATCGAGTGGTTCGATCTCCCGCGTTGTTTTAAGTTCCGCCATGTTCCTCAATTCGTCAGAGTGTCGATCAGTTTTCCATCGGCGTCGAAGATGTCCAGCCTGACAGGCAACTTCCCATCGAGGCGATGAGTTGCGCAGGACAAGCATGGATCATAGGCGCGAATCGACATTTCAATTGTATTTAACACGCCCTCATCGTACTTGCCGTCATGGATCAGGCTTTTGGCAGCCTGCGTGACCGACATATTGATCGGAGCATTGTTGTGAGTCGTTCCCACGATCAGGTTAACGTTCGTAAGCATGCCATCGGCATCGGTCTCGTAATCGTGGATGAGCGTGCCACGCGGGGCTTCGGTGCAGCCCACGCCGCGCGCGGCGCGAGGCGTGACCTTGACCCGTGTCTCGGTACTGGTGATATCCGGGTCGTCCAGCAGGCGCACCGCGTTCTCCGCGTTGTAGAGCAACTCGATCAGGCGCGCCCAGTGATACAACAGGGTGAGCTGAGCGGGCCGTCCAAACTTGGCGCGGAATTCTTCCAGCTCTGCGTTGGCCAGCGGCGTGTCGATGTAGTCGCACACGTTGATGCGGGCCAGCGTGTTGGTGCGATAGATGCCTTTCGGGCCATCGATGTCCATGGAGAAGCCTTCACCCCATTGCTTGGCATAGGGGAACTTCAGATAGCTCCACGACTCGATGCGCTCGGCGATGTAGTCGGTGTAGTTGGCGAAGGGGAAATCCTGATAGGTGCCGTCGGGCTTCATCAGGCGGCACTTGCCGTCGTAGAGATTCAACGCGCCGTCGTCCTTCACGGTGCCCATGAATCCGGTGTTGATGACTCCCAGCTTCTTTACCAGGTCGAGATACTTGGGGAAGATATTCTCTTTGGCGAAGGCGATGGAAAATTTGGCCAGCTCCAGCGCCTCGTCAGCCTGCTTGCGCAACTGATCGCGCTCGGCAGGAGCGAGCGGTTTGCTGAAGCCGCCGGGCACGGCCGCCTGCGGATGGATAGGCTTGCCCGCAAGCGTTTCGAGCATCTTGGCGCACATGTGCCGAACTCTCACGACCCGCTGTGCAACTTCGGGAGCCGCCTGCAAAATACCAATTACGTTGCGGACGGAATACGGAGCGTCAGGCCCGAGCAGGAAGTCGGCGCCGGCAAGGAAGTAGAAGTGCAGGATGTGCTCTTCCATAAACGCGACGCTGTTGCACAGTTCGCGCAGCTTCTTGCCGGCCGGCGGCGGCTCTACGCCGAAGACCGCATCGCAAGCCTTGGCCGCAGCCAAGTGATGCGACCACGGGCAGACGCCACAAATGCGTGGCGTAATGCGCGGCATGTCTTCCACCGGGCGCCCCATGCAGAAGCGCTCGAAGCCGCGTAGCTCGATGACATTCACACGCGCGGTATCCACATTTCCGGCGTCGTTGAGCTGGATTGTGATCTTAGCGTGACCTTCGATGCGAGTGACGGGTTGAATTACGAGTGTCTTTGACATAGCTCACCTTTTCGGGAGCGGCCGCAGACGGCCGGCACCAGCAAAGCGGTTGAAGGTTGCAGCCCGATCCGGAATCTGCTTGGGATCGAGGCCTATGGACGAGAGCGCGCCCATCATATCGACCATGGGATTAGCCTTTTCGGTAAGTGGGCCGAAGCAGCCCTCGCAAGGCATATAGGCGCGTATGCAACGCGGTACGCCGTCGCTGCCGCCGCATCCGGCACGCGTCGCCGGGCCAAGGCACAAGAAGCCTTGCTCCATCAGGCAACGCATTTCGCTGAGGGACGCGCCAGGGGTGAATTCTGGAGCTTCGAGGCGGCGCTTTAACGTAGCCACGGCTTTCTTTTCGCGCTTGCTGGGGCACTCGTCGCATACGCTCTTGTTCGGCAGCACCGGCAGCGGCTTGCCTTCCAGAACCGCGACCAGTGCACTGGCCACCATCTCCGGTGTGGTGGGACAGCCTGGCAGGAAAGCGTCCACGGGTACGATTTCGTGAACTGCATAAACGCGGTCGGTGAGTTCGGGAACCTGCTCACACGGCAGGCCATTCTTTTCCGTCGTCACGCTGCCGCGATAGATCTTCTCCAGTAACTCGCCGGTGCTGAAGGTGTTGGCCAGCGCGGGTATGCCGCCGTAGCAAGCGCACGATCCCAGAGCGATCAGCGTCTTGCATTTCTTGCGCATCTCCTGCGCCAGCTTCTTGTGCTCCTCGGTCCGAACACCGCCCGATATGAGTCCTACGTCAGCAGCCGGGATATTCATCTCGGTCTCTTCGCCGGTCTGACCGAAAAGCTTGTGGTCCATCAATACCGGCATGTGTACGATTTCAACTTGTTTAAGTACTTCGAGGAGCGGTTCGCCGATGTCGAGGATCGTTATCTCGCACCCTGCGCATATTGCAAACCATTCCGCGGCAAGACGAGCCGCCATGCTGCACCTCCTGGTAGAGTTTGAATACCCTGTTGCCCTGGTTTTGCCGAACTTGTGCGGCACATTTAACTTCGTGCCCTGCTGCAAAACCGCTTCGAGTTGTTGTTTTCCTCTGTGTCTCTGTCTCAGAGGTGAATATCTTCCTACTGCTTGTACGGGCTTGCGCCCAATTGCCTTACCTGCTCCGTAAACTCTTTCACCACCTGCGCGAATCTCGCGCCTTCGGCGGCTGAGACCCATTCCAGACGAAAACGCTCCTCTTCGATACCGAAATCCGGCAGCATCAGCTTGATGGCTTCGGCGCGTTTCTCGGCCTTGTAGTTACCCTCCTGGTAATGACAGTCCCCTGGGTGGCAGCCGCACATCAGGACGCCGTCCGCTCCCTTGGTGAGCGCGTCAATGACCAGATTGGGATGCACCATGCCCGAGCACATGACCCGGACAATGCGAAGGCTCGGTGGGTATTGGCTGCGGGAGACGCCCGCAAGGTCGGCTCCTGCGTACGAACACCAGTTGCAGCAAAGCGCAATGATCAAAGGCTCGAATGTCTCTTCCATTACGAAACTCCCAGGGCCGCGTGGATTTGCGCTTCGATCTGGTCGAGCGTGAATCCGCGGACGAATACGCCTTTTTTCGGGCAGGTTGCTTCGCAGCAGCCGCAGCCTTTACAGATTGTCTCGTTCGCATCCACCACTTTCTTGATGCTGCCCTGCCACATGTATTCGAGCAGTGTGATGGCCTTAAATGGACAGGTATCGACGCAATAGGCACAGCCGTCGCAGTTCTCGTCAACCACCTCGGAGATGTTGGCCTCCATCTCGATGCTGTCACGCGAAAGAATTGTGGCCGCGCGAGAAGCCGCCGCCTGGGCCTGCAGGATCGATTCGTCGACCGTCTTGGGCGAGTGCGCCAGCCCGCACAGGAAGACGCCATCGGTCATGAAATCCACTGGCCGCAGCTTCATGTGGGCCTCGAGGAAGAAGCCTTCCCCGTTCAGCGGCACCTTGAGGAACTGGGCGATCTCTTTGTTCCCCGGGTTGGGATGAATGGCGGCGGAGAGGACCACGTAATCCGCGGAGATGTTGATCGGCATCTCGAGCGTTTGGTCCACTACCGTGATGTTCAGTCCGTGACCGTTGCGCGCCACTTCCGGTTTCGCGCTTTCGTCATAACGAAGAAATGTGACGCCTTGTTTGCGGGCTTCGGTGTAGTAGCTCTCCTTGAATCCGTAGGTCCTGATGTCGCGATAGAGAACGTAAACGTGGGTTTGTGGCGAGACCGTCTTAATCTTTAGGGCGTTTTTGATGGCCTCGGAGCAGCACACGCGCGAGCAGTACGGATGATCGTCGTCGCGTGAACCGACGCACTGGATCATGACAACCGTGTTCGCCGCCCCGCTGCCGTTGGCCCCGAGGAAGCCATCGCCTGAGGCCAGCCGCTGCTCCAGTTCGCGCTGCGTCAGTACGCGGTCATCTTCGCCGTAGAGGTACTCTTCAGGTTCGTACGGCGTAGCTCCGGTGGCGACGATCACGGTGCCGTGCGTGACTTCCGTGCTGTTGCCGTTGGCTGCGATCTTCGTCTTGAAGTCGCCAATCGTGCCGTCGATGGCCTCGATGTGCGCTCCCGTGAAGACGTGTACCCGATGATGGTTGTGGACCTGTGTTTTAACACGTGCCAACTCGTCTTGCGGGTTCGCCCCATCCAGCAGGTATCGAACATCCTTCAGATGACCGCCGAGATGGTTCTCCTTTTCGACGAGGTATGCGTCGAAGCCCTGGTTGGCCAGCGCCAGCGCTGCCGTCATGCCGGAAATGCCACCGCCAATCACCAGGCCGGACTTGTTGATGCTGACCGAACGCCGGGTCAGTGGCTGCAGCAGGCGAGCCTTGGCGACCGCCATCCGGACGAGGTCCTTGGATTTCTCGGTCGCCTTCTGCGGTTCGTGCATGTGCACCCAGGAACACTGGTCGCGAATATTGGCCATTTCGAACAGATAGGGATTCAGGCCGGTCTCGCGCAGCGTGTTGCGGAACAGCGGTTCGTGCGTGCGCGGCGTGCAGGAGGCCACGACGACGCGATTCAGATCGTGCTCGACGATCTTCTCCTTGATCAGCTCCTGGGTATCGTTGGAACAGGTATAGAGATTGTTGTCGGCATAGACGACATTGGGCAGCGTCTTCGCGTACTCCACGACCGCGGGAACATCGACCACGCCTGCGATATTGGTCCCGCAATGGCAGACGAAGACGCCCACACGCGGCTCTTGTCCGGCGACCGGCTTTTCCGGCGGATATACCGTGGGGGAGATCAGGGTGCCTCGCGCCTCGCTGAGATTGCACATTACTTGCGAAGCGGCCGCCGATGCTTGCATGACCGTTTCCGGAATGTCTTTTGGCTCGGCGAAAGGGCCGGCAACGAAAATTCCCGGGCGCGAGGACTCGGCGGGCTGGAAGTTCGAGGTCTCACAGAACTTGAAATTGTTGAGGGCCACCCCGAAGCGTTTGCTCAACGCCTCGACGTCCTTCGGCGGTTGCATGCCGACCGACAAGACGACCAGGTCGTATTCGGCGGAAAGCTTTCTATCGCCCTCGCCGAGATACTTTACGATCAGGTTGCGGGTTGCGGGAACTTCCTCAATGGCGGGCACGCGGGAGCGGATGTAGCGCACGCCCAACTCCTGCGCCCGGTGGTAGTACTGCTCGAAGCCCTTGCTGAAGGCGCGCAGGTCCATGAAGTAGATATCGCACTGCAACGCGTCGCCCAGGTGCTCTTTGGCCATGATGGCTTCCTTGGTCGCGTACATGCAACAGACAGAGGAGCAGTAGTCGTGCTCGGCATCGCGCGATCCAACGCATTGCAGGAAGGCTACGCGCTTGGGCGCGGTACGATCGTGCGGCCGTAGCACGTGGCCGGAATACGGTCCCGAAGCGGAGAGGATGCGCTCGAACTCCAGCGAGGTGATTACGTTGGGGAAGCGCCCGTAACCGAGTTCCTTCTTCAGACGAGGATCGAAGAGCTCGTAGCCGGGAGCAAGTACGATGGCGCCCACATTCAGCTTGAGGGTGACTTCCCGTTGCGCGTAGTCGATGGCGTGGGCCTGGCAAGCGGTTTCGCAGAGATGGCAATCGGAGCAGATGCCGCAAGCCAGACAGCGTTTGGCCTCCGCCATCGCCTCTTCCGGTGTGTAGCCGACGTGGACCTCGGCAAAGGTATGGCCGCGCGTTTCGGGATCGAGCGACGCAACCGGGATCTGGCGCTGCATCAGCACACCGGCCGTATCCACCACGTACTCGGTCTGGTACGGTCCCTCCAGTTCGCGTCCGGCGCGCAAATCCTGGTGATTGAGCCAGCGATCGATGGATGTCGCGGCTTTCTTGCCGGCAAGCTCGGCATTGATGACAACATCGGGTCCGGTGACGCAGTCGCCACCGGCAAACACTCCCGGCAGCCCGGTCTCGAGCGTCAGCGGATCGGCGGCCAGCGTTCCCCATTTCGTGGTTTCCAGACCGAGGCGCTCACCCAGGGCGCCGACATCGGGCGATTGACCAATACTGGCAATCACGGTGTCGCACGGGAGGATGAATTCGGAGTGAGGAATCGAAACTGGCGCAGGACGTCCGCTGCTATCAGGCGGCCCGAGCTTCATCTTCAGGCACTCCAGCCCGGACACCCGGCCACCGGGCGCCGCTTTGAAACACTTAGGAGCGACCAGGAACATCATCTTGATGCCCTCGCGCTCCGCGTCATCGACTTCACGCCGGTCGGCCGGCATCTCCGCCCGGGTGCGACGATAAACAATCGTGACCTCTCCAGCACCGCTGCGCAGTGCCGTTCGCGCCGCATCCAGTGCGGAGTTTCCACCGCCGATCACCAGCACCTTGCGACCCAGGGTGACGGATTTTTTCAGGTTGATGCGGCGCAGGAAATCCACGCCCCCAATCACCCCTGGAAGATCTTCTCCGGGAATCCGAAGCTTGCGTTCGACGTGCGCGCCAATGCCGATGAAGATGGCGGAAAAGTTGTGTCGCAAGTCGTCGAAGGCGGTGCCATGGCTACCCACCGGAGCATTCAGCTTGATCTCAATACCGATGTCACACAGCCGATCGATTTCGGCCTGGCGAAACTTTCGCGGCAGGCGAAATTCTGGAATCCCAACCGCCAGCATTCCGCCGGCGACCGGCAGCGCCTCGAAGATGGTTGGACGATAGCCCTGTTGCCGCAACTGATACGCACAGACCAGTCCCGCTGGGCCGGAACCGATGATGGCGACTTTTTCCGCCCGGTCGGGAACCACGGGTTGCGGCAGCTTGTAGTCCGGGTAGTAATCGGTGACAAAGCGCTTTAAGGCTGGCAAATTCAGCGGATCATCCACCTTGCCGCGGCTGCAGGCAGCGGCGCAGGGGTGGGTGCAGACGCGCCCGCAGATCGAGGGCAGCGGATTATCCCGCAAGATCACCCGCAATGCTTCGTCGAAGCGGCCCTGGGCAATGAGGGCGACGTAAGCCTGACCGCTCTGGTGAACTGGACATGCATTGCGGCAAGGCGCGGTCCCGCGGCGGGAGATAGTGAATACGTTGGGGACAGCTTGCGGAAACAGGCGGTAAATTGCCTTACGGTCCGTCAGTCCCTGGTCGAACTCCGAAGGCAGCGTAACCGGACACTCTGCAATGCATGCGCCACAACCGGTGCATTTCTCTGCATCAACATATCGGGCCTGGGTCTTGATGGTGACGGTGAAATTACCCGCCTCGCCGGCGATGCTCTCCACATCGCTGAGTGTGAGGATCTGGATATCTTTGTGGCGCCCGATTTCGACCAGACGCGGCGCCATGGTGCACATGGCGCAGTCGTTGGTGGGAAAAGTCTTGTCGAGTTGCGCCATTACCCCGCCAATGGCCGGCTTGGTATCGACGAGGTATACCTTTATGCCCGCGCCGGCGAGGTCCAGAGCGGCTTGCATGCCGCCGATTCCACCGCCCACGACCAGCGCGGCGCCGATCGGCTTCGAATTGGATCCGTCAGATGGCATGGGGAACTGCCTCCGCTGCAGCGGCTTGTTGTTCAGCTCGATTTCTGACCGCGCTGAAGTACAGCGCCAGGGGCCGGTAAACCATGTGCGACCACTTGCCGAACGACATCTCGATCAGCAGCAGCGGCGTGGCCACGATCACGTGTAACGCGTAAGCGTAGTGGCAGCTAAGCCCTAAACCGCAGTAGCGCAGGATGTGCGCTGCCAGCCCGCTGCATACGACCAGGACGATCAGGACCGGAAAGACCAGGTCGTTAAATTTCGTTTCCTTGTAGATTTCCTTCTGCGCTCGCCAGCGCCCTACGAAAATGTCGCCGATTCCGTACAGGATGCAGCCGGCTGCCAGATATCCAAGCCACCGCTGAGGGTTGTAGAGGGGATAGATGTTGTCCGTCTGAAACCAGCGCAGCCCGAAGGTTTTGATGACGAGCATGAGGACGGTGCCGAAAGCCAGCAACCAATGGCCCAGCCATCGGCCCTTGGTTGGGCACTTGCGCATGCTGGAGTGCGTCACCGATTCGTACAGATATGTCCACGTCTGCCCTAGATAGGCCGAGAACGGAATCCGTGGTCCGCCTGTCATGGTGAGCCGCCACACCCCGTACATCCTCGACAGCAACAGTGCCAATGGAAACAGGATCACCACCAGGGTGTAGTACAAGATGATGGGGAACATGTGCTCCAGGCCCAAGTCGGTGGTCGCCAACTGTCCAACTGTCATCGGGACTTTCCATAGGTGATAGCCGAGAATCAGCAGGAAGGTGAAAACGGCGACGCCGATCAGCGAGCCCAGGTACCAAGCCTTGGACTGCAGCAACTTCGCGCTGATCCCGCTCCAGTCGTACTGCGCCGTCAGGTAGCGACGCAGCGTCGCCATCGAGAGCCGCGGTTCGGCATGGCGCGGGCAAACGATGGAACAGTCGCCGCAATCGTGACAGATCCAGGGATCGAGGCTGCTCAGCAGAGGGGCTCTCAATCCTAGCAGCGCGTATCGAATGCTCTTACGTGGGAAACTCGCGGCCTCGGTGACCAGGTCGCAAGAAAGGGTGCAACTGCCGCACTGATAGCAAGCAGCGCTGTCGAAAGTTCCATACCGGCGAATTTCGGCTAGCAGCGTGGGATCGCTTACCGCCGGGATCGCGCTTACGGCCATGCGTCACCCCCTTTGCAGGGAGACTGTTACTGGGGCGTTGGGACGACTTCTTTGACGAGTCTCCTGGTGTAAACGAAGTGCTTGCCGTCCTGCTCTGCCAGGTGAACTTCAAAGTTGTCGTGTTTGTAAGCCTCAGCTTGCCGCGAGGCTTCTTCTTGAGTGTCGAACGACTGGCCGTCCCACAGGAATTTTTTCCCGTCTAAGAATAGGGTGCGGCTCGTCGGGTGTGTCGCGTCGACGGATGGCATGTCTGCCTATTTCTCACTGGGCTGCGTTGCGCTGCCCTGTAACAAATTCGACGTTCTCGATTGGGACCTGATCAGTTCGAAGATCGTTCTCATCATCGGAGCCGATCTTCGTGTTTTTATCGCGACCATGCGCATGAGGTCTGTGACTGCGCTCACCATTGCGCGTGATGAGCGGTCGACAAGCGGTTACCAACCCACAATGATCGGCCAGCGGAGAACGGATCGTGGATTCCACCTCCCACGCGGGCGCCTAAACTGGGGCGGCCAATTCGCGTGTCAGATGGATCCTCTTTCAGGAAAGCGCTGTAACAAAGGAGTACTTCAGATGGGCTGACTTAGCTCAGGGGATCTGAAAGAGGACAGGACAACTAGCTCAGCTTTGACTTTAGTCCCTGCTGTTAGCACGTCAAACGCCGAACCGTCCGTTCTTCCATTGCTTGCAAGCAACTCGAAGGCCTCAAAACCTACCCTGAGGTTGCCGGAGGCAGCCGAACGACCTTCGTTCCGAGTCAGGACAAACCGGAACTGGCTGTGAGTCGATGGCTTTGCCTGCCAGCAGAGAACCGTTTAGACCCAGTTCGCTTCTTGCGCGACTTTGTCATCAGACATTTCCACGAAGGCGAACCCGCAGGGAACGCCGATAGCCTTGTCCTTCACGATGGTGACTGTTCCAACCGTGCCGTAAGCTGCAAACGCAGTTTTAAGATCATCGTCGGTTGTACTTGCTTCCATCTTGCCAACATAAAGATTTTTCATATATCTCCTTTGGGCTTGACCATGACAGTATCCCTGGGGAACCGAGAAGAACCTCTATCCCGGTGCGCTTGTGAGGGGTGTTTTTGCGTGCTGCTTTGTCTTTTCCTCACTCACGAACCTCTTGGCGGGGCGAGAGATGAACTTGGCAGCTACGAAATCGACCCTGTAGTAAGTCATGCGATTCTCCTCTCTGGGGTTATTGACGGAATGATGAGCTTTGATGAAATCCGCGGCTCACCTCCAGGTGTTTGGTAATAGCGTCCATCGCTGAAAGATGGGCACGTAGCGGCGTTTATGGCAAACAACACATACCGCCGGACAAAGAAAAAGCTTCGGCAGGATGACCCTTTCAGCCCAACCCTCCGCAGGCAAAGCTCTGAACTGATCGCTCTTACACACACGGCAATGTGCAGAAAACAGGTTCATTTCTCAAGTGGTAACACTGTCGATCGGACAACTGCGCCGCGACAAAAGCGGTGTGACAGATCAAACACGAGATCAGTAGCAAGCAGATCCCCCGAAACCTAGATGTATATTCTTTCGATCTTTAGCACGGCAAACTGAAGCCGGCGCTATGCGCGTTGTTATTGTCCTTCACAGGACTCAGGAAAGCTGTGCAACATTGCTCAGTAAACAATGGTGCTCAGACGAACCCGATCTGGGACGGTACGATCAGGGAGGGTCGGCGATGGCCCCGTCCGCGAGGAATATGGGTCGGTGCTGTAAACACAATATCAGGAGTTGTTGCGGGTCGAGACCGCCCCCAGCGCTGACGGAGAACACCCTGCAAGCGCCTGAAAAACGACAACGCGCAAGAAGGTGTTTCAGAAAGTCAGACGCCCACCAGGCCAAACACCCGCCGCCCCGCCCCATCGTGCCCCGATAAGCGGGCCGCTGCCCTCCTCGCCAGAAGAAGCAAAGACGTGACGCCCACCGCGGCTGCGCGATGGCCTCGGCGGCTCATCAGCTCTGAATAGACACCGGCGGGCGGGGCGAGAGACACAATCCTATGTGCTTGCGCGGGACCTGGCACAGTGACAACCGCCCTGTGAGCGCCAAGGGTAAAATGGACGGCGGAGCATGGCTCGCGAGGTTCCAATGACCAAAAGCGTTCGATCCCATCAGCCAGGGCAAGCCGTTTTCAAGACAACCTTGCCCGAGGATATCGAGTGGAAACCTTTCCCGGCGTTCCCGCCCTCGGTGCGTCTCGCCATCCTTGTAGGTGAACCGTCGAAGGAAGGCCCTTACACCATCAGGGTTCACGTGCCTTACGACGTAAAGTTGATGCCGCATAAGCATCCCGAAGATCGCGTGTATACGGTCATTTCCGGAATCTTCTACATCGGCCTGGGTGATCAGTTCGATGCCGGTAAGTTACAAGCGTTCCCCCCAGGGGCTGTGATCGTTCTGCCCGGCGATACGTCGCATTTCCATTGGGCCAAGTCCGGTGAATACATCACGCAGGTGACTGCCCTTGGGCCTCTCGGCCTGGCTTACCTCAATCCGAAGGACGATCCCCGAAATGAATAGTGCGCCGCTCGCGAATCACTGACCCGTCAAAGTCAACACCGGCCGACAATTCTGGTCGCCGGCAAGCACGTATTGCGAAGCAAGCGTCAATGAGCTATAACGGTCGGCACCTTGAGGAGGAATTATGGCGACTACCTTCGATCCGACAGCGAGCTCTCGGGCTGGAAGAGCGGAGAATTCTGCCAACGACATTGCGGTTCCAATCACACTGCGGATCAACGGCAAAGAACACTCCTTGCGGATCGATCCCCGCACCACGCTGCTGGATTGCATTCGCGAGACCGTGGAGCTGACGGGAACCAAGAAGGGCTGCGATCACGGGCAGTGTGGCGCGTGCACCGTGCACGTAAATGGCAGACGCGTGCTCTCCTGTTTGAATCTCGCCCTACTGCACGATGGGAACGAGATCACGACCGTCGAAGGCCTTGGCACGCCAGACGCGCTGCATCCCATGCAGGCGGCATTTCTTGCCTGTGACGCGTATCAGTGCGGCTACTGCACCTCCGGCCAGATTATGTCGGCAGTGGCGCTGCTCAATGAGCCATGCGGTCCAGACGACGCAGCCGTGAAGGAACTGATGAGCGGCAACATCTGCCGGTGCGGCGCCTACGCCAATATCGTCGCCGCTATCCAGCAGGCCCGACAACGCACATAACGCGAACGGAGATTCTCGATGCATACCTTCGAATTTATCCGGCCTGCAGATCCCGGCGCAGCCATCAACGCGGCAGCGCAATCGAAAACCGCGCAGCAGAGCGCAGACGGGCGCTTTCTGGGAGGCGGTACGACGCTCATCGATCTCATGAAGCTGAACGTCGAGACTCCCACCCGCGTGGTCGATATCAATCGCCTTCCATTCGACAATATCGAAGACACATCCGATGGTGGCCTGAAGATCGGCTCAACGGTTCGCAATTCAGATCTGGCGAATCATTCGAGAGTGCTGCGCGACTATGCCGTGCTCTCGCAGGCGATTCTTTCCGGTGCCTCGGGGCAGATCCGCAACATGGCCACAACCGCTGGAAATCTCCTGCAGAGAACGCGCTGCGTCTATTTCCGCGACACGGCCATGCCCTGCAACAAGCGCGAACCGGGAACCGGTTGCTCCGCCATCACCGGCAGCAATCGCACCCTGGCAATTCTTGGAACCAGCAATCATTGCATCGCCACCAACCCGTCAGATATGTGCGTGGCCATGGCAGCGCTGGAAGCAGTCATCCACGTGCAAGGCCCGAAGGGGACGCGCGTCATTCCTATTGGCGATTTCCACCTTCTGCCCGGCGACACACCCCATCGCGAGACGGTGCTGGAACCGGGCGACCTTATCACCCATGTCATGCTGCCGCCGACCATCGCAGGAAGCCGGCAGGTTTACCTGAAGTTGCGGGATCGCGCTTCGTATGAATTCGCTCTCGCCTCAGCCGCGGTGGTAATGACGGTCGATGGCGAAAAGATCAGTTATATCCGGATCGCCTTGGGCGGAGTCGGAACGAAACCCTGGCGTTCGCCGGAAGCGGAGGCCGTGCTCGCCGGTCAGCCCGCGAATGCCGAGAACTTCCGCCAAGCCGCTGAAGCCGCTTTGCGCGATGCCAGGCCGCAGAGCGAAAACAAATTCAAGGTTGAACTGGCAAAACGCTGCCTTGTGCACACCCTGCAGACAGCCGCGAACGGCTGATGCAGCCGACGGAGGACGATCATGCCGACACAACAGCAATCATCACCAATCGGGCGCGACACGGTTCGTATCGACGGGCCTCAAAAAGTCACCGGAGTTGCACAATACACCTCCGACTTTCACTTTCCCGGGATGCTGTATGCGGTGCCGGTCGGAGCAACTATCGCCAAGGGAAAGATTACAAACCTCGACACCAGCGCGGCTGAGGAGATGCCCGGTGTACGTGCGATCCTGCACCGCGCCAATATCGGCAAAATTTTCCGTTCCATCCCGGGGCCGGGATTTTCAGGCATCTGCGAGGAGCGTCGCCCGCCTTTTGAGGACGACGTGGTTCGTTACTATGGCCAGTTCATTGCTGTCGCCGTAGCGGAGACGTTTGAAACCGCCAAAGCCGCTGCCGACGCCGTCCTCGCAACCTACGCTGCGGAACAGCCGAACGTTGACCCGCACCTGGCAGCGGACGACGAGCCGGGCGAAGTCATGACAACCTTCGGACCGATGAAGCGCTTAGAAAGTGAGCGTGGCGACCCTGACGCTGCTTTCGCTGGGGCGCTGGTCAAACTTGATCACACCTACCTCACGCCCTTTGAGACGCACAACCCGATGGAACCGCATTCCACCACCGCAGTCTGGGAGGGCCCAACCTTGACGTTGTACGAATCCTCGCAAGGCGTGGTCAATCTGCGCGGCGTGCTGGCACAGATGCTCGGCCTGCCGGTCGAAAACGTCCGCGTGATCACGAAGTTCGTAGGATCGGGGTTTGGCAGCAAGCTGTGGCCCTGGACGCTGTGTCCGCTGGCTGCGGCTGCCGCACGACAAGTGGGCAGTCCGGTGCGACTGGTGCTCGCTCGCAAAATGATGTTCCACGCCGTAGGACACCGGCCGCGCACACAGCAGCGCGTTCGTCTAGGCGCAACCAAGGAAGGAAAGCTGGTTTCGCTGCAGCAGGATTACATCTATACACGCTCGATCCTGGATGCTCATCATGAAGGTTGTGGCGAGGGCACGCCATTCCAGTACAGTGTGCCCAATCTGCGCGTGACGTTCGGCCGTACCAAACGAAACATCGGCGGCGGTTCCGATATGCGCGGCCCGGGCCGAGTACCCGGCCTTTATGCGATCGAATCGGCGATGAACGAATTGGCCCATCAACTGAACATGGACCCCGTTCAACTTCGCATCCTCAATGAACCAGAGATCGATGAGGGCCAGGGACTCCCATTCTCATCCCGGCATTTACTCGAGTGCTTTCAACTGGGTGCGGAAGAGTTCGGCTGGTCCAGACGCAATCCTGCGGTCGGCTCGATGAAGCGTAACGGCGTAACGCTTGGCTGGGGAATGGCTGGCTGCTCGTGGGTAGCCGCTCGTTTCCCCGCCGCGGTCAGCATTCAGCTTCGCGACGATGGCTCTTGCCGCGTGGCAAGCGCCACCCAGGACATCGGCACTGGAACCTATACGAATCTGGCACAGCTCGCATCGGCAAGGACGGGTATTCCACTCGGCAAAGTGGAAGTACAACTCGGCGACACTGCGCTTCCGGAAGGCCCAATCTCCGGCGGCTCGATGGCTACACCTTCGTTGGTGAACGCCGTATTTGCCGCCGCTGACCGGGCAATCGAGTCGCTAAAAACGGTGGCTGTTTCCACGCCGGGATCTCCGTTCGCGAATCACAAATCCGACGATCTACGCTTCGAGAACGGGAACCTGTTCCGGAAGCAGGACGAGCCTGCAGAGGGCATTGCTTTCGCCGACCTGCTTCAGCGGGCCAACCTCCGCATGGTTACCGGCAACGGCGAGTCTCCCGCGACCTTCGGGAACCCGGAGCCAAAGTTTTCGACTCAATCCTTCGGATGTCACTTCGCCGAAGTGACCTGGCAACCGGAAATCGCGCGTTTGCGTGTCAGTCGAGTGGTCACGGTGATCGATGCCGGCAAGATCATTAATACATTAGCGGGTCGCAATCAGATTCAGGGCGCAGTCGTCATGGGAGTAGGCATGGCGCTGCTGGAGCGCACGGAATATGATCCCCAGAACGGTGCGCCAATCAACAGCAGTCTGGCCGACTACCTGGTTGCAGTGAATGCCGACGCGCCGGCCATCGAGGTGCACTTCCTCGACTATCCTGACAAGGAAATCAACCAGCTCGGAGCTCGTGGCATTGGCGAGATCGGGCTGGCAGGCATCGCCGCAGCAATCACCGATGCGGTGCACCATGCCACTGGTGTGCGAGTGCGGGAATTGCCGGTGAAGATTGAAGACTTGCTCGCGTGACCTCTTCAGATTGATACCGAGAAACGATAGCTCCCTATCGGGGCTGCCCCGAAATGAAGGACGAGATTGTGGGCAGGTGTCTTGATCGGGGCAGTTTCGATAGGGTCGTTTGAACTGAGCCGCTAGCGTTTACGGCACGCGGTAAGTGCTATGGGATTTCGATTCGGCTGTGCCACCTACGCGTCGGCTTTGCGGCAACGAACCGGGGCGAAGAAAGTCATGAAGGCGGGGTTGAAAGCTGCAGCGTAGTCGTGAGCTGCGACAGACGGGTTGTATGCGGAGGGCGAAACTCATCCTGAGAGCACTCCCCGGCTTGTGTCGACGAAAGAGTTGTTTCAGCCCGGCTGTAGCTGAAGGATGCCAAAGGCAGCCATTTCAGGCTGGCGAGCCTCCCGGAGATTCGCAGAAATTTGGCGATCATCCCGAGAGCCGTAGCAGATGCAGCAGACAGATCGTGAGGCGCGGAAGTCTGGCCTCGCCTGGGGCCATTGTCAATCGCCAACGATGAAAATTTGAAAAGAGGCCCTGAGTCGCGATGCTGCTTTTCTGCTGCGGCGGCTGCCATGTCCGATCCACCAGCTTGCGGGAACGGGGCTGCTGCCCGCCCACGGTCTGCGGCATGAGGACCTGACCTGCTGGAGCGAGAGAAAAATTGGTCGGGGAGAGAGGATTTGAACCTCCGACCCCCTGGTCCCGAATTCAAGATAGGACCCTAAGTCCTTTATCATCATACAGTCACAGCGATGCTCAGCCGGATCATTTGCTGTAAGCGCTTTGTTTTCTGTGGGACTATTTCACTCCGTCTGTTAATGGCGCCCCCAACTAGCGCCCCTTACTCCCAGCGGATTCCCGCGTCTCCGACGACGTTCGCCGCGAGGAGATTGAGGTATTGCTTCGCGACGGGATTATTCCGTCCGAGCTCGCGTCCGCGAGCGCGAAGCGTCCGGATGTTTCCCTTCGTCTCTTGATCGGCGGAGAGGATCGCTGTCCACCAATCCTGTGTGAGCCGATTCGCTTGTGCTCCCGAGTAGGAGAAAGCGTTCCGCCGCGAGAGCCCGATCCCGAACTTCGCGAGAGCACGGTTCGCAACTTTGAGGAGCTTGTTCATTCGGGAATCCCCGTAATGTCGATCCACGTCGACGGCAGACCGTGAGTGTCTTCGAGCGGGTTGAAGACGATCTCGACCGTCGGCCCGAGCTTGTCAGGGTTGTAGAGACGGAAGACTTCCGCGCGATATTGAGCGCGGAGTTTCTTCAATTCGTCGATTGGAATCTTCGAGACGATCCGTCCGCCGATCGAATAGGACGCGAGATCGTCGGAGAGCTTTCCTTCGATCTGCGCTTCGATGATCGCGAGGACGCGCTCCGCGTGAGAGATACAAGCTCCAGGAGCCGCGAGCGCGAGATCGAGCTCGACATTAACGACGCCGGACGAGACGTTATGCGCTTCGCCCGTCGTCGCGTTCGACACGCGCTCCAGGAAGCGGTACTCACCCGCCGGAAGAGAGTCCGCCGGAAGAATGGTTACGAGATAGCCGTCGCCGTCCGCGACGCCGTCCTTGTGAAGCGTCGCGAGAGCTCCGTTCAGATGAAGCGAGAAGCTCCAGCCTTCGGAGGGAATGTAATCGGGAACGAAGCGACGATAGGCGACCGTCTCTCCGGCGGAGAAGACTTTCGGAAGGTGATCGGGAATCTCCGCGCTCATCTACCCGATCATGGAGGGATGGGGCGGGTCAGGATAGATGTATGTTTTTCAGCAACGGTCAACCTGTGGGAGCAGTCTGTTTGTGGCCCCTGGCATGAGCTGAACAACGATTGACTTGCGCCGCTTCGGACAGGGAAGATTGAGCTTGCCCCGGTAGGGCTATACTCGGGTGCCTTATGAATGCGACTTCTGAAATACCTCCAAACCAAGACGAGAACAGAGAGAAACCCGAAGGTCCAGCGGTCCCGGACCTAGACCCAATGAGGCAGGATGACGAGCGCGTCGAAGAAGACGATGATGAGGGCGACTGCTCTTTATCAGAAGGAGCTCTGGAAAAGTTGGCGGAGGAGGCTAGTTATCACATAACGGGCTGTGCCTACGGCGAACCTTATGACGAGGGGGAAGTCGTTTGGATTCATCCCAGCTCCACGATTAACGACGTGCTCGACCTGGTAGACGTTCCGGAAGAATGCAAAGAAGCGGTAGCGGAACTAATCAGATGTCCGACGTGTGGAGACCATCACGAATTGTACGAGGAAGTTGCCGTGAAAGGGGAAGGAGAAATCAGGTACGAAAGCCTAGTTGAGGAGTGGTATGACAAGCATGCTCATCGGCTAGACGAATTTTATGAGTACCTTTCAAAGTACCCTTATCTCGGGGCGGCACACCCGCTTGGTGCTGAGATACGCCAGTCTTTCAAGAAATTTCCTGTCACTACTATCGACGACCAAACATGGTTCAGAGCAAGACGAATAAAGAGTGGCAAGCCTCTTCGCGTAGAAGACTTCACTCCCCCGGACCCTGCTCAGGTTGCGATCTCGGAAGGTCGATACAATCACCATGGGCAAAGCGCTTTTTATCTTGCAAATGACAAGGAAGGGGCAGCGGCAGAGTGTGTGGAGGAAGGTGAAACCAGGGCGTGGGTTCAAAAGTTCAAGATTGTTCACACCGAGAATGTTCTCGACCTCAGTCTGGAAGAGAACTGGGCGGACGAGGATCTCCCCGTGCTAGCTCTGGGGCTGATGTATTCGGGAGCGCTTCGGAAGGTTGTGCCGCGAACCTTGGGGTGGAAGCCTGAGTACTTCATTCCACGTTATATCGCGGATTGTGCCCGAGAGAGCGGATTCAACGGCATTCTGTTTAAGAGCGCTCGCCACTGGCGGGATAATCTCGTTTTGTTCAGTTACGATCAGCAGAACGTCCTGCCAGAAGGGCAGCCCGAGATTGTCGAGATTGACGAGCGTAACCGCACGGATTGGATGTACGGGCCGGAGCCAGTGATGCCGGATTTGCCCTTCAACTTCCATGATCTTGGACTTGGCGTGGCGTCCAGCGCGGCTGCACCGATCGAGCCGCAGTCGCTAGAAAAAGAGCAGAACCAAAGTGAGTAGGGGAAAATGATGTCGTTCTTTTGAAGAGTGCCGCTCTTGTACAATCCCGTCATGGTGAAAATAACAGTCCGACCGAATGGGCCGCTCCGCGTTGAGTTCGCGGAGGGCGAGCTCCAGCTCATCAACGAAGCCGGCCAGCCAATCGACTTGACGGGAAAGCCCGCGATCTCCCTCTGCCGCTGCGGCGGATCGCTCCAGAAGCCGTTTTGTGACGGCACTCACTCCCGCATCGGCTTCCAAGGCGCAGAGCGGGCCGTTGCGGAAGCAGAGAAGAAATCACTTTAAAATCAATAAAGGCCGCGCCGGGAGAGCGCGGCCCCTGGTTCAGATGAGTTGCGTATTGCAACAAGGCTTCCATCGCGCAACAAGGTCAGCTTCTTCAGCGCATCTTAAGGCTTCGCCACCTGCTCCCACGTGAACATGAAGATGAGTAGCTCCGTGATGTCGTGCCAGGTTCTCTTTTTCGTGGTTAGCCAATCTTCTGCACAGGTCATTGGTCTGACCTATATAGACCGGAGTCCAATATCCTGGCCTTGATTCTCTCGCGTACACGTAGTTTCCGGGTTTCTCCACGAAATTCGTGCCGATTGGATAGATGTAGTACTTATATGCCCTACCCGATTCGCCGGGCCAGTCGATAGTCGGAGTATTCTGCATGGCCCGCCCTACTCGATCTCGACCGACGGCAGAAGCTGCCGGATCTTGGCTGCGAGCACTCGGCGACCCGCGCTACTGCTGTAAGAGCCAGCAGCTCCCTTCGGAGACAGCGCCCAAAACTCAACCCCGCTGACGGGATCGCCATCGCCGTTTTCCCCCTGAAGCTGAGAAAGGGGTTGTTCGAGTACCTGCCGATAGGAACTCGGCTCAGAGGCCAGCAGCCCGCGATTACGCACGATTTCGAGCACGGTCGGCAGAACCATGTGCATGACGATCACTCCAACTCCCTTTTGGAGCGCAAAGTTTTCGGGTATGTCAAAGGCAGGTCGCAGGGCCTCACGAATTCCCTGCCAATATGCATCCAATACCTTCAGTTGTTGGTCGGGCTTGAGTGCCCCGAAGTATGGCGAAGCAAGGAGAGGCTTTAAGGACGTCACCATCGATGCCGACGGTATGGTGGTTTCTCCTTTATCCATGCTTGGAAGCCGAACCCGGTTTCTCCATATTGGCGACTCCGTCGCGAGCCGCTCGACAAGAGCCTGTCCGTCAACCTGCCACGCCTTACCGCGCTCTTGTAGGGCCTCGTAAACGGCTAGATCCTTATCAGACCGTCGGCGGAGTAATACGAGAGCCAAATCGGTCTTCACCGATTTTGCGGTGGAGTTGACAATATAGAACTGTTCCATTTCCTCATCTTCGCCGGCGCCGAGAAGCGAAACGAAGGGGATCTGAAAGTGAGCCCATCGATCGGCATCTTCGTCCATCAGCTTCTTGAGAGCAAGGACGCGATGCTGACCATCGACAACGTGGAAGTTGACTCGACTTCCATCGTTTCCAAGGTCGCTCAGATTGAGGCTACCAGCCTGTACGGCCTTCAGCGATTCTTTACTCCTTATGTTTAGAAGGACGGCAGTTGGCAGGTCGGTGCGATCCTTCCGTAGATCGTTAGCAAGTTGGTTGATTCAAGAAGGCCAGGCCGTCGCGGTCGCCAAGAACGTCAAGATCCGCCCGAACGAGTTTGTTGTCCCATAAGTCCTAGTGCTTTGCTGTTTACACCTCCCCTCTCCCTCTATCCGGCCTGCTTGCCGCCTTTGCATGGCGCTGCCGGATAGCGCCCCCAGAAACGGCCTTGCTGCCGTATCTGGAGCGGGTTTTTCGGCTGTTCTCGGGCTGGCAGGAAGGGAGGTGAAATTGCTTATCCGGCAGGGGTGCTGATGCTTGTTCTCAGATAGGTTAATTCGTGCGGAAATCGCTCCTTATTGGCTTACGGGGCGCGGAATTCTCTTACTTGTTCTCACACCGGCTGCGGAAAGCTGGTGCTCGTAGTCATAGCGCCGGGGTGCGGAAATCTTCTTTTCACCGCGGGTGCGGAATCTCCGCATGGCAGCGGGCCCCGAGCAATCGCAGGTACACTATGGAACACTCGCAGGCTTCGGCAGCAACCCACCCAGTGCTCACGGATGTGTTCTATATCCTGAGCAAAACCGAGTAAATCTTTAATATTGAGGAGTTAAGTATCTCTTTCCAGATGTCCCTCGAGAATAGCCGGCACCGCGGAAAAGTAGCCCCTAGTACATCCTGAAAACCGCCAGATCTATAACCCGATTGAGGTGCAATAGCGCATTCTAAAATAGGATGTCTTTCACACACGGTCTTCGGTGGAGCGGAAACGGATGCAAGTTCACAACAGGGACATCTTTCCAACGCCAGGCATCATTGACACGTATAGCCTTGTAAGACCGCTGATCGTGAATCCACTTATTGATGAAGCATTCTCAAGTCGCGAGCGGACTGCCAGCCAAGCTAAGCGCCATTATCATCGCTGCGGCCGTTCTGCCATGCTACTTGTCCTGGTTAGCATGTTGTCGACCCTCAGCGCTGCATACGTAGTGCCGCCGTTTCCAGGGCTCGCGACCTTCAGAGTCTGTGCGATTATCTTGGGTGCCGTTGGTCTATCAATCCAGATACACCTGCTTCTGGCTAAGACCAAGCAGGTTTGGCTCCTGAACCGATTTGCGGCTGAGCGTCTGCGCAGCATCAAGTTTCAAGCCTATGCCCTGGCGACGATATCCGAATCGACGACTGAGCTGAAACACAAAGCAAACGCCTTCTACGCTACCGAGGTTGCGCGACTGGAGGCCGAACTGAATGCGGCGGACGCGGTGTTGATTCAGTTCTCGCCGCGTGAGGCCACGCTTAGAGCGTCGCCGCGGGAGCCCGAGCCTCCTGTGAATTTGGAGCTCACTAACACTGCATGCGACGCATATCGTGATCTGCGAATAGCCTATCAGCGCCGTTTCGCCGCGGACGAGATTGCGTTGCGGAAACAATCCCAGCGAATTGGTGCGACGATTGCCGACGTCCTCTACATGCTTGGCGTGGCATTGACGGTGTGCGCCCTGACTGTCACCGTCATAGTACCGACGGCGGTGACTCTAGCGCGGTGGATTGATTTCCTCGCTTTAGCAGCCTTCGTCATAGGCCTGCTTAAGGCAATCATGGACAATGCATCCCTTAGTGAAACCTCGCAGGGCCGCTACGAGGACTATATCAGGGCTTTGGACGAGTGTGAGGAAGAGCTCGCGCAGGAGAACGCGAACTTTTCTGATATCGTGCGGCGGATAGAGCGCACTGCGTTGGGTGAGCTAGCCCAGTTTTGCCAGGCTGCTTTGCGGATCAGTTATCGTCTTTAGAGTTCGAGGTTAAGGCTGGGCTTCGAAGCTCCTGGAGTTTGGAATTGACCGCCGCTATTTTCTCGCAGCTTCATGTGCGAGGTGATTTGGTCGTTGCGCGCCAGTTGAAAGAACAAATGCGTTAGCGCGGTCAGTATCTGACCAATAGTTCTGTTCGACGACCGAATTCGATTGGCAGTTCCTCCATAAGCGGTTCCTCGTTTGTCAGCTCAATTGCCCAATTCTGACCAACTATTACCGACGTCTCGAACAGGGCATCTTTGAATATTACAGTCCCGCGCAACTCATTCCGTCCATCTGGCTCTTCTCGAATCCAGGTTAACTGCTTAGCTTTGCTCGCAAACTCCGCCTTCACCGCATCGTTAGTCTTGTCGTTCCAGAGCACCTCTGTGACGTTGTGGGTAATGAAGAATGCACCCATCTCACCGACGATAACGGTAAAAAAGAAATGTATGTAGTCGAGCAGCAAATCAGCCGTCGCTCTAGGCGCGCCTCTTGCCATCATTCCGTACAGCCATTCGTTTACTGAATCCGCGATAACGTACGTATCTTCCGCGAGAACCAGCGGTACTTCAATTGGCTCTGTCTTGTGCGGCAGCAGCACTAGCCAGTGCCCCGGCAAGAAACGCAACGCGGTACCACATGCACGCGTGATATCGAAATGGTCAAACATGGCTTCGGAGCCCAGCACATCAACTAGCCGAACCGCCACATCTGCTGGCAGAGGCGCCTTCACCAATCGGCCGAAACTGGAAGCAGTTCGGTCCCCGAGCACGCAGCGCGCACTCATCACCTCGTGGTCGGTCATTTCGCGGGGGTGCCGCTGCGGCAACTCGCGGTCCGGAGTCACTCTTAAGCTGCGCGAAAGCTCGGCCCATATTCTGCTCACCACTAGGTCATCAGGCTCCTCGTCTGGAGTCCCGGTAACCTGCACGGCCACAGCGCGAGCCAACAATCTTCCCAGCTCATCGTCATGCATCAGTGGGCTTAGCTTTTCGGAATATCCAGAGGCGATCGCAGCTTCAAGAGCCTCACGAACTCGTCCGGCACTGAGGTACGTCCCCGCGTGGCGCAAGAGAAGCGCGAGCGTCTCAGCCTGTCCTGACGCCAGCGCCAAATCGAAGGCGGTTAGTCCCTGAGCATTTGATAGACCCGGAGAAGCGCTCGCCTTAAGCAGCAATTCGACCGCCGCCGTGTTTCCCTTTGCCGCCGCCGCCATTAGCGCCGTCTCGCCATCCGAGTCGGCCAGATCGACCTCTCCCACCGATAGCTTGGGCAAAATGGCCGTTAGCGATCTTATTTGTTCGTTACGAGCCATTGCCACCAAAGCAGTCCACCCACGGTCATCTCGTTCGCTGAGTCGAATACCCGCCTTTAGCCCAGCCAGGATGTCTAAATCCCAACCCTTCGAGGCGGCACTCACTAAAGCGTGACCCAAATGGCGCTCTCGTTCAAGCGGAAGAGCGAATCGATCCGCGAGCCTGAGCAATGCAAGTACCTGGCCAGTATTGGCCGCGACCTCCCATGCCGTCATCTCATTAAGAACGGCGGGGGCCGGATCGACCCGGCTATCCGCCAAGAAATCAATCACGTTCAAGTGTCCTTGGGCCGCCGCAGCCATTAGTGGCGTCATGCCATTGTTATCGGGTATTGAAAGGTCAACACACCCACTGATCCGCTCAAGAAATGCTCGGTTGCCAGCCGCTGCCGCGGTGACTTGGATCAATCTGCCGCGCGAATCGACCTGTTCCGGACGCGCTCCCAATTCGATCATCACATCCAGTAGGTCCTCGCTTCCAGCAATCGCTACCGCCATTAAAAGCTCTGTCATCATGTCTGGGGTCAGACCCTTTGCACCTTGCAGTAATCGCCGCAGCATCTCAGGTCGCCCGGCCGCGATCGCATCGCCGATCAGCGCTTGGTCAGGGTCCTCAGATAAGTCGATCGGCCCCCGACGACTCAGAAGTTGTGCGACAGCCTCGTCGCTGCCAGCCATTACCGCACGCCTCAAGGGTGTTCTGCCGGACGGGTCGCTCACTATCGAGGATGCTCCCATCGCTTGGAGGGCCGTCACCGCCCCCGGCAGGTTCAACTCCGCCGCAAGGATCAGGGCCCGATCGACATCGGTTGGACCTTCGGTCTCCTGTTCATCGGGCCCGACACACTCGATTAGAAGACGAGAGAGAGACTGGTCCCACCCGGGCTCGCCAGGTAACATCTCCGGTTCTGGGAAGAACAATCCGACGTGCTGCACGCGACATGCTTCCAGCAGCTCGCGTACTTCGGACTCAAGCACGGGGTCGGGCACCTCCAGCGCAATCTCCAGCAACAGTTCTGCGATACTAGACGCTAGCAACACCATTCCTCTGTCCCGAGCGCGGTTCATGGCGTCCACCGCCAGTTCCCGCGCAACATGCGCTTTTCCCATAAGGAAATCTGCACGGGCGATTCCAGCTTCGAGCCACATCTGACGCCAGGACCGTTCATCAAGGTCGTACAACATGAGCTGGGCTTCATCCCACGCGTCACCGGCCCGGCCAAGGCCGTTTAGCGCTTCTACGATGGCCTGCATCCACCCGTTCTTGCCGCCCTTCATGCCTTTTCTTTCGGCCACCTTTCCCAGTTTTTCCGAAAGGTCGAGCATCTCCTCAAAATCCGCTCGTGACAGGGTTTGCGGCTCACGCAGGGAAAGTGCAAAGTACCGGAAGTACCAGCCTTGTTGGGGTTTTAGGGCACCGTCGACTGGTGCGGCGTTCTCTAGTGCGACCAAGTAGCGAGCTGTGCCATCATAGGACGCGCGGTTTCCGATCCGCACGAGCGTTTCTAATATCGTGTTCCATTCGGCCAACCATTCCTTCAATTCGCCTAGACCTTGTGGATGTAGCTGCAGCCATTGCCGAACCCACTCCAATGCAGAATTTGGCCGCCCTCGATATCTTTCGTATTCGGCCAATCTTGGCAAGAGCTGGATTTTCTCCAGTTTTGATCCCGTTCGGATCAAGCTGACAAGGTGATTGTAAGCAGTCTGTATCGAACCGATCTCTGCCTCAATTGCGATCTGCTTTGCCTGATTCGACCTGTAATCGTTATCCTCTTCGACGCGGAGATATTTCTTGTCAAGGGCATTGAATTCTTCGGCCCATTTCCATTCATTCAAATCTATGCAGCAATCAACCATCCGTGGCAGCATTGCGTTGAACCAGCCCGTGCCAAGCTGCGCCAAACAGGGTTCCCGCCGATCTGGTCCAAAGAATTGCATCAGGCAGTCGAATAGCTCACGCTCAGCACCGAGTTGGAAGAGCAAATCTCCAGAACTAAGCTTGCGGACGAGGGTGTTGGATGCCTGCCGGAATTGTCCGTCCGACGCTAGCGTCACAATCCTCCTCAGGTAGGGTTTTGCCTCCGCCAACGTTCTCGGCACGAATTCTGGCGGACGATCCGCGATGTGGAGGGCGGCTATTGGTGTTGCCAGTCCACTCTCTCGCGGCCGGAAGCTTTGCAGGATAACCGGATGGCAGGTGTAGGATTTTTGGCCGCGTTCCTGATAGGGCTGCAAGATACCCTTCAGTACCGGCGCAGACAGGCTGTTTTCCAGCACAGCACCTTCGTCTTCGCGTGCCACTTCCGGTAGCCTCTCCCGCAAGATTTGTCGGAGCCAGTCTTCCCGGATACCGTCGGGAGCCGATGCCACGATTTCCAGCAACGTTCGTTCCACCTCGGTTAGCACGCTCCGGTAGTATTCGATCACCCGGAGGACCTTACTTTCTGCCGTGCCTGGTCTCGACAGCGCTGCTTTCTGTGCCACAAGGGCGGCAACCGAGACTGGCTGGTCCAACGAGCCGTTCAGCGACGAAGCCGTGACGCTATTTGCGAAGGCCCGCAGTCCCAGGGGATGTCCCTCCAGGTCACGTGAGTAGCCCTCCAGCGCGACATCACTCCCTTCGACCTCCCACTGTCGCAGTGCCGCGGCACCTTCGGGCGGCAGCAGACCACCAAGCGCGACCGGCAGGAAGCGGCCCCGAAACCGATACAGGTCGTGGAACGGCAACCGACTGGTCAGCAGAGCGAATGAACTACTCCTAACGCCTGGCTGGCAAAGCCGAGTTAGCAGATTTAGCACCGTCCCGTTCTGCAGAGCGCCTACGGCATGACTACTTAGCGGCGCTTGGATTGTCTCCATCCCATCCAGGAAGAGGAACACCGCCCGGCGCCGCAACACACTCCACAACCAGCGCAATTGGATCTCCTGCGGTCCCGGCGGAGGTTCCGAGAGCTGCTCGGTTAGGAACCTCGTCAGGGCCTCCGCAAAGGCCTGTTCCTTATCCCCGCCGGTATCGCCGTTGAAGGTGAACGAAAAATATCCCTCGAAACGAGACCGGTTGCTGTCCTTCAGTTCCTTAATGAACTTCAGTCCCAGCGTCGTCTTCCCCTGGCCGCCGATTTCGTCCATCCCAGCTACCGCGACACCCCCACCCACCGCGGCCTCGGTAAGCGTAGTCAATTGCTCTTTGCGTCCCTCGAAAACGTCGATCGGCGGAAACTCGCCGACCTTAACGTCGGGAATGGGGGGAAACGCGGTAAGTTGCCGGCCGGTGTCACCGAAACGCAATTGGGCCGTGCGTGGTGCGTCTCGCTCCCGAATGGTTTTCGCAACCCCCTCAGCGAAGCCCTTCATGCGATGGTCCCGTTGGCCATCGGGAAGGTCGGCGATGAGCATCTCTCCACGGTCTCGGGGTAAACCGGTATTGAATCCCGGGTGGTTGTCAGCGGTCGCTTCGTTCAAATACCACGCCGGCCACTCGCCTCCGATAGCCGGAATCTTGACAAGCGATGTTCCGGAGGTTGTCTTTCCCACATGAAGGGCCCAAAGGGGGATGCCATGCATCCTTTGCCGCCAGGCCAAGAAGGGCAGCTCAATGGAGTAGCAAATCGGACTCTGAAAATAATCCTGGCTGACGACGACGATTGCGCCTTGGCACCGCCACATTTGCTCGGCCAACGTAGGAGGATATGGCCGACCGTCTGCGGTCCCATCTGACCCTGAATAGTAATCTAGCTTGTATGGCTGCCCGGTCGAACGACAGATGACATTCCGCAGTTCAGGACCGCACCATTTGTCGAGCACGCCAAGCCATTTACTGTCCGCTTTCGTGTAGGTTACGAACAACGTCGGGTCCGAACTGTGTTCCCAGCCCATTTCTTGTGCATGCAGAATCCAATCTTCCACCACTGAGTCATGATGAATGATCTTGGCGTGCTTTCCACCCGCTTGCGTAAGTTCATCAGTCATGACGGTGATCCCCTCCTCGCGCCTAGGTTAAGCGCCAACGTGTCCTGCATCGTTGAATTCTGTGTTGGTAAGGATGAAGTGGTTTTTCTCCCCGAGCTCAGACTATTTGTCGTAGGGGAGCTCATAAGTGAGTCCGGGGGGCATAGTGTTTCTGGGATCAGCACTGACGGGAAACGCCCTTTGTTAGGGAATACGCCCTCGATGGCAGAGCGGTCGGATCGGAAGTTTATCACTCCCGCCATGCTCACTGGAAGATAAACCACCTACGCATGAGCGGAGGCTTGGCTCCAACGACGAGCGCGAAGGTTTATGCAAGAACAGCAGGTTTCATATTCTCGTCCGGCAGTTCGGGTCCCGTATTCCCAAGGGTACTCAGATCATGGATAAGCAGATCCGCTAGCGTTCCCCATGCGTAAATGCTAACCACAATGCGTTCAGTCAAGGGAGCAGGGCCTAGTTGGGGCAATAATATAGTTTACAAAGTAAGTACCGGAACATTAGGATCAGCCTGCCGCGACAGGGCCGACAAGGTTCAGGTGCGCTTCTTCGCCCTTTTCTTTACCCGTGCCCGCTTCCACTTCGCATCTTCCTTGTCAATCACTGCCTTGGGGACGGCGATCACTGCGCGGAAGAGATTGTCGAACTTTTCGAACTCTGTATCTCCGTGTACCTTCGGTGCTGGCAGCGATTTGTTCATTTTGCCTCCATCATACGCTGTAAGAGCAGCGTCTTAGAAAAGCTTCTCTTAGTTTTCACCAACCCTCGGCCTGAGCCGCGCCGACTACGGTGTACTCGAATGCCCTGGCGTAGAGCGTTGTAGGGTCAAACTCGCGACGGCTGAGATCAGCACCCGGTTGCTGACCTAACCAGTCGGTGAACACCTGCATAAAACTGCCGTGTTCGGCGGATAAAAGCGAACTAGCCCAGCGCATGTAAGCAGGCACGAAGTCGATCGTGTCTTTATTCATGAAAACACTGTACGGCAGTCTCTCGCGCTCGCAGAAGTCGCGGAAGTCACTCTTCCAATAGCCATTCAGTACTTTGTTATATATCACGCCAGTATCATAGATCGGGAACAAGGCGGGATTATAGACATGTAGGAACTTCGAGACAGGCATAATCGGGTAGCCTTGGTTAGGCTTAATGTAACGCATCGTTTCGAGGCGTGACTGGAGGCGAGCGGCTTCCGACTTCCCGAAATTTGTCAGGTTTAGTGTGCTCCCCCACGAGTACTCTGCAAAGTTAGCTTTGATCGTCTCAAAAATCTCTCTTGCCCCCGCGTGTGGCGCTGTGTTCCGACTCCGCCATACGTTCCAATTAGGGCCTGAAAATTCGCTGTAGATGTAGTTGAATGCTACCTCTGCACTATGCGATGGAGCAATGACAGAATCCTGTGCAGCGGCAGCAACGGCAATCGGCCCGAACGCACACACCGAGGCATCGTAGAGGTTGAGTTCTACAGCTTGGAAAAATTCACTTTTAACTACAGCGTCCAGCGCCCGGCGCTGTTCAGTCGCGCTAGTAAAGGAACTGCGAGATGTTTGCATTTGAGTGTACTAACACTCCTTTCCTGCTTTTCTGATTCCTTCCGCTACAGCGTTATTCATGTAGATGTCTAACAGAACTTCGGTCGAGGCTCCTTCGAGAGCTGCAATCAGCTCAACCTTCTTCCAATCAGGACAGGGTATTTGCATGACTTGGTTTGAGAGCCTCGGTAGTCACTTCAAAACCGGCCAACGAAGAGTGCCCGGAACGTAGATGTTCTACCCCGTCATCCCTTGTTCAGGCAAGTCTAATTTGCAATCGTCTTAGGCAAGAATTGTGCCAGTGAGCGTCCGAGGGTAGAGTTCAGCCGGTTAGTTGTGATAATCCCCTGTTATCGACACCTATTCATCCGAGTTGCCCACGGATGGCGCGACCGGAGCACCGCACTCCTCACAGAACTTCGCTAGCGGCGACACAGTATGCCCGTTTAGGCATCGTCTACCGCTATCGAAATGCTGAACTTGCGTCGCGGAGTACAGCACCGCGAGCGGAACCAGATAAAAGACCAGAAATGTAGCCGAGCCAACGCGAGCTCCGTTTGCTGCCGAACTCATTCCGCCTCCATATAGGAACGGCAATGCGAAAAACCCCACCCATGCGTAACCGAAGATGATCCACACGGCTCGACGCATCCATGTTGGACATCCGCGCAGGGCTGCACGCCAGAAGTCCTTCTGCTTGAAGTCCTTGGTCAACCGATTCATCACGAAGATCGTGGGCACGAAGACGATGAACATTCCGGGCATCAAGAATTTCGTCGAGTGTTCGAACGGGTAGATGATTCCGAAGAGTGAAGCCACGTGGACGGTCAATGTCGCCACGAAGCCAATGGCAGCTAAGGCTAGCAACGCGTAAATCACGCCAAGCATTGCAGTATTGTCGCACTTAGACTTGAGTGAGTCTGTGACATCACTATTGATAAATCCCCATTTCCCAAGCGATCCGGCCCGGAGTTCAGCTCTTGAAAACCGCCGCTGTCTATTGCCCCGGCGCATCGAGTTTGGTTCTCCAACTTCGAGGGCCACACTTGAGCAGGTGCCCGTGATGCAGCAATCGGTCGAGCATGGCGCTGACCGCGGCTGCATCCCCCAGCAGCTTTCCCCAATCCTCGACAGGACGATTTGAAGTCAGCAGGGTACTGGCACGCTCATATCGTCGCATGACAACCTCCAGCAGAACCTTCAGGCACTCTTTGCGTGTGCCGTCAATCGAGGCTTCAGCCAGTTCATCGAGCAAGGTGTGGGTCTCGCGGTAGAGCACGCGGTAGCCCTGTTGGATGGCCGCTTGGCCGATGGCCTGAGCCAAGTGGCTTTTGCCTGTGCCGGGCGGCCCAAGAAACAAAGCATCTTCATGGCGGGCGATGAAGCCGCCGGTGGCCAAATCGAAGACCAGGCTGCGATTCATCTTCTTGTTGAAGTTGAAGTCGAAGTTGTCGAGGGTCTTCTGGGAGTCACGGAACTGCGCCTGCTTGCGGCGACGCTCCAGCAGGCGCTCACTTCGTCTGGTTAACTCGTCGGAGACCAGACAGGAGAGCAGATCGATGGGCGCCATGGCTTCGGCTTGCGCTTGGCGCAGGCGGGTCTCCAGCACCGCGGCCATGCCGCCCAGGCGCAACTGTTTGAGAGCACGATTCAGTTCAATCAGGTTCATTCCTCCACCTCCTTGGTTCGGTTGTTGATGAGATCGCGATACTGCACGAGTTCGCGAATTAAGGGATCGACCTGGCGCAAGCTCAGCGGGGCTTGGGGACAGCGTTCCAGGTAGCGGCGGACAAAACGGTATTCCTGTACTCCCATCTCTAGGGCTGCGGTACAAGCCTCATCGACCGCCGCGGTGCCGTACTTCTTAGCCAGGGAGAGAATGCCCAAGATGCGGCGCACGCCGACTTCTCCTTGCTGGCGGTGAATGGCCTCGCAGAGCGTGCCGATGTGCGTGCCGGCGCGGACCGCTCGCCACAGTAGTTGGGACGTGCGCAGTGGCGTGTGCTTGCAGTGATCTTCAGGCTTGATGCGATACCAACCGCGCTTTTGGCGCACGTGTTCGCGCAGCAGTTGGCTGGTTTTGGGATCGAGCAGGCGAACGAATAACTCATCCCACTGCACGCGCACCACGCGCCCGATCCAGCCTGGTGGTGCGCCGTAATACGCGGCTTCGACTTCAACACAGCCGTCCAGATGCACCACGCGTTCGCCGTATTGGTAATAGCGGAAGGGTTCTACCGGCAGCGGAAGCAGGAACGGTTTTTCTTCCGCGAACATGGCTGCGACTTGGCGTTTGGTGGTGCCGTGGATGCGGGTATCGGCCCAACGCTCTTCCCAGCGATCCAGGTAGCCTTGGGCTTCTTCCAGACTCTCGAAGCGCAGGCCTTTCAAAGGCGTTTTCTGCGCGTGGCCGACGCCGGATTCAACTTTGCCCTTGCGATCTGGGTCCTGGATGCGACAGGGCATAGCCACCGCGCCGTAGTGGGCGAGCACATCGCGATAGAGGGGATTGAGTGTGGGATCGTAGATGTCGGGGACGAGCACGCCCTCGCGCAGATTATCGAGAACGACGACGCGGGTGGCTCCGCCCAGTCGACGGAAAGCGCGTTCGTGCAGTTCCGCCCAGATGCGGGCGCTGGAGCGGAAGGCGAGCAGGCGAACCGACTTGCGACTGCAGCCTAGTGTCATCACGAACAGGCGGGTGCGCCGATACTTGCGGGTCTCGGGATCACGCACCATGGGCCCGGTGCCGTAATCGACTTGTGTTTCCTGGCCAGACTGGAGTCGTGATTACGACGCGGGCTTCCGGGGTTTGCGCGCCGCGCAGCTTGCGCACGAAGCGCTGCACGCTCTGGTAGCTGCTGGCAAAACCGTACTCATCAACCAGGTCCTGCCAAATCGCCACGGCATTGCGACCGCGGCCGAGGCCCAACTCGATGGCTTCCCGATAGACTTCACAGGCGCTGGCGCGCGGACTGCGCTGTGGCGCCGCTGGTTCCGAGGAACTGGCGCCCACTTCGTCTGGTTGCAAGGGTTTGAGGTCGGTGATCACCTCCGAGTCGGTAATCGCCTCGTTGGCCGGTTTTGAATTTGTTTTCGCCGTCGCCGGAGCGGTGGAAAAGTGGGAAACGCCGGAGGCGAAGGCGGAGGCGTTTTCCAAGGCGGCTTCATCGCCGTCTTTTCCACGGCTCCCTTCGGCCAACTGCGTCACCACCTTGGCCGCTTTTTCCGCGCCAAAGTCGGTGATCACTTCGTTGGCCGGTTTTGCGGCCCGCCGCCCCCAACCTCCCGACGGACGCACCGCAATCCCCGCCACTTTCAGGTACTGACTGGCGGTTTCACGACGGATGCGGGTGGCCCGCTGGATCTGCCGCAGCGACCACCCCAGTCGTCCCAGAGCTAAAACTTGCTGTTTCTTCTCTTCGGTCAAGACATTGGCCATACCTCCGGAGCCTACAAGCCCCGGCCGGCGTCAATGTCCCGGACGCTATTCTCGTTGGCCGGTTTTCAGGTGATAACCATTGGCCGTTTTTGGGTGATCACTGAGGTCATCGAAGCGCAGATCGAAGGGAAGCTCTCCGACGATCTCGCGTCGTATTCGATCGGCGGACGTATCGTCTCGAAGATTCCGATCGACGAATTGAAGAAGCTCGCGGCGGAACGCTTTCTCCTACTCGGGAGCGCACGCGAATCGGCTCACGCTGGACTGGGGGGCCGCGATCTTCTCCGCCGACCGAAGGCTGCCGCGCTCGACGGTCTGCTCACCCAGCTCGGATGGGGGTGCAGACCGTCGTCGTCAGCCGCACCACCGGGAACGTTGTCCTCCCCCACGATGGTCATATGAATTTGAAAAACCACAAATCCTGAGTAATAACTCAGCCGGTCTATCAGCAATCACCAGACTCTGCAGGAATCAGCCGCGCTCCCGTCACTGGCCATGTTCTACAAGGCTGATAATTGACGCCTTTGGCTAGGCCATTGCGCCAGGATGGGCTGCGAGCTTATGCTTTAATGGGGAATACTATACTAGATAGAGGTAGGAGATACATTTTATGTCCTACTTGAAAACCTCAACCACCCCTTCCGCCCCCGCCTCCAGCATGTCTTCTGCATCGAGCTTCTGGGCAATGATGCCAGAATGTCATCGCGCTGACATTCTCCGCGACCACGTTGAGCGCGCGCTGCACGTCGTCAACGAACACCACCTTCCACTGCCGGACACACAGGAGAGATTCGTGCTGGCAGTCATGCTGGCGGTTGAAGCGGAGTTGATATTCTTCAACGCCTGCCTTTACGAACCATCTTCCGAAGACTTCGACCGCTTCTTCGCCGACTTTCTCCGCCGCGTCTTCCAAGCTGAGACGTCAGAGGTTACCCTAATATGAAACTGAAGCGTTCCACAACCAACCGCAGCCTCAATCGCAAGCAGGTCATTCGTCTTGCTGATCGCGACCGCCAGCTCATTTTGGTCGGCTTGAACTGGATCGTTGCCAATTTCCGGCTGCGGAACCAAGGCCACCATGCCCCCTCCAGCTTGGAGCGGGTGTGGGCAAGCAGGTTTGAGCCCGGCGTCTTTCATCAATCGTCCATGGACAGCATCCTAGCTCTGCGAACAGCTTTGTCGTCTCTAGGCGTGGGTGGCCGCCTCAGGCTCGAGACCTCGTTCGAGATCGCGGCATGTGCGCTGGCGGTCCGGATTGCACTGAAGCGTCAACGGCATGGCCACGTTCGACTCGAGATCCCGGGAATCGATACTGCATCGAAGCGTCTGCTTGGTCGTCTTGAGACCGTAAGAAAGCGTGCCAAACGCACTGAAGTAACCCGAGAGGGTTTGGGTAACTATCAGAGGAAAGCTAGGGAGTGGAAGGAATTCGTGCGCTGGCTTCGAGTTCATATTCCTAATTGCAATTGCCGCAGGAGGCAGCCCACTCGCGGGAACCATCGTCGCGCAATGGTGGACCAACTCGTGACTTGGACTCGCGAAGAATTGAAGGGCAGCAAAGCGCAGATTCCTGACGACCGAGAATTGCGACGGCTGGTCAGGTTGCAACTGCGCTACATTAGGCGCGGCCGCACGGGATTTGGCATTCGCGACCTTATGAACGACAAGGGCTTTGCAGCGATACGACTTGCCGCATTCGTTAGCGTTCGCACCGAGAAGTATGCCAACTGGGGAGTTGTATGACCGACATGATCAACTGCGTTACAACCACTGGTGAGCCCAGCCTTGCACAGACCGCGAATCGAGTTCGGGGTGCCGCTCGGCTGGATCTTGTCAAGCGAGCTCTTGCTGCGGGCAAATCTCGGCGAAAGATTGCCCGCGAACTCGGCTACGATGAGGGCACGATTCGGCGTGACCTCAAGATCCTGGCCCTCCCCGAGCATCAGGTTCTTGCAATTCGGAACGGCGCCACGGCCGAGAAATTCCTTCGTGCAAGGCGGCGTCAGGAAGCTGCTGAACAGCGTGAACTTCGGTGGCAACAGGCTGCCGAAGCACAACGAATTCGGCTTCAGGAAGAAAAAGCAAGCGGTATAAACAGTGATGAAACCGCGAAGGCCGTGCTCGGTTGGCTAATGACCAAGGACCTCCTGCCACCCGACAAAGAGATGATCCTCAACATGGTTGATTACTGGAGCTGGAGTGCTGGCGATCAGCAAGTACTTCCGTGGACCGATCCGAAGAGAGTTTTCTTGAGCTGCGAACGCGGCAGGCCACCGGACGAGATGGGTGAGCGCCTCGACTTTTACGTAACCATCCTGAGGTCAGCGCTGTTCCTGCTTGCACCGGAGCTGGCCATCCGCGATTCTGCAATCAAGAAAGCACGCATTGCGCTTTGCCCTCCTTGGATCCGTCTCCGTTGACCGGGCAGGTAGGATGAAGTAAGCCAGCGATATGTCTAAGAGAGATGTTCCTCGAAATCGCGATAAGCGCTCAAAGGCGGATCTGGAACTGTTTCTCCTGGCCCTGATCCGGGCTGAGGTAAATACTCCTTATGCGTTGCATACTGCCGCTGGCCTTTCGCTTGGTGCCACCGTGCCTGCACTCAAGCGACTCGAGCAAGCCGGCTACTTGCGCCGAGGCCAGCCTGGTACACGCGGCCGAACTGAGTTCGAAATCACCGACAGCGGCAAGAGATATTTGAAGTCAGGCTGGCGGCCACTGCTGGAGTGCATTCCGGCAGACATGGACGCCATCATTCGAACCGTCAGTCTGGCGTTCTTAGGCGCGGTCAATAAGAAGAGCATCGCGGCATACCTAAGGCGGGCTGCCGGAACGAAAACATCGGAATCAAAGCGCCGAAGGCGGGATGCAGATGACCTGAGTGCGTCAGCTACCACCCTGGGACACATAGAAGTGCATCGCTGGATGTCGTCGACACAAGCTTCGGAACGTCTGGCGGCCGAGGCCAAGGTCTTGCGCCGCTTCGCCAAGTCCATTCTTCGTCGGTAGTTCGCGACACTGTAACCCGCTGCACCGATGTACCTTAGGGCTATTGCGACCTTTTGAGACAGCGGCTCGACCATCGCCCTGAATTCCCGTTTCGGAACTCGTGGAAAATAAATATCGAAAGATGCTTTAGTAGACTGTCATTCGCATGATATGGTTAAAACTATATGGGTAAAAAGCAATCAACGGCTAGTCCGATGCCACTGTTCGTGCTCGCCAGCGTCGCCCGGGGAGGCCTGCGCAGCCTCTACACACTGCAAAAGGGCGTCGGTCTGCAACCTGGCGCGATTCACCCGGTTCTCCGCCGACTGGAGGAGGACGGCTTGCTTCATCGCTCGCCCCAGGGAAGACGGCGACGGCGATTGATGACCGTTACGCCGAAGGGCGATCAATTCCTGATCGAACGCTGGCGGGACTGTCTGTGCCTTCACCCGGATGTTGAATCCGTGTTGCGAGCCACAACGGTCGCGATCCTAATGAGGGATCTCCGATCGGCCGTAGCGTACCTGCACGAGGCGGCCCATGAGTACGTGCGCGCTGGTGGACGGACTGTTGATACGCCGAAGAGCCCTAGCTCCGGTATCGACTGGTATGAGTTCATGCACGATTCGTGGGAGGAGGCACGGAGGCAGTGCGCGGCAAGAGTCTTCCGAGAGATTGCAGGTTATCTCGAGCACCAGGAGGAAGCGTGTACTAGCGATGTGTAACGAGTGGTTCCACCGATGAGAGAGAAAAATCCGACAAATCTATATGGAGGACAAAAATGACCGGCCAAAAACCCAAAATGAGCGCCGGCAAGAGTCGGCCTACTCATATTGGAGAACACATTGCAACATCAACCTCAATCTCAACCAGCCGAGACCTCCGTTTCGGCATTTTCCCCGTTTCTAACTGACACAGAACTTGCTGACATTCTGGTTCTGACCACCGATTGGGTTCGCGCGCACTTCGAAGAGATCCCTGGTGCCAGACGCGCAGGTATGTACTACCGCTTTATATGCGGCGAGGTCGTGCGATGGCTCGGCAGTCTCGAGCACCTGCTGGAAGTATCTGAAGTTGCCGCGCTGATGAAGGTGCCGCCGTCCTGGGTGTACGCCAACGCAGACGACATCCCCGGTTTTATTCGACTCGGTCGCTACGTGAGATTTCGCCCCAATGACATCCGCCGGTTTCTGGCTGGGTCAGAGGCTTGCCAGTGATCGTCTTTAACCCCACAATGAGACCACGGCTGAAGCATCGCGGAAAGGTGAAAGCGGTGCGAAACAAACACCAGCGCCCCAAAGTCCGGGACGCTGGCAGCAAGTGGAAAGTGACCTACTGGGATTACAGTTCGGGTGAAGCTAAACACCGTTCGAAGGTGTGGGCGAAGAGTCTCGCGCATTCACAGCGCGCGGCCCAGCGCCTCACTGACGCGTTCATCGAAGAGGTGAATGCGAAGAACAACGACCCGCGATTGTATCCCTCAGACGAACGAACCCTGACTGGCTTGGTACAGAAGTGTAAGGATCTTACCTACCTCAGCTTGGCAATCGCCGCATAGACGAGTTGGATAACATGGAACTACAGGCGTTCTTCAACTCGTTCCTCGGCAAGCTGTCGCCGTACACGATCAAGAACATGCACGCTGCACTGCGAGCCGCACTGGCGCAGGCAGTGACATGGGGCAAGATCGATCGGAACCCGGCAATTGGGGTCAAGCTTCCCAAGAAGAAAGCAGTGAAGCCACCCGTATTGCTGACGTTCCCAGAGATCAAGCTCGTGATCGAGTATCTGCAGGAGCCGACGAAGACGATCGTTATCCTGATAGTGTTCGCTTCGATGCGCGTTGGTGAAGCGCTCGCGCTTCGTTGGAACGACATCCTCAACGATCGCATCGTGATCGACGAACGACTCTACGACGACGACCTCGATGATCCGAAGACGCTTCATGGGATACGTGAAGTGCCGTTCGATCAGCAGGGCATCATCACGGCAGCCCTAAGCCAGATCTGGGCCAAGACGAAGTTCCGCAAGCCTGATGATTTCGTTTTCGCAACCAGGAACGGAACACCAACCCAGCGGCGCAACGTTCTACGCCACCTCAAGGACGCAGCCAAGGCGCTCAAGCTGGAGAAGTCAGTCGACTTCCGCAGCTTCCGCACCATGCATGCGAGCTTGATGCGGCGCACGGGGGCACGTGCAGAAGTAACGCGTGACAATATGGGCCACTCCGAATGTGCCACCAGCCTCGAGATCTATTCGAAGACATGGTGGGATGAGCGGGGTGCCGCGGTATCGGCCGTCGTCGATCTCGTCATGAATTCCGACGAGAAAGAGGACAACGACCAGAAGCAGCAGCAGGACGATAACCAGCGACTCATGCTGTTTTCGGAGGATGAGCAACCAGAGTTATTGGCGCCCCAACTAGCGCCCCAGCACCAGTAACGGTGCAGTCGGAGCCTCATATTTGGTTGTAATTTATTGAAAAGATTGGTCGGGGAGAGAGGATTTGAACCTCCGACCCCCTGGTCCCGAACCAGGTGCTCTACCAGGCTGAGCCACTCCCCGATAAACAACTGAGCTCACGCGAAGGCGAACAGGAACGTTCGCTCTCGGAATCGCGCTGCTCTCTTTAGAAGAAGCGTCACTCGCACCGGTACAACCTGGCGAGCAGATCGACGCACGAGAAGTATAACAAACTATCGACCCGTTCCGAAGCCGCGACATTGGGCAGTCGTGCGGCGGCCCATAACAGCCACTGATCGACATTCACTCAGAGGATTATCAGGTGTCCCTCATGCGCGCGAGCGTCTCTGATCATCGCTTCGCACTCTTGGCAGCGAGTTTCTCCGCCCGCTGACGGCGGTACAACCGTCTGGCCTTCTCGCGATTGCCACATGCCGACATGTCGCACCAGCGCCGGCTACGATTGCGGCTGGTGTCCAGGAAGAGCCATTGGCAATCGGAAGCTTCACATTCGCGAACATTCACCAGAGTTTCGGAGACCAGCAACTCGACTGCCGCTTCTACAATGGGCCAGAGAATTCTCTCCAGACTTGTATCATCTTCCCATTGCCAGGCAAATCCACCATCGCTGCGAACGATCTGGCGATGTCGCAGCGCCTCTTTTGCCGATCCTTCGATCAGTTCGACGTCTTCGGGCAACGCCTCGCTCGCGCCCGCCGTGCGGATGAATATGTGGAATAGCGCCTCGCGCAACGCAAGCACCTTTCGCAACTCCTGCGCCGCCCGGCGTGGATTGAGCTGAGCTTCCCGCCGCAGAGACTCCGCCTGCTGCGATGAAATAACGTTCGACTGCCGGGCAAAGGAGATCAGGTCTGCATAGCTATTGAGGTGATCGACGCGCCGGGCGGGCACGTCCCGGCGGCTGACCGTGTTGGCAAAGTCCAAGGCCAGATGGCCTCCGGAGAGGTCAAAGCGAAATTCCTGCGGATGCTTCTCAGCGACCACCCTGAATTTATTGTAACCAATCTGCAGCGCTATGGGGGTTAGCTCATCAGTTGCGGCCTACACGCCGGTCCCAAAGTGCTTTTCCGAGAGCGATGCCGCAGCAGCTTTGCCGTCTTCCGGCGCCGCCGGAGCCGTATGCCACTTGGAACGCGGCACCACAATGTTCTCCTGCGGCTGCATCATGAAGTGCGGCGACATGATTTGCACGCCGTATTCATTGAACGCATCCTGAATGTTGGCATTCAACTCGGAAACGACATCGGGGCGGTACTTGTTATCCTCCAGCCGCGCCACCAGCATGTATTCCACGTAGAAATCCGACAGCGACCGCTGCAATACATAAGCGGCCGGAACTTTTCGGATGCCCCGCGTTCTCTCGGCCCCCATCAACAGCAGGGCGTGCACCTGCCGCCACGGAGCGTCGTAACCGATGGTAACGATAACGGTGACCGGCATGCCATCGCGGTAGCCCAGGCGCGCAAAGTTCGTGGTCGAACCATTCACGATCACCGAATTGGGGATGGTCACTTCCTGCTCCTGAACTGTCCGCAGCTTCAGGGCGAGCAGTCCCACTTCCAGCACTTCGCCCTCCTTGTCGCCCACGATCACCCACTCGCCCGGTTTCAGCGCGCGGGAATACACAACAAACAGGCCGCTCATGACCTGATTGAGGATCCCGGTCGAGCCGAGCGAAACAACCAGGCCGAAAAATACGCTGATGCCTTTGAAGGCGTCGCTGCTAGATCCCGGGATGTAGGGATAGGCAACGACGAGGGCGAAGATCGCGACGATAAAGGTGAATATCCGCTCCGTCGCATGCGCCACGTCGGCATCCATCCACGAAACGCGGATGCCGCCTTCGCTGACCTGCCGGAAGAAAGCCTTGCCGATTCGATTGACCCAGCGCGCCAGAAGGAAAATAACGATACAGGAGAAGATCCCCGGCAGCGAATCAATCGCGGCCAGCGCCAGGGTGGAGAAGAAGTGAATTACATATCCGCCGAGCTGCTTGCCCCAAGGCTCGGTATAAGGAAAGTGGCCCAGCGAATAAGTAAGCCACCCGTAGACAGAAGCGAGGGTCAGCAGCCATGCGAGCACGCGCAGGACTGTGTAAAGCAGGCCGGCAATGTGCGGCACCAGATCAATTCCGGAAACGCGCAGCTTGAATGGGAGGGATTTCTCGCGTGCGTGCAGGAAGTCGAAGATGGTGTGGAACACCTTCCACACCAGCCAGATGAAGCCGACCATCAGCGCCAGGCTGAGCAGCGTCAACAGGAGGCCGCGGCGAATCACGGGCCAATGCCGCTCTGACTCGCGGGCCTGCAACGCATTGCCCAGACCATTCAGAGCAGCGGCCGTTACCGAGGCAAGGGTCTCGCCCCCAGACTTATCCACATCGGCTGCAGTAAGAAAAAAGAGCACTTTGCCGTTGTGGGCGAACCCGACTCCCTCAAGATCATCCAGCTTGACGGGCTGCATCTTGATGTCGCTTTTTTGCACATCGAGCGGCAGCTCATCAAGTCTTTGCAGAGCTCGATCGACGCGATCCTGCGGATTGGCTCCCGCCAGGTCGCTGCGGAAAGTCGCGATAGGACGGTTCCAGAATTCAAGCGTCGCGGTTTCGACATTCTGGTCAGCCGGCTTGCTGTTGATCGTCGCGGGCGAAGCCGCGAACATGCTGGCGGAAGTTACCGCAAGCCCAGCCAAAAGGAGCACGGCGACCAGCGTTCGACGTGGAATGCTACCGTGTGTGGTCCGACTGAGTACCAAGAGGCGCCCGTACCTGAAACGACAAAGCCGAATGTTCCCATCAGTTTGCGCTATTCCGCTCGGAGATGGCAAGAAGATGGTTCGGGACGAGAGCGGCTGAAGGCAACGGCGAACCAGAAGCAAAAGGCGCCGATCATCTCGGCGCCTGATGCTTCCGACCTTTCAGGAGGAACTAGCTCTTGTTGATCTTGATGTCACCTACATCAGAGTTGATGACCACCTTGGCGGCTCCATTGCCGACCGTGCCCGTCGCCGTCGAGGTTCCGCCATCCCGATTGTCGACCTTCACGCTGCTGAAGTCGGACGAGATGCCGCCTTTTCTGGTGGTGGCATCAAGCTGGAATCCGGCGTCAGACGGCAACACTACGGTCACATCGCCGCGCTTACCCGTAATCGTCATTTTGCCCAGCGGCAGCTTGTTGGCCGCGTTCACCTCGATGTCGCCGTTGGTCGATTGCAGTTCCAGGTCGCCGCTCACGCCCTCGAGATGAACTTCCTTGGAACGCATTACCAGCCGCGATGGCCCGGTGACATCGGTGCCGCGCAACGAATCGCCGGAAATCTCCAGATCGCCCGGGACCGAAGCCAGCGAAACATCCGAGCGCGTCGACTTGAACGCGACTGTCTTCGTGACCTTGCTCACGTGAATGTTATCGAAGAAGTCGCCGTTCAACTGAACGGAACCATTCACATCGTCGACGGTGGCGTCATCAATGTGGCCGTTGATGTTCACATCGCCGACGATCTTCGCCACGCGGACCGATCCCCGATCCAGGTTGACGCTCACTGCTCCGGCTATGTCGTTCAAGGCCACATCGCCGTGCTGGCCGGAGACCTTCACGTCCGCCTTACGGTCGGTGATGGTCAGGTCGCCGCGCCGGCTGGCCACATCGAGAGCAGCTTTGCGCGGTACGAACACATCCATGTCAGCGCTTACGCCGTGATCGCCGGCGCCGTTGGTGTTGGCGTTCAGCAGCACAGCGGTCCCGTTAACGGTGATTACCGGCTTGCTACCCTGATTGTATTTGTCGGCGTCGTTTTGGTTGTTGGCATACAGCTTCTTGTGAACGATGACCTTGATCGAGTCGCCGTCACTCGGTTGAACGGTAATGGCTCCGCGATCGCTTATGATGCGCAAGTTGCCGTCAGCAGGAAACGTCTGTTGAATGGTGTCGTCATAGGTGTACGCATTGCCGAACATCCCTCCCAGATCGTCGTCGAGTTGGATCTGGTCGCGTACACCTCCCCAGTTGACGTCACTGCTGTGCCGTGCCGCAACCCCAACAATGATGATCAGCAGCAACAGGAAGACGCTGCCGGCGCCAATTCCCGAGGTGCGATAACCCTGCCGGCCGGCTGAGGCATGTTCTATCAGCTTGATCACGCCCCACAGAATGAGCAGCAGCGGCCAATAGCGCCCGAAAGCCCGCCAGATCGGAAGATGCACTCCGAAGTTGTGCAGCAGGAACAGGCAGCCGATGAAGATCAAGATAATCGGCCCGGCCAGCGACCGCCGATAGGGCGGAGGCGCCGGAGTCATTGGGGGAGGAGGAGGATACGTGCTAGCCATTGTGCACCCCCGCGTCTTCCGGACGGCTACCCGCTCCGCCATACGGCGCGGGCGGCAAACTAGCGCCAGGCTGAGCCGGTGGCGGAGTCACCACAGGTGCTGGAGCCACGGGCGCCGCTGGCGCACCCGGCCTCGGCTGGTACGCTACAGGTGCAGCCGGAGCGCCCACGTATCCGAGGGGAACGTGTCCGTTGGCCGAAGCGCTGTGCCGCAGGAAAGATACCAGCCCGATGACGATCAGCAGGGCCGGCCAGGTGCGCCCGAACTCCAGCCAATAGCTCGAACCCACCTGATCCAGCAGAAAGAGCACACCGAGCGTGATCAGGACTGCAGGCCCCATATAACCGTGAGCGCGGCATCGGCTACAAGAACAGTACGGATTGTATCTGTATCTCATGATGCCTCCTCAGTACCGCATCCGCTGGCGCTTCATCAGCACGCGAATGCCAATGGCAATCAGGATCAATGGCCAGAAACGCCGGAACAGCCAGTCCAGATGAAACCAGCCAAACGTGTTCATCAGGAACAGGACGCCCAGGCCAATGAGCACAAACGCCCCAATAGGAATCTGCCGGCTATCGTAGGCATCCTCCGCAAGTTGGGTGTCCCCTGCCGGAACCGTGGCAGGTGTTCCCGGTACGACCCCTGCCGGAGCCTCGGCCGCGGATACGGCTCCGGTTGGCGGAGCCGCTACTGCCGTGGGCGGCCGATTGGAGAACAGGTTATTGAATCCGAACGGATCGGGAGGCTGCAATCCCAACTGCCGCGCCTTAGCCGTCTGATAGGCCTCAATCGGCATATACAGCATGAATGCTGCGATCGCCAAGCCGAACAAGTCGCTGACGTTGTTGGCAGCCCAGATGAGCGTGCCGAAAATCAGCACATGAATGAAGCCTTTGGCATATTCGCCGTTGTACATGGCGCCGACGCCGGGGATAAACCCCAGCAGCGCTGCCAGGCCGGGGCTGCCGCTGCTGACCGAGGGCGTACCCGGAGCCACATATCCCGGAGGTGGAGGAGGAGGCATGCTGCCGCTGACCTGCGCAGCCAGGCAATCCTCGCAGTAAATAACGCCGTGCACGTCCCGCGCGCAAAGACTGCACACCGGCTTGCCACAGGTGCGGCAGTACGCGGTTGCGGGCACATCGACATGATTGGCGCAGTTCATGATGTCTTCCTGTTCAGCCGGGCCTGATTCGGTTCCAATTCCACTGCAGCCGGAGACTGTGCCAATGCTGGCTCCATCTCGTCCCAACTGTAGTGCCTGTAGTTTTGGTTCTGTTGCTGGTTCTCGGTCCTGCCTGGATTCTTCGGCGTGTCCGGATCCTCCTGCTTCTGCTCGGGAGTTGCTGCGCGCCGCAGGTCACGTACCCGAGACTCGATCTCGTACACCAGGCGAATGTTTTCGTAATAACGTACTACCCGTGCCTGGGTGGTGTAGTACGTCTTTTCCACACCCTTCATGCTCAGGTCCACGTGCTTCAAGTCGCTAACGTGGAACCCGACGATGTTCAGCACCATGGTGATAGAGAAGAACGCCATGCCAAAGGACATCGCAAAGCGCGGCGTAACCAGCGGAGCGAACACCGGAGCGATCCGACCCTTCAGCCGGCCCCACCAGTTCTCGCCTGTCGCAACCACCTTCTCGCGCGGCACCGGCAACGCCCCGACTGTCTGGACCATGATGTTGTGCACCAGGTTCCGGGGGACTTCGACCTCCTCCAGCCCCTTCAGCCAATGCATTCCCGCCACGGCATCCTGGTACTGGCTGCCGCATACCGGACACTCCCGCTGGTGCGACTCGAAGCTCGCCAGCTTGGCTCCGTGCAGCGTTCCGTCGAGAGCGTCGGCCAGCAAGGCCTCCCACTCAACGCACTGCATTCCGGATTGGGTGTTGTCCGTCATTAGCTTTGGTTATCCAACCTCTCCATAGTTACGTTGTAACAATCGCGCAAGTTCCGTTCGTCCCCGATTTATGCGACTTTTCACAGTTCCCTCGGGTATATGGAGGACTTTGGCAATCTCCTTGTAGTCCATATCCTGCAAATCCCGGAGAATGACCGCTTCCCGCAGCTCAGGGGACAGCTTCTGCAGGGCGGCCTGAACCATCTTCTGAATCTCCTGGCTCTGCACCCGCTGCTCTGGAGTTGACCCTTGGTCCTCCAGCTGATCGCAAATTGCGAGACCATCCTCCTGATTTCCAGGAGTCGCGTCCAGTGAATCTGTCACTCGGTCATATTTGCCTTTGCGGAAATGGTCGACCAGCAGATTGCGGGTAACGGTGGTTACCCACGTCATGAACGCTGCTTTCGTCCCGTCAAAGGTGCTCAAAGTGCGATAAATCTTAATGAACACTTCCTGGGTCAGGTCTGCCGCATCGTCTGCCGAGCCGGAAAACCGGTAGCAGATGTTGTAGATGCGCCGGTTATATTGCTGAACGATTTCCTGCCATGCCGAAGCATCGCCGGCCACACAGCGGCGAACCAGTGCATTTACGGCTTGGGCGTCGTCCAACTAGCGCTCCCAACAGGCTTTACTCCTGGCCGAGGTACCTTTATGGCTATTGGAAGATACGTAATTGCGGGTCCAGAAGTTCGGCTCGTGCATTCCGGCAGGACGCCGGATTTCGCAACGAATTGTAACAGGAGGAAGAGGCCCCCTTGCAGGAAACGGGCCAGTATGTGGAGGCCGAACCCGTTCTGGAACTACGGGCTGACACTTTCCGCATGGCGTTTCCGCAGGCACTCACGAGATTGCCCTTGGCAAGCCAACGGGTTCCCCCCACGCTTTTCGCTTCTCTCAACGCGCAATTCCGTGCAGCGCGATCACTTGCGGGCTCGAGGGATCCGTATCGCTGATTGCAACGCCGCCAACCTTGATCCCCGTCTTTGTCGGCGCAAACGTGAGCGTCAACGTGCAACCGCCATGCGCGGGAACAGCGCCGCCGCAGTCGTTCGTCTCGGAAAAATCTGAGCCATCCCGGCCCCCGAATTCGATTTTGCTGATGGCGATGCTCTGGTTGCTTCGATTCGATAGCGTAACTGGGCGTGAATCGGTTTTCCAGGGAGCGGCGGCAAAGCTCAAACTTGTGCTCGACAGCTTGAGCGCGCCGTTCGCGATACCCGCCAGATGGATCACCTGCGTGCCGTCTAACGCATTGTCCTGAATCGTGATACTGCCCGTGCGGACCCCCACATCGGTCGGAGTGAAGGTTGCGGTGATGGTGCAGCTTTCCCCAATGCTAAGCGTCTCCGGGCAATCGTTGGCCTGAGCGAAATCGCCCGTGATTGCGATGTTAGACAGCTTCACCGGCGCGCTGCCCGGATTGCTGATCAGGAAACCTCTCTGCGGACTCGTATCGCCCAGGATCGTCGGCGCGAAAGTAAAGTTGCCGGGGAAAAGAGCAATGACGGGGTAGTTCAACAGGATCGTGAGCTGGCCCGTGTAATCGCTCCCATAGTTCCAGTTCTCCCGAGCGATATCAATCGTGCCATTGCCAGTGAAATCAGCCGTAGCGACCGCCGAGAAATTTTCCCCTCCAAATCCGTAACCGGCGAAGCCATAAAAGCTTCCGGTTCCGTTTCCATAGAGCACCCCCGTAGACCACAACGCGCCATCAACCAAGTCCAGCTTGCCGTCGCCGTCTACATCGGCAAAGGTAATCGAAGTTGGCGCCGAACCTGCAGAATGGGAAACCGGAGCCTGGAAAGTACCATCCCCGTTGCCGCGCAAGACCCAGATTACCGAACCATCGCTAACCGCGAGATCGAGCTTGCCATCACCATCTAAGTCGGCCAGCGTTGCTCCGTAGGAATTCGATATGGTGTAAGAGAGCTTAGGTTGCTGGAACGTCCCGTCGCCGTTTCCGAGCAGGACAGCGATTGCTCCGTTGCTTACCAGCACGAGATCAAGCTTGCCGTCACGATTCACATCGCCGACGGCACCCCCAGTTGGGATAACACCGGTCGAAACCTGGCTATAGGAATGGAATCTCCCGTCACCATACCCCAGCAGGATCGATACATACGAGGCGTAGTAGGGTAGCGTGACCAGGTCGAGAGCTCCATCGTGGTTGAAGTCGCCGGCCAAAATCGTGGTCGCCCCGCCAGTAGCGTAATTCTGAGGCGCACCCAACGTTCCGTCACCGTTGCCCAGCAGAATCGAAACGCTGCCGTCCCCATTTGCGGTAGCAACGTCCAGCAGCCGGTCGTTGTTGAAATCGCCGAGGACGACCGAATTCGTCCCCGTGCCGGCAAGGTAATCCACCCGTGGTTGAAATGTCCCATCGCCATTGTTAATCAATACGGAAACTGTTTTGTTGTCGCTTCCATTCTGATTGCCAACGACGACATCCGGCTTGTTGTCGCCGTTGAGATCGCCGACTGCCACCGCCATCGCCTCGTTTGGCATCGGATAGCTCGTCCAACCGGGAAAGCTTCCGTCACCTTTGCCAAGCCAGATCGACAGGTTTCCTGTTACGCACGCAGTGAGATAGGTAAGGCAGCTCTGAGCGCCGATGGCAAGGTCCGGCACGCCGTCGCCATTGAAGTCTTTAACCACCATGGTCGGAGAAGTTCCTATTGCGTAGTCCACATCATCCTGGAAGGTGCCGTCTCCATTGCCAAGCAGCACTGAGATCGTACCGTACTGATTGCTGGCGTCTGCAGTAAGGACGTCGAGTTTGCCATCGCCGTTCAGGTCTGCTGCAGCTATGGTCCGGGGATTCGCTCCGACCGGGTACTCGGTATGGGTGGGAAAGCTCCCGTCGCCAACGCCAAGCAGGATGGATACCGTGCCTGGGATGGAATTCCTGGATAAGGCCAAGTCAAGTTTGCGGTCGCCATTGAAGTCCCCGATGGCCACGCCGTAAATTAAATCGTTGAACGTTCCATAGTTGGAGCAAGGCCGAAAACTGCGCGATCCATTGTTTAGCAGCACGCAAACATAAGAACTTCTGACCACGGCCATATCCAGTTTGCCGTCGCCGTTGAGGTCTCCCACAGCAACCGGGGCCGGTCCGTGACTATAACCAGTAACGGGGTAGCCGGCATACGGGTCAAAGGTTCCGTCGCCGTGCCCGTAGAAAACCAGCACGGAGCCAAGGTTCCCCTCTGTAATGAGATCCAGATTCCCGTCCCGGTCCAGATCTGCGACCGTCAGATCCAGTACGCCGACAGGCGCGCTGTATTCGATCGGAGATCGAAAAGTGCCGTTGCCATTGCTGAGATAAACATCCACAAAGCCATCGTTATCCACAGTTGCTATGTCCGCGAGGCCGTCTTTGTTGAAGTCGCCGCAGCCCAGGAACGGAAAATTATGAGGCACGGTGAACGAGGGCGCCGGAACCATGGTTGCGTCAGTCTTTCCGAGCAACACAGTAATAGTTGAGTCGACCGAGTCGGAGACAGCTAAGTCCGGGACGCCATCGCCATTAAAGTCGCAGCTCACCACTGACCTGGGGTTTAGCGGCGTCACGTAGTCCGATTGGCCAAAGACATAGCGTCCATTCGCCGGTGCCTGCGTCGAGGCGGCGAGAGCCGCAGATGCATTTCGGCTGGCAGCACCACCCGGCACTATCTCACCCTGCTGGCCTTGAATGACTCCAGACTGAGGAACGGGTCGTTGTCTACTCGAGTCCGAGGACGGATCTGCCTGCGATGAGGAGTTGCCGGCGGTTGTCGCGCGTCGCGGCGGTCCTATCCAGCCCCAAGCACCCGGCATTGACTGCCCGTGTGATGACGGAGCCGGCATTGCGCGGTCGCGGTCCTCCTCGGAAGAACGGTCCTGCGCGGCCGCGCTGAGAAGAGCGGCAAAGACGAAGCAAAAGAGGATGACAGAGAGAACCGCCCGATTAGCCCTGCGCATGGTCGAGCACCTTCAATGAGTGAGATGGGGAAGCTGGAATGATCTCACACCAGGCGCGCAAGAGCAGTGACTTTCGAACATTGCGGCGTTTGGGATTCATACAAGCTTCTCACCCCGGGTGGGTGCTTCTTTGTCATCCCACTTCAGACGGTGCCCGTGGCCTGGCCGATCACGGACGTACAGAAGGCGCAACGGCGTGCATCGAGCGGAATATCGCTCTGGCATTCGGGACATTTCCTTTTGTCGGGCAGGGGCTTCTTCTCGAAGCGCTTCATCAACGTATTTACCGGCAGCACCACCAGGTAGTACACAGCCGCCGCGATTAACAGGAACGAAATCAGCGCATTCAGAAAATCGCCGTAGAGAAACTTCGCCCCATTGGCTTCAAAGAAGAAGCCGGAGAAATCCGGCTTGCCGACGATCGCCGCAATAATCGGCGTAAGCAGGTCTTTCACGAAAGCGGAGACCACCGCTCCGAACGCAGCGCCGATGACAACACCGACAGCGAGGTCGACCACATTGCCACGCAGGACAAAACTACGAAAACCCTTAAACATCGAGCCCTCCTCCTAGCTTCGAATCTCGAATTGAGTGTATGCGCTTCCGATGGGCGAACCGGCTACTCCCATGGCGCTGCCAGCCGCGCGTTTTGCCCGCAATATTCCGCTGCTCAACCAGATAATGTGCAGCAAAATGGCCACCCCAATCAACTGCCAGACTCTGGATCTTGGAATCCAGCCGTCGCGCACTGCCCTGCGGAAAACATAGATGCCGAAGGGCAGGTTGATGAGGACGGCGGTAACCAGCCCCGGTACGTAGCCGCCCCGGAGCAGCGCCGCCAGCGAGTGAGCGAAGGCATTGACCAACAGGACGGCTTCGACCAGCAGGGCCGCTATCAGCAGCCACTGGCGTCGCGAGACGATTGCCCACACGATGAAGATGCCCGGCAACACCGTGGCCAGGATCAGCGCGATGTGAAGGTTAGCCGTACTGTGCTGCAGCGCCGGCGCGGGAAGCCATCCCGACAATTGACTCCCGAGCGACTTCAGGAACATCGGGAACGCGATGTACTCTTCCGCGTTGTGGAGCGCGAGCGTCAGAGCGATGAGCGCTAACACAGCGCTGCGTGAAAGCCGGCTTCGTCCTGCGTCCGCCGGTGGCCTCGCAGTTGTAACCAAAAGCTATTCCTCCGCTTTGGGCTCGGCAGCCGACATCTCTGCCTCGGCCGATTCACCCTCGAGCGCACTGAGGGTTTCGTCGTCCACGTCCCATTGTTTCAGGATACGAAAGATGCTGCGCAGGCTGAAGCCGGCACGCATCAGATTACGAAATATCCTCGCCGCCTGTTTCTGGTCTGCCGGCTTTCGCAAGCGCTTGCGTGCCAGATATTGGCGCGCCAGTTGCTCTTCGTTCACGTCGTCATACGCGGCAGCGACCGTCTTCTCGATGATGTCGGCGTGTACGCCCTTGGCTTTCAGGTCCTGCACCACGCGCCGGCGCCCAAACTTCTCGTTTTCCTTGCGGAAGCGCAAATAGTTTTCGGCGTAGCTGGTGTCGTTCAGGTATTTCTGTTCCTTCAGCCGCGCAATCACGACGTCAACCAGCAACTCGGCGTGAGGTTGCTCGCGGACCTTGTTGCGCATCAGCCGCTTGAGTTCGGCGACCGTGCGCATTCGCCGTCCCAACGCGCCGATGGCGTACTCATAGAGCATCTGCTCATCGTAGGTTTTGCGGGTGCGCTGGAAGGACATAGGGCCGCTATTCGCTCTTCGCCTTTGGCTTTTCGCTGCTCGCATCAACTGGCGCGGAGTAAGCTAAGTCGGATTATACGTTTGCTGTTCGCCGACCTCGCCCCGACAACCTGAGTCCTTCATTTGGTTTCCTTGGCGCCTTGCGGAGGGCGAAGACCAACCCGCCGAATAACGCCCGATACTTTACACTGTCCTGATCCTCTGGCAGAGTAAACAGTGGAAACTCAATCCATCGTCGTCCTTGACTTCGGCTCGCAGTACACGCAGCTCATCGCGCGCCGCATTCGCGAGCAAAACGTCTTCTCCGTCGTCCTTCCCTGCACTGTTCCCCTGGAAGAAGTTAAGAAACATCATCCCGCGGGCATCATCCTGTCGGGCGGCCCATGCTCGGTATACGACGAAGACGCCCCGCCGGCCGATGAACGCGTGCTGCACCTCGGAGTACCGGCGCTTGGCATCTGCTACGGCCTGCAATTCATGACGCACAAGCTGGGTGGCAAGGTGGTGCCCGGCGACAAGCGCGAGTACGGCCATGCCAAGGTCGACTTGCTGCGTGCCGACTCGCCACTCTTCAAAGGCCTCGCGGGACCGCTGGCGGTCTGGATGTCGCACGGCGATAAAGCCGAGAAGCTGCCGCCCGGCTTTGAACTGGTTGCCAGCAGCGAGAATGCCGTCGCGGCGATCGAGAATCCGGAGAAGCGCTACTGGGCGGTGCAGTTCCACCCTGAAGTCCATCACACGCCGCAAGGCACGGTGATCCTGCGCAATTTCATCTTTGATATTTGCGGCCTCACACCAAACTGGACGCCGCAGCGCTTCATCGATGAGACCGTCGCGAATATTCGCAACCAGGTCGGCAGCGGACGCGTTATTTGCGGGCTCTCCGGCGGCGTGGATTCCTCCGTCGCAGCCGTGCTGGTCCATCGTGCCATTGGCGATCAGCTTACCTGCATCTTCGTGAACAACGGCGTGCTGCGCAAGAACGAGTTCGTCAGCGTACAGAAGAACCTGCGCGACAAACTTGGCCTGAACATCGACGCCGTCGATGCCAGCGAGCGCTTCCTCACGAAGCTTGCGGGCGTAAGCGAACCTGAGAAGAAGCGCAAGATCATCGGCAATGAATTCATCGCCGTCTTCGAGGCCGAGGCGCACCGGCTGGAGCAACTGCACGGCAAAGTTGATTGGCTGGTGCAGGGCACGCTCTACCCTGATGTGATCGAGTCGGTTTCGGTGCGCGGACCGTCGCAGACCATCAAGAGCCATCACAACGTCGGCGGCCTGCCCGACGTCATGAAACTCAAGCTGATTGAGCCGTTGCGCGACTTGTTCAAAGATGAAGTGCGCAAAATCGGACGCGATCTCGGCATGCCGGAAGAAATCCTGCAGCGCCAGCCGTTCCCCGGGCCAGGGCTGGCCGTGCGCATTCTGGGCGAAATTACCAACGAACGCATTGCGCTGTTGCAGGAGGCCGACGACATCGTGGTCACCGAGATCAAGAAAGCCGGCTTGTATACGAAGATCTGGCAGTCGTTCGCCGTGCTGCTGCCGGTGATGTCGGTGGGCGTGATGGGCGACCAGCGTACCTACGCCTACACCTGCGCCATCCGCGCCGTAAACTCCGAAGATGGCATGACCGCCGACTGGGTTCCGCTGCCCTACGAAGTGCTGAAGACCATTTCCAGCCGGATTGTGAACGAAGTGAAAGGAATTAACCGGGTGGTGTACGACGTCACGAGCAAGCCGCCGGGTACGATTGAGTGGGAGTGAAAAAACAGCCCGCTGAGAGCTGTCAGCCCTCCGATCTCAGCTGTCGGAGAGCACCAGGCCTTACTTGACGTTGACCGTGATGACCTGCGAGCCGGAGACAACATAATCCACCGGGGCGGATGCTTCATTCACCGCGGACTCGCCGACCACCACCATGTCCTGGGTGCCGCGCATTCCATCCATAACGTTCATGATGGACAACGGCAGGGTGGGCATGACCTTGTCGTCGACCATCGCCTGAGGATTGGCTTCCAGCAGCGAGATATAAACCTGCGAGTTGGAGTGCTCCTGGTTGAGCAGCGCGATGGTCGAGCCCAGATCGAGACGGCGGCTCATCTCTTTCGAGACGTGATGCAGCTTGTCGAGGGTCTCGCCGTCGCTGATGAGGATGCGCAGCGTGCCTTTGGGGGTTGAGGTGGGAATCTTGACGGGAATCTCACGGATTATGCTTTCGCCGCGATAGGGCTTCAGCAGGGCCTCTACCGTGATCTCGTCGCCAGGACGCGCTTCCGTCACATCCGTGCGGGCGGTTTCCAGCCGCGCCGTGCGCCGGTAGGGAACCAGTTCGAAGTTCAGGTCGACGCCTTCGATCTTGGGGGTGTCGTAAGGATTCTCGAAGATACGGCTGAAGCGCTCGCCCACCGACATCGCAATGTTGTAGGCGGTTGGCGTGTTGCCGTCGAGCGGCGCAAACATGTTCTCTACCGAAAGCTTGGGATAACCGAGCACGGAAATGTCACCCGCCAGCCGGTAGGTCGTGTCCTCGCCATACTCGTTCATTCCCTGCAGCGCGTTAAACACCGTCGCCATCATGGCGGCCGGTGTAATCTTCGCGTTGTTCAGTACTTCATAATGGAATGTTTTGGGATGGCTGACGCCTCGGACGGTCAGGGTCACGGGAATCATTTGCGGTTTCTGGCCGAAGCGGCCAAGGATTCCGGTGTGCCGATCCTGCACGAAAGCGCCGATTTCTTCGGTGCTGTTAACGATCTTGAACGAGTTGGCCGGTGACGGCAGCGTTGCCAGCACACGCGCTTTCGTCATTGGCATATCAACGTTGCCCGCCTGCAAAATCGGATGGCCACAGGCCAGCAGATGGGTCGCATCAACATAGGTGACGGTGCAGGTGCCGGCGATGCTCATATCGCCGCGCACCATGAGGGCGCTGACCGCCGATCCAGGCACGACAGGTTCAGGCTGCTTTTCGTCGCTCACCGATCCGGCACCCATCACAGGCATGATCCCGGCCGCCGCGAAATCCTTGGCGAAATAGCGCATGGTGTCTTCACGAAAGCCGGAGAAAACCAGTGGGGTGTCGATCGGCTTCAGCAAATCGGCATAGCCGAAGATCGCGGGATCGGGGTCGTACGCGATACCGGGGCCGCTGGTGCGCTGCGCTTCCTGCTGATCGCCGGCAGAACCACGGGCAAACTCCGAACCGGAGGTTTTGTCCAGTTCACTAATCTCGAGCATGTTGGCGATCGGAGTGATGCCGGCGATCGGCTCTTTCGAGAATTGGCCGATCCGATAGGCGATTGCCCCCACCAGTTTTCCGTCAATGTAGACGGGGCTGCCGCTCATTCCGGCAACCACGCCGGTGTAGTCGACCTTCGCTCCGTGCAGCCGGGCAAGAATCACGTCGGACTTGGGGCCGGCCATGCTGCCCAAAATGCCCAGGATTTCGACATCCATCGCTTCCGGCTTGGTGCCCTCAAACACCGTATAGGCAACGCCGTGCATGCCGGCTTTGACCTCGTTCTCCGGCATGATGGGGACCTTTCGCTCGACGGCCTGGGCAGAAAGCGCCAGCAGCGCCAACAGGAAAAAAGACGAGACGATCCGGCGAAACATTCTGGCCATCCTTCAATACTTCCAACAGAGGCTGTGCGCAGCCCTCGCTCTTTCAGCCTGAAACGGGCGGCGCCGAGGAGCAGCTCTGTCCGGGTATACGGGTTTGACGTATCTCAAGCGCTAACGTCTAACGACGCAATAGCTCTTTTGCGCTCGGCACCACGTCAAAGTAGCTGAAAGTGCATTTATACTAGCAGACAGTCTGGCCCACGAGGCTCATCGATGTATCCTGCCAAACACCTTAAATCCCAGATCTTTTCGTTCGTAGTCCGGCTTTGCCCTGTGATAGCGTTGGTCGCCTTTGGCGCCCTGTTGGTGACGCCCTGGGCGCTGGCGCAAAGCTCTTCGTCAAGCTCGTCGTCCTCTCCACAGGCGCAGTCCGGTCAAAAGCAGCCCGACAATCTTCCTGCCGAAGCCGGCGGTCCCAGCGGCGATGAAGGCACCATGGCCGTTCCCAAGAAGAACGACTCTTCCAACGAAACAGCGCCTCCGCCTCCCAAGCCGAAGAAGGTCGACAACATGCCCGAGTACTCGATCCAAGTCGACGTACCGGTGGTCACTGTCGACGCGCGCATCGTTCAGAAGAACGGATTGCCGTTGGCGCTGCCTCCCGGGGTGGCGAAGGAACACCTGCGAGTGCTGGAAGACGGAGTACCCCAAAAAATTCAGAGCGTGACCCAGAGCGAGGCTCCGATCACCGCGGTGCTGCTGGTCGAGTTTGCTGAAACCAACTACAACTTCATGTACGACGCATTGAATGCGTCGTATGCCTTTGCCTCAAGCTTGAAGCCGCAGGACTGGGTGGCCGTTGTGGAATTCGACATGAGGGACCACATTCTGCTCGACTTCACCCAGGACAAACAGGCCGTCATGGGCGCACTCAACGGACTGCAAATTCCCGGCTTGAGCGAAACCAACCTGTGGGACGCGATGTTCGATACCCTTGACCGGCTGGACCGAATTCCCGGGCAAAAGGAGCTGGTCATCATTGCCAGCGGGATCGATACCATGAGCCATATGACCTTCGACAAGATCCTGAAAAAGGTGAAGGCCACGCCAAATGTGACGATCTATCCCATCAGCACAGGTATGGCGCTGCGGCTGACGGTGGACGCATCCAGCCCTGACGTATCTCCTATGATGATGAACTACGTGGTCGCCGATAACGAAATGAAACAGTTTGCCGCTGCCACCGGCGGCCATTGGTATGCGCCACGTTTTGTCGGCGAAATGCCGGAGATTTTTCGCGAGATCGGCTCTTCGATCCGCAACCAGTACACGATCACCTACAAGCCCACAAACGCAAAACAGGACGGCACCTACCGCAAGCTGAAAGTGGAACTGGTCGGTCCCGACAATAAGCCGCTGGAAATTAAGGACCAGAAGAATCACGACGTGAAGTATCAGATCATCGCGCGCGACGGATACACCGCCAAGCACGAAGTGGAATAGCCGGGTGGGTGGAGGCGCAGCTGGTTACCAGAGCCGTGGCCGCGAAGTGGCAGGTCACCAGTTCCATTCAAGAATGTATTTCGAGCCGTTCGGCGCGTTCTTGATTTCAAGCTGCAACAGAGTGTCGGTCTGCATGACCTGATCCGGTAGGGTCTGGGTTTCGCCGTCCATGATACGAACCGCGTAGGCGGATTTCGCCGGCCTGTTCTCGGGAAGCATGACCCGAATTCTGGCGTTACAGTCAGCCACTACATGCGAAAAGGTCTCGGTCGCCGAGGTGAAAGTATTCTTTGCCTGTATGGTGAGAGTATTGGAGACTTCTTCCCCCACCTTCAGCGGCTCGCGCAACGATGTATTCACACAAAAGCTTCCGCCCTCGTCCACTGGAGCGCTGATTTGTCCCATGGAGGCGCGCACAAACACAAGTTTTCCGGTGCTGGCGAAGTTTCGGTCGCTGATAACCAAAACATTCTTGTCATTCGCGCTGAAGGTGGTGGTCTTCTGAACAGTCGCGTTGCGCCCGTTCTTGTCGTGGATATGGATCAGCCAGTCTACGAAGCTCCGGGTGATCTGCGAGCGCTGCCGTTTGGCACGTTGAGGAACCTTGCGTGGTGGAGGAGTGATCGTTGCGCCGTCAGCTCTTGCCGACGTGTCACCGGATTTCGCGATCACAGAGACCGCCTGCCGGACTGTATTTACGATATCGAGATAAGCGTCCTCTCTGGGCTTCCATTTGATAACGGCCTTACCATCCTTAGGCGCCGCCAACAGCCTGCCGAGTACCCCGGTCTTCCAGTCGCAAGGCTTGAGTATCACGGGTAGAACTTGAGCACTACCCTCCTCATGACGCTTGAGAGCTTGTGCCAACTCCACCCTATAGATGTATTCCGAATCGAGAAATGCACTGCTAACCAGCAGAAGGATCAGATCTGCCTGGCGAAGCTCTTCTTTGATAGTGTGGTCGAATTCCTGGCCGGGTCTGATTTCGCGGTCGTTCCAGGCAGTCAGGCCCTCGCGGCGTAAAGACGATAGCGAAGCGTACAGCGCGCGAAACAACTTTTCGTCGTCATGCGCATAGGAGAGAAATGCCCGTACAGCCCTGGAGGCGGCCCCAGACTCTATGGGAGTCGAACTGGCTTCCGTTATCGTTTTTTTTTACTGGCCTTGGGCGACTTCCTGGCCGTTTTCTTAGCGGTCTTTCTGGCTCCGCCCATTCCCATAGTTCACCATTTCAATATGTGAATCAGATTTTAACGCCAGCAAGAGTAACAAATTCACTTTGGCAAGCAAAGAAAAAACACGAACGATGGCAGCTTGAGAGCTAACACCTGCAGCCAGGCGGCGCAAGCTATTGGCTGCCGCCTAACTGCTTTTTTACTATCTCGCTGACGAGCTTGCCGTCCACTCGCGCGCCGGCGAGCTTCGCCATCACGTTCTTCATCACCGTGCCCATGTCCTTCATTGTGGGAAAACCCATTTCGGTGATAGTGGCTTTGACCGCGGCAGTGATCTCTTCTTCCCCGATGGCCTTGGGCATGTAGGTCTCGATGATGGCGATCTCGTCTGCTTCTTTCTGCGCCAGTTCGTGGCGGCCACCTTTCTCGAATTGCTCGATCGAGTCCTTGCGCTGCTTGATCATGGTGCTGAAGACCTGCAGCTCTTCCTTCTCGTCGAGAAGGGCACGCTTGTCGATCTCTTTGTTCTTCAGAGCGGCCTTCATCATTCGCAGGGTAGAGAGACGCAGCTCCTCTTTCTTTTTCATGGCATCGACCATGTCTTTTTGGACTTGCTGGGTGAGAGTCATATCGAGATTATAGAGGGATGACCTGCAACTATTTCGGCAATGACCAGCTTTTGGGGCCTTGCGCGGAAGTCAGGCTCACCACCGAGTACACGGAGGCCACGGAGAAAGTCCGGATTTCTCATGGCTTTGCTCCGTATCCTCGGTGACCTCGGTGGTGAAGGTCGTTTTAGCACCTTCTGTGGCGAGGCAGTGGGTCAGTCTTATTGTTATGCCGAGAGAGCTTTCTTTTGCGAGCGAGGGATCTGGGCGGGCCGATTCGCGCCGGCGCGCGAAAGGCTCGCTTCCATATTCAAACTGACTCACTACCTGTGGCGAGGGCAGTTGCTAGGTACAAGCTGCTTCTGTAGACTGGGTATGCTTCCTGAACAGCGAGCGAACGCTCGCAGCCTACCCGTGCCGAAGTGGCGGAATTGGCAGACGCGCATGGTTCAGGTCCATGTACCCGCAAGGGTGTGGGGGTTCGAGTCCCTTCTTCGGCACCAAAAATCAGTTGTCACGCGTCAGTTATGAGTTGTCAGCTAATGTCAGCTAAACAACCAAAACTGAAGCCGCGAAGTTCCTTCCCCGCTCTCAGGCTGCCGCTGTGCTGATTGCTGCTCCCACATACTGCACCGCCAGCAGAGTCTCGTCGTCAGCCTGGGCCGAGCCCTGGCGGAATTGCTGCACCTGCTCGCGGCAGACTTCGATCAGCCGTTGCGGGCAACACAGTCCCTTTTCTTCCAGAAGCTTCCGCAAGGCATCGGTTCCATATTCCTCGCCCGCTGGGTTCTCGGCTTCGCAGACGCCGTCGGTATAGAGCACCAGCGTATCGTTCGGCCTTAATTCTGTGCGGACGGCAGTAAATTCCTGATCACAGAACATGCCCAGCGGCAGGTCGTTGCTCTCGAACAGCTCAACCTGCGAATCGCGCAGGATCATGGCCGGCAGATGCCCAGCGTTGATCAGTTCCAGTTTGCCGGACGCGGAACTGTGGCCGACGACGAGGGTGGCGTACTGCATCGGGAGCTTGCTCTCGCAGAACAGGCGATTCGCCTGCAGAAGCATTTTCTGTAAGGGAAGGTTCAACGGCACCAGGGCGCGCATAACTGCGCGCAGATTGGCGGTGAGCATGGCAGCGGCTACGCCCTTGCCCGCAACATCGGCAATCATCAGGTACACTCCGCCATTGCCGTCGGAGATGACGTCGCAGTAGTCACCGCCCACCACGCCCGCAGGACGGTAATGGTAGGCCATCTCCCATCCCTGGATCGACAGGTCGGCCGCAGGCAGCAGGCCGTTTTGAATGCGCGCCGCCAGCTCGAGGTCGTACTCCAGCGCGCGCTGCTGATTTGGCGTAAGGCAGTCGAGGCAAATCGAAGTCAACGGATCGCGCAGGATGCGCTCTTCTTCCACGGTGCCGTGACACACCTCGCAAATGCCAAGAGTGCCGTCGTCAATGCGTGACAGCGCCTGGTCCACCTGCGCCAGCAGTTCGGTGAGCTGCTCAGAGCTGTTGCGTTGCATCACGCTTCCAAGCCGCTCACGGCGGGTGAGCAGGTCGGTTCGCACGGTCTGGAGAAAGGGCGTTTCTGTGGTAGCCATAGTAACCGCCTATAAAAATTTAGAAGGTTATACGAGGCGGGGCGATTCTTTGTTTTTTTCACCCTCCGACCTGAGCCGGCCCTGTAACGCAAATCATCTTAACCCTTGTGGCCAGTTGGGTTCAGCCCGATTGTTGCGCCCAAAAGCGCACAGGGCAGGGGCCGCTTTCGTGGTATTCATAGAAGCCAAGGAATTGATGGGGGACACAGCAACCAAGCCGGCGCCACTGAGCAACGAAGAGGTCCTGCGCTATTCGCGCCACCTGATCCTGCCGGAGGTGGGGCTGGCGGGACAACTCAAGCTGAAGCAGGCAAAGGTGCTCTGCATCGGCGCGGGAGGACTGGGTTCGCCCTTGGCGCTGTATCTAGCGGCGGCAGGCGTAGGAACGCTGGGGCTGGTGGATTTCGATGTGGTGGATTTTTCAAACCTGCAGCGGCAGATCATTCACACTACCCGGGACGTCGGACGCAAAAAGCTGGATTCGGCAGCGGAGAAGGTCAACGCCATCAATCCGCATGTTGAGGTATGCAAGTTTGAGACCCGACTCACGAGCGCGAACGCGCTGGAGATCTTTCGCGAGTTCCACATCATTGCCGACGGCACCGACAACTTCCCCACGCGATATCTGGTGAACGACGCCTGTGTGCTTACGGGTAAGCCGAACGTGTATGGCTCGATCTTCCGCTTTGAAGGACAGGCCAGCGTCTTTGCGACGAACGATGGGCCTTGCTATCGCTGTCTGTATCCCGAGCCGCCTCCGCCCGGGGCGGTGCCGTCGTGCGCAGAAGGCGGGGTACTCGGGATTCTGCCGGGCTTGGTCGGAGTTATTCAGGCAACGGAGACTATCAAGCTGATCCTGGGTCTGGGAGAGTCGCTGGCAGGCCGGCTGCTGCTGATTGATGCGGCGACAATGCATTTTCGCGAGCTGAAGCTGCGCAAGAACCCCGAGTGTCCGGCGTGCGGCACGCACCCGACCGTGACGCATCTCATCGACTACAATCAGTTTTGTGGGGTAAGTCAAAACGAAACAGGAGTCGCAGTAACAATGGCCGATATGACCGTTGAAGAACTGAAACGCCGTCTGGATGCCGGCGAAGATATTTTCGTGCTGGACGTGCGCGAACCGCATGAATACCAGATCTGCAACATTGGCGGACACCTTATTCCGCTGAACGATCTTCCCAAACGTATGGGGGAGATCGACTCCAGCCGCGAGGTTGTCGTGCATTGCAAGATGGGTGGCCGAGGCGCGAGGGCGGTCGACTTCCTGCGTCAATCCGGCTTCAGCAAGGTATACAACCTGGCCGGCGGAATTAATGCCTGGGCCGACCGCGTCGATCCCAAGCTGCCAAAGTACTAAGCGGGAAATCCAAATCCCGATCACAGATAAAACAAACTCAAGCGCGGCACACGGTATTGCTCCAGCAGCCGCTTGTGCGCGTATTGCTTCTGAAGCTGCTCGATCTGTGGTGCGGTCATCTTGCTGCGGTAGGGAGCGAGGTCGCGATCGGCCTCGCTGCGAATCGTGAAGAGCGTCTCCTCGGGAGTCGACGCCAGCAGCGCGGCGATCAGCTTTTCTTCGCTCACCGTTAACCGGCGTTCCAGATCTTCCATTGGGGGCGCCGTTCCCTGCTCGACGGCATGAGCCAGGCTGCGCAAAGTTGCGACGGTATCCTGAGCGACCGACGCGGCTTGGGCCGTGAAGTTCGCCCGCTCCAACGCGTCTGCATTCCCCCTCAGGAACGCTACGACTGAGGGGGTTTCCAGAGTCGGAGCAGCCTTCTTCCCCGGAGCGGCTCCGACGGACGCGTCCTTCAACTCCTCGGCTGCGGCCAGCACCTCCTGCGCGCAGTAGGCGAGGCTGTTCACCCTGCGTGTGTGACGGGGACGCCGCTCCCATTTTTCAAAACTTGCGTCGATGCCGCGCAGCACTGCCTGCAGCGGAATGCCCGCGTCCTTCCAGGTCTCCATCAGCGCCCAGTCGAGGGGAGAAAGAATAATCAGCGTGCCCCGGCACTTCTGAAAGTGCTCCTCGATCTCGGTGAAATAGTTGAAGTAGTTGTCCAACGTTAGCCCGGGTGGAGCACGCCTATCCGTCGCCGCGCTTCACAGTTGCAGCAGCGCGTGCCGGCTCGTCTTTGGCTGAATTGTGGCGGCGCCCGTGCACCTGGTTGCGCTCGTAGATGATCCGCAAGCCGTCGAGGGTGAGAAATTCGTCGACCTCGCGAATGTACTTTGAGCCCTCGCTCATGAGCGAGGCCAGCCCGCCGGTTGCGACGACGCTCACCGGACCGTCGATCTCTTCCGTCAGCCTCTCGAGGATACCGTCGAGCAGCCCCAGGTATCCGTAGTAAAGCCCCGACTGCAAGCTGCTGACGGTGTTGGTGGCTAGGATACGCGCCGGCTTGCGGATGTCCACACGCGGCAGCCGTGCCGTGCGCGTAAAGAGCGCATCGGCGGAGATTCCTATTCCCGGGGTGATTACGCCGCCCAGGTATTCTCCCTTGGCCGAGACGACGTCAAAGGTCGTGGCCGTGCCGAAATCGACGACGATGCAAGGGCCGCCATACTTTTCAAAAGCGGCAACGCTGTTCACAATGCGGTCGGCGCCGACTTCCGCAGGATTGTCGTAGTGCACCGGCATGCCCGTCTTCACGCCCGGCTCGATAAACAGCGGTTTGATGCGGAAGTAGCGCTCGCACACCTCGCGCAGCGTGGAGTCAAGCGGCGGCACGACAGAAGAGATTACCGTGCCCTGCACGGAGGAGACTTCCAGTCCGTTCATCGCAAATAAGTTGCGAAACAGAACTCCGTACTCGTCGATGGTTTGCGATTTGATGGTGGTGACACGCCAGTTGGCGATCAGTTTGCCGTATAGAGGCGGGCCTTCCCCGGGCTTCGGCTCGAATACGCCGAGAACGGTATTTGTATTTCCTACGTCGAGAACCAGCAGCATGGTTTAGTGTCCGTCGATCGCGCGCACCGAGCCGGAAAGCACTGTCTTCATCCCGCTTTCTGTACGCACTCGCAGAAAGCCGCGCTCATCGAGCCCCTCGGTCACGCCGTCGTATCCGCCGTCTTCGTCAACATGAACATAGCGCAAGCGGGCAAACGAAGAGTGCTCTTCAAATTCGCGGAAGATGTCAGCTCGCGCTTGCGGCCCGGATTCAAGAAGCTTGCGACACTGCGCGTCGAGCGATTTTAACAGAGCGGCCGCAAGCTCCACGCGCGACCATTCGCGACCGGTTTCCATTCGAAGTGATGTCGCAGTCGGCTCCAGTTCAGCGGGAAACGCAGCCTGGTTTACGTTGATGCCGATGCCAACCACCACGTAGCGCACACGGGTAGCTTCGGCATTCATCTCGGTCAGGATGCCACAAAATTTCTTGCCGTTCAGCAGGACGTCGTTCGGCCAGCGCAGGTCAGGATGCAGTCCGGTTTTCTGCCGAACTGCCTCGACGACAGCAATGCCTGCAATGAGCGACAAAAGCAACGCATCAGCAGGAGCCAGCTGCGGACGCAACACGACGGAGCAGTAGATTCCGACGGACGCACCTGAATCCCAGGTATGTCCGCCGCGTCCGCGCCCGGCGGTCTGCTCTTCAGCAACGAAGACGGAGCCTTCGGGCTCGCCGGCGGCAGCAGCGCTCATCGCCTCGATATTGGTTGAACCGATGCTGAAGTAATGATGAATGGGATTGCCGATCCTGTTTCCAGTCACCAATGCGCCGAGAATTTCGGGCAGAAGAAGATCAGGCATGGAGTTCAACAGATAACCGCTGGCGGGGTGTCCGGTGATTTGCACGCCCATCTCGCGAAGCTGCTGCACCGCCCTCCAGATCTCAGAGCGGCTGGTGCCGAGTTCTTCGGCAATGCGGGTCCCGCTGACGACGATGGTGGCGTTGTCGCTGAGAAGGCGGACAATGCGCCCGAGACGCGAATCGGTAGCGTCATCGTCAAGGTGAGGCGGTCGTCTTGGTTCCTGGGTTGCGATAGAAGAATTATCTGCTGCGGAGGGCTGCTTTGAACAGGCGGACCAGACGCCGGCCGCTCATAGCGGCTGCAGCCGCATGCTCAGGTCTACCGCGGGGACAGAGTGCGTCAGGGCGCCGATAGAGATGAAGTCCACACCGGTCTCGGCGTAGGCACGGATGTTCGAAAGGTTGATGCCACCGGAAGCCTCGAGCGGAATTTTGCGATCGAGCCGGGAGGCGCGCTCTACCGCCTGACGGACCTCGTCGGGCGACATGTTGTCGAGAAGAATGGATTCGGCGCCGTTCTGCACGGCCTGATCGAATTCCTCCAGCGAGCGAACTTCGATTTCGATAGGGAGATTGCTCTTGCGATTGGTGAGAGCTTCCTGCAGCGCCGCCGCGGCGCCGCCTGCCAGCGCGATGTGATTGTTCTTGATCAGAATGCCGTCGCTCAGGTCTAGCCGGTGATTGGTTCCTCCCCCACAACGCACCGCCCACTTGTCGAGCAGGCGCAACCCGGGCGCGGTCTTGCGGGTGTCCAGGATCGTGGCTTTGGTTCCGGCGACGGCATCGACGTAGTGCCGGGTCGCGGTGGCGATGCCGCTCATGCGCTGCATGATGTTGAGGATCAGCCGCTCGCAGGCAAGAATCACGCGAGCATTATGGCGGATCACGGCGACGGTCTGGCCCTTCCGCAGGCGCACACCGTCGAAGATTTCGGGATTGCTGCGCACGTCGGGATGCGAGATAACGCTGCCGTCGAGCTGGGCATAGATATCGAGGATCGGCCGGATGCAACCCAGGCCGGAAAGAATGCAATCCTGCTTGGCGAGAACGATAGCCGAAGCGCGTTGCGCCGGGCCGATGCAGGCCTGGCTGGTCGCATCCTGCGTAGCGCAGTCTTCCTTCAGCGCATTCTCAAGCAGAGCGGTTACTCTACGGCCTGTCCAATCCACCGATATCTCCCTGTTAGCAGCCTAGCTCTTGCAACGCTGCCCTCGTCTTTTCGACCAGAACCTCAACTTCACCTTTCCGCTTCTTCAGTCCATCCACCACATTGGGTGGCGCCTTGGCCAGAAATGCATCGTTAGAGAGCTGTGCGGTCGCGCGGCCCAGTTCTCCTGACAACTTCGTCAGTTCCTTGTTGAGGCGGTCACGCTCGGCGGCCACATCCACCTTACGCTCGTAGACGACGCGCACGTCAAAGCGCGCGGTGCTGCGCGCGCCGGGAACCTTCGCCAGCGAATTCTCCACGAAGCGTATGTCATCCACATCGGCCAGCAATCCGACAGCGGCGTGATCGCGCTCAATCCACCCGCCCACATCGTTATCGGCAAAGACTTCTATGGGCAGCTTCTGCTTACGATCTACCTTCAACTCGGTGCGGATGTTGCGCACCGCGGCGATCAGGTCCTGCAGGATCGCCATCTCGGTTTCCGCGGCGGTATCGATTTGTGAGCTGTCGGTCTGCGGATAAGCAGCCAGGGCTATCGATTGCACAGGCGGAGCGCCATCATAAACCGCGTGCCACAGCTCTTCCGTTATAAACGGCATGAACGGCGAGAGCAGCCGAAGCGCGCCTTCAAAGACGCTGACGACGTTCGCAAATGCCGTGCGAGCCTGGCTGCGATCTTCGGCCGACAGGCGGGGCTTCATCAGCTCGATATACCAGTCGCAATACTCGCCCCAGAAGAAGTGGTAGACCACGTGCGCGGCTTCGTGAAATCGGAAGGCTTCGAGCGCCTGGTTGACTTCCTGCGTGACGCGGTTGAAGCGCGAGAGAATCCATCGGTCTTCCAGAGCTTCGACCGTGAAGTTCGGCATGCCGGCCTTTGCGAGATCTTCCGCAGAACGCTTGAACTCGGCGAGCGACCATACGCCCACGTCCTGCGCCCGGTCGACGTTCATGAAGAGGAAGCGCGCGGCGTTCCAGATTTTATTGGCGAAGGCGCGATAGCTCTCGATGCGATTCTCCGAGAACGCAATGTCGGTGCCGGGCGCAGCCATGATCGCCAGGGTGAATCGCACGGCGTCGGTGCCGTACTTCTCCGTGATCCCGATGGGATCGACCACATTGCCTTTGGTCTTCGACATCTTTTGGCGTTCGGCATCGCGCACCAGGGCGTGGATGTAGACCGTTCGAAACGGGACATCGCCTTTTTCGTGATCGTGCATGAAATGGCAATTCATCATGATCATGCGCGCGACCCAGAAGAACAGGATGTCGAAGCCTGTGATCAGCAGAGATGTGGGATAGAAGGCATCGAGTTCCGGAGTCTTGTCGGGCCAGCCCAGCCCGGAGCACGGCAGCAACCCGGAGGAGAACCAGGTGTCGAGAACGTCGTTGTCCTGCTCAAGTTTCGACGATTTGCACTTCGTACATGCTGACGGCGTTTCGCGGGCGACGATGATCTCTCCGCAATCGCGGCAATGCCACGCCGGAATGCGGTGTCCCCACCACAGTTGCCGCGAGATGCACCAGTCGTGGATATTGCGCATCCACTCGAAGTAAGTCTTGGTGTAGTTCTCGGGAACGAACTTGATCTCGCCCTGCTCGACAGCTTGGATGGCGCGGTCGGCCAGCGGCTGTATTTTCACGAACCACTGGGTCGAAAGCCGCGGCTCAACGATCGTCTTGCAGCGGCTGCAGGCGCCCAGCGGGACCACGTAATCTTTCTTGCCGACGAGGTATCCGGCGTTCTCCAGATCTTCGAGCACGCGTTGCCGCGCTTCAAAGCGGTCGAGTCCGGCGTAAGGGCCGGCGTGCTCGTTCATCTGCCCGACTTCGTTCATGACGTCGAGTTGCGGCAGGTGGTTGCGCAGGCCGGCTTCGAAGTCGTTGGGATCGTGCGACGGCGTCACTTTCACCGCGCCGGTGCCGAACTCGGGATTAGCCAGGATGTCGTCGGTGATGATCGGAATCTCGCGATTCATCAGCGGCAGCAGGACGTGCCTGCCGTGCAGATGACGGTAACGCTCATCCGCCGAATTGACCGCGATAGCCGTGTCGCCAAGCATGGTCTCCGGACGCGTTGTGGCTACGACGATGAACTCGTTCGGACTGCCGACCACGGGATAGCGGATCTCGTACAGCTTGCCGGGCGTCTCTTCGTGCACCACTTCGAGATCGGAAACGGCGGTGATACAGCGCGGGCACCAGTTGACGATGTACTTGCCGCGGTAAATCAGTCCTTCTTCGAAAAGACGGACAAAGGCCTCGCGAACGGCGCGCGACATGCGCTCGTCCATGGTGAAGTACTCGCGCGACCAGTCGACCGAGGCGCCAAGCCGCTTCATCTGCTTGAGGATCACGCCGCCATAGTGCCGCTTCCAGTCCCAGACGCGCTCGACAAAGGCCTCGCGTCCCATGTCGCGACGGTTCTTGCCTTCGGCGGCGAGTTGGCGCTCTACCATGAGCTGTGTTGCGATGCCGGCGTGGTCGGTTCCGGGCAGCCAAAGTGTGGGAACGCCACACATACGCTTCCAGCGGATGACGATGTCGATCTCGGTGTGCTCCAGCATGTGGCCCATGTGGAGATTGCCGGTAACGTTGGGCGGCGGCAGCGTGAGCGTAAATGTCGGCTGCGTAGAGCCGGGCGGGGGCGTCTCGACATGAAAGAGCTTGTACTCGACCCAATATTCAGCCCAACGCGGCTCGATGGAACCGGGCTCATAGATTTTAGGAAGATCGTGCGGCATGCAATCCGTTCAGGACAGAAGATAAAGTTCGATATTAAGGCGCAGGGAAAAGGCGGTCAAACAGTGGCTATCGCGGGTGACTGGGAGCATGAGTTGAGAAGCGGCATCTGCCGATCGAACGCCCACACGTCGGGCTCAACGCTATCCCAATCGTCACCCGGCCGCAGGTCGCTGGCCGGGCCGGGGATAACCATGTCGATAGTCTGCTCGCGTTTGTCGCGGATGATGGAAAGAGAGGTCTTTCCGCCGGAGTGCATGCTGCGACGCCAGTCAGCCAGGTCGCGAATCATCTGCCCGTCAATCTTGACGATAATGTCGCCGGCCTTCAACCCGGCGCTCGCTCCCAAGCTTCCCTTTTGCACGTTGCGGACCAGCAAGCCTTGCCCTTCAGGGACTCCAAAATATTCACCCAATTGCGCCGTCAGCGGTTCCACTACGATGCCGCGACGTGCGGAGCCGGGGGTCACCAAGGGCACTTCGATATCGCCGGAATACGGGACCCCGGGCACGAAAGGTGAGGTACGCCGTGGGTCGCCGTTATTCGGCGACGGGTAGGAATGCGGGGTCATGAGACTGGTGCGGCTCGCCAGTGTGACCCTGATATCGTGCGACTGCCCGTCACGAAGAATACTGACATTGGCAACACTGCCGGGACTCAGGTCGTGAACTACCTGTACCAACTGCTGATATCCCTCGATCCTTTTTCCGGCAACGGCGACGATCACGTCATTCACCCGGATGCCGGCCTGACACGCGGGGCCATCGTGGTCGATTGCCTCAACAACCGCACCGCTTGTGCTACTCAGCCTGAGACTGGCAGCCTTTTGGGGAGTAAGGTCTACTACCTGGATCCCAAGGTAAGCTCCATCGTTATTGCCGCCTGAACCATGCGCGGCGAAAGCCGGGGGCAGGGGCAAAAGCAGGGCGACTGCCATCGCCACAATGGCCCACTGCACTCGCGATATTGAAATTTCCGATCGTAACATCGTACGAAACCTGCTACTGTGCTCTCCGAAAGTCGATGTGGCCTATCCCTGTGCGGACGCGCAGCAACGGCCCACCGCCATTCAGCGCCCCTTCTGCCCACATCGACCGCGGCCCAAAGTTTCCGGCCGGATTGGAAATATGTATACCCGGAAACTCAGAGTGAATTCCATAGCCCGGCGCCATGTCCGCCGATGCATGCACCGTTACCGGCAAATTGCGCGGCAGAAATACCAGCACGTCGCCGGCAGCTGTATGCAGAGAAGAATCGGCAAAATCGCCCGCCTTGCCAAGAAACTCCACGGTTATCGCGCCGGTTCCGGTCTCGACCTGAGCCCCTCGCGATAGCTTAAATAGCTCGACGCTACCGCCACCGGTGTTCACATGCACATCTCCAGTGGCGCTGGCCAATCGAACGCTCCCTGCCACCGCATCGATTTTTACGGTCCCGGCCACATTTCCCAGGCTGAGATTACCGCCGCCGGTGCTGGCCGTCAGATCGCCGGCGCACTTTTGCACCTCGATAGGCCCTCCCCCAGTCTTTGCAGCGAGGCTGCGTGCGGAGCCAACAAAAATCATTCCGCCACCGGTGCTGATCTTTCCCGTTCCGCCAATCCTCTCGATGTGCACGCTGCCGCCGCCGCTGTTGATCGAGACATCCGATCCAAGATTGCCCGCTGCGACTTCTCCGCCGCCCGTGGTCAGCGTAACGGGCCCGGCAATGTCATCGAGCTTGACCGTTCCAGCTCCGGTCTTTCCGACCACCGCCGCAGCCAGCGAGGTCAACGTCAGTGCACCCGCGCCGGTCTCCAGCAGGACCTTCTCCAGATCGTGCGGCACCTGCAAAGAGATGTCCGCGGTGAAACGAGTCATATCGGGCTGCAGCAGCTTGCCTTCGAGGACTGCGACTCGACCGATGTTGGCAGCGGTCACCTTCATCTTTTGAAACTCTTGTTGCGCCTCTTCTTTTGTGGAAGCGTAGACGCGCTTGCGAACGACATAAACAATGCTGTGCGCCGTCCCGCGCACCTCGATGGAGCCCACGCCGGTGTTGATCCGCAGTTCGCGCGCAGCCGATAGCTTGCCGGTGGTCTCTTCGACCCAGGAATTGCCATCCTGATAGAGGCGTGTCTGCTGCGCCAAGAGAGGCAGCGCCAGAGCGATGGCGGCGCAGGCAACGGTGGCCGCTCGTTTCCGGCCTGATCCGCAAAGCCTGCGCAGCCGCTCCGTTTTGCTTCCCGGCCTCACGCGGAGTCTCTGGACAATTCTTTTTGCGGTTACTACCGCCCCAGAAACAGCTTCTGAACTCAACCCACTCATCCTCTTGTTTGCATGATTCTCCGAACCAGCTGCAGCAGCGGGGCGGAAGCTACCGGCCGGGAGCGGGAGCAGAGTCTTGAAAGTGCAGGAGCTCGCAACACAGCACTAATACATGTTCGGCATCGAGGCCAGAAGCTGCTTGGACTCATGCCGAATGTAGTCGCTGGGATCTTCCTTGGCCAACTGCTGTAATGCCATGCGCACACTGCTGTCGCCTTTTACAGCTTCAAGCGAATGCAGCGCGCCGCTGCGCACTCCGAGATTACTGTCATTCAACAGAGCGTCGAGCACCGCATTGCGAACCCGAATGTCTTCCTTTACAAAGGGACTGAGGCCTTCCAGCGCCTGCAGGCGAACTCCCGGATTACTGTCATACCGCAGCGCGTAGGTCAGGGTCTCGCGTACGCGAGCATCATCGGTTCTGCCCTTCAGGGCATCGATCGAGCTCAAACGAACGCCCGAGTTTTCATTGCTCTTGGCAGCGTAGAGGAGAAGGTCCTGGATCTTCGGATCCGAGGCCGCCCCCCTGACCGACTCGGGCATGACTTTGTCGTATTGCACTTTGATCTGATTGCTGGCTGGATCGCGTTCGATAGAGGTGATGCCGGTAATGGAAGCTTCGGTCGAAGCGGCGGGCTGCACGGCGGCTTGCGGGGGAGGCACCGAGGGGGCCATGGCTTTGTACATGGCGCCGATACCACCTCCAAATCCGATGGTGAAGATGATCGATGCCAAAGCAGGCGAGAAGCGCACCTGCCGCAGCCACGCCGAGGGATCAAAGGTCAGCCGCTGGTACCAGGCGTTCTGCGGATGGGTCTGTTCCAGCGACTCCTGCAACCGCATACGAGAAGCGGTCAGGAAGCTGGGAGACACCTCTTCCACCTCAAGCACGCTCATTGCTGACTGAAAGCTCTTCTGGCTTGCCAGCTCTGCGGCGCAGACCGAGCAGCGTGCAATGTGCTGCTCCAGTTCATGACGTGCGTCGTCAGCCAACTCTTCGTACAAATAAAGCGATACGTTCTGTTGCACCCATTCGCAGTTCATCGCGTACCTCTGGCAACAGGGAGGATGGTTGCACTATTTTGACGCCGGTGGAACATCACAGTTACCTCATATCTTTCAAAGCGGCCCGTAATTTCTGGGTGCCGCGGAACAGGGTGTTCTTGGCCGTCTCTTCCGTCGTGTTCAGAATCTCGCCGATCGTACGCAGCTTCAGCCCCTGATAGTGCTTCATTTCAAAGACCATGCGCTCACGCGCAGTCAACTTCTCAAGTGCTTTTGCAATGCGTCCGCCCAACTCGCGCCGCATCAGGTCCTTTTCCGGACTCGCGCCGGAACGCTGATCGGCAACCTGGTCGAGCAGATCGTAGGTCTCGCCGTCGTAGTCGGACACCACTGCCGAGTCTTCCTTGCGCACCTGACGCTTGCGCAGGTAATCCAGACAGAGATTGGTGACGATGCGATAAATCCAGGTATAAAACGAGCACTCAAATCGGAAGTTGTTGATGTTCCGGTAGGCTTTGAGGAAAGCCTCCTGGTAGATGTCTTGCGCGTCCTGCTCAGAGCGCGTCATGTGATACGCAAGCCGAAGCACCGGGGCATCGTATTGACGCACCAATTCCTCAAAGGCTGCGTGGTTGCCGCGCTGCGCCTCCCGAATCAGTTCCGCGTCATTCATCCGGCTTTGGGCACGCTCTGCTATACCCCTGTTATACGAGGTTGTCACAAAACATGTTTCTGCAGTGTCCCGACGTGCTCCAGGGAGTATCGGGGAAACTGTCAGAGGAACTGCTACCGCATCGGCCGGCATCATGACCTCGGGTTGTCAGCTGGCAGGCCTCAGGGCATGACCTGCAAGAGGATAGACGAATCCGGACGGGAACGGTAAGCACTCTGGAATTAAAGAGATTGAGGATCAGACCAGGCACTTAAATGCCAAGCTTCTTGACTTCTTCGTTGTAATACTTGCGATAGAGGATGTCCCACTCCTGGGAGCCTTCCAAAATGGTCCGGCGCTGGCTTTCGATCTTGTGGCGGGCAGCGGCATCAATTCTGGCCTCTTCGGCGAGCAGCTTTTCCAGGATGGTTCGGGATTCAACCCGAATCGTGTTACGGTCCTCCAGGAACTCCACGCCGTCAATTTCTGCCAACGTGTCAGCCACGGCATGCGCAAGCTTGTTCACCTTCTCGCGGCTAATTCTCATAGCACCGCCTTATACTTGCGCACCAGCTCGTTTTTTACTTTCTTGAACATTTCCTGATAGTCGGCTCCGCTGCGGCGCATCTCGTCGGAGTAGGTTTCGAGGATGATGCGAACCTCATCGTTAATCCGGTCTTCCAGCGTGAGTTCCTCCAGAAGAGCGGCGTTGACGCGCTCTGTGACCGCGGCCCGCTGCGGAGTTTCGATGAACTCGCCTTCTATCAGCTTTTTGGTGACTTCGCGGGCGAGATAGCCCACATAATCTTTGGAGAAGAGCATTGTGGCGTAAGCATTAAGAATAGCACGCGGGACGACTATCTATTCCGGCCAAATAACGAGAAGCTCTCTTCCGGCACGTGGATCACAAGGCAGTCGATTGGCATGTCGTGTAACGCCTGCCGGCGTTTGGTCCAGCCTGCAATCAGGAATCCGATGCCGAGGGAAAACAGCGACAGGAACTTCATGACGTGGCGGGCGCTGGCCTGGCCGAAGGTCAGCTTGCCGCCATCGGCATTCACCACCTGCAGACCCATGATGCGCTTGCCGATGGTGGCGCGATAATGCGAACTCTCGCTGAGGGCAGCGTAGAGCCAGCCTCCGACGGCCAGCAGCGGGACAAAAATGAAGCCGATAAAGAATTTTGCGTTCTCGCCCTCGAGACCGACCAGGCGGCCAACCAGGTTGAGAGCAACGTAGATAAGCCCCACCAGCAAAAGGGCAGCCAGGATTTCCAGGCTGACATCAATCAGCCCGGCCCAGACCCGACGCCAGAAGCCCGCGTATTCTGTGCTTTCGCTTATCGGCACGATGGTGCTGGAGCCTTGGGGCAGGCCTACAACATGCCTGCCGGATTCGGTGAGCACGTCACCGCAAAACAGGCAGAACTCTCCGTCCGGCAAAGCCTGGCTGCCGCAGCTTCCACAGACCTCGGGAGCAATGCCGCTATGCATTGACGGGGAATACTACCTCCGGGGTGGAGGGTCTGTAAAGCAGGGCTGGATATTGAAATTTGGCTCAGGTTGCATTATGCGTTTTCGGCGCGGCTGAAGCCGCGTCCTTCCGCCCGCGCACTTGCGCTCTGTTCACTCCGCGCGAAATCCACCAGCGTGAGCTGCACTCCGCCGAAATCAGGGTGATCGTTGTAGTCGAGGGTGAAGGCGATGTCGAGAACGTCACCCAAGGCGAGCGCCTCTTGGGACGATCGCTCGGCCATGCGCCAGCCCACGGCCTCGTGCGCTTTCTGCCAGCGGCCGTCGTTGCTTTCAGGGACGACACGCATCTTCAGGTGCTTCTCTTTGAGAATTCTGGGGGCCTGCACCAGCTTGGCCTGGCGGCTGACAAATACCGGGATTGGATTCCCAGCTCCGTACGGTTCAAGCTTTTGCAGAGTTTCCCACACAGCCTTATCGATCGAAGTAAGCGCCAGCTCATCGTCGTACTCGAGTACCGGAACGAAGTCAGCGGGCGTGAGACGCTGGCGAGCAAAGGCTTCCAGTCGCTTACGTAGTTCCGGAATCCGCTCCGCAGGCAACGAGCAGCCGACGGCGTGAGCGTGACCACCAAAGCGGGTGAAGAGTTCAGGGCAGCTCTCCAGCGCTTCCAGCAGGTGAAATGCCTGGATGGAACGGCCTGACCCGTGCGCCTCTCCCTCTTCGCAGGAGAAGACCAGCGCCGGACGATGGTAGCGCTCTACGACGCGAGTTGCGCAAATGCCGATAACGCCGCGATGCCAGTTTTCGCCAGCGATGACCAGGCAGTAGGCGTCCTTCAATTCGGCGGAGTCGTGGATTTTGGCATGGATTTCCTCGACGATGCGCTGCTCCTGCTGCTGGCGGTCGCCGTTGAGTTGGCTCAGTTCCAGAGCCATCTCTGCCGCCTTGGCTGGATCGCGTTCGGTAAACAGCCGGATCACGCGATCGGCAATGTCCATTCGCCCTGCGGCGTTCAATCGGGGAGCCACCCGAAACGCGATATCCCCCGCGCTGAGCGGCCGCGAGCCGTCCAGGTCGCAGTTCGACAACAGAGCGCGCAGTCCGGCGTTGACCGGCTTGCGCAGGCCTTCCAGACCAAGCTTGGCGAAGACGCGGTTTTCCCCGATTAAGGGCACGGCATCGGCAATGGTGGCGATGGCTACCATCTTCAGGAACGATGGAATCAGCCGTTCGCGGCCAGTTGCTTCCAGCAGCGCCTGGGCGATCTTGAAGGCCACGCCGGCGCCGCACAGCTCCTTACACGGATATTCGCAATCGGGCTGGTTGGGATTGACGACCGCCAGGGCTTTGGGTACACCCTCGGCCTGCGGCAGGTGATGATCAGTGACGATCAGATCCACACCGCAGCGCTGTGCCGCTTCCGCTGCGGCGAAGGCGCGAATACCGGTATCGACGCTGATGATCAGCCGAACCCCGCGAGCTGCCGCCTCTTCGATCACCTCGTCCCTCATGCCATAGCCTTCGCGGATGCGGTGCGGAACGTGATACTCGGCTTTGCCTCCACACAGCTCGAGGACAGTCTTCAGAATGACAGTGGCGGTCGTTCCGTCGACATCGTAATCACCGTAGATGAGAACGGTTTCGCTACGTTCGACGGCAGCCTGTAGACGTTCAGCCGCCTGGCGAAGGCCTTTCATGCGATATGGCGAATGAAGGTGAGCGATGGAGGGAGCTAAAAAGCGCTGTGCGTCCTCCGGGGTGTCGACGTCTCGCGCTATCAGCAGGCGAGCAATCGAGCGGGGCATTCCGCAGCCGCGAACCAGATCGTCGATCTTTGCGGCATCGGCATTGCGAAGGGCCCAGCGCACGTCAGCGGTCGTCGTCCTGATCGGTTTCGTCGATGGTCAAAGTGCCGAAGTCTTCCACCAGATCGAGCAGATGCTGATAGCGCTCGTACCATTCGGTCGAGACTTCATAGAGGAACATGATGCCCTGGTGAGGCCAGCCAAGTTGAATGAATCCTGTCTTGCCGATGTAATTACGCAGCCAGCGCGCTTCTTCGATGTCCTCGTCACTGGGATAGTTGGTGTGCTGCAGGCGCTGAATGAGATAGTCGATCTCGTCACGTTGCAGGATTTCTTCGTCCATGGAAAGAAAGGCCGATCCGGCCTTTTTGGCCAGCTCAACAAAATCTTTCCAGCTCTCGGGATTGTCGCGCGGGTCCCACATGACGCTGTGAACGTCTTCAGTCACATAGCCCTGGAAACGGCTCATGCCGTGTCCCAGGATGAAGGCCACCATGTCGTCTTTGAGGGAAGTCAGATCGTCGGCCATTGCAGTATCTCGTGTGCGACTCCGGTACGCGACCGAAGGCGCGGTTTTAATAATACGCCGAGCGGCCCGGAGAGGAGAGGGTGTCTGCTTCCGCCGGCCTCGGAGTTCTTCGCTTCGGCAACCGGGAGGGCCAGGTCCCGAGGCGGCGCCGAAAAGCGGTAAGATCAGAACATCGAATGTTCCAGTCCTTAACCCAGGCCCGCAAATGGTTGGTTGGTACTGCTCTCATTGTCGTAGCGGTGATTGGTGTTTCCTACTATGTTGCGCGCACGCGCATCAAGCCCGCATTGCATCACATTCCCAATCAGCTAGGCATTGACATTCAGCAGACAAGTGAAGGTTTCTCGCTTTCGAAATCGGAAGGCGGACACACCCTCTACACCATCCGCGCGTCGAAAACGGTGCAATTCAAAGACGGCGGACACGCCAACCTGCACAACGTACACGTCGTGGTCTATGGCCACACCCATGATCGCTATGACGAGATTTATGGCGAGCAGTTCAGCTACGATCCGCAATCGGGAAACATTGTCGGCACTGGCCAGGTACACATCGACCTGCAGGGATACGCGGAAGGTCCCTTGAAACCCGATCAGGCTCCTCCGGAAGAACTTAAGAATCCGGTACACCTGCTGACACAAAACCTGACGTTTAACCAGAAGACGGGGATCGCCCAAACCGACGCTGAAGTGCAGTTCAGCAGCTCCCAGGCGACTGGATCGGCCAAGGGAGCGTACTACGATTCGAACACCAACACGCTGCAGCTCAAATCAGATGTGCATATTGTCACCACGGGTAAAGACGCAGCGACGATTACGGGCAAGAGCGGAATCATGGAGAAAGAGCCGCGCCAGGCGATTCTGCTGGATGGCCGCATCGATCAGCCCAACCGCACTCTGACGGCCGACAAGATCACCCTGTTGTTTGAGCCGGACAATACCGTGAAGCACGCTGTAGCCGAGGGCAATATTCACATTGAGAGCCGCGGCCCGACCGTCACAAATATCACTGGCCCGCACGGCGACGTCAACATGGGGCCTGACAATGCGGTACAGCAGGTGATTCTGACCGGGGGCGCGAACTTCGTTACCCAGGGCGAAAACCTGTCGCATGGCTCGGCTGACACTTTCATCCTCGACTTCGGCGCCGATAACCAACCCACCCGGTTTCATATGGTGACTAATGCGCACCTTCACCAGGACCCGAATCCCGGCAACTCGAGCGTCGGGACATCAAGCGGTCAGCCGACGGAAGTTATCGCCGATGCTCTGGATTTTCAGCTCGCGGATGGCAGCGAGCTGAAGACGGCGGACACGCTGGGGAAAGCGCAGATCGTGATCCTGCCGAACCCGGCAAAGCCTAAGACCAGCGACGACAACGGGCAGGATATGGGGAATTCGACAACGGTTGCCACTGCTGTAAAATTCCACGCAATTTTCGCCGACGGGAATCGCATGGAGTTTCTGCATGGCTCGCCTGATTCGCGCATCGTCTCAACCTCGCCGGGTCAGCCGGAGAAGGTCAGCACGGCAGACAAATTGGATGTAACCTTCGATCCGGATGGCGGCGTGCAGAAGCTGGTGCAAACCGGCAATTTTCAATATCACGAGCCGCCCGCCAAACCAGACACCGGTGGACGTTCCGCATTTGGCGATAAAGCAACCTACACTCCCTCCGACGAGCTTCTGGTATTGACCGGCTCGCCGCGGGTCATCGATGGCGGCATGACCACCACAGCCAACCTGGTCCGCATGAACCGGCAGAGCGGGGACGCGTTCGCCGAGGGCGATGTCAAGACCACGTACAGCGACTTGAAGCCGCAGCCCAACGGCGCCCTGCTCGCGACGTCGGACCCTATTCATGTCACGGCCGAGCACATGGCGTCGCGGCAGCAGCCCAGCATCGCCCACTACACCGGCAACGTTCGCCTGTGGCAGGGTGCGAATGTGGTTCGCGCGCCGAAGATTGATTTTGACCAGGACACGCGAACCGTGACCGCCTTCGGCGATCAGCATCAGCACGTAATCAGCCTGTTCGTCCAGCAATCCGATGAGGGCAAGCTTACGCCGACGGAAGTGACGTCCGACAAGCTCACTTATACCGACTCTGAGCGTCTGGCGCATTTCACCGGGAATGTCTTTGCGAAGAGCGCGGACAGCACGATCACCGCACGTCAACTCGATGTTTATCTGAAGGAGGCCGGCGAGGAAACGGTTTCGCAATCGGCAAAGAAAGCTGCCATCATTCCCGGCACGGAAGGGCCGAGCAAGATCGACCATATGGTGGCGGAAGGAAAAGTGGTAGTGACCGAGCCCAACCGGCGGGCGCTGGGTGACAAGCTGATCTACACTGCCGATGATGGCAAATATTACCTGACGGGAAGGTCCCCTAGTATTTTTGATGCTGCTCATGGCACAGTATGGGGGGATTCCCTGACATACTACAGTCGCGATGACCGGGTGCTGGTGGAGAGCAAGAGTTCCTCCTCCACGCTTACTCGGGCGCGGACCACAAAGTAAATGCAAACTCTGAGCGCGGATGAAATCGGTAAGAGCTACCGCGGACGGCGGGTCGTCAGCGGAGTCAGTCTGCATGTGAAGCAGGGCGAAGTCGTTGGCCTGCTCGGTCCGAACGGCGCGGGAAAGACGACTAGCTTTTACATCATCGTCGGACTGATCCGCTCTGATACCGGACGCGTGGTGGTCAACGATCAGGATGTCACGGACGTCCCAATGTATCTGCGCGCCCGCAACTACGGCATCAGTTACCTGCCGCAGGAGCCGTCGATCTTTCGCAAACTGACGGTTGAGGACAATATTCTTGCCGTTCTCGAAGCGCAACCGCTTTCCTGGCACGAACGGCGCGAGCGCATGGAGAATCTGATTGAGCGCCTGGGTTTAAGTGTGATCCGCAAGAATCGCGGTTATGCCCTTTCAGGCGGCGAAAGGCGTCGGGTCGAGATCGCGCGCTGCCTGTGCATTTCCCCGAATTTCATTCTTCTCGACGAACCCTTTTCGGGAATCGATCCTATTGCGGTACTCGATCTGCAAAACATCATTTCCGGCCTTCGCGCCAGCGGGATTGGAATCCTGGTGACCGATCATAATGTCAGGGAGACGCTTTCTGTAACCGACCGCGCGTACATCATTAACGAAGGAAGAATCTTTCGCGCAGGCACGCCGGAGCAGCTCGGAAATGATCCGGAAGTGAAGCGAGTTTACTTAGGCGAGAGCTTCTCCTTGGTTTAAAATCGGTTCAGAGAAAGCTTTCCATATGGTGTTGTTGCAGCCCAAGCTCAACCTCAAGGTCTCCCAGAAGCAAATTCTGACGCCCGGACTGGTGCAGATGGTCAGCATCCTGGCGCTGAACAAGCTGGAGCTGGCCGACATGATTAATGCCGAGCTCACGGAGAACCCGGTGCTTGAGGAACTGGAAAACTCCGTCCCGATCCTCGATGAGGTTTCGGCGCGCGAAGAGAAGATGGACCGCGACAGCTCTCCCGCTACACAAGAAGAGCAAGCCCTTCCCAAGGAAGAGAAGGACCCCTTCGAAGAGATCGACTTCGGTTCTTTTTTTCAGGAGTATCTCGATCCAGGCCTTCGCACTCCGGTGGAAATGGAGGAGAGCGAGAAGCCCTCGTTTGAGAATTTTCTTTCCAAGCCAACCACACTTTCCGACCACCTGATGTGGCAGCTCGGCTCGCTGCATGTGAAGGAAGACGTTTATCGTGCCGCCGAACTGGTCATCGGCAACCTCAATGAAGAGGGCTATCTCACCGCAACAGAGGACGAACTGCTTGGTGTGATGAATGGCGAACCTGGCGAAATCGAGGCACTGACGCCCATCGTGCCGCCTGTGTTCATTGCCCCGCTGGTAAGCGCAGAAGCGGCGATTGCGTTGGATGCGGCCTCGCAGGAAGCAACGGCGACCCAGGTTGCGGTTGTCGAATCCGAAATCAGGGAAGAGTTGGGGACGGCGGAAGCGGTGCCGGAGAACGTTCGTCCGCATCTGGTCCCGCCGCGCACTGCGCCGGCGCGTGTTCCGTTCAGCCGCGACGCTTTGCTGGAAGCCATCGATCTGGTCAAGCAGTTGGATCCGGTCGGCGTGGGTTCGCGAGACCTGCGGGAGTGCCTGCTGGCACAGTTGCTGAACCTGAAAACTCTGCAGCGCAAGAACGGGCACGCCAACAGCCTGGCCGAACAGGAATCCATGGAGGCGCTGGAAGATGCCATCACCCTGGTAAGCGATCATCTTCCGGCCTTGCAGAGCAAGAATTACAAAGAGGTCGCGAAAGCCATCAATCGCCCGCTCGATGCCGTCATGCGGGGCATGGATTTCATTCGCACCCTCGATCCTCGCCCCGGCCTTCGCTACAACAAAACCCAGACGCGGCTGATCGAGCCGGATGTTGCTTTCGTGAAGCAGGGGGATGAATACATCATTCTGATGAACGACGAGGAAGTTCCGCAGTTACGCTTAAACTCGTCTTACCGGCGGCTGCTCAGTCGCGATGTCGCCGAGAAGGACGTGCGCAACTACGTCAAAGAGCGCTACAAGTCGGCGATCCAGCTGATCAAGAATATCGAACAGAGAAAGCAGACGATTTTGCGCGTATGCCACTCGATTCTTGAGCGGCAGCGCGATTTCCTGGATCACGGTATCGATCAACTGAAGCCAATGATGATCAAGGATGTGGCTGAAGAGATCGGAGTCCACCCCTCCACCGTGAGCCGGGCAGTCGCGAACAAGTACGCGCACACTCCGCAAGGCGTCTTCGAATTACGATACTTCTTCACCGAAAGCGTCAACGGACCCGAAGGCGGCAGCACCTCGCTGCTGATTCTGAAGCGCCGGGTCAAGAAGCTGATCGAGGAAGAGGATCCCGCCAGGCCGTTAACCGACGAGCAGATCACCCGCATCCTTCAAGCGCAGGGCATACAGGTCACTCGCCGCACGGTCGCGAAGTACAGGGAAGACATGCGCATCCCGAGCACCCACCAGCGCAGAGTGAAGAATTAGGGCTGTATCGGCGTCTACGGCGTCCAATCGGAATTACTTGGCTGGATGCTGGCTTTCAAACGGTGCCGTCATTCGTAAGGCCGCCGCGGCCAAAGCAAACAGCAATAACTCAGGCTGCGGCAGGAGGGAGCTCAATGAACATCGAGTATTTCGGAAGACAGTACGAAATTACTCCCGCAGTTCGCGATGAAGTTGAATCAGGCCTCACCAAGCTCATCAAGATTCTCGGCGAGAACATCAAAAGCAAGGTCATCCTCACCGTCGAAAAGCACCGCAACATTGCCGAAATCACGGTAACGCGCCGCCGCAGCCATCTTGTGGGCCTGGCAGAATCAACCGACATGATCACCGCCGTGACCCGGGCCCTCGAGCACATCGAAACCCAGGCCCTAAGGCACAACGGCCGTCGCCGCACGACCACGCGCAAGCCCAAAGACAAAAGTTGGAAGGCGCCGGTAGAAGCTGAGGCCGAAATGCAGGTCGCTGTCGGCGTCAACGCGGCCACTGCCGTTCCCGTGCTAGTGCACAAGTTTCCTGCGGTCTCACGCACCACGGAGGCCCATCTGGTGCATGCTACCGACTCTGTGGCACTGCGGCCTATGACCATCGAGGAGGCGGTCAAAGAGTGCGAATTCCGCGACCGCGATGTCTTCGTTTTTCGCGATCCGAAAGGCAGCGCCAAAGTGCTTCACCGCCGCAGGGACGGAAAAATCGAACTGATCGAAGTGCCGTAACCGCCGTTGAGGGCATGATCGGAAGAGCCTGCCGGTGGGTGAGATAGCTCACTCGCCGCAGGCATCGAATATCCCCGCGTGCTACGCTTCGTCGAATCCCTTGCGCTATCCAAGACCCTCTGAGATGTCATCCTAGGTCAGTCCGCATTACTTGGGATAAACGTTCTGTTGAGCTCACATGTTACTCATCAGTAAGCTGACTCGATGGCTGCGCGCCGCATCGTATGTCTGGTGAAAAGGCAGCGCACTTTGTTCAGTGAATCGGGAACACGCGAAAAAACAACTCTGCGCTCCGTTTCTCCATCTCAATGTTACGACTCATCGTCCCTCATCGGTAAGGGACACGAGCCGGTTAGCGACGTGAATTGATGAAGACCGGACTCAACGCAACTCTCGATCCGACACGGCGTAGTACCGCTGCTCAGGATTTCGAAACAGCTCTCAGACGTAAGATCGTTGGTCAGGACCCGGCAATCGAAAAGGTGGCCGAGATCTACCAGATGTTCCTGGCCGGCCTGAACCCGCCCGGACGCCCGATTGGCAATCTGTTGTTTCTGGGTCCAACCGGATCAGGTAAGACGCGCGTCGTGGAAGCGGTCGCTGAATCGCTGTTTGGCGACGCCAAGGCGTGTATCAAAATCGACTGTGCCGAATTTCAGCATTCTCATGAGATTGCCAAGCTGATTGGTTCCCCACCGGGATACCTCGGACACCGGGAGACGCATCCGCTGCTCACGCAGGAAGCTCTCAACCAGTGGCATACAGAAAAGATCAAGCTATCGATCCTGCTGTTTGACGAAATCGAAAAGGCGTCGGACGCCCTGTGGCAGTTGCTGCTTGGGATTCTCGACAAAGCAACGCTTACGTTGGGCGACAATCGCCGGGTGGATCTCTCGCAATGCCTGATCGTGATGACATCCAACCTGGGCGCATCGGAGATGAATGAGCTGATCAATGGAACGATGGGATTCGCTCAGGTCCCAGCGCGAATGGACGTCAAACTCGACGACAAGATCAACCGGACCGCCGTAGATGCGGCGCGGCGGAAGTTCTCGCCCGAGTTCATGAATCGTATCGACAAGATTGTGGTCTTCCGCACCCTGCGGGCCGAACACCTGCAGCAGATCCTGGAGATCGAGCTTGGTCTGGTACAGCAGCGCATCCTGCAAGCGACTGGCAATCAGCAATTTGTCTTCAGTTGCACCAAAACTGTGAAAGACTTCCTACTGCTGGAAGGAACCGATCTCAAGTATGGCGCGAGGCATTTGAAGCGCGCCATTGAACGCCATATTGTTTTCCCTCTGGCCAATCTTGTCGCTACCGGCCAGGTGAAGCTTGGCGACTACATTCGCATCGACCTCGATGCGCAGGGGAAGATGATCTTCATTAAAGAAGCCGAGGGTGCTCTGGTTCCGGTTCTGCTGGAGCGCTATGGTCCGGAGGCCACTCGGGCCGCTGCCGCGACTCGGGCGGGAAAGACCGCCCCCGGAGCTCGAACTCGTGAACTGGGGACAGCTCCGCTACTCGATCGCAAGTAAACCAACCTCGACGAATTGGGGACACCTTGTTCCACGACGAGGCTGGTCTAAAGCTCCTGCTGTCAAATTCATGTGCAAAAGGCTTTCCACATTTGGCACGCTTCTGTATCCTCTTTGCGAGCGGCCTATGCATTAAGAGGCGTACATTGGCGCACGTGAGGCTTTAGGCCGCCCGGGAGCAAAATATGTGGAAACCCACCCGCAAGGATGACGATATCCCTATGCCTATACACGAGAGCAGTCCCCCGCCGCCGGTAAACGCGAATCCGCCGGTTCGGTCCAGCGACCCCGGACGTAGCGAGCCCACGCGCAGCGTCGATGTAGCAACCATCGGCAAATCGGTAATTGTGAAAGGTGAGCTTTCCGGAAGCGAGGACTTATACGTGGACGGCCAAGTCGAGGGCTCAATCTCCTTACGCGGCCAGAGTCTGACCATAGGACCGAACGGGCGAGTTCGGGCGAACGTTGAGGCCCGCAACGTAATTCTCCACGGGAAGGTTGATGGCAATGTAACTGCGTCCGACCGGGTTGAGCTGCGCAAGAGCGCCTCCTTGACCGGGGACATCACGACTGCACGGATTGCGATCGACGACGGCGCCTATTTCAAGGGGACAATCGATATCCAAAAAACGGAGCCTGCCCGGGTGGAAGCCAAGCCGCAGGCAACGTCGGTGCCGGCGCCGACGCCGTCTCAGCCAACCCTGCTCGAACCCAAGAAGGCGTAACTGGAACTGCACGTCCCAGGAGTAGATTGAGGAGGGCCACGGGCCCTCCTTTTTGTTGAAGGTACGAAACGCCTTCGACGCGTCAACTCGGCGCTGGGACGTTTTCGAGATCGCTGAACTGATGACCACCACCTACAACCGCATCGCCGGCCAAAGCGTGGAACGTATAGCCGCGTTGAGCGACGGTGTTTTCGCCATTGCCATGACTTTGCTGGTGCTCGACCTGCACGTGCCCGCCCACGAGAATATTCACGCAGGCAGCGACCTGTGGCGTGCGCTGGCGGCCTTGGCGCCGCGGCTGCTCATGTTCGGTATGAGCGTGATGACGCTGGGAATCTTCTGGGTCGGTCAACAGACGCAGCTTAATCATCTCCGCCGCTCCGAGCGCAGCCTTTCGTGGATCCACATCGCTTTTCTCGGCTTCGTCTCGCTCATGCCTTTTTCGACCGCATTGCTGGCCGAGTACACGCAGTTTCGAATTGCCCTGCTGGTGTACTGGATCAATCTCCTGTTGCTCGGCTCTACGCTCTACTGGAGTTGGGTCTGCGCCATCGGAAGCGGGCTGGTGAAAGACGATATCCCGCCCGAAGTATCTACGGCAATCAAGCGACGGATTGTTGTTGCCCAGTCTCTCTATGCGCTGGGCGCCCTGCTATGCCTGATCGACACCCGGTTGAGCATCGCCTTTATCGTTCTCGTGCAACTGAATTACGCTCTCGCCCCTCGTCTGACCCGCAATTTTTGAGCAATCGTCCATAGCTTTCATGCCGGGAGTCCTGGCATGGGTTACGATGCCAAAGAGCCACCTTCATGCGACGTATCCTCAGCGGCATCATGGTTTCCCTATTCGTTTCTTCGCTGCCCCTTGCTTGGGCGCAACAAGCTGCAGTTCCAAACTCCAACCCGGCAGCAAACTCTCAGGCTGCTCCTGTCGTGCAGACACCGCCTCCCACGGGCACGCAGTCTCCGGCGTCCCCTGATTATTCGCAGCAGCCCTTTGTCGTCGAACACCTGCGTCAGTCATCGCGCTTCGAGAACGATGGCACCGGGAGCGAGGAGCAGGAAGCCAGCATCAAGATCATCAGCGAAAGTGGCGTGCAGGCTCTGGGCCAATTAAAAGTCGGCTACAGCGCGCTCAGCGATAAGTTGGAGATCGTCTATGTACGCGTGCGCAAGCCGGATGGCACGGTCGTCACGGCGCAGGACTCTGCCATCCAGGACCTGACCATCCCGGACGCTCCTGTCTACACTGACTATCACCAGAAGCACATCAGCGTTCCGTCGCTACGGCCGGGAGACACGCTGGAGTTCCGCTATGTGCGCACGATTGTGAATCCGCTTATTCCCGGGCAGTTCTTTACCAGCTACCGATTCACCGACCGGGGTATCGTTCTGGACGAGGAAGTCGAGATCAACATCCCGAAAAACCGTGAGGTCAAGCTCAAGACCCAGCCTGGATTCGATCCCAAGATCAGCGATGAGGGAGATCGGCGTGTCTATCGATGGACGTATTCACACACCAAGACCGACGATGGCGCGCTGAATAAGCGGACCTCCGAGACGCCCGAGCCCCCGTCGATTCAACTCACCACTTTCCAAAGTTGGGAACAGCTTGGCGATTGGTATCGCTCACTCGAGAAGGACCGCAGACAGCCGACGGACGCGGTCAAGGCCAAAGCTGACAGTCTGGTGCAGGGCAAGACAGACGACATGTCGAAAGTGAAGGCGCTCTACGACTATGTGTCGCGAGACTTCCGCTATGTGAGCCTGTCATTCGGGCTGGGACGCTACCAGCCGCACGCTGCGGCAGAGGTGATGAGTGTCGGCTACGGCGATTGCAAAGACAAGAACACCTTGCTCGCTGCTCTGCTGCAGGCCGAAGGCTTTGAATCGACATCGGTGTTGATCAACGCCCGCCAGGACATCGATCCCGACGTTCCATCGCCTTCTCAATTCGATCATGTCATTACGCGCGTGCCGGTCGACGGCCAGGAAATCTGGCTGGACAGCACGTCGGGGATCGTTCCCTTTCGCATGCTCGCTTTTCCCCTGCGCGACAAGCAAGCCTTGGCCGTTCCTCCCGAGGGAGTACCCGGACTGGTGCGCACTCCGGCGAATCTTCCGTTCGCCGCATATGATCGAAGCCGCCTGTACGGGTCGCTCAGCGAAACCGGCAAGTTGACGGCCCATGTTTCGGCGACGGTGCGCGGCGACCCGGAACTAGCAATCCGCTACGCGCTACGGCAAATACCCAGCAATCACTGGAAGGAGGTTATGCAGGGGTCGCTGCAAAACTCACCGCTGCGGGGAGGCGAGATCAGCAATCTGCACGTCACCGATCCGAGCGACACGGATACTCCGCTGCAAATCGATTACGACGTTAGCGCCGGGAACTACTTCGATTGGTCGGCGTCGGAACCCAAGCTCCCCCTGCCCATTGCCAGCGTACATCTGCCGCCAATCGGCGAAAGTGATGACAAAGATAAGCCCATCAAGCTGGGGCCGCCCGCGGAGGTACAAGCCGAAGTCACGCTTTCGATACCCAGCAAATACACCGTCCAGCTTCCCATTGGAGTCGATGTCAAACGGGATTACGTGGAGTATCACTCCAGCTACAAAATGTCGGGCGACCAGCTCGTCAGCAATCGAGACCTGAAGCTCATTGCTTCCACAATTCCCTCGAACCGGCGCGAGGATTTCGAAGCCTTTCGCCGGGTCGTCGAGTCGGACCAGGCCCAAGTCATCCGGCTTGAGAATAATTCTCCGGGCATCTCGGGAATGCAAGGCAGCGGCACGCCGAAGGAGTTGTTCGAGTCGGGAGTGCAGGCGCTCAACAACCACGACTACAAGCTCGCTGTGGAACTCCTGGAGCGCGTGGAAGTGGCTGATCCCGGCCATAAAGATCTCTGGTTGACGCTAGGCCGTGCCTATCTCGCGTCGGACCAGGGCCAGAAAGCCGTCGAGGCTTTTCAAAAGCAGATCGCCGCCAATCCCTACGACGGCTCTGCTTACAACGATCTGGGAGAGGCCTACGAGCATCAGCAGAAATACCCAGAGGCGATTACTCAATTCAAGAAGCAGATTGAAGTGAACCCTCTGGATCGCAATGCTCATGCCAATCTCGGAGTCCTCTACCTGACGCTGAAGCGGTTCGCGGAAGCAGTGCCCGAGCTGGAAAAGGCAGTCACCGTCGAGCCCAACAACCCGTTACTGCTGGCCAGCCTTGGCGAGGCGTATCTTGGCGCCGGACAAACGCAGAAAGGGATGGCGGCTTTCGACAAAGCGATTGCGATGGCGCCTTCTCCGCTGGTCTGGAACAACGTGGCGTATTCGCTGGCGGAACAGAACACTGACCTGAAGCGGGCTAACGATTACGCCGATGCCGCCATCAGTGCCCTGGAAACCCAGCTCCGCGACGTCTCCCTGACCAATCTGCGGCCCCAGGACCTGGGCGTTATCCAAATGCTCTTCTCCGTGTGGGACAGCAAGGGCTGGATATTGTTTAAGAGCGGCGACGCGGACAAAGCGCAGGCGTACATCCTCGCTGCGTGGCAGGGAACACAGAACGGTGCAGTCGCCGAGCATCTGGGCGCTATGGCGGAGAAGAAAGGCCAGCGGGACGATGCCGTGCGCTACTATGCCATGTCACTGGCAGCTGATAATCCGGGGACGACAGCGCGCGAAAAGCTGAGTTCTCTAGGAGTGAGCGGCGGCGCCTTGGAAAAAGCGGTTTCCAAGGCGCGGCAGCAGCTGCTGGACGAACGCACGACCAAGCTCAATACGGTGCAGACGGGAACCGCGGACTTCTTCTTGCTTGTCAGCCCGGGCAAAGTTGACGATGTGAAGTTCGTAAAAGGCGAGCCGAGTCTTCGGTCGTTCATGGATACGCTGAAGACATCCAGTGTACCCATGACGTTTCCACCGTCTTCGCAAGTCCGCCTGGTTCGACGAGTAAGACTGACCTGCGGCAGCCAGGCGGCGGCGGCAAAGTCGCGCGGAAAGACAGCCAATGAGAACTCCGTGCCGCAAAAGATGGCGTCCGGATTACCCGGTCCGTGCAGCCTCGAGTGGATACCCGCCGGAGACGTTTCCGGGATCGATTAGTGTGTCATCATGAGGTTGTTCAACGGAGGTGGAGTGTGACGGACCTGCGGTATCCGATCGGGAAGTTCGAATGGATCGCCCCCGAAAATGACGAACAGATGGCGAAGCGGCGCTTTCACTACGTTGAGGTCCTTGCAAAATTGCCCGGCAATTTGCATGCAGCGGTGCAAGGCTTAACCGACGAGCAGCTCAACACACCGTATCGGCCCGAGGGCTGGACTGTTCGTCAGGTGGTGCATCACGTGGCCGACAGCCACATGAATGCATACATCCGCTTCAAGCTGGCGATGACAGAGTTCGAGCCGGCGATCAAGACCTACAAAGAAGATCTCTGGGCCAAGCTGCCGGATTCAGAGAGCCCGATTGAGAGTTCTCTGCAATTGGTGCAGGGGCTGCACACGCGCTGGGTCAATTCGTTACGCTACATGGCAGCGGAGGATTTTGCCCGGACCCTACGCCATCCCGAACTGGGTGTGCTCTCCCTCGACCGCATACTTGCGTTGTACGCCTGGCACTCGGCTCACCACACCGCACATATCACCAGCCTTCGAAAACGCATGGGCTGGAGATAGCCGCCAGGCCACATTGCAAAGCTCTGAAAATTCTGCTCTAGAGAGAGAAGCTGCCGTTTTTCAATTCACCTGTTCTGAAAGCAGCGACATACTTCTTATATAGTTTCCTCCATGGCAACCCAAGTGCGGTTTGTCACGGAATTCTGCTTATTCACCCCGCCTACTAAGTTTGCAAAGTACTTAACATTAATTAACACATTCTATTAGGGATAGATGGAACTGAGCCTTCGCCTGCTGCGTATCACTTCTGTGAGATATTCACGAAACCTTTTGTCCGCATCCAAATCAATATTAGAAGGAGAGAAGCTAGGCTTCGCATTTTTGGCCCTAGCAGCGGCTCCTGGCGGCACAATTTGCATAGTTTGAAGCACAACTGAGAACTATCACTTACTACTCAAAACTGGATGAGGTGTATTCGATGAAGCGACTGATGACTCTTATTTGCGGCGCGGCACTGACGCTGGCATTAACAAGCGCAGCCTTTGCCGGGACAGTTACCAAGACACTAACATTCTCCGATCCGGTCGTGGTGAACGGCACTACGCTCGCCCCGGGCCACTACAAAGTCTCCTACGACGACAACGCTGGCAACACCCAACTGACGTTCAAAAAGGGCAAGAAAGACATTGCTACGGCGCCGGCGCAGGTGAAGCAGCTTAATACCAAGACAAGCGAAACCTCGGTTGAATTCAACAACGAGGGTTCGACCCGTCAGCTTCAGGAAATCCGCTTTGGCGGAACCAATCAGGCTGTGGTGCTTTCGGGAGGCGGAGCGGCTACGACCGCAGGACAGTAAGCTAACCGGACTCGAAACAGCTTAGGGAGGCGCGAGCCTCCCTTTTGCTTTAGGCGCTGATAGCCGCCGGCTTCTTATTGCCCTCGTGCATCCTGACCGAAACGAGTTTGGAGATTCCCGGCTCCTGCATAGTAACGCCATACATCGTAGGAGCCATGCTCATGGTCTTCTTGCTATGGGTGATGATGATGAACTGGGTTTGCGAACTCATCTCCCGCACCAATTCCGTGAAGCGGCTGATATTCGCCTCGTCCAGCGGAGCATCGACCTCATCCAGAATGCAGAACGGACTGGGCACGTACTGGAAGATGCCGACCAGCAGGGCAAACGCGGTCAGCGCTTTCTCGCCGCCGGAGAGCAGCAGAACATTTTGCAATTTCTTGCCCGGAGGCGAGGCCACGACGTCGAGACCGCTTTCGGCTGAATTTTCCTGATCGGTCAGGCGCATCAGCGCGTGGCCTCCGCCGAACAGTTTGCTGAAGGTGCGGCCAAAGTTTTCATTGATGGCGGCGAAGGCTTCCTCGAATTTCTGCCGGGAGACGGTTTCGATTTCCTTGATGGTGTTCTGGGTGTTCTCGATGGACTCCAGCAGATCCTTCCGCTGGGTATCGAGGAACTCGTGGCGCTGCGCTGTTTCTTTGTATTCCTCCAGGGCCATCATGTTCACTGGGCCCATATTCTCAAGTCGGGTTCGCATGTCACGATAAGTGTTTTCTTCCGCATTCAGTTCTTCGCCAGCGATCGAAACCAGCGATTCGTCGGCCATCAGCTCTTCACGCTGCAGGCTTAACTCCTGCACGGAGGTATCAGCCAGATGTTGCGCGTCAGAGTGAAGCCTCGCCTGTTCAGCGGCCAATTCACCGCGCCGGTCGCGAGCACCATCCAGTTCAGCGCGGGCGCTCTTCAACTGCTCTTCCAGTTGTGAAAGCCGCAAACGAACCTGCTGTAATTCCTCCAGCAGCGCCTGGTCGCGCTGTTGTGCCAATTCGCGTTCTGCGGTCCAGGCAACCACTTGCTCTGCAATGCGAATGTTCTCCGTCTCGCGCTGCTGCTTCTCGGCGGCGGCGGACTCGATTTGCGACGCCAACTTCGCCAGACGGACGGAAACGTCGGACACCATTGTCTCGATACGCTCTACGTTGGAAAGAGCGCCGCGGCGCCGCTCCTCAAGCGTCGCAACCTGGGCGCGCACATCCGTCGCCCGCTGAACGCAATCGTCGCGATGCAGGCGCAGTCCTTCAAGGCTGCTCTGCGACAATTGCAACTCTTCCTCGACCGTCTGCTGCCTGCGCTGCAATTCCTCAAGCTGTGCCGACTGTCCGGCAATGAACGCCTCGTGCTCCTCGCGTTCGGATACCACGCGACGCAACTCATTCTCATAGGTGGCAAGCCGCTCGCGCACCCTCTCCATCTCGTTGCCAAGCTGATTCAGGGTGTGCCCCGACGTCATCGCCTGGCGCTCGGCCTCCCGTTTTTCGTCCTCGAGCCGCCCCAGCAATGCATTCAGCTCGGTTATTTCGCGAGCCATGCCTGCAACCTGCAGCTCTTTGTCACGGATCGCCACTTCCAGCCCAGCCATCTGGCGCAGCACTTCGCGAAGGTCGCGCTTCATCGAGAGCGGACCCTCGCTGCGCTGCTTCCCGCCAGTGACGGTCACGTTGTGAAAGCACTCGCCTGATTGCGACAGGAAGAATGCATCTGGATTCTGCAGCGCCAGTTCACGGCCGACATTCGGGTCGGGCACGATATAGCCGTTGCCCAGCTTGGGCAAAATCACTTCCAGCGATTTGCCAAAGCCGTTCAGCACCCGGATGCAGTTCTTCAGCGGCACAACGCCTGCATCACGCGTGCCCTCGTAGGTCGCTTCATCGTGGATAAAGGAGAACTTGGCCTGCGAATCCTCGGGATGAACCAGGAAGGTGGCTCGGCCATCGACATCCGTACGCAGCAGCCGTAAGCCTTCGTCGGCGGCATCCCAGGACTTTACGACGATGTAGTTCAGCTCGTCGCGCAAGAAGTCTTCGACGACGTGCTCGTAGCGGTCCTCCACCTCAAGAAAGTCGGCGAGAACTCCGGCCGGTGCGTGACCGCCATTCAGCGCTCCCGATTTGAAGAGGCGGCGAACAGATTCTGTCGAGTATCCATGCTCGGCGATGACAGCCTCGAGCGAGCCGCGCCGGCCCATCAATCCTGCAAATTCCGAACGCTGCGAATCGAGCTGGCGCTTACATTCCACTTCCGACACGCGCAGGGCTTCGAGCTTCTGGCGGGTCTCCGCAATTCGTCCATTGAGTTCGGAAACCCGCTGCGTGGCCGATTCGAACTCAAGACCAAGCTGCCCGCGCTGTCCGCCGAACGTGTCCAACTGCTGCTGAGCGGCTGTAATCTCCGAGTTCAGGCGCTGGGAGTCACGATCGAGCGCAGACATGCGCTCTTCCGCTTGTGTAATGCGATTCCGCAACGAGGAATTCTGCGCCACCGCCTGCAGGATTTCGCTCCGGCGCTCCTCCTGCCGGCGCTCCAACTGCATCAGGCTGGCCGAAGCCTGAGCGGCCTCCGCCTGACGTTGCTGCAGTTCCGCCTGCGCGCTTTCCGTCTCGGCATTGGCCGACTGCAAGATCGCCCGGTTGGCCTCAAGCTCCTCCTGCAAGCGAGACATCTGTCCGGTATTAGCCGTGATTTCCGCCTGCGCACCTGCAGAACGGGCCTCGAGTTCCGCGCAACGCTCTTCGTTGGTGCGGCGGCGCGCCGCAGCGCGGTCGAGATCGAGGCTGAGTGTATTGAGTTGCTCGCGATTGGCTTGGGCTTCGCCCTCGATGGCATATCCGCGCTGCGTCATTTCGCTGTGCTCGGATTCCATCTGTTGCAGGCCTTCGCCTTTGAGGCGAATTTCCTCGGCCACTTCAGCGAGCAATCCATTCACAGATGCGGTTTCTGCGTCGAGTTGCTTGAACTTGCTGGCCAGCACCACGCGCAGCTTGGCGCGCATTTCGTCGCGCAACCTGGCGTAACGTTCGGCTTTGCTCGCCTGGCGCTTCAGCGAGTTCATCTGGCGGGTGACTTCATCGAAGATGTCGTTAATGCGGGACAGGTTCTGGCGGGCGTCTTCCAGACGGGCTTCCGCCAGACGTTTGCGGGCTTTGAACTTGGTGATTCCGGCAGCTTCTTCGATGATGGCGCGCCGATCCGTAGGCTTGCTGCTCAGGATTTGGCCGATGCGACCCTGCTCGATAATGGCGTACGACTCCGGCCCAAGGCCTGTGCCCATGAAGAGGTCCTGAATGTCGCGCAGGCGGCAGAGCTTGCCATTCAGCAGGTACTCGCTTTCGCCGGTGCGGAACAATCGGCGAGTAACGGCAATCTCGCCGGCTTTGAAGGTGCGCTTGAATTTGCGGCGGCGAATCTTCAGCACAACCTGCGGTCCGGAGGGATTTGAGGCTTCTTGGGTTTCGGCGCACGCCGGCTCTGTAGCAGCCGGTTCGTCGTCGCCTTGGCCGGGGCGCACTTCCTCGATGTAACGCTCGGCGTCGTCTGCACTTGCAGACCGTATCGCCGCTTCGTCCCAGTCCTCGGGCATATCGTCCCGGAGGTCGATCTCAGGCTCGCCAACATCGCCGTAAACAACAGGATCGACAAGGGTGAGCGTAACCTCAGCCATGCCTGTCGGCTTGCGGTCGCGGGTACCGGCAAAGATGACGTCCTGCATATTGACGCCGCGCAGCGACCGCGCCGACTGCTCCCCTAAAACCCAGGAGATCGCATCGGAAATGTTGGATTTTCCGCAGCCGTTCGGACCGACGATGGCGGAAATGCCTTCGCCTTCGAAGCGAAGCTCGGTCCGGTCGCAGAACGACTTGAATCCGAGAATTTGTAACTTCCTGATCTTGAGCAACTTTTACTCCTTACCCTTGGCCTGAACCCGATCGTCCCTGCCCGCTTTGGCTGCCACAGATTTGAGCGTCTATTTCTCTAGACGAGCGGATTGGAACTGGAGACACAGATTAGCCAGACGTTTTTGCTCTTTTCCCTGAATCAAAGCAAATCTAACCGCGTTGGCAGGGAGGGTCAAGATATAAAACCCTATATTTTGTGTCTAATCTGTGGAAACCACATCCTATTGCACCTCAATTGCAGCAAACGCTTGCGATTCGGGTGTCATGGTTTGTGAGGAGAGAAGGGGGAGAATCCAGAGCTTGCCCTAGTCTAGGTGCATGGGAAGCACGAATCAATCAAGAAATCAGGTGGTATTCAATCGGTCATCAACCGGAATGGGTGGCCATGGCGTTCTAGTCGGCTGCCCTGCTGCTTCGTCCCGGTCTTTGAGCAGGAGAGCCGCCCCGGCGGGCAGGAAGCCACCCTGGCACAGCCCGCACGAGCACAGCGTTAATGAGGATCGTGACGAGCGAAGCAGCCAAGGTTGCGTGGTAGAAGTCCTCGGATAGCAATCCGCTGCCGTAGGCGCTCTGCACAAGAATGAAGGAGAACTCGCCGATCTGGGTAAGGCCCACGCCAACCAGGATCGCGGTGTTCAGCGAATAGCCGAACGCCCGTGTGATGCCGGTCCAGATCAAGGCTTTCCCAAAGAGAACCATGGAAGCAATGACCAGCAACAGTACGGCACTGGCAAAGACTCCGGTAGGTCGAATCAGCGTGCCGACGGTCACGAAGAACAGCGCGACAAAGGCATCCCTGATCGGCATCAGGCGGCTTAAGGCCCGGTGAGCGTGCTCCGAGCCGCTGATTGTGAGCCCGCCGGCGAAGGCTCCAATGGCCAGCGAGAGCCCGACGGCTTGGGTAAGCGCTGCCGCGCCGAGGCAGATCGCCAGCGCCACGAGAAGAAACATCTCGTCGCTACCGGTATCGGCAACTTTGGCCAGCAGCCGAGGCACCAGAAATTTCGCGAGAATCGCCAATGGGACAAGCACCAGGGCCGCCGCACCCAAAGATTTCGCCAAGGTAAGCAGTTGCCTAAGATGAAAGTCGGCGAGCAGCGGCAAGAGAATGATGAGAACGACGGTGGCCAGGTCCTCGATGAGAGTGATGCCGATCATCACCTTGCCGTGTTCGGATTGCAATTCGCCGCGATCAATCAGGAGGCGCGACAAAACCATCGTGCTGGCGACGGAGATAATCAACCCGACCGCGAAACCACGCAGCGGCCCCCAGCCGAGCAGCCATCCCACTGCCAGTCCCATGAGCCCGCACGCAAGGATCCCGAGCGGCCCCCCGATGGCAGCAACCCACTTGACCTCCAGCAGTTCATCGATCGAAAACTCCAGCCCGATGCTGAACATGAGAAAGATGACGCCGACTTCCGCCAGCAGCTCAAAGGTGTGGGCTTCGTGAATCGCGGGACCGGGCGTAAAAGGGCTGATTAGAATTCCTGCGAAGACGTAACCGAGAATCAGGGGTTGACGCAGGCGCCAGGCCAGCATGCCGCCAAGCACGGCGGCGATAAAGACGTAGGAGAGTTCCTTAAAGATTTCTGAGTGCGGCATGGTCCCAGTTCGGACAGGGTACTACAGAGCCACGTTGATCGTTGCTCTGGAGTTGTTCTAGAAACGGTAGGTGTAACCGGTCGAGAACTGCAGGTTTCCCTGATTGACCCAATACTGGTTCGAGATGACCCCGCCAATTTCGGTGAATCGAGTGTCGGTGCGATCAGTGAGGTATCGCACCATGGTTGTGCCGACGTCGATGCGGAAGGTTCCGTTGTGATGGGTGTAAATCTCTGCCACACCGCCAAAATCCCAGGCGAAGCGGGAGAGGCTCTGAGGACTCTTGGCGCCGCCGCCGGGCCACGCTTCGTTGTAGTAAATGAATCCGGGCCGCACCTTCGCGAAGAGGCCCCACCGGTTCCATCGCTCCCCTAACTTCACGCCGTACATCCCCTGCATCATGCCTTGGGTTCCACCCTGACTGGGAAGGAAATTCATTGCACTGTCGAAGGCAAAGTGGCGATTGAAGTTGTAGTCAAAGCTGAATCCGCCACCCGAGAGATTGTCCCGGCATGCCTGTATGCACCCGGGCTTGATCACCGGCAGGCTGATGTTGGTGTATTGGGTGCCAAGCGCATAGTGCTGCAAAGGCTGCTCGTTCGGGTCTTGGACCTTCACCGGCTTAGTACGCGGGTGGACTACGAAGTTGTTCTCGGGAGCGGGCAACATCCAGGGGAACTTGCCGGCGAAGAGAGCGCCCATACTGCGCGTGGGCTCCAGTGCGCTGCGCAGAACCCGGCCACCCAGGATGCGGTGCTCGCGTGCAATCGGCGTAACAACGTAGCGGTCGACGGTGTCTTCTGCCAGGATCCAGCCCAGGCCAACGGCCGGCGTGATGATGAAATCGGTCCAGCCCGTATTGTTGGTAACGCCACCTAACCCGGTGTAGCGGTTTGCGCCCGCTGAATAAGGCGGCGTGGTGAGGCAGGCCCGGCTTGTGCCACAGCCATTGCTGTAATAGTACCCCCCCTGATTGCCAATCGAGGTCTCACTGAGCGGCCCCACTTCAAATTGCGTTGACCAAGCCGTCATCCAGGCGAGCGACTGAAGGCGCGACTTCCAATAGCCGTTGTGCCTGCCGATCTGCACAAAACTCTTGGGATCATTCTGCAACAGGAGTCGACCGAACACCCCCCCTTCCAGGGGATGGCCGACATCGTTCACCATAAAGTCATCGCCATCGCTCCAGTGATTCATGTTGTAGTCAGTCAGTGAAACCCCGTAATCGTGCCAGAAGGGCTTGTGGGCGATCAGGTATCGCAAACCGGGGTCCCAGGCGGCGCGCCAGGCATGCTGGAAGACGGTGAACTCCAGGGCTTGTATCAGAGCAGGCTTCCAGCGAATTTTGTCGGATACCTGATCGCCGGAATACGTAGTCGTCACAGGCAGCAAGTTTTGTTTGCTGGAGGATTCAGCCGAGCCCAATGACGAATCTCCGCCTTTCACCGTACTGGGAGCATCGGGGAGCGACGAAGAATCAGCCCCCGTAGACACGGTTGTAGAGACGCGGTTTGTCGCGCTCTGCGCAGGAAGCGACACAGAGAAGAGCAACAGACAACCCGCCAGGACAATGTAACAAAGTGGCTTCACTTTAAATTCAGAGGGGAACCAAGGACACTGCTGCACAGCTTCGCTTCCGAAATCGAATGACTTTGGAGCTGCTTAGAGGCCTATCATAGCCGAATTCCAGGGGAGAGTTGTATTCAAAAACTCTCCCCTGGGTAGAAAAATAAGGAAAGTGACGACAGGCCTCAGCTACTCCCCAAGCTTCTGGAAGAAGCGAATAATCGACTCAATTCCGCGGTGGAAGTTTGGAATGTGGAACTTCTCATTGGGAGCGTGCAGGTTGTCGTCAGGCAAGCCCATGCCCATCATGATGCTGGGAACCTTCAAGTCTTTTTCAAACTGCGTCACGATGGGAATTGAGCCGCCGGAACGAATGTAAACCGTGTCTTTGCCGAAGACCTCGTGCATGGCTTCCACCGAAGCTTTGGCATACTTATTATCAGTGCTGACCACGCATGCCGGGCCCTTGCTTAGCACTTTGATGTTGGCCTGAATACCTTTGGGCGTGATCTTCTTCACATAGTCGGAGTACTTCTTGTAGATATCATCCGCATCCTGGTCCGGAACCAGGCGCATGGATACCTTCGCGGTCGCCTTTGCAGGAATAACCGTCTTCGCGCCGGCACCCACAAATCCTCCAACGATGCCGTGGACTTCCAGCGTAGGTCTCGCCCAGGTGCGATACAGAACCGAGTAGCCCGGCTCTCCCGTGAGCACGCTCGACCCAACTTCATTCTTGCGATATTCCTCTTCGTCGAAGGGCAGGTTTCCCCAAGCCTTCAGTTCGGCGTCCGTCGGCTTCTTCACGTCGTCGTAGAAGCCGGGGATCTGGACCTTGCCGTCGGCGTCCTTAAGTTTGCTAATGATTTCGATCAGGCCGAAGATCGCGTTGGGCGCCGCTCCTCCGTACACACCGGAGTGCAGGTCGACCTTCGCACCCTGCGCTTGAATTTCTGTGTACACCAGTCCACGCAGGCCAACACAAAGCGTGGGAAGATCGGGGGCAAACAGTTCGGTGTCGGTGACCAGAGCAAAATCGCACTTCAGTTTTGGCGAGTTCGCATTCTGCTTGACGTAGGCCTCGATGCTCTCGCCGCCGACCTCCTCTTCCCCTTCCAGCAGGACGCGGATATTGATGGGCAGCTTGCCATTCCCTGCCTTGAAGAGCGATTCGAAGGCCTTCATCTGCATCCAGAGCTGGCCTTTATCGTCGACCGCTCCGCGGGCATAAATGTTCTGGCTGCGCTCCGCCGGCTCGCTCCAGCCTTGCTTTATGGCCTGTGCGTTGTCGCCTGTCACGGGATAGGCATCCTTGTTGATGAAGGGCGGTGATTTCCATTCGTCGAGCGGCTCGGCAGGCTGAACGTCGTAATGCGCATAGCACAACCCCGTGGGCTTGCCTGCGGCATGCAGCCAGTCGGCATATACCAGCGGATGTCCCTGGGTGGGGATGATCTCCACATTTTCGAAACCAATGCGTTTTAGTTCGTCAGCACAGGTCTGGGCGGCTTTCTGTATGTCGCCTTTGTGTTCTTCCAAAGTGCTGATACTGGGAATGCTTAGAAAGTCCTTGAGTTCATTTACAAAGCGGCCCTGATTTTCCCGGGCGTAAGAAACTGCTGCGGAAGACATGCCAGATTCTCCTTGCGGTAGAAGCGTTTACGGGATCCGGATAACGCGGATGAGGGAACCAAAAAGTATATCGCACTGCAGGCAGATCAAAAGCCGTTGAATTTCTGGACAGCGTTGCGGGCAAGCTCGGGTACCTGCTTCCGCCTGAGCCGAAATGATGATAGCTTCGAGGGCGCACCCGCAAATCTTAAGGGAACTTCCACATGAGCACCGACCCGAACCCCGGCAGCAATAGTGCTTACGACCTGGTGGTGATCGGTAGCGGACCCGCCGGCCAAAAGGCCGCGATCTGCGCCGCGAAGTTGCGCAAGAAAGTAGCTGTGGTTGAGCGCAAGCACAGCATTGGCGGAGTCTGCGTCAATACAGGAACCATTCCCAGCAAGACATTGCGCGAGGCGATTCTGTACCTGAGCGGGCTTCGCCAGAGAAGCTTCTACGGCCGCAGCTATGCCGTAAAGGACAATATTTCGATGCAGGACCTGGTGTTTCGCGCCGATGCGGTGATGGCGCGGGAAATCGAGGTAATCAAATCGCAACTGCGCCGCAACCGGGTGGCGGTCTATGAAGGCAGCGCCAAATTCGTCGACGACCACACTGTTGAGGTCTCGAGCGACAGCGGCTACACCTTGCTGCGCGGCGATAACTTCGTGATTGCTTGCGGCACCCGGCCTGCCCACGATGCGCAGATTCCCATCGACGGGAGGCGGATCTTCGACTCCGATCAGGTGCACGAACTGCAGGAACTGCCCCGAGAGCTGATTGTGGTCGGCGCCGGGATTATCGGGCTGGAGTATGCCTCGATGTTCGCGGCGCTGAGCGTGAAAGTCACCTTGCTCGACCTTCGGCCGGTTCTGCTGGACTTCGTCGATCGGGAGATCGTGGAAACCTTGTGCTTTCAACTGCGACAGCTCGGAACCGTTTTCCGGCTGGGCGAGAAGGTCGTGCAGGTCGGCTTTAACGAGGAGCGCGACCGCGTGTTTGCCAAGCTGGAAAGCGGCAAGACGGTTCATGCTTCTGCCCTTCTGTACGCCGTAGGACGCCGAGCAAACAGCGATCAACTGAACGTTGAGGCGATCGGCCTGGTGCCTGACAAGCGTGGCAAGCTCGCGGTAAACGAAAACTTCCAGACCTCGGTCCCACACGTGTATGCGGCAGGCGATGTCATCGGATTCCCCGCGCTGGCCAGCACCTCGATGGAGCAGGGCCGGCTGGCGAGCTGCCACATCTTCGGTGTGCCGGGGAATATCCCGCCGAACCTGATCCCGTATGGCATTTACACCATCCCCGAGATTTCTATGGTCGGTCCGACGGAAGAGCAGCTTACGCGCGAGAGGATTCCGTATGAAGTGGGTATCGCCCGCTACGCCGAGTTGGCCAAGGGCCAAATGCTTGGCGATGACGAAGGATTCCTCAAGCTCATCTTCGATCCGGCGACGCTGAAGCTGATCAGCGTGCACATCATTGGCGAACGCGCGGCGGAAATCGTTCATATCGGGCAGGCGGTGCTCAGCATGGGCGGCACGATTGAGTATTTCCGCGATACGGTCTTCAACTATCCGACCTTGGCTGAGGCATTCAAGGTAGCCGCGCTGGATGGGCTGAATAAGCTCTGAGCCCGTTCACGTCCTCTCCCGGTGAGTTCTCTACTTCTTCAGCAATACGCCGGCCGCCTCAACCTGCATATCCGAGTCGCTTCCGAAGTACTTGCGTTGGAAGTAGAAGGCGACGTTCACCAGCGCAATCATCACCGGCACTTCGACCAAGGGGCCAATAACGGCTGCGAATGCTGCTCCGGAGTTGATGCCGAACACGGAAACTGCAACGGCGATGGCCAGTTCGAAATTGTTGGACGCGGCGGTAAACGCCAGCGTGGTGGTTTTGGAGTAGTCGGCCCCCAGCTTGCGTCCCATGTAGAACGACACCAGGAACATCACCACGAAGTAGATGAGCAATGGGACGGCAATGCGCAGTACATCCAGCGGAAGCTGCACGATGTACTGGCCCTTCAGCGAGAACATGACGACGATCGTGAACAGCAATGCGATCAGCGTCAGCGGACTCACGCGGGGGACAAAGTTATGCTCATACCAATCGCGGCTTTTCACCCTCAGCAGCAGCATTCGCGTCAGAAAGCCGGCGAGAAAGGGAATACCGAGATAGATAAAAACACTCTTCGCGATCTCGCCAATAGAGACATTCACCACCGCTCCCTTCAATCCCAGGCGCGCGGGAAGAACGGTGATGAAGATCCACGCGTATAGCGAATAGAAGAACACCTGAAAAAGCGAATTGAAGGCGACCAGGCCGGCGGCGTAGTCGGTGTCCCCTTTGGCGAGTTCGTTCCACACAATCACCATGGCGATACAACGAGCCAAGCCAATCATGATCAGCCCGGCCATGTACTCGGGATAATTGCGCAGAAACGCAATCGCGAGCACGAACATGAGAATCGGCCCGACAACCCAGTTCTGCACCAGGGAGAGACCGAGAACCCTCTTGTTGCGGAAGACCTCTGGGAGTTCCTCGTAACGCACTTTGGTGAAGGGGGGATACATCATCACCATCAGCCCAATGGCTATCGGAATGGAGGTCGTGCCGACACTGAAGCGGTTGAGGAAGGGTACGACGGTAGGCACAAGCCAGCCGAGAACGACGCCGGCCGCCATCGCCGCGAAAATCCAAGCCGTGAGATAACGATCCAGAAAACTTAGCCGCCGTCCTTGATGCATGTGCCCGCCTGTTAATGGGGTGACAACTATTGCGCGGTTACCGTCGATGTTTGTCCGATCTCGTTCAGTTCCTTCTTCAGCGCGAGCCGATCCAAACTGGCCATGGGCAGGCTGAGCAATAAGCTGATTCGGCGATCGAGCAGAAAGAAGGCCTCGCGAAATGCGCGCTCAATGTCGGTTGCGCCGCCGGCGGCCGCGGCCGGATCGGGCACTCCCCAATGCGCGGAAATGGGCTGCCCCGGCCACACCGGGCAGACTTCCTTGGCCGCGTTGTCGCAGACGGTGATGATGAGGTCGAGCTGCGGCGCCCCCGGAGCGGAAAATTCTTCCCACGATTTGCTTCGCAGACCGTGCGACGGCACGTGCGCCGTCTCCAGTTGCCGCACCGCTTCCGGGCGCACCGTTCCGCTGGGATGACTGCCTGCGCTGAAGGCCGTGAAATTCGGCTTGCCTTTCAGGTTCAGGATGGCCTCGGCCATAATCGAGCGCGCCGAATTGCCCGTGCACAGAAACAGAACGTTGTAGTGTCTTTGCGTGTCGTGCTCCTTCGGGGCTAGTTGCAGCACCCCGGCTCGCAACAGGCAGCGGCTGCCTTCGCAGGTTTTACAGCGCGAATGAAAGCGCTCATGAGCTTGCCATCCACCTCTGCGGCAACGGCGTCGACGTCGATGCCTTCGGCGGAGAGAATGGCCCGCGCCTCCTCCGTCTTGTGAATGCGCGTTGGCTCAATGTCGATCTGCTCGAAGCCGGCCGCGGCCAGTTTGCCGCGATATTCGGCCTCATCCAGCGCTCCCGCCACGCAACCCACCCACAGCAGAAGGCTCTGCCGGATTTGCGGATTGATTTCGCCACGGGTGACTACATCGGAAACGGCAAAGCGTCCGCCCGGCTTGAGAACGCGAAGGGCCTCGCGCAGCACCTTGTCCTTGTCAGCCGAGAGATTGATGACGCAGTTGGAGATAATGACGTCAACGGAATTGTCGGGCAGCGGGATGCTCTCGATTTCGCCCCTCAGAAACTCAACATTCTCCATGCCCGACTTGCGCTTGTTCTCGTTGGCCAGGGCGAGCATCTCGTCGGTCATGTCCAGACCGTAGGCCTTACCCGTCGGACCCACGCGGCGCGCGGAGAGCAGCACATCAATGCCGCCGCCGGAGCCGAGGTCGAGCACCACCTCTCCAGGACCGAGCTGGGCCAAAGCAGTAGGATTGCCGCACCCGAGTGACGCCAGCAGCGCCTCCTCCGGTATCTGCCGGATCTGAGAAACGTCGTACAGATTCGAGGTGATGGGGTCGCAGCAGTCCGAGGCTGACGCGGCGCCTCCGCAGCAACTGCTGCCGCCAGTGCTGACACGCAGCGCTGCCTGCCCGTACTTTTCTTTTACAACTTCTTTGATGTCCGTCGTACTCATGATTGCTCCTATTTACAAACTTGAATGATGGCCTGCGGTTTTACAGCCTTGCTGCGGGTACAGCATTCGGCGTAAAGAAATTGCAGCAGCTCCTGCAGCGCCTCGTTATTGGCGGTGTAGCGCAGAAAGGTGCTCTCGCGCTGGACATTTACCAGTCCTTCGCTTCTGAGCTTGTCAAGATGATGAGAGAGGGTCGAGTTTGGAACATCGAGCTCTTCCTGAATCTCCCCTACGACCATGCCGTCGGGGTGCGCCGAGAGCAATAGCCGCATGATGCGTAAGCGGGGTTCCGCACCCATGGCGGAAAACATGTCAGCGTACTGTGCGATGTGATCCTGCTTGGTGGAAATGGAGGCCAACGGCATATTTCCATATTAGTAGAAATATAGAATAAGTGCAAGAATTTTTCGCCGCTGTGATTTAGCGGAGGGGCGGAAGATCAATGGCAGGTGACGGGCGCGGTTGCAGCTGCCGGGTTTACCCTCCGCCGGATCGTGGCGTGATGGCAAACAATTGTGTACGAGCACCGGACAAGAAAATATGTTACCTTCGCTGCAATTCTCTTATGCACTGGAGGTGGGGTTCGTAATGCAGCCAAACTCAAAACTACTTCTCGCGGCAATGGCAGGACTGGCACTTGGTTTCAGCACTCCAGCGGTGCTGCACGCCGACGAGACAGCTCCCGTGAAATGCTGGGGTATCAATTCCTGCGGTCAGCACGCAAGTTGCGGTGTTAAGAGCGATGACATCGCCGCCGTCGAGAAGCTGCTGGGCAAGACAGATTTTCAAGCCCGCTTCGGCAAGACAACAACCCATAGTTGCGGCCATCATGCCAGTTGCGGCGCAGCGTCAGGCATCCTCAACTGGACAAAGACCAGCGAGTCGGAGTGCCAACAGGCACACGGCATGGTCATCGAGACCAAGGACGGGCAGGAGACCGCTCGGAAACTTTAGAGCTCTTATGCTGGACTGAAGAGATTGACGGGTGGGGAAGGCGTTTGCCGCAACCAGAGCAGCAGGTCGCCTCCCGGTGTCCTGAGCGGCCCAGGATAACGATCGCAAAGGATTCGTCTGAAGGCTGTGGTTAACCGCTACCCTGCGGCTACTCCGCGCGGCTTCACATTGGCGCGGATGAATTCGATGATGGAGTCCATCGGGGTACCCGGCTGGAACACAGCTGCCACTCCGGCCGCCTTCAGTCCTTGCACATCCTGATCGGGAATGATCCCGCCGACCACGACCAGAACGTCCTCCATCTGGTTCTGCTTGAGCAGTTCCATAACCCGGGGCACGATTGCGTTGTGAGCGCCGGAGAGAATACTCAGGCCGATGACGTCCACGTCCTCCTGCAGCGAAGCATTCACGATCATCTCCGGGGTCTGGCGGAGTCCCGTGTAGATGACCTCCATCCCGGCATCACGAAGGGCGCGGGCGATGACTTTGGCTCCGCGGTCGTGGCCATCCAGACCGGGTTTGGCAACCAGTACGCGGATTTTTCGATCAGGCATAAGGCCTCAGCAGCAATCCTGGAGTGGAAAGACTGTAACTCTGCATAATACCGCTCCATCCCGCTCCGGGTCATCCGTGGACAGGTCAAATACCCGAACCCCCTTCAAGGATTTGCGCCACGGCACAACATCGGGCGCGGTCCCGCCATCCTACGAATATCCCGGATTCGGAGTACAGGAGAAGGTATGGCTCTTTTCACAATGAAGCTGGAAAACCTCGAGCAGCTCTTCCTGCAGGAGCTGCGCGACCTCTATGACATGGAAAACCAGATTGTCGATGCCCTGCCCAAAATGGTTGAGGCCTCCCACAACGATCAACTCAAGAGTGCTTTGAAACAGCATCTCGAGGTAACCAAGGGGCAGGTCAGACGCCTGGAGCAAGTGTTTAACATCATGGGCGAAGATGCCTCCGGCGAGACCTGCAAGGGCATGAAGGGGATCATCAAAGAAGGTGACGACATGGCCACCCAAGGCGGCGATGACGCGACCATCGATGCCGGCATCATCAGCGCCGCGCAGCGAGTGGAACACTACGAAATTGCCGGCTATGGGACCGTTCGCACCTATGCCGAGCTGCTCGGGCAACAGCAGATCTCCAAGCTCATGCAAAAGACCCTCGACGAGGAAAAGGAAGCCGACGAGAAGTTAACCGAAATCGCCCGCAGCGTAAACGTCGAAGCGAAAGCAGCCTAGACCCAAACAGATTGGTCAGTAATCACAAAGCCCCGCCCCAAAGCGGGGCTGCCCTTTTCTAGAGGTCACTTGACGGTTGCAGGAACCAGCTTGGGTTCCGTCGGTTCTTCCACGTTCTTGGTTTTCGCAGTCACAGGCGTGCAGGTCGTTTCGCGCACAAACCTGGGAACCTGATCGTCGTTGGTCTCGAAGATGAAGGCGCGGATCTTAAGGCAGATGCGACCCCTGTCGGGACTGCCGTCAATCCCCATTGAATCGAAATTGCCCCGGTCATCCTGAAAACCCGAAAAGGGCTGAGAGACTAAAGTCTTGGAGCCGTCCGTTGCAGCAGTCACATGGGGACTTGTGTTCAGCGGGCCGAAGCTGCCGGCAGGCGACAAAAACAAGGAGAGGAGCAGGAGAGTGCCCATGGGATCCTCCTAGTAGCAGAAATGTTAGCACTGGTTGGACGTAAAAGGCAGAATTTGGTGTGAGCCGCTATCGTCCGGAAACGTTGCGCTGCTCTCGACCCTCTCTACGCAAGAGCTGCTCTTTGCGCTGCACTCCCCAGCGGTACCCGGCCAAGTCTCCATTTCCGCAGATGACGCGATGACATGGAATTACGACGGCGACCGGATTCGTAGCACACGCCCGGGCGACTGCCCGTGTTGCGGAACGGTCACCAATGACGGCTGCGACAGCGGCGTAAGACCGAGTCTCGCCGCTGGGGATTTGGCGAAGTGCGCTCCAAACTTTTTGTTGAAACGCAGTTGCGCGGATGTCGAGCGGGAGATCCAGCAATGTCGCTTGCCCAGCCAGTCCAGACAGAATCGCGGCTGCGATTTCGCGTAAAGCGGCGTCGTCCTGACAAATCTCAGCCGCATGAAATTCCTCACGCAATTCGCGTTCGAGCAGCTTGGCCCCATCTCCAAACCTGACGGCGCACAGGCCGCGTTTGGTCGCGGCAACCAGCATTCTGCCCAGTGGCGAGTCGACCATGGTGTAGGTGATGCGCTCTCCCGCGCCGCCTTTGCCGTAGACCGCGGGTGTCATGCCGAGTTGCTTTCCCGCACTTTCGTACAGCCGGCTGGGCGAGCCATAGCCGGCCTCGTAAAGCGACGTAGTCACATCGGCACCGTCGCGCAATCTTGATTTGACGTGCTGCGTTCGGCGCGCCGCCTGGTACTCGCGGGGGCTAAGCCCCGTTGCACGCTTAAAGAGCCGTTGCAGATGAAATGGGCTCAGCCCGACGTGCCGGCTGAGTTCTTGCAGCGTGAGGGTGCTCTCCGAGCTGTCCAGAATTTGCGTCACCCGGAGCACATGCTGCGCCTGCGCCGAAACTTGCGTAGGTTTGCAACGTAAACAGGCGCGGTAGCCGGCCCGCTCCGCCGCCTGTGGAGAGCGAAAAAATTCCACGTAATCCCTGCGCGGCCTGCGACTCGGACACGACGGACGGCAATACACGCCCGTGGTGCGAACGGCAAATACGAAGCGCCCGTCCTGCCGCGCATCGCGTGACATAATCTGTTGCCATTGCAATTCTGTCTGCATGCTGCAAAGTTAATCCTAAGCCTGCACATCGCCTATCCGCGGATTGCGGTTAAACGAAGATAGGCGAAACCGCCCTGCGGAGCTCGACTGAGGTAAGCCCCGGTTGCGAAACCTGCTCAGCGATTACTATAATCCGCCCACATCACGATTATTGGGAGACACCTTGCCGGTCGGGACAGCCTTTCACGAGCGCACCTTAGCCCTTTGCCAAAGCCTGAATTACCGGGAGTGGGCCGGCTATTACGCGGTCAGCGTTTACGAGACACATCACGAGCACGAGTACAACGCTATCCGCAACGCGTCAGCCCTTATCGATGTGACTCCGCTGTTCAAGTACATGATCACCGGCCGCGACGCCACTCGCTTCGTAAACCGTCTTATCGCCCGCGATATCAACAAAGTGGCCGTCGATCAGGTGATTTATTGCTGCTGGTGCGACGAAGAAGGCAAGGTCATTGACGATGGCACCATCACCCGTCTTGAGGAAGACCGCTATCGCTGGACGGCAGCCGATCCCAACCTGCGATGGTTTCGTCAAAATGCAGTCGGTTTTGCCGTAGAGATTGCAGACATCACCGAGGATGTCGCGGCCCTGGCAGTTCAGGGGCCGACATCGGGCGAACTCTTGAAGAGTGTGACCGATGCCGATATTGCCAATCTGAAGTATTTTCGCAAAACATCAGGCCGGATTGGAGGTGTCCCGGTTGACATCTCGAGGACCGGCTACACCGGCGACCTCGGGTATGAGATTTGGATCCCGTGGGACAGGGCTGTGGGCGTCTGGGACGAACTCACGAGGGCCGGCCGCAGGTATGACCTTCATCCCACCGGCATGCTCGCCCTCGATGTGGCAAGAATCGAAGCTGGCCTGATTTTGACCGACGTGGATTACATAAGCAGCAAGAAAGCGCTCATCACGCCGCAAAAGTATTCCCCGTTTGAGATCGGGCTCGGCAAACTGGTGCACCTTGACAAAGAAAACTTCATTGGCCGGGAAGCGCTCCTCAATGGACACGTGACAGGTGCCGGCCGGCGGCTCATGGGTATGGAGATCGACTGGAACGAAATGGAAGCATTGTTTGACAAGGTCGGGCTTGCGCCACAAACACCCGGCATAGCCTCCCGCGTACATGTCCCTGTGTATAAAGGATCGAAGCAGGTCGGAAAGGCAACCTCGACGACCTGGTCCCCGCTGCTCAAACAGTTGATCGCGCTGGTGAGTGTGGAAGCGCGGTATGCAGAGCCGGGAATGAAACTCCAGGTTGAATCGACTGTCGAAGGGGTACGGCACAAGGTGAGCGGCGTCGTGCGGCCCCTGCCGTTCTTCAACCCTCGCAGAAAGACGCGAGCCCCAGTCTAGATAATTCGGCGCGCGAACAGCTACCGCGAATCAGATAGATTCACGTGAATCACAGGGGAAATTTCAGGGGTCGTGCGCCTGATTACTTAATGCTAGCGTTGCTTTGCTCCCGCGGGTACAGGAGTTGTTCCACCGTCTTGTCCATGGTGTCGAGAAGGCTCTCCGCCGGCACCGGCATCCGAACATCTTCGAGGGCTTCGTTCCAGTCCGCCGACCGCGATCCCAATGCCACTTGGCCGGAAAGCACAGTCTTGGGATGAGCAGTATAGATAAGCCATATCAAGCAGGCAACGACATATGCAGCGCTGTTGATTTCGTTCAGTGTGCTGCGATGGAGCCTGGTGGCATGCGACATGGCGGTCGTTACCAGCATGTTTATGGCATCAAAGAACCCGAATCCAACTGCCACACCAAACAAAACGTGGCGCCTGGAGATACCGAGATATTCACTGAAGAGGATCAGGAAGAAGACTAATCCGCACAACATCACTCGCACGTTGCGTTCGATTAAGAGAATCGTACCGGTGACAATGTCAATGTGATTGAAATTGTATGCGGTAACCGCCGACATTCCTGCCACCAGCAACAGCACAAGAGCTGCCCAGCGGAACAAGATTGTGCTCATGTCGCGGAGGGCCTCGAACGGCCGGAAGGCGTCACGAAACACTTCCTGAAGAATAAAAAACGAAAGGCCGACGCTGAGGCAAACCGTTGCCCAGTATCCCCAGTAATACGCAAACGGCCAGCGCGGCTTGGCGATGGCGAGCAGTGGGACAGAGATTACCTGCAGGATAGTGTAGTTAAAGAAAGCCGGGTATTGCTCCTGCATGCGGCGCCGGTACATAAACACCAGAATACCCAGCTGAAGTGCCGGGGCCGTGAACCACAGCGCATAATCAATTATGCTTAGCCGCATACCCGCAACTCAGCATAGCGCTGGATGCAGCACACGCACAAGCAAGAATTATCCATCTACACTAAAGTTGTACCCGATTTAGGAACACCGGGTTCGTGCCTGGTGCCGGAACCGCATGATGTATCAAGCAGTTAGCCGCACTCGAACATCACCGGCTATCGTCTGCTGCTGGGTCCTGTCGCCGCAGTTCTTCCCCGGATAGCAGGTCGGCATCGGCGATCCCTCACCGGCTATCGTCTGCTGTTCGGTCCGGTCACCACAGTTCTTGCCTGGATAGCAGGTCGGCATCGGCGATCCCTCACCCGCTATCGTCTGCTGCTCGGTCCGGTCGCCGCAGTTCTTCCCCGGATAGCAGGTCGGCATCGGTGATCCTTCGCCCGCTATCGTCTGCTGTTCGGTCCTGTCGCCGCAGTTCTTCCCCGGATAGCAGGTCGGCATCGGTGATCCTTCGCCCGCTATCGTCTGCTGCTGGGTCCGGTCGCCGCAGTTCTTGCCTGGATAGCAGGTCGGCATCGGTGATCCTTCGCCCGCTATCGTCTGCTGCTGGGTCCGGTCGCCGCAGTTCTTGCCTGGATAGCAGGTCGGCATCGGTGATCCTTCGCCCGCTATCGTCTGCTGCTGGGTCCGGTCGCCGCAGTTCTTCCCTGGATAGCAGGTCGGCATCGGTGATCCTTCGCCCGCTATCGTCTGCTGCTGGGTCCGGTCGCCGCAGTTCTTCCCTGGATAGCAGGTCGGCATCGGTGATCCTTCGCCGGCTATCGTCTGCTGCTGGGTCCGGTCGCCGCAGTTCTTGCCTGGATAGCAGGTCGGCATCGGTGATCCTTCACCCGCTATCGTCTGCTGTTCGGTCCGGTCGCCGCAGTTCTTGCCCGGATAGCAGGTCGGCATCGGTGATCCTTCACCCGCTATCGTCTGCTGCTGGGTCCGGTCGCCGCAGTTCTTGCCCGGATAGCAGGTCGGCATCGGTGATCCTTCACCCGCTATCGTCTGCTGTTCGGTCCGGTCACCACAGTTCTTGCCCGGATAGCAGGTCGGCATCGGTGATCCTTCACCCGGAGCTACGGCTGCGGTGGATACTTGCGAGGTTGTAAACGAAAGACTATTTGCGCGAACCGCCGAAGCTTGGGGTGTCGCAGCGAGAGCAACAGCAGTTACTGCCAACATCATCAGAGCGCACAGGGATGCTTTTTTCATGACATATCTCCCGGCCGTGGAGGACGACCATAGCTAGTGAAAACGTTCTTAATCTAATGCGACATGATGTCGCTGTAGGACTCGGCGAATGGCGAACTGGCCAGTACGGACGATGAACCATCACCCACCATCAGGACCATCGAAGGAGAAACTTTAAGTGCTGTTTCATTTGTGCCGGCGAGAACTCCAGCTACCATTAAGCTTGCAAGCGCGGCGGTAACAAATTTTTTCATTGTTTCGAATCTCCTGAATTCTGGTCGATCTACCAAACAGCCGTCACAGGGTACGCACACACTCAATTTGCGAAACAGCCTTTCGCAGCTTGACAAAACAGTACTGATAGGATTTGTCGAAAATCTATTTCAACAATTCGCATTATAGGATCATCAGCCGCAAAATAAAGGACAAACTATACATTGAGTTCAGCTCTGCTTACATCCCGCTTAAGTTTCGAGTCAAGTACTCACGTCGCGAAGACTAGTAAAGATCGTCCTAGAACAGAATCGCCAGCAAGTTCACATGTGGAGACTCGATCCACGCTGTATGCGTCTCCCCCCGGCACCTGCTCATTGCAACTGCGTGACCCTCAACTGCTTAGCCCTGTCTAATCCGACCTGAGTGCAACTGCAGCGCGCGCCTCATTTCACTCCAAGTTACCGGCGGGCTATTACGTTGATGCCCATTGCGTGAACCCGCTGCGAATCCGGAGTTGGAATTGGAAACCGCCGAAGACCCACGACGCCCTCCCTTGTATTCGTGTAATTTGGTTGCAGGTACTTAATCGCAGGAGGTTTCCAAAACATGCAAAGAACAGCGAGCGCCCACTGGTCGGGCGGTCTTAAAGACGGCAAGGGAACGATCTCCAGCCAGAGCGGGGTTCTCAACGCCACGCAATATTCATTCAGCACTCGTTTCGAGTCCGGCGTCGGCACGAACCCGGAGGAACTGATTGCCGCAGCACACGCCGGATGCTTCACCATGGCCCTTTCAGCCGAGTTAGGGAAGCTGGAGATGACCCCGGAAAGCCTGGACACCAAAGCCACCCTGACTCTGGACTTCATCGACGGCAAGCCTACGATCACCGCTTCGCATTTGGAAGTCACCGCAAAAATTCCTGGCGCCGACCGCGACAAATTCCAGGAAGCCGCCCACAATGCCGAAGTTGGCTGCCCTGTTTCCCGCGTGCTGAACGCCAAGGTCAGCATGTCGGCGTCCCTGAATTCCTGATCGAAGTCATAGGCTCTCACCCCGATAAAGAAAGGCTGCTCGCGCAGGCGGGCAGCCAACACCCGGTCCGCTCGACCCATCGAAATCCTGAGTACGTTGGATGCGGTTCGCGCTGAATCGCGCCGCATTTTGGGAGCCCGAATTTGCAGATGATTTTTCTTGGGCTGACGATTTCCTCATCGTGGGGAAACGGGCACGCCACTCCTTATCGCGCACTCCTGCGGGCACTTCATCGGATGGGAGTACAGTCCGTTTTTTACGAAAAGAACGTTTCCTATTACGCAAAGCACAGAGATTTCGATTCCTGCAATTTCTGTGAATTGGTCTTATACGAGTCCTGGGAAGAAGTGCGCGGCGAGGTACTGCAGCGGGCGCGGCATGCAGATGTCGTTATGACCGCCAGCTACCTGCCTGACGGCGCACAGATATCGGAAGACTTGCTGGAGGTGGACGGCCCCCTGCACGTGTTTTATGACATGGACACCCCGGTCACGCTCAGCCGACTTGCAGGTCAACCGCACGATTATCTCCGTCAGGACCTCATCCCCCGGTTCGATCTCTACGTTTCGTTCACCGGCGGGAGGATTCTGCAGCGTCTTGAGGGTGAGTTCGGCGCTCGCCTGGTGAGGCCGCTGTACGGGTGCGTCGATCCGGAGGTTTATCGCCGGGTTGAGCCTCGCGCCATGTTCGCCTGCCACCTCAGTTTCATGGGGACTTATTCGGCGGACCGCGAGCAGAAAACCAGAGACTACTTGCTCCGTTCAGCGGAGCTGCTGCCCCAGCAGGAATTTCTCCTTGCCGGCTCGCTGTATCCGAAGGAATGGCTGTGGCCTCAAAATGTCAGGCGAATTGAGCATGTCGCACCCGCGGACCATCCGGCGCTGTATTCGTCATCCCGAGCCACGCTGAACATCACCCGAAAGGAAATGGCGGAGTCGGGATTCTGCCCATCGGGTCGCTTCTTTGAAGCCGCCGCCTGCGGTACCCCGCTGCTGACAGACGAGTGGGATGGGCTGGAAAACTTCTTTGATCCGGCGGATGAACTCTATGTCGTCCGCAACACGGAAGAGGTGGTGCAAGCGCTGCAACTGCCGGACGAGCAATTGGAACGGCGGGCGGCACGGGCCCGGCAGCGCACGCTCGACCAACACACCGGCCGCTGCAGGGCCGAAGAGCTGCTGAGTTTCTGCGAAGAGGCCCAGCAGCGGAAGTATCCCACGATGGAGACGCTCGCATGATCGGAGTCATTCCCGCCGCCGGCGCCGGACAGCGCATACAACCGCTCGGCTGTTCCAAGGAACTGTTGCCCGTCGGCTCGCGCCTGATTGGCGGGGTCGAGCGTCCCAAAGCTGTATCCGAATTCCTGGTGGAACGCATGATCGCCGCCGGCGCGACGGAGATCTGTATGGTCATCTCGGCGGACAAGAGTGACATCCTCCGCTATTACGCCGAGCGCGACTACGACGCTGACATCTTCTATGTTGTGCAGCAGAAGCCGCTGGGCTTGTGTGATGCGCTATTCCGCGCGGCGCCGTTTGCCAGGCAGCACGATCAAGTGCTGATCGGTCTCCCCGATACCATCTGGTTTCCCGAAAATGCCTACCACCCTGCGCTTCGGAGTGATGCCGCCGATCTGAACCTGGTGCTCTTCCCGGTCGCGGATCCAAGCGCATTTGACGCGGTGGTTTGCGATGCCCAGAACTATGTCCTGAAGGTGGAAGTAAAGCAGCGCGACGCCCATTCCCACTGGATATGGGGCGCGATCACGGCCACCGGCTCCGCCTTCGGCGCTCTGAAAGCCTTATGGGAGTTCCGGCATCGTAGCGATGAATACTTCGGCAGCTTGCTGAACGCCTATATCGCGGCGGGAAACGCGGTGCTGGGACACCGCGTGGGCGAAAGCTACATGGATGTGGGCACAGTCGAGGGCTATCACCGGGCCCAGGATTTCCTGCGACGATGGCAAGGCACCCAGGCAGCCTGAGTGCTAGCTCAGCTGAGAGAACGCAAGATTTCGCGAATCTCGCGATTGATTTTGGCGGCGTCCTGAGTGGCTTTGTCGATCAGGTCGAGCCACTTCTTGTTCGGTTCTTCAAGTTTTGCCTGGCCCAGGAGATAAGAAGCCTGCATCACGGTTTCGATTGAGTTGCTGAGATCGTGTGCCAGGGTGCGTAGTTTCGTAACAGTCTCACTCTGCAGATTGCTGGAGCTTTGCATGGTTGTCTGGGGCACCTTCTGTTTCTCCTGGAACCGAAATATCGAGGGCTGGACTCCCTTTAGACGCCAAGTTGACGGCAAGGGGTTGTATTTGGTCCGCAGGACAAATTACCACAATCTGGGACATCTCCACCCGTCTTACGAGCGCAGCAATGGCCCTTATATCAAATTATATAGATTGTATTTAGATAACATTGCGATTGGTTAAGTCTCCAGCGCGCTTGATAGCTCTTCCCACTCCGTCATTTTTTGCGCTAAGTCGGAGCGATGCTGGGCAAGAAGGTCCGCCTGGCGTTGGGTCTCTTCTACGCTGACGAAGGACTGCAGCTCGTGTTCGCAGTGGGCGATTTCCTGTTCCAGGCGAGCGATTTCTTCCTCGATCTCCTGCTGGCGGTCCTGCATTTGCTTCAGCCTGATGGGATTGATGCGCTTTTTGGCGCCATTGGAATTGCCGTCGGCAGACTCGACGGACGCCTGCCTGGGAACTCCCGCGTGATCGTATTTCTGCACGTATCCCGGAACGTCCGACAGTGTGGGATTGTCGCCGGCCACTTGAGCCCCTTCTTCTGCGGAGGCTGAACGCTGCTTGCGCCAGAGATAGTCTTCGTAGTCGCCGGGGAAGACCTCGACGCGGCCGCCGCCGACTTCAAAAATCTGCGTTGCCAGCTTGTCGATGAAGTAGCGGTCGTGCGAGACGAAGACAACGGTGCCGTTATAGCTCTGCAGAGCTTCCAGCAGAACGTCCTTGGCGCGCATATCGAGGTGGTTGGTCGGCTCGTCGAGCAGCAGGAAGTTCGACGGATGCAGAAGCATACGCGCCAGAGCATAGCGATTGCGCTCACCGCCGGACAAAACACCAATGGGCTTGAACGCGTCCTCCTCCGAAAAGAGGAAGCAGCCCAGCAGCCCGCGCAGCTCGGACGTGGTCTTCTGTGACGAGACGTCCGACAGATCGTCGAGCATGCGGCGTTCGGGATCGAGTTCCTTGTACTGGTCCTGAGCGAAGTAGTCGGGCTCCACATTGTGCCCGAGTTGCAGTGTGCCGTCGGTCAGCGGTTCGATTCCGGCCAGCAGCTTGATGAGCGTCGACTTGCCGGCGCCATTCACCCCGACCAGCGCGATGCGATCGCCACGCTGGATGGTGAAACCTACCCCGCGGAAGACTTCTTTCGGCCCGTAACTCTTGGCCACGCCGGAGGCTTCGACCACGGTGCGTCCGCTGGGCTTGGGCTGCGGAAAGCTGAAGTGGATGGTCTTCTCGTCCGGTGGAACCTCGATGCGCTCGATCTTGTCGAGTTCCTTGATGCGGCTCTGCACCTGCTTGGCTTTGGTAGCCTGATAGCGAAAGCGGTTGATGAAGGCCTCAAGCTGCTCAATGCGCTCACGCTGGTTCTTGTAGGCGGCGACCAGCGAATCACGGCGCTCCTGCTTTTGCTGCAGGTACTTCTCGTAGTTGCCGCTGTAGAAGTGAACGCCCTTATTCCAGATTTCGATGATGCGATCGACGGTGACGTCGAGGAAGTAGCGGTCGTGCGAGATCAACACATAAGCATACGGATACTGCAGGAGATACTCTTCCAGCCAGTTGCGGGTTTCGAGATCAAGATGGTTCGTGGGCTCGTCAAGCAGCAGCAGGTTCGGCTTTGCCAGCAAGAGCTTGCCTAGTGCGATGCGCATCTGCCAGCCACCGGAAAATTCTTCGGTCTGCCGCGTCCAGTCTTCCTTGCTGAAGCCCAGCCCGTCGAGCACGGTTCCGACTTGCGCTTCCAAGGCATAGCCGTCGCGCACATGGAACTCGCCTGAGATGCGCTGATAGCGGTCGGCAACCTGCTGGTATTCGGCCGAGGTGTGGTCGAACTCCGCCATCTTGTGCGTGAGCTCTTCCATCTCGCACTCCATGTCGCGGAGCTCGGAGAAGACCGACATGCACTCGGCAAAGACGGTTCGCCCGGCGAGGCGCAGGCCGTCCTGCGGCAGATAGCCGAAAGTGGTGTTGCGGGCGGGAATGATGCTCCCGTAGTCGAGCGTCTCGAGGCCGCCAAGAATTTTCAGCAGCGTGGTTTTGCCGCTGCCGTTGGCGCCGACTAGTCCGACACGATCATGCGGCGTGATAAGCCAGTCGAGGTTTTCGAACAGGAGCTTGGGGCCGAAGCGTTTTCCGGCGGAGGAGAGCTGGATCATGAGGGAGGGCCGACCGGCATAAGAGAATTACGACTCGACGTCAGAAACAAAAATGCTGAAAGAGCAACTAGGAACGCTCCCATCGCCATCGACCATTTCGCCACGCGCCAGAGGTCTTGATCGATGCTAAAGCCAACTAACTTGTCCTTCATGTAAGGCCAGACCGGAACCACGACCACCTCTGTGTCAGTTGGAAGATTGCTGACAACTGCCCCCGCCTGGATGGTTGCGGTTTTACCCGGGGGGATATGAAACCGTAACCCCCACGAGTTGCAATGAAGCGAATCCGTCGCAGTCGAATATCCGTAAAGCGAGGCGCCAACTTCAGGCGTGAGCGGGATTCCGTCAATGTCCGCTTGTATCTTTATACCGTCGAGACAGTGCACATAACCGGGCACAACGCGTGCGGAAATCAACGCGACTTCGTACTCCGGTTCTCCCCAACCTCTTATGATCCGTTGCCACGCGGAGCTTTGAGGAACGGCAACCTCAATGGTAACTTCACTGTTCAGTTGAGAGACTGGGATGTCAGCCAGATGTTGGAATGCGAGATGCGCGTCTGACGGCTGCACCTGACGTGAAAGCCAGACCCATCCGCAGGTGCTCCCCACAAGCAGCAGAAATCCAAGGATCAACAAAACCCACTTAGTCATGCTTTGTATCAGGGCACGGCTTCAGCCGGGCCGCAAGCGTTCGGAAGTTGCCGGGCTTTAGCCCCTGCACGCTTCTTCATCACTAGATAAGCGTAGCAAAACGGGTACATCTCTGGAGTTTCAGACAAGCCGGCGCGAACTGGATTGTGCGCGATGTACTCGCGATACTTCAAAAAGCTTTTTCTACCTTCGACCCGAACTTCCGAAAGCCGCGTTGCCACACCTCGCCGCTAAGCCCAAACTCCTTTCGCATTCGCAACCGATAAGAGAAGCCGCCCTTTATGAACTGCATTGCGCGCTCAATGCCCATATCCGCATCAACGGTAATCAGCAGATGCACGTGATCGGGCATCACGACAAAGTCGTGAATCGTGAACCTCGTTGACGCTACGCACGAACGCAGCACGTCAATCAGCAGGGTGGCATTACGCTCTGATTGCAACAGAGCTCGGCCCATGCTGGTCTTGGTGGTCACGAAAAACGTGCGGGAGGAACTGAGGATTTCGGCGATCTCAGAATTGCGTGACGGGATCGACATTTGCAGGGGCTAAAGCCCAGTCCTAAGTGGAATCTCGCTGGCACGGCTGAAGCCGTGCCCTGATACAAAGCATTCAACATCGGGCGCACTAAGCAGGCTCCTCAACTCACGAAGCTCGGCGCTTCCACCGAAGAAACTCGGTTCATCGAGTTCTAGTTGCTCTTTTTTGGCCCTCGCGGGATGCGCGCGTCGATGGGCTTGCGGCCGGCGAAGCCGTCGTTGGTGCCGTGGTAGTGGGTAATTCCCTTCTCGCCCAGCTTCCAGCAGAGCAGCACAATTTCGCCCTCGACCATGCACGGGAAATCGAGCAAGCCGATATCGAGGTCCTTTACCTGCACGCCGGCGGCGTCGATTTCAGCGACGGCGTCTTTGGCAGTCTGTACGGATTTCTCGCGCTCAGCTCTGCGGCGCGCCATTTGTTCAACGTCAAGAAAGGTGCCGCCGTTCACGAACACCCGGCTGCGCAGGGCTTCAAATTCAGCTTCAATTTCTTCGATCTGGGCCTTGGCCTGCATGGCTGAACGTAACAATGACTCCAGCACCGGCAGCAGGGTTTCAGCTTCAGAAAGGGTAAAGGTGCGTGGCATATCAGTCTCAGCCTCGCTGGATTCAAACGATTGCATGGCCGCCATATGGCGATCGTCAATGCGGCGCCGGTGTTCCCGCAGATCCAGCAGAAAGCGGGGAACCCGGCGCAGGTACTTTTCACGGGGACGTTTGCGTATGCGAATGATCACTGTATTTCTAACATCTTATCAAGCGCGACGCGTGCCCACCTCTTTACATCTTGTTGAACTTTGATGGGGTTCACTACATTGCCATCTACCAGGTTTTCCAGCGCCCAGCAGAGATGCTGGGGAGAAATGCGGAACATGGTCGTACACAGGCAGCCGGAATCGTCCAGAGTGATGATGCGCTTGTCGGGATGCTGCTTCGCCAGACGGTTGATGAGGTGAATCTCCGTGCCGATGGCGAACGCGCTTCCCGTGGGCGCCTGCTTCACGGCCTTGATGATCTGGTCGGTTGAACCGATGCCGTCGGCTTTCTGGCAGACCTCCCAGCGGCACTCGGGATGCACGACGACCTGGATGCCCGGGTACTTGGCACGCACTTTGTCGACATGTTCCGGCAGGAAGCGCTGGTGCACCGAGCAGTGCCCCTTCCACAGGATGACCTTCGCTTTGCGCAGGCGCTCGGCCATCAGGCCACCCTGGAGCATGTAGGGATCCCAAACGACCATTTCGTCCAGCGGGATGCCCCGGGCAAAGCCGGTATTACGGCCCAGGTGCTGGTCGGGCAGGAAGAGAATCTTCTCATTGCGTGCGAAGGCCCACGAGAATGCCGATTTCGCGTTCGACGACGTACACACCAGTCCACCACGCTCGCCGCAGAACGCCTTGATCGCGGCGGTCGAATTCATGTAGGTGATGGGCGTGATGCCGTTGCCTTCATCGTCGGTGAGACCGAGCGCGACAAACTGCTCCCAGGCGTCTTCCACTTGCCCGATCTCCGCCATATCAGCCATCGAGCAGCCGGCGTTGAGATCGGGAAGGATTACCGATTGCGAGGCTCGCGCCAGAATGTCGGCGCTTTCGGCCATGAAATGCACGCCGCAGAAGACGATGTATCGTCCTTCTGCCTGCGCGGCCATTTGCGATAGACGGTACGAATCGCCGGTGTAATCGGCGAAGCGCACGACTTCGTCCCGCTGATAGTGATGCCCGAGGATGACGCACTCGCGTCCCAATTCCGCGCGCGCCGCTGCAATGCGGGCGTCCATGGAGTTGTCGGGAAGTACAAGATAGTTTTCGAGAGAGCAGGATGACTGTTCTGTTACAGGTGCCGTTGCCACTTTGTATGTCTCTGCCTTCAGCTCCGGCGGCGTCTTCCGTTGCGAACGGAAAGCACCCCGGAACGGGGATGTTGAAAGCTTTGCTTGCTGCTCCAGTAGATCCACTGCGCGTTTGAGCGCCCGACCTACGGGGATGTTGAAGCTGCAAGTTGACGCTTCTTACTACTCAGCCTATTGGATGCCCTGCCAGCGCCTTCGTTCCAAATCTTTAAACCGTGAAACCGCGCCCTTGGGCGCGGGCCGGTCTGCCATCCGGCAGGGACTCCCGATTCGTATTGTGACGCGGAGGTGACGAATGTGCAAGGGGCATAGATCAGTTGTCAGTTGTCGGTTGTCGGTAGAATCACATGGGTTAGGATGGCGTATGAAAAGCGCAACGCGAAGAAGAAACAGCAAAAGAAGGAGACGCCAAACGCGCGGAGCCGACCTTGCAAGCACTGGTGACGCGGATCACGCCAGCGAACCGGCATCCCGAGGTGGACTTGGCAAACCTCGAGGAAGAGAGATTTGGTAAGCCTGCGCCTACCGACCACTGACAACCGACCACCGATAGCTGATCAGCCGCCTATGTGCACCATGGTGCGCGAGGCCGGGACAAACCCTGGCTCGCCGATGTGGTGGCGCTCTTCTTTCTGATCCACCACGTGACAGATGAAATCGGTCAGTTCTTCGTCGGAAGCCCCGGCCGCCATGCGCAATGCCAGATCGTGCTCGCGCACAGAGAACAGGCAGGTGCGGATTTTACCATCTGAGGTGATGCGCACCCGGCTGCAGTGTCCGCAGAAAGGATGCGAGACTGGGGCAATGATACCGATCTCGCCGACGCCATCTTCGAACATGTACCGCCGGGCGGTTTCGCTATTCGCGTGGCCGATTTCACGCAGCGGCATGAACTCGCTCATGCGCGCCAGAATCTCCTCCAGCGGCACCACGATATCGGGCGACCAGACACGGTCTTCTTCCAGCGGCATGAACTCGATGAAGCGCAGAACGAGGTGTTCTTCGCGGGCGAACCTGCCGAACGCTGTGATCTGGTCGTCGTTGAAGCCGCGCAGCAGAACGCAATTCACCTTCACCGGATTCAGGCCTGCTCGTTGCGCAGCACGAACGCCGGCGAGTACCTGTTCGTAACCGTCGGGTACGCGGGTGATACGCGCAAAGCGTACCGGATCGACGGCGTCCATTGAAACCGTAACGCGCGACAGACCGGCATCGGCAAGAGGCTGCGCCAGGTCAGCTAACAGATGTCCATTGGTGGTCAGTGCGATGTCGAGCAGCTCGCCCTCGAGCGTGCGCATTTGGCCCAATTGGCGAACCATGTCGACCAGTCCACGGCGCAAAAGCGGTTCGCCGCCGGTCAGACGGACCTTGGTGATGCCCAGTGAGACGAAGAGCCGCGCCATCCGCAGGTAGTCAGCAATGGGCAGTTCGGCGAACATCGCTCCGTTGGTGCCGGAGCGGCAGTAGACGCATTTGTAGTTGCAGCGATCGGTGATGGAGATTCGCAGATCACTGATGCGTCGTCCGAATTTGTCGGTTAAGAACATCCGCTACTCGCTGGTTGCTCGGGTGCCTTTTCCGCCTTCTTTTGGCGGAGTGGGTCTTTCGCATTCTCATCGGCAGACATCTGCCGTCTGCCGTCCCTACGGGACTTCTACCTCAAAATCCAAGCTTACCCAGCATTGAAATGCTGGGCTAAGATATGCCGTCCCTGCGGGACGGGCTCATGGTTTGTCCCACCGTCTCTGCTGAGAAACGAGGTTCGAGATACAGCAGGTCCTTCGCTTCGCTCAAGATGACAACTCGAAATGTGCGGGGAAAAAGAAGAAATGACGCCGCGACGTCCCGCAGCGCTCACGTTTCCTTTCCAAGCACGGGAGGCGTGGACGTTTCCCTCCACACCCTCGGTCCGGCAAACCGGACACCGCCGCCGCAGCCATTGGTATGCCATTAGGCCACGAAGGTCGGAAACAAGTTCTCAATTATAGATGCAGCTAAGCATGAGACGGACGAACTCTCTGCAACCCCCACCGCTATTGTGAGTTGTGGGGGTTCGCGCCAGACACACCCTTAAACACCTGTCCGTCTTTCATAACAAACGTAACCTTGCCCAGCACTTCGATGTTCTGCAGCGGATCACCCTCAACCGCAATGACGTCGGCGTAAGAGCCAGGAGCGATCACGCCAATCTGTCCGGTCATGCCTAGCATTTCCGCCGGGCGGACAGTAGCCGAGCGCAACGCCTCCAGCGGCGACATTCCGAACTTCACCATGTAAGGAAAGTCCTGTGTAATCGGCTCATCCCACGAAAATCCGCCGACATCGGTGCCGTAGACGATCTTCAATCCGGCCTGCAAAGCTTTCTTGAATGAGACTTCATGGTCGGCGGCGCGCGCCCGGTCGCGTTTGCCAGCGGGCGTGTTTTCCGGCGCCCACTCCTTGTAGTAGATGGCCAGAGTCGGGCAGTACCACGTACCCTGGCGTTTCATCTGGGCGATCTGTGCGTCGCTGATCAGCAACCCGTGCTCAATAGAATCGCAGCCGCCGTCCAGCGCGCGCTGCAGGCCCTCACCGCTGTAGGCGTGGCAGCCGACCTTATGTCCCCAGCCGTGGGCTTCGTCGGTGATGGCCTTGATCTCGTCCAGCGTCAGCGTGGGCTGCGAGACCAGATTGCCGTCCTTGTCCACCCACGAGCGGTGCGTCATGTAGACCTTGATCCAGTCGGCGCCGTGGTCTAACTGTTCGCGCGCAGCCTTGCGCGCTTCCACCGGGCCGTCGATGATCTGCACGCCCTTCGGCACGGTGATCTCCGGAGCATACCCTTCGAGTGCGTAGCCGCCGGTGGTGGAGATCGCACGGGTCGTCGTAAAGATGCGCGGGCCCGGGATGCGTCCTTCGTTCACCGCCATCTTGATGCCGACATCGCCGTAACCCGCCCCTTCGGTTTCCATATCGCGGATGGTGGTAAAACCTTGTTCCAGAGCCCGACGCGCCGAAACCGTGGCTCGAGCTGCGCGATAAGCCAGCGGAAACTTCAAAAGCTGAATATCGTATCCGCCGAGCGCCGGGTCCTCGCCTTGCAGGAAGATGTGGGTGTGCGACTCGATCAAGCCTGGCAATACCGTCAGCTTGGAAAGGTCAATGACGTTCGCCCCGGCAGGCACCGGCGAAGAGCCGCTATCGCCCACACTTTCGACGCGATTCCCCCGGATGACGATGATCTGGCCGTGCTTGACCTCGCCGGAACCAGGATCGATAAGCGTGCCGGCCCGAATGACAGTCACCGCTCGAGACGGCAATGGAGCCGAGGGACTCTGCGCAAGACAGCAGGCGCAAATCAACAGAACTAAGGAGAGGACAGATAAAACGCGTTTCATGGATGCACCCCGCTGGCCGGACAAGAAATCAGTGCAAAGTCCGGCCGGCAATGACCCTACTTCTTGTGCCTGGCAGGTGGATGTTTCGCCAGTGCATGCCGCTCGGCAATGTCGCTGAGGTGAATGACAGCCCCAGCGGCGGAATATTGCACTTCTTCTTTTTCATCCTGCAGGCCGTCCGTGGCAGTCTTGATATAGCGGGGATCGCCTCGCGTCGCCAGCGCGTTGAAGGCCGCTGCACGCACGATCCAACTCTTGTTCTGCAGGGCCGCGTTGGACAGAGCCTCTCCGCTCTTAGGATCGGGGTCCTTCGCCAGCGTCAGCGCCGAGGCCGCCAGGACCGGCGAAACATCGTCCTTCCGCAGGGTCTTGAAGGCGGTCCAACCGATACCGGCGAAGGGAATGAATCCTATTCCCGTTTCAAAACCGAACTGTGCCATCTTCTGGGGATCCTTCAGCATTTTCTTCTGCTCGTCCAGCAACCCCTTGCCGGTTTTGGTTTCGCCCGTAAGGATGGCGTAATACACCTCATATCCGCTGTTGTCCCTCAGGTCCAGCAGCGACCTCGCAGACGCCATGATGACCGTCACGTCCGTGTCCTTGAACATTTTGTGCAGCTCTGGGATGGCACTTCTTGCGTCCATCTTGCCCAGAGCTTCGGCCGCCGATGCGCGTACCTCCGGGCGCTGATCGCCTAAAGCCTTGACTGCCATCTTTTCGGCTTCCGGGTCGTCATTCAGCAATCCCAGGACCTGCACCGCCTTGGCACGCTTTTCATAGCTGGAGTTTTCGACTCCGTTGTCCAGAACCGTCCAAGCCTGTACTTTGGGACTTAAATTGGCGTTGGCGGTTGAGGCAGTTTGCTGGCCGGATGCAGCAAGTGAACAGAAAATCAAAGCGAAGCCAAGGCTACGCAGAAAGCCTGTCATTGTTTCTCCCTTACCACAAGTGCAATAAATCAAGCTGTTTAGTGTAGGACTGCGTGGGGCTAATCTGCCACAAGATTCGTAACCGAAACTCGCTGTCTCTATCGCAAACTTTGGCTGAAGTCCGGACTGCTCCGTTGAGGTCGCGTGACCGGCGGTTAATCAATCATTAATTTTGCTTTGTCTGTAATATCGGGTCAACAAAACCTAGCATGTACCCACTACGGGACCTCTGGTTTCAACTTAGTACCAGCAAGAACGTAACAGTAGTATTTAGCTTGACATAGCATGGATGGCTCGATAGGCTTCATGCATCCCAAGGGACAGCTAGCGATTGCTGCAAGCAAGTGATTGCATGTGTTTTGGGAGGACCCGTAGTCTGCGGAGGGCGAATGCCGCTGCAGAAACTATGGCAGCTGAATTTGGTTCCATAGCTTTCACACCAGTCTCGCATGTGCGTGCGACTTGTCTGCAGGGCGTGTGGAAGGTTCATCTCATCTAAGTGAGAATGGCGAAGCCTTGCCGCTTTGCCGCCGAAAGTTATTCCTGTTCCGCTAATTTCCAACCCCACGACTCCAAATATTGGCAGCTCGCAGGCCATGGTGGCGCCCTCGCGAGCTTACTGATGCGCTCTTAGTCAAACCACTGAGGTAGCCAAATGCCGGCCAAGAAAAAATTGGTTCGCAACATAACCGAGGCACGAATCATCGAGGCCGCAGTCCAGTTGTTCTCGCGTCAGGGATTCAAGGGCACAAGCACGCGCGACATTGCTGATCTGGCTAACGTGAACGAAGCCACACTCTTTCGTCATTTCGCCAAGAAGACGGACCTGTTTTGGGCCGCAGCCGATTCCCGGCTCAGCGGGGTGAAGTTAAACCGCGAATTGCAACGCGGTCTGGCGTCCGATGCTGACCCGCAAACCGTTATTCCGATGATTGTTGCCTTTATCACGGAGAACATGTGCCAGCCGCCTGAATTGATGCGCCTGCTCTATGTTGCGGGCTTCGAATTAGCTGCGGCCGACCGATTGCTCGGCGAGCACCTGGGCCCAATCTTCGATGCCATCAATTCTTATTTTCATCGCTGTGCCCTGAAAGGCCTGATCGAGGACTTCGATCCCGTGGTCGCGACTTTGGGAATCGCCGGAGCGGTGAGCGCGCACTACACTTTGCAGCCTTTTTTCTCCGAAGTTCAGGACCAGAAGGCCCCCGAATATTCGCGTTTCCTGCTCAATGCGCTGCAAAGATATGGTGCTCCCGGCAGGCGTGCTGTTTAAACTATCGTTAAATCCAACTTCAATGCACAACCTACTATCACATTTCCAGAGGCAATGTGCGCTTTTCCTGGCGTGCTTGTTGCTTTTTCTGCAAGCGCTACCGGGAGAGGCTCAGGTCCAAAGCAATACTCCTCAGGCCGGTTATGGTGTATCGGCCGGAAACTCCGTCACCGAGCTCAGGACCTATCTCGGCGATCACCCTGAAATTTCCTCAGACCTGAAGTCCTTGCTTGCGGACAGATTGGGCGAGCAGGGCAGCGCGATTGACGCGCAGTACATCACCGACGATGTCCTCATCAGCCGGCTGCAATCCGATATGGCTTTTCGTACCGAGGCTCTTCGGCTGATGGTGAATCGCGGCTATATAACGGACCAGCAGGCACAGCAATGGGCGCAGGCTTTAGGCCCCGGCCGCGGCCCGGAATCGATGCAGGAGAACGGGACGGCTACTACTGAGCAGCAGTATCCCCAGACGGAATATCCTGAGGAACAGTACCCCAGTGAACAGTATCCCGAGGGACAGTACAACCCTGGCACGCAGTATCCGGGTTCACAGTATCCCGGCACGCAGTATCCCGGAACGCAATATCCGGGCGAACAGTATCCTGGCCAACAGTATCCCGGCACGCCGTATCCATCCGGGCAATATCCACCCCAGCAGACCGGATCGCAACCACAACCAACGGGTTCGCCAAATGGGCAACCCCCCACGCAAGGAACCGCCCCTGGACAACTTCGGCCGGAAAGAACCGTTTCGGGAATGCCGGGGCAGCCAAGGCGATCCACCACGTACCCTAATATCGCGGAACCGGTTCCCTTAATACCGAACACGATCCCTCAGAAGAACCCCTATCCCGGACTTCCTTCGACTGCCGACCTGTATCGGCGTTACGAAGTCGAAAGCAAGCCCCTCAGGCGATTCGGGGCCGACATTTTCCGGCCGGGCATGGTCGGTTTAAACAGATTCCCGATGGATCTGCCTGCCGGCCCAGACTATGTGCTAGGCACCGGAGACACGGTCGTGATCGATATCTGGGGAGGGGTATCCCAGCAGATTATGCGGGTGGTAGATCGCGAAGGCCGCATCTCTTTACCGGATGTTGGCCCGATAACTGTTGCCGGCTTCACCCTGGCGGAGGCGCAGACGCGGGTGCAAGCCGCGGCGCAGCCACAGTATCGCGATGCCAAAGTAGCTCTCTCCGTGACGCGTCTGAGGACGGTTCGCGTCTACGTCGTGGGATATGTGCAGCGGCCGGGAGCCTATGACATTAGTTCACTATCGACCCCGCTGAATGCCCTCTACGCGGCAGGAGGTCCGACCGCAGCCGGATCGATGCGTGTGGTAAAGCATTACCGTGGCACAACCCTGATCAGCGAACAGGATCTTTATGATCTGCTGATTTCCGGCGTGAGGAAGGCCATTGAGCATTTGGAGCCGGGCGACACCATCATGGTTCCTCCGGCCGGTCCGCAGGTGGGAGTATCGGGAACCGTCCGGCGTCCGGCTATCTATGAATTGAAAGACAAGACAGACAAGCTTTCCGACGTGGTCGATATGGCCGGCGGAGTGACCGTTTCGGCTTCGCTGACAGAAGTAAGAGTTGAGCGGGTCGAACCGCACGAGCAAAGGGTCACGGTGAAGGTTCCATTGGAACTTACAAAATCGGGGACCGCGGCCGGCGGCGAAGCTTCGCCTTTCATGGTGCAGGATGGGGATCGCATCTTTGTCGGCGCCATTGACCCCTACAAGAACCAGACCGTCTATCTGCAGGGTCACGTTTACCGGCCGGGTCCGTATCCCTTCACCGCAGGCATGAAGATCTCCGACCTGGTGAGAAGTTATCAGGACGTGCTGCCGGAACCCGCGGCCCATGCCGAGATTGTCCGCTTGCTGCCTCCCGATTACCGGCCACTCACGATAGAGTTCAACCTGACCGACGTACTCGCAGGAAATGAATCTGTCTCGCTGCAAGCCTTCGATACCATTCGCATCTTCGGGCGTTATGAAGTGGACGCGCCCAAGGTCGCTATCTTTGGCCAGGTATTGCGGCCTGGCCAATACCCCATGAGTGCCGGCTTGACGGCGGCCGGATTAGTGAAGATGGCAGGAGGATTCAACCGCAGCGCTTACGTGGAATCGGCGACTCTGGCGAGCTATGTCGTCGAGAACGGAGAGCGCGTAGTAACCGATCAGAAAACGCTGCGGATCGGAGCTGCCGTCGTCGGCGACCATGCGGCTGACATCCCTCTGAATCCCGGCGACGTGTTGACCATTCTTCAGATTCCCGGCTGGAATGACATCGGCCGATCGGTGACGATCAAGGGCGAAGTAATGTATCCGGGAAACTACGGAATCAACGAAGGCGAGAAGCTCAGCACATTCCTGAAGAGAGTCGGCGGCTTTCGTTCGACGGCGTATGCCCCCGGTATCGTCCTGGAGCGTGAAGAGGTCCGCAAGCTGGAGGAGATGGGAAGGAAAGAACTCATCAACCGGCTGCAGTCTACTTCCGCTACGATCCGCGTTTCTCCGAATACAACTGGGCAGGACCAGGCGGCCGTTCTGCAAGCTGTACAACAACAAAAGCAGCAGGCTATATCGACCCTTCGCAGCCGGCCGGTGCCGGGGCGGCTGGTCATCAACATTACCTCTAATATTTCGGATTGGGAGAACACGCCCAACGACATCTCCTTGCGCGCCGGGGATGTAATCACCGTGCCCAAGAAGCCGAATTTTGTGCTTTCCTTCGGGCAGGTCTATAACGCGAACGCCATCACCTTCAAGCCGGGCAAGACCGCAGGATGGTATCTGAAACAGGCTGGTGGCCCCACCCAATTAGCCAACAAGAAAGGGATCTACGTAATTCGGGCCAACGGTTCAGTAATCTCCTCCGGAGGTGCCTCTGACTGGTTCTCCGGCGGAGTGCTCAATGCCAAGTTGCAGCCTGGCGATGTGCTGGTGGTCCCGGAGAAGTTTGTTACCGGCTCGTCAACGTGGAAGACCACTTTGGAGACAGCCCAGTTCCTGGCATCACTGGCAATTGCGGCTGCGGCAGTCGCACACCTATAGCCTGGACGGGAGTCCTGTTAAGTCTTGTTTCCTAACGCAGCATCGTCCATCTTTTTGGGCAAAGGCCGAATACGCGGGCAATTCGCGAGGCTGATTGCGACAGGGGTGGTTGTGGCCGGCATGGTCGCAAGCCTTCATGCTCAACCCGGAACCGGCTCAGAGCCTGAACGCAATCCTCCGGCGGCAGCTCAGAGTGCTGCGGGTCCCTGTTGTGAGGCGGCCAGGCTAACGCAGCTTTTGCACGATCATCCTGAATTAATGGTGGTGGTGAAGAGTTATCTGGTCCAGCAACTGGCGAGCGAGGGAACACAGGAACCCTCGATCACGGATGCCACGGTGTTTTCCCGAATCCAGAACGATCCGATTTTTGCCAGAAACGTCTCGCACTGGTTGATGTCGCTAGCGCAGGCCACTACGAAATCGCTCGAAGGGCCGGTGACGCAAGCTGAGGCAAACAATCTGAAACTGCCGACGGCTACCCAAAAATCGACATCTCTAAGTCCTGCTCCGGCTCCAAAAGCTGAGGTGGTCACCACGGCCGGCGTGGAGAACAAAACGGAAAGCACTTCCCAGGCAGCGATCAACGGCCAACCGGGCTCTCCTTCCACCACGCGCCCAGCAACGATTCCGAACGTCTCGAGCAATGCACCCTCACCGCCTGCTTATCAGGAGCAATCGACTCTGAAGGTAAATGAGCTGCCGAAATACCTGTTGGAAGACCAAAAAGCTTTCTGGACTCTCCCTTTCCATTTACGGGTTCCGGACCTTACATTTCTTGTGCCGGCGACTTTCGGCACGGCCTTCCTCGTAGGAAGCGATACTGCCATCGAAGCACATCTGCCCACCTCGTCCAACACGACTAAATTGGCCGCGAACGGCTCGACCGCCGGCGCCCTGGGTCTGGTGGGGCTGGGCGGTGGCATGTTTCTCATAGGAAGCTCCACCCATAACCAGCATCAACGGGAGACCGGCTTTCTTGTGGGCGAAGCTGCCATTGACGCCTATGCCGCTTCCACCGCCCTGCAGTACATCACCCAACGCGAGAGGCCTTTCACCGGCAACAACAAGGGTCCTTTCTTTTCCGGCGGCAACTCGTTTCCATCGAACACCGCCGCCGTCGCCTGGGCGTCGGCCAGCGTGATCGCTCACGAGTATCCCGGTTTCTTGACCAAGCTTCTGCTGTATGGCGCGGCAGGGGGCGTCAGCGCCGGACGTGTAATCGGGCAGAAACACTGGACCTCTGACGCCCTGATCGGTAGCGCGCTGGGATGGTACATGGGAAGGCAGATCTACCGCGCCAGAGGCAGCGGAGCAGAGATCTCGGCCTCGAATTGGGGCACCTTTGAAAAATCACCAGACGATGCGCTGAAAGACCCCGCCTACATGGGAACCACTTTCGTTCCCTTGGATAGCTGGGTCTATGAAGCTTTCGACCGTCTTGCGGCACTGGGCTACGTTCCAACCGCTATCACCGCCATTCGTCCCTGGGCACGAATGGAGTGCGCGCGCTTAGTGCTGGAGGCTCAGGATATGGTTCGAGACAACGGCGAAGAGAACCCGGAAATCATGCCGACGATACAGTCCCTGCGGCAAGAGTTTGCGTTGGAGTTGGCGAATCTGGAGGGCGCTCCGAACCTTGGCGTTGAACTCGACTCGGCCTATGCCCGCGTGACTGCGATTGCCGGCCGACCGCTGCGTGACAGCTATAACTTCGCCCAGACTTTGTATGACGACTACGGGCGTCCTTACGGGCAAGGGTTCAATACGGCTGACGGCGGCTCGGTACGAGCCGAGGCCGGGCCGCTAGCCTTCTATTTCCGGGGTGAGTTCCAGCATGGAAGCTCGTTGCCCAACTACACTCCAGCCCAGGCCCAGCAAATCGTCCAGACTAACGACTATCCGTTGCTGCCACTGTCCTCGGTTCCCACCTTCAACGCCGTGAGCCAGTTTCGAACGATCGAAGCCTACACCGCGCTCAATGTAGCGAACTGGGAAGTTTCCTTCGGCTATCAAAGCTATTGGTGGGGATCCGGCTTTGGCACGTCGCTTATGTTCTCCAATAATGCGACGCCGGAGCCGATGTTGAAATTTGGCAGAGTCACGCCTTTCCAGATCCCCATTGCACCTTTGTCCTTTCTAGGTATGATTCGCAACACGGGATTTGTCGGCGCCCTGCCGGATTACCATTTCCTGCGTGGCCCTTATCCTGATTTCCCGATTTCCGGCAATGCGAATCAGGCCATAGATCCTCTGCCATACACTTGGGGAGATCGCGTTGAGGTAAAGCCCACCCGGAATCTCCAAATCGGTGGTGCAGTCTCGGTCATTTGGGCAGGGCAAGGGCGGCCTGCGACGCTGTCGACCTGGCTACATACGTTCAATACGAATGGTAATTCCCAGCGGGTGGATCCTGGCAAACGCTACACCGGTTTTGATTTGTCTTACCGGTTTCCCAACTTTGTCACCTTCTACGTCGACGGGATGGCTAACGACCAGCCGAATCCAATTAATTCTGAAAGGCAGTCGGCCTGGAATCCCGGCCTGTACTTTCCAAAACTACCGCATCTGCCCAAACTCGATCTTCGTGTTGAGGCTGTCTATACAAACCTGATTGGCTATCCCGGAACTGGCGAATACTACAAGAACGAGCGCTACGCCCAAGGCTATACGATCTACAACCAGATTATCGGGAGCTGGGTAGGACGGCAGGGAGACGGAATCCAGGCGTGGAGCACCTACTGGTTCACTCCGCGCAACAAAATTCAGCTTAGCTACCGGCGGCAATGGGTAGACAAGGCGCTTCTGCAAGGTGGAGGCCTGAACGACTTCGGCGCAAATATAGACTGGCTGTTCAAGCACGACCTACAGCTTTCCTCGACATTACAGTATGAACGGTGGAATTTTCCGTTCCTGAGTGCTTCTCCCGTAAGCAATTTCACTACCCAGATTCAGATTATGTATACCCCTTCCTCTCGCAGGCTGATTGGATCGCACTAAACTCAACGCTCGATAAATTTTTTTTTGGACAAACTCTCTCATGAGCCATGACTCAGATTTAGCAGCGCTCCATTCTGAGGCCGACAGGTCGCGCCGAACGCCGGCAGGGGATTCTCCGGAGGTGTTCTGGGTTTTCCCGTGGCTGGGCGGCATTTGGCGGCCGCTCTTTAAGGTGACCGCAATCGGATTCGCCTTCTTTGTCTTGCTGGCGTTCCTGATTCCCGTCCGCTATGAGGGGGTGGCCCGCCTGATGCCGCCGGACCAGGTCAACCCCAGCAGCGCTCTCATGAGCGCGTTGATGTCGGGCGGAGGAGATCTTCTGGCCAGTCTCGGGGGCTCCGCCCTTGGCATGCACACCTCCGGCGCGACCATCGTGGGAGTTCTCAACAGCCGCACGGTGCAGGATGACATCGTGAATGAGTTCGACCTGAAACATGTGTACGGCAAGAAGCGCCTTGAAGATGCGCGCCAGGTCCTGCAGAAGCGCTCTTCCATCTCCGAAGATCGAAAGAGCGGCATCATCACCATCGCCGTCCAGGACCACAGTCCCCAAATTGCGGCAAAGATGGCGCAGGCCTACGTAAATGATCTGAATAGCCGTGTTGCCAGCCTCACCACGTCGGCAGCGCATCGGGAGAGAGTCTTCCTCGAAGGACGCTTAACCGAGGTCAAGGAACAACTCGATGAGGCGGCACTTCGCTTAAGCCAGTTCTCCAGCAAAAACAAGACTCTAGACCCGCAAATCCAGGGCAAAGCCATGCTGGATGCCGCCTCGGCACTCCAGGGTCAACTCATCGCAGCGGAAACAGAGTTGAGCGGCCTGCAACAGATCTATGGATCGGGAAACTACCGGGTAAAGGCGGCTTCGGCGAGGGTCAGCGAACTCCAGACAAAACTGCGCAATATGAGCGGCTCGGAAGCGAATGGCTCGACTGAAGCCGGAGGACAGCTCTACCCCACACTTGAGCAATTGCCGTTGCTGGGAAACACTTACTATGAGTTAGCACGTCAGGCGAAAATCGACGAAGCTTTATACGAAGTGCTCATCAAACAGTATGAATTGGCCAAGGTGGAAGAGGCCAAGGAACTGCCTTCGATCAAGGTTCTCGACGAACCCGTAGTTCCCGAACGGAAGGCATTTCCTCCCCGGCTTCTCATCATTATGGGCGGCACAATTCTCACTTTTCTCTGTGCCATGGCCTGGTTATTCTCCCTGGAGGTGTGGCGGAAGCTCGACGACAATGACCCGGTAAAGGTCGGGGTGCGCGAATTGGTGGCATCTTTGCCCCGAAGAGCGAAACCATCTGCCCGTGGAGCGCGCGCTTAATGAACCGCATCCTGGGCCTGGCAAACACGTTTCGCATGCGGTTGGGTATGGACCGCGCGATAGCGTATGTTTTTGCCGCCCGGGTTTGCATGATCCTCGGCAGCACGGGAACTGTGCTCCTTATTGTGCATTTCCTGAGCAAGGTTCAGCAGGGCTATTACTACACTCTGCTGAGCCTGGTAAATCTGCAGATTATCTTTGAACTGGGGTTCTCATTCGTAGTTCTTCAGCTTGCCGCGCACGAAGCCGTACATCTGCACTTCAGACCCGACGGCCGCATCGAGGGCGATCCTTCCAGCCATGCCCGCCTGGTGGCCATCCTGCAGAAAACCGCGCGCTGGTATTTGCTGGCCGGCGGCATCATGGCCGTGACCCTTCTGCCGGCCGGAATCACCTTCTTCCGGAGAACCACCCAACACCATGACATGATGTGGTTTTGGCCATGGACAATCGCGGCCCTGGCCACTGTGGTGCTCTTTGTTCTGAATCCGCTGTGCTCGTTTCTGGAAGGGTGCGGCCAAGTTCGACAAGTGGCGGGCATGCGCTTCGCGCAGGCGCTGCTGGCGGTCAGCGCTTCCTGGACTGCCATGATTCTGGGAAAGGGACTCTACGCTCCCGGCATGGTGGTCCTTGGAAATGTGCTGGCCGTTTTAGTATTCCTCTGGCGCCGCCGCAAAATTCTTTTCGGACTGTTAACCCACAAAATCGACCGCACGATTCTGAACTGGCGGACGGAAGTATGGTCCTTCCAGTGGAAAATTGCTATCACCTGGCTCTGTTCCTACTTTACCGTCCAGGTGCTGACCCCGGTGCTGTTCGCCTTCCGCGGACCGGTAGAGGCGGGACGCATGGGTATGTCGCTCTCCATTTCGGCCTATGCCTGGAACCTGGTCTTTGCATGGATGTCAACCAAGGCTGCTCCTTTCGGACAGTTGATCGCCAAGAAAGACTATGCTGCGCTGGACCATCTGTTCTTTCGTACATTACGAACTTCCCTCGGCGTTCTGGGAATTATCGTGACCACCTGCATGGTGGGCATCCTCGCTATGCAGCGCCTGTTCCCCAATCTCGCCTCCCGCATGGTTTCGCCTGAGCTGTTTGTGCTGCTTCTGATTACAGCGGTCAGTACATTGATCGTGCAGAGCGAGGCGATTTACTTGCGCGCCCACAAAGAAGAACCTTTCCTATGGCAGGCAATCTCAGTGGCGGTTCTAACAAGTGCCGGAGCCTACCTCACTGCTCCCAAGTGGGGAACCGCGGGAGCCTGTATCGTCTATTTTGTCTGCACCGGAATCATCGGCGTAGTTTCGGCAACGATCATCTTCCGCTTCAAGCGCCGGTCGCGTGATCACAGCCCCTCCCCTTCATCGACTTTGCCGTTGGAGATAGCTTCGTGAGCTGGCAGGCTCCCAATAAGGTGCTGATCACAGGAGGACACGAGCTCGGAGGGGTCACGAGTTTCGCTGAAGGGCTAAGCGGCGGTTTTTCTGGGCTTGGTATTCCGTCCGAGATAATCCGCCCTTCGCAGGTCTTTTCTCGATGGCACGAACTCCGTAGCGAGCAGGTATTGAAAATACTAAGCACGACTGCCTCGCTAGCTGTTCCATTTGCGCGCCGAACGATCTGCATCGCTCATGGAGTGCCTTACCTGCCGGAGCAGGGTTGGTCGAAAGCTGCAGCGCTGATCGCATCATTCAAGATGGCGAACGCCACCCGAGGCGCCCGCCTGGTATCGGTTTCCGACTATAGCGCCGTCCATCTGCATGCCTTTTTTAATGTCCGAACTGATGCCGTGATTCGCAACCCCACCAAGCCGTTGTATCTCGAGCCGTTTCATGCCAGAGGCTATGAGCGGAGGTATGTAACGTATGTCGGACGCCTGGTTCTCGCCAAACAACTGGATCGCATTTTGCCGCTGGTTCGCGATGTGCTCGACGAGAATCCGCAATTGCGAGCAATTGTGATCGGTGATGGCCCGCAGCGGGCGAAGCTCTCGGCCATTATTGGCAATGATCCCCGAATCGAGTTCAGAAGCGGCCTGAGCGACGAGGAAATCAGAGACTACCTTCGCGAGACCAAACTCTTCCTGTCCGGGCATCCGACGGAGGGACTCGGAATCACCTACATAGAAGCCCTGAGCCAGGGCTGCGTGGTAGCTATGCCTGCGTCTGGCGGAGGCATTGAAATCGCTCTGCCGAGCCTCGGAGATGCAGTGCACCTGCTTCCAATATCGCTCGACCGAGAAGAAGCCCTGCGAGTGCTTCGGCGGGCGCTAAAAGCAGAGCCAACTCCTGTCAGCATGGAACCTTACACCGCCAGGGCAGTCGCTTCCGCCTATCTTACGGTTGACCGCAGCTTCTTTGCCGAGACGACCGGCGTCGTCAAAAGCGACTACCAACAGACTGATCCCAATGTTGCACGCTTCAGCTGATCGCACCCGTTCTAATCCACTCACCCGGCTGTTCTTGATCACCTTTGTGGCATCCTGTGTGCTTTTCTGGTGGCTCCAAAGCATACTGCTCCACTTCTGGCTGGGAATGGAGAGCCCCATAAAGACGAAGTTCCTGTGGATCAGTATCTTTGCGCTGCTGGCGTTTGTGCTTGGCTATCTGGTGCCTGTCCATAGATTCCAAGGCCGTTCGAATCGGAGCATGTTGCTTGATTTGTGCGAAGGCTTCGCTTTCAAGGCCACACTGATTCTTGCCGCTCCCGCTTTTCTGGTTGCGGTGCAGTTTGCATATTCCCGCCTCGGCATGGGTTATCAGGAGGGGCCGGGAATATCACTTCCCCAGCAAGCAGTACTTTATACACATCTCTTTTTTGGGTTTCTATTCCTTGGGGTAGTGAAAGATGCAACTGCCACTAAAAGAAAAGTTCTCCTGGTTTCTCTTTTAATAACTTTTCCCAGGTTGATTGTTTCTCTGCAGTGGGGAAGATTTTTTGTAGCGCAGGCGATAGTCCCGATCATATTCATCGCGATAGCTCGTGGCTGGATCAGCGTGAGTTTCAAAAGGATGTTGCAGCTTTGCCTCATCGGACTTTTCATACTTTTCGTCCCCGCCCTGATCCGAGGCGACAGCGTTTTTGGTGAGGATCAGCAAGGATTGCCTCAGATCGTGAACTATTTCGGGTACATGAACAGCCTCGGTTTCTTCCAGGACAATACCGACCTTAAGTATCCCTGTCCCCCACTGCTGGTTTCTTTAACCGCGAAGACCATCCCGTATCCGCTTCTCGGGGTCTGTACTACGGATGTTGGGGAAGACAGAGGAATTACTGCTACCGTCGACCGCCTCCTGACCCGGGAGTACAGCGATGATCTACGCGCCGGAAGCGGAGGCAACTACCTTCTGGAGCTGTATCTTACCGGCGGCGTTCCGGCCATCATCATTGGTTCGATTCTCTTTGGCTTGAGTTGCCGCGTGTTCGTCGTCCTGCTGGATCATCGCTCCCTCTATGCCGGAATATGGGCGGAGTGTCTCAGTCGAGCGCTCTTTGCGCCCCGTGGAACGCTGGGTGCTACCTTCGATCGAATTCCAACCCTGCTATTGGCGACTTGGGCCACTATCCTGTTGAGTTGGACGTTATACGTGCTCTCCTCCAGTGCTGAAGGCAGCCCTATGGTGCGATCGCCCCGATCATGAATATCCCCTTCGCTGGTAACCAGAAACTAGGCGCCCGGCGGTCGAGCGAGCGAAATGGGATGTCCCAATGATCGTTTCCTACAGAGATTACGAATATTTCGAAGGAACAGAGGAATTCTGGCAGTTCATCCAACCTTTCATCCTCGCCCACGCATGCCGGCGCATAGCTGAAATTGGGGCTGGCGCAAATCCAGCTATCTCTCAAGATTTTGCCCTTGCACACGGGTTGGAATATGTGGCCGTCGATGCCGACCAAGGCGAACTCGCAAAGGCGGGATTAGGAAATCATGTCGTTTTTGACGTCTGCCAGTCACCGGCGGAAATTCCGGGGGCACCTTTCGACTTGATATTCAGCGTGGCGACGGCGGAGCATTATCGCAATGCGGATCTGGCCTACAGAAACATCCTTCGCTCTCTTGCACCCGGCGGTTTCTGCATTCAGTCGTTCCCCTGCCTTTACGCGCTTCCTTTCCTGGTGAATTGGGTTTTGCCGGGATGGGCTTCAGGCCTACTATTAAAGATGGTATATTCTCGCGACAGCTATCGGCGTCCCAAGTTCGAAGCCTATTATGACCGTTGTCGCGGCCCGCTGCGCAGGCAGATCCAGTTCTTCACTCGTGCCGGCTTCGAGATATTGGAGTACCGCGCCTACTTTGGCCATGGTTACTACAAACGGAGGTTTAAATTGCTGGATGCTCTCGAGAGAGCCAAGACGCGAGTGCTTGTGCAAATGCCGGTACCCTATCTTGTGAGTTGCGCGACGGTGATTTTGCAACGTCCGGGTTCGCCCTCTCAACTCTAGCTGAGTTAGCTATGCTCTCCGTCCTGATGCCGGTCTATAGCAGGGAATCACCGTCTTTTCTGGAATGCGCTCTATCGAGTGTTGCCGAACAGTCGGTTAAGGCTGACGAAGTGGTAATCGTCAAAGATGGGCCTCTTACCGACGAGCTGGAACGCGTCATCGACACATTCTCCGGGAGGCTGCCCCTTCGAACGGTCGCATTGGAGAGAAATGCTGGCCTTGGACCAGCCCTGCAACGCGGCGTACTGGAGTGCCAGAACGATCTGATCGGCCGCATGGACGCTGACGACATATGTCTCCCGACCCGCTTTGAGAAGCAACTGGCGTTTCTGGAAAAGCACCCGGAGATCGATGTTCTTGGCGGTTCCATTGCGGAGTTTAAGGATGATCCTGCATTGCTGGAAACGGTTCGCCGCTTGCCAAAAGAACCATCGGAACTTGCGAAATGGGCGATTCGCCGCAATCCGATGAATCACATGACGGTGATGTTTCGCAGGTCGGCCGTAATCGCTGCTGGGAATTACCAGCCGATGCCCGGTTTTGAGGACTATTTTCTTTGGGCACGGATGCTGATGGCCGGCTCGAAATTGGCCAATGTTGAGGACACTTTAGTGCTTGCAAGATCTGGAACCGGAATGTTGGCGCGGCGAGGCGGGCTCGCCTATGCTAACGAAGAGATGAGATTTCAGTATGCTCTAACCGAGAAGGGATTTATAAGTTACAGTGATTTTGCCATAAATGTCTTTCTCCGTTTACCCGTGCGTCTTATACCCACTTCACTAAGGGCCAGGTTTTATAGCCGAATTCTCCGCGTTAAGGCCCGTCCGGTAGAAACAGTGCGATAGATCCTGAATACTGTCTCTTCAGGCAGAGACCCCTTGACAGCAGCATCCCGCCCCCGTTCGCAACAGTTAATGCGTGGATTTTTCCTGGATGCATCCTTCTCGCTAAGTAGTAATCTTTGTATGCGAAGCCACCACGATCCGCGATTGCCGAGCTCTATGGGGACGCTCAGCTGAGATAGGACAGTTTTATGACTCGCATCTTACGGTTCCTGGGTTACCGGCCGGTCGTGATGATGTTGGACGTCTCGGCTACGGGCATCGCATTTCTGCTGGCGTTTGCTCTGCAGTGGCAACACTTCGCCTCTCCCATGGACAGCCTGTATGCCTATCGCAAGCTGGCTTTGGTGCATGCCGTCGCCGTGATCGTCGCGTTTCAGTTGCTTGACCTCTACAGTAACTGGCTGCGATGCAGCCGCGCCCATCTGGCCTATTGCGTCGTTGTGGCAACGGTGACCAGTTCGGTCATCACTTTTGCAGCAAGTTTTCTACTCGGCTGGCATAATCTTCCCCGCTCTGTAATGTTGCTGGGACTGGCGATGCAACTGGTGCTCATCAGCGCTTACCGTCTGCTGGGCAGCACCGCATACCGCCACTGGTTTGGCGGCCGCAGAGCCGTTGTGGTAGGGGAAACGATCGAAAGCGCCTTACGGGTCGCGGCGGAGTTCTCCTCCGAGCACGGACTGTACACCGTCGAGAAATGCGTGGTCCGAAGCGACCTGAAGCCGCCGTTTAACGTGTTAAATCAAGCCGCGACGGTGGTCCTGTCAGAAGATGTACGTAACAAGGAGCAGCTCATCCTGCACTGCTTCCGCAGCCACAAGGAACTGCTTATCATCCCCAACATTTCAGAGCTGACTTCGCACGGAGCAGATGTTCGAGGAATCCAGGACCTGCTGATCTTCGCGGTCCACCCTCATCGGCTGGGACCGGCGGAGAGCCTGGTCAAGCGGGTTCTTGATATTGCCGGAGCCTTGCTGCTTCTGGGGCTCACATCGCCCTTGTTTATCATCTTCGGAGCACTAATACCGGCAACTTCCCGCGGACCTGTATTTTTCCGTCAGGAGCGAATTGGGAGATATCGCCGCAAGTTCCATATCTTGAAGTTTCGTACCATGGTGCATAACGCGGAGCGGCTGACCGGTCCTGTGCTGGCAAAGGCGCGGGACCCGCGGATTACGCCTCTGGGACGAATCCTGCGCGCAACCCGCATTGATGAGCTTCCTCAACTGTGGAATGTGTTGCGCGGCGAAATGAGTCTGGTCGGGCCCCGGCCGGAGAGAGAGTTTTTCGTCCACCAGTTTGAAAAGATGCTGCCGGGGTATGACCTGAGGCATTCCGTGAAACCCGGACTCACCGGACTTGCCCAGATCAAGGGAAGATACAGCACCAGCGTCGAACGCAAGCTTCATTTCGATTTGCTGTACGTCTATGGTTACTCTTTCATTCTCGACATGAAGATTCTGTTCCAGACCATCATCGTTGTGTTGCGAGGCAAGCAGTCGGCGGGAACGAGCCCAGACCCACGATGGAACTGGCAGGCCGAAGCCCCGCCGGTCTCGAATCCTGCATTCAGCGTCGAGAGAGTTGCCGAGCCGCTAGAAGGATCCTCCACCCCGATTTGAATCTGTCCCTAACGGCCGAAGTAGCCCGGCAATGCATCGCCCGCGCCCCTGAGAGACAAGTGCGGATCGCCATTAACGCCGTCTCTGTCGGAGAACGGCACACTGGAACACAAACCTACACCTGCGGACTGATTGAGTGCCTTGGCGGTCTGGGCCACCAGATTTCGGTGTATGGCAGTTCGCCTCTTCTTCCCTCCGGTGAGGCGATTCGGGTCCGCAAAACATCATCCCGACTTGCATTCGGCAATGGGCCGGTTGCGGCCATCGTGCGTCTGTTATGGACGAACGTTGCCCTGCCGGCATTCCTGGGCAGCGAAGTCGATCTGCTCATTTCCCCCAGTGTCGAAGCCTCCCTCCGGTGCCCCGTCCCTCAAGTTGTGGTGGTGCACGATTTGATCCCTCTCTTCTATCCGAAGGAAGCCCCTCGGCTTCATACGTTCTATAGGAGAATGGTTCCCCAACTCTTGCGGCGCGCGTCGGCGGTGGTTACGGTGTCCGAAAACACGCGTCAGGACGTGCTTCGCGAGTTTGGTCTGGAGGCGGAGAAGGTTCGCGTGGTGTACAACGGCTTGCGTTCCACTTTGGCCGATGCGGCTAATGAGCGAAAGCCCAAGCATCTGGAGTGTGAAAGATATTTTCTCTTCGTGGGAACCTTTGCTCCAAGAAAGAACTTGCAGACCTTGGTGCAGGCGTTGGTCAAAGTACGCCGGGATCTTCCTGAGTATCTGGTTATCGTCGCATATCCCGACAACTGGTCTGCAGAAATCGGCCGATGTATTAACGATTGCGGATTATCCGACCGAGTCGTATGGCTGAGCGGCCTCGAGGAGGACGAGATGAACTACGTCTACCGTCATGCCACTGCATTGTTCCTTCTCAGCGAGTATGAAGGCTTCGGTTATCCGCCGCTGGAAGCGATGCTCGCCGGCACACCCGCGGTCGTGAGTAATTCAACTTCGCTGGCCGAAATAGCCGGGGATGCTGCGCTCAAACTTGACCCTCACAACGCGGATGCCGCCGCCACAGCCATGCTCCGGCTCTCTCAGGACCAGGACTGTCGCCGCCGCCTACAACACGCGGGCTACGAGCAGGCTCGCCAGTTTAGCTGGGCCCGCGCAGGGACAGAATGGGGCAGGATCCTTTGCGATATCGCTGGTCGCTAAGCGGGCGAATTTGAAAGAGGCTGCGCCAAGCAATTGGCGCATTTTTCATTCAACGAACTGTAGACAATACTCTCTATAGCCATGGTTGGACTCCTACACTGCGTGCCACACTCGCCAAACCATGCATGGGGGAACGGGTGAGAGTCGCCCTGCTCACGGAGCTCTACTCCCCGAACATAGGTGGACAGGAAATCCGTTTTACCGAGATCGCAGACGCCTTGGCCCGCCGCGGCCATTCGGTTGAGGTCTTCTGCATTCGCAGCATCCCTGGAACCCCCACCGAAGAAACCCAGGGGAACATCGTCGTTCATCGTCATCCTACCGCGTATCACTATCAAAGACCTGCGCTCAGTTGGCTTCGACGCCGAACGTTTCCTCTTCTGCGTTATGCAGCCTGGTGCCGCCGCATTCCGTCAGAACAGTTCGACTTCTTCTTGTTTAATCAATGGCCCCTCGCTCATGTGCTGCTGGCACCCCGGCGAATGCGGCATAAGGCCATCCTCGACTGGTGTGAGTTTCGCAGCGGAGCCCTGTTTACCGCGGTGCAGAAATATTTGCCACGGCTAGTACGGAAGAACATTGCCAACAACCATGCTCTGAGGCAGAAATTGGAAGCATTGTCGGGATGCTCTTTCGACGTGGTTCCCGGCGGGATTCAATGTGACCAATATCGCTCCGCACCGGCTGAACAACGCAGCGGGCTGCTTTACCTGGGCCGCGTCACCGAGCACAAGAACCTGCCGCTCCTGGTGTCGGCCTATGAGCGCCTCGTGGAGAAGGGCTATACAGGGCGTCTCCGGATCGCAGGAGATGGCCCCGCCATGGCGAGCCTTAAGCTGGTGGTGCAGAAATCACCAGTGGCAGACAGGGTCGAGATACTCGGCTACACCGCAGAACAAGAAAAGATAGAGCTGCTAGCCCGTTCGCAGATTCTCCTGCTGACCAGCAGACGAGAAGGGTTTCCGAGGGTCGTTGCCGAGGCCATGGCAAGCGGCTTGCCGGTCGTAACGGTCGATCTTCGAGACAATGGAACCAAAGACATCGTACGGGAACACGGCATCGGGAAAGTGACCGAGCCGAATGCCGAGAAGCTGAGTAAAGCGGTATTTCAAGTCCTGGCCGATTGGAGCCGATACTCAGCAGCCGGCAAGCTCGGGAGCAAGGGCTTGGATTGGGATGTCGTGGTCGACCAATTGTTGCGCATCTCGGCCTTCGGCGGCTAGAACCTGTTGTTCGCTCGTGACCTTTCGCAGCCCCGGGCGGCTCTATGCGAGGCAGCCGCTAGAGCATGCCCCCGGTCTTCGTCGTCAGAATACTGAGCGCCATCTCCAGCCGCTCGATAGCGGCTTCCAGGTCCGGATACTGATCGAGTTGCTGCCGCAGTAGGCTCAAGCGGCGATGGGCCTCGGCAACGTGTTCGGCAACATCGGAATCGGATGAGGGCTGGGGTTTGCTCGGCTCGGTCGGCATGGCTGTATTTTAGTTTATCCCTGTGGCGTTCCCCAACGGCATTCGATTCGGAACGTGAACTCGGCTGAAGCTCTCGGTAAAATTCTGCGCTCGTTCCAGCTCTCCTTCATTGCTCCTGCCCACTCCCTCCGTTCTGCACTCTTGGCCGAACGACCCTGCTCCCGCGTGCTAGAATCTCTGCATAACTCGCGAGAGAAGTTCTGTTTTGATTGAGCTAGCGCCTTCCATTCTGTCGGCCGATTTTGCCCGTCTGGCCGAAGACGCCAACGCTGCGATTCGTGGTGGTGGTTCGGTTTTGCACGTCGATGTGATGGACGGCCATTTCGTCCCCAACATCACCATCGGTCCTCCCGTGGTTAAGTCGCTGCGCAAGGTCGTGGACGTCCCGCTCGACTGCCACCTGATGATCGAACATCCTGACGAGTACATTCCGGCCTTTGCCGAGGCTGGTGCGGATTGGATTTCGGTACATCAGGAGGCCACTCATCACCTGAACCGCTCCCTGCAACTCATCCGTAGTCACGGGGCCAAGGTCGGGGTGGTCATCAATCCCGCGACTCCCGTCCAGACCTTGGGCGAGGTTTTGGATATGGTGGATTATGTTCTGGTGATGTCGGTGAATCCGGGCTTTGGCGGCCAGAAGTTCATACCCGGCGCGCTGGAGAAGGTGCGCAAGCTGGCGACCATGCGGGCCGCCAAGGGCGTAGATTTCCGAATTGAGATCGATGGCGGCATTGATCTGCAGACGATTGGGCCGGCCGTACGGGCAGGGGCCGAAATATTCGTTGCGGGCAGTCACATTTTCGGTCATGGCAATCCGACCGAGAATGCGGAGGCGTTAATGCGAGCGGCGCAGGACGCGATGCTGCTCCAGGCGTAGCAGCCGAGGAAAATTAGAGGTGTTCAGGATGTTTCGTCGCGCAATCATTGCCGTGCTCATTGGCACTGTGCTGCTGGTGGCCGGTTGTACCAACAAGAATGTCAAGAACCCCATCGCTAATATCGACTCCAAGCAGCCCGACAAGGTGCTGTACGACCGGGCGATGGATGCCATGAAGCACAGCAAGTTCGACGTTGCGCGCCTCAGTCTGCAGACTCTTATCAATACCTATCCTGACTCGGAATACGTGGCCCGTGCCAAGCTGGCGATCGGCGATTCGTGGTACGCCGAAGGTGGCTCCGCAGCGTGGACCCAGGCCGAGGCTGAGTACAAAGACTTCCAGACCTTCTTCCCCAATATGCCGGAAGCCGCCGAGGCGCAGATGAAGATCGCGAACATCCATTACAAGGAGATGGAGAAACCGGATCGCGATTACACGCACGCCAAGCGGGCCGAAGAAGAGTACCGCCAACTCATTCTGCAATATCCCGACAGCAAGCTGGTTCCGGAGGCCAAATTCCGGCTGCTGCAGGTGCAGGAGATACTGGCCGAACGTGAGTACCTGATTGGGCATTTCTATTTCGTGCGAGAAGCATGGCCGGCTGCGATTGCCCGTCTCAAGTCGCTGGTCGATACCTATCCACTCTACAGTGGCGCCGATGAAGCTCTTTTCGAACTGGGAGAGGCCTACCAGAAGGAGATTGACGTCCTACGCGCTTCCCGGCTAACCGAGCAGCAGAAGGGTGGCCTCATCAAGAAGTACACCCAGCAGGCGTCGGACGCCTATTCGCGCATTATCACCCAGTATCCAGTGGAGCCCCGCGCTGCCGATGCAAAGAAGAAGTTGGAGGCGATGAGCCAGCCCGTCCCTACTCCAACGCCGGAAGCAATTGCGCAGAACAAGAAAGAAATCGAAAGCCGCGGTCACGAGGGTATGTATGGCAAGTTGATGGACAATTTCAGACATGCCCCCGACGTTACCGAGGCGTCCAGCGTGGGAGAACCTACTCTGGTCGATCCCAAGCAGACCAGCGCGCCCGATTTCGTCCGCGACGCGACCAAGACACTGCTCAGCGGCATGGCTGGTGGCGCAGGTAGCGGCAAGGCTTCCGCCGAAGTGGTCCCGAACGGCGCGCCACCTCCGGAGAATGCATCCGCGCCGCGATCCGATGTCCCGCCAGGCTCCGCAGCGCCTCCCGCCGCGACCTCCGCAGCTCCGGCCGGCAGTACGGTAGGTCCGGCAAACCCGGTACCGCCTTCCGACAGCAATAGCGACGTCGTTCCCGAGCTGAAGAACGAACTCGCTCCCGGTAGCTCGACTGCTGCTCCGGCAGGCGCTGCGGCTCAGGCCCCTGCGGAAGCTTCAGGAACTGCTGCTCCTGCAACCGACGGCACCGCAGCAGGCTCTGCACCTGCGACAACCCAAGGCTCAACGGCGACGGCACCAGCCGGCACCAGTGCAACCGCTTCCACCGGTGCCGCGCAAACTCAGGCGCCCCCGGCTGACAGCGCAACCGAGAGTACTTCCAAGAAAAAGAAGAAGCACATCTGGCCCTTCTAGGGTTGAGACGCACCTAACATGACACCTGCAGCGTCATCGCTGCGTGCTGGATCATTCCGGCACTACGTGTTCCGTTGTGTGACGCTTCTAAGGCCCGAATCGCCTTGGACTTCTAGATCGTTCCCCGGGTTGGTGTGGCTGGCTAGAGCGGGCCTTCAGGCCCGCGTTCCGCCGCGCTTCGAAACTCCGGGATCGACAATCGCCAGCTTGACGTGGCGCTGAAGCGCCACTCTCCCCAGGGTGCCGCGCGGGACACAACAATTCGGAAACGGCTTTAACTAGATCGTTTGCTTTTGCTGGCTGATGGCAGCAAGAACTTCGTTCAGTGCCGCGTCTGCGTCTTCCAACTCAAGACGTAAAGGAACGACGTGAACGGTTCCCAACTCGCGCAACTGTTCACCGAGATTCACTCCATCTTTTTCCGTAGTGACGAATGCCGACGCGTGGTTGCGATCACGCAAGCGGAGAAGGGTTTGAATATCCCTTGCAGAGTAGACATGGTGATCGCGGAAGCGCTGGGCCGCCACGATGTTCAGCCCCGCCTGCTGCAGTTGAGAGAAAAACGAATCAGGCCGCGCAATTCCGCAAAAGGCAACGCAGGCATCCTTGATCTGCGGAGCGAAGAGGCTGCGCTGCACTCGCCAGCGACGCTTCACCGATGTCGGAACTGACTCGGGCGAGAGGTTGCCGCTGAGCACGACAGCATCGGCGCGCGCCAGCGCGGAAAGCGGCTCACGCAGCCGGCCTGCGGGCAGCAAAGAGTCGCGCACATCCGCCGGCGTAACCAGCACGATGTCGAAGTCACGCGCCAGCCGCCGATGCTGAAACCCGTCGTCGAGCAGGTGCAGTTGCGGACCAAAGTTCTGCTCCGCGTACTGACCGGCCGCGAAGCGGTCTTCCCCAACCACAACCGGCACGCCCAGCTTGCGCGCAATCAGCAGCGGCTCATCGCCAAATCGCCGCGCCGTACCCGAGGGATCGACGAGAGTAACTCCCTTGGTCTCGCGCCGGTATCCGCGCGAAAGCACATCGAAGAGGATGCTACGCTGCTTGAGCATCTCTCCCAGCAGCAGAAGGAACGGCGTCTTCCCTGCGCCGCCCACAGAGATATTGCCTATGCTTACCACCCGCCCTTGCAGCCGGTTAGTCGAAAAGGTGCCGCGATCATAAAACTCATTCCGCGCGCGGACCGCAACTCCAAAGACCGCCGACAAGGGGTTCAAGCTTGTCTCTCCACGGCCTCAGCCAACACTGGGCTGGATTGCTGTGACAACAACGCGATCAGGGCATCCGCCGTTCGTCGGGTTGCGCCCTGTTGCGCGCTCATGACCTCTTGGGCATGGCGTCCGAGGATTTCTCGCTCCTGATAGTTTTCCAGCAGAGCGATTAGGGTCGGCGTCAGCGTCTGCGGTGTCACGACCCGGAGTGCGCCAGCGCGGCAGAAGATCTCAATGATGTCGCGAAAGTTTTCCGTGTGCGGTCCAACCAGGATCGGCACGCCGAAGTATGCAGGCTCCAGCACGTTGTGTCCCCCCCTGGAAACCAGGCTGCCGCCGACGAACGCGATCGCGGCAAACTCATAAAGGGCCGCCAGTTCTCCGATGCTGTCGAGCAACAGGACCCAGCTTGCTACGGGAAGTTCTCCGTCCCACTGTGACCGTCTTCTAAAAGGAATGCCTGACGAGGCAAGCAGGGAGGCCACGGCTTCGAAGCGCTCAGGATGCCTTGGCGCCAGAATCAGCATCGACTGGGAATATCGCTCGCGCACCGCCCGGAAGGCATCGAGCAACATTATTTCCTCGCCCTCAAGCGTGCTGCCAGCAACGATCAGTGGGCCCATCTGTTCGTGCTTCGCTACGGCAATGATTCGGTTTGCAATCTCATTCCGGGCAGGGGGCGTTTTAACGTCGAATTTCAAATTGCCGCCCACATGCACTCGCTCGGCGGGCGCGCCGATCGCGACTAGCCGTCGGGCGTCCTCATCGCTTTGCGCCAGCAGAAGATCGACGTTGGACAGTACCCGCGCGAACAGCCAGCGAAAGCGCCGGTAGCGTGGCAACGACCTGTCTGACACACGCGCGTTTACCACTGCGACTGCGACTCCTTGCTCGTGCGCGCAATGCAGCAGGTTGGGCCAGAATTCGCTCTCGGCCAGCACCAGCATGCGGGGCCGCAAGGCATCCATGAAAGCCTGCACGCCCCAGGCTAAATCGAGCGGAGCGCGAAAGACGTTCTCCTCGCCGAATTTTTGTCGCGCCAGCTTCTGCCCGGTGTCGGTCGTAGTCGATATGACGATGCGATACCCGGGTAACTGTGCCTTCAGTTCGGCTACAAGCTGCGTGACCGCCAGCACTTCCCCCACGGAGACGGCGTGAATCCAGATCGTCTCCGGCGTGGCATGTTGACGCAGGCGCTTGGGCACGCTGCCCAGCCGTTCGCTCCAGCCGGAGCGATATTTGCCATGGCGCAGCATCTGCCACAGCCACCACGGCGTGCTCAGGACAAGCGTGGCCAACAGCAGCGCGCTGTAGATCCAATACACGTGTGCGATTGTACTTGCCGACCTCGGAAGACCAAAGCCTCCTAGGTTGAGCAGGGCGTGCCGAAGGGGGATAATCCAGCTATGTTCTTTCGTGCCCGCAGTGCAGGTTGTCTTGTGCCCTTAGGCAGTGCCGGTTGTCTGCTGATGCTGGTGGTTGGTTTCAGCCTGATCTCTACGTCAGTCTGGGCCTTCAAGGAGTTCGTTGCTCCCCATCCCGAAAACGCCAACGGCTATGCCAGCAAAGACTCCCATCCCAACGAGAAGGTCACGGCTGCCATTGACCTCTACAACACCGCTCCCAAAGACGACATCTTCAACACGCACTACATGCAGGAAGGCGTGCTGCCTGTGTTGCTGGTCATCACCAACAGCAGCGATCAGCCGGTTTCAACCAAGAGCATGCATGCCGAACTCGTGACCGCTTCGCGCAGCAAGCTGGAAGCTCTTGGCGTGGAGGACGTGTTTCGCCGGGTTGCGCACATCAAGGCCAGCAGCACCAGTCCTCAGCGTGTCGGCCCGATTCCTTTTCCCAATGGGGCTAAGAACAAGAAAGCGCACGAGCAGTATCAGGAATTGACCGACGCTGCGTTCCTTGCTGAGGCGGTGGAACCGCATGCGACCAGATCGGGTTTTCTCTTCTTCGACATCGATGGCATCAAGAGCCCGACCACAGGCGCACATATCTACCTGACGGGGATCCGCGACGCGAGCGGCAACGAGTTGATGTACTTCGACATTCCGGTGAGCCCATCGAACACGACGGGCAGCGGCATGCAATAGATGGGAATACTCTCGCTATAATCTGCCTATGGCCACCACGCCGGAAGCGCCAGCCGCAACCCGTTCCAAGTACGAGCCGGTCATCGGGCTTGAAGTCCACGTGCAGCTGCTGACGAAGACCAAGATCTTCTGCGGCTGTTCCACGCGCTTTGGCGATCCGCCGAACACCAATGTATGCCCGGTATGTCTCGGCTTGCCCGGCGCGCTGCCGGTGCTCAATCGGCAGGCGGTGGAATTCGCCACGCTCGCGGCCATGGCGCTGAACTGCCGCCTCAACCAGACGTCGGTCTTTGCGCGCAAGAACTACTTCTATCCCGACCTGCCCAAGGGCTACCAGATTTCCCAGTACGACAAGCCCATCGCCGAACACGGGCATATCCAGATCGAGGGCGCAAGCGGACCCAAGCGCATCGGTATCACGCGTCTGCACATGGAAGAGGACGCCGGTAAGAGCCTGCACGACGGTCTGCCCGACTCCAACGACTGGACCTCAATCGATCTCAACCGATCAGGCACGCCGCTGATCGAGATCGTCAGCGAGCCCGACATTGCCACGCCCAACGAAGCTTATGAGTACCTGACCAAGCTGAAGGAGATCGTCCTCTACACCGGCGTCAGCGACTGCAATATGGAAGAAGGCTCGCTGCGCTGCGATGCCAATGTCAGCATTCGCCCCATCGGCCAGAGCGAGTTCGGCACCAAGACCGAGATCAAGAATGTCAACTCGTTCCGCTTTATCCGCGAGGCGCTGGAGTACGAGATCGACCGCCAGGAACGCGTGCTCGAGTCGGGCGGCCGCATCACGCAGGAGACGCGTCTCTACAACGCTGCCGAGGGCAAAACCTACAGCATGCGCTCGAAAGAAGAGGCGCACGACTACCGCTACTTCCCCGAGCCTGACCTGCTGCCGCTGGTAGTCGATGAGAAGTGGCGTACGCGGATTGCCACCAACCTGCCTGAGTTGCCAGAGGCGCGGCGCGCACGTTTTATCGAGCAGTATGGACTGAGCAAAGGCGACGCTTACACCCTGACCGTCTCGCGTTCGCGTGCTGACCAGTTTGAAGAAGCTGCCGCTGCAGCGAAAAGTGCGAAGCGGGTGGCGAACCTCGTCAACAGCGAGTTGCTCGGCCGGTTGAAAGCCAAAGGCCTTGACCTGGAGCAGTCGCCCATCTCGATGAAGGGCGTCGCCATGTCGGCCGACCTCGTCGAAAGCGGCGCCATCAGTGGAAAGCAGCTTAAGGAGCTCTACGACATCGCCTTCGAGCGCGGCGAGGACTTCGCCCTTGTCTACGAGCGCGAGAAGCCGCAGCAGATTACCGATACCGCCGCCATCGAAAAAATCATTGACGAGGTTATCGCCGCCAATCCTAAGCAGCTCGAACAGTATCGCGGCGGCAAGAAGACGGTCGCCGGCTTCTTCGTCGGGCAAATCATGCGCGCCTCGAAGGGGCAAGCCAACCCGGCGCTGGTCAACGAACTGCTGGCAAAGAAACTCGATGGCTAAGCAAAATCCCCGGCATTTTTGCAGGCTCCGGAAAACTACGAATTATGCAATTGGAATGGTGAACGCGCTGCAATCCCCAATTTCATGACAAGACACATTAAAGAGGCCGACCGCTGGAAGAAGATCGTTCACAGCTTCCCTGACATTTCCATTACCGTGCTGGGTGATTTCGTTGCCGATGAGTTTGTCTTTGGCGAGATTGCCCGCGTCTCGCGCGAGGCGCCAGTGTTGATCCTCAAGCATCGCGAGCGCACGGTGGTTCCAGGTGGCGGAGGCAACGCGGTGATGAACCTCGCTGACCTCGGAGTGAACGTACTGCCCGTGGGTGTCGTGGGCGACGACGAGCCGGGACATCTGCTGATCGAAGGCCTGCGACACAGCAAGATTTCGACCGGTGGCATTGATCGGCTCAAGAACTACACGACAACCACCAAGACACGTGTTTTGGCTGGTATGTCGCACAACAACCGCCAGCAGGTGATTCGCGTCGATCGCGAACCCGAGCCGCTGAATGAGACCAATCCGGTCCTGTTGAACCTGGTAAATGCCGCGCGCGAATTCGCCACAGCTTCGGATGCTCTGCTGGTCTCTGACTATGGTTACGGAGCAGCAACCCCGCGCCTGCTGACCTTTGTCCGCTCGAATGGCTGTCTGGAAAATAAGCCGGTCACGCTGGACTCGCGCTATCGCATGTTGGAATTCACGGGGGTTACCGCTGCCACTCCCAACGAGCCGGAAGTGGAAGAAGCTCTGGGCGTTCGCATCGGCACCGACAACGAGAAACTGGTAAGCGCAGGCGACCAGCTGATGAAGCGTATGGAGTTGGATTCCCTGGTCATCACCCGCGGGCGCGACGGCATGGTGGTCTTCGAGCCGGACGCTGAGCCGGACCGCATCCCCATCTTCGGCTCCGACCAGGTGGTCGACGTGACCGGCGCCGGCGATACCGTGATCGCGGCTTTTACTGCAGCCTTGGCCGCGGGAGCTGATGCGAAAACTGCGGCGCGGCTGGCCAATCTCGCCGGCGGGATTGTGGTTATGAAACGCGGCACAGCAACCGTCTCCGGAAAAGAATTGCTAACCGCGATCGATCAATACTGGGCGGAGCACGCGTGAGCGCCATCAACACCAGTCAGAAGATATGCACCCGCTCTGAGCTGGGCGAGCGCGTCAGGCAGTGGCGTCTGCAGGGTGAGCCAATCATCCTCGCCAATGGCTGCTTCGACTTGCTGCACGTGGGGCATGTTCGTTATCTGAATGGCGCGAAAGCTCTGGGCGGCAAGCTCATCGTCGCGATCAACTCCGATAAAAGCGTTCGGGAACTCAAAGGCACCAGAAGACCGCTCATGCCCGCAGAGGAGCGTGCCGAGATTCTTGCCGCCATGGAGGATGTAGACGCAGTCGTCATCTTTGATGAACCAGATGTGCGAGCGCTGATCCGCGAGCTTCGCCCTGACGTACAGGCAAAGGGCACTGACTACACGCGGGAAGGCGTACCCGAGCGGGACGAGGTGTTGGCCTACGGAGGGCGGGTCGAAATCGTTGGCGATCCGAAGAACCACTCCACCACGGAATTCCTTTCTCAAATGCAGGGTTCGGGTCCTGCGGATCGCAAATGACACCGCCCCGCTTGATGGCCATTGAGCTCAGCGCGCGTCTATGCATTATCGAGCGTTCAGTTTTGGCAACGGCGTTTCTCCCCGGAGGGCAGTGTGACTGAGGGAGTGCGCCCGGCTGCGGCACAGTTGTCCTGGCACCGCGTCGCTCGCCGCATTCGAGTACCGCTGGGGTTCGTCTTCGCCGCCTTCTATCTCTGGAGAGCCCGGCCGGCCTGGTATTCACTTGTCGCCGGAGCACTGGTGTCAACGGTCGGACTGGCGGTACGGGCGCTAGCATCCGGTCATGTCGATAAGAACCAGGAGTTGGCGACGTCGGGACCTTATGCCTACGTGCGCAATCCGCTGTACCTTGGCTCAATCCTTATTGGAATCGGGTTTGTTATCGCAGCGCGCGATCTGTGGATTGCCTTGGGCATGGCATTACTCTTCGCTCTGATCTATGTTCCCGTGATCCGCTCGGAAGAGGCCTTTCTGGCTGGCCACTTTGCCGGATTTCAGCAATATGCGAGCCGGGTGCCCAGATTCATTCCTCACACCTTTCGTTTTGCCGGCATGACTCAAGGTTTCTCGCGCGAACTGTACCTGAAGCACCGCGAGTACAATGCCATATTCGGCGCTGGCGCGATGCTGGCCGCGCTGGTGGTAAAGATGCTCTGGTTTCGCGGATGACTTCAACCCTGGTTCAACGCTTCTTTCTCAGCCTGATCTTGATTGTCTCCTCGTTCGGCACCGGGGCCGCGGCCGCTGAGAGGGCTTCTGATTCCAAGCCTGCACCAGCCGCTGCGCAGGGAGCCGCTATTGGCGAAGCTGCGCACATCCAGCCGTTGCGCGCTGGATTCGAGTTTCCTCGCCGGACGCTGCGTTACGAAGCCGAGTATCAGTTCTGGAAAGCCGGCGTTGCCACCATAAAGATAGAGCGGCACGGGAATCAGGAGCACGTCACCAGCACGGCCGACTCCACCGGGATGGTGGCTCTGCTCTTCCGCGTTCAGGACCGCTTTGAGTCGTACTTCGACGCCAACACTCTCTGCTCGCAATCGCTGCATAAGCATACGGAGGAGGGGGCGCATCGACGCGACACCCAGATCGTCTTCGACTACAAACTTGGTAAGTCGATCCTCGCAGAAACCAACCTGAAGACGAACCAGAAGAAGCACGAAGAGCACGACATTCCATCATGCGTCACCGATGTGGTGTCCGGAATACTCTACGTTTCCACACTTCCACTGACACCGGACGCGGTGTACGCATTTCCCCTGAACGATGGCGGAAAGACAGTGACGGTGCGGGCCCATGTCGAAGGTAAGGAAGAAATCAAGACTCCGGCGGGAACATTCCACACGATACGGATTGGACCCGAAGGAGATTATGGGCCGCTGAAGAATCGCGGGAGCATCTGGATCTGGTACACCGATGACGCGCAGCATTTGCCGGTGCAGATGAAGGCCCGGATGTTTTGGGGAACCTTGACGGTGTACCTGGTGGGAACCGATCAGCCTAAATAAAAGGGCCGCGACATTGGAGTCCGGCAAGTTTGCCTTAGCTCTCAATCTCGCGGCCGCTCCGTAATACTCTCGGCAGAACCCCGCGGAGGGAGGCCGCCCCGCGGGGGTGGATGTTATGTCAGGAAGAATTCGCGGGCAGCCTTGGTCCACTGGTCCTCGGGAAGCTGGCTGGCGAGATCGTCAACCGCGACGCCGCCGTCCTGAGCCAGAGCACCGACCGCAAGCGGCATCATCCGCTGCAGGCGCATCGAGGACTCTTCGGTCCACCAGCGGGCCAGGGCGCCGCCCAGCAGATTGCGGAAGTTGGTCTTGGAGTCGGGCGACTGGACCGTCACTAGCCAGCCCTCGCCGTAGGGATCCTTGTTCGCAAGCGTTGGATTACTCACGACAGCGTCGTTGATATCGCTTACGGTGCCTTCGATCGGTGACACCATGTCGATCTTTTGTCCGTTGCGAATGATGCTCCAAACCTTCTGTCCCTGACGAATCCACTGGCCGCGCTGCGGCAACGCAATGCTTTCAATCTTGCCGGTCAGCTTGGAGGCGAAATCATCGATGCCAATGCGGACCATCGTTGGGCTCTCGCTAAGTGCCCAGGTGTGGCCGGGGTGGTACCGCAGGTTCTCTGGGACGGCGAAACCGCCAACCAGGCTCGGCTTCGGAAGGGCAACTGCAACGCCTGCCGCTTTCCTTACCGCAGGAGCCACCTGCAACACGGGCTGCTTCGATCTTGAGTGGAAATAATCAACGGTAAGGAAGAATGCGAAGATTGCGAGAACCAGTAGTACTGTCATAACGGCCTCCAGATTTCTATAATTTGCGCTTTTGACTACGCGCTTACGCCATTTCTTAAGGCACGAGGGATGCCAAACCCGGAAACGACTCGCAACGCCTCGCAACACATTGAAAACTGGCTGGTGTTGCATTCACTTACGAAGCTCGATGAAAATTACAACGGTGCGTGAACGTCGCCTGACGAAAGCTATGTTTGTTGGCTTTCGCAACGTGAGGTTCTTTCGAAACGAATAATCTTACGTGCTAGCTTCACCTAATCTCAGCGGATTGAGACACTTAGCTGATGGTTGGTGCAGTTGTAGCTATTGCAGCGAAACGCAACAGGCCCTGATGAAGATTGCAACAGCTGAAGACCGGGATCTGCCGCATACAGACCCAAGCAGAAAATTTTTTAGGCTTCGATTGGACGGTACGAACTGCCAACAGCAATCCATGACATCCTCTCTATTACACTCGGAGGCGCATGCCACCGGGTGAGTCCGTAATCCGAGCTGAGGCCGGCCAGAGAAACGTGCGTCCCACCGAGCGCACACCCGTAACGTGGCAATCGCAGTGGCTGCTGTGGACTGCAACTGGAGTCTCCGCAGCAATCATCGCGTTGTATTTCGGACTTGTGCCTCTGGGACAGTGGCAGGCGGACGAGTACGACTATTTTGCCCGCCTGCGGTGGGGCCTCTGGGATTCCATTGTCACGAGGTTGCGCTGGAGCCCCCGCCCTCTCTCCGAGGCCCTTTATGCGGCCTATGGGCTGGCGGCGAACCACCTTCATCGACCGCTAACCAGTTGGTTCCTTGGATTGCTGTGGCTAGGGTTCGCAGCATGCGCTTGTACAACCGCCGTCTCGTTCAAACGTATAAAGCAGTCTTTCATACCACCGCTGGTGGTCGGCTTGGGACTGGCGGCCACCTTCCTCACGTCGGGACCGCTGTTTCAGGTCTTCTACTGGCCGGCCGGCGCAGTCGCATATCTGCCGACGCTTTCGGCGATGCTGCTGCTGTTCCTTCAGGTCCTCTACGGGCAGCTTTCATCTCCGCGAGGGCGATTGGTCTGCTTCCTGTGCCTTCTGACCGCCGCTTTGAGCAGCGAGATGGGAGCGATCTTCGTTGTGTGCTTCGCAGCACTGCAGGCGGGCATTCTGATTTTCCGGCGAAGCGACGAACGATTCGCTTGGTGGTTACTGCCCGGCATTGTCTCCGCTGGAGTTTTGCTGTGGGTTGCGACCCATCGCATACCGGCCGCGGAGAGCGCTTTCACGGTTCCCTCCGCTGCGTTTCATCGTCCGATGCAGAGCGCCTTCGAGGCGGGCCGTCAACTCGCGTTGGAAATTCTGGGCTGGGGAAGCGGCACAAAGCATGCTCTCTCGGCGCTGGCAAACCTTTTCGCGAGAGTCGCTCTGGCGGGAGGTGTGGCGCTGCTTCTGCGGGAGCCTCGCAGCCAATCCGAGAGCAGAGAGCCTGGCGATCACCATCAACTTCTCGCGCTTGGCGGCGCGTTCCTGGCCGCAGCCTTCGTCACCTTGTTCGCGAGCTATCTGCATTTCGGAACGGCCGGCGGCGAACGCTACGAGACCATTCGCCGCTGCTGGATTGTAATGTCCTACATCTCAGCCGCGGTGGCACTCGTAGACTCACAATGGTGGCAGCGGCACGCCATCCGTCCGGTTTTCGCTCCGGTGTTGCTCATTGCCGGGATTCTGCTGCCCTGGCACGTATCACCGCTGATGCGTCAGTATGCTGGGTTTGTGCAAGTACGCAACGCAATCGCCCAGACATTTCATTCCGGCTATCAGCCTGGGACCGATCAGATGGAACTGGTGCTGCCCCTACCCGGCGGAGTTATCACTCCAGCCAGGCTACAGCCCGGGACCTACACCCGGACCTCCCAGCCTTCCGCCTTCCATTACGCCGTTTACATTCTGACGTACTTCGATAAACAGGTGCTGGTGGTGTTGCCTGCGGAAAAGCCGCAGTTCACTATTGCGTCGCCTGCCCCTTAAGCACGATGCCCAAATTCCGGGGCTTTGAAGAACGCCCGCCCAGGGGGACCGTCAGAATCAGCATCTTCTGATCGTTAAGAACTGCCGTACCCGATTCGCCCGCCTGATCCAGAGCAATGACCGCAGGGTGTGCGCCGGTCGTCTTCGAACTGAGGGCAACAAGCTTTTTGAACGGGTAATTCGCTGACGGGTTTGTGTCGGCGGCAACAGGTATGGCTAGCAGGAAATCAGGGTTGGGCGAGACACCCATATGGTTTGCGTCCTGCGGTATAAGCTGGTAACGCAAGCTGTAAACGCCGGCCGGTATCGCCTGCCCGCGGAAGTCGGTCATGCCCTTCGGCAGGCTGATAACCCCAACGAACTCCCCATTGGTTAGCTCGGGATAGAGGGCCTCCGACGATCCGTTGCCTGCGAGTTTCAGATCCTTCCCCATCCACAGACTGGCGGTCCAGCCGTCGTCGAGAGTGACCCGGTAGCCTTTGGCTTCCAAAGCCGCCGCTAACTGGGAAGGGATCGAATCCGGAGGCGGCGAAGCGACATCAACTTTTGCCGATTGGGCAACGGCAGAGGCGGAGAAAATGCCGGGGACAAACAAGAAAGCGAAAACAAACGTCAGCAACCGTGATTTCATGACTTATCGAACATAGTGGCCGGGACTTTAACGTGCAAGGTCGAGCATCACAAATAGAGCCGACTAAATGGCAGTCCGTATCCCGCGCACAAGTAGAGTCGATTCTTACGTGGTTGCGCCTCCGAGTTTGGCGCGCGCGGTCCTGAGCAGCTGCAGGAGGCGCTCTCTTGAGAGCATCTCCCAACCGGGCAGTCTCCAAAAATAGAAGCCGGTGACATAAACCAGGGCAAAACTCAAGCCGGTCGCCGCCAGGCGCAGGAACATCGGCTGGCTAAGCATTGCAATTCGCACCCCATAGGCCACCAGGGCGGCAACGGCTGTGACCGCGGCCACTCGCAATACGTCGGCAATAAGGAATATGTCGCGGGGAGTTGCGCCCACGGTTCGATAAGCTTTCCAGCCAACGATGATGCGTTCGGTCAGATCACCAATTACCCCTGTGAGCGCTGCCCCGATCATTCCGTAATGCCGAATGATGGGAGCCAACACCACGCACAACACAATCAGAACAGCAACACGAACACCCACAATGAATCCTCGCAACTCCTTGTATGCGCGGACCAGCGGGTCGTAGATGAACACGTTCAGGACGATCAGCGTGATGGTGATGTCGAAGATCGGCACGCTACGTTCGTAGGTCTTCGTATAGAAGAAGACGATCAGGTCCCTTCCGGCCACCAGCAACATCGCGTAAATGGGAAACTGAATCGTGGAGACGCGATTGATGGCGCTTGCCATCACACGTTTAATCTCTCCGGCATTGCCTTCCTTCTGTAGCGCGCTGACGCGCACCACCAGGACCGAAAGCATCGACTCCAGAAAGAGCGAAATCAGAGGGACTTCCAGCCAGCCGAGGGCATAGATGGCGTATTCCGCCGGATCGTACATGGCGCTGACAAAGTAGTTGTCCAGGTCTCTACGAATGACCCACACTATCCCGTATGCACCGAGCGGAAGTGCGTAGGCCAGTTGCTCACGGAAAAAGCTCGCATCGAAGTGCTTCCAGAATGGCCCAAATCGCTGATAGAGGTAACTGATCAGGACAACTACCGAGAGCGCTGCGGCCAGAATGCTTGCCAGTATCAGACTGCGAACCGTCTCGAAGATTACCGCCGCAAGCAACAACAGGATCAGCCTAGCAAGCTGAGTTCCTACGACAAAAATGGTCGAGTTGCGAACGTCCTGCAGCGCTACCGGAATGGTTTCCACCAGCGTCGCGTTCATCAGCAACATGACATAAATTCCCAGCAACAGCGCAAACCGCTGCAGGTCGCCGCTGCGAAATACAAGGTTGAGGGCTTTCGGGTAAAAGAGCAGCAGGAGCAGGGGAATAAGACCGGCAGCAAGGTTGTAGAGAAGAATATTCAGGACGATCTGGCCGCCACGCTCCGGATGGCGTGGCATATAGTAAAAGGCGCTTACCGCGACGCTGAATGCCGCCAGATTGGTGGCGGTCCCGACAAACAGGAAGACCTGTTTGTAAACCCCATATTCATGCTGGCTGAGGATGCGAACCAGCAGGATGGGAATCAGAATGCTGAACAGGGCAGCTATGAACTTGGAGAACGTTAGCCAGAAGGCTTGGACCGATAGCTTGGGATGGGGACGTGATACCTGAGAAGTAGTCACGGAGTGCTTTTCCTGGCCAAGGTTAAGTTTCGCCCCAAGCTCGCCGGAGCGAGAGGATTCCCAACATCAACGGCGAAGATTGCTGAATGGATTCTAGCCTACCCTCGCCAACCCAAGTTGCGAAAGCATGGATTGTCCACCAAGCCAGGCTCTCGTCTTGCATTCAGCGCGGAGCATTCACTATAGTCGATGTAGCCCGCTCGATTGAACTGACCTCCCCGTCGTGCGGTAGCGCCCTTTCACCAGTCGGTACCGGGACTCTTGCCGTGAAGATCACAGAAGCCCTCAGGATTGCGCAAGGAACAACTGCCGACGCTCCGGCCTTCAACGTGGTTTTGGCATGTGGGTTCACGCCGCTTCATCTCCGCACATTTCTCACGGCCCACCTGCAGCTGGCTTTGCCGAAGCGAAGGGTTTGCATCGGCGAGGGTCTCTTCGGAGACTTGGCGGGAACCCTGGAGCGTGTGACCGAGGCAGACGGACTGGCGGTGGTGATTGAGTGGCCCGACCTGGATGCCCGGCTGGATTATCGCAACGCCGGCAATTGGGGACGCGACACAGTCGCGAGCATCACCGATCACGCCACGCTCATTCTTGAACGCTGGAAAGCCTCGATTAAGCGCATCTTGGCGAGGATACCCGTAGCGCTTTCATTGCCGAGTCTGCCCTTGCCGCCGGTCTTTCCGGCTCCCGGTTGGCAGTCGTCCAGCGCCGACCTTCTGCTCAATGCTGCGCTGTTGCACTTTGCGGCAGAACTGGCGAGTGATGGGAAAGTCAGGGTGGTTAGCCCAAGTCGCCTGGCACAGGAATCCCCTTGGGAGTCGCGTTTCGACCTGAAGAGCAACCTGAAGGCCGGATTGCCATATACCATCGCTCACGCGGACCAGGTCGCGTCATTGCTGGCCAAGGCGCTCGTTCCCCCCGCGCCCAAGAAGGGTGTGATTTCCGACCTGGACGATACGCTGTGGAAGGGCATCGCGGGCGAGGTAGGTCCTGAGAATGTTCAGTGGGACTTGCACGGAGACGCTCAAATTCACGGCCTCTACCAGAAGCTGCTGGGCTCGCTTTCCGAACACGGCACGCTGGTCGGAGTGGCGAGCAAGAATGATCCGGCGGTTGTTGCCAAAGCTTTTGAGCGCTCGGACGTGATTCTCCGCTCCGAACAGGTATTCCCGATTGAAGCCAACTGGAACGCGAAGTCGGGAAGCGTTAAGCGCATTCTTGAGACATGGAATATCGCTGCGGACAGCGTCATCTTCGTCGACGACAGCCCAATGGAATTGGCTGAAGTCGCAGCGCAGCACCCCGGCATCGAGTGCCTGCTGTTTCCGAAGCAGGATCCCGTTGCAGCGTTGCAGATGCTCCGGTTGTTGCGCGACAAATGCGGCAAGGACCGGGTCTCACCGGATGATGCGCTGCGGCTGCAGAGCATCCGCCAAGGCGCAGCCTTTCGTGAGCAGATCGAGAGCGGCGCGGCCCCCGACAGCTTCCTCGAGCAAGCGCAAGCCGCGGTTACCTTCGACTTTTCCGCCGCCGGCGAGCCGCGAACGCTTGAGCTGGTGAACAAGACGAACCAGTTCAATCTGAACGGCAAGCGCTGGGCCCCTGCTGATTGGAACCGGGAAACTTCCAGCGAGCGGGCGCTGGTTGCTGCGGTAAGCTACCAAGACAAGTTCGGCCCTTTAGGTGTCATTTCGGTCGTGAAGTCGCAGTATGAGGGTAAGCGTCTGCTCGTCGATACCTGGGTGATGAGCTGCCGTGCTTTCTCCCGGCGCATCGAGCACCAGACGTTACGCATGCTGTTTGAAACATCCGGGGTGAGCGAGATTGCATTTACCTTTGAGCCGACTACGAAAAACGGCCCGCTGCAGGAGTTCTTCTGTTCCCTGCTGGGGGAAACTCCGAAAACGGCGTTCACTCTGACCAGATCGCAGTTCGAGCAGCATTGTCCGGCGCTATACCACGAAGTCAAGGAACTGAAAAAGGCGGAAGCTCATGGATGACCTGAGACCGAAACTGAAAGAATGTTTTCAGATTGTTTTTCCCGACCTCAAAGAAGAAGCCATCCCGACAGCATCGCAGGAAACTGTGGCCGAGTGGGATTCAGTTGCGGCCATCACTCTCGTCAACGTCATCGAAGAGCAGTTCGGTATCGAGATGGATTTGGATGACGTAGCCGAGTTGGACTCCTTCGAAAAAGTCTGCGCCTATCTGCAGCAGCGCCAGCCGGCTTGAGCCCAAATTCCATGCGCCTGCACCATTTGGGGTTTGTAGTAGCAAATATTCAGAGCGCGATGCCAGGATTTCTGCGGTCCCTCGGCGCCACCTGGGACTCGCAAGTCTTCACCGACCCTCATCAGAAGGTCAAAGTTGCGTTCCTCACGACGCGGCCCGGAGATGCCCAGGTTGAGTTGGTGGAACCTGCGGGCGCGGACTCTCCCGTGCTACGCTTCTTGCAGGAAAAGGGCGGCGGGCTGCATCACGCCTGCTACGAGGTGTCGGATGTCGAGCGTGAACTGAAGGAATTCAAAGCTCGCGGTTCCTTGATCGTAAAACGTCCGAAACCGGCTGTGGCCTTCCAGGGAAGGCACATAGCCTGGGTGTTGACGCCCGAAAAATTCCTGGTTGAGCTGCTGGAAGAAAGCCGCAAGGAAACATCCGGGACAGCTGTCTAGTATGGGTTCATTCGTACTGAAGATCCGTCGCGGTGAGACGCCCTTTTATCGGGGCTTGCGGAACCTTGCCCACGGCATCCGTTCCAGCAACTTGCCGCTCCCGGGATTTTTCAAACCACTGCTTCGCGCAGGCTTTCACACCCAGGCTGCCATCATGGCGGGCATCCGCTGGGCCTTGAGGTATTTTGTTTACGAACCGCTGTTTCGCGGCCGCTGTGAATCGGTGGGCAAGCATTTTCGTTGTTCCCGTATGCCTTACATTGTGGGACATGCCAAAATTACCATCGGCGACGACGTGAATTTCTTTGGCAAAGTCGACGTTTTCAGCGGACGGCAGGTGGACGAACCGCGTCTCGTGCTGGGCAATCGTGTAGACCTGGGACACAACATCATCTTCCTGGTGAGCAAAGAAATCAGGATTGACGATGATGTCAATGTCGCCTCCGGAGTTCGATTTATGGACACCGATTCTCACCCCCGGGATACCATGGCGCGAATCGCAGATTTGCCGGCTCCGGAAGACGAAATCAAGCCCGTGCATATACGCCGTTATGCGTGGATTGGCCATAACAGTTTCATCATGAAAGGGGTTACGGTCGGGGAAGGCGCCATTGTGGGAGTGAACAGCGTCGTGCTGAACGATATCCCGGACTATAGCGTGGCCATCGGAAATCCAGCGCGCGTAATTGTAAAAAACATCAATCGGACGGGAGCCGCTGCTGGTGCTACTTCCGATTCGGAAACAAAGATCAGCAAGTAACGGTAATCCCTTCAAGGCATAGAAGTCTGCATGAAAAAATACGTGGTAACGGGCGGCGCCGGTTTCATCGGATCTGCACTAGTCCGCGGCCTCTTGGCCCTGGACGACGGCAAGGTTGAGGCAATCGATAATTTTTCCACCGGGCGCCGCGAGAATCTGAGCGAAGTCGCTTCCCAGATACATTTGCACGAAGTTGACATATGCGACTTTGGCGCCATCGCTTCCGTGATTGCAGACGCCGACACGGTATTTCACATCGCCGCGATTCCGTCGGTTCCGCGGTCTATTGTCGATCCAGTTCCGTCGCATAACGCGAACCTCAATGGCACATTCAATGTGCTGCGCGCATCCGTTGAAGGCAAGGTGCGCAAGGTGGTTTACGCGGCGTCCTCGTCCGCCTATGGCGACACTGCAGTCCTGCCGAAGGTCGAGACCATGCGGCCCAATCCCAAGTCGCCCTACGCTGCACAGAAATTGCTTGGGGAGTACTACTGCAGCAGCTTTGCGGCGTGCTACGGACTCGACGCCACATCGCTGCGATTTTTTAACGTCTTCGGCCCGCGCCAGGATCCCTCCAGCCCGTATTCGGGTGTGCTGTCGCTCTTCATCCGCTGCCTGCTGGAGCAGAACTCGCCCACGATTCATGGCGACGGCGAACAGACGCGTGATTTCACTTATGTGGAAGACGTCGTCGACCTTACCATCAAAGCATCGACCGCCCCGGGCGTCGGCGGAATGGTGTTCAATGCCGGCAATGGGAATCGCTATTCGTTGAACGAAATCTGGCGTGTTCTGCAGGAGATTGAGGGCGTGAGTATTCCAGCCAAGTATGGTCCACCGCGTTCTGGCGATGTTCGCGACTCACAGGCTGATACCACCGCCGCAGTGAAGTATCTGGGGCATTCACCCCGTTTTACCCTCGACCAGGGTCTGCGCCGCACGCTGGAATGGTACCGCGAGGACTACAAGTCCGCTCAGCGCTCGGCTACCATTACTGCTTAATGTCGACCATCCTTCGAAAGCGGGCCGTTCCTGCGGTCCATCGATCGTGATACCCGAGCGCATTCGCGTCCTTACTTTTATTGAAAGCGCCAGCGTTACCGGACCTGCGCGTGTACTCATCGACTTCGCGCAGGAAGCCAGACAGCCTGAGCCTGGATTGCCGGCAGTCGACGTAACCCTGATAACGTATCGGCGCGGAGCGGGGGAGGGCGCACTGGCAACTGCGGCGAAGGCGGCCGGAGTGCCCGTAATCGAAGTCCCGGAACTCAGGCGCTGGGACCCTGGCGTGATTCCGCAGCTACGGCGCGCTGTTCTCGAGTTCAAACCCGACATCTTGGAATCGCGCAATGTGAAGTCGCATTTCTTCATTCGCTTGACGGGCCTGCATGGGCAATTCCCCTGGATTGCCTGGAATCACGGCTACACCTCGAAAGACCGCCGTGATCGCGCCTACAACCAACTCGATCGTTGGTCCCTGCGCGGCGCGTTTCGGGTGATGACGGTCTGCAAGCCCTTCTCCGCCGCCATTCAGAAGCTTGGCGTCCCCGCAGGCAAGATCACCATCCTGCATAACTATGTGAAGCCTTATGCGCCGCCCGCTGCCGAAGAGATTCTTCGATTCAAGCAGGAGTTAGGACTGAATCACGAGCTGGTGATCCTCACGGTCGGCCGCATGTCTTCCGAGAAAGGACACACCGACCTGCTGAGCGCCGTCGCGCTGCTGGAGCAAGTATCCGGGCTGCCTGACTATCGCGTGGTTCTGGTCGGAGATGGACAGGAAGAAGAGAATCTGCGCAAGCAGGTCGCGAACCTCGGCATTAGCGGCCGCATCATTATGGCCGGCTTTCAGAAGAATGTTGCCCCCTGCTACGCAACCGGGACGATCTTCGCTTTGCCTTCACACTCCGAGGGTTCGCCCAACGTGGTGCTCGAAGCTATGGCTGCAGGGCTGCCGATTGCTGCCACCAGCGTTGGAGGAGTGCCGGAGATATTGGAAAATGAAGTGAATGGTTTGCTGGTTCCCGCCAGAAGTCCGCAAGCCTTGAGAGAAGCAATCCGGCGACTGCTGGTGAGCCCGGATTTACGCGAAAAGCTGGCATCCGAAGCCAGAAAAAAGGCTGCTGAGTCGCATACGCTGCAGGCCTATAAGCGGGAGCTGACCAGGTTCTACGTCGAGACGCTGCAAATGCGGGAAGCACGTCAAAGTGCTTCAGCGGTTTAGTAGAGCCCGCGAGGGTGTCGCTTCACCCTCGCACAGGATGAAAAACTAGTGGGTTGCGATCTCTACGAGCTCGCGATACCCCATGAAGTTTCCGCGCGGAGCATAGTCGGGCAGCTCGCCTAGATACATTGCAGTCTCGTCGCAGGCATGCAGCCGCGGGCATTTCAGACAATCCTTATGAATTTTGTCGGGAAGCGCCTCCTTCTCGACGGCCTGAAAGCCCATCTTGCCAAAGAAATCGGGGATGCGAGTGAACAGGCAAACGCAGGTCACACTCTGGCGCTGGGCCTCCGCTAATAGCGCATCGATCAGGACGCGGCCTGCCCCCTTTCCTTTCGCCTTGGACGTAATCGTGATGGAGCGCACCTCAGCAAGGTGCATGCCATACAAATGAAGTGCGCCGCAGCCGACGATCTCGCCTCGTTGCTCAACCACGACGAAATCGCGGATGTTTTCGCAGATCTCCGACAGCGACCGCGGTAACAGCGTACCGTCGGCCACGTGTACCAGTATTAACTGCTCGATCGCAATTGCATCGGGGAGGGTGGCGCTACGCGCATACATGGGCAACTCCTACAATGTGGTCTAGTCTTGCTTTTACTTTCTGCAAAGCCGCTTTCACCTGATGCGGCGCAGTACCTCCTGGTACGTCGTGTACTTCCAGAGCTTCCGCTAACGTGAGCGCGCGGTAAAATTCGGCGTCGGCTTTAATACCGCAACTGGCCAACTCGTTCACCGACAACTGCTCCAGTTCGCAGCCCCTCTCGACGCATAACTGCACAGCTTTACCGGTTAACTCATGCGCCTTGCGAAAGGGCACTCCCTGCCTGGCCAGATGCGCCGCTGCAGCCAGCGCATTCATGAATCCGCCGCTTGCGGCCTGCTGCATCCGGTCATCGTCAAACGTGACGGTGGCGAGGTAACCCGTCGCGACCCGTAACATGCTAGCCACCTGCTCGGCCGCAGAGAAAACTGGTTGCTGAGTTTCCTGCATGTCCTTGTTGTAGGCCAGCGGCAGACCCTTCATCGTGAGCAGCAAGCCCGTTGCATCGGCAACGACTTTGCCCGCTTTCCCGCGAATCAGCTCCAGCGCATCAGGGTTTTTCTTCTGCGGCATCGCGCTGCTGCCGGTGGAGTACTGTTCCGGCAACTTGACGAAGCCGAACTCGGTCGTGGCATACAGAATCTGCTCCTCGGCCCAGCGGCTCAGGTGCAGCGCGAGCATCGACAGGGCCTGCGTGAATTCCAGCGCGAAGTCGCGGTCGCTAGTTGCGTCGATGCTATTAGCGGTCGGCGCACTGAAGCCGAGTTCGCTGGCGATCATCTCGCGGTCCAGCGGCAGAATGGTTCCCGCCACAGCGCCCGAGCCAAGCGGACACACATTCAGCCGCATATGGCAGTCGGAAAGCCGATCAACGTCCCGCAGAAACATCTCGGCATAGGCCAGCAGCCAGTGCGCAACCAGGACCGGTTCGGCGCGCTGCAGGTGCGTGTATGCCGGCATGACGGCACCGCCAGCCGCTTCCGCCTGCTTCACGAACTCGCCAACGAAGACGCAAATCTGGTGCGAAATGTCGTTGATCTGAGCTCTCACATAGAGCCGCAGGTCGGTAGCAATCTGCTCGTTGCGACTACGGCCAGTGTGCAGCTTGTAACCAACTTCTCCGGCGACCTGCACCAGCCGTGTTTCGACATAGTGATGAACATCCTCGATGGCCGGATCGTCAGCCGAAGGAACGCCTTCCAAGGCGATCTGGTCGAGTCCGCTCAACGTAGTTTTGAGCTCGGCCCCTGTCAGCACGCCGGCATGGGCCAGTGCAGTCGCGTGCGCCTTGCTGGCCGCAACCTCGTACGGCAGCAGAATGCGGTCGAAAGGAAACGATCGCTGCCACTGCTCGAACTCCGCGTCCGGTTCTCGCTGGAACCGGCCCGACCACATCTTCATTTACTCACCCCAGACTTCGTCACCTCGGATTTGCTGCTGCCGGCCTCTTCCATCCCGGTGCTCTCAACGCCAAACTTCGGCACGCGTGCTTGCACCAGCGCACGCGAGCGCGCCGGCAGGCCCAGAATGCGGATGAAACCTTCCGCGTCCTTCTGGTTGTAGCTGGCGCCCATGGTGAAGCTGGCGACATCCGGTCGATACAGAGACGTCTCCGACTTGCGTCCCGCAACCTCGATGTTGCCTTTGTACAGCGCGAGCGTCACTGTGCCGTTGACGTCGGCCTGCGAACTGGCAACAAACACCTGCAGCGATTCGCGCAGCGGCGTGAACCACAGCCCGAAGTACACGACCTCGGCGTACTTCAGTCCAATGTGCTGCTTGAAGTGCATCAGTTCGCGGTCGAGGCAAAGCGCCTCCAGTTCGCGATGTGCGGTGAGCAGCAGCGTTCCGCCGGGCGTCTCATAGCAGCCGCGCGACTTCATGCCGACGAAACGGTTTTCGACCAGATCGATGCGGCCGATCGCGTTGCGAGCGCCGATTTCATTCAGCACTTCAACTATTTCAATCGGATTCATTTCCATGCCGTTCACCGCAACCGGCACACCCTGCTTGAACTCGATCGAGACCTTCTCGACCTCGTCTGGGGCCTGCTGCGGCGCGTTGGTCCACGTCCACGTCGTGGGCAGAGGCGCGTTATCAGGATCTTCCAGTTCGCCGCCTTCATGGCTCACGTGCAGCAAATTGCGGTCGCGACTATGGATCTTCTCGCGGCTGGCAGCAACGGGAATACCATGTGCCTCCGCGTAATCGAGGCAATCTTCGCGCGAGACGAGGTTCCACTCGCGCCACGGGGCAATCACCTTCAGCTCCGGAGCCAGCGCCTGAAAGGCGTGCTCGAAGCGCACCTGATCGTTGCCTTTGCCGGTGCAGCCGTGCGCAACCGCCGTCGCGCCTTCCCTCAACGCGGTCAGCACCTGGTACTTCGCAATGATCGGCCGCGCCAGCGAAGTTCCGAGTAGATACTTGTGCTCATACACCGCGCCCGCCTGGATCGCCGGAAAGACATAGTCGGTCAGGAATTCCTCGCGCAGGTCATCGACGATAACCTTGCTCGCTCCCGTCTTGTACGCTTTCTCGACGACAGCGTCGAGGTCGTCTCCCTGGCCGACGTCCGCCACGTAGGCGATGACATCGTAGTCATAGTTTTCCTTCAGCCACGGAATAATGATGGAGGTGTCGAGCCCTCCCGAATAAGCAAGTACGACCTTCTCACGCATGTGCACTCCTCGGCGGAAAACGGTGCGAACCGGCTTCCAGCAACAGGACCAGAATGGCCTTCTGAATATGCAGGCGGTTTTCCGCCTGATCGAATACAGCGGAACGCGGCGAGTCGATGACCGACGCCGCAACTTCGTCCCCGCGATGCGCCGGCAGGCAGTGCATAAACAAGGCGTGCTTGGCGGCCTGCGAAAACAGCTTGCGATTTACCTGGAAGGGCGCGAAGATCTGCTGCCGCGCTGCGGCTTCGCTCTCCTGCCCCATGCTGGCCCATACGTCGGTATAGACCGCGTCGGCGCCCGTCACAGCTTCGACGGCGTCGTTGGTGATGACTATCTTCGAGCCGCTCAGCTTTGCCAGTTCGAACGCTGCCTCAATAATCGCGCTATTCGGCTCGTAGCCCGCCGGCGTTCCAACCGAGATCGATGCACCCAGGCTTGCGGCCGCCAGCAGCAGCGAATGCGCAACGTTGTTGCCGTCACCGACGTAGGCCAGGTGCAGGCCCTTCAACTCGCCGAACTGTTCGCGCAGCGTCAACATGTCGGCCATCGCCTGGCACGGATGCTCCAGTTCGCTCAGCGCATTGATCACTGGAATCGAGGTGTGCGTCGCCATCGAGGTGACGGTCTCGTGCGCGAAGGTCCGCAGTACCACGCCATCGACCCAGCGCTCAAGATTATGCGCGATGTCGCTCAGCGGCTCGCGCGCGCCGAGGCGCGACTGCGTCTGATCGACGAAGAACGATGTGCCGCCCAGGCTGTTCATGCCGGCTTCGAACGTCAGCCGCGTACGCAACGACGGCTTCTCGAAGAACAACACAATCTGCTTGCCATCGAGCGTGCCGCGGAAATCTGCCGGGCGTGCTTTCATGGCGGCCGCAAGCTCCAATGAGCAGGTCAGTTCATCAGGCAGAAAATCGGTTATCGAAACCAGGTCGCGCCCGGTGACACCACGCTGTGCGTAAGTGCTTGGACTGGCGCCTGCAGGAAATGTCGTAGCAATCATGTCGAACCTCCTTCGGGTTGCGACTTAAAAAAGAAAGAACGAACGGAGCAGGATTTCACTGCTGAAAACATTCAATTTGCATGGGATCAAAAGACGGTCGCGCCCAGTTCAACCAAATAGCTGGACGAAGCTGGGGCGTCGCCTTATCAACGTCGCTCGAGCGCGCGATCGAAGGCTCGTCTCTTCATGACGCGATGACCTCCGTGCCGCACTCGATGGGATGCGTGAAGAATCCGGGCAAAACGTCAGCCTGAGCCGCCGGAAGAATCCGGACGCGGGCAACACCTTTCTTCAGTGCCTTGGTGCAGGCTTGCAGTTTGGGAAGCATGCCGCCGCTGACCGTGGCTTCCGCCACCATCTGCTCAATGGAATCAACCTCGAGCCAGCGCAGAACGGTACCATCTGCGTCCTTTACGCCGGCGACGTCGGTCAGATACACCAGCGCGTTGGCGCCGCATGCGATGGCACACGCCGAAGCCATGGAGTCGGCGTTGACGTTGTAGTACTCACCATCATTTCCAAGTGCCAGGCTGGAGACAACCGGCACGATGCCCGCTGCCCACAGCCGTTCAATCCACTGGGCGTCGACGGAACAGATTTCACCGACGTAGCCCAGGTCGGGCTGGAGTTTCTTTGCGGCGCGGAACATGCGCAGGTCGCCTCCGCAGATGCCGATCGCCGGCTGACCAGCCGCTCCGATCGCCGCCACCAGTTGCTTATTCAACTGGCCGGCGAGCACCATCATTGCCACATCCCGCGTCTGTTCATCGGTGACGCGAAGTCCGTTGACGAATGAGGTCTCGCATCCAAGCTGCTTCAGGGTCCGGCTCAGTGCCGCGCCGCCGCCGTGTACGATCACCAGCTTGTGCTCCTCCTGACTCAGACTGGGGATCGTTTTAGCGAACTTATTCACCAGTTCCTTGTTGTCGAGCGCTGCTCCACCAATTTTGACGACGAGCTTCACTGCAGCCCCTCCTTCTCGTCGAATCCGAACATCAGGTTCATGTTTTGAACCGCCTGTCCGGCCGCGCCCTTCAACAAATTGTCAATGCACGACACCAGCACCGCCCGTGTGCCATCCGGCGAGAGTGAAAAACCGATGTCGCAATAATTCGTGTTCAGCGAAAACTTGATCTGTGGCAGCTGCGCCGCGCCAAAAATACGGACCCATGGCTTGCCCGCGTAGAAGCTGCGCAAGCAATGTTCTAGTTCTTCGCTTGAAGTCGGCTGCGCCAGCTTGACGTAAATGGTCGACAAGATCCCACGCGGAATCGGCAGCAGGTGCGGCGTGAACTGCAACGAGCCGCCGTTCAGGCCGAGCTGCTCCAACATTTCGCCGGTATGCCGATGCCCGAAAACGCTATAGGCGCTAAAATCGCCATCGACTTCCACGAAATGTGTCTTGTGGGAGGGCGTTTTGCCCGCCCCCGACACGCCCGACTTCGAATCGCAGATGATTCCGTGCTCCAGGTCGACGTAGCCGCCGCGGATCCAGGGCGCCAGCGCCAGAATGATCGACGTCGGATAGCATCCCGGATTTGCCAGCAGTCCGGCATCCTTGATTTCCTCAGCATGCAGCTCCGGCAAACCATAGACAGCCTGACTGTCGAGTGCGGCGGCCGCGCACGTATCAGCATCATTGAAGCCATACACCGAGCGATTAGCTGCATCCTTCAACCGCCAGGCTCCGCTCAGGTCCACTACACGGAAGCCGGCTGCGATCATCCCGGGCGCCAGTTCGCGCGAGAACTCGTGCGGCGTGGCGAAGAAGACACAGTCCACGCCCGCGTTCTTCATCCGCTGCAGGGAAAAACTCTCGAACGGGAAGCCGCCATTGCCCGCAATCTGCGGATAGGCTTCGCTCAGGTCGGCATAGCCGCCGCTTTCGCCGTCGCGCTTGAACAGCAGCGGTTTCTTCGATCCTGGATGCCGCGCGAGCAGCCGCGCCAACTCAAAGCCGGAGTACCCGGTAGCGCCAAACACCGCGGGTTGGATCGCTTTGTTCAATCGGTCTCGTCTGCCGGGCCAACGCCCGGCTACATCTGCCGTCCCAACGGGACTCGGCTTCTGTTGCAGATCTCGAAACGCGGACCTGAAGGTCCGCACTACCCTTCACCGAAAATAGCCGCGAATCCTGGCAGCTACTTTCTCTGCCTGCTTCGCGTCGGGGGCGATTACCAGAATCGTGTCATCGCCGCCGATCGTTCCTACGACTTCATCCCACTCCTCGGCGTCAATCGCTGCCGAGACGGGCTGTGCGCTGCCGGCGCTGGTTTTCACCACCACCAGGTTCTGCGCGGTTGTCGCATCGTACACAAACTCGCGGATCAGGCGTTCAACCGAGGGAAGAAACGCATCTTCTGTTTCGTCCTGCGCCAGCTTGTACCCTTCAGGCGTCTTCACCAGCCGCAACTCGTGAATGTCGCGCGACAACGTCGCCTGCGTCACCCTGTGTCCCTGCCGGTACAGCTTGCGCCGCAGCTCGTCCTGGCTGAAAATCTCCTGATTTTCAGCCAGGTCCCGGATGGCGGCATGGCGCGACAGCTTCGACATGGATATATATACAGTCGTATGTATATTTATTCTATTTGACCGACTTGTCAAGCGAAAGTGGCGGCGAAGAACAAAAAAAACCGGCGCTGCGGCGCCTGCGATCCCCGCGGGCCGGGCCCCGGAATTTCCCGCAAGCCAACCGTGGCTTTCATCTGCAGCCCTGATCCTTCCGGTTTATCAACTCTGTGGTTTTACGGTTGCATTCGAGAGCCCCTTGCGGCTAAGGTTGAGCCACTCACCTCACAAATAATCCAAGCAGGCTGAGAGACGTACCGGCGCGGAGTCGCGCCAGACAGGAGACCCATGTTTTCGCAGTCACTTCCCATCAGTTCCGAAGGCGGCCACAACAGTTTCCAGAACAACCTTCCCGACCCAGTGACTTCGGGAAATGAGCTGCCAACTTTCAAATTTGAGCTGGAAAAATCAGAAGGCCGGGTGCTGGACGGAAGCTACGGCAAAGAAGTCACGGTCGAGCAGTTGCCCATCTCCAAGGCGATTGCGGGCGTCTCGATGCGCATGGAGCCCGGGGTAATGCGCGAGCTGCACTGGCACGCAACCGCAGCGGAGTGGGCATTTGTCACCGAGGGGAAGGTTCGCACCACGGTCATCGATCCGCAGGGCTGTTGCGAGACCAACGATTTCGAGCCGGGCGACATCTGGTATTTTCCGCGCGGCCATGGCCACGTGATCGAGACACTCGGCGATCAGCCATGCCAGTTTATTCTCGTGTTTGATAACGGATACTTTTCCGAATTCGGCACGTTCAGCATCACCGACTGGATTGGGCTGGCGCCACCACGGCTGCTGGCCAAGAATTTTGGGCTTCCGCCCGAGGCCTTCGAGCATTTTCCGAAGGGCGAAGTCTACTTCGCCAAGGGCAAGATTCCACCGGCTATCCCGGCGCCTCCGCTGCAGGGCTGGAAAAATCCGCCGCTTACCCACAAGTACAGCCTGCTCTCACAGAAACCTTTTGAAGTATTCAGCGGCGGCCTGGAGTGGCGCGTGGATGGCTCGCAATTCCCTATCTCGACAACCATGACGGGCGTCGTGCTTGAGATGGAACCGGGAGCGCTGCGGGAATTGCACTGGCATCCCAACGCCGCGGAGTGGCAATACATCCTCAGCGGCCAATTCAACGTGACTTTGTTCGGCTCGCGGGGACGCTGGCGCGAAGAGACCCTCAACAAGGGCGATGTCGGCTACATCCCACAGGGGTTTGGGCACTCGATCGAGAACGTCGGAAAGGAAAAGGCGAAGATCCTGATTGTGTTTAATAGCGGACACTATCAGACTATCGATTTGTCGCAATGGATCGCCGGCAATCCGACGGACGTTCTGGCCACTAACTTTGGTCAGGATGCCTCGTTGTTCGAGAAATTCCCGCGCAAAGACGTGTTCCTGACAAAGTAGCGGCATTTGTCGCAGAGAAGAACCGGCCTTTGGAAGTGACTCTTGGAGGGCGCTGGCAAGAGGGGCTGACGAAGATCGGTTCGGAAGGCGAAGCCTCTCTGGCTTTGTAGGCTAAATCGTGTGGGTCAGATTTAGAGCATCGGCTGCTCTCCCCACGCCCGTTCGTTTCCCGGGTTCCCCCCGGACTCGGGCTAACCGGCTTCGTCTTCTCGTGCAGCTCTGATTTGCCACTGTAAAGAGTAGAGTAATAACGTGGATGTGAGCAGGGTCTTTAACGTCCTCGACGCGACCGTACCCCGCCAAGCTGCCATCCAATGAAATAGATTATCGAACTGAGATCTTCTGGAAAGCCGATAAGACCCGCGGCGGACACGGTTTCGTCATGCCTTGGCAATCTCCGGCAGCAATTAACGATGATGCGACCATCTCGCCAAAATTGTGGATTGTTACTTGCAACTGGATTCCTGGTTTTACTCGCCGCCTGCGGTCAAAAGCAACAAACGGCAAAAGCAGCGGGTCGCCCGGCCATGCCTCCTCCTTACGTGACTGTTGCGGTGGCGCAGCAGCAGCCAGTTCCGATCACCATTGATGCCATTGGCAACGCGCAGGCGTATCGCACCGTACAAATCAAATCTCTCGTCGACGGGCAGATCAGCAAAGTACTGATGCGCCAGGGCCAGGACGTGCATGAGGGCGAGCTGCTTTTTGAGCTCGACAAGCGGCCCTTTAAGGCGGCACTCGATCAGGCTTTGGGAAAGCTCGCGCAGGACAAAGCTACCGCAGCCTACAACCAGGCGGAAGCAAAACGTGACGAGGCTTTGGAGAAAGCCGGTGTCATTGCTTCCCAGGTTTACCAGCAGCAGGAGGCACTTTCCGAGTCCAGCTCCGCCACCGTACAGGCGGACGAGGCAGCGGTAGAGACGGCGCGGGTGAATTTGGGGTACACAGAAATTCGGGCACCCATTGATGGACGCGCCGGGGCCATCCTGGTCAATGTTGGGAATCTGGTACAGGCGAATGGCACCAACCCGCTGGCCATTCTGAATCAAATCATCCCAATCTACGTGCAATTCAATATTCCCGAGGGACAGCTTGAGGACGTGCGCGCCAAGGGAATTAGCAAGTTGAAGGTCGAAGCTTCTGCGCCCAACAGTTCCAGGCAGTCCACAGGCACGCTAACTTTCATCAATAATACGGTGGACACCAACACCGGCACGGTTCAATTGATGGGCACTTTCCCCAACCGGGATGAGGGTCTGTGGCCGGGCGAGTTCCTGAACGTGCAGCTTCATCTCGGAACCGATGAACATGCGATCGTGATTCCCTCGGCTGCGGTACAGACCGGGCCACAGGGCAAGTACGTTTACGTTGTGCAGCAGGACGGCACCGCGGTGGTGCGAGCGGTGAACACTGCACAAAATTACCTCCAAATGGCGGTGATTGCCAGCGGAGTGCAGCCGGGCGATCGCGTGATTGTCTCCGGCCAGATCAAGGTGATTCCCAATACCAAGGTGCAGGTAGCGAGCACGGTTCCCGCCGTACCCGCGCCCGAGCAGGCGGCTACAAAAGAAACTCCCGCTTCATCCGGACGGTCTCAGTGACAGGGCTGTTTATTCGCCGGCCGATCATGACCGCGCTGGTCATGTCTGCACTGATCGTCTTTGGTATCTTCGCCTATCGAGTGCTGCCGGTCAGCGACCTGCCAAATGTCGAATACCCGACCATTCAAGTAAGTGCCTCGCTACCCGGAGCCAGCCCGGAGACGATGGCGTCGTCGGTGGCAACTCCTCTGGAAAAACAGTTTTCGACCATCGCCGGCATCAGCCAGATGACGTCGACAAGTCAACTGGGCTCTACCAGCATCACCATCCAGTTCGATCTATCTCGCAATCTGGATGGCGCCGCCGTTGACGTGCAATCAGCCATTTCAGCGGCAGGCGGACAGTTGCCGCCGAACATGCCGACGCCGCCTACCTTCCGCAAGGTCAACCCGTCGGAGTCTCCGATTCTGTACCTTGCCTTGAATTCGCCGGTCCAGCCGATTTATGACGTGGATAACGCTGCCGAGACCACCATCGGGCAACGACTCTCGATGGTTCCGGGAGTGGCTCAAGTCCAGGTATTCGGCTCGGCGACATACGCGGTGCGGGTGGATCTCGATCCCAACAAATTGGCTTCCAGGCAGATTGGCATCGACGAAGTTGCTCAAGCCATCCAGGCCGGCAACACCAATCTGCCGGTCGGCAGCATTCATGCCCCAACTGCCACCTACACCTTGCAATCCAACGGGCAACTACTCGACGCAGCCCAGTTCCAGCCACTGATTGTGGCCTATCGCAACGGGGCCCCTGTTCGGCTCGATGAGCTCGGCAACGTTTACGACGGCGTTCAGGACCTGTACAGCCGCAGCTTTTTCAACAACAAACGGGCGGTGGTGCTGGCCATTCAGAAGCAGCCGGGCACCAACACGCTTGAAATTGTGGACGCGATCCACAAGATCATGCCTACGCTGGAGCAACAGATTCCGCGCTCCATCGAGGTAACCACCATCTACGACCGCTCGGTGTCGATTCGCCAAAGTGTGGCGGATGTGAAATTCACCCTGCTGCTGGCGATCGGGCTCGTGGTCCTGGTGATTTTTCTCTTCCTGCGGAATATTTCGGCCACTCTCATTCCCAGTGTGGCCATCCCGATCTCAATTGTGGGCACTTTCCCCATCATGTACCTGATGGGCTACACCATCGACAATCTCTCGCTGATGGCGCTGACGCTGGCGGTCGGCTTCCTGGTGGACGATGCCATCGTCATGCTGGAAAACATCGTCCGCCACATGGAGATGGGCAAGTCGCCGATGCGTGCGTCCATCGACGGTGCGAACGAGATTGGCTTCACCATTCTGTCGATGACCTTGTCGCTCGCTGCGGTTTTTATTCCCGTGCTCTTCATGAGCGGCATCATCGGGCGGCTGCTGCACGAATTTGCGGTGGTAATTATCAGCGTCATCCTGGTTTCCGGCTTTGTTTCGCTGACCATGACGCCCATGCTGTGCAGCCGCTTCCTGACTCCGCCATCGGAGACAAAGCACGGCAAGTTCTACCGTGCTTCTGAGAAAGTCTTCGACAAAGCGCTTCAGGGGTATGAATGGTCTCTCAGAAAAGTCCTGCAGCATAAGCTGGCCACTCTGCTGGCCAGCTTTGGCGTAATCGCTCTCACTGTGTTTCTCTTCCAGTCAGTCAAAACCGGTTTTATTCCCAACGAAGATACCGGACTGGTGTTCGGATTTGTGCAGGGGCCGGAGGGCATCGGCTTCGACCAGATGGGCAAGGATATGCAGCAGATCGCGTCCATCGCGGAAGCTGATCCCAACGTCATGTATACGATGACGTTCTACGGCACCCCGTCCAATCAGGGCCGCGTGTTCATGCACCTGAAGGACATTCCCGACCGCGTCGATCAGAAGAGCGCGAACCAGGTAATTCAGGAGTTGCGCGCCAAGTTTGCCGCCGTGCAGGATGTCGGCGTCTTCCTGCAGGTGCCGCCTACCATCAGCGTAGGTGGCCAAATCACGAACGAGCAGTATCAGTTCACCCTGCAATCGCCGGACACCAAAGAGCTATATACCGAAGCGCCGAAATTGGAAGCGGCAATGCGTCAACTTTCGCAGATCCAGGACGTCAGCACCGACTTGCAGATTCATAATCCGCAATTGACGGTGCAGATTGACCGCAACAAGGCCTACGCTCTGGGTTTGACCGCGCAGCAGATTTCGGATGCGCTTTATTCCGCGTACGGGCAGCGGGAAGTCAGCATCATGTACACGCCCAGCAACGAGTACTACGTCATTCTGGGCCTGGAGCCGCAATATCAGAACAACCCCAAGTCGCTGTCCTTGCTGTACGTCCGCTCGTCCAGCGGCAAGCTGATACCTCTGGATACCGTAGCCCAACTTATTCCCAGCGTAGGCCCGCTTACCGTCAATCACCTGGGGCAGCTTCCTGCGGTTACTTTGAGCTTCAATCTGCCGCCCGGCGGTTCGCTGGGCGAAGCGACCGGTGCCGTGAAACAAGTTGCGGACCGCATTCTTCCCGGAAACATTCAAAGCAGTTTCCAGGGGACGGCGCAGGCTTTTCAGCAATCGTTTTCTAACCTTGGTTTGCTGTTGGTAGCGGCGGTGCTCGTCATCTACATCGTGCTGGGAATCCTTTACGAAAGCTTCATTCATCCCATCACGATTCTTTCCGGATTGCCGTCCGCCGGCCTGGGAGCGCTGATCACACTCATCCTCTTTCATCAGGAACTGGACTTGTATTCGTTCGTCGGCGTCATCATGCTCATCGGGATCGTGAAAAAGAACGCCATCATGATGATCGACTTTGCTTTAGACAACGAGCGCAACCGCGGCGAGAGTCCGGAAGAATCCATTTATCAGGGCGCGATCGTGCGCTTCCGCCCCATCATGATGACCACCTTCGCGGCCTTCATGGGAATTCTGCCAATCGCCGTCGGGTGGGGAGCAGGAGCGGGTTCACGTCGCGGGTTAGGGCTGGCAGTCGTGGGCGGCTTGCTCTTTTCCCAGTTGATTACTCTCTACATCACGCCCGTCTATTACGTTTACCTTGACGAGCTGCAGCATTGGATCAGCCAGCACCTGCCGCATCGCCGCCGCGCCCGCAAGCTAAGTGAGTCCGAAGAGCAGATGGACAAACCACTTCCCGCGGGCCGTTAAACGTAGACGGCACATGACAACCGAAGTGGAATCGGCTGGGCCGCAATAATCAGGCGGCTGGCAAGAGACTGCTCACGGCATCCTTCACGCGCTCTCCCCAATCTGCTGTCAGCGACCAGGGGCTGGGCTGCCGCAGGATGTGAAGAGTTCCCTCCAGCGATTTCACGGTGAAATCCGTCCGCCCATCGCGGTCGCGACGGAACTGCAGTGTGATCAGGGCATCTCCCACTCGCATGTCCTCGACCGTCACTTCCGGAAGCCACTCTGGCAGCCATGGATCGAGGAATAGTACCTTCAGCGGAGCGTACGGATAAAGCCCCAGCAGCGCCTGCATTACGAGGAAAGGAGCGGACGCCGACCACGCCTGTGGCGAATCGGCATTCTCATAAAGTCCAGGGAAAGGATGCATTTCGTCGCGGCCGTGCCCGCCGAAGACTTCGGGCAGCCGATCATAATCGAAGAGGGCAGCAGCTTCGAAAAACGCACGCGCCAGTTGCCACATCTCGCCATGCAGCCCGTATCGCGCCATTCCCAGAACAAAGCTGGCATTCTCGACCGGCCAGACCGTCCCACGGTGATACGCAAAAGGATTAAATGCGGGATGCCTGCTGGACAATGTGCGAACGCCCCAGCCGGAGAACAGGTCGGGCTGCATCATCCGGTTGACCACCCGTGGCACACAATCGGTGGGGAGAATGCCGGAAAGCAGACAGTGACCGGCATCGGATGAGATCGACTTCACCAGAAGGTTATCCGGGTCGATCGCCATCGCGATGTAGCCCTCGTCCCCCAGCCAGAATTTCTCGTTGAATCGCTTCTTAAGCTCCTCAGCTTCGCGGTAAAGCCGGTATGCCTGCTCGGTCTCTCCCAGCCACCAGAGGAATTCCGAGAAGTGCAGTTTCGCGGCATAAGCGAATGCCTGCATCTCGCACGTGCCGATTGGATCCTTCACCTGCGAGCCGTCGGGATAGACAATCGCGTCCCCTGAGTCTTTCCATCCCTGGTTCTTGATGCCCTGCTTCGAAAGGGTTTTGTACTTGTAAAACCCGTTGTCATCGCGAATGTACTTATCCGCCCAGCCCAGCGTCTCAAGTGCCGGCTTTACGTATGGCCGCAGCAGATCTTTGTCTCCGATCCAGTGCCACAGTGCGCTGATGACGATCGGATAGAGAAAGGGCGTGGTGGCGGTACCGTAATCCAATGCCTTGGGATTAAAGTTCAGGACCGAAAGCGGGTCGGTATGCGACTCGTGCAACATTCTTCCTGGCTGAGCGTCGCGCCAGTGATTGGTGTCGTGCGCCTGCAGTTTGGCAAGCAGGCTGAGGGCTCCCCAGCTCATATCGGTGCTCAGTAATGAGGCCTGCCAGGAAGCGGCCAGCAAGTCGCGTCCAAACAGTGCAAGGTATGTGGGAATTCCGGCAGCCAGCTTCCAGTTATGTTCGCCCTGGTCGAGATCGAACAAGCGTAGCGACGCGATATCGCGACCGGAGCGCTCCATCACGCGCTCGACCAGCGGAGAAAGATCGCGCTCCGCGGGAGTGTGAATGGCGGTGGCCTGACGCAAAAACGACTCCTCTTTGCGAAACCACTCGCTATCCGAACCGGTCAGGGCATAGCAGGAAGACTCTACCGGAAGCAGATTGCCATCAACTTGCGGCTGCCACTTCAAACACGCTTTCCACTTCTGGTGCGGCTGCAAATTGAGTTGGAACGAGATTTTGTCGGCCGCTTGCGACGGCTGCGTATCGGTGCGCAAGTGCAACGTGATACCCCGATGCAGGCTGGCAACTCCTTCATTGCCCTGATGGTCGTAATGGTGTTCGACCCGGTAATCGAAGCTCCAGCGCCACTCATCGTTTGCGCACTCCCAGCTCTTTTGCAGATCACCCTTTTGCTTGCGTCCACTCTTCACTTCACTGCGCGAGACGAAGTCGGCGTCCGCTTCCAAGGCAAGCGTGATGGAGGTCGCAACCAGCGTGTGGTTGGTGACCTCGACGTCTTCGTGCATGCCTTCTCCCACCACCCGGGAGATCTTCAACTCAATCGTCTCCTCCAGTGGATTGCACTCGCCCGACGGCGTCTCTTTGCAATTTGGTGGCGCCTGAATGTGGTATCCCAGCCAGCTATATTGCTCGACCGGCGAATGTCCGCTCGACTCCGGCTGACTTCCATCGATTGTCCACCGGTAGCGCGACAACATTCGCGTCTGGTAAACGAACAGCCCTTGGCGCGGACTGTCAGGGTTGATCATTCCCTGCTGGTCCAGAGCTAGTACCGTGCGCCCACGGCTGATGTGAATAACGTCGCCCCGCGGCCGCAAACGAATCCGGGAGGGATTTAGGACATAAGTCACCTTAGGTTCTCCTGAAAGTTAGATGATGAGCCACAACATGCTGCTGGCTCGATAAGGTTTGATATGGCGCGCGACTGTGTGCTCCGGCACGACCGGAATGTGCTATAGTCGCCCACCTCAGCGCCCGGAAGGCGTACGATAAATTCAATTGAGGATGCGCTTCTCTGGATCCGCATCTAAGCACAATGGCAGGGGGCTGATATGTGCCTGGCGATTCCTGGCAAGGTAGTTGATATCTACGAACAGGCCGGCATTCACATGGCCAAGGTGCAGTTCGGCGGAATCACCCGCGAAGCCTGCCTGGAATATGTTCCTGACACGGCGGTTGGCCAATACGTCCTCGTGCACGTCGGTTTCGCCATCAGTACTGTCGATGAAGAAGAAGCCAGGCGAACCTACGAGTTGCTGGAAGAGATGGACCAACTTGCCGAGTTGGAGGCGCCGGTCGTAGATGAGATCGGTGACCGGAGAAAACAGCCATGAAGTATGTGGATGAATATCGCGACGGCAAGGTAGCAGCCAAGATCGTAGACGAAATTCGCAGAGTTCAGACCAAACCGTGGGTAATCATGGAAGTCTGTGGCGGACAGACTCATTCCATCGTGAAACACGGAATCGACCACCTGCTGCCCAAGGACATCGAACTGGTACACGGGCCGGGCTGCCCGGTATGTGTCACTCCATTGGAGATGATCGATAAGGCACACGCCATCGCTCGCCGGTCCGACGTGATCTTCTGTTCTTTCGGAGACATGCTGCGCGTACCCGGCTCCGACGGCGACCTGTTCACCATAAAGTCTCAGGGCGGCGATGTGCGCATCGTCTACTCGCCCCTCGACTGTCTAAAGATCGCGCGCGCCAATCCTGACAAGCAGGTTGTATTCTTCGCCATCGGGTTCGAGACTACCGCGCCCGCCAATGCCATGCTGGTACATGCCGCGAAACAGCAGGGCGTAAAGAATGTTTCGATTCTGGTTTCTCATGTGCTCGTCCCGCCTGCGATGGCTGCGATTCTGTCCTCGCCGGAGAATCGTGTGCAGGCTTTTCTGGGCCCCGGCCACGTGTGCGCCGTGATGGGATACAACGAATACGAGCCTTTGAGCAGGCAATTTCACGTGCCAATCGTCATCACCGGATTTGAGCCACTCGATCTATTGCAAGGCATTCTCATGTCCGTACAGCAGTTGGAATCGGGTCGCGCCGAAGTGGAGAACCAGTATTCCCGCGTGTTAGGACGCGAAGGCAATCGGCCGGCACAGGATCTGGTCTTCAGCAGTCTTCAAAGTGGGAGATCGCAACTGGCGCGGCGTGGGAAGGATTCCGGGCAGCGGCTATCAACTACGGCCGGAGTTTGCCGAGCACGATGCCGAGATCCTCTTCGACGTGGCCGCGATCGCGACCCGCGAATCGGAGATTTGCATCAGCGGCGACATCCTCAAGGGCAACAAAAAACCGCATGACTGCCCCGCCTTCGGCAAACAGTGTGATCCGCAGCATCCGCTGGGCGCGACCATGGTTTCCGCGGAAGGCGCCTGCGCCGCCTATTACGCCTATGGACGCCACCTGGAGCGCGCCGCTGACGAAAAACTCACCAGTATTTCGAGCGCAGGAGCGGCATGACGCAATCGGCTTCTGAAAAGAAAAAGAGAGCTCCCCTGCGCCCAGCGGAGAGTGTCCCGTCCCCACTCTTCGGGTCGTGTCCTCTCCCCATCTTCGAGCACAAGCAGATTGTGCTTGGACACGGCAGCGGCGGTAAGCTTACAGCCGAGCTGATCGACAAGGTCTTTCTCCCTGCATTCGCGAATCCTGTGCTCAACAAGCTGGATGATCAGGCAGTCCTCGACATCAATGGCACCCGCGTGGCATTCACCACCGATTCGTTCGTGGTCACGCCCATTTTCTTCCCCGGCGGTGACATCGGACGGCTGGCGGTAAACGGGACGGTAAACGACCTCGCCATGAGCGGCGCCCGCCCCTTGTATCTATCAGCAGCCTTCATTCTGGAGGAAGGGCTGCTCTCGGAAGAGTTGCAGCGCATCGTGGAGTCCATGCGCGATGCCGCGCAGCAGGCGGGCGTACAGTTCGTGACCGGCGACACGAAAGTCGTCAATCGCGGCAAAGGCGACAAGGTATTTATCACGACAACCGGCATTGGAGTCATCGAATCGCCGGGTGAGATCTCCGCCAGCCGCGCTCGGCCGGGCGACAAAATCATTGTCAGCGGCTACATCGGCGATCACGGAATGGCCATCATGTCGCAGCGCGAAAACCTCGAGTTCGAGGGCGCGATCGAAAGCGACTGTGCGGCACTGAACTCCCTCGTCGGCGCAATGCTTCAGGCCGCCGGCACCGATGCAGAGTGTCCCATCCATGCGCTGCGCGATCCCACTCGCGGTGGCGTCGCCACGACGCTGAACGAAATCGCCGCCAGATCGGGAGTTGGCATGTTGCTCGATGAAGGTACCATCCCCGTCCGCGAGGCTGTGCAGGGAGCCTGTGAACTGCTGGGGCTCGATCCGCTTTATGTCGCGAACGAAGGGAAGTTGCTCGCCGTCGTCGCTCCTGCGGCGGCCGCCACGGTGCTGGAAAGTATGCGGAATCATCCCCTTGGCATCCATTCGTCGATCATCGGCGAGGTCGTAACCGAGCATGCCGGCATGGTTCGCATGAAAACCATGATCGGCGGCACGCGCATCCTCGACGTCATGTTCGGGGAGCAATTGCCCAGAATCTGCTGATCTCGAAGTTTTCAGAAAAAAATCCCCCTTCTCGCAAAACTTAAGACAACTAGCAACAGGACATCCGACTCTAACCGTCGCATTGCGGTGTGGCCATCGCCCTGACGGGCGACGTGGGTGAGGGATCTTGGTTGCTCTGCCAAATCCCGTACAAGGCGGAGTGTTGTGTGACATCCCTGCCCTGAAGTCCACATCACTTTCGTTTCTCATTCCCAATAACAACAGGCGACTGACCGGTTTCTACCCCTCGGGTGGTGCAGGCCAACGTAGGTCAGTCCCTGTACGTCTGAGTTCTTATCGTCATTTCCCGTTAACTGCTGCGCGATTCGCTCCAAGGGGCGCGGCCTCACGTTGGAACAAATAAGGAGAGCCTATGCCGCAAAATCCCGTTCCGATCAGCGAGACACAACGACGGTCGCCCGTTAAACCTTCTCCTGTCAAAGAAGTTCACATTCTGTGGATTACGGCCGGCCTGAGCTGTGACGGCGATAGCGTTTCCGTTACTGCCGCCGAGCAGCCAAGTGTCGAGGACGTGGTGCTTGGCGCCATTCCCGGCCTACCCAAGGTCCACCTGCACAACGCAGTGCTGGCGTATGAGGTTGGCGACGACTTCATGAAGTACTTCCACCAGGCGGACCGCGGCGAACTGGAGCCCTTTGTGCTGGTGGTGGAAGGGTCCATTCCCAACGAGCGCATCAAGCGCGAGGGTTACTGGGCAGCGATGGGCACGGACCCGCAGTCTGGACAGCCGATCACCACCTGTGAATGGATTGACCGCCTGGCGCCCCGCGCGCTCGCGGTTATCGGCGCAGGCACCTGTGCCACTTACGGGGGCATTCACGCGATGGCCGGTAATCCGACCGGATGCATGGGCCTCGCCGATTATCTTGGCTGGGGATGGCGCTCGAAAGCTGGCTTGCCTATCGTCAACGTGCCCGGCTGTCCCGTCCAGCCTGACAACTTCATGGAGACGGTGCTGTACCTCCTCTACCAGGTTGCCGGTATGGCGCCGATGATCCCGCTTGACGACAAGTTGCGCCCGACTTGGCTGTTCGGCAAGACCGTCCACGAAGGCTGCGATCGCGCCGGCTATTACGAGCAGGGCGACTTCGCGCTGGAATACGGCTCGCCCAAGTGCATCGTCAAGCTCGGCTGCTGGGGGCCGGTGGTCAACTGCAATGTCACCAAGCGCGGCTGGATGCGCGGCATCGGCGGTTGTCCCAATGTCGGCGGTATCTGCATCGGCTGCACCATGCCAGGATTTCCTGACAAGTTCATGCCGTTCATGGACGAACCTCCCGGGGCGCGCGTCTCCACCTTCGGCATCGGCAACTACGGAAGGCTGATTCGCACACTGCGCGGCTTCACCAACAGCACGGTCAACAAGGAGCCGAAGTGGCGCCACCGTGGACCCAACCTAACCACCGGCTATCGCCCGGCGATGCACTAACGGAAAGGATTGAGAGATGGGAACACTAACCGAAGTACGGCCGGAAGTCCCCAGTAAGAAGCGCAACCTGGTGGAGATGAACTGGGATCCGATTACCCGCATCGTGGGCAGCCTGGGTATTTTCACCAAAATCGATTTCGAAAACCGCGAAGTCGCCGAGTGCCACTCTACTTCTTCGATCTTTCGCGGCTATAGCATCTTCATGAAAGGCAAAGATCCGCGCGACTCGCACTTCATCACCAGCCGCATCTGCGGCATCTGCGGCGATAATCACGCGACCTGTGCCGTCTACGCCCAGAACATGGCATTCGGCGTAAAACCTCCCGCCATGGGCGAATGGATCATCAACCTTGGCGAAGCGGCCGAATACATGTTCGATCACAACATCTTCCAGGACAACCTGGTGGGTGTCGACTTCTGCGAGCAGATGGTGAAGGAAACCAATCCCGGCGTTTGGGACAAAGCGCAAAAAACGCAGTCCCCCAACGGCGACAAGCACGGTTATCGCACCATTGCCGACATCATGCGCTCGCTGAACCCGTTTACCGGCGAGTTCTACCGCGAAGCGCTGGTCATGAGCCGCATGACGCGTGAGATGTTCTGCCTGATGGAAGGCCGCCACGTGCATCCTTCCACGCTGTACCCCGGCGGAACCGGCACAGTCGCAACCGTCCAGCTCTTCACCGACTATCTCGTACGCCTCATGAAGTACGTGGAGTTCATGAAGAGGGTCGTACCCATGCACGACGATCTGTTCGACTTCTTCTACCAAGCCTTGCCTGGATACGAGAAGGTTGGCCAGCGTCGCGTCCTGCTTGGCTGTTGGGGCTCCTTCAACGACCCGGACGTTTGCGACTACACCTACAAGCGCATGTCCGACTGGGGCAAAGCGATGTTCGTCACGCCCGGCGTGGTGGTCGATGGAAAGCTGGTCACTAACGAACTGATCGACATCAATCTCAACATCCGCATTCTGCTGGGCCATTCCTATTACGACGACTGGCAAGACCAGGAAACGCTGGTTCCCACCGACCCAATAGGCAACAAGGTCGATAAGAAGCACCCGTGGAACCAGACAACGCTGCCGCGTCCGCAGAAGCGCGACTTTAACGGCAATTACTCATGGGTGATGTGTCCGCGCTGGTTGGACAAGCGCACGGGCGACCACCTTCCGCTGGATACCGGCGGAGGCCCGCTGGCGCGCCTGTGGTCCACAGCGCTTTCCGGACTGGTCGACATCGGTTACGTCCAAGCGACAGGCCACAGCGTCAAGATCAATCTGCCGAAGACCATCCTGCTGCCGGAAGCGGAATTCGAGTGGAAGATCCCGAAGTGGAGCAACGCCATCGAGCGCGACCGTGCCCGTACTTACTTCCAGGCATATGCAGCGGCCTGCGCGCTGCACTTCGTTGAGCAGGCGCTCGGCGAATTGAAGGCCGGCCGCCACAAAACCTGGACAGACTTCACCGTTCCCGAAGAAGCCGTGGCCTGCGGCTTCCACGAGGCAGTTCGCGGAGTGCTGTCGCATCATGTCGTCATTCGCGACGGCAAGATCGCGAACTATCACCCCTATCCGCCGACGCCATGGAACGCCACGCCGCGCGATATCTACGGCACTCCGGGACCCTATGAGGACGCTGTACAGAACACGCCGATCTTCGAGGAGAACGGGCCCGACAAGTTCAAAGGTATCGACATCATGCGCGCAGTGCGCAGCTTCGATCCTTGCTTGCCGTGCGGTGTTCACATGTATCTCGGCAACGGCAAGGTCCTGGAAACCCGTCACTCGCCGATGTTTGGCGTGGGACACAAATGACGGTTGAAGGGGCGCGGCTTTAGCCGCGCCGTCAAAAGGATTGCGCATCTTACTGGAGCCGGCTTGAGCCGGCAGCATAAGATGAGCAGCCCGCAACGGCGCACCTGAGCGTGCGCCCCTTCGAATCGCAAGCAACACAAGAAATCAGTAGGCCGGAGAACGAATGACACATACCCACGAGTTCTACGCTCGCTCGGAACGCATTGAGCAGCTTGCGGCCAAGCTGGAGCAAGCTGCCGATCCCGAGCTTCACGCCACCGCAATGGAGCTCTTGCAGTGTGTCATGGACCTGCACGGCGCGGGTCTGGATCGCGTGATGCAACTCATCTCAAAAACAGAAGATGCAGATCCACTCATCAGGAAACTGCTCGACGATAATCTGGTATCCGGCCTCCTGCTCTTGCATAACCTGCATCCGGAAGATTTGGAGACCCGGGTACTAAGTGCCCTGGAAAAGGTCCGCCCTCAACTGGAGTCGCATTCCTGCCAGGCCGAGTTGTTGGCAATTCACGATGGAGTGGTGAGCCTGCGCCTGATTCACAGCGGCGGCGGATGCAAGTCCACGCCGGCAACAATGGCAGCTCTACTCGAAGACACGCTTGCCGAGGCCGCTCCTGACGCAACTCGCATCTCGGTCGAAACCGTGGAGCCGGCGGCTGCCTCGCAGCTGATAACCATCGCGCAAATAGCACCCAAGGGAGACGATCAACATGCCACATCAGCAAACCACGCCTACTAAGCCCGCACATCAGCCCGGAGTCCACAAGGGAGAAGAGTGGAGCCAGCACGATACAGAGCCGGGTCGCGGAAGCGAATCGCTGGACTCGCGCAATTCGACGGGCATCAACCCCAAGAACCGCCGCCCCATCGACCCGCGCATGCCCAACTATCCGCCGGCGTAGTAAAACGGCGGTTGGCTTTTGACCCTTAGCTTTTCGCTCGTGATTTGGCGCTATGAACGACACTCCAGCAAATTCGCAGGATCGCGAAAACGCCTTTGCCGTGCTGCGCCGCTTCGCCCGCAAACGCACCGCGGCGGAGCATTGCGAGTTGTGCGGTGCCGATTTGCAGCCTCTACATCCTCACCTGCTGGACACCCAGAACCGGCATATCTTGTGCTCATGTGACCCTTGCGCCATTCTCTTCAGCGGCCAAGCCGCGGGGCACTACTTGCGCATTCCACGCGACTGCCGCCGGCTCCATGACTTCGTGCTCTCGGACGAACTTTGGCAGTCGCTGATGATTCCCATCAACCTCGCCTTCTTTTATCGCCAGGCTGACACCGGAAGAGTCGTTGCCATGTATCCCAGTCCTGCCGGTGCCGTCGAATCGATGCTCAGCTTCGACGCCTGGAACGAAATCGAATCAGAGAACCCTGCCCTGAAGGCAATGCAGCCCGAAGTGGAAACCCTGCTGGTCAATCGCGTCGGCACCGCGCGCGAGTACTACCTGGCGCCCATCGATCAGTGTTACCGCCTCGCCGGCCTGATACGCCTGCATTGGAAAGGGCTTTCCGGCGGGACCGAAGTCTGGCGACACATACAGGTTTTTTTCGACGGACTACGAGGACAGAACAAACGTCCGAAGGAGGCGGCCAATGCCTGAACTGAGCTTCAGAATCGAAGCCGCTGCTGCCCCGGCCTACACTGCTGCTCCGACGCTTATTCTCGAGCTGCGAGTCGGCAACAATCCGCCGCACGAAATTATCCACACCATCGTCCTCCGCTGCCAGGTGCAGATCGAGCCGGCGCGGCGCCGTTACTCCACGCAGGAACAGACCCGATTGCATGACCTCTACGGCGAGCCTTCGCGCTGGGCACAAACCGTTCGGCCGCTCCACTGGATGAACACTTCCGTCACCGTGCCTTCCTTCAGTGATGCAACGCTCGTCAAGCTGGAGCTTCCCTGCAGCTTCGACTTCAACGTAGCGGCGACGAAATACTTTCACTCGCTCCAGTCAGGAGAAATCCCGCTGACCGTCATGTTCAGCGGCACCATGTTTTACGCCGACAGCGACGGCCGCCTGCAGGCCACACAAATTCCCTGGGACAGCGAAGCCTCATTCCGTCTGCCGGTCGAGGTCTGGAGGCAGATGATGAACGCGCACTATCCCAACACGGCATGGCTCTGCCTGCAGCGCGATGTGTTTGAAAAACTCCTCGACTACAAGGTACGTAACGCCGTTCCCACATTCGAGCAAGCTTTAGAGGAATTGTTGAACCAGCACCCAGCCGCAGCCGCTGCTTCGCAGGACGCCTCCCGGAGGCCGGCATGAATTTCGACGCTGTCGAGAAAATTGCCAATGCCGTTCTCTACGAGGGATACATGTTGTATCCCTATCGCCCGTCCTCCACCAAGAACCGTCAGCGTTGGAATTTCGGCACCTTGTATCCGCGAAGTTTTGCAGAAGCGCAGCGCCCTCCGGAATCGTTTTCGCTGACGGCCGAGTGTCTGGTCGAGGTTAGTCAGCAGGCCACACTTACGGGGCGCGTTCGCTTCCTGCATCTTGATCCATCGCAGAAGGAAGGCGGAGACAATGCTTGGATTGAAGGCGTAGAGCGTAGCGCGGAGGCCGAGTGCAAAGTTAGCGACCTTCTCATCACGCCGCAGCAGACTGCCCTGAATATCGCAACTCTCACGGGAACGCTGACGCTCTCCGCCAGCCAGCTCAGCGAGCAGCTCATCAAACTCAATATCAAGCTCGCGAACGTAACACCCGCAGAATGCTCGACCCGCGAAGAAGCGTTGCTCTTCGCCTTTAGCTCGGCGCATCTATTGCTCGGCCTCGACAATGGGGAGTTCGTATCGCTGCTCGATCCGCCTCCGCAGTATCAGGCGTTTGTGGCGGAGTGCCACAATGTGGGAGTCTATCCCGTGCTCGTCGGAGAGCAGGGCAGCCGCGCCCGTGTGCTGTGCTCGCCCATCATTCTCTACGACTATCCGCAGATTGCGCCGGAGAGCGCCGGCGACTTCTTCGACGGCACTGAGATGGACGAGATGCTCTCCCTGCGCGTGCTCACCATGACCGATGAGGAAAAAGCCGAGATGCGTGCCGCCGACCCCCGCTCGCGCCGCCTGCTCGAGCGCACCGAAACGCTTCCTGCCGAGCATCTGATGAAGTTGCACGGCGCAATCCGCGGACTCCGCCAAGTTCGCGGCCCGGAGGAATCATGAGTAGCGCCAACTGGGATCCGCTGGCAGAGAAGCCGCCCGTCGAGAGTGTTCGCGTATTCGGAGTCGAGCTGCGCAAGGGCGATCGCGTCCGCCTGTGGCCGCAAAAGACTGCCGACATCATGGACCTGGCGTTGCAAGGACAGGTCGCCATTATCGAAGCCATCGAGCAGGACCTCGACGATCAGATACAACTCGCCGTCGTGCTCGACGATGATCCCGGTAAAGACCTCGGTATGCTGCGCCAGCCCGGTCACCGCTTCTTCTTTTCTCCAGAAGAGGTTGAGCCGGTCGGTTTTGACGCCAAGGAGTCCGGCGCTTGAAACCGAAAGTTCTTATCGCATGCATCGGCAACATCTTCCTGGGCGATGACGCCTTCGGCGTCGAAGCAGCGCGCCTGTTTGCCGCTTCCCCATTGCCAGAAGGTGTCGAGGTGCGAGACCTCGGCATCCGCAGCTTCGATCTGGCCTACGCGTTGCTCGACGATTGGTCCGCCGTCATCCTGGTCGATGCTGTTTCCCGCGGCGAAGCGCCGGGCACATTGTTCTTCATCGAGCCCGATCTCAGCCAATTAGATAAGCCGGCCGACAGCGAAACCTTCGACGCCCACACTATGGATCCGGTCGCCGTGCTTCGACTCGCAAAGTCAATGGGCGAAATCCGGCCGACGATTTACGTTGTGGGCTGCGAGCCCGCCGATCTCGGCGGTGTGGAAGGCCACATGGGCTTGACGCCACCGGTTGAGGCGGCACTACCCGGGGCTGTCGAAATGGCCCTGCAGGTTGCACAAGATGTCTTGGCGAAGGCACCTGGAGATATCACATTCGCCTGAAGGAGAGAAGAATGCGAAAGCTGATGATGGTCGCGATTTCCATTACCGCGGTTGCCGTGCTGGCCAGCGTGGCGCCTGACCTGAAGCGCTACTTCAAAATGATGAACATGTAGTTCCAAAACAGTCAACGGTCACCGTCCGTTGTGACCTCAATCACACGGGTTTTGCTGCGCGTGGGTGCATTTTTGTCTTATCGGGCGACGCTTTAACGCCCGGTAGGAGGGCCCCATGCCGGCGACAGAAACAAAGAAGTGGTATCACAGCAATCAGTACACTGCTCAAAGCCAATGTGAGCATTGTTCTGGGGTCGTTCGGCACGAAGAATGGTGTGTTACCCAGAACGCGACCGTCGCTTATGCGTACCTGGTCGCAGCCGGGGCAGCCCCGCTTTCTGACCAGGACAGCCTCATTCTGCATGCCCTGGGAGTGACCTGGTCCGCCGAAGGCGAACACGCTTCAGGCGGAATGCAGTCGAAAACTTGTGCGGCCAAATGTAGTCCCCGCTAACTGACAGAGACCGCATCGGGGTATCAGCTCCCGCCAAAAGCTCGCCGAGGTTCTATACTCTTCTAGGCACATTGCCCAGAGCACTATGCCGCAGTCTGCTGCGATAGCATAAATTCGGCGTCTCGAAAGGCTTTTCAGTCTGCGTCTCTTCAGAAAAAAAGAAAAGCAGGAGCACCGCATCATGCGCCAGGCCAGAGAGCGTGCCGGCGCGCTGGTGCCCGAATATCATCGCGCCACCCCCGAGTGTCCTCACCCCGAGCGCTGGAGCATGTTCGACTCCATGACGGCTGAGGTCGAAGTGCTGGAGTTCCTGCGCACCCTCGTCACCACTCTCAAGCCGAGCCTCGTCGTCGAAACCGGAACCTTCATGGGCGTCAGCACGCTATGGATCGCCGAGGCACTGCGTATCAACGGCTTCGGCCGCATCGTCAGTTGCGAATACGATCCCCAGGTTTTTGGCGCCGCCAAAGAGAAGATCGACGCCTCTGAGTTCCGCGATCTCATCGACCTGCGCAACGAGTCGAGCCTCGAGATGAAGGTCCACGGCACCATTGATCTGTTCTTCAGCGACAGCGACATGCCCATTCGCGAGCAGGAGGTCCGTCGCTACCTGCCGCAGATCTCCCCCTTCGGCATCATCCTGATGCACGATGCCAGTTCACACCTCAAGCAGGTGCGCGATGCCGCGCTCAAGCTCGAAGCCGAAGGACTCATCTCCGTGGTGCTTTTGCCCACGCCGCGCGGACTTGTCGTCGCCCAGAAACGCCAGGGCCGCCGCTGATCCTCACCCCGTCCTGAAGAGTCTGGTACGAAACTCGTGATGGAGCGAGGTTGGTCGGACAAAACATGCGACAGCCGCCCCGCGGCGAAAGGTGGGAGCCCACACCTTCAGGTGTGGGAAGCTGCGAGTGAGAAATCGAGAGTCCCCTTCAGCGGATGACAGGGGTTTCGTAACAGCCTATGAAGGACGGAGCTTTCACCTTTCGCGGCCAAGGAGCGCTCGTAGTTCCGCCGCCACAAGGGAAAGCAACAGGAGCAGCCAGCTGGCTGTCGATTGTCAGGAGGTTGGACTAATCGGCGGAGGAAACGTAGGGCAGGGGCGCCGCAATTAAAATGGGCCTGTTGCCAAGGAGCGGTGACAGTTTCCTTGACCTCAGGCCCATTCGATCCTGGATTGGATCGGAGGTGATGGTTTTATGTTAACCCCGGGATTAGTATTGTCAAGATGAAATAACCTAAGACTCATGGTTTGTTGAGCTTACAATTCGTCGCGATTGTCATGTTACACTCCGCTTCACCCATGTCTTCCATCTTTCGTCTGATCGCCGCAAGGGTGTTGCAACAGGCGCAAAACGCCGGCGCGGCCACGCAGTCCGGCCAGGTGATGCACTACACGCTGCCGCCGGACAAGCTGGCCCAGGCCCATGCCCTCTACCGCATCGAAGTCTCGCTCTACTTCGTCGTCACGTTATACGTCTTCTTTGTGCTGTTGCTGATGCTCCAGACGCGTTTTGCCGCTCGCCTGCGCGACGCGGTGGAACGCTTGTCGCGCTTCTGGCTGATCCGTGGGGCCCTGATCGTCCTGGGATTCTTTGTAACCTTGCAGATTCTCCAGCTTCCTTTTGAGCTGTATCAGCAACACCTGCGCCTGCAGTATGGCTTGTCAGTGCAACAATGGGGCTCGTGGTTCGGCGACTGGGGCAAGGGACTGGCTCTCTCCGCACTGGTCTCCATCCTTCTGGGCTGGATACTGTATGGCGTCCTTCGCCGCAGTCCTAAGCGCTGGTGGTTTTACTTCTGGCTGGTGACCATTCCGATTCTGCTGTTCGCCATCTTCATTCAGCCCATCCTGATCGATCCACTCTTCAACAAGTTCGAGCCGCTCAGCGATCATCACCCGGAGTTGGTGCAGCAGATCGAGCGCGTGATCGAGCGCGCCGGGATGCACATTCCGCCGTCCCGCATGTACGAGATGAAGGCCAGCGAGAAGACCACCGAGCTCAACGCCTATGTCACCGGCTTCGGCTCCAGCAAACGAGTGGTGGTGTGGGACACCACCATGCGGCACCTCAGCACGCCGCAGACGCTCTTCGTCTTTGGTCACGAGATGGGACACTACGTCCTCCGTCACCTCATGAAGGGCTTCCTCTTCGCCGAGGCCCTGCTCTTCTTTCTGCTCTATTGCTCGTACCGGCTGGCTCATTGGCTGCTCCAGCGACGAGGTACGGCATGGGGCATTCGCGGCCTAAGCGACTTCGCCTCGGCTCCATTGCTGCTCCTGGTCTTCTATGCGCTTAGTTTCTTGTCGGACCCGGTCTCTAATGCCGTGTCTCGCCACTTCGAGCATCAAGCTGACGTTTATGGGGTCGAGGTGACACACGGCCTGGTTCCGGATTCGCAGCGCACCGCGGCAGAGTCGTTTCAGATACTGGGCGAGCGGTCACTGGATTATCCCGATGTCGGCGAATTCGCCAAGCTCTGGCTGTGGACCCATCCGACGATTGCCGACCGGGAAATGTTCGTGCAGACCTATGATCCCTGGGACGAAGGCAAGCCGCCAAAATATGTAAAGTGAGACGACTCATCACGGATCGAGGGACTCATGTCAGGTCAAACTCTTCGCAAGCTGATCGCCGTCTACCTCTTCCTGGCTCTCGGGGTAAGTGCCTCCGCAAGCAAGCATCACTCGCATTCCGGTTCTTCCAGCGCCGACAACACTCCCGGCAAGTTCGATTACTACCTGCTGGTTCTGTCGTGGGCGCCGGAGTTCTGCGTCACCCACCAATCAAGCATGAGTTCCAGCGAGTGCGATCCCAATCGGCACTATGGTTTCGTCGTGCACGGGCTGTGGCCGCAAAACAACGACGGATCGTATCCCCAAGACTGCGGCAGTGCGCAGCCGGTTTCGAATGAGATTGTGCGCGAGATGCTGCCTGTCATGCCCGCGCGCGGATTGATTCAACACGAGTGGGCGACGCACGGCACCTGCAGCGGGCTTTCGTCGCAGGAATACTTCGGAGACATTCAGCAGCTCTATAAAACCATCCGGGTCCCGCAGGAGTATCAGCATCCGCCCGCCGAGTTCACCGCGAAACCGGGCGATATCGAGCAGAAGTTTGCGCAGGCCAATGGAGCGCCGCCAAGTGCGTTTCGGGTGTCGTGCAGCAGCGGAGAGTTCATCGCCATCGAGGCTTGCTTCGACAAGAACCTGAAGTATCGCGATTGTGGCTCATCGGTGAAAGAGTGTCGAACGCCGCAGGTGAAAGTCCTGCCTACACCGTAGCTCGGCCGGCGAACCTCGAATTTTTAAACTAGCCGGGCGAGAGGCGAATCGTCCGTTCCGTATCGTAGCTGTTGGCCGGGAACTTATAGAGTTGGCCATCATAGAGGATGACCAGCACCGAGGAACCTGCGTTCACATCCAGCGAAACCGTACCCTGGGCATCTGTCGTGCCCCAGTGCTCCGCATGGGGATGGGCTGTCCCGTCGCGCAGTAACACTCTGGCGCCTGCGGCCGGATCGCCCGCAGCATCAAGCACTCGCACTTCGAGCCTGCCGACGGCGGCTACCACTGGATCGTCAGTCGTCTGCCGCGCGAGCTCGAGCGTTACAGTTACCGGCTTTTGCTTCACCAGGAACTCTTCGACTTCCGTCTTCCAACTTCGGTACGGGTCCGTTGCAATAGCGCGATAAAGCCCCGGCTCCGCAAGGTTCACAGCGACGTCTCCCGCGTTGTCCGTCAATTCGCGGGAGAGTTCCCGCTCCGTGGTACTGCGTAAATCCTGAATGATGACGAGCGCCGCCTTCAGGGGACCGCCGTTTGCTCCCGTCACATGAACGATTACGGGTATCGCAAACGCTGGGGCCGAGGTCATCGCGAGACTGAATGCGAGGGCGCAGCGAAGAAAACTCATGTAACTTTGTTGGAAGCGGAAACATGGGAAATGGTAGGCCCGGCTGGGATCGAACCAGCAACCCCCAGCTTAGAAGGCTGGTGCTCTATCCAATTGAGCTACGGGCCCAAGGGTAAACAGGCGCAGTGCTTGCGCCATGTCTCATTATCGCAAATTCAGACATCTCAGCTCAGCACTCTGCGCAGGAAGCCTTGAACACCAACGTAGCTCAGCACGATCAGGCTGACCGTCAGCGCAATCAGCGTCACCCAGGCCGGCATGTGCGGCAGAGTGGGCGTCAGCGTGGTGCGCAGGCCTTCGCTCATGTACACCACCGGATTAATAAGCACCAGGATCTGCAGCCAGCGCACGTTGTGCATCATCGCCCAGGGATAGTACACGCACCCGAGAAACGTCACCGGCACCACGATGATGCCAAACATCAACGCGATATGTTGCGGCTGTACCGACGTCCCGATCGTCAGGCCAACCGCGCCTGAAACCAGGCTGGCCAGCAGCAGCACCGCGATCAGCATGGGCCAACTGGAGATGTGGATCTGTACCGGATTCACCGGGATAAAGTACACCAGCGGAAAAATTACCACCGCGGCGAGAATGCTTTGCAGCGCGCTGAATACGATCTTCTGCGCCGCAACCCAGGAGACGGGCAGCGGCGACATCACGCGGTCGTGGATCTCGCGCGTCGCGCCGATCTCCACCGAGAGCGGCAGGGCGGTGGCCATGATGCCCTGAATGAAGATGCCGATCGCAAGCAGTCCCGGCAAAATCAGAGTGCCGAAATTGGCGCCGGCGGTGCTTTGGAAACCCTGTCCAATCTTCGGGAAAAGATATGTAAACACAAAGACGAACAACAGCGGGTTCATCACTGTGCGGATGAGGAAGGCGACAAATTGCCGGCGCAACACTGCGAGGTCGCGCAGAAAGAGTCCCCAGAAGGCGCGCCACCGGAGTCCCGATTCAGTCACGCAACTCCCTCCCTGTCAGCTTGATAAACACGGTCTCCAGGCTGGTCTCGCTGACTTTCACATCCTGCAGGCAGTCGCCCGTGATACCCACGATTTCCGGCAGCAGCCCGTTGCGGCCATCGGTAAACAAGCGTAAGCCGTCAGCCGATGTTTCCACCTCATTCACCCCCGGAACTTGCCGCAGGCGCGGCGCCAGGCCATCGGTCTGTCCGCTTTCCAGGTGAAGTTCGAACACCTTCTGCGCTCCCACGCTGCTCTTCAGCTTACCCGGCTCATCGCATACCAGGATCTTGCCATGATCAATGATGGCCACCCGCTCGCATAACGCGTCGGCCTCTTCCATGTAATGCGTCGTGAGCACAATCGTTATCCCACGTTGTCGGAGCTCGCGAATGATATCCCACAATGCCAGACGTGTCTGCGGATCCAGCCCGGCGCTGGGCTCATCGAGAAAGAGCACCTGCGGCTCATGTGCAATCGCCCTCGCGATCTGAACCCGTTGTGCCAACCCACCCGAAAGCTGCGCGACATTCGATTTGGCGCGCTCCGTAAGTTTGAAGAGATCAATCAGCTCATTGGCCTTTGCCGCCGATTGCGCGTGGCTCATCCCGAAGTAGCGGCAGTGGTAGTACACGTTCTCGAAGACGGTGCACTGGCGGTCCAGCGTGTTGAACTGGGTGACCACTCCCATGTAGCGGCGGGCCTCAGGTGGATGCGCCACAACGTCGATGCCTGCAATCTTCACTTCTCCGCCGGTCGGCAGCGCGCGGGTCGTGCAGATGCTGATGGTGGTCGTCTTCCCCGCGCCATTCGGACCAAGTAAGCCGAAGAGTTCCCCGCGCCGCACCGCCAGGTCGATCCCCTTTATCGCCTCGACCGGGACTTTGCCGGGAAAGGTCTTCTTCAGGTTGCGAATGTCGACAATAGGCTCGGGCGCTTCGTTCACGGCTCTCTTGCAATCCAAAACAGAGGTGTCCCAGCAGTTTACAACGAGTCGCCCGGTCGAGGAGCTCACACGGTCTGTCCGGCACAGAATCCTGAGGCCCAAGCCCATTGAAAATTGAAGCCGCCCAGGTGGCCCGTGACATCAACCACCTCGCCGATGAAATACAGCCCCGGAACCTTGCGCGATTCCATGGTCTTGGCCGAAAGCTCGTTTGTGTCGACACCGCCAGCGGTGACCTCGGCCTTCTCGTAGCCTTCCGTTCCGGCCGGCGTGATTATCCACCGGTGAAGCTGGCTGCTGAGCTCCTCAAGCGCGCTGTTCGTCCAGCGGGATGGTATGTGCAGGTCGGCCCATCGGTCTGCCAGGCGATGGGGCAGAACCTCGCGTAGGGCCGACTTCAGCGCGGCGGCATCGCGACGAGTTCCCTGCGTGACGCTCGCAATCGGCTCACTCTCCGGAGCGAGGTCCAGAGTGATCGGTCTCCCCCGTTCCCAGTACGACGAAATTTGCAGCACTGCCGGCCCGCTCAGTCCCCGGTGCGTGAAGAGCATCTTCTCGCGAAAATGCTGGCCGTCGCCGCAAGCGATCACCTCGACCGAAACCCCGGTGAGGTCAACGTAATTCTGCCGGTCTTCGGCGCTGAACAGGAGTGGCACAAGCGCAGGCCGGCAGGACTGAACTTTCAGACCAAATTGTCGCGCCAGATCATATCCAAACGCGGTCGCGCCGATTTTCGGTATCGAAAGGCCACCCGTCGCGACCACAACAGCCGGCGCACGAAACGTTGACTCGTCCGCCACAACCACGAACAACTCGGAGCGGCGAACCTCGCCGACGTGGGCGCTGGTTATGATCTCGACTCCTGCTGACGCGCACTCCTGCTCCAGCATGGCGACGATCTCCCGCGCCGAGCCGTCGCAGAAAAGCTGGCCCAGCTTCTTCTCGTGGTAAGCGATGCCGTGCTTTCGCACCAGCGCAATGAAATCGTCGGGTGTATAGCGCGCCAGCGCCGATTTGCAGAAATGTGGATTGGCGGAGATGAAGTTCTCCGGGTGGCAATAGAGGTTGGTGAAGTTGCAGCGGCCTCCACCCGAGATGAGGATCTTCTTTCCGATTCGGTCGGCGTGCTCCAGCACAACTACCTTGCGGCCACGCTTTCCGGCCTCGATGGCACACATCAGGCCGGCCGCACCGCCGCCAAGAACGATCACATCGAAGTCGCGCCGCATCGACTTACAGTTTCCGGTGTAGAGTCGCAACTTTCAAGCGGTGAGTCGAGCCTCGTCACGGAAGGTCGCGACGCTGCGATTCCCTCGCCTGCGTCCCCAGCGAAGCGAGAATCAGCGTGGCATCATCGGTGAGCTTGTCATTGGCGTGCGCGCGCACGCGCCGAAGAATCGCCTGATATTGCTGACGCGGTTCAAGCCGATCCGCGCTCAGCAGCGCCGCCAGCAGCCCGTCACTGCCAAACTCCGATGCATTCTCGTTGGCGGCCTCGGTGATGCCGTCGGTGTAGAACGCAAGCCGATCGCCCCGGCTCAAACTGACGTTGTGAACTGCGAAGTCTCCGTCCATTCCCAGTCCCAGCACGGTTCGGGTTGCTGCCAGATGCTCCACTGCACCATCCGCCCGCAGCAGCAATGGCGGGCAATGGCCGGCATTTACATATGCCAGCGAATGAAGCTTCAGATCGAGTGCCGCATACACGATGGTCAGATAGTGCCCGTCCTTGAGTTGCTCCTGCAGCAAGTGTTCGACCTCGCGCAGGATCAGGTCGGGTCTGCTTCCGGAGGAAGACAAAGTGCTGACCGAAGCGTAAAGCATTGCTGCAATCAGCGCTCCCGGAGTGCCCTTGCCCGACACGTCGGCAATACAGAGGTGCACAGAATCGGGCGTGGGCTGCCACACGCCGAAGTAGTCGCCGCCCACCACTCCAGCGGGCGTGCTTTCGCCATAGACTTCGACCTCACCGGCGATCAGGTGCCGGGGCGGCACAATCCGTGTATGCAGCTTTCGCGCGTCCTCGCGTTCAAATTCGGAGATCATCTGGAAGGAGCGTGCATCGCGAGCGCGTACAGTCAGCAGGTTCACTTTTTCCAGCAGAGCCTCGTTGCGCCACGGCTTCTCGATGAAATCGTCGGCCCCGGCGTGCATGGCTCGCACGGCAAGCTCCACGTTGCCCCAGCCGGTCAGGGCAATGATTGGCAGCGTGCTGTCCAGTTTGCGCAGAGCCTGGATGAGTTCCAGTCCCTCGATGCCCGATGTGCTGTCGCGCTGATAGTTCATGTCGAGCAGTGTGATCTCGGGCATTCGCCTCCGGGCCGCCGCCACGGTCTCCTGCGGCGACGAGCACAGCTCGACCTCATAGCCATCGCCGCGCAACAGCATCGCCAGTGCCTCTCGCACATGCTCCTGATCTTCGGCGATCAGTACCCTCGCTTTGGAATTCGGCGGTTCCACCCGACTGTGCTAAGTGCAGGTCGAGTGCCAACCGTTGGCATGGAAGCGGCTGTTTTTTCAATATCCTACGGGAATGGGAGCGCCAGCGTGCGTCCGCAACGGCAAGCCATTGTCCGGGGATGGACACCGCTCTTCAGGCTGCTATCGCACTGGTGGGCCGGCCGGCAGCGCGGTTTTCATTGCGGCTGCGGCTCCGTTTCTGTCCCCGCCGGGAGACATGGCGAATAGGACGCTCCTGCAGCAGCAGCTCCGTCGCCTGTACGCGCGCATCCGAGTGAAACCAATTACGCACCACTCCATGCTCCAGGAAATTGGCAATCGCCAGCAGGCTCATGCCCTGATGATGCACCATCCATTGCCGCACCACAGCGAATCGCTCGCCCCGCGAGCGCCGCAGATGGGAGCTGAAATCGATAGCCTCATAAAAACCATAGCGGCCCAGCCAGCCTTTCTTATTCATCCAGCGCAGGTTTTTCAGAGCAGCATCGGGATCGAAATCCAGCGCGAGCATGGTCGCGTATGGAGCGACCACCGTCGGATTCTCTTCTTCCCGCTGCACCGCCAACGCAGGGACTCCGAAGGCCCGGTATCCGTACACACCGTTTTCATCCTGAGTGGCAAAAGCGCATTCCGACAGCCCCCACGGCAGGTGGTGCCCGGCGCCATATGCCTGCTGAATCGCGACTGCCCCTTCCATGCTCCGCTGCAACAGAGTTTCGGGATACCACCGCATCCAGACCGCCGGCAGCAGGTATTCGAACATGGTTCCGGTCCAGGAGATCAGCGCGGCGTGGCCACTGTCGACCACTTGCGTGCGACCCAGTTGAAACCAGCTTTCCTGCGGAATGTGATCGTTCGCCACCGCCAGGAATGCGGCAATGCGCGCTTCCGAAGCGAGCAGGTCGTAACAAGCTGCGTGCACCTTGCCGCTCTCCGCATCCGAGCCAATGGACAACAGCTTGCGGCGCCGGTCGTAGAGGTAACGAAAATCCATCTCCCCTGCCAGACGGTCGGCATCCGAAGCAATCTTCCGCAGCTCCTCAATCAGCTGTTGCGCGCGTGTCCGGGCTGGGGGCAGCAACGCTCGCAGGCGATCCCGAAGAACAGCCTCCTCCGCGGCATTCGGTCCGCCATGGGCGAAGAGCAGTTTGGTGTGCAACAGGTCGATACAAGCCGGCAACTTCTCCAGCGTCAGGTCTTCACACCAGGTCAAGTCGCCAAGCGCTGTATTCGAATGGAGCGCAGTAAATTCGGGTAGGAGCCACGGCATATAGTCGGATACCGCCGCATGAACCTGCTCGACGAGATTCAAGGTCTGCGACCGGAACCAGTGAGCATCGCCGGCACGGGCGATGCCGTTCGGAATGGAGGGGAGTTCAACACCTCCACTCAGCAACTTTGCGAGCCAACGCTCATGGCCTTCTTCGAATCTCGCAACCGCACGCTTGGGAAGCAGCTTCATTTCCGCCAGAGCGCAAAGATGATCGGCATATCCCTCGAACAGCGCCGGGCTGAGCAGCGGCCGATTCAGCAGGGTCTGCACGCCCTGCCGCAGCGTGATGAGCGATGCCACCAGGTTCCCGCTGTCGACCGTAGAGATGAATCGAGGCCTGTCGGGCTCGAGCGTGCGCGTGTCATACCAGTTGAAAAAATGCCCGCGCTGGCGTGGCAAGCGCAACGTGGTGGCCATCGTCAGCATGGTCTGCGCAGCGAACGCAGGCACCGTCATGTAACCCAGTTCACAGGCCACTTGGCGCGCATTGAACAGAAATCCCAGGTTCGTGGGGGAAAGACGGGCAGCAACGAATGGCGGCGTCTCACGCACGTAATCCGGAATCAGCCAGTTATGCTCCTCGTTCGAAAATGCCGCAAAGTAGCGCCAGGTGTGCAGTGCCGCCTTTCGCAGGAAGAGCGTGTCGCTGCGCGAAGTGGCAGGCTGCACCATGCGGGGCGAGCGATTCAGCCACACGGAAACCGGCTTTGAGCACGCCCACAGAACAAGAATCGGAAGCGCAACATAGAATCCTGACGGGCGCACAAAATAAACCACCAGCCCGACGGCAACCGAGAACGCCGGAGTCCAGTTCAGCAGAATGTCCACCGCGCTCTGCTTGTGCGTGCCCGCCTCCGCTTCGGCCGCCGTTTCCCACTCCAGCAGGCGCTCGCGCGAGACGATGCGCCGGTACCACGTGCGCAGCACCGCATCCGCCGACACCATCGCCTGGTGGGCAAGGAAAGTCAAGGTGAGGAACAGGCTCACCGTCGCCGAACTTAGCCCAGCGAGAGCCTCCGGTATGGGAGCCAGCTTCAGCGAGAGCAACGCCCGCACGCTAGCGAATACCAGTTGAAACCACGGAGGCACGAACAAGATAGCGATGGTGACAAGCGTCCAGTAGAGCGGGCTGCCCGGCAGCACCGTCCATCCCAGTAGAAACAGCAGAAATGTGCCCGGCTCAACCAGGCTGCGCCGCAGATTGTCGAGGATCTTCCATCGCGACAGAAACGAGATTGGATTGCGTACCCGCCGTCCGGTCTCGTCGGGCACTTTACTCAGCAGCCAGTTGGCGATTTGCCAGTCGCCGCGAAGCCAGCGATGCTTGCGGCGATTGTAAGCGCTGTAGTGAGAGGGATAATCGTCGATAAGCTCGATGTCGCTGACCAGTCCAGCGCGCGCGTAGGCGCCTTCAATCAAGTCGTGGCTGAGCAGTGAATTGCGCGGAAAACGATGCTCAAGCACACGCTGCAGCGTGTCGACATCGTAGATGCCTTTGCCGGTAAAAATGCCTTCACCGTACAGGTCCTGATAAACGTCGGACGTGGCGCGAGTGTAAATGTCGAATCCGGTCTGGCCGGAATAAATACTCGCCAGCCGCGACCGCGATGCGCTTTGCACGCTGATGCCGACACGCGGTTGCAGAATCCCATACCCGACAGCCACAATATTTTCACTCGGGTCGATGATCGCCTGGTTCAGCGGGTGGGCCATCGCTCCCACCAGGCGGTGGGCTGTGCCTCGTGGCAACTCGGTATCTGAATCGAGGGTAATGACAAATCGAACTCGCCGCAGGATCGCCGGATCGCCCACTTTCACCGGGAAGCTGTCGAACTCGCCGCGGAGTTGCCGGTTGAAGTCGAGCAGCTTACCGCGCTTGCGCTCCCATCCCATCCATACGCCTTCCCGCGGATTGTAGACGCGATGGCGATGATAGAGCCCGAAGGGCCCGTTTTTCTCGCCACCGTACTTTCTGTTCAGACCTTGAATAAGCCTTTCCGCCAGATCCACCAGGGGATCTTCTTCGTCAGGCTGCTCATCGGAATCGGGCAAGTCGCTCAATAGAGCGTAGTGCAGGTTGGGGCCACTATTCCCGAGGTATCGTATTTCAAGATCATCCACTAGCTTCCGCACCTGCTTCTCGTTCAGCAGGAGGGTTGGGATGACAACCATCGTGGCACAGTCGTCAGGTATGCGTGCGGAGAAGTCGAGCTTCGGCAGAAGCCGGGGGCTCATCAGCGACGTGGTGAGATAGTTCATCACCTCGACCGCGCTTTGGCTAGCGGGCAACAGGAGAAGCAGAATGCCGAACAGGTGTCCCCAGAAGGTGTTGAATGCGCCATAGACTGGCGTCATGATCGCGATGACGATCAGGAGCGTCAGGACCTCAATTCCCCCCAGGTAGAACTCATCGGGATGTCGGCGGAGGAAGTTCTGCAGGCGTTGCTGCCAGCGAAGACGTACGCCGGCTCTGGCACGCAGGTCCTCGGCGCCTTCGCCGATCAGATAGTAGCCCACATGACTAATCCGCAGCGCCACGCGCTCATCGACGCCCTGCCGCTTCTGAGCTTCAATCGCCATCTGCAAAGCAAGCTGCGCAATCTGCAGCTCGGAGCAGTCGGAGTGTCGCGCATATTCGGCAACCGTGTTGCGATAGAGCTCCCGCCCCGCGTAATCCATGCGTGCATAGGCCATTGCGGGATCTGCGGCGAGGACGCGCTCGAATGCGATCAGCGGCTCCAGCACCTCCTTCCACGGCGCTTCGGTTACATCCCGCAGGCTGGTGATAAGCACTCCCATTTCCTGCGGATCGTTGCTGCTGGCTACTACTTTCTTTCCGCGGGCTGCGATCTCTTCCAGCAGGATCAGCTTGAGCGCCGGCGGCAGCAACCATAGCTCGGCCATGTTCAGCGCCGCGGATTTCTGAAATGCATCCACATACACGCTGAGGGCGTGGTCGGAGTAGCGATACTGCGCGACCCGCAGGAAGTCTGTTGCGATCGCCAACACCCGTGGCAGAGTCACCTTGTCGACGTCGCGAACATGCGGCGCATACCGCAGAATCGCTGGATCGCGCTGGAGTTCGGCCTCCACGGAGCGTGGCAGACGGGCGTTGTCGCGCAACCACTGCCAGTCTTCCGCGAGTCTTCCATCGGCAGGAGAAGTTTCTTCCGCTGCGGCGAGCACCGTGTCCAGCACTCGCGAGACGACCGAGAAGCGTTTTGCAAAATAGTCCGATTGTTTCAGTGCCGGAAGCCAGGTCAGGCGCAACGGAAGTGCACGGCCACGAGCCGAGAGCTCGCGGTCGAGTTCCGGACTCAGCTCCGCAACCGGCTCGGGGTTGGGCAGATCCAGGAGAACGTCGCGATGATTGTTCTCAATCATGAGAAAGCTTCAAAAGCTTGCGCACCCGCGTTCCAGCCGCACGTATTCCTCAGCGATAGCTTGCCGCCTGCATCTCGAACATCTCTGCGTAACGGCCGCCGAGGGCAACCAGCTGTTCGTGACTGCCTTCTTCAACAATCTGTCCGCCGGCGAGAACCACGATACGATCGGCCATGCGGACAGTCGAAAATCGATGCGAGATGAACAACGCCATCTTCCCTTCCGTCAGCTCTGCAAAGCGCTCGAACACCTCAAACTCGCTGCGTGCATCCAGAGCGGCCGTCGGTTCGTCGAGAATGAGCAACTGCGCATCGCGCAGGTAAGCTCGTGCGAGCGCCAGCTTCTGCCATTCCCCGCCCGACAGGTCTACGCCGGTTTCAAATCGCCGCCCGAGTTGCTGCTCGTAATGCAACGGCAGCTTGGCGATCACGGCGTCGGCCAGCGATTTGTGCGCCGCCGCTTCGATCTCCGGCTTGCTCTCTAAAGCTTCGATGCGTCCGGTCGCAATATTCTCGCGGGCAGTCATCTCGTATCGCATGAAATCCTGGAAGATCACGCCAATCTCGCGATACAGGTCGTCGAGGTCGTACTCGCGGAGATCAATGCCATCGAGCAGAACTTCCCCCGCTGTCGGGTCATACAGGCGAGTGATGAGCTTGACGATGGTGGTCTTGCCTTCGCCGTTTTCGCCGATGAGCGCCACTCGCTCCCCGGGACTCAGCGTGAAGTTCAAATTGCGCAAGATGAGGCGCGAACTGCCCGGATAGGCAAACGAGACGTTGCGAAACTCGAAGCCGCGCATGATAGGTCTCGGCGCGGGCAGTGCATTTGACTTGGAGCGGATGGTCGGCTGCATCTGGAAAAAAGCCAGCAGATCGGTGAGGAACAGCGCCTGGTCGGCAACTCCCGACAACGTGGAGAAGATCTGCTGAATGTTGCTGCTGGCCTGCAGGATGGCTCCGGCCAGCAACGTCAAAGTGCCGAGGGTAAGGGCTCCCGTCACCGTGCGCCAGATGACATAGACGTAGGCAGAGTAGTACCCGAGCGTGCCGATGATCGACAGCAATGCTCCGGCAATCAGCTTGCGCCGCGACAGCGCCACGTTCTCTTCGTAGATTTCATCGGACAGCCTGGTGAACCGTTCGGTGAGAAATCTGCTCAGCCGAAAGAGCTTCAGTTCCTTGGCGGCTTCTTTGCTGCCGCCCAGTATGCGCAGATAGTCAAGCTGCCGGCGGGCAGGTGTCTGGCGGAAATTCTTGGCGTATCCCAGGAACGCGAAGTGGGTCTCGCCGACGAATGCAGGGAGTACGCCCACGATCAACAGCAGCAGCAGCCAGGGCGAGAAGTAGATGATCGAAATCGACAACGTGACGGTCGTCAAGACCTGCTGAATCAATCGACCCAGCATCTGGATCATGGCGAGCCGGTCGGTGGCCTGAACCCGCGCCCGCTCCAACCGGTCGTAGAACAGCGGATCTTCGTAGGCGATCAGATCCAGCTCAGCGGCATGCCGCATCACCTCGATGCTGACGTGCCGCATGTATTTGTCGGCCAGCAGCGAGTCGGTGTAGTCGGTCGCCCGCGCCAGAATGTTGCCCACGACAGCGACACTGAACTCGGCTGCCACCAGCCACCACAGCCGCTGTGGAACCGGCTGATGCTTGGCGAGTACCTGATAAATGTTGTCAATAATGAACTTGCCGATGGCCAGCAGAGCGATGGGCTGCAACGAGGTGAACAGCCGCAGGATCAGCCCGGCCGTGACCACTGCGCGACCGGAGCGCCAGACGATGTTCAGCACAGGCGGAAGGTTCTTCAGCGCGCTGAGGCGTTCCTGCCAACCGCTTGTGAAAGTCCCCTCCGCTTGAGCCATGTTCTGTTAGACGGCCCTTTTCACCGCTGTGCAAATTGCTGGATTGGTTTTTTGGCAATGCGCCCTGGGTGCCGCAAATGGAGAGATGCAGAAATTGCAAGATCAGGTTGTTACGCAGTCACACCGCCATCTTCCACCGGATCTTAGGATTCGTCGAGCCGCAACTGACATCTAAGGGATGTGCCTCAACCAGGCCACACTCCTGATCACCCGTTCCCAGTGGGATTCTTACGAACGCCTGAATTATTCGGAGTCGAGAAATGAATAAGGTTTTTCTCGCCGTGGTATTGATTGCGGTCTCGACGGTTGCGGCTTTCACCGGCTGCATGTCCGCCGAAGATAAGGGCAAGAACACGCCGCCGCCGCAGGCTCCCTTCACCGATTACCGTTCTGAGAAGCCAGGGGCCACGCACCATATCACGGCCGCAGACCTGCCTGCTCCGTTTGCCACCAAATCGGCATTCAACGCCCCCCACCTGGTGGACCGGCCTGCCGACGTAATCCCGATCGCGCCGCCCGGCTTCAAGGTTGAGCTGTTCGCAACTGGACTAGACGAGCCACGCAAGCTGCTCACTGCGCCCAACGGGGACGTCTTCCTCGCTGAGAGCCACGGCGGAGACATCAAGCTATTTCGCGGCATCGGCGCTGACGGAAAGCCGAAGCAAACGGAGACCTTCGTCAGCGGGCTGAACCGTCCCTACGGTATCGCCTTATATCCTCCCGGGAAGAATCCCGAGTACATCTACATCGGCAACACCGATTCCATCGTTCGCTTCCCCTACAAGAACGGCGACCTCAAGGCGAATGGCAAGGGAGAGAAGATCGCCGACCTTCCCAGCGGCGGCAACCACTGGACTCGCGATCTGGTGTTCTCGCAGGATGGCAAGCAGTTGTTCGTCGGAGTCGGCTCGGCGTCCAACGTCGACGACCCAGACACTCACCCGGATGAGAAGAACCGCGCCGACATCCTGGTGATGGATCCCGATGGCAGGAACATGCACGTGTATGCCTCGGGAATTCGCAATGCCGGCGGCGGCCTGGCCATCAATCCTAAGACCGGTGAGCTCTGGTGCTCCGTCAACGAGCGCGACGGGCTGGGCAATAATCTGGTACCGGACTACATCACCCACGTGCAGGAAGGCGGCTTCTATGGCTGGCCGTATTACTACATAGGAGGCAATCCCGAGCCGCGCATGAAGGGCGTGCATCCTGAGCTGAAGTCGAAGACGATTGTCCCCGACGTGCTCATCCAGGCACACAACGCCTCGTTGCAATTGACGTTTTATGAGGGCAAGCAGTTTCCCGCGGAGTACCAGGGAGACATCTTCGCATCGCAGCACGGATCATGGAACCGCGAGCCGCGCACCGGATACGAGGTCATCCGCGTTCCCCTGCACCAGACGGGCAAGGCAAGCGGCGAGTATGAAGACTTCTTGACCGGCTTTGTGCTGCCCGATGGTCGAGTATGGGGCAGGCCGGTGGGTGTGACCGTCGCGCCTGACGGATCATTGCTGGTAAGCGATGACGGCACCAACTCAATCTGGCGCGTGAGCTACGTGGGCAAGTGACCGATTGCGACGGCGAAGGACTACGCCAACTCCGTCCCGTCCCCCATCATCTCGCGCAGTTCTTTCGGCGGACGCGCCGGGGTGTCCTGGTTTGCTGCTCCTGTTGCTCTGGAGGCCTCGCTCAGCAAGTCGTCGAGCGACTCCAGCCAGAGCATCTGGGAATTGAACACCCGTCCGAAGTTGCGCGACGCCGAGGTGGCAACTTCTTCCAAGGAGAGTTGGCGGCTAGTCTCGCGCTCCATCGATGTCACCGGCTTGTTCCTGATGCCACAAGGAACGATCAGCGAGAAAAAATCAAGATCGGTGCTGACGTTTAGCGCAAATCCGTGCGTCGTGACTCCGCGCGAAATGTGCACGCCGATAGCGGCTATCTTCGCCTCCGGCTTTTTATTCTCGGCATACGTCCAGACACCGGTCAGGCCCTTGATGCGCTGTGTAGCGATGCCGTAGTCGCCGCAGATCCGGACGAGGACCTCTTCCAGCCGCCGAACATAGTCCACTGCCCCGATGCGCGGATCGAATGAACGCAGATCGAAGATGGGGTAAGCGATGAGCTGTCCGGGTCCGTGAAAGGTCACATCGCCGCCGCGATCGATCTCGAACAGTTCCACACCTCGGCGCGTAAGCAATTCCGGCGAAGCAATGACGTTCTCCACGCAGGCATTACGGCCCAGCGTGATCACCGGCGGATGCTCCAGCAGAAGCAGCGTGTTCTCGATATGCCCCGCCTTGCGCAGCTCCAGCAGTGTGCGCTGCAGACTATCGGCAGTGGCGTAAGGAACACGTCCGAGGTAGAGAACGTAAGTGAGCATACAAGTCGTCAGCTATCGGCTATCAGCCGTCAGCCATGGTCTCTACTTTTGATGCCGATGTGCAACCGGCAGCCGCAAACACAATGCACGGCCGGATTCCGGTGTGACAAGCCCCACCGCTACGGTGCTATTCTGAAGGCAGCACCTCTCCCATGAAACGCCTCATCGAAGAGCCGGATGTCGCTGCCCCTCGCAGCACAAATGGCCCCCACAGCGGTCACAGATTCGTAGGCAATATTGTCTTTATCCTACTGACCATTCTTGCTGCAGCGGCCGGGGCTGCCGTCGGTTTCTTGCTGGTCTACTCCATCGATCTTCCCCAAGTGACCGCGCTTGAGGAATACAGGCCCGCCACCATTACTCAAGTCTACGACGACCAGAACCGTGTCATCGGGCAATTCGCGCTGCAGCGGCGGGTGATCGATAAATATGAAGACTTTCCCAAGGTGCTGCGCGACGCCCTCATCTCCACCGAAGACAAGGATTTTGAGCGCCATTGGGGCGTCGATCCCTGGCGTGTACTCGGAGCCGCCTGGCGCGACCTGCGGTCCGATAGCAAGGCGCAGGGCGCATCCACGCTCACCATGCAGTTGGCGCGTAATCTCTTTCTCTCGCCCGACCGCAATTTCCGCCGCAAGATCCAGGAAGTCATGCTGTCCATCGAGATCGAGCGGCGCTTCACCAAGCAGCAGATTTTCACCCTCTACGCCAACCAGATCTATCTCGGCCATGGCGTATACGGGTTTGAGGCGGGCGCAAATTATTACTTCAGCAAGAAGGCCAAGGACCTGACGCTGGAAGAAGCTGCGGTGCTTGCCGGGCTGCCGAAAGCTCCCAACGCCTACTCGCCTATCAATAACCCCGAGCGGTCGCTGCGCCGTCGCAATCTGGTGATCAACAACATGCTCGAGGACGGCAAGATCACGACCGAGCAGGCCGAGCGGGCGAAGAACTCGCCGCTGGTCGTGCATGTGCAGAGCGATACGAACAACGTCGCTCCGTATTTCGTGGAAGAGGTGCGGCAATATCTGGAGCGCAAATACGGGACCGAGGAAGTTCACGAGGCGGGCCTGCGGGTGTATACCTCGCTTGATCTGGACATGCAACGCGCGGCCAATCAGGCCGTGCTCGACGGTCTGGCAGCCTACGAGCGGCGTCACGGATGGAAAGGCAATCTGCTGAACGTGATTGCCAACGGCGAGTCGATCCGGGACTATCATCACGTCGATTGGGACAATGCGATCCAGCCGGGGACGTACCTTCATGCGCTGGTGACAGAAGTCGCGCCGCAATATGCCATCATCAAGTTTGGTCCCTATCAGGCGCAGCTTGGCCCGGCGGAGATCAAGTGGACGCACCGCAACTCGCCCATGGATTTCCTGACGCGCGGCGACCTTGTCTACGTGAAGGTCGATGAGTTGAACGGCGCGCAGAGCCGGGTCTCGCTGGAACAGGAATCCGGCGTGCAAGGCGCTCTGCTGGCGCTCGACAATTCCACCGGCGACATTAAAGCGATGGTCGGCGGCCGCGATTTCGAAGAATCGAAGTTCAACCGCGCGACCCAGGCCCTGCGCCAGGTGGGATCTTCGTTCAAACCCTACATCTATACTGCGGCCATCGACGAGGGTCTGACTCCGGACGACACTGTACTCGACGCTCCCATCAGTTTTCCTACGCCTTCCGGCCCGTACACGCCCCATAACTACGATGGCAAATTCGAAGGCGTGATTACGCTTCGCCATGCGCTGGCGGAATCGCGCAACATTCCGGCGTTGAAGATTACCGAGCGCGTGGGCGGTATCAAGACCGTCATCGACTATGCGCGTAAGTTCGGCATAACGTCGCCGCTGCCCGCCTACCTGCCCGTTGCGTTGGGTGCCGCTGACATCTCCGTGATCGAGCAGACTGCGGCATTTACCACCTTCCCGAATGACGGCGTGCGGGTGACCCCGCGCTATATCCGCAAGGTCACCGACTACGACGGCCGCGTGCTGGAAGAGAACTATCCCGAAGTGACGGATGTCGTCAGCGCGCGCACGGCGCGCATCATGACCAGCATGTTGCGCGAGGTGATACAGCACGGCACTGGCTATGCCGCCAGTAAGCTCAACCATCCTCTCGGAGGCAAGACGGGCACGACCAACGACTTCACCGATGCGTGGTTCGTCGGCTTCTCGCCTTCCATCACCTGCGGCGTCTGGGTGGGATTTGACGAAAAGAAAACCCTGGGCAACAAGGAAACCGGCTCTGCCGCTGCCCTGCCCATCTGGATCGACTTCATGCGAGTGGCATTGCAAGGACGTGAGTCTGAGGACTTCGCGGCTCCTCCGCCCACGACGCCCAGCGCAATCGCGCAGAAAGCGGCGGTTGCCAGTCATCCACCCGTGGACGGAGAGATGCACTGATGCGGCGGCTGGTCGGAATCATGCTCCGCGTGATGGTACTGGTGGTGGTCTTCCTGGTATCAGCATTGACCGCTATGCGCTTCGCCATCCATGGCCGGCAGGCCGCTGTTCCCAAGGTAGTTGGCATGACACGGGTGCAGGCGCAAAAAGCGCTTGAGGATCGAGGGCTGCTGCTCGATGATTCCGACCATTTTTACAGCGCCGATGTGCCGGAAGGGCACGTCATGTCCCAGGTGCCTTCGCCCGGAGAGCAGGTGCGCCGCGGCTGGCGGGTGCGCGTGGCTGAAAGCATGGGGCCGCAGCGCGTGGTCATCCCTGATCTCGCGGGAGACAGCGAGCGCGCAGCGGAGATTAACATTCGCCGCCGTGGGTTAGAGCTGGGCACCATAGCCTCGGCCGACATCGCCGGCGCGTCGCCGGATCAGATCGTTGCGCAAAGTCCGCCGGCCAATGCCACCAACGTTTCTGCTCCAAAAGTGAGCATCCTGATTGCCGCGCCCGAGGAGCGAGAGTCGTTCGTCATGCCTGATCTGCGTGGCCGCAGCGAGGATGAAGCGATCAACGCAATCGTTTCGGCAGGGCTCAAAGTTGGCAGCATTTCGACGCGGGAGAACGCTCCGGGTAACGCTTCCGAAGCGCTATCGAATGGCGCGCGCCGGGTGACCAGGACCGTACCAGCCGCAGGCCAGCGCATCTACCAAGGCCAGAGCATCGATCTGGAAGTTACACCGTAAGCAGGAAGCTTCAGCACTCTCTTACCAGCAATTTTGCATTGCCCATAATTTTGTTGTCCCGAGCGAAACGAGGGACCTGCTCTCGCTGGCGTGGCGACAACAGCCGAGTCGATAATGCACCCGAGCGGCGCACGATCAAGAGCCCGAAGGGCTTAAAAGAAACAACAGGTCCTCCGCCGTGCCAGGATGACAAGTCAGTTGCGCGGCCAAATAGGGCAACTACTCGTCGCTGCTCAGCAGATCTTCCAGCTTAGGTTTGTATTTTTCCTTCGACGCCTTGCGCTTGGTGGTATCGGGCTCGGCGCGGGTCGGCGGAGGAGTGCCGACCACTTTACGAGCAACGGCCTTAACTGCCTTTTCGGCCCGAAATGGCTTGGGTTTCCGCTTTTTGGCTGCTGTCATGCCGTCCCGCCAACTGCGGCATCGCCCTTGATGTACTTGATCAGCAAAACCTCGTTGCCGATCTCGCTGTAGATCAACTCGTCCACGGTACCGGCCGCCATCAACATTCCAAAGCCGCCCGGCCGCATTCCTTCGGCTTCGCGTATAGCGATATGCGCCGCCGGGTCCAGAGGATTGGAGATCGCTGCGTGATCCAGTTCATCGCGACGGAAGCCTGCGCCCGGATCGCGAACATAGAACACCATGCTGCGCGCGGTTCGAATCGCCGAGACCTCCACCACCTGCTCGGGGTTGAATGCTGCGCCGTGCTCCATGGCATTCAAAAGGATTTCGCGGAAGCCCTGCATCATCTCGCGCCGCGATTCCTCCGGCAACTGGGAACTCAATTCCTTGGTGAAAGTCATCAGCCGCTCGGCGGTAAGCAGCCGGCAGTTGACCCGAACCGAAACCCATCCCGGTCTTGCCGACAACACCTGAATATCGTCGCGCCATTCGTTGTCGGAAGCCGCGGCATAGGCAAGGGTAGAGATGTCGGTGACATCAAACGGCGAGGTGAAGCAGGCAAACACTCGCGCTCGTAGGGCCGAAATCACATCATCGGGAGTGCTGCTGGGGGCCAGAACAATGCTCTTCACGCCCGGCCGTATTTCGCGCATCTCGTCCAGCAGGGCCAGGTCTTCCTCCACCGAGCTCTCCGGGCTGGTTATGACCACGCCAAACGATTTCAGGCGCAGCTTGTGCAGGACGTCGGCATGCCCGGCGGCGTATTCCAACGGAAAATCCGCTGCCACAAGCGCATTCCCTATTTCCCGGCTGACGGGATTCTCGCCAGTGATCACCAGGACGCGGCTCATGGAATTTCTCCGGACCTTAGAACGTCAGGATCATTGTCGGCTGCTGCAGGGCGCAGGAACTCGAGCAGTTCGGGTCCTGCGGCGGCACAGCCATGCTCGTCACCAGAGTATCGTTGACGGTTTGGATCACGCTCACCGTCCCGCTGTTCTTGTTCGCCGTGTAAATCTTGGTGGAAGTCGGTTCGGAAGCTATCCAAACCGGACCCTGCCCCACTGGGACGGTCTTCAGGACACCGAAGCTGGTGGCGCTCACCACGGTTACGTCGTTCGAAAGCGAATTGGCAGTGTAGAACTTGGTTCCATCCGCCAGGGCGGTGACACCCACGGGGCCACTGCCAACGTTTACGGTTGCGAGGGTCGGCATCACCGGATTATTCGTCAGGTTCACGCTGGCGGCATCAAACACCGTAACTGAGTTGCTGCCGGAATTCGTGACGTAAAGCCGGTTCAGGTTGAAGTCGAGATAGGCAAAATCAGGAGAGATACCCAGGGGCAGCGTAGCGTGTACCTTATCGTCCGAGGAAGCGATCACGTTCAGCGTTCCCGGATTCGTGCCGTCTCCCTTATTAATCACAAAAACATATGCACTGTCGGCGCTGGTAAGGACATACGCGGGATTCAGGCCCAGTCCGTCCGCTTGCGTGATGGTCGAGATGACCGTTCCGGTACTCGGGTCGAATACCGACACCGTATTGTCACCCGCGTTGGCGACAAAGATCTTTGTCCCGTCGAAAAGCTGAGAGAATGCGACCGGATTTACGCCAACACACCCGGTGCTTAGGACCGCCAGCGTGCTGGTGCCGATCGTGCTGATGGATCCCGTGTTCGGGCAATTGACGTTGGGCGAAGAGTTCAGGACAAACATGTATCCCGTCTCTGCCGTGGTCAATGCGATTGGCCTGGAGCCCAGCGGCACGTTGATCGTTGTAATCGGCCCGTTCGTCGTGATGGTCGAGAATTCACTTACCGAATCGGATAGGCTGTTGGCGATGAACAAAGCTCCCGTCGTGTTGGAGAGAATTGCTTCCTTGACGGCTCCGCCGCCCACGGCCTGAGTCTCGAGATTGGTATTGCCCGATACGTCAAGCCGCACCGTGCTGCTGTTCCCCGCCGGGTTGTTGTTCAATACGAATGCGTAATGGGTCGTCTGCGGCTGGCCGCCCTGTCCAATGATGGGATTCGCCACGGGCCGGTACTGGTCACCGCAGGCGAGCATGAGAGCCAACAACGGGAGCGCCGGAAGGAGATATACGATTTTGCGCAATAAACTATCCATTCTCCCGGGGAGTTCCCTCGGGTGTGAATGCAAGGGGAAAACACTATTGTAATCGTCCAAAGCTGCCCTGGTCAGCATCCCTGCTCAAATCGCCCACCATCCGGCCTGCTCTCTTACAAAACCCTGGCCTGCTTTCGTTGTTGCTGCTGGCGCAAAAAGCCCTGCCTTCTGGGCAGGGCTTTGCGAAAGTTTGGCCGAATTCTGATTTACACGCTGAAGGAGGATCCGCAACCGCAGGTGCTCTTGACGTTCGGGTTTTCGAACTTGAAGCCGGCACCTTCCAGGGTCTCGACGTAATCGACGACCGCGCCCTTCAAATACATGAGCGAAGTGGCATCGACGAAAACCTTCAGGCCGTCGAAGTCAAAGGTCTTGTCCATCATGCCGGCGCCATTTTCGAACGACATGGAATAAGAGAAGCCGGAGCATCCCCCGCCAACCACTCCTACGCGCAATCCCGCCGGAACTGGGTTCTGCTGCGCCATAATCTCCTTCACCTTCCCGATTGCATTCGGGGTGAAGTTCACAGGCTTGCTGTCAACAGTGGGTGTGCTCGGAACAGTTGGTGTTGTCGTCGTAGTAGCCATCTCACTCTCCTCGGAAACTGGGGAAATTATAACAAATTGAAGATTGCCGGGCGCCAGAAAAGCCCTGCCCTTCGTCCTTTTATGAGATGAGCCACCCCGCCGGATGGTCGCACCGACTCAGTCCGGAATCCGGCAGCCGGGACGAGTCAAGTCTCCGGCATGTCACTCGTGCGGCACGGATTAGCCTTGAAGTGTCTCCACGGGGGATATAATGTGTTGCGTGAGGCCCCAGGCGGTGCGCCAAGCTTCGTCACGCGTAATCACTGGGACCGGTTCGCTCTGAGCCGAGGTGGCAAATGTCTCTCTGGACCCTGTTCATCATTTGGGCCGTCATAACGACCGTGCTGATCATTCTGCTCATCTATCGCAGCACTTTGAGCATGCACGAGGACGATCAGCTATTCCTGGACGAAGCCAGTTCCAGCATGCGCGTTGAGCAGGAACAACTTCAAGTCCGTATGCAGAAGCTCTCTCCGTTGGTCAAAATCTTCGGAGCTGCCTCGGGCCTGCTCATACTCGTGATCGCCGGACTTGCAATCTGGCAGCGGGTGAACCAGCCCTACTAAGCGGATCGCGTACTGGCAACCGGTCCCGGGGCGCTGGTCTTCGCCGCCTGACTCTGCTAACCTCTCATCACCCTTGTGGGTGTTGAGGTTTGCCTGACTGCCTGGCTTCGAAGGAGAGAGAGATGAACGATCACGAAGAGCGCAAGTGCGCCCATGAACCCTGCGTCTGCAATGTAGCGCCCGGCGAAAAGTATTGCAGCGATTCCTGCCGCGATGCCGGCAGCAAGGAAATGGAAATCGCCTGCGATTGCCATCATCCCGCCTGTTCCGGATAGTGCTGTCTTGAGCTTCGAAGCCGTCGCGCCGGTGCCTTTGTCGCGCCCACGGCTTCGTGTAACTTGATTGCCCCGCGCCGCTGATAAAATCAAACCAACTTGAGCACGGTCACTGACAGCGCACCAGCTTGTGCTGAAGAGGATTTGGTTGAACCACGTTGTTCATTTGGTTACGCCAAGCTCTTTCCGCAGGCCCCCGGATACCGCTGAAGACTGCCGATTCTATGCGAAAAAGAAAAGAGAAGCTTAAGGCCTGATGGAGCATCACGTTACTTAGGGGAAAACCGTTAAAAGACTTACTTCTGCGCCGGCGGCGGGGCGATCCGGCGACTTCTGATTCTTGAGGTGATTGTGGCTTTACACGACGTGCATACCGTTTTGGAGTTTCCGGCTACACCGGAAATGGACGCGGAAATCGATCACGAGAACGAATTCAACGAGTGGCTTGAGGCATTCAATCAGCTGGTTCAAGAAGAAGGCCAGGAGCGCGGCACGGAACTGATCGGCGCCCTGATGCGCAATGCCCGCGAGAGCGGCGTCGACGTACCTGTCCAGCTCAACACGCCCTACATCAACACCATTTCTGTCTCAGAAGAGCTTCCTTATCCCGGAGACCGCGCGCTGGAGCGCCGCATCAAGAGCCTGATCCGCTGGAATGCCATGGCGATGGTGCATCGTCAAAACAAGGAAGATGCCGGCATTGGCGGCCACATTTCGACCTACTCCTCATTGGCCACGCTGTTGGAGGTGGGCTTCAATCACTTTTTCCGCGCCAGCTACGGCGATCAGCCTGGCGACCTCATTTATTTCCAGGGCCACGCCTCGCCCGGAGTCTATTCCCGCGCCTTCCTCGAAGGCCGCCTGTCGCTGGAGCGGGTGCAGAATTATCGCCACGAATTGCGCGACAAGCCGGGACTGTCCTCGTATCCCCATCCCTGGCTCATGCCCGACTTCTGGCGCTTTCCCACGGTTTCCATGGGACTTGGTCCGCTGAATGCGCTGTACCAGGCGCGCTTCATGCGCTATCTGGAGAATCGCGGCCTCATTGAGAAGACCGATCGCAAAGTATGGGCATTCGTTGGCGACGGGGAAACCGACGAGCCCGAAGCAATGGGCTCGCTTACCCTCGGCGCCCGGGAAAAGCTCGACAACCTCATCTTCGTCGTCAATTGCAACCTGCAGCGCCTGGATGGCCCGGTGCGCGGTAACGGCAAGATCGTCAACGAACTGGAAGCGGCCTTCCGCGGCGCAGGTTGGAACGTCATCAAGGTTCTCTGGGGCTCCGATTGGGACGTTTTATTGCAGAAGGACAAGTCAGGCCTGCTCATCAAGCGCTTCGAAGAAGTGGTCGACGGCGAACTGCAGAGCTACAAGGCTCGCGGAGGCGCTTACATCCGCAAGGAATTCTTCGGCAAGTATCCCGAACTGGCGAAGCTGGTCGAAGACATGAGCGACGAGCAACTGCACTACCTCAGCCGTGGCGGCCATGATCCCCAGAAGGTTTACAACGCCTACAAGCGCGCGGTCGAGCACAAGGGTCAACCCACGGTGATTCTCGCTCAGACCGTCAAAGGCTACGGTTTAGGTTCAGCCGAGGCCCGCAACGCCACCCACCAGGAAAAGAAGCTGGCAGACCAGGCATTGACCGCCTTTCGCTCCCGTTTCGATATTCCGATTCCCGAAGAGGCGGCCCGGAAGGGGGCCTTTTACCGTCCGCCGGACGAGAGTCCTGAGCTGGCCTACATGCGCGAACAGCGGCGGCGGCTGGGTGGCTTTATGCCCCATCGCAATCCCAAAAAGATTGAGTTCCAGGCCCCGCCCCTGGCCGAATTTGCTGAGTCCATCGCCGGGTCGAAGGGCCGCGCGGTCTCCACAACCATGGGTTACGTCAGCATGCTGCGCCAGTTGATGAAGGACCCGCAGATCGGCAAATTCATCGTGCCCATCATTCCTGACGAAGGCCGCACCTTCGGCATGGAATCGATCATTCGCCAGGTCGGCATCTACGCCAGCCAGGGACAGCTCTACCGCCCGCATGACGTCGACATGCTCCTCTACTATCGCGAGGAGAAGAACGGCCAGATTCTCGAGGAGGGCATCACCGAAGCCGGTTCCATGGCCTCGATGACGGCAGCCGGGACCGCCTATTCCAATTATGGTGTGCCAACCGTTCCCTTCTTCACTTACTACTCCATGTTCGGCTTCCAGCGCGTTGGCGACATGATCTGGGCTTTTGCCGATGCCCGCGGACGCGGCTTCCTCGTCGGCGGCACCGCCGGCAGAACCACGCTGTCGGGCGAAGGATTGCAGCACCAGGACGGACACAGCCTCGTGCTTGCCAGCACGGTTCCCACCTGCCATGCCTACGATCCGGCGTACGTCTATGAGATCGCCGTCATCGTGCAGGACGGCATTCGGCGCATGTTCGAGCGCAACGAAGACCGCTTCTACTACATCACGGCATACAACGAAGACTATGCCATGCCGGAGATGCCGCAAGGCGCTGAGGAAGGCATTCTGCGCGGCATCTACAAGTACAAAGCCGCCGAGCAGAAGGCGGTGATTCACCTCTTCGGTAGCGGCCCGATGCTGAACGAAGCCCTGAAGGCGCAACAGGTCCTGGCGGAGAAGTATGGCGTGAACGCCGACGTGTGGAGCGTCACCAGCTACAACGAACTCCGCCGTGACGCGCTGGCCATCGAGCGCTGGAACCGCTTGCATCCTGCCGAGCCGGAGAAGCAGCCCTATATCTTGCAGGCGCTCGACGGAGCCGAGGGTTCTATCGTCGCCGCAACCGACTTCATGAAGGTCGTGCCTGACCAGCTTGCTCCGTGGTTACCGGGACGGCTCGTCTCACTCGGCACCGACGGCTTTGGCCGCAGCGACAACCGCCATCACCTGCGCACGCACTTCGAAATCAACGCGCATGCCATTGCCGCAGCCGCGCTGTCGCGGCTCGCCCGTGAAGGCAAGTTCGACCCGCAGCGCGCGCAAAAGGCTTTTGCGGAGTTGGGAATCGACACCGAGAAGGTCGATCCGGCGATCGCCTAGTCCGTCACCACACGCCGTCGCTGGCTTCGATTTCGAACATTCGTTTGCAAATTTTGACATGGTGGGAGACAATCGCCTTCCTCCATGTCAACCTATTTGCCCGGGCGCAAGAAGCTCACGGGTAGGCAGACGGCGGTTCTGCTCCTGCTCGGCCTGTCTGTATTCATCAACTATATCGATCGCGGCAACCTGTCCATCGCCGCGCCGATGTTGAAGGATGAGCTTGGCATTTCGGCAGCGAACCTCGGGCTGCTATTGTCAGCGTTCTTCTGGACCTATGCCTGCCTTCTACCTTTCGCCGGTTGGCTGGTCGACCGTTTCGACGTTAACTGGGTCCTGGCCGCGGGCTTTGCTCTTTGGTCCTGTGCGACCACCGTCACCGGGATCGTCCACACCTTCGCTGCGCTTTTCCTGTTGCGCCTGCTGCTGGGAACCGGGGAATCTGTCGCCTATCCGGCGTATTCCAAAATCATCGCTCTGCATTTTCCCGAGGAGCATCGAGGGCTGGCGAACTCCATCGTCAACGCCGGCTTGATGCTGGGACCTGGGCTCGGCATGTTGATGGGAGGCATGCTGATGGCGCGCTTCGGCTGGCGCCCTTTCTTCATCGTGCTTGGACTGGTCAGCCTATTGTGGCTCGTCCCCTGGGTCGGGTGTATGCCTGGCGGTGACGAAGCACTGCACCTCACGCCGACCGGAGTCCCGAGTCTCGCAGAATTCCTGGGCTTGCGATCGGCGTGGGGGAGCTGCGCAGGCTTATTCTCCAGCAACTATCTCAACTACTTTCTGATTACCTGGCTGCCTTTTTACCTGGTACGCGAGCGGCATTTTTCCATGGACAAGATGGCAACGGTGGGAGGGACTGCCTACCTGGTGGCTGCCGCCTCGACCGCTCTTGCCGGCTGGCTCTCTGATCGCTGGATCGTGGCGGGCGCAACACCGACGCTGGTACGCAAGACTTTTGCCGGGGCGGGGGTAGGCTTCGCCGGCATCTTCCTGGGACTGGCGGCGCTAAGCGGCCCGCGGCTCTGCGTCCTCATGCTGACGCTGGGAGCAGTTTTTATTGGCGTCACCGGCTCGAACGTATTTGCGATAACTCAGACCCTCGCTGGACCCTATGCGGCAGGGCGCTGGACAGGATTCCAGAATGCAGTGGGCAACCTTGCCGGCGTGGTGGCTCCAGCGCTGGCGGGCCTCATCCTGCAAAGAACCGGCCACTTCGAGTGGGCCTTCGCGCTCGCTACCGTGGTCGCGCTTCTCGGGGCGGCATCCTGGTTCTTCCTGGTTGGACGAATCGAACCGGTGGTCTGGCACAAGCCACCCCAGGCTGCCGCGGCGTTGCCTTAGCCGGGTAAGTCAAGCTTGCGACAATCGAACGCGCTGCGGCGGGATGATTCAATCCCCCAACAAACTGAACATTATCTGATATCATGATATCATTATTGACAAGGAGACTCGCATGGGACAGCTGGTGGTCCGGGATATTGAAAACAGCGTAAAGACGCGCTTGCAGCAGCGAGCCCGGCGGCATGGTCGCAGCATGGAGGCAGAAGTGCGCGATATTCTCCGCAATGCTGTTGCCGAAGAGCCATCTTCCAGCAGCGGCCTTGGCACAGACATCTCCAAGTTATTCGCAAAAACTGGGCTCAGGTCGGAGATAGCCGAACTGCGCGGACATGCGGTTTTCCCGGCCGACTTTGAGCCATGATTGTTTTGGACACGAACGTCCTTTCCGCGTTGATGCGGGAGGCTCCGGATGCGAAGGTTCTCGCCTGGCTGGACCAGCAGCCTCGAACGTCCGTCTGGATTACCTCTATCACTGTTCTTGAGATCCTGTTTGGGCTTCAACTTCTGGCGGCGGGCAAACGCAAGCGTCTATTGCTGGCGGCGTTTGAAAACCTTCTCGATCAACTGGGACATCGAGTAGCTTCGTTCGACAACGACGCTGCTGCCGAAGCCGCGGATTTGATGGCGTCGCGCCAACGGAAAGGACGACCCGTGGAGTTACGCGACACGATGATTGCAGGCATCGTGCTGGCGCGCCATGCGACACTGGTGACTCGCAATCTGGCTCACTTCGAGGATCTCTCAATCCCGATTATTAATCCCTGGCAGGCCTGAAGCCGACGGCGGTCCTTGTGGATTGGTTGTCGACTTCGAAAATTGTATGACGCATGAAGTTACTGTCCAGCCAATGTGAAGTTCACGATTGTCCTAAACGGCCCGCAGCCCGGCCTGGGCTTGTACTTCATCGCTTTCGTTACAGACAGCAGGTAGGTAGCAGCTTCTTTCGAGGATGCCTGGGCGACTTTCGCATCGGTCACATCTCCTTGTTCACTAATGGTTGCCACGACCGAGCCCTGAGCACGGAGCTCACGCGCTTTCCGCTGCTCTTCTTTGGTCGCTTTTGCGGTCGAAACGAGTTCAGGAGGCTTGCTGCATGCATCGTTCTTATCTCTGGCGATACCCAGAGTGGTCGCCAACCAAACCAGAAGCACAACAGCGAAGAAGTCCCTCGCGCGTTTGGACATGCTAGATCCTCTCCAACTCCTTCACTGTCCGCTCGCTTTCGACATTCCCGGTATTCAGCGTGGTCTTCGGTTCGAGCAGCATGATATGCGTCTCTTCCTCGGCTGAGGGAAGATGCTCCACCCCGCGTGGAATGATGATGAACTCGCCGGGCCGAATCACGAACTCCTGTTCGCCACTGTTCCCGCGCACCCGCATGCGCAGCGCGCCCTTCACCACAAAGAACAGCTCGTCCTCGGCATCGTGGTGATGCCAGACAAATTCCCCTTGCAGCTTCACCAGCTTGACGTAGGAATCGTTCAGCTCGCCGACGATCTTCGGGCTGTAGTGATCGCTGAACAGCGACAGCTTCTGCGCGAGGTTGATTTTCTCCAAGGGCGGCTCCTTGGGAATACCCTATCAGCTCGCGCCGGTCTGGATGTAGGCGCGCATCATGTCGGCCTCGCCGGACTTCTCCTCCAGGTTATGCCGCAGCAGGTCGCGCAACGACAGGAAGCCCACCAGGGTGGCGCCATCACATACGGGCAGGTGGCGTACGCCATAGGACTGCATCATCACCATGGCATCATGGCAAGTCGCCGTCGGCTCCACGGTGTGGACGGCCTTGGTCATCACCTCGGCAATGTGCGTCGTCATGGGGTCACGCGATTCGCTTACCACGCGTTTCATGATGTCGCGTTCGGAGAAGATGCCGACCAGCTTTGCGCCGTCGAGCACAGGCACTGCTCCTACGTTGCATTGAGCCATGTAACTGGCGGCTTCGAACACGCTCTGTTCCGGTTGAACGTAGTGGATGGTGCGATTATTTAAGAGATCGCGAATGGTTGCCATAGCAACCTCCCAGCAACGAAATGGATGCCGGACGCCGTCCTCACGTTCGCCCGCCCCGGCAAAGAGGAACAAAGTATATGTCCGGGAATCCGCTGATGGGAAGCCTAAATCGCAAGCTGCCGGCCCCCCGGATGCTGGCCGGCAGCTCTGCCCTGGGCCGCCTTGAATGGTATTCTCGATGGTTTGAGCAACTTACGACTGGAGAACTGTAGATGTCGAGTTTGCAGGGACGTAATGTGGTGGTATTTGGAGTCGCCAACAAGCGCAGCATCGCCTGGGCCATTGCCCAGGAGATGCAGGCCGCCGGTGCTCAACTTGCCATCACCTACCAGAATGACCGCCTGAAGCAGGAAGCTGACGACCTGATTGCGGCCTTGCCGAACTCGCAGGCCTTCCAGTGCGACGTCTCGCGCGATGAAGAAATCGCGCAGCTATTCGAGCAGATCAAACAGCGCTATGGCCGGCTCGACGCCGTTGTGCACAGCATCGCCTATGCGCCGGCAGAGGCGCTGAAGGGCGAATTCGTCGACACCAGCCGCGAAGCTTTTCGGATCGCGCTGGATACCAGCGCCTACTCGCTGGTCGCCGTCTCTCGCGCCGCTGCCCCGCTGATGACCGAAGGCGGCAGCGTGGTAACACTCACGTACTACGGTGCGGAGAAGGTCGTCCCGAATTACAACGTGATGGGAGTGGCCAAGGCGGCGCTCGAAGCCTGCGTCCGCTATCTGTCTTACGATCTGGGCAAGCACAAGATTCGCGTCAACGCCATCTCCGCCGGCCCTATCCGGACGCTGGCGGCGCGCGGTATCGGCAGCCTGGGCGAGATGATGAAGTCACAGGCGGAAAAATCTCCCCTGCAACGCAATATTGACGTAAATGAAGTCGCTTCGACCGCCGTCTTCCTCGCTGGCGATGGCGCTACCGGGATCACCGGCGAGACCATCTACGTCGATTGCGGCTACAACATCATGGGGTTCTGAGATAGTGGCTGGTGGATCGTGACTAGAAAAGGCTTTCGCTGCTCGTTGCCAATGGCTAAGTGCTAATCGCTTTCACCGCAGCCACTGGCCACCAATCATTGGCCCCGGAGCCACCGCCGGTGGTCCTTCAGAATGCATCGGTCCATCACCACGAAAATTCCCGCCTGCCGCGCCTTCTCCGCCGCTGCCTCGTTGACCACACCCTCCTGCATCCAGATGGCCGGCACCTTCAATTGAATGGCCTGGTCTACAAACTCAGGGACGGCTCCCGGGCGGCGAAAGATGTTCACGATGTCGATCTTTTCCGGCACGTCCAGCAGCGTCGCATAGGCCTTCTCGCCCAGCGACTCCGTGATGTTCGGATTGACCGGAATGATGCGATACCCCTGCGACTGCATGTAGCTGGAGACACCATGGCTCGGACGCAACGGATTATCCGTGAGCCCGACGACAGCGATGTTTCTGGCGGTTTGCAGGAGATGAGTGATTTCCTGCGCTTGCGATGCGGTCAACTCCGAATCCTCGATAGCAGTTCTGCTGTGACTTACTTCTTTAACTTCAGCTCGCGAATGGTTCTCTGCGGGTCAGCGAGCAGACCCGAGTGATGTTCCAACTCCGTCACAGCCCGGTCCAGGTCATCCAGCAGCGGCTTCAACAGATGGGTCACGCTGCCGGCGCGAAATTCCCGCACCAGCGAACGGTAATACCAAAGCACCTTGGTCTTCGGAGCTGAAAAGCGGTGGAAGGCCGACTCGCCGCTCTGCCGCACATCCCGCAGGATGGCGCGCGTGTTGTAAAGCTTGTCGGCGGCCGAGACGAAACGCGTCTCAGCATCCTCTTTACGCACGCGCCGAAGATACCGCAGCTTGCGCGGATACCACTTCGGCTTGGCCTTGTCCTCGTCGCCGTACGAATCGGTACAGCCGTCCACGACCTTGGCCACACGCGGGCCGAACATCTGCTCGATGGTGTGCAGCATGGCCCGGCCGCCATGATCTTCGGCGGCATCGTGCAGCAAGGCGGCAATGGCGAGATCTTCGTCCCCGCCATAGTCGAGCACGATGGAAGCCACGCCGATCAGGTGCGAAAGGTAAGGTATGCCGCTGTGTTTGCGGTCCTGGTTGCGATGCACCTGCGCCGCAAACAGCAGCGCATGATCGAAGCGAGTGGATAGCGGAACGAACGGCTTCGATGCGGGTTTACCTCGCTGAGTTCTCATGGTTTGCGGAACGTCAAACAGAATAACGGAAAATAGGGACGCACGGAAATTCAGAATTCACCGCTGAGGCACGGAGACACAGAGTCCAAAGAAATAATCTCAGTGCCTCGGTGTCGCTGTGGTTAATCTGCGGCGCGTTCACAATCGCAACACTCTTCGCCGCGCACTCCCTGCAGGCCCTCGCGCGCGATAATTGGCACCATCACCAGGGCGGCCACAGGATCGGCCCACCACCAGCCCAGCAGCCAGTTCAACAGCAATCCCAGCAGCAGAATCGCTGACAGATACGCGCAGAAGTCGGCCTGTCGCGAGTCGGAATGCAGCGCGCCACTGCCGAGTTGCCGCGCAACCCGCCGCTTCGCCCGGCCCAGCAGTGGCATGACCACGATGGCAGCGCACGCAATGGACGTGCCCAGAATGCTCGTCTCGGGCCGGGACCGCAGCCAAAGCGAGCGCGCGGATCCTATGACAATGTAGAGCGACAGTAGAAGGAAACAGATACCGACCAGGCGATGCGCCGTGCGCTCCGCTCGCTCGCGGTGCTCGGCGTCACTTTTCAGGCCCAGGCGCCAGAGCAGCACACCGGCCGATGCGGTTTCGATGACCGAGTCGAGCCCAAACCCGACCAGCGCTACGCTTCCCGCCATCACCCCGGCAATGAGAGACAGAGCGGCTTCCAGGCCGTTCCAGGCGATGGTCAGGTATTCCAGCCGGCGGCCACGGACGAGGAGGGCAGGACGCTCAGCACTTGAGCTTGTCCCTGCGCCATCGACTGCCACATACTTCACAAAACCGAGTATAGGCCCTGGTGCGGCCGAACCGAATGAGTTGCCAGCTAATCGAGCCGGACGAGAAAGACGCCCCCTTCTTTCACGTGGGTCTTGCTCGCGACCTCCTGGGCGGCGCGCTTGTCGTCGCCTTGCGGGCGGATGCGCACCCACTCGCCCGTGGGTCCGGTGAACTCGAGTACCTGAGCGTTCTCGTAGTGCGCTTGCAGCTTCTCCTTCAGCTTGACGGCTTCATGCCGATTCTGGAAGGCACCAATCTGCACGCACCATCGTCCGCCTTCGGCGATAGGTGCGGGCGCCGAGAGCACCTCGATCCTCACCATCGCCGTCCCGGGACGCCAGACATCAACTGCCTTGGCCGCTGCCAGCGAGAGATCGATCACCCGGTCTTCCACAAACGGACCGCGATCGGTGATCCGCACCACGACGGAATGCTTCGTCGTCTCGTTAGTCACGCGCACGACAGAGTTCATGGGCAGCGTGCGATGCGCGGCCGTCAGCGCATTCTCGTTATAGATTTCGCCATTCGCCCCGTGACGATTGTGGTACGGCGGCCCATACCAGCTCGCCATCCCGGTTTCCACGTAGATCGGCTTCTGATGCTTGCTGGTCGGGCTCGGCGCAGGAGGCCGGGCATTCGCCTCCGTCTGCTGCTGGGCCGGGTTGCTCGTGGCCGTAGGAGGAGGAGGGACCTTGATCGCAGTCTTCTTGTGTCCGCAGGCGGCGAGCAGAAAAAGCGCGATGGCGAGGAGCGAAACGGTAGAGCAGCGCTTCAGCGCTGCGTAAGCCGGCCCTTTACCGGTGCGTAGCCGGACTTCAGTCCGGCGAGACACAACCCGGCGCCGAAGCTCCCAAGGTTCAAACAGCGCAGGAGACGCTAGTCCGAATGCCCGCTGCACCCGGGGCGCCTTTACTCGCTCTGCTTCTTCGAATCCATGTAATTGGCGAAGTCTTTCAGCTTGTCGGCGGCGACGTGCAGCCCCTTGCTCGAGTTCTCGCGAATCAGCGGCACCACTTCGTCGTTGATGTAATCGATGAGGGCCTGCGTCTGCTGCTCGACTTGTTTGGAGGCATCGCCCAGTATGCTGTCCAGCCGCTGGCCCGCCGTTTGGAAGCGGCCGCGGTCGTTCGTATTCTGCGTGTCCACGTTGAACCACCTTGTGCGCTACGGAAATCGCTGAGCACTTGATTATGGGTTCATTTCCGCGTCGCGGTCAATTGGCGAAAGGGTGACTGGCAGACCGATAACCCCAACCTGCAACTGAGCGGTTCGGCCTGCACTAGAATCAAGACGTGCTGCCGCAACGCTTCGAGTTCTCGCCTGAACACGATTCCGAGCTGTTTGCCACCGCACCCGCGAGCTCGGCGGTGTTTGTGTTGCGCGCGGGAGACGAGGGCCGCGAGCCTTACGTCGGCAAGACATCGAATCTGCGCCGCCGGCTGCAGCGCTTGCTGGGGCCGGGGGAAGGCCGCAAGCTCAACCTTCGCGACCGCGTCCGCTGGGTGGAGTGGACTACCACAGGGTCGGACTTCGAAGCCTCCTTCCTGCTCTACAAGACGCTGCGGCGGGAGTTCCCCAAGAGTTACGATAAGCGCCTGCGCTTGCGGTTTGCCCCGCTGGTAAAGCTGATCCTGAGCAATCCTTATCCCCGGGCTACCGTAACCACTCGCATTAATGGGCTCAAGAGCAGCGCCGAATATTACGGGCCGTTCTTCTCTCGCGTCGCGGCCGAGAAGTTTGCCAACGACTCGCTCGACCTGTTCAAGATGCGCCGCTGCACCGACGACCTCAAGCCCGACCCGGCTTTTCCCGGATGCATTTACTCCGAGATGAAGATGTGCCTGGCGCCATGCTTCAAGGGCTGCACCGACGAAGAGTACGCCGCCGAGGTCGGACGCGTGCAGCAGTATTTCGAAAGCGGAGGGCAGTCGCTGGTTCGCGAGATCGAGCACATGCGCGATGAGGCTTCGGCGGCCCTCGACTTCGAAGGCGCGGCCACGCTGCACACGCGCCTGGAAAAGGTGAAGGCGGCGACTTCGCAATTGCCGGAGATCGTGCGCCGGATCGACGAGCTGAATGGCGTGCTGGTCCAGCCAGCCGCCGAGAGGGAGTCTGTTTCGCTGTTCAAGGTTGACGCAGGGATGATCTGCGATCCCGTATCTCTCAATGTCGGAGCTCAGGCCGAGGCCGAGCATCTGCGGGCCAAGCCGCTGTCGATGGAAGCGCGCATTCTCGAAGCGCTCTCGCCGGCGCAATGCAAGCCCCATAGCGCGCTGGAATGTATGGAGCACCTGGCCATCCTGAAGCGCTGGTTTTACCGCTCGTCCAAGACGGGCGAACTGTTCCTGGCAGACAGTGCCGGCGAGTTGCCGATGCGGCGGGTCGTGCGCGGCGTTTCGCGTGTGTTTCGCGGCGAGAAAGCCTCAGGCGACTTGAGCGAGACCGCGGGCGACTACTGGAAGTTCCGCGCCGGCGAAGCGGGCATACGTTAGTTCTGAGATTTGCCCGCAACAAGCTGTTCTACCTCTTCGACTTCGCCAGACGTGTCAGTGTCGCCAGCTCTTTCAGGAACTGGCGGAGCGGCCGCGCCGGCGTTCCCCAGTAGATCTCTCCGCTTCCCCTGAATTTCTTGTGCGGCAGAATGCCCGCCTGCCCACCCAGGATCGAGCCTGCCTCGATCTCGGCGTGATCGCCAATGCCAACCTGTCCACCGAAGAGGCAGTCGTCGCCCACACTCACGCTACCCGACAGCCCCACCTGCGCTGCCATGATCACGTTGGCGCCAAGCTGACAGTTGTGGCCGATGTGAACCAGGTTGTCGAGTTTCGTACCGGGACCGATGACCGTCTTGTCGAGCGCTCCCCGGTCAATCGTCACGTTCGCGCCGATCTCAACGTAGTCGCCGATCACCAGCTGCCCGATCTGCGGGAACTTCACGTAGCGGCCATACTTCTCGTCGCGCACATAGCCGAACCCGTCGGAGCCCAGCACCGCTCCCGCGTGCACAATGACGCGCCGGCCAAGCACCGTTCCCGGATAGATCACCACCCGGGAATAGATCTCGCAGTCGTCGCCGATGATGACGCCTGCGCCGATATGACATCCCGCCGAGACATGCGTGCGATCGCCGACCTCAGCATTGGGATCGATCACGGCATAAGCGTCGATGCTGGCGCCCGGCGAGACCTTCGCGGACGCATGAATGACAGCCGTGGGATGGATCGAGGGCGCGTGCTCCGGCGGCGCATGCAGGATGGCCGCCGCGGTGGCAAACGCCAGGCGCGGATGGGCAGTGATCAGCAGCGGCTTGGAGCTTCTCGCATTCGCGGCAAACTCGCCCGCGATAACGGCGGACGCTTCGCAAGCGAGCGCGTCAGCCAGGTGATCCGCCGATTGGACAAAGACCAGTTCGCCCGGCTGTGCACTGGCAATGCTTGCCACGCGTGAGACTTCGATCAGACTATCGCCGACAACGCGCGCGCCGAGGACCTCGGCCAGAGACTGCAATGTACGGGACATGAAGAAAAGCTATCACTAGCGAGGGGCGGATGACACCGAGAAGACAATTCACCACCGAGACACAGAGGCACCGAGACCGTTGATTGAAAAAAGAACAGAAGAGGAATGGGTCTTCTCCGTGTCTCAGTGCCTCTGTGGTCTAACAATTACGCCGTAACGTACTTCCCCGTCTCCAGCAATCGGGCGGCGATCTGCTCCTGCAAAGCGATAACGTTGAGCGGCTCGAACTTCACCAGCCGGCGGACGATCGCCATTTGCGTCCGCAGCATGTCGCCTTCGGCAACGGCGGCGATGACCTTCTTCGCAGCCGCTTCCAGGCGACCCATTGCGCCAGCGATGTAGACCTGCGTCATGGCGCGTACCAGCGCGCTCTTGGCTTCGCCATGGGTTTCGGCATACTTGCGCGCCCGCAGCAGGCACGAATCCATGGTGAAGCTCTCGATGACCATGTCGGCGATAGCGCCCATGATCTCCTGCTGGTCGGCCAGCTTTTGCATGTACTTCTGCGAAGCCGCGCCGGCAACGAGCATGGAGAGCTTCTTGGCGTTGGAGACGATCTTCTGCTCCGCCGCCAGCACGCCCTCGGCTTCCTCGCCGAACGACGGCCCTGCCATCACCTCGTCCATCGTCTTCTTGATGGCGGGCAGCAGTGGAAGCTGTCCGCTCATGGCGCGCTTCAGCAGCCAGCCGGTAATGATGAGCCGGTTGATTTCGTTGGTGCCTTCGAAGATGCGGTTCACGCGCGAGTCGCGATACGCGCGCTCTGCCGGATACTCTTCGACGAACCCGTAGCCGCCATAGATCTGCACTGTCTCATCGACTACATGGTCAAGCATCTCGGAGCAGAACACCTTGATGATGGAGCACTCGACCGCGTACTCCTCGATCGCCTTGCGCACCTCTTCCGGATTTTTCTCGACCAGTCCGAGCGCCGTGTCCATCATGCCCACCGTGCGATAGACCATGGACTCGCCAGCGTAGATGCCAACCGCCATTTGCGCCAGCTTCTCGCGAATGAGTCCGAAGTCGGCAATGCTCTTGCTGAACGCCTTGCGCTCTTTGGCATAAGCAATGGCAGTCACCAGTGACGAGCGCCCGCCGCCGACGCAGCTTGCGCCCAGCTTGAAGCGGCCCACGTTCAGGATGTTGAAGGCGATGATGTGCCCCTTGCCGATGTCGCCGAGCACGTTCTCGACCGGGACCTTGCAGTCGGTCAGAATCAGCGGCGCCGTGGACGAGCCGCGAATGCCCATCTTCTTTTCTTCCGCGCCGACCGAGAATCCGGGGAAGGTCTTCTCGACAATGAATGCCGTGAACTTCTCGCCGTCAATCTTGGCGAAGATAATGAACAGGTCGGCGAAGTGGGCGTTGGTGATCCACATCTTCTCGCCGTTCAGGATGTAGTGCTTGCCATCAGGCGACAGCACGGCGCGTGTGCGCGCGTTCATCGCGTCCGAGCCGCTGGTGCTCTCCGAGAGCGCGTAGGCGCCGACGATCTCCGCCGTCGCCAGCCTGGGCAGGTATTTCTTCTTCTGCTCTTCGGTGCCGAAGAAGACGATGGGCAGCGTGCCGATGCCGCTATGCGCGCCCAGCGTCACCATGAAGCTGCCATACTTCGACATAAAGTCGGAGATGATGGCCGACGAAACCTTGTCCATGTCGGAGCCGCCGTATTCGGTGGGAATGTCGGCGTTGGTCAGGCCCTGCTCCGCCGCTTTGCGCAGCAGCTCGCGGCACACCTCCCACTCCTTGTGCTCCATCTTCTCGGCTTCGGGAACCACTTCGTTGATCGCGAACTCTTCGGCGAGCTTCACGACCATCTGCTGATCTTCGTTAAAGTCTTCGGGAGTGAAGACGTTTTCCAGGTTGTGTTCCTCGAGCAGAAAGCTTCCGCCCGTCGTCTTGGTCTTAGGAGCTGCCGTCGTCGTTGCCATTCCATCCTCGCTTGATGAAGGGACGCGGCTTTAGCCGCGTCGAAAATCGTTCATTAAAGCCGTTGTCATCCTGAGGCGACTTCAGTCGCCGAAGGACCTGCTGTTTGTATCGCCCCTGCGGGGCTCCGATCTTCTGATTACGCTGTACCCAGCGTTCCGCCTGCGGCTCCACGCCGGGCTATCATCTAAGTCGCCCCTGCGGGCTCGGAGCATCGTTATACGAGCAGCTGGTCAAACCCGCGCATTCTGCCCAACCTCGATCCTCTCGGTGCCTCTGTGGTTCAAATGCTTACTGCAAATTCTCGAAGATCCCGGCAGCGCCCATGCCGCCGCCGACGCACATGGTCACCATGCCGTACTTCGCCTTGCGGCGCTGCATTTCGCGGATGATGGTGGCCGTCAACTTGGCTCCGGTGCAGCCCAGCGGATGCCCCAGCGCAATCGCGCCGCCATTCACATTGATGCGCGACGGATCGAGCCCGCCCTCCTGAATCACCGCCAGCGACTGCGCCGCGAACGCTTCATTCAATTCAATGACATCGATATCGCTCAGCTTCAATCCGGCCCGCTTCAATACCTTGGGAATGGCGAATATCGGACTGATTCCCATCTCTTCCGGCTTGTACCCTGCGGTGGCAAATCCCACGTAGCGAACCAGCGGCTTTAGCCCCAGTGCCTTCGCCCGCTCGGCGGACATGACGACGGCTGCCGCCGCGCCATCGGACATCTGCGACGAGTTGCCGGCCGTGACCGTCCCCTTCGCGTGAAATGCAGGCTTCAACGCGGCAAGGGCTTCGAGTGAGGTGTCGGCGCGCGGGCCTTCGTCGATTTTGAAGACGATCTCGGTGCGTTTGGGCTTCGAGCCATTCGGCGTGGTGAAGCTGACGGGCACAGGCACGATCTCGTCCGCGAACCTGCCGGCTTCAATCGCCGCGAAGGCCTTCCTGTGGCTCTCGACCGAGAACTGGTCGGACATCTCGCGCGTGATGTTGTAACGCTTGGCCAGGCGCTCGGCAGTGAGTCCCATCGAGAGGTACGAGTCGGGATAATTTGCGATCAACCACGGGTTGGCAGAAACTTTGTGACCACCCATGGGGATCATGGTCATCGACTCGACTCCGCCGGCCACGACGACGTCGGCGCCACCCGCCATGATCTTCTCGGCAGCCATGGCAATCGCCTGCAATCCCGAGGAGCAAAAGCGGTTGATGGTCATGGCCGAGACTTCCACTGGCAGTCCGGCGCGCAGGGAGGCGATGCGGGCGACGTTCATGCCCTGCTCGGCCTCGGGCATAGCGCAGCCGAGGATGACGTCTTCGATCTCTTTGGGATCGAGTTGCGGCACGCGTTCCAGCGCGCCCCTGATCGCCACCGCCGCGAGGTCATCGGGACGGGTGCCCCGCAGGGTTCCTTTGTTGGCACGGCCGACCGGGGTGCGGACCGAGGATACGATTACGACATCGGACATTTCTTAAGCTCCCAGCGATCCCACGGCTTCCGCCGTGGGCTCGAATTGTGTCGCCCTTCGGGCTTGGGTTCGTGGCGGTGAACCCGCCTTCTTAGTTCCTCAGCGGCTTGCCCGTCTTCAGCGTGAACTGGATGCGCTCCTGCGTCTTGCGCTCGCCGGCAAGCGACTTGAACGCCTCGCGCTCGAGATCGAGCAAATACTGTTCGCTGACCAGCGTGCCCGGCGTGACATTACCACCGCAGAGCACTTCTGCAACCTTATTCGCGACCTTGAGTTCGTGATCGCTGATGAACTCGCCCTGCCGCATGATGTACGCGCCCAGCTTCAATGTTGCCAGAATGCTTTCGCCCGGCGCGGGAATGTCGTGGCGCATGGCCAGCGGACGCCAGCCTTCATGTACCAACTCCAGCGCACGCTCCTTGGCGTCGCTCAACACGCGCTCGCGGTTCATGGTGACGTTGTCGCCCGGAGAGAGGAAGCCGTAGTTACGCGCCTCCGCCGCCGAGGTCGACACCTTCGCCATGGCAACGGTTTCGAATGCCTGCTTCATCGCCTCCATCAGTTCGACGCTTTCGCCGCGACCCTGGGGGCGGATATGCGTGGCCTTGTGGATGGCGCGAATCGTCATCTCCTTGCAGCCGCCGCCGCCGGGCAGCAGTCCGACGCCGACTTCCACCAGCCCGCAATACAGCTCAGCGTGGGGCTGCCGGGCCGCGCCATGCAGCGTGATCTCACAGCCGCCGCCCAGCGTCATGCCAAAGGGAGCTACGACCACCGGCTTGGGCGAGAACTTGACCGCCTGCGTCATGTTTTGGAACTGCCGGACGGCCATGTCGACTTCGTCCCACTCTTCTTCCTGCACGGCCATCAGCAGCATCATGATGTTGGCGCCGACGGAAAAGTTCGGAGCGTCATTAGTAATCACGAAGGCGTCGAAGTTATCGCCTGCGCCGCCCGGCTTCAGCGTCTGCGTGATCAGCTGCACAATGTCGCCGCCGAGCGAGTTCATCTTGGAATGAAACTCGATGCAGCCCACGCCCTCGCCCAGATCGACGAGCGACGCTCCGGGATTCTTCTTCACCACTCCGTTCGATTTTTTTGCAACTGTTACCGACCAGACGCCGACAGGAACTTCTTCCGGCTGGTAGTTGCTTGCGCCTGTATCGAAATAGTCACGGCCGCTGGCGGTTCTCGCATCATCGGCATACCAGCTGGTCTTGCCCGAAGCGAGCAGATTCTCAACCGCAGCCGCAACCGGCTTGCCTTCCTTCTTCATCCGCTCCACGGTCCTGGGCACGCCGGCGATGTCCCAAAGCTCGAAGGGGCCGTATTCCCAGCCGAAGCCGAGCTTCATAGCGCGATCGATTTCGACCACGGAGTCGGCGATTTCGCCAATGCGGTTCGCCGCGTAGGTCCACAGATCGGCGAGCACGGTCCACAAGAAAATGTTGGCCTTGTCCTTCGACGGCGCCAGCAACATGGCAACGCGCTCGCCCATATCGTCGACGTTCTTGGCCATTTCCAGCGAGGCGAACTTGGCTTTCTGCGCCGGCCGGTATTCCAGCGTCTTCCAGTCCAGCACCAGCCGCTGATCGCCGTCCGGACCCTTCTGCTTCTTGTAGAAGCCGCCTTTGGTCTTGTCGCCCAGCCACTTGCGATTGAGCATTTCGACGAAGAACTGCGGCAGCTTCAGATCGCTGCGCTCGTCGTGAATGTTCACAGTCGCGTTGCGCACCACGTGGCCGAGAATGTCGAGCCCCACCAGATCGCCCAGGCGGAAGGTAGCAGTTTTAGGCCAGCCGACGGCAGTGCCGGTGAGCGCATCGACCTCTTCGATGCTGAGATCCATCTCCTGCATGACGCGTATGACGTTCAGGATGGAAAACGTGCCGATGCGGTTAGCAATGAAGTTGGGCGTGTCCTTGGCATGGACCACCCCCTTGCCGAGGTGCAGATCGCAGAAGTCGGCGATGGCCTGCATGGCTGCGGGGTCGGCATCGGGTGTGGGAATCAGTTCCAGCAGGCGCATGTAGCGCGGCGGATTGAAAAAGTGCGTGCCAAACCAAGACCGCCGGAAGTCCTCAGAAAAGCCTTCGGCAATTTTGGCGACCGGCAAGCCGCTGGTGTTGGTGGTGATGATGGTTCCCGGCTTGCGCACAGCATCGACCCGCTTCAGCAGCTCGCGCTTGATGTTGAGGTCTTCAATGACCGCTTCGATAATCCAATCAACCTCGGCCAGCTTCGGCAAGTCGTCTTCGAAGTTGCCCACCGTGACCAGACAATCCAGCGAAGGCTTGAAGAAGGCGGCGGGGCGCGATTTGACCGCGGCTTCCAGTCCGGCGGCGGCGATGCGGTTGCGGGCCGGACCGTCTGCGTCGGGAGGAACGATGTCGAACAGGTACGAGGGGACACCGGCGTTGGCCAGGTGCGCAGAGATGCGGGCTCCCATGGTGCCCGCGCCCAGGACGGCAACTTTGTTGATCTGTCTGTGCATGACTGCTATTCGCCTCAACTGACTGCGAGCCCAACATCGGCGGTCTGACGCAATGGACGTCCAAGTTCTTAAAAGTGCGCTGGTTAGGAACTTCGATTGTGCGACATGAAAATAATCCCCAGGATTAACGGCAAGCGGCTTGGAGGGATAAGGCAGTACTTCACGAGAGTCTCCTAAAACGGCCCAACAAATAAATCAGCGCGCGTCGCAAGATGTGGGGTGAGGATGGCAACGACGCGCGCCGTATTAAGTTGATGTCAGCTTACTGAATGAGGATTCATTCAGTCAAGAGAAATCTTAAAAATCTACCCCAGAGACACCAGGACACCGGGACACCGAGAAGACAGGACTTAGGAGCTGAGGTTATGCCGCCAATGGAGTGTCTTAGGAACGCCCTATGTTGTTCTTTTTCTTATTCCTTTCTCGGTGTCCCGGTGCCTCCGTGGTGAGAGCTTTTACGAGAACGCCTTCGCCAGCAGGAACGCCGCGCCGGCAGCTAATCCGCCGATAATCACCGTCTGCAGGCCTGAGCGTAGCGGTCGAGTTCCGGTAAAGTGTCCCTTGATAAAGCCGAAGACCGCGAGTGCCAGCAGGGTCACCAGCACCGACCAGCCTAAAGCGGAGCGGGTGCTGTGCATCAGCATGTAGGGGGCAAGGGGGATAACGCCTCCCGCAACGTAGGAGCCGGCAATGGTGGCGGCGCTCTGCACGGCGCGCTTGGGATCAGGCTCTTCCAACCCAAGTTCAAAGCGCATCATGAAGTCGACCCACTGCTTGGGGCGCTTGGTGAGCGACTGCACGACAACTCCGCTCTCCGCGGGTGAGAGGCCATAGCTGGTGAAAACGGTCTCCACCTCGCGCGCCTCTTCGTCAGGAATCTCTTCGACCTCGCGGATTTCGCGCTGGCGTTCGCTTTCGTAGTGCTCCGCATCGCCTTTTGCAGCCAGATATCCGCCGAGTCCCATGGCGATGGAGCCGGCAGCGATCTCCGCCAGCCCTGCGACAACCACAATGTGACTGTTATCGACAGCCCCGGACAATCCTGCGGCAAGAGCAAAGGGTACGGTCAGCCCGTCCGACATGCCGATGACGATGTCGCGAACGATCTCGCCGGCGGTGAAATGACGCTCAACGTGCGGGGTTTGAGGCATACTCGCCTAGCTCCGGATGGGTTTTGACATAGTCCACCGCCAGTTCCACGATCTCTCGTTCCCCCTTGTAACTGAGCCGCCGGGGACCCTCTTCCAGAGGCAGCCAGAAGGCGCGCTGCACTTCGACTCGCATCTCCTGCGAGATATTTCCCATACGCCCGGAGCGATAGAGAAAAAGATAGAAGGTCACGATTTTGAAGACCCGGGCATGATCTCCCCAGTTGCGAACGTAGAAGTACCTGGTATCGCCGATTTTGGTGATGAGATCGGCGCGAACGCCGGTTTCCTCGTGCACTTCACGCTGGGCCGTCTGTTCCGGTTTTTCACCTGGATCGATGGTTCCTTTGGGCAGGGCAACCAGGTCGGATTCGCTGTCGTTGTGCCGGGAACGCAAGGGATGCACCGACCTGCGGGGACGCTCGGCATGAGGCTCAATGACAGCGAAATACCAGCGCTTGCGCATTTTGCGCAGCACGACTCCGCCCGCCGAAAACTCCCGCACAGTATGCAAAGCTAGACCCTATAAGAAAGGCTAGTTTCGCAGAGATGCGCAGCAGTGACAACCGCTGGGGTCGGCGCCAAAGAAAAAAGGCGTGCCGCTTATGACTACAGCGACACGCCGGAAGACGAAATAGCAAGTTACTGATGCGGAGGATTCTGTGGTGGAGGATTCTGCGGTTGCTCCGTCGCAGGCGTCGTCGTCGGCTGGCTCAGCGTCAAGTTGGCCGGATTGTTGGGAACAATTCCGGGAACTTTCGGCATGTTGGTCACCCTGCCGGATTCTGCATCGGTCATATTGATGCCCATCTTCGTCAGGGTGTCAGCGGTATACAGATCGAGCTGCACCCGCGACTTTTCGTAGTTTGTCGCTGCCGCCAGCACGTTGGATTGCGCCTGGGTCAGGGCGCTGGAAGCTTGCAGTACGAGCGTAGAGGTGGAGGCCCCCAGCGAGTACTTCTTCTGCTCCGCATCCAGGTTCTGCTGTGCATAATCGCGGGCGGCCACGGCCGACTGCAACGCGGCGTAGTTCTGCTGCAAGGCGAACTGCGCGTTACGGACCTGCAGCATGATAGTGTTCTCCTGCTGCTGCACCGCCAGTTGCGACTGGCGGTATTCCAGTTGCGAGCGCACCTGGTCTGCCTGTTGCTGGCGATTGCGCAGGGTTACGTTGAGGTTCAAGCCGATGCCCTTATTGGGGCCGCTGCCGTTCCAAAGGTTCTGGAAGGAGCTTCCCCAGCCTCCCGGCGGAATGGTCGAGGTGCAGGACACCTCTCCCGCCGGACATAACGGATTCTGCTGGCCGGAAAGGCCGGCAGCCCCGTAGAAGGCGTAGACATCAAGTTGCGGCTTCAAGGAGCTATTGATCGAGTCCACGCTAATTTTCTTGTTGGTGAGATTGATGCGCGACTGAATGATCTCCGGGCGCGCCTGCAGCGCCTCGTTGATCAGGTCGTCGACCGGCTGGATTTGAAACGGCTCGTTGATCTGCAGAGTATCGGTCGGGATTACCGGTGCCACGGCCAGAATGGGATCGGCCAGATTCCGGGTGATGGCGTTTTTCATCAGCAGTTGTTGCAGTTGCAGATTGGTCTGCGCCACGGTGAGGTTCTGGTTTGCCGTGGCAACCGAGCTCTTGGACTGAACCACCGTAATCGGCGCCAGGGTTCCAATCTCTACCTGCTTCTCAGTATCCGACAAAGTTTTGTTGGCCAAATCCAGGGCGCGCTGCTGCACTTTTACGTTCTCGTAAGCGTTGACCAGGTCCCAGTAGATGTTCTCGATCTGGGAAACCGTTGTCATAATCTGCAACCGGAAGGCGACGTCCATGATTTCGCGGTTGTTGCGGGCAATGCGAATCCAGCGGAGGTTCGGCTCGAATCCAAAGCCGGCCAACAGATGCTGCGTCAGGGTTACCTGAAACGTCGAGTTCAGGGCCGGCGACAGAGTACTGAAGAGCGCATTGGAAGTGGTACGAGTGTTGTCGAATGTCACATTCAACAGGGTGCCGCTGGCCCAGCCTTGGGCGTAGGTAAAGTTCGCGTTCGACGTGTTCTGCACAAGAGTCGAGGTGCCGGTAAAGATGATGTTCGACTGAGGCGTGGTGGCACGCTGACCCAGAATGCTGCCTCCGGTAACTACCGGATCGTAGTTGGGGATCGCCGGTCCGAAACCGGTAGTGGAGGAAACAATACCGGCTGCGCCAGAGCCCGCGCCGCCAACCGCTACCGAGCCTCCGCCCGCGCCGCCACCGGTCGTGCCGGTGGAGGCTGTTCCCGTGCCGCCAGCAGCCGTAGTGCCAATTGCTCCGCCGGGAGTTCCTTGCAGCAATCCGGCGTTCACACCAAGGGCGGCCGATCCGGAACTGGTGCGCAAAATGTCGGTGTCGGCCGTATCGAGGTTATAGCGTTGGATCGCAATGTCGAGATTGTTTTCCAGGGCCAGCGCAACTGCATCGTCGAGAGAAAGATAGATCTTGCCGTCCTTGATCACCGTATCGATGCGTGCCGAGTTTGCCAGATTGGGCGGAGGCACCGTACGCGGCGTATAGGGCAGCCAGAATGTGGGGAACGGCTTTTGTCCCTTGGTGTAGTCCAGCTCCGAGTAGGGGTGAGCATTGTGCTGGGGCGCCGGCGCCTGCGGCATTTCAGTCAAGGCTTCTGGCGGGACGGAACTTGCGGGCTGAGGCGCCGCCTCCTGGGCGAAACTGGCGGTTGCAAGTAGCGCCACTAACGTCAGCGAGACTAAGCTTTTTACCGCTGACACGACCGATCTAAAAACAGACATTCCCTCGTCTCCCAAAGAAAGCTCTATGAATTAGGCTGCGCCGGCTATTTTCGAGTGATGCTCTATCGCCTGTCCCTGATACGGAGGAGAGTTCGCGAAGGTTCAATCGCACGACAACATCGGTTCGCAGGATAAGCTTGAGTTCAACCACGTAAGTTGCAGGAAGTACAATAGTATAGCTGAGCCGCAGAACGCTGTTCTGTGATACCGGGCCGGTTGCAGTACGGTTCGAAATGGTCAGCGACAAGCTCGACAGGTTTCCAACATTTTCGTGAGCCGCAACCTCAAACTGACGCTGGCCTATGATGGAACCGATTTCAGCGGCTGGCAAATTCAGCCCGGATTGCCCACGGTACAGGGCACACTGGCCGAATGCATTGAACGGATCACCCACGAGAGCGTCCTGCCGCAAGGATCGGGACGCACCGACGCCGGGGTGCATGCGCTTGGCCAGGTGGCATCGTTCGCGATTGAATCGCCAATCCCAGCGAGGGGATTGATGACCGCACTGAACGACACCTTGCCTGGAGCGGTTCGCGTGATGGCGGTACAGGAGGCGGAAGCCGGCTTTCACGCCCGTCACTCGGCAAATGCCAAGACCTACCAGTACCGGATTTTTCGCGGCGACGTATGCCCGCCCTTTCTGGCGCGTTATGTCCTTCATGATCCCTATCCGATGAACGAAGAGGCCGTCATGCGGGCCACAGAAAGCGTCGTCGGCAAGCACGATTTCAGCTCGTTCGCAGCCTCGGACCCGGACCGCAGCGCCCGCATTGCTGCCGCGCAATTAGACGAGCCAGAGGGCAGCTCCGGTTCAATTCCGTCCAATCTACGGACAATCCACTCCGCGCTTTGGATGCGCACTAACGACGAATTCACCTTTACGGTGCGGGGCGATGGATTCCTGCACCACATGGTTCGCAACCTGGTCGGCACCTTACTCCAGGTCGGTAAAGGGAGCCTGCGCGTGAGCGACATCGACCGGATTCTGCAAACCCGGGACCGCAGCGCCGCCGGGCCCACGGCCGCAGCCAGCGGGCTCTACCTGGTGAATGTGGAGTACTGATATGACCACAGAGACGCAAGCTGTTCTCGATAGAACGGTCGTAACCACCAATCCCGCCACCGGAGAAGTACTGGCCGAGTTGCCCTGCGCCGGCGCCGAAGAAGTTCGCGCTGCGGTGGCCCGCGCCCGCAAAGCCCAAGGCAAGTGGCAATCGACCCCTCTTTCGCAGCGGATAGAATTCCTGCGCAAGTTCCAGGAAACGCTGCGGGAGCACGCGCATGAACTCGCCCAACTGATCTGCCGGGAAGCGGGCAAACCGACGGTCGAGGCAATCTCCACAGAAGTATTGGTCGTGCTGGATGCAGCCCAGTTCTGCATTCGTACGGCGCACCGTTTTCTGCGCGACCAGCCTCTGCCGCACGGCAGTCCGGCGATGAAGACCAAGCGCGGAGTGCTGGTGCGCGAGCCCTACGGCGTGATCGGTATTATCTCGCCGTGGAATTATCCCTTCTCGACTCCCGCGGTCGAGACGCTTGGTGCGCTGGTCACCGGCAATGCGGTGATCATCAAACCATCGGAGTTCACGCCTCTCACCGCCCTGGAACTTCAGAAACTGGCGGGTGCCGCCGGTCTCGATCCTGATCTGCTGCAAGTCGTAGTTGGCGAGGGTCCTACCGGTGCGGCCTTGATGGAATCCGGGATCGACAAAGTCGTTTTCACCGGCAGCAATGCAACCGGCAAGCGCGTAGCCGAGATGGCGGCCCGGCAGCTCATTCCGGTAGTTCTGGAGTTGGGCGGCAAGGACCCCATGCTCGTGCTGCCGGATGTGGATCTCGACGTTGCCACCAGCGGCGCGCTGTGGGGCGCATTCATGAATGCCGGCCAGACCTGCCTATCGGTCGAGCGCTGTTATGTGCATCGCAGCCTGTACGAGCCGTTCCTGCAGAAGATAGCGAAGAAGATCGCCAAGCTGCGTGTCGGCAATGGGCTGGACTCAGAAGTGGAGATGGGCCCGCTGATTCATGAGCGTCAACTGCAAATCGTAGAAGCTCACGTCAATGATGCCGTCGAGCGCGGCGCGCGCCTGCTGGCCGGAGGCCGCCGGCTGAGCGAGCTCGGGCCGAACTTCTACGCGCCCACTTTGCTGGCCGACGTCACTCCCGATATGCGCGTCATGCGGGAAGAGACCTTCGGGCCGCTGCTTCCGGTCGCCCCCTTCGATACCGAGGAGCAGGCGATTGAACTAGCCAACGACAGCGAATTCGGGCTGGCGGCGAGCGTCTGGACAAAGGACCGCAAGAAGGGCGAAGCCATCGCACGGCGGATCAAAGCCGGCACGGTGATGATCAATGATGCCATCTCCTGCTTCGGCATCTCCGAGGCACCGCACGGAGGCTTCAAACAGAGCGGCATCGGACGGACCCACGGCGAAATGGGACTGGCCGAGATGGTACAGGTGAAGTACATCGATTCCGACCTTCTACCCAATATGCCGAAGGTCTGGTGGTACGGCTACGGGAAGCAGTTCGAGCGCCAGATGGAATCGCTCGTCCGGTTGCTGTTCGGACCTCATTGGGGCGCCAAACTGGAGGGAGCACTGCGCTCCACGGGCGCCTTGCGGCGGAGTACTCGCATCTAGTCGTCGCCGGCGGTGGCCCTGCAGGACTGGCTGCAAATAACGTTTGGGCAGGCTGGAGATTTTACCTCCCAGAGACCACTCCTTTCCCCCGCTAAGTGCTAAGCTTTGTTGTGGGAAGCGGGCCTTTTATGGATTTTCACCGCAGTTTGGCGACCCGTAGTTGTGAGCGACGCGGTTCCTTTGCCTGGTCGGGGCTGGCTGTTGCCGTCTTGATCGGGTCGATGGCGTTTCTGGTTCCGCAATACTCCTTGGCGCAATCGCCTGGCATCCCGTCCCCGGGCTACCATATGGGCGTTGGGACGCCCATGTCCAATACTCCGACGGGCGATATCCCCTCGGACACGCGGCGCTCAGTAACCATCCGGGTCACCGTTCTCGACACTGACAAGCAGCCCCTGAAACAGCAGGTGCTGGTCAGGTTGACGAACCAGAGCACAGGCGCAGCGTTCTTTGAGATCGCGCGTGGCACCGAGGCCATTTTTCTCAATCTCTCAGCAGGCAAGTATCTGATCGAGGCAGGGTCGGCTGGATACGTGGCGAGGCATGAGACCGCCTCCATCCCCGATCTGGCCCACGACTTCAGCGAAACCATTTATCTGGCGCGCGATCCGGCAGCCGTAAGCCTCAGTCTGGGAGACGAGAAGGAACTCTCGGGGAAGGCGCGCAAGAATGGCCAAAAAGGTTTGGAGGCGCTGCAGCTAGGAAACTTCACCGAGGCGCACAAATACCTCGAGGCCGCCGACCGCGAATCCTCCTCCTCCAGCTCTTCGGTCAACTTTCTGCTGGCCTATGTCGCGCTTCAGCAGAAAGACGAAACCCGCGAACTGCAGTACCTGCTGACTTCCGTCAAACTCGACCCCCACAACTTGCAGGCGCAGAATCTGCTGGCGCAGCTTTACTATCGGCGCGCGGATTACACCCACGCCGTGCAAGCGGCGAACGTCGTGCTGGCTCGTAGCGGCGATTCCGTGATGGCACGCAAGGTGGCCGCGAATTCCTACCTGAAACTGGGTCAGTACGAGAAGGCACGCGAAAATGCTCAGTGGCTGATCGATCACGGAGGCAGCGAAGGCGCGTCGGCTCGGCTGATTTTGGGACAGGCACTGGCAGATTTGGGGAAATATGCTGAGGCGATCCCCGTCCTGAAGGCTTATCTTGAAGCGGAACCCACCAGCTCCGTAGCTTCGCAAGTCACACAACTGATCGCAGAGCTTGAACAAGCAAAAGCCCAAACGACCGGGATTGCCGATCCGGATCTGGATGCAGCCGGTGGTGCAACCGCTCGCGTGGGAATGCCCTCCGATGTCGATGCCGAGAAGCCTACCGTGGCGGCCGGCGTCCAGTGTCCTGCCAACCTCCTGCAGAAAACCGGTGGCCCCGCCCAAATGCTGGTGGATAGCGTTGCTCAGTACTCGGCCATCGACCATATGGTTCACGAAAACATTTCGCCGGAGGGAACGCCGAGGAATCGCGAGACCCGGCAATATAACTACGTGGTATCCATCAGCGAAACCGGGCACGACGTACTGCACATTAAGGAATACCGTAACGCCGACAACCTGGAGATGCCCGACAACGTTACCACCAACGGGTTGGCGGTGCTGGCCGTCGCTTTTCATCCGCTGTTCCGTCACGACTTCGCGATGCGCTGCGAGGGCCTTGGGCAGTGGAATGGGCAGGCAACCTGGGTTGTGTACTTCCGCCAGTTGGACGACAAGCCCAGCCGCCTGAGAGCTTACGTCGTGGGTGGCAACTACTATCCCGTCAACTTGAAGGGACGGGCGTGGATTTCAGCCCAGAACTTCCAGATCGTTCATCTCGAAACCGACCTGGTCAAGGGCATACCGGACATCCGCCTGCGCACTGAACACACCAGTGTGGACTATGGTCCGGTGCTGTTCAAACACAGTGGAACCGATTTGTGGCTGCCCAAGAGCGCGGATATGTATGTGAACATAGGCAAGCTCCGCTTTCATCGCAGCGAGAATTTCGATCACTTTATGCTTTTCGCGACCGACGCCACTCAGACGGCCAGACCAGCGAAGAGTGCCGACAGTTCGAACCCGCCGGCCAATTCCGGGCCGCAGCAAAATAACTGACGAGCAGGGGAGCCGCAGGCCACGTACATAGGGGCCCGGGAAGCAGCGGATCCATCAATGCCTGACCCGGTAAAGCACCAGCGGACCGTCCTCGAACACCTTATCTGCGATTTGTTCGATTTCGTGCAGGTAACGACTCGAGCCATAGCTCCACACGTAGTCGTAGTCTGTCGAGACGAGCTGCCAATCCGGCTCCTGGTCGTAGCAGTGGTCCCAAAAACCTTGCGGTTCGTAAGGCGAATAAGTAATGCGCATGGGCGTCTGCCCGGGTACGTCAAACAAGTAGGGAGATATAGCCCCGCGCCGAATCACCGCATACGCCCAGTAGTGGATGTAATAGTCTTCCAGCGGATCATCATCACTACACGTATCGACCAGCGGAAAGACCTTCGCATTGCGGGCGATATGCTCAATGCCGCGATTCATGGCCGCGCTGCTCTCATTCTCCGCCTTGAATCCAGTCGTAACGTCGAACAGTCGCAGAGCCACCAGCGCGACGGCAAGTAGAGCTATCCAGTTGGCGCGCTCGCCGACGCGAAAAACAGCGAGGCCAAGCAGGCACAGAGGAGGCACCAGGCGCACATCGAGGTCAAAGCTCGTTCCCCATCCGTAGGGCAGCAGCAGATAGATTCCTAAGAAAGCGGAGGCGACCACGAACCAGCGCCAGTTCACCCGCAGTTCGCGATTGCGTACGACGGCAAGCAGGATGCAAAGCACGAACCCACCCAGAAGAACTCGCGCCAGAACCTCGTCGTAGGCCACCCCCGGCACAACGTACAACGCTCGCAGCTTATCGCCAATCGGGCGCCATTCCACTGTGTGCGTCTCCGACAGTCCGGGACGCGCCCACAGAAACAGCAGCGAAGGCGGCGCCAGGAAGCCGGCCAGCCGCAGCAGCGCTCTCCACTCGAAAGATGTTGCCTCATACAGGATGAGAATGAATGCCGCTGCCGCGAAAGCCAGCAGGTGGGCAAAATACGTCGCGAAGGTGATCGCGGCAAACAGTACTGCACCCCCCGCCGAAGGCCGGCGGCGATACCAAAGCCAGGTCCCCAACATCAGGAAACAGAAACTCACGCCCAGCTGGTAGGCGACAAACCCCCAGAGAAACAGATTGCAGTAGGAAATAGCACAGGCGAGCAGCACGAGCTTCATCTCCGTGCGATTGGCTTGCCAAAGAAACCACGTAACCGAGACCGGCAACAGCACCGTAGCGAACGCGAGTAGCAGCTTCCCAGCCGTCTCCACAGGCAGGACCTGCTGCAGCGCGACCATCAAAATGTCCCACAGAACGTAAGGGTAAGGTTTCCAATCCGCGCGGTAGTACTCAGAAAAATGGAATGCGGGATCGTGGAGATGATCGAGAATAAAGGTGCGCGCCAGATGATTGGGGTAGTCCAGCAAGGGAGGCTCGCGCACCGTAAAAAATGGGACCGCCAGGGAAGAAGCTACCAGGATGAAGAGAACAATCCAGAGGGCGTTGCGGTTCCGCTGGTTCAGCAGAGCATGCATCCTTGTGGCAAGAGGGTGAACGGCCACAGTATCGGTTGCGAAAGTTAGAAAAGCAAATCGGCCGCCCCCGAAGAGCAGCCGAAAATTTTTCAGGGCTACAGCCCCAATTCATTTATCGCGCGTTAACGCTGGCCTGAAAGCCAGCTTTACCTTTATCCCGCGACTTCTTCCATTTCCTTCTGATCGAAGTCGAAGTTTGACCACACGTGCTGCACGTCATCGTGGTCTTCGAGCGCTTCCAGCAGGCGGAACATGGTGTTGGCCTGCTGGCCCTCGAGTTTGGTGTAGGTCTGCGGGATCATGCCGACCTCGGCCACTTCCGGCTTGATGCCGGCCGCTTTCACCGCTTCCAGGACTGTCTCGTAGACGGAAGGATCGCAGAGGATTTCCCAGCTCTCGCCATCGTCTTTCAGGTCCTCGGCGCCGGCTTCGAGCACGATGTTCATGAGGTCGTCCTCTTTGGCGGCGGATTTCGGAATGATGATGTCGCCCTTCTTGTGAAACATGTAGGCGACCGATCCGGCTGCACCCATGTTGCCGCCATTCTTGGAGAAGGCGTGGCGAATTTCGCTGACCGTGCGGTTGCGATTATCAGTCGAGACTTCGACCAGCACGGCAACACCGCCCGGCCCATAGCCTTCAAACGTTATTTCTTCGTAGGTGACGCCGGGCAGCTCGCCCGTGCCGCGCTGGATGGCGCGCTTGATGTTCTCGGCGGGCATGTTCTCGGCCTTGGCCGCAGCTACAGCGGTACGCAGTCGAGGGTTCTTTTCCGCATCGCCGCCGCTCTTGGCCGCCATGCTGATTTCCTTGATCAGGCGGGTGAAGATCTTGCCGCGCTTGGCATCGAGCGCGCCCTTTTTGTGCTTAATTGTGGCCCATTTGGAATGGCCTGACATGAGAGACCTCGTCAGAAAGATGATTACAAGACGCCCAAACCGCTCGGAGGCAGGAAGATGCGTCCGCCCCGCGAAAGAGCGGAGTTGTCGGGCAAACCATGATTATAGCATCGGGGAGCCTCGGCGCTGGCACCCAAAGCAGCTTGGCTCCCGGTCAAGTCGATCTATAATGCTTCGCACGGAGGGCGCTGATGCGAATCTTCACCACGGGTCTTCTTGTGCTATCTGCTTCCTTGCTGCTGGCTGCGCAATCGGCTCCCCCTGCTAAAACCACTGTCGTCGAGAGCGTCAGCATCACCAGCGACAGCTCGGTATCGTCGCAACATCTGCAGGAGATCACGCAAGAACTGCTCAAGCATACCTATCGCCGCGATGCCGAAACTGAGATCGCCGAGCGCGCCAACTACGAACTGCTGAAAGACGGTTACTTCAAGGCGGAGACCACAACCGCGGAGGTGCAGGTGGTTAACGACACTCCCGCACAGCGAACGGTGTCGGTAACACTTCGCATCAACGAAGGCCAGCAGTACCGGTTGAAGCAGATTGTGTTCAAGAACAACCAGGTATACCCGGCGCCCCAGCTTCGGAAGGCGTTCGACATTGCAGACGGGGACGTATTCAATGCCGACAAGATTCGCGTCGGCATGGAGAAACTACGTGAGCTCTATGCGGAAAAGGGCTACATCAATTTCACCCCGATACCGCAACCTATTCTGAACGACCAAGCCCATGCAATCGACCTCGTCCTTGCCCTCGACGAAGGTGCCCAATACAAGGTGGGCAGTCTCATCCTGAAGGGCCGGGCAGAATGGCCTCCCGATCAGGCTGAGAAGTTGCTGGCAATCTGGCGCCCTTATTCGGAGCAACCCTACCGTGGTAAGTTAGGCGAGCAAATCCAGCAGGCGATGGAAGAGATGTTCCCCGGTCTAACTCCAGACCAAGCCCTGCCTGCGATAAGGCAACATCCGGAGAGGAGGACCTTGGATATCGAGGTTTCCTTGCCGAGCACGGTTGCGAAGAACTAGCTCGGCCTTACCCCGCCATCCTCAGCTTGGCCAGCAATTCCGAGGGATGTACCGGCTTGGCCAGGATCTCGAAATCGTGGCCCTGGGCGCGGGCATTCTCCAGCAGATCGGCAGTGGCCGCCTGTCCGGAAAAAAGCAGAATTTTGCACGAAGGCAGAAATTCGCGAATGCGAATGGCGGCCTGGATCCCGTCCATGTCCTGCATGATAACGTCGCTGATGATCAGATCCGGACGTTGGCTGCGGGCACTCTCCACGGCTGCCACCCCGCTATACACGGCCGATGCGTCATAGCCGTTAATCTCAAGAATCTTGGCCAGCGTGTCGGCAATGACCTGCTCATCGTCAACTACAAGAACTTTGGGCCTTTTCTGGCCATCCATGTTTTCAGCTCCTTGAGGGTCTCGCAAGACGGGTGATCGCAATGAAATTACCAGAAACCCCGACCACACGATTGGATGTAGCAGCTGCCCTTCAGGTCAACCAGAAATCGCGCAAAAATTACACGCTACTGCCTGGCCGCCCTTCTATTTACCATTTTAGCAATTTCCGGAGAGTTGAGTCATATCGCGTGACGCCATATCGGACCACGGAGAAATGAAAACGGAACTGTGAGCCTTGTGCACAAGTCACAACAGCAAGTGACGTGCATCACGGCCTGTTCGGTAGCGCTTTTCCTACAGTAGTGATGGCGGTGCAAAACCGCTGCCACCGATGCCGTAACGGCCGGGGCACGCATCACCTGATCGGAGAACGCAATCATGGCTTATACCATCGTTGATACCTGCACAAAAGATGAACTCTGCGTCGAAGCTTGCCCGGTCGATTGCATCCACCCCAAGAAGGACGAGGACGGGTTCGAAGCCGCCACCCAGCTTTACGTTGACCCGAACGGCTGCATCGATTGCGGCGCCTGTGTCCCGGTCTGCCCGACAAACTCCGTTTTCCCGAACGAAGAAGTGCCGGCCGACAAGGCCGAGTTCATCGAGCAGAACGCGGCACATTTCGCGTAGGAACACCAGCGTGGAGCGCGCGTACACGCGTGCATGACACGCGCCGCTCGAAACAGTTTTGGCGGGGAGAAAGCTCGCTCGCGAGTTTCCTCCCGCGCACCTCACTCCGCGATAGCCCCTGTCATCTGCTGAAGCAATTACGCGGTGCGAGCATTCGCGCCAGAGCACGGTCTTGATCGTGCCGGATTCCGTGGTGAAATGACCCGAGCTCTAGCCCCTGCCTATGTCAAAACCGGCAATGTCTTGTCCGCTGGAGTTGGCGACGGCTGACACACGCACCTTCCTCGTCACAACACAACGCGAGCGACCTAAGGCAAAGCGATCCTTACGAGCGATCGCATGGTCGATGCGACCCCGCATTACATAACCCCTGAAGTGGCGCTTGCTTCAGCTTGAAAGATGCCACCCGGAGCATCAGGTTGGCCCTGTGCAGCGGGAATCGCGAGCTGCGTAATTGCCTGCCGGCCCGACTCCCTTGCTTTAGCCCGCAAGCAGTGCTGCACGCGCGGTCCGTTCCGAATCGGGAACCGCACGCGCCTTGCGCTGTGTTCTAATAAAAGCTTGGTTATGGCGGTAGCAGGAGGGCGGCATGGAAGAGCGTGACTTCTACGATGAGCGTCAGGAAACGAAGAAGGCCACGCTGACTTGTCCTCACTGCCGGCAGGAAGCCGAGTACGATCTCGGCTGGTATGTGCGCACCAAGAAGCGCCAGCTTCCTGGGCGCGCCGACGAGCGCGACCGCGCCAAGTTCGCCAAGGCCCGCTCCTACATGGTGCGCCGCGACGACCTCGTTGCCTGCAAGAATCTCCGCTGCCGCAAGCGCTTCGAAGTTTCAGGCGTACAGTCAGTCGCGTTCATCGACTAGCGGGACAGTGAAAACCAGATCTATTGGTTTGGCAGCCCCCAGGCGGCCACTTGGTTTGCACCTGCCGAAATGCGAGAGCCGTAGATCATTCCGTTCACCACCGCCGGTGTAGGAAACGACCCGTATCCAGCTCCTGATTCCGTTTGATAAACCCAGAGTGACTCGCCGGTACTGGCGTTGAGTGCCGTGATGGTACCGTAGCCTGCCTCGTTACCAGTGGGCATCCAAGCTCCAATGTAGACAACGCCATTGGCTACGACCGGTGAGCTCCCATAGCCCTGAACTTGCCAGACCACCGCTCCCGTAGTGGCATTCAAGGCATATACCACATCTCCGGACACTATATAGACCACACCGTTGGCGACCGCAGGGGTCTCCATGGATAGCGAATCGACCGTTTTCCTCCAAACAATCGTCCCCGTGCTAGCGTCCAGGGCATACAAGTCATACACGTTCGTCTTCCTTTGGATTCCGACGTACAACACTCCATTGGCAACTGCCTGCCCGCCGCGACTGCCGGCAAGACTCCGCGAAGGACCTATACTCGCTCCAAACTGCTTTTGCCAGATAAGTGCCCCGGTGCCGGCGTTCAAGCCATACACGGTGCCAGACGACGAGCTTACGTACAGCACACCGTTCGCCACCACCGGCGAAATGTAGAGAGGCCCGCCAGTCGGGTACTCCCAGATGAGCTTTCCGGTGGTGGCGTTCAGAGCGTACACATTCGTATCAAAGCCCGCGACGTAGACAACGCCATTGACGACCGTCGGCGAAGAATACTGTCCGCCGCTCATTCCATACTGCCAGATGATCGCTCCAGTACTTGCATCCAAGGCATACAGGTACTCCGTGTCGATGGCGTACACCACACCATTGGCCACCGCCGGTGAGCCGAAGATCGGTTCCGTTCCAGACTTCCAGATAAAGGCTCCTGTATCGGCATTGAGGGCATATATAGCGAAGCTATCATCACTTAGACCGGTGTACGATATGCCGAAATACATAACGCCATTGGCCACCACCGGTGCGCCCGTCACACCATAGCCTTCCGACGGTTGATAGGACCACTTCAGAGTCACGTTGCCAACTGTCGTCGGACTGAGAATGCTCTCGTACGGGTTGTAGCCATCGTGGGCCGCATCGAAGTTGAACTGCGCCCAATCCACGAGGGATCCGCTGCGAAACACGGCTGGCGACGATCGGCTTTGCTGTGCTGATGCAAACGCGGCAACCAGAACGATCAGGATCAAGCAAGCAAGGGTCTGCAGTTTCATGTTTCTCCCGGAAGTTGCGAACGGCAATCAATACCGACTGGCGCGGGAACATAATAACTTAATGGCATTCGTCTCAGATAAAAATCCGCCTCGGGTTTGCCACCTCCCTCCCGCGTCTCTAGAATGAGGGATTACCCCTTAGCGGAACCAAACATATGATTCATTTCCCCGTCCCTGAGGCGCTTACCTTCGATGACGTGTTGCTGTTGCCTGCCAAGTCGGATGTGGTTCCGGCCATGGCGGACACGTCAACTCGTCTGACCCGCAACATCAAGATCAACATTCCCCTGATCAGCGCAGCCATGGATACCGTGACTGAGTCGCGCATGGCCATCGCGCTGGCCCAACACGGGGGACTGGGAATCGTCCACCGCAACCTGACCATCGAGCAGCAGGCGCTGGAGGTCGACAAGGTGAAGCGCTCGGAAAGCGGCATGATCGTCGACCCTATCACCATGTCGCCTGACGCCAAGATCTCCGACGCGCTCGAGGTCATGCGCCACTACCGCATTTCGGGCGTTCCGGTGACCAAAGACAAGCGGCTGGTCGGCATTCTTACCAACCGCGACCTGCGCTTTGAGACGCGCACCGACATTCCCATCAGCGAAGTGATGACCAGGCAGAACCTGATTACGGTTCCCGTCGGCACCACGCTGACGGAGGCGGAAGCCATCCTGCACCAGCACCGCATCGAGAAGCTGCTGGTGGTCGATGATCAGTTTCATCTCAAAGGCCTGATCACGGTCAAAGACATCCAGAAGCGGCTGAAGTATCCCAATGCTGCCAAGGATTCGCAGGGCCGCTTGCGGGTGGGTGCCGCGATCGGCGCCACCGGAGATTACCTGGAGCGCGCGCAGGAGATGGTTCGCGCCAAGGCTGACCTGCTGGCCATTGATAGCGCCCATGGGCATTCGACCCGCGTGATTGACGCCATTCGCGAGGTCAAGGCACGATTCCCCGAAGTGGACCTGATCGCCGGCAATGTCGGCACCTTCGAAGGCGCATGCGAAATGGCGCGGGCCGGCGCCGATGCGATCAAAGTTGGGATCGGGCCGGGCTCCATCTGCACGACGCGCATTGTCACCGGGGCGGGCGTTCCGCAAATAACCGCCATCGCCGAGGCGGCACGCGCCACCCGCGACAGCGAAATTCCCATCATCGCCGACGGCGGCGTCAAATATTCCGGCGACGTCACCAAGGCGATTGCTGCAGGCGCAAACTGCGTGATGATTGGATCGCTGTTCGCTGGTACCGAGGAGAGCCCCGGCGAAACCATCCTGTATCAGGGACGATCTTTCAAGACTTATCGCGGCATGGGATCGCTGGCGGCTATGGCACAGGGCTCAAGTGAGCGCTATTTCCAGTCGGCCGAGAGTGACTCTTCCATTCCTGTCACGTCAGAAGATGGAGGAGAGAGCAACCGGCTGGCCAAGCTGGTGCCCGAAGGAATTGAGGGCCGTGTACCGTACCGCGGGACCGCCGGCATGATTATTTACCAACTGGTCGGCGGCCTGAAGAGCGGAATGGGATACGTGGGCTGCTCCAGCATTTCCGAATTGCAGCAGAAGGCGCGCTTTGTCCGCATCAGCGGAGCCGGCCTGCGCGAAAGTCACGTACACGACGTAATGATTACCCGCGAAGCGCCCAACTACCGGGTTGAGTAAGTCAGCGAGCCGATCGCATGGAGCAGTATTGAAACCTGGTCTCGGAATCATCGCCCGTAACTGGTGGCCGGTGGCTGTCTGGCTGGGCATTATTCGTCTGGAATCGACGGGCTACGCGTCGGCCCAAAACACTTATGTTCTGCTGCATCGTGTTCTGTCGTTCTTCCTGGCGGGGCTCGATCCACGGATGGTATGGGAACTCGATCATGTCCTGCGCAAGAGCGGACACTTCATTGGCTACGCCACGTTGAGCGGGCTCACATTCCTTGCTCTCCGTAACACTTACCGCGACCGGGTACGCAGCGCGCTGCAGCGCACATGGGGAAATTTATTCAGCGATTTCTGGCGGCTGGAGTGGTCTTCCATTGCCATCCTGCTCACGGTGGTGACGGCATCGCTGGATGAAATCCATCAAACTTATCTCCCCTTTCGTACGGGACGATGGCAGGACGTGGTCCTCGATACCAGCGGGGCATTTCTCCTGCAACTGGTGATCTTTCTGGGCTGCCAATTGCATTTCTCCTCCCGTGGCGGAGGAGCGCCGCCGAGACAGAAGGTGCCTTTACCCCAGAGCGACTGAGTTGCCGCTTTTCGAAACTATCGATCAAATAGCAAAAGGCGCGGAAGGACCGCGCCTTTAGTTATGCGAGCTGTTCGGCTACTTCTTGTCCATGATATTGCGGCCGAAGCGGATGGTGGGTGAGAGCGAAAACCTCACCGTGTTCTGTCCATTCTTGAGCAGGTTGCTGAATAAGCCGGTGTGAACGTAATCCGCCATAACACGGAAGCCCACGTTGTGACTGAGGTTTACGTCTATGCCACCGCCTACCCCGTAGAAGCCAGCCCAGTCTGAGGTGTTGACGCCACCGACCAGACCCTGAACAATCATCGCCTGGATCGGGTCCCTCGGCGTCAGTGTCACCGCCTGGTACATGGCTCCGATGTCAGGCCGCGCGAATAAGGTCAGGGCCTTGAAGTGCCGGTAGTTGAATTGCGTGCCCGCGGTATAGGTGCTGGTGGTCGCATCATAGGGGACGGCGAGAACGTATCCTGGCGGCAAGAGAGGAAGAATGGGTGCCAGCTTCGCCAGTTGGGTTGAATTCAACATGCTGGGAACGATGTTGCTGCCTCCTTCGAACCAGCTGAAATCTCCTCCCAAAGCAAGCCAGGGTCTGACATTGACACCAAACTCTCCGTCAACACCGTGCTGGCTCAGATTCATGTTGGAAGTATTCAGATAGGCGTATCCGAAGTATGCATCGTAACGGGCAACATAGTCCTGCTGTCCGAAACAAACGAGAGCAGTAAGAATCAGCAGTGCGAGTGATATGAATTGAACAGAACGCCGCATGGGCTTCTCCTGGTAAGTTTAAGTTTTCGGGTCGCTTAGGGTCCCGGCGACGGACCTGAAATCTTGGAATTTTAATAGCACTGGGAAAGCGCCGCGCCGGCAACGGATTAGTTTCTCTTCTCACGTCTGGTTACGAGTAGCAAATTCGTAACATTTTAACTGTTATTTTCCCGTTTTGGGATTGCACTTTGGAGCTATCAAGCGACGGCCTTCGTTTGGCGAAGCCGGGATGGAGAGAGCCTCCATGACGTTCCCCCAAAAGCGTAACCGGCAGAGCCGCCGGCCAAAGCTTGAAACCCTGGAGAAGCCGTTACCGGCCGTCTTGCGCCAGTGCCAAACGGTTGCCGATGACTCGGTAGACCGAGGAATTGAAAACCAGGCCGATGTGAGTGCCTGGAACTTCGAAGTCGGCGGAAGGATTATCAGTTCTGCAGTAGCGCCAATCGACAATGCCGTCGCTGCGGGTATAGATTGCCGTTTCCAACACCGATTCCGGCAATTCGTGGCGCAGTGAGTCGAGAAAGTTGCAAGTACATTTGCCGGTATAGCAGCCGGGCAGCACTCCGTCGCCATGCTCCTTGATGATACGTTTGCGTACCGCATTGGCGGCTTGCAATACGCTGCGATGGGCCACGGTTCCTCGAAATGGAGAAGCCAGAGTGATCACCGAGGAAATCATGCTGGGGTTCTGAGCTGCTGCCGACCGGGCAATGATGCCGCCCAGGCTGTGTCCGATCAGGTGCAGCTTGCGGCCGGTCTCCTCAAAGGCGCGCGTTAGCAGTCCATCTAACCGCGACTCGATGAGCAGGTTCGGGCACTCGGCATTCAGACCGATTCCTGAAAAGTATGGACGATAGCCAATCCGCGAGAGCCAGGTGTGAAGCTGGCTCAAGTAAGCGTCTGTTCCCAGAAAGCCGGGGATGACCACAACCGCTGACCCATCCCCCCGCGGAATGCCAAACCCATAGTACGTCGGCGAAGAATGCAGCAGCAGCAGGTCGGCTGCAAACAGCGCCTCCTTCCAGATAGGGATATCGGCTTCGGTACAGTCTTCGCGAAATGGTTGACTAGGTTGGCCCGGGGACAAGCTTACAATCTCTCTAACTCAGTGGGTTTGATGTGAAATCCCTCGTCGAGTGTTTGCCTGAGCTGGGGGGCTCAAACGTTCTTTTTATGAATTCGGCCTTCCTCGGCAAACTAGTTTAGTCCGGGCAGGCGAATTACGGGAAGAGATTTTTCGGTAAGGCCTGAAATGGCTTCCGGCAGCACCCGTTTTTCGCCGGATTTCGAGAGCTCGCGACAAAAAAACAAAGGGACGTGCTGTTCCCAGACACAGCACGTCCCGCACGCCCAATCGGCGCCAAGGGTACGCAGCGTCAACTTCCACGCTGCGCGGCACTCAGATCAGGCTCCAACTGTAGCCGCCGGCGTCTTGCTGAGGCGCACCGGACGCTTCCGCGGGTGCGGACGCTTGGTGGCGGCCTTGGCGCTCTTCGCCGCAGGCTTCTTCATGACCGTGTCGATCAACGTCTGCTCGGCTTCCATGAAGGTCTTCATACCCTTGCGGGTCAGGTCCGGAATCGGAACGAACGGGAACGGCTTCACCATTTCCAGTGCGCGCCCCGTTGCCTTCAGATTCGTGTTCACCTGGCGGCCGACCACGTCCATCAGTTTCTTCTGTGCCTCGATGAAAGTTTCGGTCGCTTCACTGGCAAGCTCGGAGAGATCGGTGGCCTTCTCCTTGCGGCCGCCGTCCTTTCTCGCCGTTGCGTGCGAGGCCTCCTCTGCAACCACTGCCAGGAATTTCTTCTGCGTGTGCACAAAGGTCTCCATCGCCTCACGGGCAAATTCGACCAGGTGCTCGCCGTCGTAGCCCTTGCCCTTCTCGACCGCATCCAGCCAGGCATGGGTTTGCTTGCCGGCCGACTTCAGGAACTCCTGATGCATTTCAAGGAAGGTGTTCAGGCTTCTGCGCGCCATATCGGTCATGGCCACTGCCGTCGAGGAAACGCCTACGCGGTCCTTCACGGCACTCATGATAAGTTCGTTCTCGCGATGCACCATGTCCAGCAGCAGCTTCTGTGCATCGATGAAATTGGTTAAGCCTTCGCCCAGGAATCCGCTGATCATCGCCATGGGGTTAAAGCCCGGCTCCGACAGCCGTTCCCGAACGATCTGCATGGCAGCCGCGTTCTGGCGAACCGCCAGGTCGACCAGGATCCGCTGGACGGCAAAGAAGTTCTCGACTCCCTGCTGCATCCATCCGGAAAGCAGGTTCAAGAAGGTTGATTCCGCTGATTCCAGCGCCGTGGTTGTTCTCTCCGGCATAATTGCCCTCCATTTATGCTGCACTGCAGCATACAACTAGAATGTAGTATTGCCTTGGCGAATGTGTCAAGATATAAATCATAAGTTTTGCAGTGCAGCATTGGGAGCAGCTCATGAATACTGCCACCATCGTCATCAAGAAGTACGCAAACCGCAGACTCTACGACACTTCCCTGAGCCGTTACGTGAACCTGGACGACATAGCGGCTATGGTCCGAAACGGGAAAAATGTTCAGGTGGTCGATGCCGCCAGTGGGGAGGATGTCACCCGGGTGGTCATGACGCAGATCATCGTGGGCGATGCTCGCGAGCAGCCCTCAGGCTTGCCCCTTGAGCTGCTGCGCCAGCTCATCGTTACCTCCGACCGCGTGGGACAAGAGTTCATCCTCTGGTATCTGAAATCAGCTTACGATGCGTACCAAAAAGTGCAGAGCAGCCTGCAAAGCGGGTTGTCGGAGATGCAGGCTGCGGCCCTCTCTCCCCTCAATCTGGTGCGCAACTTTATGCACCGCTCGCCGCCGCCGAGCCCGCAGCAGGAATCCGGCGCTGAACTGGAGCAGTTGCGCCGTCGAATCTCCGAACTGGAAGCCCGTCTGGAGCAGCCGAAGCCTAAGCAGCCACCAGCGAAGAAACCGCAGCCGGCCAAATCGTCCACGAAACGCGCCGTCAAGCCCGCCAGGAAAACATAGCGAGGGAAAAAGGCCAATGTCCCAGGCGCCCGTCATCCTGCATCTGAAGCCGGCAACCTTGCAGGCATTTCTCGCCTATGCCCACGAGGCGGAAGAGGAAATGAATTCGACTCTTCAGCCCGAGGGCCGCTTTCTCTGGTGCGAACAGGATGAGAAGCGCAATCGCCGGGTCTTGTCCGGGAGCATCGAAGCCCAATTCTGGCGCGGAACCAAGCCGCTCAGTGTTCCCGACGGGCTGATCCATGACTGGATGGGAGATGTCTTCGTTCCGGGCGCAACTGTGGCGCAAACGCTGCGCCTGGTGCAGAACTACGACAATTACAAGAACGTCTACAAGCCTGAAGTACTCGATTCAAAGTTGATCAGCCACGACGGAAACGACTTCAAGATTTATCTCCGCATACTGAAGAAAAAGGTCCTCACCGTCGTCGCTGACACCGATCACGATGTGCGCTATTCAGAGTGCGGTCCCCGGCGCTGGCTCTGCCGTTCCTACACCACGCGCATTGCAGAAGTCGAGAATGCCGGCACACCAAGAGAGAAGGTCATGCCTGCCGATGTCGGCTATGGCTTCATGTGGCGGCTATACTCCTACTGGCGATTCGAAGAAAAGAATGAAGGCGTATATCTGGAGTGCCGTGCAATGTCGTTGACCCGCGACATGCCCTTCGGCCTGGGCTGGATCATTGAGCCTATCATTCGCAAGCTTCCCCAGGAGTCGCTGATCCATACGCTGGAAGCCACCCGCACAGCCCTGCAGAAAAGCTGATCGGCCGCTGTCTTCAGGCTGCGCCGGCGGCGGTGTGAGGCTGGCCTTCCATCACGGGGACGGTTTCCGGCTCCGGCGCTGCGGCAGGCTTGGCGCCGGCTTTCGTCTTGCGCGGAGCCGATCTCTTGCGCGGAGCCGGCTTACTGTTTCCCGACGCCCGCTTTGTTGGCGGCTTCTTCGCTGGCCTCCGCTGAGCCTTCACCGGCTTGTGTTTCCGCGTGGTCCGCTCCGGCGCGATCGAGTTCAACAGTTCGGCAAAGCTGCTGTCGACCAGTTCCTCCATGCGCTCGATATCGGGAGCCGCGTTCACATCTCCATGGAACCCGAAGTACACAACCCCGTTGTAGCTGAGCACAGCGACATTCATGCCCATCTCGCCGCCGATGGGGACTACCGGGTACCAGCGCACCATCTTGTGTCCCATCAGGTAGAGCGGCACCTGCGGCCCGGGAACGTTGGTGATGATGGTGTTGCAGATGCTGAGAGGAAGCTTGCTGGCCAGCGGCGCAGCTAGTGCCTGCAGGATCGGCGGTATGGCTCCTGCGAGAGTGCCCGCAAGACTCACAATTTCGGCCATGCCCGCGGCCTTGTGAATATCCATTCGCTGGTGAATGGCCGCCAGCAGGCTCTTGGGGTCGCGGATATCGAGCGGCATGTTTACCGGCAGGAAGGTAATTCGGTTACCGAGATCGTCGGCAGCGCCCTCCGGACGGATATTCACCGGCACTACGATGCGCAGCTTGCGGCCGTTCAGGCGGGCACCATGACCTTCGGAGTAGCGGCCAATCGCCGCGGTGAGCACTGCAAGCACAACATCGTTGACGGTGGTAGCGCAGGCGTTCTTAACTGCCTTGATCTCGGCCAGTGAAATTCCCGTCCACGCGATGTTGTGCGGGCCCTGGCAAACTCTGTTAAAAGGCAAGCGCTCCGCCGGAGTCGCCAGCTCCGCCAGCATCTCCGCGATGGGCGGGGCTGCCGGTTCTGAAGAATGGCCATCCTCATGGCGCGAACCCGAAACTCCCGATATGGCCTGGTGCGCCCCCTGAACAATTTCCGAATGCGCCTTCAAGAGGCGTTCGACGGTCGAGAAGTAGGAACGCGCGAGACCATCAATCAACAAAGCCCCAGGATCGCGGCTGGGAGGCGCCTCCGGTCTTTTGCCCGGCGCACGGGGAACAGCCGTCGGGGTGGTGTCCATCAGCACGTTCATCAGCCGGACACCGGCAACGCCGTCGGCGAGGCAGTGATGGACCCGCGCCAGAATGCAGGTGCGATTGCCCGTCAGCCCGCGGACGATGGTGAAGTCCCAAAGCGGCCGGCTGCGATCCAGGCTGGTGCTGAGAATCTCCCCGCAAACCGCTTTCAATTCGGCGTCGGTGCCCTGCTTCAGCTTCACTTCGCGGATGTGCTTGCCGACCTCGAAGTCGGAGGCGTACTCCCACACCGGCAGGCCGACATTGAAGGGTGGAAAGACGACGTGCTGGCGATACCGGGGAATCAGATGCAGCTTCGATTCGATAAAGCGGGCGCAGTCTTTTGCCGAGATCTGCCCTTCAAACTCGCTGATAGACGCGATGCTGAGGGGCTGACCTTCCCGCTCCAGATACAGGAAGAACGAGTCGCCCCAGGAAAGGCAATCGTTCTGCCCACCGGCCGTTGCCTTGGTTTTCGAAGTCATGGACGATTCCGCCCCATCCTCTCGTGAGATGTGACCCAGTCGCCGTAGAGTATCGCTGCGGTCAGTGACGTCTCTCCGGCGAGCACAACCGCCGCGCAGATCTCGGCGAACTTCTTGACCTTACCCGTGCCGTAGCAGTCCATCATTTCGAGACACTGCTTCTGGGTTGCGAGTCCCGTGCCACCACCGTAGGTGGCGACAATCAAAGACGGGATGGTGATCGACCAGTACAGGTCGCCGTTGTCGAGTTGCTGCGCGTAGGTGATCGCCGCATGCGACTCGGCGACGTTGGCCGCGTCCTGGCCCGTCGCGATAAATAGCGCCGCCAGTCCATTGGCAGCGTGCGCTCCGTTATTGGCGGAGCCAGCGAGGAATGCACCGGTCAGCTCCATCTGTCCCGCACGGTGCAGGTCGATGGTGTCCACCCCGGTGAGCGCGCGCAGGATGTCGCGCTTGATCACGGCTTCCGCAACCACGCGTTTGCCACGCGTCATCAGCATGTTGATATGTGAGTGCTTCTTGTCGGTGTCGATGTTGCCGGTCAGGCAGTAGTTCAGCTTCTTGGGATAGTTCGCCACGATCCACTCGCAGGCCGCGTGCGTTGCTTTGCTGGCCATGTTCTGGCCTGCGGCATCGCCGGTCTCGTAGTTGAACCGCAGGTAGCGCATTGGCCCTACGGCGAACTGTTCAATACGCAGCAGCCTGGCAACCCGCGACGTGCTGTCGGCGGTATGTCGGATGGCCGCGAAATTGTCATCGACCCATTTGCCGAACTCGCGCGCCGCCAACGCGTCTTCCAGGATGAAGACGGGAGCGCGCTGCATCGCATCCTCGACAACCGTGGTGCGAATTCCGCCGCATTCATTCAGCAGCCGCATGCCGCGGTTGTAGCTGGCGACCAGGGTTCCTTCGGTGGTTGCGAGGGGAACATAGAAGCTGCCCTGGGCATGTTCTCCGTTCACCAAAAGCGGTCCGGCAATTCCGATGGGAACCTGTGCGACGCCGGCGAAGTTCTCTATGTTTCCCGGCAGGCTGGCGGGATCAATTGAATAATGCGCCACATGGGAAAGATCGACCCCGGTCTGCTCGTGAACGAACTGCCGGCGCTGTGACGCCATCGCGTCGGTATAGTCGTTGTTCTTGTCGCGAGGGATGCGAACCCGCTCACCTGCTCCTGTCGTGGTAGCCACTAATGTACCTCCGTTGTGTCACCTACGGTTCCCTGGCGGCTGGACTACAAGGATGGTGAGAGTGCCGCCTGGGCATGACACGACCAGATACAAGTAGATTCCCTGTTTGGAACGAAGGAAGTGACTTGCGTCACATGACGCCGTGAAAAGAGTGCTCCCGAGAGCAGGATCCGAGCGCCTTTTGCGCGAGATTCGGGCCGCTCTGCCTGTCATCAACTCTCAATTTGACGCCGTGGTTGAGGAGCGTTATTGTAGCCATACACTGGAAAGGAGGGTGATCCAAAATATATGAAATCTGATTGTCATAGTTGTACCCCAAGTGAGGTGGCTGAGGCTTAGGGCTTCCGCTCTAAATCCTCGCAAGACCCGTATTTTCAGGAGTCTGCCGCTGGGGCCACGTAGAGTGGACAGCCTCAGGCCAATCCCAACAGCTAACCGGAAGGACCCGCCAGCGCTCGATCGCTACGGGTCTTTTCTATTTGCGGCGGGCGCTCGCCGTGGTAGAGCGGCGCTTCAGCGCCGCGTCGGCCAGCGACTAGTTCAACCGAAGTGGACGTGGCCTGCGAAGCGGCGGGCGTCCACTCTATTTGATGGTGTGCTTGGCTCGGGCCTAAAGGCCCGCTCTACCGTTCGCACGCTCTACCGTCTTCCTCGCCGCGATTACGCGCGGTATTCCCTGCAAATCCGGCACGACGTGGATCGATTCCCACATTGTGGGACTGAGCAGCTCCAACACCTGTTCCCGCATGGAGTAGCCGATCTCAATCGCCAGCCAGCCTCCCGGCCGCAGAGCAGCATGTGCTTGCGCGATCAGCGGCCGGATGATGTCGAGCCCATTTTCCCCGGCGAAGACGGCGGCTTGCGGCTCAAACTCCTTCACCGATCTCTGCACCTTGTCCCCCTCGCTATAGGCAACATATGGCGGGTTGCTGACGACAAAGTCGAGGCGGGAAAAAGGTGCAGCCAGACCGAAACTTCCTCGACTCGCTTGGTTCGCTGGGGACGACAAAGAGCCGGCTTCCGCGGGTTCCAGCACATCGCAGTGCAGAAACCGCACGCGGCCCTCCAACTGCAATCGCGCTGCATTCGCCTTTGCGATTTCGAGAGCCTCGACAGAGATATCCGTTGCATATACCTCAGCGAAGGGCAACTCGTTCGCCAGCGCCAGCGCCACACATCCCGAGCCCGTTCCGGCGTCGACGAGTTTAAGTCCGCTTGCGAGTTGTTCATGGTCTTCGCGCAGGAGTTCCAACACGGTCTCGACGAGGTGCTCAGTTTCCGGACGAGGAATCAGGACGGCGGGCGAGACGAGGAAATCCAGTCCCCAGAATTCCTGATGTCCGGTGATGTACTGCGCCGGCATTCCTGTCGAGCGCTGGGCGACGACTTCGTCGTAACGCGCCTGCTCTTCCGCAGTGAGCTCCAGCTCAGGATGAGCGTAGAGATAGGCGCGATTGACGCCGAGGACGAACATCAGCAGCATTTCGGCGTTAAGGCGAGGCGAACCGATTTCATTGGCCGTGAGCCGCTCAACCGTCGCCGTTAACGCAGCTTTCAGTTGCACAAGCAGAAGGGTAGAGCGGACCTTCAGGTCCGCGTCAAGCCGCCATAATTTAAGTGGCAGTGCCGATCACGCCAGCACTGCCGATTCCTGCTTCAGCTTCTCCGACTGGAAGTGCGTGATGAGCGCATCGATCATGGGCTGCAGACGTCCGTCCATGAATTCAGGCAGCTGGTGCGCGGTAAATCCGATGCGATGGTCCGTCACGCGGTTCTGCGGGAAGTTGTAGGTGCGAATCTTCTCGCTACGATCGCCCGAGCCGACCATCGCCTTGCGCTCCTTCGCCAGCGCGTCGGCCTGCTTCTGCTGCTCCATCTCGTAGAGGCGGGCGCGCAGCACGCGCATTCCCTTCTCGCGGTTCTTGATCTGCGACTTCTCGTCCTGGCAACTGACGACCGTGTTCGTCGGCAGGTGCGTAATGCGCACTGCGGAATACGTGGTGTTCACCGATTGTCCGCCGGGACCCGAGGAGCAGAAGGTGTCGATGCGGATGTCTTTAGCATCAATCTTCACGTCTACGTCTTCGGCTTCGGGCAGCACTGCAACCGTAACCGCCGACGTGTGAACGCGGCCTTGCGTCTCCGTCTCAGGAACGCGCTGCACGCGATGTACGCCGCTTTCGTACTTCAGCCGCGAATACACGCCTTGGCCTTCAATCAGCGCAATCACTTCCTTCAGCCCTCCGACGCTCGACTCCGACGTCGACAGCACTTCCACCTTCCAGCGCTGGGTTTCAGCGTAGCGGTTGTACATGCGGAAGATCTCCGCCGCAAACAGCGTAGCTTCATCGCCGCCAGTTCCGGCGCGGATTTCCAGGATGACGTTCTTCTCGTCATTCGGGTCCTTGGGCAAGAGCAGAACCTTCAGCTCTTCTTCCACGCCGCCGACGCGCGCTTCGAGACGGTCGAGTTCCTCCTGCGCATACGCGCGCATCTCGGGATCGCTCTCGCTTTCGAGCATGGCCTTGCTCTCGCTGATGCCGCGCGTCAGGTCCTTGTACTCGCGATACCTCTCAACCACGGGCTGCAGCTCGCTGTGCGCCTTCGCGGTCTTCTGATAGCGCGACGAGTCGGAGACGATCTCCGGCGAAGCCAGCGCCTGCGTCAGCGCTTCGTATTTCAATTCGATTTGTTCTAAACGTTCAAACATTGTGTACCTTCGACCTCGCGAACCCGCTCGCTGTGCGATGATCCGCGTCAGGGCACGACTTCAGTCGTGCCAAAAAACCTTCCAGTAACAATTATCATCCCGAGCGGACTTCAGCCCGCGAGGGATCTACATTTGTACCGTCCCTAAAGGGAATCAATCTTCACAATAATAAGAGCTGGTTCGGCCCGACCAGGTCGTGCCCTGACGCGAATCGTCGCTGCTCAACCATTATGTACTGAAGATGGGAAGAACTTTTTTCGCGGTGGGGACCGCTAGGCAATCACCAGTTCGCCGCCGCGAACTTTTTCCAGCTCCATGGCCTCGTTCAGCGCGGTGATGGCGCACTCGACCTGATCGTCGGTAGGAGGCTGGGTGGTAATCCGCTGCAGCCACATTCCAGGCTTGGTCATGAGGGCGAACAGCGACGCTCCGTGCTTGGCAGCGAAGCGAATCATCTCGTACGAGACGCCGGCAATCACCGGCAGCAGAGCGATGCGCAACCCGAACCTCGGCCAGAACCCATGCACCGGAAACAGCATGTACACCGCGATGCATATCAGCATCACCGTCATCAGGAAGCTGGTGCCGCAGCGCGGATGATAGGTCGAGTAGCTCTGCGCGGTGTTGATCGTGACCGGCTCGCGTGATTCGAAGGCGAACACCGTCTTGTGCTCGGCGCCGTGATACTGATACACGCGGCGCAGGTCGGGCAGCAGCGACGTTCCCCAGATGAACAGCAGGAACAGTGCAAGCCGCACCACGCCGTCGACAAGGTTGAACAGCACCTGGCTGTCGAACGCAGGATAGATGTTCTTCAGCTTGGTGGCCGCAACCAGGGGAACGAACTTGTACAGCGCAATAAAGAATCCCACGGAGATGATGATGTTCACCGCCATCATCCAGCCGCTCATCTCCTGCTTCTTGCCGTTTTTGTCGGGAGGCATCTGGTCGAGCGCGACATCGGCCGAGTAGCGCAGCGCGCGGAAACCAAGCGTCATGGCCTGTCCCAGGGTAATGACGCCGCGAACCACCGGCCAGCCCATCCACTTATGCTTTTCCGAAAGGCGGTCCAGCGGCTCGGAGTGGGTCGAGATGGAGCCGTCGGGCTTGCGCACCGAAATTCCCCACGCGTGCGGCGAGCGCATCATGACGCCCTCCAGCACGGCCTGTCCGCCAACCAGGGTTTCTTCCCCGCTCTCCAGAGCGGGCAACAGTTGCACGGCGACCATAAAACGTAGATAACGACGCAGGGAACGCATAACGATTGGATGTACCTCGGCAGACAACGGCGCGAAAGTTCGCTTGTAACAGAGTAGCAGTTTGCCATAGCCTGTCAATCGGCGGAAGACCGGCTTCTGGCTCTTAGCTTTGGGCTGTTGGCCTTTGACTCTTGGCTACCAGCTACCAGACGCCAGCCGCCAGCTTCCGAATCCCTTTCAACCGGTGTCATGCCGAGCGAACTCCAGTTCCGGTGCCGTCCGGCGCGGCCCCCGAGCGAAGCCGGGGGAAGTCGGGGGGGGGGGCTGCAGTTCACTTCCATGTTCAAACGAATCGGCTAGTGGCCAGATCGGGCGATCCTCGCTCTTTGCTTGCGACGATGAAGATCTTGCGAACTCATGAAAAAACATTCATCGCAGGTCCTTGTTTTCTTCAACTTAGCGCATTTTTCTCGCTAAATTCGTCATACCGCACGAGTTGCGGGTAAAGTCCTACAAACAAGTGACTTAGCCGGAGCCGTAGAGCCGTAGCGAAATGCCAGTTGCCGGCCTCTTGTTGTTGCTGGTTGTCAAAGATCCGTCACGCAACTTGCGCCGCAGGGACCATCCTCCTTGCGCATCCTCATAGACAGGTTACAAGTTGCTGAACGGACAGCAAGCAAGAAGCGCCGGGGCAACGGTACGGAAGTAACCGAGGCTGTTGCAGAAGACAACAGCGGGGCGGTGAGGCCTACGTTTGCCCGAGGGAGGGGCAAACGTGGGGCACCAGCTTTGGAGGGGCACAGCTTCAGCCGTGCCTTAGAGGGTCCCATCCTCGCGGGCTTCAGCCCTGATGACATGGCTGCTTGAGCGCAGGGCGTTCCCTCAGCGGCTAAAGCCAGTATTCCTTCTCCCTGTTCGGCACGGCTTCAGCGGCGCCCCTTTCGAGGCCCCGAGCTTTGGGGCCCGCTTCGGCTTCGCTCAGAACAGGCTTTTCAGCTGGGCCGCAACGGTGGAACCGCATACCTTCAGGTATGGAAATGCGCAATCAGCATGACAACCGAGCCACTTCAGGGGCGGCAGACTTCGCGCCAACAAACGACGCCGGCACTGTGGGCTCCGGCGCGAGACTTCTACGACGAGGAAGAGTCGGTGGTCGATTCCAGGAGCCGAGCACCACACGAGAGAAGGAACTCCGCTGTCGAATCGAACTCCGCTACCGACCGGCTTGCATCCTCTTCACTTCCCCGGGGTACAAACAGCACCATTCCCTGTCTCGCGCGGGTCAATAAAACCCTGTAAGTGTTAATGACATATGCCTGTGCAAGGGCCTTCCCGACTCTTTGCCAAACCGTTCCTCTAAATTGTTTGAGTTGCCATGTTGAATTGACGCGCAGAAGGTCGCCGCCCCAACAGACGCAAGCCCATTCGATTTCCAGACCCTGGATCTGGAACTCTGTTGCGGCCACCTCAAGTTGGAATGATGAACGCACATCGCCTTTATGCTTGAGGAACCAGTGCTCGACCCCACCTGCTCTCGCCGGCGGCAGTTCGAGGCCTTCAGCCCTCAATCGCTTTGCCTCAGAGGATGCGATGCACCCATAACGCTCTGTCCCGGTTGCCATCGAACTTAGCCAAGCTTTGGCAGTGCTGAGGCTTCGCGTCAGCACGATTGGATAATGAGGATTGCTCTCGAGCACTTCGCGACATTGTTGGCTATCGCCTTCGAGCAACAACTCCGTCCATTTGGCTATCGTCTTACCCCTGAATTGGCGGGTCGGCGTGTCCAAATGGAGGTCCGGGAGAATCGAAAGCCTGTCTGGCCCGGGCACGACCGAATTGAACAGCCTTGCACCGGCTCCGTAGGTACCGTCCAAGGCTTGTGAGGAAGCAGCGATCTGCCACTGCTCAAAACGACTGCTGAGCGCTCTACCCCATTCACCAATTCCAGCCTCTCCCTCATGAATCTCTTGTCCTCCCCCAATTAGCGCCACTAATAAAGCCCAATCATGCCGCTCTAAAATCGCCATCATCAACTCTGGTTCAGAGTATCCTCTCCACTCTGGTGTGTCCTTCAGGTATTTCTCTGTTTTGTTTGCAGTCCAGGCCCGCTGAGCTTCGTCGAAGACAACGATCTTTTCGTGCGGCGGATTGGAGCTCTTCGTGTGATCTTTCTTGTACCCAAGTACAGTGTCGATTGTTGTTTTTGGATCCCTGGAAGATATACGAAGGTGCTGCTTCTTACGTCGCCGAGCGTCGTCCGCTAAGGCAGCTCGAAGAACTTCTACCAACGGCTGATTGCCGGTGAGGAACACAGAGTCTGCGTTTACTGCGCGTCGAAGCTCTGCGTCATGAACGACTTTTAACCCAGCTAACGTCTTCCCAGCTCCAGGTACTCCGGTCACAAACATACGGTTTTGCGTTTTGCTCGCTTCGACGCGACAGCTAATTCTCGGATCGTAGACACGGTGGCGCTGAGATTGATGGGATCGCAGTCAGCTTTCGCTATATCTTCGACTTCCATCTCCGCGAACATACCCATGGCTGCCTCAACAATCGTCGGAACAGGATGATATTCACCCTCATTCCAACCCTGAATGGGAATTTGAATTCCACTCCCATGCTTGAGGGCGATGCCCGATAGAAAGTGGGCGAGCTCGGCTATACGAACAAATCTGGTGTGTCGAAGTTGGCGAAAGACGCTCGTTTTCCGTTCGCCGCTGGGGCCTTTAGTTACACCAACAACCACTGGATAAAGCACCCGGCCATGACTGGGTTGATGAAAATCCAGAAGGTCCAAACAGTAGTCCTCTACCTGATCTGCTGCCGTGGAAGTGTCGACTTGGGTCTTGAACTCAAGCGCGACGATAGCGTCTCGAATCAGGAGCACCGTATCGATACGCCCCATCCTTCGCGGCACAACAAACTCGAGAGCTATACCCCATTGACTCGTGTCTTGGCGGGCAAGTTCTTCGCTGTTAAACGCAGATTTCAGAGCTTCGATCTCGTCCCGCCACGCCCCGATCTGGGCGATGATTAGCTCTCTGAAGCGGTCGGTCTCGTAGGCTTTGATCAGTTTGTATTCGAGCTCATCGGAGGACGTTTCAAGGAAGGTTTGAATGTCTTCTGCGTAGTATGCGGGCATCGCGCCCCAGGATCACATGCTCCAGCGAGTTAGTCTAGAGTATCTTGAGCAACGACGAGAATCTCTAGCCCGGGCGGCGCTTGTGCCATTTCCGTCCATTGCCGCTCGAGGGGGCTCGGGAAGATCGGGTGTGTAGTTGGCACTGAAACCGATGTCCGAGGAAAGGCGAAGCGTGTCCTGAGTTTTCCAATCTGCTGAAGGCTTGCGCGCGGCCGTTGGGCGGAGCGCGCGCGGAAAAATCTTGTGCCGTCCCTGATGGGACTCGGAATTTCGAAATCGCGCCTACCCAGCACTCCGGCCAACAGAAGGCCTGCGTGCTGGGCTAGGTTATTCCGTCCCGCAGGGCGGGACTGGCGTTTTCGTTATCACGGAGCGGTAGCGCCACCGCGTTGTCATCCATTGCCAGGAAGAGTTGCAAGAGCCTCTCACCGGCTAACTGCTCTGAGCGAAAGCCACGCGTGAGAATTGTCTTTCGTCCGGAGCACGTTTGAGGGTAGGTTGTTACGCATCGCGGAAGCAAGTTGCAAATAAGCGAGGTCACACGCCATGGCGAACCCTGAACATCTCGCGATCCTGAAGCAGGGAGTAGAGGTCTGGAACCGATGGAGACAAGAGCATCCTGAAGTGCGGCCCGACCTGAGTGGCGCGGAACTCTCTGGGGCTGCGCTGAACAAGGCAAACTTCAGTCAAGGCTTCCTCAAGGAGGCTCGCCTCACCGGAGCGAAGCTGGCGGGCGCAGATTTCACGCACGCCGATCTGGAAGGAGCCACCTTTGAGGAGGCGGAGCTCACCGGCGCGAATCTGGGACGGTCGAACGTGAGCGGCGCCAAGTTCGCGGGCGCGAACCTGCAGCACTCGATTTTTTCTATCGCAGACATGACTTCGTGTAACCTGAGCGGCACCGACCTCACGGAAGCCGCCTTTCCGAATGCGCTGCTTCTAGATGCGAACCTCAGCTCTGCGCACTTGCGGGGCGCGAACCTGTTCTTCGCAAACCTGCAGGAGTCGAACGTCATACAAGCCGCTCTCTCGGAGGCGTACATGATGTCGACGGTCATGGCTGGCCTGGATCTGAGTGAGGCGACCGGTCTGGAGACCGTACGGCACTGGGGGCCTTCGAGCGTCGGCATCGACACCATCTACAAATCCAGGGGCAACATTCCTGAGGTCTTTCTGCGCGGCTGTGGGGTGCCGGACGACATGATCGCCTACATCAGGTCGATTGCTGGAACCATCGAGTTTTACTCCTGCTTCATCAGCTATTCGACCAAAGACCAGGAGTTTGCCGACCGGCTGTATGCCGACCTGCAGGCCAAGGGCGTGCGCTGCTGGTTTGCTCCGCACGACATCAAGGGTGGACGGAAGATTCATGAGCAGATTGACGAAGCCATCCGGGTGCATGACAAGCTGCTGCTGATCCTGTCGGAAAGCAGCATGGCGAGCGACTGGGTGGGGACGGAAATTGCTGATGCGCGCGAGCGGGAGGCGCAAGAGAAAAAGCAGATGCTGTTCCCGATCACCGTTGCTCCCTTTGAGGATGTCAAAAGGTGGAAGCTGTTTGACGCCGACCGGGGGAAAGATTCGGCGCGCGAGGTACGCGAGTATTTCATTCCCGACTTCAGCAATTGGAAGGACCACGATTCGTATCAGAAGGCATTTACCCGGCTGGTGAGCGATTTGAAGGCCGAGTCGAAGTAAGGTGCCGCCCCTGAAGGGGCTCGGGGAGAGTTAGGAGCCTGCTCGGCACGGCTTTAAGCGGTGCCCCTTCAAGACCTATGCCGCCCCTGAAGGGGCTCGTCGGGGTCATTGTGAGGCTTACCCAGCACCGCACTTCGTTTCGTGCTGGGCTATCATGGCACGCCCTTCGGGCTCCGGTTCATTGCAATGCGACCGAAATCAGGTCCTTCGCTTCGCTCAGGATGAGGGTCAAGAGTTGAGATCGTCAGGGCACGAATGGAATTTATGCCTGACGCGAATCGTCGGAAGGCGTGGGCTTCAACCTTGTTTCTGTTCCGCCCCTCGGGGCGCGGGAGAGTTTAGGCACTTGTGACGGCACGGGCTGAAGCCGTGCCCCCTGCAAAACCAATATCGCCCCTGCCCTGCCTGATACGAAGGTTTGCCACTGCCGTCGAACATCTGCAAAAAAATTCTGGAAGGATTCACCGGCTTTCCGGCAATGTAGGGTAGAAGCGGGATGAGGGCCGGGCAACGAATGGCAGACGCGGCAAGCGACGATCACGAGTTGCTCCGGCAGCTTGCAAAGGGAAACCAGGCGGCCTTCCATACGTGTTACGAACGCTACCAAGGTCCGATCTTCCGCTTCGCATGGCACATGAGCGGGAACCAGACCGCGGCCGAGGAAGTGACGCAGGAAGTTTTCCTGCGGCTGATCCATAATCCGCGGAAGTTCGATGCGGCGAAGGGAACGCTGGCGGGTTATTTATTTGGCATTGCGCGCAACGTGATGCGGCGCCAGATGGCTGCGGGTTTCCTCGACGTGCCGCTGCAAGATGAAGTCTGGCATGACGATCCGGCGCTGGCGGTCGAGCCGGGCGTGCTGGCGGAGCTGGACCGTCAGGAGAGGCTCGAGTTGTTGCACAAGACCCTGCTGGGGCTTCCGGCGGTTTATCGCGAGGCGCTGATCCTGTGCGATCTGGAAGAGATGAGCTATCCGGAAGCGGGGCTCATTCTGAACTGTCCGGAAGGAACGGTAGCATCACGAGTGCATCGCGCGAGGGCGATGCTGAAGTCGCGGCTGCAGACGATGAGGTGCGTGCGATGAATCCGCAAAAAGAGACGCTCTCGGAAGCATTGCGCGAGCTGGCGGCGGCATCGCCGCAGGTGTCTCTGGAGCTGGGCGCCAGGTTGGAGCGCGAGTTCACGCGGCATCATGCGCATCGGCGACTGCGTAATCACGCGGTGTTTGCCGTCGGATTGGCTGCCTGCCTTGCGATTTCAGCAGCGTTGTTGCGAACGGGAAAACCGACGACGACGGCCAAGACAGTGGAGCAGCCTTCGCAGACGGCAAAGGAACCGGCGCCTGAGCCTAAGACTGCTGCCACCTCCAAGAGCCCCAAAGCTTCCGCGCCGCCGGTTGCGATGGCAAAGGCTGCGGCGAAGTCCCGGACCCACAGAGAGACAACAGAAGCTCGCAAGCAAATCGTTGAGCCGCCTGCGATGCCGGCTGCCGGAGACTTCATTGCTCTGCCGACCTTCGATCCTGCGATTCCGCCGGGGCCTTCGCGCATTGTGCGCGTCAACATGACGGGTTCGGCATTGCAATTGATCGGCTATCCCGTCGATGGGCAGCTTCTGGATCGTCGCATACTTACCGATGTGCTGGTTGGCCAGGACGGCATGCCGTACGCCGTGAGATTCGTGCAAGCTCGCAACGTTCGTTAAGGAGTTCAAGGAATGAGAAACAATGTGCTGTTAACCACAATGATTTTGCTCGGCTGTTCGTGGATGTTTGGCCAGGACCCTGGTGCTGCGACTGCGCCGGGGCCGGTGATGCTCATGCAACAGTCCGGGCAGGTGCCGGATGGCGGTCCGCCGCCGCCTCCGAATGTGTTCTTCCACACCCAGAAGATCGACGGCAAAGTAAGCACCGGCTACATCGCAATCGCAGATTTTGCGAAGCCCGTAGCTGGCGCGCCGTACACCGCGACGGCAGTCACCGAGACGACGCAGGTCCTGGCCGATGGCAACCGCATCGTGAACAAGACGGAGTCGCAACTGGCACGCGACAGCCAGGGACGCACGCGGCGGCAGGAAAGCATCACCAACCTTGGCCCTCTGGCGACCAACGCGCCCAAGTTGGCGTTCATCAACGATCCGGTCGATAAGGTCGACTACATTCTCGACCTCAACAATAAAACCGCACAGGTAATCAAGCTGCCGGAAGGAGCGCGCATGGTTACAACCCCGGGAATCGTCACCAAGCCGATTCCCGGCGGGGCGCCGGTCACCATCGAGAGGAAGGTGATGGTGGCTGGTGGCGCCAATCCGGGCGTGGAGGAGCGCGTCTGGGTAAATAGCATGGGTAATCCGAGCGAGACCAAGACCGAATCTCTGGGTACGCAGACGATTGAAGGAATCTCGGCGGTTGGCACGCGCACCACGCGCACGATTCCCGCCGGCGAGATTGGCAACGAGCGGCCGCTGGAGATTACCTCGGAGGTGTGGACGTCGCCCGATTTGCAGATGATCGTGATGAGCAAGCGCAACGACCCGCGGGTTGGGGAGACGGTCTATCGGCTGACCAATATACAGCGCGCAGAGCCGGACCCGTCGCTCTTCCAGGTACCCAGCGGGTTCACGACCAGGCAGGAGGGCGGAGTCAAGACCAACGCCCAATAAAACCGCAGTCGACAGTTAGCGCCCCCACATCCGAAAGCTGCGGATGTGTGGTTTTTTGCTTACTGCTCGGCAGCGGCTGAGTCCTATGGTCGACGGAGGGAAGCATGGAAAACGATCGCCTCCTCGTATTGGTTGCCGTTGCTGCCACCGCTCTGGCTGTTGCGGCTGCAACTTTCCCGAAGCCTAACGCGGCCGTTGCGCAAGCCGGTTCGGTTGTTCCCGCCTCGCCTATGCTCCAACCCCGGTCCGGACACAGCGCGACCCTTCTGCCCGACGGCAAGGTCCTCATCGCAGGCGGCATGCGACGCAACCAGGATTTCTACCGCTCAGCCGAGCTGTACGATCCGGCCATCGGCAAGTTTCGGCCGACCGGCGAGATGAATCTCGCGCGCGTAGGACAGGCGGCGGTCTTGCTTCGGTCTGGCAAGGTGTTGATTGCCGGAGGATGGGTCGGGCATGGCTGCACTGACACAGCCGAGCTTTACGATCCCGCAACCGGCAAGTTCACGATGATTGCGAGCAAGATGACAACCCGGCGTGGCCAGCCGAGCGCGACGCCTTTGCTCAATGGCGACGTTCTAATTGCGGGCGGCGCGGACCACGACTCCCCTGGAGGCATTGCTTCGGCCGAGATCTTCCACGCGACAACGATGACGTTCGAGCAGATTTCTCCCATGCACTACGGCCGCATCTCGCATACCGCAACCCTGCTGAACGATGGGCGTGTGCTCATCGCGGGAGGACGCGGTGCCGAAGTCACGGCCACGGCGGAAATTTACGATCCGAAGGCGAAGCAGTTTGTAACGACCGGGAGCATGGTGACAGCCCGCTACAAGCAGACAGCCGGTCTGCTGCCGGACGGACGGGTGTTGATCGCGGGCGGGTCCGACCAGCGCGACTGGGGAGGAACCATGGCCAGCGCGGAGATCTACGATCCCCATACAGGCAAGTTCTCGCCTAGTTCAACGATGAACGATAAGCGCTTCAAACTTCCCGATGCGGCTGCTCGTCTTGCTTCTGGGGAACTGCTGATCGCCGGAGGAAGCACGGACGTGGAGGTGTACAACCCGAAGACAGGCAAGTTCAGTGTTGCTTCGGGCCAATTGAGCAATGCGTGGCATTTCATGACCGAAACCCGCCTCAATGATGGGCAGATCCTGCTGGCGGGTGGTTATGCCAACAACGACCAGGGGACGGCACAGGCGTGGATTTATCGCCCCTGAAGAGCAATTCGCAATTACGGTCAGCACCTTGGGCTGGCAAACCTGGCCGGGAGCGCTATTATTACTAACTCATGAAGCGAGTTGTGGTTTCTCCTGCTACCTTCTTGACCTTCCTCCTCGCGGGTTTTCTTAGCGTCTCAGCGTCGGGCGTTTCCGCTCAGGCACATCAGCCGGAGCAGCAAGCATCGCCCAATCAGCGCATCGTCATTGCTGCCAGTCATGTGCTCGATGGCAGAGGACATGTCCTCCAGAACCAGCGCATTGTGGTGGAAGGGTCGAAGATTGTCGCAGTCGAGCCCTTGACGGCAAACGAAGCCGGACTGGGGCACGCAGGGTCGAAGCAGGCTGCGGCTCAATCCATGCCAGTGGACTACGACTTGCGCGGGCTCACGGTGTTGCCCGGCTGGATTGACGCCCACGTACACATCACGTGGATCTTCGGCAAGGACGGCAAGAACGTGGGCACCGACGGCACCACGCCGTATGACTCCTACAGCGCGGCATCGAATGTCTGGGTGACGCTGATGGCGGGCTTCACGACGGTGCAGAGCGTGGGCGCGCCCAACGATGTTCCGCTGCGCGACGCTATTGCCGCGGGCAAGATTCCCGGGCCGCGCCTCTTGACGGCGGTTGAGCCGCTGGAGGGCAAGGGACCGAAGACGGGCACTCCCGATGAGATTCGCGCCTACATTCGCAAGCAGAAGGCGGCGGGCGCTGACCTGATCAAGATCTTCGCGTCGGAGTCAATTCGCCTGGGCGGAGGTATGACGCTTTCGCAGGAGCAGCTGGACGCCGCCTGCGGCGAGGCGAAGAAGTTGGGGCTGCGTACCCTCGTCCATGCCTACAAGGACGCGGTGCGCGCGGCCACGCTGGCTGGATGTACGGAGATCGAGCACGGCACGCTGGCTCCTGAGGCCGACCTGAAGCTGATGGCGGAAAAGGGGACGTATTTCGATCCGCAGGCGGGGCTGGTCATCGACAATTATGTGCAGCACAAGGAACAGTACCTGGGGACCGAAGGCTACACGGAGGAAGGATTTGCGGCGATGGAGAAGGTCTTGCCGGTGGACTGCGAACTGGTGCGGGAGGCGGCGCATACTCCGGGGCTGAAGATGGTCTTTGGTACCGACGCGGTTGCTGGCGCTGACGGGCGCAACGCCGAGGAGTTTATCGACCGAGTGCATTGTGGCGTGGATCCGATGACGGCGATGGTATCAGCGAATTCGCTTGGAGCCGAAGCGATGGGTCTGGGCAACGAGATCGGCACCATTGCGCCGGGAATGCAGGCCGACATCATAGCCCTGGATGGCGATCCGGTGACGGACATCACGGCGGTGCGGCGCGTGGTATTTGTGATGAAGGGCGGCGTCGTCTACAAGAATGTCGCGAAGGGCGCGATTCCCCACTATGCGGGCGTAAAGCCCTGATTTCGACAAAGCCCGCCGCAAGCGAAAAATGCCTCTTGTAGCTTGCGAAGCTTGCTCGACGAACGCCGCGCATTCCTGATATCGTGCATCTTCGTTTCATGCTCCTGTAACACAGGCGGGGACGAGATCATCAGCATTCTCTCCGGAGGACACTACCTTGCGAGCGGCTGTACTGGCCCTATTCCTTGCATTTTCCGTTGCGTCGTCGATGGCGCAGAAATCCGAACAAAAACCCAACACCGCGGCCGAGGGCACGCAAGCGCAGACGACGGCAACGACTGCGACGGCACAAGCGGGCGAGGCCGAGCAGGACGAAAGCGGGTACAAGGGTCCGTGGAAAGGGCTGCAGTATCGGCTGGTCGGCCCGTTTCGCGGCGGGCGCGTCGATTCGGTTTCGGGCGTGGTGGGACAGCCCGATGTCTATTACATGGGCGCGGCAGCCGGCGGCGTGTGGAAGACCACCGACGGCGGGCTGAACTGGAAGCCGGTGTTCGACAAGATGAAAGACGCGTCGCCGTCGATCGGCGCGCTGGCGATTTCGGAGTCAAACCCCAATGTGATTTATGTCGGGACGGGCGAAGCTTGCGTGCGCGGCAATATCGTCAGCGGCAGCGGCGTGTACAAGTCGATTGACGCCGGCGCGACGTGGAACTTCGTCGGCCTGCCGGACACGCACGCCATCGGCAGCGTGATCGTCGATCCCAGAAATCCTGAGATTGCGTTTGTGGCGGCGCTGGGGCATCCGTTTGGCGACAACGCGGAGCGCGGGATCTTCCGCACCCAGGACGGCGGCAAGACTTGGCAGAAGGTGCTGTACAAAGATGCCAAGAGCGGCGGTATCGACGTGGTGTTCGATCCCACCAACTCAAGCATTCTCTACGCGGCGTTGTGGCAGGTACGGCGCACGCCGTGGAGCTTGGAAAGCGGCGGCCCGGGCAGCGGGCTGTACAAGTCGATTGACGGCGGGACGACGTGGAAGCAACTGACGGGTCATGGACTGCCGGAAGGCACTCTGGGACGCATCGGGGTGACGGTTTCGGGGGCGAATCCGCAGCGCGTGTGGGCGATTGTTGAGGCGGAGAAGGGCGGCATCTACCGCTCCGACGACGGCGGCAGCACCTGGCACCTGATGACGGACGACCACCGCTTCCGGCAGCGTGCCTGGTACTACTCGCACATCTTTGCCGATCCCAAAGCGGCGGACACGGTGTACATCCTGAACACCGCGGTCTATCGCTCGAATGATGGCGGCAAGACGTTCACGCGGCTGCCTGTGCCGCATGGTGATAACCACGCGCTGTGGATCGATCCTTCGGACCCCAAGCGCATCATCAACGGAAACGACGGTGGCGCAACGATATCCACCGACGGCGGCACGAGTTGGACTACGCTGTACAACCAGCCGACAGCGCAGTTCTATCACGTCGTGACAGACAACCGGTTCCCGTACTACGTGTACGGCGCACAGCAGGACAACTCGACGGTAGCCATTGCCAGCGCTGGACTGGACGGCACAATCGACCGGCCGGACTGGTATGACGTGGGCGGCGGCGAAAGCGGATACATCGCGCCCGAGCCGGGCGATCCGAATATCGTGTATGCCGGCTCCTACGGCGGCGAGATCACGCGCTACAACCACCAGACGCACCAGGAGCAGGCGATCAATCCGTGGCCGATCAACCCGATTGGCTGGGGCGCGGCGGACTTGAAGCACCGCTTCCAGTGGACAGAGCCGATTGTGTTTTCGCCGCACGATCCCAAGAAGCTGTACTACGCGGGCGAAGTGCTATTCGAGACAACCGACGGCGGCATGAACTGGAAGATCATCAGCCCGGACCTGACGCGTAATGACAAATCGAAGCAGGCGTCGTCGGGCGGCCCAATCACCAAGGACAATACCGGCGTTGAAGTGTATGACACCATCTTCTCGGTGGTGGAGTCGCCGGTGCAGGCGGGCTTGATCTGGGCGGGAACAGATGATGGGTTGGTGCATCTGACGCGCGACGACGGCCAGCACTGGGAGAACGTCACGCCCAAGGCGATGCCAGACTGGGGCACGGTGAGCATGATCGAGGCGTCTCCGCATGACGCGGGAACGGCCTACATGGCGGTGGAGCGTCACAAGATGGACGACTTCACGCCGTACGTCTTCAAGACGACCGACTTCGGCAAGACGTGGACGAAGCTGGTAAACGGGATTCCGGGCGACGACTACGTACATGCGGTGCGAGTCGATCCGGTGCGGGCGGGCCTGCTGTTTGCTGGAACTGAGAAGGGCGTGTATGTGTCGTTTGATGACGGCGCGAAGTGGCAGCCGCTGCAACTGAATCTGCCGATGGTGCCGGTCAACGACCTCATTGTGAAGGGTGACGACCTGGTGGTGGCGACGCACGGGCGGGCGTTCTGGATCCTGGATGATATTACGCCGCTGCGGCAGTACAACGATTCGATTCCGCAACAGGAAGCGCACCTGTTCAAGCCCGCGCCGACGGATCACACGGTGTTTTTCCCGTCGTTCTTCGCGGAGCACGGCAACGTCGGCAAGAACCCGCCGGGCGGCGCCATCATTTATTACTGGCTGAAGACCTCGCTGAAACCGGAAAAGAAAGCATCACCGGCGGCCAGCGGTGAGAATCCGGAAGCACAGGGCGAGAACGGCAAGAGCGCCGAGCAGAAGAAAGAGCCTCCGAAGATCACGCTGGAGATTCTTGATTCCTCCGGCAAGGTCATTCGCAAGTATCCGAAGAAAGAAGAGCCGGGCGGCGGTGAGGAAGAAGAGTTCTTCAACCGCGGTGGCGGCCCAAAGAATCTTCCCGCTGATGCGGGCCTGAACCGCTTCGTGTGGGACTTGCGCTACGAAGGAGCGACGCCGGTTCCACATGCTCCGCTGTGGGGCGGAAGCACCCAAGGGCCGGTCGCGCTGCCCGGCAAGTACGAGGTGCGGCTGACGGTGCTGGGCAAGAGCTACACGGCGCCGCTGGAGATCACGCCCGATCCGCGGCTGAGCGTGACGCAAGCCGATCTCGAGAAGCAGTTCGACCTGCTGATGAAGATCCGCGACAAAGTGACGGCGACGGATGAGACGATCCTCCAGATCCGGCAGGTACGTGAGCAGATCAACGCACTGAACAAGCGGCTGGGCGACGATCCCAAGCAGAAGGCCGTAGTCGATGCGGGCAAAGCGCTGGACAAGAAGATGACGCCGATTGAAGAGGCGCTCATCCAGACCAAGGCCAAGAGCGGGCAGGACGTGCTGAACTTTCCAGTCCGCCTGAACAACGACCTGGTCGCTCTGGGAGGCGTGGTGGGCAGCGCATGGACGGCCCCGACACAGCAGTCGTACGAGGTGTTCGACGATCTCAACCAGAAGGTCGACGTGCAGTTGGCCAAGTGGAAAGAAATCGTGTCGACGGACATTCCGGCTTACAACAATCTTGTAAGGCAGCAGGACGTTCCGGCAATCGCCATCAAGGAGCCTGAGAGCGGGAAGTAACGGGTTGGTGGGAGCAAAATCCCATGCAAGCCCAACCAGCCGCAGGTCTAAGCGCCATCCGTCGGGAATGGATTGTGAACTCCATTCGCGCAGGTACCAGTGTCCGTTTGCGAACAGCTCCGCACGAAAGTGAGCGTTGGGCGACGCACGGGCCAGCTAACTTGCTGTAATTGCACCATTGCTTTCTGGCCTGCCAATTGCTACCTGATGAGTGAGTTCAAGGGCCATTCGTCGGGGGCATTGTGGATTCACTCAAGAGGGACTTTCTCTACGCATGGCGCGGATTGCGCCGGTCTCCGGCTTTTGCGGCCATCGCCATCCTCACACTGGCGCTTGGTATCGGCGCAAATGTAGCCATCTTCAGCGTCATCGATGCGGTTCTGTTGCGGCCGTTGCCCTTCGGCGATCCTGGCCGGCTGGTGCGGCTGTATGAGACCGAAGACGCACCGGGCAACTATCCCTTCACCGGTCCCGACTTCATCGACTGGAAGACACAGAACCATAGCTTCCAGGACATGACGCTGTACGGCTGGCCCAACGACATGAATTTCAATTCCAGCAGCCAGCCTGACCATGTGATTGGAACTCCGACGGAAGCCAATTTCTTCTCGGTGCTGGGCGCGCGCCCGCTGCTGGGAAGGACCTGGGCGCAGGGCGAAGACGAGCCGGGAAAGGATCGCGTTGTCGTCTTGAGTTATGGGATATGGCAGAGCCGCTTCGAGGGAGACCGCAACATCCTCGGAAAACAAATCACGCTGAACGATCGCAAGTACGACGTCGTTGGGGTGATGCCGGCAGGTTTTCATTATCCGGCCGAATCGGAATTGTGGATTCCACTGGACGTGGACAGCAAGCACCTGGGGGAGCGCGGCAGTCACTGGCTTAATGCGGTTGGCCGGCTAAAGCCCGGTATCACGCTGCAGCAGGCCCAGGCCGAGATGACGCTGATCGCAGCGCGCCTTGAGCAGCAATATCCCGACTCGAACCATCGGGTGGGCGCGTCGCTGGTGGGCATGCACGATGACACGGTCGGCGAGTCGCGTACTTCGCTGCTGCTCATGCTGGGCGCAGTCGTTCTGGTGCTGCTCATCGCCTGCGCAAACCTGGCCAACCTGCTGCTGTCGCGTGCGGTTGTCCGTGAGCGGGAGATCGCCATTCGCGGTGCGCTGGGCGCGGGCCGCTGGCAACTAATTCGGCAGCTACTCACGGAGAGTCTTCTGTTGAGCATGGCGGGCGGAGCGCTTGGATTGCTGCTTGCCTGGGGCGGAGTGCGCGTGATTACGACGCTGAAACATGCCGGCCTGCCTGACGCGAATGCCATCGAAATCAACCTTTCTGTGCTGGCGTTTGCGTTTGTCGTGGCTGTGCTGACTGGGTTGGCGTTTGGCCTCTTCCCGGCGCTGCAGATTTCCCGCGCCAATGTTAGTGAAGCGCTGAAGGGCGGAGCAGGTGCGACCGGCAGCACCGCGCGGCGTCAGCATCGCGTGGGCGACACCCTGGTGGTCGCCGAGATCGGGCTTTCGCTGTTGCTTCTGGTTTCCGCAGGGTTGCTGTTAAAAGACTTTCTGGCGATTCGCAACACGGAGGTCGGCGTCCGATCGAAAGGGGTCTGGACGGGGGCGCTGATGCTCCCGCAACAGCGATACGAGAAGCAGCAGGAGCAATACAACTTCTCCCAGGCTTTGCTGCAGAAGGTAGAGAACATTCCGGGAGTTGAGTCAGCCGCGATCACCGATCATCTCCCGCTGGAAGGCGGCAGCAACAGCTATGTCACTTTACGAGGCAGTGCCTCCAGCGGCATGAGCGGGCCACTGGTGGAGAACCACTCCGCTACTCCTGAATATTTCCGGGTAATGGGTATCCCCTTGCTGCAGGGACGCGAGCTTACTGCTCAGGACGCAGCGACCGTCCTGGCGCTCGACAGGCGCCAGACTGAGGCGTCGGATGCGAATGTGAAATTGCCGGCTGACCAGACTAACGCGATGGTTTATCCGGTGGTGATCAACGAAAAGATGGCCAAATATTTTTGGCCAGACAAGAACCCGATTGGCCAGATGTTCTCCTACAGCGAGAAGAACGGTCCCTGGAGGCAGGTGGTCGGGGTGGTGGGAGACGTAAAGGAATGGAGCCTCTGGCATGAACCGGTGCCGGAGGTATACAGCCCCTATGCGGGAGAGCGTTGGATCATCGTCGTCGTGCACGCTTCTCCGGCGCTCAATGTGACGCCCGAAGTTCGCAATGCGGTGGCGCAGGTCGACCCGACCCTGCCGCTGTTCAAGATTCGCACCATGGACCAAGTCATCGCCGAGAACGCGAGCGGCCAGGAGTTCCTCGCCGGACTGCTGGGCCTGTTCGCCGGATTGGCGATTGTGCTGGCGGCGGTGGGCATCTATGGCGTGTTGTCCTATCTGGTGACGCAGCGCCAACGCGAGATCGGCATCCGCATGTCGCTGGGTGCCACACGCAGCAGCGTACTGCGGTTGATGCTGACGCGAGGCATGCGCCTGGCGGTGCTGGGCTTTGCGGGCGGCCTCGCCGGCGCGCTGGCTGCCGGGCGAGTGATCGCCAGCGTTCTGCACATGGTGCATCCCTATGATCCATTCGTCCTTCTACTAACGCCGGTCTTGCTCGCGGGGGTCGTGTCATTTGCTTGTTATCTGCCGGCACATCGCGCGGCGAAGGTTGACCCCATGGTGGCCCTGCGGCAGGAATAGGGCTGCGCTGCTCCGATGAAGGCCATTCCGTGCTGAGGCAGTTACCATGGTCTGATGCAGCTACTGGCCGAGACCTGCGAGCGCATTGGCGCGACCACCAAGAAGCTGGAGAAGACAGCCATTGTCGCCGAATACTTCCGCGCGCGAGACGTGGGGGACGCGGCGTTGTCGGCTGTCTTCCTCTCGGGCAAGGCCTTTCCTGCATACGAGGAACGAACACTGCAGGTCGGCGGCTCGCTGCTGTGGAAGGTGGTGAAGGAAGTCACTGGCGCGTCGGACAACGAACTCAGCGCCGGATATCGCAAGACCGGCGACCTGGGCGCAACGGTGTATAGCGTGATGGTGGAGCGCGAACCCAGGTTAGGCCAACCGAAGGCCGAAGTTGGGGCACAAGCGTTAACCTTGGCGGATGTGCGTTCCGCCTTCGACCAGATTGCAGCCACTCGCACGGCGAATGCCAAGGGCGAGCTGTTGCAGCAGCTTCTTAAGCGCGCGATGCCGCTCGAAACCAAATACATCCTGAAGATTATTACCGGCGAGCTGCGGATCGGGCTGAAAGAAAGCCTGGTCGAGGAGGCGATCTCGCGGGCTTACGACGAGCCACTGGCGGAGGTGCAGCGGGCCAACATGCTGCTGGGCGACATCGGGGAGACGCTGCGGCTTGCGGCCGGGCATCGGCTGGATGACGCCCGCATGCGGCTGTTTCATCCCATCGCATTCATGCTGGCGAGCCCTGCCGCCGATGCTGCGGAGGCGTTCGGATATTTCGAACATGCATCGGTCGAGGACAAGTACGACGGCATCCGCGCCCAGGCGCATTGCGGCGGCGGGCAGGTGCGTATCTTCTCGCGCACGCTCGATGAGGTCACGCAATCGTTCCCGGAGCTTGCCGGGCCGCTCAGCGATCTTCAGGACGAGGTGATTCTCGACGGCGAAATCGTTGCCTGGCAGCACACCGAAGATGGCGGACACGCCATGCCGTTCACGCAAATCCAGAAACGGCTGGGGCGGAAGCAAGTCAGTCAGAAGCTGATGACGCAGGTGCCGGTGGCGTATGTCGTCTTTGATGTGTTGTATGCCGAGGGAGAGCTCACGCTGCAGAAGCCGCTCACCGAGCGGGCCACGATTCTCGATTGCGTCTTCGCCGGAGCAAAACGCATGGAGCCCAAGCCGCTTATCAATGCGCAGGGGCGATTGCTGTTTGAAGCCGAAATTGCGCCCGAGGCCACGTCGGGATGGGTGCTGCGTGCACCAACCACACGCGCCGATTCCGTTGAGCAACTCGAACAACTCTTCGGCGAAGCCATGGCCCGGGGCAATGAAGGGCTGATGATCAAGGACGTGCAGTCGCCGTATATGCCGGGCCGGCGCGGCCGCTGGTGGCTGAAGCTGAAGCGTGAGCTGGCGACACTGGATGTGGTGGTCACGCGTGCCGAGTTCGGAAACGGCAAGCGCGCGCAGGTGCTGAGCGATTACACCTTCGCGGTGCGCAAGGGCGAGGAGCTGGTCAACATCGGCAAGGCATACACGGGACTGACTGATGCCGAAATTGACGAGATGACGAAGTGGTTCATGGCGCATACCATTGCCGATCACGGACACGTTCGCGACGTTGAGCCGACGATCGTGTTGGAAGTGGCGTTCAACGCCGTGATGCGATCCGACCGGCACGACAGCGGATTTGCGCTGCGCTTTCCTCGCATCGTGCGCATCCGGCAGGACAAGCTACCGGCGGAAATAGACACGATTGAGGAGGTCGAGCAGATCTACAAGCGGCAGTAGTCGGCCGCCGCTCTTGCTGAAAGCGCAACTGGATGTCGCGTCCAGCAGCAAACAAGCATTCGCTTGTGATAGCGGTCACTTGCGAAGCGCCTTCTTCATCCTAGGATTCAGGTAGTTATGCAGGAGGACTTATGCGAATGTCAGTGAAGGGTATGGCAGTGGCTTCCGGGCTGCTCTGGGGCGGCGCCGTGTTGCTGGTGGGACTGGTCCACTTGAAGCGGCCTCCCTACGGAGAGAAGTTTCTTGAGGGCATGAGCTCGGTTTATCCCGGCTTTCACGGCGGGCGCGATATGAATGACACGCTCGTCGGCGGCGGTTACGCGCTGGTGGACGGAACCGTAGGCGGGGTGATGCTGGCCTGCCTCTACAACCTGTTCGCGGACGGGGACTGCGAGGCGTAGGCTATTTCGGAAAGCCATGACAAGCTTCCGATACAGGGCAGAGCTATCTTTGCGGCTGGGCGGCAGCATCAGGACGGCTACTCGATGTGTTCCCAGACTACTTCGTTGCGGGCGGACGCCGGCGGCGGGGCGACTGCGCCCGGCCGGCGCAACGTTCGTCGTTCTCACCTGCGTTTTGTCGTGTAGTCTTTCGGCGGGTGCAGTGGTGCATCCGGTGCCGCTGGGCAACAATCCTGCCAAGGCCAATTGCACTGAGTGCCACAGCGATCTCTCGCAAGGCAAGTACGTGCATTCGGCGATGGCCATGGGCTGCACGACCTGTCATAAGGTCACCACGTCCAGCAAAGGCGCCACCCTGGTGACGCCGGTTTCGCCGGTAACGCAACTTTGCTTTACCTGCCACCAGCGGTCGAGCGATGCTGTGCAGCACGGGCCTTATGCTGAGGGCGAATGCGTGGCCTGCCATTCTCCGCACGCCAGTAACTTTCCCGCTCATCTGCTGGCTGCCCCGCAGGACATCTGCCTGGGCTGCCATACCCGCGAGCGTTTGAGGGAGAATCGACGCAAGAAGCGGGTAACGACCCCCTGGGGCGTGACGCTGACGTTCGCGCAAATGCGCGGCTGGCAGTATCTGAATCTGAATGCATCTCTCACGGCGAACCATCCTGTCGCGGGGCATCCGGTGACGGGTCCTAACACGGCTTCAGGTGGTGGCCCGAAGGAGATCTCGTGCCTGGCTTGTCATCAGCCCCACGCTTCGAAAGAGAAGTACCTGATGCCGCCGACGGTTTCCAGCCAGACGAAGTTGTGCGACATGTGCCACAATCCGCTTGATTTGAGGTCCGATAACAGCGGATGGCCAGACGGGAACGGGAAAGCCCCTTCCAAGCCGGCCGGCGGTGCCGGTTAACGTTTTGCATCTTTCTCAACCGCATTGCGGGGGATGATGGCAGAATAGTTCCGGCGTTCTAAGGAGAGACTACATGGCGGAGCCGGGTCAGGGGCGAGTGGGCTCGCCCGCCGAACTTCTGATGAGTAAGAGGGTGGCCGGGGCCTTTGATGTCTTCCTTTGCCACAACGACCGCGACAAGCCGCAGGTGAAGCAGATTGGCAGCAAGCTGAAACAGTTGGGAATCCTGCCGTGGCTGGATGAGTGGGAACTTCGTCCCGGGTTGCCGTGGCAGGATGCGCTGGAGCGGCAGATCGGCTGCGTCAAGTCGGCTGCGGTGTTTGTCGGAGGCGAAGGGGTCGGCCCCTGGCAACATCAGGAGTTAGCCGCGTTTCTCCGCAAGTTTGTGAACCAGGGCTCTCCGGTGATCCCGGTGCTTCTCCCCGAGGCGCCGTCCGAGCCTGACTTGCCGCTCTTCCTGGATGGGATGACCTGGGTCGACTTCCGCGAAACAGATCCCGATCCCATGGACAGGCTGGTGTGGGGGATCACAGGCAAGCATGACGACTCCGGTGACGACGCTGCGCCGCCCCCGTCGAAGAATGAACCGGCACCTCTGAGGCCGAACGCAATTCCGTCCCCGCCGCCTCAGGCGCCGAGTCTTGCCGACGTACTCATCGGCTCATGGCAAGTTCAAATTGTGAACCAATTCGGAATGGTCACTGAGGTGATGGCGCAGTTCTCATCCGAACATTTCTTTCGCGGGCAGCTACCCACGCCTATGGGCATGCAAATGATGGAAGGACAATGGCAGGTCTCTCCCACCAACGAACTCACCTTGCAGGGGCGTCAATCGTTGGGATTTCAGGTAATGCCCTACCTGACCATTATCCAACTGAGGCAGACTGGGCCCTACCAGCTTATGGGGATCACCAGCGCAGGAGAGCAGACGACCTGGCAGAAGTTACCTTAGAGAGCCTCAGTTCTACTTCACCAAGACTTCTTCCCCACGAAGTTTCTGTTTCAAATCGGCGGCTATTTGTTGGCCGTGGAAGCGGCCATTCTCAATGAAGATCTCGCTGGTGCGCATGCCGGCGACAATCACGCCCGCCAGGTAAATTCCGGGCACATTGCTCTCCAGGCTTTGCGGATCGACGATGGGCTTCTTGTCGGCATCGCCGCGGAACTTGATGCCCAGGCTGCAAAGGAATTCGAAATCGGGATGGTAGCCGGTCATGGCGAAGACATAATCGTTCGCAATGGTGATTTCGCCTTCGGGCGTATGCAGCACCACGTGGTCAGGCGCAATCTCTCGTACCGTGCTGTTGAAGTATGCCTTCACCTGTCCGGCCTTGATGCGGTTTTCGATGTCAGGCTTGATCCAGTACTTGACGGAAGGAGCAATGCCCGGACCGCGATGCACCATGGTCACCCGCGCGCCATGGCGCCATAACTCCAGTGCTGCGATGGCAGCGGAGTTCTTCGCTCCCACAATCAGCACGTCGAGATTGAAAAAGGGATGCGGCTCGCGGTAGTAGTGCATGACCTTCGGCAGGTCCTCGCCGGGAACATTCAAGAGGTTCGCGCGGTCGTAATACCCGGTGGCCAGGATCAGCTTGCGCGCGTGGTATTCGCGCTTACGCCCGTGCATGTCGATGGTATGAACAACGAAATCACCGTCGCTGCCTTCGATGCGCTGGACCGGTTCGTACTGGCGCACGTCGAGCGCGTAGTGCTCGGCGGCCTTGCGGTAGTACTCCAGCGCCTCCTGGCGGGTGGGCTTCTGGTTAGGGCTGGAGAATGGCAGGTCGCCGATCTCCAGCAGCTCGGGCGTGGTGAAGAACGTCATGTTGCTGGGATAGTGGAACAGCGAGTTCACCAGGCAGCCCTTGTCGATGTTGACCACCGACAACCCGGCGCGCTTCACATCGATGCCGCAGGCGAGGCCGGTTGGCCCAGCGCCGATTACCACAACGTCGAAGCTCTCGGGAGCAGTATCAGCATTCTCGAAGTGCATGCAAGCAGAATAACCGAAGCGTTCGGCTGCCCGCCCGGTGCGCGCGGCAGTAATTGCCGCAGGCGTCCGTAGACTTAGCGATCCCGGTTGGCCACGTAGAGGATCATTTCCAGAATGAAGCGCTTCTGGTCGGAGTCCGGCAGGCCGCGGAATGCGGTCAAACCTTCCAAAAATGCAGCGCCGGCCATTTGCCGGGCCGCGCGACGGGCGTGCTCAATGCACTGGTAGCGCAGCATGAGTCCATAGACCCACTCCACGTCGGCGCGACTTCGTTCATTTCTAGGTCGAGCCAGAAAGCGTTGTAGGACAAGCCGTTCGCGGCTGGTACAGCGCTTCAGCAGGTGGATGAGCATCAGGGTCCGCTTGCCTTCCCACAGGTCGCCGCCGATCTCTTTGCCGTATTTGCCGTAGCTGCCAGTGAGGTTCAGAATATCGTCCTGGATTTGAAAGGCCGCCCCAAAGTACCAGCCCAAGCGGCAGAACTGGTCCCTTTTCACCTGCTGCGGCCGGGCGGCCAGGGCGCCCACCCGCATGGGGTAGATGAAGGAATACCAGGAGGTTTTCTTGAGACACATCTGCAGGTAGTCGCGAACTTCCAGGTCGCAGGCGTTATCGCGGATCCAACCCAGCTCGATGGCCTGGCCCTCGAGCGAGTGGGTCATCATGCGTTCGGTCTCTTCCATGATCCGCCAGCTTGCCTGAGGTCCCAGGGTGGCACGATTTTCCATGAGCCGCCGCAAGGCCAGCAGATTGGTCGCGTTGCCCACATTTACAGCAATGGGAATGCCATGCTCCCGGTAGAGGGTGGGTGCTCCCCGTCGCAGTTCGCTCCCATCCTGCACATCGTCATGGATGAGGAACGCATTGTGCAGCAACTCGATAGCAACGGCAGAGTTCAGGGCCTGGCGGCGGGTGCCTCCCAAGGCCGTGCAAGTTGCAAAACAGAGGGCAGCACGCAACCCCTTCCCGGGGCGGCGCGGGTAAGCCGATACCAGGTCGTAGAGATACGGCGGCCCGCCATCGGGTATCGCCTGCAACAGGGCGCGGGTCGTCTGGTCGCGATACTGGGCCAGCATCGCCTCGAACGATGTGTTGCCGGACCGGGGGCGCCGTTCTGTCCGCGCGCGACGGTCAGCGTTTGCGTTTTTCACGACCGCCCCGGGGCTGCTTCAAGATGGGCGATTGCGCCAGTTGGGTGGCAATTTCAGCGCTGCCGGTTACCAGTTCCACTGCCAGATCAACCAGGTCGTGGCTACGATCAAGCAGGTTCTTCACCAGATCGGAGTTCTCCTGCGAGCGCATATCGTTGAGCCGGTCGTTCAGGAGTTGGATGACTTCGTGAGCATCGGCTTGGAATCTTTGGAGCGCGTTGCTGAAGTCGGCCGGATCAATGCGCCGCTCCTCGCGGAAGCGCTTCTGCACCTGGTTGGCGGCAACGATGCCTTCGGCCAGCTCTTGATCGAGCAGTGCGGCTGCATCTTTGACGATTTGAGCCGAGCTCTGGCTGATCGCCTCAAAGCGGCCGGACGATCTTTTCGGGCCACGGTTCGCGGACGTACGCTGATTGTTATGTTCTTTCGATCTTGGCATAGTGGCATTCCTGGACGCGGGAAATATCCCACCGTGGGGTATGTGCCGAGTGCCGTATTATAAATCTCTTCTCCCGCTTTTCGAACACGCGTGATGTTCATACGTCACAAATACCTGGGTAGTGGCGGGCTTATACTTTTTGGTGAGTCACATAGCCGGTTCGATTTACAACCTTGCGCCCCGGCAGGCGAAGTGAGCTCCTCATCTCTTATCAGCAGGACACCATGACGGTTATCAAGCAGGACGACTTCATCCAGAGCATCGCTGACGCGCTGCAGTTCATTTCCTACTACCACCCCAAAGACTTCATTGAGAACCTGGCCAAGGCTTACGAGAAAGAGCAGTCGCCCGCCGCGCGCGACGCCATGGCGCAGATCCTCATCAACTCGCGCATGTGCGCCGAAGGCCATCGGCCGATTTGCCAGGATACGGGCATCGTGGCCGTGTTCCTCAAAATCGGCATGAACGTGCAGTGGGACGGCTGGATGAGCGTTGAGGACATGGTGAACGAGGGCGTGCGCCGCGCGTATCTGAATCCCGACAACGTGCTGCGCGCCAGCGTACTGGCCGATCCGGCGGGAGCGCGCAAGAACACCAAAGATAATACGCCCGCCGTGGTGAACATGACAGTGGTTCCGGGCGACACGGTCGAGGTTACGGTCGCGGCTAAGGGTGGCGGTTCCGAGGCGAAGTCGAAGTTTGTCATGCTGAACCCGTCAGACTCGATCGTCGATTGGGTACTGAAGACGGTTCCGACGATGGGTGCCGGCTGGTGTCCGCCGGGGATCCTTGGCATCGGCATCGGCGGCACCGCGGAAAAGGCCATGCTGATGGCGAAAGAATCGCTCATGGAGCCAATCGATATTCAGGAGTTGATCGAGCGTGGGCCGTCGAACCGCGCGGAAGAGCTGCGGCTTGAGCTCTATAAGAAGATCAATGCGCTCGGTATCGGCGCACAGGGGCTGGGCGGATTGACCACCGTTCTCGACGTCAAGGTGAAGGACTACCCGACCCACGCGGCGAATTTGCCGGTTGCGATGATTCCTAATTGCGCAGCCACGCGCCATGCGCATTTCGTGCTCGACGGATCAGGGCCGGTAGCGCTTGAGCCGCCATCGCTCTCCGACTGGCCGGATCTAACCTACGACCCGATGGCCTCGGGAGCACGGCGGGTAAATCTTGACACAGTGACGCGCGACGAGGTTGCTACGTGGAAGCTGGGCGACGTGCTGCTGCTGAACGGCAAGCTTCTGACCGGTCGCGATGCTGCGCACAAGCGCATTCACGAGATGCACGGCCGCGGCGAGGAGCTACCCGTGGATTTCAAGGACCGCTTCATCTATTACGTTGGCCCGGTCGATCCGGTGCGCGGCGAGGTGGTCGGCCCGGCTGGTCCAACGACCTCCACGCGCATGGACAAGTTCACCCGGCACATGCTGGAACACACTGGGTTGCTGGGTATGGTTGGCAAAGCTGAGCGCGGCCCGGTGGCCATCGAAGCCATTCGCGACAACAAAGCGATTTACCTGATGGCGGTGGGCGGCGCGGCGTATCTGGTGTCGAAGGCGATCAAGAAGTCACGCGTGCTGGGCTTTGACGATCTGGGCATGGAAGCGATCTACGAATTCGAGGTCGAAGACATGCCGGTGACCGTCGCCGTGGATTCGCAGGGAAATTCCGTCCACGAATCCGGCCCGAAGGAGTGGAAAGCAAAGATCGCGGAGTTGGTCGAGATCGGGTAGCGAACCAGCCCGCGTTCAATCCTAGTGATTGACCTTTAAAGCTTCGCGTCAGGGCACGATTTTGGTCGTGCCGAAAATGCGCCTTTATCATTATTGACGTCCCGAGCGGACTTAGGCCGCGAGAGGTCTGCTTTTCACTCCGTCGGGTATTTTGTCGCCGTCTGAAGCCGGATCAAACGCACAAGGAATGTCTTTGTCAGCACGAGCAAGGTCGTGCTCTGACGCGTGCTGCTGAACCGCTGAATCGGTACTCCATCCAACAGCAAATACCGTACCCGCTCTGAAACGCTTTCCTCTTCCTGTGCTAATCTCGGCGCACGACGATGAGTGCGACCGACAGCACGGGGCAGCAACTCGCTCCTGAACCCACCGCCCGCTCTCTGGTGATACCCGCAACGGTCTCTCCGGATTTGGCGGCCTTGTTGCGCCGCTTCTGCGAGGCGACTACGCTGCACGATCGCCGGTCCGGCTTCGTGCAAATCGTCCGCTGGACACGGGAAGGTGACAGTGGCGAACTCGCACGATTGACGCTTCTGCTCGATGTCGTCGACAGCAACACCGCATTGCGCGCGGCCGTGCAGCAATCGCTCGGCAAGCTGCTGGCCGAGATCGATTCGCTGGCCTTGTTCGCCGAGATTGGACTGCCCTCGGTCCATCCTTTTACGACAGAGATTGTGCGCCGCCTGGTTGGGCGCGTGCTCCCATCCGCACGACACGACACCGATGCGGCCAAGCTGCTGATGGACCTCTACACCAGCGAGAAGTTCGTGCATCGGTTCGCGGCACAGCCGGCCGAAGTGTTTCAACGAACGGTTACCGTGCTCACGCCGCCGGATGATCCCGGCTTCTGGGCAAAGCAGTTGCACGACCTGCATGAGGCGCTGCGGCTGCTGGCGGCGCGTATCAGCGGCCTGGGACTTGAGCCCGAGATGCGCGAGCGCGGCAGTTCGCACAGCATTGCGCACTCTCCGTTCTACGAACTTGTAAAGAAGACCGAAGATCTGATCACCGCCTCGGAAACGGCGGATTGCCTGGCCAGCCTTGACGCCTGGAAGCAGAACGTAGCCCAATGCCGCCAGGCGATGGAAGAGGTTTACGAGCACATGGAGGGCGAGGGCATCAGCGTAGAGCTGGTCTTCGACCTGAAGACCATCCAGGCCTGCTTGCAGCGGATGGAGGCGGTTGTCGCGGTGCTCACCGCCGCCGACGAGTCCGCGCGGCTTGCTGCTGTGCATGCGCTGCTCTCGCGGCTGGAAGAAGGCAATCTCGAAGACAAACGTATCTCGTCGTTGCTGCGGGAGAACCTGAACCTGCTGGCACGCAAAATTGTGGACCGCACCGGCGATACCGGCGAGCACTACATCGCGAATAATCAGGCCGAATACCGATGGATGTGGTGGGCCGCGATCGGCGGAGGATTGCTGACCGTGCTCACGGCAGCCGTCAAAATGCGCATTGTCGAGGCGCGGTTGCCGCTATTCTTCGAAGGCTTTGCCGCCGGGACGAATTACGCCGTCAGCTTCATCCTGCTGCAGGTGTTCGGGCTGGTGCTGGCAACCAAGCAGCCGGCCACCACGGCGGCGACGTTTGCGCGCATCATTCGCGACAACCGTGGTCAGGAGCGGTCGAGCAAGCTGACCGACTTCGTCGCTCGCATCACCAGCACGCAGCTGGCTGCGGCACTGGGAAACGTCATCGCAGTTTCGCTGGGATGCGTTGCGTTTGAGTGGCTGTACAAGCTGCTGTTTGCCCACTCCTATCTCGCACGCGAAAGCGCCACCCACGTTTATGAGACCCTGCACCCCTTCGCATCCGGAACGGCGTTTTATGCCATCGTGACCGGTGTGATTCTTTGGCTGGCTGCGCTGGCAGGAAGCTGGCTGGAGAACGCCGCGGTCTATTACGACCTGGCGGAAGCGATTGCGCAGCATCCTCTCGGACTGAGGCTGAGTGAACGGGGGACGCGCAAGTTCGCGCAAATTGTGCGGCGCAACATTGGCGGCTGGAGCACGAGTGTCGTGCTGGGTTATCTCCTGGGATTTACGCCGGTGCTTGGCGCCTTCTTTGGCGTGCCGCTGGATGTGCGGCACGTGACGTTATCGTCCGGAACGCTGGCCCTGGCGGCTGCGCGGTTCGGAGTTGCCGGGCTGGGTGATCGCTGGTTCCTCTATGCTGCCGAGGGTATTGCGGTGGTGTTCGTGCTGAACCTGACGGTGAGTTTCATGATCGCTCTGTATGTGGCGCTGCGTGCTTACAATGTCGGGTTCCGGGAGCAGTGGGGGATACTGCGATCGGTCGCGCTGGAGGCGGTGCGCTCACCGGGACGTTTTGTGGTGCCGCGATTCAACGAGGGTGAGGCTACGAAAGCAGATGCTTCACATCCGCATTGAGTCGTTGGGTTCGCGATTAACTCTGTTGGATAGAACTGGGTCGCTAACGTAAATCAGGGCTGCTTCGTTTGCAGCGCGCCGTTATCGCCCTGATAGGTCTGCTGTGCCGGTACAGTGGGACGGTTGGAGCGCGTGATCAGCCACCAGATCAGCACGACAATAAGAATCACTGGGATCAGCGGAATCAGAATCAGCAAGGGAAAAACATAGCCCCCGCCCTGGGAGACGATGTCGCCCTTCACTTCGGCACTGGGGTCACGGGAGAGGCCACCGCCGATGGTAACCACGTCTCCATTGACCCGGGCAATATCGCTCAGCCTCACGCCACCGCCAACAGAAACGACGTCCCCTTTCACTGTGCCTTCGACGAGGACGGAGCCGCCCACGGCGACGGTATCGCCGTAAGCCGTTCCGGCCATGCGAATGGAACAGCCAATGCAGACTACGTCGCCGACCTGTTCACCCTCGCTGACGTTGATGCTGCTGCCGAACTGAACACGATCGTTCTTACCGGTTTTGGCGCTCGCTGACGGCACCGCTGCGGCGAGGAAGACTACGATTGCGAAAAGTAAGAAGGTCAGTCGGTTCATCATTGGCGACCTGTTGTTGTAGGGAACCATGAAAAGACTATGCTGCTTGGGCCGAGAACACAACTCTCCTAACATTGATACGTATGCGCGCGTCGTTGGTTCCAGGTTTTTTGAAATGCCCTGCCATGCGAGCAAAACAAGTGTGCTGAGGCGCTTTGGTACTCTACGTTTCCAGGGTGTAGCGCTCGGCAGCCAGGCGGTACATGCGGCGCCACACCAGCCGATTGATGGTCACTACCACCAAAGCCATCACGATGGTCGAGCCAAGCAAGAGAGCGAAGTTGCCGGCATCCGTCGCGCGCGAGATGGTCGCGCCCAATCCGATGGTGGTGTAAGTCTGGTCCTTGAAGCGGAAGTACTCGGCCACGATGCTGGCGTTCCATGCTCCACCCGATGCCGTTACCAGCCCCGTAATGAGATACGGGAAAATCCCAGGCAGGATAAGCTGACGCCAGCGCTGGGCCGAGCTGAAGCGAAACAGCGCCGAAGCCTCTTTCAAGTCAGTGGGGATCGCCATCGCTCCGGCAATCACGTTGAACAGGATGTACCACTGCGTGCCGAGCAGCAGCAGCACGATGGAGCCCAGGCCCAGCCCTCCGCCGATGCGAATCAGCAGCAGCAGCACGATGGGAAACAATGCGGTCGCGGGCACGGAAGCAGCGATCTGCGCCAAGGGTTGCGCAACTTTCGCCAGCCGCGGGTTGAATCCGATGGCGACTCCGACGGGGATCGTCCACAGCGAGCCGATGACCAGCGCGACGATCACGCGCAGGAAGGTCGCGCCGGCGCCTTCGAGCATCTCGCGAAAATCCTCGGCGTTCAGGCCGGCCAGCATGCCGCCCGCGCGAATGATGGCATAAATTATGGCGGCGACAGCAAGCGTGGCGATAATTCTTCCGGCCCAGACCTTCCACGGCTCCGCGGGCGCTTCCTGGACAGTCTCGGCCTGACGGGCGAAGCGCATGGCGAGAAATTCGCGGGTGGGATTCACCACCCGCTTACGCAAGCGGACCATTCCGCTCGAGCCTTCAATCAGGTTCAGAAACCAGGATTGCGGCGCCTCCGTGCTCTCGACTTGTTCAATCTTGAACTTCTCCGCCCATGCGATTACCGGCCGCCAGACAATCTGGTCAAGAACAACGATCACGGCGACCATGGTCCCAATGCCCCAGAGAATGCTGGGGGTATCACCGGCGCTGGCGGCGGTCTGCAGATAGGAGCCGAGCCCCGGCAGACGAAAATCCTTGGAGCCGAGCACGAACATTTCGCAGGCCATGAGAAAGAACCAGCCTCCGGCCACCGACATCATGGAATTCCAGACCAGGCCAATGGCGGCATAAGGGACTTCGATCTGGGTGAAGCGCTGATACCAGTTGAAGCGATAAATCTTCGCGGCCTCGCGCATATCGCGGGGAATGCTCTTCAGCGAGGAATAGAAGCTGAAGGCCATGTTCCACACCTGTCCGGTGAAGATGAGCAGGATGGCTCCCAGCTCAACCCCGATCTGGTGGTGCGGGAAGAGCGCCACCATGGCCAGCATCACTCCGGGAAGAAAGCTGAGGACCGGGATGGACTGCAGAATGTCGAGCAGCGGAATCATGATGCGCTCGGCCCGGGCGTTATAAGCGGCGACATAGCCGTACACCAGCGTGAAAGCCAGTGACAGGAAGTAGGCGATGACGATCCGCAGCAGTGAGTACGAAGCGTAAAGCGGCAACATGCGCGGGTCGCGCGAGATTTCAACGTGAGGATTGAACGGCCCGAACCAGCTTCGCGCCAGGACGACGATGCCGTAGAACAGCGACAGGCCCGCAGCAAAGATGATGAAGTCGGTCAGCATGGACCAGGTCTTTTCCGGGAGCAAAGACCATGGCCCCTTGCCCAGGATCCGTACTGGTTGCCAGACGTCGCGCGCCATTATTTATCTTGGCCCGCGCCGGCCAACTCCGATTCTTCGCGATGGAAGAGGCGGCCGGTCTCGGAGTCGTAGTCGAAGATTTCGGCGTAGCGCCCCCAGTTCAGGATGGTGTCGAACTGGCGCTCGACTTCGTCACGGCTGAAGTGTTCGTCGAGGATGTCGCGGAAGAATTCCTCCCCGATGGCATGGTCGCGCTTGGCGTGCAGCGTGTTCTCGATCAGGCGGAGGATGGCAACATTCTTGAGCGCAGCATCGCGGAACAACTGCTTCTGGGCCTGGATGTCGGCTTCGCCAAACTCGCGGCCCTGCGGCGTGATTTCCACGTCACCTTCGTTCACCACTGCGAAACCAAGCATCACCGCCGCGTCAACGATGGGCAGCAGATCGTCCACGTCCATGGCCAGCTCGTCGGCCGTCTTGTACAGGTCGTCGCGCCCACCGCGGTCGGCCAGCAATTCCAGGAATCCGGCGATGCCGCCGGGACGGGCGTGGGGCATCATCTGGAACTTCGTCCTCTGCCGTTCCTGGTCGGCGCTGACCCGAGTCGCTGCCGCCGGAAATGACATTTCCTCGTCCGGCCTGGTCAGCGCCTTGTAAATGTAATCGACGTAGGCGAGGAACCGGGGCGACTTGCGATCGCGATACTGCGGGATGTCGATTTCAAAATCGGTACGGATACGCGCCGGGTTCCGTCCCAGCACGATCACGCGGTCGGCCAGCAGCACAGCTTCTTCAATGTTGTGAGTCACGATAAAGATGCACGTGGTCGGCATCTTCTTGTTCAGCCACAGTTCCAGCAGCTCGGAGCGCAGGTTCTCGGCGGTGAGCACGTCGAGCGCGGAAAAAGGCTCGTCCATGAAAAGGACTTCGGGTTCGACGACCAGCGCGCGCGCGAATCCCACGCGCTGCTTCATGCCTCCGGAGAGCTCCTTCGGATAAGCAGTTTCGAATCCGTCGAGTCCCACGACGTCGATCATGCGCAGAGCGCGCTTGTGGCGCTCGATGGCCGGCATGCCTCGCGCCGCCAGCGGAGCTTCCACGTTCTCCAGTACGGTCAGCCAAGGGAACAGGGCGAAGCTCTGAAATACGATAGAAACATGGGGAATCTGTCCGTCCAGCGGCTTGCCATGCCAGAGGACTTCGCCCGAGGAAGGCGCCGACAGGCCGGTCAGCATGCGCAGCAGCGTCGACTTTCCCGAGCCGGATGGCCCCAGCAAGGCAATGATTTTTCCCGGAGAGACCTCAAGGTTCGTCGGCGCAATCACTTGAATCCGATTGCCATCCGGTTGCGCATAGTACTTCTCGACGGCGCGCGCTTCGATGATGGAATCCGGCAAACAAAGCCCCCTGCAAGCTCAGTTTGTAGTGTATGTGTGGCGAGGCGAAGGGCACAATGCGGAGATCAGGAACTGTGTGAACGGACGATGAATTTGCCGGGACGACGCGTGCCGCTTATATGGCGGCGTTCATTTGCTTATCGTTTTCGTCGCCGGGAACGATGGAGGGCTCGCTATCGGGAGCTGCTACGTGAGCGGTCTCGCTGACAGGTCCGTCAGAAACGGCGCTGGCCGGCTCCGATTCTGCTTTCTTGCGGTGGCTTTTCTGATAGCTGTACTCGAACCAAACTGCCACTGCGCCTAGAACGGCGGCGGTCATCCAATTCATTGCAGTCTCTCTGGAAACACCTTAAATGATTCAGATGCCGGGGAGGCCGTGCTAGGTGCTACGCCGGCAACGCTGACTGCCACAGACTGCGGCAGCAGCAGTGGTTGAGGGCTCCTGCTCAGAATTCGTGTTTCACCTTTGCTGGCCGGTGCCGAACTCATTCCTTCGCTTGGGATGCGCGGGGGCTTTCGTGAATTGTGCGATCCGGTTCAAGGCTTAGGATACTTCTTAAGCAGGCACAGCGAACGTCAAAATCCCCGCCCCACCAACTGATGGTTGGACAGGGCACGCTGGAGTTCCTTGACTACTCAAACTGCCTAGCTGGGTCACTGACCACTGGCCACCAGCCACTGGCTTACCTCCCGCACGGTGTCAGCTTCACCCACTGGGCCGGATTGACCTGCACGGCGTTGACGTACACCGTCCAGTGCAGGTGTGGCCCGCTGGAACGCCCGGTAGTTCCCACGTAGCCCAGCACGTCTCCCTGCTTGACCGTGGCGCCCGGCTCGACCACCTGCTTCTCCATATGCATGTAGATGGTTTCAACGCCCTGGCCATGATCGAGCCCAACAGTGTTACCCAGCACGGTGATGAGCTGCGCGAACTTGACGCGGCCGTCCGCCGCCGCGCGTACCGGAGTGCCGGCCGCAGCGCGCAGATCGACTCCGCCGTGGTACTCGCCGGTGGGCTTGTGATTGCGATAGCGCCGCACGCCGAAAGGAGAAATCATGCACCCTGGCACCGGTTCGACGAAGCGGTCCTGCCAGTAGCGGGTGTCGGTGAGGTTCTGGCGGAAGCTCTTCAGGATCTCCATCTCTTCCGGCGTGTTGTGCAGGTTGGCGATGCGGGGAGTGAGATTCACGTTCTGAGTGGCGAAGTGCGCATCGAGGACGTTAAGGTCAGCAGTCTGCTCCTCCGGTTGGGCGTTCGAGGAGAATGTGATCGTCTCCGGTCCTGGCTTTTGGGTCGCGGGGATCGGCATGAGCCCCAGCCAGTCACCGTTCTCCTGCTTGAACAGCGGAACGGTGCGGTCGCCCATCCGGGCCGAGGTGGTCTCAGCGCTGCAGGTCAGGCGGACCACGTCGCCTTGAGGAGCGTTGGCGGGCGAAACGAGACAGGCCTCCGCGGCAAAAGCGGAGGCCTGCGCTGCGAGAAGAGCGGCGAAGAATACAACTGGAATGCGGGACACCCGACCAGTATACGAGTGCTCCCGAGCTAGTCTCCCAGGATGAACTCGGTCATATCGGGAGCGGTTGCGGCATTGCCCGGAAACGTCGTCAGGCCCAGCAGCTGCATCATGAAGCGCAGCGTGCTCTCATGCTGGTAGAGCTGCACGCGAAACTCCGACTTCTTGGGGGGATAGGCCAGGCGAACATCCGGCCCGATCGCCAGCCAAAGAACGCTGCCGCCGCCAAAATTGGTGTCGGTGGTTTCGGCTTCATCGAAGGTGATGATCAGCAGGCCGCCGCCCGGGGTGTTGAAGTCAGGGCTATTGAGCAACTGAGGGATATTGGCCGCCAGCCAGGTGTCGGCCTGGGCCAGAGTGCCGTTGTGGGCGTCGTCGTTGAGGTTGGGAACGATGAATCCATAGTTCGGTAGCGTGTGGTTCGCGATGTCCGTTGCCAGCTGGGTAAACGGAACCAGGTTGTTCATCTGCGTTTGATTACCGCGAACATCCGAAAAATAGGAACAGGGATTGTGGCGCTCGGCGTAGAGACCGGTGTCCCCGCCGATGTAACCCACATACGGAATGCTCTCGGAATACTCCTTCCAGCTCTTGCCGGCGGCGAGCAGGTCGCGCACGACATTGTCGGCGGTTACCGTGCCCCCGTAGCCGTCGTTGTTGGTGATGATCTGTCCCGTCGTGAGCATGAAGTAGTTGCCGATCGACGGATGAGTGTCGGCAAAGTAGCCGTAGGCAACCGAGTTCTGCTGGATCAGGCTGTTGATGTAAGGCATCTGAGCGTTTCCAATCACGTCAGACAGGCCATGGTTCTCTTCCATGACGATAAAGACGTGCTGTACCTGGACGTTCGCCAGATTCTTCTTGTTGAGAGTCGCTTGCGCGCTCAGCAGATTCGCAGCAAACAAAACGAGCACCAGTCCCAAAACTGTACGCTTGGTCATTCCTCACCCTTTACTATCGAGATAGTGAACGGAATTATATGCCCTGATGTTTTCGTGTTTAAGGACTTTTCGACAACAACTGTTTGAATTGTGGCGAACCGACGAGCGCCACCAGTCGGAGCGGCGACTGTACGTTCTCTACTCCAGCCCAAAGTTTACGTGCGAGAAGACGGCATCCTCCAGACGAATCATCTTATTGCGCGAAGGGGGCGAGTTCCGCCCGGGAAGATGGTTGTCCTGCCTGGCAACGTAGCGGCCGATGAGAAAGCCCAGCGCTCCACCTACCACAACGTCAGAGGGAAAATGCTCGCCCGCCGTCACTCGGGCGGTGCTTACGGTTGTGGCCAGACCATACATGACCAGAGCTACCGGCCACTTGGGATACTCATGCGCGACCACAGAAGCAAGTGTCCAGGTGAACATGGAGTGGCCGGAAGGAAACGAGCCGCTGCTGAAATTGCCGGAAAAGAAACTGCCGTCTCCGTTTGCGCTGTAAGGACGCTCGCGGGAAAAAGCCAGTTTCATTCCATAGAGAAGGATTGCGCTGTCAACTGCACCTCGGGCCGCGGCAACGCCCGTGTCTTTTGCATGCTGGTTGTCAGTGACCAGGCCGGTTAGGAAGATTCCTCCGGTCGAGGCCACAGTTGTATACAGCGCCGCATTGGAAATGCTGAGGCTGTTGTCGTGCCAGGCGGGATTGACCTGATGCAGCACCGAGACGTCGGTTGCAATCAGCGCGGCGGTCGCAGCGCCAATCCCGATATCCCACTTGAGGTTCTTCTTCTGGAACGGAGCTCTTAGAAAGGTCAGCTCATCTTTGCCGACGGTCAGAGCACCTCGTCCGAGGTCACCGGAGAGCGAGTTGGATTCTCCGCCTTGCTGGGCGGAAGGCCCATCGGCCAATGCCGTTTGAACAACTGCCGGGCGCGGCGAAGAAGGAGCAGAGGGTAGTTCCTGCCCGCTTGCGCTGATGGCTGCCGCGAGCGCAAACCCGAGCAGAATGTGATGCACGGCTGCATGCCGGCGGATAAGAGTAAGTCCGCCGAAGGAGGCGCGAATTTGTGGCATAAAACCGCCTTGCATACGCGAGTTGCCTCGGCGAGCTTCCATGGGAAGCGCCATACGGATGCAGCCCACCTGAACCCAGCTTCTCCGATTTTGTTGCTGCGCTCCCGAGATACGCCGATAGCGAAATCCGCATCTCACTACGGAATTCGCTTTGAGGTGGAGAGATGAAGTTACTTGGGGTAATGGTTGCAACCGTTGTTTTATGCCTGGGATTGGCTGCACAGCAAACCACGACGAATGACAAGTCGGCTGGACAGTCGATGAAGGACGCCGGCCACGAGACCAGTCGGGCCGCGAAAGACGTTGGCCACGGAACCGTTACGGGCGCGAAGAAAGTGGGCCACGAAACCAAGAAGACCACAAAGAAGGTGGTGCACTCCGGCGCGCACAAAACAGACCAGGGCGCGACGGCTGTAGAGAAGAAGACGGAACCGCACGATTAAACCCCCGGCTTTGTCGGCGGCTTCCCTACCATTTGTGCGCTGTGACCCAGGCCTTGTGACGTATGCCACAGACTGAGTGGTTATCCCTCCGGAAAATTGAGGGTGGAGGGGAACCGTGTTTCCTATCGTTGAAGCCCGCCCGCTGGCGCGAGGCATAAAGTTATTCGTTATCAAGGCGCCGAGAATCGCCAAGAAGCAGAAGCCCGGCCAATTCGTCATCATTCGGCTGGACGACAGCGGTGAGCGTATCCCGCTGACCATCGCCGACGCCGATCCCGAAGCTGGCACCGTCACCATCGTTGTGCAAGCTATCGGCAAAACCACCATGCTGCTCAGCCTGCTGGAGGCCGGCGACTCCATCCTGGACGTTGTTGGCCCCTTGGGCAAACCGTCGGAGATTGAGAACTTCGGCACCGCCGTGGTTGTGAGCGGCAGCGTGGGAACAGCCATGGCCTACCCCACAGCCCGCGAATTGAAACGCGCCGGCAACAAGGTAATCTCCATTGTGGGCGCGCGCAGCAAAGACCTGCTCTGCCTGGAGCAGGAGGTGCGGGAAGTCAGCGACGAAACCTACATCGTGACCGACGACGGTAGCTACGGCGACAAGGGACTGGTTACCGACAAGCTGAAGGAATTGATCGCCGGCCGCGAGTTGAATTACGTGCTCGCTGTCGGCCCCGTGCCCATGATGCGCGCGGTCGCGAACGTCACCGCCCCGAAGCAGATCAAGACCATGGTCAGCCTGAACTCGATTATGGTTGACGGCACCGGGATGTGCGGCGGGTGCCGCGTTCTGGTGGACAACAAGAGCGAGTTCGCCTGTGTCGACGGCCCGGAGTTCGATGCCAGCCGCGTGAACTTCGACGTGCTGATGCAGCGCAATGCCATGTACCGCGAGCAGGAAAAGCAGAGCATCGAGCGCTTGCAGGCGAATCCCGAGGCGGAAGTCGCCCGCGTTCGCGAAAGCATCTGCGCTCACCAGTGCGCGGCCGAAGCCGCAGGAGTTAAGGAATGAGCAACAATCCTCCAGCTAAGAGCAACAATCCGCTTCCCAACAAAGAGCGTATGAAACTGCCCCGCCAGCGCATGCCCGAACAGGATGCACAGGTGCGGGCAGGCAACTTTCTGGAAGTAAACACCGGCTTTACGCCCGAGCAGGCGCACCAGGAATCCTTGCGTTGCATCGAGTGCAACAAGCCTGGCTGCATGCAGAGGTGCCCGGTCGCCGTCGACGTGCGCGCCGTGATGGATTTCATCGTCAAAGGTGACTACCTGGGCGCTGCGGCGAAGGTGCGCGAAGACAATGCGCTGCCGGCAATTACCGGACGCGTGTGTCCGGTGGAAGACCAGTGCGAGTCAGGATGCGTGGTGGGCAAGAAGGGCGAACCGATCGGCATCGCCTATCTGGAGCGTTTTGTCGCCGACTGGGAACGCAGTTCGGGCCAGTTTGGCTTGCCCAAGAGCAAGCCCGCGACGAGCAAGAAAATCGCCATCGTCGGCAGCGGGCCGGCAGGACTGGCATGCGCGGGCGACCTGATTCAGTGGGGCCACCAGGTGCGCGTCTTCGAAGCGCTGCACGAGTTGGGCGGAGTGCTGGTGTATGGCATTCCGGAGTTCCGCCTGCCGAAAGAGATCGTGCGCTTTGAGGTCGAGACGCTGGAGAAGCGCGGGGTAGAGTTCGAAACCAACGTGGTGGTCGGCAAGAGCGTGACCATCGATGAGTTGATGCAGGAGGAAGGCTACGACGCGGTGTTCATCGGAACTGGCGCCGGGCTGCCGCGCTTCCTGAACGTTCCCGGCGAGCACTTCAATGGGATTTATTCGGCCAACGAGTTCCTCACGCGCGTGAACCTGATGCGCGCCTACCGCTTCCCGGATTTCGACGAGCCGCTGTATCCCTGCAAGGATCGCGACGTGGTCGTCATCGGAGGCGGCAACACAGCTATGGACGCGGTGCGCAGCGCGCTGCGACTGGGCGCGAAATCCGCGAGCATTCTCTATCGCCGCACTGAAGCTGAAATGCCTGCCCGTGTGGAAGAAGTCCACCACGCCCACGACGAAGGTGTTCACTTCGAGATGCTGGTGAACCCGGTGGAATTCCTGGGCGATGAGAAGGGGAACCTAACGGCGGCCCGCTGCATTCGCATGGAGTTGGGTGAGCCCGACGATTCCGGGCGGCGCAGCCCGGTGCCGATCAAAGGCTCGGAGTTTGTGCATCCCTGCCAGGTAGCGGTGATTGCGGCGGGAACGACGGCGAATCCGCTGATTCAGTCAACCACTCCGGGCCTGGCAACGACCAAGCGCGGTTACATTGCAGCCAATGACGACACGCTGGCCACGTCAAAGCCGGGCGTCTTCGCCGGCGGCGATATCGTAACCGGCGGCGCGACCGTGATTCTCGCCATGGGCGCGGGACGCAAGGCCGCAAAGGCCATTCATGAGTACCTGATGGGCCCGGAAGTGGAGACGGTGCAAATCGAGGCGGCGCCGACGGCGACGGTATAGGGAGAAATTTTGCAGCCACTGCCGGTGTGAAATACGATCCAGAGTACGGGTTCGACTAGGCCGCTACGCGGCACGAGTGCATCGCATCCCAACCCAACCCAGGGCTTGCGCCCTGGGCTAAAATCGCAGTCGCCGCTTTGCGGCTCGTGCCTCTTGAGTTCACCATAGAGAGGATTGTGATCTTGTGGAGGACTTCTCTTTCCCCCGCATAAGTGGGGGCTCCCAACCTGCATTGCCCTACGCCCACAGCGCGGCTGAGCTGCCGACCCACTCAAGATCCTTGTTGTGGTCGACGCCCATCATCATGCCGCGGCCCATGCGGATGAGGGGCAGCACCGGCGTCAGCTCTCCGCCGTCAGGCCAGACATACATCATGCGAACCTCCATCTGCGTCGCCCCATGCGGCGTCTGGATGAGGGGATCGAAGCGCATGCGCTCCTGCAGAATGTAATCGTGGCGCTGGCCGGCGGGGATGGCATCGATATCGGCCTCAGTCGGCGCGAACTTGATACCTGCACCAGCGAAAGAGTAGAGCGGCTTCAGGAGGTAGTTCTCGTTGTCGGTGGGAACGACCGGATTCTCATCAACGAACCAGGTCCTGGGCACGCAGCGATGCTGCAGATAGGGAATGGAGAACTTGCTGATGCGGAAGTACCAGTTGGGGTGTCCGGCCCATTCGACATCCAACTCGTCACGCAAGTCAAAGGGCAGCGTGATTCTCTTTCGCTCCAGTTCGTCGACGATCGTGCGGTTGTAAATCCGGCGGACTTCGATCTCGCGCCCCTCTTTGCTGTAGTACAGCCGCTTGCCGCGTTTTTTCAGCGTGAGAATATCGACCACCGCAATTCCCAGCTTCTGCTGGGTGATGTTGAAGTCGGGCAACGTCTTCTGGTGCTGCGGATCGATCTCCATCAGGACCACGTTCTCGGGATCGTGATCCGCGACAATCAGCTTGCGTATCAGCGCCCAGTAGGATTCACGATCATAACCCGATAGGTAAACGCCCAATTCTTTCGCAAGGTCATACGATTGGACATACTGCTCGGCCATCACCGGCTGATAGCCGTAGAGCGATGGGAACCCTTGCAGCTCGACCAGCTTCGGCACGATCTTGCCGCTACGTTCGCGTACCAGTCCGAAGTCAACGGCGACCCACATGGGAAGCGGAGATTCATTCGGCACGTTGTACTTTGCCGGGACGCTGACGTCCGACAGCTTGCGGTAGGTGGGATTGTTTACCAGTTGCAGGATGAGGTCGCGGCCGTAGTCCGCCATCTGATCGAGCAGCGCTTTGGGAACAAAGCAAGGTGTCTCCGAGACGCGATATTCAATGCGCGTCCCGGAGATCCGGTCGAGTGACGTGAGAAATTCCTGGTATTTCGCGGGCGTGAAATTCCGGTTGAACTCCTCGCGCAGCGCAGGAATCATCCTTATGCCTCGATGAGGAATTCGCCTTTGCGCATAATCTGCTGCCCGTCAACCCAGATGTCGAAATGGGTGCCGACCACATCGATGTGCGTGCTGGAATACCAGTTCGCGCCGGTGTGAAACCCGTAGGGATTGCCGAAGGCGATGTGTACGCCGGGAAATTTCTCGTCCTGCAGGATGTGCCCGATCACGTGCTTCAGTCCGAGGTTGGTGCCGATGGCGAACTCGCCCACAATGTCGCTGTTCTCATCGGTGTGCGTGTAAGCCCAGAACTCCTGCTCCAGCTCTTTGTTCTCGCTGAACACTTCCGTGATGCGGTTGTTCTTCATCCGGATGGTGAGCGGCTGGTTCCCCAGGTCCTGGTACTTCTCGCACAGGTAATCGCCCACAACGCCATCGACGACATAGGTCCCGTTCACTTCACCCGGCGTGGTAAAGACCTCGCCTCCAGGAAGATTGCCCCACTTATCGGGGCTGATGATGCCGCTGGTCTTGATCCACTTATAGTCGTGGTTCATGTCGGCCGTGAGATCGGTTCCCGCAGGATTCCTGGCGACGATTTTCTCGGCTCGGGTAACGATATCCATTACTTTGCGGCTGAGAGCGTCGACCTGATTGAAGTCGGCGCGCATGCCTTCGAGCATGATCTGCCGATTGATGTTGACCATGTGGGCGTGCCGCATACGACGGCGGTTGACGATGTCAGTCATCTCCATGCGCGACTTCAACTCGTTGCGCTGCACCTTGACGGCAAAGATGCTGACCTGACTGGTCTCCATGTCTTCGGCGATTTCGCCCGGTAGAGCGATCAGCGGACGCTCCGCAAGATCTTCAAGAACGAAGGAGTTGAAAGGAGATCCGACCGCGACGAGTTCGTGCACCAGACTGGCCGCGATTTCGCGGGTGTCGTTGTCAGTGATTACGGTAACTTTCTCCGAAGGCTGAATGCGCAGGCAGGTGTTCACTGCGTTGTAGGCGCCAGGAGAGAGCTCACGATCAAAAGGTGTTGTGGTGAGGTCAGTGACGACAGACTGTTTCAAACAATTGCCTTTCCACGAGCGAGGTTCAGGACCCACAGGGTTGCTACGGCTCAAACCAAAAATTGTACTTCTTCGCACGGTGGGCTACGGACCAAGGGCTTAACTCAATTCCTCGGGTCTAAAGCCCAACCTATTTTCAATGCCTCAACGCCGCCTGACGAGACTGTGTCGCGACTTGTGTCGTCTCTACGGAACTCAGGTGAAAGCCGATCGTTCCGATGACCCTACTTGATCGCAGCCGTGCTCTCGAAAACCCCCACCCGCGTCTCCGCCACGATGTAATCGACAACTTTCTTCAGGTCCCCGGTCTCTTTGAAAACCTTAAGCTGGCGGTCGGCGCCGGTCCCCATTTCCAGCATTTTATAGATGTACTCAATTTCCTTGCGCGAGCCCAACTCATCGACCTCGTTGCCGATCAGCGCGAGGTATTCGTGCATCAGGTCGAGCAGGGGAACTTCTTCTTCCTTGCCGAAGTCAATTAGCTTGCCCTGAATGCCGTAGCGGGATGCGCGAAACTTGTTCTCCATAATAAGGGCGCGGCTGTAAATCCGGTAGCTCTTGTTGGATGCATGCAGCTTATAGAGCATCGCCATGGTCGCCTGAATTAATGCGGCTAATGCGATCGTCTCATCCAGGCGCATGGGAATATCACACACGCGGACTTCCAGGGTGTTAAAGAACGGATGCGGCCGGATGTCCCACCAGATTTTCTTGCCGTTATCGATGCAATGCGTCTTGACCAGCAGGTTGACGAAAGTTTCGTACTCTGCCCAGTTGGCGAAGACATCAGGGATGGCAGTGCGGGGAAAGCGCTCGAAAACCTTGCAGCGATATGACTTGTAGCCCGTGTCCATGCCCATCCAGAAGGGCGAGTTGGTGGACAACGCCAGAATGTGCGGCAGGAAGTAGCGCATCGAATTCATGATGTGGATCGCGGTATTGCGGTCCTCGATGCCGATGTGGACGTGCAATCCGAAAACGAGATTGGCGCGCGCCAGCAGTTGCATGTCCTGCAGCACCTGGTGATAGCGCGGATCGGGATAGATTTCCTGCGTCTTCCAGTCGGAGAAAGGATGCGTGCTGGCGGCGGCCAGCAACATGCCATGCTCACCGGCGAGCGTAATCACCTCCCGCCGCAACTCCTGGACGTTCTCGCGGGCCTCCTGAATGTTCTTGCAGATGCGAGTGCCGACCTCAATGACCGACTGGTGCATCTCGGGCTTGACCGCCTCGCTCAACGCCAGCTTGGCTTTGGACAGAATTTCGGAGGCGATGTGCGAACGCAGGTCGCGAGTTTCGGGGTCGATCGTCTGGTATTCCTCTTCGATTCCGATACTCAGGCTCGGCGGATGCATAATGATTAGCCTCGTCCCACTGGTTTCGCGAGCTCTTTTTTCGCAGCTCTCTGGGAAGACACTTCGCCGTTGAGGAAGTTGCTCCAGCGATAATCGCGAACCTCTCCGGTGTGCTCTTTGGCCTTGCGAACAGCAAGCTCGGCTACGGTGTTTACGATCCAGTCGAAATTGGCTTGCCCGACGGAATTCGCGTCCGCATCGGGAGCGGGATTCATGAAGTCGATGGCGTAGGGGATGCCATCCTCGCAGGCGAATTCGACCGTATTGAGGTCGTACCCCAGGGCGCGGCAAAGTGTGATGCAGTCGCGCTCCACTCTTTCCAGCAGCTTGGGGTCAACCGGCGGCGGATTCTTTACGTAACGTTCGTGGAAGGGCGCCGAAGGATCGTACTGCATGATATGCACCTTCTCCTGCCCCACGACATAGCAGCGGAAATACTCCCTGAACTTCACTCCTCGCTGCAGGGTCATACAAAGGTCGCGCGACTGGTTGTAGGCGTTAAAGAACTCCTCCGGCGAATCCACCTTGTAGACGTCCTTCCAACCGCCGCCGTCAAAGGGCTTCAGGAAGGCCGGGAAACCCACGTAACTGAAGATGCTGTCCCACGGCAAGGGGAACTGCAAGTTGCGCATGGAGCGATCGGTGGTGCCGGGAGGATGCTCTTTGTGCGGGAGCAGTACGGTCCTGGGGATGGCGACACCCAGCTTGTCTCCCAAAGCAAAGTTGAAGAACTTGTCGTCGGCACTCCACCAGAACGGGTTGTTGATCACGGTCGTGCCGGTCAGAGCTGCGTTCTTGAGGTAGCCGCGGTAGAACGGAATGTCATGGGAGATGCGGTCGATGATGACGTGATAGGGCGACGGCTCGGCCATGCGGACCTCGCCGATCTGCGCCAGCTCGGCATGAATGCCGGGATCGTTCAAAGAGTTGATCTTGTCGACCAACGCCGGTGGGAAGGTGGTCTCCATCCCGAAGATGATTCCAATCTTCTTCACGACAGCTCCTGGAACTCGGAGTCAATGCTTTCGGACAACGCACCTGCTTTTTGGTTGATGCTGGATGCAGTTTGAAACGCCGTCCCAAAGCAGCACTGGGGGTGCTGAAACTCTAGCTATTGTAGAGGAGGAGGGCTGGATTCGGGAAACGGGGGGCAGGAAAGCTCCGCGTCAGGACACCCTTCGACTACGCTGAACACAGGCTCAAAAAACCTCGTCGTGCCGGCAAGCTCTTGTGTTCAGAATCAGGAGTTAGTACGTTCCAAGCCCGGGATGTGTCACCCACCCGGGGACAAAATTCACCGCACTCCAGTATGCTTGAGGTCCTGAATCTAAGATCCTGGGGGGAGGACAGTCGTGAAGAAGAGATTTTTGGCCGCTCTAGCGGCGCTGGGGCTCGCAGCTACAGCCGTTGCCAATGGGCAAACAGTCGTTAACCTGAAGAACCGGGCGCCGGATGGCGTTGTCGTATCAATGCTGCTGACGGATGGGAGAGTGCTCGCGCAAGGTTACGGCTCTTCGGATTGGTGGACCCTTACACCCGACATCACCGGCAGCTATGTAAACGGCACCTGGAAACAGGTCGCTAGCCTGCCGTCCGGTTACTCGCCTCTGTACATGGCCGAGGCGGTGATGATCGACGGGCGCGTCGTCATCGAAGGTGGCGAGTACAACTTCGGTTCATTTGCCTTTACCAACCTGGGAGCAGGCTACGACCCGGTTGCCAACACCTGGACCATGATCGCTCCGCCCGCGGGATGGGGCTTTATCGGCGATTCGCCATCCACGGTGCTTCCCAACGGACAGTTCCTGGTCGGCCAAAAGATGACCATGGCGGTGGCGGAACTCGATCCCCACACATGGACTTGGACCGAACTAAACTCCACCGGCAAGGCTGACTGGAACGCCGAAGAGGGCTGGACGCTGTTGCCCAACGGCTCAGTTCTGACAGCCGATGTGAAAAATAGCCCGAACTCTGAGCACTACGACACCGCCATTCAGACTTGGATTCAGGACGGCAGCACAGTCGCAAACCTGATGGGGCCGTGCGAGGTAGACTGCGTCAACGGCATCAGCGGTGGATGGGGCACCTACTTCCCGCCGGGAGAAATCGGCCCTGCCATCCTCCGTCCTGACGGAACCGTGTTCGCGACGGGCGCTTTGCACCTCGGCGACCCGACTGGCCACACGGCAATCTACACCCCAGGCTCAACTCCCGATGTCCCGGGTACGTGGGCTGCCGGCCCTGACTTCCCCAACGGCGATGATGCAGGCGACAATTTCGCGGCTTTGCTGACCAACGGCAACGTCTTGGTGGAAGGAAATTCCGCAAGCCTGTACGAGTTCAATGGAACGACCATGACCCGAACAGCAAGCGCCGGCGGATCCCTGCTTGTGCTGCCAACGGGCGAGGTCCTGATCGGCGGAGCACAAGTTTACCGCTCCACAGGCACCTATCAGCAGTCCTGGGCGCCGATGCTCTTCCCGCTTTCCGTACCGGGACTGAAACGTGGATCAACCTACATTGCCTACGGCTCGAACTTCAACGGGATGTCGCAAGCCAACGCCTACGGCGACGAGAACAATACTGCGACGAATTACCCCCTGGTGCGGCTGACCAACATGGCAACCGGCCATGTGTTTTACGCCCGCACCCATGACCACAGCTCCATGGCCGTGCATCGACTTGGATCGTTTACCACCACACACTTCGATATACCGGTGGCGGCTGAAACCGGCGCCACCATGATGGTGGTCGTAGCCAACGGCATTCCGTCGAACCCAATCACGGTCTTGGTGTTCTAGGCTGCAAGCAGCTACCTTGATGCACCTAGGGCAGGGTTGTAGCGGAAATACTTAGCGGGTATCGCCATAGCGCAAGCTCACGGGCCGGATGTTCCGTCTCAGATGTAACTTGCGCTATGGCCTGATTTAGCCGGTAGTGCACCGAAGGCCTTGGACGAATATCGAGGAACAACAGCCAACGCGCGGCCGGACCTGACCGTGATTCCTACTCCATATAGGACCTCGTCATGGGCCGCCACCACGGCCAGCCGTGGTAGCTGCGGCCGCCTGACGTTAATGCGTTCTTGGTAAGGAAAAGCAATGCAGAAAAGCTGCAGGGACGGTTGACGGAATCATGTGTCCTTCGTAGAGCTTCTTGTAGTTCATCTCCGCAATTTCCGAGGCTTTCGCGAGTTCAAAGCTGAATGTCTTCTTCACACCGTCTCTGTCGATGACCAGGGCGATGGTTACAGGTTTTGTGCTGCTCAGCATCCGTTCCAGCTCCTGAACGGATTTGCCAACTGCGTCGACCCCGTTCACGGAAATGATGGAATCGCCGTAATGCACGCCTGCCTTCCGGGCGGGCCCGTCTTCGACACCTCCAACTTCTGGTTTCTGTGGCGGCTTCCACACAAAGACTTCGAATCCCGGGTAATAGAGGTCCAGATTCGCCGGATAGTGGCCGACGGGAAACGCCTTGTCGCCCTCCGGAGGTTCATGAGGGTGCTTTCGCAGGCGCTGCATTTCGGCGTCGTTTGCATCCTTTGGATAGACTTGCCCATCCGGCCCTATCTTCAAGCCCTGTCTGTCGTACAGCACGCTGGATCGAATGCGGTCCAGGATGACGGTGTAGGAACCGTGTGCACCCTCCAACTCGATGGTGATGGGCGTATTCTCTTTGCTGCGCAGCAGAGGCCTGACCTGCAGAATGTCTAACCCTCGTTGGCCGTTTATGGCCACGATTCGATCACCGGGTTGAACGCCCGCCTTGGCAGCCGGAGTGTCAGGGGCTACGATCCAGACCATAGGAGGGCACGACGCAGCGTCGCCCGGCCTGCCAGTTGCGGTTATTCCCGTGACATAAGCGTCAAACACATAATCCTGGCCGAAGCCAGGTATCGCTAGCGAGACGGCCACTATGAAGCTAAACCAGCATTTCGGGGCAGCCATCGCCTCCTGCCTCTACTCCAGATAGGCCCTCGCCATCGGGCGCCACCACGGCCAGTCATGGTAGCTGCGGTCGCCCCAAACATATAGCTCGTGCCGAATGCCGCTGCCACGCATGATGCCCGCCATTCGCTCATTGTCGTTCCAGCACATGTCCCATTCGCCGGTGGAGAGCACGGTGCGGATGTGGTTGTACTTCCAGCCGTCAGTGCAGTTGGCGAGATAGTCGACGGGATTGTTGAAGTAGACGTCGTCGCCGTACCAGCCGTTCATGTAGCGCCGGATGTCGAACGATCCGGCCATGGTCACGCATCCGGTAACCATTTCGGGATGACGGAAGGCGAAATTCAGGGCGTGGTAGGCACCGAAGCTGCAGCCGGTGACGATGGTGCGCGGCGTCCAATTTTTGTTCCACATCAGCGAAAAAACGTCGTTGATGATGTAGCGCTCGTACTGCAGGTGGCGCTGCACGCGCCAATACGGATGCGCCTGCTTGTTGTACCAGCTCTCCAGGTCGATACCGTCAACGCAGTAGATCTGCAGTTGGCCGTTATCGAGCCGGTCGGCCAAGGCGGCAACCATCTTGTTGTCTTCGTATTCAAAGTATCTTCCCATCGAAGTTGGGAAGACCAGCACTTTGGTTCCGGCGTGACCGAAACAGAGCAGTTCCATGTCTCGTTCCAGGTCCTTCGACCACCATCTGTGGTATTCGCGGTTCAAGGTATCGAGCCTCGTGAATGAAAGTTTTTGTGTTGCGATGAAAATTGCGTCTGCTAATCTAAGACACCGCTTTTGAATTACGGTGCCTGGAAAACGGCAAACTTCCGACTCCGGCAAGCGGCGGCCCAGCCGTCGTGCACAGGGCGGGGTTTACGCCAAGAAGAAGCTAGCAGATTCCAACAATATTACAGGAATGTCTACCGAACCGATTCTCCCCAGCTCCAGTGCAGCCATAGCGCCTCCGTTCGGGGCGGCGAGCGACCTGAAGTCGCGCCTTTTCCAGCATGAACAGTTCGCTTCGGCGCTGATCGATGACCGGCACGATTTCATCGTCTATGTCCCACCTTCGTATGCCGCGGAGCGCGATCGGCTGTTCCCGCTGCTGTTTATGCACGACGGGCAGAACCTGTTCGATCCTGAGACCTCTTTCCTCAAGGGCAATTACTGGCGGCTGGGGGAAACTGCCGACACCTTGATTCAGCGCGGCGAAATTGAACCGCTGGTGATGGTCGGCATCTACAACACCGGCGAGCACCGTATCAGCGAATACACTCCGGTAGAAGACCGGCGTTTGGGCGGCGGCCACGCTGATGCCTATGGGCAGATGCTGGTGGAAGAATTGCGGCCCCACATCGCACACCGCTATCGGGTGCTTATTTCAGGACCAAACTGCGGCATGGGCGGATCGTCTCTGGGTGGTCTGGTTTCCATGTATCTGGGCCTGCAATACCCCGACATTTTCGGCAAGCTGGCCGTCATGTCGCCTTCAGTCTGGTGGCACGGTCGCGCCATTCTCAAGACCGTCTCACGCTTGCGGCGCAAGACGGGGCAACGTATCTGGCTTGACGTTGGGACCTCCGAGAGCCAGCGGGCACTTCCGGATGTTCGCCTTCTGAAGGACGCCTTGGAAGAAAAGGGTTGGCGCCTGGGCAAAGACCTGGGTTATATGGAAGCGGAAGGCGCCGAGCACAGCGAATGGGCCTGGGCAGAACGGGTCGCGCCGATGCTGAAGTTCCTGTTCCCCCCGCAAAAATAAGAGACGCCACAAAGATTCCACCCTATCGGGCAATCGGTGTGCTATGTAATAGCCCTGAAGTCCGCAGCCCGGCCTGACTGGCCGCGCAGGAGAACCTATGAAGCTGGATCGCACCGTCAAAACCCTACTTGGACTGATTGCTTTGTTGTTGGGAATCATTGCATTTCGCCCACTGGTCAATCCTTCGGCAGTAATCGCCCAGGCTTCGGAGCGCGATTTCTATGTCGAGCCCGGAACCACAATGCTGCGCAAGCCGGATGGCTCGATGCAGGTGTACGGCAAAGTCTTCATCGACCTGCGAACCGGAGACGTCTGGGGCTTCCCGACTACCACGACCGCTCCCTACCCCTCCAATGCGGCGAGTTCAGTTCCGCCCAAGTCGTACCCAATGTATTTGGGACGCTTCATGCTGAATGACGCAGTGCTGAAGTAGGTGGTTTATCCCAACGGCAATGGCGGGCTGGAAAGCCATCTTCCCGGTATCGGATTTCTCGCTTAGAATCGCTCTGCAACTGGAGCGCTGCGTCCGGATGACGCAAGGCGGAGGGATCAATGCGTTTTGACTGGCTTACGAAGTTCTTACTACTTATCATCGCGGTCTTCCTTGGGGTGCTTGTGTTTCGGCCCGTAGTTCAACCTCAACCGGTATTTGCCCAGGGCGGAGATGGGACGGTCTACCCCTTCCATATCGAACCGGGCACGGTAACGCTGCGCAAGCCCGATGGCTCGCAGACCTGGGGCAAAGTCGTGATCGACATGCACAACGGAAATGTCTGGGGCTTCCCCATCAAGGCGCAGAACACGCCTTATCCGGTCTATGGGCCTAGCGATACTCCTCGGGTTTCGCACCCCATGTACCTGGGGCAGATGGACTTCGCCCAAGCGACGCGGCAGCAGCAGTGACGCAACCTTGAAGCACCCGCAAGGTTATTAATCTTAGGGAGTTCGTTACGTCGTGATCGAACGTCGCGTACATTCACTGGCCGGCCGGTTTTCGTGCGTCTTTCTCGTGCTGCTCGTGTTCTTTGCCTCAGGACTCGAACCCTGCCTGGGAGTCACCACCAACGCGTCGCATCTTAGCGTGACGGTAACGTCCGACAAGCAGTGGGTCGATACCGGGATGGACGTGAAGGCGGGCGACAAGCTGGAAATCACCGCCAAAGGAACCGTTGATTTCACCGACAAGACTGGCGTGGCTCCCGACGGAGCAGCACGCGGATGGAAAGACACTCTTCGCGCTCTGACGGTGCCAAGCGCGGGGCGGGGCGCACTGGTTGGCCGAATCGGTAACGATCCTGCTGCGATCCCCTTCTTCATCGGGGCAAAGGGCTCGGTGACGGCTCCCGTGGCAGGCCGGCTCTACCTGGGGATCAATCAGTCCGGTTCTTCGATTCCCACCGGCAAGTTTCAAGTGCAGATCGTGCGCACGGCAGCCCCCTCCAGCAACGGGCAAACCACTTCCGGCAACTACGATTTCAAGCCGTTATTCGCCGTGCTCCAGAAAGACCTGCCGCTGCGCGTAAGCGACAAGCCTGCGGGAGGCAATCCGGGCGACCTGGTCAATTTCGTGCTCGTTGGAGATCAGGCGCAGGTTACCAGCGCCTTGAAGGCCGCGGGATGGGTGGTTGCCGACAAAACCGACAGCGACGCCGTGCTGGGGGCGCTGCTGGCGACGCTCAACAAAGATGTTTATGTCGCCGTCCCGATGAGCACGTTGTACCTGTTCGGACGCGCTCAGGACTTTGGATATGAGGACGCACAGGCGGTGCAGGTTGCAGAACAGCGCAACCACTTCCGCATTTGGCAGACGCCCTTCAAAGGGCCGGAAGGGCAAACGCTCTGGGCGGGTGCCGGCACACACGACATCGGCATAGAACGCGATCAGCGTACGCCGAATGGGGTTACCCACAAAATCGATCCGGATGTGGACAAGGAGCGCGACTTTATCGGCGACACATTGCGGCAGGCGGGATGGGTGCAGGCGATGGATTACATGGACCGTCCGAATCAGGTGAAGGAGGCGAAGACGGCCACCGGCGGCGAAATCAGGTCCGACGGACGGACCCTGGTGATCGTATTGAAGCCGGCGGAGGCAGCGAACTAGGCAGGCCTTCAAACACCCCAGAAGTGCAGAGGGGAATCCACGACGTGGTCGGGGATTCCCTTTTATATGTATCGGACGATCGCGTGACACGGGCCTAAAGGCCCGCGCCGCCTATCGCAGCAGCGTCGCAATATGTGACGATTGCGTCAACCCCAGCGACCAGTTCGCCGCCCCGATGAAGAAATTGGGGAACAACCCAATTCCTATGGTAGCCACCGCGGTAATCGCCAGCGTAAGCCGCATTGCCGGGTTGAGCTTCACCGGTTCGGAGTCTTGCTCCGGCTTCATCATCACGGCATTGGCGATGCGCATGTAGTAGTAGAGGCCAATCACCGCATACAGAACCGCGACCGAAGCCAGCACGTAGTGCCCGGTCTGAATCAGCGCCAGGAAGATGAAGTACTTGCCCCAGAAACCCGCCAGGGGAGGAATGCCCGCCAGCGAGAGCAGGAAGACAAGCATCAGGATAGCTTCCAGTGGCGCCTTGGAGTACAGCCCGGCCATGTCTTCAATATCGTCGCCAATAATGTTACGCCGCCGCAGAGAAGTGATAACGGCAAAGGCGCCCAGGTTCATGAAGGTGTAGACCAGCAGGTAGATCAGGATGGCAACGATTCCCGTGGAATTGTTGGTGCCATCGCTGGCGATCAATCCCAGCAGCATGTAACCGACGTGTGCAATGGAGGAATACGCCAGCAGCCGCTTGGTATTGGTCTGCGTCATGGCGGCAAGATTTCCGCCCGTCATGGTTGCCAGCGAGACAAAGATCAGCAGCGGCACGTACATCGAGCGCAGCGGGTACAGGGCAAATAAGAAGATGCGCAACAGCATCGCCCAGCCTGCAGCCTTCACAGCGACGGACATGAATCCGGTAACGCTGGTGGGTGCGCCTTCGTAGGCATCAGGCGCCCATTGATGGAAGGGAACGGCCGCAATCTTGAACAGCAGCCCGGTTGAAGTAGCCAGCAACGCGAGAATCACTACCGGATCATTGGGACGCGCCGCGATGCGCTCCTGAAGTTTCAGTGCGATCTGCCCGAGATTCGTAGAACCGGTCACGCCGTAGAACAGCGACAGGCCGTAGGCGAAGATTCCGGAGGAGAACGCTCCCAGGAGCAGGTACTTCAGCGCAGCTTCATTCGACCGCTTGTCGCGCCGCAGAAAACCGACGAGCACGTAGGTCGAAATGGCCATCAGTTCCAGGCCGATGAACAGCAGCACGATGTCATAGCCGGCGGCCATGCACATCATGCCAACGACAGAGAACAGCAGCAGGGCGTAGAACTCGCCGTGGTTTTCGCGCTCAATTTCGAGATAGCGAATCGACATCAGGACGGCAATCGCGGCACCCACCAGAAACAAGTAGAAGAAATAGATGGCGAAGCGGTCCATCACCAGCGAGCCCCGGAAGCCGCTGAATGCCGCGATTCTCGAGCCGTTGCCCTCGGTCACGTAGTAGGCATAGTGCAGCTTGCCGACGGCGATGGCGGAAAATCCCAGCCCCAGAAGCGCAGTGAAAGCATTTACCTGCTTCCATTCTTCGGGCAGGAACAGGTCAATCATCAGGATGCCGAGCGCGAACATCGTCAGCATCACCATCGGCAATGCCAGCAGGTAATCCGTGCTCGAGAAGTATTGGCTGATTGAGGTCACGGTTTCACCTTACTTGCCTGTTGCTACCGCAGCCAGTTTGGCTTGCGTTGCTGAAGCGGCAGGTGCGACCTGCGCCGCTCCGGGTGCGCTCTGGTTCGGTCCTGGCGGCGTCTTCTCTTCCGGAGCCTTCGGCTGTTCGACAGCAGGAGCCGCTGCTTCCGGCTGCGTTGTTGCCGCGGGCTGAGCCGCAACCACCGGCTTCTGCAGTCCGGGATAGTCAGGACGAACTGTCGCCACCAGGTTGTTCACCGGTGTTTGCAGAATCTCGAAGAACGGTTTGGGATAGAGTCCGATCCAGAAGGCCAGCGCCACCAGCGGAACAAAGGTCGCAATCTCGCGCGCCGACAAATCCTTCAACTTCTCATTCTTGGGATTATTTACCGACCCGAAGAACACGCGCTGGTAGAGCCACAGCAGGTAGGCAGCGGCGAGGATCACGCCGGGAACCGCCCAGGCTGCCCAGAGTTTGTTCTCCATGAAGGTGCCCTGCAGGATGGTGAACTCGCCGACAAACCCGTTCAGCAGCGGCAGTCCCATCGACGACATGAACATGATCAGCGTGATGGTCGCGTACAAGGGCATCACGGTGGAGATGCCACCGTACTCGGCGATCTCGCGCGTGTGCCGACGCTCGTAGAGGATGCCGACGATCAAGAACAGCGCGCCGGTGGAGATACCGTGATTGATCTGTTGCAAGACAGAGCCGCTCAAGCCCATGGGGCTGAGCGCGAAGATGCCAAGGGTGCAGAAGCCGAGGTGGCTGACGGAGGAATAGGCCACCAGCTTCTTCATGTCCTTCTGCATCAGCGAGACCAGAGCGCCATAGATGATGCCGATGATCGAGAGCGTGATCATCAGTTCCCTTACCCATGGCGTCATCGCAACGCCGGGGAAGAACGGCAGCGAGAAGCGAATCAAACCATACGTTCCCATCTTCAGCAGGACGCCTGCCAGGATCACCGAGCCGGCGGTTGGCGCTTCGACGTGCGCGTCAGGCAGCCAGGTATGGAAGGGGAACATCGGAACTTTGATGGCAAATCCGAGGAAGAAGGCGAAGAACAGCCACACCGCCGCTGAGCCGGCAATCTTCGGGGCGGTCGCGTACAACTCGGTGAGCGAGAATGTGTACACCCCGGTGAGCATGTGGTGATGGAAGTACAGGAACAGGATGCCCAGCAGCATCAGCACCGAGCCGAACAAGGTGTACAGGAAGAACTTGATCGCTGCGTAGAGCTTGCGCGGTCCGCCCCAGATGCCGATCAGCAAGTACATCGGCACCAGCATGGCCTCCCAGAAAACGAAGAACAGGAAGAAGTCATTGGCCATGAAGACGCCGAGCATGCCCGTCTGCAACACCAGGAACCAGATGTAGTATTCCTTCACGCGGTTCTGGATGGCATCCCACGATGAGAGGATCGAGATCGCTCCCAGCAACGTTGTCAGCATGATGAGCAGGAACGAGATGCCGTCGATGCCGAGGACGTAACCGGCGCCGATATTCGGGATCCAGTTGTTGGGCGAGCCCTCGACAAACTGGAAGCCGGCGCGGTCCTTCACCGCCCAAAACCACGGGATCAGCGGCAGCGAAACCGCGAACCCCAGCATGGCAAAGATGTTGGCGGCCCAGCGGATGGCGTTCTTGTTCTCCTTCGGCACGAAAAGCAGAAGGATGGCGCCTAGCAGCGGCGTGAATAAGATGATCGAAAGAATGTGGTTGTACATGAAATCAGCTCTCAGCTTGGTAGAGCCGACCTTCAGGTCGGCGTCGCCGCGCCTTTATCTTCTGGGGCTTCAGCCCCCGTCCGGACTAAAGCCCGGTGTTATTTGTTCAACCCTGACGCAGCGCTGAAGCGCTGCTCTACCGCGTACTACCGCACCACGTAATACACGACGAAACCTACCAGGCCCCCAACCATGACCAGCGCGTACCACTGCACCAGTCCCCACTGAACGACCCTCACGGGGTAGGAGGCCAGGCGGGTGATAATGCCAACGCCGTTGACGAACAGGCCGTCGATAATCCACTTGTCCCACCAGCTGGAAGCTGTGCCGCTCTCGCGCGTGGCCCAGCCGGCGCCGTTCACCGTGCCGTCAATCACGTCGGCATCAAACTTCCACAGCGCGGTGCCCAGTCCCATGGCGCCCAGGCGCACGGGCAGAATTTTCTGCCGTCCGGTGATAAACCAGTCGTAGAGCTCATCGATATACCACTTACGGAACAGCGTCTTGTAGAAACGCGGCGAGGCTTCCTGGATCGGCTCCTTGTACCCCTTGCCGGCTTTCTCGTAGGCGCGCTTCGCCAGCCACCAGCCAAGCACCGCCGCACCTACTGAAGCGAACATCAGGGTGTATTCCAGCGGGTCGGTGTGCTCGACCTGCTTCTCGCCGGCCACCACTTGGTGCGCCGCGCCGCCCTGTTCCAGCACAACCGCCTCCTGAGCAAACACCGGCTCCAGGAACTTCTCAAAGCGGTTCGAGCCGCCTAGGCTCTGCGGCAGGCCCAGCCAGCCGGCCCCGATTGAGCAGATGGCCAGGATCACCAATGGCACGGTCATCGATTTAGGCGACTCGTGAATATGGTGCTCCACATCGTGCGACATGCGAGGCTTGCCGAAAAACGTCAGGTAAATCAGGCGAAACATGTAGAACGAGGTCAGCAGCGCGGTAAAGAATGCGATGTACCACAGATAGCGATAGGCGCCGCCTTCGCGCGACCAGGTCTCCCACAGGATGGCGTCTTTCGAGAAGAAACCGGCAAAGCCGGGGATTCCTGAGATGGCCAGGGTAGCGATCAGCATGGTCGCGAAGGTCGTCTTGATCTTCCCGCCGAGAGCGCCCATGAACTGCATGTCCTGCTCACCGCTCATGGCGTGAATCACCGAACCGGATCCGAGGAACAGCAGCGCCTTGAAGAAGGCGTGGGTGAAGACGTGAAATACGCCGGCGGCAAATGCGCCGACGCCCAGCGCCAGGAACATGTAGCCCAACTGCGAGACCGTCGAGTACGCCAGCACGCGCTTGATGTCGTTCTGCACCAGGGCGATGGTTGCGGCAAAAATCGCCGTCAGCGCCCCCACGATGGCGACAGTTTTCATCGCTGTAGGCGCCAGCACAAACAGCGCATTGGAGCGCGCCACCATGTAAACGCCGGCGGTGACCATGGTTGCGGCATGAATCAGTGCGGAGACCGGCGTCGGGCCTTCCATGGCGTCCGGCAGCCAGACGTGCAGCGGGAACTGCGCTGATTTGCCGCAGGCGCCGATAAACAGCAACAGGCAGGCGGCCGTGATCCAGGGATCGCCGATAGCGAACTGACCGCTCCGGGCCAAGGCATTGACGTGGGTGTACTGGACGGACCCGAAATACCAGGCGATGGTGAACATTCCCAGCAGAAATCCTGCGTCGCCAACGCGATTCGTGATGAATGCCTTATTTGCGGCCGTCGAGGCAGAATGACGCTGGAAGTAGAAGCCGATCAGCAGGTAAGAGCACAGGCCCACGCCCTCCCATCCGACGAACATCAGGGCGTAATTGTTGCCCAGCACCAGCGTCAACATGGCGAACATGAACAGATTCAGGTAGCCGAAGAAGCGGTAGTAGCCGCCTTCGTGGGCCATGTAGCCGATCGAGTAAATATGGATCAGCATTCCGACGAAAGTGACGAACAGCAGCCAGATCGACGACAGGGGATCCAGCAGGAAGCCGGCGTCAGCATGGAACTGAGCGAAGCCCGTGTGGGTTGAATAGACGATTCCGTTATCGCCGGAGCCCAGCCAGGTGAAGAGAATTTTCTCGAAGGGCTGCCCATGATGCACAGCGGCATAGCCGGTGTATTGCCAAACCGCGAGACATCCCCAGGCGAAGGCCAGCACCACCATGCCAACGCAAATTCCGCTGACCATGGACTTCTGCAGCCGGCGTCCGAAGAAGAACATGCACGCTGCGCCGAAGGCGGGGAACAGCGGTATCAACCAAAGGTGTTCAAGAAAGAACATTTGTGAGCTCTCAGCCGTTCAAGCTACCGGCCATCAGCCGCCAGCTACCAGCTACAACAAAAACCTTGTCATCCTGAGAGAGCGAAGGACATTTTCTGCCGTCCCTACGGGACTCTCGCTCTTTTCGCTACCTTCCCAGCGCTGAAGCGCTGGGCTAAGCTCTGCAGTCCCGCTTCGCGGGACAGGAACACTCGGGTTCAAACATCGGTCCAACACAGCGACCTGGAACCGCTCGAACGATAATCCCTGGGAGCGTCCGGACCAGCCACTGGCCACCGTGCTACCACCGCAACAAATCAATCTCGTCCACGTTCACCGTCTCTTTATTGCGGAAGAAGGCGATGATGATGCCCAAGCCGACAGCGGCTTCCGCCGCGGCGTCGGTAATTACGAAGATGGCGAAGATCTGACCGTGCAGCCCGTACAGCCGCGAGAACGCGACCAGGTTCAGGTTCACGGCGTTCAGGATCAGCTCAATCGACATCAGGATGATGATCACGTTGCGGCGCGTCAGCACGCCGATCGTGCCGATCATGAACAGTCCCGCCGCCAATACCAGGTAATGCAGTGTTGAGATATCAGCCATGTCAGATCCTCTTCTTCGCCATGACTACCGCGCCTACGATGGCCACCAACAGCAGCAGCGACGCGATCTCAAAGGGCAGCATGTAGTTGCCGTAGAGCCAGATGCCGATCTGCTGCGTGTTCTGGGTCTCGGGCATTCCGGCGGCGTAGGTCTTCGGGAAAATGTCGTAGCCGCGGTTGTAGACGTACAGCAGCAGCCCGCCAAGCAGCACCGCGGCAACCGTTCCCACCAGCCACTGCTTGTTCCATTGGTCTTCGCGAATGTTCCTCTCCAGGTTCACCAGCATGATCACGAAGAGGAAGAGCACCATGATGCCGCCCGCGTAAAGCACGATCTGAACGCCGGCGACGAAGGGGGCATAGAGCATCAGGTAGAGTCCGGCGAGCGACAGGAGGGTCACGATCAGCGACAGCGCAGCATGCACCGGATTACGCCGGGTGATCACCGCGATCGCCGATGCGAGCGCCAGGAACGCCAGGAAATAGAAGAAGAATGTCGTCGCAACAGGGGTCATAAAATTAGCAATTAGCAATTAATCAAAAAACATTCGATACGTTTGCGAGCAAGCCTTTTCTATCCACTATCCAGCAGCCACTACTTCGCGTACCTCACGGGCTCTTGCCCGCGCTCCAGCGCTGCCTGGTCCAGCACCATGCCTTCACGGGAATAGAGCGCCATCTCATAGTCCTGTGTCAGCTCCAGCGCATCGGTCGAGCAGGCTTCGGCGCACAGGCCGCAGAACATGCAGCGGCTCAGATCGTAGGTCCACGACACCGGCTCCTTGCGCCGGGTCACCGGATTGCGCTCGCCTTTCACCACGATCAACTGCTCCGGGCAGGCGAGGGCGCACAGGTTGCAGACGATGCACAGCGACTCGCCACTCTCGGGATTCACCTTCAGCCGCGGCTGTCCGCGGAAGCGCTCGAAGACTTCGGGCCGCTCCAGCGGATACTGCTCGGTTACGCGTTCCTTTTCCGACTGATTGCGGAAGGTCACGCTCATGCCCTTGAACAGGTCAACCATAAAAACTTTGCGCAGAATCGGAGACAAACTCACTGGATTACCCCCACGATCGCCGCCCACAGCTCCTGCCGGACGCCGACAATCGCTGTTACGATCAGCACGCCCAAGCTCACAGGCAGCAACACCTTCCAGCCCACTTTCATGAGCTGGTCAAAGCGGTAGCGCGGGAAGGTTCCGCGGTACCAGATGTACAAGTACATAAAGCACGCAACTTTAGCGACAAACCAGAAGATGTCCTGGGATCGCTCGCGCACGCCCGGGACGAGAAGCAGCAGCCCGACGAAGGCCAGGAGCGCTCCGAATATGGCCAGCCCAATCGTCTGTGCCTTGAATTGCGGAATCTTCGGCATGCGGACCGTGCCGAGGAAACACATCGCAGCCAGGCCGAGGAAAGTGAGTCCGGGAACGAGCGAGAAAGCCAGGTCCCATGACGAGCCGCTCAGCCAGGTCGGGAAGGGACGTAGCCAGCCGCCCAGCCAAAGCGTCACGGCGATGGACGACACAGCCAGCATCGCCGCGTATTCTGCCAGGAAGAACAGCGACCAGCGGAAGCCGCTGTACTCGGTCATGAAGCCGGCGACGAGTTCGGACTCAGCTTCGGGCAAGTCGAAGGGCGCACGATTGGTCTCGGCGACCATGGCAATGGCAAAAACGACGAACGCCATCAGGCCCAGGGGAAACATCTTGAAGACGAACCAGGTGTGCTGATCGGCCTGCGCCTGCACAATTCCGATCATGCTCAGCGTGCCGGTACCGGTGACGAGGCTGGTCATCAGCACGGCAGAGATGATCGCCATTCCCATGGCGACTTCGTACGACACCATCTGCGCGCCGGAGCGCAGCGAGCCCATCAAGGGATAGTGCGAGTTCGACGCCCAGCCACCCATAATCACGCCCAGCACGCCCAGCGATGAAACACCCAGCATGAACAGGATGCCGATATTCATGTCGGTGACGGCGTGGGTTCGTCCGAACGGCACGACGATGAAGGTGGTGAACGCAGTCATCATCACGAAGACGGGCGCGATCCAAAACACAATCTTGTCGGCGCCATCGGGGATGATGTCTTCCTTGATCAGCAGCTTCAGTGCGTCGGCAAAAGGCTGCAGCAAACCATGCGGCCCTACGCGCATGGGACCCAGGCGAATCTGCATGTGCGCCAGGATTTTGCGCTCCAGCCAGTTCATCGCGATGACCGCCAGAGACACGCCGATGGTGATAGCCAGGACGTACATCGTCGCCCAGAAAATGTTTCCGGCTTCGCCGGGGGTGACGTTGCTGCCGAGGTATTTTGTGATCGATTCAAGCATCAGCGGTCCACCTCTCCCAGCACGATATCGAGCGTTCCGATTACCGCGACCACGTCAGCCACGAGCATGCCCTGGACCATCTTGTCGAGTGCCTGCAGATTGACAAACGACGGGGGCCGCACGCGCACGCGATACGGCTGGGTTGAGCCGTCGCTCACAATGTAGTAACCGAGCTCGCCCTTGGGAGCTTCAATCGAGTGATACACGTCGCCCGGAGCCGGCTTAATCACCTTCGGCACCTTCGCCATGATCGGTCCGCTGGGGATGTCCTCAATCGCTTGTTGCAGAATGCGGACTGCCTGCCGCATCTCCTCAATGCGAACCAGGTACCGGTCGTAGGTATCGCCGTTCAGGCCGGTGGGGATATCGAACTGGAACTTGCTGTAAGCCTCATAGGGCTGCTTCTTGCGCAGGTCCCACTCGACGCCACTGGCGCGCAGCACGGGGCCAGTCACGCCCAGGGCGATGCAGTCCTCGGCATTCAGAATGCCGACGCCTTTCGTGCGCGCCACCCAGATGCGATTGGTGGTAAGCAGCTCTTCGTATTCGTCCAGCTTGGGGAGAAACTTCTCGCAGAAGACTTTCACGTCCTGCTCGAAGCCTTCGTAGGTCTCGTAGATGCAGCCGCCGATGCGAAACGCGTGCGTTGTGAGCCGCGCACCACAGTACTTCTCGAAGATCTTCAGGATCTCTTCGCGATCGCGGAAGGCATAGAAGACAGGCGTCAGCGCGCCGATGTCGAGGGCGTGCGTACCCAGCCAAACCTGGTGGCTGGCAATGCGGCACAGCTCCGTCATGATGACGCGGATGTACTGCGCGCGCGGCGGCGCTTCCACTGCCAGCAGCTTCTCAACCGCTTCGCAGTAGCCCAGCCCGTTGGAGACCGCAGCGACATAATCCATGCGGTCGACATACGGGTTGAACATCGCGTAGGTACGGTTCTCCGCGATCTTCTCCACCCCGCGATGCAAATATCCGATGATGCACTCGGTGCCCCGCACCTTCTCGCCGTCGAGCTTTAAAATGACACGCAGAACGCCGTGCGTCGAGGGATGCTGCGGCCCCATATTGAGGACCATCTCGGTGGTATCGAGAAAGGTCTCTTGTTTGGTATCGAGGTCGAGCAGGTCAGGTCGATTCTTGCCGTCGCTCATTGTCCACTCTCGATGCCAAGGTTGATGTGAACCCACTCTTTGTCCTGCTGCAGGATGTTGTAATCCTTGCGCAACGGATGTCCCTTCCACTCGTCGGGCATGAGGATGCGCTTCAGGTCGGGATGGCCGTCAAATATGATTCCGAACATATCGAAGACTTCGCGCTCCAGCCAGTTTGAGGTCGGCCACAGGTCGCAGACCGAACGCAGGTGCTCGCCTTCTGCAAGGTTCGCCTTGATGCGGATGCGATCGTTGTGCTGGAACGAGTACAGGATGTAAACGATGTCAAACTGCCTCTCGCGCTTGGGCCAGTGCACCGCCGTGACGTCGACGCAATAGTCATAGTGCTCGTCGTCACGCATGCGCCGCAGGATCTCGTAGACGATGCCGCTGTCCACGACCAGATACTTCTGCCCGACGTAAGTGCTGGCCTCGCGAACTCCAGATCCGTACTGCTTCTTGAGGCTGGTGACCAGATCGGACGTCCAGGGCTCGGGCATCGGTCCCGCAGGTTTGGCCGGGGCAGCAGGCTTGGCCGGTGCGGCAGCCGCAGGCTTCGCGGCAGCAGCAGCTGGCTTGGCCGGTGCGGCGGCTGGCTTCCCGGCATCGGCAGGTTTCGCGGGTGCAGGGTTCGTGGGAGAGGGAGCGGCGGGTTGCGCCGGTTTCGTCTCGGAGCTTGCAGACTCGGCAGCAGTTTTAGCGGGAGCCGCAGTCGCTGCCGGCGGCGCCGAGTCGGCAGGCGGCTTAGCACCCTCCGGTGAGGGAGAGACTGCTTCGGGTCCCTTGTTTTCCTCGGGCATTCTGATGCCTCTCAGACAGAAATACTTTCTGCTGTCAGACCGGGAGGGTTGCTCGGTACGGCCCGGTATGCGCTGAGCTTTCTGGTGTCACTACATGTTGTAGCAGTTCCAGAGGCCCAGCATGACGTGCGAGGGTCACGGCAATCTGTGATTTCAATCACAACCGGACGCAAAACGGTCTTATTCTCTTACTCTTCGGACGAGGATGGCTGTCGGGGTGTAATGCTATCCCAACCAGCGCGAGGGAACAACGGCCCAGGAGAAAAAGCGCTGGGGATTGTCATTCCGGCGGATCAAACGCAGTTCGTGGCTTGGCCTTAGTGATTCTGGTCCGGCGGGAACTGCTGGCTACCCGGGGTGAGTGTCTGACTGCCGGAACCGCTGGGCTGCTGCTGACCCCCAAATGGGCTGTTCTGTTGCCCGAACGGACTCTGCTGCTGATTCTGCTGGTTCATTTGGCCGGCCGGAGTGCCGATGTTCATGCTGGTGAACTGGCTGGGAGAATATGGCCCCCGCAGAAGAACATTGGCCTGGTCCATCATGGGGTTGTAGATGAACTGCCACTCGTTGTAGGTCTTCTTCTTGTTATAAATTCTGATGGTAGGATCTTTGCTCTTGCTGGCGACTCCGATGATGGCGCCGGCGCCAAACGCTTGCCCCCCGAGACCTTGACCACCCAGGGCCGTACCGGCGGCTCCGGTTCCCCCCGGATTGGCCGCAGTGCCAGAGTTTGTTCCCGTGTTGCTACCCGACGCACTTTCCGAGGAGGTAGAACTTGCCGAGGTGGAGCCGGCATCTGCGCTCTGAGTGGTACCGCTGCCGGTCGAATCCGAAGATTCCTGGGACCCGGTATCGGTTTGGCTCTGCTGCTGCGAGAAGATCCCCGACTGAGGATTCGCCGACTGCTGATTTCCGGTACCAAGGCTAGAAGTTCCAAAGCCACCCGAAGAACCCGGAGTTGACGAAGATCCAAAGGCCGAAGCACCAAAACCGGAACTTCCGGCTTGGCCCGGCGCTGCTCCAATTCCCTGCTGTCCCTGGCTTGCAAGAGCGGCCGCCGGCACGCCCGGTCCTCCTGCGCCGACAAGGAGGGCAGCTACGTCCTGATAGTGCAGGAGCGTCCATTTCCCGTCTTTGGTTAACGGATCCTTGTAACGCTTGCGGAGGAAGCGCATGTTGTTGGTGTTTTCCAGTTGCTCGATGCTGGTCGGATATTGTCCAAACTTTTTGTAGTACTTCTTGATGGCGCGGGCGTATTCGGTGCCGCGATGGATCATCTCCTCCTCGCGGTCGCGTTTCAATTGCTGGACGATACGCGGGGCTTCGTAAGTCAGGGCAATCACCATCATCGCCATCATCAGCAAGATGGCAATCAGCAATTGGCCCGAGTCGCGCAGCTTTCTGCGTTCAACTTCCTGGGCCGGGCGGGAGAGTGTGGGCGGATTGGAAAACTTCAACATTACTGCTTCGACTTCATGAACTTAGCCGGCGCTGAGATATAAGGTCTGCCGGTTGTTCGTCAGCACGTCTTCAACTTCAACTGAATTGCTGTTGATCTTCAAGATGCGATAGCGGCGGTTTACGATGTCACCTTCCTTGGCCACGAAAATATCGTCTCCCGAGACCAGAAAGATGCGCTTGTCTCCGCCGTTCTTGTGTTGGGTATAGCCGTACAGCTTCAGGTTGATGGGTGGCGGGGGCGCCGGCGGGGGAGGCCCCGTCTTCATCGGTTGCTGGACGACCTTGGGAATCTCCGGGGCCGGCGGTTGGGAGTGGAAAATGTCGCGCCCGGAACCCGTGTAGGTCACGTCCTCGCTGGACTTGAGCAGATCGAAGCGAAGCGAGGGATCGAGACTCTGCGCCAGCAAGGGATGCGGATTTCCATGATCGGCCGCAGTTTTATGCCGGGTCGCTACGGTACCTGCCGTCGACGCTTTTGCGGCAGAGGAGGTCGTGGTCGTCTGGGTCGAATTTTCCTCTCCTCCGGTGAAGGCGCGGACAATCATAACTATGGCGACTGCGCCGAGCACTAGGGCCAGAATGGTCTTCGTTTTGTTTTCTGTGCCGAGCTTCACGACGCCACTGCTCCACTGCGCAAATAGGTTTCCAGCTTGAGTTGCAGCCGCACGTTCCCCTGCTGCTCACCCAGGGCAACTCCATCGATCAGGAAGAAAATCTTGTCGCGCTCCAGGGTGTTAATAAATTTGACTTCCTGCAGATAGCTACCGGAGAGGGTGATTTCGATGTTGAGCTTGCGCAATCCCTCGATCACGGATTCCTTGTTGTCATACTTCACTGCGATGAGCTGAACTCCTGCGTCGCCGGCGACCTTCCCGATTTCTTCCGCCACCGTTGAATACTCCGCCGGAAATCGGTTCTGGTAGAAGCTGCCGATGTCGATCGAAGCCTGCTTCAGCTTCTCATCCATACCGCGCGTGGGCTCAACTTCCTTGCGCTTGGCAATGACCTCCGCCTGGAGCTGCTGATACTCGCCGATACGCGCCTGCCGGGAACGTCCGGCAGGAGAAAAAATGTAGACCAGGCAGCCAATAATCACCAGCGCCAAGACTGCCACGATTGGCGTTGTGGTCCTGCGGACGTCGCGAACCGTAGCCATCAGTGCTGCCTCTGCCGATTCTGGGCGGTGGTGGTTGTGCCGGGCTCGGCCGGCTTACCGGCAGACTTGGCGGGAGTTGAACCCTTCATCTCTTCCGGTTTCTCCTGTTCTTCGGCGGTGTCGGCGGCCTGTGGCAGATACACCGAAGCGATATCGAACTGAATGTTGCCGCCTCCAGTTCCCTGATCGGAGGAGTTCGTCGTGACCGTCTCCGCCACAACCTGCGGCCCGCGAAAGTGACTGGACTTTTCCATGCGCTTGACCAACTCGACGGCGCGATCGCGGGAATCGGTAGCCACCACCATGTGTACGACCAGGTCATTGTTCGGTGTGTACTCCGGCTTCATGGAGACGACGTGAATATCGGGTGGCATGATCCGTTCCATCTCGGCGAAGATGCGGGTCCAGGACAGAGACTTGCGGGCAAACAGCTCATTGAGAAATTCCGATTGATCAGCAGTGCCCCGATTCGCCGGCTTGTTCAGAATGGCCTGGGCCTGCGCCTTCTCATTGTTCAGAGCGGCGAGTTCCTGTTTCGCCTGGGCAATCTTGGCATCGATATTGCGCGTGTGGGAACGCTGATAAAAGATGTAGCCCACCAGGGCCACGGCAACGATCGCCATCAGCGCAATCAGGGTGCGCATGCGCTGCAGATACTGCCGCGCCGCCTCATACCGCTGGGTCGCGAGATTGATATTGATGCGCATCAGGAAACCAGCGCTCCCGCCACGCCCGCCAATGCCGATCGTGAAACGCTACTCGCCGCCGCACCCGCCATGGCCGGAGAAACCAGCTCTTCGACCCTGACTGCACGCTCGCTGAAGGCCGCCTGCAGGGCTTTTCCCGACTGCACTCCGGAGACCAGCACGCGCTCGACCATCACACTGTAGCGGTCTTCGAAATACAGCAGCGAGGTATTCACGTCGTCGATCAGCGACTCGCCGGTCACCGCCGCGCCGCCATTTTCCAGCGCACGATAGAGCAGCAACTGATTCTGGTCGGCGATAGCGAAGGTGGTTGTTCCGCTTTCAACCTTGATGACCATGGTTGGCTGCGCGGCATCTACAGCGCCGAGTGCGGCGATCATCGAAGGCATCACCGTACCGGGTACGTAGCCGGCTTCGCGCACGGCAGACTCATATTCGTCCAGGACAGCTCGCGGCGTCACCGCTGCGATCACGCGCAGACCATCGCTTGCGGAGTGGCGATCAAAGGATACTGCCGACTGGTCTACGTCGAAGGGCAATGACTTTTTCAGGCGAAAGCGCACCACGCCCTCGGCATCTTCCAGCTTATCGGGCAAGGTATCGAAATCGAGCAACATGATGCGGGTCGTGGCGTCAGGAATCACCAGCACGATGTCACGCGAACGCCCGGCCACCTTGGCCAGCGTCTCGCGCAGCGCATCGACAATAGTTTGCCTCACAGCCAAATTCGCCTGCTGCAGGCCAGGCGCAAGCGCGCCGTCGGCCAGCGGCTGGGTCGTGGCCGACTCCAGGACTGCAGCCCTGTCGCCAGCGCGAGCGGCCACCACCTGCTCAACGCTGATCTCGCATGCCACTCGCGGCCGGGGGATATTGGTATTCGCCATTGATTAACGCGTTGTCTCGATGAAGGTGACCTTGTTGATCTCTTTCAGCGTGGTCAGCCCGCGCCTAACTCTATCAAGCGCCGATTCGCGAAGAAAGTGCATGCCTTCTTCGCGGGCGGCCCGCCGGATCTCGCTGCTGGGACGCTTGGCAAGAATCATCTCACGCACATTGTCCGTCAGCTCTAGCAGTTCGTGGATGGCGGTGCGTCCGCGGAAGCCAGTGCCCGAGCATTCGATGCAGCCCTCGCCTTCGTAGAACGGTACGTTCCGCCATTCGGCAGGATCCATACCGCTGGCCTCCAGTTCCTCGTCCGAGTACTTCACCTGCTTTTTGCAGAACTCGCAGATCAGGCGCACCAAACGTTGCGCCAGAATGCAGTTCAGAGAAGACACAAAGTTGTAAGCCTCGACCCCCATGTTGAGAAAGCGCCCGATGACATCGACCACGTTGTTGGCGTGGACGGTGGTGAACACAAGGTGGCCGGTAAGAGCGGCATTGATGGCAATCTGTGCCGTCTCCGTATCGCGGATTTCGCCCACCATGATCTTGTCGGGATCATGACGCAGAATCGACCGCAGTCCGCGGGCGAAGGTCAGGCCCTTCTTTTCGTTTACCGGAATCTGGGTGATGCCGACGATCTGGTATTCAACCGGATCTTCGATCGTAATCAGCTTGTCTTCGTCGCTCTTGATCTCATTCAGGGCGGCATACAGCGTGGTGGTTTTACCCGAACCGGTTGGTCCGGTCACCAGCACCATGCCGTACGGCTCCTTGATGTAGCGGCGGAACTTGTGCAGATCTTCGTCGCTGAAGCCGACAACATCGAGCGTCAACTTATGAAACTTTTCGCTCATCGACTCTTTGTCCAGCACGCGCAGCACCGCATCTTCGCCGTGAATCGAGGGCATGATCGAGACACGGAAATCGATGGAGCGCGCGTTGTAGCGCACACGGAAGCGGCCGTCCTGCGGCACCCGGCGCTCGGAGATATCCAACTCGCTCATGACCTTGATACGCGAGATGATGGTCGAGTGGTGCTCCTTGGCGATCTCCTGCATCGCCTGCTGCAGTACGCCGTCAATGCGGTACTTGATGACGACGGAGGCGTCGCGTGTCTCAATGTGAATATCACTGGCGCGCCGCTGTAGCGCGGTGAAGATCGTGGTTTCCACCAGGCGGATAATGGGGCTGATATCGGTTTCGCCCGTCAGCTTCTCGATCGAGATGGTCTCGTCGGAGTTTTCATCCTCCCGGATGACGTCGAGCGCGAAATCTTCGCCGGCTTCTTCCAGCACGCGCTGCGACTGCTCGCTTTTCTTCAGCACGTCGTTGATCTGCGAGAGCGTGGCCACCCGCGTGATGATGCGGCGTCCGAGATGGCCGCGAATCTCGTCCAGCAATGGAAGATCGCTGGGGTCGGCAATGGCGATCACCATGCGCCCGTCCTGCGTCTCCTGCAGCGGAACGAAGTTATAGCGAAACATGAGGTCCACTTTGATCTTGCGAAACAGCTCATGCTGGATGTGGAAACTCTTCAGGTCAACGAACTCACAGCGATAGCGCCGCGCCAGGTCCTGCGCGTGCGCCAGTTCGTCTGCCACGGCAATGTGGCCGTTACCGCCATTTACGAATATTGACTTCTTGTCTGCCATTTGGAAATCAGTTCTCAGTTGTCGGTTTTCAGTTCCAGGTTTCAGGTCCAAGTCTGATAACTGACTACCGGCAAACTGACACCTGTTTTAATGAACCGCTCCCACGCCGAGACTAAAGATCGGCAGGTAGAGCGAGATCAGCACGAAGGCCACCACTACACCCATCACAACCAGGATGATTGGTTCGATCAAGGCCATGGCCGTCGCCAGCGCCGTTTGAACGTCTTCTTCGTAGAACTCGGCGACCGAGTTCAGCATGGCCGGCAACGCGCCGGTGGATTCGCCGACCTCAATCATCTCCACCGACATCTCCGGAAAGACCTTCTGCACCTCCATGCTGTGCGCCAGCGCCTGGCCCTCGCGCACACGGGAGGTCGCTCCATCGATACCATGCGCGATCAGGTGGCTCGCCATCGACTCACTCGCCGTCTCCAGCGCCGGCACCAGGGGCAAGCCGCCGGAGAGCAAGGTCGACAGCATGCGCGAGAACACCGCTACCTGGTATTTCAGCCAGATGTCGCCTACCAGCGGGATCCGGAGCTTCACGCGGTCCATGTAGGTTGCACCCGCATCGCTTTTTATCCATCGCCGAAAGAGAAATCCGGCCACGATGAGGACCGCGAACACATAAGGCGCGTACTGCTGGGCATGCGTTCCAACCGAAAGCATCACCATGGTCATCGCCGGCAACGGCGTATCCAACTGGCGATAGAGATTGGCAAACTGCGGTACCACGTAGGTGATGAGAAACGTCATCATCACCCCCAGCATCACCACCAGCAGCACGGGATAGACCAGCGACGCAGTCAGCTTCTTACGGAAACTCACCGACAGCTTCTGGAACGCAATGTAGCGCCCCATCACTTCTTCCAGGTTGCCGCTCTTCTCACCGGCCAGAATCGTGGTGGTGTACACCTTGGGAAACGCCCGTTGCGCTTCGAAGGCCTGGGAGAGTAGCTCACCTCCGCGTACCCGGTCGCGGACATTCTGCAACAGCGAGCGAAAATACAGGTTACGCTGACGCTTGGTCAGCAGCTCAAGCGCCTGGATGATGGGAAGTCCGGCGTGAATGAGCGTCAGAAACTGCTGATTGAAGATGAGGAACTGCTCCGCCTTGATCTTGCGGCGGCGCGGCAGTCCCGCCTCGCCCGCCAGCAGCCCACGGGGCTTTACCGAGTAGACCAGATAGCCCTGTTGGGCAAAACGGTCCCGGATTTCGCTTTCCGAGCCCCCTTGCTCTACCTGCTCCAGCAGGTGACCCCGCTCATCGGCTAGTCGGACGGTGTACTCGGCCATGCGATTTGCTCAAAATCCTCGGGTGCTCAAGGCTAGTTTAGCATTGAAAACACTGCACAGTAGCCACCGACACCCCATCATGGCTACACGAATCCATGGGTCCAGATTAGTCCATTGTCCCGCTGACGATCTCGACTCCCTGCGGGGGTGTGAAGCGAAACTTGGAGTCTGATATTTCGACGTTCTCGCGCTGCTGAAGAAAGCGGAATTCCGTAACTGAGCCGTCCAATTCGTCGATTACGATGCGGCGAATGTAGCCGTCGGGGCTCACCTCCAGCAAGGTTCGGGCGACCCGGTCGCTCAGGCCGCTGGGAACCCCCACCAGCACCACGTCGCCGGGATTTACCGGCTTTTCGTTCTCGGCGATGTGCAGATCCTCGAATTCCTTGTCCAGCTTGGTTTTTCCCAGCAGATAGCGCAGTGGCGACCGCAGGTCGTCAATTTCTTTCACCGGCGTGCGCCGAACCTGGTTTTCCCCGGGAACATAGAACCACGCCGTCTTGCCGTCGACAAGGAACATCTTGGGATGCGGCTCGCTGTAATCCCAGCGCATGCGGCCGGGCTTCTTCAGAAGCAGAGTTCCGCTCTCGGTGCGGGAGGCGCCAGGACCCGAGTAGGTTTCCGTGAACTGGGCTTCCAGGGTGCGAATGTGGTTGTAGCGCTGGTCGACGGTCTGGGTGAGGGAGTGCAGGTCCTGAGCGAAGCCGACACGGGCAAGAAGAACGGCTAAAGCCGCCATCCAGAGCCCTCGGCGGCATGCTCTTGTACACATGGAAGGAGCAAAGCGAAAGCCCCGGTTCATCACGCCGGGGCTTCGCAAACTCAAATGGGTAGCGCGGCCGGTCAAGGTCTCCAGTATCGGACGGAAACTTTGGTATGGCAAGTTCCCTGGAGCCCAGTCCTGGGTTAGCTTGCATAGAGAAACCCGAATCCCCGGGGACGATACTGCTTGCGATCTGTCGTCGGCTAAAAAGCCGACTGTGGCGCTAATCTGGCGTTATCCCCAGCACTCCGCCTCCGGCTCCCTGCTGGGCTGTCATCGCACGCCCTTTGGGCTTGAGAGGCTAAGTGCTACTGAATCACCGGGCTGGTTACATCTGCCGGGCCGGAAGCGTTGTAGTGAATCTCGCCCGACTCGTCGGAGAAGAACCGCCGCTGCCCAGTCGTGCCTACCTGGTCAGGAACCGCGGTGATGGTGTAGGAGCGGATCGCTCCATTGACCTTTTCGCCTGGCGTGTAGGTAAACGTGTAGCTGCTCTTGTGTCCGCTGGCGAGATTGTTGTCGATGGTCTGCTCGCCACCACCCTGGGCCGTACCGCCAAGGCTCGCCAGATCCGCCGTGAAACCCAGGTCAGGATGGCTGCTGGAGTAGATGATTTCGGCCGCGTTGATGGCCTTGATGCTGGCCAGAGCCGAAGCTTCGTGCGCCGGAATCTGTGCCTTCGTAATTCTCGGAATCGTGAACGCGGCGATGATGAGAATAATGGTGACGACGATCAGCAGTTCGATCAGGGTGAATCCGCGATCTCGATTGCGTCTGCGCATAGAAAACTCCTTGCGAGCTAACAGGGAAATTATTGAGCACGCAAATGCGCTTGTCAAAAGAACCCTTTATTACTGCAGGTTTAGACGCGCTCCCGTGGGCAAGGTTACAGTTTCAACAAACTAGCGAGTCGCGGCTGATCTTGAGTCCATTCAAATTCCCCAACACGGTAACGGCGATGCCCTCGGGCTTGAACAGTTCCTGCGCCGACTGCTGCACATCTTCGGCGCTTACCTGCTGGATGCGGGCAATAATCTCATCCATGCTGGAGAAGCGATCGTAATACATCTCCTGCCGTGCCAGGTTCGACATGCGCGCCGTGGAAGACTCCAGGCTCAGCATCAGGCCGCCCTTGAGCTGGTCCTTGCCGCGCTTCAGTTCTTCTTCGGAGAGCGGTACTTCCTTGAAGTTTTTGAACTCCTGTAGAACCGACTGCACTACCTTCGGCGCCGACTCCCGGGAGGTCCCGGCATACACCGAAAGGCAGCCGGTGTCACGAAACGGGTTTAACTCCGAGAAGATGGAGTAGACCAGTCCCTGCTTCTCGCGCACGTTCTGAAAGAGGCGCGAGCTCATGCCGCCGCCAAGCAGCGTATTCAACACGTACGAGACATACCGTCGGGAGTGGCTGATCTCGTAGGAAGGAACGCCCATGCAGATCTGCACCTGCTCCAGCGACTTCTTGTTCCGTAAGGTGATGCGAGATGAAGTCTTCGGCCGATTCTCATGCCAACCATTCGACCCTGGCTTGAGCTGTTCAAATTGCTTGCGCAAAAGATCGACCACTTCGTGATGTTCAATGTTTCCTGCCGCAGAAATAATGATGTTTCCGGGGACGAACTTTTGGCCGTAGTCGGCAAGGATGGCCTCCTGATCGAAGCGCCGTACTGTTTCCTTGGTGCCGAGAATCGGCTTGCCCAGAGGATGGTCCTTAAAGAAATTCTGGGTGAAGAGCTCGTGTACGAGGTAGTCGGGATTGTCCTCGTCCATCTTGATCTCTTCCAGAATCACGCCGCGCTCGCGCATAATCTCTCCCGGCGCGAACACCGGATGCAACACCATGTCACTCAAGATGTCGATAGCGACGGGGAGGTGCTCGTCCAGCACCTTGATGTTGAAGCACACGGTTTCCTTGCCGGTGAAGGCGTCCATGTTGCCGCCAATGGAATCCACCTGCCGGGCGATGTCTTCCGCGCTTCGGGAGGTGGTCCCTTTGAACACCATGTGCTCAATGAAGTGGGAAATCCCGTTCACCTGGGCGTCTTCGTGGCGTGACCCGGACTTTACCCAAATCCCCAGGGAGACCGAACGTATGTGGTCCATCCGTTCGGTAATGATCGTGAGGCCGTTCGACAGCAACTCACGTTGAATATTGCGCAGTTCTTCTACCATGGCAGTTCCAAATGAACAAAATCCGCACACCAAGACGGATTACGTTGTCGCCCAGGCGGCCGCTGGATCTCAAAAATCGGGATAATATGAAAGCGTGTCGATCTGCCTCGCAGAGCTTCTAATGAACTAACGCTCGAGACTTTCCCGGGCTGCGAGGCTTGGTTCAGGCGGACAACCCAACCTGAATAGCCTATTAGATGCATGAGCTCCCCGCAACATACCGAACTATTAGGGCTTTCAAATCAAGAACTTACAGTTCTGGTTGAGAGTTTCGGCCAGGCTTCGTACCGCGTCCGGCAGTTGTTGGACGGTTTGTACCGGCAGAGGTGGTCTGCCCTCGATGAATTTTCGAACCTGCCAAAAGCCTTCCGCAACCAGCTCAGCGAAGCCGGCTACCGCCTAGGCTTTCCCGAAATTGAGCGCAGATTCACATCCTCGGATGGAACCGTTCGCTACCTGTTGCAATTCTCCGATGGCCAGAGTGTCGAGACCGTCTGGATGCCGGAGGGCGACGGCGGCGAGGCAGGCGACGGATCAGAGGTTGGCGACGCTGAACTGGAAGAGCTTGAGCCTGAGCAGCGCAAATCACCCGGAAACCGGCAGAGAGCGACCGTCTGCGTCTCCAGTCAGGTCGGCTGCGCGGTGGACTGCGCCTTCTGCATGACCGCCCTGCTGGGACTCAAGCGCAACCTGACCGCGGGCGAGATCGTCGGACAGGTGTTGGCAGTGCTTAGTGATCAGAAGGTGGAACTCGAGCGCGACCGCATCAACCTCGTGTTCATGGGCCAAGGCGAGCCATTTCTGAATTACGACAACTTTATGCAGGCCGTGCGCCTGCTGGTGGAGGAGGTCGGCGTACCAGCCTCGCGCATGACCGTCTCCACCTCGGGCATCGTGCCCCGGATAGGCGATTTCGCTGAGGAGCCAGTGCGCCCCAAGCTGGCGGTTTCTCTGAATGCACCGAACGAAGCCTTGCGCACGGGCATCATGCCCATCACGAAAAAGTGGACGATCGAAAAGTTGATGGCTACGCTGCGAGCGTTTCCGTTGCGCCAGCGGGAGCGGCTGACCTTCGAATATGTCCTGCTCGCCGGAGTGAATGACGATGTTCAGCACGCTCGCGAATTGGCGGATTTGATTCGCGGCTTGCGGGCCAAGGTGAATTTGATCGCGCTGAATCCCGGGCCGGAAATTCCCTTTTCCACGCCCAGGGCAGAGGATGTCTCGAGCTTTCAGACTGTGCTGGTGAAAGCTGGCATTCCCGCCTATGTCAGGCGTCCGCGCGGGAGGGACATCTACGCCGCTTGCGGCCAACTCAAGCACACCACCGAGCTGATACAGCTACCCTAAGCGTCGCCGGGCAAGCTGTTCTTCAGGACGGCCCAATGATTCCACCCATGCTGCGGGAGGCCGGAAGCTTCGGTCCGGCGAATGGCTCAATGCCGTAATACTTGGCGATGATGTCGACGTACTTGTATCCGGAGCCGGTGTTGAACAGCACGACTCGATCGTCTGCGGCGATGTAGCCGCTATTCAACAGCTTCTTGTAAGCCACCAAGGCGGCGCCGCCTTCAGGAGCGGCAAAGATACCTTCCTTTGTGGCCAATTCCTTCAGACCGGCCATGATCTCGTCATCGTTGGCTGCTACGGCCGTGCCGCCGCTCTGGCGAATGATGTCGAGAACGATGAAATCAGCATAGGCTTTCGGCACGCGTAACCCGGCGGCAAGGGTGTGCGCGTCGGGCCACATCTCGGCCGTGCTTTTGTTCTCTTGGACGGCCTTCACGATGGGCGCGCAGCCTTCGGCTTGCACGCAGATCATCTTCGGACGATGCCCACCCTCGATCCAGCCGAGCGCTTCCATCTCGTCGAAGGCCTTCCACATCCCGATAAGGCCCACTCCGCCCCCGGTGGGATAGATGATTGCGTTAGGAAGCTTCCAGCCAAGCTGCTCGGCCACCTCGTAGCCCATGGTCTTTTTGCCCTCGACTCGAAAAGGCTCTTTCATAGTCGAGACGTCGAACCAGCCTTCCTTGTCCTTGCGTTCGCCCACCATGCGCCCGCAATCGCTGATCAGCCCGTCCACCAGCGTGAGATTCGCGCCACACGCCTCAACTTCCAGCCGGTTCGCCAACGGAACATCTTTGGGCATGAAAATGAAAGCTTCAATACCGGCAGCGGCGGCGTAGGCGGCCAGCGCACCCCCCGCGTTGCCTGCGGAAGGCGCCGCCAGTTTCCTGGTTCCATAATGGCGGGCCATGCTGACGGCCATGCTCATGCCGCGCGCCTTGAAAGAACCCGTCGGATTCAGCCCCTCATCCTTGATCAGCAAATTGGGGTAGGACCGGCTGGGCAACATCGGCGTCATGCCCTCGCCAAGGCTGACCTTATCGACCTCGGGAAGTACCGCCTGGTAGCGCCACATGGTCGGCGGCTCGGCAGCTATCGCATCGCGCGCCTGCTTGTCTTTGCGGATCGCGTCCAGATCATAGCGGACGTACAGCGGTCCACCGTCTTTTGGGCAGATATTCCAGGACTTGTCCGCGGTCAACTTCTCACCGCACTTACTGCATTCGAGGAAAGCGATTTTTGGCATGGGGATGAGGAAAGCAACTAGCAACTAGCAATTAGCAATTAGCAATCGGAAGTATGTACTTTACGCAAAGCCCGTCGAACAGAGGCGGGCGGTGACGGGAAATTGCGGGAAGAGGTGGAGCTACTTTGGCCAGCCTTCCTTCGGTTTCTTCTTCGTCAGTGACCGCTTGATGGCATCCTGCCACTTACCCTTGAGCTTCAGTGTGTCGGGCTTAGGGCCGGGAGTCTGCTGTTCGCGCTTCTTAGCCTTCGTCTTTTTCATCGAACTCTTTCTGATCGAATTCAAGCAATATTCTGAATGGCATCCTGTCTTTTAGCTGCGAGCGGATGGTCGTCAGCGCTCGAATGAAAGAAGAGTAAGGCGAACCGCCAGTCGGATATGGCATATCAACACCCGAAAACCACTCTGCCCCGCACTGCCGACAGTCCTGAGGGAGTTTGATCTTATCGGGTGGAACCGTCAGCTTGGAATGGCATTGATTGCATTCGAAGGTCACTGCCATGATGTCGTCCAACCCGACTACGATCTTGTGTTCTATCGTCATGGCGCGTCCTAATTTGCCATCGTCGTATAAGCCAGCCGCTTTCCTTCGGCTCCGCTGATACCAGCAATCAACCGCTCGCCATCGTTCATGAAGCGATTGTTCCAGAGAAAATCGAACTGCCACAGATAGCGATGCAGATATTCGTGGCTGACGTTGTGGTAGATGCCCACGATTCCGCGCTTCACAAGCGCATGGCTGCTCTCTGCCGTGTTCGTGTGAACGTCGCCAGCAGCGTATTCCTTCGTGGCGTGGCAAACCCTGTCGTGACGGGCATACTCGGAACCAAGTCCAGCATAGGCGATGTACTCATCCGTCATCAGGTGCGCTTGCCTGTCCACTTCCTCACGGATAGCGCCCTTGATGGTTCTGCCTGTCACGTCAGCTACAACGCGACGGCGAATTCGCCCCTCACGCTCTACGGCGACAAAGACCGGAATCTTGCTCGTTCCGCGTCCCTTTTTGCTGATGCCCTTGTAGCGGGGTTTGCGCGCCCCGATGTACGTCTCATCACATTCGACTGTGCCGTTTAGCTTCGGCTCGTCGCCATCGGGAGCCATTGCAAAGCGGATGCGATTCATCAGGAAAAGCGCGGATTTGTAGCTGATCTGGCACTGCCGCTTGATTTCGAGAGCGGAGACGCCCTTCTTCGATGTGCAAGCACGCCAGAACGCATAAGCCCAGTGGCGGAGCGGGATGCGGGATTCTTCGTAAACTGTGCCGATGCGAACCGTGTACTGCTCTTTGCAATCGCGGCAACGCCAGAGATAGCGGCTGCTGCGCTCGCCCGTCTTGGCGTCGGCCATCTTGTACACATTCACGCTGCCGCACTTTACGCAGCATGGCGTGCTGCCCCAGCGCTGTTGCTCGAAGAACTCGACTGCCGCCAACTCATCGGCGCAGACGAGCGGCATTTCGGCGATTATTTCAGACTTACTCAGGCTGTCCCGCTTGTTCATGTTCTAACTTTATACCTGACGCAAGACTTGTGTCAAGTACAAAATTATTGATATTATCTAACTGCGGCGGCAGAATTCCGAACTGTGTAGCTGCTACGCTTCCCACTCGAAAGCAGAGCCGCACCTGTTCTGGGGTAAGGTTGTGCTCCTTTGCGTGCCGCCCAATGTCGCTAAGCGCGCAAACCAACTCGAAACTAAAGTCCTTTGAAAGCTGAGTCATGACTAAATCCTCCCAGAAACATTCTCCTCTATGCTGCCAATGGCAAACCTGTGCGTGCCGTGATCGTGATTGAAACCATCTATTCTGAGCCAACTCAGGATGGCCCCGCTGAGCCTATAGGGAGAACAGCAACCTGCATGTTGGCAGACGGAAGTCCTTTGAACTACATAGACGAGAATACATTCGAGACATTGACCGGCGAGCGGCTGACTCGGAAAAAGCAGGCATAGGCCCGCTTCGTCTTTGCAACAATTTGCGTTATCTACATACTTCCGTTAGCAATTAGCAATTAGCAGTCGACAACAGTAATACTCATCTCATGAACGCCTATCACCAACGCCTATCATGAACGACTTGTATCGTGCCGAACAGACTTTCAAAATCGACGGCTTCAGCCCCTGACCATCGAGTTCTGCAGCGGCTGTAGCCGCCCTTGCGTAAAGCCCGGTCCGCTTGAAGCTTCCCGAGGCTTACTGATCAGACTCGGTTGAACTTGCTCGTATCCAGTTGCCAATTGCTAGTTGCTAATTGCTATTTGCCGCTTGCTTTTCGTGTGCGCGTTCCGCTCTTGCTGCGCTTCTTGGGAGCGGTCGTACCATTCTTCGACCAATGGCCCAGGCGATATTCCTGCCGGTAATCGGACGTTTTCTCGGAAATTCGCACCTTCAGCTGGCCATTGCTGTCGCAAGTATATTCTTCCTCGAAGAGAGGACCTTCTCCGGGGGCGAAGCTCCGCTCCGGATGCTGCGGCAATTCCGACATGGCTCTTAATGCCGGATCAAACGGCACGCGGATTTCGTCCCAATTGCTGATCTCGCCCTGCGGCTGATTGCCCGCGTCGAGCCTGGTGCATTCGATGTAGCGAAAGTGTCCGACATTGTGTACCGGCCGATACATGCGAACGATGCGCAATGGCTCCTGCCCCTTCGCCGGCAGCTTGCTGCCTCGCGGGAACATGACATCGAACACTACGTTGCGCCCGCTGTCGGCCTCCCGCCAGACCCCGAAATTCTGCGTGAACTGTTCCTGCAGAATGTTCTCTTCATGACCGGCCGCGCGAATGGCGAGGCCAATCGCGGTGGCTGATCGCATGTAGGCCGAGCGCTTCACCTTCCGGCCGAACTCTTCGCGCAAAATGCGTGCCACCGGAGGCAGCTCCGATCCACCTCCGGTCAAGTACAACGTATCGATAGACTGCTCGGGATAGCTGGCAATCAGATTTTCGACTACCGTCCGCGTCTCTTTGATTAAAGGACGACAGCGCTCATAGAAAGCGTCTGCCGGAACCGAAACTTCTTTCCAATCATCCCGGACGCGCTCCAGGTCGACCGTCACCTTGCGGCTATTCGGGTTAAGCGCTTCCTTCTTCTCTCGACACTCCTCGAGCAGGACGAAACGCTCACTATCGTTCAGAGCCTCGTATTCTTCTGCGGATATGCCGGCCGCATCGAGCGCCAGCTCGGCGAGAATCTCGTCAAAGTCATCGCCGCCAAGATCGGTAACGCCATCCGAAGCAATCACCGCGTGCTCGGTATCTCCAAGCGCAACCAGCGAAGCATCGAAGGTCCCTCCACCCAGGTCGTAAACCAGCAGGGTGGAATTCTCCCGGCTCTTGCGCTCGGAACTGTTGCCGTGGGCAAACTCGATGGCCGCCGCAGAAGGCTCATTGGAAAGACCCAGCACTTCAAAGCCGGCAGCCCGGGCGCCTTCTTCGGTGAGAAACCGCTGATTGCTGTTGGCGTTCGCAGGAACGCCCAGAATTGCTTCCAGCTTGGTGCCTTCCTGAGCCCCCAAGGTGGAGCGCTCAATCAACTCATGGCGAAGGCTGGCAAGCATCTCGGTCATGAGCAGGCCAAGATTTATTTGCTGGTTGCCGACTTCTACCTCGCTGTAAGGGCCGGCTGCCTTCAATTCGCGTTTCAGTGAGCGCACCAAGGTCCAGCCCGGCTGGTTGTGCAGGTTGATGGCCTCCCAGCCGTACACCCGCTGCCCCTCGGAGACAGCGACGACAGAGGGAAACCAGTCATACACACGCCCATCGAGCGCCTCGAAGTTCACCAGCGGATAGTTGCCGCGGTCGACCGCCGCCACGACGATCCGTGTCGTCCCAAAATCGATCCCGACTCGCACGACGCTATTTTAATTCTTCGTCAGGCGGGGTGAACCAGAAAGCTGGTTAATTCCGGGTGCTTGAGATCCGGCGGCTAGGTTTGCAAGGCACTTTTGTAGAAAGCCTCCAGGCCGTTGAAGATGATCTGAATTCCGATGCACAGCACAATGAATGCTGAAAGTCGAATCATGATGCTGGTCCCGGTCGCCCCCAGCAGGGTTTCCAGCCGGTCGGCATAGCGGTAGCTCAGGAAGATCGACACGCCAATCAGGACGCTCCCGACCACGGCCGCTAACGAAGTGAGGATCAACTGCAGATGGGTTTCAGAATGGGCGTTGCTGCCCAAAGTGATGGCGACGGCAATTGAGCCGGGGCCGACCGTCAGCGGCATGGTGAGGGGATAGAACGCCTTGGATAGGATCTCAGTGCTGTCCGCGGGAGCATCGGACTGGCGCTCGGCAATGTTGGAGTGGCGGTTCAGGAGATGCCACCCCGAAACCGTGACCACCAGCCCTCCACCCAGTTGCACAGCAGCGATGCTGATGCCAAAAAACTCCAGAATGTAGGAGCCTATGAACAGCGAGGCGACCAACAGGACAATCCCGTTCACCGCGATGCGCAAGGCCATGGTCCGCCGCACATCTGTGCTGTAAGGCAGGGTCATGCCGGCAAAAATGGGAGCCATTCCTACCGGATTGACGATAGGAAAGAGCGCGGCAAAGACCAGCAAAATGTTCTTTACGAAGGCTTCCATGCGTTATCGGTTGGACTTCAGCATCTGCTCGGCGTGTTTGATAGAAGTCTCGGTGAGTTTGGCTCCGCTCATCATACGCGCCAGTTCGCGAGTGCGCTCGCCATTCTCCAGCGAACGCACGAAGGTCCTGGTCCTGCCTTCAGCTTCCCGCTTTGCGATCAGGAAGTGGTGATCAGCGAAGGACGCGATCTGCGGAAGATGGGTCACACACAGCACCTGGGTGCTGCGAGAGAGCTGCTTCAGCTTCTTGCCAACCGCTTCGGCAGCCCGGCCCCCGATCCCGGTATCGATCTCGTCGAAGACCAGGGTCCGCTGCACTGAGCTTCGTCCGCCGCCGTTCCGCCGGGCGCGGCTCGCTGGGCCCGCTTCAATCGTAGTTTTCAGGGCCAACATGACACGCGCCAACTCGCCGCCGGAGGCGATCGTTTCCACCGGCCCGAGCGGCTCTCCCGGATTCGCCGAGATCAGGTACTGTACATGGTCGAATCCTTTTGCGGTCCAGTTTGCCTCTTCATCCGAGCCGCTGGTTTCAGCCTTGAAGCGGGCGTTCATCGCCAATTCATTGATCTCGTTCTCTACCTGCTTCTCTAACTGGCGGGCCGCCTCGTAGCGCTGGCGCGAGAGGGCCTGGGCTGCTGCCAGATATTGCGCGGCAGCTTTTGCCAGATCAGTCCGCAGCGAACGCAGGACGTCGTCTTTGTTCTCCATCTCGGCAAGCTTGCGTTCCACGTCTTCGCCGAGCGTAATCACATCTTCCAGGGCGGGCCCGTATTTGCGCTTGAGACGGTCGATGAGTGCCAGCCGGCCCTCTACCTCCGCCAGCCGTTCGGGCGACGACTCAATCCCATCGGCGTAGGCGCGAAGGCCCTGACCAATGTCTTCCACCGTGATTCGGGCCGAGTCGAGTTGCGAGAGTTGCTGGCGGAACTGTTCGTCAAAGCGCGCCAGTTCTTCCAGGTGCCGGGTTGCCGTGCGGATCAGCGTAACGGCTGACTCGTTGCTTTCATACAGCGCATCGTAGGCGCCCATGGCGGCGGCATAGATCCGTTCCGAGTTCGCCAGCACGCGCTTTTCAGCCGCCAGCTTCGTATCTTCCTCGGGCTGCAGATGCGCGTCGGTGATTTCCTTCTTCTGGAAGGTCCAGAGATCAAGCAGCCGCAGGCGGTCCTGTTCATCACGTTCCAGATCGGCAATGCGCTGCTGAATTGCGCGCCAGTGCTGGTAGGCTTCGGCTGTCGTTCCGGTATCGGCCCCGGCAAAGGCATCGAGCAGCCCTATCCGCGAAGTGCCATCGAATGCCATGAGCGCTTCATTCTGGGCATGAATGATCGCCAGATAAGGCGAGATCTGCTTCAGGACGCCAACCGTCGCAGGCTGATTATTGATGAAGACCCGGCCTTTGCCGGTATTCGAGATTTCCCGGCGCAGGATAAGCTGAGCATCGTCCCCGGCGTCAATCCCGTTCGCCGCAAGCGCCGCGTCCAGCGCCTTGGAATCCGCCTCAAACACTGCCGACACCACGGCCTTCTCCGCGCCATGACGTACCACCTCGGCGGACGCCTTATCGCCCAGCAGCAGCGCCAGCGCATCGATGAGAATGGATTTCCCGGCCCCGGTCTCGCCGGTCAAGAGATTTAAGCCGGCAGCAAACGGCACGGCTACACTATCGATGACCGCGTAGTTCTCGACCCGCAGTTCCAGAAGCACGCTCAGTTCCCGCCTTGGAAGTTACGCCGAAGTTTAGCAGGAAAATGTCGCATACTGTGCGCCCTGGCTCGCCCCAATTGGCTCTATTTTTGTTGCTCGATAAAGATGAGGAAGTAGTCCACCCCGTCGTCTTTCACCAGGCTGTCTTTCTCGTCGGCAAGCTTATAGCCGGCCTGCTCCATCTCGTGAATCACCACACTCTTCTCGACACCATGGTTGGAACCATTGCCGTTCCGATCAATGATTCCGATTCTTGCGGCTGGGGTTAGCGCCGGGCGCAGATTGCGCATCAGCGTCACCGGACTGGCGACTTCGCGATAGGCCTTCAGAAGAAGTACAGCATCAATGCTGCCTTTGGGAAGCTCGGGATTGTCAGGCTTGCTGAGGGTGGTTTTCACGTTGTGCAGACCGTCTTTTGCAATTCGCTGATCGATGTAGCGAATGGCCTCGGGGTTGATGTCCACTGCATAGACCATCCCGCTGCTGGCCACGCGCTTCGCCGCTCGCACCGTAAACCATCCTGAACCGGCGCCGATATCGGCAACACTTTTGCCGGGAACGATGGCCAGCGCATCCATCACCTGTTGAATGTGCAGTCGCTGGTCGCGGCCAGGAGTGTCGAAGATCGAGAGGTCGCCCGTATAGGGTTTGCTTGTCGGGCGCGGAGGAGGCGTTGTAGGTTGCTGTGCGGCGGCAGCGGAGCCCAGCAGCAGTATCCCGACCAGCCAGAGTTGATTCAAACGTAACCAGCTTTGCATGGGATATATTGTCGCAGTGACTGCGGTCGCTCTGCGCGCCGATTGAACAAAAATGACAACTCAGGACAAATCGTCTTCCAAAGCAGGATCGGGTGGAGCTGTGCTCGTCGCCGCCGGCCGCCGGATTGATGCACCAGACGCGACTGCGGCCAGATTCCCTCCCCAGAACGTTTCAGCAGTGAGCCAAGCCATTGCAGAGGTGCTCAAACGCGAACGCCCGGTGGCAGTGGTATCCTCCGCAGCCTGCGGCGCAGACCTGCTCGTCCTGAGGGCCTGTGAAGAGATGAGCGTCCCTCGTTACGTACTGCTTCCGTCGTCTCCCGAAGAATTTCGCAATTCGTCGGTCACAGACCGTCCGGGCGATTGGGGCGAGCTTTATACCCAGGTCTTGCAAACCTCCTCCGTAGAGGTGCTGAAGCTACCGTCCGGCCAAGAGGGATACGCGGAGACGAACCGCAGACTTCTGGAAAAGGCACAGTCCCTCGCCGCCGAGCACGAGACAACCGTCAAGGCGCTGGTCATCTGGAATGGGCAATCGCGGGGACCGGATGATTTGACCGCTCATTTCGTCGAAGAGGCCGTGCGCCGAGGGTTTCCGGTGGAAGAAGTGCCCACGCTGTAGGGGGCGAAGTCCCAAAACAGGGCGACCCGGAGTCGGATTGTCCTCTCTGACTACCCCATTTGCCTGTTTTTGCGATACTCTGTTTTCCTCAGCGGCTCTGCTCCTTCAGGAACTGTCGGAGCAAAATGCGGTCTTTCTTGCTCGATTTCTGTCGGCAATCGACTGGTGGTTGGGGATCTATGACTTTCCGTAAAGCGGTTCTCGTGGTGCTCGCGGCGCTCGTTTCTGCCTTTGGTCTGGCAGGATGTGGCAAAGGTGGTGTTCCTGTAACAGTCAATCCGTTGGCTATTTCGACTTCCAGTTTGCCGGACGCCGTTGTCAATAAGAGCTACAGTGCGACGCTTGCGGCGACGGGTGGCGCTACACCCTACACCTGGGTGATTACCAGCGGCACCCTGCCAAGCGGGATCAGCATGACCTCTTCCGGCACCCTGAGTGGGACGCCTACGACCTCAGGAGCCGTGAACATCAGCGTCCAGGTTACGGACTCCCAAAAACCAATCCCAGCGGTAGCTTCAACCGGTCTCACCCTCAAGGTCAACGACGTCTTGGCATTGACCACTACGACTCTGCCGAATGCGTCGGTGAATATTCCCTACCAGCAATCGCTGACGGCAACCGGTGGTTCCACGCCTTATAAGTGGTCCATCACCTCGGGGTCGTTGCCGGCTGGGCTTACGCTGGACCCCTCTTATGGCGTCATCTACGGGACCCCGACAACTCAAAGCACCTCCAACTTCACCGTGCAGGTGGCCGATAGCGAAAGCCCGCCGGTAACGCTGACCCAGCCATTGACTCTCACCGTCGGTGGTGCCGTCTCGCGCCTCAGTGGTAACTATGCATTCTTGTTCCGCGGATTCAAGAATGGCAAGCTCGTGCTGCAGGCGGGCAGCTTCGTTTCCGACGGGAATGGGCTCATCACCGGCGGTGTGACCGATATTATGAGCACCTCCAGTACGAGTACGGGTGAAGCCATATCGGGCACCTATACGCTTGACGACACCGGTCACGGCACGATGTCCCTCAGCTTCGGCCCGGGGGGATTGGGCGGTTCCGGCAGCTATCAGATTACCGGCTCGGTCGGGGGTTACTGGTCATTGATCGAGAACGGCGACGGCCAAACCACGACGTACGGAGCAGGTATCTTGAAGAAACAAAGCTCGATACCCACCGATCTGATCAGTTCGCGCGGGACCTGGGTCTTTGGCGGATACGGTTCTGATAACTCCGACGGTCGCTACGCTTCCGTGGGAAAGTTATTTCTCTCGCCCAGTACTACCGGTGGGGATAGCGCGCTCTCGGACGGCCTGCTGGACACCAACGATAGTGGGACCGTCAGTAGCAGCGTCTCCTTTGATGGGGGCATGAAACTTCCCGACGCAACCACAGGGCGGGGCACACTGTACTTCACCGTCAATCAGGCAACCCAAAACTTCGCCTACTATTACATTGACAGCTCCGATCTGATACTGATCGGCACCGACCAGGTCAACAGTACAAGCCCATTAATCTTGCTATCCATGACCGAACAGACAACGGCCCTGCAGATCAACAACGCGATCCTCAATGGCAACGGCATTGTCGAGCTCTCCACAATCGGGTCATCGAATGGCAGCTCTTTTGCGGACACATCCCTGGGAGCCTTCTCGCTCGATGCGAACGGTAATTACTGGGCGAGCATCGATGAAAACGCCGGAGGCACGCTGAGCCTGACCAAGCCTTCGGGCACCTACAACGTGGCGAGCACCGGACGCACGACATTTACCGGTTGGGGAAGCAGTTCGCCTGTCTTTTACATTGCAAGCACTGACGTCGGGTACATCATGGGAACAGACGCGTCCGTCACCTACGGCGAGATGGAACAGCAACGGCCTCCCAATATGAACAACGCGACGTTTATCAATGCCTACTCAGGCGGCACAATCTTGAATCCCGTATTGCCGCTGCAAACCGTCGAAGTCGACACGTTCACTGCAGATGGTGGGAAGAACAGCAGCGTGGGGAACCTGACCGGTACCTACGACACGAGCGGGCCAGGCGGTCCGATGCAGGGTCTGAAGGTGACGGCCACCTACAACGTCGACTCAGCCTGTACCGCCGCCGGCACCGGCTTTAACACGTGCGGCCGCTTTGGCTTGTACGACACCAACAACAAAGAGATCGGCATCGGCTACGTTACGGCTGCCTTCTCGCCGAACCGAACGGTGATCATGACGACCGACCCGCAGCCGGTGATCAATGCGCTTGAGCAATAACAGGCAATCTCCCGCAGGCTGGCATTGAAATTGAACAGCCGACGGCGGACGTACCGGAACGGGCAGCCGACGGCACTCGAAGGAATGGGTGCCCGGCGGACAGCGAGCTATTTGCTCGCTGTTTGGGATGGGACTGTCAGCGGCACAGCGAGGGTGCCCATCTTCCCGGAGAGCCGGTCGAGGACGCCCAGCTTCAGTTGATAGCTGCCGGGCTTGAGTTGCAGCTGCTGCTGTACCCGCAAGCCACTCTTCAGCAGGGCCTGCAGTTCGGCGGGTCGCAAGATTTGCTGGTAGGTTGCCACCACGTTGCTCCGCGGCTTGCCATCGTCGCCCCACACTGCGGAAACGAACATTACGTCGGGCCGTACGCGATGATCGGGCGACTGCACAAACTCCAGATCGTGCATGTCCACCAGGAAGTCGACCTGAACCGCTTTGTCGGGCGCATCCGGAGGCAGTACCCGCGCCTGTATGATGAGCGCCGTCGAAGGCGGCACCTCCGGCTGCATGGTCAGGGAGAAGGTTCGACCCAGATCGGAACCTCCGAACGGATCGGCCACCGCATAATATCCGGGCCGGCATTGCACTTTCAGCCCGGGCTTTTTTGTCTGTACCGTAAGTTTACGAAAAGCCCCGTTCCAATCCTGTTTCTCAGGACGATAGGCCAAGGTGTAGTAGCTGGAGTTGGTCTGGACCACATCCTGAATCTGCCCGGACACGTCGTTATTGTTCAAGTAGGCGTGCCCGCCGGTGAGGTGGGCCAGGTTGAGCATGGTCTCATGCACCAGCGACAGTTCGTCAGCCTGCCCCGAGACCTCACTGTACTCACCGCCGACCGGCTGATAAACGTCCTGGCTGAAAGCGGCCCCATCGGCGCCCACCCAGGCAAGACCGCGCACGTCGATGGGATACACCGAAATCTGGGTCGCCGCCAGCAGCGCCGCCGTCTTCTGCATTTGCGGGTCGGTATTGGCGGGATCGAACGGAATCCCCCCGGAGATCCAGATCAGGTTTTTGCGCCCCGGCACAACGGCCATACTGCGCGCCAACTGCTTGAGCGCTTCCATGGTGATCAGGGTGCGCGATTCGGCCTTGCCGTCATACTCGCTCCACAGGAACCTCCTGAGTGTGGGATACATCATACTGTCGCCCATTTTGGTAAATCTCGCTTCTGCCAGCTCGTCGGTCACGTCGCGCGCCTTGCGTTGGGCCGAGCTGGGTGTGGAGGAGAGCCGTTGCGCTGCCTCGATCAGCGCTTTGTTGTCCTCAGTGAAGCCGTGAATAAGATGCAACTCGCCGTCGAGAGTGAACAGAGCCACCTGAGTGTTGCCGGGAAGCTTGGACAAATATGAGAGCAGTTGTTTCCGGGCCGACGTGAGGCTCATGCGGTCACTATTGAGCGAATCGAACAGGATGATGTTGACTGCTCCCGGCTCGCTGCTGCTCACGTAGTTGGTGTAGGTGTCGGGCGGAAGCTTCACCGCCGGCGCGTGGTTTGAGGTCGGTCCGCTGGCCTGATTTTCCTCGAATGCCTTCAGCTGCTGCCGCTTGCCGTCTTCCAGCACGATGAAGTCGTCTGCCTTCAGGCTGTGCACCGGATTGCCGGCTTTGTCTTTCACGATGACGTCGAGCACCACGTTGCGGGAAGTGGTTTGGATCGTCACCGTGGGTGGATTTGCCGTCGATGTACTATTGCTTGGCGGCTGAGCCACGGCGGGCGCGCCGGCCATGCAGAGTAGAACGATCAGCGAGAGGCCGGCCCAGCGCATCACAAGTCACCTCGCAGCATCATAACCCTGCCTCCGGCCCGGAGTAGCGCGGACCAGACAATCCAGGACTTACTATCGCGTTCGTCGTCTGGCAAACAGCGGCGCCGTAGCTCAGTCGTCGCCTGAGACCGTGATACCCGATGCCTCCGGCGAAGCCAGAACAGCCACCGGAATCTCCTGGTCTTTGTATTGCAACTGGTAAAGCTTCCAATAGATTCCCCGGTGGGCCAGTAGTTCCTGGTGGGAACCAATTTCGCGTACCTTGCCTTTGTGCAGGACGACGATCTTGTCGGCGCGTTGGATCGTGCTCAGCCGGTGGGCAATCACGATCGAGGTGCGGCCTTCGACCATGCGCGTCAGTGCCTCGCGTACGCGGAACTCCGTCTCGGTATCCACGCTCGAGGTCGCTTCATCCAGAATGAGAATCTTCGGGTTGTGCGCCAGCGCGCGGGCAAACGAGATCAACTGCTTCTGCCCGGTGGAAAGCGTGCTGCCGCGCTCGCGCACCTCTTCGGTGAAGCCTCCCGGCAGCGAACGGATGAAGTCGGCAACATTTACCTGCTCGGCTGCGTCCTCAATGGCATCGTCCTGAATCCAACGCGAGCCGAGACGAATGTTGTCGGCCAGCGTTCCTGAAAACAGAAATGGATCCTGCAACACCACGCCGAAGCGACGCCGCAAATCACCCAAATCCATTTCGCGAAGGTCGACCCCGTCGATGCGAATGGCGCCGCGCTGCACATCGTAGAAGCGCAGCAGCAGAGAAATGATGGTCGTCTTGCCTGCACCGGTGTGTCCCACGAAGGCGACCGTCTCTCCCGGCTCGATGGCGAACGACACATCGCGCAGCACCCAGTCGAACTCGTCCTCGCTGGCGGACGTCTCCGGCTTCACCTTCTCGCCCTTGCGTGCCGCCTCTTCGGTTGCCTGTGCCATCGTCCGATAGGCGAACCAGACGTGATCGAACTCGATACGTCCTGGGCCCTCCGGCGATTTGGGAAGCGCCGGGGTCACGATCTCAGCGGGCGTATCCAGCAGCTTGAAGATGCGTTCGCTCGAGGCCATCGCCGACTGCAGAATGTTGTACTTCTCGCTCAGGTCCTGAATCGGCCGGAAGAAGCGCTGCGCATATTGGATGAAGGCCACCAGCACGCCAAGAGTGACCATTCCACGGATGACCAGGCCTCCGCCGGACCAGATCACCGACGCGATGGCGATGGCCGACAAAACTTCGACGACGGGATAATAGATCGCGTGCGCCATGATGGCGTCTTTGTACGCGTCCATGTGGACCCGGTTGATCTCCGTAAACCGGTCGTAAGATTTTTTCTCGCGGTTGAATAGCTGCAGCACCACAATTCCGGTAACGTGCTCCTGCAGATACGCATTGATGCGCGCGATGGCCACGCGAATGCGGCGGTAACTTTCGCGGACTGCTTTGCGAAACAACGTGGTCGCATAGAAGATGACCGGCAGCACAGCGAAGGTGATCAGCGCCAGACGCCAGCTCATGTTCAGCATGATCAGCACAATGCCGATGAGTACGAAGATATCTTCGAAGATCGAGACCACTCCCGCGGTGAACATTTCGTTCAGCGCGTCCACGTCGGTGGTCACTCGCGTCACCAGCCGCCCCACGGGATTTCGGTCGTAGAACGCGACGTGCAGCCTCTGCAGGTGGCGGAAGATCTGGCTGCGCAGGTCGAACATCACCTTTTGCCCGGTCCACTGCATAACGTAGGTCTGCACGAACTCCAGCACAAAGCTGAACAGCAGGATGCCGACATACATTCCGGCGATCTGAGCAATGCCGCGCATGGGGTTGTTGCTGAGGATGGGATCGAGCAGGGAATGCGCTTCGGTGTGGCGCGCCAGATACTTGTCGACCGCAACTTTGGTGAGGTATGGGCCAATAACGTCAGCGCCGGCCTTCAGCACGATGGCGCCCAGCGCAAAGCCAACCTGCCACCGGTACGGACGCAGGTATGCCAGCAGGCGCTTCATCAGCCTGCTGTCATATGCCTTGCCTAAAACCTCTTCTTCGTGAATGGAAGCCATGCGCCCAGGAAATATTCTATAAGTGCTTACATATAGACGACGTTGCCGAGTGGCAGGATGAAAAAGCTGCAGCCGCTCGCCGTTCAGGGGATCCCAATTGTCAGTGCAACCACTCACAATGCGGAAATCAGCTGGCGCTGGGCGCAGCTTATCGTCGCAGATTACGGCGGAGTGCTCCTCACATTGTTATATCTGTGGCGCAGAAACCTGTGGGCAAACATGCTCGCCCACTGGATCGCCGATGGGGCAGGCGTCCTCATGCCCCACGAAACTCGAAAGCGGCATCACTTCTTTTTGGAACTGTTGCTATTGTTGGTGGGTTTGATCACCCGAAGATTGTTCGTCACACCAAACGTACCCGGCACCAGATTGGCACGCACTCCCGCCATGTTCTTGTCGGACTCAGAATCGACCACTCCATCAAGCGTAATACGCCCATTCCTTACGATGATGCGGATCGGCGGCACCGCCATGTTGCCGTATTTGAAAAGCGGGCCGAAGCTGTAAATAGACTGATAGACTTCGCGCCGGATGCGGTCATCCATGTTGCTGGGCGGCAGAACCTGGATATTGTTGATCACCTTGTCGACGCCTTCAATATGCTTCACCGAGTTCTCGGCGTCCGACTTGGTCACATCCTTGGTCACCTGGCCCTCCAGGGTGACGGTTCGGCCGTTGACCGAAAATTCCAGGTTGTCGAATACGTTGTAAAAAGGCAGCATGATCAACTCATGCCGCACCTCGCGAATCAGCCGGTCCTGGCTTTCAGGGGTGAGCGTTTCATCGGCTGATCGCGTAGACCCCTGTTGCTGTGTCTGCTGCGAGGCGCCCTGCTGCACCTGCTGCGACGTACCCGGCTGGGTCTGCGTCCCCGTTGTTTGCTGTGGCAGAGGGGCCGCTGCAGCCAGAGTCGAACTTACCAGCCCGAGTAACAACAGCATGGTGAAACCATAGACGTAGCGCATCTCTCCTCCAGAAAAACAACAAAACTTTATATCATCTGTTGCGACTCTGCTGCGTCCGCTCGGGTTGCACGCCTACCCAGGCCTGCTGCACGGCAATTTATGTCCGGGCTGCAGAGCTCGGCTCTCGTATCGTCAGCACTGGGCAGGACGACTGCCGCACCAAATCATAAGCGGTCTGCCAGCGGAAATGATCCAGCAGTCCGGGATAGTTATGTACGCCCAAAACCATCAGGTCGGCTTTGGTGTTCCAGACGGCGTCGAGGATGCTCGGCACGACCTTCCCGAATTCCGCAATCACCCGCAGGCGTCCGGGGTCCATGTCGTCCCGTACAAGCTCCGTCAATCTCTCTTCGACTCCGCGCTTCAGGCACTCCATGTCTGCCATGGCACCCCCGGGCGCATGATCAATAACGTTGATCAGCAGCAGCTCCGCATGCTTGTCGCGTGCCAGAGCGCATGCGTACCTGGCTGCGCTTTGAGAAGCCGGGGTGAAATCGATGGGCGCCACGATCCGCTTTGGTCCTGATGCGAACGAGCCATGGGCACTCGGCCCCAGCGTAAGCACCGGCACTTCGGAATGACGGAAGACGCGTTCGGCAACGGACCCAATGATGGCTTTGGTCAGCCCTTTGCGCCCGTGCGTGCCCAGCACAATCAGGTCAATGTGCTTTTCGCGCGCGCAATCGAGGATGCGGTCCGCAATGTCGCCCTCACTCATCAGCAATTCGTAGTGTTTGCCTTGTTCCCACTCATATTGACTGCGCAGCTGCTCCTCCAATTCGAACAGGTCGCGGCGGGCGGCGTCGCGGGCAGCGGCATAGGCCTCAAAACCTGCCAGCATAAATTCATCCCGTGGAAGCACATAAATGAGAAAGGCATGCGTTCCGTAGGACTGGCAGACGTCTATGCCCAGGCGCAGGATATCTGAGGAGGAGTGGGAAAGGTCGGTGGCGATCAGCACGTTGTGGATGCCTACGCCCGTTGCAGTTACCGCTGCGGTAACCATAGCTCGCAACCCTTCTCCCCACAGGGTGGGGTATCAATGGAGCGGCAAGCTGGTCGTCAAGAATTACGGACAGCCAATGTCCGGGCGTGCAGCTTCCGCTCGCCCTTGCTACCTCCTTTTTACCTCCAGTGCCTTAGTTTGGCTGTGATTTTCGTCACTGGACTATAAGACAGAGCCACTCGCGCGAGCTTCGCTGCAGTCTCACCGGGGAGAAAAAAGCCGCCCCGAAGGACGGCTTCGAAAATGCACTTTCCAAATAAGTTGCGTTCTGCGTTTGATGGCTTACGCCGCCTTCGTGGTTATCTTTCGCACTGCCATCGACACCATCAGACGGGTGAAACCCGAGACGATAAAGCTGATGCCGAACAGCGTGCCGACAACCCAAGCCGTGTTCAGCGGCCAGTGAATGTAAATCAGAGCGCCGAGCAGAATGGTAACGATGGCATCAAACAGCACCCATCCCCAGCCCGGCGCGGGACGCATGCGGAATGCCAGTATGAGCGCAAATACGCCGTAAACCAGCAGAAAACACGCCAGCAACAGAGTGAGCGCCAGCAGTCCGCCCAGAGGATGCAGCAAGAGATAGAACCCGGCAACGATATAGATCAGACCCAGCAGCACTTCCCACCAGCGGTGCCTGGCTTCATGCCCGCTAAAGGCGTAAAACAGCTGAGCTCCGCCGTTGAATATCGCAGTCCACCCAATGACGTACACCAGGATGACACCTGCTTCGAATGGCGCCAGTGCAACGGCGACGAAGCCCACGATGATCATCAGGATGCCGAAAGCAATCGACCAGCCCGACGCGCGCCGGACCCCGCCAACAATCGTTTCTGCCATATCTCCTCCGTAGTTGCATACAGCCCAAGCAGAATCTGCCTCCCCAGACCTCGAGCTCCATCGATTACGCAGCGAACCCCGGGAAGACAGATAAATGTGCACCTAAGTTTTCTAGAAGAAGTGGACCCTGTCAATCATTGTTGTCTTACGGGGAGCGCTACACGGATTGGCGCGGTAGTAAGACGAAATTCACCAGAGTTACTTTCCGCCTTCAAATCTCCTTAGCGATGGCGGCCTCCCGGAATTCGGCCCTTCAGATTGAACCTGCAGATTCGGGCTCAAGAACACAAAGCCGCCAAGTGCAGTCCGGCCCGGATAGGCATAGCGCAGGTCCTGGAATTCGACCAGATAGCCCTTCAACTCCCCTTCCACCTTCTCCGTCTCGACCAGCGGAAACACAGCCCAATCCAGATAGACACACCCAAAGTACGACGCCTTCGCCGCCCGGCTCACCTCGGTCTCTTCGGGCTTATAGAAGGTGCGCGCCTCGGATTGCGGATCGACCTCTGGTACGCTCGAATTCACCGGCATGGTTTGAAAGAAGTCCTTCGTCTCGACCACGCCGAGCCAGCGGTACGGATTGATGGGGTACGGATAAGCGGCGACCCGGCTCGCGACAGCGCCCTTGTAGGTCACGGAATTCATCGCGTTTAGTGCGCGGCGATGCTGAACGTCGCGGTATCCCCAGAGAATCAGCACGCATACCAACGCAAAAATTGCGCCCCCGCGTCCGCCCGGACCTTTGCGCCGGACTCCGATTTCCTGATTCACCAGCCCAAACAGCCAGGGCATCGCCAGCCCTAGCGCCAGCGCAATCAGCATCACCGGTTCGATGATGAACATGATGTCCCACGAATACCACCGGTAGTTGAACGGTTCGAATAGGCGGATGCCGTAGGCGGTGGTGTAGTCGAGCAGCAGATGGCTGAGCGCTGCGATCACAGCCAGCCAGTACAGATATGTCCAACGAATTGGCGGATATCCCGGCCTGGGCTTGCGCCGCCGCAGCCAAAGCCGGTGCAGCAGGTAAACCCCGATGAGCGTGGCGGCAGCGATGAAGGGCACACCCACAAATGAATGCGTAATGCCGCGGTGATGCTGGAAGGCCGCAATCGGGCTCTTGATCTCCCACAGAACATCGCAATCGGCGGCTTCCGCAGCAAACACCATGGTCAACGTGGCGTAAGCGGTTTTGCGATTGAAGCCGGCACGTCCCATGCAGGCGCCGGTCAGCATGTGTGTCAGTGGGTCCAAGAGATTAATTATGGTCGGGCATCGGCCATTTGAAGAGACACCCGTCTCATTGAATATGCTCCGTCTTGCCCTGCAGCAAATCGATCGCATGCGGCAGGACATCGGCAACGGCAGCAAGGGATTCCACCGCCCCGCTCGGGCTTCCCGGCAGATTGAGAATCAGCGTTCGCCCGCGCACGCCGCAAACACCGCGGCTCAGGACGGCCAGTGGCGTTGCGGCTTGTCCTTGCGTCCGCATCTTCTCGGCGATGCCATCGATGAGCTTGGAGCAGACAGCGCGCGTGGCCTCAGGCGTGACGTCGCGCCTGGAGATTCCTGTTCCTCCCGTAGTCACGATTAGTTGCGCCACGACACACAGGGCCTTCAGAGACTCTTCGATCAGGTCCTGCACGTCGGAGACAATGCCGGTCGAAACTATCTCGAAACCGCGTACCCGTAGTTCTTCGGCCACGGCAGGCCCCGAACGGTCTTCCCGCTCGCCTTCGGTCACGGAATCACTCACTGTCAGTACAGCAGCGGATATCATCGTTTGCCTCGCTGATTTTGTTTTCGCCGGTAGTCTCCGCTCTTGCCGCCCGACTTGCGTTCCAGCACGATCTCGCGGATCTGGATCCCTTTATCCAGCGCTTTGCACATGTCATACACTGTCAGAGCTGCTACCGAAGCTGCGACCAGCGCCTCCATCTCTACGCCGGTCACTGCGGTGGTGCGCGCGAGTGAGCGGATCGCAATGCCTCCCTCCGTCACTTCGCAATCCACATTCAACTTGCTCAGCGGGATGGGATGGCACATCGGGATGAGCTCCGATGTCCGCTTGCCCGCTTGGATCCCCGCAATCCGCGCAACTTCCAGAGGATCGCCCTTGGGATTCTGCGGCAGGGCTTGCAAGACATCTTTCTTCATCGCCACAAACGCCCGCGCCTCGGCTTCGCGCACCGTAGCCGCCTTGCCGGAGACATCGACCATCGAAGCGCGTCCCGCAGCGTCGTAGTGAGACAGCTTCTTCGGAGTTTTGTTGCTCTTCGGCATATCAGAAAGGCAGAATCGTAATCGCCTCTCCTGCTTTGAATTGTTTCTTGTCGGGAGGCACCACCGCATAACAGTTTGCGCGCGCAATGGCCATCAGGTCTCCCGAGCCTTGCCATTTGACAATCTCGACCTCTGGGCGGTCGTGCGTGCCGCCGAGCCGCGCCGGCAGAAACCGCGTGAGCCCGGTCTTGATCGCAAAGCCGGACTTCAGCGCCGCACGCGCGAACGCTAGCGATTCCCGTTGCGCACCGGCCAGCGCATCAAGCAACGGCCTGACAAAGAGTTGAAAGGTGACCATGGTCGACACCGGATTGCCCGGCAGTCCAAAAAACGGCGCCGCTCCCCCCTTGGTCTTAAGCTCACCAAAGACAGCAGGTTTGCCCGGTTGAATCAGCACACCGGTGAAGAAGAACTTCGCTCCCAGCTTCTCCAGCACCTGCTCAACCAAATCGTACTTGCCCATCGACACTCCACCGCTAAGCAGCAGCAGATCGCTTTCGGCGCCTTTGCTTATCAGGACTTCCAATTCGCCGGCGTCATCGCGCGCGACCGGCAGAATCCGCGGCTCGCCACCGGCCTCGTATACCTGTGCCGCCAGCGAATAGCTGTTCGAGTTGCGAATTTCGTTGGGGCCGGGAGGAAGATTGATGTCTACGACCTCATCTCCGGTGCTAACGATTGCAACTCGGGGTCGGCGATAAGCTGCGACTTCGGCTTTGCCTATGGCGGCGGCCACCGCGACCACGGGATGACTCACACGCGTGCCGCGAGGAACCATCACGTCGCCTTTGCGCGCCTCGGACCCGGCAGCCACTACGTTCTCGCCGGCAGAGGCGCTCTTCTTGATTTTGACTGAATCTCCATGGCGCTCGGTGTATTCGACCATCACCACAGCGTCGGCGCCCTTCGGCACGGGCGCGCCAGTCATAATCTCAATGGCTTCGCCCTGGTGGATCTCAACCGCACTCTGCTCCAGGCTGGCGCCCGCCTTAAGCTCACCGGTGCAACGCAGCTTAGCCGATGGCTTCGCCACGTCTTGCGAGCGCACCGCATAGCCGTCGCGAGTGGACCGCGCAAAGGGAGGAAAGTCGCGGTCGGCACGCAGGTCCTCCGCCAGCGCCAGCCTCAGGCTGTCCAGCAGGGAAATGAGCTCCGGCTCGGTAGGAGAAAGCTTGGCAGCGCGTCGCTCGACAAGCTCTCGCGCTTTGCTGAAACTCAACAGTTTTGTATCAGCGGCGTTGGTCATGAGTGATTTTGCGACTGCATGCGATTCTAACCGACCGGTTGCGCGGATTCGAATCCGCACCGGCAAAAACAAAGGGCGGCACTCGGCCGCCCCGTGCGGAAGATTTCCTTGCCGCTATTTTTTCTTGCCTTTGCCATACGACGTCTCAACAGAGGCGCCGATGCTGGCCAGCATTTGTTTTGCGGCGGCAGCGTTCGGACCGTCGGGCTGCAGCTCAAGATACTTGTTGAAGGCTTCAGCCGTACCTGCGGGGGCGACAAACTTTCCGTCCTTGCCGGTTGTGGCCTTGCCCATAAGGTTTATGCCCTTCCAATAATAGGCTTCGGCCTTTTTCGGATCAGCGGCGATAACCTTATCGAAAGCGGCAATTGCCTGGTCCACCTGACCGTGGTTGGTGTAGATGGCTCCTTCGTTGAAGTAATACACGCCCGCATTGGCGGGGGTCGCTTTGGCAGCGGCGTCGTACTCCGCGATGGCCTTATCGACTTGGCCTGACTTGGAGTAGGCGTCGGCCAAACCGCTTAAGTAACCGCCATTGTCCGGCTTGATGGCCAACGCTTTGGTATAAGCGTCGATAGCCTCAGGATATTTCTTGGCCCCGCGATAGCCGTCACCCAGCATTCCCCAAATCACGTCCTCTTGAGGATTCTGCTCGGCTGCCGGCTGCAACGTGGCGATCGCCTGGTCGTAGTTGCCGGCTTTCTCCAGGTCGTGCGCCTGCTGCAGCACGGCGTTCAGGTTCTTGATCTTCTCGTTCTGCGCCTTGATCGCATCGATCTTCTTCTGCTCTTCCGGAGAAATCGCGCCGGCCAGATCCTTCTTCAGATCGAAGTTGACGCTCGTTTCATGCCCGGCAGCGACCGGAACTTTGCCGAACGCATCCACCCGCTTGCCATCGCGGATCAGGATTGCGTTGTAGGTTCCGGGATCGAGAGACTGGGACATATATTCGCCCTTAGCATTGGTCTTGGCTGTCTGCTTGGAGCCGTTGTCTGTATTGTCCAATTCAACCGTAGCGTCCGCGATAGGCTTGCCGTCCTGGTCCTTGGCAGTACCTTTGATGGTGCCCAAATTCTGTGCCAGGGCGGGAATGACGCCCAAGCCTGCTAACAGCGCTACGAAGGTAACCAGGATAAAAAGTCTCTTTGTCATTTATGCCTCCGACGCGAAACTTGGCTTTCCGCAGTTCCGAGCGGTGGAAGTTTCGTCGTTGCCTGAGATGATTGCATTTTTTATTTCTGTACCGAGGCCGGAGAAAGGTAGGGGATCGGATCGCGAGCGCCCGCCGCTTCGAAAGCCCTCAGCCGCAGGACACAACTCTCGCAAATCCCGCAAGCCCGGTCCTCCCGGCTATAGCATGACCACGTTAAATCGAAGGGCGCGCCTAATTCAAGGCCAAGCGTCACAATCTCCGACTTTCGCAACCTGATTAACGGCTCTTCGATCTGAATTCTACCGTCCTTGGTCCCGGTCCGGATAGCTTCATTGAAGGCCCGATAGAACTCCGGCCGGCAGTCCGGATAGCCTGAGCTGTCCTGCTGCACTGCCCCAATGTAGATGCGCTGCGCCCCCAGCACTTCTGCCCAGCTCGTAGCCGCCGAAAGAAAATGTGCGTTGCGGAAGGGAACGTAGGTCACCGGAACACTGGCGCCGATCTCCGGTCCCGCCTCGGGAACTTCCAGAGTCTCATCCGTCAGAGCCGAGCCTCCGATCGCACGAAAGAACGGGGTGCGGAACGTCAGGCGGATCTGAATCCCCAGCCGGTCGCAGATGGAATCGAACGACCGCTGCTCGCGAGCTTCGGTGCGCTGGCCGTAGCTGATGTGCATGGCAGCCGTGTTTGCGGCGCCATGTTCGCGCACCGACAGTGCCGCGCAAACCGTCGAATCCATACCACCGCTAAGGACGACGACCGCATCGGCTTTGCTTCGGGTAGTTGCTTGCTCGACCATTTTCTAAACGCCCTTCAGCGATGGCTCCCAGATGAACTTGTGAATCTGAAATCCCAGCCTGACATTCAGCCTGTCTGCCAGTATCCACTCGGCCAGATTGCGAGGATCGACCAGGCAATGATCGGCGCTGCGGCTGCCCGTCGCATCTTTCCGGAAGGCCGGAGAGAAGATAATTCCGACAACCTGAGCTTCTGTAGCAAGCTCACGCACGAAATCGCGCGCGAATTCATAGTCTCTTCGGCTGGCAATAACGAACTTCAACTCATCGCGGCCGGTCAGCGTGTTCAGGTTCTCCGGCAGAAAAGTTCCACCTTCGCCGGAATCCGGGCACTTTACATCGACAATCTTCACCACTGCCCGCGGCACGCTAGCCAGTGGACGTTCCCCGCTGGTCTCCAGCAGCACAGTGTAGCCTGCAGCAATCAGTCGCTCCATCAGCGGCACGACTTCGCGTTCCTGCAACATTGGCTCGCCGCCGGTGATCTCTACCAGACCCTTTTCTGGCGATAGCCGCCGCACCTCGGCTTCAATCTGCTCCTGCGTCATGCGTGAGCCGCCTTTGAACGTGTACTCGCTGTCGCACCACACACAGCGCAGGTTGCATCCGGCAAGGCGCACGAAGACACAGGGAAGCCCGCTGTACGAAGACTCGCCTTGCAGTGATTTGTAGATTTCGATGATCTGCATGGCTGTGGCTTTACCCTGCGCTTCCGCGCCGGGCTTGAGGTGTCAAGACTGACTGAACCACCGTCGCGAACTCACAATTCTTCAATCGTGATGCGGTCGTTGGTATAGATGCAAATCTTGCCGGCAATCTTCATGGCCTCTTGGGCAATATCCCGAGCTGAAAGCTGGGTGTGCTCCATCAGCGCGGTTGCCGCAGCGATGGCGTAAGGGCCTCCACTGCCAATCGCCGCAATGCCGGTATCCGGTTCAATGACGTCGCCCTGTCCGCTGATGAGGAACGTCTGGCTCTGGTCGGCAACCAACAACAGCGCCTCGAGCTGACGAAGCATTTTGTCGGTTCGCCAATCTTTGCCCAGTTCGACGGCCGCCCTGCCTATATTGCCGTGGTACTGCTCGAGCTTCGATTCGAAACGCGAAAACAACGAGAATGCATCGGCCGTTGACCCGGCAAACCCAGCCAGGATCTTGTCCTGATACAGGCGGCGGATCTTGCGCGCGGTGTGCTTGATGACGCCTTCGCCGAGCGTGACTTGGCCGTCTCCGGCCATCACAACCTTATCCTCCCGGCGAACGCAAAGAACAGTAGTAGAGCGGATCAGACGCTTTCTTTCCATCTAAGGTCGATTATAGCAGCGGAAAACGCGGCTTCCGGCGCGTGGTAGACCTGTGTTCAACTTTGACGTTTCTCGTGTGCGATGTCGCCGACTTTCGCCCCGGTAGCATGAAGGTAGTCAGCAGGTGCCAGTAGAATCTGCACTCCCCTGACTCCTGCTGAAATCGAGATCACATCCCACAGCTCGATGGTCCCGTCGGCAAAGACGGGATAGCTCTTCTTCGCTCCCAGCACAGTCACTCCGCCGCGAATATAGCCGGTGAGCGGCTGCACTTCTTTGAGGGGAACCAGTTCAACCTTGCGATCGCCGGTGAGCGACGCCAAGGCTTTGTAGTCGAGCTCGTAGTTGCCGGGAATCACGGCAAAGCAGGGGCCCTTACGATCACCGCGTGCCAGCAATGTCTTGAATACTTGCTCGGGAGGCAAGCCAACCTTGGCTGCCACGCTTTCCGCGGCAAGGTCGTCCGAGTCGACTTCGTAGCTTCGCAATTCGTATGCGATACCAAGCGAATCAAGCAGACGTGCGGCATTGGTCTTCATGGAAAGGTCTTCAGGTGAAGGGGCACAGCTTTACAGACTGCCAGCAAACTTGGTTTATGGGTAGTGCCGGCCTTCAGGCCAGCGTCTACGCCGTTGAAAATACATCAGGGCTTTAGCCCCGAAGACAGACCGGACAGGTTTTCAGCAGCCCACTATTGTCGCGCAAACAACATTACGCGAACGAAGGGAAAATCCTGGGTGTCGGTGAGTTTGTATTGATGGTCCAGAGCAGCTTGGAACGCAGCGAACCTTGCATCATTCGGCGGCAGCGGTGTTGTCACGACCCAGATCCTGTCGTGTCCTCTGGCTAACTCCGGCACACGTGCGGCAGCAGGAACTCCCATGAAATCGCGCCAAGCTACTCCTGAATTGTTTCCTGGCCACAAGATATCCGGCTTAAACTCGGCCTTTCTGCGCGCAGCGTAGTAATCGTAAGGAAAGCGAGTGGAAAGGATGTAGAAAACAACCCCGTCGCCGGGCTGCGCGTGATCCAAAATATAATTCGTCGCGCTGCGTACATCGTTTCTGCCGATGTCGAAGTCTGCTTTGTAGTAGGACCTGACGCCTCCAATACCAAGCCAGACTACGGCGCCTGCCGCCACGTATCCCAGCACTCTAGGTCGCATGGAAGATATTCCTGCGGCTGCCAGCATGATCCAGGCGGGTAGCGAAATAATCAGATATCGGGAAGCAAATACGGGCCTGGCGATAGATACCGCCAGCACTATGATAAGCGGCACAAACATCCAGCAGGCCAGAACCACATAGCTGAACGCGAATTTTTTTCTGCGAACTGCGGCATAAACCCCGGCCCCCAGACCGGCAGCTACACATACGCAGTAGACAAGCAGCAGCGGCGTTTCAGCATTACCGGATAGCTTCTTCAGCAATCCGATTACATCGCCAATTCCTGGTCTCGGTATCCAGGCAATCGGCCCCGCACCGGTAGTGGCGATGAATAGCCAGATCGGAAACGTCCACAGAGCAATCAGACGCCAGGCCCGCGCGCGCTGGGCCTTGCTCTCAGGCGAGGAAGACGCCGGCGGCTCAATTCCAGCCCGATCGGCAATGCGAGTCGCCGCCCAATGCGACATAACAATTAACACCGCAAAAAAATGGGCGTAGATTGCCAGCGAACTAATAGCTATGTACCAGTTCCAGTCGCGTCTGCGTCCATTTTCAACCGAGGCAACCAGGCAGTAGGTCGATAGAATGACCAGCAAAACCAGCAGGCTATAGCTTCGCGCTTCCTGCGCATACCTCACTTGGAATGCATTCACACTAAGCAGCAGCGCGCCCATGAGGCCGACGGCTGTGCCGCCCATCTTGCGTCCTGTCAGGAAAATCGCGGGCACGGCTGCTGTCGCAAACACCACCGACAGCCCGCGAATGAAGGCAACCGAATCGCCGAGGTGCAGCCATCCCCGAAGCAGGAGATAGTAAAGCACCATGTTCATCTCCCGCCGCCACAAAATGCGGAGCAGGTTATATGCGTCCAGATGGGCGAATGCCAGGCTTGTACCTTCATCCAGCCAGAAGCTCTTTGCGGTGATTGCGTGCAGTTGCAGAAATGCCGCCAACACGGTCAGAGCCGCTACGGCGAGCCACGCGAGACCTTCAGCGCGACGGCCTGAGGATGCCGAGAGGGAGTGCTTCACTTCATTGGAACTAGCTGAACCTGTGGCTGACATGCCAAGCATGACGATGCGGTTCCTAGGTTGGAACCTTGAGCAGCATATACGTCGTCGCCAGCCCGAAAATAATGTCGGGTGACCACGCTGCCAATACAGCGGGTAATTGGTTTGCGTTTCCCATCGCTTCGAAGAGTCCCGCCATGCCTATATAGACGACTGCGATTGCTATGGCGATGGCCACGCCGGCCAACGCCCCACCGGTCCTCCCTGTCACCGCAAACGGAATGGCCAGCACCGCCATCACCAGCGTGATCAGCGGATACGACAGCTTCTTCTGGAGTTGGACGCGTAGCCGGACGGTATCGAATCCGCTCTGCTGCAGATCGTCGATGTATTCGCGCAGCGCCTGATAGTCCATTTCCTGAGACTGGCGAACTTCTTTCTTGAAGTAGCTTGGATCTTCCTGAAGCTCCTTGAAAGTAGATACATCGAAGGTGCGGTAGTCCTGGATAGAAGCCCCATCCAGGGTCCTTACCCAGCCATTCTCGAAAACAAATTTGTTCAGGCTCGGTTCCCAGTGCGCCTGGGCGGCTGAAATACGCCGGGTCAGCTGGAAGGTCTTGGGATCAAACTCAAAAATCGAAATGCCCCGGAAGACATTCGCATCCGGGTCGAACAACTGGTAGTAGTAAATTTCGTTATTATCGCCAACGATCCACTGTCGATTCGCCTGGAGATAGGTTTGCGCCGGCTTGCCTTTAATTTCGTTGCGAAGAATTTCCTGCCGGCGATTGGTGTGGGGAATGTACACCTGGTCGAAGGCGAAGAGCCCGACGGCAAAGAGTGCGCTCAGCACAATCACGGGGAATGTAGCACGGTACAAGCTGATGCCTGTCGCCTTCATGGCGGTCAATTCGCTCGACTTTTGCATCACGCCGAAGGTGATCAGCACCGCCAGCATTACAGCGATCGGCGCCATCTGGTAGATCAGCGAAGGACTCAAATTCAACAGGTACTCTACCAGCAGCAGGACCGATACCTTGTTCTTGACGATGTCGGTAAATAGCTCAAAGAAGGTGAAAACCAGCGCCAGGATCAGCAGGGTAGAGAGAATCATCGCCAGGTACAGAACGAAATCCCGCAGGATCATGTCGTCCAGGATGAGAGGGAAACGCGCGCTGAAACGCTTCTTGCCCTGCCGCCGGCTGCTGGATTCGACTTCCTGCCATCGCCCCACGCGTGGCACACGAATCGAGTGCCATTTTGCCTTGAGCCAATTCCACGCCGCCGCCGGACTCGTGATCTCACTCGGCATGTGATCGGCCTTCCACAAAAGCAGCATGCCGCAGATGAAAAATATCAGGTTGCCGGCCCATACCCCCAGCCAAGGTGAGATCTTTCCCTGGCGGGCCAGCGAAATCCCCAGCAGGGAGAAGACGTAGTACACAAAGACCAGACCGATGGTGAGCACAAATCCTGTGCTCTTGCCGCCCTTCCGCGCCAACAGGCCAAGTGGGATTCCCACTAATGCAAGCACCAGGCAGGCAGCCGGCAAGGCAAATCGCCGCTGGAATTCAATGTTGTAGTAGCGCGCCTTCAGCAACTCAAAGGAGTACTCCTTCTTCGCCTTTTCCGACGCTGTCCCCGGATTTTGCCGCAGCACGTCGGCGGCACTCGCGCGGGACTCAGCCGCATTGTCCAGCAACTCGCGCATGCTAAGTTGTGCGACCGGAAGCAGATCATACGAGTTGCGTTCCGCCGAGCCCGGAACGTTGATGGGAAGGTCAGTGCTGTCGAAGGTAGTAATCGAATACTGATCCGTCGATTTGGGCACCAATTCCTGCTGGCTGCCGTCTTCCAGATGAAAACGCAGGCGGTCGGGCGAATCGCTCAACAGCACGCCTCGATCGGCAACAGTAATTTTCGGGGAAGCTGGGTCGGTTGTGTCCGCCAGGAATACTCCGCGCCACAACGAGCGATTGCCCTCAGGAATGGCGTCCTGGACGTAGAGCACCGTGTTCTTGAATCCTTCGTAGAACACTCGCGGCTGAATCTCGAACGACGCCTGTGACGACTTCAAACGGTTCTGCAGGCCGGCCAAAGCTGCGGCCGATTTGGGAGCGACGTAGACGCTGTTCAGCATCGCCAGCGCCCAAATTGCGACGGCAAAAATCGATACTGCCCGGACAAACAGCCCCACGCCCATGCCGCTGGCGCGCATTGCCGTAACTTCGCTGTCCGCCGCCAGCCGGCTCAACCCGATCAGGATGCCCACCAGAACACCCATGGGCAGGGTCACCATGAACGTCGTCGGCAAGGTGAAGAAGAAGATTTCGGCTACGCTGGGCAGTGGTGCGCTGTTGCGAACAATCAACTCCAGCAACCGGCCCAGGTCCCGCATGAAGATAACGAAGGTGAATAGCACGAGCCCTAGAATGGCGTGCGAGACGATTTCCTTCAGAATGTAGCGGGTGAGAATGCGCACGAATACCTAGTGTAAATGCAAAACGAGCTCAAGGACGAGTAGCTGCCCCCCCCAGACTGCCCCGCCGGTTGGCTTAGTCGCCGTGCGCTGCGCTGTGGAGAGCGGCATCCTGCCATGGCGGCAGTAGTTTCACCAGCACATACAGAATGGGAAACGGCAACACCGTCAGGATGATCGCCGGCAGCAGTCCCTCCTTAGTGACAAACCCCATTTTGTAGGTTGTATATCCGAGAAAGCTCTTGGAGAAGAGCTGCCCGCCAATGACAACGTTCCAGCGCATGGCGAAGATGCCGATCAGCGTCAACCCTCCCGCTACCGAGTAGATACGCTTGCGCGTGAGCTCGGGGAGGCGAATGAGCTGTGTAATTGCCAACAGCACGAGCGGGGTTAAAGTGCCGATAAAGATTTGTAGCACAATCTGCGAGAAGTAGAGTTTGGTGTGCACCATGAAGTCCAGGCTGCGGAACGATTCGTCAGCCTCGTAGATGCGGTGGATCAGGTCGACCATCTCCAACGTGAAGTCGATCAGAAAGGTATAGAACAGATAGGTCGCGATTGTGTCCACGCAGCGCATGTCGATCGCCTGCTTGCGCAACCAGTTGGTCAGCATGTACAGCAGCATGACAACCGCAATCCCAGACACCATGGCCGAGAAGAGAAACACCACCGGCATCATGGGCGACGACCACCACGGATTCGCCTTCACTGAGCCGAAAATGAATCCCACATAGCCGTGCAGCAGGAAAGCCGAGGGGATACCGATGACGGTAACGATCCAGCCCACCTTGTCGTCGATCTGCAATGAGCGCTGGCTGACGTTGTACGATCCCAACGTCATCACTCTATAGATCCACTTCGTCATTCCTTTCTTGGTCTGCGCCAACTCCACGATGTCGCGCCGGTACTCCAGCCAGATCTCGACCACCAGCACGCCCATCAGATACCACAGGTAGACGAAACCGAACATGGCCATGGCCGAGGAGCGGTGCGGCGTCAGATACATCTCAAAGGAGCGCTCCGGGTGCCCGAGGTGCAGTTGCAGCGGCATCGGCGCCACGATCAGAAACGCCAGCGCCGTCAGCAGCGCCAGCCGGTAGGTCGGCTTCACCGCCTCCACCCGGAAAACTCGCTCCAGCGATGCCAATATGAAGGCGCCTGCCACCAGGCCGGTGATGTACGGATACAGCACGATGAGGACGCTCCATTGGAGTTCCACTTCGTTGGGATACATGAAGCCTTGAACCGGAACGTGCATGGATTCTCCTATCGCACCGAGCCGTCAAGCCCGTAGTAATCGACTTTCGGTTTCGTCGCCATGTAGGGCTTCAGCACCTGCACGCTGTGTGTCTTCAGAAACTCGTGAATCGGGTCTTTGGGATTCTTGAAGTCAACCAATTGCCGCGCGCCGGTGGGGCAGTTTTCACAACACGCAGTGGTCAGGCCCTTGGTGATCCGGTGATAGCAAAGCGTGCACTTCTCGGCGGTTTGCGTAGTGGGATTCAGGAACCGGCAACCATACGGACACGCCTGTATGCAGTAGCGGCATCCCAGGCAGTATGTGGAATCAATCAGTACAACTCCGTCCGGACTGACGAAGGTCGCGCCTACCGGGCAGACCTGGGTACAGGGTGAATCCGCGCAATGGTTGCAAAGTTTGGGAACAAAGAAATTCTTCCCCCCGGGGTCCTTCAGCTCGGGAAAGCCGTGCTTCCCGCCATCGGGCGAATCGACTTGCGGATTTTCGACCGTCCAGTCCGCCACGTGGTAACGCTCTACCCAGGTGCGGAAATAGTCATCGGGAACCTTGTTTTCCAGTTGGCACGCCCGCACGCAGCTGCCGCAGCCGATGCACTCTTCAATGTTGATCAGCATCCCGTACCAGTGAGCGGAGGCGCTGTAGTTCGGCGCTAATTCAGGAGTTTCCGCCAGGATCGACTCCCAGGCGGCGGCCGCCGCGGCGGTAAGCAGGATGAAATGCCGGCGCGTCATGCTCATGGCCTGACCTCCGCCGTTTCGATTGCGGGACTGTGTGGCTTGTGACAGGTATCGCAGGCTACTCCGCCCGAGTGATCTTCCGGAGAGACCTGAGGGAAGTTCTTGGGCTTGGCGGCATTGGCAGTGTGGCAGCGCGGGCACAGCGATAGGGTCTCCAGCTTCACCGGTTGCACCGAAGCCGGGTCCGCAACGTGCTTTTCCAGCGGACCGTGACACGATTCGCAGTTCACCGTCTTGTGCATGCCCTTGCTCTTTACTTCAACTACGTCACCGTGACAGTCCTCGCATGCCTGGTGTCCGGCGTAGACGATCGGCTTGGCTGCGATCTCCTGCAACGCCTGCGCGCGATAATGTCCCAGCCGTCCGAAGCTCTTCGGCACCAGCGCCCCTCTGACCAGAAGGAACACCACGACTGCGGCCGCAAATACCGCCGCCAGGCGTAAGAGGTGCCCGGCATCTTTGAGGTCTTTCATAAGCGTGAAAGTCTCCCGTGTCTTGGGGTAATACAAAATTCGCGAACAGTGACGCGGTGCGCTAGATCACATAGTCCTGTGACGAAATCGGACAGGCGCGGCTGTTTTGCAGTACGGGATTCGAACAGAACTTATCGGCGGCGGGACAGAATTCCCAGGATCTCCTGCAATCCCTGGCGAACCTTCTTTAATCCATCTTTACGACGTTGCGGCGGAAAGGGCAGGCCACCCTGCAGCTTGGAAGGTTTGGCTTCCGCCTTCAACTGCTGCCGGGCCCCTGCGATGGTAAAGCCCTCTTCGTAGAGAAGCTGCTTGATTCGCAGCAGGTTCTCGATATCGCGCTGGCGATACATGCGCTGTCCGGTGCTGCCCTTGACGGGCTTCAGTTGCGGAAATTCTGTCTCCCAGAAGCGAAGAACGTAGGCGGGCAAACGGCAGATGCTGGCCACTTCACCGATGCGGAAGTATAGCTTGTCGGGAATTACCGGCGACATCGAGCTGGCTTTCTTCGCAGATTTCTTTACCGCAGCACTCATGGACATCGGGTTATGCAGAAAGAATACCTTCGTTCACTCAGTCAACAAAGCAAATTCCGGACAGTGTTCCCCGGTTGAAAACCCAGGGTTTTAGGGGCCCCAGCTCGCCGGCAAGCATGCCTGAGGCCCCTGCCTGACTAGGCGGCCTGCTCCCATTTATCTTGATGCCGTCTGCGTGACCGGACCAGATACGCCACTCCCATGGCCGCTGGGACTGCGATGCCAACTACGGTCCCAAGCACGCGCTTGCCGGACGAACCTTCCTCCTCAAGCTGCTGCGGCCAATCCTGGAGCTGCTGGCGCCAGTCGCCATTGTGGGCCTCGCTGCGACGTTCGTGGGCGCCTTGCGAACTCCCATGCACCCCGCGACCACCCCTCATCGGGCGGAAGACGCTTCCTGAGCTGTCGGAGGCGCGCTCCTGCTCTTTGGCCTGCGCTTTGTGCATATGCTTCGCCATCTGCTTCTCCACCAGCTTCGGTGTCAGCCGCTGCGCCAGGCTGGTCAGTTTGCCCTCCGCACCCACGATGACTTCGTCCTCCGGGTGCTTCGACAGCCGGAAGATCGTCTCGATCACCTCCTTCGGATCGTGCAGCGGCGGCGCAGGCTTGACCGGCTTGCCGGTGTGATGGCCGGCATGCTCAAAGAACGGCGTATCGAACGACACCGGCATTACGGTGCAGACCCGTATGTCCGCATCACCGTTCTGTGCGAGTTCCTCACGCAGCGCCATTCCCAGCCCACGAACGCCGAACTTCGAGGCGGCGTAGGATCCCATGTAAGGCAGCGCCACCTGCCCGGCAAACGAAGACATGTTGATGAGCACACCCTCGCCCTGCTCGCGGAATTGCTTCAGCGCCTCGTACGACCCGTAGATGGTGCCCAGCAGGTTGGTTCGAATCACTTGCTCGTGTTCTTCCAGTGGAGCTTCTTCGAACCGGGCGACTGTTCCCACGCCCGCGTTGTTCACCCAAACATCGATTTGGTCAAATTTATCGAGCGCTTTTTTTGCCAGCTTCTCCACGTCGGCAGCTTCGCTCACGTCAGCTTCGACGGCCAGTGCTTCCACGCCGAACTTGCGGCATCGCCGCGCCACTTCCTTCAACAGACTTTCGCGCCGCGCGGCGATCACGACGTTGTCTCCGGCCCTGGCGAAGCGCAACGCGGCTCCACGACCAAAACCGCTGGATGCTCCAGTAATGACGACAACACGATTCCCCGCTTTTCTCATAGATACACTCCCTCCCTGCAAAAGAGATGGGCTTTAAACCGGTCGAGATGTCCCATCTGTTGTGGCTGCTCTGGATTGATATTCGGCCATCCAAGAACGAAGGAAAGATACGCCTGCATGCCTGATCCCGTTCTCAGCCCGGCCGATCGTCTTGTAGCAGCGCTGCTGCTCACTATGATTGGCGGCTTTGTAGATGCTGTCGGCTATATCGCTCTTTATCAGATATTCACTGCGAACATGAGCGGCAACAGCATTCATATCGGCATGGGAGCGGGCAATCACGACATGCAAACGCTTGCCCGGTTTTCTTGCGCACTTGTGTCCTACGTGGTGGCCATGGTCCTTACCCGGATCGCCCTGGAGGTTGCCGCCCGTTCGCAATGGCGGCGCATCGCTTCCATCACGCTGGGAGTAGAAGCCCTGCTGCTGCTGGCATTCGCCCACGCCACTCCGGCGATGCGCGATGGCCACCTGGCGAGCCAGTACTCTCTCTTCTATTTCGCCATGCTGGCGGTGCTGGCGTTCGCCATGGGGGTGCAGACCGCGACGCTGACTCACTTCGGGCCTCTCACTGTCTACACGACGTTTGTCACTGGGACCCTCACCAAGTTCGCCGAAGCGTTTACCCGCCTGCTGTTTTGGGCACATGACGCGCGGGAAAGCGGGAAGTCGTTGTCCGTAGTGCTGAGGACCCTGGTGCAGCAGGCGGACGCAATCGCGAGCTTTTTTCTGCTGGGGATTTGGATTTGCTATGTCATTGGCGCGGCGCTGGGCACCATCTCCAAGCGGCAATGGGAGTTGCACGCGTTGTATTGCCCGGTCGCGGTGCTCGGCTGTCTGATGCTACTTGACCTGGTCCATCCAATTTCCAAAAGAGAAGAGAGCCGGCAGAACACCGGCCCCAATCAACTTAAGATGTAGGCGAATGGTTCGCGAATGGATCGAGGTTAAGCGGCCTCGTGTCCTTCGGCGGCGCGCCAGTCCGCCCCCGGCTCGCTCCAATCTTCTGATGCTTTGCGGCCCCGCGACCGCTCCATTCCCATGAACGCCAGCGCCGCTCCCAGCAAAGCCAGGTTCTTGCTGAAGTGAATCATCTGGTTTTGTCGTTGGCCGGGGTCTTCTTCCCGCCAGAAATCATGCATCAGCGGGGAGACACCCACGAGGAAGCCCGCGATTGCCGCAGCGCCCCATTCTTTTTTCAGGCCCAGCAGCACGCTCGTGCCTCCGAAGATGAGGGCCGCTCCGGTCGCTTTCACGGCTAGCTCCGGCGCAGGAACGCCCTTCGAAGCTGTGTATTGCGCCATGGCTTCAGCCTCTTGAAAGTGATGAATGCCGCTATAGAGAAAGAATCCGCCGAACATCATGCGGCCGATCAGGTAAACAGGTTTCACTGGGACCTCGTAAGGGCGCAGCTGCGCCGTCGAATGAGATTCCAGAGATGAGGGTCGGGGTGGTCTGCAGCCTGGACTTGCACGCGCTGCGGCGCTTTGGCTGCGTCAACCAAGGTTTCGGAGCGTTCACCGACCCATGTTCTGGATTTACTGTCCAGCTGATCCGGGCTCCCGCCCATGCTCTTTTCACCAATTGCCGCCATACGCAGGAGCCGATCTGCGGTACAGTTGCTGGCGTGCGGCGGAAGCAGCAAAGGAGGCAACTCTTGTCCCGCAAACTCACGCTTCTCACGATTCTGGCGCTGGCACTCTGCGCCACGGCGAGTGCGGATATCCTGTACAGCACACTCGGCCCGAACGGCGAATACGATACCCAAAACTTTTGGTTCGTGGACGGCTCCAACTACAACAATCAGGTAATGGCGATGCCGTTCACGCCAAGCAGCAGCGGCACCATGACGGACGCAGTGCTGGCGCTCAGCAATTACGCCGGGGGCAACAACCCGATCGATCTCTACCTCTACAACGACAACGGCGGTCAGCCGGGAACTCAATTGGCAACCTTGACTCAGCAAGGCACGATCCAACCGTTCTCCGATGGCGGCAGCCTCATCCAGTTCAACTGCAATGGCTGCGGCACGGTCATGGGCAAGACGCAGTATTGGCTGGTGGCGTGGGAGCCAGACCCCAACACCGAACAGCTCTGGATGTGGGACTACCAGGACGGGGGCGGTAACTTCGCCTACAATCAACTCGGCAGCGTTGACGGCCCATGGACCTTCTACAACGGGGAGTTTGGCGGCTTCGAGATCGAAGGCACGGCCCCCGAGCCAGGCACCCTTCCGTTACTCGCCGGTGGTCTCTTTACTGCTGCCGTCGGCCTCGTCCGCAAGTTCAGGATATAAGTCTTTGGAGACCGCTGGAGGCCCACAACTCCAGCGGTTCCGTTAGTTACAGTACCAATGCGACCCTCCGTTCTGAAAGTCCTCGTACTTCGCGAATTGTCCGTGGCCGCCACCCACGCACCAGCACGCCTGCGCTGTTAGCGAGTTTGTTGGTGCACAAGTCGAAGCGTTAGCTACCTGGCAGTCCGTACAGTACACCAGGTCGCCGACCGTGGCAGCCGGTAGGCTCGCATACGCGACGCCTTGGGAGTGTAAGACACCACTCAGGTACATGGTGCTAATCGGGGTTGAGACGGCTCCCGCAATGCCCGTCAGTAGAATACCGTCGTGCGCCCCGCCGAGCGAAGATGTGATCGTTGGGGCTGAGGAACATGTAGCCGAACCATTTAACAGCGTGCAAGACGTGGCAGCAGCGGTGCATCCAGTGCCCCGATTCGTGATCGTCCAGGTGCTGCCGACCAGCGTGTTAGTTCCTGCGAGCGTGACAGTCGCCATCGTGCCGGAGCAGGAATTATTGAACGAAGAGCAGGAACAGGTCTGCCCTGGGAGTCCGCTGACGGAGCCGCCGGAAACGTACGAGGCCGAGGCCACTCCCAACGTCTTGTCAATGCTGATTGTGCCCTGAGCCAGGCTCGAAATCCGGGCCGCCGATGCGCCGTTGCCATACTGAATCGACCCCCCCGTGTCGAGGTAAATAGAGCTGATCGGGAAAGTCGGAGGGGTTGCTGTCCCAGCGCCGGATGTTCCCATGCTGTAGTTGGGACTGCCAAGAGTAGCGCCATAGACAAAGTGGCCGTAGAAGCTTTGGTTCTCGTAGTCCTGGTAGCCGTTGGGCCCGCTGTAGATGTGCGGGTCATTCTGGCACGGGTAGTTTAGGTACTGGTAAAAGGAGCAATCCACGCGGTTGGCCGCGGCATTCGAGGTGGCAACGAACAGTGCTGTCGGCTCCTGCGCATTGCCGTCATCGTCTCCGATCAGGTAAAAGTGATTGCCGTTGGCGTAGTCGGCTTGGACGCAGGAATCGAAGTGCGACGACCCAGTGTGGGTGTTAGCATCTCCCATCTCGCAGAAAATCCAATAATCAGACTGCGTGGAAGATTTAGGACTAACAGAACAGGCCGTCCCGCATCCCTGAATATCAACGAATGGCCCAAGATGCGTGGTGTGGTTGATCGTGGTGGTAGTGGCATTGCCGAAAGTTATATAGCAGGTTCCAGGAGTGGGCGGGTGAATTTTGGTGGCGGCTCTCTTGAAATTCTCCGTGCCTCTCGGTGGTGAGCCTCTCCGTCTTAACCTGCATACTGTAAACTAGAGCTACTTCCAAACCTCTCTCCGTCTGCCCGTATGCACGCGGTTTCAAGCTGAAAGGACCTGAGTTTTGAGCACGAGTATCCGTAATATCGCCATCATCGCCCACGTCGATCACGGCAAGACCACGCTGGTGGACGCCATGCTCAGTCAGAGCGGCACCTGGCGCGCCAACGAGGCCCATGCCGAGCGCGTGATGGACTCCAATGAACTGGAGCGCGAGCGCGGCATCACCATCCTGGCCAAGAACACCGCCATCCTCTACCATCTCGCGGCCGATGCTTCCGAGGTGGTCAAGATCAACATCGTCGACACCCCGGGCCACAGCGACTTTGGCGGCGAAGTCGAACGCGCCCTGAAGATGGTCGACGGCGTGATGCTGCTGGTTGATGCCAGCGAGGGCCCGCTGCCGCAGACGCGCTACGTGCTCAGCAAGGCGCTCGAAGCCAAGCTGCCGCCGATTCTCGTCATTAACAAAATTGATCGTCCCGACGCCCGCACCCAGGAAGTGCTCAACGAAGTCTACGACCTGTTCATCGATCTCGACGCCGGCGAAGACCAGCTCGATTTTCCCGTTCTCTACACCAACGCCCGGATAGGCACTGCAACCAAGAACATCGAGGATCCGGGAGAAGATCTACGCCCGCTCTTCGAGGCCATTGTTTCCACCATCCCCGCGCCATCCGGCGAGGCCGAAGGTCCCTTGCAGGTACTGGTCGCGAACCTCGATTACAGCGACTATTTAGGACGCATCGCCATTGCGCGCGTCTTCAACGGCACGCTGCGCACCGGGGAAGAGGTCGCCATCGCCAAGCGCGACGGCTCGATGCAGAAGACGAAGATCACCAAGCTGTTCTCCTTCGCCGGGCTGAAGCGCACCGACATCGAGGTCACCGAACTGGGCGACATCGTTGCCGTTGCTGGCGTGGAAGGAATCAACATCGGCGAGACCATCACCGACGTTGAGAACCCTGCGCCGCTGCCCGTCATCACCATCGACGAGCCGACTATCGCCATGCAGTTCATGGTGAACACCTCGCCCTTCGCCGGCAGAGAAGGCCAGTACGTCACCTCGCGCAATCTGCGCGAACGCCTGCAGAAGGAGCTGCTCACCAACGTCTCGCTGCGCGTGGAAGATGCCGACAGCACCGACTCGTTTCGCGTGATGGGACGCGGCGAGTTGCAACTGGCCATTCTGATCGAGATGATTCGCCGCGAAGGCTACGAACTCGCCGTCGGCAAGCCCGAGATCGTCACCAGACGCATCGACGGCAAGCTGATGGAGCCCATCGAGCTGCTCACGATCGACGTGCCTGAGTCGTTCGTCGGCGTGGTCATCGAGAAGCTGGGTATGCGTAAGGCGCAGATGGAAAGGATGCACAATCACGGCTACGGCCGCGTGCGTATGGAGTTCAAGGTCCCCAGCCGCGGCCTCATTGGCCTGCGCAGCGATTTGCTCACCGACACCCGCGGCACCATCGTGATGAACTCGCTGTTTGCGGGATACACCGAGTGGCTGGGCGATATCCCACATCGTCCGACAGGCGCTCTGGTCGCCGACCGTCCCGGCCTTACGACCGCTTACGCACTGTGGGGCTTGCAGGAGCGCGGCGAATTGTTCGTCGGCCCCGGCGTGGAAGTGTACGAAGGTATGGTCGTCGGGGAAAACTCGCGCGACAATGATCTCGACGTGAACATTGTTCGCGAGAAAAAGCTGACCAACATGCGCTCTTCGACTGCTGACGAGGCCATTCGCCTGGTTCCGTTTAAGAACCTGAACCTGGAGCAGGCGATCGAGTTCATCGCCGAGGATGAGCTGTGCGAGGTCACGCCGAATTGCCTGCGCTTGCGCAAGAAGATCCTGCAGCAGAACCGACGCCCGCGCAAGAACGCGCAGCCGGCAACAGTCGAAACATAGCAACGGTAACGAATGGACGCACGCGACCGAAACACGGGCGTATCCGCGTGGGTTGGAAATTCTTAGCGTCAGGGCACGATCTTGGTCGTGCCGACAAACTCGCATATGAGAAGGGGCTTCAGCCCCTGCGGCTGCGGATGACACAGGGCTAAAAGCCCAAAAGCTGGAGAAACGCCTATTCGGCACGACTGAAGTCCGCCCTGACGCCGAAAAACGTCACCCTGATTTATTTCTTCGGCGGGTATTTCTCGAACAGCTTATCGACCGCCGCATCCACCTGCTCCAGCAGCTTCATCTGCTGATCGCTCAACTTCTGGGTTGCGACGCCGCGCCACACCAGCTTCTTAGGCCGCGCGTCAATGAGGTCAACAACGAGCTGACCTTTGTGAACCACCGCCGTGGCCGACGTTCCCGGTATCCCGCCCCAGAAAAGGACGCTTTGGTCGAACGGCGGTATGCCTCCAGGACCGTAGTAGAAGTCCGAGTAGGTGACGGCCATGTCGGAATCAATGCCCCCATACATTGCGACGTAGAGGTCCGGATTGTCGGCCACCTTTGTCAGCCCGCGCTTCGTAAGCTCGCCGTCAACCGCGGCCTTGATGGCCAACGCCAGTGCCGGCTTACCATAGGCCTGAGGCGTCGGATCCCAGGCATAAGTTTTGAAATTCGCAAAATCGACGTTCTTGTCGAATTCGACTTTGATCTTTTGCGCACGCGCTGCGCCGCAAGCGAGAAGCATCAGCACAGCGACCACCGCAATTCGTCGCAAAATGACTCTCATGAAGGCTCTCGTGAAGCTGGGTTGAAGAACACAGCCATTACAACACAGAGGGTGCGAAAGCTGGCGTGGTGGGAGCCTCCCGCATTTGCCGGAGAAGGCCGGAACAATTCAAGCGCGCTTTAGCGTTGGGCTAAGCTGAGTCTTCCCGCGCCTCGCTACCAGAGCTCTCCAGCCTGCCGTTTTGCAACCGAAATCGCTGACCGCGCCACACCACCGTGTTGCCGAAAAAGCTGGCAATCCACACCACGAGCGCGACGCCGTCCCGCAAAGGAATGAGCCAGAGGTCGCGCAACACCTGCGCATCCTGCAACACTTGCTTCCCAACCACCAACGCGGCAGCGAATCGCGCGACCGCCGTGATCACCAACGCACTCCAGCTCCACCAGGCCCCGGGATCGAAGAGCACCGCAAGCGCTCCCCACACCAGCCCAAACGTCACAATCAGGCCGAAATATTGCGCTGGTCTGCGGTCTTTTACGTTGCGCGCCCAGCGTAACTGATGCTGCCAGAAATCACGCCAGATGTAGTCAGCGACTGCCGTCTCGACCACCGTGTCTGCGAGTTCAACCTGATACCCGGCGGCAGCGGCACGCGCCCCCAGCTCGTAATCATCGCCCAGCACATCGACCAGCGGTTCCAGTCCGCCGATCTTCGCCAGTACAGTTTTCGTAGTGGCCATCGTCGCGCCCAGGGCAAATCGAATTCCATCTTCCATCTCGCGCGCCACCAGCACGCCTCCCATAAAGTCTGTGCTGACCCCGAGCGCCTCCAGCTTTGACCAGAAACCCCGGCCAGCGAGAGCGCGATACAGCGTCGTTACCATGCCAACCTTCGGCTTAGCAAAGTTCGGCATCACACGTCGCAGAAAGTCCGGCTCAACCAGAATGTCGCTGTCGTTGATCAGCACATGCTCATAGGTTGCGTGCGGCAACATCTGCGCCAGGTTGCTCACCTTCCCATTCGCGCCCAGCAGCTTAGGACAATGAATCACACGCAGCCGAGCGTTCGGGAACTCCTGCTGCACTTCCTTCACCAGCGCCACCGCAGGATCACTGCGATCATGTACCCCGAACAGCACTTCGTACTCGGGATAGTCAAGCAGGCAATGCGACCGAAAGGCCGCCCGCATGTGCGGATCAACGCCTTTCAGCGACTTCATAATGCTGACGGGAGGCGATTCGAATACAGCGGCAGCCGCCGGCCGCGCCAGGAACCGGCGGGCCGCCCAGATACAGAGCGCGTAGTACGCCCCGCCGGCCAGCGCCAGCAGCGCACACACCGCCGCTAATACCTGCAGCACCATTGGCATACCTGCCGCAGATTAGCAGAACGGTGATCGCCTCCGGCGCTGATGCTGGATTCACGTCACGCCGGGCGGTGATAGTTATCACTGCCTCGCGGGCATTGTGGGGCCAAGATTAGCTGGGTTCTGTTTGTCCAATTTCTTCCTCCGAGGTGCGTTGTGACGCCAGTTGAACAATCCTTCCACAACCACGCTCTCCTCGTTCACCACGAACATAATGATTTGGTCGTGCAGCTCGACCAGCTTGATACCGCATTGCAGAACATGGTGTGCTACCCGCACCTGTTCACCGACCTGTCCAGCGCCAACCTGGCGATCAGCGGCAGCAAGTGGCTCGCCGAATGGCTGCCTGGGCACTATCAGAACGAAGAAACCACGGTGCTGGCAGATGTAGCGAAAATCAGCCCTGAACTCGCCGCCTTCGCCCACGAAATGAAACGGCAACACAAGCAGATGCGGCTCCGTCTGGAGAATTTTCGCGAATTGCTCAGCCACCTGTCGGAATCCCCGGACGTCGAAACCGCGGTCGCAGCCATCAAGAAAGCGGGAACGGACCTGACCCGCTGCATGCGGCTTCACATGGCAGCCGAGGAGAACAAGTTCGCCAGCCTGCAGAATTGAATCCTCGGCAACCACAGGCGGCCTCGCGTAGGCCGCCTTTTGCTTTAAGCGCCGGGATGTTCAAGACCTCCGCGCAGCCCGGCCAGTCTGCATCTAACCTCAGGCACCGCTGCCATGGCGACCCCCACCACGACCGATCAATCCCTGCGGCGAACCGCCCGCGAAATCTTCCATCACGTGGAAGACAATGCGCACGAGGAGTTGCGCCGATCACCCAAGGCGCTGGCGTTCTCCGGCTTTGCCGGCGGATTGTCGATGGGACTTACCGGACTTGCAGTGGCCTCGGCGATGGCGATCATGCCGGACATACCGCTTCGCCAGTTTCTTTCCTATCTGGTTTATCCCGTCGGATTCATAGCTGTCATTATTGGCCGCGCCCAACTCTTCACCGAAAACACGCTGTACCCGGTTGCGCTGATCCTGAGTGAAAGGCGGCATTTCGTCGACACCTTGCGCCTTTGGTCGGTGGTGTTCTGCTTCAACGTGCTCGGCGCCACGGCCTTCGCAGCTCTGGCCGTCCTCACCGACGCCTTGTCTCCGACCGTTCGCGGCTACCTCATTCAGCTTGGCGTTCTCGCATCCCAGGGCAGTTTCGGTCACATCTTCTGGAGCGGCGTCATCGGGGGCTGGCTGATCGCCCTGGTGGCCTGGATGGTTACAGCCAGCCACTGGACCATCGGGCAGATTGCCGTCATCTGGCTGTTGACCTTCGTGGTCGGTATCGGCCACTTTGCCCACTGCGTCGCCAGCAGCGGCGAAATTATGTCCGCTGTCTTCGGCGGCTCGGTGCCGTTCAGCCGCTATTTGCAATGGCTCGGCACGGCGACTGCGGGAAACATCCTGGGCGGCGTCATGATCGTGACCCTGCTGAATTTCGGACAAGTCAAGGTTGGCGAGCGGGAATAGAAAAGGAAGGGACTTGCAATGCGCAAAAAACAGATCGTGATCGCCTCTGCTGCAGCCGTAGCCGCTGCCGGAACCGCCGCCGGTGTTGGAGCCTTTCTTGCCGGGCGCGCTCTGCTCCGCCGCATGCAGCCGGACTTCGATCTGCACGACGCCGTGGTGGCGATCACCGGCGGTTCGCGAGGGCTGGGATTTGCGCTTGCCATGGAATTTGCTTCGCGCGGGGCCAAGCTGGCTATCTGTAGTCGTGACGAGCGGACCCTGCGCGATGCGGAGCATCGGCTGCAGGCTCGCGGTGCCCGGGTTTGGGCGTATTCATGCGACGTCGGAGTCAGGCAGCAGGCCGAATCCTTCATACGCGGCGTCGAGGAGCAGTTCGGCCACATTGACGTCCTCATCAACAATGCCGGCCAGATCGAGGTTGGGCCGCTCGACTCGCAACGCATTGAAGATTTTGAGAATGCCATGAACACGATGTATTGGGGAATGGTTTACACAATCATGACAGCCTATCCGGGCATGGCCAAACAAGGTTTGGGCCACATCGTGAACATCACTTCCATCGGCGGCAAGATGGCTGTTCCCCATCTTCTGCCTTACAGCGCTGCCAAGTTTGCGGCCATGGGATTCAGCGAAGGTCTCCATGCCGAACTCGCCCGAAAGAAGCTGAAAGTGACCACCGTTGTGCCGGGACTCATGCGCACCGGCTCGCACATGAATGCCATCTTCAAAGGCGATCATCGCAAGGAATACAGCTGGTTCGCCCTGGCCGCCAGCCTGCCACTGCTCTCCATGGATGCGCGGCGGGCAGCCCGCAAGATCGTGGACGCCACCGCGCGCGGCGCCTCGGAAATCATTCTTACGCCTCAGGCAAAGCTGGCTGCCGTATTGCACGGAGTGGCGCCTGGCTTGGTCAGTGATCTGCTTGGAGTTTCCAACCGCTTCCTGCCGGGAACAGGCAGCCACCTTCCGCAGCGCTATACCGGAAAAGAAAGCGAGAGCCTGGTAACTCGTTCTTTCCTGACCAGAGCTGGCCGGAAGGCCGCACACGAATACAACCAGCACCCGAACAGCGGACCGGTCGGTTGCAATACCGACGTCAGCTCAACACCGCTGACTCGTAGGAATGTTGGCGAGAACCCCACATCTCTCGCGTCCGACTAATTGCCGCAAACTTTCGCCGACCACCCCGCATCCTAGGCGAAGGCGTGCCGTATCAAGGCGATCAAACGCACCGAGGAGCAGAAATGAGCAGAACACTTTCCAAAGTTACGACCGACCATGACGAGATCCGCCGCTGGGCGGAGGAGCGGGGCGCCAAGCCAAGCGCCGTCAGCCGCACTGAAAGCGACGACGACCCTGGCATTATCCGTCTCGATTTCCCGGGCTACAGCGGGGAAGGCTCGCTAGAAGAAATCAGCTGGGACGAGTGGTTCAAGAAGTTCGACGACCGCCGGCTGGCCCTGCTCTACCAGGAAAGGACTGCTGGAGGAGAACGCAGCAACTTCAACAAAATCGTGAGCCGCGAAACCGCCGAGCAGGTGGACACCGGAGACACCGAACGCTCCAGCCGCTCACGCAAGGCCGGGAGCAACGGTGGCCGCTCTCACACCAAGAAGGCAGCGTCGAGCAGCAGCGCCTCGGGAATTCGCTCGGGAAATAGGAAGACTGGTTCCACTTCGCGCAGCGCCTCCTCCTCCGCTGGTAGCAATTCAGCGCGTAATTCAAGCTCCGGGAACGGCAACTCGCGGAGCGCCGCAAAGTCCGAAGCCGAACGAGCTTCCACCACAAGAAAGAGCGCCAGCGCGCGCGGCCGCTCCGCCAGTTCCAGCCGCGCAGGTGCGCACAGCAAAACCGGCGCATCGCGTTCCTCGAACTCGCGCTTCACCAGTGCGCGTTCCAACCGAACCACTGCGCGCGGCGGCAAAGCGCACAACAGCTCCCGCAGCAGCACGGGATCGCGCGGCAAGTCGCAATCCGGAACGAAGTCGTCTCGCAGCTCGCGTTCCAGCAGATGAGGCCCTGATGACCCGATCCGCCGAACACACAAAGTACCTGCGCCGCGACAAGGAGCCAAGCATTCCCGTACCTCCCGGAGAGGAGCCGCCGGCGCCGGTGAAAGAACCTCCGGACAAGCCGGTGCTTGAGCCTGACAATCCCGTGCGCGAGCCTGGACCCACCGAACCAACGCGGATGTAACCGAAGCAGGTTCGCTTTGGCCCCGGCTCCCGATACGGGCCTCACAGTGCCAGATATAATTGTTCAGCTTGCCGAATCTGCTCTCCAGGTTTTCTCTTCGCGTTGCCTTCCTGATCGCAGCGCTTTGTGTTCTTACGTCTGTGACGGCCTACGGCCAGACTCTCGGCATCCACACCTTATTGATCACGCCTTTCGAAAATCACTCCAAGGCTCCAGGCCTGGAGTGGATCGGCGAGGCCTTTCCCGAAGTCCTGTCGCAGCGCATGTCGTCGGAGGAAGTCTTTGTTATCAGCCGCGAGGACCGGACTTATGCCTTCGACCATGCGGGAATCCCCGGAGCAGCGCACCCTTCCCGCGCAACCACCTACTCGGTGGCGGAGCAGATGGACGCCGACTACGTAATCTTTGGCGACTATGACTTCGACGGCAATACGTTTACGGCAAAGGCCCAGCTTTTGGACATGAAGCGTCTCCACCTGTTCCCGGAGGTCCACAGCAGCGGCCCCCTGACCAGCCTGATCAATATCCAGACCGACCTTGCCTGGCAGTTGCTGAACCAGATGCCAACGCCGCCGGGGCTGACACGCGAGCAGTTTCTGAAAACCTCAACGCCGATCCGGCTTGATGCCTTCGAAAATTACGTCCGCGGCATTCTCGCCACGGCCCGGCAGGAGAAGATACACCACTTTCGCGAGGCTATTCGGCTGAATCCGAATTACACCCTCGCCATGCTGCAGTTGGGCAAGGTCTACTACGACGCCAAGGAGTACGAATCGGCCTCCGTCTGGCTCAGCCGAATTCCGAAAGATGATCCGGTCGCCGGCCAGGCAAATTTTCTGCTGGGAATGGCGGAGTATTACCGTGGCAACTATGACAAGGCCTACACGGCATTCAGTTTCCTTGTCGCTCGTGTGCCGCTCACCGAGGTGTACAACAATCTCGGTGTCGTAGATGGCCACAGGGGCAAGCGCGCCGCTTCCATCGACCACTTCAGGAAAGCCGTGAATGCCGACCCTGGCGACCCGGACTACCACTTCAACCTGGCCGTCGCTCTCTACGAAACTGGTGATAACGCCGGGGCGGCGCAGCAGTTGCGCGAGGAGTTGCAGCAGCAGCCCAATGATGCTGAGGCCAGGGGCTTGCTGGAAAACATTAATCGTGGGGAACGCGCTCCCACAGCGCCTCCCGCCAGTGGCACGCAGGTACTGGGCGTACCTCCGGCGCGCGTCCCCCTGGAGCGGATCAAGCGCAATTACGACGAGGCCTCCTATCGTCAGCTTGAGCTCCAGATCCACAACCTCACCGAGGAACGGCTGTCCTCCAAAGACCGCGAGGCTCACTCGGCCTATCACTCCGACCGCGGCAAGGACTTGCTGTCTCGCAATGCTGTTTCGGATGCGGAAACCGAGTTTCGCGAGGCCATCAGTCTCGACTACAACAATGCCGCCGCTCACGCCGGGATGGCGCGCGCGCTCGAACAGAAGGGTGACACCTTTAATGCCCGGTCGGAGGCGCAGACCTCGGTGCGTCTGCAGCCCAATGTCGACGCTTTCCTGGTTTTAGCCCGGCTCGACCTGAAACAGAACCAGATCAATGCGGCTTCCGACGCCCTGAAATCCGCCCTGAAGCTGGAGCCCAGCAACAACGCGGCCCTGGCCCTGCAGCAGGAAGTCACTGCAAAGGAGAGCGCGCCGCACTAGAATTACACTGTTCCTCCAATGGGAGGTTGCAATGTCCCGACTTCGACTGCCACTCCTGTTTCTGCTGCTGATCAGTTGCTGCAGTTCTGCGTTCGCCGCCATCATCAAGGTAACGGTCGACGACACCATCCAGCCCATCACGGCCGAGTACATTGACCGGGCTATCGCTCGCGCCAAGCAGACAAACGCCGAAGCCGTGCTCATCGAACTCAACACTCCCGGCGGACTCGTCGACTCTACCCGCGACATTATTCAGAAGATTCTCGCCTCGCCGGTGCCGGTGATCGTCTATGTCGCGCCAAGCGGCGCGCGCGCCGCTTCGGCGGGTTTCTTCATTCTGGAATCAGCCGATGTCGCGGCGATGGCCCCTGGAACCAACACCGGAGCGGCCCATCCCGTCGACATTACCGGACAGAAGATGGAAGACACCATGAAGACCAAAGTCGAGAACGACGCGGCGGCCTTCATGCGTTCCTTTGTCGGACCGCGCGGCCGTAATGTGCAACTGGCGGAGAGCGCTGTGCGCGAGTCGAAGTCCTGGACTGACGAAGAAGCCCTGCACCAGAACCTGATCGATATCGTTGCCAAAAATCAGGATGACCTGCTGCGCCAGCTCGATGGCCGGACCATCAAGCGCTTCGACGGTAAAGAGGTAACCCTGCATCTTGCGGGCAAGCCCGTGGAAGGCGTGCCCATGACCCTGCGCCAGCGCATTCTCGACTTCCTGCTCGATCCCAACATCGCTTTCCTCGTCTTAGCCATCGGCGCATTGTCGCTCTATGCCGAGTTCAGTCATCCCGGAGCCATCGTGCCCGGCGTAGTCGGAGTTGTCTTCATTTTGCTGGCGCTGTTCGCGCTTAACCTGCTGCCAACCCGCTATGCCTCGTTGACGCTCATCCTTGCCGCCTTTGTTCTTTTCGTGCTGGAAGCGAAGTTTGCTACCCACGGCATACTGGCGGTCGGCGGCATCGTGCTGCTGACACTCGGCGGGCTGCTGCTGGTTGACGGCCCCATTCCCGAGATGCGCGTGCATCTGTGGGCCGCCCTTGCGATCAGCGTGCCGCTTGGGCTGATTACCGTCTTCCTCATGACTATCGCCCTGAAAGCGCGGCACAGTAAAGTCGTCACCGGCGCGCAGGGGTTGCTGGGCGCTATCGGAGAGGCGCGAACCGAGATCGACCCCGAAGGCAAGGTTTTCGTACTCGGAGAAATATGGAACGCGCACGCCCGCTCCCGCGTGCCCATGGGCGAGCAGGTCATCGTGCGCCGGGTTGAGGGCCTGGAGCTCGAAGTCGAGCGCGCAGGAAAACCGTGACCTGCCGCGGCCTCTACTTGGGTCTCCGCCGCCCCGAATTGACCGCATCTTCCGTCGGGGAATAGAATCAATAGGTTAGCTGCCTTTCGGAGTCGACGTGCCACTTTACGAGTACCAGTGCAAGAGTTGCCATACGCTGACCGAGCGCATCCAGAAGTTTTCTGACCCGCCGCTTACCATCTGCCCACACTGCGGCGGCGAGCTCGAACAGATGCTCTCGGCACCGGCGGTACAGTTCAAAGGCGCTGGCTGGTACGTAACCGATTACGCTCGCAAGGGTTCCAGCGCGGGACGTACCGGCAACAAGAGTTCAGGCGACGGCGACGGTAAGGCAGGCGACGCAGCGTCTCCAGCGGAAACGCCGAAGACACAAACTTCCGCAGGCAAAGAAAATAAGTAGCGAAACTGCGGAAAACACGATATTCATATTAGTTTACCTGTTTTACTCAGCGCCCTCGCCAGAAGTGCGGCTGCCTCCGGCCGCTCGACCTATCGGCCGGCTGGATGCACCGTTCGTATTACTTACTTACCTCGCCCTGATAAAGGAGTTCCGTTCATGCCGAAAGATGCTCTCACCATAACTGACCAACGCACCAATCAGACCATGGAGTTCCCGATCGAACTGGGAACCGTCCGGGCCACTGAGCTGCGTAAGTTCAAAACCAAACCCGACGACTTCGGGCTTATGACGTACGATCCCGCATTCATGAACACCGCCGATTGCAAGAGCAGTATCACCTTCATCGACGGCGATAAAGGAATCCTTCGCTACCGCGGATACGATATCGCTGACCTGGCGGAGAATTGCACCTATTTGCAAGTTGCCTACCTCCTGATGTTCGGCGAGTTGCCAACTCCGGAGGAGGAGCAGAAGTGGATTCACGACATCACCCACCACACCATGCTGCCGGAGAGCACGAAGCACTTCATCGATGGCTTCCGCTACGACGCGCATCCCATGGGCGTGCTGGTGAGTACGGTCGCAGCGCTCTCCACCGTGTATCCAGAGGCGAAACATGTTCACGATCCTGAGAACCGGATGCTGCAGACCATTCGCCTGATCGCTAAGATGCCGACCATGGCGGCGTATTCTTACCGCCACCGCATGGGTTTCCCCTATATCTATCCGGACAACGAATTGAGCTATGCCGAGAACTTCATGGCGATGTTGTGGAAGATGGTGGAACCGAAGTATGCCGTCAGCCCGGTGCTGGCGCGCGCGCTCGACATCCTCTTCATCCTGCACGCCGATCATGAGCAGAATTGCAGCTCCACCACCATGCGTGTCGTCGGCAGCGCTGAGGCCGATCCTTATCTGTCAATGGCGTCGGCTGCTTCCGCATTGTCCGGCCCGCTGCATGGCGGCGCGAACGAAGAAGTCCTCATCATGCTGAACGAGATCAAGACCCTCAAGAACGTGCCCGCCTATATCGAGCGCGTGAAGAAGGGCGAATTCAAGCTGATGGGCTTCGGGCACCGGGTCTATAAGAACTACGATCCGCGCGCCAGCATCATCAAGCGGGTGGCCGACCAGGTGTTCGAGGTTACCGGACACAATGCGAATATCGAGATTGCCCTGGAACTCGAACGCATTGCCTTGCAGGACGAGTATTTCGTCTCCCGCCGGCTCTATCCTAACGTCGACTTCTATTCCGGCATCATCTACGAAGCCATGGGATTCCAGCCGGAAATGTTCACCGTGCTGTTTGCCATCGGGCGCACGTCGGGATGGCTGGCACAGTGGAACGAACTGATGGCAGACCCGGAGCGGAAGATCGCCCGCCCGCGCCAGATCTATACGGGAATCGAGTATCGCAAGGTCGGCGGCAGCGGAAAGGCCGAAACCCGGGATCTCGTCGGAGCAAGAGGATAAGCTTTACCAAATCCTTCTTGGCGAGATAAGGCACTGCTACCCACCCAGCCCCCTCGGGTTGGGTGGGTTTTTCCAGCATCAATCCTCCGATTGCCCCAGCGGGGAGCAGTGTCGGCCCCTCAGGCCGCTTTCTTGCGCTTCGGGACCTTGGCTCCGGAGCGGCGCGCCTCGGAGAGACCAATCGCGATTGCTTGCTTCGGATTCGTCACCTTCTTCCCGCTTCCGCTCTTCAGCTTGCCGCGCTTGAACTCGTGCATCTCTTCCTCAACCTTCTTCTGCGCCTTGGGACCGTACTTCCGGCCATGGCTGGACGACTTCTTCGAAGATCCAGAACTCTTAGAGCGATGCGATTTCTTGGAACTGCTCTTGCCGGATGACGGCGAACTGCCATGGTGTGAGCGCGACGACTTGCTCGAACTCTTGCTTGACTTGGAACGGGATTTGCTTCCGGATGAGCTTTTCTTTTGTGCTGTTGCCATCGAATCTAGCCTCCTCTGATATCAGACGCGTTCCGAGCTGGATTAAGTTGTCGCGCAACAATCAACCCGACATGTAAGCAACCCGTCCGAATGCTGAAGTCGCAGGCTTCGCGTCGCGGCCCAGCGCGATCACCTCCCTGTGAAGGATGATCGCCTGGGCAACGACGAGTGGCCGAGCGGCTTTGCGGCTAGCTGCCCTCCGCCCGCCAACGCCGGTTAGGCCGCATTGGCTGTACCGAAGCGCATGACTTCCTGGGAGAGCTTCGGGCCGCCAGACCGGGACGGCACTTCATCTGTAATTGCCGCCGGTCGGGCCGGTCGCGACGTAGCACCCCGGTATCAAGAAAGTTTTGCGTCAGTCGTGAAATAGCATCGGAGTAACGTTCGCTCAGACAGCCGGTGCTGAGGTGAAGGATTGCCGCCGCCGCATCCAGAGTGACGTCGTACAGGCCGAGGAGCGTGATCACCTGCAACTCGTCATCGTTGAGTTTGCCAAGCGATCGCCGCACATCATGTACGAAGAGCGCCTGGTCTTCGAAGCTGGGGATGGAATGGTGTGATACCTTGGCGCGGAAAAATTCTCGGCCCAGGATCGATGGGATCCTGCCGAGCTGGGATGAAATTTCGAAGAAGTGCCGTACAATGGCCAGGGTTTGTCCGCGATAGCAAATCGTCTCCGGTTCGGGTTCGAATGCCACCGCGTGCGAAGGAGGACGGCGGAACATCCTGCAGCGTTGCCGTGGATTTTTCAGCTCAGCAGGCATCACTCGCCTCCTGAACCGTGGCTTGAGCTTCCGGCTTGCCGAAAACCCGGATGGCGCTCGAAAAAGCGCTCCGCTGAGGAGAACCGGTTAGAGGCGGCCCGGGCGTAATCAATAAGTTTTGCAGCATCTGCTCGCAGTCGCGGCAATACGGCACCCCGGAATCCTGGCGGCGCAGTCCCAAACCGCCGCAACATTCGCAATACTTCAATTCATAACGGCTGTATGTCATGTGGCGAATCCTATAAATGCAACAGGCCCTGCGTCCCGTCCCTTAACTGTCAGAGAGCGGGAATACAGGGCCCGTTTCGGTTACGATGACCTGCTTGGTTATTTGGTTACGTGCGAAAGTGGCGCTCTCGCCGTCATACAGTTTGATTCCTTATTACCTGCATGCCGCATTCCGGTCCCCTACGGTATCAGCCTCTCTTCCTGTCGGCGGGTAAAATATCCCTCCTCGTAGCCGGACTTCAGAATGCGCCCATTTTGCACAACGACGCTGATTCTCCCGGTAAAGCGCGTCACTCCCAGGAGCTTCTCGAAAGACGACGACAACACCTCCGAGCCGCGCACCTTGCGGCGCAATTCGCTGAAGGCTCTGTCTTCTCCTTCGGGTTGACTGTTTGGCATGGCTCGCTTCATCCTCGGCCCTCCGCGTTGCTAGAACTAGGGCAATTTGAATATGGCACCGGGGCGGAGTTGGGGTCAATCGTTATTAGCTATAGGCATATTACAAAAGTACATGTATAGCTTTTAGCAAACTATGAAAATACGATTTCATACGCTGCAGGACAGCCTGCGCGCCGGTATTTGGGCGCGGCTGGAACGAGGCGAACTGACGGGAAAAGGCCTGGCGCACAAGGCCGGGTTCCAACAGGCGCATCTCTCAAACTTCCTCAACGGCAAGCGCGGACTCAGTCTGCATGCCATGGACCGCCTGCTCGATGTGCTGCATCTCGACGCCCTCGATCTGGCGGGCGTTGATCCTATTTTGCGGCACATCGATAATGCCGAGGGCCGCCGTGATAACGCCGAAACTGTGGTCGTCGTGTCGCTGGATTCGGCGGCCCACCTGCCCCGCTTCACCACTGACCATATTCAGGACACCGTCAGTTTTGAACGGAGTTTTCTGCGCAGGTTGAAGCCCAAGACCATCGGCAATCGCCGCGACTGGGCGCGCTTTGTGGCCGTGAAGCTCCGCAAAGAAGACGTCGACGGCATACCCTTATTGAAAGCAGGAGCCGTCATCTTGATCGACCGCCACTCTAACGCGCTGCCTCCGGCAAACCGGCCGCAGGACCAGGGATTGTATGCCGTGCTGGATGGGGCGAAGTGCCTGATTCGAAGAATCACGGTGGCTCCCGGGACCCTGATTCTGCGGGAGCACACGGAGAAACCAGCCTCGACATTGAGGCTGGTGCCGATACCGCCTGGACGCAGGGCGAGCGATCTGGTGATTGGCAAAATCCGTCACCTGTCGACCGAAATTTAGTATCCCTGCTCGCTGGCCATCGGAGCCTCGCATGTTTTGCTATGATTTTTTCTGGCGCCCGGCGCCACACGGAGATCAGCATTCATGGATGAACCGAACGTAGCTGGCGCGGCCGGAAGCCGGCGCGACGAAGATATTGCCCTCGACATGATGAAATTCATCGCTGTCACCACCGGATATGGCAAGGCCGCTTCCGTCGGCGCAGGCTTTCAGGGAGATACCGGCTCCAAGACGGAAGACTATGCCCATCACCTGATTGATCTATACGGAGAGTGCCTGGCGGCGATACGGAAGAAGTAGCATGGCTTCACCTCATTCGTAGCGCAGCGCTTCGATCGGATTCAGGTTGGCGGCCTTCCATGCCGGATAGATTCCGAACACCAGGCCGATCATTCCCGACACGATGGTTGCCGTCGCCACCCATTGCACCGACATTGTGGCCGGCAGCGAAGGAAACGCCAGCGGCACCAGAGCGGTGAGCAGTCCGCCGATTAGGATCCCGAGAATGCCACCGGCCCCCGTCAGGGCGATCGCCTCCAGCGTGAACTGCAGGAGGATGTCACGCTTGCGCGCCCCGACGGCCTTGCGCACGCCAATCTCCCGGGTGCGCTCCGTCACCGACACCAGCATGATGTTCATCACGCCTACGCCGCCCACAATCAGCGCCACGCTCGACACCGCAAACATGAAGATGAAGATGCCCCCGGTGAGCTGGTTCCAGGTGTCGCTGAGCGAGTCCTGGCTGAAGACGGCGAAGTTGTCGGGCTTGTTGGGAGGCACATGGCGGCGGCGGCGCAGCAGCCCGCGCATTTCATCCATCGCAGCCGGCATATCGTCGTGCGAGGTGGCTTTCACTCCGATCCAGTAGTCTTTGAGCTCGGGATGCAGCTTGCGAAAGGTCTCGAGCGGAAAGTAGACGATATTGTCTTCCGGGTTAGCGCCGCTGCCGAACGCCGCCTTTTTCTTCGCTGCCACTCCGATTACGGTGAACAACTCGCCTTCGATGTTGATTTCCTTGCCTAGCGGGTCCTCGTTGCCAAACAGTTGTTCCGCGGTGTCATGTCCCAAAATGATCACCGGACTGCGATGCTCGTCCTCGGTTGCAGTGAAGAAGCGGCCGCTATCCAGCTTGATGTCGTAGACCCTCACAGCGTCGTACGTGTCGCCTTCCAGCAGGGTGTTCTTGGTCTTGCGGCCTTCGTATTTCACCGCGTAGGTGCCGGTGCCGAACTGCGGCATCTGCAGGCGCTGGGCGGCTGTGACGGCCTCGACATGCGGCAGGCCCTTCATCGCCATCGCATCGTCGAGCGTCAGTTCCTTGCGGGTTAGCATCTCGGTTGTGGGACGCCCGAAGGTGAACGGCTCAAGATGATAGGCAAAAATGATGTTGGAGCCCAGGTCCTCGACCATGCCCTGCACGTTCGAATTCAGACCGCGCACCACCGACGAAATCACGATGACCATCATGATGCCGATCACGACACCGAGAATCGTCAGGCCGGAACGCAGCTTATTGCCGCGGAGCGTGTCCAGCGCCATGCGCAAGATTTGGGCGTAATCTCTGCTTTTCATTGCAAGTTGCCAGTCATCAGATATCAGCCATCAGCAAACCCAGCGGCATTTAGCCCTTAGCATTTGCATTTAGCCCTCAATGTCTGAGAAAGAATCGCTTAGGGCAAAATGCTAATTGCTAGTTGCTGATTGCTTAGTTGTTGACTTTCACAATTCAAATCTCAGCGCCACAATCGGATCCAGCTTCGCCGCCTTTCGTGCGGGATAGACACCGAAGAAAATCCCCACACTCGCCGACACGATCAGCCCGGCCATCACCGCCCAGGCTTTGATGGCCGAAGGCATGCCGATCAACGCGGTCACGGTCTTGGCGATGATGATGCCGCCGATCACTCCCAGCAAGCCGCCAACAATGGCCATCGTTCCCGACTCGATTAGAAATTGCAGCATCACGTCACGGCGGCGGGCCCCCAGCGCTTTGCGAATACCGATCTCACGCGTGCGCTCGGTGACCGAGACCAACATAATATTCATGATTACGATTCCGCCCACGACCAGCGAAATCGAGGCAATCACGATCATCACAATAAAGAACGATCCGCTTATGTTCGCCCACAAAGACATGAAGCTGTCGTTGGTCTCGATGGTGAAGCTGTCGGCTCCTCCAATCTGATCATGCCGCCGCGCCCGCATAATCACCCGCGCCTGGTCGATCGCCCGTTCCATCGGCGTCCCCACGCCATCGGTCTTGGCCCAGATGTTCAGCGTGTTATGCGAGCCATAGGTCTTGAACCAGGTGGTGATCGGCATCATCACCCAGTTGTCGGCGCTCTGCCCCAGCGTCTTGCCGCGCTTCGTGCCCACGCCGATTACGCGGTACACCTGGCCGTCCACGCGGATTTCCTTGCCGATGGGATCGACGCCGCCCAGCAGGTTTTCCCGGATGTCCGAGCCAATCACGGCTACCGGCGCCGAGTTCTCCATGTCCGCCTCATTAATCGTGCGGCCCAGGGCAATATCGAGATCGTAGATGCGCGTCATCGAAGGCGTCCAACCGCGAATCCAGGTATCGGTGCTGCTCTGCGTGCCATAAACCACCTTCCCGTTCAAATTGAAGATGGCAGCGCCCACAATCTTGCAGGCGGTGCAGCCCTGAGCCACCGCGTCGTACTCCTCCAGCGTGACGTTCTTGCGCTTGTTGCCCTCGATAAATTTCTCGGGATCAGTGACCACGTTGCCCATCTTGCTGATGATGAACACGTCTGCGCCGAGATTGAAGATCTTCTCCGCCACGTAGCCGTTGATGCCGCTTTCGAAGGTGACCACTGCGATCACGGCCGATACACCGATGACGATGCCCAGCAGCGTAAGAAACGATCGCAGCTTATTCGCCCACAGCGACTGCAGCGCAATCCGGACGGCTTCAGAAATATTCATATCGGCGGGAGTAGATCGGCTCCGGTCTAGTTTAGCAAGCCGGCCACCTGCGCGCCCCTGGAAGTTCCGGCCCGGTCATAGGGAGCCGGAACCTGGGGCTTAGCTAGACCTTCGCCCCCGGGCCCAGGGCGCCATATTTTTTGCTCCGACCCTACAATATCCGCACCCACTCATTCGTCTTCAGCAGTGGATGAAGCAGGCGGCTTACCTGGCGGCGATGGCAGTCCAAAAAGACCAGCGAATCACCGAGGTAGTAAATCGGGAGCAATCGCGACTCGGCAACTTCATCCGCCGGCGCGTCGCCGATCCCCGCGACGCTGAAGACATCCTGCAGGACGTCTTTTACGCGCTGGTCGAGGCGAACAGTTTGCTGATGCCCATCGACCACGTAACCGGCTGGCTGTTTCGCGTAGCGCGCAACCGCATCACCGACCTCTTTCGCAAGAAGAAGCCGGAGAACTTTGCCGATCAGGCGACCGAGAACGACGAAGGCGAGCTTCTGCACTTTGAAGACTTGCTGCCCTCCTCTGACGCAGGTCCCGAGGACGCTTACGCGCGCAACCTGCTGCTCGACGAACTGGAACTGGCGCTCGAGGAGTTGCCGAAGGAACAGCGCAATGTTTTCATCGCGCACGAACTGGAAGGGCGCAGCTTCAAGGAAATCGCGGCCGAGACCGGCGCGAGCATCAACACCCTGCTCTCCCGCAAACGATACGCCGTGCTGCACCTGCGCCAGCGGCTGCAGAGCATTTATGACGAATTTTCGAAACCGTGAGGAAGGAAGATCAGAATGAATCGCCGAAAGAGAATGTTTTTTGTGATCGGCCCGCTGGCAATCGTGGCAATCGCCCTGTTGATTACCCTCGGCAGCGGACTGGTGATGTACTTGTGGAACTGGCTGCTGCCTTCACTGTTCGGCTGGCGTGCCATCACGATCTGGCAGGCGTTTGGCCTGCTCGTGCTCTGCCGGATTCTCTTCGGCAGCCACGGCTGGCGCGGCCCTCGTTCCAACGTGCGCGAGCGCATGCGTGAACGCATGGCCAACCGCTGGAAAGATATGACGCCGGAACAACGGGAGAGAATGCGCAAGCGATGGGCCATGGCCTGCGGATTCGAGCCGCCGGCGGAAGAAGCCCCCGCCTCTGGAGAAAGTGCACAGTGAAAGCCGGCGAACCCAGCGCGCCGCTTCTTTCGCCTCCCGGCACAGCAAAGTCTTGCGTGGTGGGCCCCTGCCCATCCGGCTCCCACCACGCAATCAGGCTAAATCATGCTGCCTGGGCAAGCGCCCGGTAAGCAGGAAGAAACCGCTCATTCACGAAGGTCTCAAACGATGTTGTCGTTGTGTTGCGCGCTGTACGCTGTTCCAGCGCCTTCATTTCTCCCGAATTCAGCGCCCTGCACATTTCCAGCAGCAGACCTACAAAATTCGGCGACATTCCCATCTTCGCCATAGCCGGACGAAGCTGCTCATCAGGAAGATGCTTGTACTGCAGATCGGGCTTGCCTATCGCTTTCCCGATGATGGAAGCCACCTCGTCATAGCTGATGTCGCGCTGCCCCAGCAATTCGCGCACCTGGTGCCCTTTGAAATCCAGACGCAACAGAGCATTCGCCGCGGCCGCGCCGATATCGTGGGTGGCGATCATCGGCAATTTCAGATCACCGCGAACCGGCCCGGCGGCGATCCCCATTTCCTTGATGATGCCGGCCTGTCCGAGCGTGTTCTCCATAAAGTAGCCGGCCCGCAGGTAAAGGCGGTTGAGTTCGGGAAGGCGATTGAGCGCCTCCTCCAGGCGATGCAGCCCAACCACCGGCCCTGTTCCCGATGGCTTCTCCGCCCCAACGCTGCTGAGTACGACCGCGTGCTTCACCCGAGCTTCCCTCAACGCCGAACTCAACGATGAGATGATCCGGTCATCGTAAGCGTAGGTGTCCGCCACCGCAGGATTCGGCGGGATCATCACGTAGACCGCCTCCGCGCCGGCGAAGGCGCGCGCCAGCTTGGCGGTCTCTGCGATGTCGGCGACAACCGACTCCGCGCCCCGTTCGGTGAATGGCTTCAAATGCTCAGGCTTGCGTCCGATGACCCTGACCGCTTTTCGGTTATCAAGTAGAAGATTGGCAACGACGCTTCCGGTATTGCCGCTTGCGCCAGTGACAACAAACATGACTTTACCTCCAAGGGTTAGAGATGCGCCGGGGGCGCAACGGTAGCAGGAAAACCAGACTGGATGCTCTTCTGCAGCGGCTTTTGAAAAAAGTCGAAGCAAGAAAAAATTGAAGCAGTTATGAGGCAAACTGCGGTGAGCCCGGCGCGTCGGCGGCTGTTGACGAAACTCGTGATGGAACGAGGCTGGTGGAACAAAACATGCGTCAGCCGCCTCGCGGTGGAAGGTGGGAGCCACACCTTCAGGCGTAGAAAGCTGTGAGTGGGAAATCGAGAGTCCTTCAGCGGACGACAGGACCTTCGTAACAGCCTCAGCGCCAGGCGGACCTGCTCTCGGCGTCGCTGAAGCCGGTTCAGCGTTGGACGGAACGGTGAGTGGCTGCTATGGCAGCAAGGTTCTTCTGCATGGTAACGAGCCGCTTGCGCCCGGCCTTTGATCCTTCAATCAAACGCTCGAGGCTGATCATCCACTCGGGCAAGTTCATTCTTTTGCGAAACTCCGCAACATAGGGTTGGATCTTGGCGTACTGGAAATACATTTCCTGGCAGGTGTCGTAGACCAGCTTTTCGCTGAGCGCGCCATGATGCACGAAGGCCGCGACCATGTCCCAATATCCATACACCTGAAGCACGAAGCCGCCATGCTTTCCCCCTCCAGTGACGATCGCGACCAGTTCGTCCGCGGAGCCGGGCAGAAACTCTCCGCCAATGTAGGAGCGCGCCTGGCGCATGACAGTCTCGCGTCGCAGCTCGTAGAGGTAAAGGATGAGTTCGGCTTGCTGGATTGCAATCTGTATCCCGGCTTTCGGAGCCTTCTTCATAGGCTAGCGCCCCTGATGGAGGTTGCGTGCTTCAGCATAAAGCAGAAGGCTCCCTCAGAGTAGAATCGAGCGCAATGCCAACCGTACTGAGGTCAGGGCCGTACCGATTCTATTTCTACAGCCATGAGCCGAATGAACCACCCCACGTTCATGTGGATCGGGACGAACTCTCGGCGAAGTTTTGGATCGATCCGGTCGGCTTGGCACGCAATTTCGGCTTCAGCGCCCGCGAGGTGAACACGCTACAATCAATCGTGCAGGCGAACCAGGAGCGTCTGCTGGAGGCTTGGTATGGGTATTTTGGCAATAGCAGCCGATGAGCGGGTTGCAGATGTTGCGGTTGACGAGGAGTCGCTAAGTGTCCGCCTCAAAGACGGCCGGACCATCAGCGCTCCACTCGCCTGGTATCCGCGACTGTTCAATGCCACGCCCGAGCAGCGCAAGGATTGGAAGATTGCGGGAGGCGGCTACGGCATTCACTGGCCTCAGATCGATGAAGATATCAGCACCGAGGGATTGCTCCGCGGTGCTCCCGCACCGCGGAAAGCCGTTCCATGACGCGGATCATCAGAAAGCGCACGGGAGTCGCCAAGCTTTCGAGCCAGGGGTTTCGCGGGTACCCGATAGCGACTGTGGCGCTGTACGGGCCAACGGCTCAGCGCGCCAGCAAAGTGGCAGTCGCGATCTTCCTGAAACAGAGTGACGAGCCCGACTTTCTACAGCACTGGTTCTCGCCCGACGAGAGTGCGGATGTCCGCTACGATCCGGATATTGATTCGGAGATGGTCGCTTTCATTCGCAAATATGAAGTTCGTTCCGTTGTCATGACGAACTCGATTATCGGCTGCCCGCATGAAGAGGGTGTCGATTATCCGGAAGGACAGAAGTGTCCACAGTGCCCCTTCTGGGCGAACCGCGAGGGATTGACACACGACGTGATTCAGTAGGATTGCCCGAGGACGGATTGTTAGCCCACAAAATTTTAGTCCACAAAACTCCATGGTGTAGCATCTAAATTGAGCCCGATATGCTGCCAGATTTCCCAGAGTTGAAACTGGAGTTGAAGAAGGTTCTGTTCTTGCGGATACGGAGGGTCAGCGTTCAAAAAGAGCCGGTGCTTGCGGGAATCAGACACTACATCCAACACGAAGGAAGCCGACAACGTTATGAACAGCTATCAGGAAAATCCGTAGAGCAAGAGTTCAAAACCATCGGCGTGGAGTTCACTATTCCAGCAAAGGATGTTCCGACTCTGGTCGGTCGCAAATGGGACGTGAAAGTTGACGAAATTGCCGAGAAGTATGCGGGTGAGATGGCAAGGGGTCTGTTCAAGAAGGTCGAGGAAGTTTGTGACGAGACTGGCAACGCAGTGAGCGGAGGTGGAAGGCCACTTTCCGCCGACCTTTTTTTGGAGATGATGTCTAGGATGGAAACAGACTTCGACTCTGACGGTCGTCCGACGGCTACATTTGTAACCCATCCCGACCTGATGCCCTCATTCAAGAAGATAGCTGACGAAATCGAAAATGATCCCGAACTCAAACGAAGACTCGAAGACATCACCCGAAGACAGCGAGAGGCATGGACTGCTCGCGAGGATAATCGAAAACTGGTTGAGTAGCATCAACGAACGCCAATACCAGCTGCCCTTTTGCCAGGTGCTCGCGGCTAGAGGCGAAACGATTTTCGACATCTCCAGTCACGGGCCGCTCGAAAAGGGTAAAGATGTTATAACGCGAGATGCCGAGGGAAACGTTCGAGCATATCAGTTGAAGGCTGGCGATATTAGCGTTGGCGACTGGCGGAAGATTCATGGTGAGCTCGTGGACTTGGTTGAGCTTCCCATTGAGCATCCGAGTTTAGGTCTCGTGAATGACTTTATCCCCTACCTTGTCACAAACAGAGAGCTAAATGCGACGGCGCTTGAGCAGGTTCGTTCCGCGAATCTAGGATGGAAGAATCGTGGCTTTCCAGACCTGCGTATTATCCAGAAGGGTGAGCTTCTGGATCTATTCCGGAGCTCTCACGGCGCTTATCTTCCTCACGAATTGCACGATTTCAATACCTTTCTCGAGCTGATCCTCAGAGAGGGATCCTATCCTGCCGATAAGCTTAGGTTCTCGCGACTGTTGGAGGACGCCTTGCCGTCTATCGCGCGGCACGATGAGCCCAAGCGTCTTGGCCTGTCTAGAGCAGCAGCAAGCGCGGTGCTATTGACCGCCTATATTGTCAAGAACTCAGAGGCGAGGCATAACCACTGGTGTCTTTTTGAGTATTGGGTCATCTCAGCAGCATATATCTTGCGGCTTGCGGAGGAGTACAGCTCTGGGCATGTCGATTACGACTTGGCTGTATCTTTCGATATATGTCAACGTTCCGCCGAAGCGGCTATAGCGAAACTGAGCGATGAGTCTGAGCGAGCCCCGAATTTGATTCAGGGAGATCCCCTAATCGATTCCCATATATATGCATCTCGCATGACAATATTATGCGGCGTACTAAGCAGCGAGATATTAAGAAGCCGGATCCGAAATGAGAGATCTAGTGGTAGAGAATTCATTTTGGGATTCATTCGCAAAAACCTCAGGCATGCCGTGCTTTGGGGTGAGACAGCAGTTCCACTTTTTCTTTCGGTGGCGTTGGCCTTGGATCTTGCGTGTAGGCCGGCAGATGCGGAGGGCTTAGCCCTGCAGGTCATTCGCGAACTGAGCGAGAATAACGGTGTTGAAGCTAAAGGCAGGGGACTTCCGAACGTGTACTACGGTCCCGAGGCCTCCGTCCGGTTGGTGGCCGGTCTTGATCTTTTGAATACGGAAACGTTTGTGGGATTTTCCTATACCCTTCCTGTGTTGATCGAATTTCTAGCGCGGCGCTGGCGGCGTCAAGCCCTCGCGCTGGTCTGGTACGGGTTGACGAGAATATCTCTTCTCAGTTACGTTCCCGCCTCGCCGGCCGAATGGTATCGATGGGGGTCAGACGACGGGGTACTAAACGCAAGAATGGCGGGAGAACCTCAAAGTTGGACTGAGTTGGTACGAGTGGCGGAGGATCTCACATTTTCTGACCTTCCTAAGACGCTTGTTGCTAGGCCAGAATTCGCAGTGTGGTTCATGCTCGTGTATCCCCAGCGCCTGACTACGAGCTTGGCGAAACTGATCGAGGCAAATCTCTGACTCCGCGAAGGCTGGCGTTAGCTTGACAAAGCTGCTGGGCACAAAAGGAAACGGCCCCATGTTATTCACATGGAGCCGTTATTTATGTCGGCGACGACCTACTCTCCCACACACTTTCGCGCGTACTGAGACCCAACGCGCCCCAAACCTGGGCCGATGGGGAGACACCCGACCCAGCGGCCCTTAGATTGATCCGAATATTTCATGGGGTTTGCTTGATGGTCGCCCGGACGATTTGAACATACTGATGACGCATGGTGGTGGGAGGCCGATACAACACGAGCACCATAAACTGCCCTTTTGGAAAGTTCACGCCGAATGCCCGGTATTGGAATTCAAATTCAATCGACCAGTCGCGGTTTTCCTCCCAGGATTTCTCGCCTCGTGTTGACACTTCATCGGAGGCGTTGACCACCTTGTCCCCACACGCTGTAGCCTGCCCTTTGCTTCCTGGATTGTCTGTGGTGGCTTGCTGGGCGTGAGTTGCACTTCCGCCTATGGTCTGCGCACACCGGGTGACCGAGTCTATGATGTAAGCCTGTTCCGGCGCGAAGCTCTGCGGGTCGAGACCCAGTTCCTGTGAGGCGCTGCGCAAAAACGCCGGAAATTGTTCGGAGAACCCTCGAGCATTGCCAGAGTATATTCGTGCTTGCGGCGGTGCGACCGCAACAGCCCTATTGGCGTTGTGAGTAACGTCGTCTTCAACACCATAGGCCAGCAATTTCTCCCGTACTGCTGCCAGCTCCGCCGCCTCGAAACAGCTCAAGTACTTCTTCCTGCCATAGGAGTCGGGTTCACCTCCCTTGGGATTAACCTCGACACCCGGGCGATTGTTGCAGTCGCCCGGCCGAAGCGATTCGAGCGCCTTCCAGTCGAGTTGCGAGGTCAGATCGCCTGGAACCGCGACCAAATCAGGGCTGGCCTCGGCACAACCGGCAGACGGAGGCCGCCGGGGAGCCTCGGTCAGACACAGCAGGTGCGGAGTGAATTTAATAGTTAAGGTATCGTCAGCGGTGCCTTCGGCCTTGTTCTTTGCTTGCACTTCGAGCAGACGGCGATAACTATCGCTGATGAGATGTCCCGGAGACGTATGAATGTAGGCATGCGCTTTGCCATCCAGAACGTTGGCACAGCCCGGCTTCGGCTGAATCAAGCTATCGAGACTAAAAAAAGGGACCTTCAAAACATCTGGGCCCGCTTGGTAGGTCCAAGTACCATTTGTGTCTGTAAGGTAGGCTATGACGTATCGACCAGGGCGTCCCTCTGAGTTCGGAAACTTGTCCTGCCACGGTCCCCATGCCTGCCACATGTCGCCATACACATAGCGGACCCTGAAGTCATCGTAGTTCACGCCTAGAATGCCCTTCCATTTCACACCATTGTGCGCCTCTGCATAGCTAATACCCTCACTTCGCGTGTCATCGAGCGGTGGATCGAATCGTAAATGGTCAAGCTCCATCATGCCCTTGCAGTCTTTCAGTCCGCCGCGGGGTACAGGATCGTGAAAGAAGTCCCAGAAGTTACAGGCGGGAACATGAGTCAGGCCAAGATAATACTTGGTCTCGGAAGATGGCGCTTCCGAACACCTCGTGAAGAGCTTGCGGACGAGCTGTTGTCTGGCCGCCGAAGGGTTGGCGGGAGACGGAGCTAGAACTTGCGCCGATGCGAGAGAACATACAATGGCAATCCACAAAAGGAGACGGCTAATGGTGTGGGCCGACATCGCGAGAAAGCTACCACGAGTTTTGATTGGCTTCAATCCGCTTACTTCAAATTGCTGCCGGTTTCCGATAGCGTCCTTGTCAGGAAAATTCGGGCAAGAAAGGGCTCCATGTTATTCACATGAGGGCCGCTATTTATGTTGAGGCGCTTTGCAAGAGTGACACTGAACGAAGTCGAAGTGGGGAGACCGCAGCCGAAATTCCGAGCGTTGTTCAGCGAGGGATCTCCCCAAAAAGGAAACGGCCCCATGTTATTCACATGGAGCCGTTATTTATGTCGGCGACGACCTACTCTCCCACACACTTTCGCATGCAGTACAATCGGCCCGGCGGGGCTTGACTTCCGTGTTCGGTATGGGAACGGGTATTTCCCCCGCGGTAAAATCACCGGCTTCGTTGACGCGGTCCACGGCAAGCCGGGACGCTCGGTCCCCAAGCGTGGATTGCACGCAGGACCTGGTTACGTCGAGCTTGAAAGAGCAATTAGCAACTGGCAGCTGGCAATTGGTAAATGGTAAATGCCAGAAGGTTGCCACGCGCGGAAGGCGCGATCTCTCACAACTGAATAGCATTGGAATAAAGAAAGCGAGTGGGACTTCAGAAGAGGTCTTTCTCGAGACGACATTCTTCTGAAGGAGCCCGCGTTGGCGCGATTCCGGCAGGTTCGCCGGGCCGGCTATCGCAGACCGATTTCTGTCTGCTAAGCCGGCAAATGCGCCGAGTAAATTTTATGGTCAAGCCGAACGGGCGATTAGTACTGGTAAGCTACACGCATCGCTGCGCTTCTACATCCAGCCTATCAAACACGTAGTCTTCGTGTGCCCTTCTTCACCCTTTTGGGTTGGGAGATCTAATCTTGAGGAGTGCTTCACGCTTATATGCATTCAGCGTTTATCACAACCGAACTTCGCTACCCAGCCGTGCCACTGGCGTGACAGCTGGAACACAAGAGGTTCGTCCATCCCGGTCCTCTCGTACTAAGGACAGACCCTCACAAATCTCCTACGCCCACATCAGATAGGGACCGAACTGTCTCGCGACGTTCTGAACCCAGCTCACGTACCGCTTTAATAGGCGAACAGCCTAACCCTTGGAACCTTCTACAGCTCCAGGATGCGATGAGCCGACATCGAGGTGCCAAACCGCTGCGTCGATATGAACTCTTGGCAGCGATCAGCCTGTTATCCCCGGCGTACCTTTTATCCGTTGAGCGATGGCCCTTCCATACAGAACCACCGGATCACTAAGGCCTGCTTTCGCACCTGCTCGTCTTGTAGGACTCGCAGTCAACCACACTTATGCCTTTGCACTCGACGGCTGATTTCCAAACAGCCTGAGTGTAGCTTCGCGCGCCTCCGTTACAATTTAGGAGGCGACCGCCCCAGTCAAACTACCCGCCTCACTATGTCCCTCTCCCGGATTACGGGAGCAGGTTAGAACCACAGAATTCGCAGGGTGGTATCTCACCGTTGGCTCCCCCAAGCCCAAAAGCCTGAGATCAAAGCCTCCCACCTATCCTGCGCAGCAAATGCCATAGTTCATAGTGAAGGTATAGTAAAGGTGCACGGGGTCTTTCCGTCTAGATGCGGGAAACCGGCATCTTCACCGGTACTACAAGTTCGCCGAGTCGCTCGTTAAGACAGTCGCACGATCGTTACGCCATTCGTGCAGGTCGGAACTTACCCGACAAGGAATTTCGCTACCTTAGGACCGTTATAGTTACGGCCGCCGTTCACCGGGGCTTCAGTTCGAAGCTTCACCTTGCGGTTGACCTCTCCCTTTAACCTTCCGGCACCGGGCAGGCGTCAGCCCCTATACGTCGTTTTCGACTTTGCAGAGACCTGTGTTTTTGTTAAACAGTCGCCGTGCGCGTTTCACTGCGGCCCCCTCACGCTTTTGACACGTTACCGGGGCACCCCTTCTCCCGAAGTTACGGGGTTAATTTGCCGAGTTCCTGAACGAGCGTTCTCCCGAGCGCCTTTGGATATTCTCCTCGTCTACCTGTGTCGGTTTGTGGTACGGTTCCCTCGAATTCTCCTTAGAGGTTTTTCTTGGCAGCGTGAACTCAGTGCGTTTCGACCATACGGTCTACTCCTTTGCGTCTCACCGTTGAATGTCTCTCCGGATTTGCCTGGAGAAACCGGCTTACACGCATCGAACCTGATAGCCATAACAGGCTGCACCTATCCTTCTGCGTCACCCCATCGTGATAACGAACTCAAGAGAGTTCCGGAATATTAACCGGATGTCCATCGACTACGCCTTTCGGCCTCGCCTTAGGGACCGACTAACCCTGAGCGGATTAACCTTCCTCAGGAAACCTTAGACTTTCGGCGCGGAGGGTTCTCACCTCCGTTATCGCTACTTATGCCGGCAGGGTCTCTTCTCAGCCGTCGACGAGTCCTCTCGGTCTCGCTTCAAGCTGCTGAGAATGCTCTCCTACCACGCATGGCTTGCGCCATGCATTCGCTGCTTCGGTGTTCAGCTTGAGCCCCGTTGAATTATCGGCACCGGACCGCTTGACCAGTGAGCTATTACGCTTTCTTTAAAGGATGGCTGCTTCTAAGCCAACCTCCTGGCTGTCTGGGCGTTCCGACATCCTTTCCCACTTAGCTGAAACTTGGGGACCTTAGCAGGCGATCTGGGCTGTTTCCCTCTCGACAACGAAGCTTAGCCCCCGCTGTCTGACTCCCGTACTAGTTGTCCACGGCATTCGAAGTTTGGTTGGATTCAGTAAGCTGGAAAGCCCCTTAGTCCATTCAGATCTCTACCACCGCTGCAAATCATACGAGGCTAGCCCTAAAGCTATTTCGGAGAGAACGAGCTATCACGGAATTTGATTAGCCTTTCACCCCTACCCTCAGCTCATCCGAGCTTTTTTCAACAAACACCGGTTCGGTCCTCCAGTGGGTGTTACCCCACTTTCAACCTGGCCAAGGGTAGATCATCCCGCTTCACGTCTATTCCTGCCAACTGAACGCCCAGTTAGGACTCGCTTTCGCTACGGCTCGCTTACGCTTAACCTTGCTGACAAGAATAACTAGCCGGCTCATTATGCAATAGGCACGCGGTCAGGCATTCCCTTGCGGGCATAGCCCTCCCACTGCTTGTAGGCACACGGTTTCAGGTACTATTTCACTCCCCTCGCTGGGGTTCTTTTCACCTTTCCCTCACGGTACTGGTTCACTATCGGTCAGAAGCTAGTATTTAGCCTTACGGAATGGTCTCCGTAGATTCAGACAGGGTTCCACGTGCCCCGCCCTACTCAGGTACCCGCTTCGAGTCCAATCGTTTTCGCCTACGTGGCTATCACACTCTATGGCTTCCCTTTCCAGGGAACTTCGACTAACGACTGGATTGGTAACTCTACTGTTGCGGGCCCTACAACCCCTGTATCACCCGAAGGTGAGACAGGTTTGGGCTGTTCCGATTTCGCTCGCCACTACTTTCGGAATCACTGTTGTTTTCTTTTCCTCCAGGTACTGAGATGGTTCACTTCCCTGGGTTCGCTCGCGCGCGACTATGTATTGATCGCGCCG
>CAWJXG010000002.1:0-862500 GCA_963846815.1 uncultured Acidobacteriaceae bacterium | reverse complement strand
GCAGGCGATGGTGAAGGGCACCACGACGCGATCGCCGGCCTTCAACTTGTCTTTGATGCCGGGGCCAACTTCCACCACTTCGCCCATGAACTCGTGACCGATGATGTCGCCCTGCTCCATGGTGGGAATGAAGCCGTCGTACAGGTGCAGGTCCGAGCCGCAGATGGCGCTGCGAGTAATGCGTACGATGGCATCGCGAGGATTCGTGATCTTTGGGTCGGCAACGTTCTCGACGGTCATGTTTTCCGGACCCATCCAACAAACTGCCTTCATGAAACCCTCCTCAGGGATTCGACTGCATGAGTTGCCCGCCGGGACGTATGCCTCTTGCGGTCGGGATTGATGGCCTGGGCTGCTCGGTCCATTCGCGAGCGTGGCCCGTGGGGCTGTCCTTTGGTGGTCGGAATCTCTCCCGTCTCCAGCAGCGCCTTGAAGCGCCTCAGATCCTGACGCATGAAGAACCTGGCCTGCCGTCCGAAGAAGCCGGACCCGGCGGCGCGCAAGCTCCGGTTTGCCGGATGGAACTGCATTTGGGAATGGACGATGGTGCCGCGATTGCCAGGCGCTTTCTTGAACTCCACCCGGCCGCTGACGCTGAGGTCCGACCCCGGCAGCGAGCGCCACGCGATGTACTCGCCTTCGCGTTCATCGCTGATTTCCGATGTCCACTGAACCGGCACGCCCATGGGCCCCGCGGCGGTCCATTTCGCTCTACGATCGTCGAGGTCCTCGACGGATTCAATGCGATGCATGTACTGCGGCGCCTTTTCGACATTTCGCCACAGGCGATAGGCCTCTTGCGGCGAGGCGTTGACGAGGATGTTGCTGCCCAGTTCCGGATTGCGCTGCGCCGAGCCATTCGAGGTGGAGCGCACGCCGGCGTAGGCCAGCGCTCCTCCGGCGGCTGCCAAGGCCCATCCTGCCGGGGAGCGGCGGGTTACTCCGAGCACGGCAAGCGCGCTGCCGCCGACTACGGCACTCCAATGCTGCAGCACATGCTTGGAAGCTTGCGTATCGCCGGACGTATCCCAGCGACTTTCTTGGGTTGAATGCATGGTTTAAAACTCCAGATGGTTTGTTCTGCTGGTTGCGACTAGTCGTTCTTTGGCTGCGGTGATGCTGGTCGATGGGGATGGGATTGCCGCCAGACGCGTCGCGATGTCCCGCTGGCGGAAAAATCGAGTCACTCACAAAAAACGGAGAAGCGGGTGAGTGGCGGCACAAGGTCGTCTCCGTGCTGCACTGGGCGTCTGTGTCTGGAATGAGCGCTAATTTCCTGTCATCGGCAATTAATGGGGTACCGGAACCAGGCCGGGAGTTAGAGTGAATCCGAATTGGAGTCGCCAATGAACAGCGTGCAAATCGACCAGAAGAGCTATGAAATGCCGCCACGGGAAGGGATCAGCATCGCGCAGTTTCTTACCGTCACCGACATCGAGCGATCGGCTCGCTACTACGAAAAGGTCTTCGGCGCTCATATTCTGAGCCTGGGTGACGGCAACGCGCCTGGGTATCTTCAGCTTGCGAATATCTGGATGATTCTGAACGTTGGAGGCGGGCCGACCCCGGATAAGCCGACGGTAACGCTCAGTGTCCCGGACCCAAATCACATCAACAGTTTCATGAACTTCCGCGTTGCCGATATTAAGGCGTGCTACGAACTGTGGAAAAGTCGAGGAGCCGAGTTCATCACGGAGCCAATACCCAAGTACGGCGAGATACGCTGCTATATCCGCGACCCTGACGGCTACATCATCGAGGTCGGGCAGAGCACCACCGTCACGTACGGCTAACATTCGGCCCGAACGGGACGCGGACGTAAACGCCTGCGGATGTTCGCTGCTTGCCAGCAACGACACCCGCCGCGCAATCTTGCACGGCCGTGAGTTGGCATTGATGCCGGCCAGGGTGAAGTTGTGTCGTGCACGCGTTCGCGAGATATCCCCCTGTCACGCATAGGATTGAATGCTGCCTAGGTTCTCCCGGTGAATCGTTTTCTGCTCTCCTGAATCAAACTTTTCCGCAGGTTCGCTTGTCCTGCTTGGGGCGCGTTGCCCAGAGCGCCGAAGTTCCGATAGAATCAAGCTTTGCAACAAGCGAGTCAGGGAGCATCATGAAAGCAGCCACTCATCCGGCTTACAACGAAGTTCGTGTGCATTGCGCATGCGGCAACACATTTATGACCCGTTCGACCCACAAGGGCGACATCAGCGTGGAAATCTGCTCTGCCTGCCATCCGTTCTTCACCGGCAAGCAGAAGCTGATGGACACTGCCGGACGCGTGGAGCGTTTCCGCCGCAAGTACGCCAAGAGCGATGCCGCCAAAGCCGCCGCGGCCAAGGGCGAAGCAGCCAACGCCGACGCCGCCAAGAAGTAGCAGTTTCCGTTCTCACGCGAGCCTCCGCTGCGGCGGAGGCTTTACTGTGTGTGCCGTCAGTTACCAGTTGTCGGTGAAGCCGCAGCCCTCCCCGGTGATGTGGCCGCTACGCAGCCCCGCTCATTGTGTTGACAAACAGCTCGATCGACCGCCGGGCCTGAACCCTGCCCACGAACCGCTTAACGATTCCTTCAGCCCGCTGGTGGTACAGGGAGCCTGCCGAGCGTGTACCATCTACCCGTCATGTCTGACCTGCACGTTTTGCACTCTCACCAACCGCATGACCATGAGGAACTGGCGCTGGTCGCTTTCCGCATTACGCCCTACCACGAAGGTCCGCAGCTCTACACCTTGCTGGCGGTAGGCGGCATCAACGAGCGGCCGCTGACAGACGACGGTAGCATCGTGTTCTTTACGCGGCCCGACCAGGCAGAAGCGGCGCTCAAACTCGATACATCCATGGCGCAGCTTGGCCCTGCGCCCAACCAAGTGGAGACCATGTGCGATGTGGCCGAAGCGCTCTACCTGGTGAACTCCCAGAATGCCGATCCCCACGGAACCCTGCTCGACTGTATGCTGATTCTCGACGATCTTGTACGCGCCACTCGGCTGTACATGCCGGAGCGCTACCAGGGCATTCTGACGGAGTTGACGGCCCGCCTCACCGAAGGCAAAACGCTGAAGGACATCTTCGTGAGCCAGTCTCTTCGCGATCACGTGGAGGACGCGCTGCTGTGGTGTGTGGGAGCGGTGACCGTAAAGGCGCAGATCCTGCCCTGACTATTCGGGATCGAAGTAATCCACCGTCACCGGGTTTTCAAATAGCGAATAGTCCCGCGTCACCACGGTAATTCCGCTCTCCGTCACGTGATACTTCTGGCGATCCGCCTCGGTGTCAAACCCGATGACCGTGCCCTCTGGAATATGCACGTCGCGATCGATGATGGCCCGGCGAATCTTGCAGTGGCGGCCTACGTTGACATGCGAGAAGAGAATGCTGGTATCGACTTCTGAGAAGGAATTGATTCGCACGTCAGGTGAAAGAACGCTGCTGCGGACCGAGCCTCCGGAGATGATGCATCCCATGGAAACAATCGAGTCATGGGCCTGCCCGGTTCGCCCGGGATCATTGAAAACGAACTTCGCCGGCGGATACTGCCGCTGGTGGGTGCGGATCGGCCAGGCGTCGTCGTAGAGATTGAACACCGGAGCGACGGAAACCAGGTCCATGTTGGCCTCGTAGTACGCCTCCAGAGTTCCCACGTCGCGCCAGTACAAAGCTTCCTTCTTGTTTTCGTCGATGAAGTTGAAGGAGTACACCTTGTACTCATCCATCATGCGCGGCAGGATGTTGTGTCCGAAGTCGTGCTTGGAAGCCGGGTCTTCGGCGTCCTTCAGCAGCACCGGAATCAGTACATCGGTGTTGAACAGATAAATCCCCATCGAAGCCGAAACCATGCGCGGGTTATACGGCGAGCGCAGCTCGGTCTGCTCGGGCTTTTCCTGAAATCCAACGACGCGGCCAGTGCGGTCAATCTCGACTACGCCGAAGTGACGAGTCTCGGAGGGATCCACCAGGATGGTCGCTATGGTGACATCGGCGCCGGAGTCGCGGTGCTGGCGCGCCATCAGGTCGTAGTTCATCTTGTAGATGTGATCGCCCGACAGGATGAGCACGAACTTGGGCTGCTCCGATCCAATGGAGTAGATGTTCTGATACACGGCATCCGCAGTGCCCATGTACCAGTTCTCGCTCACCCGCTTCATGGGCGGCAGGATTTCGATGAATTCTCCGATCTCACGCCCGTAGACATTGCCCCAACCCTCACGGATGTGACGGTTCAGTGACAGCGCTTTGTATTGCGTCAGGATATAGACCTTACGCAAGTCGGAATTCACGCAATTGGAAAGCGTGATATCGATAATGCGGTAAATGCCGCCGAAGGTTACGGCCGGTTTGGCGCGATCGCGTGTAAGTGGATAAAGCCGCTCTCCCGCGCCTCCAGCAAGCAGGACTCCCAGAGTTTCTCTCATCGATTAATCCGAGCTTCAGCCCCGAATAGCGCCAAGGCGAATTTTAGAACGAGGGACTGCGATTTTGTGATCAGCGTGGCGAAAGCAGCGGATTGTAAAAATCCGGCTGCGCACGATTCCGGAGTATCCCGGAACTAACTTTCGTCGTCGATGCTGATACGCAGAGACTTCAGAAACTTAGCATCCTGGCCGGTCAGCTCGAATTGGGGAGCCGATTTGCGATCCACCAGAGCCGGCTCATCCTCGTGCTCCCGCTGATTGAAGCCGATCGTCGCCTCCAATACCAGGAATACGTCGTAACCTCCAGCCTTAATGCGTGAGATCACCTCAGCAATCTCGTCCGAATCGGAGATCGTCTGATTGATGGCCTCGCCCAGCTCCTTCATCATGTTTTTCAGCTTATAGTCCACGTTGCACCTGAACTTGCCTCGAGGAGCGGAGAACAGCGGCCAGTCTTCGAAGCTCTATTGCTTTCGATGCCCTCAGGGCGACGAGAGTTTTGTGCCGCGCCAATTCCCGCGGAGGAAATGCCCTCTGTACTCACTGCTAGAATACTTCCAGCGCAACCGCCGTGCAAAGCCAGAAAAATCCTACCGCCCAGCCTGATTTCAGTACTCGAGGCCGTGCCCTGTTACGGATTACCGGGCGCCGGGCGGGTGAGAATCGCTGGCTTCGGGCGCTGTACCGCGCCGGCGGGGTGACCGCCCGCAGTACCGGCCGGGTAGCTCGCGTGTTGTGGCTCGAAGTTACGGGATTTCTCTTCCTGGTGCTCGCGGTGGTCGGCTTGGGCGCGGCCGTTCGCGAATATAGCCGTTATCTTCGCGGCCAAACCGGTTACGGCAAGGTTGTCGTTGCCGCCGTATTCACCTTGATGTTCCTGTACTTCGGCGCCAATTCCTTCTGGCGCGCCCATAGAAATCCGGCGGGAAAGTAACGGCGTCCAGCCCTTCCCATGTGTGACCTTCCTCACAAGATCGTGGCCGTACGACAGGCATAATACCCTGTACGTTCGGCGATCTCGCCGATTCCGAACTGGATTGAGCACGGCTCACCAGCTGCGAAGAACCCGTGGTTGCGAGCTTTGTATCAGGGCACGGCTTCAGCCGTGCCGCTATCGGGCCAGAAGAAACGGCCTTTAGGCCCTGAAAATTACGCAGGGACTACAGCCCGCCACTTTCCTTGACCCATCGACCGGCAGAAGCCTGCCCTGAGCGCAGTCGAATGGTCGGGTCCTGATACAAACCGCTTCACGGCTAAGTCCTCCAGCAGCCTGTGAAGACCCGCTCCACCGCAATGAAAGGGCCGCAATGCCGGAGACAAAGCCTTCCTTCACAGCCAAGCCGAAAGAGAGCCAGGAAACCTCCTCCCACATCGTCGTGAATCCCCTGTACACCCCCGCCGATCTGGCGGGCACGGATTACGACCACGACATAGGCTTCCCCGGACAGTTCCCCTACACCCGTGGCGTGCAGGCCACCATGTACCGCGGCCGCCTCTGGACCATGCGCCAGTACGCCGGCATGGGTGACGCCGAAGAATCGAACCGGCGTTACAAGTATCTGCTCAACAATGGCACCACAGGGCTGAGCGTCGCCTTCGACCTGCCGACGCAGATTGGGCTGGACTCCGACAGTCCGCTGGCCATGGGTGAAGTCGGCAAGGTTGGGGTGGCCATCGACTCCATCGAGGACATGATGCGGCTGTTCGACGGCATTAACCTCGAGCAGATCTCGACCTCGATGACCATCAACGCGACGGCGTCAATTCTGCTGGCGCTATACATCGTGGTCGCCCGGCGTACCGGCCGCGACGTGCGCAAGCTGTCAGGAACCGTGCAGAACGATGTGCTGAAGGAGTACATCGCGCGCGGCACGTACATCTATCCCCCGGCGCAGGCGATGCGCATCATCACCGACATTTTTTCCTACGCTAACGAGAACGTGCCCGAGTGGAACACGATTTCCATCTCCGGCTACCACATGCGCGAGGCGGGATCGACTGCCGTGCAGGAGGTCGCGTTCACTCTGGCCAACGGTATTACATACGTGCAGGCGGCCATCGATGCCGGACTCGACGTCGACCAGTTCGCCCCGCGGTTGTCATTCTTCTTCAACGCGCACAGCAATTTTCTGGAGGAGGTCGCGAAGTTTCGCGCGGCGAGGCGCATGTGGGCGCGCATCATGCGTGATCACTTCAAGGCGAAAAATCCAAAGTCGCAGATGCTGCGCTTCCATACCCAGACCGCGGGATCGACCCTGACCGCGCAGCAACCGGAGAACAACATCGTCCGCACCGCGCTGCAAGCCATGGCCGCCGTGCTGGGCGGCACGCAGTCGCTGCACACCAATTCGTTCGACGAGGCGCTGGCATTGCCGACAGAGCAGTCGGCGCGCATCGCGTTGCGCACGCAGCAGATCATTGCCTATGAATCCGGCGCGCCCCAGACCACCGATCCGCTGGCCGGCTCGTACTACATCGAGTCGCTGACCAACCAGATCGAAGACAACGCGCGTGTCTACCTCGAAAAGATCGACGGCATGGGGGGAATGCTCAAAGCCATCGAGCGCGGATTCGTGCAGCAGGAAATCCAGAATGCCGCCTACGAATACCAGCAGAAGGTGGACCATAAGGAGGCACTCGTAGTGGGCGTGAATTCGTTTCAGTTGGACGAGGAAAAAGCCATCCCGCTGCAACGGATTGATGAGGCGCTGGAACGCAAGCAGGTCGAGCGCCTGCGGGCGCTGCGCGCGAAACGCGATCAGGCGAAGTGGAAGTCAGCTCTGTCCCAGGTTGAGGAGAACGCTCGCGGCACGGCCAACCTGATGCCGGCCATCATCGAAGCCGTCGAAGCCAATGCCACGGTCGGTGAAATCTCCGACGCCATGCGGCGGGTGTACGGGGAATACAAAGAGACAGTGGTGATCTAGACGACAGCGAACAGTGGCTAGTGGGCGGCGACGACACCGCCGGGGCACACCGCGTGAGCGATACCGCGGGTGTCCCATTCCGGCTTCTGTTGCCGGGGTGGGGATTTTCAGCTCCGCAGGCGCGACTCCGTAAAGCTCGCCGTGAAGCGAAGCGGAACGCTCCATACGCCCCTTCTAGAACCGCGGAACCGTGAGAGCGGCGGTCTGGGGAATTTGGTTCCTAAAGTCCTCTCATTTACGACCAAACCCGATGCCATGCACAGCAGGTCCTTCGCTTCGCGCAGAGGGGCTACGCGCAGCGGAGTCGCGGGCACCGATTATTTCTGAAAGCGGTTGTCGGCAACTGCTTTGCCTAGTTCCCGATCGGCTACCCAGCCCGACCGCAAGACCTGAAAACAATCGAATTGAGGCACGTAAGGCTTGATGTCGAGCAGAGGCGTGCCGTCGAGCACGTCGACATCGGAGATGATCAGAAGGTTCCGGCGAACCTCCAGCAGCCGCACCGCCGACATGCCGACACGGTTCGGACGGGCCGGCGCCCTGGTCGCGAACACGCCATGAGAATCGGTCGCATCCAGATAAGGACGCACGATCAGGTTGTGCTGTTCGCTAGCCCGATCGAACCAATAGATGAGCCAGATTCGCTCAAATCCGTCCAGGTCTTTCAGGCCGGCGAGAAACTCAGGAAAAACCTCGACCTCGCCCCCGACCCCTTCGGCGGCGCGCGGCTGTATTGGTGTGCCCTGCGCGTCGTGAAAGGGCGAATGAATGACGCCGATTGGAGTGAATTGCGCCGTCACTATTGGTTTCATGTGTCGTCTGCTATCCGCCTCTTTATCCACTCACTACTATCCACGATCCACGACCTTCCTGCACAACTCTCCCAGCTTCTTCTGCTCTTTCGCCGTGAGCGCGGTAAGCGCTTCTGTAATTGCCCCGGCATGCTCCGGAAAGATGTCGCCGATCAGCTTCTTCCCCTTCGGAGTCAGCGACAGGATATAAACCCGAGCGTCCTCTGGGCTGCATTTGCGGTTCACCAGCCCCTGCTTCTCCAGGTTGCCGGCAACCATCGTCAGGTTCCCGCCCGTGGTCAGGATTTTGCGCGCCACTTCGCTGAGCGACATCGGGCCGAGGTGATACAGCGCTTCCAGCACGGCGAATTGGCTGAGCGTCAGACCGGTGCTGTCGAGCTGGCGCGCCGCCATCGTGCGTAACGCGTTGGAGGCACGCATCAGGCGGGAGTAGGTAAGCAATGCCAGCCGCTGCTGCGAGGAATCGCGAGCCATCGCAGCTGATGATACTACGATGTTGAAGGAACCTCTCGCCTGTATCAGGCTAGGCTTTAGAGGGTGCTGAAAAAGACGGCGCTGAAAATCGCGGGTGGAGGAATGATTCGCGAAGAAGAGCTTTTCGGCAGCTTCTGAAGTACGGGCCCTGACGCGGAGCATACCTTCCGCCAGCTTTGTTCTCCTTACTTCAGCCCGGCATTTTCCGCCGCCAGCTTGGCGGTAGCGCTCCAGTCCATTTCTTCCATGCCACGGCTGATCGCCGTCAGCATGTGGTCGCGAACCACGCTGGCAAAAGGCAATGCCATATCGACGGAATCCGCCGCCGCAAGCGCAAGTTTGCAATCTTTCAATCCCAGCCGCAGCTTGAAACCCGGCGGCGAGTAGCGCTGATCGGCAATAATCCCGCCATACGTCTTGAACACCGGCGCGGCGAATAACGAACTTGTCAGAAAATCGACATACTGGTGAGGATCGATGCCGTACTTGCGGGTCAGCGCTATGGCTTCACCCAGGGACTCAACCACCGAGGCAATCAGGAAATTGCCGCTGAGCTTGACGACGTTGGCCATCTCCGGCTTGTCGCCCATCACAAACACCCGTTGGCCCATAGTTTCCAGCACTGGACGGCAGCGTTCGATCACGTCAGCTCGTCCCGCAGCCACCACAAACAGTTTGCCGGCTTCCGCCGCCTCCGGACGGCCGAATACCGGCGCCGACAGATACTGCTGGCCACGCTGTGCGTGCTCTTTGCCGAGCCGCTGCGAAAGCGCCACGCTGATCGTGCTGCACGAAATATGCACCGCACCTTTTGGCAATGCGTCGATCATTCCGTTAGCCCCGAAGACCGTCGACTCCAGGGCGTGATCGTCTGCCAACATCGTGATGGCGACTTCGACGTCCTTCGCGGCTTCCGCCGGAGACGGCGCAACCTTCGCTCCAGCCTTGCGAAGTTCGTCCGCCTTCGCAAGCGTACGGTTCCAAACCGCCACCTCGTTGCCTGCCTTCAGCAGATGCGTTGCCATGTGTCCGCCCATATTGCCAAGTCCAAGAAACGCAATTCTCATGCTTGTCTTTGCCTCCGGTTGTACAAAGAATTATGGATGCGTGGCAGCTTACTTTCGACGCGAAAGCGACACCGCAGGGATCTTCTGTGAAAATCGCAACTCAGCTCGCAACCTCTGCCCTTCCCGCCGAATCATTCGCTAGCGTGTTCTCACGAGGAGCTTTGCTCATGCTTCTATGGCGCGGACTGTCGTCCCGCCTGCTTCTTTTGTCTGTCTGCTGGTTGGCCTTAGTGAATCTGGCAATTGCTCAAACCGGAATGCATGTCTGGAATGACGATCCCGCCATCGAAAGCCGCGTCGGGCAACTGCTGAAGCAGATGACGCTCGAGGAGAAGATGGGGCAAATGTCCCAGTTCTCGATGGGCACACCGACCGGCCCGGGCACCGGACGCGCCGACTTGAAGGAGATGGTCGCCAAGGGACAGATTGGCTCCATTCTCAACCTGAGTGGAGCGTCCCAGACCAACGCGATACAGAAGATCGCGGTCGAGCAATCGAGGCTGCACATTCCGCTCCTGTTCGGACTCGACATCATCCACGGCTATCGCACGGCGTTTCCTATCCCGCTGGGGCTGGCGGCCTCGTGGAACCCGGGCTTGATCGAGCGGGTCGCCAGGCTGGCGGCTCAGGAAGGCAGCCGCGCCGGAATCCGCTGGACGTTCTCGCCCATGGTCGACATTGCTCGCGACGCGCGCTGGGGCCGCATCGCCGAAGGAGCTGGGGAAGATCCCTACCTGGGCTCGGCCATCGCCGCCGCCTATGTTCGGGGATATCAAGGAGCGAGCCTGAGCGAGCCCGATTCGATGGCTGCCTGCGCGAAACATTTTGCCGGCTATGGCGCAGTGGAAGCCGGACGCGATTACAACACCGCCGAGATTCCTCAACGCTTGCTGCGCCAGGTGTATCTGCCGCCCTTCGAGGCCGCTATTGATGCCGGTGCGGCCACGGTCATGAGCGCCTTCGAAGCCTTGAACGAGGTGCCGTCAACCGAGAATTCGTTCACGCTGCAAACCGTCTTGCGCGACGAATGGAACTTTCGTGGATTTGTCGTCAGCGACTACAACGCTGTGGCGGAGCTCATTCCACAAGGCGTGGCGCTCGACGATGCAACTGCCGCGCGCAAAGCGGTGACTGCCGGCGTCGACATGGACATGGAAAGCAATCTGTATTTTGCCGAATTGCCCCAGCTTGTACGCTCGGGCGCAGTGTCCGAGTCGGTGATCGACAAAGCGGTACGGCGTATTCTGCGCGTGAAGTTCGCGCTTGGACTGTTCGAGCATCCTTACACCGCAGGAAACCAGGATGAGTCGCATCCGATTCCCCAGGCGAGCCGCGAGCTGGCTCGCACCGCGGCCGAGCAATCGTTTGTGCTGCTGAAGAACGCACCGTGGAATGGCGCGCCCGTCCTGCCGCTGAGTCGTGGCGTGAAGAAAATTGCCCTGATCGGGCCGCTGGCCGATGACGGCGCGCAGATGATCGGCTCCTGGGGCGGCAAGAGCACTGCCAAAGACGTGATTACGTTGCGCGAGGCGCTTGAGCAGCGGCTTCAGCGAAATGGTGGCCAACTCTTCTACGCCAAAGGCACTGACTTGCTGGGCACATCCGACGCCGGATTCGCCGAAGCGGTTCGCTCAGCAAAGCAGGCCGACATCGTCATCATGGCCCTGGGCGAAGACGCAAATCTGATGACGGGAGAAGCTGCCTCGCGCGCTCATCTCGACCTGCCCGGCAACCAGCAGCAGCTACTCGAAGCTGTTGCGTCTACCGGTAAGCCGGTTGTTTTGCTGGTCTTCAGCGGACGCCCGCTGGTGCTGAACTGGGCAGCAGAGCACCTGCCCACGATCATGGAAGTCTGGTTTCCAGGCGTGCAGGCAGGCCCGGCGATGGTGGGCACGCTGTTCGGCGACGTCTCTCCCAGCGCCAAACTGACTACGAGCTTTCCGCGCGCGGTGGGGCAGGAGCCGCTGTATTACGACGCGCTGAACACTGGCCGCCCGGCGAACGGAATCGACCTCACGCGGCCTCCGGCGAATCCCACAGAGAAGTACGTCTCGCGCTACGTTGACGAGCAGAACTCGCCGCTGTTTCCTTTCGGCTTTGGCCTTTCTTACACAACGTTCTCGTACTCACCGACCGTTCTAAGTTCGACGACCGCGTCTGCGAAAGCCGTGAACAGCGGCAGTCAAAGCATCGTGGTTTCGGCCGAAGTTCGCAACACGGGAAGAGTTAAGACCGACGAAATTGTCGAGATGTATATCCGCCAACGTGGTACAAGCGTTGCCCGTCCGGTTCGCGAGCTGAAAGGCTTTCAGCGCATAACGCTTGCCCCGGGCGAGAGCAGGCGGGTTCAGTTCACTCTGGGGCGGGACGAACTCAGGTTCTGGAACATCGACATGAAGAACGTCGTGGAACCGGCACAGGTTACGGTTTGGGTGGCGCCGGACTCGACGGGCGGTACACCAGCGCTATTAACGATCCAGCCATGATTTCGCCATAAGGCGGATGAATTTAACGGTTTGCAATGTTGTTAAATAACCGTCCCAAAAGTGAAAAACCCGGTACATTCCTGAAAAAATTCACATCTGTTTGATTTTAGATAGAATACCCGCACGGCAAAATGTACATATAGATGTGTGGGTGAGGTGAGGTACAGCTGAGTACAAGACGCACAAAGGACAGCGATACCTGCCCTCCGATGAAGTGCAGGACTGACTAAAACGCAGTTCCAATGGTGCTGACTTGAATCGAGCGCAAACGACAATTCACAGGCAATCAGGCGAAATCCGTGCTCTACCAGGATTCCGTGCGGCCTTTTCGTTGCACAGCCACACTCAGCATTCCAAAGAGAACCTGGCCTTCCTCCCGCAGTACATCGACTACCACAGCATCCCTGTTGTGGGACCGTTGTTCCACAAGGAGATGCAAAAGTATCGGGAGAACTCCGGCGGCAAGGTCATCGACTTCAGTCGCGCTTACTGGACTCCTCCCATGTCGCCTGACATGGTGCTGCAGTCGGAGACCCGGCAGATCGAAGACAAGCTGGGGATCAAAGCTTTCGTCTCGATCACCGACCACGACACCATCGCCGGTCCGCTGGGATTGCAACCCAAAGCAAATGGCAAGCTGATTCCCATCTCGGTGGAGTGGAGCATTCCGTTTCGAGGCAACTGCTTCCATGTCGGTATCCATCATCTTGATCCCGCGCGTGCAGTCGAGATCATGGATGAACTGGCGCGTTACACCGCCGATCCGCAGGAAGAACGTCTGTCCGATCTGATGGCGTCGCTCGACAGCAACCACGACACTCTGATCATTCTGAACCATCCCTGCTGCAACTTTGTAAAGGTGGGAGCGACCCAGCATTGGGCCACGCTGCACCAGTTCCTCGAGCTCTGCCGGCCGTGGATCCATGCCGTGGAAGTCAACGGCATGCGTCCCTGGAACGAGAACCAGAAGGTGCCACCGCTGGCGGAAGAGTGGAACTTGCCCGTCATCTCGGGCGGCGATCGCCACGGTTGCCGGCCCAACACCATGTTGAACCTCACCGAGGCGGAGTCTTGGGGTGAGTTCGTGGACGACGTTCGCAAATCGCGTCCGCTGACGGTGCTGATTCTGCCCTCCTATGAGGAGCCAGTGCGCTTCCGGGAACTCGCGACGGCCGGTGATGTGTTGCGGCGCTATCCGCATTTTCCCTATGGCCGGCGCCGCTTTACCGATCGCATCTGGGCTGAGGTCGACAACCACGGCTGGCATCCCTTGTCGTTTTATCTGGATGGCGGACGGGGAACGCCTCTCTGGTTGCGCCCGATTGTGGCGACGGTCGTGTTCCTGTCGGGTGATTCGGTGCGGCCGGTGATGCGCAAGGTCTTTTCCTCACGTGGAGAGTATGATCGGCACACCAGCCAGTTGCGGCCGGAGTTTGCAAGTTTGGCGACAAGTCTCAACGGAGACTGAGCATCGCTGGTCTTTGATTTTTCCCAGGGGCTGCAAACGCAGCCCGGTTGCTGCGTCTCTAATTGAGTGACGGAGTTGCTGTGCTCCAAACTTCCCTAATTCGAGTCAACCTTGGACGAGAACAAGTCTCATTTACCAAGTTCTGAGGCTCAGAATTCCGCGCAGCCTCTTCGCATCGCACTCTTCACCGAAACCTTTTTGCCGAAAATCGACGGCGTCGTGACCCGGCTCTGCCAGACCATTCGACACCTCGTGCTCTTTGGCCACGAGGTTCTGGTCATTGCACCCGATGGCGGCCTCACCGAATACGAGGGCGCGCGCGTTCATGGAGTGAAGGGATTTTCTTTCCCCCTCTATCCCGACATCAAACTGGCGATTCCGCGTCCTTCAATCGGCAGAGCCCTGAATGGCTTCAAACCCGACCTGATTCATGCTATCCATCCGGTCGTGCTCGGCGCGTCTGCGTTCCACTACAGTAAGCGCCACAGCGTTCCGCTGGTCGTTTCCTATCACGCGCAGCTCGACAAGTATCTGCATTACTACGGCTTCGGCAAACTGGAGCCGCTGTTCTGGAAAGGCACGCGGTCCGCGTATAACGGATCCGACCTCGTGCTCGCCACTTCGCAGGCGATGACCGATCTCCTGCGCCAGCAAGGCCTGAAGCGAGTGGAGCTCTGGCAAAAAGGAGTCGACACCGAACGGTTTACTCCCGGCAAAGCGACTGGGGAAATGCGCGAACTGCTCACTCAGGGCCACCCCCAAGACAAGCTGATGATTTATATCGGCCGGCTCTCGGCGGAGAAAGGAATCGAAGCCTGCCGGCCTGTGCTGCAGGCGATCCCGGGATTGCGCCTGGCTTTGGTGGGCGACGGTCCGCATCGCGACAAGCTGAAGGAGTACTTCGCCGGCACGAATACCTGTTTCCCGGGCTTCTTGAAGGGCGACGATTTGGCTGCAGCTTATGCTTCCGCCGACGTCTTCTTCATGGCTTCGCGTACCGAAACGCTGGGCCTGGTCGTGCTCGAAGCCATGGCCGCAGGCTGCGCCGTGGTTGCTGCCGACGAAGGCGGCATTCCCGACATCGTGCGCGATGGAGTTACCGGCCACCTCTTCAAGCACGGTGATCAGGAAACCGCTATCGTGGCCGTTCGCCGGCTGATCACCGACGATGAGCATCGCGAAACCATGCGCCGGGCAGCGCGTCTGGATGCTGAGAAGTGGAGCTGGGCGGCGGCGACGCGGCAACTGGAAGGCTTCTACAGCGATGTCATGAACCGGGAGCAGGAGCTGTCTCACCGCATCGCAGCCTACAGCCAGGCCTCAGAGGAGCAGATCTGCCGAACCCTCGACATCTCTAAGGCAACGCTGCGCCGGCAGCGTATGCGCGCTTCACGGCAATTGTCGGGACAGAGCGCGTAAGCACGCGCTCAGTCGATCTTCAATATCTTCAACGCCGTCTTCTGCGCCAGGTTGTCTTTCTTGCCTTTCGACGGCGCCAGTAACGAGCTGAGCACGCGAATCGGAACTGGCAGTTTCCGCTCGTTGCCGTCCGCATCGTGAGTCGGAAAGAACTCTTCCAGCGCCTTGCGCGGGTTCTCGCGCACGCGGTCAATCAGCGCGACACGTTGAATGCAGAAGATGGTACAAAACGGCGCGCAATCTTTTTTCGCCTTGGTCTCGCGCTCAATGTCCTCGCGCGTGTATTCCGCCAGCGGTTTGGCCGGATAGCCGCGCTGCGCCATGCAGTAGTGAACCAGTCCGTCTTCGCAGATGTAGAGATGGCGGCCGCCGGCTCCGCAATGCCAGTCATTGGGCAAGCCGCGAATCAGGTTCTCGCGCCAGGGATTGTGCCAGGCGGCAGAAAAGCCTTTGCGCTTGGATAATGCGTCGATCCGCGTGAGTACGTCGCGCTGCTCCGAGTTCAGCGGCTTGAGCTGCCCGGCAGAATCGTGAACAATGCCGGCAGTGCTGATCAGGCCCAACTCGGTTGCGCGTTTGGCGATGGTGAAAGCCTCTTCCGGCTTGGCTGTACACGCACCCAGTACGGAGTGGATGCTCACGCGAAACTCGGCATATTCCGCGAGCCACTGCAGCCGTTTGTCGAGCACCTTCAGGCTTTTCTTGGAGACGTCGTCGGGCTTCACGTTGTCGACGCTGATCTGCATGTGGTCGACGCCGGCCTTATTCAGCCGCTGGATGCGTTCCACGTTCAGCAGATATCCGTTCGTCACCAGGATGGCGATGATGCCGTGGCTGCGAATGCGGGCAATCACTTGGTCGAGATCGGGATGCAGCAGCGGCTCGCCGCCGGTCATGGTGATGACCGTGGTACCCAGCGCGGCCAGCCGGTCGACTCGCTTAAACAGTTCCTCGGTCGGCACCGGCTTCGAGAAGTCATCGAACTCGCTGCAATAGGTACACGCCAGATTGCAGCGGCGGGTGATGACCATGTGGGCAAGCACCGGATGGCGCTGCGAACGAAGAGCCAGGGCAACCATGCGAACTTCACGATACAGGCGGTTCCAGCTTTTGGCGCTACGGCGAATGGAAGCTGTCATGTCGAGTCCGTGGAGGATCTTGTCGGCGTCCTCGCGCCCGGCACTCTTAGAATACCGGCGCACATCCCTCCGTCTAAGTATATTGGAGGTCCCGCCGTCTACCAACCATGTAAACACTCTTAAAGATTCGATTGGCCGTCCATCAGATTCAGCCTGAAATCCTTGTTGCTGGCAACCCTACGCCACAAGCCGGGAGCGAAGCCCGACTCCAGATGCCGGGCCAGGCGAAACACATGAGCGACCAGCGCAGGCGGCCCGCCCCACTGTCCCGATACCGGCTTCAGCGCACCCGTGTCGTCGGGATGAAGCGTGCGGTCGTCCCAGTTGCGGGCGCCGTCCGGGTAATCCGGATACTCGCGAATGATGTCCAGAAATGTGTGAACGAAGCGCATGGCCAGCGGGTCAGCGTATTGCGGCATGAACATTACATTGCTCACCCGCTCGACACGAATCTCGTGAACGAACTCCTCCAGCGTACGCGCATTGGTGAGATTCACATTGGCGTTCGGTTCGCGTCCGTGACGGTCGCCGCCCGAGATAACCAACTGGTTCCAGCCGGAAGCGAGTTTCGCGACTTCCTGGTTCTCGCGACAGGAGCGCAGTCCGTTCAACTCAAAGGCGTGCAGGAAGGCTGAGTAGCGCGCCAGGAAATCCGCGAGGAGGTAATGGAACCGGCTCTGCTCCAGCAGGGAGATGTTCCATTTGGGATGATTGAGAACAATCAACACCTCGCCCAGCTCATTGAGGAAGCGGAACAGCTCTTTGAGTCTTTCTGGCTTGGGATTTGCCGTATATTCCGCTAAGTCTGCCATGATCGAGGCGGCGCGCCTGGGCGGCAGGTTGTGTACTCCGAGATGAAGATATCCGTCTTCAAACGGGACCGTCCACTCTACGGAGATTGGAGCATTACCCAACTCGGGCACTACCCGCAGCAGGGTGGATGCCTCGATGTTGTCGTGGTCCGACAGCGAGACGATAGACTCCAGTCCGAGTACTTCTTCAATCTGCTTGCGCTCGAGTTCATAGGCTTCGCGGGCTGTGACCGGTGGCGTCCAGTGCGCCCGCATAAGGTCGACCGGGATAGGCCCCTGCCGCGCCTTTCGCTTATGCCATTCCAGGTACCACTTCGCGGGAGCCCAGCGATTGGCGAGCAGCGGCACAAAGGAAAGACTCTCGCGCGAGTGATTGGTGTGGCTGTGCAATGACACACCCATCGCGAAGCTCCTGTGCGCGTTCGGCTCTTTCCAGAAGTAGGAAATCCGGCTCTGCAATTTAGCTCACCCCTGTCTCCGGCGGCAGTCGCCCCGGCATCCAAGCGCACAGACCGGCTGCACCTAGAGACGCAGTATGTCTGGAAGTTGGTGACAGAATTGTGAGCCGTTTGATATTTCTTAGTTAAGATTGAATAGAACCTTCAAAGTAAACGCCCATATACTGCAAACACATGACGCACAACGGAGCCCCCGGCAACGGAGACTCGCCTTTGACGGTTGGAAGAGCGCTGGCGCGGCTTTTTCAGCACCCGTTCTACTACTTCGTTCTGCACTGGAACTGGAAGTCTGCCCTTTTTGCCGCCATCAACCGCGGAACCATCTTCTTCGTCGCCACCATGAGGCGTGGCCGGGCCGAGATGTCGGTTGCTGTGCTGGTGGAGATCATCTTCAGCTGCGCCACCTCCGGAATTTACGCCGCCTTCACCCAGGCGATGCGGTTCGCGCAACCGGGATGGCTTGCTGCCTGCATCGTTGCCCTTGGGATTCCTTCTGCCCTTTACGGCTTCGACTACATGGCCCACCTGTACACTGGAATGCATCACGTGGGCCCAGCGGTTACATTCGCTACCGGCCTCTCGATTCTTTCCACGCTGTTTAATCTGTTCATCATGCGCCGGGGAGCGATGGTGGTGGGCGAAGACAGCCAACCCTTGTGGCGCGACTTGATTCGCATCCCTGTGTTGTTAATACAGTTCCTCATCGCGGGCCCGCTCTGGGTATTCAGCGTGATTACCGGACGGGAACGAAAAAAAGACAGCAAGATCATCGCGTGAGAATTTCGCTGCTCAGTGTTGTAATCAGATTTTGTCTTGACGATTTAGCGCGCGTCCGTGAAGTTTCGATTGTTGGGGAGTGCAAACATGAGACTTCTATTTCTTAGACTGCTTGCCGGCCTGCTGCTTGCGCTTGCTCTGACCTCGGCGTCGCCCGCACAATCGCCTGCTCCTTCGGGGCAGCTTTCCCTCGATACCAACCAGGTCGTCACTCAGTTGGTGCAGCATAATCAGGACCGCGCTGCTCTGCTGAAGCACTACGAGAGTTGCCGCGACTATTCCATCGACTACGTCGGTTTTCCCGCAGGCAAGTCGGCCGAGATGCTGGTCGAGATGCACTTCAACGCCCCGGCACAGAAAGAATTTCAGATTGTCGAGCAGCACGGTTCGCGCTTGTTGCTGGACCACGTCCTGGATACGCTGATCCAGACGGAGAAGGAAGCTCTCGACAAGTCGAATCTGGGCAAGACCGACCTCACTCCCGACAATTATGAATTTCATCTGGTGGGGACGGACACCATCGCCGGAAAGCCGCAATATGTCCTCGAGGTGGCCCCTCGCTTAAAAAGCAAGTTCCTCTATCGCGGCCGAATCTGGGTCGACGCTAACGACTTCGCGGTGTCGCGGGTTTCGGCGCAGCCTGCAAAAAACCCATCCTTCTGGATCAGCCACACCGAAATTGAACATCAGTACAAGAAGGTCGGCGAATTCTGGCTCCCTGCCCGCAACACCAGCGTTGCTCATGTGCGCTTCGGTGGTACCGCGAAGCTCACCATCGAATATCGTAACTACCGCATCGGCGCTTCGCAGGCCAGTGGCAATGCTGATTTCTGCGCCATCACTGGCGAAATACAGGTTTCGGAAGAGCACTAACAGCTATCTCGCAAATCTGATTTGCAGGAATTCCAACAACCTTTAGCTATTTCCGGCGAATCGCAATTCCATGCTGCTCATCTTCGCGCTCTTCCGCTCTCGGAAACTGTTACGATGCCAGCTAGCGGAGGAGATGGCAATGTATCACTACGATCCCGCGACTGCCTTGGAAGAGTTGAAGGAAGATGCCGCGCTTCCCAATCCGGTGAAGCTGCGCGATATGATGTTGCGCGCTCATCTCGATCCCGATCACTCGCTGCAATACAATCGCCTCTTCGTGGATTATCAGAAGCGTTTCGGCGAACTGCAGGAGTTGGGCCGGCAGTTGCTGGAGGGGCTGGCAGGCGCGAGCAATTAGCAACTAGCAGTTAGCACTTGGCGATTAGCTATGAGTCGCGTCAAGACCGGGCGTTTGCAGCTTGTTGGGAGTTTGGGCGATGCGAGATTCCAGGTCGGGGCACGACGACTTGAGAGTTAGAAAACTCAAGCCACGCGAACTACCGCGTCAGGGCACGACTTCAGTCGTGCCGATCCGAGCGACTAAACTACGGGGCTTTAGCCCCTGTAACCCGAAAGAAGATGCATTCGTTAATCTCGATTTCGCCAATTGCTAATTGCTAGCTGCTAATTGCTTCTTTCCGGTGTCTATAGGAGCATCCATGAGGTTCATCATTCTGACCGTGCTGCTAACCACCATGACGATTTCTACATTCGCGGCCACCGGCAAACCCGTTTCCTACAAGAGCGGAGACGAAACGGTTAACGGAGTCCTGTACATGCCTCAGGGCAAGGGGCCGTTCCCGGCGATTGTCGTCATTCACGAGTGGTGGGGCCTGAATGACTGGGTGAAAGAGCAGGCCTCGAAGCTGGCGGACCAGGGTTACGTTGCGCTGGCCATCGATCTCTATCGCGGCAAAGTCGCCACCACACCCGAGGAGGCACACGAGATCATGCGCGGCGTCCCCAGCGACCGCGCCAACCGCGATCTGCTGGCAGCCTCTTCGTACCTGCGGGCCCAGAAGAATGTCGATCCCGCCAGAGTGGGCGCAATCGGCTGGTGTATGGGCGGTGGTTATGCGCTTGACCTCGCCGTTGCCGATCCGAAGCTGAAGGCGGTCGTCATCAACTATGGACGCCTGGCGACGGATGAATCCACCCTGCAGAAAATCGATGCCGCCGTCCTGGGCATCTTCGGCGCGCAGGACCGCGGTATCCCGCCGACCGATGTCAGGGAATTCCAGCGCCGCCTGATCGCGCTCGGCAAAACGGTCGAGATCCGCATATTTCCTGACGCCGGACACGCTTTCGAGAATCCAAACAACCAACAGGGCTACCGCCCGCAAGATGCGGCTCAGGCTTGGGAGCTAACCACTAACTTTTTGGCGAAGTACCTGAAGTAACGTTAGGAAAGCAGGCACACATGCTGCATATACGATTGGACAAGAAGCTGCTGTGGCTGCTGGTAGCGATTCTTGCTCTGCCGGCTCTCTGGATACTGCAGGTTGAGGTCACCTACGAGCACAATGTTCTTCACGGCATTCCTGCCGACTTCCAGATCCACCGGCCCCACGTCGTCGTGATGTGGAAGGTGTGAGTGCGAGTTTCAAGTTTCCCACCTTCGAGTTCTGGGCGAATGCCTCGTCTTGCCTCTGCCTCTCCGACTAAGCAGGCTGCGGAAAACCTGTTGGGATATAGCTTTGAAGGGTCTCACCTGCAGGTGCGCCGGTCTGAGCCGTGTATGTCTCTCAGCGGGGAAGCCGCGAGCTTTAGTGGGCCATCGAGCTGATCGCGTATCCAACCAGGATCCAGAACGGGGTCACCAGGGCCAGGCCGAAGAGGATGCCCTTGATCAGTCGTGGGCCATCCGGATGCACCGCTACTTGCGGATGGCCAATTCGGGGCGCCTGGAACACCATAAACATTCTGTCGAATCTTGGCTGAGGATCGAACTCTCGCATGTCACATCCTGAGAAGTTGCTGATTTTAATGGACATTAAGTGTGAGGTCGCTTCTTCGGCCGCGGTTGGCCGAAATCTCGGCGTCTGGTTCCAAAGCAGTATCACCGCGCAGGGTGAGTTCAGTCACACGCATGGGTAACTATCGCATGTTACCAATAATATCGCAGCCCTGTCCCTATGCTCTACAAGACGCTGAGCGCCGCGGTTTACGGCATCGACGCCAACCTGATCCAGGTTGAGGTCGATATTGCCAACGTCAAGACCGACGAGAACGGCCGGTTCAACACCGTCGGGCTGCCCGATGCAGCCGTGCGCGAGAGCCGGGAGCGTGTGCGCTCGGCCCTGAAAAACAGCGGCTACGACATTCCGCCCACCATCACGACCATCAATCTCGCTCCGGCAGACATTCGCAAGGAAGGCTCCGGATTCGACCTGCCGATGGCGCTTGGCATTCTGGGCGCCTATGGCGGCATCAACAACAAGCCTGCCGAAGACACGTTATTCGTAGGTGAGCTCTCGCTGGACGGGGGTCTGCGCGGAATTCGCGGCGCTCTGCCCATCGCGGTGATGGCGAGGACCAGCAAGATCCGCAAGTTGATCCTGCCCGAAGTCAACGCCCGCGAGGCAGCCGTAGTAGAAGGCGTCGACGTTTATCCCGTCCGCTCGCTGGTCGAAGTTGTGCAGCTCCTGAACACTGGAAACGGCATTCAGCCGCTGAAGGTCGACACCCGCGCGCTGCTGGAAACCTCGCAGCATTTCGGCGTCGATTTCAGAGACGTTCGTGGACAGCAGACCGCCAAGCGCGCCATCGAAGTTGCGGCTGCCGGCGGGCATAAGGATGGCATCGACGATCCCGGACATCGAGATCGTCTGAGGGTCGACGGGAGCCTCCGTAACGGGATCCGCAGCCCCTCGTATGGACTCGGATAAATGACTACTCGCTGGTCGTCTGGTTGGCATTACCGTAGCCTTTGAAGTGTCGTGCACCAAATAGATAGCTGTTTGGCATTTGACCCTCCCTCATGCCGCACGTGCGCATTCGTCTAAGTACTGCAGGAGCACGCTCAAGCGGTACCGAACCGCCCCAGTTTCACCCTTGACGTAGGCGGGACCGATCTTTCTCTGCCTCCACTTTTTCACCGTCTCGGGTGAGAAGTTCAGAAAAGCGGCTGCCTGCATGGTTGTTAAGTAACGCTCAGGCGGAAGTGGCTGGGATGGGTTTGGCTTTGAGGAAGGCGCTACGTCCATCCAAGACTTCGGTTTTTGTGAATTCATTCTCTTGTGTACTTTCATGGGTGTTTGGTTTCCTTGTTGGTTCTTTCAGTTAACTCTCGTTTCGTTCCGTGCGGAGTCGGTCGAACCACTTACGTCGGTGTGAGGAGGTACAGCACGCCAGGCGCACCTTAGCCAGGTTCGGTGTATCAAAAAGCTCCACAGGCCCATTTAACCGTCTTAGCGACATGTGTAAAGAAGCTTTCGACCGGCGCTTTGAGTCGGCATCTCTGGTCTAGCGAACCGGCGTCACTGTCAGGCGGCCATTCGATCCTGCCTAGGAAGGCGTAACAGCCGGAGCCTTCGGCGCACAGTAGACTCACTGGACTTCGTAATGCCGGCGAGCGTTTTGACCTTTAACCCGTAGCTACGCCCCAAGGCAAGTGCCGTGGCTTGCGTCGTCGGATCAGCGGATTCGACGATTCGACGGAGCCGGGTGGCGTAAACAAAGAGATCGGGAACAGGGTTAATTGGCATTTACTGCTCCGGCCGGAAAATCTTGCCTACTCCGCCCACACTCGACTGAGCCGGTGCGGGCACAAGCCCGCACGTTCTCTGAAACCGCGTTGCACGACAGTCCGAAATGGAGCTTGTCATGACACCGGCAATGGCAGACTTGTTCACGCGGCCATCTCTTGCGCCTGAGGTTGTTGGCCATCGAGCGTTTTTCCTCCGGGTCTGGGAATAATGTCGAGCCCCCACGGGTCCTGGTCGCCCCAGACCTCAAAAGATTCTTCCGCTATTGCTTGCTCCAGCAACTGACATTTGTGGTCGTTATTGGGTACGTTGCGGAGCCAGTTGCGAATGGCCTGACGCAGCCCATTGACGATCCGATTATCTTCAGGAAGAGGGGTGCCGCCTTCTGACGAACGCCTCTTGGCATTGGCCTGCTTCAGGCGAGCTGCTGTCTTACGCACCACGTCTCGGACTTGTTGCGGCGTCGAATCGGCAGGGATGGCACTTGTGACTTCATTCAATAAGGCTTCATTCTTCAGAGCAGCCGGATCGTACCCTTCTCGCTTCATGGCTGCGAGGACCGGTTCTGGTGTATCGGCGACCCGCTCATAATCAGAGAGGATTCGGAACACCGTACGTTGACTACGGCCGATCTCCCTCGCGATTGCCCTCGATGCTGCCAGCCATACGCCCTCGACGCGACAAACTTCTTTATACGAAGCCAACGCTTGTCCAAACCGAAACCGGCTCGTGGTGTAATTCTTCAGCACAGTCAGCAGTGGACGGCGCTGCTTCTTTTCTTCTGCTCGAACACTGTCATCCAGCTCGGCAGTGATCCGATCTAATTGAGCGGACAGATCTTGCCGCTTGTTAAGGTTCTTCATGGTATTCCTACCGTTCCGGCCTTGAGGAACTGTGATTGAGTAGCTATAGATCATCGCACCAGTCGAATTGTCAGGTTTTGGAACTAAGTGACTTCCCGGCAGGGCGGGGCTTACCGCCAGTGGCGCTAAGGGGTCGTAAGAGGTGTAGCTTGGGACCACCGAGAGATTCGAGTGCAGGTTATTCTCGTTGCCAGGCTGCGGGACTGTTTGCGTGTCTGCCTGTTTTTCAGTCCCGGTTACCGTGGAACTGGGGTCAACCGGTAAAACCGCCGCGTCTGTCTGTGCAGGCAGGCTTGCGCCACAGGCATCCACAAGGATGGATAACCCCGGAAACCCATCTCAGGTCTATCGCTGGATGCTTGAGAAAACTCAAGACACAAATGGTAACTTCGTCAGCTACTCTTATTACAAAGACAGCGGTCAGATCTACCCCGACACCATCACATATACAAACAATGGAATTACGAACGGCATTTTCAGTGTTACGTTTTCGCGCACATCGCGAACCGATGCAATTCAGGACACCTCTCCCGGATTTCAGACAGTCACGAATTACGAAGTGTCTCAGATTCAGACCTTCATCAGTGGTACATGGGCTCACAAGTATGTTCTCGCGTACACCGCGCAAAGCCCTTCCCCGAGGTCACTCCTTTCCTCAATAACGGAAAGTGGACAAGCAAACTCAACAGTGACGAGCTTGCCCGCAGAAAGCTTCAATTATGCCAACACCGCTACCGGAGGATGGGCACTGTCTTCACCGTACTCCAATCTGCCCTCGGATCAGTTTGAAATCGACTTTGCGACCATGACTGGCGGCACAGTCCCTCAGGTCAACGGACATAACGTCAGAGTCTCTCTGGCAACCCCACAGCAGAATGATTGGTCCGTATTCGGTGAGCTGGTGGACGTTAACGGTGACGGCCTGCCTGACATCGTCCAGTCGATGCGGTGCATCGGGAGCTGTATTGGCACAGGATACCCAGGGCTCGACAACACCTATGTGTACCTAAATAACGGAAACGGCTGGACTTACGACTCAGCATGGAGCTCTCCAGCCGATCAGTACTCCATTGATTACGCCACCATGCTTCACCAGTCACCTCCGCAGGTGAACGGACATAACATCAAGATCGACCTCGATACACCACATGCTACAGATGGTGCAATTGCGGGCGAACTGATCGACGTAAACGGTGATGGCCTTCCAGATATCGTTCAATCACTGCGTCCAAATTCAGGTGCAACAGCAGACCTCGACAACGCATACGTCTATTTGAATACGGGAAGCGGCTGGGTCTACGACAGTGCTTGGACCACGCCAACAGATCAATACTCGATTGACATTGCCACGGTACAGAGTGGAACTCCTCTTCAGATTAATGGACACAACGCAAGAATGGATCTCAATACCGCCCAGTTGTCCGACGGATCGACGGAAGGGGAACTACTCGATGTTAACGGAGATGGACTCCCTGACATCGTGCAATCCCAGCGCTACCGACTTGGCACCGCCGGAATAGACAAAAGTTACATCTACCTCAATACAGGCAGCGGCTGGACCTATGACTCATCGTGGACGGTACCTGCAGATCAATACAACATTGACTCCGCGACAATGGTCAGTGGTACTCCTATCCAGGTAAATGGGCACAACGCATACGTGTCACTAAATACCTCCCATACCAGCGACAACACGGTATTTGGAGAGCTGGTGGATGTAAACGGCGACGGATTGCCTGACATCGTTCAATCGACTCGGTGTATCGGGAGCTGTATCGGTACAGGATATCCTGGCCTTGATAACACTTACGTATATCTAAACACCGGCGACGGGTGGGCTTACGACTCTTCGTGGTCGATGTCCCAAGATCAATACTCGGTCGATTACGCAACAATGCTCAGCCAGTCACCACCTCAGGTCAGCGGGCATAACATCAGACTCGACCTGAATACCGCGCACGTCAGCGACGGCGCAATCTATGGAACGATGCTTACCGATGTTAACGGTGACGGACTCCCTGACATCGTGCAGTCTTTGCGCCCCGGCTCAGGTGCTACGGCGGACCTTGATAACGCCTATCTCTATCTGAACACGGGACACGGTTGGGTTTATTCGTCATCATTCTCGACGCCGACAGATCAATACAACATCGACCTCGCAACACTCCTCAGCGGCACCCCGACCCAGGTCAACGGCCGCAATGCTCGCGTGGACTTAGACACTTCACGCGGGAATGACGGTGCTGTGTTTGCTCAAATGCCGGACCTAAACGGAGACGGTCTGCCTGATTTCATGCAATCGCTTCGATATAGATACGGAACTGGCGGCATCGACAGCCCATACATCTATTTGAGCAGCGCTGCGCGTCCTTTGCTTTCATCGATCACACTCCCGCAAGGTGGCTCTTACACCATGACATACAAGCCATCGACACAGTACGTCGATGGTGGTGGCGCTCTCCTGAATCCGAACACTCCATTTGTGGTCATGACGCTCAATCAACTCACGATCAACGACGGTTTCGGCAATGCGGCGACGACGTCTTATTCCTACGCCGGAGGCAAGTATTACTTTGATTCAACAGACCCGACCACGCGCAAGTTTGCCGGCTTTAACGTCGTCACCAAGACGGACCCGGTAGGCAATGTCACCAAAGAATATTTCCACCAGGGGAACGGCACAGACTCAAGTCACGGCGAGTATAGCGATGACTATTTCAAGATTGGCAAGGCTTACCGCGTTGAGCAATACGATAATGCGGGCCACCTGGAGTCAAAGACCATAAACAAGTGGGACGATTACTCCTTGGGAACGGGGACGAAATTCGTAAAGCTTGCTCAAAGCGTCGATTACGCTTATGACGGCGGATCGACCCATAAAGACAAAGCGGAAGGCTATTCGTACGACAACACTACGGGGAACATGACTCAGAAAGTGGAGTACGGACAGGTCACGGGAAACGACGATGGGACGTTCACAGATACGGGATCAGACCTTTATACGACCAACTATACCTACGTCTCCGGAGGAAGCGTAGTCGGTCTGCCAGATGATGTCGTCGTCACAAATCAGAGTTCCGCCAAGGTCAAGGAAAGCAAGTATTTCTACGACACGTCAACAACCTTAGGAACTGTTACGAAAGGCAATCTCACCGAACAAGATGGTTGGCTATCCGGAACGACTTACGCTACAAACAAGAAAACTTACGATGGCACATTTGGCCTGGTGACCCAGCAACTCGATCCGGACAATAACGCTACGAACTATTCCTACGACTCGTACAACCTGTACCCGACAACGGTCACCAACGCGCTGACGCAGGCAGCTTACTACACCTATGATTACCAAAGCGGCAAGGTCATCCAAACCACCGACGTTAACGGCTTAGTCTTCAAGAATACCTACGATGGGCTGGAGAGGACCACTCTGGTTCAGCAGCCAGACATCACGACGCCGACGACTCTGGATAACAAGACAGCATATACATATACCGACACGCAAGGTGCCGTGAGTGTCGCTGAATCCGACTACATGGATAGCAGCAACGCCCTGACTTCCTACACTTATCTCGACGGCTTGGGTCGGACGATCCAGCAGCGACAGTCGGCAGAGGACTCAGGGAACTTCAACGCAAAAGATTCGTCATATAACGCCCTCGGCCTGCTCTCCGCCGAAACGCTCCCATACGTCTCAACTGGTACCGCGAAAACGGCAGCAAACACTACTGCCAGTCTGCAGATATCCTACGTTTATGACGCTCTAGGCCGAATCACCAGCACTTCGAATGCGCTCGGCAGCACCACGAATGCCTACACACCTTGGCAGGTAACCGTCACCGACGCCAATGGCCACAACAAGGATTTGATCAACGACGCCTACGGCAATCTCACTCAGGTAAACGAATACAACGGCGGCACTTACACGACGACGTATGCCTACGACTACCTTCAGGACCTGACCAAGATAACGGACGCATTAGGGAATATCCGCGACTTCACCTACGACGGCCTTGGAAGGAGACTGACGGCTGAAGACCTACACCCTTCGAGCAGCGTCGCATTCGGGACGTGGAACTACACCTACGACAACGCGGGCAACATGCTTAGTGTCGTTGACCCTGGCACCAACACCATCAATTACGTCTTTGATGCATTGAACAGGGAGACCAAGGAGAAGCTCGGAGCCACCGTCAAGGTCACGTACACCTACGATTCCTGCACTGATGGGATCGGACGACTTTGCACGGTCGCAAATCCATCCGTAAGCACGTCCTACACATATAACGACCTGGGTCTAATCGCAAAGCAAATCAGCACGATAGGAAGTACGCCATACGAGACCGACTTCACCTATGATCGTCAGCAACATCAACTGCTCATAACGAATCCCGACGGATCGAAGGTTCAGTACACATATAATCTGGCCGGGCTTCCTGAAACAATTCAGCGCAAGGAACTCGCGGACGCCTCATTTAAGAATGTTGTCACCAACTTCGATTACTCCCCACAGGGTGGCGTGGCAGTTATCAGTTATGCCAACAGCTCGACAACCACAAGCACATACGACTCGACCAAGCTCTACCGGCTTACACAAAAGGTCACATCTCTGAACGGCGCTAATGTTCAAAACATAGCATATGTCTACGACGCTGTCGGTAATGTCAAGAACATAACAGACTCCTCGACGACAGACACAAACAAGAACATCGCGTACGCCTACGACAATCTCAATAGGCTAACGTCATACACCGTGACCAGCGCCGTAAACGGCAATAATCACTCGGAAACCTACAGCTACAATGCCATAGGGGATTTGACGAGCAAGTCCGACATCGGAACCCTGACATATGCTGGGACTGGATATCCTGATCCTGATGCCGTCACCGCAATTGGGTCAACAACGTACACCTACGACAACAACGGCAATCTCAAGACGGTGGGAGCAACGCTAACCAATACGTGGGATTACAACAACCGCCTGACTCAAACTGTCGCGGGCGGGAATACTATTACATATGCCTATGATCAAAGCGGCGCGAGAATCCAGTACACCGCTGCAGGCAGCACCACCTATTATCCAACACAGTACTACAATATAACGGGGACCAAACCAACGAAGCACATCTATGCAAACGGCCAGATCGTCGCCGATATCGTTGGAACGGGGGCCGGAGGAGTAAATGCGGCTGCCGCGCACTATGTAAACACAGACCACATCACCGGGTCGAATATTGTATCGAACGATGCAAAGACTACCCAAGAGGTCCTAGATTACTACCCGTTCGGAAGCAGTCGACTCGACGAGCAAACATCATTCAACGAGCAGGTGAAATATGCGGGTCACGTCTTTGACTCTGCAACCGCATTCTCATACATGAATTCCCGGTACTACAATTCGGCGGTAGGACGGTTTCTAAGTGAAGATCCTCTATTTAACACTATCGGCTTTGACTTGTCCGACCCTCAGACCCTGAACTCATATTCTTACGTAACTAATAACCCCCTTAGATATATTGACGTCACTGGCCAAAAGCGAACCGACTATGTTTCGCCGGCCACACCTCCTACAGCGCCGGGACAGCCGGCAGGCACTTACAAGGGAGTGCAACTATATGCCGGCGACGGATCGCCTTCTCCGTCGAATGCACAATGTGTAGTTGCAGTTCAGAATCTCTATCGCGCCCTGTTTGGGATTGACCTGCGATATGGTCTAGGTGCCGCCTACAATTATGCCGATTTAAGCGCAGTATCTAAAGGGCAGATTTCTCACTATGCTCAGGGTAGTTCGACGATGCCGCAAGAAAACGATATTATTACCTGGGGTGGAGGAGCTTATGGACATATTGGCCTAATAAGTGAGGTTGATTATAACAGCCAGACTAACACTGGGACTGTTTATACCGTGGAACAGAATCATAACCTAACAAATCAGACATTTAAATACGGCCTCACAGGAACCATAGGAGCGGATGGCCAGCTACACTACTATGTGAATGGTAACCCCTTGAGCTGGCAACGTCCCTCAAACGAAAGCGCACCTTCTAATCAGCAGTCTAGTACAACAGGAGACAGTAACACGAATCAATCTCAACAAAGGAATCAAAGCGCTCCTTGGTACAAACAATTATGGAACTCTATATTAACTATTTTCTAACTACACTCTATGTCACGCAACACTAACATTGTACTTGGGGCAGTTGTACTTATATGCATCTGTATCTTCCTCGGATATCTACATAATCGCGCGATGCCGCCAAAGTCAACGCTTCCTCATAGCACACTGCCACCCCAGGTCACTGGTAAACAGTGGGTCTCCCCGATCATGAATAATGTAACTGCACTCCTGGCGGGATATAATGGCATTATAGTATCTACACCAGAGGCCGACCGATTGCTTTGGGAATACAACGGATATCTGGTGTCGCTTCCGACATCAGATTCGTTGGCGATCGACTACTTCCATGTGCCAAACGACGTGAATACAGTGAAGGGGATATATAGCCGCTCCTTGTTGGGAGACATATATCAGAAGCTCGTTGGTGTTTTGCAAGCGGCGTCGTTTGTTGTTGATGGCACTAATTCAACTTCACTTAACGATCTCGACTATATACAAGGATATCAAAAGGATGGAGTACTATGCAGCGTGGAGTTATCTCATCAGCTTCTAGCTGGCACTTCAACGACCGAAAGCGGCGCGGAGTTAACTGTTAAGTGTGCGTCTGATCTGGTTGCGCGGTTTCAGGAGCAAAGAGTGTTCCTGGATGTACTTAGTCTAAAAAACAAGGAGATTGCTGTGATAGGCACGAGGAAGAGCGGCGACTTTGTTGCGGTGGACGTGGTCCAACGCGACGGAACGGGGGCGCGATATATATTGAGGCAAAGCGGCGACGTGTTTATGATTATTGATGGCCCTCGGCAAGACATTCCGCTATGCGCGCAAATGGACAAGCTGAGCATTCCGCAAGAGCTCTACGTGAGCTGTTACGATTCGAACGGTAATGTACGTCAATAGCTGACATTATCGAGACATTTGACGCTACGGGCATCTGACAGCAAGTTTACACCTTTGACGCCACCTGGCTACAAACAGTGATTTGGAACAGGCACATTATGACTCTGCAATCACAACATCAGGACACAATGACGATTAAGGCGACGCTCGATAGCATTTGTTCCAGCGATTCTAGACGTGCTTTCTTGCTCTGTGCTTTCCTCGAAGCGTGATAGTACCTATTGTCTGTCTGTCCCGCCCCGAATAGTACTCACCAACGAGTGATCGTGTCTTGGAATCAATTGATAGGAACGTTGTGCCCCGATGAGCATGCATTGTATCTGGAGCCCCGGTTAACGGCTCATTACTGTACTCGTAAGCAACACTGCACTCGTGATTGGTGATTATGCTTGCTGAGACGCTATGGGACTTGGAGATGTCTGTGCATCCCTGTATCGACATCTCTGTCCAGGTCTGTTGGATCACAATCTCAATCTTTCTTGAAAAGCTATCACCAGCTAGGGTTCCATTCGGCAACACACTGCGCACCTCTCCCACCCACTCACCTGACAAGTTTGGGATAGCACTAATCCCCAGTCGATGAATAATAGGCCATCTCCAAATGTATCTGTCATACGCGAAATACAACAATCCATAGAACGCCATCGTATCGATTGGAGGACTGATCCACCAAGGCATCTCAATGTGGCGCACTTGCAATAGATGAGAGGACCAAAACGCAGCAGCAATTGCGGCAGCCGCGATGAAGAAAGGAATGGTTTTTCGCTCTGGAGAATCCGTGGAATAAGAATGCATATTTTATTGCCAGTTATGCCATAGATGTAATGCGGCGACAACAAACGTACTAAACTTGGTCTCAGACCACTGCGTGGGGTCGTTACCAATCAAGGGAGTGACGCCGTTTTGGCACATGAACCCTGCAAAAGGAGTATTGGCCAAGTAATTGATGATTGCAGGTACCGACTCTGTGAACGTGCCTACAAAAAGGCCGTCCGGAACATTATGCAAAGCGCATTCGATCATGTATGACGGCGCGATATCAGCAGCTATCAGGTTGTGGTCAACCATGTAATTACGAAGGTTCTTGAATACCCGCACCGTGGCTTTATATTGTCCACGGGTTCGCGACCAGTCGTTCTTGGCTTGCCCCCGTTCAATGTGATACTTCGGGTAATTTACAATCGGGTTGCTATTTGCGTCGAAAAACTGAATTCCCCAATGTGCGGAGAGATTATTTCGATCAACAAATGTTGCATAGCGACGGAACTGCACAGCTGGCACGACGTCAGATGGTCGTCTTCCGGCACTCGTGACGACCTTTATGGACTTCTGTCCCTGGGTTACCGCAGCGGCTCCGTAGTGCGACCGCAAAGCCGCTAATACCTCAGTTTGAAGATTTACCCAGGTGTATTCAGCCGGAGGGAATAATTGTTCATGCAACTGCTGTTGGAAGGGAGTGAGGGACCGCATGTCTTTGTGGAAGGTGGTGGGGTACAGCACGACGACATCTACGTCGCTGTCACCGTAAATATTTGTATCGTTTGCATAGGAGCCTTGCAAAAATACATCAATTCCGCGATTCGAGACAGGGGAACTCGCCTTCAGCAAGGCATTGCGAATACTGTTGTATGCAGCGGATGATGTTGTCATGGCACCTTGGTGGGACCATGTTTCGAGTTGTGCCAGAGGAATTGGCATATTGTTTATTGCTGGTTTGTGTTGTTTGTTGCCAGAAGCATAGCCCCGATATGGTTGGGCGTCAATCAGTGCGGAGCTGCCTGCTTAGGGTCCTTGTTCTTCTTCGCGCGAGGACTGCGCCCGCGACTACTCAGCGGCGATTTTCTTGCCAAATCATACATATTCGGTATGCTTAAGGTGTTGTTTCTAAATATGTTCTTCACGTAACACGCGGAGAATGGAGTCACTTCCATGAATTTCTCTGAGCTTGAAATCCACAACTTCAGATCGATCAACGAGCAGGGGATCAAGATACACTTTGACTCTTCCGTGAATTGGTATTCACTCGTCGGTGCCAACAATGCTGGAAAGAGCAATATTTTGGACGCTTTGGCGCTCGTGCTTGGTATTAGAAATGGCAAATTTTATAACTACAAACCTGGAAAAAGCGATTTTTATAATCAAGACACCTCTCGGGAAGTGGTAATCCGACTTACTCTCTCGACTCCGTTGCAGTATCGCAACGTGTATCAACAAACTTGCCAGGTTGAAGGGTTCGTTTTTCAGGCAAAGGCTTATAAGGCAGGGGAAAGCAAGGGTGATATCAATGTCGCTCACTACTGTTTTGGAGTCAACGCCAAAGGCCAACGGGAAAATCCGCTGACTGATAGCAAGCGCATGTATCGAGACAAGAAGGGCGCAGGAGATGTCGATAATGCGCGGCTTCCAATCTTGGCCCGAGAGCAGGCCTCAAAACTTGGTACCGCATATTTTCTTGATATTCAGAATCTGATGACATTCTTTGGTATATCCGGGCTCGGCCCACTTGGGCGGCTATTCACGATTTACAGAGATCATTTCAAAACTGACCATAGCAAGTACAGATACGAGCAGGAATCTCAGAAGAAAGAGATGCCATCCCGGCAAGCGTATGAGCTCGCGGCAAAACGGCTTGCCGACGTACTGAGAACAGATAAGCTTGCTGAGATCGAACAGCAACTGTCCAACAACATCTCGCAATATCTGGGACTCGGCAAAGACCAAACCACAGCTATCTCGTTGGGCCTTCCCGACGTTGATCAGTTGTTCGAAGACATCACTGTTCTCAAAATCAGAGAATCGCTGGCCTTGCTGCCACTGGATGTTACAGATCTTGGCAGCGGCTACCTGAGCCTCTTTCGCTTGGCAACGTTAAGGACACTCGCGAACATGACAGGCCAGGGATCGGGGATTTACATAATTGAGGAGCCAGAGATTTACCTGCATCCTCATCTTCAACAATTCTTCTTTTCCACAATTAAGAAGCTAGCTTCACAAGGGAATATAGTGATATTTTCGACGCACTCTCAAGAGTTTGTAGGTCTGGATTCATATCAGTCGATAGTGCGCATAGAGAAGCGCGATGATGCGACAGCAGTCCAACAAGTTCCTAAGGCTCTGACACTCGACTTCGATCACATTCATTTGAAAATAGTGGCCAGGGGCAACGGGGACTTGTATTTCGCCCGCTACGTCATTTTGACAGAGGGGCAGGATGATAAAGCGGTGTTCAGCGAACTTTTGGACAAGAAGGGTATTGTGTGCTCTGCGAGTAGCATTTCCGTGATCGATTGTGGTAGTAAGACGCAAATTCCAGATTACGTGTCGCTTTGTAAGGCATTGGGCATTTCGTATTTCGTGATTTGCGACACAGACAAGGGCAATGCACAATCGGCTAAGGACACCCAAACCATCAACAAGATGTGTGGGGACTCCAGCAAGTGGTGTGCACTTCCCGACACCCTGGAGGTCGCGATGGGAACGACAAAAAAGAACCAAGATAATACGAGGCACTTGCTTGGAATTATCGACCAACTGACGTACGCCCAGGTGCTTTCGAAATATCCAGAAATAACTGTTCCGGTCGAGTCAGTTGCCAAGTTGGTTGGCTGACGATGAGGAATTTGGGGATCGGGTAGGGGATTGTAGGCAAATTTGTAACTGTCAAAGCCTCGAAGAGCCTCGCGGTTCAACAGTGATCAGCGGGCGGCGTACAACGTGGTAAATATCAATCACTTACGGTCAACACATTTCCACAGATTTCACTAAACGATGGAATCTGGTTCGGGACCAGGGGGTCGGAGGTTCAAATCCTCTCTCCCCGACCAATCTTTTCAACAACTTGGACGTTATTTCTGGTTTCGCCGCTACATCGCTGTAGTCGATTTTGTAGACGGTCGTGTTTTCCTGTTTGTCCAAATGTATTTCCCGGTGGAATTTTTGTGGGAGAGCACGACGGCCATTTAAGATTGCAAACCCAAAGGCTCGACACCCCTAGCTTTTCTTTTCCCTGGGAGACTCGCTCGTGATAGCACCTATCGCGCAATGTCCTCTCGTATGCGTTGGTGGCTAGAAACTGCCGTCTCGTCCCTCTGTAATTGGGAAAGCAGCACCCCAACTGAAGCCGCGTGGCCTAGAACCAAAATCAAAGGGGCGTCCTAACGGACACCCCAAGAGGTCGCTCGTTGAGCGGAGCCCTACGACGAAAGCTTACTGAGAATAGCCAAGCAATCGCCGCTCAAGTACACTGCTGGCATCATTTCGCTCGCCACAGCGGATGTCAAGGAGTTTTTGCATGGGATGCGCCACGCTTATTCCTTTTACTCTTGGCCTGGACCTCGGCTCGGCTTCTCTGGGCTGGTCCATCATCGCTCTTGACACACAACACAAACCCACAGGCGTTATCCGCGCCGGTGTGCGGATTTTTCAGCCGGGCGTGGAAGGCTCCAGTTTTGACATCGAGCAGGGCAAGGACAAATCACGCGCAGTGGAGCGTCGCATGGCGCGTCTGCATCGCCGCCAGCTACGGCGCCGCGCTGCCCGGCAGCGAGACCTCTTCAGACTGTTACAGGAACAAGCTTTGCTACCCGGCAGTCCAGGTGCAAGTCCAGCGACATCGGAAGAGCGCCATGCGCTGCTGAACGAACTGGATAAGGTGCTTACGAAATCACTGTTGGCCAACTCTGGCAGTGATTCCGTCGCAGCTACCCGAATCGCACAGTCTCTGCCGTACCAACTACGTAAGGCAGCACTGGATCGCAGGCTCGCGCCGTTCGAGTTAGGACGCGTTTTCTACCATCTGATCCAACGGCGCGGCTTCAAATCCAACCGCCGCGAAAGGAGAAAGACCAAAGAGCAGGAGAAAGAGCAAGGCAAAGTCGATGCTGGAATCAGCGAATTGCAGAAGAAGATCGAGGCGAGCGGCAGCCGCACCCTAGGCGAATATTTTGCTGGCCTCGACCCCCATGAGCAGAAGATCAGGCGCGTCTGGACGGCACGCCGGATGTATGAAGATGAATTCGAGAGAATCTGGACCGTGCAGCAAGCCTATGCGCCCGAACTCACGCCGGAGCTAAAAGCGAAGATCGCTCATTTGCTTTTCTTTCAGCGGCCGATTGCATCACAAGAGCACCTCATCGGCCGCTGCGAACTGGAGCCTGGCGAATCAAGGGCGTCGTGGGCAACGCTGGAAGCACAGCAGTTTCGAGTGCTGCAAAAGGTAAATGATCTCGAAATTGTCATACCCGGTTCATTCCACAATCAGAAGCTGACTCCCGAACAGCGCAAGCAGATTTATGTCGAACTGCAAAACCAGGGCGATAAGACCTTCGAGCATTTGCGTAAGCTGCTCCAACTTCCTCGGGGATCACAGTTCAATCTGCAACGCGGCAACGAGAAGACGCTGCGCGGCAATCGCGTCAACCTCCACATGCGGTCTATGTTCGACTCGCGCTGGGAGACTTTTTCTGCGGAAGACAAGAACCATGCCGTGCGTGACTGGGCCAAGGTCGAAGATCGTGAGGCGCTGGTCGCCAAGGGAGTGGAACGCTGGGGCCTTGACGCGCCGACCGCGCGCAGGTGGGCTGACAAAGAGCCGGAGGACGGGTATTGCAATCTCTCTCTGAAGGCCTTGCACAAATTGCTCCCCCTGATGGAGGCAGGCAAACCGTTCAAGACCGCAGAGAAGGAAATCTATGGCGAGCGCTTCAGTGGGAAGCCTCCACAGGATTTCCTGCCCACGGTGCAGAAAGCGTTGCCCACGCTTCGCAATCCCGCGGTGGAGCGCGCTCTTACCGAGATGCGCAAAGTAGTGAATGCAATTGTCCGCGAATACGGCAAGCCTTACGAGATTCGCCTGGAGATGGCGCGGGAGCTGCGAAAATCACGCAAGGAACGGGAGATCATAACCAAAACCAGCCGCAAACGCCAGGCTGAACGCGAAGAGGCAAAGGCCCGCATCCTTCGCGAATGCGGCATTCAGAATCCTTCCCGAGATGATATCGAAAAGGCCTTGCTTTTTGAGGAGTGCAGCGGGGTTTGTCCCTACACCGGGCACGCTATCGAATTCACGTCGTTGTTCGGGGATTCGCAATTCGATGTCGAGCACATCGTCCCGCTCAGTCGCTATCCCGATGATTCCTTCCTGAACAAGACCCTCTGCTATCACGAAGAGAACCGCAACGTGAAGCGCGGCCACACGCCGTGGGAGGCCTACGGCGCTGACGAGGAGCGCTGGGCTGCGATCCTGGAACGGGTGAAGAAGTTCGGGAATTCAGCCAAGCTCGCGCGTTTTCAGCTGAGGACCGAGGAGGAGCTGGAGGAGTTTACGCAGCGGCAGATCAACGATACTCGCTACACAAGCAAGCTGGCGGCGGAGCTGCTGGGCACGCTGTACGGCGGCCGCGATATCCTCGAGGCAGACGACTCGAAGCGTCGCATCGTCTTTGCCAGCACCGGCCAGGTGACGGCGACGCTGCGCAGAGTTTGGCGACTGGAAGGCATCTTGAAAGAAGCCCTTTCGTCCGGCAACGGGGAAAGCAAAGGCAAGCCACGCACTGATCACCGCCATCACGCTATCGATGCGATTGTTGTCGCCCTCAGCGACCAGGCCGTCGTGCAGCGCTTGAGCGCGGCGGCGGCCCAGGGCGTTGAAGGTCAGGTTGCGATTCGACAGTTTAGACCGGCACAGCCTCCCTGGGCCGATTTCGTGCCTTCCATTCGCCCGCACATCAAGCAGATAATCGTCTCTCACCGCCCCGAGCACAAGATGAGCGGGGCGCTACACAAGGAGACCATCTACGGCCCCACCCAGCAGTGGAACGGCAAGAGTGTGGTTCACGTCCGCCGCTTGCTCGCTAGAATTCCCGCCGCCCAGATCGACGATATCGTTGACGATCAAGTTAGAGGGGCTGTTAAGGAAAAGCTCGCCGAGAATGGCGGGGACACGAAGAGGTTCAATCCTGATGATCCTGCCACCCTGCCGCATTTGCCCAGCAGGAATGGGACTTCCATCCCTATCAAACGCGTCCGAGTGCGCGAGGTGAAGGAATCCTTAATCGAGCTACCTGCGAACCGCTTTGTCGAGTCGGACAGCATTCATCATTTTGAGCTGTTCGTGGTCCGTAATGGAAGAACAGAAACTTGGCGTCACGTGCCGGTTAGCCTTTTTGAGGCTACCCACCGGCGAAGAAGAGGGCAGGACGTTGTTTCCCACGAACTCGCCGGCGAAGCCGACGCACAATTCCTCTTCTCGCTGATGAAGAGCGACACCGTTGAAATGGATCTTGATGGACAGAGGAGCATTTTTCGGGTCAAGAAGTTCTATGCCAACGGGCAAATATGGTTCGCCCCAGTAAATAACGCGGAAAGGGACGAAGACCAAAAGCAACATAAGACGAAATTCTCGAAACGTCCAAACGAGTTAAGAAAATTACATCCGCACAAAATTAGTGTCGATCCCTTCGGAAGGGTTCATCCGGCCAATGATTGATCGCATTGTCGAAATCTCGAATCCGGCGCGGCTTCACGTGCGTGATTGTCAGCTCGTGATTGCGCCTGAGGGCCGCGATGAAGTGACAACGCCGCTGAGCGAGTTGGCGGTGCTGCTGATTGCACATCCGCGTGTCACCCTTACCCAGTCGGTGCTCAGCCGTATCGCCTTGGAAGGCGGCGCGGTCATCACTTGCGATGATAAGTTTCTCCCGGCATCCATGCTGCTGCCGCTGCAGGCCCACTTCGTACAGGGGGAGCGCTTCGCCCGCCAGATCGAGTTGCCCTTGCCACTGCGCAAGCAACTGTGGCGGCAGATCGTGCGCGCCAAAATCTGCGTTCAAGGCAATCTGCTGCGCGAACTTAACGGCAGTGACGCTGGGCTGATTGCTATGTCGACTCGGGTGCGCTCGGGCGATGCGGGCAATATCGAGTCGCAAGCTGCGCGCCAGTATTGGCCGCGCATTTTCTGCGACCCGAAGTTTCGCCGGGGCAGTGAAGGTCCTGACCAGAACCGGCATCTCGACTATGGCTATACCGTGCTCCGGGCTGCGGCTGCACGAGCAATCTGCGCCGCCGGCCTGCATCCTTCGATTGGACTGCGCCACCACAATCGCTACGATGTCTTCAGTCTTGCCTCAGACATGATGGAGCCATTTCGTCCTGCCGTGGATCGCCGTGTCTACCGTTGGATCCAGGAACACGATCCCACCGGCGAATTCGATCGGAACGCGCGGGCCTGGATGCTCGGGCTGCTGGCTGAAAGATATCTGGTGGAGGATGAGCAGCGGACCCTGTTTGATGTGTTGGCCCGAACTTGTCACGGACTCGCTCGCGTCATTACGAAAGAGCAGAACGCTTTGTGTATTCCGGAAGAGTTGCGGCCATGCGCCGAGTGAATTTTTCCGCCTATCGCGCCATGTGGCTGATGGCCATGTTCGACCTGCCGGTGGAAACGAGGGAGAACCGCCGCCATTACGCACGCTTCCGCAAGCTGCTGCTGAAGGATGGCTTCATGATGCTCCAGTATTCCGTTTATGCGAGGTATATACCGAGCGAGGAGGCGGCGGAGGCGCATCGTCGCTCGGTGCGACTGGCCGTGCCCCCTCTCGGCGAGGTGCGGTTAATCGCTGTTACCGACCATCAGTTCGGGCAGATGGAGGTGTTTTACGGGAGAAAACCGAAAAAACCGGAGGAACCGCCGGCGCAGATCATGCTTTTTTGACGGAGTGGCCGCTTGCCAGCGCCCAAGAAAATCAGGTGCTTGCAAGCGGCCCAGTGTACTTGAGCGCCGATTCCCGACCATCTCCAGCTGATGGCTGCAGTAGCGCCAGCTCGCGCGACGAGTGTACTTGAGCGCCGATTCCCGACCATCTCCAGCGAGTGCGCCGTGGCTTGCGCAGCTCGCGAAGTGTACTTGAGCGCCGATTCCCGACCATCTCCAGCAGCATCCGTGCAGTGCAGCGCTGATCGCCATCTTCGCATCGAGTGTACTTGAGCGCCGATTCCCGACCATCTCCAGCAGCTATCCCAGCGATCGGACGAACGTGCGAGTGTACTTGAGCGCCGATTCCCGACCATCTCCAGCGCGGTTGACGCCACCGCTCAGCTCGCGCAAGTGTACTTGAGCGGCGATTCCCGACCATCTCCAGCCCGTCAGGGACGGCGGGTACGACTTCGTGGAGTGTACTTGAGCGGCGATTCCCGACCATCTCCAGCGACGAGACCTGATCCAATGTCAGTTTCTCGAGTGTACTTGAGCGGCGATTCCCGACCATCTCCAGCTCAACAAAGCAGTACCCAGAGGCAAGGCAGAGTGTACTTGAGCGGCGATTCCCGACCATCTCCAGCCAGTGTCCAGCAGCAAGTTCCTGCTACATAGTGTACTTGAGCGGCGATTCCCGACCATCTCCAGCGCAAAGAGCTGCTTTATCTCGTCGACGCTCAGTGTACTTGAGCGGCGATTCCCGACCATCTCCAGCTCGCGCCGCTCGATGTTCTTCTGCAGGCGGAGTGTACTTGAGCGGCGATTCCCGACCATCTCCAGCTGGCGTGGTACAGACAGAGCGGGAACCAGCAGTGTACTTGAGCGGCGATTCCCGACCATCTCCAGCGTCGACATCCTGGTGCGGTACGCGCAGGCGAGTGTACTTGAGCGGCGATTCCCGACCATCTCCAGCGAATGGGGCGCGCTGGAAATCATCGCGGATAGTGTACTTGAGCGGCGATTCCCGACCATCTCCAGCCCATTGCGCTCACTGGAAGCCGACATATTAAGTGTACTTGAGCGGCGATTCCCGACCATCTCCAGCACATCGTGGAAGCTCTCCGCACATGGAACGAGTGTACTTGAGCGGCGATTCCCGACCATCTCCAGCGCGGACTTGGGCATAGATATGGCGTGCCCAAGTGTACTTGAGCGGCGATTCCCGACCATCTCCAGCCTCTGCGTGGATGGCTCACGCCGGCGCCAGAGTGTACTTGAGCGGCGATTCCCGACCATCTCCAGCATGAAGCTGCAGGGCTATCGCGGCATTCCAAGTGTACTTGAGCGGCGATTCCCGACCATCTCCAGCAGGGTTACACGAACTATCGCGGCAAGGTATAGTGTACTTGAGCGGCGATTCCCGACCATCTCCAGCTGCGGGAGGTTGGACGATCGGCCAACGTAAGTGTACTTGAGCGGCGATTCCCGACCATCTCCAGCATTGATCTGCAGGTAAGAGGCGAGTTCAGTAGTGTACTTGAGCGGCGATTCCCGACCATCTCCAGCGCGGTCGCGCTATTTGTTAGCTACGCTGTTAGTGTACTTGAGCGGCGATTCCCGACCATCTCCAGCTGCGGGAGGTTGGACGATCGGCCAACGTAAGTGTACTTGAGCGGCGATTCCCGACCATCTCCAGCATTGATCTGCAGGTAAGAGGCGAGTTCAGTAGTGTACTTGAGCGGCGATTCCCGACCATCTCCAGCGGCTTGGCGGCTGGACACGCGCACGAAGTAAGTGTACTTGAGCGGCGATTCCCGACCATCTCCAGCGAACTACACCATCGGGAGCCACACTTCAGAAGTGTACTTGAGCGGCGATTCCCGACCATCTCCAGCTAAGGGCGTCGCGGCCGACTGCTCAACCTTAGTGTACTTGAGCGGCGATTCCCGACCATCTCCAGCTAACTCTACACCGGATGTAAAACGGTTGTCAGTGTACTTGAGCGGCGATTCCCGACCATCTCCAGCCAGCATGTTCCATGGTCTGCACTTCAGCGAGTGTACTTGAGCGGCGATTCCCGACCATCTCCAGCGACGAATAGAACGAGCCATCCGACTTATTGAGTGTACTTGAGCGGCGATTCCCGACCATCTCCAGCGACGAATAGAACGAGCCATCCGACTTATTGAGTGTACTTGAGCGGCGATTCCCGACCATCTCCAGCCCTTCTCGACCGAGGTCTTGCCGCCGTTGTAGTGTACTTGAGCGGCGATTCCCGACCATCTCCAGCACCCACGTTGGCGTGATCGGCACGCTGTACAGTGTACTTGAGCGGCGATTCCCGACCATCTCCAGCAGCCGGAGCCGCAAGCCGCCTCGAATTCCAAGTGAGAACCACGACAGGCTACGATCTCTCAACTTCAAACTGGCTTAGTTTTCGGGTTTTGGGTCACTACGTGGGCAACAATCCGCTGAGTACAATCGATCCAACCGGCCTGCGCCCACCGCTGGGAGAGTCTGTGCCGGAACCGATGGGGTCTGTCGCTTTCTGGTACCAAGTCACAATACATGGGCGATTTATTATGGCGGGGTATCGATCGATGGCGGAATTTCATTTAGCACGTGGTTCACTGGAACTCCTATCGATTGGTTCAATGTTCCCGTGACGACTCAGACGTACACAGCCGCCCAACCGATTTCGACGCCCATAACGTCGATGAACAATCAGAACGGGACTGCCGTCTCACCGACGCTTTACATCCCCGCGGGCTTTAGCACATCCGTGATCGGAAACGGACTTCTTCTCGGGAGTCTCTCTTCCGGACCGTACTTCACAGGTCCCGGTCCGGACGTCATAAGTCCGTACCAGAAGCGGATCCTTTGGTATTAGCGCACAATTGGTCCGGCTCTCGGGTCGTCTGGGAGGACATCGGCGAATCAGAGAGAGCTGGTCGGCTCATTTGCAAGTAATGAATCGACCGCAAGGTTTGTAGCGAAAATCAAAGAAGAAGGCAAGAATGATGTGGTAGCATCATTCCGCAATCGTGCAGAGAGTTGATTTTGAAGGTCCCGACCATTCCTAAGCCCAATTCAACCGAACTATAGTTGATCGGATTCGCCGACCACCCTCTCATCATCCACTGCGAGGCCCCGGCAGATTAGGGGCTTGCCAGGGAGCCTCACTCATCCACCGTGGCTTTTGGACATGTAAAACTCCGGCTAATCGCGCCTGCAGCGTGTATCATTCTTCTGTGATACGTCGACTCTACGTCCATAACTTCCGATGCCTAGAAAACTTCGATCTATCATTCTCCGGCAAGTCGTCCGTCCTCCTGATCGGGAAGAATGGCGCGGGCAAGACAACGGTCGGCCTCGCGCTGGAGATCCTACAGAGAATCGCGCGGGGCACTAACCGGGTGGCCGATCTCGTGAAGCCGAAGGACCTCAATCGGGGACGCACTGATGTGCCTCTCCGATTTGAGATCGAGGTTGAGCTGACGGGCAAGGTCTACGAGTATGCGGTCGCTTTTGAGTTTCCCGCTGGGTTCAAAGAACTCCGTGTCCTTGAAGAGAAGCTCACGGTTGCCGGCAAGCCTGTCTACACCAGAGAATTGGCGCAAGTGCATCTTGCAAAAATGGGTTGGGAGACGGAAGCTGCGTTCCGTATCGACTGGCATCTGGTGGCTCTGCCAACAGTTCAAGAGCAATCCCCGAGCGACCCTTTGTTCATTTTCAAGAAGTGGCTCGCTCAAATGCTTATTTTTCGACCGATCCCAAGTTTGATTCTAGGTGCATCCGACTCCAAAGACGAGACACTACAGCCGAATCCCACAGTCACCAATTTTGGCGGGTGGTTTTCAGGTCTGTTGGCTTATGCTCCTGCTGCATATACGCGGATCGACGAGTACCTCAAGCAAGTAATGCCCGACCTGAAGGACATTAAGAATCCGGTGATTGGTGTGGACTCTCGGAACCTGGTTGTCCAATTCTCCAACGATCAAGGAAGCCTAAACCTTCCATTCGAGGATCTATCCGACGGCGAAAAGTGCTTCATGATATGCGCCCTGGTGCTTGCCGCTAACGACGCCCACGGTGCCGTGGTTTGCTTCTGGGACGAACCCGACAATTATCTGGCACCGTCCGAGGTCGGGCATTTTGTGTTGGGTCTTCGCAAAGCGTTCGAATCTGGGGGACAGTTCATCGCGACTTCGCATAACCCAGAGGCGATCCGTCGTTTTTCTGACGAGAATACGCTTGTTCTCTACAGGAACAGCCACATTGAGCCCACGATCGTGCGGCAGCTTAGCGAAATCCGAACCAGTGGGAACCTCGGCGGCGACCTTGTGGACGCGTTGATTCGTGGCGACGTGTGAACCATGAGCGTCAACAAGGATCTAGAGCACATCTTGGTTCTTCCCGAAGACGATGCTGATCGCCAGTTGGCAAACGGCTTTTGGCAAGAAGTCGATTGGAATCGACAGCGGCGCATGCAAGTGCTTCCAGAGGCTGGTGGCTGGAATGAGGTACTGAACCGTTTCAAGTCAGAGCATGTGGCGGGAATGGATCGCTGGCCCAAGCGATTCATAGTTCTGTTGATCGACTTCGATGAGAAGGACGATAGGCTTAGCGATGCCAAAGCAGCCATACCCGAACACTTGACCGACAGAGTCTTTGTTCTCGGGGCTTGGAGCGATCCGCAAGGGCTCAAGAAGGCTAATCTCGGCACTTACGAGAAAATCGGCTCAGACATGGCAAAAGATTGCCGCGAAGAAACTGAAATCGTTTGGGGACATGAACTCCTCCGACACAATGCAGGTGAGCTTGCGCGTTTACGCGAGCACGTCCGTTCCATCTTGTTCCCACCCATTTGACTTCGATTCTGTCCGAACGGGCACCTCGAAAGCTAACTTCCGAGTGAAAGCTCTGATGATGTTGAGAGTCACTATTGACGAACGTACATCGTACTCTTAACTCTTTGCGATGACGCTAGCAGCATTCCAGATCGGCTCGTGCATCGCCTTCAGCATCCCGGCATCCGGAAACTCGATGATGTACGTCGGCTTTTTCTTGGCGGCATCTTTGATTGATTGCCCGATTACCCAGGACCGCGCGTCAGCGAATACGACTCGGTCATGTATGTCGCTGCTTGAACGAATCTCAAACTTACGTCCGATCGCAAACTTTTGAGCCACTGCTTGCAGCGGCGTGCTGGACTTATTCGTCAGCACCCTGATGCTGACAGATGGGTTCACGCTCTCCATGTAGACGTCGAACAGTTCAGTATCTAGGTAGGCGTCGACGACGAACAATTCCTGAGTTGCGGAAGCAACAATCGTCTTTAGGTCGAGATAGAACCTATACTGATCCCCGACGTCGTACGCTCCTGAAACCTCCTTCTCAGGTAACATAAGCTCCAGCTCTCGTATTCTACCTTTCAGTTCGCGCTCCTCCCAACTTACTCTCGCTTCAAAATTTAGCTGTTCTTTCTTTGCCTGAGGGGTGAAATGGATGTCATATTCTCCGGTCGCGTGTCCGGTGAAATAGAAATCACGGACCTGCAAACTATCGTGTCCGAAGCCGTGACGAAGAACAGTTGCCGTTAGATCCACCCATTCACTGTGCTCGTTCTTTACCTCCGCATATTTGCGGATTTTGAACTGCTGCAATTCATCGAGTCTCCGACGAAGTTCGGACAAAGTTTTCTCTGTGGACCAGTCAGGAGGCGTTGGTGGGGGCTGTGGCGTTCGGCGTGCCATAGACATCATTAGTACCACGGCATCGACGCTGTCACCTCGAGAGACCGTTAGGTCGCGGTCTCGGAGTAAATGGTTACGAAACCGTCAATGAGCTGTTTACAACACGGCTCCACCATGGCGGGGTCCGGGCTGCGCTGACACGGCTGGCACCTAAGCTTCGTCTTTTATTCGCCTAGCTTGTGTAGTCGATTTTGTGGCGGTCTTGCCTCGCAAGATCACCATGTTTCACTAGACTTCAACAAGGCGACCGCAACTAGCGCAACAGCAATCACTTACGATGGCAATAAAATACTTGACACACATGTGCTTTTAGTATAAGATTCCTAACATGAAGGAACCAAAGACACTTCAGGAAGCCATCGCGCAGTTCGCGGACAAAGAGCACGCTTTCGAGTATGCCAAGCAGTTGCGCTGGCCCGGAGGCGCGGTTACATGCCCACGGTGTGGACAGGCCAAACACTCGTTCATTAAGAGCAGGACGCCAAAGGGAGAATCGCGCTACCTGTGGTTTTGCTACGTCTGCCAGAAGCAGTTCACCGTCAAGGTGGGAACCATCTTCGAGGATTCTGCCGTTGGCTTGGACAAGTGGCTTGTAGCGATCTGGATGCTCTGCAATTGCAAGAACGGAATTAGTTCTTACGAACTTCACCGCACTTTGGGTGTCACTCAAAAGACGGCATGGTTCATGCTGCATCGCATACGCGAAGCCATGAAGAACAACTCCATCGTCAAATTTGGTGGTGAAGATAGCGGCCCTGTGGAGACTGATGAAACCTTCGTTGGTCCGAATCCCACGAGGATGCACAAGAGCCGCAGAGCTAAGTACCATGCAATTCGGGGGCAGGGATTGCGCGGTGATCGGTACGTAGGTAAGACCGCCGTGTTCGGAGTGCTTGACCGCAACCTCCGACAGGTACGCACGAAGGTAGTTCCAAACGTGAAGCGCGAAACCTTGCAGAACGAAATCCTGAACAACGTACATCGCGGTAGCTTGGTTTGTACCGATTCGACTGCTGGATACGATGGATTGAAAGAGGACTTCGTTCACGAGACGGTCAATCACGCGCAAGAGTATGTCCGGGGACAGGTTCACACTCAAGGACTCGACAACTTTTGGAGTCTCCTGAAGAGAACTCTGCGGGGGACTTACGTTGCTGTCGAACCGTTTCATCTTGACCGTTACCTTAATGAACAGGTGTTCCGCTTCAATAACCGAGCCACGAAAAACAATCCGTTAAACGATGCCGACCGCTTCGCTCTGGCTATGTCCCAAGTTGCTGGAAAGCGCTTAACCTATGCCCAACTGACGGGCAAGCAGGTAGATGCGCTCCACCATTCGACGGCAGAACAGGGGCAAGAGGAACCGTTCTAGCCCTTGTCACTGCCGGACTTTTTGTGGGAGGTAGCCTTCTTGGGCTGCCTCTTTTTGTTCCTGCCGTTCTTTGGCACCCGGAACAAGACAGTAGCCAGTTTTCTGAAGTTTTCGCCAGCTTCTGCCCCCTCGTTATATTCTGCTGCTTTCCTAATCTCACTCATAGGCAAACCTAAATTCTGGATCGTCGTACTGAATCTGGCCATCGGGTTTGATAGTAAACCCGCCCGTCCCGATGTATGGGTCGCAGTTGTCGGCAGTTATGGTGATTTTCAAATCCCAGCGTCCAGCAGTCAATTCCTTGACGCTGGATGAATCGAGTCTTGTAATGACCCACTTCTTTTTCGCTTCAGAATTATCCTCCCCGACAACTGCGAGGCGGGCTACATCATTGGGCGCAATTAGTATCCTTGATTGTGGGCCGCTAAGCTGCGGTGACACATTTGGAGCTATCCACATAGCTTCCGGAACAACAAAAACATCGCGTCCATTTTTGTGCCGATACTCAATCTTAGCGATTACATTGTTGGCGGTTACGGGCCACTCAAGGTCGGAATTTCGTATCGCCACAATTTGCATGGTAAGCGTCTTGCTAGGGAACACGTAGTACCCAGGAAAAGGCTCGCACCCCTCGTAAGAAAGTAGGTGCGGGCACTTAGCTGCGGGATTAACTGAGGACGGCGCTGCCACCATCTCCAATGCCGAACTTGTTCCGGGTCGAACAATAAACTGCCCCGACTTGCTGGTTTGGGTTTCTTCTCCTATTACCGTAATGTTGAGCAAAAATTTGATATCAGTTGGCTTCTCCCCAAAATTCCACCGTTCAAATTCCACGCTTTCCCACTGTCCACCTGACATGGTTCGCAGAGCGATGTAGTTCAGCTCGTTTTGTCTGTCTTGCCCAGCAATGGCGATAACGAGGTTCCCCGATTCGTCGCGTGATAATGGCCCAACGATCGCACCACTTTCCCACGAAAGCGGGTAACTTTTCAGAATTCTCTTACCATCATCAAGTATCTGGCACTGTGCACGCAGGTTTTGTTTTTTTCCCTTATTGGTTACGACCAGGACCTGTTTATCGGCTTTTCCCTTTGTCGGCTCTAGTTCGACGCTGAGGACATCTCCTGCGGGCTGCTGGTGAAGTGCGGCCTCCTTCAGTTTCTCGACCGCCTGTCTACACTCAAGGCTTTTCTCTTCGTATGAAACTTTCCACTTGTAGGCTTCGGCCTCTAGTTCCTTAACTTGAGAAGCGCGTTCTCGCTGTAGCGTGGAGATTTCTGCTTTGTGTTTACGAGTGGCGACGTATAGCGAATACCCCGAAGACCACAAACTAACGGCAAAGAGAAACAGACCGCATATCAACCACGCCCAACCCGGCCAGCCTATGTGCATATATCCCCGCACATCTTCGGGCTTGAGGCCGTATAGCCAAACGATGAAGACAAGGATGCACGCCAATGCCCCAAACGTGAGAATAACTTCGCTGAACGCTCTCCAAACAGTCTTAACGATCTGCCCCAAGACGGCCCCCCTTGACCGCCAGATTCACCATAATCGGAAGTATGTACTTTTTGCACATGTGCGTCAAGTATATTTTTCCCCTTACGATCACTAAGATTCACCAGATTTCACTAGGATACGAAATCTGGTTCGGGACCAGGGGGTCGGCTGCTTCACCGACGTGCTTCCAGGCGGCACACCACCCGCACACATTTCCTTTGTATTGACCGCATAGCCAGCGGCTGGGGCACAGAGCCGGACTCTGCGACTCTCGTTTTGACACAATTTAAATGCCCTGTGCCCGCGATCCACCGGTTGTGCCCCCCCCAGAGTGAACTGGTTCTGGGCTGCATGGGTAAGAACAGTGCATCCCTGGGGGACGGCCAGTGACTGCGTCTCTTCTACACGGAACAGAGCATCTGTATGCCTGTGAACTCCCCGCCCAGATCGAAGCCGATGTCGCGCCTCAGGATTCGCACGGATTGATTCTGTGGCAGGTAATAGGCGCATAGACGTAGTCACGCGCTTCGTTTGTCGATAGAGCGCTCCAAGCTCCTCAAGTAGGCTTCGATTTTGGCACATTCGTCGCAACCCGTCGTCCAGCACCGCAGCGCGTGGCGGGTGGCTTCCATCAGGGTCACCGCTTCGGTTTTGTTGAGGCGAATGCGATGGTGTGGGTTCTTGTACGTCATTGCGTGCTTCCTTTGGTTGCAAAGGTTACTAGGATACGCGAATCGGCGAGCCGCGCCGATTGCAGCGGGACAATGCCTGCGCGCGGATTATACTGAGCGGCAATCAGAATGCAAACTGAGGGTTCATTGTCACAACCCTGCCTCGTTTGAGAGCACAATATCTTCTTCGAATGGCAGCCTCGTCCCCCCCTGCTGGTCATAGTAAAGATGGCAAGAGAGATAAAAGCAGAGCAAGAATACTGCGGAGTATTCCGGGGACAAGCAAAGAAAATTGATCGGAAAATCATGGTTTTTCCTGCGATTGCCTATAGGGGGCAAAAACACCCTGCGAAACCGGGCTCTTGTCCCATAAGTTATAGTGCTAAGGCCAAAAACCAGGGTTGCAGGCCCTGGCTACCGACGTTTTGAAGAAATGACTTTCGCCGGGGTAAGGCGGGGACAGCCGCGGCCCGCCCGGGCGCGGCCTAGTCGAAACCCGCGGCGCAAGATCAGGACCCAGGCAGCACCCTCCATCACCAGTTCCATCACCAGTTCCTGTAACCAGCTCCCATGATAAACAACAGAATCTGATACAGCCCATGCCAGTGGTCTCTTCTGTATCAGTATCAGGGTGCAGCCGAGATCCAGAGCAAGACCGCGCGCGGCAGAACAGTAACCCATCCCCTGCCGGAAAAGACTTAATCACCTATCAGAAGATAAGACGAGTAAAACGAAAGACGAGAACATGACAGGAGAGAACGGCTGCCGGATGCCGCAGGGGCCGGGCTCCCCGGGTTCGCAGATAAAGCCGGGTAAAGCCGGGTAAGGCGGTGCCATCCGGAGACGGCGCCTCGTCGCGCCCGCGGGGGTTTTTTTGTTGCAGGCAGGACGGAGGGACCTGGTGTAAACGGAGAAACCACAGCCTGCAGGGGCTCGATGGCACGGGCCACGAAGGTCGCCTGGGACTCGGAAACCGCGTCGTCGACCGACATGCCGGAGCCTTCGTTGAGGATCTCGATGCCCAGGATCTTGGCGGCCGTCATGGCGCCGTACTCGTTGGCGCCGGCCAGAGTCACGTTGAAGGGCAGCACCTGGTCGCTGTAGCTGGGCAGGGCCAGATCCCAGTTGCTGTAGATATCGGTGACGGCCGTGTCGAGCTGGTCGATGGTCGAGCCGACATCGACACCATTGGAGCGCACGATGTCGGAAGCGAACAGCGCGTTGGCGTCAGGTGCATCCAGCACGTACTGCGGACGGATCTCGTCAGCACGCTCTCCACGGTAGTTTGGCAGGGGCGGGCTTCCGCTTACCCTTTACACGTGGTTCAATCCAGCGGTCCCTTGACGGGGCCGCCCTGTTAGGAGTAATGAGTATATGAGCATGAATCGAACGCAACCCACGCCGGACGTCTTGTCCGCCGTCGACTTCCACGCCCCGCAGCTCGACTGGGGCGGCGGCTTGGCCCGGTACATCCGGCAGCGCCGTCAGCAACTGGGCCTCACTCAGGAGCGCGCCGCAGAGTTAGCCGGAATGCAGCTATCGCAGTGGTGTGCTTTGGAGTCTGGCTGGGTGCCGGACATGCCAGAGGGCATGGACATGATCCAGGCCATCGCCGGTACCCTCGAGACCAGTTGGGCCGACCTGTCGTTCCTGGCCTTGATGGCCGACCTGGGCCTTCTAAGACAGTAGGCAGGCTTACTCATAGCCGTATATCCTCACCTCCGTAGGGCAGCAGGCCCGGGTCAGGAGGTGAGCGTCATCGCAAAGCAGGAGATCAAACGCTTGAACATCAATCTCGAACTTAGCCTTCACAACGCCTTCAAGGCGGCGACTGCCGCCCGCGGCGAGAACATGACCGACGAAATCCTGAAGTTCATCGAACAGTATGTCGCGAAGTATGGGGTCAACCCCAAAAAGAAAGGCCGCCGATGAGCAAGCGGGCGGCACTTTACATGAGGGTCAGCACCCTCGACCAACATCCGGAAACTCAACTGCATGACCTGCGCGGCCTGGCCGCGCAGCGCGGCTACGGGATCGTCGCCACCTATGAAGACCGAATCTCTGGAGCCAGGGCGAAACGTCCCGGCCTCGATCAGATGATGTCCGACGCCCGGAGCGGTAAGTTTGACATCGTGCTGGTCTGGGCCTTCGATCGGCTGGCCCGCTCTGTTCGCCACTTCCTGGAAGTGCTCGACGAACTGAATCATCTCAACCTCGAGTTTGTTTCGCTCAGAGAACAGATCGACACCGGAGGCCCGCTGGGCCGGGCCATGGTGATCATCGTGGGCGCAATCGCGGAGTTGGAACGCTCTTTGATCGTCGAGCGGGTGAGAGCCGGCATGCGCCGTGCCAAGTTGGAAGGCCGACGGCTGGGACGCCCGCCGCTCAATGTGGATCGCGAAGCCCTCATGCAAGACCGCAGACGTGGCCAGAGCCTCAAGCAGATCGCCAAGCTGCACGGCATCTCCAAAGCTTCGGTGATTCGGGTGCTGCATCAGACCAGTCTGCCGGAGACCGCCTAGGTGCGGCATGAGCTACAGGGGAAAGCTGCGCTGGAACTGCCGGCGCAAGCTATGCCATCCGCATTATCTTTCGGCGTTACTGCACGCTCGCAAACTCAACGATGATCAGCTCAACATCTATCCCTGCGGGATCTGCCAGCACCTGCACATCGGCCACATGAAACAAAGCACACCCCAGCAGAAGAAGAAGGCTCGACTGGAACGCAGGATCGCCGAAGTAAGCCAGCAACTAGCGCAGCTCCGGTGCAACCTGCAGAAGCTCTTGGCGGAAGAGGCTAAGGCGGCAGCAACCGAGGACGCGACCCACTCCCCGGATGCCTAATTAAGGAGCGGTTCAAAATGGGTGCTTCCGCCGCCCCGCTATCTCACTGAATCTACAAAGCCGGATCGGGCCCTTCGGCCCGGTCCATAATCTCTGGATTTAGAACCCGCAAAGTCAATGAGTGCAATGGGGATTTATCACCAGCTACCGCTAAGGCTGCACAAGCCCAGAACACCTCACTGGCCTGACGGCGAGAAAGCGTACAGATGACCCGCTTCTTGATTCGGATCGGGATTGGTGCCGAAATAGAGAATGCCGTTAGCCACGACTACTGAAGAAAAGTCCTCCGGTCCTCCTGAACCAAAGCTCCAGAGGAGTCCACCTGTGCCGGCATCTAAGGCAACTACGTGGTAAAAAGACGAGGCGTACACCACGCCATTCGCCAAGGAGGGTGCAGACGGCCCCTCGTTGAAAGGGAAGGTGTAGTTCCAGAGCAGCGCTCCAGTGCTGGCATTTAGCGCGTAGAGTTTGTCGGAACCGACATAGACCACTCCTCTACCCACCGCAGGCGATTCATAGCTCTGTGCCGGATACTGCCAAACGAGAGCTCCGGTGCTGGCATTTAAAGCTGACAGTTGATTGGACGTGACATACACTTTTCCGCCTGCCACCACGGGCGAAGCTTGGACCGCGTGGCCGGTCGTGTAACTCCAAATCAGCGCGCCGCTGGTTGCATTCAGCGCGTATACCTTCTGGTCAGCACTGCCAACGTAAACAATGCCGTTGGCCACCGTCGCAGCCCCGTAGATCTTTCCCGGTAGTTGTGTATTGCCACAGCAAAGCCCCGGTAGCGGCATTCAGAGCATAGATATTGTTATCCTGCGCGCCGACATAGACGACACCGTTCGCGAACGTTGGCGTGGAAACCGAGCCATTCGTCTGGTATTGCCAAACGATGTTCCCGGTTTTGCCGTCGCGAGCATCAAGAGTGCCGCTTCCCGCACCGATGTACACCATGCCATTCCCCACCGCAAGCGACGACGAGAAGGCCCACTCTGCGGAAAATTCCCATATGCTGACGCCTGTGCTGGCATTACGAGCGAAGACGACGCCATTCGCATAGGGCGGCTGCATGTAAGCCGTGCCGTAGAGCACGCCGTCGGCTATTACCGGCGGGCCGTAGGACGTATACGACGAGACCCAAGCCCATTTCTGCGCCAGGGTTCCGACTGTACTGGTCTTCAGAACCGACTCGTACGGATTACAGCCGGTATGGGCGGCGTCGTACTGAAACTGCGGCCAGTTAACAAATAGTGTTGCGTTGGGAATGATTGACGGACTGCAAGGGACCTGCCCTGTTGCAGAGGACCCGATGACCAGCACCAGAGTGAGATAAAAGAGGTTCTTGGATTTCATAGCAGCGTTGCCGATAAACACAGAATCCGATTTGACTTATGCCACGTAATTGCGAAACAGGTCTGGTCTTACAGGCCCTGTCAATCAACGAGAAAATGGTCCTATAGAGGCAACACAAGGTCAAATCAAAATCAGGCGCCCCACTTTGTTTTAAGCACGAATCAGCAAACGATCACCGTGCGGTGCACGAACATGTGTCAATCTGTATCCGCAAGTTTGTGGACTAACTGTTATTACCAGGCCATAGCGCTCAAAACCCCTACCCGACTCGGAATCCAATCCCTTGCCAGGGCAAGGCGGCCTGCCGTACTTCCAATCCTACGGCACCCTGGAGGCCGTCGTCATGGGCAAAAAGAGAGTCAAGCCAAATTACCGCCGCCGGATCCTCCGGATACCGGACCTCGATCACTGTAAACTGGCGGTCCTCAACAGTCTCAGTTCGCCTGCCTCGCGCCGGGTGTATGCCTACGCCATCGAACAATTTACCGCCTGGTACTGTTCCGAACCTCGCCTGGCCTTCAACCGCATCGTTGTGGTGCGTTATCGAATGTATCTGGAATCTCGTAGTTTGGCTGCCAATACCATCAATCAGCACCTCGCCGCCGTGCGTCGGCTGGCGCATGAAGCCGCCGACTCGGGTTTGTTGAGTCCGGAACTGGCTGCCGGCATCAGCCGGGCGAAGGGTGCCAAGCAACTGGGTTTTCGCTCTGGTAATTGGCTCACTGCGGAACAAAGCTCCAACGTCCTTAAGCGAGCACGTGGGGACAGCCTGCGTTCTCAGCGAGATTTCGCCATGCTGGCGATGTTATTCGGTTGCGGGTTCCGCCGTTCGGAGTTGGTTGGTTTGCGTTTGGATGACCTGCAGATGCGGCAGGGTCATTGGGCGGTCGTGGACCTGATCGGCAAAGGCGGCCACATCCGTACCGTCCCGGTTCCCGGGTGGGTCAAAGCCGCCCTAGACAAATGGACCGAAGCAGCCGGGGTGACTCAAGGAAGAATCTTTCGGGCGGTTGCCCGGAACGGCAAGGTGTGGGGCAAAGGCATCTCGCAGAATGTGGTCTGGTACGTGGTGAAGACCTGCTGCGAGAAAGCCGGGCTACAACACATCGCTCCCCATGATCTGCGCAGAACCTGCGCCAAGCTATGCCACACCAGCGGCGGCGAACTCGAGCAAATTCAATTTCTGCTGGGCCACGCATCCGTCCAGACAACCGAGCGTTACCTAGGGTGCAAGCAGAATCTCGGGCATCCGGTGAATGATCTGTTCACCCTCGGAAGCAGCCCCACGCCTCCTGAGCCGAGCCCTCATCCTCCCGCCCCACCTTCATTGGCGACAACGCCCAGTCAGGAGCTAGAATGCCCGCACCGAGGGCATGAGCAACCCGACGCCTGTCTCCTTTTGCCAGCTCGGATGACTCTCCTCCTGACCGGATCCGCAGAAGAGCAGCTTGGTGATGCAATGAAGCCGGAGCAACCTGCCGACCAGCAACGTCCACCTGAAGCGAAGGACCTCGTCGTGTTTGACGTCCTGCGCGGCTCCAACTGCGCCGACTGCGGGAAGGATCTCTTAGCCCGCGACTTCCTGATCATGGAAGGTGAACGGCCGCTCTGTCTGAGTTGTGCCGATCTCGATCACCTGGTGTATCTGCATCGCGGAGACACGGCCCTGACGCGGAGGGCGCGCAAGCATAGCGCCCTATCGGCTGTCGTGGTGCGCTTCAGCAGGGCTCGTAAGCGATACGAACGGCAGGGCGTCCTGATCGAGGAAACTGCCCTAGAGCAAGCTGAGCAGGAGTGCTTGGCCGACGCTGACAAACGCAGCGCAAATCGTGAGCGAGCTGAGCAATATCGCAGCAAACAAGATCAGGCGTTCGCCCTGCAAATGGCGGAATCAATTCAGCAGATGTTCCCAGGTTGTCCTCCCGAAGAAGCGCAACTGATTGCCGCGCATACGTCCGTTCGTGGCAGCGGTCGAGTAGGTCGGACTGCCGCAGGGCGAGCCTTGGACGAAGAAGCCTTGCGGGCAGCGGTGATCGCGGCGATTCGCCATCGGCACACCACCTACGATCGGCTGCTGATGGAGGGATGGAACCGTCAGGATGCGCGTCACGCGGTGCGCGATGATATCGATCGGTTTCTGGAACGATGGAGCCAGGTCTAGTCCTTGGCTGCGACTTTGCGCCGAGGTAAACGCTGGTTGCGTAAGCGTCGATTCACTTCCTCCACAGAAAACTCCTGGGGATCGAAGCCCTCTCCGAGCCACTCGCACATGAACTGGTGCTCGGGATGAGTTGTGTCATTGACGGCTTCAAGTAGCTCTCGAAAGCCATATGGGCCGCCACAATCCTCCGGCGGACAATGCCGGGCTCCCGCCACGCAACAGCGCTGGAATGGCCCATCTGTGTTGAGGATCCCCTCCAACAGGAGTTCGTGTTGCCAGCCGTCGCCAAAGTCGTACTCGTAGAGCAGCTTTGACCCCGGCGAACCGATCAAGTCCTCCAGCCTTGCCTTATCCGCTTGTTTCTGCTTTTGGAGCATGAACTGATGCAAGTGGGAATTGGTCCAGCCCATTACGATCTGTAAAGCGCTGTGCAATTGGCCGAGCGTGATATCGCTCTCAACCAGCAAACGGCGCCAAATCGGGGGCCTTGTACCGAGCAGAGTGACTTTGACGACGTAGACTCGCATGCCGAATCGCATCCGGGGTGAAAGTGTTCAGTCTCTCACCCGGCCATCATAGTAGTAGCTATACGCGCTGGCGAAAACCACCTTGCCCAGTAAAAGAACGTAATTTACGCCATGGCCTGATTACAACACTGACGCACATATAGGCCGTTACGGAAGATGAGGAGATTACTTCTATTTGCGGTCGCACTTCTATTCATGGCAATGCAGCCTGCGTTTGCCGACCAACCACTATGGGCCAAGAAGGCCACCGCTTTCGCCGTACAGTGTGACCCGGATAAACCCAAACCATGCAAACCTCTTCGCATCGCAGCACCCGATGGGAAGAGTGCGGTGGAAGTTCGGTATCGCAAGGAACACGTCTCGACTTGGGATTCGGTCCTACGTGCATAATTGACTCACTCAGAGAGACACTTCGGCGTATTGAGCAAAGCGAAGACAGAAGCGATCCCCAAGTGCAAGAACTCAAGCGCAGGATTTTGCTGCTTCTCGCCGATCTGAAGAACTCACAGCCCGATGACGACGATGGCGAGAAGTGTGCCTAACAGGATGCGAACGACAGGCTTTCCGTTCTGACACGCCGTCTGGCTGGCTCCTGGCCCACATCTCATGTGCGAGAGTCGCGTAAGACCGGGCTCAGCACTCGAGTAGGCCGGTTACTCGCACCGCATCGCAATGCTGACAATGCAGCAAGGGTGGCCCCATCCGACCACAACAGTGTGTTCGGCGGGGCTCCCTCATTTCGCGGGCGAGTGAGGCTACGAAGGGCCGATCGCAAGACAAAGGTTGGTAACGTTCGAGCCCGACATCAGCACGATGCTCTTGCCGTACCCTCCGATAATCTCTCCGCTGTAGCTATAGCTATCCATAGCGTTGATGTTGTTGTTGGGGGCAAGGATTATGCCCGTAGCGCTGGTCGGCACCATGGTCGTTACTTTGGCCGATGGGTTGGTGATGTTGTAGACCACGTCCATGGACTGAACACCGTCCGAGGTCGTGATATTGCCGGCATGGAGATTGAAGTCTCCTGAATCGTTGATGACGAACGCGGTACCGATCGGACCGGTGAGCGTCAGGGTGGCGTTCTTGTCTAACAGGAAGTTCATCAGGTTTACGACATTCATTCCAACCGTGCCGGTCACAGTCAGGTTTTGAAGGATCTGGCCATTCGATGGAAACTGCGCCTGGACGGCCGGCGTTGTCGGCAAGCTGGCGAAATAACTGGCAGCACTGTTCGCATCGGAAACAGCCTGGGAGACGGCGTTGTCATCGATCACAATCCCACCGTTCGGCCCAATAACGCCATTGGTATTCACCTGCGATCCAACGACGATTGCCCCGTTGACGTAGGAAGGCTTCGATTCCTTAATTGTGCCCGAATTGGCCATTCCAACCGGCCCCTGCACCGTCGCCATATTGATGTTGACCAGCGAACCGGTTCCCCCCATGCTGAACACGGTGAAGTTGAATGGACCAGCGGTGCCAAGATTCGTGAACAGTGTGCTACCGGAGCAAACGCTGGTTTGCGCGGAAAGATTTATTGCGCCAAGCAAAGCCAGCGCAAGCAATCCAACTCTTCTGAACATATTTCCCTCCTGATTGATGTGCCTTCATCGGAATTTCGATCATGAGATGAGAGCCGTCGTCGGGCTCCCACAAAAGGAGGGTCTTCGGTATTTCTTGTACTAGGAGGGTCGTTGATTTGACGCTAAGAGATAACCTGACCGCATGTCAAGTAACTCGATGCTGGTTTTGGGAAGATGAACAGCGGCTTGCCTCCGCCCTCGTCTGCTAAATCGCGACCTGACGAGTTAGGATCTTGTTCGAAGCGCAGCGGATGGTGCCCCAGGCACGTGCTTGGCGAGAAATCCCCATTGCACTCATTGACTTTGCGGGTTCTAGATCCAGAGATTATGGACCGGGCCGAAGGGCCCGATCCGGCTTTGTAGATTCAGTGAGATAGCGGGGCGGCGGAAGCACCCATTTTGAACCGCTCCTTAATTAGGCATCCGGGGAGTGGGTCGCGTCCTCGGTTGCTGCCGCCTTAGCCTCTTCCGCCAAGAGCTTCTGCAGGTTGCACCGGAGCTGCGCTAGTTGCTGGCTTACTTCGGCGATCCTGCGTTCCAGTCGAGCCTTCTTCTTCTGCTGGGGTGTGCTTTGTTTCATGTGGCCGATGTGCAGGTGCTGGCAGATCCCGCAGGGATAGATGTTGAGCTGATCATCGTTGAGTTTGCGAGCGTGCAGTAACGCCGAAAGATAATGCGGATGGCATAGCTTGCGCCGGCAGTTCCAGCGCAGCTTTCCCCTGTAGCTCATGCCGCACCTAGGCGGTCTCCGGCAGACTGGTCTGATGCAGCACCCGAATCACCGAAGCTTTGGAGATGCCGTGCAGCTTGGCGATCTGCTTGAGGCTCTGGCCACGTCTGCGGTCTTGCATGAGGGCTTCGCGATCCACATTGAGCGGCGGGCGTCCCAGCCGTCGGCCTTCCAACTTGGCACGGCGCATGCCGGCTCTCACCCGCTCGACGATCAAAGAGCGTTCCAACTCCGCGATTGCGCCCACGATGATCACCATGGCCCGGCCCAGCGGGCCTCCGGTGTCGATCTGTTCTCTGAGCGAAACAAACTCGAGGTTGAGATGATTCAGTTCGTCGAGCACTTCCAGGAAGTGGCGAACAGAGCGGGCCAGCCGATCGAAGGCCCAGACCAGCACGATGTCAAACTTACCGCTCCGGGCGTCGGACATCATCTGATCGAGGCCGGGACGTTTCGCCCTGGCTCCAGAGATTCGGTCTTCATAGGTGGCGACGATCCCGTAGCCGCGCTGCGCGGCCAGGCCGCGCAGGTCATGCAGTTGAGTTTCCGGATGTTGGTCGAGGGTGCTGACCCTCATGTAAAGTGCCGCCCGCTTGCTCATCGGCGGCCTTTCTTTTTGGGGTTGACCCCATACTTCGCGACATACTGTTCGATGAACTTCAGGATTTCGTCGGTCATGTTCTCGCCGCGGGCGGCAGTCGCCGCCTTGAAGGCGTTGTGAAGGCTAAGTTCGAGATTGATGTTCAAGCGTTTGATCTCCTGCTTTGCGATGACGCTCACCTCCTGACCCGGGCCTGCTGCCCTACGGAGGTGAGGATATACGGCTATGAGTAAGCCTGCCTACTGTCTTAGAAGGCCCAGGTCGGCCATCAAGGCCAGGAACGACAGGTCGGCCCAACTGGTCTCGAGGGTACCGGCGATGGCCTGGATCATGTCCATGCCCTCTGGCATGTCCGGCACCCAGCCAGACTCCAAAGCACACCACTGCGATAGCTGCATTCCGGCTAACTCTGCGGCGCGCTCCTGAGTGAGGCCCAGTTGCTGACGGCGCTGCCGGATGTACCGGGCCAAGCCGCCGCCCCAGTCGAGCTGCGGGGCGTGGAAGTCGACGGCGGACAAGACGTCCGGCGTGGGTTGCGTTCGATTCATGCTCATATACTCATTACTCCTAACAGGGCGGCCCCGTCAAGGGACCGCTGGATTGAACCACGTGTAAAGGGTAAGCGGAAGCCCGCCCCTGCCAAACTACCGTGGAGAGCGTGCTGACGAGATCCGTCCGCAGTACGTGCTGGATGCACCTGACGCCAACGCGCTGTTCGCTTCCGACATCGTGCGCTCCAATGGTGTCGATGTCGGCTCGACCATCGACCAGCTCGACACGGCCGTCACCGATATCTACAGCAACTGGGATCTGGCCCTGCCCAGCTACAGCGACCAGGTGCTGCCCTTCAACGTGACTCTGGCCGGCGCCAACGAGTACGGCGCCATGACGGCCGCCAAGATCCTGGGCATCGAGATCCTCAACGAAGGCTCCGGCATGTCGGTCGACGACGCGGTTTCCGAGTCCCAGGCGACCTTCGTGGCCCGTGCCATCGAGCCCCTGCAGGCTGTGGTTTCTCCGTTTACACCAGGTCCCTCCGTCCTGCCTGCAACAAAAAAACCCCCGCGGGCGCGACGAGGCGCCGTCTCCGGATGGCACCGCCTTACCCGGCTTTACCCGGCTTTATCTGCGAACCCGGGGAGCCCGGCCCCTGCGGCATCCGGCAGCCGTTCTCTCCTGTCATGTTCTCGTCTTTCGTTTTACTCGTCTTATCTTCTGATAGGTGATTAAGTCTTTTCCGGCAGGGGATGGGTTACTGTTCTGCCGCGCGCGGTCTTGCTCTGGATCTCGGCTGCACCCTGATACTGATACAGAAGAGACCACTGGCATGGGCTGTATCAGATTCTGTTGTTTATCATGGGAGCTGGTTACAGGAACTGGTGATGGAACTGGTGATGGAGGGTGCTGCCTGGGTCCTGATCTTGCGCCGCGGGTTTCGACTAGGCCGCGCCCGGGCGGGCCGCGGCTGTCCCCGCCTTACCCCGGCGAAAGTCATTTCTTCAAAACGTCGGTAGCCAGGGCCTGCAACCCTGGTTTTTGGCCTTAGCACTATAACTTATGGGACAAGACTGGCGTGGATATGGTGGTTTACGCCCGAGATAGTATAGGCAAAACAGCCAAAACCCTTGATTCTCGGAAATTGCTCTGCTGTTTGTCCCCAAAATACTCTGCAGTGTCCTCGCTCTGCTTTTATCTCTCTTGCCATCTTTCTATGACCAGCAGGGTGGGGAATGCTCCTACTGCCCGGGGGCGGGAGTGGCTCGCCAACAGCCGCTCAGCAGGTTACAAGGTGCTGACGGTCATCGTCGCGGAGGTTGAGCAAACATCTATGGCTTAAGTGCTAAATGATTTGCCTTCCCAGGGGATGTTTAAAGGCAACAGCCACGGATACAACATTTCGTATGCCAATACCACAATGCTGTCCAATCTGTGGCGATAAGAACCTCGCGATAGTCTTGAAGAAATCGCTATTCTGTGCCGGATCGCAGGACGAAGTGCATTCGTTGAACGGCGCATCTGCATACGGATGTGAGAATGCTCATGTCTTTGTTGTGCTAGCAAGCAACGCCGAGCCGCTCTCCCGCCGGAGCGCTTGATTGTCGTCAGTTCGCAGGATGATACGCGCACGCTACTAATGCTCACTAACCGCCAGCAACCTCTTCTCAGTCGACCCCTGACCATTCGCTTCCGGCTTTAGCATATTCGGTTCCGGAATAACTGCCGACTCGCCGAGACCCTGATTTCCCAGAAGCCGGTTTCGGGCTAACCTGGCGAGCAGATTCTGCTCGGAATATCACGGTTGATGTAAATAGGGTACGAGATGGCCTGTTCGCGCCAACTATCCGTCAGGTGATAACCTCGCACTCCGAAGTGGACGTAGCGCAATCTTAAACATCCGGCACGGTTTTGGTCGTGACCACGCGGAGAGACTCTGCTAGCAGTCCTTGCAGTCTCGTTACCGCCGGGGTCATGGGGCGCCAGGCCGTCAGAGACGCTCGGCCCTAGCGTACTCAATCTCTTTCGGATCCTCTTTTCACCGAACTCGCTAGCGTCGTTAAGGTGTCTGCGTGGTGCTGTAAATTGTCACCCACGTGCCGGCCGGACCACAGTTCTGCTGCTGCGCCGCCGCGGTGCCCGAGTCTGCGAACGAGTATCCGGCCTGATTCCCAAGAACAACGATAGGCTGTGCCTGGACAGAGCATACGCCGTTCGGCACATCATCTTTGATGGTGAAACCCGCCTGGAGCCCAGCCTGGTCCGAGATCTCCATCGTCATGTTTAGTGCGCCTTGATCGACTGATTTCGTTCCAAGCCCTACCCAGATTGGCAGATATCCATAGGGGCGCAGCTCGAAGGGGAAGCAACCGCTCTGGAGGCCGCCATATCCGCCTGAGTCAATTGGTGGGTTTAGTGTCACCGCGTTATAGCCAGGCGCGAAAAGCTGCCCGTAGTTAAGATTTCCGGGGCAGGCCTGTACCGAAAGATCGACCGGTGAGGCGTTGTATATGGTCACGGCAAGGACAACCTCATTATCTGCGTAGGTGGTCATATATTCCCCGTCCCACATGTTGATTGCATTTATAAACTCGAAGCTGTTCGCACCATACTTATTAAGGTCATCGTAGAGCGTCTGCGAAACGGAGCCGTTGATGTTGCTCTTTTCACAGAAGTAGCCGACAGTCCGGGCGGGTGGCTGAGCGCTGCCGAAGGTTGGGTAACTCCACCAGTAAGGTATTGTCGAATACCATTCGACGAAGTCTGAATTGCTGGGATCTCCCGCAACCGCCACACACATGTTATATTCAAGCGGCACCAGCTCTGATAGAACGGTTGCCGCATAGCCATTGGTTGCCGCAGTCACGATCTTGGGTATATCGTCTGGGGTCATGGCCAGCCCGTTATATCCCCTTACAAGCGTCCGTGGGCCGATCTGACTCATTCTGCCCCAATCCTGTAAAATCGCCGTCTCGCCATTTGCTGAAGTAGTCAGTAATTGATTGAAGGTAGTGGCGAGTTGCTGATCGATGGCGGACACTTCTGCCACAATCGGAGCATTAAGATTTGTGCCTGATGCGTTCGATGCGTTCACTGCGTTGTACGCCGTTTCCATGACATTTGCCATCACCGAGGCTACCGGTCCAGCAGCCGAAAGCACTGTATACATAGTTCCCTCGATCAGTGCCCCTGGCACAGCTGAAACGGTTTGTGTATTCGACAAGCCGACATCGATGGCCAGGCTATTTACCGTGACACTGTTGGCAATGAAGACATCGTTCACAATCGTACCGAATTGCGTGTAAAGACCCTGGACACCATTAGCGTCGCTACATTCCTGCTGCAATTGATTCAACACGGCGTACCAATCGTTCGTCGTGATGGCAGTGTTTTCATAGTTGGACGTGTAAGGGACTGTGTTATCCATGCATTTCGATAGCGCTGTGTTGGAAGACACATTCGTGTATTGACAGCGGATGCCTTTGGTGTAGCCGCACGTGCCGCCCGCCCCCCACATTGAGCTCAGATAGTCATAAGCTGCCTCCTCACCTAGCTGGTCATTACTCCCGACAGCAGGCGCGTTGGCATCCGAAGCGCTCCACGTGGTCACCATCGTACAAGTTGTTGGCGTACCTACACTGCAGGCCGTAACAGTAGTCGGTCCCGCGCAGGTAGAAGGGTCACTCGGTATGCAGACGCCATTCAACGTCGAAGGCTGGTTGATTGGTGCTGCCGGCAGGCAATACTCGGCGGTGATATTGCTCACGGTCGTTGTCGTTTGAATTACAGTCCCTGGCTGGTGGGTCTCAGGGTCAGTGCCCGTCGTCTGGATCGTCGTTGAGGGCGCCCAGGGCGGAAATGCTGGGCTGCAGCTCGTCTCGGCAAGCACCCCGTTCATGAAGTAGTCTGGGTAGGCAAACCACGTGTTGTATTGGTCGGGACCCACACTGGGCAGAGCTTCCAGAGCTTCCATTGCCCCCGCGTTATTATCATTCCAGAGATACAGTTCGCTGTTTACATTTTGAAGCATCCCATTTGAGTCATAGCTCCACTGCTGGAAGGCGCTTTGGTCGCCCGTAGGTGAATCCGTTTGCTCCCAGGATAGGCTTACCGGCTGACTAGTGTTCGTGGACAGTGAGGAGGTGACACGGTTATGACCCAGGTCTAAGGGAGCCCCGGGTGGTGAAAAATTAGTGAGTGGGTTCGCGAAGTTCCCTCCGCCAGCACCGGTCCACATGCTGGTTCTGAAGCTCTCTACGCTTCGTAGGATCACATTGTTGTTCCACGACAGCGCCTTCCAGAGTTGGCCGGGGCTGGAAGTCATGGAAGCCACGCCCACACCGGTTCCTCCATTAGGATTCGGCGCGCCGTCAGGAGCGATCCCGTTCACCGTCAAAACAGGCACAGGGACAGGCTGCCCGCCTGATGCGTTGAGCTGTGACAGATACGTGCCGTTCACCAGATAAAACCAGCTGTCGATCGTCGGTGACGGAGCCGCCGTTGTGCCCTCCTTGAGGAGGATACCTGCCCGATTGGTTAGTTTCTGGGACCTGTGGCCGGCTTTAGCATCATTGGCCTCGCCCACCGAGTTGGCAGAAAGGGGCAAAGGCATGGGCGTAAAGATATTGCCGTTCCTCACCGTTCTTGACACTGGCGGAGGAACAGGAACCGATGAGCCATCGGGCGGGGTGCTCGACACGCCACAGCCGGTTATGCCCAGCAACAATAAGCTGAGCACCATCAGCGGCAACGAGGGAATTAGAGCAGGTGGGCAGAGACGTTTCCGCCAGGCATGAAGAAGCTGCAGACTAACGACGAAGTCAGCGCGAGTGGGCATTTTACTCCTCGATTGTCCTAGACTTAGGTGGTGATAGATTGCCCGAGAGTCGTAGGAGCATGCAGCATAATGGTGGCAGCCGGCGCGTTCTTACGAAGTGTCCTGGGTCACCATTCTGCGTGATATTGCCGACTGAGTGCTGCTTGGAAATCGAACGAGCAATCTACCCGTTCAACACCGAATATTCGGCATCTGTATGTACCAGTTTCGGATAAGAGCTGAGAAATCGCCTCTCACACTTAATGCTACTTATCGTATGCATCTGGGTCGCGCAAGCCTACTACTAAAGTGGGATATAGCTTAAAGCTAAAGACGGTACCCAAACGTGGTTGACCTAGCTGCGGTGTGCTCTAGCTCACGGACTTTGGCAAAGTGACCTGCCCCCTATCTCCGCATGGGTGAAACTACGAATCAAACTACCCTAGCAGCCGTCGTAACTGTGGGAAAGTGGGAAACGCCGACAGCGTTTTCCAAGCGGGCGCAGCCCGCGTCTTTTCCACAGTCCTCGGCCGCCGCAAATTCCGCAGGCGTTTGATAGCCCAGCGAACTATGCGGAGGCTGCTCGTTGTAGTCCTTCCTCCAGCCGGCGATCTCCCGCCGGTGGGTCAAACAGGTTTTCGAACCAACTTACTCTCTGGCATTCTTCCTGCAACCGTCCGTTAAAGCTCTCGCATCTTCCGTTCTGCATCGGCTTGCCGGGCTGGATATGTACCAGCTCGATCTTCCTTTCCAGGCACCAGGTGAGGAAGTAGCGACTAGTCAGTTCTGGTCCGTTGTCGCACCGGATCGACTGCGGCAATCCACGCCTCCGGATGATCTCTTCCAGCACGCGTGTCACTCGCCGCCCCGCAAAGCTCGTATCCACTTCCAGCGCCAAACACTCCCGCGTGTAGCCATCGACAATGCTCAACCCCCGAATCGTGCGTCCCGCGGCAATCGCGTCCTGCATGAAGTCCAGCGCCCACTCCTGGTTCGCCGCAGTGCACTGCCGCAGCGGCCGTGCCATCCGGGTGCAGTGTTTCCGCTTCTTTCGACGCAAGCACAACTCCGCCTCTCGGTACACGCGATAGACCCGCTTGTGGTTGACCTCGGTTCCGTCACGCCGCAGCAGTACATGCAGCCGGCGATACCCAAACCGCGGCTTCTCCCGCGCCAGCGCTACCAGTTTGCTGCGCCGCTCTTCATCCGTCTCTCTTGCCTGATAGCGATAGCTGCTGACTGCCATGGACAGCAGCCCGCAGACCCGCCACTCGCTGACTGCATGCTCCTCGCGCAGCCAGTTGGCCTCCGTCCTTCGGTCTACGAGCGCAATCCGTTTTTTCGGATCACCGCCTGCAGCATCTCTTTATCCAGGCTCAGATCGGCCACCAGCTTTCGCAGCCGCGTGTTCTCATCGCGGAGTTGCTTGGCTTCCTGCGCCTCGCTCACGTCCATGCCTCCGTACTTCGCTTTCCAGGCATACAGCGTGTGCTTGCTCACGCCTACCTCGCGGGCTACGTCCTCGGCTTTGCGGCCTGCTTCCATCTGCTTCAAGGCGCCGATCATCTGCGCCTCCGTGTGCTTGCCCCTCGACATAAATCCGCCCTCTCCCGGATCCTTTCAGAATCCGAAATCATACTCGGTTGTGTGCGGATTCAGGGGAGCAGGTCAGTGCCGCGAACGAAGTCGGGACTGCCCGGCTTCACCGGGATGATGCCGTCCCGCAGTTCTTTAGCTCCCGAGAGGAAGCTGTTGCGCAGCGATGGGCTCTCGTACTGGTAGCCAAGCTGTTCGTAGGTGTCGGCGAGCAGGTCCTTAGCCGGTTCTGTGGCTCGGCATAGACAAGTTTGTTCAGGATCTCCACGGAATACCGATACTTGCCATGCTCGTTTAACTCCCTTGCCTTGGCCATGATCTTCGCTGAACCACCCATCATCTCCGCGTACAAGCACAGTTGTATGCCGTGCTCCATCGCCCAGGCTTCCACTACCCGCCCGGCGAACTCGCTACCATTGTCCAGGGTGATACTGCGTGGCGTCGCTTCACGCTCGGCGATCGCCTGGGTAAAGGTTGCCGCTACCTGTGCACCACTCATCGAGCGCTCGGCAACCAGCGCGATGCACTCCCGGGTGAACTGATCGATTACCGTCAGAATGCGGTAGCTCCGTCCATCGGCCAGCTTGTCACTGACAAAGCTGCCGCCCAGCATTGATTGGGTCGGCTGGCCGGGGGTTATGCCACGCGCTGCCGCCGCCCGCTCTTCTTTCGTTCCACGCTGCGCACCTTCAACTGCTCCTCGTCATACAGCCGATACACACGCTTGGCGTTCACCGCCCACCCTTGCCTGCGCAACAACACCTTCGTGGTCTTGACACAAAAATCTTGTTAAGGAATAGTTGCAACCCTACTTAAAGCGCCCACGGTTGAGCTCAGGCATTGCGCTTGGGCGAATAAAGTTCATCGGTAAATGATGGATGCCGTTGGTGCATTCCGCCTGACGATCCGTTATCGGCTCATTTTCTCGGCCCGGCAGTACAGTTTCCGTTTGCAACGCGACGTGCGCCGCGCTCCCGACGGAGTGCCCAATCCATTGCAATTTACGCGCAACACTTCAATCGCGCAGCCTTGGAGATTTTAAGCCACAACAGAAAAGGGGAACAGGCGATGAGAAATCAATCAAGAACTCTGGCCCAGTTTTTCGTTATCGGAATGCTTGTATTGGCGTCTGCAGTACAGGCGACAGGGGCTGACACCATTGTCTATGCAACGGATTATTCCAATAGCCGCATTTGGAGGGCGGATGTCACGACGGGTGTGAACACGCTCATCACAGCAACGCCTGGCCACCCCGACAGTTTAATATTCGATTCAACCGGCAATGTTCTCTACACCTTACTTACTCTAGGACAACTTGGGAAGTTCGACGGCACCACGAACACCATACTGGCCAACGGTTTGGGATCGCCGGCTGACTTAACCCTAGAGCCGGCCCCGAGGACCAGTGTCTTGATCTCCGACGCGTTGGGATCACCACCAAGGATACTGCGATATGACTTGGTAACCAATGTAGTAAGTGTCCTTGCCAAGCTTACGGGTCACACTATTGTGGACGGGCTCACCTACGATAGTGCCGGACACCTTTTTGCTGTGATTGATCGCAACAGCGTTGCTCAGATCGATCCAACCAACGGCACGATTCTCAAGACGCTCGGTGGATTAGGTAGCGCCGACGGTATAACCTTCGACTCCGTGACCGGTGATCTCTGGGTTTCGCGCTACACCGCCTCAGGTATTTGGAGAATACCGACCGATTTGTCAGCTCCGTTGGGCCCGTTTGGAACGATAATCCCGAGGCCCGATGGATTAGAGTCCGACGGTGCAGGAAACATTTTGGTTGCAGCTCAGTTCAGCAACGTCTGGGCCTACAACATCGCCGCAGATACGGCAACGATGAAGAACGCGGTACCGGGACTGGACGACCTCGCTCCGGTCAGCGATCTCGGCTCACCTCCAGGCTATATCGAAATCTGCAAGCAATCCGATCCCAATTATCCAGTCACAGGAACGTTTGATTTCAACATCATGAACGGCAACTTTCATTTCGGGCCGATCTCGGTGCCGGTAGGTCAGTGCTCAGGGTCCGTCCAGATTCCCTCTGGTGTCGTTACCGTTAACGAATCTCCAGTGCTTGGCGTTGCGGTCTCAAATGTCACCGCGATCGCCTACGATGGGTTGGGACACAGGCATGACGAGTTGGACTCATGGAATGTGCCGGATCTGCATGCGACTATGAACGTCCTGGAGGGTGACGTCGATCAGGAGACGCTGACGACCTTTACGAACTATGCTGCACAGCCAGGCATCTTCAAGCTCTGCAAGATTGGTGGTGACATGGGCACAGTTGGACAGACATTTGACTTTACCGTCACGATCAACAATCAGAGCACGGATTACAACGGAATAGTGGCGGGCCCACCCCAACAGGGTGGAAACTGCGTATTGGTAAACCTTAATGTCCCAGTGAACACTCCGGTAAAGGTTACCGAACATATCAAGACAGGTTTTATGCCTTCGAAGATCACAGTAAATGAGGGTCAGCTGATGGCATGTACGCCGCCGTCCATCTACTGCGCGATCGCCAGCCAAATTCCGGGCATCACCGAAATGACGTTTACGAACGTAGTTAACCATGAAAAGAGGTGCATGGAGTGCGACAACCTTAGGTGAAGCGGCATCAAGCATCTATAACTTGGCTGGTGGCATGGCGAGGTTTGCCAGGGGGTTGTGAACGGGGTTATGCTGACCGACACATCGCTCCCGTCTGACCCTGGCAGAATGCCCTTGCCCCTAGAATCCGTATCCCATAACTGAATGTACTTAGTAGTCGTCGTGGCTGTGGGAAAGTTGGAAAGAGCTTTTTTGCTTTCCTGCTTTTCCATAGCCTGCTTGGGTTGCCGGTGCGTTCAGTTCGCATATGCTTCCGCGCTCAACGCCGAGTCTTGTTCGAACTGCATCGGGCTGACATAGTTCAGGGTGGAGTGCAGTCTGGTTTGGTTATACCAATGCAACCAGTCAAGCGCCTCATCCTGGCCCTGGCGATGAGTTTCAAAGTGCTGGCCCATGCAACCGTTCTACCTTTAGCGATCCGAACAATGTCTCGCTGCAGGCGTTATCCCAGCAGTTTCCTTTGCGACTCATTGAGGGAGTAATGCCGCACTCTTGCAGCACCTTGGCGAAATGATGGCTGGCATACTGGCTGCCTCGGTCGCTGTGAAAGATCAGTCCTGCTTCGCGACCTGGGCAGCGTAGCAACCAAGCCATCCGCAGGGCATCGACGACGATCTCGCTGGTGATCTGCTCCCGCAGCGACCAACCTACGATACGGCGGCTGAACAGATCCATGACCACAGCCAGAAACAGCTAGCCTTCATCGGCGTCCCGCAGGATCTGCAGTCGAAACTCTTCAACCCTTTCGTCACCAGCAAAGAAGAAAACGGTACAGGATTGATACTGTGGGTGAGCCGTAGCATTGTCGATAAACATGGTGGAACCGTCTCCATCAAGGGCAAAGAGGACGGAAGCCCCGGTACCACTGTCTCCATTTTTTTAGCTCTAAAGCAAAGGCGCGCAACACAGAACGAGAAGCCAGCCGTCGCTCTTGCGGACACCACTTGAAAGACCGGCAAGCCATCCGCCATCAATAGTTCACGCTCAATTGCGGCGGTGGCGTTCGTACAGATGGCCGTTGCCAATAGCTTGCATTGCGTCTTCACTCTCCTCAATCGTCAAGAAGACGTGACCTTGGTCACAGGCAAAGAAAAGGAAGCTTACCTGCGTTTTCTCTTCTCCCCTGACGGCAGGATGCAAAGACTCACCTGAAGAGATCGATGCGAAATTCCTGGTGCCACAAACTGGGCACATTGCTGGCTGAGCCATGAGGCTTGTTTTCCCGGGAGCGAAAGCTCGCTCTTGAAGAAATCTTAAGTTCTCCGGCCAGAGTAATGCACCAGAAAGCAAACACGAGACGAAACTTTAGTAACCATGCGATTCAGGAGTGATCTCATGCGAGATCAGCGGTCCATCCATTCAGCGATTGCGTAGACGCTCGACCAACAAACGTATCAAGCTCTCAGACGTGGCTCGAACCGAGTCCGTCTCTCTTACGGCCCGGTCCCGCAACCGGAAGCGCTGGGATTCATGAATTCCACTTTCAAACATGCACCAATCCTGAACTTCGGAATTGTCTGGAGCAAGCCGCGCTACAGCCCAGCAAAAGCTTGGGGTGTCTGTTCTTGAGTACAGCTCCCAACGGGCTTCACCGCTTACGAGCGGCTTGAGAGCCTTGGCCACATCGAAGAGGAAGGGGGCACAGCCCTGGAGCATGTACACTCGGCCGCGACGCTCAAAGGGAAGATGCGACTCGATCATGGCACGATGGAACTGATCGGAAATTGCTGCGCGTAGCGAGCGGGCGATGGCTGTTTGATGTTTCCAGGGAGACACGCCGGCCAGTTCATAGGCCCTCCACAGAGACCCGAAGCGTCTCGCGTATGCCGGACCTGAGGGCATTCCCCTGCGGCGGCTCATGATTTTACTGGAGATGGCGCCGTGTTTCTCGACATACTGACGCAATCGGTCTAAGAGCTGTTCGTCCGTCAAGAGCCTCGTCCGACTGCGTCGTTTTTCCTCTGCTTGCTGGAAGGTCTCCATCGAGACGATGGGGGCAAAACTATTCGGCTGAACAATCCACAAGTTCCTGGGATTGCTCTTTTCTCTTGATCGAAACTTCTTGCTGCAGCGGGCGAATACTGCACAACCGGCATACTTTGGGTCAAAAAGAATGTCCCTGATGTTGTCCTTTCTCCAGCGCGTACCCGTATGCCGCAAGATTCCTTCATCGTTCAGGTAATCCGCGATTTCCCGCGTATTCATCCCTTTCTCCAGGTACATCGAAAAGATACTGCGAACGACCTCGATTTCGTTCTCCGGTCCCGGTGTGAGGACGACCCTCTGAGTCGTAAGGTACTTCCACTCCCTCGGTCCAAGCTGTCTGATCGGGCTTCGGTCAGCCTCCACCAGCAATCGTCCCAGACCATACCCTGGTTGGCCACCCATCTTGAAGCCCAGCTTGGTCAGGCGGCATTGTCCTGCAAAACTCTTCACTGACAACTCCCGCGAATATTCGGCCGCCATGGTGCGTTTGAGGGCTTTGAATAAACTGTTCAGCAGACTGTTATCGTTGGGGAACTGTTCACCGCAGTAGTGAACCTGGATGCCATTTTGCTTGCAAAGGAACTCGTAATGGGCGCTCTCGTCGGCGTCCTGGAATCTGCCCCACCGGCTCACGTCATAAACGAGCACAGCAAGGAAATCTGCGTCATGGCGGATCACGTCATCCAGCAACCGGCGGAGACCAGGACGATGGGCCAGGTCGAGTCCGCTAATGCCTTCATCGGCGTAGGTTCGCACCACTTCAAGCTCGTTTGCCCGTGCATACTCAGCAATAACAGCTTCCTGATTTGCGATGGAATACTGCTGATGTTCGGTTGACATTCTGACGTATTGTGCTGCGCGCACTGCTGCCTCCCGGAGCCTCGAATAGGCTTTAGCAGCTCATCGGCAGAATGGGACAAAACTTTAGGCCTGCGGTGAGTCGTTTTGTCGAGGGTCGGGCCGAATCGCCATCTCGCAGCAGGAAGCTGATTGCGTCGTCCAAGGTCTTGTGAATAGACGCCATCCGCTGTATTTGCTGCTGGCTGAACCGATACCGCCGGTTGCCTGGTGGTAAGCGACGGAATAGCAGGTAGTCCAAGGGTTCCGTGTTGTCCGTCTGAAGGCGAAGGGTTATGCAATGCAAACCCTCAATTCCGCGCAACGGGTACCGTATTTCGGTAGTGGCTCAGTCTGAAATCTAAGCAGATTGCGTTTCTGAGCGACACTCGTGTGCATCCTCCCACCGGGTAAGAGAGTCATCGGCGACTGAAACCAGCGCCGACGCGCCGCACTTCTTACATGTGGCCCTGATGAGAATACGTCCCTTGCGATCTTCTGCGAGTTGGTGGTCGAAGGCTGGATTGGCGCGGTCGAGGTGAGATTTCACGGGAAAGACCTAGTGTCAAATAGGTAAACACACAGGCCCGACGAGAGTCTCTACAACTTCTGTGGGAGTCGCTTCTTGAGGGGCCACGCTTCTTTGGCTGCGGTTCTGGCAGCAAAACAATCAATTCCTCCACATCCCAAACGTGGTCGCAAATCCCCGCTTCCATTGCTGGCGTTACGCGGAGGCTCTGATGCACCCGGCAAAAGTTGTAATACATGTAATGCAGAGCGACCATATGGCAGTGATTTTCTAGCTTCTTTGAGAATCCGTTCGTCAGGCGCGTAAAACGACGCATTGACATGCGCATCGTGAGATTCTGTCGTTCCACGTAGGACGTGCTCACATGCTTTGGGTCAGGATCGCCGCTAATAACCTTCATGTCGGAGCCTATGCAGCGGGCGGGTGAATACCGCCGCGCTTCGCTCTCCGATGGCGCTCCATAAATCTTCTGAAGCATGGCGTAGTCGCAATCCATACCGAACGCGCCTTCGACCGCTTCCAAGTAGGCGCGATGCCCGTCTGTAGTGACCTGCACCTTGCCGCGAATCCTGCTAGCGCAATCCTGCATGAATTCATGCGCCCACCCCGCATCACGTCCTCCCACTAAGTAGGACACGCACAGCTTAGAATCCGCATCAATTCCAACCCACGTCCACGCATCACCCCATCCAGCCTCCTCCTGCTCTGGCGTGACGTTTACGGAATGAGTGTGCGATGGGCCATTCTGTGCCTCTTAGCCGAGGACGCATCAGGCCCCTTGGCGACCGGAGACATTGCTACCATACTCAGACAAGGTGGAATCACATCAGGAAGTAGAAACTTTAATTCCAATGTGTCTGCGGTTCTTAGCGGCATGGCGAAGGAACGGAATGAAGTAGAGATGGTCGAAGGCGAAGGCTTTAGATTAACTGCGCATGGGCGCGAGGTCTGGAACGGAATCAAGCTCAGCGACCAGTATCAGAATCGAGTTTCGTCCGCTGCCAGCGTGCAGTAGCCGCACGCTTTGCTATGGCGCTACGCTGTTCACTGGTCATCGTCTCAGCCCGCACGCGACCGCCCTTAACTCCTCCGGCCCTGCCTCTAGCGATAGCGGCAGGGTCTTTGGCTTTTTCCGGAGCGGGCGGTTCTACTTGGCCCGTGGAAACATTTACAATCCACTTCGCCAGTTGGTTCGGGTCGCGCGGTCGCTTGCCTTTGCCTATCATGTTCCCATCATGGCATGAATCACAGGCGGGCGCGAGTTCCGAGAATTTCAGACTGAGCCACTACCCGTATTTCCCACCGCAACTGCCCATCCTTCAGAATCCGGCAACGTGCTACAACGAGGAGCATAGGAGGGTGCAGAGAAGAACATTCTTTTGAAGCGGCAGATTTTAAAGTAGCCCATTACCGTCAGCCACATTTATTTGAGATCAGAACCGCCGCCTGTCTGAACGATCGCTCATAGCCGGGCGCCCAGCATCAGCCCGGGGGCAAAAGACATATTCGAGCGGCAAGCTGCTGGTTCCTTCAAGACCTCTGTGGGTCGGCAATAATGCCGCCTTCATGCCGAACGCGACCGGCAGTACGATCGTTGTGCGGACTAGTACTCAGCGTTTCCAATCAGATGCAAGGAGTTTTTGGCGATGTGTGGAACCACCAGAGCTCTCAAAGTCTGATCGCAGTCGCTGCGCTCGTAGCTTTGAATCGTCACGATGAGTTGCGGTTTCACCTCGGCCGAGACTCTGGGAAACAGGCTCAAGAAGGAGGAACTGATCGAGGCAATCACGCATCTGGCGTTTCATTCGGGTTGGCCACCGCGATGAACGCGATAAGAGCTGAAATGCGCGCTTGCCACGACCGATCAAAGAATCCGCTACAGGGTCCCTTATGAGGTGGCCTAGTTCTTGCCAACGATTTGCGGACAGCCATCTCCGGGTTGCCCGCGATCCAGCCACACTTGCGAACCAATGCGGGGAAGCACAAAGATACACCGCTGGCAGCTAAGCGAGCGCCAGCGACTTCAGTGCGGCTTTGTTACGAATCAGCAGAGTTGAACCCTTCAACTGCACGACTTGCCGCTTCTTCAGATCGGCTAGTAGACGCGTCACAGTCTCACGCGAAGTGCCAATCATCTGGGCCATTTCCTCATGCGTCAGAGCCAGCGCGAAACGTGGCTCCGGCGTCCCGGTTTCTCCGTTGCGCATGCTCCAGTCGAACAGCAACCTCGCCAGTTTCTCCCCTGCGGAGTGCGAGAGACCCAGCGAACGGATGTCGTGGCAGGCGCTGTTGTACTTGTGACTCAATTGCACAGCTACCTGTAGGCAAACGTCGCTGTGCTCCTTCAGAAAGCGCAGAAAGTCTTCGCGCCTCACAAAACTAACCTGACATGGATCGATGGTTTCTGTCGTCAACTCATAGGGCTTGCCGCCGATTGTGGAACTGAGTCCAAGCACTTCACCTGGCTCAGCGATCTTCATGATCAAGGTCTTTCCGCCGCTCGAGCAAAGAGAGAGTTTCACGCGGCCTTTGCAGAGAACAAAAATACCTCTCGGTTCCTGGCCCTCGACAAACAAAACGGCGCCTTTGGGATAGGTAGCGGAGTACTTGATGCCTTCAAAATGCTTCAGTGCCGCGGGAGAAAGATCGCAGAAACTGTGTGGTTCTGTCCGCATCTTGCAGCTCAGACAGTTTTCTATGATATCGAGTCCATATGGTGTAAGCATGATGCCCCTGACTCACAGCGTATCGCCGCTTGCAGTGGCGTGCCGGATCGTCTGTGGACGCGTCTGCGGCTCCAAACTCGAAGCAGGGCACCAAGTTCTGTTCACCAGCGTGCGGTGTCAGTTGTCACTCTGGACAGTGATCAATCGCGATTTCTGGCAGTTGTCCTAACTCAATGCTGCCAAGGCCCTGCAAGACCTCGAGCTCTTCCGATACATTCCAACTGAACACAGCGATCTCACACTCACCAAGTGCAGCGGTCACACATAGCTGTGACTAGGCCTTCGGAGCTGAATCTTGTGTTCGGCGCTTCGGAGTGCGCGCCGGCGGTTTGGCCCAGTCGGCGCTCCGAAAGTAATTACGTCCCAATTGTGGGCTGGAACACAATGACCGTCCTTAATCGCTCTCGACTGGCAGGGTCGTCCTCGTCCCGGGTCCAAAGACTGAGGTGGAAATCGTCCGCAGAATCTTCGCGATGCTGCTACCAGCGCACGTTCCCTCTCACGAAGCGCGACAGAAGCGTTAATAGGGCGGGTTGTTTAAGAACACAGACACAGCGGGAATTGCCGCGCTGGTGACGACCAGGTCGGATCCCTTGCCAAGAACTCCGCTCTTCAGGAAGGCACCTGCTGCAATCGCCACAGGTCCGCCCATTGCTCCGTATGTCGCCTGGACTTGGAATCTCCCATTCCCCGTTCCCTTCAGAATGAAAACAGTGTTGTTGATCGTGCTGACTACTGCCAAGTCAGGTTTCCCGTCGCCATTAAAGTCCGCGGCCAGCATGGAGGAGATTCCGAAGCCTTCGTTGTAAACGCCACCGGGGAGGAAGGTGCCGTCGCCCATGCCCATCAGAATGGAAACATTGCCGAAGATGTCCAGATTGGCGGCAACCGCCAGGTCCATCTTTCCATTTCCGGCGAAATCTCCCGCCACGACCGCAATCGGATGCTGGCCAGTCGCGTAGTCCTTGCGGTTTCCAAATGTACCGTCGACATTGTTCGTCAGGATGGAGACCAAGCCTGAACCCTTATCGTTTGAAGGTGTATGGGAGTCCGCGATGGCGAGGTCCGGTTTGCCATCTCCGTTGAAATCCCTCGCTACGATGAAAGCAGGGCCCGACCCAGTGGCGTAGGCAACAGGATTGGAGAAGGTGCCGTCGCCCCGGTTGAGCAGAATGGAAACCGTGTCATCGTTGGTATTGGTGATGGCCAGGTCAGGTTTCTGATCTCCATCAAAATCTGCAATAGCGACGCCGCCGGGAGTGTTGCCTGTGGAGTAGGTGCGGATTGCGCCAAATATACCACTGCCGTTGTTAATGAGGACGGTAATGGAATTGTCGCCGGCGTTGCTCACCACCAGGTCGATCTGTCCGTTTCCTCTCAGATCGGCGGCGGCAATAGCACTCGGGGAAATACCAACGTTATAGACCTGCCCGCAAGTGAAGGTCCCATCACGCTTGCCGACGAGAATCGACACGGTATTGCTGCTCTGGTTCACCATGGCAAGATCCGGCGAGCCGTCGCCGTTAAGGTCAACCACCGCGATTGCCACCGCGTCGCCGCTGCAGGAATAGCTCTTGTAGGAAGGGAACGTACCGTCGCCGTTGCCGAGGAGTATGGAAACGCGGTTTACGTCTCCGTTGATGAACATAACGTCCAGTTTGCCGTCGTGATTGAAATCGCCTGTTGCGAGCGACCATGGATTGTTGCCAGTATCGTAGGAAACGGCCGGCTGAAGTGTGCCGTCGCCTCTGCCCAGCAACATGGACACTGCGCCGCCATCCGTAACATTCGTGCTGGCGCTTACCGCCAAGTCTAGGATTTGATCACCATTGAAATCGCCTGCAACCAGGCGATGAGGTGTGAAGGCGACTGGATAATCCACTTTGGATGCGAAGGTACCATCGCTTCTGCCCAACAGAATCGACACGGTGCTGTCGCCCGCATTCACCACGGCCAAATCGGCAATGCCGTCACGATTGAAATCGGCAGCGGCTACCCAACTAGGCGCTTTTCCAACGAGGTAAGGCTGGGGGAGGGCGAACGTTCCATCACCCATGTTGCGCAGGATGGAAACTGCATTAACGCCATTAAGAGCAGTGAAATTGGTCACCGCCAGACTGGGATTGCCTCCTCCGGCCAGATCCAGCGCAGCGAGTTGGCCCACACCAGAACCGGCCGGATATTCTCCGCTCCGAAGAAATTTGCCGTCGCCGCTGTTAGAGAAGATAGTCACGGTGCCGGCGCCGGATTTGACGGTGCTGATCGCGTTTGCAACCGCTAAATCGGTCCTGCCGTCGCCGTTGAAGTCGCCAGCCACAATGGAAACAGGATCGATGCCTGTACCGTAGGTTACGGCAGGCATGAAGGTTCCATCTCCGCCATTGAGTAGGACTGACATGGTGCCCAGACCACACGTGTTGTTGCAGTTTTGGTTGGTCACGGCAAGGTCGGGTTTTCCATCGCCGTTGAAGTCGCCGACTGTAATTGCGTCGGGGTTAGCACCCACCGCATAATCTGCACTTTTGATAAACGAGCCGTCAGGCTGACCGATGTAAACCGAGACGCTGTTGTCGCTCAAATTGACCACGGCAAGATCCAGGTTGCCATCAGCGTTGAAGTCCGCGGTCGCCATGGCATAGGGGGTGTTGCCTGTGGGAATGTCTGCCCTGCCGAAGACATAAGGATGAGTGGCATGGCCCGGCTCGGCGCATAAGCAACAAAGCACTGCGAGAGCCAACTTTCTCCTCCCGTTCATACGATCCTCCGCTGACAGGTTTTCGTTCAGAGAGGGTCGCCGCTTCCGAGACATAGCCGGAGAAGATGAAGCGTATAGCGAACCGTTACTCGCGGCTTGGCTTAGAATTTCCCTTTGATGAGACTCTGCACGATCTTCGGCTGTGTTCTTCGCACGCGACCCAAAGTTCAAAACGATTGCAGCGCAAAGCGAGCACGAAAAGGGGTCGCCTGAGGATCGAAACCTGAGAGAATGGCAGGCATTAGTCGCACCATCCGCCCCAAAAAATGAGCCGATTTTACGACAAAATAACCAGTAGTCAAGCCAAGAACGTGCCCTGGCGATCGTGCACCATAGTGCTGGTTTGCAGGTTAGAAGCGCAGCCCGTTGAGTGGGGTTTCTGCGTGTGACCGAAAACGCGCTTCTGGGAATCAGTTTCTCCGCACTTGAATAACGAGAGTGCCTTCGTCACAAGGCGGGTTAAATATCTGGCCAGCTAACGCAAGGGTACCTCCGGGCACTCCCAGGGGGCTCCTCACCGCAACGTGGCGTAGGTCTAGTTCGGTGCAGTATCTCCACTGATCAAGTCTTGGACACTTCCGGACAGTTCAAGATCATCGATCACATAGAACAGCCCGCCCCGGCCATTCTGGCTGCTCTTACAGTTGCCTGAAATCGCGCCCTGCTGATTCATGTCACCGAAAATCGCGTAATGATGAGCGCCGGAGGTTGAGATACCAATTTTGGCGTGATTACCGTCAGGCGCAGCGATGCCCTCCAGCCCAAATGTCTTGCCCGCAAATTGTCCTGACGTTGCAATTTCTACCGCCCCAGGCGCGCTCAGAGACGGATCCCAACAGTCGATGGTTGTTGATGAGGTTGTGCTGGGTATCCGAGGGCTCGCCCACCAAGTCGCGACCCTCAAGGGCACACCACCGAGAACCGAAGACACCATTTGCCACGGTGGGACATGTAGAGCAGATGGCTTTGAGATCAACTGCACCCCAGTCGAAAGAGTTTCATGGGTGAACGTAGTGCTGGTCGACTTCTTGCCGAGTTTCGCTACTAAGGCACTTATCTCTGCCGGGCCGCCATTCTTTACGATCTGAGCATTCTGGGGATCGGTTACGACGCTCGCGTTCTGGAGTGCGGTCAGCACTTTGACCACGTCGTCTTTGGTGAGTTTCAGAGCGAAGAAGTGCTGACTGACCATGACGTCATTATCCCGCTCGGTGCAACCGAGCGTATTGCCCTCTTCCAGGCGGGGATGCTGGTCGCTACCTGATCCCGGCCAATCCGGGGTCGTGACCTGCATCACGATGCCCTTACCAGACTCGTTCCAGGCAAGAATGCCTTTTGAATGTCCCCATGGAGCGCTGCAGCTATTACTACTGCCGCAAGCGGTGAGTTTTGGGTCCTGATAGAACTGATCGTTCCAGACCACGTAATATAGCGAGCCGCTATAGATTTCGTCATAGGTGGCGCCCAACGGATCGTCAGCGGCATCGCCAACGCATCCACTGCCTAACTGAAGGGTCTTGGACTCCGTAGTGGCGACTGCAAACTGCTGGCTGAACGACGACCAAGACGATTGCACTTGGCCGCCGAACAAGCACGCTCTCGTAGCTCCCTCAGAGCACTCCGGAAAAGATGATGAATTGAACTTGAACACAAACCACCAATCGACCGGGTGCCCCTTGGCTAGAAGGGGCAGCAGAGATTCTCCTGTGCCGCCGCCGGCAGGAGGCGGTGTCAGAGAACTGGTAACAGTTACATTCCTCGTCCATGTAAAGCCGATTTGCCCGTCTGGGGCTTTCACATGGTAGAACCCATTGGTGGGAGCGAGGTCAAGCAGGGTCAACCGAGCACCCGGCTTAAGTGTTTCTACGGGAGCGTTGTTTGTAGATGCATCAGGTCGTAGGTTTACGTTACGTGTCACGACCGCCGTTTGGGCACCGGCGCCGATGCAGAACAGTGACACAGCCAGGACTAGGACACAGAGCAATCTCTTCATGGTCTTTCTCCGAAGCTGAACTGCAGAAATGATTCTCGATCCGGTTCCCTCAAATCCCAGCAGAATATCCGACGCCAGTTCCGTTTTGGAACAGAAGCCAGCCTGGCTTTCTTACGCGGCCAGTTGGACGGGCGTGAATGAATGCATGCGGCTGCCGACCCCAAGATCGCAATGACCCCAATTCATCAGCTCATGTTCCAGATCATCGTCCAAGCCTCGCCAACGGGCGAGACGCTGCCAAGATCCCGACCCAAAGAATCAACAAACTGAATAGAAACAAGTGCTTAGAAGTAATTCGTCGAATCTGAATAGGGTCATCCTAAGCAAGTTATCGGGAGGTAAACCAGCAACCGTTCAGCAATGAGAGTACCCTCGACCATGCGGATACTTCAACGATCGCACGCGAGAATGCCACTGCACGCCGATGATCATCCAGCGCTATGTGGCCAAGATTTCCGGGCCGCTGCTCGACCGCATTGACATTCACATCGATGTGCCCGCCGTGAATTATCGTGAGCTACGCAGCAGTTCAACTCCGGAGAGCTCTGCCGAAATTGCGCGGCGGGTAGTAACGGCACGCGAGATCCAGCTCAACCGCTTTGCCTCCGGAAAAGAGCACATCTACGCCAATGCCCAGATGGGCTCGCGCGAAATTCGCAAGTACTGCGAACTGGGCACCGAATCCGAGCACCTGCTGGAGCGCGCTATGGTGAAGCAGGGCCTCAGCGCCCGCGCCCACGACCGCATCCTCAAGGTCTCGCGTACCATTGCCGATCTGACTGCAACCGAGGATATTGAACCCGGACATATTGCCGAAGCTATTCAGTACAGGACACTTGACCGAACTTTCTGGGCATAATCCACCACTCCTGCCGTTAGAGACCGGAATAGGCCTGCAACTTGTGGAACTTCAGTGGGTTACATTTTGTAAATACCTTTAGAAGGCTGCGCCGTCTAAGGTTCAGCCATCGAGCGATTACCTAGGTTTTGGCGCGCGGGGCACGAATTTTCTTGACTAAGGCTTCAGTTCCCGGCTAATTTAACGTTTTCGAGTAACAGCCGTTATCCTGTAGCTCCAGTCCAGGCGTCCTGCCCTTAATCGGTCACACACTGAACGCCATTAACCGGTAATCAGGAAGGCTATGCCTTATGCCATCGCTTTGCGCTGGCATCATGGCGAACCCAGGAGTATTGGGGGCTTTTGCCGGCATCAAACCGGTAAGAGTTGCTACTTTGCGGAAATTTGGAACTCCTTGCGCGGATCTTGCATCAAAATGGCTAGCTCCGTTTGAGTGCGCCTCGTGAGACGTTCTATCCGCTGATATGTACGACGCCGGGAGCTGTAAGTACTTCCGATAAATTCGGCCGGGCTCCCTGGAAATACTTTCATACGCAACTAGGAGAAAAAGAATGCGGTCCGATCTCGTATTCGAGGCAGTACATACACTGCGCAATCGTTACATGCTTTGTCAGCTTGCTTCCAAGGCGACGCGGAAGTTTCATCGCCCCAACACTCGTATCCAGGATACGACCAACAACGTGCTGCATCGCATTGCCGACGCAGAGCGGCAGAACATAATCGTAGAGCCGGAGACGGCTTCCGAGGCCCAGCGGCGCGCTGCATAAGCGCGTCGCGCTTCGGCGCGCCTTCCTCCGCCGATCCTTCCGGCCCGCCCTTCTGCAAGATCCCTCGTAGGTGGACATGACAATCTCAGAACTGAAAGAAAAGAACATCACTGAACTCACCAAGATCGCGCGCCAGCTCGATCTCCCCGGCGCCAGCGGCCTGCGCAAGCAGGACCTCATCTTCAAAATCCTCCAGGCGCAAAGCGAAAAGGAAGGCCACATCTTCGCCGAAGGCGTGCTGGAAATCCTGCCCGATGGCTATGGCTTCCTGCGCTCTCCGGATTACAACTACCTGCCCGGCCCTGACGACATTTACGTCTCGCCGTCGCAAATCCGCAAGTTCGACCTGAAGACCGGCGACACCATCAGCGGACAGGTGCGTCCTCCTCACGAAGGCGAAAAGTATTTCGCGCTGGTGAAGATCGAAGCTGTGAACTTCGAATCTCCCGAAGAAGCGCGCAACAAGATTCTGTTCGACAACCTGACGCCGCTGTATCCCCAGGAGCGCATTAAGCTGGAGACGGTGCGCGAGAACATCAGCGCCCGCGTCATGGACCTGCTGACGCCCGTGGGCAAAGGCCAGCGCGGCCTCATCGTCGCTCCGCCGCGTACCGGCAAGACCATGCTGTTGCAGAACCTGGCCAACTCCATCACCACCAATCATCCGGAAATCGTGCTGATCGTGCTGCTCATCGATGAGCGCCCGGAAGAAGTTACCGACATGCAGCGCTCGGTGAAGGGTGAAGTCATTTCGTCGACTTTCGACGAGCCCGCCGCCCGCCACGTTCAGGTCGCCGAAATGGTGATTGAAAAGGCCAAACGCCTGGTCGAGCATAAGCGCGACGTCGTCATTCTGCTCGATTCCATCACCCGACTAGCGCGTGCTTACAACACCATCGTTCCGCCCTCGGGCAAAGTGCTCTCCGGCGGTGTCGATTCGAATGCCCTGCAGCGGCCGAAGCGATTCTTCGGCGCGGCCCGCAACATCGAAGAAGGCGGCTCGCTGACCATCATCGCCACCGCGCTGATCGAAACCGGATCGCGCATGGACGACGTCATCTTCGAAGAGTTCAAGGGCACCGGCAACATGGAAATCATTCTCGACCGCAAGCTGGTCGACAAGCGTACCTTCCCGGCCATCGACATCCAGCGCTCGGGCACCCGTAAGGAAGAGCTGCTCATCCCCAAGGAAGACCTGGCCCGCATCTGGGTGCTGCGCAAGGTGCTGAACCCGCTCTCACCTGTGGAAGCTATGGAATTGCTCATCGACAAGCTGGCCAAGACGCGCGGCAACGCCGAGTTCCTGTCGAACATGAGCTCGCTGTAGTGCAGTTGTCGGTTGTCAGTTGTCAGACATCGTTATGAGTTGTCAGGTGTCAGTCGTCGCTGCTGGCATAGAACTTAGTTTGAACGACTCGTTAGCGGATAGCGGGACAACAGGTATCGGAACAATGCCGCGCCGGAGGCGCAGCAGATCTTAGCCCAGCGCTTCAGCGCTGGGTAGCTAGGGAAAATTCCCGAGTCCTTTAGGGACGACACATGGCACATGGGGCTTCAGCCCCGCACTCCCAACATATTGATCAGAGGTGATCGGGTTTTGCAACCCCGCCGGTGTTCCGAGTCTAGCGGCTCGTCGGTGGAAACGGCGACCCTTGCGCTGGGTTCGGGGTGATCGGGATGGGGTTTCCGTGATGGTCTGGGAACGGCTGAACTTCTGAGGCGCCGCTTGTAGTAGCGGGCACTGGGTTTCCGAATTCATCCGGAAATGGCTGGTGCTGTGGAACCTGCGATTCCGTTGCCGGGCCGCTGCCTGCAGCAGTTGCAGCCTGATCCTGGTTGGGCGCCGCATTCGGCGATCCCGCACCAAACATGTGTCGCAGCACGGCTTCAGTTCGAGCAGTATCCTCTGGAGATTCGGGCTCGGGCGCTTCACTCGACCTTGGCATTTCCAACAAGCCCGAATCCTCAGATGCCATGGCCCCCGCTTGCAGTTCTCTCCCGACGCCCGCAACTTCAGACCCTCCAGTTGAAGCTTTTCCCAATATCGCGAGCCTTATGGTCATGCCCGATTCGCCGCGGGAGAAGCTGTAGTTCATTTCAGTCCCCTGCAGCAGAGTCTCAGCCACTTGCAAGAAGGTGCCCTCAATCGTCATGCTTGGCACCGCAAAGACGACAAGGGATTCAGTCCCGGCACATTCCACCTTTTGCTGCATGCACAACGCCTGCAGTACCTGGGTGAGCGATACGGTCGAGACAACATTGACTCGCAGCACAGCTCCGTTAGACGTTACAGATACCTGCTTTGCGGCGTCTACACTGCCCGGCTGGCCCCATGCGAAGGCGGAGAGCAAGGCCAGGAGGAGAAAGCTGCGGATTACGTTGGTTGACGTCGTTATCATGGCCATTCTCCTTCTGGCGGTTATGAAGCATTTTTTTCTCGTGAGCGCAAGCCTTTGTTTACCACTGTGCATTCCGCGGTTCAAACTTCGTCGGAATGACGACGGTACCGCTCCCGTTCAGCATGTACGCATCGACCTGGATCGCTCCCGGGGGCCCGACATAAGCGAACATCGCGCTGCCGGCTACGTTGTTGGGCAGGTTGAGATCGCTGGGCCCGCTGGAGAAGAACGTCACTTTTCCCGCCGGTAGCGAGACACTCTTGGTTTTCAGCACAGCTCCAGAGCCGTCGTAAATGGTGAACGTGCCTGAGATGGTTTGGTCGGAGTTATTGTTGAATCCCCACGAGGTGCTGAAGCCGCTCCAGGTACTCCAGCGCGGGTTGAACATGGTGGTGTCAACGATGCGAAAGCTATACGTTCCGCCGTTGGCACCCTCTTGCGCCCAGAAACCATAAAAGCCAGATTTGGGCGCAATGAAACCCAAACGCTTTGACGTGCCGGTCGTCTCCATGACTGGAGATGTGCCATCGGTGCGGTAAAAGGTTAGGGTCGTGGTTGTTGAACAAAAGTTATCTCCCGTATTAAACAGCTGGTATTGGGAGAGGCCCGGTGCACCCGCGGCACTATCGTTGCTGGCGTCGTAGTTGAGCTCGAGCGAATAGGAATGGCCTGATTGACCCACGAACGCCCAGTAGTAGCTTGCGTTTGCCGCAAGATAGCCGTTGTTGTAGGTGGGCCTGCCATCGGGAACGACATTGTTCGGCCAATGGCAGTCCGTACTCTCCGCAAAAACCAGCGTGGACGCCGCCATAAGCAGCGCAATCAGTAAGGACAGGTTGCGTTTCATAAAGCCTCCTCAGAATGCAGCTGGGAGCTGCGGATTTTGAAACTGGGGCCGTGTTTACCTGCGGAGATGGTGTTACGAACGATGGAGCAAGTCCTGTGAAGCGCCGAACAGAGCTGATTACCAGTTCAAGCTCGCAGCCGCTCTGATGGGGGCCACTTACGGCAAGCGCGTTGCCAGATCAATGGCTGCGCGCTGACTTTTCGATGACCAAAATATGACCGTCCAATCTATTGATCAGACGGAGCTTGATGCAGGGATGACCGAACTTGACCTGGCAGAGGGGAGGTACTGTTTTTGACCAGAAGGAGTGCGCGAAAACAAACGACTATCCGACAGGATAGGGCAGGCTAGCCGATTGTGATCTCCAGCGCCGCCTGCTTGTGACCCATCAGGCGGCTGAAGAAGTCGCCGACGATCTTCATCCAGCCATACTTCTTGCGCAATAGCTCCTGGCACTTGGCGGCTTCATCGCCTTCAAGGATTCGCGCCTGCCCATCCACCCAGGCGCCGCGCAGGTTGCCGCGAATGTCACACGGCGCCACCCGCACGTGCCCATTGTTGCGGATTCGCTTAACTTTGCCCGCATCCGCCTCCGAGTAGATGTAGAACAAGTCGGCAGCCTGCGGGTCGGCGGCAAACCATACCGGCGTGCGCACCCCGGCTCCCGTTTTGCGAAAGCTTTCCAGGCTGATGTATTTGGCGCGGGCGAATTGGGCAAGAGCGTCGGGCATCAGTTCTCGAACCTTCCAGCATACTAATCCATCTATAATTGCTGTGTTAGCTGCTGGGCCGGACGGTCGCTGCCGGTCTGCGGACGACGGCTTCGGCTGGGCTGCGCAGATTCGGGAGAGGAAAGTCCGAACTCCATAGAGCGGTGTGCCGGATAACGTCCGGGCAGCGGTCTTCAAGGACCGTGGACGGAAAGTGCCACAGAGAACATACCGCCCTGCGCAAGCGGGGTAAGGGTGAAAAGGTGCGGTAAGAGCGCACCGCACCCCGGGTGACCGGGGTGGCAGGGCAAACCCCACACGGAGCAAGACCAAATAGGGGAGGATCGTCCTTCGGGACGTGCGTGCCGGCTCGGCGCGCCACAACTTCCGGGTAGGTCGCTGGAGCGGCACAGCAATGTGTCGCCTAGAGGAATGACCGTCTCCTGCTCGCAAGGGCGGGAACAGAATTCGGCTTACAGGCCCAGCAGCTAAAAAATACCTCTCTTCGCTTTTCGCTGCGCACGCCTCTTCCGGGCCGACGCTACTTACCGTGAGCCCGACAGCGCTGCTGTGGCTCCGCCTCCCCCAGACCCCGATCTTTGTTGATTGAGCAACTGCCCGGCAAGGTTTCGTGATACTGTGCTGGTTTTGATTCATTTAATCAATAATAACTGCCAGTAAACTTAAATAAATAAAGTTTTGCATTTACAAACTGAAGCAAGTGCCATATTATCGTCTTGTAACTTAAAGCCTATGGCAATCTCCAGAACAACCTGTCCCGAGTGCAACCAGCCTTTTCAGATCACCCGGCTGGCCTGTCCGGCCTGCAACCTGGCGATGGAAGGCCAGATTGAGCTGTCTCCCCTGGCGCAACTCTCGCCGGACGAGCAAGCCTTCGTCATGGCCTTTGTCCGCCATCACGGTTCGATCAAGAAAATGGAAGACTTGTTCGGGATCAGCTATCCCACGGTGAAAAACCGTTTGAATGCCATTGCCGCTCAATTCGACAAGAGCATGCGTGCCGCGTCGCCGCACGGGTACGTGCTGGATCAGCTTGCACGCGGCGAAATCAGCGTGGAGGAAGCGCTGGAGAAACTAGGCTGAGACGAGGAGAAAATATGTCAGTCGAAACCAGGAAAGTGTTGGAAATGCTTGCTGCCGGTAAGATCACCGCGGAAAACGCCGAGCAGTTGCTGGATAAGTTAGCTGCGGTCAAGCAGGTGCCCGAGGACAGTGCGCCGCAGACCCAGGGCGGTCCGGGCGCGGCCGCTATACGGAAGCATTTACGGATTGTGGTGAGCGGCGGTGGCGACGACGTCAATATGCGTGTCCCGCTGAGCTTCGTGCGAGCGGGCGCCGGACTGATCGGCATGCTGCCGGCGCGCGTGGCGCAAAAGCTGAACGACCGGGGAGTCAGTCTGGAGAACTTGTCGCATTTGCAGGGCGACAAGCTGAATGAAGCGCTGAACGAGCTCTCAATCGATGTCGACGCTGACGATGGGAAGCACGTACGGATCTTCTGCGAGTAGGGTGGGACAGCACGACGCGCAATCCCTTAGCTGACCAAAGAAGGTGTAGGACTAATGTGAGGCCTGCGCGTCTACCAGCTCCCTCAGGTACTTCACCTTCTTGCGTACATATCCGGCATAAATAAGATTTAATTGCCAGCACAGCGGGCCGAGAAATACTCCGCCACGAACTATTTGACGATAGAAAAGGGTCCACAGCGGCTTAACAAATTCGCTGGATCTACTCGCACGCCACCATCCATGGCCGGTTTCGAAGTAGTGTTGTGCGCTGAGGCGCGCATAGTGGTCCATAGTCTCGGCGAATTGCTCGACATTAGTGTATGCATAGTGCAGCATATCGTGTCTTAGTTGCCGCACCTTCCCTTCTACCTTGATCGACTCATGTACGACTCGCGGCTGGTAGCCCCCTCGGCCTTTGCGAAACAGCCGTAGCTGCGCATCGGGATAGAAGCCTCCGCCGCGTATGGCATGGTCTCCGATATACAGCACGCGGGGAATCTTGAATCCGGCAATGTCCTCGGCAACGCCGTGCTGCATCAGGTCGCAAATTTCTGTGATGAGTTCGGGCGTCAGCACCTCGTCGGCATCGAGGCTGAGGATCCACTCGCCCGTCGCCAGCTCGATTGCCTTGTTTTTCTGCCCGGAGTAGCCCAGCCAGTCCTGGTGATAAAAGCGAACGCCGAAGCTGCGGGCGATTTCAGGGGTGCGATCTGCCGAACCGCTGTCGAGGAAGACAATCTCGTCGGCAATTTCGGCGGCTGCAGTCAGCACTCGCCCCACCGTTCGCTCCTCATCCCGCGCAACGATGGTTACGGACAGCGGCGGCCCACCGGCCTTTGTTTTCGTCGATGCCGATGAAACCATTTCGGTGCTCGCGGCAGGTGGCTGCATGATTAGGTGATGCGGCCGACCAGCCCCTTCATAAACGAGCTGATCTCGTGGCGGAAGCGCTCTTTACGGCGGTAGCTGTCGCTCTTCACCCAGTTCATCTGCAGGCTCATGCGCCTGCCCTGAAACGGTGGGAACCCGTGCCAGGAACGGTCGCAGCGCTTGAACATAACCAGACTACCAATGGTCGGCGGGACTTCGGCGATGTAGTCCTCTACGTTCTTTGAGCGCAACAGCCGCAGGCGGCCGCCGCTCTGGTTCCATTCCGGATTCAGATACAGCAGCACGGTAATGACTTTGTCCTTCGAATCCGTATGCAACTGCCCGTCCGATTCGTCAGACCAGCCGCGCACGGTAATCATCGTGGGATAGGAGCTCAGTTCGGTGCCAAACTTCTCCGCCACTAGCGCTGCAAAATCCGGGCCGAGAAGTTCGTCCGTCAGTTGCTTGAACGACGATCCGAAGCTGAGCCGCGACAGCGGGAAGCTGCCTTTCCTGTCGATCTGGGGAAAGTCACGGACGATGCCTGGCTTGCAGTCGTCCTGAAGAATGTCGTCGACCAGCAGGTATTCGAAAGGCTCGCGCTGCAACTCGGCGGCCGCAAGTTTGGCGAGATTCAGCATAACGCAACTTCCTGGCTAGCTTGTTCCGGTCATTGTAGTCCGATTCACGGTAGTCGGATTCGCGGCAAAGGCACCGCCTTTGTACAGATAAGGAATACTGGCTTCGTGTAGCCCGTCCAATACCGCCTGGAATACTTCCTGCGGGCCGATCCGCTTCATACATTCTGTGGTGCCGAGCGGACAGATCCGCTTGTGGCAGGGCTGACATTCCAATTCGGTTGAGAACAGCTTGATGTGCGGGCTGCCGATGGGCGGCGTGCGGCGATAACCGGTGGGGCCGTAGATACCGATTACCACCGGAACCCCCATTGCGCCGGCGACATGCAGCGGAGCGCTGTCGGGGCCGATCGCCACATGCACCCGTTCGTACAGCGCGTACATCTCCGCAATGGGCAGCTTGCCGAAGAGGTCGCAGACCCGTTTTTCCAGCTGCGCCGGCGCGAAGCCTTGCAAAATTCGCCTGCCCACCTCGGCATCCGCCGCCGAGCCCTGCACGATCAGGTTCAAGTCGGTACTCTCGAGTATTTGCCCGATCAAGGCGGACCAGTATTCTTCCGGCCACTGCTTGCTCACCCACTGGGTTGCCGGAGCGATGGCGACCACCGGCGCGGTGCTGGCAAATACTCCCTTCAGTAATCCAGCAACGTGGGAGCGCGCTGCGCCGCTGATCTCCGGAGGCTCAATCGTGTAGGGCACATCGCCCGCCCCAATACTCTGCGCCAGCGCGGCCATGTGCTGCAGGTGCGATATGGCGGGGTCGAAATACTCCTTGCGGTCCAGATATCGTTCGGTATAGAACGCGCTGCTGAACTCGCGCCCATGCTTGTACCCGATGCGCCGCCGGATGCCTGCCATATAGGGCAGCAGTGCTGTCTTGAAGAGCCCCTGCGCGTCGATAGCCACGTCGTAGTGAACCGCGCGGACTTCATCGACGAAGGCGCGAAAGTCGCGGTCTACCTGCCCCCAGTTCGCCGGATTCGCCAGGGCGCGCGACCAACGGTGACGGGAACAGCGATGAATGTAGTTCAGCGCCGGATGGCCTTCAATGGCTGGAGCCAGCTCGGTATCGATCGCCCAGCCGATCTCGGCGTCGGGAAAGCCTTGGCGCAGCATGCTCAGGATGGGCAGCGTCTGGATAACGTCGCCCAGCGCACTGAAGCGTACCAGCAGGATCTTATTAAGTTTGCTTGTTTGCAGAGTAGTGTCGCGTCCCTTTGCAGGCGATGAATCGCCCTATTCAGGAATGATAGCTCGAATCGGGCAGAAGCTCCCACACGCGTCGCCGGCTCGGCAGGCTGAAGCGCCTCCGCGCCATCGCGACGATGATTGAAAAAGCTCGCACTCGACCGGGATCAGGCGCTAGCGGCAGCGGCACCCCGGCGTTGCTGGAAACACTCCCTGCAAAACACCGGTCTGCCCTGGGTTGGCTTGAAGGGAACTGTGGTCTCTTTGCCGCAACCTGAACAATTGGTGCGGGTCTCGACTCTGGAATAGTTACCCGAGGGCGAAGCCCCAAGGGAAGCCGTCCGTTTCGACTTGCACGGCTTGCATCGTTTGGGCTCGTTCTTGAATTGTTTATCGTGGAAGAACAACTGTTCGCCAGCTGTAAACACGAAGTCGGCGCCGCAGTCGATGCACTTCAGAACCTTGTCCTGGAATTCCATGGAGAAATGCTCCCTTCAGTCCATGATTCCCAAGCGAGGGGACTGTAACGTTGCATAGCTCCGGAGAACCGGACTGAAAGTCCAAGCCGGTAATGCAACTCCTTCGCTCGGTCACAACACCCGGGTTCGGCCCTCATGCTCCAAGGCATGACACAACATTAAGACTGCGGTCTTGCGTGCATCAAACGATAAAAAGCCACTGCGGAGAAAAAGGGGCCGCCCTCTGCACGGCGGCCCTGACTTGCGTTATTCCTGTTCTTTGCGAGCCTTTTTGCGGCTGCGTTTACGCGCTAGCGCTTCTTTCACGCGCTTCTTCTCGCCCGGCTTGAGGTAGAAGGAATGACGCTTCACTTCCTTAATGATGTCCTCTTGCTGGACTTTGCGCTTGAACCGTCGAAGGGCATTCTCTAAGGATTCCCCTTCCTGGATTCGAACTTCAGCCAAACTGCATACACCCCCAAACTCGTCCATTAGGACTTTAGTAGTTATCCCAGTCTTACACAGCTAAGTCAAGTGCAGACTTCACATTTTGACCGCCATCTACAGGCTAGAGAGGGGCTTCACGAAAGTGTTGGTGCCATCTCATGTGTCTCAAAAATTTGCCCTTACGGAAAACTGGACCTGCCGCGGAGCATAGGAGTTGTTGACGCTCAGAAAGTTTGAGCTTCGCATATATTGTCCGGGATACACCTTGGTTCCCACCGTACTCGAATACGCTACAAACTGGCCCGCAGAGTTGAGGAATCCGTCATCGCTGATCGTGACCTGGCCATTGAGCCGGTTGAAGGTATTGAAGCTCTCAGCGATCAGTTGCAGGCTCAGGTGCTCTCCAGTTCGCAAGTTGCGCGTCAGGCGAAGGTCGGTTGTGAAGTAATCGGGGCCGATGAAAGCATTTCGCCGGTATCCGGGCAGACGATCGTTGTAGGTATCGCCGTCCTGATTGGGATCACCGGCAACGGTTGCATTGATCGGACGTCCTGAACCGTAGGTCACCACCGTGGATGCCTGCCAGCCGTTCATCAGCCGGTTGAGCACGGCATTGCCCATGTCCCGGTGCCTGGATTGGACAATCCCCGCCACAACCAGGCGATGCCTCTGGTCCGTGACACTGAGCCCGCGCTCCAGGTTAACGGCATACGCATCCTGCACGTTGCCCGGGCGTCCCACGACCAGCGCGTCCGGACCATCGTCAATCGCTTTCGCAAATGTATAGCCGATTCGCAGAAACAGTCCGCGGCTCACCTGGCGCTTAAGCGACACGGCCAAACCGTTGTAGACGCTGCTGGCTTCGCTCTGGAACGAATTGATTGTGCCCAGTTGCGGAATGGGCCTCTGCACGTCGTTGATGCAGGGTGGATACGGACACTCGACGGTTTTCTGCGTTTGCCAGGTTGCGAAGGAGGCCACCTGAACATAGTTGCCCGAGAAAACCGAGCCGTCATCGTTGTAAACCGGATAATCAGCGATGGTGGGCGCCGGCAAATTCGCGTCCAGCGAACGCGGGAGATGCTCTCCATGCACGTACAGGTAGCTGGCGGAAAGGGTGATCTTCCTTCCCAGTTCCTGCTCGACCGTGAAGCTGGCTTGATCGGTGTACGGGGTCTGGAAGTTGGGCGCAAAGGCGGAAACGGTGCTGGTCACGTGACTGGCCAAATCCGCGGGGATGGGGCAATTCACCGCGCCCGAGGGGCAGCGCACCAGCGGATTAGGATAGGTCGGAAACACGGCCGCGTCCGCCGGCTTCATCATGTCGAGAAACAATTCGCTTTGCGTCAGACCATTGTCGGTCTGGACTTGCGAGGCATACATCGAGGGAACCAGCGAGTAGAAGCGTCCGGCACCACCGCGAATGACCAGCGGCCTGCTGGTGCCCACGGAATAAGCGAAGCCAAGTCGTGGCGAGAAGTTGTTCAAGTCCGAAGGCAGCTTCCCGGAAGGTGTGTACAACGGATTGCTCGCCAGGCCGTTAACCAGAAAGGTTTGCAGATCGTAGCGAATGCCGGCATTCAATGTGAGATGACGGGTGACTCGGAAGTTGTCCTGCAAGAAAAGGGCAAGCAGGCGCGAATCCGGATGCGACGTCGCCGGCCCGAAATCCTGCATGTAGTAACGGGGAACATCATGCGCGTAGGCCCGCAGCGGCGTCAGCGACTGGCCATGTGCCATGGGCGCGAAGGTGAATGGGTTCACCCGCACGTCATCAAAGTAGTATTCGCCACCCGACATGGAAGGAAAATAGTTGTAAATCCAGGTGCGCATAAAGTCGGCGCCGAACTTCCAGCTCATGCGGGGCATCTCGATGTCTGCCGTGTCGGCGATATGCAGCTTGTGCTCGCGCGTCGTCCGGGGAAGCATGCTGGAGCGGCCTGCGCCGTCCAGAAGGTCGTAGATCTTTGTCTTCGGATCTTCCGAATTTGCGTACGACTGCTGCAGATCACGTGAGAACTGGGCACGCAAGTGCGTCGCCAGGTTCGTCTTCCATTGGGACGTCAACGAAGCGGCGATACTCTCGGTAGCCACATCCTCGGTTCCGTTGGCGCTCTCGGCGTAAGTCGTCAGCGGGTTGGAAGGATTGAAGAACACATTGTTCAATCCGTCGTAGCGCGAGATGTTGGCGCGCAGAAAAATGAGCTGCTTCGAGGAAGGAGTGAAGTCAAGCTTGCCAAAGGCGGCATTGCCCCACGTCTTCGTCGGATATTCCCCACCCATCTGGTTCAGCTTCTGCGCAGCCGCCTCCACCAGTGACTGGTCTTTGTAGTCATAATCGGCCGGCTGAGGAACAACGGTTGTCGCTCCGTTCGCATACTGCACGATCGAGGGCGCATCCAGCCGGTTTTCATCGAAGCCGGCATAGAAGAAGGCGCGGTTCTTCCGGATGGGTCCGCTCACCGTCCCGCCATACTGGTCTTGCTGGTATTCGGGCTTCTCGGGAGCGAATGCGGCCTGGGCGTCGAAGGCGCGGTCGCGCAGGTAATAAAAGCCGGTGCCATGCCAGTCGTTGCTGCCTGACTTGGTCACGACATTGAAGACGGCTCCGCCCGCCCGGCCCAGTTCAGCGCTGTAGGAATTCGACGAGACGCGAAATTCTTTGATGACCTCGTTGCTGAACTGGTACGGCGCGCGATAACGGCCCCGTGCCTGGGCAAAGAACGAGTTGTTGTTGTCGGTGCCGTCGACCAGAAAGTTGTTCTCATATCCGCGCACGCCGCCGAACGACAGGTCGCCATTCGAATCCGACGTCAATCCGCGCGGGTCCTGGGTTACACCGGGCGTCAACAGCGCCAGATCGGTGAAGCGACGCCCATTCAGCGGGAGCCCAAGAATCGCCCGCTCCACGATGTCATACGAGACCTCGCCGGTTTGCGTGTCGACCGTTATGGCAGGAGCGACGACGTTGACCGTCTCCGTCCGGGCCGCCGGCCGCAAACGGAATTGCACCTCGGTTGCCCCCCCAACGTGCAATTGCATGCCGGGCTGCGACGCTTGCTGCATTCCGGAAGCATCAGCACTCACGTCGTACCGCCCGGGCGGGAGCATGCCGAAGCTGAAGCGGCCCTCCGAGTCGGTGAACACCGCGCGCTGCAATCCCGTGTCCGGGCTGGTTACGCTTACCAGGGCGGCAGGAATGCGCGCTCCAGAAGCATCCTCAATCACGCCCTGAAGCGCAGCCGAGCCGTCTTGCGCGACGGCAGGGCTCCATGGATAGCAGGTGATTGCCAGAAAAATGGCCGCAGAAACTACCGGAGTGCAGAGGGAAATCGCAAGGCAATGTCGATGCATGGGGGAAGGGGCCCGTCGCAGCAAGCCATCAGCTGCGAACTTTCATTTTGGAGCGGCCTTGTCCCGCGGGTCTGTGACAGTGGCACAAATCGTCAACACGAAAGGGCATGTCCTTTCGTAACCAAGTCCGGTTCGGTTTCGGGAAGCTCTCGCGCTGAACCTTGGCTTCTTCTTGACGGCATGTTTGCCGCGTCCGTCGTTTCGCGCTTCCTCGGGCTCATGTTATTTTCAAGGATTGTGAAGCTGCGACTATGTAACGTCACTTTCAACCGGGCAAGCGCAACCGAATAAGCAGATTATGATCCGCTCCTATAAAGGAATCAGCCCCGCCATTCCCGCCACCTGCTATGTCGACGAATCGGCGCAGGTGATTGGCGACGTGACACTGGGCGAAAACGCCAGCATCTGGATGAACGCCGTGGTACGTGGTGACGTCAACTACATCCGCATCGGCGCCAATAGCAACATTCAGGATTGCAGCGTCCTGCATGGCATGCTGAATCAGTGGCCGGTGGAAGTCGGCGACTGGGTCACCGTCGGGCACAACGTCACCCTGCACGGCTGCGTCGTGGGCGACCGTTGCCTCATCGGTATGGGAGTGATCGTGCTCAACGGCGCGCGAATTGGCGAAGGCTCCATTCTCGCCGCAGGCACTTTGATTCCGGAGAAGACCGTGATTCCGCCGCGCTCCCTGGTCATGGGATTGCCCGGTACGGTGCGCAAGCAACTCAGCGACGACGATCAGGAAACTATCCTGCGCTATGCCAGGAATTATCTGGGATATCGGGAGCAGTACTTAGCGGAGAGGAAGTAATTTGTAAGTAGTATGACAAGCGGGCGAGAAGCGGCTCACAACGAGATGCAAATAAACTATCCACTATCCACTAACAACTTGCCACTGCCTTTATGATCAAATCCATCCGCGGAACCCGTGACCTTCTGCCGCCCGACACCGACCTATGGAACCGGGTGGAGGCGAAGGTGCGCGATGTGTTCGCGCGCTACAACTTCCACGAGATCCGCACGCCCGTCTTCGAGGACACCGGACTGTTTGTCCGAAGTGTGGGTGATGAAACCGACATAGTTACGAAAGAGATGTTCACCTGGGACAACGGACTGGATCCGCTCTTGCAACTACACTACCTCTGGAGGAAGCAGTATGAGCGGAACTACCAGCGCCTTGATTTCCTAGAGTTGCAAGTCAGCAACTTTGGTTACTTGGGGTGCGGAGCCGACGGAAGTCTAGCGATGATAAGGATCGCTGCCGAACCAAGCAGCCGGGAGTTGACCTTCATGCGGGAGTACAAATCGGGATGGGTTAGAGATCATCCGGCACAACCAGTACCCGCTTTAGTGCTCGCATACCCAGAATCGCAAAATAGGGTCGTCGCGGGACTGCCTCTCGGGGAAATACAGACGCAGGGGATCAGCCTTCCAGGAGGCGGGCTGAGATTTCCCGAATCGCTGACCCTTCGCCCCGAGAACACTGCCGGCGTGGTGCGCGCTTACATCGAGCACGGCCTCGACAAGAAAGGCGCACTACAGAAGCTCTATTACATCGGGCCGCAGTTTCGCCGTGAACGTCCGCAGAAGGGACGTTACCGCCAGTTCTACCAGATTGGGGCAGAGATCATTGGCCCGCCGAGCGCGGGCAGCGAGTCTCCAGCGCGCGATGCTGAAGTGCTGGAAATGCTGGCGACGCTGCTCGACGAAGTGGGCTTGCGCGGCTGGCAGCTGCAATTAAATTCCGTCGGCTGTGCCGCTGATCGCGCACGCTACAACGACGCATTGCACGAGGCGCTCAAGCCGGTCGTTCACCAGATGTGTCCCGACTGCCAGCGCCGCGCGGAGACCAATCCGCTGCGCGTGCTCGACTGCAAGGTTCCGGAAGACCAGCCCATCATCGAGAAGCTGCCCAAGATCAGCCAGTATCTCGACGAGCCCTGCCGCGTACATTTCGCTGCTGTGCGGGGGATGCTGGATGCCGTGGGAGTGCCATACACCATTAACGAACGCATGGTGCGCGGTCTCGACTACTACACGCGGACGACATTTGAGTTCACTCACGGCGACCTCGGCGCACAGAGTGCCGTGCTGGGCGGCGGACGCTACGACGGGCTATCTGAGTCGCTCGATGGACCGAAGGCTCCGGGCATCGGCTTCGCCATCGGCGAAGACCGGCTGATCCTCGCGTTGCAAGCTGAAGGGTCTGCTGCCGAAGGCAAGCTCGACGCCTACATCGCTCCTCTGGGCGCGGGGATGAATCAGCAGGCGCTGAAGCTGGCGCGAGAGCTGCGTCGCACAAGTGTCAGTGCCGATATTGGCGATGAAACCTTCCGCCTGAAGAAATCGTTCGAAGCCGCGGAAAAAGCCGGCGCGAAGTACATCGTGATTGTCGGCGAGAACGAGGCGGCATCAGGCGAGTTCGCGGTGAAAGAGCTGGCAACTGGAAAACAGGAGCAGGTACCGCGGGGGAAGCTCGCAGAGTTTCTGCGCGGCTAACTTGCTTGCCTCAATCACAGATCCTTCCTTCTCCGTTGCTTCTGTCTGCAATGAACGCTCGTCCTGAGAAATCGCTAGCCGTAGGATTCCGTGAGCCCGCAGGGCGTGCCATGACAGCCCAGCGTGGAGCCGCTGGCGGAACGCTGGGTAGCGGTAAAGAAAGCCTCCAGTGCCTCGGGTACTCTAACCGAACAAGTATTGCGGGTCATACTCAATTCCCGCCTTACGCACAAGCGTGACGAACTCCTGCTCGTACGTCCACTTCTTGTGATGTTCGGGTTGCTTCGAGATGTAGTCGACGACAGCTTCTCTCTGCGATGCACTCACTCCAAACGCTCCATATCCTTCCTGCCATGCGAACTTGGGCACTTCTTCCTTCATCCACCGCGAGGAGTGTGCTTTCAAATTTTGAATGGCAATAGCCAGCGTCATGACCGGCGAGAGCGCGATCAGCAGGTGCACGTGGTTTGCCGTCCCACCAGCCGTGACAAGAGCAATGTTCTTAGCGTCTGCGATTACACCGAGGCGCTTCCAGAGGGCTTCGGGATGGTCAATCAATCCGATGCGGGCCTTCGTACTGAAAACGCAGTGGACCAGGTTGCGAGACAAGGTGTGCGGTATTTTCGGATCTTAAAGACTCTTGGAAGAATCCTCGGTGACTGGCCGCACAACTGGCTTGTGACATCCCCGGGGGACTTTGGGATCTTTATCTCGCCTACCCAGCGTTCCGCTTCGCTCCACGCTGGGCTGTCATGACACGCCCTGCGGGCTCAGCGGCTCGGCCCATGTATCCGCGCCAGCGCGCGCCTTCTCGCCTCGGCTGGCAACGACAACGCCTGCTTCAACAGCTCCGATACCTTCTCACCCATGACGTGATTCAACTCCGTGTCGCATCCTCAATTAGAATCATCCTTTCTCTTCATTTCTAAGGACCTTCATGCTCGATTTTCTTGGTGACCTGAAACGTACCCACATGTGCGGAGCGCTGCGCGCCTCCGACGCTGGTTCCAATGTTGTGCTCATGGGCTGGGTCAATCGCCGCCGCGACCTCGGCAACCTCATCTTCCTCGACCTGCGTGACCGCAGCGGCATCGCGCAGGTGGTCATAACCGCTGACGCCGGCGCCGAACTGCACAAAAAAGCCGAAACGCTGCGCTCGGAGTTTGTTGTTGCCGTTATCGGGCACGTAAAGCTGCGCGAGTCCGGAACCGTGAACAAGAATCTTCCGACCGGTGAGATCGAGGTCGTCGCCGACGAGCTGCGCATCCTGAACGACTGCAAGCCGCTGCCGTTTTCGCCCGCCGAATCGGACGTCGCCAATGAAGAAGTCCGCCTGAAATATCGTTACCTCGACCTGCGCCGGCCCGAAATGCAATACAACATCCAACTGCGCCATAGGGTTTCGATCGCCATTCGCGACTACCTCAACGCGCAGGGCTTCTACGAAATCGAGACGCCGTTCATGACGCGCTCCACGCCCGAGGGCGCGCGCGACTATCTTGTGCCCAGCCGCGTACATCCCGGCGAGTTCTACGCCCTGCCGCAGTCGCCGCAACTGTTCAAGCAGATCCTGATGATCTCGGGCTTCGATAAGTATTTCCAGATCGTGCGCTGCTTCCGCGATGAAGACCTGCGCGCCGACCGCCAGCCGGAGTTCACCCAGATCGACCTGGAAATGAGCTTCCCGCGTCCCGAAGCGGTGTTTGCCGTGGTCGAAGGATTTCTCACCGCCGCCTGGAAGACGATTGGCGTTGACTTGCAAACCCCGTTTCCGCAGATGCGCTACGACGAGGCCATTCGCAAGTACGGCATCGACAAGCCTGATATGCGCCTGCCCGCAATGACCGAGGTGCGCGAGGCGTTCACACCCGATCAGCTTGCCACGCTGAACGTCGATCCTGAACTTCCCGTCGTTGCCGTGGTGATTCCCAAGGTCGGCGAACTCTCGCGCAAAGAACGCGACGATATCAAGCTGCTTTTCGGCGATCGCAAGGGAGCGAAACTGTTTGAAGACATCAAGCGGCTGGAGAAGTCTTATCCCGAGACGGTTGCAAAGATTCGCGAGCTGGCAAAGCCAAACCCGGAAGACCTGCTGGTCATCGTTGCCGGGGCGAAGCGCGCGGAAGCTGCCAGCGCTGCTAAAACTCGTCAGCAGGCGTACGACGTCTACGGCTCAGCCGGCCAGCTACGCCTCGCACTCGGCCAGAAGTATGCCGAGCGCCATGGCGGCTTCAACAAGCGCGACTTCCGCTTCCTGTGGGTGACGGACTTCCCCATGTTCGAGTGGGACGAGGAAGAAGGCCGCTGGAACGCCGCGCACCATCCCTTCACCTCGCCGCACGAGAACGACATGGACAAGCTGGAATCGGATCCGGGCGCAGTGCGCGCGCTAGCGTACGATATTGTGCTCAACGGCACGGAGCTCGGCTCAGGCTCCATTCGTATTCATCGCCAGGACATTCAGAGCATCATCTTCAAGGCGCTCGGCATGTCGAAGGAAGAGCAGGAGAAGCGCTTCGGCTTCTTCCTCGAGGCGCTGCAATATGGCACACCTCCGCACGGCGGCATTGCGCTGGGGCTCGACCGCATCGTCATGATCCTCGCCGGCGCCGACAGCCTGCGCGAAGTGATCCCGTTCCCGAAGACGGCCAAGGCCATCGACCTGATGATGGACGCTCCCACACCAGTCAGCGACCGGCAGTTGAAGGAGTTGAGCATCAGGGTGGTGGAGGGAAGGGAGTAGTGAGTGGGTTGGTTGTTCACTGCGGGGCACGCGGCTCTCAGTTACCAAGCATCGATTCGCTTGTCTTTCATTAGTTGCGCATATCTTTCATCGAACAGCTCCTTAACTTCGAAGACCGGCATTAGAGCATGCCATATCGTATGGAGGCGTTCGTTGATGCTGGCTCCGTCAAAGCGAAATTGCGCTTGTATCTCGGTGATGATACAAAGCAAAATAGCCGCCGCACGCGCGATGTGCAAAGACAGAAAACGCGGAAAGTGCTGCTCGTGTATTTTGTCCCTTTCTTCATGCGGGAATGAGTCTGTGATGTAATACATAGCCACCTGCATCAATCCTTCATATCCGCCGTGTGCCATTGCAGAATACTCACGCCATTGGCCGTAAGTAAAGGCCTTTAGAAAATCCTGATGTGGCGTCGTCATTCCGCCCGGCTTCTTATCGCTAATGTATTTCCCCATCGTAGGCCAAGGCTGCTGGTTCATGACTTCGAGCCTAGACAAACCATCAGCCCGCATCAGGAAATCTAGAGTGTCCCGAGATTTGTGAATGAAGTTATCCCAGTCTGGCCGACCACTGTATCGCGCTTCGTCTTCCTCCAGAGCTTCGAGCGCTTTTCGATAACCGCTCTTGCGAAACCAAGGCCCGTTTACACCTGGGGCTTCCAGGATGGTCGTAATGTTATACAGGCAGTCAATCATGTTGCGAATCAACGGAAGCGTGACGATGCTGTATTTGGCCCTCCAGTAACAATCAGTCTCCCGGCGTTCGTCCGCGTTTAAGTAGAAGAGCAAGTCATAGGTAGTCATTGCCTGCCGTACGAGGACATGAAGGTCAACGGCCACGAACTTTGGGGCGGAAATGAGATTTGGCAATTCCCGTCTCACCTTTTGTGCCAACACCTCAGCCAATTGCCCTAGCGGTTTTTGGAATGTGCTCGCGTCCAGGTTGTATAGCTCGACGTTACTCTTGGTCATGACGAGATTATATTGCCGCGTTTATCATTGGAGAGCTTATGCCGCGACGCAAGCAAAAGACGAGTACGGCCCATCCGGGTGAGATTTTGAGCACCGAGTTCATGCAGCCGATGGGCATCAGCGCCTATCAACTTGCCAAAGCCGTGCACTCGCCCGGTATTTATGAGGTCGTGCGGGAGCAGCGGGCCATCAGCGCTGATCTTGCTCTGCGCCTTGGCAAGTACTTCGGCATGAGCCCGCAGTTCTGGATGAATCTGCAGACCGACTATAACTTGCGCGTGGCGGCAAAGAAAGCTCTGCTGAACAAGATCCAGCCCCGCGCTGTTGCTTAGCGTATGCACGGGTTAGTGCAGTCCGAAGGACGGCACAACCTTAGCCCAGGACGTAAGTCCTGGGAAAGCTGCGTAAATGTGGTCCTGAGTCCCGTAAGGGACGGCACAAACAGCAGGTCCCTCGCGGATTAAATCCGCTCGGGATGACAATTCGAAAATTGAGCATCTCCTCCAACCTGCAGGTAGCTCGCGAACGCATGCATCAGGCGGCTACACGCGCAAAACGCGACGCCGACCTGGTTCGCCTGATGGCCGTCAGCAAAACCTTCCCGCCAGAAGCCATTACCGAAGCCTATGCCGCGGGCCAGCGGCTCTTCGGCGAGAACAAGGTGCAGGAGTTCGCCGACAAGGCCGACAAACTCGCCGGGCTCACAGGCGCCGAGTTCCACCTGGTCGGCCACCTGCAGTCGAACAAGGCGGCCAAGGCAGTTGAGCTCTTTCACGCGGTTGATTCGGTCGATTCGGCGAAGCTCGCCACAAGGCTGAATGCCGCGGCCGAAGCTGCGGGCAAAACGCTGCCCGTGCTAATCGAGATCAATATCGGCGGCGAAGAGGCCAAAACCGGCGTCGCACCTGATTCGCCTGAGCTGGAAAACCTTCTGCGCAAAGCGCCCGAATGGCCGCACCTGCAGATTCGCGGGCTGATGACCGTTCCGCCGTACACCGACGATCCCGAAGGCGCACGGCCCTACTTTCGCAAGCTGCGCGAGCTGCGGGACGCGCTGGCCGCACGTAGCCTGCCTGCCGTCACGCTCGACGAGCTATCCATGGGCATGTCGCACGACTTCGAAGTGGCTATCGAGGAAGGATCGACCTGTGTGCGCATCGGGACAGCCATTTTTGGCGGGCGGTCGAAGGTGAAGTAGGTTACGTCCTCCGGTGGAGCACTGCCTTCGGGCGGAGTGCGCTTTCAGGTGGGGTGCGGCTTAGGGTGGAGTACGCCTTCAGGCGTACAAGTCAGATTCTGTCTTCTGCGCTTCAGCGCCCGAGGTAAACCTTACCTCAGCGGCTGAAGCCGCCTATTCCTTTGCCGCCTAATGCACCGCTGAAGCGGTGCTCCAGCCTTTGGCGCCAGTGCCCCCACCCTAAAGGATCTTCAACGCACGCCGCACAGCTACAATGGGCTCGACTCACCTACATGATCCACATCCGCGACACCCCTTCCGGCGCAACCTTCCAGATCAAGGTGCAGCCGCGCGCCAAGAAGAACGCCATCACCGGCGAGGTAGGCGACGCTTTGAAACTCGTACTCAGCGCGCCTCCCATCGATGGCCGCGCCAACCAAGCCTGTATCGACTTTTTGGCGGAGCTTTTGAATGTTTCGCGCTCGTCAATTACTATTGCCGCCGGAGAAACCAGCCGCAACAAAGTGATTCGGGTGAGCGGAATGTCAGCCGCCGAGGTCGAAGCCATGCTGCGGAGCGCGCTGTCATAATTCCAGGAGACTACATTTGAGTTTTGCCGAGCGTTGGCGCGACATTCGCACCGGCTTCGGGCGCCCCTTCTGGGTCGCCAACATCAGCGAGCTGTTTGAGCGGCTCTCCTACTACGCCGTTTTCGCCTCGCTTGCACGCTACCTGCACGAGGCGCTGCACTTTCCCACCGAGCGCGTTGGAGCGCTCGCCGGGTTTTTCGGCGGACTGGTTTGGTTCCTGGCCATCTTCGGCGGAACGCTTGCCGACCGGATGGGTTTCCGCCGCGCGTTGTCGCTGGCGTATTTCATCCTGAGTTGCTCCTACTTTCTCCTCGGATCGATCGCATCTCCCTGGCTGGCGCCGGTGCGCAACGCTGTGCCTCTGGTTCTGTTGGTAACCGTGGTGCTTGCCCTTCCCGCGTTTGGAATTGCCCTGGTAAAGCCCAGCGTGGTGGGAACCACCGCGCGCGCCTCCAACGAAAAGGTCCGCTCCATCGGCTACTCCATCTATTACACGCTGGTGAACATTGGCGGCGCTGCCGGTCCCATTGTCGCTTCTTACGTTCATGGCCACTTCAGGGTAGAGAACGTCTTTCGCGTCGCCGCACTCAGCGTCTTCCTGATGTTCATTGGCGTGCTGCTGTTCTTTCGTGAGCCTCGCCGCAAAGAGGAAGTGCAGACCACCACCCTCGCCCAGGCCGGCCGCAACTTCTGGACGGTGCTGACCAATCCGCGCTTCATGCTGTTCCTGCTGATTTTTTCCGGCTACTTCATCGTCTTTTGGCAGGAGTTCATCACCCTGCCCATCTACGTGCATGCCTATATCGATCCCAGGGCTGACACGGAACTCATGCTGGCAACGGATTCGCTGGTGGTGATCGCGTTCACCGTCATCGTAAGCATGCTGACGCAGAGAGTTCGCGCCTTTACCGCGATCACTGCGGGAACGCTGATCAGCTCACTGGCGTGGATCATCCTGCTGGTACATCCGACTGTGCTCGGAGCTATTCTGACGCTGGTCGTGGTCGCGGTAGGAGAGCTCACACAGTCGCCTCGTTACTACGAGTACATCTCCCGCCTTGCTCCCTCCGGTCAGCAGGGCACCTACATGGGATTTGCTTTCTTGCCCATCGGCATTGGCTCCATTGCGGGCGGATATCTGGGAGGCTATCTCATGCATCACTTCGGCGAGGTGAAGCACCAGCCGGCAATGATGTGGTGGGTGATCATTGCCGTGGGTGTGGCCACGACCATCCTCTTGTGGGTTTACGACCGCTTCTTGCTTCCTAAGTCTGCGCCCAACCCGGATTCGGCCCAGGTGGAGGTGACCTCCTGATGAGCGCGAAAACGCCGGCTTACATCGCCAAGCATATTCGGCGCGTGCTGGAAAACGGCGGCTCGGCGCCGCACACGAAAGAGGTCCAGCACTTCTTCAAGCACGAGGTAAAGTCGCGCGGCTGGTACACCGATGAACTGCGCGAAGTGGCGAAACGTTTTCGGCGAACCATCCTTGGCGAGCAGGGCTTGCCATTCCTGCTAGAGGTATCCGATCAGCTCTTCAACGGCGAGGTGCTGGAAGAGAAGGTCTTCGCCGTGCTGTTACTGGAGGGCATGACCGGCCAACTCTCGTCTACCGAATTCAAGCTTCTCGAAAGCTGGCTCGACCGCGTCAGCACCTGGGCCGATCACGATGCGCTTGTGCATTACCTGATCGGCCCGCTGATCGCCGCCAACAAGCGGTATCTGCCGCGAACTTTAATGTGGGCAAAGAAACGCAGCACCTGGCATCAGCGGGCTGCCGCCGTCAGCCTGATCCACAGCACGCGCCGGCATAAGAATTTCGCGCACATTCAGAAGATTACGGAGATCCTGCTGCTCAGCAAAGACGACATGGTGCGAAAAGGTCTGGGCTGGCTGCTGCGTGAGGCGGCGAAAGCCAACCGCGAGCAGACGGTCGCGTACCTCATGGAGATTCGCGAGCGCACGCCGAGGCTGGTTCTGCGCACCGCCTGTGAAACGTTGCCGGTGGAGATGCGAGCGAGTGTATTGGGGAAAGCTCGCGCGAAACTAGCATCACCCCGGATTTGAACCACAGAGACACAGGGGCACAGAGGAGCCGAAGCTTGCTGAATACTCTCTCCGTGTCTCGGTGTCTCTGTGGTGAGATGGCTTCAGTTGCTCATTTACAATGGACACGCATGAATCTCAGCGAAATTCAGTCCGCCCTCCGCGACCGCGGGCAACAAGCCTGGCTCTTCTACGATCATCATCATCGCGATCCCATTGCCTATCGCATCCTCGGCCTTTCCGAGACCATGATGGTTACTCGGCGCTGGTTCTATCTCATCCCGGCCACCGGCGATCCGGTGAAGTTGGTACACCGTATCGAGAGCCATCATCTCGATCCGCTTCCCGGCAGCCGCCTGGAATATTCGGCATGGGAAGAGCTGTGGCAGAACTTGCAGTCGATGCTCGCGCCCTATCGCAGCATCGTGATGCAGTACTCGCCCAACAACCAGATTCCCTACATCTCGCTGGTCGACGGCGGCATGCTGGAGCTGGTGCGCAGCTTCGGCAAAGAGGTTGTCAGCTCAGCAAACCTTGTAGCCCAGTTCGAAGCCGTACTCACCGACGGGCAGATTGCCTCGCACTTCAAGGCGCGCGATGCCATCGACAAGATCATTCCTGCTACCTTCCAGGAGATCGGCCGGCGCGTGCACAATGGCGGAACGAACGAGTACGAAATCCAGAAGTTCATTCTGGAAGCTTTCGCCCGCGAGAACCTCGAGACCTGTGATCCACCCAACGTCAGCGTCGGCCCGCATAGCGGTGATCCGCACTATGAGCCCAGCGCTGAGAAATCGTCGCCGATCAAGCAAGGCGACTTCGTCCTGCTCGACGTCTGGGCCAAACTGAATGAGCCCGACTCCGTCTATTACGACATAACGTGGACCGGCGTGGTGGGCACACCGAGCGACAAGCAGCGCGAGATTTTCGAGATCGTACGCGGCGCGCGCGACGTGGGCATCAACACGGTAAAGCGGGCGTTCGAGAGCGGACAAACGATCCACGGCTGGGAAGTCGATAAGGCCGTCCGCGAGTTCATCGCCGGCAAGGGCTATGGCCAGTACTTCATCCATCGCACCGGACACTCCATCGGACGCGACATTCACGCCAACGGCGCGAATCTTGATAATCTGGAGACCAAGGACGATCGCGAGATCCTGCCCAATACCTGCTTTTCCGTCGAGCCCGGAATTTATCTGCCTGACTTCGGCGTGCGCAGCGAGATCAACATGATCACCCGCAGGGGCAAGGCAGAAGTCAGCGGGCGGATTCAGGGAGAATTGGTACAGATTTGATGGCCAACGCGCAAAACACAACGGCGGTGCGAGCGAAGACCACGGTAGATGCGGGGACCATGACCTATGTCGCCCCGATCGCAGCCTGGCTGCTGCCCGGCCTCGGACACCTTATCCAGCGGCGCTGGATTCGCGGCATCCTGCTGATGCTGGCGGTCTTCACCATGTTCTTTGCCGGACTGGCCATGCAGGGCAAGGTCTATGCCTTCAACACCGGAGACCTGCTCGACATGCTGGGATTCGTCGGCGATATCGGATCCGGTGCACTCTACTTCGTCGCCCGTTCCATGGATTGGGGCATCGGCAACATTCATCGCGCCATCGCCGACTACGGCACCAAGTACATCGTGGTGGCGGGCCTGCTTAACGTGATCGCGGCGGTCGACGCCTACCACATCGCCATCGGCAAAAAACAATGACCCACTTCAATGCAGCCCTGGTCTTCGCCCTTTGCGCCTCGGTGGTCTTCGGAATCACCCAGCGCAACACGCCTCGCGACATGGTGCGCTACGGCGCCTACTGCTTCTCGCTGTTCGTGGTTGGCGTGGTCGTCGCCTCCTGGGCGATGTGGCTGATCAAGCGCTAACGCTCCTTCCAGCGCGCGATAGATGATTCGCTTCAGGGCACGAGCTCGGTCGTGCCGAGAAGCGCTTTAATTCCGTCTTCCAACTCGCCTTCTCCAAACCTGCTGAAAACCAATCCGCAACCGCTGTCCTTGCACTAAACTCAAGCTATGCTTGCCTGCTACGCCGTTCGCGTTGAAGATTCGCGTGGACGCCGCTATCCGGAAGCGCCGCATGCTTACCGTAACGATTTTCAGCGCGACCGCGACCGCGTCATCCACGCTCGCGCCTTCCGCCGGTTGGAAAACAAGACGCAGGTCTTCACCCGTCGCTACTCCGACCACTTTCGCACCCGCCTGACACACACCATCGAGGTAGCACAGGTCTCGCGCACCATAGCCGGAGCCCTGGGCTTGAACGTCGACCTGGCCGAGGCGCTGGCGCTGGTACACGACATCGGGCATCCGCCGTTTGGACATGCCGGCGAGCACGCTCTCGACGCTCTCATGCGCGAGCATGGCGAACGATTCGACCACAACCTGCAGGCGCTGCGCATCGTCGAAGATTTCGAGGTCCGCTATGCGCGCTTTCGCGGATTGAACCTGACGTTTGAAGTGCGCGAGGGCATCATCAAGCACTCGCATGACTACTCGCCGCACGAGCATCCCGAGCTGGCCGAATATCTGCTCGACCAGCGGCCGCCGCTGGAGGCGCAGCTCATCGATTTGACCGACGAGATCGCCTACGACACCGCCGACCTCGACGATGGCTACGAGGCCAAGCTGCTGACGGTTCCAGAGATTCGAAACTCACTCGCAGTCTTCGACCGCTTCTACCAGCAGGCGGAGTCCGAATATGCCGGCGTGCCTGAGAAGCTGCGATTCAACGAAGCTCTGAAGTGCACGCTGAACCGTTTCGTGACCGATCTGATCGAGAACACGCGGCGGCGGGCAACCGAGGCGGGCGTTGCGAGCCTGGAGGATGTGCGGCGCTGGCCCGAGCGGCTGGCGGGCTTCAGCCCCGAGGTCGACGAGGAGCGCCGCCAGGCAAAGCAGTTCCTCTACCGCGCGCTCTACAACGCCAAGGAGCTTCTGCCCGGAAAGCGCCGGGCGGAGCAGATTGTGAGCGAAGTTTTCGCCGCGCTGGTGGCGCGCCCGGAACTGCTGCCACCCACTTACCGCGAGAAGGCAAGAACGGAGAAGCTGGCGCGCGTCGTCTGCGACTACCTGGCGGGTATGACCGACCACTACATCGAAGATTTGCGGAAGAAGCTGCCGTGAGTGGGCCTTAACGCCTCGAACCGCTGCTCGGCGCTCCCACTCTTTAGTTGCGAAGATGAAGGATCATGCACTGCTTATCCTCATAGACCACTTCGATGTCTGGCGCTTGCCGGATGTAGTTGAGCCACTCGCGTGAAGGCGGGCCAGGCACACTGCCCACGAAAAGATACTCTATGGCAGGCGCGCCCGCCCGGGGAAACAGCGAACGGATTGCGGCTGCCGGATTCTCCTCCTGCCGCTGCGACAAGCGTAAGTCTAACTTCTCCAGTTCCGGATGCCGCTTCCACAAATAAAGCGGGTCGAGTCCCGACACGTAGGTATGCTGGGTGTCATAGAAGAAAAGCTTGGGAAAATCCGAGTAGTTGAGGTCGTAAATCATGGCTCCCGGCGGCACATGGCTGCGCAGCCACTGACTTCCCGCAGCATAGTATTCCGGATCAGCGGTGGAGCGCTGAATGGTTGCTCGCGCTGTGTTCAGGTTGTACAGGCAAACCGCCGCCAGAAAGAGCGCCAACGGAACCAACTCCGCCAGGCTAGAAGCGCCTGCTCTGCTTCGCGGCGCTACCGGTCGCTCCGCCGAAGCCTGAACGCAAGGCTCCTCAGGCGATTCCAGCGAGGTCTCCGGCCGGCTCTGCCACGCCTCCTGCAGCACGAAGGCGCAGAACAATATCGCGAATGGCGGCCAGTATTCGACGAAGCGCACGTAGCGAGCCGCCATCAGCAGAAGCGCGCTCGAAAGCAGCAGGAAGAACAGTGGGCGCTGCAGCCGTTTCTGGTTTCCGCGGGTACTCGACAGCAGATAACCAAACCCGATATATCCCACCAGTATGGCAGCGCATGCCAGGAAATTACCCTTCAGAAAGTCCCAGGTTGCAAACGAGTGCCATTCCGAGCCAACGTCTACCAACATCGGCACTCTTCCCGATCTGGCGATCAGGTGCTCAAGAAAGAGCCTCACGTTTCTGGGAAAATACGGATTTATCAGGAAGCCGGTAATCATTCCCAGCCCGGTCCAAAGCAGCGGCTTGTATTCCAGCCTGCGTTCCGTCCAGCCCACCACCACGACCCAGAGGAAGGCCATCACCCCCAGCAGCACGAACAGGTTGTAGGCCCAGACGTATAGAAAAGCGGTGGGGAAAAGCCAGATGTATTTTCGTTCCAGCAACAGAACGGTTCCGATCACCATGAACAGCAGCGACAAGCTCTCCGCCTTTGTCATGTTCAGCCGGATATAAAACATCCACGAGCATCCGCTTAGCGCCAGCAGCCACAGCAGGGGATAGGCAACGCGGTAGCGTACGATCAGCCAGTACAAGGACGACACCGCAGCCGTGCCAAAGATTGCGGCTGCCAGTTTGGCCCCCAGCGTCAAGTCGCCAATCCAGGTGAACGGAATCAGTAGAAGGTGAAACAGCAGGTGCTGATCGGCATAGGTGCCGGGATCGAGGGAGGTCAGCGGCAGCCACTCAAAGGCAGGGGGAAAATGCCCGTGCCGCAGCCCCTGCCACAACAGCGCGCTCCATTTTATGTGATAGTAGCCGTCGAAGTCTCCGCAACACAGGCCGCCGGCCGAAAATTGCAGCCAGAAAAATACGGCGCCGATGGCCACAACTCCTGCCGCCAATTGCAGCAGAGGCGCGTAGCGTGAACTCGCGGCGGGCGTTACGACAGGTTTGCCTGAAACAGCGTTGCTCGCCACCGGGAATGCCCTTTTAAGTTCGTGATTAAATCTCGATTCGCCGAGAGTATACCCCAGATTCGTGCCGGCTTCGCGACCACTCTCACCTCAGCCGTCATTTGGATTGGCGAAATCGTGCCTGCCTAATTCCATTCCACGTCTTCTTCTTCCTCCGGCACCGGTGCCCCGCTCAGCGTACGGCCCAGCTCAGCGGGGGTATCGACCAGCACATCGGGGCGCACACGTTCCAGGCTATGCGGCGCGAATCCGTAGTTCACCCCGATGCTCCACATGCCGGCATTGCGCGCGGTCAGGATGTCCACCTCCGAATCGCCGACCATCACGCTTTCCTCCGGTTTGGCGCCGGCTTCCTGCATGATGGTTCGCGCTCCCAGCGGGTCGGGTTTCTTGGTCTCGAAACTGTTGCCCCCATAGATTTGAAAAAAAAGGTTCGCCAGCCCAAGACCGGCGACGATGTCGCGCGCCGGACGCACGGGCTTATTGGTCAGCACCGCGAGCTTGCGGGCGGTTCCGTTGTAGTTCGTCAGCTGATCCAGTGACGGGGCGATGCCCTCGTAGGCATAGGTGCTGTCGAGTTTGTGCTCGCGGTAATAGGTCAGGAAATAGAACAGTGCCTCCTGCAGGAAGTTCTCATCCTTGGGGTCGCCGAGCGCGCGGCGCACCAGCATAGGCGCGCCGTCGCCGATGTAAGTCTTGATCACCTCCAGCGGTATCTCGTTGCGCCCGTACTGCCGCAGCATGGCGTTGACGGAGGCGGCAAGGTCATATTCCGAATCGATCAGCGTGCCGTCGAGATCAAAGATGACGAGCCTGATTTTCTCCAGCGGTATGGGACGAAAAGTGCGTATCATGCCTACGCCAGTATAGAAAGTATTGACTACGGAGAAAATCCGCCCTTCGCTTTTGGCTATTCGCCTGAGTTCAGTGCAAGTTGTCGGGACGGGCACAGAACCGGCATCCCCTGAATTTTGCCTGGGGCGTGGGCGAAGGGAATGATTGGCGAACAGCGAAAAGCCAAAGGCCAGGAGCGGCTTCCCTCAAGGTCTCTGTGGTTCGATCGCATTATGCGAGGCATTACAATAAGAGGATTACGCTTGAGCCGCTTTCGGGCTTCGTATCCCACTCCTGAGGACATTGGATGGCAACTACCAAGGCAGAACCACAGATCAAGACCGCCCAGGCGGCGCCTGGCAAATATGAAGGACTCTCGCGCGATCAGCTGATCGAGATCTACCGGTTGATGTACCTGTCGCGCCGCATTGACGACCGCGAGATCCTGCTCAAGCGGCAACAGAAAATTTTCTTCCAGATTTCCGGCGCCGGCCATGAAGCCCTACTGGTTGCCACGGGCATGCTGCTGCGTGCCGGCTACGACTGGTTCTACCCGTATTATCGCGACCGCGCGCTGTGCCTTGCCGTGGGCATGACTCCTTATGAGCAACTGTTGCAGGCCGTCGGCTCGGGCGACGATCCCGCATCGGGTGGACGCCAGATGCCTTCGCACTGGGGAAGCAAGCGGCTGAACATTGTCACGCAATCGTCGCCGACAGGAACGCAGTTTCTGCAGGCCGTGGGCTGCGCCGAGGCCGGACGCTACTTCAGTCGCCATCCTGAAGCGGCGCAGAAGGCCGAGGGCGACTATCGCCAGTTCAAAGATGTCGTCTTCCATGGCGACGAAGTGGTGTACGTCTCGTGCGGCGACGGCACTACCAGCCAGGGAGAATTCTGGGAATCGCTCAACACCGCTTCGAACCTGAAGCTGCCGCTGTTGTACCTGATCGAAGACAACGAATACGCGATCTCGGTTCCGGTCGAAGTGGGAACAAGCGGCGGCAACATCAGCCGGCTGGTGCAGGGCTTCCCGAATTTCCATTTCGCCGAAGTCGACGGAACCGACCCACTGGCAAGCTATGGCGCGCTCAAGAAGGCGATCGACTACGTTCGCAGCGGCAGCGGCCCGGCGTTCGTGCATGGGCACGTGGTGCGGCCGTACTCGCATTCGCTCTCGGATGATGAGAAGCTCTATCGCCCTGAGTCGGAGCGCAATTCGGAGGTCGAGCGCGACCCCCTCAACCAATTCCAGATGTTCCTGATTCGCGAAGGCATTCTCGACGAGAAAGCGATCAATCAACTCGAGAAGGATGTCGACGCCGAGGTGCAGGAGGCTTCGGACCAGGCGGTTGCCGCACCTTTGCCTGAGCCTGACTCGTACAAGCAGTTTGTCTACTCGCCCGATCTCGATCCGACATCGGCGGCGTTTCAGACCGAAGCCGTGCATCCCGCCCCAACGGCGGACAAGACGGTGTCGGCTTCGTCGGGCGATCGCACCATGGCCGATCTCATCAATGCCTGCCTGAAAGACGAGATGAAGCGCGACGAGCGCATCGTAATGTTCGGCGAAGACGTGGCCGACTGCAGCCGCGAAGAGTATCTGAAGCAGCATCTGGTCAAGGGCAAGGGCGGAGTTTTCAAACTCACTGCGGGACTGCAATGCGAGTACGGCGGCGACCGTGTGTTCAACTCTCCGTTGGCGGAGGCCAACATCGTGGGACGCGCCGTGGGCATGGCGACGCGAGGCTTGAAGCCGGTAGTCGAAATTCAGTTCTTCGACTACATCTGGCCTGCCTACCATCAACTGCGCAATGAGATGCCGCTGATCCGCTGGCGCTCGAACAACACCTTCTCCTGCCCGGCGGTGGTGCGCGTCGCTATCGGTGGATACCTCACCGGCGGCGCCATCTATCACTCGCAGTGCGGCGAGAGCCTGTTCACGCACACGCCCGGCATGCGCGTGGTGTTCCCGTCGAATGCGCTGGATGCCAACGGCCTGCTGCGAACGGCCATTCGCTGCGATGATCCGGTGATGTTCCTCGAGCACAAACGGCTGTACCGCGAAACCTTCGGCCGCGCGCCGTATCCCGGGCCGGACTACATGATCCCGTTCGGCAAAGCGCGCACGGTTCGTCCCGGGCATGACATAACGGTCATCACCTACGGCGCAGTGGTGCCCCGCGCCTTGCAGGCGGCACAGCGCATCGAGCGCGAGCAGGGAGTCAGCGTGGAGTTGATTGACCTGCGCTGCCTCAGTCCGTACGACTGGGAGGCCATCGCCAACTCGGTCGCCAAGACGCATCGCGTGATTGTTGCGCACGAAGACACGTTGAGCTGGGGTTACGGAGCGGAGATCGCCGCCCGCATCGCGGACGAGCTCTTCGACGAGCTCGATGCGCCGGTGAAGCGGGTCGCGGCGAAGGACACGTTTGTCGCCTATCAGCCGATCCTGGAAGATGAGATCCTTCCCCAGGCGGACGACGTGTTTAAGGCGATAGCGCAGTTGGCGGAGATCTAAGGGAAACGGTTGGCTATCGTTTCCCGATAATCACCAGCGAGACGCCAAGGCAAACCAGCAGGATTCCGGCCCAGCGTGAGCGGTTGAGCCGCTCGCCCAGGAAGAGCATGCCGCCCAGTCCGCCGACGACGTAGCTCAGAGCTGAGACCGGCACCACGAAGCTGACGTTGTAGACCGAGAGCATGCCGAGCAGCGCGAAAAAAGCAAGCGTCATCAGCGCGAGGCCAATCCAGATCCACGGGATGCGCGCGACTCGGGCAGCCACACGCAGCAGCGCCCGGGGCCGAAAGTCATGCACCTCTCCCACTTCTTTCATAGCGCGCGAGATGCAGAGCTCACCGGAAGTACCCGCAACCACAATCAGGAAGAAACCCACGAAGCGCAGCACGATCAGCGGGTCTCCGTAGTGTTGGGATGGGTGCCTCCGACGACCAGCACGCCGAGACAGATTATGGCGATTCCCACCCAGCGAGTCGGAGAAATGGCTTCATGCAGCACGACGACTCCCAGAATCGCGACTACGGCATAGGCCATGGCGGAAGCCGGTTGGACGTAGCTGTAGTCCGCCCATGACAGCACCAAGCTATAGGCGACAAAGAACGTGATGAGGCAAGCGATCCCCAGCCATATGGTGGGAGAGCCCAGCACCATCGCTCCGGTGTGCAGCAAATCGGGAACAGACGAGATCGACAATGCTCCGATCTGTTTCATTCCCTTGCCGAGCAGGATTTGGCCCACCGGGCCGGCCACAATCATGATCAGGATCATCAATCGAGTTTTGAAATGAAGCTGCTTGTCGCGGGCATGAGCTTGCATAAGAAAGAAGGATTCTTACTTCATCGTAAATGAAATCAGCGTGCGAAGCTTTCCCGGGTATGAAACGATTCGCACTACCGCCGGAGCCACCCGAGTATTGGCGACTTGGGTTACGCCCGCAGTCGGGCCTACAATCGCCAGTAGCAACCGTTCTAAACTTCTAGTATCCGGAGGTTTCCGGTGGACCTGTTCGTCATTGTTCCGGTTGTCATTGTTGTTCTCTATGTGTTGAACTCGATCAAGATCCTGGCCGAGTACGAGCGGGGAGTGATTTTCCGCCTCGGCAGGTTGCTGGGAGAGGCGAAGGGGCCGGGCATAATCCTGGTCTTTGCCCCGATCGACCGTATCGTGCGCGTCTCGCTGCGGCAGGACGCGTTTGACGTTCCGCCGCAGGACATCATCACCCGCGACAACGTCACGCTGAAGGTGAACGCAGTCATCTTCCTGCGGGTCATCGATCCGAACAAAGCGGTGGTAGCGGTTACGAATTACATGTATCAGACCTCACAGTTTGCGCAGACAACGCTACGCTCGGTGCTCGGCGAAGTGGACCTCGACGAGTTGCTGGCGCACCGCGAGAAGATCAACCTGCGGCTGCAAACCATTCTCGACCAGCACACCGACCCGTGGGGCGTGAAGGTGACCAACGTGGAAGTGAAGCAGGTCGATTTGCCCGAGACCATGACCCGCGCCATGGCCAAGCAGGCAGAAGCCGAACGCGAGAAGCGCTCGAAGATCATTCATGCGGAAGGTGAATTTGCCGCGGCGCAGCGCCTGACCGAGGCAGCACACCTGTTGGCTGCCGAGCCCACCAGTATTCAGTTGCGCTACCTGCAGACGTTGACCGAAATCGGCGTCGAGAAAAACACGACCATCATCTTCCCCGTGCCCGTGGACCTATTGGCCGGGCTGAACAAGCTGGTGAAGATCGATGTCGCCAAGGCGGAAAGCACACCTGCGGCGACGAGCGAATAGGGAGGAACATTTAGGGGATGGCGGACCAAGAGACGGAAATAACATTGGGTCCGGGCAAACTGCTGGGGCTTTTCCTGATGCTGGCGGCGGTGTGCGGCATTTTCTTCGCCGTGGGATATTCGCTGGGCAAGACCTCCGCCCGCGAGCAGGCGCTGAGCACTCCTACGGCCCAGTCGCAGGCTGCGAATCCTGACAACCCGGCAGGCAAGCCTTCGGTGTCGCCGGTGTCTGCCGACGCCGCGCCGGGAACCGATGCCGAGGCGACTCCGACCAAAGCGTCCGAGCCCGACCTGACCTTCTATAACGCGGTCAAGCAGAACGGGGACGATGACGACTCGGCAACAACCAAGCATGAACTGAAGTCCGCCCGGCCTAAAGAGGGGGCAGACACGAATGCCGGCTCTGCGGAAAAGCAGAAGATCGCGAATGCGGTTAGCCCGTCCGGGCTGACTCACGGACCAGCCGGCCCCTCCCAAGCTTTGCCGGCCGCCACTTCCAGCGGCGCCTACGTTGTGCAGATCGCGGCCGTGACTCATGAAGAGGACGCCGCGGCGCTGGCCGGCGCTTTGCGGAAGAAAAGCTACTCCGCGGCGGTGGTCAACAGCCCTGGAGGCAAGGACAAACTGTTTCACGTCGTGCTCGGACCCTATGCCACGCTGCAGGATGCCGAGGCCATGAAGCTGAAGCTGCAGGGTGAGGGATACAGCCCGATCGTGAAGCGGTAGGAAACCGCTGTCGCGGTTCGCTTTTGCCTTCGCTACCACGTTTTCCGGTCATCTTCTGCACTTGGTGCGGTTCTCTTATGTCGGCGAGGTCTGCGGCGTTAGCGGCAGCGCTGGTTTCGACATGCGAAACTCCAAGAGCCACAAGCCAGCAGCGGTATTTCTCAGTACGCCATCAGGAAATACGTTCCGTAGTGATTTTCGTCGCGGTACAGGATGCGCGCGCGATAGGTCACCGGGACATCGTTCGTGTTACGGAATTCGAAATCGATCACATCTCCAACCTGCAGAACGGCGTCGATATCGAATGCCGCGCCAGCCGTGCTCACGTCAGTGCAGGTGCCTTCGAAGGAAGTTCTCGATCCACTCACATAAGTGACGCGCACTGGTACGCAGACCTGGAGCCGGTTATCCAGCCGGCGATCCAGGGACCGGCTGAGATTTGACAAAGCAGAATCTGACTGCCGTGCCGCGAGGCTCATAATAGCCTCATCGGCAGATTCCCTGATGGGATAAGGCCGAACCAGTTCTACTGGCTCGGGTTGCAGTTGGCGAACTTCAGTTTGGCCACGCGGGTGCTCCAGTGGAACGAAGCGGTCGACTGGTAGTACTGGCCGGTGGTCACGAAGGTGCAACCATCGTTCGACAAGGCCATGTCGTAGTAATCGCCCCAGTGGTTGCTGCTGTCGAGTTGCGAGCCGCTCCCCTGAATCAGTAGCTGCTCCGGTCCCATGGTTCCCAAAGGATCGGCTTGTCCTCTTCCAGTAAGCCCTATCGTGGGGTAGACCGTCGTGGCGTTGGTGACGGTATAAGACAGTGCGATGTTGCCCATCTTATCCATTGCCGCCGAGCTCATGAAACGCCAGCTTGCGTCGGGAGCAAAGGTGCCTTGCTGATACACAATCGGATCCGTACTGCCGGGCGGCGCGCGAAACTCGTACCAGCGGACCGCCAGAGAGCCATTATTGTTGACGGCGTGGCTGACGACCCAGTGTTGGGTAGCGCTGTTGCGCGCCGTAGCCACAACGGTCGGGCTGGGCGAGTTGCGGTAGGCAAGACGGAACATCAGCTTATCTGCCTGGGTCTGAATTACATTTCCCCCAGGCTCAGGCGCCGTACCGAGCCATAAACCCTCGTGGAACGGCGCCACGGGGATAGCGCAGGTTCCGTCGGCGCAACTGAACGTGGAATTCGACGGATTATTCCAATCTACGTGGAACTTGTAGTAGTAAACATTCGTCTCTATGCCAGTCTGGCTGTTGTCGATGCTTCCCATGTACACGTTGGGAGTCCCGGCAGGAGGAAGGGCATTGGCCGAATCGAGATCGCTGGGCAGTAGACTGTCATCGAACGACAGGGGCCAGGTTCCGTATTGCGAATCCTCAAAACAGACCTGGCGCGCCGTGGGATCGCCGGCCAGCATCTTCGATCGCTCATAGACACAGGGCGTAGTGCCGGCGTAGACCCCTGGCACGTAATCGTTATGGGATGTGTAATAACCGTCCGGCCAGATTCCCAGCTTGCCGTAATCAGATAAGTGCGTCTCCGCGTTGGGGACGGCAAATTCGAACGCATACCAGGAACCCAGGGCGTCTGGCGTCTGCGAAACGGCTATGCAATCCCGCGCCGGATTTTCCATGACCGGCTCCAGCATCACCCAACGATGAGCAATCTTGTCCCATTCGGCGACGGCATCTCCGTCGTTGCGTACGCCGCAATTGGGAAGCCCGCTGAAAAGAATATTTCCATTGACGAAGTTCTGGTTGTCGAAGAGCAAGTTGTTGCCGTTAAGGTCGAAGACGGCAAACTGATCGTTTCCCCACTGGATGATTTCGTTATCTCCGATCGCCAGATTCATATCGCTGGGAGAGACGTAAACGTGATAACCAATGAACCCAACCCCCAGCCCTAGCCAGTTCAACTCCACAACAGGCAAGGTGTCTGGAGCCGTGGATGTCTGCGCAACGGGGTCCTGAAAATCATTGCCACTGCGGGTTGCTCTTCGGATCAGACTCTCTTTCGGATACCTCGAGGGGTTTTCCTGCCGATATCCAAATGGCTGTTCCGTGAGATGGGCCTTGAGGAGATCGCGAAGCGGAGGGGTGGCGACGAAAGCAACGGCCTTCGACACTCCGGGATGGGTCAGCACCTTCGCATCCTGGGCGGAAAGGGAGCGGAGAAAGACGAGGGAGAGAACAGTCCCGAAGGCGAAGAGAAAGGCCCTGTGTCGCATAGAATCCTCCCGCAACGAAGGTTTCGGAACGAGGGCAGTAGAACCTCCCGCGCTCGTCAAGTCCGGTGTGACAGACGGCTGGGCCCGCTATCCCGTACGGCCGATCTCCGAAGGCTTAGCTGGTTCTGCGTAACACTATATGCGGTATCCGGGAGGGACGGAAGTGGATTCAGCCGAGATTTCCCGGAAGGCAAGCCATGAAAATATCTGCAACAAAGCAAGGCAATCATCCGAGAGGACAATAAAAAAGAGGCCGTCCAGTAGGACAGCCCCTTCAGACTTGCAGCAGACCTTAAGGCCACTCAGTCAACTACTTCGTCGGAGTGCAGTTGGCGAACTTCAGCTTGCCAACGCGGGTGCTCCAGTGGAACGAAGCGGTCGACTGGTAGTACTCGCCGGTGGTCACGAAGGTGCAACCATCGTTCGAGAGGCCCATGTTGTAGTAATCACCCCAGCGGTTCGAGGTGCCAGTCTGTGATCCAATGCCAGGAACCAGGATGGTTTCTGCGCCCATCGTGCCCAGCGGGTCGCCAACTCCGCGGCCGGTGAAAGCGATGGTCGGATACACCGAGCTGCTGGTAACCGTGTAAGACATGGCGATGTTGCCCATTCTGTCCCTGGCCAGCGAGCTCATGAAGCGGCTGGTGCCGTCGGGCGAATAGGTGCCCTGCTGATACATGACTGGGGTGGTGTCGTAAATCGGGGCATGGAATTCATACCAGCGAACCGACGTGACACCGCCGTTGTTCACCGCATGGCTGATCAGCCAGTCCTGGGTACGATTGTCCCGAACTGATTTCTGCGGTGACGTGGCAGGAAGAATGCGATACGCCAGGCGATACATCAAGCGATCGCTGAGGGTGTCGATCTGACTGCCACCCGGCTCCGTAGCTGAGGAGGCGGCGTTCTGATAGGTCGCGACCGCAATCTTGCAGGCGCCGTTGACGCAGTCGAAGGTCGAGTTCGCCGGGGTCACCGGATCGAAGTGGAAATGGTAATAGTAGATATTGGAATCGGAGCTGTAGTTGTCGATACTGCCTACGAAAATCGGATCGATTCCGTTCGGAGCGGCACTCGCGTCGTCGTTGTCCGCCGGCACCATGCTGTCATCGAAGTACGTGCCATTGGAGTTGTCGAGGAAGCACACGCCCTGGGCGCCGGGGTCGCCCGCCAGCATCTTCACGCGGTCATAAGCGCAAGGCATGGCACCGGAGTAAGACTGCAGCTCGTAGAAGTCATTGTGGGCGACGTAGTAGCCGTTTGGCCACACACCAACCTTCGGGTAATCCGGGAAGTCGGTGCTGCTGTTGTAGGTCGGGAATTGGTAAGTGTAGTACGCCCCAGTCGCATCAGCTGTCTGCGAAATGGCGAAGCAGTCATAGTACGGAGCCGAGAAACGCGGCTGGTACATGACCCAGCGATGAGCAGCCTTGTCCCACTGGGCGATGATGTCGCCGCTGTTGGTGGCGGAGCAAGGACCAGTCGTCCAGAACACATTGCCGTTCACGTAGGGCTGGCCGTTGAACAGGATGTTGTTGCCGTTCAGATCGAACACTGCAAACTGGGTGTTGACCCACTGTACGATCTGGGTGTCGCCGATCGAAAGATTGCCGTCGGTCGGAGCGTCCGGAACGCTATATCCAAAAAAGCCGATGCCTACACCCAGCCAGTCAAGCTCATCGACCGGGATCGTGGCAGGTTGAATCGAGTTCTGCGCAGCAGCGTCCTTGAAGGCTGCGTAGTTAGTATGTTTTGCGTTCCAAAGCAGTTGTTGCATCTTCGGATGCTGTACCGCCGGGGCTACGTGGTATCCGAATTTTTCCGTTTGGGGCAGGTTCTTAACCAGGTCGCGAATCGGCGGTGTAACGCCGAAAATCGTTTTGCTAACCTGCGGGTTTGTTAGCACGTTGGGGTTCTCTGCCGACATTGCAACCGAACATGTCAGACAGAGAGCCGCCACGAGCAATGTCACTGACATCTTTCTCATTGGGAGTCCTCTCCTCGAATTTTGAATCCGAAAACGCAATTGGCTTTGCCGAAGCAACGATCTACAGGCACTCAGCAGGACTAAAGGTTTACCATTCGGACAGGGACTTGGTCAACTATCGAGTTCGTAGGTCGCTAAAAATGATCTAAACCATGGGCATTAAGTGCCTTGTCGTCACCCCAGGAGGCGGCTTCTGGCTGCTCATGATTCTGTAATTTATTGTTCTCGAATGGGGAAACGGCGTCTACGCCTTTGTGGCAGATTGCAAATCGATGGTAACCAATTCTGGTTACCAAAACCCCCTTCAGGTGTCCCTTTCGTCCCCTCCAGCACTACCCTTCGGGAGAGCAAGCTCGAGCGGCATCTCCTGCAGCCCATGCTAAACTCAACAGGTTAATGAATAAAGGGCTTAACGCCGATCTTCCAATGGGCCAAGGAGATTCTATTGCCCAGTCGAGCCAGGACCTCAGTATTCTTCCCCACACTTATTATCAACGCTAGTTTGTGCTGTACGCTCTTCACCTTCGCCGCCGTCGCTCAAAACCAGAATGTCGAGGTACGGAACGCCGGCGGGGGTACCAAGGAAGAACTGGTGAGGAACGCCGCCGGACAGGTGGTGGAAATTCGCACCCTCGCTCCTGATGGTGTTCTAAGGGCGAAGTCAATCAACGACTACCAGCCTGGATACTACGTTCCCCAGCAGACCACCATCTTGTACTTTCCCGATGGCGAGTCGATCAAGGAGATCACAAAAAACGCCTACGACCCCAGCGCCAACTTCATCAGCGAATTGGTAGAGAGGTTCGATTTGTCAGGCAAGCATGTGAGCGGACACAAACTGCTGCACGATCCCGTAAATGGCGAGTTTCGCTGCTGGACGTGGAGCGATGATTCCCAGAAATACGACCGGATCGTATGCCCGTCAGGCGAAGAGAGCGGAGAAAAGCCGCCGCCGCTGAAGCCGGTTGCCGAGGCAGACGCTATCAGGATGTTCCAGGCGGCCCGCACCGCCGCGACAGCCGAGCAGAAGTCGCGCCGCATGGTGCCGAAGAACATGGTGACGCCGCCTGTCACCCCCCAAAACATGACCTACGCAATCGTCATTCCTGCCGCACTCAAGTCCGGCAAGCAGGTTTCCGGCAGCCTGGTCGAGAACGCGCACTATATTCGCCTTCGGCCTGAGCTGATCGTAGAGGACGTTACGCTGCCAATGGTTCCGGGCAGCGCGTGGGCGAAGTTGAGCGGATGGCGGATCGAAGTAGCGGGATCTCAACCGCAGCCGGCCGACGATCCTTTCACCTTTACCGTTCCCCGGGACGCATCGCAAATCGTGGTCAAGCTTTATCCCGAGGGACAGCAGGACAAGGCGGTGACGAAGAGCATCGCAGTCCCGAGATCCGTGCCGGCGCCGGGAAGCCCGAAGAGCGGATATGTCGCCCAGCCGCTCTGCGTCGCGGGCGATGTTTGCCCGATCGGAGGAGCCTTCGATGGCGATGCTACCCACGCGCTGGCCGCTTTTGACAACAAGCCGGCGACCATCGTGGCCGAGACCAGCGACATGGCGTTTATCGGAGTGCCGGAGGAGATGGTGTATGGCAAGACGCTGCTCTTCCATGAGGGGAACGAACTGCTGGCCTTCCCTGTCGTCATCGCCCAGATCGATATCGTGTCCGATGGGGTGCATCTCGACGAATTCCAGAAGTCGATAAATCAAGGCGACAAGAAGCTGGTGTTCGCCGGAGTGATTGCGGCACAGACCCTGCCGGAAGAGAACTGGCGCGCCGGCATGTTCCCCAAGAGCAATCTGGAGTGGGCTCGCCGTTTCGTACCGGACTTCCAGGTTCCTCATGAGAGCCACGCCGAACGGGAAGAGCGTGAGCAGATGGAGAAACTGGAGAGGCAGCAAAAAGGGCAGACGGGTCCCGCCAAGGAGAACGAGGAGAAGCTGGGTTACATTGTTTTCTTGGTGAAGAATACGACGCCCGATATCGTAAGCTGGCGCGGCTCCAAGGACCAGGTGTTTGTGCTGCCCTTGAATCCCGAATCTTTTTCGCAGGGCGATTATGGCTATAAAATCCTGGCCGAGGCCAGCAAGACAGGCACCTACAAGCTGAACGCTGCCCTCATTCCATTTGTGGCTCCCATCCAGGGCCAGAAATTCACTTTGCCCGCGAGTATGCTCGCGAAATGATCGGCCCGGAAGCGAAGAAGTTTTCTGGTAAGTTTTCCCTCCTCTTGATATTTGCTGTTGTGTTCGCGGCGGCAATCCCGGGGTTTGCTCAGTCCGCCGCCTCGCGAGGAACGATCAGCGGCATCGTTACCGATCCGCATGGCAATGCCATTTCTGGTGCAAAAGTGACGATTCGCAACGCGGACCTGGCTTCCACTCGCGTGGTTACCGCGAATGAAGAGGGCCGCTTCGTGGTTGCGTTGCTGCCCTCCGGACCCTACCTGATACAAGTGACCGCTCCTGGTTTCTCTCTGAAAAAGCCGGTGCGGGTGACGCTCGGGGTGGGGAGCAGCCTGCAGGTGAATCTCGCCATGGCCATTGCTGCGACATCGCAGAACGTCACCGTCACCGGCCGCGGGCCCACGGTGGAAGGCAATACTACGCAGCCCGTCGCCAATAAGACCGAAGCGGTGGTCAGCAATTCGGTCGCGGGATTGACGGTGACCTACCTGCCGAACCGGGACCGCGACTTCAGCCAGTTTGCGCAACTTGCGGCCGGAGTTGAGCCGGCTCCCAATTATTCCGGGGTGGTGATCGCGGGCCAGCGTCCCGACGCTACGACCGCAGCCATCGACGGCGCCGACTTTCATGATCCGCTGCAAGGAGGACAACGCGGGACCCGCGATGCTTCGTTCTTCTTCCCGCAAACCGTGGTGCGCGAATTTCAGATCGTGCGCGCTGGGGCCACCGCCGAAGTAGGCGACACCAACGCCGGGTTCATCAATGTCAGCACCAAAGAGGGCAGCAACAAACTGCGAGGCGAAGCATTTTATATCGGACGTCCTCCTGCCTTGAGCTCAGCCGATACCTTTGGAGACTCGCTCAACAACATGCAGAACGAGTTCGGAGGATCGCTGGGTGGTGCCATCAAGAAGAACAAGGCGTTCTACTATGTCGGGTTCGAGCAGGATTACCTGAACGTTCCTTACTGGACCCAGTTCGCGCCGCAGGCTCCGGGCACCGTTGTGCCTGCCGGGTTGACTGCTTTACAGCAGCAGGTCGTGGGGCAGAGTGATCCTAGCGCGATGTTTGGGCGAACGGATTTTCTGCTGGGCAAAGACAACACGCTGAATTTGCAATTCAACTACAACCGCCTGAACGCCAGCGGCCTGGATTCAGGTTCAACGCGCAGCCTGGCGACGGCAGACAACAACATCAACTTGACCGGCGACAGCTACTGGGTGCGGGGCACCTTGAACACGCTTTTCGGCTCGGCTACGGTCAATCAATTCCTGGTGCAATGGGCGCGCGATGATCGCAACCTCACGCCTGCATCGACCACTCCGGAATACTTCATCAACGGATTCGGCGTGCTCGGGGGCAATAGTCTTTATCCCGACCTGTACCAGTCGAACAGCGCGCGCTTCGGAGACGACCTCTCGATTGTTCGAGGCAAGCTGCAACTGCACACCGGCGGCGACTTTGGGTATGATCCGGCGAGCCAGCAGCGCGAGGCCAATCTCAACGCGCAGTTCAGTTACGATTCGCTGGACGCGTTTCTGGCCAACGATATACGCCGCTATCAGCAGACATTCATTACCGGCAACGATGTCTACAGCGGAGCGGTGCGGGAATTCGGGTTGTATGTGAATGCCAAGTATGCCGTCACCGACAAGTTGACGGTCACCGCCGGTTTGCGCTGGGATGCGCAGTTTAACCCGCAGCCGCCGAATCCCAACCCGGCAATACCGGTGACGACGTTCATACCGAATGACGTGAATCAGTGGCAGCCGCGATTAGGATTGGCATGGGCTGCCACGTCGACGACGGTGTTCCGAGCCTCCGCCGGACTGTACGACGCGCCTACCCCGGCAACCTACTTTCAGCGCGTCTTCACCGACAACGGGGTGAATACGGTGGTGGCGGACAGTTACTACGATCCGCAACTGTTGGCGCTGGTCACCAGTGGAGGACAGCCGCATGCGCTATCTGCGCCTCCGGCGGGGCTTACGACACCGGACGCGCTGGTCGTGGGCATCGATCCAAACTTTCGCAATCCGCGTTCATTTCAGGTATCGGGCAGCATCGAACGAGAGGTCAATGCGAAAACCACGCTGACAGCGGCCTACGTACACAACAGCACGTGGGACCTGCAGACGCTGCTCAACGAAAACCTGTTCCCGCCCACATATGATGCAACGCTGACTCCGGTGTTTCCCGCCGCACGTCCGAACCCGGGCGTGGGACAGTTGCTGGTCAACCAATCCTCTGCCCACTCGTCCTACGACGGCCTGCAGGTCACGGCGTCTTTTCAACTGCCACACCGTTCGCAGTTAGTTGCCAATTACACGCTGGCGCGCGCACTGGATAATGATTCGAATCTGGGACCATTCACCATCAGCTCTGCGATGAATCCATTCGATCTGGCGATGAATGGAACGTACTCGAGCTTCGATGTGCGCAACAGCTTCAACATCAGCGCTATCACCAACCTGCCGTATGGTTTCAAGTTCAATCCGATTCTGCTGTGGCGATCGGGCTTTCCTTACACGCCCATCATCGGCTTCGACACGCAGAACGATGGCAACGACTGGAATGATCGCGCGATCGTGAACGGGCTGGTTACGCCGCGCAACATCTATCGTCAGCCAACCTTCTTCGACCTCGATATTCGCTTCGTGAAAGACATCAGGCTGAAAGGCGAAGGGCACCACCTCGACCTTTTCATGGACATCTTCAACATCACGGGTGCAGCCAACCGTGACTACGGGCCGGAATCGGTCAGCCTGTTTGGCCTGCCCTCTGCTCCGGTCTATTCCGCCGGACAGGCCCTGTTCGCTCCTGATACTAACCACTTCGGCAGCACGCGTCAGGTGCAGTTCACAGTGAGGCTCACTGCTTTCTAGTTGGCGCAGCATTCATGGTCGCGGGCCACTTGCCGAAAATTTCTGAGTTTCGCAATTCCGTTAACTACTACTACTGGTAGTACTGCCGACTGCTTATCTACCCTCGAAGATTCGGGGGGAACTGTCAACTTGCGTACATCTCTATCCACACGACTCACAACAATTCTTGCGGCGATTTTTACAATCGCCATGCTCTCTGGTTTGCTGCTGGCGCAGACCATAGACCTTTCTGCCGTAAAAGGCCGGGTCCTCGATCCGCAAGGCAAGGCGATCGCCGGGGCCGACGTCACGCTCAGCAACGCTGAAATTGGACTCACCAAGTCGGCCAAGAGCAACCAGAACGGCGACTACACCTTTCCCGGATTGCCGGTCAACGATGACTATTCGGTGAAGGTGGAGGCCTCCGGCTTCAAACCGGCTGAGGAGCCGAAAGTTGATCTGCGCGCAAACCATTCCGCGGTGCTGAATTTCACCATGACCGTTTCGGGCACGCAAACTCAGGTAACCGTGTATGGCACGCCCGGATCCGTAAGCGTCGACTCCGACCAGGTCACCACAACCTTCGATCTGCAGAAGATCGAAAGCACGCCAATCCTGAATCGCAAGATCACGGCGATTCCACTGCTGGATTCAGCGGTCAGGCAGTCGCAGACCACGGGCGACTTGTTCATCAACGAAGTGCTTTTCGTCGTCAATGGCGAGGGGCGCAGGCAAACCACTTACGACCTCGACAACACCGACGCCAACGACAGCTGGGGACGGCAGACCATGTTTGCCGCCATCCCGTTTTCGGCGGTACAGGAGTTGAACGTCGACAAGAACTCGATTGCCTCTGAATACGGCCGCAATGCAGGCGCGGCGGTGGACGTGGTAACTAAATCGGGTTCCAACGACTGGCATGGCGATTTCATCGGCATGGGAAGGCCGCAGTTCTCGGAGGCGAAACAGCCTCTTGCCGTGGTGCCTGCGTACAACACCCTGGCGCAGGGCAGCGGCATGATCTCGGGGCCGCTGGTGAAAGACAAGACCTTCTTCCTGGCTTCGTACGAATACACCGACCAGAACCGCGATGCGGTCATCACGTCGCCGGTGGACTACGGACAAATCTACTCGGGCACGTTCAATCAGAATTTGATGTTCGCCCGCCTCGATCAACAGCTCTCAGCCAAAAATCTGTTGACCATTCGCGGCAACTTCGATCGCTTCACAGACACGAATCCGCAGGACGCGGTCAGCGGCAACAACCTGCCCACCACCGCCCGCACCTTCGCGCGCTATACCTATCAGGCCGCGATTACGGACAACGCGACCCTCACGCCGAATCTGCTGAACGAGGCGCGCTTCGAATACATGTTGGGATCGCCCATCACGCAGTTCTTTCCCGTCGTCCAAGCCACGCAGGAATACGTTTCCGGCGTTTATACGAACGGCGAGTCGCGCATCGCGAACCTAATGAACCACCAGTACCAGTGGGCCGATACTCTGAACTGGACCAAAGGCAAGCATCAGATCCAGAGCGGGTTCGACGTCATCTATTCGTCTTCGGGCGGTTATGGCACGGAGTTTGGCAGCGGATATCTTCTGGGCCGATTCCAGATCAACTCCAAATACGCAGGTATCCCGATTTCGGATCTGTTGACGTACAACCCAGGCGTTGCGCCGCCGGGCTACCCGTCCAGCGGGCCGCCGCTGGCCAGCAACTTCACCCAATCGTTCGGAAACGCTACCTACAACGAGAAGGAAACTCTGCTGGGCTTGTTCCTACAGGACAACTGGAGGGTGACTCCAAACCTGGTTGTGAATCTGGGTTTGCGTTATGATCTGCAAACCTTCACCTCGGGAGACACGAACTTCTCGCCGCGAGCGGGATTTGCCTACACTCTGCATGGCGGTGACAGGCCGACCGTCCTGCGTGGCGGCTACGGCATTTACTACACCGAGCTGCCCGCGAACCTGGTGGCCAACTCCAGCATCAACGGGCCGCAAGGCGTGTTCACTTATACGGTGCAGCCGGGACAGTACGGATTCCCGACGACCTTCAGCCCCATCACCACGATTCCCCCGGGAACGGTGTTGCCGGCACGCGATATCCAGATACTTGCCGGACAGTGCAGCTATCTGAATCAGTTCCTGCCGGTCTCGCAGCTGCACTTCTGTCCCAACCAACTGCTGAGTCCCTACACGCAGCAGTGGGATTTCGGCGTTGAACAACAGTTGGGCAGGAATTGGGTGCTCTCGATGGACTACATCGGATCGCACACCATCCACATCGATCAGCCGATCGACTTGAACTCTCCGGCGGCGTTTGTCCGCACGGCTCCGGGAGAGGTCCGTTCGGCGGCGGCCGCCAATGCCACCCGGCCTATCGTTCCGGTTCCCGGCGGCTATCGTCAGGTGCTGGCCTATATGAGTCTGGGCACGTCGTTCTATGACGGTCTGCAGGTGGCGCTCAAGAAGCAGTTCTCGACCCACTTTGCGCTGCTCGCCAGTTACACCTGGTCGCATACGATCGACACGGTCGAGTGGGACGGCACGCAGCAAAACCCGAACGACTACAGTTGTCCGGTTACCTGCGAGAAGGCAACCAGTCAGCTGAACGAGACCCACCGGGCTTCCTTCAGCGGAACCTACCAGTTCCCGTACGGCTTCACCCTGGGCGGCTACGCTTTCCTGGGATCAGGGTATCCGTTCAACGCTCTCACCGGCGTCGACAACAACGGCGACGGCAACAACTCGGATCGTCCGGTGGTTAACGGCGGAGTGGTTCCACGCAACTGGGCCCAGGCTCCCCCGATTTACAACCTGGCGGCATCGTTGCAGAAGAACTTCAAAATTAAAGAGCGGCTGGGATTGAATCTGCGCGCGGAAGTCTACAACTTCCTGAACACGTCGATCTACTACAGCTTGAACGGAACGTATGGAAACGGGGCAAACCCGGCGGCCACCTTCGGAGCACCGGTAGGCGGCATCGCCAACGTGGGATCGCCGCGGCAGATGCAGTTCCTGGCGCAGTTTACGTTTTAGCAGAGCATCCACTTGCCGACAGACAGGTCAGCGGCAAGCGACAGGGCGAGAAGGTATGGGCGGGGCGAGGAAGTTCTTCCTCACCTGCCCTTTTTTGTGGAGCGGGTTGGATGTCTGCTTACCGCCATTCGTATGACTTTTTTTCTGGCTTTAACGAAATGTGAGTCCCGCGTCGGGCATCGTATGTTCAGGAATTTACGGGCTACGGGAGCGGAAGGTTCATGTTCGAAGCAAGTCGAAGGTACACAGGCGTGGAGAGCCTGGTTTTGGTATTGCTGTTTTTCCTGCTGAGTCTGCCGCTCTGCGCTGAAGACTCCACTCACACTGACTGTTCGGCTGCGCACGGGAAATGCCTGGTTGCCAGCGAAGCTTCGCCGGAGGCGTCCTCTGCCGCAATCACTCCTGTCAACAGCGCCCGTTTGGTTCCAGTGGCGTTTCTGCAGGGCCATGGAACTATCCTGGCGCACCACTGGATTGAGATACAAACTTCAGATGGGCCCGTCACCCTGGGCTTCGGGTCTGCACTGCTGCCCTTTATTGACCGCGGCCAGATCACGATCGAGGACGCACAGGGCAACGTGCAGCACGAGTATGCATTGCACCGGCTGCCCTTCTACCTGAACTTCGGCCGCGCCATCGGTACGGGCAGAGAACTCAGCAAGACGCTTTACATCCCGATCGCAAGGGCGGACCGGATCGTCGAAGAACAGCGCCATCGCCGCTTCATTTTTCCCTACATCCCGTTTTTCCACGACTGCAGGACGTATGTCTGCGCCATGCAGGCCTCCATCAAAGGCAAGTCGAAGCTGCCCTGCTATTTCCTGTTCAAGGGATATTGGTAGGAAATCCGCTTCCTGACGCCAGCTGCAGATTTGTGACGTGCGTCATAGATTGGCTCTGCCAGGCGCTGTATATTAGGTTCTGATTTCCCCCGGGGCGAAATATCGCCCTGAGTTGCAGGTCCGATTCATGCCACAGAATTACGTACCGATCTTCATCTTTGCCTTCGTCGCTTTCCTGGTGGGCGCCGGCACTCTGCTCATCGCGTCGGCGGTGCGTCCGAAGAATCCTTCCAAAACCAAGCTGATGCCGTACGAATGCGGAATCACGCCCTTTGACAACGCCCGCGGCCGCTACACCGTTCGCTTCTACATCGTCGCCATTCTGTTTGTCGTGTTCGACGTTGAGACTATCTTCCTGTTCCCCTGGGCGGTGCAGTTCAAATACCTGGGCCTGTTCGGTTTGCTGGAGATGAGTATCTTCCTCGGCATCCTGATCGTGGGCTATATCTGGATCTGGAAGAAGGGCGCGCTGGAGTGGGTATAGACAGCGGGCGCTGCTGACTTTCAGCCGCTTTGCCGCTCATCATCAATGCGCATGGGTATGCCCATGCTCGTGGGTTGGACTCACCGGAATCACGCAGCCGTCGGCAACCTCACAGGCTGCGTGCTCAAACTGAATCGTAGTGTGGTGGATGTGAAACCGGACCTCTAACTCCTGCCGGATACTGCGCAGGATCGCCTCGCTCTCCGACGCCCGCATATCGTCAATCTTCACATGGCAGGACAGCGAATGAGTGTCGCTGCCAATACTCCAGACGTGCAGGTCATGCACGCCGTTCACCCCGGCGATGCCGCAGATGCACTCGGCAACCCGCTCCAGCCGCATTCCGCGGGGAGTTCCTTCCAGCAGAATGTTCAGGCTCTCCCGGATAATGCCGGTCGACGACCAGAGGATCATCACGCCGATTCCGACGGAGAGCGCCGGGTCAATCCAATTCTTCCCCGTCACCCAGATGGCAATGCCGCCGGCAATGACGGCGGCGGTCGAAAGCGTGTCGCCGATCTCGTGAATGAGCGCGCTGCGCAGATTGATGTCGCGATGTCCGCGCATCAGGATGAGCGCGATCGCTCCGTTCATCACCACCCCCGCAGCCGCCACCCACACCATCCACTCGGCATGGACCTGGGCTGGGTGCAACAGGCGGTAAAAGGCCTCGTACCAGATGTAGAAGGAGATGAGCACCAGAGACAGGCCGTTGACGAATGCGGCCAGCACTCCCGCCCGGTTGTAGCCGAAGGTCTTGCGCTCATTCGGCCCACGGGACTGCAGGAAAACTGCGCCCCACGACAGAAGCAAGGCGAAGAAGTCAGATAGATTGTGGCCGGCCTCGGACAGCAAAGCCAGGCTGTGCGCTTTCAGGCCGGCAATAATCAGCAGCAGGATGTATACCGCCGTGACGGTCAGGGAAATCCGCAGAACCTGCGAGGTCGCTCGGGTTTCACGATCGTTGGCGGTCACATTCATATGGCCAGTGTAAGGTGGCCGATGGCCGCATTCAACTGGCAGCGGGCAGAGTTGCCGGCCTGAGTGCTTGAGGGCAGGCAAGCAGCAATTCCCATCCCGAGAAGGCAACCTTTTCTGAACACCAACTCCCGCCTGCCGCTATTGGGGGCATCGTCCCCAATTATGCCCACATCGTATTTAACAGGAGGTACGAGATGTCAGATCTCAGTTACAGAGTCCCCACTTCGATCGTCAGAGCACATCCCCTGGACTGGGGAGCGATCTGGGGAGGTACGTTCGTCTTCATGGCCATCTGGTCGGTATTCGCCACCCTGGGCGTGGCCATTTTTGCGAGCGTGAGCAATCCCGCCGTGGCCCGGCCGATACTTGGGATGAGTGTCGGAATTTCAATCTGGTTCATTGTTCTCACGGTGATCGCAATGTACTTTGCTGGCCGCGAGACGGGACGGTTTGCCGGTGTCACGACCCGGCATGACGGCCTTATTCATGGGCTGATGATGTTTGGCCTGTCGGTCGTTGGCTTGACCATCCTGTTCACCCTGGGCGGAGCTGCCTTAAGCGGCGGTACCGGTGTGAACGCAACCGTACATCAACCGTATATCGTGACGGTTTGGGCAAATATCGGGTGGGGCGGCTTTGTAGCCCTGTTCCTGGGTTGGCTGGCTGCCATGATGGGCGCGTCGTCAGGCGTTGTGAACAAGACTACGGCTAGAGAGGTTCGCGAAGTCAGGCCGGCTGCCTAGGACGAAACAGAGGCGAGTGCGGTAATCAGTTTCAGGTGAGGATAGCCGAGAAGCGGTGAAGCTCAACTGTTCTCGCCTGGACCAGGGGCACAGGTCGTGTCGACGAGTGGGGCCAGCGGGTGCTGCCGAGGGGCTCGAAGGAAGATTATCTTGCTCGCAGGAGCAGCACGGGCACGCTGATAGCGTGCTGGACGCGGGTGGCCGTCGTGCCCAGAAACAAGTCCGCGAGAAAGCGGTGGCCGTGGGTGCTCATGGCTACCAGATCGCAACCCTTCTGCTTCACCCACTTGATAATCTCGCTACCGGGATCGCCATACGCCAGCTCGGTTTCGGTGGGAATCCCTTCCGCGCAAAATTCGGACTGCACCCTCTGCAGGTAAGCTGTATCCTCGGTGATTTCCGGGCTGACCGCGTCGGGGCCGTAAGTGCGCGCCGCCCAGCCATCGGCGACATGAAGCAGAACCAGCCGGCTCTTGAAGATCAGCGCCAGGCGCTTTACGTGTTCAATGATGGCGCGGTCGGTGGGAGTGCCGTCTAACGTGACCAGAATCTTGTCGTACATATAAGACCTCATGCCATGGCAGGGTGGAGCGCGCTGTCACAGGTGCTGAAAAGATTTCCGTGAAGAGATGCTCCGCGTCAGGGCACGACCTTGGTCGTGCCGAAAAGCCGTTTAGTTTTTGAAGGGCCAGCGGACTTCAGTTCGCGGGCACCCCAGTTTTCAATTTTTTCAGTAGCCTGTTCAGGTCTCGATTGTGCCTCGCGAGCTACAGCTCGCTCGGGATGAAATCCTATAAAGAGCGTTGGCGGCACGACCGGAGATCGTGCCCTGACGCGGCCCTTCGCAAATCCATTCAATCCTCTCTTCGCAGACAGCATCCATCCTCCTCATCGCCCCAATATGATGTGCCAGGCAATCCGCATCGACTCGGGCAAGCCGTAGATGTCCATGGCGGTGATGAGAATGGCGCTGCTCCAACCCGCGATCATCAGGAACCAGCCGTTCTTCCACATGCCCATGCGCCGACTGGAGCCGGTGAACTGCAACAGTGGGAACATGGCAAAGGGAAGCTGCAGCGCGAGCACGACCTGGCTGAGCGTCAGCAGGTCTGTCACACTGCTGTCGCCGCGCAGGCCGATGATGCATACGGCCGGCAGGATCGCCAGGGTGCGCGTGATGAGCCGCCTGACCCACGGCTTGATCCGCCAGTGCATGAAGCCTTCCATCACCACCTGCCCGGCAAGCGTGCCGGTGATGGTGCTGCTCTGGCCGCTGGCCAGGAGCGCGATCGCAAAAAGCGTGCTGGCCAACGTGGTTCCCAGAAGCGGCGCCAGCGTCAGGTAGGCAACGCGAATCCAATCGCTGTCGGGGCTGAAGTGTACGACCTGCCCACCGAGCGTAGTAACGCTCTCCTTGCCGAAGAACACCATCGCGGCCAGCACAAGAATCGCAGCGTTGACGAAGAACGCCAGCGTCAACGCGACCGTGGAGTCGATGGTATTGAACTGGATCGCTCGCCGCATCGACGATTGGTCCTTCTGCAGCTTGCGGCTTTGCACCAGGGCGGAGTGCAGGTACAGGTTGTGCGGCATGACGGTCGCGCCGATGATGCCGATGGCCAGGTAGAGCATTCCCGCTTGATGGAATTGCGGAATAAATCCGGCTGACAATTCCAGAAAGCTGGGCTTAGTCTGCGGCAGGATGAAAATCTCGATGTAGTAGCAGACCGCGATGGTAAACACCAGCAGCAGCACCACCGCTTCGATGGTGCGCATGCCAAAGCCTTGCAAGGCGAGGAGCAGCAGGACATCCACTCCCGTGATAATCACAGCCCACAACATCGGGATGTGAAACAGCAGGTTGAGTGCTACGGCGCTACCCAGCACCTCTGCCAGGTCGCAGGCCCCTACGGCCAACTCGCTTAGCAGCCAATTGGGCCAGCGCGTCCAGCTGGGATACCAGTCACGGCAGGCCTGGGCCAAATCTTTGCCGGTCACGACCCCGAGCCGCGCCGAGATCACCTGCATAAAGATGGCCATGATGCTGGCCAGACCCACAACCCACAGCAGTGCGTACTTGAACTGTGCTCCGCCTTGCAGATCGGTGCCCCAGTTGCCGGGATCCATGTAGCCGACGCTGACCAGAATGGCGGGGCCTACAAAGGCGCGCCACTGCTCCCAAAAACCAGCCTGATGAGGCGGCACACTCACAGAATTGTGCATGCCCTCGAGGGAGAGTGAGCCGGGTTGGGTGGGCGTCTGGGGCATTGCCGTGCCGTTGTCCTACTCTAAATTGAATCACGGATTGGGGTGAATGAATATCAAGGAGGAGCAGGATGGAAGCTGTCAGTTATCACTGGTCGGTTAGGACCAGAAGGTCAATCGCACGGCACCTTTTGAACATCCCCGCGCTGTCGCGGAAGCGGGGAGGGAGAAAGCCACCGTCTGCAATTCCGTCGTCAGGCATATGGAGCCAAAGACTGATCTGAGAATTTATCGTCGATTGATTGCGCTTGTCGGCTCACTCGAATGCATCAACTTCTCCCGAAGCAACGCCAGGTTGTACGCTGATCCCGCCGTCGGGTCAGGTACTGCCTGCACCTGCCGATAAAGCGAGAGGGCGACGTCTTTCAAGCCATATTGTTCGGCGATCAACCCAAAACCGAGCCAGATCGCTTCGTCCGGTTGCTCGATGCCTTGCAGGTCCATGACCCGTATCAGCAGATCACGAGCTTCTTTCGTCTTGCCCTTCACGGCATACAGGCACGCCAGGGTGTGAATCTCGCCAAACGAGTTCCTTTTCTTCGACGCAATAGCCTGTTCCATCACCGCGATATCGTCATCGCTCACCGCGCCAATGAACAACCCGTCCCAGGTGTAGCTATTGATGTCGTTCATGGTGGCTTGCCTGCTGTCGATGAGCGGTCGGAGAACATTGCGCGCCTGAGCAAAATCGCCCTTGCCTTCTGCCAGCGCAGCCGCATTCCGTATTGCCTCAGGATCGTTCGGTATGCGAGAGAGCCGGCCGGCGATCGCCTTTTGTCCTAAGTACCAATCGTGGCTGTAGATGGCCGCACTAACCGCTGTCCCGAGCGCGAAATCGGAGTTTGGATGAGCGGCTAGCAGCCGCACCGCGACATCGTGGTAGAGCTTCCAGTCCTTCAGGATGTAAGCAGCATAGGCAAGTAGCAGATCGACCTTGTCAGCCGTAGCGGCATCGGCTGAGGCTCGGAAACCCGTCAAGTCCGGAAGGTACTGCCGGATCTCCGAAGACCCCACCAGCAGCGACAGAGCAGCCATTCGCATCTTGGCCGCGTCCAGCTGATCGCCCCGGCTCCAGAAGCGTGGGAACACAGGGCCGCCCAGCGGATCATCACCCGCATTGGCTTTGACCTCCTCGCGCGTCCAGTCCAGCCAAAGCTTTGCCCCTTTCAGATCGTTGCCGGCAATCCGGCGTAGCACTTCATCGCCAACCATGGCCACGTAGTCGGTCATGCCCACGATGACATAGTGCCCGTTGCGCTTCGAAATCAAGGCGACGCGAGCGTCGTTGGTCGAGCTGACCACACGGATGCGGAACCCCAAGGCCTCATCGCCTTCGGTGAACATCTGCAGGTTGGCCAATGTCATATCTTGCGCGACTGACAAGGGAGCGCCTTGCGATGTCAGGTCGGAGCGGAGGCGCAAACCCTCCTCCATGCTCTTTTTGAACTCCTGCTTTTCGTCCGCCGGGTCAACTGCGACCAGCCGCGTGTAATCGGCAAGCTGAGAATTCGGATTCAACAGCACGAGAAGGTAGTCCTGCACAACGCGTTGCGGATTTTCGGCAGAAAGAAGCAGTTCCGTCGACGGACGCACTTTTCGGGTCAGCTCGATTCGCGCGCGCAACTGTGAAGGATCGTCCTGGCCAGGAAGGGCCGCATTCATCAGCGCCACAGCCGGGGTGTACCGTCTGGACTTCACCAGGAGGACCGACGCCGCCAGCAGAGCCTTACCACGCGCGTAGCTGTTCGAGTCGCGTCTTTCAGCCTCTGACACGGCGGCCTGCGATCCATCGCGGGCGGCAATAGCAGCGAGAACGATCGCTTCCCGCGTGGGACTGCCGGGCAACGACGCGGCGGTCTGTAGAACCTCATTCCACCGGTTGCCATAGAACAGTGCATACAGGAGTTGGTTGGTGTACTCCTCACGTCTGCCGGTATCGAGCTTCACGAGCTTTCGCAAGACTGTGACTGTATCGTCGAGGGAGGCCCCCGGGCCATAGCGCTCGCCCGAAGCATTGACCTCGTATAGCAGCGCCAGATCGGCGTAGCTTCTCCACTGATGAGGATCCAGTTCGATTGCCTTGCGATAGGCCCCAATCGAGTCATCGAGGTTGAAACCCAAGTGCAAGTTACGACCGACAGTGTCGTGCCGGAGAATAAATCCCAACTCAGCCCACGCATTGGCATTCTCAGGATCTATCTGAGTAGCTCTGGTTCCTTCGTTGCGTGCCTGCTCGCCAAAACCGGCGTCGAGCAGCGTTGAGGCGACGTTCATGTGGTAAAAGGCATTGTTCGGATTCCGCCGCACCTGCTCGCCATAATAGGCAAACGCCTCACGCAACTTACCTTGCGAGAGCAGGAGGGCGCCATTCTCCTGGAATGCGATCTCAATGCTGTTTATGCTCAGCAACTCGTTAACGTCGTGCTGAAGCGCCTGAACTTCCGCCGGGGTGTAGCGCGCCTTCACCGAATCGAAATGCCAGAAGAACTCAACCGATCCATCAGGATTTAGTTGATAATGCTGCACCAGTTTCGCCGGGCCAATTGGGCGGTCGACGTCTTTCGGCAAAACCGGGTGGCCGAATCCCGGCGCGGGTACGATCCGGTAATGCCAATCCGTAACGAACGGCTGAATCTCTATGTCGTTCTTGCGCAATTTCCATTCGGGAGGTCCGGACGCCGCCGTCACCTCCGGAAAGAAGACGTATCCTTGATAGCCCCAGAACAGGTTTTCAGGGTTAATGGCCACCCGTGCACTCTTCAGCGATGACGACCCGCTGCGCGCCTGTTCGATTGTCAGCTTGAGGCGGAATGGCTGAGTCAGATCGTCGCCCCTGGTGTGTTGCATCTTGGGAGCGCCCTGGGAAAGGAAGCGGGTGCGCGCATAGTACTCAAGGGAGTCGCGAGCTTTCTGGGTTTCGTCCTCATGGCCGTACTGCGAACGTAACCCAGCGGCCGGGGCGCCGTTCGATTCAAAGCTGTCAACGATTTTGGCGCTGCCGTATTCCGGCAGGTAGTACTCGCCGCGATGAATATTGGCGTTCTGTGCCGGCTGATTGATGGGAGTGCGAATCAGGTTGCGAGTATCCGGTCCAATGAGTAGCGCCAGACGTCCCTGATCGGGCCACGGCAGATCTCCGGGTTCGTAGTACTCCGCTGTGGCATCAATCCACATCCCCGGATTTCCCGGGATGTAGACAATAGCGTGATTGAACACCCCGAGGCCCGCCAGTTCAGGCGACACATCGTCGTCGCCACGAGTATTCAGCAAGGCAATCTTCGCCGGAATGCCCGCCGCCTTCAGGGCCGAAACCAGGACAACCGCTTTGTCCTTGCAGTCGCCGAAGCCGCTCTTCAAGGTCTCGCCCGCGGGATGCGGGATGATCGCGGAAGTCCCAAACTCCAGGCCGGTGAAACGAATGCGCCGGTGAAGGTTCGTGGCAATGCGGCGCACCAGCGCGTCACCCTTCAATCCCGATGTCCCCTCCAGCAACGCTGAGGCTTCGGCAGACCGGAGAGCAGCGGCGATCTGGTTGTAGTAAGCAGCGGCAATCGCATTCCAGGAGGCACCGGTCGAGTAATCGATTGCGGGAACGGGCTCGAAGTCTGAAGGCGTGTCACGTTCCGGAATTTCCACCGCCGGAACGTTCACCTGCTCGAATCGAATCGTGGTAAACCCATTGTCCTGCGCTTGCGAAGCATTCACCGACACCGGCCCGCGAACCTTGTAGCGGAGGTTAAGTGCGATGGGTGCACGCAGCTCAATCAGCGTGTGTGCCATTGGGTCGTCATAACCCACCAACAAGCGCTGCATGATGCCGGCGGTGAATACGGGGGCCGTATCTTCGGTGACAATCTCTTCTTCTACGATGCTGCCCGGGCCGACCGACGGCAGCGGGCCGGATATGACGCGCTCGTCTTCGTAGATATCGGGACGCTGATCATGCGCGGGCGCTTCGCTCAGCACACTCGCATCCAGCATGCTGACCCTTCCGTCGGCGGCAATCACTCGCGCGCGAATGTCGGGCTTCTTCTGCCGCCAGGGCGAGTACAACGCTTGCACCGTTCCCGCCCATCGCATCGCATCGCTGCTGTCTACCCTGTAAACAAAATGCTGGCGGCGGATAATGCGGTTGCCTTCGTCAATGGTTATGAAAATCTCGTCGTTAAGGATGGTCGACGACGAATCTCCCTGGGCCTTGATCTTCGCCGCAGCGTTCCTGACCTCGTGAGGACTCGCCGAGAAAGCGGCGCCTTGCCACGGCGTGGGAGCTTTGTCTTGTCCGTGAAGAGTGAAAACTGCCCAGACGAGTACTAGTCCGACATGGCAAAGGCGTAAGCGAACGTAGCGCATGAGCTGGATTGCAGCATAGTGCGTCAGAACAGGCCGTGATATTGGTCACCCAATGTTGGGTTAATGATTTAGGGCCTATTCGGCCACAGCGTCACAACCCTCCGGCCGTGCCCAATTGAGCGCAACCGGGATGTATTGCCAATCACTCCTAAAGGTGCGGCAATCCTTCGCGCGCCGCCATTCACACCTCATCGGTGACTGCTGTCACTGTACTGCAGAAAATTCGGACCGATAATCTCGCGCAGGCAGGAAGTGCATTATGAATCCGGCCAAGCTCACCATCCTATTGACCGTATTTCTGGTCCTTTCCTCTCTACTGCTCTTTGCCGGAACAACGGTGACGGCAATGCGCGGAACTGTGAAGCAAGTGGTGTATCCCGGCGGTACCGAGACCCATGTCTGGCTGGCGAGTGACGGGACGACGGAAGAAGTATGCCTGGGGAGCTTGCATTTCTTGAAGCAAAACGGCTTTGTTCCCAAGCTGGGTGAGGTAATCGAAGTCACCGGCGAGCAGCGGGGTCATATCTTCGTGGCCAGCTCGGTGCGCATAGGAGACCGAATGCTCATGCTGCAAGTGCGAGGCCTATATCTCTCCGGACGTTAGGCGTCATTCCGGTCAGTAAAATCTGTGTTTTTCCGCGGCTATGCTTTGACTACTGGCACGAGGTTTGACAGGTGGCGCAGGTGCCTCCTACCCTGTGGTTTCCGCTTTGATTCTGGCGCCCGGAATAGCTCTCCTATGAAAGTCCTAGTCCTCGGTAGCGGTGGTCGCGAACACGCGCTGGTCTGGAAGCTGCGGCAATCGCCGCGTATCACGAAGCTCTACTGCGCGCCCGGCAACGGCGGAATCGCGGAAGACGCCGAATGCGTGGCCGCCGATCTTAAGAGTCTCGATTCGCTGGTACAGCTGGCGACCAGTCTGAGTCCTGACCTGACGGTGGTGGGCCCCGAGCTGCCGCTAACGCTCGGTGTGGTGGATGAGTTTCAGCGGCGAGGGTGGCCGATCTTCGGGCCGACCAGGGCTGCGGCTCAGCTTGAATCGAGCAAAGCCTTCGCCAAGGAATTCATGCAGCGCCACTACATTCCGACGGCGCGCTATGCGATCTGCACCAGCCGCGAGGAGCTGCACGAAGCGCTGAGCCTGTTTCACACTCCTATCGTAGTAAAGGCCGACGGGCTTGCTGCCGGCAAAGGCGTGGTGATTGCCCAGACCAAGGACGAAGCCCAGACGGTCGCGGAAGAGATGCTCAGCGGAAAAATGCTGGGCGACGCGGGCATGCGCGTGGTGCTGGAAGAGTGCCTGGAGGGAGACGAGTTGTCGTTTCTGGTCATCAGCGACGGCGAGCGGGTGGCGCCGCTGGTCGCGTGTCAGGACCACAAGCGCGTCTTCGACAACGATCAGGGACCGAACACCGGAGGCATGGGGGCATACTCGACCGATCAAATTGTCGACGAGGAGATGCGCAAGTGGCTGGTGACGCACATTGCGCAGCCGGTGATTGCCGGCATGAAAGAGGAAGGCGCGGAGTACAAGGGCATCCTGTATTGCGGGCTGATGATGACGCCGCGCGGGCCCATGGTGCTGGAGTTCAATTGCCGCTTCGGCGATCCGGAGACGCAGCCCATCATGATGCGCCTGGACAGCGACCTGCTCGATGCGCTGGAGGCGTCGGTCGAAGGGCGCGTCAGCGACGGAGATTTCAAGTGGTCGACCGATCCGGCGGTGTGCGTGGTGATGGCATCAGGCGGATATCCGGGAGCGTACGAGGCGGGCAAGATGATTATCGGCGTCGACGAGGCCGACCGCATCTATGGGGTGAAGGTTTTCCACGCGGGGACGAACCGGCGCGATGGCGCCTATTACACCTCGGGCGGGCGCGTGCTGGGCGTCACCGCGCGGGGCATCGATTTGCCCGAAGCGGTCGATAAGGCATACGACGCCGTGATGAAGATTCGCTTTGAAGGCATGCACTATAGGAAGGACATCGCCGCGAGGGGGCTGAAGGCGCTGCGGGAAGGGAAATAGCGCTTTTCGCTTTTCGGCACAAATGATGCGACTGAGCATCATTCGACTGTTCGCAATTTTCAGGCCGCAATCGAATTAGACTAAGAAGACACTTATGGCAAACAAACCTCTTGTCTCCATCGTTATGGGCAGTGACTCCGACCTCGACATCATGAACGAGGCCGCGAAGGCGCTGGCCGAATTTGGTATTCCTTACGAGATCGACATCACGTCGGCACACCGTTCTCCGGCGCGCACCAGCGAGTATTCGCGTGGGCTGAAGGCGCGTGGTGTCGAGGTCGTCATTGCAGGGGCAGGCGGAGCGGCGCATCTGGCGGGCGTGATCGCCGCTGAGACGACGCTGCCGGTCATCGCGGTGCCGATCCCTTCGACGGCGCTGCTCGGTCTCGATTCGCTGCTGGCCATGGTGCAGATGCCGGCGGGGATTCCGGTGGCGACGGTTGCCATCGGCAAGCCGGGCGCGACCAATGCCGGGATTCTGGCGGCGCAGATGATTGGTCTGCACGATTCCGAGGTGGCGAGGAAGCTGGACGCGCACAAAGAGAAGCTGGCCAAAGGCGTCGAGGCAAAGTCGAAGAAGTTGAAAGAGAGCCACAAGGCATAGGGTTGCCGCCGCTCACGCGGCTTGAATGTTCACCTGCCCTGCGGGCTGTTGGTGGTGTCGCGCATTCGCCGGCGACGGAAATTTCCTTCGGCTTCGTTCCTTAGGGTCTGACCAAGGATGTGCCGCCGACTGAAGTGGGCTCACGATCCAATCTTGCAGCTAACCCAGCACTCACGTGCTGGGCTACGATTGTGTCGCCCTGCGGGCCGTTGGGGCTGTCGCACTCTCCCTTGGACATAGGGGCCCTCGGCTCGTCGCCGCGCTCCTGCTGAGATTCGGATTGTAGTGCGCGGAAATGGGTCCCTCGACTACACCGCCATATGCCGGCGGCTGCGTTCGGGATGACACCAGTTAAAGATGAAGTGAGGGCCAGGAGTGGGAGCCCAGAACCTAAGCCAAAGAGCAAAAGCCAACGGCGAAAAGCGGCATTTACACTACCCACAGGCCACTAACTCAAGTCATGCCAACCAGCATCCGCTCATTTGCGAAGATCAATCTCGGACTGAAGATCGGACCCGCGCGTTCCGACGGCTTTCACGAGCTGCGGACGATCTATCAGACCATCGCGCTTCACGACGTGGTGCATGTCGCCGTGCAAGCGGGAAGCGGGATTGAGATTCACTGCCAGGATGAGCGTGTGCCGTGCGATGCGTCGAACACCTGCCATCGCGTGGCGGAGCGGGCGATGCGAGCGCTGGGCGCCGCTGGCAAGGTGGTGATCACCATCGAGAAACGCCTGCCGGTGCAAGGAGGGATGGGCGCGGCTTCCTCCAATGCGGTTGCAACTCTCATTGGCCTGGAGCGCGAGCTGGGGACCAGCCTGCCGCCGCAAGAGCGGCTACGCATTGCCGCTGAAGTGGGCAGCGATCTGCCGCTGTTCCTGATCGGCGGGACGGTGCTGGGCGCCGATCGCGGCCAGGAAGTTTACGCATTGCAGGACCTTCCCGCCATGCACCTCGTGGTGGTCACACCGGCGGTCGGCGTTTCGACCCCGAAAGCGTTCGCTGAGTGGGACAGGCTGACGGAGCGCGAGTCTGAATTGACCCCCGCTGGAGCGGCAGGTACAATAAAAACGTTCAGCAGCGCGGCGTATGCGGGGCTGATAGGTTTCCTGTCGCAGGCTGGGCCTGCATCCGGTGTTCCCGCCGTGGGCGGGGACCGGGCCGAGACACCGCTTCTCGACCTTGTCCGAGCCGGGATCGAAAACGATTTCGAAAGAGTCGTCTTTCCTGAGCATCCCGAGTTGAGCGAGGCGAAACGTGGGTTGGAGCGCGAAGGCGCGAAGTATGCGTCATTGTCCGGCTCCGGCTCGGCTTTGTATGGGCTGTTCGAGTCGGCCGGCGAAGCGCATTCGGCGGCGGAGCGCATGGCTGGTGCAGGCTATCCGGCAGTGGCAACGAAGACGTTGACGAGAGAAGCTTATTGGACGGCGCTGGCCGGTTAAGAACAGCGGGTCCTTCGCTTCGTCAGCATGACAGAGGTTTAGGTTTTAGCTGGTAGCTGGCGGCCGAGAGCTGACAGAGCTTGTTCACTGGGCGGTCGACTAATGGTAGGTCAAGTGCCTTTGGAGCACTTTGTCTAGGTTCGAATCCTAGCCGCCCAGCCAAACTTCAGTGGTCAGGTGGTCTGGTTGTCAGGCAAAGCAACCGAGAGCTGACAAAGTGGTCGGTATCGCGCTGCAAGCGACAACAGATCCCTCGCTTCGCTCGTGATGACAAAGCTGCGTGATGACGAAACTGAAGTAAGCATACTTTTGTACTGGAAGCTGGCGGCTGCTAGCTGGCAGCTTCAAACGGATAGCTGCCAGCTGATAACTGACGGCTAAAACAAACACCCAGCGGTTACTCAACCAGGTATTGCGGGGTATTTGAAATGGAAGCAGCAGCGAAAACCAGTTCGGTTTCTCCGGTGGTCACGGCCGAAGCGGCAACTTCGGTGGTGGTATCCGAGAAGAAGTCGCCAACCCAGAGCAGCGATCCGAAGGGCGAGAAGAAGCCGGTTCGCGTGCGGCACGAGGATAAGTGGAAGATCTTCTCGGGGACGGCGAACGACATGCTTGCCCGGGAGATCTGCGAGTATCTCGGGTTGCCGCTGGGGCAGACGAACATCGCCAAATTTTCCGATGGCGAGACGTACGTACAGATCATGGAGAACGTTCGCGGCGGCGATGTGTTTCTGGTGCAGCCGACCTGTGATCCGGTGAACGAGCACCTGATGCAGCTGTTGCTGATGATCGATGCTCTGAAGCGAGCTTCGGCGCGGCGGGTTACGGTGGTGATTCCGTATTTCGGCTACGCCCGGCAGGACCGCAAAGACAAGCCGCGGGTTCCGATCTCGTCGAAGCTGATAGCCGACCTGCTGACCACGGCAGGGGCCGACCGTGCGCTGGTAGTCGACCTGCACGCGCCGCAGATCCAGGGATTTTTCAATATTCCGGTGGACCACCTGTTCGCGTCGCCGGTGCTGGTTGGGTATTTCAAAGATTTGCAGCTGCCGGACCTGACGGTGGTCTCGCCGGATGCCGGGGGCGTGGAGCGCGCGCGCTTCTTCGCCAAGAAGATGGATTCGGCGCTGGCCATCGTAGACAAGCGGCGGGTGGAGATGGATGTAACCGAGGTGATGCACGTGATCGGTGATGTGCGCGATCGCACCTGTCTCATCCTCGACGACATTATCGATACGGCCGGTACGCTGGTGAAGACTACGCAGGCGCTGCTGAATGCAGGCGCACGACAGGTATATGCCTGCGCGACTCATCCGGTGCTCTCCGGGCCGGCGTTAGGAAGAATTGCGCAATCGGGGCTGGTCGAATGCGTGGTTACGAACACCATTCCGCTAACGGAAGCGGCGAAGGCGGAGCCCAAGATCAGGCAATTAAAGATCGGCGGCCTCATCGGCCGGGCGATCCAGTCGATTCACGAAGAGACCTCGGTCAGTAGACTGTTTTTATAGAGGAACGAGATTATGGCTACAGCAACAGCAGAGAAGAACGTAGAAGCGACGCCGCGGCAGACCAGCGGCAAGAATGATGCCCGCCGTCTGCGCAAGAGCGGGCTGATTCCCGCCGTCTTGTACGGCGCGGGCCTGGAACCATTGACCCTGGCGGTCGATCCCAAGCAGATCAGCCGCATCCTGCACTCCGAACAGGGACATAACAGCATCTTTGACATGGCTGCGGGCGGAGACTCGGGCAAGGTCATGATCGTCGACTGGCAGACCGATCCCCTCAAGGGGGTGCTGCTGCACGTCGATTTGAAGCGCATCGCCATGGACAAGGCCCTGCATGTCAGCGTGCCCGTCCAGATGAAGGGCGAGGCTCCGGGGGTGAAGCTCCAGGGTGGAATTCTGGAGCAGATGCTGCGCGAGGTGGAGATCGAGTGCTTGCCGGCCGACATTCCGGGACACATCGTCGCCGACGTCAGCCAGCTTGTATTCGGACAGACGCTGCGCGTCGCCGATCTGCCGCACAACGACAAGATCAAGTTCGTCACGGACGAAAACCAGGCCGTCGCACACGTTACTGCCGTGAAGGAAGTTGCTGCGCCAACGCCTGCTGAAGGCGCCGAAGCCGCGGCCACTACCGCCGAGCCCGAAGTAATCAAGAAGGGCAAGCAGGAAACCGAAGGCGAAGCTGCCGAAGGCGGCGAGAAGGCCGAGAAGAAGAAGTAAGCGCCGTGAAGCTGATCGTCGGGCTTGGCAATCCGGGCATCGAATATCAGTTCACGCCGCACAACATGGGTTTTCTGGCGGTGGACCGCATTGCCGAGCAGTTGGGAGTGCGGGTGAACAACCGCAACTGCCGCGCACAAACCGCGCGCGCAGTGCTGGAAGGGCAGGAAGTTGTCCTTGCCAAGCCGGAGACCTTCATGAACCTGAGCGGCGCATCGGTTCGCGACCTGGTTCGCGAGTACGAGGCGCAGCCGGAACAGGACCTGATCGTCATCTACGACGAGCTCGACCTGCCTTTCGGCACGCTGCGGGTTCGGCCGCGGGGCAGCTCAGCGGGACACAACGGGATTGCTTCGGTGATCGGCGCGCTGGATACGCAGGAAATCATGCGCCTCCGGATTGGAATTGGGCCCGATCATCCCGTGGGCGACGGCGCGCGATATGTGCTGTCGCAATTCAAGAAGTCGCAGTATCCAACGCTCGATGAAGTGCTGGATGCGGCAGCAGAGGCCGTGCGAGTCATCCTGAAGGATGGAATCGAGGCGGCCATGAACCGGTTTAACCGGAAGGACAAAGAAGCAGCTAGCAATTAGCACTTGGCACTTGGCATTTCGCTAGTGCTTCTGCTGAGAGCGTTGCAGAGAAAAAGATTGAAACGAATCGGCAACGGCGATGGCCTTGACTACGTGCCAAAAGCTGACGGCTAAGTGCCCGTAACTCATAGCTAGCAGGTCGTCGCTGATTTTGGAGAAAACAATGCGTACCTATGAATTGATGTTTATCTTGCGGCCCGACATGCCGGAGGAAGACCAGGACAAGCTGATCTCCAACCTGGAGAATCAGGTACAGACCGCGGGTGGCACGGTGAAGAGCGTAGACCGAATGGGCAAGCGCCGCCTGGCATACCTGGTGCGAAACTTTCCCGACGGCATCTACGTCCTGTTCACGCTGGAAGGCGAGGGCGGCATGGTGAAGGAAATCGAGCGCCGCCTGCGCGTGAACGAGCCGGTGATCAAGTTCCTCACCGTCCGGGTGGACGAGGAGCAGAAGCGTCTGGCCAAGGTCAAGGCGATTCGCGACACCAAGGTGCGCGGCAAGGGAACTCGCGCCGCGGCAGCTGCTGCTGAGGCTGCAGCACAGGAAGCCGTGGCCCCGGCCCCGGTGCCAGAACCGAACGAGGCGCCGGCAGGCGCGTAGGACAGTTGTCAGTGGCCGGTAGCCAGTTGCCCGTTCCGCACCGCGCTGGACAACAGCCCTCACAATAGCCGCGAAGGCGGCGAAAAATCAAAGGAGAACCATGGAAGACGAAACCAAAACCACACCAGCCCCGCAAGCGTCGAGTGAAACAACCGGCACACGGTCCGAGCCGGGTCCGGCTGCGAGTTCGGGTCCGAGTTCGGGTTCGGGTTCGGGTCCGAGTCCGCGTCCTGACGGACCACGTGGGCCGCGTGGCGCCGGGCGTCCGGGGGGCCCTCGCGAGGGCGGCCGGAAGTTTTTCCGGCGCAAGAAAGTGTGCAAGTTTTGTGTCGAGAAGATCGACAGCATCAACTACAAGGACGTCCGGCTGCTTTCGCAGTTCGTAGCCGAAGCAGGCAAGATTGTTCCGCGCCGTCTGACAGGCGTCTGCACGCCGCACCAGCGCCGCCTGGCCGATGCGATCAAACAGGCACGCAACATCGCGCTGCTGCCGTTTGCGTCGAGATAGCTGCAGCTCTCAGCCGTCAGCTCTCAGCGCCAAGATGGGCACCGGTCGAGGACGACGGCTGGAACTGGATGGGATCAGCGTTCCAGAAACACCAAGGCAAACAGCTGACGGCTAATGGCTGACGGCTGATAGCTCGCGGCGAAGCCGCACACACACGGAGTTTGAAACTATGGAAGTCATTCTCAAAGAAGATGTAGCCAAGCTGGGTTCGCGCGGAGACGTGGTTAAGGTAGCCGAAGGCTACGGCCGCAATTTTCTGATTCCCCAAAAGCTGGCAATTGAAGCCACGACCGCGAATCGGGCAGTCATCGATCAGATGAAGGCAGCGGCGGTACGCCGCCTGGCGCGCGAAAAAGGCGATGCGGAAGCGCTGGGGCAGCAGCTTGCGGGCGTGGAGCTGACTTTCACGCGCAAAGCGGGCGAACACGATCATCTCTTCGGTTCTGTGACCTCGTCGGACATCGCTCATGAGCTCGAATTCAAGGGCGTCAACCTCGACCGGCGCAAGATCCAGCTCGACGAACCTTTGAAGGCCCTGGGCGAGTTCAACGTTCCGGTGAAACTGCACCGCGACGTGACCGTTCCTCTGAAGATCAGGATTCAGAAGGACGTGGTGGAAGAGCCCGCGCCGGCGGCAGCAGAAGCCGAAACAGAAGCCTAGAACTCGCGCTCGGCAGTTGGGCCGGAGAGGAACGAGTCGGATGAAACGCTTTGGCAAATTGGCGGCTCTGTTGGCTGCAATCTGGTGTTGCGCGCTGCTGGCTTCGGCGCAGACCGGCGCAACGGGAAAGATAACGGCGGCGGCGGTGTGGCAGATGCCGGACTCGCTGCGCACCACCATTCTGAAGAAGTGTGGCGACGCAACCCAGCCGCCCTCCTTTGCGCAGTGCTTCATCGGTCAAATGGCTGAGGGCGGAGCGCCGCCGCAAGCCGTCGCCTTCACCCGCGAGCTTTACCACGCCGGCGGAGCCGAAGTGGGAATCCTGTACGGCTTTCACAAGGTCGGACCGGTCGACATCGCCTGGGTCAACTACCCCTTGCGTGCCAACACGAATTTCGGCCTGCTCTTTATCAATGGGGAGCCGCGCATCCTGAACGTGGAAGATCTCAAGCTTCTCGACCAGGCGGCGATGCAGCAGGACCCGCAGTTTCAAAACGCCAAAGCGCAATTCCCGAAAGTAGGCGTCTGGCCGGGGGACCGAGACGGAACCACCTGGCCGAATTCCCAGGTCGGGCCGAACGGCGGACTTCAGTTCACCGTTGGTTACCCATTGATCAACGGCTGCCACGCCTGTGCGCACGCCGGCTTCGTGCTTTTCAATTGGAACTTCAGTCCGCAGGGGAAATTCCTGGGCACGGCATTCGTGGGAATCACCCCGCCTCCGGTGCAGTAGTTAATCTTAATGATTAAAATCTGGCGCGGCAGATGGTTGCGAATGGCCCCATCGCAATATGCGCAGGAATTGATAACTACTGCGGCCATAGTATTTTAGTACCCCTTTCTCATCGCCTGTTTTTACAATTTCCGGACGAAATGACAGTTGACTTTGGCAAGCGGTTCGGAGTACATTCCTCGGGCCACTGCTTCTTCCCAGATGTTCCAATCTGTGATGGCAAAAGGGACGTGCCCCCAGTGCGTCCGCACCTTCGAAATGAAGCAATTTCCTTAGTGAGGAGAGGAAGAGATGAAAATTTTTCGGATAGTTGGAATAGCTTTGCTTGCGTGCGTGCTGGGCGCGAGCATGGCAAGTGCGCAGAGCTGGAACCCGGTAACAGCGTCACCGCAGGCAATCGGCCCGATGCTTCAGTTGCGTGACGGCCGAATCCTGGCCCACTCGGATCAGAACGGAAACGCTAATTCCTGGTACATTCTGTCGCCTGCCAGCGACGGCACCTACGAACACGGCACCTGGGCTGGCCCGTACAACATGCAGTCCGGCTACTCACCGTTCTACTTCAGCTCGGCGGTATTTCTTGACGGCAAAACCGTCATCGCTGAGGGCGGCGAATATAACAATGGCCAGTCGGTTTGGACCACCCTTGGCGCCGTGGGCACGGTAACTCCGTGGGGCGGCATGACGTGGGCCGCCAACTCTCCGCCGTCCGGCTGGGGTACGATTGGCGACGCTGAGAGCTCGGTTCTCTACAACGGAAAATATCTGCAGTCCAACTGCTGTACGGCTCAGACTGCGATCTACAACGGCCCTAACTCCTGGACCGCGTCGGGTTCGGTTCACCAGGGCAATAACGATGAGTCGGGATATACCCATCTCACGAACGACCTCGTGCTGACCGTCGATACCAAGAGTGCCGGCGCGTGCGGTTCAAGCAAAGCGTCAGAACTTTACAATGCGGATACTGGCGTGTGGACGTGCGGACCGCAGACTGTAACGCAGCTCTACAACCCCAGCGACGAAGAGTTGGGTGCGGCTGTAATGATGTACAACAACAAGGTTATCCAGTTTGGCGGCAACGTTGTGGCTACAAACGTGTATGACCCGGTTGCCAACATTTGGTCTGCTGGCCCTACCCCGCCGAACGGCCTCGACCAGGCTGACGGCCCGGCCGCCCTCGAACCGAATGGCAAGGTGCTGGCCCAGCTCAGCCCCGGCCTATTCAACTCCGGCTGCCAGTTCCTGGAGTACGATCCGACCTCCAACACCCTGGCAACCACAGTCAACAACGCGTATTGCCCCGCTGATTCATCGTACGTAGGCCACTTGATGATCTTCCCGACCGGCCAGATCGGGTCGGTCGACTTTGACGTCACCATCTACTTGTATAACCACGCCGGGAGCGTTGTGAGCGGCGTTGCTCCGACGATCGTCGGCTCCGCCAACTACGTTGCGCAGGGCTCGAAGAACAACGTCCTGTACGGCAAGCAGCTCAACGGCCTGTCTGAGAACAACGCCTACGGTGACGACTATCAGGCTGCCAGCAACTATCCGCTGGTGCAGTTCACGGACGTCAACAACGGCAGCGTGTGGTTTGCCTGGACGCACGACGACAGCAGCCACTCCATCGCTCCGGGAACTGTCAGCTCGACGAAGTACGATCTGAACCCCGCGATGCCGGTTGGCACCTACAACATGGTAGTAATCACCAATGGCATCAAGTCGAATGCCATCCGTGTCGGCGTTGTGTCGGCGCACCTGTAGAAACAACGGTTCGACCATTCGGTGCCACGTCCTCGCGGATGTGGCACTTTTTTTGTGCTGACGAACGGAGGACTGGCCGGGGATGCTGAACTGGACGCGCTTGGAATGGTTATCGTTTGACTGCTATGGCACTCTCATCGATTGGGAGGCGGGCATCCTGGGTTACCTCCGGCCATTGCTTCGCGCCAAGGGCTGCGACGCCGAAGATTCGCAGATCCTGAACCTCTATTCGGAGTTCGAACCGCGGGAACAGTCCGGCGCCTATCGCAGCTATCGCGACGTTTTGGCCGCAGTCATGCGCGACTTCGGGCTTGCATTCAAGGTTGAACTGAGCACGGCGGAAGCCAGTGGTCTGGCCGATTCCATCGCCGAGTGGAAGCCCTTCCCTGAAACCGCCGCGGTCCTGCAGGATCTGAAGTCGCGCCACCGGCTGGCGATTCTGTCGAATATTGATGACGACCTCTTTGCGCGAACCGCCAAGCGCCTGCAGGTGCCGTTCGATCTGGTGATCACCGCGCAGCAGGCCCGTTCCTACAAGCCATCTCAGCGGAATTTCAAATTGCTGCGAGAGAGCATCGGCGGCTCCTGGGAGCGGCTGCTGCATGTAGCCGAAAGTTTATTCCATGACGTAGCCCCGGCGCGGGAGTTGGGAATCGCGACCGTCTGGGTTAATCGCCGGAAAGGGAAGGCGGCCGCCGCAACCAAGCTGGTGAGGGCGGAGCCCGACCTGGAAGTCTCGAGCCTGGAAGAACTGGCGGCGATCGCGCGACAAAAGACTACTGGTTAACGGGTATCTTGATGATCTTCTTCTGAATGGCGTAGGTCACCAGTTGGGCCTTGTTGTGGATATCGAGTTTGCGCATCAGGTTGAATTTGTGCGCCTCAACGGTCTTCACGCTGAGCCCGAGAAGTACCGCAATCTCCTTCACCGAATTGCCTTCAGCCAACAGTTTTAGAATCTCGCGCTCACGCGGCGTGAGCGTCGAAATGCGCGGTCTCATTTTGGCGTCGCGCACCCGCGCGCGAAAGTCCTCAACCAGCTTTCCCAGGACTTGCGAGCTTAGATATTTGCCTCCGCGGTAGACGTCGCGCACGGCACTCACCAATTGCGGCGCGGGCGTGTCTTTCAGCACATATCCGGCGGCGCCCACCTCCAAACATTGCACCAGGTAATCCTCGTCCTCGTACATGGTGAGGAAAAGAACCTTGGTTTCTGGACGGGTCTTCTTGATCTGGCGCGTCGCCTCGAACGAGGAGAGTCCGGGCATGCCAATATCCATCAGCACAACATCGGGACGCAATTCGCGGGCCTTCTCGACGGCATTACCAGCCTCGGGGGATTCCCCGATGACTTCAAAGTCGCTCTCGGTTTCGAGCAGACGCCGCACTCCCTGGCGAAACAGGGTGTGATCATCGACGAGCAAACATCTAATCTTCGGCATGCAAGCACCTGGTTCCTATCACGTTACGTCCAGTTGGGCCGGCGATCCGGCTGCCGTCTAGGCCCTTTGCGCCAGGGTGTCGGCATCGTAATCCGCGGTCGAGGCCACGTGGGCATCGGCCAATCCGGCGGGGATTGGCACACATACTTCGATGCGCGTTCCGGTGCCACGGGATGAGACGATCGTCATCTCGCCGCCCAAGGTTGAAATACGTTCGCGCATTCCGGAAACTCCAAACGTCTGCCGTTTCGATTTCGAGGCCGGCGCCATGCCTATGCCGTCGTCCTCGACGGTCAACTGCACGCGGTTGCCATCGCGGATCATCTCGATGACCACGCTGCTGGCGTTTGCATGTTTCGCGACATTATGAAGAGCTTCCTGCACTACGCGATAAATTGCTGTCTCCAGCACGCCCGGCAGCCTTCCGAAGCCGCTGGAAACGTTGACCCGCGCTTTGACACCCGAACTCTTGGCCAGATCTTTCGCTTCTTTGCGAACGGCGGCTATCAACCCCAATTCCTGCAGCACGAGCGGAGAAAGCCGGCCGATGATCCGGCGAATACCTTCGATGGTGCGATCTACGACATCCAGCGTCTCGCGGATCTTGCCCCTCGCCAGACGGGTCCCAACCGAGCCCTCCAGCATTCCCAGATACAGCCGAATCACCATCAGCGCCTGTCCGGTTTCATCGTGCAATTCGCGACTGATGCGCTTGCGCTCTTCTTCCTGCACTCGCAACAGGTGTCCGGAAAGCTCGACAATGCGGGCCTCGCGCTCGCGCAGAGCGTCGGTCATGCCCGCGCGATCAATGGCCAAGGCGGAACGATCAGCAATTGCCTTCAGCAGGTCTCTCTCGGTTGGCAGCCATTCGCGGGCGCGCGAGAAGCCGATCAGAAGAACTCCTATAACCTCATCCCTGGCCTTGAGAGGCACTCCCCAGAGGGCCTTGGCGCGGCCTTGAATTCGGGAGTTCAACACTCCGTGAGAGGCTTCCAGATCGGGTAGAATTCCGGGCTCGCCCGATTCCGCAATTTTGCCGGAGAAGCCCTGCCCCACAGCGATCTCCAAGCTGGGATCTTCAAGGTCATTGCCAAAGCCGACCTGAGCGCAAACCCGGAGCACCCGCTGCTCCATGTCCTTCATCAGGACCACTCCCAGGGTGGCGCTAAAGATTTCACTGCTGATCTCCAGTACCCTCTGCAGCAAAGCGTCCAGGTTCTTGGCCGAAAGCTCCGCGTCGAGCACAGAAAGCAGCGCTTCCGACTCCGTTTTCTGCGTGTCAAAATAAGCCCCGGAAATGGCGATGAAGCTGGCCGAAGACAGGGTTTCCATGGCCGCGACCGCCTCCGGCAGGCGGCGCGGAGGGAAAATCTTTCGCAAGTATGGATCAATAAGCTGCTGATAGATTTCCAGCGCCCGCGCCACCTCGCGCGCGCTCACCTTCAGCTTGGCGAGCCGCTCCCCGAAAAACTGCAGATTGCCGTAGAAAGCAGCGAAATCGGTTTGTGAAAAAATGGAGAATCCGGTACCAATCGTGAGCCGCTCCAGCGCGGCCATGGCCCGGCCATCGAAACTGAATTCCGCAAACATAGCCCGTCGCCATTCGGAGGTAATCTCCTGAAAATAGGGCTGCAAGCTGCGGGTCACCTCCACTACCACCTCACGAGAACTCTCTTTCATGGGTAGAAGGGGGGACATCGGACTCCTTAACACTTGTTAGATTGATGCAGCGGAAGTTACGGCAGGATGGACTTACTACCTGACTAATTCGACGCTTGCTTCTGGTATACAGCAGGTTTTGGCTTTGCACAAATGAGTGGGCAAGCGAAGGATTAGGGATCGGGCGGGATAAACCCGAACCAGAGCGGAGCCGCGGGCTCAACTCACAGTGCGCAGTGGCGCTCCCAGTTCTCGAATGATGGCAATGCCGGCGCTGGTTCCAATCCGGTTCGCCCCGGCTTCAACCATCCCGGCAAACTGAGCGGCCGTACGAATCCCTCCCGCTGCCTTGACTCCCAGGTTGTGCCCGACCACCCCACGCATCAAGGCGACGTCATCGGCGGTTGCTCCCGAGATCGCAAAACCGGTCGAGGTTTTGACAAAGTCCGCTCCCGCATCCATGGCCAACGCGCAGGCGAGAATCTTCTCCTTCTCCATCAGCAACGCGTTCTCCAGAACCACCTTCAGGATGGCTTGGCCGTCATGCGCCAGCTCTGCGAGGCGTTGGATTTCATTGCGAACGGTCAGGCGGTGCCCGGACTTCAGCGCTCCAATGTTGATCACCATGTCCAGCTCTTGAGCGCCATTGCGCAGGGCAGCTTCCGCTTCCACAATTTTGGCGACGGCAAGATTGCCGCCCATCGGAAAGCCCACAACCGTGCCCCCCTTGACCGCGCTCCCGTGCAACTGAGAAGCCGCCAAGGCTACGTAGCAGGGAAGCACCATGACCGAACAAAATCCGAACTCGAGGGCCTCAGCGCAAGCGGAAAGCACCTGGGCGTCGGTAGCGTCCGATTTCAGCAGCGTATGGTCGATCAGCTTAGCGGCAGCTCGCCAATCGCTGAATGCAGCGGCGGGAGTCACAGGGGAAACAGCAGTTTTGACTGACATGGGCAAAAGTCAATTTTAACTGGTTTTGAGCGGCTCCAGAATACAGATGTCTTTTATGTTCCGGTAGCGCTCGGCGTAGTCCAATCCGTAGCCCACCACGAATTCGTCAGGGATCTGGAAGCCTACATACTCCACCTTCACGGGTTGGATGCGGCGCGGCGTCTTGTCGAGCAATACCGCCACCTTTATCTGAGCAGGGCGACGCGCCAGCAACTGGTTCCTCAGATAGGTCAGGGTAAGCCCGGTATCGAGAATGTCTTCCACCAGAATGATGTTCTTACCCTCGACGGACTGGTCGAGGTCTTTCACCAGCCGCACTTCTCCGCTGGGCTGCATGGCGTTGCCGTAGCTGGAGACCGCGATGAAATCAAAACTCGCTTCCAGTTCAATTTCTCGCGCCAAGTCTGCAAGAAAAATAGCAGCACCCTTCAAAACGCCGATCAGCAGCACCGGCTGGCCGGCGAAATCCCGGGTGATACGCTGGCCCATCTCGCTCACCTTGGCGGCGATCTGATCACGGGAAATCAATATGCGCAGGCCCTCCATCTCAGTTATTTCCTCCCGGCGGCTTCGACCGAGGTGGTCGGATCAGCCCCTTCCCAAGTCTGGTCCGCAGTTGGGCCGTACACCGAGGGCACAGGCCTGCCCAGCAGGCGGAGGTAGACAGTAAGTTGGGCCCGGTGATGGCACGTGTGCAGGACGCGACGCCGCCCGGAAAGCAGCTGATGTTTCAAAATCTGAAGCACGCTGGAAGATTTCTCATGCGGGCAAAAGTCGAAATCGGCGTCGGAAAAACAGCGCCAGACGGAAACGGTTTTGCCGGTTTCACTGGCATAGGTATCGAGCAGATGCTGAAAAAGCGGACCGTCAGCGCGTGGTACATCCGCCCGCGGGATAGCGACAAAGGCGTAAGGCAACAGAATTCTCCTTGAGAAGCGCCGGAAACCTGCACCGGTGTTTAACAACTTCACTGGCCAGCGCGGGTTTGCTCAGTGGTCCCTGTGGCGAGCCAATCGCTCACGCGATTTTAACCGAGTGCCTATGTACCGTATAATTGCGCTTTCATTCACCTTGTCTTTGAGGTTGTCGATATTCTCTGCCATCATCAGGTGAGACCTGCGGCCCGTTTTGTGCGCGGGACGCGGTACTATGCCGTAGCGCTTGCTCTGCTCTCTGCCCTTTTGTTTGTGGGCACTGCCTGGAGCCAACAGCCCGACGTCATAGAGGAAATCGTTATCCACGGCAACCGCCGCATCCCCGCCGACACCATCCGGGCCCGCATGTACACGCGCAAGGGCGAGATTTACGATCAGCAGCAACTGGAACGCGACTTCAACTCCCTGTGGAACACCGGTTATTTCGACGATCTGCGTATTGAGCGGGAGGCCTCTCCGAAAGGCTGGATCATCCATGTATATGTCAAGGAGAAGCCGACCATTCGCGAAATCAAGTACGTCGGCCTGAGTTCAGTTTCTCAAAGCGACGTCCTCGATAAGTTCAAAGAGCGGAAGGTCGGGCTTACCCAGGAAAGCCAGTACGACCCAACAAAAGTGAAGCGCGCCGAAGTTGTGATTAAAGACCTATTGGCAGCGCATGGCCGGCAATTTGCAACCGTACGGGCGGAGGTACATCCCATCCCTCCGGCTTCGGTTGGCTTGACTTTCGTCGTCAAGGAAGGACCGAAGGTCAAAGTTGGAAAGATCACTTTTGTAGGCAATGAACACCTCAAGTCGCGCGAACTCAGAAGTGCGATGAAGAACCTGAAGCCGATCGGCATTCCGCATTCCATCTTCCTAGAGAATCTTTTCGCGCGCACCTACGACTCGACGAAGCTGAATGAAGACGCCGAGCGTGTGCGCTACTACTACCAGACCAAGGGATATTTCAAGGCCCTGGTGTCGGATCCGAAGACGCAGATCCACGACACCAGCGGGTTTGTCTGGTACATGCCCTGGAAACATAAACCGGGAAAAGCCGTCGACATCACCCTGCCTGTGGAAGAGGGCTCTCAGTACCGGCTCAAAAACATCACCTTCACCGGCAACAAGGCGATCAGCAACGTTGCGGCCCTGCGCGCTCAATTCAAGATCAAGGACGGCGACATCTTCGATACCGAGGCGATTCGCAAAGGCATCGAAAACCTGCGCAAAGCCTATGCCCAGCTGGGGTACATCAACTTTACCCCTGTCCCCGACACGACTCCGGACGATGTGAAAAAGCTGATCAGCATGAACATCGATCTCGACGAAGGCAAGCAGTTCTACGTTCGGCGCATCGAGTTCCAGGGCAATACGACAACCCGCGACAAGGTGATACGCCGCGAATTGCTGCTGCAGGAGGGCAATGTTTACAACGGAAACCTCTGGGATATCAGTCTGCTCCGCCTGAATCAGTTGCAATACTTCGAACCACTCAAAGCGGACCAGGACTCGGAGATTCACCAGAACGTTGCGGATTCGACGGTCGACATCGTCCTCAAACTGCACGAGAAGGGAAAGAACAGCATAGGACTCACCGGTGGCGTCAGCGGATTGGCCGGCGGCTTTATCGGCTTGAACTACACCACGAACAACCTGTTCGGAAAAGGCGAGTCGTTAACCCTGGAATTCCAGATCGGCCAGTACGAACGCAACGAAACCCTGGCGTTTACACAGCCGTATTTGTTGGATCGTCCCCTGAATTTTAGCTGGTCGGTATATCACCGGAGTTACAACTACAACCAGGCGGCGCTGACCCAACAGCAGTACAACCAGGTGCTGCAGCTTCCGTCCGCCTATCAGAACCTGCTGCAGAACTTCACCCAGACCAGCACTGGCTTCACCACATCGTTCAGCTATCCGATCAGGCACTCCTTCAAGCGCGTAGGCATCACCTACTCGTTTGACGACACCAGCCTGCAGACCTTCAGCACAGCATCGACCCTGTACTTCGAGAGCATCAACTTCCGCGGCGTTTACGGCCCCAATGCGCTGACCGGAATCCAGACATCAAAGATCGTACCCAACTTCTCCTACAGCAGCATCGATGTTCCGCAACGCCCGCACAAAGGCAAGAGCCTATTCGTTGCCACCGAAGTAGCGGGCATCGGCGGAAACGTCTACTCATTCAAGCCGGTCGCCGAATACAAGCAGTTTATTCCGATGAACAAGGGACGGAACACGCTTGGATTCCGGGTGCAAGGCTCCTGGATCACGGGATACAACGGACAGGTAGCCCCGCCGTTTGACCGCTTCTACCTGGGCGGCGACACCGATTTGCGAGGCTTCGATATCCGCGCGGTTTCGCCGGTTTCCTTCTTCCCGACGCTGGTGGCGATTCCGCTGCAGAACCCGGACGGGACCACTGTGCCGCTCGATCCTACCAATCCGCGGCGCGGAAGTTACCTGGTCAACATTCCCGTCCAGCAAGTCATCTTCCCCGGCGGTGATACGAGCATCATCAGCAATCTGGAGTACCGCATTCCGATTGCAGGCCCCGTAACCCTGGCCCCCTTTGTGGATACTGGGCTGGACTTTATCTCGCGCGAATCTCAGTTGCAGATTGCGCCTGGCCAATACGATGTCCTGACCAGTACCCAGTACGGCTGTCCGTACTTGAACGCCGATTACAGCTGCGGCGGAGCGGTTTCCGTTCCAGCGTCCAAGAATCTGATTCCGGTTCCGGGCACAAACTACCAGCCCCGTATGTCAACCGGCCTCGAGCTGCAGGTCATCATGCCGATCGTGAACGCTCCCTTCCGGTTCTACTACGCTTACAATCCGCTCCGACTCGAGGAGACGGTGCAGGCGCCGAATCCGATCACGCGATCCATGTTCCCGGCGGGACCGGCAGGAGACTATACCTATCAGAACGCGATTGCGCTTTATCAGCCGACCTACTGGTTGCGTGAGCCGCGGAAAACCTTCCGCTTTACTGTCGCTACCACGTTCTAGCAGCGGAAGAATTACGCCAGTAGCACCGCGCGAACCATGACCCTGCGGGGAATGCTTTCCCGAATCACCGCTGAAAAATCCGAGCAGGCTCCTACTGCGCCGTAACCTCCGGCGCGATCTGCTTGTATTCGGCGGGCGTAATGAGCTTCCGGTCGACCAGGTCGTGCGCAGTTCGATAGGGGCGATTGGCCACGATCCGCGCGGCTTCTTCATCGTTGATTCCCGGTAGCTGGGTGAGCTGAGCTTGGGTAGCGGTATTCAGATTCAGCGGCTTGCCCGCTGACGGGCGCCGCAGCCCGTCACGCACCCCTTCGGCGACGGCCTTGGTGTCATTCTTGAGCTCGGCAGTGGCATTGGCAGTTTCCTTGCGTAATTGCTCGGGGCTGGAGGGCTGGGTTGAGCAGGCACTGCATCCCGCGAGCAGCAACAGTCCGCAGAAAACCATCACGCTGACAAAACCGTGAAACGCTTTCATACCCATACTGAGATGCAGGTTCTGAGACACGCGTCAGGCCGCAGCAAATCCATGCGGCAATGCATCTATCTCAGCGGAGGTAATGGGTCAGTTTGAATATGGAAGCGTGCCTTTCGCACGCCGGCGCGAATCGGCACGCCCAGATCCCTTGCTCGCAAAAAAGCTCTCTCGGGATGACAATCTAACTGACCTAATACCCACCGGGATGCGGATTGGTTATTTCGCGGCCTCGCGGATAACCTGAATACGCAGCTCGCGGAGCGCCTGGAGCAAGCCAATGCCTGTTATTCGTGTATGTCCGAGTTGTGGCCGTAGTAACCGCATTCCGGCGAAGCATCTTTCCGATGCGGGGCGCTGCGGGGCGTGCAAATCGGTCCTGCCGCCGGTCAACGAACCCATTGAGGTGGATGCTGCCTTGTTCGACGAGATCGTGCGCGAGGCCCGGGTACCGGTCTTGGTTGATTTCTGGGCGGCATGGTGCGGCCCCTGCCGGATGGCTGCACCGGAAGTTGCGCGTGCAGCGCAGGAAATGGCCGGCAAGGCCGTCGTTCTGAAGGTTGACACCGAGCGCATCCCGGAAGTAGCTGCGCGTTACAACGTGCGCGGGATTCCGAACTTTGCCGTGTTCAGCCATGGACAACTTGTGCAACAGCAAGCCGGCGTTGTCGACTCGAATCAGCTAAAGCACTGGCTGCAACTCGCGGCGGCTTCCCGAGTGGCATGAAGCGGGCACGGTTCACCACCGCGCCCGATACCTGGATACGGCGCTGGGTTAGCGATGCCGCTCGCCCGTGCGGCTCCACTCCCGTATGGAGCGGATTTCTTCGGGTGCGATATGCAGGTAACTGAGGAATGCCTGGTGGTCTTCCGGCGCAGCGCGTTCGAATTCGCGATGCCAGCGCGCCATGTCGTCCTCGGTAAACCCGGCGGCTTTCATGATTGTGACCCATTTGTCCTTGGTCATGTTCTTTGTTCTCCTTAAGAGTGATTGTTTGGCCTGCAGCAATTTCACAATTGCCCTCTGATGCCTGCGCAATTCGCCGATTTCCCTTTCCACCTCGGCCAGCCGCCGATTCAGTACCGCCGCAGCTGCACCCTCAGAGCCAGAAAGCAAGGATCGGAGATCGCGAACGCTGATTCCAACCGAGCGGTACAGACAGATTTGGCGCAGCCTGGCGACCTCGGCTTCGCCATACAGCCGGTATTGTGCAGAGCTACGATGGGCCGGCTGCAGCAGCCCAACCGCTTCGTAATAGAGAATCGCCGTCCGACTGAGACCGAATTGGTGTGCGAGTTGCGAAACGCTGAGCATCTAGCCTCACTATCAACCCTACAGTTATAGACAAGTCAATGCTGATTCGGCGCACGAAAACCTCTCCAGGCCGGCTTGGTCCGGGAGTGCGAATCCATAAATTCTTCAAATAGCTGCCATCAACTTTTTTTTCTGGATTGCCATACCGGAGGCTTGTAGTCTGACTTGTACCGCGTACAGTGCGACTGCAACTGGCTTGCGGGTGGAGTACGGCCCGCAGGGTAAGCATTCATCCGTTTCTCAGCATTCATCCGTTCAAGGAGCTATATGCCGACCGAACTGCGTAATTTCCTGGCACTTTCCTACGACGAACTCGAAGAGATGAACCTGCGCGCCAAGGCCGACCGATTGAACCGCGTTGACATCGGCAAAATCCAGGAAGAGCGGCTGAAATATCTCACCGACGAGAAGGGCATTAAGGCGGTGACCGTGTTGTTCAGCGATCTGGAAGGCCGCCTGCACATGCTGGACTACGACAAGAAGTTCCTGCTCAAGAGCTGGGACAACCTGACGTTCGACGGTTCGTCCATCCGCGGCTTCACCGCGCAGCGGGAGAGCGATCTGCGCTTGGGCATCGACTGGAGCGCCTTCTACTGGGGACCGGCCGACGTCTTCGGCCCCGGCAAGGTGCTGGTCTTCGGACACGTCATCGACAAAAGCGGCGAGCCTTATGCGGCCGACATTCGCGGCGTGCTGAAGGGATTCGCCGACGAGCTTTATAAGAAGGAAGGCTACACGCTGAATGCGGCGAATGAAATTGAGGGATTTCTCTTTCGGGGAATCGATGCCGAGCGGCATTTTCATGACACCGGGCAGTTTGAGTACGTCAATACAGGCGGCTATTACCACTCGCTGCCGGGCGACACCCTGCGCACCTTCATCGATACTACGGCTGAAGTGCAGCGCTCGATGGGATTCCAGAATGAAAAAGACCATCCTGAGGTCGCGCCCTCGCAGTTCGAGATCAATTACTCCTACGCCGAGGTGGTCGCAGCGGCGGACCACATCCAGCTCTACAAGCTGATTTGCCGTCAGGTTGCGACCCACATGGAATGCACGGCTTCATTCCTGCCTAAACCTGTCGTCGGGGTGAATGGAAGCGGGATGCACACCAACGTCTCCGTCAGCAAAGGCGGCAAGAACCTGTTCTGGGATGCGAAGGGCGAAGAGCAGCTCAGCAAGACGGGATGGCAGTTCATCGATCGCGTTCTGACGCATGGCAACGACATCTGCCTGCTGTTGAATGCCAGCGTGAATGCATACCGCCGGCTTGATCCGCACTTCGAAGCGCCGAACCAGATCAAGGCTTCGCCCACCGACCGTGGCTCGATGGTTCGAATTCCAATCGGCAATGAGCGCAGCATGCGGGTGGAAGTGCGATCGGTTTCGCCGGATGCGAATCCCTATCTTGTGATGTACTCCATTTTCAAGACCGGACTGCAAGGCGAGACCGCGAAGATCAAGAACCTTCGCCAGGCCGAGCGCTACCTGCCGGACAACATCTACTCGGCGCTGGAAGATTTCCGCAAATCGGAATGGACGACCAAGCTGCTGGGCCCCGACGTCAAGGCGCGTTATGCCGAGTTGAAGCAAGCTTCAGCCGACCGTTGCCCGCGCCTGCTGGGCACGTTCGTAAAGGCGCCGGAGGTTCAATACCATCACGACGTCTACAACCAGTACTTGTGGAACCTCTTTTAAACCGTGACTTGCGCTGCCGGGATGCCCGCCCACGGATATCCCGGCAGCTGATTTAAGTTTGGCGTTACGGCAGCCACGCCGGATTCTCTTCGTCCGCCCAGGCGTCCTGCACAGCGTTGGCGCGAGGGCATGAGACGATAGCCAACCCAGTTCCAACGGCAACTGCATCTTCCAGCAACGCCAGCGGCAGATCCGGAACCTTGAGTTTCGCACCGACCTGGGTTCTCCAGAGATAGCCCAGCAAGGACCCAATCAACGCTCCGGCAGCGCCCAGGGCAGCGCCTTCGGCGATCGGTTCACCTTCCGAAAGGCCGACCGCCGCGCCACAGACTCCGCCCGCTGCCAATCGCCATGCCAAACTCGCCGGTTTGAGTCGACTGGGGACCAGGGGCGTTTTGTCGGATATGATTTCGCCGATCGCAAGCTTGGCAAACGCTTTCGAAGCATAGCTCGAGCCCAGCAGAGCCAAAGGCGAGTTCTGCAACTGAAGCTGTCCGTGCGAAGCGGCCCGGCTGACCACGGCCGGCGCGGTCATAGAGCGCAATCCTGCCACAAATCCGATACCGAGTGCGCGGAGGAATGAAGTGCGGTTTGGCATGCCAACACTTTATCGCTTTTTTCGACAGGTCGCAGGAGGGAGGAAGCGGTTTCGCCACAGGTTAGATTGACCCTCTGTATCCGACGAGCTTCGTCCGGCTAGCCGGATCGGCTGTTATGCGGGTTGCCGTTGGGTGTCAATTTCCAGCGGACGGCTGCACGGGAGTGCCGTGGCGCTGCGTCTGGTCTGCGCTGGAGGGCTGACCAGCGGAGAGCACCATCAGGAGCCATCCGCTTCCGGCGCGGACTTCGAGCCTGGCAGGAGATTCAAGCACGATGCGTCCCAGCGGATCTTTTCGTCCCGCGTGGGCCAGCTTTAAGCCGGTAAATCCATAAAGGCCGCAAGCGTCGGTCGAAAACACCCAAAATGACTGTTCAGTGTTGCGCACAGCGTCTCGCGCGCACGCTGACCACGGCCAAGTCTTGGGCTCCCCGAACACCTCCCCAACAGTGGAAGCTTTGGCCACCACTTCAGGCCCTTCCATCACAGTGCCATCTCCCCGGTACACCGCCTGTCCTCCGACCTGGGTGGTGTTCCAATCGCGAATACTGGAGCCGTAATCGTCAACCATGTTCGTGGGAAGCTGGGCGTCGTAAACGGCTTGCGTGGACGCCAGCGCGCGTAGGCTCGTCGTGACAGGAAGGTCCTGTTCCTTTACCCGGATTGAATCGAAAGCCAGGACGAGACGTGCCGGGGACGTTCCCGATGCGGGTTGAGATTCGATTACCCTGCCGCTGAGCTGCGTTCCCCGCGGTAAGCGCACCCCGTCAACCACGACATACTGAGCGAGTTTTGCAGAAAAGCGCTCATTCGGCTTGGCCTTACCGGCCCTGACAGTGTTGCTCAGTGTCACGGGAAGCAGCGTTCCGGCCGGCAAATCCTCAGCGACAGCCAAGGTGACCGACAGGAATGCCACTATCACAGTGAACAGTATGCGTCTCATGGCTGGTTGATGCATTCTCGAACACCCCGGACACATGAAAATAAAACCGGCAAAGCATCGTCCGCCCAGGGAAAAGATTCTGGAACCCGAAGCAGCGATAAGTAGGAATTGTAGGACGAGAGGCAGACAAAATTCCACGGCGGCACGCCGGGAAGGTTCGGAGCCTGAAGTAGACAACAGGAGAAACGAGTTATGAAGACGAAGTGGATCACGTTAGCAACGATTTTGGCAGTGGCGCTCTGGGGTGGAGCAGCGATGAGTTATGCGCAGGGCCCAGGCCCTGATGGTCCCGGATGGGGCGGCGGCCCGCACATGCGCGGCCCGATGGGACACATGCTGCGCGATCTGAATCTCACGGACGCACAGCAGCAGCAGGTGAAATCCCTGATGCAAGCCAACAGGGCCAACATGCACACCCTGATGCAGCAGATGGAACAGAACCGTCTGGCTATGCTTCAGGCGACGTCGAACGGCGCATACGACCAGGCCAAGATTCAGGCTCTGGCTACTCAGCAGGCGCAGTTAGAGTCTCAAATGATGGTCCAACATCAGGCGCTGGAGCACCAGATCTATACCCAGGTGCTGACGGCCGATCAGCAGGCCAAGTTCAATCAGCAGCGCACCGACGAAATTAATCGCATTACCCAGCATTTGCAGAAGATGCAGTCCGGCGCCGCGCCGGCCCCAACCGAGTAGACACTTCGGGCTTGTTGAGGAGGAGGATTTGCGCTGCGGGTCAACAAAACTTAACCGCAGCGCAAAGACTCTTAACCACCAAATGCTTTCGCGCTGCGTTTATACAACTGACAGTCGACGATTTCTGTCAGAAGGAGTACACGAGAAATGACAAAGAAGTTTTGGATGGTCGCAATCACTTTGCTGGCCCTGATTGTGGGAGGCGTTGCCGTGTTGAGCTACGCGCAAGACAGCGCGACCACCACCTCGCAGAAGGTCTGGCGGGGTCATCATGCCCGCATGGCCTATCTGGCGCGTGAGTTGAACCTCACTGACGCGCAGAAGGCCCAGATTAAGGACATCTTCAAGGCCAACAAGGCAACTGGTCTTCCGCTGATGCAGCAGATGGCAGCGAACAAGAAAGCCATGCTGGAGGCGACCGCCAACGGCAACTATGATCAGGCGAAGATCCAGGCGCTGGCGACCCAACAAGGCCAACTGATGACGCAGATGATCGTGCGCAAGCAAGCCATTCAGCACCAGATCTACACCCAGGTACTGACGCCCGATCAGCAGGCCAAGGCTGAACAGTTGCGAGCACAGCGAATCTCCCGCATCGACAATCGCATGCAGAAGCTATCGCAGTTCAGCGCGGGCAATTCTCCGCAAGAGTGACAACCAACTGACTGTTTGCGCTCGGGCAGGAATCTCCCTCCTGCCCCCTTTTCTTTTAGTGCACCATGACTCCGCCCTTATGTTTGGGTTTGCGCAGCAGGAAGACAAAAGGAAGCATGGCGACAAACACATACGCAAGGAGCAAGAAGGTGTCGTTGTACGACAACATTGCCGCCTGCCGCAGCAGCATTCCCCAGAATGCTTCGTAGGCCTGGTGAGTGGCAGTGACGGCATTCGAACCCTGTTGCATGAAGTACGACTTCATGCCCTGAATGAACTGTTCCGCCATGTTGCTGGAGGCATAAAAATGCGAGCCGAGATAGTCGATGTGCACCTGCTGTTTGCGGAACTGGTAGGTCTCGACGATCGAGATGCCGATGCTGGCCCCGATATTGCGCATCAGGTTGAACAGGCTGGTGGCGTTCCCCATGCGCTCGTTGGGAATCGGATCGTTGGTGACGGTGGTGAGGGGAACGAAGATGAATCCCAGAGCGGCTCCCTGTATGGTCAAGGGCCACCAGAAGTTCCAGAAGCCAACATTCAAGCTCAGGTGCGAGAGCTCCCACATGGCGTAGAAGGACGCGATCATGCCTATTCCCAGAAGCTTTCGCGAGTCCACTTTGCCGGTTAGCCTGCCCACGATCGGCATGATCAGGAACGATGCCAAGCCACGCGGCAGGTTGGTCACTCCGGCGTGAGTTGCGGTATAGCCTAGCAACACCTGCATGAGCAGCGGAAGAAGCACGGTGCTGCCATAGAGCACAAAGCCGATCAGCGTCATCAGCATGGTTCCGATGGCGTAAGACCGGTATTTGAAAACGCCCAGGTCGATGACGGGGTGTTCCGCTTTCAGTTCACGAATGATCAGCGCCGCGAGTCCCCCGACAGCGAGCACGGCCAGTGTGACAATGAAGTGCGATCCAAACCAGTCGTCCTCCTGGCCTTTGTCGAGCATGATTTGCAGGCTGCCGATTCCGACTGCGAGCAGCCCGATGCCCCAGTAATCAATTCCGGTTTTCGGCCGGCGCAGATAAGGCGGATCGAAGATGAAAAGTTGGGTCAGGATCAGCGCCGCGATACCGATGGGAATGTTGATGTAGAAGACCCAGCGCCAACTGTAATTATCCGTAAGCCAGCCGCCGGCGACGGGGCCAAGCATGGGCGCGACCACAATGCCCAGCGCCCAGAACGCCATCGCCTGCCCGCGCTTCTCCGGCGGGAACGACTCCAGCAGGATGGCCTGTGACAGCGGCTGCAAGCCTCCTCCGCACGCCCCCTGCACGATGCGGAAGAAAATGAGGAAGCCGAGGGAAGGCGCCAGGCCGCACATGAATGAAGCCGTGGTGAACCCGGCCACCGAGACCATCAGCAGACGCTTGCGCCCGAAGCGCCCGGCCAACCAGCCGGTGAGCGGCAAGATGATAGCGTTGGCCACGAGGTAGGACGTCAGGGTCCAGGTGGCTTCGTCATTGCTTGCCGAGAGGCTGCCCGCAATGTGCGGCAGCGAGACATTGACTACGGTCGTATCGAGTACTTCCATGAAAGTGCTCGACATAACCGCAACCGCGATCAGCCAGGGATTGATCTGGGGCATAGCCGGAGTGGCTTCAGTCGCCATTCTTCGTTCGCCTCCGGCATTGCCCGTAGAAATGTAAGAGTTGTGTCATTTCATCTCTGGATGGTTGCTATATCACTGAATCCGCCGGCTGGAGTCTCGTAGCCTTTTCTCATGATCATGCAAGCGGGAGATACTATCCGTCCTCATCCCAAGGGCAACCGCGCCCGTGTCCTGCTAAGTTCGGTCTTCGGTCCCTACGCACAAGATGACGAATTTGGCAGCCGCACTATCAATCCCATGGAGCTGTACCACAATCAGGTCACTCGCGCACAAGGCAGTTTTTCGCTACGCATGTTTCATCGCTCATGGGGATTGATGATGATACAGCGAAATATATCCGCAGCCAGCACGCTGCTCGATTTCCCCACGCTTGAGCGCTTCCGCCAGGAGCTGACTTCGACTGCGTATGACGTTGTCGGCATCTCCGGAATCATTCCCAATTTTGGCAAGGTGCGCGAGATGTGCCGGGTGGTGAGAAAACTCTCGCCACGGTCCACCATCATCATCGGCGGACATGTGGCTGCCATTCCCGGTCTCGACAAACTCATTGATGCAGATTATGTCGTTCGTGGCGAGGGAATCGCCTGGATGCGCGGCTATCTTGGCGACGATCCCGCTGCCCCCATCGAACACCCGGAGATCATGTCTGGATTCGGGATGCGTGTGCTCGGGATGCGCCTTCCCGACAACACTCGCGACACCGCCGCCACTTTGATCCCTTCCGTGGGCTGCCCGATGGGCTGCAATTTCTGCACAACCTCCGCTTTCTTTGGCGGCAAGGGAAAAGCTTTTCATTTTTTCGAGAGCGGTGACGAGCTGTTCGAGGTCATGCAGCACATGGAACAGGCCATGAACGTACGCTCATTCTTCGTCATGGACGAGAACTTCCTGTTGAACCGTGCCCGCGCCATGCGCCTGCTGGATAGGATGAAGCAAGGCGGCAAAAGCTGGTCGCTATACGTATTCTCGTCGGCCAATGCGATTCGGAAGTATTCCATGGAGGAACTGGTTCAACTAGGCGTCTCGTGGATCTGGCTCGGCCTGGAGTCGCCGAATTCTACCTATGCCAAATTGCATGACACCGATACCAAGGCGCTGGCTGCGGAGCTGCGGCAGCACGGCATCAAGCTGCTGGGCTCGACCATCGTGGGTCTGGAGCACCACACCCCGGAGAACATTGGGCAGGAAATTGAGTACGCGGTGTCGCACTGTACCGACTTCCACCAGTTCATGCTCTACACGCCGGTCCCCGGTACTCCGCTTTTCGAGCAGGTTACGCGAGAGGGACGAATGATTGATGTCGATTTGGCTGACATTCATGGCCAGTACAAGTTCAACTTCCGGCACGCAGCTATCTCGCGCGATCAGTCGAAGGAGTTCCTTGATTGGGCATTCCAGTTCGATTTCGAGCGCAACGGACCAAGCTTGTTCCGCATTTGCGACACCATCTTCCAGGGCTGGAAGCGGTACCGGGACTCGGCGGATGCTCGCGTCCGCGAGCGCATGAAATTTGAAGCCATCAAGCTGCGCACCACTTACAACGCAGCGCTATGGGCTATGGAGCAGCGTCTGAAGAGGACAAACAGCGCGGTGTCGCAGAAGATCCGCAAGCTGCGCCGTGAGATCGAGGGCGAATTCGGGTTGGCAACCAAAGCCTTGCGTCTAATCGCCGGCCCAATTCTGCTGTGGACCTCGGCACGCGAGGACAGGCAGCTAGCCGCAGGAAAGACCTACGAGCCGCCGACGTTTGTCGAACGCAGGAACTGGGCTGAAGGATAGATAGACGGATTGAAGATACGGAGAAGGCCCGCCAGCCAGAGTTGGCTTGAGCGGGCCCTCCCATTGAGTTCAGCTAAATTGCCATGCAAACCGACTTCACTTCGGTGTACATCTCCAGCACTTCATGCCCCATTTCGCGGCCCCAGCCGGACTGCTTGTATCCGCCGAAGGGCAGCGCAGCATCGAAGACGTTGTAGCAATTGATCCAGACAGTGCCGGCACGCAGCTTATGGGCGATGCGGTGCGCCTTGTTGATGTCGCGCGTCCACACGCCCGCCGCAAGACCGTATTCGCTATTATTGGCCTCCGCTACAAGTTGGTCGAGATCGCTGAACGGGCTCGCCGTGACAACCGGGCCGAAAATCTCCTCGCGAACAATCTTCATGTTGGGATTGGTCTTGACCATCACCGTCGGCTCGACGAAGTATCCCTGCCCAGCTTTCTTTTTGCCGCCAACCACCGCTTCAGCGCCTTCGTTGAAGCCAGCTTCGAGGTAGCTGCAAACCCGGTTCAACTGCTCTTCGGAAACCAGCGGCCCCATAGTTGTCTCAGGATCGAATCCCGAACCAACCTTGATCTTCTTGGCCTGATCGGCGACACCTTCGATCACCTGGTCGAACATGTCTTTCTCTACGAACAGGCGTGAGCCGGCACAGCAGGTCTGGCCCTGGTTGAAGAAGATCGCGCTGGCAGCGCCTGCGATCGTGGGCTTCACATCGGCATCATCGAAAACGATGTTCGGCGATTTGCCGCCCAACTCCAGCGAAACTTTCTTCAGGTTCCCGGCGGCAGCTCGCAGAATCAGCTTGCCGACTTCCGTCGATCCGGTGAACGCAATCTTGTCCACGTCAGGATGGGCAGCCAGGGCAGCACCGGCAGTTTCGCCGTATCCGGGCACGACGTTGACCACGCCCTCGGGGAAGCCCGCCTCGGCAAAAAGCTCGGCCAGCAACAACGCGGTGAGCGGAGTCTGCTCGGCAGGTTTCAGCACAACGGTGCAGCCCGTGGCCAGGGCCGGTCCCAACTTCCAGGCGGCCATTAGCAGCGGGAAGTTCCAGGGGATAATCTGGCCCACCACGCCGACCGGTTCACGCCGGGTGTAGGCAAAGTACTGGTTGCGCTTCGACTTCGCCGAGATCGGGATGGTGTTGCCCTCGATCTTGGTAGCCCATCCCGCCATGTAGCGGAACAAATCGATCGCCAGCGGAATGTCGGCGGCACGCGCTACCGTGAGGGGCTTCCCGTTATCGAGACTTTCGAGCTGGGAGAACTCCTCCTGGTGTTTCTCGAGAAGATCGCCGAGCTTCCAGATGAGGCGTCCACGCTCTGAGGCCGTCATTTCGGACCACGGTCCGCTGTCAAACGCCTTCCGCGCGGCTTTCACTGCTCGGTTGATGTCTTCGCGATCGCCTTCAGCCACCTGCGCCAGCACTTCACCGGTGGCAGGATTGTAGGAGGGGAACGTCTTGCCGGAAGCGGAGTCGACCCACTGGTTGTTGATGAACATCTTGCGCGGACGGCTTAGAAACTCGGCGACGCGGTTGTGAATCTGCGCCGTACCAACTGCAGTAGACATGCTGCAACCTCCTCAGGGACGCCGATTGCGTCCGATATTCGAATTCTCTGAATGGACTGCCGCTCGACATGAGAAGAGCGGGGGCGATCTCCCTTCTGTCAGGAGGCACACAGAGGCAGACGCAGAGTCAGAAGTGCAGGATGGAAATCAGAGTTCGCCAAAGATGCGAGCCCATCGTCACGCCATCCCCGCAAAAAAGTCTACCAGAGGCCGGAGTCTCACGCTGGGGGCACAAGACTTTGCCATCACGGGCAGAGAAGGTGAGATGAATTCTCGCGCGCAGGCGCTGTTTAGCCCGACCTTAGTTCTACCGGGACTAAAAACATGGCCTTCCAGTGCTAGGCGCATTTTCGTGCGCACGCCGCGCCAAAACCGCTCGAACCAGCTTCTTACAGTTTCTATAATTGTAAACAGTACGGATCAATAAAAGATCGGGCCCTCACAGCAAGATCCCCTACGAAATTGGAGACAGATAAGTATGAAAGACGTTCCACCTGCATTTCTTTCGTTTTCGTCCAAAGATTTTTTTGCTTCCAGGAATTGGCTTTCCCTGATTGGCTTCATGGTCCTGCTCGTCGGAATCTGTGTGCTACTCACGGGTTGCGGAGGCAATCCGTCGGCCACAAACGCGCAGTCAACAAATCCTGTGCCGCCCGTGACACAGTCGGGGACAGGGACGTCCACTGGGACCCAGACCGGCAGCGGTACTACCAATCAAAACCAGACGGGTACCGGCACTACCACTCAGAATCAGACGGGGACTGGAACTACCAGCCAAAACAATCCAACGTCACCGCCTCCGCCGCCACCACCGCCTCCGCCACCACCGCCGCCAAACCAGAAAACAGTTTCCGCAATTCAAAATATGAACGACTGGCAATGGTGCACTGCGAAACTGCATGGGCAAACTTGCGCTAGCGGAGAAGGCAACGCCCAGTCGAGCATGACCCCGGACCAGAAAACACCTTCGTTGAGCGGCTCTTCGTCCATGTTCTGGATCGGTGGCAGCACTCCCTATTCCAACGCGCTGTGGTGGAAGGAGCTTGGCGCGGATCCCACGCCCACACACTTTACCTACGACCTGTACTTCTATGTGGACAACGCCGATGCTCCGGAAGCGCTGGAGTTCGATGTCAACCAGACCATCGACGGAACCCGGTATGTGTTCGGCACGGAGTGCAGCTATCGCCACACCGGCGATTGGCAGATCTGGAATACGGCGGCCGGCAAGTGGGTCAACACCAATGTCCCCTGTCATCAGGTCTCGTCCAATCAATGGCACCACCTGGTCTGGCAATTTGAGCGTGTCGGGAACCAAGCTCACTTCATCTCCGTGACGGTTGACGACAAAACTACGGCCGTCGACAAGTATTTCGATCCGGCAAAATACGGCAGCCAAGGGACCAGTGTGGCGATCCAACTCGACGGCAACTACCGCCAGCAGCCCTACAACGTCTGGATTGACAACATGACCCTGACAAGCTGGTAAGGGGTCGTTGCGGGGAGGGCTTACTTCTTTGAAAAGATCAGGCCCTCATCGATCTCGTCGTGATTGAACATCTCGTCCAGCACGGAATGGAAGCGGCTTCGATCGACGGTTGAATCCTTGCTTGGAATGTAAAGACGATCGAAAAAGGGATAGACCTGATCGACAAACTGGGCAGGGGAGACGCCAGCCACATTCTTCAGGTGATGGGGAAGGAATTCGACCGCCAGCGTCCGGGCGCGGACCAACAGCTTTGGCATGCCTTTGAGGGCAAAGTACTCCGAGCCTTCAATGTCCATGACGATCAGGTCGAAAGAGATGTCTGGAAAGAGATCGTCCACAGCGACTGCCGAGACAGTAATTGTGTCGGGATGATCGTAGAGGTACCGGTAATCCGCCGTCACCGGCGCCCGCTTCGATCCCCCAGAGTTTGCGCGGCTGGCAAGGAAGCTGAGCTGTCCGGCCTTATCGCCCGCGGCAAGATTGAACGCCTTCACATTGCTGCAGCTGTTGAGTTTGAGGTTCAGTTCGAGGAGCTGAAAGCTGTCCGGATTCGGTTCCAGCACAGTCACGGAGCGGGCTGCTCGCGCCAGCGGAATCACGACGGTGCCAATGTGGCCCCCGAGAATAAGTATGTCTGACTGTTCGTTGATGAGGCCGGTGAGACGGTCGATTTCCGCTGTGGCGTAGGCCCCGTTCGCACTCAGCTTCCGCCCGACCTGCATATCTTCCACTCCCACGAGTAGAAGGCCGCTTTCGGCTTCGACGAGAAGAGCTTTGGTCTTAGGGCCAACGATCAGGCGTCGCAAACCCGAAAGCCCGGTAGCGGCGTATAGCTTCAGCCGGAGGGGAACGAGCTTCTTCAGATCGCTGGCGCGCATCAGGCTCTGTCCAGTGGTGTTGACGGAGAGCAGCATTGTATCGCGGCGACAGGGTTGATTAGCGTCCAGCGGTAGTGCCTAAATCGCGAACGCTTACCGATCATATGTGGTCAATTCGGGAGTTCCCGACTTTAACTCGGGTACCAGCAGCAGCGCTAGGGGCATCCTACTGAGAAATAGGTGCGCCATAATGCGCCATCCCCAAATCCAAGACATGGTCGAAGCCCTCCGAACCACCCTGCGTACCCTGGAGAAGAATGAAAAGTTTCAACCAAACGACCCTCGTCTAGCCGAATTGAAGCGCAGGATTCTGCTAGCGCTTGCAAAAATGCGATCCGAAGAATCCGACACAGCCGACGCCGCCTAGAACGCAACTTTAGGACCCTACCTAGGAAACCTTCTTCCTGCCTCGAGATCGTTCCCATGATAGAACTTGCAGGATGAGCAGCTACTTTGCCCGGCGTACGGAATGGGACCTCACCACCAATGCATATACGCGGGCTCTCGACGAGCATCGGAGTGCCGGCAAACAGTTGCTGGATCTGACGGCTTCCAACCCGACCAACATCGGGCTGCAATACGATGCAGCGAAACTGCTGTGCGCCTTAGCCAAGCCAGAAGCGCTGGTATACGAGCCGACTGCCAGGGGTCTGCTCCCGGCGCGCGAGGCCGTTGCGACTTATTACGCCGAACGAGGCGCGCAAATCTCGACCGACGATCTAGTTCTCACCACCAGCACCAGCGAAGCGTACAGCTTCATCTTCCGCCTGCTGTGCGACCCAGGCGATGCCGTACTGGTGCCCACTCCAAGTTATCCCCTGTTTGACTTCCTGGCCGATATCCAGGACGTCACACTGGTTCCGTATGAGTTGGTCTACGACCACGGCTGGCAAATGGATTTTCATTCCCTGGAGCAGGTGCTCCGTCGAAGTGCGTCTGCCCACCCGTCGCGGGAAGGCGGTTCGCAGGAAGGCATTACGGCTACGTCAGGGAGATGCAAGGCGGTTCTGGTTGTACATCCCAACAACCCGACCGGATCGTTCGTGAAACCGCGGGAGGCCAACCAGCTTGCGGAGTTCTGCGCGCAGAACGGCCTTGCCATTGTCTCGGACGAGGTATTCCTCGATTATTCGCTCAACGTCGATCCGGCCTGCCAGTCCTTTGCGGCGCTCCCGCAGGCAAAGGCTGAACGCAAAGCCGTCACATTCATTCTGAGCGGATTATCCAAGATTTCCGGCCTGCCGCAGATGAAGGCCGCCTGGATCGCAGTCAGCGGACCGGAGAGGCTCAAACGAGAGGCATTGAACCGACTAGAGGTCATTGCCGATACTTACTTGTCGATGAATGCGCCGGTTCAGTGGGCAATTCCCGAGCTGTTGCGGGAGCGGCACAGTATCCAGCGTCAGCTGATGGCGAGGATTCGCGCCAACCTTGCTGAACTCGACCGCCAGCTCAACTTGCAGAAGCTGTGTACCCGCCTGGAAGTGGAGGGCGGATGGTATGTGATACTGCGGGTGCCGGTTACGGCCTCCGACGAGCAACTCGCGATTGCTCTTCTGCGCGGCACTGGAGTGCTAGTGCAACCGGGCCATTTTTACGATTTCGTAAAAGACGGTCACCTTGTCCTCAGCCTGATTACCCCGGAAGAAATTTTCGCTTTAGGCATCGAACGGCTTCTCAGATTCCTCGGGGAGAGGTAAAGTGGAGCGGCAAGATTCTGGGATCACAAATCGCACGTCTCGCTGTCCCCCTAACAGCGTTCTGGGCGAAGCCCGTTTATAATGAGATTGTCGTGTCTAAGTATTCGATCGTCGTCCCCTTTCACAACGAAGAAGAGAACGTAACCGAACTCTACGACCGCTTGCGAGTGGTTATGGAAGCCGCGGGAGAGCCGTTTGAGCTGGTCTTTGTCGATGACGGCAGCCGCGACAATACGTTTTCACTGCTGCAACAGATCGTTTCCGTCGATCGCCGTGTCGTGGTCGTAAAGCTGCGCCGCAACTTCGGCCAGACCTCGGCGCTGGCTGCGGGATTCGATCATGCCCAGGGCGATTACGTGATCGCCATGGATGGCGATCTGCAGCACGATCCGCACGACATCCCGATGTTCCTGCACAAGCTGCGCGAGGGCTACGACGTGGTCAGCGGCTGGCGCAAGCAGCGCATTGATAACTTCGTGATGCGGCGTTTTCCTTCGCGGGTAGCCAACTGGGTGATGGCCAAACTCAGTGGCGTGAACATTCACGATTTCGGTACGACTTTCAAGGCGTATCGTCGGGAGGTTCTGCAGGATATCCCGTTGTATGGCGAGTTGCACCGGTTTATTCCGGCGCTGGCCTCGGCGTACGGGGCGACCATCTGTGAGATCCCAATCCGCAACGTCAACCGCGAGCACGGCGAGTCTCATTACGGAATCTCCCGCACCTTCCGCGTCTTCTTCGACCTTATTACGATCCGCTTCCTGCTGAAGTACATGTCGAGGCCGCTGCACTTCTTCGGTACCTTCGGCGCACTCAGTTCATTCAGCGGCGGGTTGATCGCGCTGTACATGATTTGGGAAAAGTTTGTTCGTCATGTGAACGTTATGGACGAGCACGGTCCGCTGCTTGTGTTTGCGGCTGTCATGATCGTCGCCGGCGTGCAGTTGGTCGCCCTCGGACTGCTAGGCGAGTTGCAGGTGCGGCATTTCCACGAACCGGATAAGCGCGGTCCATACGTTGTCGACCGCGTGGTGCGGACGACCAGCGAGTCGGCACTGGCAGAGTAAAGACAGTGGATAGTGGGTGGCTCCTGCTAACAACGCCGAGTCCACGTGAAGTTATGTCTTGTAGCAACGCGACTCCTTTCGACGAGAGCATCGACTCCAGCATTTCAATTCTTCTGCAAGGAAAGAGGTGTGGATGGTGCCGAAGCCCGCAACGTCCAATTCGCGCAAAAGGACTCTGCGCATCTTGTTACAAATGGGACAAAGAGCGGAGTCACTTAACTGCTCGAGTTAAGAGACTCCCGCCTCGAATCCCCAAAGACCCGTATTCTGATCTCCGCCACGAACTTGATGTTGCGAATTGCGCAGTCGAACTGTGTCAAATCGATGGTGAACTGCTTGACGACAAGTTGCGCCAAACCGATTCGACCGACTTGGAAAATGCATTCGATACGCTTGCGCGAAAGCTGCTCAGGTCAAAGAGGACTCGGAACCTGTTTCACTGCCACTCGGAGTACTTTTACGAGTTTTCGCTCCCTCAGCGACGGTGGCTTTGGCACTTGGTGTCGAGATTGACGAACGAGGTAAATCGCCGAGATAGACGACAAACGGCGCGATCTCAAGTCGCAGCGCGGGCAAGCGGAAGATGAGTCTGACAATGCCGAAGACATGGCGCCCGAGTGGCTATCCAGTAACCACTATCCACTAACCACTGAACGTGCCACTAACCACTGAAAAACATCCCGTCCGCGGCTATCTGTTTATCGCTACGGCCACGTTCTTCTGGGGACTCTCTGCCGCCATGGGCCGGGCCGTCTTCACCCATCGCATAAGGTTTGGCGGAGAGTATCTGGGATCCATCGATCCCCTCATCCTCGCCCAGAGCCGCGCCACCATCTCGCTGCTGATGCTTGCGCCGCTCCTCTGGTTCACAAGGCGAAGATCGCTGCAGGTGCGAGGCGGGCATCTGGCGCAGTTCTTTCTGCTGGGGATTCTCGGGCTGGCGGCCTCCAATTTTTTCTATTACTTCGCCATTGAGAAGACGACGGTCGCCACCGCCATCGTGCTGCAATACGTTGCTCCCGTATGGGTGCTGCTGTATATGCTCTCCCGCCGCTTACAACATCCCACGACGCAGAGGGTGCTGGGGGTGGTGTTGGCTGTGGCTGGCTGCGGAATCGCAGTCGGGCTGGTCTCTGCGAAAAGCGCGTTTCCCTGGATAGGCCTTTCGGGTGCGCGCTTCAGCGTTATCGGAGTGCTGGCGGCCGAGGGCGCGGCGATTTCGTTTGCCTTCTACAACGTTTACGCCCAGCATCTGGTCCAGACCTACAATCGCTGGACGGTGCTGGTGTACGCGCTGCTGGGCGCGGCCGCGTTCTGGATTGTGGTGAATCCACCCTGGAAAATCGCGGCACAGCACTATAGCGGTGGACAGTGGCTGTTCCTGCTGGTGTTCTCCATTACCTCGATGCTGGTGCCTTTTTCGTTCTACTTTGCCGGACTGCAATATCTGGATCCAACGAGAGCGATCGTTACTGCTTGTCTGGAGCCGGTATGGGCGATTTTCCTGACTGCTCTGCTGCTGGGCGAGCTGGTATCGCCTATACAGGTAGTGGGCATCGTGCTGGTCTTGATTGCGACCATCCTCGTGCAGAGACCGGACCGGCACGCCGCTCAGGAGCCGATTATCGCGGTAGAGCCGATCGAATAGCTCGGCACCGGTCCGAGAGTGGGTTCGAATAGCGGGGCGTCTGCCGGCGTTTTAGCGGTCCCCTGTTGGAGGGTTAAGACGGTTTCCGCCTTTCTCCTCTCGCGTGTGTTCCAGTAGAATTTACGTTTGCATTACAAACCGTCTAATTTGTTCACATTCGCGCTCGCCCGGCGCCCTTGCCTTCAGCGAGGTTTATGCGTCAGCTAACCCGATTACTGCGATTCACGCGGCCGTACTGGCTCCAGTTGCTGGTGTCCGTGGTTTGCATGGCGCTGGTCGGACTGTTGGAGGCGTTCAGACTGTTGCTGATCGGCCCCGTCGTGGACCGGGTACTGAATCCGGCTTCGCAGTCACACAATCTGGCGTTGCTTCCAGGCGGCAGATTCACGCTGCAACTGGACTGGTTTGTTCCCGAGCATTTTCACAATATCTGGTCCATGGTCGCCTTCGCGCTCGTGATGGCGACGATCTTGAAAGGAATCTTCGACTACGTCGGCACATACCTAGTGAATTACGCCGGTTACGGTTCTATCACCGACCTGCGTAACGCGTTGTACTCCGCAACGCTCAGGCGCTCGGTCGCGTTCTTTCACCGGCATTCGACCGGCACGCTATTGTCGGCGCTGGTGAACGACATTGAGAGAGTGCAGTACGCACTTTCCACGGTCCTGGCGGAATTCCTTCAGCAGTTCTTCACGTTTCTCTTCACTGCGCTGGTTGTCATTCGGTTGGGCGGCAGTCTGGCGTGGGTATTGATGCTTTTCCTGCCTTTTGTCGTGATCGCAGCGCGACGAATCGGCAAGCGGGTGCGCCAGACCACCCGGCGCGGTCAGGACAAGCTGGCCGAGATTCAGAACATCCTGCATGAAACCATCACCGGTGTGCGCATTGTGAAGGCGTTCTGCATGGAGACATGGGAGACGCGACGCTTCCGTGAAGCCGCCAATCGCTTATTTAGGGCCAACCTGCGGTCGGTTGCGGCTTGGGCGATTAGTTCTCCGTTGATGGATGTTTTCGGTGCGATGGCAATGGCGCTCGTGATCCTCGTGGGGCGCGAGTTCATCAAGCGCGGGCACATGACCGAGGGCATCTTCGTCACTTTCCTGGTCGCGCTGTTCAAGCTCTATGATCCGGTTCGAAAATTCAGCCAGTTCAATAACAATTTCCAGCAAGCGATCGGCGCGTCGTCGGCGATTTTCGAGTTCCTGGATTCCCAGGACGACATCTCGGAGAAGGCAAACGCCACCAAGCTGCCGCCATTTCACCAGGGCATTCGCTTTGAGCACGTGAACTTCCGCTACAACAGCGGAGAAGAAGGCCGCGAGGTGCTGCACGACATCAACCTGCACGTCGCGCCCGGCGAGGTGGTGGCCATCGTCGGCTCCAGCGGCTCAGGCAAAACCACGCTGGTCCACTTGTTGCCACGCTTCTTCGACGTCAGCAGCGGCCAGTTGATCATCGACGGTTACGATGTTCGCGAACTGAAGATCTCCTCCCTGCGCTCGCAGATCGCCATGGTCACGCAGGATACGATTCTGTTTAACGAAACCGTGCGCAACAACATCGTCTATGGCCACCGGGAAATGTGCCAGGAGCGTGTAGAAGAAGCCGCCCGGGCTGCGCTGGCCCATGATTTCATCCTGTCGCTGCCTGCGGGCTACGATACGGTTATCGGTGAACGGGGCTTGATGCTGAGCGGCGGAGAGCGTCAGAGAATTTCCATTGCTCGTGCCATCTTGAAGGACGCACCCATTCTGGTGCTCGACGAAGCTACTTCCGCGCTTGATAGCGAGAGCGAGGCGCTGGTGCAATCAGCGCTGCAGAACCTGATGACCGGCAGGACGGTGTTCGTGGTGGCGCACCGCCTCTCGACTGTGCGCCGGGCAGACCGCATTCTGGTCCTCGAAAACGGAATGATTGTCGATGAAGGAAGCCACGAACGGCTGATGGCGCGTACCGGAACCTACCGGCGGCTATATGATTTGCAGTTCGAAGATGTCCATGCCACCTCAGGTGGAGAGTGAGTCCAAAGATGACGGTGCGCTCCATGACGGGTTATGCGCAGGTTAGGGCGCAGGCAGGCGACGAACTCGCCTTCGTCCTGAGCTTAAAGTCGGTCAATCATCGCTTCCTCGACCTGCACCTTCGTATTCCCCCTGAGCTGGACGCGGTGGAGATTAAAATCCGGCGCATCCTGAAAGAGCGTCTGCATCGCGGCCATGTTGAAGTGTCTTTGGCTGTCGAGCGGACCGGGGGCACCGATTTCTCCGTCAATCGGGAATTGGTGGGCGGCTATCTGCAGACATTTCGAAAGGTGGCAGAAGAGTTCGGGGTCAGCGCCGAGCCCGACCTGAATGCTGTATTGAAGCTGCCGGGAGCCTTGAACGCTGCCGTCAATGGCGGAACCGGAGAGACGCTGGAGCAGTACGTGACTGCGGCTTTGGAAGAAGCCATTGACCGGCTGACTCGAATGCGCGAAGACGAAGGCTGCGGGGCTGTGGTCGAGTTGCGCGAGCGCATGGAGCATCTGTCAGACGCTACCCAACAGGTCGACCAGCTACGCGGCAGGGTATCGCACGCCTATTTTGAGAAAGTCCATGGACGCATGCAGGAGCTTCTGAACCTGCAGGTGGATCGCGACCGCATCCTGCAAGAGGCTGCCATGATGGCCGAGCGCAGCGACATTCAGGAAGAGCTGGTGCGGATGAAGAACCACATCCAGCACTTTCTGTCGGTGCTCGACGCCGGGGGCGAAGTGGGCAAGAAGCTCGACTTCCTCCTGCAGGAGATGAATCGCGAAGCCAATACTTTGCTCTCAAAAACTTCCGGCATAGCGGGAGAGGCGCTACACATTACCGAGTTGGGACTGGCAATGAAATCGGACATCGAAAAAGCCCGCGAACAGGTGCAAAACCTGGAATGAGCGGCATCGTCTTCATCATCTCGGCCCCATCCGGGTCCGGCAAATCCACGCTGACCAATCGCCTGCTCAGCATCGTTCCCGACCTGGAGTTCTCCGTCAGCTACACCACTCGCCCTCCGCGCGGCAGCGAAGTGTCGGGCCGGGAGTACGTTTATGTCAGCCGCGGGGAATTCGAGGACAAGGTTCGCAACGGCGAATTTCTGGAGTATGCCGAGGTCTTCGGAAACTACTACGGCACCGCCAAGCATTACATGCAGGACGCCTTTGAACTCGGCAAAGACCTGCTGCTCGATATCGATGTGCAGGGTGCGGCCCAGGTGAAGGCCGAAGTACCCGACGCCGTCAGCATTTTTGTCTTGCCTCCCTCCCGCGAGGAACTTGAGCGACGTTTGCGCAGCCGCAGTGAGGCGGATGACGAAATCCGGAAAAAACTGCTGGGCGAGACGGCGCGCCCGTTCAATACAGAGGAGACCATCCAGCGCCGGCTGCAGACCGCCTCCCGTGAAATTGAGAATTTCAGCGACTACGACTATATTTTGGTGAACGACCGAGTTGACCCTGCGATCGACACGCTGAAGTCGATCGTGCGGGCCGAGAGGCTTCGCCGTTCCGGGATTTCAGCCATGCCGGAAGAGCAAGCTATCATGGTCCGGGCCGATGCGGCCCGTCGTCCCTGCATGATGGACCAGGTGCAATCCATCCTGGCCAGTTTTGATCTGTCTCGACATCCGACTCTCACGGAGTGATCTATGAAGCTGGTAGAAGGTTTTGACAGCAATTACCGCTACGTGTTGGTTGCAGCCCGCCGCGCGCGCCAGCTCCAGAACGGCGCCCGCCCTGTGGTAGAAACCCAGAGCCGCAAACCCTGCCGCATCGCGGAAGAGGAGATCCGGGCAGGCATGGTGAAGTGGATCGTGCCGCAGCCGGAGAAGACGCCGCTGGAAGCCGCCGCCGAGACGTTGGACGGCGTCATTGGCGGAGAGGCTGACGACTAGAATCCTTCTCCAGCCAATCGCTGCCGTGTTGCGCAACGGCTGGACACCTCACGCTTGCTGTGTTGGCATTCGCTTACAGCTTGGGTAGCACGATGCCTTTTTGCCCCTGGTACTTGCCCGCCTTGTCTTTGTAGCTGACCTCGCAGGCCTCGTCGGACTGGAAGAAGAGAATCTGGCAGAGGCCCTCGTTGGCGTAGATGCGGGCGGGGAGCGGTGTTGTGTTGGAAATCTCCAGGGTGACAAAGCCTTCCCATTCCGGCTCGAAGGGGGTCACATTCACGATGATGCCGCAGCGCGCGTAGGTCGATTTGCCCACGCAGATGGTCAGCACATCGCGCGGAATCCTGAAGTACTCGACCGAGCGGGCCAGGGCAAAGGAATTCGGCGGCACCACGCAAGCGCTGGATTCCACGCTGACGAACGATCGCTCATCGAATTTTTTGGGATCGACTACGGTGCTGTTAACGTTGGTGAAGATTTTGAATTCGTCTGCCACGCGCAGATCATAGCCATACGACGAGAGACCGTAGGAGATGACTCCCTCGCGAACCTGCTTCTCGGAAAAAGGGTTGATCATCTCGTGTTCGATTGCCATTTTGCGGATCCAGCGGTCGCTCTTGATTGCCAAAGAAGCTCCTTTGCGCTGCCGAATGGGCGGTTGCCGTTCGGCGGCCATTCGTGGAGATGACACGTATCGGCCACCTCGACCATTAGCCCTGAAACGATAGCGTCATCTTACGGAATGTGCTTGTGGATTGACAATGTTGACCCTTGGCACTAGGATTCGGCGCAGGCGCCCCCAAATCCTCGAAAACGTAAGACTTACGCGAAAAGCGCAGGTCAGCTAGAATCCTCACTTACGCCGGAGGCGGTCGCCCGGCGAAACTGGCCAGTCGCATTTGAGATGGCCGCGAGCAGAGCGGAGCCTTTGTGATCAAACTCGACCTGATCAATGAAGTCGTTACCAAGACAGGAGTTACCAAGACCAAGGCCGAAACGGCCGTGGAAACCGTATTTGAAAGCATGAAGAAAGCGTTGGCGCGCGGCGACCGAATTGAGCTTCGCGGCTTCGGTGTCTTCACGGTTCGGCCTCGAAAGACAGGCATCGGGAGGAATCCGCGCACCGGGGCGGAAGTCAATATCCCGCCGGGCAAGGCCGTTCGCTTCAAACCCGGAAAAGAACTACAATCGATTGAATAGCTTTCGGCGGTCCTGTGGCGAAACCTTGGCGCCCACGGCTGCATCACTTGCTGGTGGCGCGTCCTAACTGTCTCGCCTCCTGGAAATACTCACTTACGATGTCCGAGCCTACGCCGCCACTTTCTTACACTTTGGAGACCCCGCAGTACCCCCAAGTTTTCACGGTCTCGAAAGCGTTCCGCAGGCCCTACTGGCTACACCTTCTGCTGCTCCTGCTGACCTTTGGCACGACTCTCGTGGTCGGAGTGCAGCTGGCATTCAATTACGATCACCGTCTCCCGGCTTTTGAGTTCGGTGCGGGCTGGATGCCGCTTTTCCACCCCCTCTGGATCTGGCACAATCCTTCCCTGCTTCTCAGCGGAGTGCCGTTCGCTCTTACTCTCATGTGCATCCTGATGGCGCACGAGATGGGTCACTTCATTCTGTGTGAGAAATACGGAGTTCACGCGACGCTGCCGTTTTTCATTCCGGCCCCAACCGTGATCGGCACCATGGGAGCGTTCATTCGCATCAAGTCGCCCATTCGTTCCCGCCAGGCACTTTTTGACATTGGCATCGCGGGCCCGATAGCAGGGTTCCTTGCAGCGATACCGTTTCTCTTTCTCGGATTGATGCTGTCGCGCCCGGCAGGACTTTCGCATGAAAGCGGGTACGACATCGGCTTTCCGCTTGTGTTCCAGCTGGTCTATTGGGTAATCAGGCCCCTGGCTCATCCCGGCGCTGACCTCAGCAGGCTCAGCCTGCATCCCATCGCGATTGCGGCGTGGGTGGGCATGTTCGCCACGGCGCTCAACCTGATTCCAGGCGGTCAACTCGACGGCGGACACATCGTATACGCAGTTGCGCCACATGCTCACAAGCGAGTTACCAGGCTGTCGATAATCGTGCTCAGCCTGCTGGGGATCATTGGTCTGGTCCGGCTTGCCATCAATGTGACTCCTTGGGCATGGCCCGGCTGGCTGCTTTGGGCCCTTATTCTCGGCATGACTGGCTGGAGGCATCCCGCCGTTCCACTGTGGCCGGGGCTCGACAACACCCGCCGCTGGCTCGCCTGGGGGGCAGTTCTTATGCTGGTCCTGACCTTCCTGCCGACCCCGTTCGTGGCGCGAAACTTCTAGCCCGAGCCGCAGATCAGCCGGCAAATCCTTTTCTCCGGAAGCAAGATTTTGCTTTTCTCTGCGAAGCCCGCGCTGTATAAAACTGCGCGTGCTCAATCTTCCGCGTTGCGGGACCAGGAGAAACCATGAAAATGAGAATTGCGATGGGTCGTGTGTTGACGCTAATGCTGGCGCTGGTGCTCTTCAGCGGGCTTGCAATAGCGCAGAGCAGCACGAGCAAGAGTGCATCGGCAAAGAGCTCGTCGGCAGCAGCCAGCAAGGCAGCCACGGGCGATCTGCTCGACATCAACACCGCAACCAAAGACCAGCTGGCACAGCTGCCGGGCATCGGCGATGTCTATTCGCAGAAGATCATCGACCACCGGCCGTACAAAGCCAAGAATGAGCTGGTGCAGAAGAAGATCATTCCCCAGGCGACCTACAACAAGATCAAGGACATGATCATCGCCAAGCAAAAGTAGGAGAACCAGTGGAGCACACGTTTGGGCGTGCAAGAGCCGGGTATTCGCCCTAACGAATCGAGAGCCGCTTCAGCGGCCGGCGCATGTTTTGTCCCGCCAATTTCGGAATGACAATAGTTTCGCAACAGCCGCTCACACGGTGCGCTCACCCATCCCGCCCTTCGGGCTGCTTGAGTGCGGAATTGGTCCACGCTTTATCACGCCAGCCCTCGTGCCAGAAGCAGGGCTGCTGATGAACTCTGTGGGTTACGCGGTCTGCCTTGCCCTAACCTGCTGCCGCGCCTGGATCTCGATGTAGACATTGATAAGCGAGACTGCCGCCGGGGTCACGCCGGGAATGCGGCTGGCCTGGCCAAGCGTACGGGGGCGCACGTGCGACAGCTTTTCGTTCATCTCGCGCGAGAGGCCGGAAACCTTGGCATAGTCGAACCAGTCAGGGATGGTGCGCTGCTCAGCTTTCTTCAGCCGCTCAATCGACTTCGTCTGCTGGTCGAGATAGCCGGAGTACTTGATCTCGGTCTCGATGGACTTCAACTCGTTGCGGATTTCCGTCGGGAGGTGGAAATCAGTGGCTAGTGAAGAGTGGGTAGTGGATAGAGGTTCGGCATCGCCGATTTTGCTATCCACTACCCACTGATCACGATCCATTTGCTCGCGCTGGAAGAACCGCGGCGTGAGCACACTCAACACCGGCGCCAGTTGCTCGATCTGCACCTCGGGACGCTTCAGCATTTGCGCCAGCGTCGATCCGGTCGCACCGCTCAGCAGTGTGTCCAGTACAGCGCGCGCGTTCGCGTCATCGCTCACTCGCACCGTCAGATCGCCATTCACACGCGTGCGCTCCAACAACTCGTGCATCTTCCTCATGCGCCCCTGCTTGGCCAGGTGACTGGCCCAGGCTTCATCATTGATCAGGCCCACGCGGCGGCCATGGAGCGTCAGGCGGCGGTCAGCATTGTCGATGCGCAGGTGCAGCCGGAACTCCGCGCGCGAAGTAAACATGCGATACGGCTCGTTGGTTCCCTTGCTGATAAGGTCGTCGATAAGGATCGCGGTGTAGGCCTCGGTGCGGTCGAGCACCAGCGCCGGCTCGCCCTTGATCTTCAGCGCGGCGTTGATGCCTGCCATGATTCCCTGACACGCGGCCTCTTCATAGCCGCTGGTTCCGTTGATCTGGCCCGCCAGGTACAGGCACGCGATCTTCTTCGTCTCCAGCGTGCGCTCCAGCTCCGTCGGATCGATGGAGTCGTATTCGATGGCATAGCCGGGCCGCAGCATCTCGGCGTTTTCCAAACCCGGAATGGACTTGATCATCGCCAGCTGCACGTCGATGGGCAGCGAGGTGCTCATGCCGTTGACGTAGATCTCGTAGGTGTTCAGCCCTTCGGGCTCGAGGAAAATTTGATGTACTTCTTTGTCGGGGAACTTGACGATCTTGTCTTCGATTGACGGGCAATAGCGCGGGCCGATCGACTGGATCTGACCGCTATACATGGGCGAGCGGTGAACGTTCTCGCGGATGACGCGGTGCGTCTCCGGCGTAGTAAATGCGATGTAGCACGGCACCTGCTTGTCGTGATGCGCCACGCGCCGGGTGCGAAAGCTGAACGGCGTCGGGTCTTCATCTCCGGGCTGCACAGTGAATTTCGACCAGTCGATGGAGCGGCCATCGAGACGTGGAGGCGTGCCGGTCTTCAAGCGGCATCCACGCAAGCCGAGCGCCTTCAGCGATTCTCCCAGCAGCACAGCGTTGGGCTCGCCGCTGCGCCCGGCGGGATATTGCTGCTCACCGCAATGAATCAGGCCATTGAGGAATGTGCCCGTGGTGATGATAACTGCCTTTGCGCCGACGGTGCGCCCGTCGCGAAGCTTCACGCCGCGAACGACGGAAGTTGTCACTTGTCGGTTGTCGGTTGTCAGATCGGACCAGACCGCGTCTTCAGGGTCGACTGTCAACTGATCACTGACAACTGACAACTGCTCTACAATCACTTCCGCCACTTCCGCCTGTTTGATCTTCAGGTTGGGCTCGGACTCGAGCACCTGCCGCATCTTCAGCCGGTATTGCTGCTTGTCGCATTGCGCGCGCGGCGACCAGACGGCCGGCCCGCGCGAGGTGTTCAGCAGGCGAAACTGGATGCCGACGGCATCGGTGACCTCGCCCATGATGCCGCCCAGCGCGTCCACTTCGCGCACCAGGTGTCCTTTGGCAATTCCACCGATTGCGGGATTGCACGACATCTGGGCGATGAGATCGACATTGAGCGTGTAGAGAGCGGTCTTCAGGCCCATACGGGCGGCGGCCATCGCGGCCTCGCATCCGGCATGACCGGCGCCAACTACCACAACGTCGTAGTTCTCTGTAAAGGACAACGGCAAAGGAAACTACCCCACCCGGCTGCATGGGCACAGCGGTGCTTCTATTCTAGCTGAGCTACAACCGTGGAAGGGGGACGATCGCTATGCCTTGGCCGCAAACTGGAACGTCTCTTTGTTCAGCACGTCGCGCATCACGACCGACAGCTCACGCAGCGCCTGTTCTCCGTTACCGCTGTAGCTCGATCCGTGCATGGTGGCGAGTAGCTTGGGCTTGAGACCGGCCAGGCCCTCCAGGATTCGGCCGGTGTTCGGCGTATAGGGCATGTAGTTCGCCAGCGGTCCCTGCTGATAGGCGGTGAGCGTTTCACGAACGCGGCCCAGAATGTCGGATGACGTCACCGGTTCGACATCTCCGTCCTGATGAAAGAGATCGGAACATAGCAACGTTGAGGTGCTCTCCTCGAACAGCACCCCCGCATCCCAACCATGCGGCAAATGCGGCGTCGGGTAATAGCGGAAGCGATGCTTGCCGGTAGTGAGCACTTCAGCCGGCGCCATCGCGCGTGCAGGACGTGCCGCGAAATCGTTCACGCTCACCAGCGCACCGACCACGCCGCAGGCAGCCTGCGCGTGCGGCGCCAAAGACAGCCATTCGTTAAGAGATCCACATTCGTCCGACTCGAAGTGACTGAAGGCGATCCAGCGCAGCTTGGCAGGGTCGATCACCTTGGCTAGCTGCTCTCTCACCTCAGGGAACATTCCGCGCAATCCGGTATGGAACAGTAGCGGCTCTTCATCGCGGACCAGGAAGTGATTGAATTGCAGATTAAACGCTTCGGCGAAGACTGAGATGCGAAACAGATCCGGGGCAATCTCGTTGAGGGTGGGCATTTGGGAACCCTTTCGAATCAGGTGGGGCGAGATTAATCCTCTCGCGTCTGGCGGGTCAAGTTGAAGGGCAACTGCAGTGACAAGCATCAGAAACCCGTGTCGTGGTCATGCTTGTCTCACCAAATCAGAGCTGCTAGTTTGGGGAGGAGCGCCAATCGTGAACCTGCCAACGATTCTTGCCGTAGGTTTGCTCTATCTTCAAGGCTGGGCGCCAGCTCAGCAGACGGCGACCCCGCCTCTTACGTCGAGTACCACCTCTGGCTCCTCCCCAAAGACAACTTCCAACACCGGGCTCGACAGCTTGTCAATTCAGGAATTGATGAAGCGGGCGGAGGCGAATGACGCGGCTGCACAAAACGAGCTTGGTGTTCGATATCAGCTAGGGATAGGAGGGGTTGATAAGGATCCTGCTGCGGCACTGAGCTGGTTTCATAAAGCTGCATTGCAAGGGTACGGCAAAGCGATGCTCAACCTGGGGGCCTTGTCCTATAACGGCGATGGTAATGCGGGGGATACAACTTTGGCCCTCGGCTGGTTTCTGCTAGCGAAAGATGCGGGTGATCGGGGCGGAGCGAGCGCTGCCGCGAATCTGCAATCCCAATTGAATGCGGAACAACAGAGCGCCGCCAGCCTTTGGGTGGGAGATGCTTATTTCAAGGGAGCCGAAGTCAAGCAGGACTATGCCCGAGCGATGGAGTGGTACCGAACCGCAGCTAACTCAGGTTCCGGACTCGCCTGCCACAAAGTTGCACTGCTTTACTCACACGGAGTTGGTGTACCCAAAGATAACGTGGAGATTATTCGCTGGCTCCAGCGAGGTGCCGACCTTGGAGACTCGCAGTCTGCTTACGATCTGGGAAGAGCCTACTTGCAGGGTACCGGCATTCCGGGTGATCCCGAGCAGGCGCGAAAACTTTTCGAGCAGGCAGCCAAGGAGCGAAACCAGAACGCCATGTTTTCGCTGGGCCAGATCTATGAGGATGGGACTGGCGTCAAAGCGGATCAGCAAAAAGCACTGATGTGGTTCCTGTTGGCGTCCGAGCACGGCAGCCCTGAGGGCAAGAACGAGGCCATGGCCCTGTCACAACGACTCAAGCCACGGCAGGTCTCGAACGCAAAAAAAGAGGCGCTCGGGTACGAACAACAAAACCGGCAATTGGTGCTTACCATCCACAAACAGAACTGATTTCCAGAACGCTGACAAACGTCCTCTCCTCGCGTTACCCTCGATACATGCCCAAACCCGTTCCGCTCGGCACGCGCGGTGAAGCCGAAACCGTCGTGGAACCGCGTCACACACTTACCGCATGGAAGGACCACCTTCCGCCGGTGTACTCGACTCCGTACATGATTGGAATCATGGAGGCCGCGGCGTATAACGCGCTGGAGCCGTTTCAGGAAGGCGACGAGGTTAGCGTGGGGACGGCAATCAACGTCGTGCATCGCGCACCATCTGTTGTGGGCATGAAGATCAAGTCCGAGGCGGTGCTGGAGTCGTTCGACGGGCGCTTCTATACGTTCCGGGTCAGCGCGCATAACGGGCATGAGGTGATCGGCTACGGAACCATCGCCCGCGCCATCGTCAGCAAGAGCAAGTTCGAAGAAAAGCAGCGAGCGAAGTTGGCAGCATCAGCGCCGAGTGGCAGTCAGGAAGTCTCTGATTAGCGCCCCTCAGGGCGGAAACCCAACTTTGCTGCAGACAGTTATGAAGGGCCTGAAGGCCCCTCTCTTCAAAGCCAGGGCTGCTTTGCTACAATAACCATCACAAACGCTCCGCCTGAGGATTGGCGTTTACTGGCAAGTCATAGCCATTCGTTCCATAGTCATACAAATTGAGCAAGGCCCATTTTTGCTTGGCCGCAACGTTGAATAGGAGCTTGTCCTGACGTCGCGAACTCTTCCATACCATTCGGCACATCATCGGTTTGCTGTTTTCCTGGCGTTCGCCACGCTGCTGCTGATTGTGGCCGGCGCGCTGGTCACCAGCAACGATGCAGGCCTGTCTGTCCCTGATTGGCCCACTTCTTTCGGATCGCTCTACCGCATTCCGCCGATGGTCGGTGGCGTGAAGTGGGAGCATGGCCATCGCATGTTCGCCGAGTTCATCGGCCTGCTGATCATCGTGATGGCCGTCTGGACGCAGCGGGTTGAGCAGCGTAAGTGGATGAAAGCGCTGGGCTGGATCGCCCTGGCTGCGGTCGTCGGGCAAGGCATTCTGGGCGGCCTGACGGTGCTGTTCTTCCTTCCCTGGGCGATTTCGACCGCCCATGCCACGCTGGCGCAGACAATCTTTTGCGCCGTGGTCGCCATGGCGCTCTTTACCAGCAAGGGTTGGCTGCAGGAAGCCGAGCCGATCTCCGAACGCCGCTTTTCTCCGAGCACGCCAACTTTGGCTGCCATCACTGCGAGTTGCGTCTGGATCCAGCTAATTCTCGGAGCGGCTTTCCGACATTCAGGCATCAAGTTGCTGCCGCATCTCATCGGAGCCTGTGTAGTAGCTGGCCTGATCTGCTGGACCGTGATCCGCGTATTGACGCTTTACGGAAACGTGCCGCAGCTTCGCCAGCCGGCGCAGCTTCTGCTGGCGCTTCTGATGCTGCAACTTGGGTTGGGATTTGTGGCCTATGTGACTCGCGTGCAGTGGGGTCGTGACGCTGTTCAACCCACGTTAAGCATGGTTCTGGCTACCGTTGCCCATGTTGCCGGCGGAGCGCTGGTGCTGGCGACCAGCGTGATTCTTGCCATACAGGCGCGCCGCATGATTTCGTCGCGCGCCAAGGAATTCGTCGTGAACTCTTCTCCCCGGAAGGCCGTTGCATGAGCTCAGCCTCTCAGCCGTTGGCAGTTCCTCGCGCAGGACTTGGGACCATTGCCCGAGACTACGCCGAGCTGACCAAGGCCCGCGTTACAACTTTGATCGTGATGACCGCCTGGTGCGGCGTGTACTTCGCTGCCGCCAAATCAGACGTGTCGTCGTTGTCGTGGACGGCTTTCAACGCGCTGCTGGGAATAGGACTGGTCAGCGGGGGCACCGCCGCGCTGAATGAGGTAATGGAGCGCGACATCGACGCCCGCATGAGGCGCACGGCGATGCGGCCACTGGTAACAGGCTCGCTGAGCGTACTGCATGCTTCCATCATCGCCTTCGGGATGACGATCGGCGGCATTCTGTATCTCCTGCTCGCCACTAATTGGCAGACAGCACTGCTTACGGCGCTTACCTCAGCGTCGTACCTGATGGTCTATACGCCGATGAAGATGGTGCATCCGACATGTACCTTCCTGGGGGCGTTTCCCGGAGCCATGCCGCCGGTGCTGGGATGGACGGCCATCCGCGGGCATCTGGATGCGGAAGCCTTCGTCCTGTTTGCCATTATGTTTCTTTGGCAGTTCCCGCACTTCCACTCGATCGCATGGCTATACCGCGAAGATTACGAGCGAGCCGGCGTGCGGATGCTACCAGTGGTTGAAAGCGACGGACGCTCAACCGCTTTCGCCATCGTCTTCTACGCGGTGGCGCTGGTGCCAGTGACGCTGGTGCCTGCGCTCATCGGCATGTCGGGCCGGATATACTTCGTCGGAGCTGCGCTGCTGGGCTGCGGGCTTTTGTGGTTTAGCGTCCGCATGTGGACCATGAAGCTGGCGCCGATTGTGCCCAAATCGAAAGTGCGCGCCCGTCATTTGCTGCAGGCGACCGTTATCTATTTGCCGTTGCTGTTTGCGCTAATGATGATCAATCGCACGGCATAGAATAGATCTATCGTGAATTCAAGAGTCGCCATGCCGGATCGGGAGAACCATCCGGCTGTAAATTCCTCTACGCCTTCGAACGGCGCCGTCATCCAGCTTAAGAACCTGCGCCATCAATACGGCGATCGCACCGCTCTAGCGGGAGTGTCGTTTGACGTCCGCCCGGCGGAGATCTTCGGATTGCTTGGCCCGAACGGTAGCGGCAAAACCACGACGTTTCGCATTCTGTCGACCTTGATGGTGCCCAGCGGCGGCAGCGCCGAGATTCTGGGCTACGACGTGGCACACGATCCCGCGGCGGTCCGGCGGAACATCGGCGTGGTCTTTCAGGCGCAGAGCATCGATGAAAAGCTGACAGCGCAGGAGAACCTGACCGTGGTCGGCAATATCTACGGACTGCGCGGCGCTCCACTGAAGCAGCGCATCGCTGAAATGCTCAGCCGGGTCGGACTCGCCGACCGCGCGAAAGAACGAGCCGAGACGTTCTCCGGCGGCATGCAGCGCCGTTTGGAACTCGCGAAAGGCCTGCTCCACCATCCCTCGGTCTTACTGCTTGATGAGCCGACCACCGGACTCGATCCCGGCGCGCGACGCGATCTGTGGCAGTATCTGCAGCTTCTGCGCGACGAAGAGCGCGTAACGGTGCTGGTGACGACCCACCTGATGGAAGAGGCCGAGCGTTGCGATCGGCTTGCAATCTATGCCGAAGGCAATGTGGTCGCCTTGGGCACACCGGCTGAACTGAAGGGCGAGATTGGCGGCGACATCCTGCTGCTCGAGACCGAAGATCCTGAGTCCATCGCTCAGCGGATCGAGCAGCGCTTCGGTCTGCACCCCAAGGTGCTCGATCGCCAGGTACGCATCGAGATCGAAAATGGACACCGCTTTGTGACGGAAGTAGTCGAAGCCTTTCCCGGAGAGATTCAGGGCGTCTCGGTGCACAAGCCGAGTTTGGAAGACGTTTTCATTCGCCGGACGGGGCATCGCTTCTGGACGGAAGAAGAAGAGGACGACGATAAGGGCGAAGAATAGGCTCGGGATGTTTTTACGGGCACGGATTCAAGGCGTGCCCCTTCAATAAAAATTTATGGCAACACACACTCAAGCTCTAACTCCTACAACAGTTTCGTTACCGCGCAATGCGGGGACCTTCCTGCCGGCCGCTTCATTGTGGTGGCGCGAAGTGGTTCGCTTCTATCGCCAGCGCGCGCGTGTGGTGGGCGTTATCGCCTCGCCGTTGCTGTTCTGGGTCGTTATCGGTTCCGGCTTCGGCACTTCGTTCAAGTCCGGCGGAGGACAGCACTACCTCGACTATTTCTTCCCCGGCGCGCTGATCATGATCGTGCTGTTCACCGCCATTTTCACCATGATGTCGGTGATCGAAGACCGCAAGGAGGGCTTTCTGCTGTCGGTGCTGGTCGCCCCGGTCAGCCGCTCCGTAATTGTGCTGGGCAAAGTGCTTGGCGGTGCGACACTCGCTACCCTGCAGGGAGTAATCTTCCTGGTGTTTGCGCCCGCGGTGGGCGTTCACTTCACTCTGGCAAGTTTTGCCATGACGGTGCTGGTCATCTTCCTGGTGGCGTTCTCCCTGACAGCGCTGGGATTCATCATCGCCTGGCCGATGGATTCGACCTCGGCCTTTCACGCCATCATCAACCTGTTTCTGATTCCGCTGTGGCTGCTGTCGGGATCTCTGTTCCCGTTATCGGGCGCGTCGTTCTGGATCCGCATGCTGATGCTGATTAACCCGCTGACCTACGGGACGGAGGCGCTGCGCGAGCTGCTATTCCCTGGCGCGACGGCTGACGGTTTCTCGGTGACGACCAACATGGCGGTGCTGATCGGGTTTACCTTGCTGATGTTCGCCTTCTCGTTCCTCATCGCCAACCGCAGGAGCACGAAGCCTGCTGCCTAAATGCAGATCGAACCAACATTCTTTCCGGCGTTGAATGCTTTTCTCAACGGCACCAGCGGAGTGCTGATCGGTTCGGGCCTCTATTTCGTTCGCAAGCGGCGGATTGAAGCGCACAAGCGGCTGATGATCGCCGCGTTCATCACCTCGACGCTGTTTCTCACCTCGTACCTGTACTATCACATCGTCCTGCGCGCCGGTGTGACCCACTTTCGGGGTCAAGGCGTGTCCCGCCCGATTTATTTTTCCATCCTCATCTCGCACACGTTCCTCGCGGTCGTGGTCGTGCCGTTCGTACTGGTGACCCTCTATCGCGCACTGAAGGGCCGCTTCGCCCGGCACAAGGCTATTGCTCCCTATACCTTTGCCATCTGGATGTATGTGTCAGTGACAGGTGTGGTGATCTACGTGATGCTGTACAAGATCTTCGCGAAATAGCTGTCAGCCGCCAGCTCAGCACGAGCGAGGAGAAGCCAGATCCCTCGAGGGTCTGAAGGCCTCCTTGACGGGATGACACGCATAGTGGGCGGCGACGGCGCGCCTGAAGGTGCGCCCCTTCCATTGCCAGCTGCTACTGGGTGGCTGGGGGCTGGCGGCTCCGTGCCAAGAGCCAAAAGCGGATAGCCAATAGCGCCTTTCTGTTATGCTTTCCAGTTCATTACAACCTCGCAACAGGAGCGGCAGTCATGGCGAAGAGCGTCAACAAGGTCATCCTCATCGGCAACTTGGGCAAAGATCCTGAAGTCAAATACACTCCCAGCGGAATGGCTGTCGCGCGCTTCACCCTCGCCACCAACGACCGCTACAAGGACAAAGAGGGCAACTGGCAAGACAAAACTGAGTGGCACAACTTGGTCGCCTTCCAGCGCACGGCTGAAATTGTTGGCGAATATCTGAAGAAGGGCCGTTCGTGCTACATCGAAGGTAAGCTGCAGACGTCTTCCTGGGACGACAAGGAGAGCGGCCAGAAGAAGTACCGCACCGAAATCATCGTGAATGACCTGGTGCTGCTTGGCGGCGGACAACGCGAAGGCGGCGAGGGCGGCGGCTACAGCGGTTCACGCGGAGGCTCTGCCTCGAAGTCGAGCGGCATGGACCAGAGCGGTCCCGACTACGACAACGCTCCGGCGGCGAGCCACCCGACGGAAGTCACCGACGAAGATATCCCGTTCTAAAGAGCAGTCGCCAGTGGCCAGTTGTCAGTGGGGCGAACGAATAGCGCAAACAGCGTTATGGGCTGATTGCGCCAGTTCACTATTGCAGCTTCGTGTATTCGGCCGTGGCTTCTTTCAAGATAGGAATATGCGTAAGACAGGAATGTGCGGCTTGCTGTGCGGTTTGTTCCACCATGAATGAAAGTCTAACGCGACTTTCCCCTAAGTGCTTCACGTTGTTTCGCGGGATTGATGAGTCTTTTTCCAGAGCTCATCCGTATTTCGAACGTGATAAGGTTCCGCATCTTTCGAAAATCGCCTGGTCCACTGCGGTAGGCCGAACATCACGTCCCGCTTAGGCAGCACAGGAGTCCGCCATGGAAGACATTCGAGTCAGGCTCTCAGTCTTATGGCTGTTTGCGACGCTCAACTACATCTATGCGGATGTGTTCTTCTGCATCGACGTCCTGGGATCGGGTAAAGGAGGTCCCATGGTTCTCCATTTTTCTCCGGGAGCGTGGTTAGGGATCGCAATACTCATGGAGATCCCCATGGCGATGATTCTGCTGTCGCGGATCCTGAAGCCAAGAGCGAACCGCTGGGCGAACCTCGTCGCAGGCACAATAGAAACCGCCGCTGTTCTCTTGACCAGCTTCATTCTTCCAGCCTTTCATCTCACGCGAACAAGTTCTTACTATTTATTTTTTGGAGCGATAGAAGTGGCTTGTACTTCGCTGATCGTTTGGTACGCATGGAGGTGGCCGAGAGAAACTGCCCCCCTTCCGGGCCAACGGGTAGAGGAAGGATTTTGATTGAAGAACGGTGAGGGGAAGTTTTCCCTAGCCTCTCACCCTCGGGGCATGTCGCTCCGGCGCATGAAGTTCGAATCAGTTAGGAGTTAAACGTTGAGCTTGCGGCGAAGGTTGGCTAGTGCAGCCACAATGCCGCTGCCCAGCATGACCAGAGTGCCCGGCTCAGGAACTACCCCGCCAACGCACACTGCAGGCTCGCCGTCCCCGTCACCAGAGTTGAAGAAGTGTGGCCTCCGCCCTGGTAGGTTAGATCAGATGGAACCGCAGCAGTGATCGTCAGGCTTCCTTCCGTCAGACAAGTCGCTTGTCCGGTCAGCGGATTAATAGTGGCAATCGCGGTATTCGAGCTGCTCCAGTTGATGCCGTCCTCGGAGGTGAGCAGACGTGACTGGCCGCTGTCAAATGTGCCGTTGGCAGTGAAGCCGACTGCTCCGCTGGGTGCAGTGCCCTGGGCTTGTTGTGGACTCACTTGAACAGTTTTGATGTTGTTGTTGGAGCCGCCTCCACAAGCCAGCAGCAAACTGAGAGCTGCGAGCGGCAAGAAAGTCAGGAGATACTTCATGCTTTGATGGTACCAGTCCTCCGTGGCTTATCGCGGCTTCGCCGGTGTACTGGGAGCCGGTAACGCCGGTGCCGCTCAGATGGTCCGCGTAATTCCATCCCATCCCTATCCCGTTACACTGCACTGCAGCATAGCCGTGCCGGTCACGTTGCTGGATGTGTTGTGCACACCGTTGTTGATCTCGAAAGTGAGGTCGGCTGGAGCTTGCGCCGTGATGGTCGCCGTCCCAGACGCGTTGCAGGTAGCTTGTCCGGTGTTGCTGTCGATGCTGGCGATTGTGGTGTCAGAGGTACTCCATTTGAGCCCATCGGCGGCGGTCAACTCGCGCGACTGATTGTTGGTGAACATGCCGGTCGCGGTAAATCCAAGCTCGCCGCCTGGCGCTGTGGCCTGGGCGCTTTGCGGGTTCACTTGCAAGGTCACGATCGTTGGGTGGCCGGCGCCGCACGCGATGAGCACAGCGATCCCGACACACGCAATCAGGGTGAAGAGGTATTTCATAGGGTCTCCTGCAACCCTTCGATGGCAGGAATAACCTTGGTGCTGCATGGTGACCGCCCTGACGAGAGTTGTTACTGCGCAAAGGCTCTAGAATCAGCGCAAGGGTACTCTGCTTAGGTCCGAAACTGATTCCGGCAGACCGATTACACTTACAGAGTGAGAAGAGCTCTGCGGCCCGCTTCTTTCCTGATTGCCATCTTGTTCGCTGTTCTGCCTGGCGCAACAGCCCCAGCCCACGCCCAAAGCCGCGCAGAATGTTCTGCGATCCAATCGAAAATTCTTGCTCGCCATGTCCGCTACTGCGCGTTTCTGCCCGCCAGCTTCGATCAGGACAAGAGCAAGAAGTATCCCGTGCTCTACTACCTGCACGGCTTGGGCGCTAACGAACAATCGCTGCTCAATTTCGGCGGGTGGGACCTAATCGAAGAATTGCGGGGACAGGGGAAAATTGGCGACTTCATCGTGCTTGCGCCCGCGGGCGGTGACGGCTTCTTTATCAACTCAGAGGACGGCAAAGTTCGCTACGAAGATTTCCTGATGAAGGAATTCATGCCGCAGATGGAGAAGAAGTATCGCGGCGAGAGCTCGCGCGCCACGCGCGGCATCACCGGCGTATCCATGGGTGGCTATGGAGCATTGCGGCTCGCGTTCAAGTATCCCAACGATTTCGCGGCAGTGAGCGCGCAATTGCCGGCACTGATCACCGAACTTCCCGAAAATCTCAGCGGCGGTCCGGGATCGGAGGCAGACGCGCTGGGTGACGCGTTTGGATCTCCGTTCAATCGGGCTTACTTCGAGCGTAACAGCGTGTTCACGTTTGCTAAGAACGATCCGGTTTCCGAATTGAAGCGGCTGAAAATCTACTTCGATGTGGGCGACAATGACGATTATGGCTTCGACCGGGGAGCCGAAAAGCTGCACCAACTGCTGGACTCTCGCGGCGTTCCGAACGAGTTTCACGTTTACCCCGGACGGCACGATGCTCAATTTGTCATGCGTCATTTTGCCAGTGTGATCGAGTTCCAGTGGAAGGCGATCGGGAAGTAGAACACCGCTTTGTTCACGCGTCACACCCGATTTTCGACCAATCCCACTACAATACCGGCATGGACTCCTTTATCATTGCCGGCCGCACCTTTCGTTCGCGTCTTATCGTGGGAACCGGGAAGTATCGTTCCGGGCAGGAGACGGCCCGTGCCATTGAAGCTTCCGGCGCCGAGATGGTCACCGTGGCGGTTCGCCGTGTGAACCTTGATCGAAGCCAGGAATCGCTGCTCGACTTCATCGATCCCGGCAAGTATTTTCTGCTGCCGAACACCGCCGGCTGCTATACAGCTGACGAAGCCATACGGACGGCGCGGTTGGGGCGCGAAGTTGGGCTTTCGGATTGGGTCAAGGTGGAAGTCATCGGCGACCAGGCCACACTATTTCCTGACGTGCAGGCGACCATCGAGGCCACGCGCGTGCTGGTAAAGGAGGGCTTCACCGTCCTGCCTTACACCACCGACGACATTGTTGTGGCCAAGCGACTGATCGATGCCGGCGCCAGCGCGGTTATGCCTTTGGGAGCTCCGATCGGCAGCGGACTTGGGCTGCAGAACCAGCCCAGCATTCGGATACTACGTGAGCTGATCACTGACGTGCCGCTCATCGTCGATGCCGGGGTGGGTACGGCGTCCGACGCCGCCATCGCGATGGAGTTGGGTGTTGACGGCGTCCTGATGAATACGGGCATCGCAGGCGCTCAGGATCCCATCCTCATGGCCGAGGCGATGAGATACGCCGTCGTCGCGGGACGTAATGCTTATCTGGCAGGCCGAATGGCCAAGAAACTTTATGCCACGGCCAGCTCTCCGCTGGAGGGTGTAAGCCGCTGAACGGCAGTCCCGATCAGCGAAGAGACGGCGCATCGCAGTCACAATCTGGCGGTGCGACATCGCCGTCTGCCAGGCCCAACTATGGCATCGACGCCCCGCCGGTGGTGTGGGGATTCCTTGTCGGCGGCGTCGTCTGCCTGCTGATCGCCTCATTAAAGCTCGGCACCGTGACTGTAGGCTCAGCCAAGCTGCTTCTAACTCCGACTTTTTGGCTGGTTGGGGCTGCATTTCTAGCCGAAGGCATCCTGATGGTTGTCTATGCGAAAGTCTGGAAGTTCCGCCACTGCGAGCGCATGATGAACCTCGTTTCCTGGCAGGGCAACGAGCAGGTGCTCGACGTAGGAACAGGCCGCGGCTTGCTGATGATCGCCGCGGCACGGCGACTCTCGTCGGGCAGAGCAGTCGGCGTCGATATCTGGAGCGCCAAGGACCTCTCAGGAAACTCGCCGGAGAACACCCTGCGAAATGCCGAACTGGAAGGAGTGCGCGACCGGGTGGAGATAAGGACCGAGAGCGCCGAGAAGATGAGTTTTCCTGACGCCACCTTCGACGTGGTGCTGTCGAACCTGTGCATCCACAACATTCCGAGTCGCGCCGGCCGTAAGAGCGCCTGCCAGGAGATTATTCGCGTCCTTAAGCCGGGAGGGCGGGCCTTGATCTCTGATTACATCAATACCCGCGACTACGTGCGCTGGTTCCGAGCGGCCGGAGCGGTCGCAAAGCGGTCTTCATTCGATCTGCTGACGTTCCCTCCACTGAGAATTGTGGAGGTGGAGAAGACGGAACTGCCGGCCTGAGCTAGGCCTTGCGACTCCTGGTGATGGCCTCGCGAGCCTCTTTGTCGGCGGTCCGGCGGCGTTCGGTTTCGCGCTTGTCCCAGGTCTGCTTGCCCTTGGCTAGCGCCAACTCGACTTTTACGCGGCCGTTTCGGAAATAGAGCCGAGTCGGGATGAGTGTGAGCCCTTTCTGCTGGGTCTTGCCCATCAGCTTGTAAAGCTCATTCTTGTGAACCAGCAGCTTGCGGGTCCGTACGGGCTCGTGGTTGAAAATGTTGCCGTGCTCATATTCACCGATGTGGGCGTTGATCAGCCAGAGCTCGCCGTCCTTCACCAGACCATAGGCGTCCTTGAGGTTGGCACGGCCGGCTCGGACCGACTTAACCTCGGTGCCTCGCAGCGCGATGCCGGCCTCAAACTTGTCGGACAGGAAATAGTTATGGGAGGCTGCGCGATTGACCGAGGCGTCACGCTCGCCACTGGAGACGGGGTCCCGGCGGCCATGCTTTGGTTTTTCGACAATCGTGGATTGGGTTCGGCGGGCCATCGGAGCGAGAATCCTGCGGCTAAATCTGGTCCGGTTTCAGCCAGCGTCGCGGGCTTTCATCGTATGCTAACACAAGCAAAATTAAGCTACATACGCCCGGATGCGGATGCTATAATCGCGCCGATTTCATCTCTTGTTCTGATTTTGACTTTAAGACCCGCTGGCAACGCTAAGTTCGCTCACATATTAGGCTTATGGCAGTCTGAATCACAGGCCCGAATCCCGCCCTTTGTAACCACGCTGGGTCAGGAGATCCGGAATGATAAGGTATTGCAATGAAACGGCTCATAGGTGTCACGGCTCTGCTGCTTCTACTCCTCACCGCAGCGACAGCCGCCGACAAAACCAAGCAAGCCAAGCAATTCTACAAACAAGGCCTGGAGGCCGAGACTCGTCTGGATTATGTTGGTGCCTACAACTTGTATCACCAGGCTTATGACCTCAGGCCCGACGATCTCAGCTATCGTGCTTCGTTTGAGCGTGTACGCTTCCTGGCCGCAGCCTCGTTGGTCCACCAGGGAGAATTGCTGGTCAATGGCGGCAAGTTACAGGAGGCCCTGACCACCTTCGAGCGGGCTTTAGGGATCGATCCCTCCAGCTTCATTGCCCAGCAGGAGGCGAACAAGGTCCGGCAGATCCTCATAAAGCAACAGCAGCAGCAACAGGGAACGGTTCCACCGCCTTCTCCTGCCTCGGAGCTGCACAAGCGTATGGAGGAGGCGGCCGGCCCTGTAGAGCTGGCCCCGATCTCGGCGACGCCCATCACTCTGAAGTTGAGCGAAGACAGTAAAACCGTTTATGAGTCGATCGGCAAACTGGCCGGAATCAATGTTCTCTTCGATCCCGATTACACCTCGCGGCGCATTCGAGTCGACTTGAACGGGGTCACCCTGGAGCAAGCGCTCGAGATCGCGGCTTTGGAGTCGAAGACGTTCTGGCGTCCGGTAACCCCGAACACCATATTTGTGGCCGCCGATACTCCCGCCAAGCGCAAAGAGCTGGAACAGAGCGTCATTCGGACCTTTTACCTCACGAACCTGTCGCAACCGAACGAACTGCAGGATTTAGTTAATATTCTCCGCACTCTTTTAGATACTCAGCGTCTGCAGCAGTTCCCGTCGCAACAGGCAATCGTGGTGCGTGGAACTCCGGACCAGATCGCGATGGCCGAAAAGCTAATCGACGATCTCGACAAGTCGCGTCCGGAAGTGGTCGTGGAAGTGGTAATCATGCAGGTGCAGCGTAACAAGCTGGTCAATTTGGGCATTCAGCCCCCGTCATCGGCATCGGCGGCTTTGATCGACAACAGCAGCACCACGAGCTCGGCTACCGGCACGAATGTCGGCACCGGCAATGGAACGGTGTCTACAACCACCGGCGCTACTTCCGGCACGATCAGCCTGAACACCCTGGCCCACCTGAACGCGACCAACTTCCAGGTGACCGTAGGCGCGGCCACAGCTTATTTCCTGTATACCGACAGTTCCTCGAAGATCCTGCAGCAACCGCAGATACGCGCCCTCGACGGACAGAAGGCCTCGCTGAAGCTCGGTGAACGGGTGCCGGTTGCGACCGGTTCATTCCAGCCCGGTATCGGCGGCGTCGGCATCAACCCGCTGGTCAACACACAATTCAATTACATCGACGTCGGTGTAAACGTCGATATCACGCCGCACATCCATGGGCTTAACGAAGTGACCCTGAAGGTCGCGATGGACATCTCGGCCGTCGACTCCTATCAGAACATTGGCGGCATTCAACAGCCGGTTATCGGACAGCGCAAGATTGAGCAGGAAATCCGCCTGAAAGAGGGCGAGGCCAACATCATGGGCGGCATCCTGGAGGAAACCGACACCAAGAACCTGCAGGGCATCCCTGGACTGGCGCAGATTCCGTTCTTCCGCTACCTCTTCTCCAACCAGCAGAAGAACCGCATCGATAACGAATTGGTCTTCATGCTGGTGCCGCACATTGTGCGAGCGCAGGAGATCAGCGCTGACAATACCAAGGCCATCGACGTTGGAACCGCGAATGTCATTCAACTTCGCCGACCGAGCATCTTGCCTGAGAGCGCACAGGTAACCAACTCTCCCGGTGTTTCGGCACGGCCTGTAAACATGCAGGGCGCACCGGGCCAGACGACGCCAGCGGGCCAGCAGCCGCAGGTGTCACCGTTAGGCGGAGCTCCGTCGTCACAGAGCCCGTCGCAAAACCAAACACCGGCGTCCGCTCCTCAGGGCAGCCCGATCGTAAGCTTTGACCCGGCAAACCTGAGCCAGTCCGTGGGGTCTACGTTCACCGTGAATGTCAGCCTGACAGGCGCCCAGAACATCTACTCTGTTCCTTTGCAGATCACCTATAACCCCAACGTCTTGCAGTTGGTGAATGTTTCCAACGGGCCATTGCTGGAACAAGACGGGCAGCCTGTTGCATTAGTCCACCGGGATGACGCCATGGCCGGTATCGTACAGCTCACGGCGTCACGTCCACCGGGAGCGTCAGGAGTATCGGGGAATGGACCGGTGTTTACCCTTACGTTTCAGGCAAAGTCTCCTGGGCAATCTACTCTGAGCATTAATCGTGCTCAACTAAAGAACTCGGCTATGCAAACTTTGCCGGCTACCGGTTCGCAGGCAATTGTGACTGTCCACTGAATTGGACGTCTAACCAAATAGACCTATGCGAGTCGGCGGTTGTTCTCTGCCGCGAAAGCGGCGCCGCTCGACCAAGCAGGGCGAGAACAAACGTAGTGCATCTCTGTTTGCCCCAGTCCGATCCGGCGTGCGAGCCACACCTGGTTCCTAGCGATGGCACGCCCGTGGCACGACGGCGCCGGCGTCAATGCGGTTTTACGCTGGTCGAATTGATCGTCGCTATGACGATCCTCATGATCCTGACTGCGGCGGCGACGCCTGTGGTTCGGGTTACGATCCAACGGACCAAGGAACGCGAATTGCGTCGCGATCTTTGGGAGATGCGCGATGCCATTGATCGTTACAAGGACGCGGCTGACCGGGGCGCATTTCAGGTGAAGCTCGATAGTCAGGGTTATCCGCCTGACTTGGATACTTTGGTGAAGGGAGTGGATTCCAACGGCAAGAAACTACGGTTTTTGCGGCGCATCCCCATAGACCCCATGACCGGAAAGGACGACTGGGGACTGCGGTCGATGCAAGATGATCCGGATTCGGATTCCTGGGGCGGCCAGAACGTGTTTGACGTGTACAGTAAATCGGAAGGCACCGGCCTGGACGGTACGAAGTACAAAACGTGGTGATGATTCAGTGACTCGACGCTTTCGCCAACTCGGATTCACTCTCATCGAGTTGATGGTGGTCATCAGTATCATCGTCATCCTGATGTCGGTGGCTATTCCGCGCTACCAGGCCTCCATATTGCGGGCACGGGAAACGGTGCTTAAGAACAATCTTTACACCTTGCGTTCCGTTATCGACGAATACACGCTGGACAAGGAGAAGGCGCCGCAATCGCTGCAGGATCTTGTCGATGCCGGCTATCTCAAGGAACTCCCCAAGGACCCCTTCACCAACGCCCGTGACACATGGGTGCCAGTGACGGATGACTCGCTGATGTCGCCCGACCAGACCGAGCCGGGAATTATCGACGTTCACAGCGGCAGCGATCTCAACTCCAGCGAGGGCACCGCGTACAGTTCGTGGTAGCCAGCCGTCAGCTATCAACTTTCAGCCGATTCGCGGCGGGGGAAAGAAGCTTCACCACCCAGAACACCGAGGACACGGAGAAACGCTTTTCTTTGTCCTTTCAACAGGATTTTGCGACGGGATGTTTATTGCTGAAATCCGAGAACTGACGGCTGATAGCTGACGGAGTTCGATCGGGCTACGGGGAGCTGATGGCTGACATCTGACGGCTTTTCACTTTCCCTTGCGTGCTTCCGCCTCTGCCAGCCAGCCTCGCCGCAACTTCTCTTCCGGAACGCTCGATAAATAGGGCTTGATGTCCAGAATGGGGGTGCCGTCGAGCATGTCAACGCCGCGCACCCGCAGCCGGCGGCCTTCCCGGCCCAGCAATCCTACTGTGGTGAGAGCAATCGGATTGGGGCGTCGCGGCGAACGGGTCGCAAATACGCCGTGCTCGCGGTCGTCACAGGGTGGCTTACCACAAAGGTCGAACCCTTCTGCACGGTTGAAGACCCAGACGACGATCAGGTGCGAGAAGCCCTCGATGTCCTTCAGCCCAGCTTCAAACTCCGGCAGAATTTCCAGTTCGCCCTCGTCATCGTGCTTTGCGCCAAGGCCCTTAGGAATCTGGCTGGTCTCAGTGAATGGGCTGCGGACGTAACCGATGGGCTTAGGAGTGAACATGGATGTAGTCGCCACAAGAAAATAGTACGCCGCTCGTAGGTGTCAGGTGTCAGCAGCGGAGGCAGCGAGTCTGAGAACTGGCAACTCTCTCACATCACCGGGGGCACTGTGATTCCCATGACCGCAAGGATGCGGATCAACTCTCGCCTCACCACCGCTGCGGTCGCCAGCAGGAACTTCTTTCGCTCCTCATCCGCCTCGTTAAGGATGTGATGGCGGTGATAGAAGTTGTTGAACTGCTGCGCTAACTGGAAAACGTGTTTGGCGGCGTACGCGGGCTCGGTTGTCGCAATGCACTGCTCGATGATGTTGGATGTTTTGCCGGCCAGCAGCCACAGCTCCCAGATCTCTGTGCCGCTCTGGTCAGCGAAGAAGCGCGCGAAATCGACCTCAGCCTTGAGCGCCTGCTCAGGCTCGATCCCGGCTTTGCGAAAGATGTTTGTCGCCCGCACAACCGCATACTGCGCGTAGGGGCCGGTCTCGCCTTCAAATGCCAGCGCTTCTTTGAAGTCGAACGCGATCACCGACTGTTTGGTGAACTTCAGCATGAAATAACGCAAAGCGCCGATGGCGATTTGCCCGGCAATCTCCTGCCGCTGCTCACTTGAGACTTCGGGATGCCGGGCATCGACCTCTTTCTTCGCGGCAGCGATCAGGGCGTCGAGCAGGTCGTCTGCCTTCACGCCGAAGCCCTTACGTCCGGATACCTCAATGTAAGACTTGGCTTGATCTTCCTCGCTCACGTGGTAGCCGAGCTCCGTGGCGCAACGCGGAGTAAGAGCAACCATCTCGTACGAGAAATGCGTGTAATGCGCCGCCTGCCCGGTGTAGCCCAGCAGCCGCAAGGCTTCGATCACGGTGTTCTGCGGATCGCTCTGGCGCGAGTCGATCACGTTGTAGATGGCGGCCACTCCGCCAAAATGCGGGTGCTCTGCCAATCCCTGCTCCGCCGAAATCCAGACCTCGTGCTCGTTGGGATAACGATAGAAGCGCAGATATCCAAAGTCGCGGCCGAGCAAGCCAAATTTCCAGAGGTGATAAGCGATGTCTTTGCCGACATAGCCAACCGTGCCGTTCGAACGCACGATGACCTTCGCGTCTTCGTCAGGGCCGTCGCTGGGCATGCCCTGCGGGGGCTCCATTCCGGCGTCTTTTACAGGACTGGCAGTCAGCGACTTTGTACCAGCCGGAGGCCTGGTCATCACCCAGCAGCCCTTGTTCTTGCCTTCGTTCTCGAAATAGAGAACACCCTTGTCTTTCAGTTGCTCGAAAGCCAAATTCCAGAAGTGCAGGCCCAGAATTTCGCTCTCGCGCGGCAGAAAGTCGTACTTGATGTCCAGCCGCTCCATGGTCTCAATGTGGCGGCGCAGCACGGCAGTCGAGATAAGATCGGCCACCTCCGCCAGATCGTTGCCTCCCTGCTCGATCGCATGCAGCGTTTCCATCCGGGCCTTCAGGTTCGCCTTGTCCTGTTCATACCACTGCGAAACGCGCGCGTACAGGTCCCAGCAGTAATAGTCGAAGCGAGCAGTTCGATCGATGAGTTCGGCAATTTCCTGCTTAGACTGGCACTCCAGGCGAACGAAGCCGACCACCACATCCGCGACCTGCACCCCGGTGTTGTCGATGTAGTTCTGAATGTCGACGGTGTGCCCAGCGGCTCGCAGCAGGCGAACGAAGGTGTCGCCCAGTATGGCGTTTCGAAGGTGGCCGATATGGGCAGCTTTGTTGGGATTGATGCTGGTGTGCTCGACCAGAATCTTGCCGGAAACATCGGCGGCGCCCTCGCCGGTATGATCTTTCAGCTCAGCGCTATCCGGGGACAGCAGTTCACGCGCAGCGGCATCGCGTTTCAGCCGGGCGTTGATGTATCCTGCGCCGGCGACCTCGAGCTTTTCGAATTCCTCCGGCAGTGGGAATTCGGCGACGATCTCCTCCGCAATCTTGCGTGGTGCCTTTCGGAGCTCCTTCGCAAGTTCAAACGAGAGCGGCAGAGCGAACTCGCCCATCTCGACTTTGGGAGGCTGCTCGATGACGACGTTCTGCAATTCCAGTTGATACTTGCGGAGCAGGAATTCACGAACGCGCGCAGCCAGAAGCTTTTGTTTTTCGCGGTACACGGAATTCTCAGTCTAGCAAACCGGCGCGTGCGAGGTTTGACGCTTGGTGAATGGGTTACCTATGATGAAGGTTCCTGCGAGCGTTGACCTCCAGCGGACGAACCTCCATGCGAATCGCGTACCTAGACTGCTTCTCCGGAATCAGCGGCGACATGTTTCTCGGCGCTCTGGTGAATGCCGGAGTGCCGTTCGAGTTGCTGCAGCAGACCGTGAGCGCCCTGAACCTCGAGGCAACGCTAGAGTTCTCGCGCGTGAAGCGAGCCGCTATCTCCGCAACGAAGGTCGATGTTATCGTGCGAGGCCAAAAAGACTTGCCGCGGGAGGAGTATTGGGCGTCGCATTCCCACTCTGAGGGCACTAAAGAATCACACCAGTACTACGGCCGGGGGGTCGCAGAGATTCTGCGCATTCTCGATACCGCCGGGATCAGTGAGACTGCAAAACCAACAGCCATCGCCATCTTCAATGCCCTTGGCGCGGCCGAGGCGAAGGTCCACAACGCGGACGTCGAACAGATCCATTTTCACGAGGTGGGCTCCGAGGACGCAATCGTTGATGTAGTTTGTGCCGCAGTTGGAGCCGAAGCTCTTGGGGTCGATCAATTCATCTCCTCGCCGCTCAATGTTGGTGGGGGCACAGTAACCTGCTCCCACGGGACCATGCCCGTTCCCGCTCCTGCCACGCTCGAATTGCTCAAGGGTGTGCCGATTTACTCGGGGAAGATCCAGAAAGAACTGGTCACGCCCACGGGAGCTGCCATTGCGAAGGTACTCATCAAGAGCTTCGACTCCCGCCCGGTGATGACGACAGAACGCGTCGGCTATGGCGCGGGATCACGCGATTTCCCGGACCAGGCAAACGTTCTGCGCATCAGCGTGGGCGAGACGCTTGAGGCTGCGATTCCTGAAAGCGCGGCTCAAGGCTCGGCAGTTCAGGAAGAAATCTCGATACTCGAAGCGAACCTCGACGACCTGAATCCGCAGCTCATCGGCTACATTACTGAGCTGGCGCTGTCGCGCGGCGCGTTGGACGTTTTTACCGCTCCGGTACAGATGAAGAAGAACCGGCCGGGGACGCTCTTGACCGTGCTTGCGCGCCCACAGGACGAAGCTGGCTTGCGCGAACTGATTTTCCGCGAAAGCAGTACGCTGGGCATTCGCGTGCGCCGCGAAAAGCGTTACGCGTTGGCCAGGCGCCATCAGCCAGTGACAACGCCATGGGGCGAGGTGCGGATGAAGATTGCCGGAATCAATGGGGCTGGGCAGTACGCGCCCGAATACGAAGATTGCCGAAGAATTGCCGCCAAACACCAAGTTCCGCTCAAGACCGTCATGCAGGAGGCCATCCGGCGTTACCTGGACCAGAAGAATGGATAACCCCGCAAAGTTTTACATCACAACTCCGATTTACTACGTCAACGCGCGTCCGCACATCGGGCACACGTACACAACCGTGGTGTGCGACGCCATCGCGCGCCGTCAACGCATGATGGGCAAGGACACCTTCTTCCTCACCGGCACCGACGAGCATGGACAAAAGATCGAGCGCTCAGCGACCGCCGCCGGCTGCTCGCCGAAGGAGTTCGTCGACAAGATCGCCGCCGAATATCGTCAGCTCTGGGACCGAATGAAGCTGAGCTATGACGATTTCATCCGCACCACTGAGCCGCGGCATATGCGCGGGGTTCAGGCGCTGTTCCAACGCCTGCAGGAGCGCGGATTCATCTACAAGGGCTCGTATAGCGGCCAATACTGCGTCTTTGACGAACTCTACGTCGATGCTGCCGGGCCCGGAGCACCCTGTCCGGAGTGCGGGCGACCAACTGAAACGGTTCAGGAGGAAAACTATTTTTTCAAGCTCTCGGCGATGGAAGACCGGCTGCTGAAGCTGTATGCGGACCAGCCGGATTTCATCCGCCCCGAGACGCGCCGCAACGAAGTGATTGCCTTCGTGCGCAGCGGGCTGCGTGATCTCTCGGTCAGCCGTACGACTTTCAGTTGGGGTATTCCTGTGCCGGGTGATCCCAAGCACGTGATTTACGTGTGGCTCGACGCGCTGGCGAATTACATCACCGCGATCGGTTTCGGCTCCGATAAGCCGAAAGACCAGCAGAAGTTTGAGCACTACTGGCCTGCCGATGTCCACATGATCGGCAAGGAAATCGTTCGCTTCCACTGTGTCTACTGGCCCGCTTTCCTGCTGGCGGCGGAACTGCCTCTTCCAAAGTCAATCGTGGCGCACGGATGGCTGCTCTTCGAAGAGAGCAAGATGTCGAAGTCGCGAGGCAATATCGTGCGCAGCGAGACGATTCTCGATACTTTGGGCGCCGATACCTTGCGCTACTTCTTGCTGCGGGAAATCGTATTCGGCAGTGACGGGTCGTTCAGCTTTGACGCGCTGGTGCAGCGATTTAATGCCGATCTGGCAAACGGATTGGGCAATCTTTCCAGCCGCACATTGAGCATGATCACGCGCTATTTCGAAGGGGAAGTGCCGTATTCTTCAACCGCCCTTGAGCGCACGGCGGACGATCAGGCGATTGCCGATCTGGCTGATCAAACGATCCAAGACTTCAACGCGCAGTTCGAAAACTTCCAGTTTTCGCGTGCTCTGGAAACTGCATGGGGATTGGTTTCAGCAGTCAACAAATACATCGTTGAGAATGAGCCATGGTCTCTTGCAGAAAAACCGGGCCAGGATGCGCGCGCGCGGCTCGCAACGGTACTGTATACATCTGCCGAGGCGCTGCGGATCGTCACCGCCCTGGCTCATCCCGTGATTCCGGAATCGACCGCGCGAATCTGGCAGCAGCTTGGATTAGGCGATATTGCAAGGCTGGATTTGCGCGAGCTGAAGTGGGGCCAGTTGCAGCCCGGCACAAAGCTCGGCACCGTAGAAGCCGTGTTTCCGCGCGCCGACAAAAGCACGGTGGAAAAGATGCAACAGATGGAGCAGGAACGCTCAACCACCGCTGAAAGCAAAACGTCTGAGGCGGAAACTCAGCCTGAGGGAATCGGCGCCGAAGCCGGGCAGAGAGCTACGGAATCGATAGCTGGGGCCACGACGGTCGCGCCTGCCCGCACCGCCGCAGGCAACTCAGGCTCTCAGCCGGCCGCCGACAGTAAGATCACGATCGATGATTTTCTGAAGGTCGAACTCCGAGTCGGCGAAGTGAAGGTCGCAGAGAAAGTGAAGGGCGCCGACAAACTCCTGCGCATGGAAGTGGACATCGGCACCGAAGTCCGCCAGATTGTCGCTGGTATTGCTAAGGCCTACGATCCGGAGAAGCTCATCGGACGCAAGGTGGTCATCGTTGCTAATCTGCAGCCGCGAAAGCTGCGCGGACTGGAGTCGCAAGGCATGATTGTCGCCGCCTCGCTGGGCGATGAAGGGCTGCCGGTGCTGGCAGGATTTCTCGAGGACGTGCCTGTGGGCGCAAAGCTGAAATAGTGGTCAGTGGCTGGTGGCCAGTAGGCCGTCAGCCGCTCGATTCGCTAGACCCTGGCCACCGGCCGCGAACCGTTATGTTTGTAGACTCCCATTGCCATCTCGAAAACAAGCGCTTCGATTCCGACCGGGCGGAGGTTTTCGCGCGCGCCAAGGAGTCTGGCGTCGGAACCCTGCTGGCAATCGGCAACGGCGACGGGCCCGGCACCGGCACACTCGACTGCGCTCTGAAGCTATCGCAGCAGTACGACTGGGTGTATGCGACCGCCGGAATTCATCCCCATGAGGCTGAACTGGCAACGCAAGCCGACTTCGACGAACTCCAGCGGCTGGCACGCGAGCCGAAAGTCATCGCCTGGGGCGAGATCGGATTGGACTATTTTTACGATCACTCCCCGCGCGACGTGCAGCAGCGCGTATTCATTCAGCAAATGGAGATGGCGCGCGCCGCCAAGTTGCCAATCATCATTCACAACCGCCCATCGGACAACAGCGAGAACGCGTGGGACGACCTTCTGAGGCTGATTCGGGAGCATTGGAGTTCGACAGGGCTCGGCGGAGTGTTGCATTGCTTTACAGGCTCGGTGGAGAACGCCAAATCCGTGCTCGATGCAGGCTTCGTCGTTTCTTTCGCGGGCATGATTACCTATCCCAAAGCTCAGAATATCCGCGATGCTGCCCTGATCGTCCCGCTCGACCGTATCTTCATTGAGACCGATTCGCCTTATCTGGCGCCGGTCCCTCATCGTGGCAAGCGGAACGAGCCGGCTTACGTGGTCGAGGTAGCCCGAACAATTGCCGGGCTGCGAGGAATTTCCCCGGAAGAAATTGGTCTGCAAACCAGCCGTAACTTCTACAACTTTTTCGGACTGCAAAAATCAAACTGACGTGATAGCCTTCGGGTCGCGCAAGCGTCCGGCTGCGCTCAACATAATCGGGCCTAAAGCGGCTGTCATTGACGTGGGCTTGTTACACTAAAAGTGTATGCCTGAGAACACTTTTGACATTGTGAGCAAAATCGACTTGCAGGAAGTTTCCAACGCCATTCAGCAGGCGCTGAAGGAAATCCATACGCGCTACGATCTGAAGGACTCGAAATCCGACATTCAGATGGAAGGAACCGAGGCCTTAATCCTCAGTTCGGCGGACGATTTCAAGCTCAAGGCAGTCAACGATGTTCTGCAGGGCAAGCTGGTAAAGCGTGGAGTGCCGCTCAAGGGCCTCGAATATGGAAAGATTGAGCCGGCCGCGGGAGCCAGCGTGCGGCAGCGGATAACGCTGCAGCAGGGAATCCCGACCGAGAAGGCCCGCGCCATCGTGAAGGTGATTAAAGACACCAAGAAGAAGGTGCAGGCCTCGATTCAGGGAGACCTGGTGCGAGTGAGCGGCAAAGACCGCGACACGCTGCAGGAGATCATGGCGGTTCTGCGCCAAAAAGACTTTGGCATCGACATGCAGTTTACGAATTACCGATCCAACTAGACAGGGCTGATCGCTTGAAGATAGCCGTAATCCGCAACGCAAAGGAAATTTTCGACCTGCTGCACGACGACCTCGCGGCGATTGAACGGGAGTTCGGCCGCGATACGGTTTCCAACGTGCGCGCCATTACAGAAATTGGCGAGTATCTTCGCGCCGGCGGAGGCAAACGGCTTCGCCCCGCTCTTTTGCTGCTCTCCTGCAAATTGATGAACTACTCCGGCCATGGGGCAATCCGACTTGGCGCGGTCGTGGAGATGATCCATACCGCTACCCTGGTTCATGACGACATCATCGACGAGGCGCAGACGCGTCGCGGGCGTCCATCGGCCAATACCCAGTGGGGGAATTCGAAATGCGTACTTGCCGGGGACTGGCTATACATGCAGGCCTTCAAGGTCGCAGTACAGGAACGGAACTTCCAGATACTCGACACGCTGATCGATCTCACGCAAGCCATGGTGGAAGGCGAGTTATTGCAGATTGAACGGCTGGGTAAAGCCATCACCCTGGACGAGCACTTCGAACTGATTCGCCGCAAGACGGCCTTCCTGTTCTCGGTCTGCATGAAGCTGGGCGCCATACTCGCAGGAGCAACCGAGTCGCAGCAACAAAAGCTGGCGGAGTATGGCCACAATCTGGGCATGGCATTTCAGATCGTGGATGACGTGCTGGACCTGACCGCCTCCGAAGAAGTTCTGGGCAAGCCCGTCGCCAGTGACTTGCGGGAAGGCAAAGCTACCATGGCGGTACTGCACGCGCTGGATCATTGCACCGGTGCAGAACGCGAGGTCATCGAGGCGGTCCTCCGCAACGGCGGATTCAATGGCATTGCGCCGACCGATATCGTCGCCATCCTGCAACGCCACGGCTCAATCGACGCCGCCTACGTTCGCGCCAACAATTTCGCCAACCAAGCCCGCGAGGCCATCTGCACCTTCCCCGATTCGGAAATCAAGCGCGTTCTGTTGTGGGTTCCGGAGTTTGTGGTGGAGAGGCAGAATTAGCGTCCCGCCGGATAACGAACAGCCATTACTCGAGAGATTCTTGAAGCCTTCACGCAAGACTTTGGGGCTCGGATAGGCCCGCTCTGCTATTCTTTTCGCTGCTCTCATGAACCCAATACTCACCAGCATTCTGCTTGGCCTTACAGCCGCCGCCGCCAACGTATTCGGCGGGGCGGTCATTGTGCAAAGGCGTTGGGAGCGCAGCTATCTGCGCTATTTCGTCGCCTTGGGCGCCGGCTTCATGCTGGCCACCGCCTTCGTCGCCATGGTGCCCGAAAGCTTGCAGTTGGAAAACCGCTACGGTGCGCTGCTGGTGCTGGCAGGCTACCTGGTTGTCCACCTGTTCGAGCACACCATAACCCCGCATTTCCACTATGGAGAGGAAACCCACGTAGACGAGTTCCTGCACTCCCACAAGCGCACCTCGGTCCTGTTGGGATTGATGATCCATACCTTTTTCGACGGCATTGCCATCACCTCCGGCTTTCTCATTTCCTCGCGGCTGGGTTGGATCATTTTCATTGCGGTATTTCTGCACAAGATCCCCGAGGGCTTCACGGTCACGTCGGTGATGTTGGCCAGCGGTTTGAGCAGAGGGAAGTCTTGGGGCGCGTCGGTGTTACTGGGACTGGCTACGCTCGCCGGGGTTCTCACCATGGCCATCGGCCAGCACGCGGTGCGTTATGGGTTACCCGTGGCCGCTGGAGTGACCATCTACGTAGCAGCCTCCGACTTGATCCCGGAAGTCAACCAGGAGCCCGGCGTCAAAATGGCTCTGCTCGTGTTTGTTGGCGTGGCGGCAATGTTTGTGCTCGATCGCCTCGTGCACATGTGAAGTGCACTTGTGAAGAAACGCCCGGTAATCATCATGCCCGCCCGCCGCATCGAATCCTTCAGGCGCAGAGGTGGAGCCTGGGGATCCTGTGGCGCTACCATCTATTTCATCGTGTTTGCGCCCTCGACACGGACTGATTAGAGATTCGGAGAATGAGAGAGCTGAATCCAGTTCCGAAGTGGCTGGCGTTGGCCACAGTCCTGATGCTGCTCGTCGCGGAAACCTATGCCGTGATGGGTCGCCCCGAGTTGCCGAACCCTGGCAGCGCCGGCATGGGTCGGCAAGAGCAAGTTCAGCTTGGTTATCAGACAGCGGCGCAGGTCTACAAGCAGATGCCGGTATTACCTGACAGCAGCCCCGTGACTCAGTATGTACAGCAGTTAGGCGCCAGGCTTGTGGCCCAAATCCCACAGCAATACTCGTGGCCCTATCAGTTCCACGTGATTCCGGAAAAAGAGATCAATGCCTTCGCCCTGCCGGGAGGGCCGATCTTCATAAACCTGGGCACCATCACGGCTGCCGACAACGAGGCCGAACTGGTGGCTGTGATGGCGCACGAGATGTCGCACGTATACATGCAGCACTCGGCCAAACAGGCTGGCCAGACAAGCTGGATCGCCGGTCTAGCGGGACTGGCCGGCGCTGTGCTTGGGTCAACTGGAAGTTGGGTGGGTCAACTCGCGTCCGTGGGTATCCAGTTTGGCGCCAATGGGATCATCATGAAGTATTCGCGCACGGATGAGGCACAGGCGGACGCGGTGGGCGCCATCATCATGTACAAGGCGGGTTACAACCCTCAGGCGATGGCAGACTTCTTCAACAAGCTGGCTGCGGAGGGTTCCAGCGGACCACAATTCCTGAGTGACCATCCGAATCCGGGGAACCGTGAGCAGGCGATCGAAAAAGAAATAGCAAATTGGCCACCTAAGCAGTACCAGACAAGCAGTGCAGAGTTTGTGCGTGTCAAGCGGGAAGCAGGGAGTGTGAAGGCCTACACCGCAGAACAAATTGCCGACGGCGCCAAAACGGGTCATTGGGCGGCGGTGAATCAGAAAAGCGGCGCCGCTCTGCGGCCGCCCTCAGGAGTTGCCATAAGCCATGCGGCCTCAACCCCTGGCGGAGTGGCTGCCACTCCGGTTTCGCTGCAAGGGGTGCTCCCCAGCTCAAGAATGGTGAAGATCAACCTCGGACCACTCACGATTTCCCGGCCCGAAAACTGGCAGGTGCTGTCGGCCGGCCAGAGCGGAGGTGACGTATTCATTGCGCCACGGGCGGGAATTATAGGAAATGCTGTGGGCTATGGGGTTGCGCTGAATACCGTGGCCCCGCATGATGCGGGAAGCAGTATCCAGCAGATAACGTCAGACCTGGTACAGAGTTTCGAAAGCAGCGGGAACAACATGCAGGCTGTGGGGAGTATTCAGCCTATACGCGTTGCCGGGATTCAGGGCCGATCCATTAACCTGCAGTCGACCTCGCCTTTTCCCAATGAGCAGGGACAACCTCAGAAGGAACGCGACTGGCTTGTGACAGTACCGCGGAACGATGGTTCGGTGGTTTACCTTGTATTCGTTGCGCCGGAGGCGCACTTCGACCGCTTTCGGCCAACCTATCAAAGCATGTTGAAGAGCCTGAAGTTTTGAAGCTCTGTCCGGCGCAATCTCGGGCGAGCCAGGAGACTTCGGGAACCGCTACTTGCTGCTTGTTCCGGCCTTCTTCAGGATGTCCTCCGCAAAGAAGTTTTCGATCTTGGCTTCGTCGTGGATCACCTCATAGTATGCCGCTTTCAGCAGTTGTTCTCGCCGGTCGCGTAGCTGCTCGCGAATCGCCTGTTGCACGCGAGGGTCCTGCAATTCCCGCTGCCCTGCGGCTTCTTTGCTGATCAGCTTCACCACGCGATAACCGTAGACTTGATGGCTGTTGGGGTCGCCTACCGGCAGCACTGGCGTGTATTGCCCCGGTCTCAACTTGTTGATTGCATCGTACGCAACGTGATCGCCCTTCAGGGACGATTCGGGAACGAAGCCAAGATCGCCGCCGTTCTGGGCTGTCTCGGGCTGCTCCGAAAATGCCATCGCCACGGTGGCAAAGTCCTCGCCACTGTCGAGGCGATTCTCTACCATCTGGATTTTCTTTTTGGCCTCCGCATCGTTTTGAGCCTTGTTAGGCGACTTGAGCTGTGGGTTCGGCTGTGTCGTTACAAGAATCTGTGCCAGATGGTACTGGGGTTCTACCAGATTGAATTCAGCTTTGTGCTCGTTGTAGTAAGACGTTATGTCAGCATCACTGACGTTTATTTTCGAAGTAACTTCCTTGTTTAACACTTTATCAACAGTGATCGAGCGGCGAAGGTCGCGCTTGAAATCGTCCAGCGTGATCCCTTTCGCCTTCAGACGCTTGTCAAACTCCTCCTGGCTGAAAGGAGCTTTGATCTCGGCCAGCTTGGCGTTGACTTCATCGTCAGTCGCCAACAGACCCAGCTTCTCGGCGCGCTGCATCAGGATCTCGTTATCGATAAGCTCTTTCAGAATGCTCAATCGCAAACTGTCCCCTTGTTCTTCGCCCGGCTTTTGGGGAGCGTCGGCAGTCTGATTGTTGTAGTACTTATCGACTTCGGCGCGTTCGATCTTGTGACCGTTCACCACCGCCATTACGCCCGGTCCACCTTTTGCGCCGGAACAAGCAATGGCAGTCGCTAGAAGGAGGGCGGAGGCGAAAAGCCCCACAAGGGGAAGCATCTTGCCATATCCGCAACTGGGCACGAAGTGCGGGGAATGACTGGCCATTCTTGAGAATAACTTCTTGCAGATGTTCATCAGAGTTGCGGCTGCTCCAAAACAGAACTAATTCGACGTCCCAGTTGCACCGGGTTTAGCGTCAGTTGGCGGCTGTACTCCTGCCGCCTTAAGCTGTTCGTTCAGCACCATCTCGACGTCCGCGGCATCTACTGCGCCTTCCAGCTTCTGGCCGTTAATAAACATGGTGGGCGTCGCCTGCACGCCCATGGCTTCAGCTTCGCTCATCGAGGCTTTCAGCACCCCGTCAGACTGCGCTTTCACGCAAGCTTCCAAGGCGCCGGCATTAGCACCATTCTTCTTCCCCATCTCCAGAGTGATGCGATCCAAGTCGGCAAATGACTTGTTCAGGTCACGGTCACCGGTAATCTCGCGCTGGTTCGCATGTACGTAATCGGCGAACTCCCAAAAGCTCGACGGACTCTCTTTTGCCAGGCAGTTGGCGTCATTGGCAGCGTGCTTGGCCCAGGGATGCATCGGGAGTGGATAGTCCTTGTACACGATCTTTATTTTGTCGCCGTAAAGGGGAAGGATGTCCTGCGTCAACGTGGCATGCAATCGCGAGCAGAAGGGACATTCGTAATCGTCGTAGTTCACGATCGTGACCTTCGCATCTGGATTGCCGCGAACCGGCCGCCCCTGCAGGTCCATTTTCCCCATACGCGCCGCATAAACATCCTGCGTCAGGTCCATGCGCGTCATCCGCGCCAGAGTCTTTTCGTCCGCCGACAGAAGGAAATCGAGCTTCTGCTCTTTGCCGTGGCCAGAAAGCGTCAGGGTAACCTTGTCGTAGCCCACCACGTCGCTGGGGGTTTTCGGGCCCACCGTGATCGTGAAATCCGGAGGAAGTTCGTACTGCGCCCGCACCTGGTGCACAATGCGCTGTTGAAGTTCGGGTGATAAAGTAGCGCCGGATGCGGTCTGAGAAGCCTTCTTGGACTGCGCCGAGCAGCCGGCGCACACCAATAGAAACACGATTGCCAACCGTTTCATAACAGAAAACCAAAAGCCTTCAGTTGATAACATTAGAAACCTGATTATCTCACGCGGGCGCAGATTGCCGGTCCAGCAACTCCGCCGAGGCGATAACCGAGGCTATCCCGGTGATTGTCTACAGAATGTACCGCGACAGGTCCTGATCCTTAACAATATCGGTTAGCGAATTGCGGACATAGTCTCCATCCACGGTGACGTCCTTTTGCTCCATATCCGGCGCCTCGAAGCTGATCTTGTCGAGCACTCTCTCCATGATCGTGTGCAAACGCCGGGCGCCAATGTTCTCCGTTCCTTCATTCACGCGAAAGGCGAAGTTCGCGACCTCCTGCAATGCCTCTTCGGTGAACTCCAGCTTCACGCCTTCGGTATCGAGCAGCGCAATGTACTGCTTGGTGAGCGACGACTTGGGCTCAGTCAGAATCTTGATGAAGTCCTCAACCGTCAGTGACTGGAGTTCGACCCGGATCGGAAACCGGCCCTGCAGCTCGGGAATAAGATCGCTCGGCTTGGAAACGTGAAATGCCCCGGCTGCGATGAACAGAATGTGGTCCGTGCGCACCATGCCATAGCGGGTGTTGACGGTCGTTCCTTCGACGATGGGCAGGATGTCGCGCTGCACGCCTTCGCGTGATACGTCGGGTCCATGTCCGCCTTCGCGGCCGGCAATCTTGTCGATTTCGTCGAGGAAGATGATGCCGGAATTCTCCACGCGTTCCACGGCGATGCGCTGCACCTGGTCCATGTCGACCAGACGCTGCTCTTCTTCCTGGATGAGGTATTCGAAGGCCTCGCTAACCTTCATCTTCCGCTTCTTTGTTCGCTGGCCGAAGATGTTGGGCAGCATGTCCTTCATGTTGACGTCCATTTCTTCGACACCCTGGTTGGTGATGATCTCAAATGCCGGGAATGACTTTTCCCGCACATCGAGCTCCACCATGCGCTCGTCCAGCTTGCCTTCGCGCAGTTGCTGACGCAGCTTCTCACGCGTACGCGACCCGGGTTCGCCCGCCAGCAAGGGCTCACTACCGATGTTGAATCCGATCTGCCCGTCCGGTGTCGCCGGCCTGGGCGGAACCTGGGTCGGCATCGAAGGCAGCAGCAAATCGAGCAGGCGCTCTTCAGCATTCAACTCGGACTTGTCGGCAACGTCCTCCAGTTTCTCCTCGCGCACCATGTCGATAGAGATTTCGATCAGGTCGCGCACCATGGATTCAACATCGCGACCGACGTAGCCGACCTCGGTGAATTTGGAGGCTTCGACCTTCAGGAATGGCGAATTCGCGAGCTTGGCCAGCCGCCGGGCAATCTCTGTTTTGCCGACGCCGGTGGGACCCATCATGATGATGTTTTTGGGAATGATTTCCTCCGCCAACTCAGCCGACAGCTTCTGCCGGCGCATGCGATTGCGCAAGGCGATCGCCACCGCGCGCTTGGCATCGTGCTGTCCGACAACGTACTTGTCGAGTTCCCGAACGATTTCCCTGGGGGTCAGCTCATCCAGTCCAATATTCTCTTCATCAACAGTCGCGGGTAGATAAATAGCCAATTTCAATGCACCTCAAATCGAAGAACCGAACCTGCCTGGTTCGGCGATGGAGATTGACGCTCACGACGCAGAAAGGCTGCGGTCATTCGCTGTACCGCGCAGTGGTTGTGTCAGTTTCCCAGATGGTAATGTCCTTCACGCGAACGCGCCCGTTCGTCAAGCCTTTCAAGTGCACATTTGTCTGATCGAAGAAGTATTTCGCGATGTTCTCGGCCGAGGGATTCAAGGTCGTGAACGGTTCCAACTCGTTCATCATCTGGTGGTCGAGATAGCCCACCACCGGGCGCAGGACGTCCTTCAGGTCCTTGAAGTCGAGCAGCAGCCCTGCCTGATCGAGTTCCTCGCCGCTCAAGGTCACGCGGACGCGATAGTTATGCCCGTGCGGACGTTCGCACTTGCCCTTATAGTTGCGCAGGTAATGTCCGGACGAAAACGTGTCTTCGACAGTGACTTCGTACATGCTCTCCGGCCCGAGGCCGCAAATCGGCGGGCTGGGCCCAACTAATGATTTTAACGTGTTTTGGGGTGGAGGAGAGGGCAAAGCGAAAGTGCAGCCGCGAAGCTCGGCAGGCAGGAGTTTCGGGCAAGCGTCCCCGCCAGTCCGATCTAATTCAAGCCCGAAGGGCGGCCGCAATGGGGCGGGGGCTCACACCCGAGCGTCGGCTGCTCCGCCCGTCATAGGGGTAGTCTTCTAATGACGGAAATTGGTGCGTTTGAGCTGAAAAGTAGGTTCGCCTCGCTGCTGGATCGCGTCGAGCAGGGCGAGGAGATTCTCATTGCCCGGTATGGCAAAGTTGTGGCGAGGCTCGTTCCCATTGAACACTTTGATCGGCAACAGGCCGCGAGACGAATTCGCGAACGTGCATCTCAACTTCACGCCGGGGCTTTTGATTGGAAGAAACTGAAAGCTGATACGGGCCACTGATTCAACAATCCTGAATACTGGCACCATCAACCAGAATCTTCCGCTCCTGATCTCCCCGCCGCTCGATCGCGATCTCCACGTCCCTCTCCTTCCGGAAGCGCGGAAACTTCTCACCCCACTCCAACAAAACCAGATTGCCCGGCTCGGCAAACAGTTCGTCCAGCCCCAGGGTCGCCAGCTCTCGCTCGGTCTCGATCCGGTACAAATCGACATGGTACAGGGTGACTTCGGGCCCACGAAACTCGTGGATGAGGGTGAAGGTCGGGCTGGTGATGTCATCGCGGGAGGCGGCCTGCAGCCCTTCGGCGATGCCTTTGACCAGCGTGGTTTTGCCCGCTCCGAGATCGCCGCGCAGGATGACCATGCGCGCGTCCTTCAGCACGCCGCCAAGTTCGCGACCTAGTGCGATTGTTTCGTCGGCAGAATGGGTACTATATTCGCGGGTCGTCATCCCCGGATCCGCACGACCTTTTGGGCCGCCCACCGCTCGGCTCGGCGAAAGGCTTCGGGCATTGCAGCCAACAGATCGGTCGCTGTCAGCGAATGCTCGCCCATGGTCTCTGCCGCAACGTCTCCTGCCAGGCCGTGCATGTAGACAGCAGCGATCGCCGCGCGTGCCACATCATCCGGCATCTGGCCGATGACTCCCGCCACCATGCCCGTCAGGATGTCGCCGGTGCCGCCGGTTGCCATCCCTGGGTTGCCGGTAGGATTCACCCAAGCCTGCCCATCAGGCAGAGCTACGATCGTGTTGTTTCCCTTCAGCACGAGGACGAGATGATGCTCTCGCGCAAACCTGCGGGCGACATTCAGCCGGTCAGCCTGAATCGCCTTGATGGACATGCCGGTCAGCCGCGACATCTCGCCGGGATGGGGCGTGAGCACCAGCGGTCGCTCGCTGCCGTCGAGTAGCTCCGTCTTGCCCTGAAAGGCGTTCAGCCCGTCGGCATCGATCACCATCGGACACTTCACTCGCTGCACCAGTTGATGCACGAACTCAAAGGTCTCCGGCTGACGACCGATTCCCGGGCCCAACGCAACCACCGTCATCGAGCTAGACAGCTTGGTGGCCACGTCCACAGCCATGGTGTCGATTCCGCCCGTCTTTGTCTCCGGCAAGGGCTCCGTCATCAACTCTGCCGCGAATGACGCGACGCCCGGCAGTACGCTTTCCGGAACCGCGGCGGTGCTCAAGCCCGCGCCCGAGCGCAGGGCCGCCATGCCGGCCATCGCCGCAGCTCCTGATTTTCCGAACGAGCCTCCCATCACCAGTACGTGGCCATACGTGCCTTTGTTGGAATCCATCGGGCGAGGCGCGAGCAAGCGCGATAGGTCGCGCGCGACCGTAACTTCCAGGTTTAACGCTGAGACGATCGCCTCATCAGGGCTGCCGATGGGAACGACGACGACCGCTCCGCGCGTCAGTCCGCCGAGGACCTGTGCCGGACGCGGTGCCGTAAAGGTCACGATCGCATCTGCCCGCGCGATTCCGCGGCCTGACTGCGCATTCATGGAATCTGACTCGGCGCCGGACGGAAGATCCACCGCAACGATCGGCTTGCCGCTGGCATTGATGGCGGCAATCGCCTCCGCGTAGAGGCCTCTTACCGGAGGAGTGAATCCGGTGCCGAGAATTGCATCGATGATCAGGTCGCAATTGGCGAGACTGCGCGATGATTCGGTTTGAAGAGCGTCGAGAGTCTGCACGAATACCGGCCTAACGGGCAGGCGCTCGAACATCACGGCGGCATCGCCTTTCAACTCGCCGGCTGCAGCCAACAGCAACACTTCGACCACTCGCCCCGCCCGATGCAGTTTCCGGGCAGCGACAAATCCGTCGCCGCCATTGTTGCCCTTGCCGCAGACCACCGCTATGCGTTCGGCCTGGGAATACCGATCCAGGATGAACTGCGCCACCCCGGCTCCGGCGTTCTCCATCAAGCTCAACGACGGGATGCCATATTTTGCGGTGGTGATGCGGTCGATCTCGCGCATTTCGGCCGCAGTGGTGATCTTCATGCCGGCTCCGTAGCCATGCGCTCCAGATGTTGCAGCCCCCGCGTATCTCCCATGGCAATCAGGTGGTCTCCGGAGCGAATCAGGTCCTGAGGCGCAGGATTGAAGCGCATTTCCGAGCCCTCGCCTTTGATGGCAAGCACAATCACCCCCAGCTCATTGCGGATACGGGACGCTTCCAGGGTTTTATCGCTGATGGCGGACCCGGGCTGCACCTGGATCTCCTCAATTTCGAGCGTGCGCTGCTGGTCCATGGCGGTATCGAAAAAATCCACGACGTATGGACGCATGAATGTCTGGGCGATACGGTAACCGGCGAAATTGTAAGGCGACACCACCGAATTGGCTCCCGCGGTGAGCAAATGCTTCTCCGCGTCCTCTTCGCTGGCCCGGGCGATGATCTTCAGCTTGGGATTCAGGCCCCGTGCGGTAAGAATGACGTAGATATTGATGGCATCGGTCGTGGTGGCTGCGACGAGTCCCTTGGCGTTTTCGATGCGGACCTGTCGCAGCACGGCCTCGTGCGTAGCATCGCCCACCAGCGATAGCCAGCCCGCTTCGGTGTAATGCTTCAGCTTGGCTTCATCGGTATCGATCACGACAAAAGGTGCCGGCTTGCGGGCCAGCTCCCGCGCCACGCTGCGGCCCACCCGTCCCGCTCCGCAAATGATGTAGTGCCCGGACAATCGGTTGATATCGCGCTCCATGCGTCTCCTGCCAAATACCGACTGCAGCTCGAATTCTAACAAGGCCTGCGCCGCTCCTCCGGTGAGCAGCAAAACCAGCGCCACGCCGCAAACGATGATGACGCTATTGAAGATGCGGCCCATGGGCGAGAGCTTATGCAACTCGCCATAGCCAATGGTTGTTATCGTGGTCAGGACCATGTAGAAGCCCTCAAACCACGTCCAGCCTTCGATGAAATGAAACCCGGCCATGCCAATCAGAATGAGGGCGATTAGCGCCAGGCCAACGATGCGCAGGTTGGGCAGAGCTTTCACAAGTGCCATTCTGCGGCCTGGTTCGCTGGGTGCGCAATGCTAAAACCGTTCACCACCGAGGCAGGGAGGACACGCAGGGAAGGGATGGCTTAGATTCTGGCTCTACTCGCAGAATTGCAGGAATCGGGGCTTCGTAGGCACAGGAGGAGCTTTGTATCAGGGCAGCACCTTTAGTCGTGCGTGAAGATCCTCCTGAAAAAGCCGGCTTTAGCCGTTGGAAAACTCGATCCCAGTGCGGTGCGTCTTTTCTACGCGCTGGTCAGCCGTTCCGCGGCTGCTTCCCCGAGGAAGGGTGAAGTAGAAGGTGGCACCGTGGTTCAGTTCGCTTTCCGCTTTTATGGTGCCGCCATGCGCCCGAACCACGTGCTTGACGATCGCCAACCCCAGACCGGTGCCGCCAGACTCGCGGGAGCGCGCCTTGTCGGCGCGGTAAAAACGCTCGAAAAGCCGGGGCAGGTGCTCACTGGAGATGCCCTCTCCAAAGTCCCGCACAAAGAACTGCACCCCCTCATCCGTGTCGTTGGCGCCCACGATGATTTTCTTTCCCGATTCGCCATACTTCAACGCGTTCTCCACGAGGTTGGCAAACACCTGGTGGATAGCGTCGCGGTCTACAAAGACGGCAGAGGATGCTGTATTGATGATGGACATCTCAACCCCCTGGTCCTCGGCGATCTCGCGAAAGGTCTGTTCAACATCGCAGAGCAATTCCAAGGGCGAAACCATCTCATACTTGAAGCTGCGTTCCCCCGACTCGACTCTTGCCAGCACCAGCAGGTCCTCGGTCAGGCGGGCCATGCGCGCGGCATTTTTGCGGACAATTTCCAGAAAGTCGCGGGAAGTCTCGGGAATACCGTTGCTCTCCAGCAGCGTTTCGGCGTAGCCCTGGATCGAAGTCAGCGGTGTACGCAATTCGTGCGAGACATTGGCAATAAAGTCACGCCGGGTTTTCTCCACCCGTTCGATTTCCGTCTGGTCGTGCAGCACCGCAACCGCGCCTCCTCCGGGCATGGGAGCAGCCGTCAGATCGAAAATGCGACCGGAAAAAATCTTGGCGGCACGCGCCATGGTGACGTCGCGCGCCTCCAACGCGTGTTGTACCGCTCGCAAAATCTCCGGATCGCGCGCCGATTGCACCAGCGGCTCGCCTAATCGAATTCCGCTGGGCAGCAAACGCTCCATCCTCTGGTTGGCCCACAGGACAAGCCCGTCGGCAGAGACGGCGATCACCGGCTCCTGCATGGAATTGAGCAAGGTCTCTAAGGTCTGGCGGCTGTTCTCCAGGGCGCGGAAGCCGTCCTCCAGCTTGCGCGCTGTCTTGTCGAGCGCAGTCGCAACGTGGGCAATTTCGTCGGAGGAATCTTCCTGAATTCTGGCAGAAAGGTCTCCTGCCGCCACCCGCTCCGCAAAGTCGGTGATACGGCTCAGCCGCCGCCCAATGGAGTGAGTTGCAAAAAATGCAAAAACAACGGCAATCAGAACAGCCAGTAGGAAGCTTTTCAGCAAGCTGTTGCGCACCTGGCGATCGGCCTGTTGCAACAGCGTCAGGGGATACGCCATGCGAACCGCTCCGCCATGAATGGGCGCCGCCACATACAGAAACGGGATGCCCACGGTCTTGCTGGTACGGGATGCGGTGCCGATCTGCCCCTGCAATGCTGCGACAAACTCAGGGCGCGTGGCGTGGTTCTCCATGGTCTCGGGAGTGGCTTCTGAATCTGCCAGCACCTGGCCGGAACGATTGATGACAGTAGCGCGCGCGCCCAGCAACTCGGCGGTTTCTGCCGTGACCTTGCGGATATCAGCAGGCGGGGTGCTCTCAATGCGGGAGGCGAAGACAAGAGTCTTCTGGCGCAGCGAGGTCTGGATTTCGCTGCGCAGCATGGAGCCCCAGGCGTTATGAATCAGCACATACATCGTCAGCCCGCAGACGGCGATGATCAGCAGGGCCGCTGCGAACAGCTTGACGAAGATGCGGTTCTTCACGGCTTAGGGACCTCGAAGCGATACCCGGCTCCGCGCACCGTCTTCAGGTAGCGGGGCTCATCGGGATTCGCTTCGATCTTCTCACGAATGCGGCGCACGTACACATCCACCGACCGAGGGGTGACGTAGTGCGTGTCCCGCCAAACTGCGTCGAGCAGTTGGTCGCGCGTGAAAACGCGTCCTGGATGCCGCGCCAGGTACTCCAGAAGCCGGAACTCGGTAGCCGTGGTTTGCGTTAGCGTGCCGCGAACAGTCAGGGTCATGCCACCGCTGTCGATCTCAATGTCTCCTGCCTTGACAATCGATGGCGCCAGCGGCCGCTCAAAGCGTCGCAGTACGGCACGGATGCGGGCCACCAGTTCGCGGGGGCTGAATGGCTTGGGAATATAGTCGTCAGCTCCCAGCTCCAGACCAATTACCTTGTCGGACTCGCTGATGCGGGCGGTCAGAAAAATGACGGGAACCATCGCGATCGCCGCCGTCTGTCGGATTCGCCGGCACAACTCCAGCCCATCTCCGCCCGGAATCATGATGTCCAGCAGAAACAAGGAAGGTGGCTGCCTTTCTGCCTCAGCAACAACACCGGCCGTGGAAGTGAAAGTGCGAACCGCATATCCGGCGGCCTCCAGATGATGACGCACCAGGCGGGAAATGTCTGTGTCGTCCTCGACCGCAAAGATCGTCTGTTTCACCGCAGCATTGTAGCTTACGGTGGGGCCGTGATTTTCGTGTGTAAGCATGTCGTAAATAGGTTATTCATCGGTTGTTAAACGATGATGAAAGTTGACCAGCAACCCTGGCATGTTCCTGGTGCATCAACCCCGGCATTCGGCGCCTCCTCCCAGGAGGCACTTTCGGGGCATTCCACGTGTACTACCTCGCAGTCACCGCAGCATTTCGGGGGTGCCTCCGAGGCCTGCGTCCCCTATTCCGCTGCGGTCTCAAGGCACTTCACTACGCAGCCGATAACCCATTCGTGCGGCGTTCCACGATCATCACTGGCCTTCTGCTTGCCACCAGCGCCAGTATGCTGGGGGGAGTGCAATACCGGGTGTTGGGCGGGTTCAATTACCTGTCTACGTCCAGTTATGACGTGTACGGGCCGGTGAACGTCTCCTACAGCCGGAGGCGCGATTCGGCCATCGGTGATATTTCCGAAGCAGCGCCAACTGCTTCCATCTCCTCGACATATTCGGACTATACGATTCGCAGGACGGTTCCCGAAGTTCGGCTACAGTTCAGCGTAGCTGACGAGCGTGGACGGCTGGTTCCCGATATCGTTCAATCCGATATTCGGATTCTCGATGACGATGTTCCGGTTGAGCATATTCAGACATTCGAGAAGTTGAGCAACCTGCCCCTCCGCGTAGGCCTGCTACTCGACGTAAGCGATTCCATGAAACGGACCATGGAGCAGGAAAAGTCAGTCGCCCTCGCCTTTCTCAAGGAAGTCGTGCGGCCGGGGACCGATCGCGCCTTTGTCACGGCGTTTGGCGAAACTGTCCGTATCTGGCAGGATCCTACCGGAGATATTGCCGACCTGGTCGGCGCTGTCAACCGCGCTCGCCAGCCGGGAGACGATACCGAGTTCTTTGACGCGGTGTACTCGGGCTGCGTCGGCCAATGGAAATCTCCGGAGAGCGGCCCAGTCCATCGCGTGCTGGTCGTGATTTCTGACGGGGAAGACACCGGCAGCAGCCATGGGCTTAGCGATGTGATTGCCGCCGCCCAGAGTCGTGAAACCCAAATCTATACAATCAACGTCCACTTGAGAAAGCGCACGTATCCCGGCGACGGCGTTTTGCAACGGTTGGCGGAGCAAACCGGTGGAAGGTTCTTCGTCGCCAATAACGCCCGTGAAACCGACGCAATTTTCGCCGAACTCGAACAGGAATTGCGAACCCAATACTATGTGTCGTTCCGTCCCCAAGGTGAGCTGCCGGGCTACCATGCTTTGAACGTGGAAATCGAAAGTCCCAGGAAACTGATGGTGCATGCCCGCCGCGGGTATTACGCGCTGAATCAGTAGGCTAGTTGTCAGTTGTCAGGAGTGCCAGGCAAAGATGGATGCCTTCTGCTCTGGCGCCCCCAATCAAAACTACTATCTGTACCCAGGAATTTCGCAGCTGGGTGGCTGTCGATAGTTCCGGATCGTTTACTCTAGACCTTGCTCCGGGGCGGTACCGCATCAAAGCGAAGGACGAACTCGACGGATATCCTGATCCGTCGTTCTGGCTTGGCCTTGACCCCAGGGCGAAGTTTCCCGAAATTACAGTTGGCACTAAGGACATTGGCGGGGTAGAGGTGGTTCTGGGTCCACAGGGCGGCATCCTGAGCGGCCACATTCTAGACGCACACAGCCATGATCCTGTAGTGGGGGCCGAAATTCGAATCCAAGATGCGCAAAACAGTTACTCTTACGTGAAGGTCTTTACAAATCGCGATGGATACTTTCAGTACACGGTCCCCAGCAAGCCAATTCTGGTATCCGTAACCGCACCTGGATATAAGACTCTAGAAGTTGACGGCGGGACGGAGCAGACTCTTTCCCGCGGACAACACCGCGAGATAGAAGCAGAACTGCAACACGAGTAGGACCGGCGCGTGCCCTCTTGGAAAACACCGGCGAATATCGGGTACCCATTTGTCGAAGCCGGATAGTTGTGTAAGCCAGCCGCTCGTAGGTTGCTAGCCAGCTAGCTAACCCACTGATCACCGACAACTGAGACTCTTGTCACCGCCCGGCGAACGTCGCCCAGCCGCGCGACAGATAGTCGGTCATGGTCAGCGAAAACATGATGAAGAGCCAGAAGAGGGATGCAATCACCGCGACCATCGTCAGCTTTGGACTGTAGCGGAGGTGCATGAAGAACAGAACCACCAGCGTGCCTTTGATGGTGGCGATCAGCAGCGCAACCACGATGTTGAACGCACCCAACTCTGCGAACGACGCCAGAACCGTGGTCAGCGTTAACGCCATCAGCGCGGCCCAGATGCCGAAGTAGAGCGCCGCCGGTACTACGTGTGTGTATTCATCGTCATGCAGTTGCTGCTGCGCCATCGTTTTCCTCGTTAGCCCACGTGCTTATGGCTGATCAGATACAGGAGCGGGAACAGGTAAATCCAGATCAAATCGACAAAGTGCCAGTACAAGCCCACATTTTCTACTGGACTGTAATACTGCGGCGTGAAGGCTCCGCGCATGCCGGCAATAACCAGCCAGGTCACTAAACCGATTCCGATAATCATGTGCAAGGCATGCAAACCGGTCATGGCCCAGTAAAGCGAAAAATAAATCTCGGTGTGCACCGGATCGGTCGCCGGATGCGCCGGGTCGCCGGTCTCAAAATGAAAGTTTGGACCGGGAAACTCGTGGTGGGTCCAGTGCTCGTGATACTCGTCGCCCTTAATACCGAGAAACCCGAAGCCGAACAGAATGGTGACGAGCAGCAAGACCACCATCAAATTCCGTTTGCCGGTCTGTGCGGCACGCACGCCCAGGGCCATAGTCAGCGAGCTGCAAATCAGCACGGCAGTGTTCACGGCGCCCAGAATGACATTCATCTTCTGGCTGCCCTCAACGAAGGCCGTGTAGTAGGTATGGCGGTAGACCAGATACGTGCAAAACAGGCCACCGAAGAACATGATTTCGGTCAGCAGGAACATCCACATGCCAAAGGTAGCGGTGTCCCGTTGCTGCGCCATCGAGGCGAAGTGGTGCTGAAGCGAGCGTTCAGCAACCTGGATCTCGGGGCTAGTGGCCAACGGTGATCTCCTCTTGCGGCTGGTGCTCGTAGTCGTAAGCTTCCCAGGTTACGACCGGCGTTTCGTCGAAATTGTGGGTCGGCGGCGGCGACGGCACCATCCACTCCAGGCCAACAGCGTTCCAGGGATTCGGTCCCGCATTTGCTCCGTAGCGAAGCGACCACAGGAAATAGATCATCGGCAGGATATAACCCACCGCGAGCACAGAAGCCCCGGCGCTTGACAGTACGTTCAGCACCTGGAACTCAGGGGGATAAGCATGATAGCGGCGCGGCATGCCCATGTATCCCAGCAGGAACTGCGGGAAGAACGTCAAGTTGAAGCCGACAAACACCAACAGAGCTGCCAGCTTCGCCGGAGCCTCGGGATACATCTTCCCGGTAATCTTCGGCCACCAGAAATGCAGCCCCGCGAGATATGCCATCACCATGCCCCCGACCATCACATAGTGGAAATGGGCGACGACGAAATAGGTATCGGTGACGTGGACATCGATACCCAGTGAAGCCAGAAAGACGCCGGTCAGCCCGCCGATAGTGAACAGGCCGATGAAGCCCAAAGCGTAGAGCATCGGGGTATCGAACCGGAGCGAACCCTTATACATGGTGGCTGTCCAGTTGAATACCTTGACCGCCGACGGAATCGCCACAAAGTAGCTCAGCAGCGAAAACACCAGCGCGGCGTACATCGATATTCCGGCCACAAACATGTGGTGCGCCCAGACCAGGAAACCCAGCACCGCAATGGCGATCGAAGCCAGGGCCACAAACTCGTAGCCGAATACGCGCTTGCGCGAGAAGCAGGTGATGACCTCGCTGATCACTCCCATGCCCGGCAAGATCATGATGTAGACGGCAGGGTGCGAGTAGAACCAGAACAGGTGCTGGAACAGAAGCGGATCGCCGCCCAACTGCGGATTAAAGACTCCGATGTTGAACAGACGCTCCAGCGCGACCAGCAGCAACGTGATGGCGACCACCGGCGTACCCAGCACCATGATCAGGCTGGCAGCGTAATTCGACCAGCAGAACAGCGGCAGACGGCTCCAGGTCAGCCCCGGAGCGCGCATGCGGTGGATGGTCACGATGAAGTTCAGGCCGGTAAAGATAGACGAGAAACCGGCCACGAAGATTCCCAGCGCGACAATCACAACATGGGTATTCGAGAAGCTTGTGCTGAAGGGCGTATAGAACGTCCATCCCGTATCGACGCCGCCCAACAAGAAGCCCCAGAGCGCGAGCCCGGCACCCGTCATGTAGATGTACCAGGTAGCAAGATTCAGGCGGGGAAATGCCAAGTCCTTGGCGCCCACCATCAGGGGAATCACGAAGTTTCCGATCACCGCCGGTACCGACGGAATCAGGAAGAAGAAGATCATCGTGATGCCATGCATGGTGAACATCTTGTTGTAGGTGTCCGACGTCAGCAGGTCTCCCTGCGGGGTCAGCAACTCCAACCGGATCAGCATCGCGAAAAAGCCGCCCAGCCAGAACATGACTGTGATCGACATCAGGTAGAGCAGCGCAATGCGCTTGTGGTCTGTGGTTAACAGCCACGACTTGATGCCATAGTTCGAATTCAGGTAGTTTTCGCGTTCGACAACTTGTACTGCGGTCGCCATTTCAGACCTCTAGATACCTCGCCGATCCTTACTGCTCTGTTACTGCAGGCCGCCCTCGCCGTTCGCTGCTCCGCCCTGCTGCGGTTGTGACAGCGATTTGATATAGGCCACCAATGCAGCCAGATTCTCTTCCGAGACCTGGCCCTGATAGGTCGGCATGATGGGCTTGAAGCCGGCCACAATCTTCGTTGCCGGGTTCAGAATCGATTCCCGAATATAGTTTTCGTCAGCAACTGCGGTTCGGCCGTCGTCTAACTGGACCGTCTTACCGAACAAATCTGTCAACACCGGACCCCGGCCCTGGGTCTCAGACTTGTGGCAGGTTGCGCACCCCAGCTGCTGGAACAGCTGCTGACCGTCGGATGACAGGGAACCCGCCGCGCCGCCTCCGGTCAGCCATGCCTGATAGGCAGCCGGATCCATCACCACTACTTCTCCGATCATTCCCGAGTGTTCGGTGCCACAGTACTCGGCGCAGAATAGGTGATACGTGCCGATCTTCGTAGGACGGAACCACGTCGTCGTATATCTTCCCGGGAGCACATCTTGCTTAATCCGGAAAGCAGGAACGAAGAAACTGTGGATCACGTCCTGCGAGCTCATGATCATCTTCACATCGCGATTCACCGGCACGTGCAGTTGGTTGATCTCGCGCTGCCCGGTCACATGCTCGAATTTCCACATCCACTGCTTGCCGACGGCGTAAACCTCCATCGATCCTCGTGGCGCGCGCCCTTCCTGGAAATAAATCAGCGAGCCCCAGGCAAAGAAAATCATGCAGATGCCCAGAGGAATCAGCGTCCAGGTCAGCTCCAGCGGCAGCGAGCCCTCGATCTGCGTGGCGTGCGGATGGACCTTGCTCCGGTACTTAATCGCAAAAACGAAAATCGTGACGAAAATCAGGACCGTGAAAAATGCCGATACCGCCACCAGAAAGAAATAGAGTCCGTCCACCTGGCCGGCTAAGGCCGAGGCGCGCTCCGGAGAAAGTGGGAAGTTCTTCCACATAGTCGATCAGGCCTATTCTGTTCCCTTGTGAGTGTCGTTCTTGTCACGACGAAACATGATGAAAAGGAAACCTCCAAGTACGGCCAATGTGGCCGCTCCCGCTAAACGCAAAACCCTGGTGATGACCGCGGCGTAGCGCCCGGTGTTGGGATCGTAGCGACAGCAGTAGAGCTCCACCTTGTCCACCAGGTTTCCAATCTTGTTGCGCGAGGCCTCGATCAGCCCCAGTCGGATGTCTCTCGGCGAGTACTCCACGCCGTAGTAATACTGGGCAAGCTTTCCATGCGGCGTCACAATCATGATCGCCGTGGAATGCAGATACTGCCCGGTCTTGGGATCGCGCCGATAATGGAAGCCCACCGCCTGCGCCAGTCTTTCGATCTCGGGTTCCTGCCCGGTCAGGAAATGCCAACTCGCGCCCGAAGTTTTTGGCTCCAGGTGCTCGTTCATCCGGTCGACATAAATCTTCTTCTTCGCCGCCGCCTGCTCCGGAGTGTCGTCGGGATTAAAGCTCACCGAAACGATCTCGTATTCCTTGCCCGGGGTAAATTTCAGGATCGACAAAGCGCTGGCTTCCCCGGCTAACTCCTCGCCGCACAACATCGGACAGGTGTAATAGACCAGGTTCAGGATCACCGGCCTGCCGGACTGAAAGTATTCGCCCAACTGTACGGTCTTACCCGTATCGTCCTTGAAGGTGAGGTCCAGCGGTATCTGCTGGTCCAGCCTCTGGGTGATACCGATTCCTTCGAGCTCTTCGGGTTTGACTTGCGAAGCAGGCTGGCTCGATCCCCTCATGAAGGTCGAGGGCGGCTGCGCGAACGTCAGCAGCCCTGTCGCCAGGACTCCCGCCAGCATCGCTGTCTTCGCTACATTCACTGCACTGCTCTTCACTGCTGCTTTCACTTCCTGCCATGCGCCCTAGGCGTAATGGCGATACTTACTGCTTTGGGTTCTGCTTGGGGTAAGGCGTAGCGCCGCCGGGCAGTTCCTGCGCCGGCATCCCGTACATCTCGCCTTCCATTTGCACGTATATCGGATTTCCCGCCGCCGTCTGCTCGCTCACTTCCGGAGGGACAGCGTTCGGCTGTACCGGCAGACCGCGATCGACGATCAGCTTCATGGCCAGCGAGATCGGGATGTGCACCGTTCCCGAGCTGTCCTCAAACGGCTCCGCCGGATACAGGATCTTCCTTTCCCGGGTCAACAACCTGTGCATGTCCAGAACGTCATCTGTCTGCAAACGAGGAGTCGGAAAGACCCCGGTGTTGACTTGCCCAAGGTTCTGCAAATCTACACCCGGAACTTTCTCCGGCTGCGCCTTCTGCGCCTGCACCATGGGACTGGGATTGCCCTGCGCAAACAGCGTGCTATGCGACAGGAAACGGAACATTCCCCAGATCACCAGTTCGATGAAGACGCCCGCCACCAGCAGGCCAGCCAGGAACAAAAGGACTCCGCGCGCGCTCAGGTCTGACCGGTCGAAGTCCACCGCCGGATTGCGCAAGGGATCGTTGTTGTTATTAGTGCTCATGTCCTTGATGTAAGAAAATCGGGAGCTGCGGATCATAGGCCGGTAATATCGGCCGCTTCCGCAGGTTGTAGAAGAAATAAGCCAGCCACAATCCGCCAACGCCAATCGGCGCGATTATGTACCAGATGCTGAAATACGAGACGCCCGGAAAATTCGGCACCACGTACCAATAGATGTCGACCAGGCGCAGGACCAGAAGCAGCAAAGCAACCCCAATCAATCGCCGCCCGGCACGCTTACGCTCTCGCGAGAGCAGCAGGACGAACGGCAACGCGAAATGGAACAGCACAATCGCCAGGATCACGTAGCCCCAGCCGCTGCGGATGCGCTGCAGATACCAACTGATCTCGTCCGGCAAATTGCCCGACCAGATGATGAGCCACTGCGAGAACGAGAAGTATGCAAACAGCATGACGAACGCCAGCGTCAGCTTGCCGATGTCATGGAACTGCATCGGCTTCACCATTTCGCCATAAGGCTCATAGCGAGTAAGCACCGTCAGCATCAGGATGCAGAAGCACAGCGCCGAGAGACACTGGCCCACCAGGAAGATCAAACCGTAAATCGTCGATCCCCAGTGCGGGTCGAGCGACATTACCCAGTCCACCGCGGCAAACGAAGTCGTCAGCGCGTACAAAACGCAGCCGATACCGCTGAGCGCCTCGAAGCGGGGATACCGATTCCACGGGCGATCCAACCGGTCACCCCAACCGGTCAGGATCCACGTCAGGCCGATCCAGACGGCGAAGTACACCACCCAGCGAAGGATCCAGCCCGGGGTGTTCAGGTACCAGTGGTTCTCCTTCATCGGGTGCAACATCCAGTCGTACAGGCTGGTGCGCAGGAAAAGGATAGGAAGAAAGAGCGCTGCCATCATCGGCAGCACTTTGGCTCCCGCCTCGAGGAAGCGTCGGATCACCAGCCCCCAGAGTCCGCCCGTCAGATACTGCACCATCAGCAACGCGAGGCAGCCCAGGCTCAGACCCGTCCAGAACATGTAGGCGATCAGGTACCCGCGCAGGAAGGAGTGAAGCTGAAGGAATCCTCCGATAACGCACCCGATCACTCCCAGGATGCCGATGATCAGTGCGCGGCTCTGCCATGATGCCGCCGCAGCCGGCACAGGGAAGCTCATAGGTTCGACCTGCAACGAATCGTGGTTCATTGTTGCTGGCCTCCCGTCTTGGCCGCTGCGTTAGGCATGGAAGTATTGCCGGAGTTCGCGGTCGTCGTAGCTTGCGTGTCGTAAGGCGGATTGATCACCACTCCCGCCGGCGGCTGGTTGGCAATCTTTTCACCCGCGGGCACGTCGGCCTTGGTCGCGCCCTGGCTTAGTTGGAGAGCCCTGATATAGGCCGCAATCGCCCAGCGATCTTTCGGCTCAACCTGAGCAGCGTAGTCGGGCATCTTGCCATAGCCATGAGTGATCACATCGAAAAAGTGGCCGATGGGAGCCTTGCGCAAACGGTCGTTGAAGTACGAGGGCGGCCGCTCGTAACCGCGCTGCACGATCATTCCGTTGCCGTCACCAACCTCGGAATGGCAAGGCGAGCAATAGATGTTGTAGCGCTGCTGTCCGCGCATCATCACCTCAGCCGTCACCGGAAAAGGCATGTAATCGCCGGGCGCGTTGCCGATCTTGCCGGTGTAAAAGTAGGTGTCGGCTTCGAGGTCCCCACGCGCGACGGTGCCTTCGATGATGGGCCGCGCCGAGCGTTTATCGGCGAAGAACTTGCTCTCGCTCAAGGGCCGGTAATAAGGCTGCACCTGCATATCCAGGCGGCATCCCGCAAGGGACAGAGTGGCGCCCAGCGCAATCAAGCCAACTCCAAACCGTAAGCCTCGGGTAGAGCGGCGATTCCGTGCCGCGTCTGCCTCGTCCATCATTCTTTCCAGACGGAAAGTCCACTGGCGGAGCAGTGGGCGCTCCGTCCCAACTTCGTAAGTGCGCGGGAACGCAGACCTGAAGGTCCGCACTACCCTGCCGAATTGCGATGGCCGATTAATGCGGCACCTCCGATACCGACAGAGGCTTCAGCGTCATCATGAACTCCTGCGTGTTAACCAGGTCGAACTTGGGATCAGCCGCCTCGACACAAAGAAAGAACCGGTCCCTCGTGACGGCGGAAAAGCGGTCCACGTTGAATAACGGGTGATACGGCATAGGCAGCCCATTGAGAGCGAACATACCGAACACACCCGATAATCCGGCGAACAGCACGGTCAACTCAAACGTGGGCACGATAAACGCCGGCCAGGAATCAAACGGCCGGCCACCGATATTCAGCGGATAGTCGATAACGTTGATCCAATACTGCAGGAAGAAGCCTGAGAGCCCGCCCAAAATGCCTCCCAGAAGAACAATGAGCGGCACCCGGGTCTTATGGAATCCGATGGCCTCCGCCGCTTCTTCCACGGGATACGGGCTGTAGGCATCCATCTTGCGATATCCCGCCGCGTACGCCGCCTCCGCTGCCCTTACCAGATCAGTCGGGGTCTCGAATTCAGCCAGAACGCCGTAGAGCGCGGGGGTTGTCGTGTGGTTCATTTGCTGGCCTCCACCGGCTCGGCAACTGCCGACTGCGGCAGCAGCATGCGCATTTCAAAGATTGAGATCGCCGGCATGATGCGGATGAACAGGTACATGGCAAGCGCGAAGAACCCGCAGGTTCCGAAGAACACCGCGTAGTCCCAGCGCGTCGCAACGTAGTGTCCCCACGAAGAAGGCAGGTAATCGCGGCTCAAGCTGGTAATGACAATGACAAAGCGTTCCAGCCACATGCCTACGAGAATGTCCAGCGAGATAAAGAAGAGAGCGAATATGTTCTTGCGCACCTTCGGAATCCAAAGCAACTGCGGCAGCAGGATGTTGCAGAAAATCAGCATCCAATAGAGGATCGCGTACGGCCCGAACCAGCGGTTCTCCAGCATGAACTTCTCATAGGTCGTCCCGCTATACAGTCCAATGAACGTCTCGAAGAAGTAGCCGTAGGCAACAATCAGGCCCGTGGCCAGCATGACCTTCGCCGAGTTCTGCAGGTGGCGCATGGTGATGAAGTCTTCCAGGTGGTAGTAGTGGCGAATCGGGATCGCCAGCACCAGCACCATTGCGAAACCTGAGTAGATGGCGCCTGCCACAAAGTATGGCGGGAAGATTGTCGTGTGCCAGCCGGGAACGATAGCGATGGCGAAATCGAAGCTGACCACCGTGTGTACCGAGAGCACCAGCGGCGTCGCCAGGCCCGCCAGCAGCAGGTACAGGGCCTCATAGCGCTTCCAGTGGCGGGCTGAACCGCGCCAGCCGAGCGACAGAATGCCGTAAATGCGTTTGGCCCACATCGTCTCGGCTTTCTCGCGCATGGTGGCGAAGTCAGGCACCAGGCCAACGAACCAGAACACGGCTGAAATCGTCGCGTAGGTCGAAACCGCGAACACGTCCCACACCAGCGGGCTGCGGAACTGCGGCCACACGCCCATGCTGTTGGGGTACGGGAACAGCCAATATGCCAGCCATGGCCGGCCAAGGTGCAATATGGGGAACATGCCGGCGCAGGCTACGGCGAACAGCGTCATGGCTTCGGCGAAGCGGTTGATCGAGTTGCGCCAGGATTGTTTGAGCAGCAGGAGAATGGCGGAAATCAGCGTTCCTGCGTGGCCGATACCGATCCACCACACGAAGTTGATGATGGCGAAGCCCCAGGCCACCGGAATCTGAATGCCCCAAATACCTACGCCGCGAATGAACAGGTAAGTCACGGCGATCAGCAGGATCATCGTTAAGAATCCGGCAACCGCAACTCCCGTCATCCATCCATAGCCGATCGGCCGCTTCAGAACAGCGTCGGCAATGGTGTCGGTGACGCTGCCAAAGGTCTGCCCTGGCCCGATGACGGGCGGCTGATTCGGCCAGGGGTCCAGCAAAAGTTTGTGCTCTTGTGGTTGCTGCTCCATCTAACTGCGCTCCGACTGCTCGAGTTCGGGATTCGGGTTACGCACCACGGCAAGGTACGTGGTGCGAGGACGCGTATTCAGGTCTTCCAGCAGCCCATAATTGCGCTGAAGCGCCTTCAGCTTGGAAACGCGCGAGTTCGGATCGCTCAAGTCGCCAAACACAATCGCATTGGCCGGGCACGCCTGCTGACACGCCGTAATGACTTCTCCGTCGCGAATCGGCCGGTTCTCCTTTTCTGCCGCATATCGCCCATAGCTGATGCGCTGAATGCAATACGTACACTTTTCCATCACACCGCGGCTGCGAATGCTCACCTCAGGGTTGCGCATCAGCTTGTATTGTTCGGTGTCCCAGTCCTGCCACAGCAGGAAGTTGAAGCGGCGCACCTTGTACGGACAGTTGTTCGAACAGTAGCGGGTGCCGACGCAACGGTTGTAAACCATGTCGTTCAAGCCCTCGGTACTATGTACCGTCGCGCCCACCGGGCAGACCACTTCGCAGGGAGCGTTTTCGCACTGCATGCACGGCACCGGCTGGAAGTACGTCTTCGGATTCTCGGTGCCGCCTTCGTAGTAGGAGTCCACCCGCAACCAGTGCATGATGCGCCCGCGCTTGACCTGTTCCTTGCCGACCACCGGGATATTGTTCTCTGACTGGCAGGCCACCACGCACGTCTTGCAACCGACGCATGAGTTCATATCGATCGTCATGCCCCAGCGCGCCTCGGTGTATTTGTAGTTCGGGTAGAGCGTCAGCTCCGGCGGGATGTGCCCTTCGCCTTCTTCTTCGTGTGCGAAGTTCGGATTCTTGATGAAATCTTCCAGCGTTGCCGCGCGAACCACGTGGCGCGACTTCAGGCTCTCGGTCCAGGCAGGCAGATCGGAGTAGTCGATGTACTGAAAACCCTGCGGATTGGCAAACAGGTACTGCTCATCGACCTTGCTGACGTTGCCGCCTGCCATGTATAGGCCATTGCTGAAGCGCAATTCGTAGGCGTTGAAGCCGACCCCGTTGCCCACCCGTCCTGCTTTAGTCCGCCCGTAGCCCAGGAAAACGGTGATGGCATTGTCGGGATGTCCCGGCGTGCGCCAGATACCGCCCTTTAACTTGCTGCCTTGAACTTCGATCTCCACCACGTCCTGGCTCTGGAGCTTGAGCCTTTCGGCTGTCGCGACGCTCATCAGAACGGCGTTGTCCCAGCAAACCTGCGTCGGCGGCTTGGGCGTCTCCTGCAGCCAGGCATTGTTCGAGAACATGCCGTCGTAGATCATCGGGTCGCGACGGAAGATCACCTCGATGCCGCCTGCCGAGAGAGCTATCGGACTGCCGGCGGCAAGGCCACCGCCCTTTGCCGTGACATTCTTTGTCTTAGCCGCGGTGTTGGGAACGAAGCCGTTGTAGAGCGCCTTGCGCCACTCGGTCTGGAAATCGCCGCCGCCCATCTGCCCCTGCCAATAGCGCTGCACAATTTCAAATCCCGTGCTGGCGGGCGATCCGGTGAGCACGTTGATGAACTCGTATTCGCTGCGACCGTCATAGAGCGGAGCAATCAGCGGCTGCATCAGGCTGGCGGTGCCGTCGATAGCGCGCGCATCGCCCCACTGCTCGAGGTAATGGGTGGCATTGACGTGCCAGTGACAGTAGTTGCTGGTTTCGTCCTGATACAAGCTGTGCTGCACACGCAGCCCAACCTTGCTCATCGCGTCGGCAAAATGGAGGTCCTGCGGAGCGTCGTACACCGGATTGCAGCCGACGATCAGCAGCATGTCCACCTTGCCGGCATTCATCTCGCCGACCAATTCCTTCAGAGCGGCCAACTGATCGACGGGCTTGGCTTCCACCGGCTCGGTGTAGACCACCGTGTTGCCGACTGCGCCGATGGCCTGATTGATAGCATGGGCCAGGGCATGAACCGACGGCGGCTGATTGTCGCCGGGAATCACTACCGCCGCTCCGTGATGGGCCGCCAAATCTTTGACCACTGCATCCACAAACGGCTTCTGCGGACCCGCCGCAGCCTGCCCGCCCATGTCACCCATGCCGATACCGGCGGCAATCGCGCGGGCAATCTGCTCTACCTCAGAGGCCCGCACCGGCAGGCAGTGGTCCGCCTTGCCGCTGGTATTGGTTGGCGTGCTCTGCACCGAGTAGAAGCGCGACATCTTGTCTTTGAGATCGGGATTGCGGCGCCCGGCAAACTGACGCGCATAGAGCAGGAAACCCGGATAACCGCTGGAGAGAAAATCTCCATCCAGCGCGAGGATCACATCAGCCTTGTCGAGGTTGTATCGCGTGTCCACATACTGCCCGAACGCCAGCTGCGCACCGGCACGCACGTTATCGCGCCCCAGCGGCTCGTACTGGATCCACTTCGACTGCGGAAACGCCTTCTGAACATCATTCAACTGCGCGGCTAAAGTCGGCGAGCTGACGGTGCGAGTCAGGATGCGCAGGCTGGCTCCCTGCACCGCTTTCTGGGCGCTGAGCGGGGCCTGCATGGCATCGGCAAAAACGCCCCACGTCCGGATCGCCCCTTCATAGCTGACGCTCTGCGACCGGTCGGGATCATACATGTCAAGGATCGACGCCTGCATGAACACATCCGTGCCGCCCAGCGACGCCGGGTGTTCAGGATTGCCTTCAATCTTGGTCGGACGTCCTTCATGGCTCTCGACGATTACTGGCAAGCCATAGCCCGCAAATGGCATGGTGCTGGCAAAGAACAGCGGCTTGCCCAGCACCAGCTGATGCGGCTGGCGCACATAAGGGACGATTGGTTCCAGCGGCTGCTTCACGCAGGCGGAGAGTCCCGCGAGCGCCATCGACGCGCTCATCAGCTTGAGGAAATCGCGGCGCGAAGCTCCTTCGGGCCAGACCGAGGCCTGCCGGGGAAACTCGCGATGCAGCATCTCGAAGAAGCCGTCCGTCTGGGCCAGTTCTTCCAGGCTCCGCCAGTATTGCGGACCGCTCTTGGCGCGCGCGAGCTTTTCTTTGACCTCGGCCAATTCCAGCTTGCCGGGACACACTGCCTCAGCGTTTTGCCTGTTCTCTTTATCCATCTTCTCGTCAGTTCCGGAATGAAAACGTTTCCGCGCCACCCCTATCGGTGACACGTGTTGCAACTGGTAATGTCGGCAACCGTGCGAATGTGATAGCGCTGCTTCAGCACATTGCCCAGCGCAATCTGGTCGGTGTACACCGTGCCGTCGGCTAGCTCCACCGGATGGTTGGAACTGGGCTCCTTGTAATTCATATTGAAAATCTGATCGCGCGGCCGCAAGAACTTCTCCGGCTCGCGGTGGCAGCTTAGGCACCACTCCATGCGCATCGACGAGGCCTGATAGGTCAACGCCATCTTGTTGATCGCGCCATGGCAGCTGTAGCAGCCCACGCCCTTGGCCACATGCATGCTGTGGTTGAAGTACACGTAGTCGGGCAGGTAGTTCACCTTGACCCACTCAATGGACTTGCCCGTGCGAAAGCTCTCGCGCACCGGCTCCAGCAGCGGAGCATTCGTCCAGATCTGCGAGTGGCAGTTCATGCACGTCTTGGTGGGCGGAATGCCCGCATAGCTGGAGACCTCGACCGACACGTGACAGTAACGGCAATCGATCCCCAGGCCCGCATTGTGGTGCTGGTGGCTGAATGGAACCGGTTGCACCTGCTCGATCCCCTGCCAGGTGGCATACGGCGAGCGCTGCATCTCCAGTCCAGCGAAGAGCACCAGCGAGACCACCACCACGACGGCGATAATCGACACTCGCGAAAGCGTGTTCGCACTACGATGGAAAATATTTGCCATGTACGGCGTTCCAGTTTTGTGGATGTGGAGCCGTTACCCAGTCGGCTCTACTTGCGTGCGGTGCGCTGATACCTCAGCCCGATGTGACGCTCATCACCCAAGCGTGTGATTATAACAATGCAAGCTGACGGTTGTGCAACTCCCTCGCGCAGTTTGATCGCGCAGAGAACTCTTTTTTCGCAGCCTGACCGCTGGTTCGTTGCGATTCACAACAAATCAGCACGAAACCGCCGCCCGAAAACGATGCTGAGAGGCGGTCGCCCAACTGAACGGCCGGGCTAAGACTTGCTGCGTCTCAGGACCGGTTGATTGGGCTTGTCATGACGAGCGCCTTTCTTTGGCGCGAGGCATCTGCTCTCAATTGCAGCGCGACGATCGCTGTGAAGGTTTCTTAGAACACCTTGCGGCGGGTAGCGGCGAGACTTCCTAAAATCCCCGTGCCGAGCAACACCAGCGACGCTGGTTCCGGCGTGGTAGTGAATTCCAAGTTGACAGCCCAGTCAGGCTGAAGTCCATACCCGTCCCAAGGGAGTGAAAACAGGACGTCGAATTCGTTCCCGTTGTTGAAATACGCGAAGCCGTTTAAGTACTGGTTTGTGGCGCCGTCTGAGACATAAGCGCCGCCGTCGGACTGCAAATAGAACTTCGAAGTGCTGAGGAACATGACGTACTGCTGGCCGGGATTCACGAACAGGTTGCCGGGGTTGAACGTCAGTTCCTCGTTGCCGAGGTTGTCGTAGTTGAGCTGGCCGCTGTCATACAGCAGGGCGCCTGCGTGGGTTCCGGTCCAGGTGGCGATGTAGGCACCCGTGATGATATTCCCGTCATAGTACGGATCGCCCATGTAGAACGAGAAGCTCGTAAGGGTGTTGATGCCGTCTGGCGCGGTGAAAATCTCCCCGTAGGTTTGGGTGGAGCGGGCATCTCCTCCGAACGGGCTCCAGCCATCGTTGTAGCCGGTGAAATTGTTGATGCTGGTCGTAGCGAAGCTGCTCACGGCGAGCAGCAGAACAGCAGTTGAAAGCAGGGCAGCCAGAAGCAGGGCCTTTTTCATATCTCCTCCAGAAGTCAGGTGTGGGGTTGTAACCCTGCGGAGGACTGACAGTGTACGTCAGAAGCACGAGAAAATGCGTTCAATGCTGAGCACGTATCTACGCTGTTCGCCTGTCGGCCCCGGAAGCTCACGGAGCCGGTCGTAGTTCGTGGCTCGTCGCTCGCAGCTACTCGCTCTCCAGAATCACCTGCGCCATGGCGAATTCGGCGGTGTGGGTCAGCGAAAGATGAGCCCGGGTGGTCCCCAACTTGTCGAAGAACTCTGCCGCCCTTCCGCTGAAGGCAATCGTCGGGCGCCCCCCAGGAGCGCGCTTGACTTCGATGTCCTGCCAGGTGACGCCGTGCCTCCAGCCGGTACCGATGGCCTTCATGGCGGCTTCCTTGGCGGCGAAGCGGGCGGCGTAGCGCTCGGCCCAGTTGGCCTTCGACTCGCAGTAGCGAATCTCGTCGGCCGTGAACACGCGTTCGGTAAAGCGCCTTCCGAAGCGCTTGATCGATGCCGCGATGCGTGCGACATCGGCGATGTCCACTCCCGTTCCAACGATCATGGGTCTCCGTTCCGGCTGCCGCAACTAACTTCAGCAGGAGAAAATCGCACTACGACTACTCACCCAAGCTTCTGAAATTAAAACGCTTATTCTCTTCCCCAGCAGCGACCACCGGACACACCAACAACGAAAGTCTTGGGATTTTTCCTGAATTGTTGCTATGATGAGGCTGCTCGATTGATCGCAGTTGTTACGCAGCAGTTCCTGCCATGCAGCTTCCCTGCCTGCTTCACAATCCCGATCCAATTGCAGCTACACCAATTTCGAAGGAATAAGTATCACCATGGAACAAGGAACAGTAAAGTGGTTCAATGACGCGAAGGGCTACGGCTTTATCAGCCGCCAGAATGGCGAAGATGTTTTCGTTCACTATTCGGCGATTCAGGCGGGCGGTTTCCGCTCGCTGCAGGAAGGTCAGGCCGTTCAGTTCAGCGTAGTCAAAGGACCCAAGGGTTGGCAGGCGGAGAACGTACAAGCCGTGTAAGTCGAGCGCAAGTTCGAAGAATGGCGACCGCAAAAGGGTCGCCTTTCTTTTTGTCCTCCCCAGAGCGGCTTCGCTCATAGGCGCGGCGGCTCACTGCGCCGCCTGCATGGCTTTCTTCTTCTCCTGCGCCTCCGCCTGCGTCAGCTTGTAAGCGACGTAGTACTTGTAGATATTGCTGACGTAACTCACCGTCTCCTGCCCGATGTCTTCTGCCACCTCCAACTCGACGTTTCCGAACCACTTGTTCGGATCGAGGCCGTCGGCTGCCGCCTTCTTACGCAGCCGCACGATGCGATTCGGGCCGGCGTTGTAGCTGGCGAAGGTGAACAGCGTCTTGTTGACGGGATCGATGGCAGGATCGTTGAAGTAGGTATCGGCAATGTTGCGCAACATACGAACCCCGGCCAGAATGTTCTGGTCTGCGGTGCTGACGTTGGGCACGTTGATCGGCTTCGCCGCTGCGTACCTGGGCATCACCTGCATGATGCCAACCGCTCCCACCGGGCTTCTGCGGTTCTGATCGAGCAAGGACTCCTGGTAGCCCTGGGCGGCGATCATCAGGTAGTCGAAATTGTACTCATCCGAATACTTCTTAAAATACTGCACGTAGGACTCGAACTTTTTCATTTCCTCGGTCGAAGTCGAGTTCCTGATCCACTTGGTGTTCTGCAGGTAACGGCGCAGCAGCGTGTTCCCGAAGGACGTTCCCGCTTTATGGGTTTCCACAAACTCATCCAGTAGTTTCTTGAGTTCGGGATTGTTTTTACGCATTACCCAGCCCACGTCGTGCGCACTGCCAAGCACCATTTCCGGGTGAGGTTTCAGCGTCGGCAGAACCTGGGCCCACAATTCCGCGCGGGGCTTGCTTGTCACCGTGGCCGGAATCAAACCGGCATTGACCATCTCGACCAGGTCGTCTTCGAGCAGGTTCTTGTCCGATGCCTTGACGGTAAGAGGAGCTTTTCCGTCCTTCACCCGTTGAGCATTCAGCGCCTGCAACTCTGCATAACGTTCCGTCAGCGGGTTCGCATAAATGTCCTTGCCCACCAGATCGTCGAAGCTGGTTGCATTCGCCAGCTCGCTGCCGGTCACGACAATGTCCGTTACGTCCGACTGGATCGGAACGGTGAAGGCATATTTCTCTTCCCTCGCCGGTGTGATGATGATCCCGTGGGCTACGAAATCGCCCACGCCTTGGTTCAGCGCCTCGGCCAGCTCGTCGGGGCTCATCGGTATGAAAGTGACTTTGACCTTCAGGGTCCCGGTCTTGTACTTCTTGTTGACGAAGCGTTCGAGCTCCTCCAGCGCTTCGTACATGATCCCGTGCGGCTTTCCGTTTTGATAGAAGAAGCTGATCGGGTTGATCAGCACCAGAGCACGCAGATTGCGAGCCTTCAACATCGCATCCAGGTCGCCCGTGTGCCGCGGGAAACTCGTGGGCAACATCAATGCCTTATCCTCGCCTGTAGCGGTTTCGGGAGGCAGAAGGCTTGTTTCGGAAGCGCCGGGCGTGGTCTCCGTTGTAGCAGGCTTGGCGGTTTCGGCCTGTTTGGGCGCGTTGTTTTGTTTCTTGCAGCCGGACGAGAAGAGCAGCGTAAGTGCGAGCGCCGCAAGCACAACACGGCCAATAGCTACCTGCGATCGGAGCATCGGGCACCTCTCGCCTCGTCATCGGTGGCGAAGCGTGACGGGCACAGGGAAATAGCCTAGAGGCTACACCGGCACAAGTTGCCTCACAAGAGGATTTCCGCTCGCAGCTAGATAGGGCGCTTCCAGTTGGGTCCCGGTTTTGAAAGGGCACGGCTTTCTGCCGTGCCGCCATGACACGCCTGCCACTTCGCCTTTAAGCGCTGAGGAGATGCTCTCCCTCAGTGGCTAAAGCCAGGCCTTTTATCCACCTGTGCGCCCCGCCTGAAGGCGGGCCCTTTCAAGCAGCACATGGCAACTCTGGAATCGCTCTACGGCTCAACGGGTTTCCCCACCACGACCCCGGTCAGCTTAAGCTGCTCCATTTTGCTGTTGAAGGCCGGCACGTCCGTCTGCAGAAACTGGTTGAAGGCCTGCAGTGCAGCCTTGTATTCCGGTTCCAGCATCTGCTTCTGCTCCAGCATCGCCGCCGAAGGTGCGTCATCCGAACCTCGCAGGATGCCACTTAGAGCGAACAGATGTTCGCGGATCTTGTCCGGCTTGCGCAGTATCGATTCTCCAGCGTCGGGATTACTAGTGATCTGTGCCTCCGTCTGTTTCATCTGTTGCTCTAAGGTTGCGATTGCCGCCTTCACGGGCGCTTCGTCATGGGTGTCCCTGGCCACCATCTGCAAGGCCTTCATCTGAGCGGTGATCGCGTCCAGCCGGTTCAAAGCGATGTCCAGTTGCGACACCTGATGCAAGATTCCCTGGGTGAACTGATAGTTCGCCTCCATATCTGCTTGCGTGGCTTTGGAAAGTGGATCGTTGACTACCTTGATCTTTTCCTTGGCCGTCGCGCCTCCCACCGTCATGGTCGCCGTGTATTCACCCGGAGGCAGCATAGCGCCGGTTTGCGGCCCTTTCAGCCTGCCTTTCTTGCTTTCCCAACGGACCGGTCCGTCGGCGTGGAGGTCCCAGTAAACCCGCTGCAGTCCAGGTTCGGTGGGCACCCAGGGAACCTGTTTTGGCTGGCCGGCCTGTGCTTCGGCGGCTTTCTCCGGAGCGAGCTGCTGTTGCGCCTGCGTCGAGGGAGCTGGTTGTTCAGGCGCAGCCTCAGTCTGCTGCAGAGGTCGCGCTCCCAGGGCGCCCTGGGCCTGAGAAGCCTCTTCCTCCTCCGGCGGCTTCTCGCCAGGTTCCAGGGTGTGGCGCCCCTTCATCGTTCGCACCACATGACCCTGCGAGTCGGTGATCACCAATTCTCCCGGCTCTTTGGCCGCATGCCCCAGGAAGTAGGTGATCTGCGCTCCGAAGGGAGGATTCTTGCCGTAGAAAGCGCCGTCTCCCAAGCCCTCGACTTGCGACCACTGCCAGAAGCGGAGCGCCGAAGGAACCGGGAAGAGATGGAAACTGGACTGCCCCATCTCCGATGACTGCTGAAACGGGGTAAGGTCATCAAGAATCCAGAGGCCGCGGCCATGGGTCGCAACCACTAAATCGTTGTCCCGCTGCTGATAATCCAGGTCGTACACCGGAGCGTTGGGCAGTCCCAGCCCAAACAAATACCAATGCGCGCCGCCATCCCAACTCACATAAAGCCCATTCTCAAGGCCGGCATAATACATGTTTGGATTTCGACGGTCCCGATAAACCACATGCGCGTACACCTGCGGCAGGTTCCCTGATATGGAGTGCCAGGTCGCACCCCAGTCATTCGTCTGATACAGGTACGGCTTGAAGTCTCCGTTGAAATGACGGTCGACCGAGATCACCGCGTCGCCATCGTTGGTTGGCGACAGGTCGATGGATTCCACTCTCCCCCAAGGCCCGAGGCCAGGAATGTGCGGCGTTACGTCCGTCCAACTGCCGCCACCGTTGCGCGTGTACTGCACTTGGCCGTCATCGGTGCCGACCCAGATCACCTTCGCGTCCTTAGCTGAAGGCGTAATGCGGATGATCGCGTCATAAATCTCAGCCCCGGAGTTGTCCTTCATCACCGGCCCGCCGGAGGACTCCTGTTTGCTCTTGTCATTCCGGGTAAGGTCCGGGCTGATGGGCTTCCAAGTGTGCCCGCGGTCCTCGCTCTCGAAGAGCACATTGCCGCCGGCGAAGATCGTTTTCGAGTCCTGCGGTGAAACCGCAAAGGCTGCATTCCAGGCAAAACGATATTTCTCCTGGGCTACACCCCCGCCCACGACGTCGCGCGGATAGGGCTCGATATCGTGCACCTGCTCGGCCGAGCGATCAAACACCATCAGCGCCTGGTTCTGGGTGCTGTTGTAGATGAGGTTCGGATTATCGGGCGCCGCAATCGCATAAATACCGTCGCCGCGATTCAGGTCGAACCAGTGACGGTCCAAAATGCCCGAGCGGTCCTTGGTGCGCGATGGGCCGCACCAGGCGCTGTTGTCCTGCAGACCGCCGCATACCATGTATGGCAACTCGTCATCCGCGCTTGCGTGATAGAACTGCGCGATAACAACGTTGTGAAGGAAAGCCCAATGCGCCCCGTTGTCGCTGGAAAACGCGATCCCGCCGTCGTTGCCTTCGATAATTCGCCCAGTGCCGTTGGGATCAATCCATATTGCGTGATGATCGCCGTGGATATGCCGGGCGATGGGCATGAAATTATGGCCGCCGTCCTTCGACTCCATCAGTTCGTTGGACAGCGCGAAAACATGCTCCGGGTTACGCGGGTCCACGGCGATGCTCGAGAAATAGAAAGGCCGGACATTCACCTCCTGGTCCTTGCTGACCAATTGCCAATGCTCGCCGCCGTCATTCGAGCGCCACAGCACTCCTTCAGGAGATCCGATGGTGGCGTAAATTGTGTCGGGAGCACTGGCGGCAATCGCCAGGCCGATACGCGCCACCGGTTCGCTCGGCAGCCCATGGCCGCTCAGCCGTTTCCAGGTTTGACCTTGATCAGTCGATTTGTAGATGGCGTCTTCAGGGCCGCCGCCGGAATAACTCCAGGGAGTGCGCCGGAAACGATACGCCGCCGCATACAGCACCTGCGGGTTCTGCGGATTCATCACCAGATCGGAGATGCCGACGCTCGGTCCTATATACAAGACCTTCTTCCATGTGGCTCCGCCATCAGTGGTACGAAATACGCCGCGCACGTCACTGTCGGCCCAGGGATTGCCCATCACTGCTACAACCACAGTGTCGGGATGGTGAGGATCAACCGCAATGCGGGAGATCTGAAAACTATTGTCGAGTCCTACATGCTTCCAGTGATCTCCGCCATCGGTAGATTTGTAAACTCCATTGCCGAACGAGACCTCGTTGCGAACATTCGCTTCGCCGGTCCCCGCCCATACGACTTCCGAATTCTGTGGATCAACCGCCAGCGCTCCAATGGAGGCGACGCTCTCGTGCTGGAACAGTGCCTTCCAGGTGATGCCTCCGTCTCGGGTTCGAAAAACTCCGCCCGCCGCGCTCCCCACGTAGTACAGGTCGGGATTGCCGGGAACGCCCGCAACCGCCGGCACTCGTCCGCCGGAAATCGCGGGACCAATTTCGCGGAAGCTCACGCTCTTGCGGACCTTCATCGGCAATTGCGTGCGCCCTTCCTCATCGGCCTTCTGCGGCCCCACATCATTCGTGGCAGGCGCTTCTGACGATTGGGTGCCCGACATCTGCGGCGCTCCCACCGGCTGATACGGTGATGCCGCGGGTTCCGCCGGACTTGCGCTTCTGGCTGGGGCTGCCATCGCGCCTAAGCAGATGACGTTCAGTAAAAAAAACAGAATGCTGGCAAGAAACAAGCGAGGTCGAGCGAATAATTTCACGGCTTTCTCCTTCCGCCCTTGGAAAAACTTATAGGCTAACACGTGAAACGAGGACGATAGTTGCTGTGCTTAACTTTGGTTTCGCTTTCGGATAAGGAACGCCACTCAATCCTGTCGCTTTCAATGATCAGGTCTATGCTTTGCGGAGCTGCTTCGTTGGCCCGCCTGCAGCGAAATTCAGCTAAAAACAGTGCCTCCCGCCGCCCGCTGGTGCTGGATTCCTGAAGCTGGCCGGCATTTATACTGAGACTGACGCGAGCCCTCAGCCGCGAACGAGCCGATCTTCCTTACGCAGGAGAACCTCATGCAAAGCCGCATCACCGGAACCACCATGCCGGTACTCGAGTTCGGACTTGAACCCAACGACTCAGTCATCTCCGAGGCCGGAGAGTTGTCGTGGATGAGCAGTTCCATCCAGTTGACGACGCACACCCAGTTTGCCGGAGGCGGAGGGTTGTTCGGCGTGCTCAAGCGTGTAGCCGGTGGCGGATCGATTTTCATGACCGAATACCGCGCGGTTGGCGCCGCCGGCGAACTGGCTTTTGCAACCAAGCTGCCCGGGCACATCGTTCCGGTCGAGGTCGCTCCTGGCCACGAGTACATGATTCACCGCCACGGCTTCCTCTGCGCCACGCCGCGAGTTCAGATCAGCGTCGGCTTCCAGCAATCACTCGGCGCGGGCATTTTCGGAGGCGACGGCTTTCTTCTGCAGCATCTCGGCGGACAGGGTACTGCTTGGCTGGAACTCTCTGGCGAACTTGTTATCCGCGATTTGCAACCGGGTGAAATCTTGCGTGTTCATCCCGGCCACGTCGGCGCGTTCCAGGCCAGCGTCTCGTTCCAGATCACGACCGTGCCCGGCATCAAGAACATGATTTTCGGCGGCGACGGACTTTTTCTCGTCACCCTCACTGGCCCAGGGCGGATCTGGCTGCAGACGCTGCCGATTGCCAAACTGGCACATGCAATCGAGAAATATCTGCCACGGGAAAGTTCGAAGGAAGCGGTCGGCGGCGGCGTAGTCGGTGGAATCGTCGGTTCCATCCTCAACGATATGCGCTAGCTGCCGGGAATCGGGCGAGGCATCGGGCAAGGAGCAATCCCGCGCTGCACCCAGTCTATAATTGCGCGGAATCATGCCACTGACTCCTGGCACGAAACTTGGTCCCTACGAAATCCTTGCGCCCCTGGGCGCGGGCGGAATGGGAGAAGTCTATCGCGGGCGCGACACTCGCCTCGGGCGCGATGTCGCCATCAAGGTCTTGCCCCCATCGTTTGCCGCCGACCCCGAACGGCTTCGCCGCTTTGAGCAGGAAGCCCGCGCCGTCGCTGCGCTCAACCATCCCAACATTCTGGCGATTTACGACATTGGCCAGCACGGGGACGTTCACTTCCTGGTTTCGGAGTTGCTGGAAGGTGAAACTTTGCGTGAGGTGCTGCAGCGCGGCCTGCCATCCCATCGCAAGGCAGTCGATTACGCTGTCCAGATCGCTCACGGCTTGGCGGCAGCCCACGAGAAAGACATCGCGCACCGCGATCTGAAGCCCGACAACATCTTCATCACCCGCGAAGGGCGAGTGAAAATACTGGATTTCGGTCTGGCCAAGGCCGTGAAGTCCGCTTCGGGCTCGCAGACAAGCCTGGCCACCATGACTTCCGCTGCTCCGGTCACCGATGTCGGCACCGTAGTGGGAACCGCCGGCTACATGTCGCCCGAGCAGGTACGTGGTGCTGCCGTGGATTGCCGCACCGATATCTTCAGCTTCGGCTCGGTGCTGTATGAAATGCTCACCGCAAGGCGGGCCTTCCAACGAGAAACTACAGCCGAAACCATGACGGCCATCCTGAAAGAGGATCCGCCGGAGTTCATGGACTCGGGACGGCAGATTCCGCCCGCGCTCGACCGCATTGTTCGCCACTGTCTGGAGAAAGCTCCCGAGCAACGCTTCCAGTCGGCGCGTGATCTCGCCTTCGATCTCGAATCGCTCTCCACGCTGACTGGTTCCGGCAGCGTTTCCGCCGCCCCGGCGAAGCAATCACGACGCTGGCCCTACATCGCAGCAGTTGCTGCGTTCGTCGTAGCGGCGGCGGTTCTTGGGTGGAGGTTATCGGCTCTCCTCAATCCGCCGGCGAACCCGGAGTTTCATCAGCTCACCTACAGGCGCGGGCAGTTGGACGGGAACGCGCGCTTCACGCCGGATGGCAAGGACATCATCTACACGGCTGCGTGGGATGGGTCTGAGCCTGAGATTTATACCGTATCCGCCGACGGCGTGGGCGGCCATCCGCTCGGCATCCACAATGCGCGGTTGCTCTCCATCTCCACGCGCGGCGAGTTGGCAATCGCTATGTCTCCCGCCAGCGTTGCAACCTTTCTTGCCCCGGGCAGCCTTGCCCGTACGGATGCAGGCAGCAACGCTCCCAAGCCTGAGATCGCGAATGTTCAGGCGGCTGACTTCACTCCCGATGGCACGGCTCTGGCGATTGTGCGCTACGTCCCTGCCGACTTCACGTGTCAGGTGGAATATCCCATCGGCAAAGTTCTGTACCGCGCCAGCCTCGTCGACAATCTGCGCTTCTCGCCGGACGGCCGATATCTGGCATTCATCAGCCACGACAATCCCTCCGACGACCGCGGCAAGGCCATGGTCCTGCGCAGCAGTGGAGAGAAGGTCACCGAGAGTCCGCTCTATGAAAGCGCTCAAGGTCTTGCCTGGACGCCGTCCGGAAAACAGGTATGGATTACCTCGCCTTTGGAATCAGGAGCAATTCACGCTGTCGATCTGTCCGGAAACGTCAGCACTCCGCTCGCTGTTCCCGGCCGCCTTCGGCTGCAGGACATCGCTACGAACGGCCAGCTGCTGGTAGAACAGGGACTGGTTCGCCGCGGCATGATTGTCTCCGTCAACCACGGAGAATCCGTGAGGGATCTCTCCTGGCTCGACTTCAGTTACTTGCGCACAATCAGTGACGACGGTAAAACCATCCTCTTTGAGGAAGAAGGCAGCAGCTCGAAGAACTACCAGGTCTTTGTACGGGACGTGGACGGCTCCCCTGCGGTGGCGCTGGGCGAAGGCTATGGGTTGGCGCTCTCGCGCGACAAACGCTGGGCACTGGGAGAAAAGCTCACCGAACCGATTCAGGAAATCTGGCTGTTTCCGGTGGGACCCGGCGAGGCACGCCGCATCAGTCCGCCCACGCTTCAACCCCTGATCGCGGCCAGCTTTCTCTCCGACGGAAAACGAATTATCTACATCGCCAACGAGCCCGGTCATCCTCCGCGGACCTGGATGCAGGACCTGGATAGCAAGACTCCCCATCCCATTACCCGTGAGGGCATTTTCGGCTGGCAACTCTCGCCTGACGACAAGTGGCTGCTGGTGAACGGAATCCGTCAGGGGGCCACGGCTTTGCAGCAGGCGGGCGTGGTATCGATGTCAGGCGGCGAGCCAAAGCCCGTCGTTGGTCTGCGTCCGGACGAGATCATCCTCAGTTGGACGAGTGATGACGGGCTTTATGTAGGGACGCCAAACCAGAAGCGCGCAACCATGCACGTCGACAAGCTCAACCCGCTCACCGGTGCCCGCACCTCGTGGCAGGACCTTAACGGGCCTGCGATTTCGGGAGTCTTCCCCGACCCGCCAATCTTCACCCCCGATGGCGCCACCTACGCACTCGATTATCGTTTGCGGCTGTCCGACTTATATGTCGTGAGCGGTGTGCGCTAGATCGTTCAGCAGGCACCATGAATAGGTTTGAAGCCGCCGGGTTGCAGCCCCAATCCTTCCAGAATCTCGGCCGGCAGCGTTATTTGATTGCATTCGCGCAGGCGAACATATTTTCTGATCATTGTGTTTACCAACCCCTCGAATCCGCGAGAAGATCCGGGTTGGCCACGGATCCCACCAGCGGCATCGAAGTATTCGACTCTTCTTTCCGATTTTCTGAAAATACCATTTTTCGTCGATAGTCTAGGCGCAAGCGACACCATTAAACCAATTTCATCAATCGCTTAGGACGACTCCCGCACAATCACTGGTCGTCTTATACCCCCGCCGCAGCAACACCTTCGTAGTAGCGGGTCGTCCGCGGCAACTTCTGCATGACGCCCAGCACGAAGAAGAATGCGGTCGCGATAAGGCAGACCGCGAGGCGCACATGCGCCAGCGGCAGCGGCTCCAGGTGCATGAACTTGCCCAGCCGCCACGCTGCCCAGTTAATGACCTGGGTTGGAACGACCGTCCAGATGGCGACGTAGAACCACGCCCGCTCCGCTCCCTCACCAATGGTGCTGCGCCGCGCGCGCGGAATCCAGTCAAGCCATGCCGCCAAAACAACTACTAAAGCCAGCGGGTAGTACGCCCAGCGATACAAATCGTGCAGCATCCATTGGCCATTGATTGACGCAATGACGAGGCCAATCAGGTTCAGCGCATACGGCACAAGTAAATCAATCCAGGCCGACGTGTAGCACACCACGCGATAGGCCAGGTTGGGCTGATGCACACCGTAATAATGAATGTACGGACGCTGCTCACATCCCGGTATGCGCCCCACGTATCCGCGCCAGAACACCACGACAGCCACGATCGCCAGCCAGATCCAGTGGCGGATGTCCGGCCCGTGCGCATAGAGGTCGTAGGTCAGCGGATATCCCGGCAGGATCCAGAACACCCAGATCCAGATCGGCGTGTGCAGAACCCGGTAGTAATTCTTGTTCCGTTCGCGAAAGACTGCCTGTTTCATGCGTCTTTTGAGGATAGCGGGGATAGGGAGCCCGACGCAACGCGGGAAAACGCTATGGCTATTGGCCGTCGGCTTTGTCCGGAGAGGATTTCATATGTGCCACGCGAAGGGAGTTCATGATTCAGCTGATGGCTGGTAGCTGGTAGCTAAGAGCCAAAAGCCAATGGCCAAGAGCCGTCTCTTCCGCCGTCATACAGCAGCTTGTCTTCCACCAGTCGCGCCTCCGCCATTAGCTTGTGTTCGCTCGGCGCATGCTTTTCATCGTTGATGTGCAACACGGTGTGGCCATGCGCTGCCAGGTAGTCGCTGATCAACATGCGATGGCATTGGAAGTACACGCGCTCGGCGCACATGTAGGCCGTCCTGCCCTGCTCGGCGATCTGCAGCAGCCGCTCAATGCCCTGGGCGAACTCGTCGGTCATCATGTAATCCGCGTAATTGCGAAACGACTCGTTACGCAGAGCAATGTTCGGCGAGTCCTGGCGAATCTTCTTCCGCCGTCCACCCAGTTCCTTCATCCAGACATATTCGATGCTGCGCTTCGGCAGCTCGAGTTCGAGCGATTCGCGGTTGAAGTGGGGCAACCGCCGCGACATCGGGAACGATCGCACATCAGCCAGCGTGCTGATCCCGAAACCGGCAAGGGCGCGCACGAGTTCATCAAAGGCTCGAGTTGAGTGGCCGACGGTGTAAATGACAGCCAAATCTGCCTCCTAACAACACCAAAATATTACAAATTACCACTAAGGTGCTACGGATGATCTGGTGGCCAAATTAAATGTCGCAAACTCGCTTTAAAACTCTTGCCGAGCATACGCTCCGTTGCGCTATACTTCACGCTGCCGCAAAGGCTGGCTTTTTTGCGCCCAAGTGCGTGCGAGAGTCGGTCGATGCGTTCAGTCCAGTGCGGATCCAATTGCACGTGGTCAGTCTTTGACCACATTGCTTCAATCGGATCAGGAGGAACTACATGAAGAAATCTCTGTTCTTGGCGGTCGTTCTGCTTTTCGCCATCAGCGGCTTCGCCGACACAACCATCAATAACTTCAACGGATATAGCAATTACTGGAATCCGTTCGGATATCCCAACACTGCCACCTACGGTGAGGTGTTCACCGCGCCGTCGGGAGGCGACAACAACCTCGCCAGCTTCTCGTTCTATATGGGAAGTCCGATCTCTGCGGGGACCATCATCACGGGCGCTTACATTGCCACATGGAATGGCAGCGAGGCCGGTACGCTTCTGTATTCCAGCCCTCAGTACAACTACGACAACGCAGGAAATGAAGAACTCACCTTCAACACCGGCGGCCTCGCGGTCACTCCGGGTTCGAAGTATGTGATGTTCCTGAGCATCTCCCAGTACTATGGTCAGTCCTTTGGCACGAGTTACATCTCGCAGGGTGGAACGAATTCCCTGCTGAACGGCTTCGTTTACAACAACAACTCGGGCGATTTCAATTCCCTCTTCACCACCGCGTGGAGCGGACCTCTGTCGCCTGACTGGGCGGTCAACCTCGATTTCAACAATGCCGTTCCCGAGCCCAGCTCTCTGATGCTGCTCGGCACCGGCCTTCTGGGCGGCCTCGGCCTTCTGCGCCGCAAGCTGTTCTAACCTGACAAACTGATTCGCACAAAACGCCGGAGCGCAATGCTCCGGCGTTCTTCTTGCCGGCGGTGTCGACCGGCCAAGTCAGCGATTGGCCAATGTGCGGATTTCGCCCAACCCCAACAGGCGCTTGTCGGCAGTCGCTAACACCAAATCCAGCACCAGAGCGGTTGCGGCGAGAAACCGGTCAGCCGGATCCTGATGTAGTGGTAACTCCCGCGCAGCCAGGGCAATCTCATGAGTGAGTGGGGCCTCTCGCGTTCCCGCCGTTGCGCGTCTCAGCCATCCGGCAATGTCCTCCCCCAAATTGACTCGCCTCTTGGAATGGAGGGTCAGCGCCTCCCATGTGCTGATGGGGGACAGCCACAGCTCGTTTTCCTTGTTGCGCAACTCTCGTAGCAGAGTACGCCCCAGGCGCCTCGGATCGTGCATCGTCCACAGCCAGATATGAGTATCGAGGAGAAGTTTCAATCGCGCAGCACCTCCCACTCATCCTCGTCGTTTGCAGGAGAGACAATGTCTCCCAGTATCTCCATGGAGTCTTTCATGGAACCTATCCATTGCTCCCGGTCCACGACGGCGGTCGGCGGGACGACTTCCGCGATGGGCTTGCCGAATCGCGTTATGCGAAGAGGCTGCCTGGTTTTGCAGACCTGTTCCAAGAGGGCCAGACACTTCGCTTTAAATTCGGAGATCGCGATTTCCTGCATGATTGATAACCTGACCATGTATTTTAATCATGGTCAGAATAATAGTCAAACCTCGGCAGCCGGTAATTCCATCGCCTCCAGCGCCGCCGCGACCACTTCGTCCTGCTCTGGCGTAACCGTTCGCAGGTCGATCAGTACCCGGTCCTCTTCCACCCGCGCGATAATCGGCGTCGCCCACTGGCGAAGCTTCTCCGCGATGGCATCCGCTCTCAGGGTCGCGCTCGAAACCGCCAGCACATGCGTCGGCAGCGTCGAGCCCGGGGCAGCGCCTCCGCCCAGCACCGAACGCGACTCGACAACCTCGCAGTGCAGCCCTGGACAGGTAATGTGCAGCTTGCGCATCAGGTGCTCGGCACGGCTCTTCAGCGCTTCGCCGCCCAGACGCATCATGCGCAGCGCGGGAATCGAGTCATAGTCCTCGCGCAGGTAGGCCAGCAGCGTGGCTTCCAGCGCGGCATAGAACATCTTGTCGACCCGTACGGCGCGAAACAGCGGATTACGGCGAATCTTCGTTACCAGCTCTCGGCTGCCGCTGATGAGTCCGGCTTGCGGACCACCCAGCAGCTTGTCACCGCTGTAAGTGACCACGTCGACGCCCGCGCGGACGCTGGCGAGAATGGTCGGCTCGCCACGCACGCCGACCTGATGCAGGTCATAGAGGTCGCCGCTGCCCAGGTCCTCCATCACCGGAATTCCGTGCTTGCGCCCTAGCCCGACGAGTTCCTGCAACGAGGGCTGCTCGGTAAAGCCGACGATCTGAAAATTCGAGCGATGCACGCGCAGCAGTAGTTTTGTCCTGTCGCTGATCGCGGCCTCGTAGTCGGCGATGCGTGTGCGATTGGTCGTGCCCACCTCGCGCAGCACCGCGCCTGACTTGGCCATTACGTCGGGAATGCGAAATGATCCGCCGATCTCGACCAACTCGCCGCGCGAGACGATCACTTCGCCGTCCTCAGCCAGCGCATTCAGCGACAGCAGCACCGCGGCGGCGTTGTTGTTGACCACGATGGTCGCGACTTCGCGCTCCGCCATGTTCAGCAGGCGGGCAAACAGCCGATCGATGTGCGCGTCACGTTTGCCGCGCTCGCCGCTAGCCAGATCGAACTCGATATTGGAATAGCCTTGCGCGATTTCGACGATGTGCTTCAGCGCCGCAGCGCTAAGCGGAGCTCGTCCCAGATTAGTGTGCAGGATGACGCCGGTCGCATTGATTACCGGTCGCAGCGAGCAGGCGGTGGACTCACGCAACCTGCGCTCGACCTCGCACGGAATGTCCTCGACGAGATCGTTCAGTTGCGTTTCATCGACCGAGCCGTCCAGAATCCGTGCCCGCAAGTCATCGATGGTCGCGCGCACCGCGTCGACTGTGGCGGCATGTCCTTCGCGAACGCTCAGTGCTTTTAGCCCGTCACGACGCAACAGGTCGTCCACCGACGGCAGGCAGCGGAATAGGTCAGCCTTGGATGACTCGGTCACTCACGCTAGTTTGCGGATTCGTGCGGCTTGGCGCAAGTCCCGTTTTAGCGCCGCTGCCTGATCAGGTGTCGAATGACCATCAAAGCGATCAGCCCCCCTGCACACCCCTTGACGATGTCGCCCGGATCGACGAAGCGGATGAAGCGCACGCCGGCGTCAGTAATCTCCAGCGCGCCGGCCGGTTTCGCCTTCACCACGCCCCCGCCGCCGCCTCCACCTGCCGCCAGCGGACGGTCAAAGGTGGCGCCGTCCTGCTCGCCGCCTCCCCAGCCCGCGCCCAGACGATACTTCACCCGAGCCATCGGAACGATCGTCCTGCCACCTCGTTCGATGGGCTCGCCGAAAACCTGCTTCACGCTCGCCGTGGTGGCAAAGCTCTCCGCCATCGATTGCAGAATTTCTTGTGCGCGATTCATAGGCACCTCGGTCCTCAACTGGCATAGCCACAACTATCCACTAACCACCAGCCACTCTCTTCACCCCACTTCCACCAGCCCATATCTTCGGTTCCAGTGGCTGCGCAGGTGTTGCACGGCGCGCGCAATCTCTTCCTTGGTCAAATTCTCGTTGGGACCTTCCAGCACAAATCGCGCCTCATGACGCGCCGCCTCCAGGATCTCGCGGTCGCGAATCAAATTTGCGACACGGAAATTCGGCATACCCGCCTGCGCCGTGCCGAAAAATTCTCCCGGCCCGCGCTGCTGCAGGTCGAGCTCTGCGATCTCGAATCCGTTTTGCGTGCGTTCCATGGCCTGCAGGCGCTCTTCGGCCTCAGGAGAAACCTTGCCGCCCGTCATCAGAATGCAATGCGACTTGGCGCTGCCTCGCCCGATGCGCCCCCGCAACTGATGCAGTTGCGATAGCCCGAAGCGTTCGGCGTGCTCCACCACCATCACGCTGGCATTCGCCACATCCACTCCAACCTCAATGACCGTCGTCGCCACCAATACATCGATGCCGCCCTTCTGGAACGCGGCCATGGTTTCATCTTTTTCGTCGGCCGACATGCGCCCGTGCAGCAGGCCAACCCGCAGCCCCGCCAGGTCGCGCTTGCGCAACTGCGCATACATCTGCATAGCGCCCTTGAGCTCGCCGCCCAGCGCTCCCTCTTCAATCACCGGATACACGACGTACGCCTGGCGGCCCTCACCGACCTGCTTGCGCACAAATTGCCAGACTTCCTCGGCGCGCTCATCGCCAACGCGGCTGGTCTTGATGGGCGTGCGTCCCGGCGGCAGCTCGTCCAACACGCTGGTTTCGAGATCGCCGTAGAGGGTTAGCGCCAGGGTGCGCGGAATCGGCGTGGCGGTCATGACCAGCACGTCGGGCTCGGCGGAGCCGGCCTTTTTCATCAGCTTGAAGCGCTGCATCACGCCAAAGCGATGCTGCTCATCGACAATCACCAGCCCCAGTTTGTCGAACTCGACCGACTCCTGAATCAGCGCGTGCGTGCCGATAATAAGCTGCGCATTGCCTTGCGCGATGTGGCGCCGTGTCTGTTTCTTGCGCGCCGACTCCTGCGATCCCGTCAGCAACACAATGCGATATCCCGCCGGCTCCAGAATGCGCCGCGCTGAAAGATAATGTTGCGTCGCTAGGATCTCGGTCGGCGCCATCATCGCCACCTGGTAGCCGTTCTCCATCGCGATCACCGCCGCTTCCAGCGCGACGATCGTCTTTCCTGATCCGACATCGCCTTGCAGCAGCCGCCGCATCGGCGAGGGCTGCTTCATGTCATCGACAATTTCTTTCAGCACGCGAAACTGCGCCTTCGTCGGACGAAACGGCAGAATCTTTCTCACCGCAGCGCGGATTTCGTCATTGGTCTCGAATACGATTCCCGTTTGCGCCCGCATCTTGCGGCGCTTCAACTCCAGGCCGAGCTCGAGAAAGAACAGCTCTTCAAAAATCAGCCGCAGCAGTGCGGGCGTGCGCGCCTCCTGCAGCTTCGCCAGACTCTCGCCCACCTCCGGCCAGTGGGCCTGCTGAAAGGCGCAGCGCCGGTCGATGAGGCTCATGCGCCCGCGAACAATGGACGGAATCGCATCGGGAATATCCGGCTGCATCTGGCCGAGCATGCCGTGAATTACGCGGCGAAACCAGCGCGCGGTGAGTCGCCCCTTGCCTGCAGCTTCGTAGATGGGAATGATGCGCCCGATTTCCAGCGACTGCCATTTGCTCTCTTCGCCCGAGTGCGCCTCGGTGGGATCGTGCAGAATCTCGAATTGCGGTTGCAGGATTTCGAGGCGCAGCCGCCCGAACTCGCTCTGCTCGACCTTGCCATAAAGGGCGAGCATCATGCCGGCGCGAAACTTGTCTTTCAGATAGGTTGCGTTGAACCAGATGCACTTCAGCGTGTCGCGTCCCTGGCCAACTGTCAGCTCGAACAGGGGCATGCGCTTGGTGCGAAACAGGCCAAACGTGCGCACTTCGGCGACGATGCTGGCCATCTCTCCCGCACGCAGTTCGTTGATGCCGCGGGGATTCAGCCGGTCTTCATAACGGAAGGGCAGGTAGTACAGCAGGTCTTCGACCGTAGCAATGCTTTTTTCCAGTAGGATCTCGGCAATCTTGGGCCCAATGCCTTTGACGTACTGCACGTTGGTGGAGAGGTCGAGCACAGAAGGATGGTAAATCAGAGGAGAGCGGCTTTTGGCCCTTGGCTCTCGGCTCTTAGTCAGAGTATCTTCCGAAAGTATCTGGCCAAAAGCTACGAGCCAACGGCTAAAAGCGATCTTTGCATTACACTCATACGTGCTTCGCCGACTGCTCAAGCAACTCGCCGCCATCCTGATCGGCAACTTCCTCTACTTTTTTCTGCTCACGCCACACCTGCCGATGGCGGCACGCCACGATCCTTCCCGCATCGATCTCGGCCTGCTGGTCGACTTCTGGGTCTGCGTGGTGGTTTATGGAGTAATCCTGCTGATCGGCAAAATGCGCCGCAAGCGCCCGACCTAAGTGGAAAGGAACTCGATCTCTGTACTCGGATTGCCTATCCGTCCTTGCGGTAGAGAAGGTCGCGAATCGCGCGCCGCCTCTCAGCATTCATTTCGGATTCGCTGCTACGGTCGGGGCCGTCCACGCTGGGCTCGCCGCCCCGCTCCTCTTCCGGATCGCTGCAACTGGGGCACCGATTGGCAAAGCCCGGCTTGCCGGGCTTCAACTCGAACTCCTCGCCACAGATGACGCAGGTTTTGATAGGGAAGGGCATGGGAATACCGATCTTGGCTTTCAGCTCTTGGCTTTTGTCCAATAGCTAAGTGCCAATCGCCAAGAGCCACCTCTAAATATCCAGGTTCTTCACGTCCAGCGCGTTCTCTTCGATGAAGCGGCGCCGCGACTCCACGTCCTCGCCCATCAGCGTGCTGAAGATGTTTTCCGTCTCCGTCAGGTCTTCGAGCTTCACCGAGAGCAGCGTGCGCCGCTCGGGATCCATCGTGGTCTCCCAGAGCTGCGTCGAACTCATCTCGCCCAGACCTTTGTAGCGCTGTACGGAGTAGTCCTTGCGTCCCTCGTTGAGAACATAGTCGAACAGGTCGCGCACCGTCTGCTTCTCCACCGTTTCGGCTTCGGCTTTTTTCTTGGACGCCTTGGGCGCCTTCTGCTCGGTCTTCTCCAGATCGGCACGCTCGGCGTCGCTCAACTCTTCGTCGCTGGCGCGGGCCGTCTCCTTCTTCACCGACTCGATGATGTACGGCGGCTGCATGTAATCGGCAATCTGCTTGTACTTCGACATCATCTGCCGGAATTCCGGCGCGGACGCCAGTTCCCAGTTGATGACGTGTTCAGCGCCCTGCGAGTTGACGAACGCGACTTCCCACAAGCTGTGCTCTTCTTCAAAGCGGCGGGTCACCGACTTGATGCCGCGCTCCTTGGCGACAGCATTCAGCGCTTTTTCCAGATCGAGAATCTTCTTCGGCGGCGTCTTGCTGTCGCCTTCAAAGTCGATGCGCTTCACCAGGTCGGCCCGGGGCAGAACTTCCGTAATGCGCTCGTCGCGAATGCGCTTGTCGACCTTGTCGAAGAAACCGATGTAGTCGTTCAGCGTAGTCATGAACTTGGTCAGCGGAGCGCCTTCCAGCGTGGCCGCACCCTCGCCGTAGCGCACCACGATTCCGTCAGCCGCGCGCTTCACCATGACCTTTACAAACTCCGCGTCGTTCTTGATGTACTGCTCGAACTTGCCTTTCTTGATGCGATACAGCGGCGGCTGCGCAATATAGACGTTGCCGCGCTTGATGAGCTCCTGCATGTGGCGGAAGAAGAAGGTCAGCAGCAGGGTGCGGATGTGCGAACCGTCAACGTCGGCATCGGTCATCAGGATGATCTTTCCGTAGCGCAACTTCGCAACATCGAAATCTTCCTTGCCGATGCCCGTGCCCAGCGCGGTAATCATGGCGCGGATCTCTTCGTGCCCCAGCATCTTGTCATAGCGGGCCTTCTCGACGTTCAGAATTTTTCCCTTCAGCGGCAGGATGGCCTGGAAGCGGCGGTCGCGGCCCTGCTTGGCGGTGCCGCCGGCGCTTTCGCCCTCGACCAGATAGACCTCACAGCGGTCGGCCTGGCGCTCGGTGCAGTCGGCGAGTTTTCCGGGAAGGCCTCCACCGTCGAGCGCGCCTTTGCGGCGCGTCAGGTCGCGAGCTTTGCGCGCCGCTTCGCGGGCGCGTGCTGCTTCGATCGCCTTGTTAATGATCCTCTTGGCGACCGGGGGATTCATCTCGAAGAACGCCCCCAGCCGCTCGTTGATGAACGCCTGCACCGTGCCGGCGATATCGGAGTTGAGCTTGCCTTTGGTCTGTCCTTCAAACTGCGGCTGCGACAGTTTTACGCTGACCACCGCGACCAATCCTTCGCGAACGTCGTCGCCCGTCAGGTTCTCCTTCACATCCTTGAACAACCCGAGCGCCTGTCCGGCCGCATTGACGGTGCGCGTCAGCGAGGTGCGGAACCCCGAAAGATGCGAGCCGCCATCGACGGTGTTGATGTTGTTGGCGAAGCTGAACACCGTCTCCGAATAGCCGTCGTTGTACTGCAGCGCGATCTCCATCGCTACGTTGTCGCGCTCGGCTTCCATGTAGATCGGTTTGTCGTGCAACACGCTCTTGCCGCGGTTCAGGTGCTTGATGAACTCCGCGATGCCGCCGTTGTATTTGAACTCAGTGCGCTTGGGCTCGCCAGTCTTCGACTCAGTGGTACGCTCGTCGGTCAACGTGATCAGCAGGCCTTTATTCAGGAACGCCAACTCACGCAGGCGCTGCGCCAGGGTGTCGTAGTTGTATTCGGTGACGGTGAAGATCTCCTGGTCCGGAACGAAGTGGACCTTGGTGCCTCGCTTCTTGGTCGCGCCGGTTTTGATCAGCTTCGAAGTCGGCTCGCCCTTCGAGTAGCTCTGCTCCCATACGGAACCATCGCGCCAGATTTCCAGATCAAGCTGATGACTCAGCGCATTCACGCAAGAGACGCCCACACCGTGCAGTCCGCCGGAAACCTTGTAGGTCGAGCTGTCGAACTTGCCGCCCGCGTGCAGAACGGTCATCACCACCTGCGCAGCGGGCAGACGCTCGCCGTCCATGTCCATCTCGTCGACCGGAATGCCGCGGCCGTTGTCGACCACCGTAATCGAGTTGTCGATGTGAATGGTTACATCAATCCGGTCGGCGAATCCGGCCAGCGCTTCGTCTACCGAGTTGTCGACCACTTCGTAAACCAGGTGATGCAACCCCATGTCGCCGGTCGAGCCGATGTACATGGCCGGGCGCTTCCGCACTGCTTCCATGCCGCCTAGAACTTTGATCGAATCGGCAGTGTAGTCGCCGCTCCCGTTTCCGTTCTTGCCGTTCTTATGGGGCTTTTCGTCTGTTGTCTGCTGAGAGTTGTTGTCGTCGTTCGGCGCTGCACCGGCAGCGTGTGAGTCAATCGAAGGCATCCTGCTCCATTTCGCCACTCACGAACTTACAATTTCGCAAGCGAATATCGCACCGGGACCGCCACCTCGGGCGTGCTTGCCCGGAACCCTCAAATACTAGTAATTTCAATGAGTTAAAGGTATAGCGACCCAACATGATTTTATCATAGTTGAAGCCGCGGCGGGAAGCAGGAAGCAGCGCTACAAGTCACGATTTTGCAACAACTTACGAGGCCAAAAGAAATCGGGAATTAGCCCTCCAGAAGTCCTGCGAGATGCTTCGGAAAAACCTCGCCAGAGTGCTCCATCAGGCAGGGGGCATATCCGAAAACGGCTAGCAGCCCGGCTCAGATCGAACTATTGAAGTGCGACCTGCAGAGCTTCTCTTAATTCCTCGTGAGCGAATCTGTAACCGGCGTCTTCCAGTTTTTTCGGAGTGACACGTGCCGAATCGAGCAGCAAACACTGCCCCATTTCGCGCAACAACATTCGCACTGCAAATGCGGGCAAGGGAAGGATCGTAGGACGATGAAGCACCTCGCCTAGAGTGCGAACGAACTCCGACACGCGCGCTGGATTGGGAGAAACTACATTCACCGGGCCGGCGAGATTTTCATTTTCCAGCGCAAACATAAACGCCCCGACAACATCATCCAGCGCAACCCAGCTCCAAAACTGCTTGCCGCTCCCAACTCTCCCGCCCAGCCCTAGTCGAAATGGAAGCAGCAGCGGCGGCAGCGCTCCGCCATTCTTCGCCAGCACCACCCCGATGCGCATATGGGCCACGCGCAGACCGGCTTCACGCGCAGGACCAGCGGCAGCCTCCCAGGCCTGGCAAGTTTCCGCCAGAAATCCTTTACCCCTAGCACTCGACTCGGTCAGCACCTCGTCGCCGCGATCGCCGTAGTATCCGATGGCCGAAGCGCAGATCAGCGCCCGTGGCAGACCCGTCCGGCGAAATGATTCGGCGGCTGCGTTCGCCAGCGTGCTTGTACCCTGGACGCGGCTGTCGCGCACCTCGCGTTTGAAGTTGTCCGTCCAGTAGCCGCCAATCGGCTTGCCCGCCAGATGAACGACCGCATCGACGCCGGCCAGCCGCTCCGGGTCGAGCGCATCACCGGGACTCCATTGCACCTCGCCTGGCCGCGGAGCACTGCGAACCAGCGCAGCCGTCTCGTGGCCGCCGTCGGCTAGCTTGCTATGAAGAGCGCTACCGATAAGCCCCGAAGCTCCGCTGATCAGAATTCGCATTCTTGTTCATCCTGCTCCGCGGATTCACGTCCGCTACAGAAATTTAAAGTGGAGCACTGTCGCAATGACTAGAAAAGGCCGCTGGAAAACTCGCTGCCTATGGCTTTGTATCAGGGCACGACTTCAGTCGTGCCGATAAGACACCGAAAAAACCGGGCTTTAGCCCCTGCCAACTGTTCAGGGGGCCTACAGGCCTATTTTCCCTTTGCCCGGCAGCGGCCCGGCTAAAGGCGTGCCCTGATACAAAGCTCTCCAGTCCAACTCTGTCCACAACCTGCAGAGGTCATGCACTGACGCGAATCCTCGACAATCAGAAACCTTGTTTCACTTGCCTTATAATCACTTATGGCGACATTGCGCCAAGCCATCGCGACCAACGTTCTCACGGTAACCCGTTTTCGCGATCTGCTGCGCAAAATCCGCTCCTACCGGCCCAACGACGACCAGGCACTAGTCAAAAAAGCCTACGATTTCTCTCTCCAGCATCACACTGGACAGACCCGCGCTTCCGGCGAGCCGTACCTCGTCCACCCGCTGGAGGTCGCCATGGCGCTGGCCGAGATGCGTCTTGATACCACGGCCATCGCCGCCGGCCTGCTGCACGATTCCGTCGAAGACACCAAAGTGACGGTCGAAGAAATCAGGGCCGAGTTCGGCGAACAGGTCGCCCATATTGTCGAAGGCGTCACCAAGATCAGCAAGCTGGAGTTTGCTTCCCACGAAGAGGCCCAGGCCGAAAGCGTCCGCAAGATGGTGCTGGCCATGGCCGACGACATCCGCGTTGTGCTCATCAAGCTGGCCGACCGGTTGCACAATATGCGGACCCTGCAACACCTTTCGCCGGAGCGGCAACTCAAAATCGCGCGCGAGACGCAGGAGATTTACGCTCCGCTGGCTCACCGCCTCGGCATGGGCAAGATCCGCGGCGAGCTCGAAGACCTGGCCTTCCAGTATGTCGATCCCATTTCCTACAACCAGGTGAAGGAAGCGATCGAGTCGCGACGCAAGCAGGGCGAGGCCTTCCTGGCTGAAGTGCAGAAGATCATCGAAGGCAAGCTGCAGGAGGCCGGCATCCAGGCGCGGGTGGAAGCGCGCATCAAGCGCATTTACAGCATCTGGCAGAAGCTGCAGCGGCAGCACATCTCGGTGGACCAGATCTACGACATGCTCGCCTTGCGCGTTGTCACGCAGTCGGTCAATGACTGCTACGGAGTTCTGGGCATCATCCACAACCAGTGGCGACCGGTGCCGGGCCGAATCAAAGACTTTATCGCCATGCCGCGGCCGAACTTCTACAAGTCGCTGCACACTACGGTCATCGACGATAACGGTCACGCCTTTGAAGTGCAGATCCGCACCGAAGAGATGCACAAGATGGCCGAGGAAGGCATCGCCGCCCACTGGAAGTACAAGGACGGACCGGTTTCTGCGCGCGACGAGCAGCGGCTGACCTGGCTGCGGCAGGTCGTCGAGTGGCAGCGCGAGGTCCCCAACGCTGAAGAATTCGTTTCCACCTTCAAGATCGATCTCTTTCCCGAAGAGGTCTACACCTTCACGCCCAAGGGAAAGATCGTGATTCTTCCGCGCGAAGCCACGCCCATCGATTTCGCCTACAACATCCACACCCAGGTAGGAGACACTTGTGTCGGCGCGAAGGTGAATGGTCGCATCGTGCCCCTGCGCTACAAGCTGCGCTCCGGCGATATCGTCGAAATCCTCACTCAATCGGGTCACCACCCCAACCGCGACTGGCTGGGTTTTGTGAAATCGGCCCGCGCGCGGCAGAAGATCAAGCACTGGCTGAACATTCATCAGCGCGAGCGCGCCATCGAAATCGGCCGCAAGCTGATCGAAAAAGAGGCGCGCAAGTACCGCATCGCGCTGAAAGGAATTAGCGACGAGGACATGCTGCGGGTTGCCGGCGAAAACGGGCTTGGGCGCCCGGATGACCTCATGGCGGCCATCGGCTATGGCAAGTTCTCCGCCCGCTCCATCCTGGCACGCCTGGTTCCCGCTGAGCAGACCCAGGTCGATTCAAACCTTCCCGGCGAAGACGAGCATCCCGGAGTCCTTACCAGCGTGGTTCGGCGCGTCTTCGGCGGAGATGTTTCGCCGCTCAAAGTCAAGGGCCACGATGACCTGATGGTCTACCGCGCGCGCTGCTGCAATCCCATTCGCGGCGAAGAGATCATCGGCTATGTTACCCGCGGCAAAGGCGTGGCTGTCCATTCCAAGTCCTGCCCCAATGTCCAGACGCTGATGTACGAGCCCGAGCGCCGCATCGCTGTGGAGTGGGGCTCGGAAGGCAAGCTCAGCACCAAAGAGCCTTGGGCGACAGGCTATCCGGTGAAGCTGGTGGTGCTGTGCGATAACCGGCCCGGCATGCTGAAACAGATCACCGCCGTCATCAGCGATGCGAATACCAACATTCGTAATGTCGGCGCCAATACCGAGGAGACCCACGCGACCATCGACATCATCGTCGACATTGCGGACCTCGTCCACCTCGAGCGCATCGTCGCTGGCGTGCGCAAGATTCCGGGCGTCCGCGAAGTGCAGCGGGTGCAAAAGCTGTAGCGAGCTGTTAGCCCTCAGCTATCGGCCATCACATCGTGATCCGTGTCTCCAGGGCAATTGCAAATGAAACGCGGCTTTCTCATCCTCGTCTTTCTATTCTGGCTGGTAGGAGCGGCCCTCCTCTCGCCTGCACAACAAGCTCCCACCATTGACGTTCACGGTCCGACCGTCGTTGCTTTTCCCCCCGGTTACGGAAGCCGAGATGGCGGAAGACTCCGATACCAATGAAGCGCTTTCCGATTTTCAGATTTATACGGCAAGCGTCCGCGAGCCTTTAGCGAAGCGGGGAGTTGATTTCGAGGTTGTTTACACCCACAGCTTCAATGTGCGGACAAACAGGATCTTGAAAACCGTTAGGCCCCACCCGGTCGGAGTCGGATACTATCTCATCGCTCCGGGCAAGGAGCCGCACATTGAGTACGGGGTAATGACGGACATCGGCCTCATTCAGCTTGCAGATCACTATTTCGGTCTACATCCCTAGGGTTTTCCGACTACCGAACTGGCGAGCCTGGAATCAGCATTTATATGACCTGTGGGCATCCGGTGGCCGACCAGCCCGCCGCCCGCCTGCACTCTTGTCGTCACCGCAAATCACCTGTAACACGTTACCGCGTCACTGCGTTCTTTCTACAGCCAATGTAGAACGGGGGTGAGCGAGACCCCGGCTCATTCATAGTCCCGGCTTATTCATAAGCAAGGAGAAGCAATGATTTCGGCCATCGTAACTCTTACTCAACCTGAGGGAAATAAACGGCAATTTGTAGCCACCAGCGGCACCGGACACCATCTGCTTATCGACGATGCCGTGGGCGGCACCGGCGCCAAGCCTATCGAATTGGTAGCGATTGCGCTCGCCGGATGCACCGCGTTCGATGTAATTAACATTCTGCGCAAGAAGCGCCAGCAGGTCACGGGATACCAGGTGACGGTTGAGGCCGATCAGGCGTCCGAGCCGCCGCAGGTTTTTACCGAGGTGCGTATCCGTCACATTCTCACCGGCGCCGGCATTTCTGCCCAGGCGGTCGAGGAGGCAATTCGGCTTTCCGAAGAGAAGTATTGTGCCGTCGGCGGGATGGTGAAGCGGACCGCCAAGCTCCACACCGCTTTCGAGATTATTCCCGCTCTGGAAGCCGCGGCGGTGAATGCGTAGTATGCTGTCCGACGCTTACCAACTGGAATCGGCCACCGCGCGCTCTACGCTGCTCCGGATGAAAGCCATGGCGGGCGTGCTGGCGATCGCCGTGCTGCTCGCGCCCTCCGTACTGTTTGCCGAAGATCCGGCGCCGATTCCCCTCACTCTTCCTCAGGCCGTGAACATGGCGCTGGAGAAAAATCCGCTGCATAAGGCGGCCTTGGCGGACACGCACATTTCACTCACTGCCGTGCGCGAGTCGCGCGCGCCCTTGCTGCCGAAGATCACCTTCTTCGAAAACGTGACTCGCAGCAACGACCCGGTGTTCGTCTTCGGCGCCAAGCTGCGACAGCAAAACTTCACGGCAGCGGATTTTGCCCTTAACGTGCTCAACACACCCACCCCGCTCACGAACTGGTCGACGCGATTTGCCGGCCAGTGGAATCTGTTCGATGGCCTGCAAAGCTGGTACGGCGTAAGCCGCGCCAAATTAATGCAGCAGGCCAGCGCCCAGCAGCTCGACCGCACCGACCAGGAACTGGTCTACCAGGCGGTGCAGGCTTATTACGGTGTGCTGCTGGCGCAGAAGCGGGTGGATGTGGCGCAGGATGCGCTGAAGACGGCACAGGCTATCGAGTCCACCAGCCATGCGCGGGTGGAAAGCGGTGTAGCCGTCGCGTCGGACCTGCTGAGCGCCGAGGTCGCTACGGCCTCGCGCAAGCAGGAACTGATCGAAGCCACCAATGGGCTCGCGATGGCGCGGGCGCAGTTAGCCATAAACCTCGGCATGTCGTCAGATACCGCATACGCGCCGCAGGGGAACCTGACTGACCACAGTTATCCGGTATCACGGGTTTCCGATCTCGAAACCCAGGCGCTCGAGACCCGCTCCGACCTGAAGCGTGTGGACTTGCAGTACGACGCTCAGGCCAAAAGCGTGACCATGGCGAAAGGTGCGCTGGCTCCCCGGCTCAATGTCTTCGGCTCGTGGGAAACCGACAGCCCCTCGCCCGGCTGGAATGGCGGCAACAACTGGATTGCCGGGGCCGAGCTGCAGTTCGATTTGTTTGACGGCGATGCCAAGCGGGCCCATCTGGCGGGGGAAAAGTTCACTCAGGAAAAGATGACCGCCATGCGCGACGCAGCTCGCGATGGTGTACGCCTGGAAGTCCGCAAAGCCTATTACGAGTACGATGCCGCCCGCCAGCAGGTGGAAGTGGCCCATGGCGCCGTGCAGCAGGCGGAGGAAAGTTTGCGCATCAATCGCAACCGCTATGAATCGGGCCTTACGACCATCAGTGATCTGCTGCGCGTGGAAGAAGCCGCGCAGCGCGCCCAGGCCGATTATTGGCAGGCCGTGTATCGCGTGCAAACCAGCTACGCCGGCGTGGAGTTGGCGGTCGGCACTTTGACTACGAGCTCTCCGGTGGTGACGCAATGAGCAGAGACAGGATGACGATTGTGGAGCAGGTTTGTAACCGGGCACGACTTTCAAGGCAATTCTTCAGGCACGTGTTGGCAGCGAGCGTAATGGTCGCATTACTTCTTCTGGTCGCCGCTTGTTCGAGCGAAAAGCCAAACACTGCCCCCACACCCGAAACGGTTTCCGGCATCGCTCTGATCACCACACAACGCGCTCCAATACCCGACTATCTGGAAGCGACCGGCACGGTCCGGGCGGTGCAATCGGCTCAACTCGCGAGCCAGGTCATGGGAACCATCACCCGCGTCAACGTGCATGAGGGCGACTCGGTGCGGCGCGGAGAGGTGTTGATCACCATCGACGGGGCGCAGCCTCACGCAGCCCTGCAGAGCGCCAACGCCGGCCTGCAGGCTTCCAATCAGGCGATTGCTGCGGCCAAGGCCGATTATGCGCTGGCGGAATCGACCATGAAGCGTTATCAGACACTGTATGACAAGCAGTCGGTCAGCCCGCAGGAGTACGACGAGGTGAAGGCCAGGGTGGAGGCTGCCAAGGCGCGGCTCGACGCTGCACAGGCAGGCAGTGCCCAGGCCCGGGCTTCAGTCTCCGAATCGGCGACTGCGATGGGCTTCACCAGGATCCGCGCGCCGTTCAACGGGCTGGTCACCGCCAAACTCGCCGACCCTGGCGCCATGGCCGCCCCCGGAGTTCCGCTGCTGGTGGTGGAAGACCCCAGCCGCTTCAGGCTAGAAGCCAATGTCGACGAAAGTCAGATCGGCATCGTGAAGCTCGGAACCAGCGTGCCGGTGATAATCGATTCGCTTGGCGGGCAGGAGATCTCCGGCAAGGTCGTGCAGATTGTGCCTGCGGCTGACCCGGCAAGCCGCACCTTCACGGTGAAGATCGACCTCCCGGCGAATCCGCGGATTCGCTCCGGACTGTTCGGCCGCGCCCGCTTTCCGCAGGGTGAGCGGGAGGCCATCATGGTGCCGCAGGCGGCGCTGCTGCATCGCGGCCAACTGGACGCCCTATACGTGGTAGGTAAGGACGAAATCGCCAGCCTGCGCTATGTCACGGTCGGCAGGCCCAGCGGCAACGAGATCGAGGTGCTCTCGGGACTCGACGGCGGCGAGCGCGTGGTGGCGCCGGCGCCCGATCGGGACCTGGCCGGCAAGAAGGTGGGAGCGCAGTGACCACCCCGTCCGAGAACAGGCCCCACCTGCGCATCGCCGGGCTGGTGGCGCGCAGCTTCATCAACTCCAAGCTGACGCCGTTGTTCATCGCCGCCTCCCTCTTCGCGGGCGTGTTTGCCATCATGATGACACCGCGCGAGGAAGAGCCTCAGATCATCGTGCCCATGCTTGATGTCTTTGTGCAGATGCCGGGCGCTTCTCCCGCGGAGGTGGAGCAGCGTGCGAGTCTTCCCATGGCGCGGCTACTGCGCGAGATTCCCGGCGTCGAGTACGTCTACACCATCTCGAACCCGGGCATGAGCATGCTGGTGGTGCGCTACTACGTCGGCACCAAGGAAGAAGACGCCATCGTCAAGACGTACAACAAGCTGTACGCCAACGCCGATCGCGTTCCGCCGGGCGTCTCGCCGCCGATTATCAAAGCGCGCTCGATTGACGACGTTCCCATCATGGCTCTGACATTGTGGGGGTCGCATTACGACAGCTATCGGCTGCGGCAGATTGCCGGTGAACTGGCCGATCAGCTCAAGCAAATCCCCGACGTCTCGGAGACCAAGATTATCGGCGGGCTGCCGCGCCAGGTGCGGGTCGTGCTCGACACCCAGAAGCTCGCGGCCTACGGCATGACACCCGGCGCAGTGACCGGCCAGTTGCAGGCGGCGAACGTGCGCAGCTACGCCGGAGGCTTCGCCGAGAACAATCAGGAATTTGAGGTGGAAGCCGGGCGCTTCCTCGGCAAGGCCGATGACCTGAAGCAGGTCGTCATCGGCGTGCATGACGGCCACCCGGTGTATCTGCGCGATGTCGCGGCTGAGATCACCGACGGTCCATCCGAGCCGAACGACTACGTCATGTACGCCAACGCTGCCGGCGCGCCGAAGGGCGCGACGCAAGGCGACTGGCCCGCGGTGACCATCACGCTCGCCAAGCGCAAGGGAACCAACGCCACTGTCATCACCGAAGAGGCGGAAAAGAAAATCCAGGATCTGCGCGGCTATCTGCTGCCGCAGGACCTGAATGTCACGGTGACTCGCAATTACGGCGAGACGGCGAAGGACAAGTCCAACGAATTGCTGGAGCACCTGCTCATCGCGACCTTGTCGGTCACGCTGCTCATCGGGCTCGCCCTGGGCTGGCGCGAGTCGGGTGTGGTGCTGATTGCCATTCCCGTCACCCTGGCGCTCACGCTGGCGATTTTCTACTTCTTCGGCTACACCCTGAACCGGGTCACACTGTTCGCGCTGATCTTCTCCATCGGCATTCTCGTCGACGACGCCATCGTGGTTGTGGAGAACATCGTGCGCCACTTCCGCATCCCCCGTGCCGACAAGTCCACGTCGCTGGTAGAGATCGCGGTCGAAGCGGTGGACGAGGTCGGAAATCCCACGATCCTGGCCACCTTTACGGTAATCGCTGCGATTCTGCCCATGGCCTTTGTGCGCGGTCTGATGGGTCCGTACATGCGTCCCATCCCGGTAGGAGCGTCGGCGGCCATGCTGTTCTCGCTGATTGTGGCCTTCGTAGTCTCGCCGTGGTCAGCGCTGCGCCTGCTGCGGCACTATGCGGAACGGCCCAGCGACGAGCACGAGGCAGAAGGATGGAGCACCCGCCTGTATCGCCGGATCATGAATCCACTGATCCACAACGCCGGCCGGCGCTGGATTTTTCTGGGATCGATCGTCGTCCTTTTGCTGGCGGCCTGCTCGCTCGTCGCCTTCAAAGTTGTCAAGGTCAAGATGCTGCCCTTCGACAACAAGAGCGAGTTTCAGGTGATCGTCGACATGCCCAACGGCACTACGCTGGAGCAAACCACCGGCGTGGCCCAGGAACTGGGACATTATCTCGGGCAGCAGCCAGAAGTAGCGAACTACCAGATTTATTCCGGCACCTCCGGTCCGTACAACTTCAACGGACTGGTGCGGCATTATTTCCTGCGTCACGGCGCCAACCAGGCAGACATTCAGGTAAACCTGTTGAACCGCCACCAGCGCAGCGAACAGAGTCATGATATTGCCAAGCGCCTGCGGCCGGGGCTCGACAAGATCGGCGAAAAATATGGCGCCCGCATCAAAGTTGCGGAAGTGCCTCCCGGCCCGCCGGTGTTGGAGACGCTGGTCGCGGAAGTTTACGGCCCCGACTACCAGCAGCAGATTGAGCTGGCGAAGAAGATCAAGCATGTCTTCCAGACGACGCCCGGCGTGGTGGACGTCGACTGGTACGTGGAAGATCCGCAGGTGAAGTACGACCTCAAGGTTGATCTGGCCAAAGCCGCCCTGCACGGCGTCTCGGCGGCGGAGGTGACCCGCACCATCCAGATCGGCCTCGGCGGCGCGGACGCCGGCCTGCTGCATGTCCCGCAGGCGAGGGAAGACGTTCCCATCCGCGTGCAACTGTCGCGTGCCGACCGCTCCAGCATCGAAGGTTTGTCGGCAATGCGGCTGCCCAGCGCGGGTGGAGGGCAGGTTTCGATCGCTGAAGTCACCGATCTCGAGAAGAAGACGATTGATCCCAGCATCTACACCAAGAACCTGCGGCCGGTGGTGTACGTCCTGGGCGACGTGGCCGGCGAAGAAGAGAGTCCGGTATACGCCATCGAGAAGATGAACCAATCCATCGGCAAACTGGAGATGCCGGGCGGCTATCACCTCAAGGTCTACAACCTCAACATGCCCACCGAGACCGAAAAGCTGTCAATGAAGTGGGACGGGGAGTGGCACATCACCCTGGAGGTGTTTCGCGATCTCGGCCTCGCCTTCGCCGCCGTACTGGTGCTGATTTACGTTCTGGTGGTGGGCTGGTTCCGCTCTTTCGTCACCCCGCTGGTCATCATGGCGCCGATTCCGCTCACGCTGGTCGGCATCCTGCCGGGACACGCGCTGATGGGAGCGTTCTTCACCGCAACCTCCATGATTGGCTTTATTGCCGGTGCTGGTATCATCGTGCGCAACTCCATCATCCTGGTTGATTTCATCGAGCTGCGCCGCGACCAGGGCATGTGCCTGGAAGATGCCGTGGTGGATGCCGGAGCGGTGCGCTTCCGGCCGATGCTGCTGACCGCCGCAGCGGTCGTGGTCGGCGCGAGCGTGATCCTGTTCGATCCCATCTTCCAGGGATTGGCTATTTCACTGATGGCCGGCGAAGTTGCCTCCACTTTCCTCTCCCGGCTGGCAGTTCCGGTCCTGTACTACATGGTTGAGAAACGTAAGGCGTGCGCCGCCCAGCCGGGAGCGCACCCCACCGAAACCGTAGGAGCAAGAGCATGACAATCGAACGTGGTTTGCGAATGATGGCGGGGTTCTTCGTGCTGCTGACGCTGGCACTGGGACACTGGATCAATCCCTATTGGTATCTGTTTACCGCATTTGTCGGCCTGAACCTGCTGCAGTCCGCCTTCACCAACTGGTGCCCGGGCATGTGGATGCTTGCCAAACTTGGCCTGAAGTCGAATGAACAGGCGGCACGAGCGCACGCGGCACGATGATCGCGGAGCATAATAATAGTGGAGCTTCATATGCCTGGATGGTTATGGATCGTTCTATTCGTGGTTGGCTATCTTCTCTTGACCCAGTGGCTGCTGCCCAGGATGGGCGTCTCCACCTGACGCACCGCAACGCGGCCCGTCGGGTCGCCCCCGAGCAATAACGCTTGCGAGATAACCCCGCCTCGGAAGGTTTCGGATGAGCACTGAGGAGCCTTCTGTCTTTCATCAGATGAGCCGCGATGAGCTGCTGCGGGCTCTGGAGATGTTCGCCAAAAACTGGCTGGCGCACGATGGCTGCTGGTTTCTTGCGGCCGAGGAAGTCCTCGGAATGCAAGCCGCCATCGATCTCGACACCCGCGCGTGGGAGCGGTTTGCCGCCGCTGAAGCGCATCGCATCATGACTACCTTTCACATCCCCGCTCAGGGAGGGCTCCAGTCCCTGGAGAGGGCACTGGTTCTGCGCATGTACAGCCTCATCAATGCCCAGCGCGTCGAGTGGGCGGAGGACGGAAAGTCCCTGCGCTTCTTCATGGATGTCTGCCGGGTTCAGGAGACACGGCGGCGCAAGGGTCTGGCCGATTTTCCCTGCAAGAGCGTCGGCGTCGTCGAGTTCGAAACCTTCGCCCGGACCGTTGACCCGCGTATCCGCACCACCTGTCTGCATTGCCCACCGGACACCACCGGCGGCAAATATTGCGGATGGGAATTTAGCATGTCCGAGGAGCCGGCGGAGAAGTCAGATCAGCAGCCTGCGGGCGCCGCGCAGAGAGGTTAGAGCCAGTGAGCCACCGCGTCTGCCCCTGGTGGCTGGGATATTGGCTGATCTGCCCTGTAAGGAACTGGTGGCAAAGGCCTGGGCCAATGGTTGCTCCCTATGTTCACGAAGACATGAAGGTGCTGGAGCCGGGGCCGGGCATGGGCTACTTTACCCTGGAACTGGCCCGGCGGGTGGGACCGCTGGGGCGCGTCGTCTGCGTTGACACGCAGCAGCAGATGCTGGATCGGCTGCAGCGGCGCGCGCGTAGCGCCGGCCTTCGCGAACGGCTTGATTTGCGCCTCGCGCCCCCCGAGTCGATGGGCATAGCCGACTTGGAAAGTGCGGTTGACTTCACCCTGGCATTCGCGGTGGTCCACGAATTCCCCAGCAGCAACAGGTTTTTTGGGGAAGTCGCAGCCGCTTGCAAACCTGGCGCGATCGTCCTGGTGGCTGAACCCTTCCCGCACATCAAGAGCGAAGAATTCGAAGCTGAATTACAGACAGCAGCAGCGCACGGACTGAATGTCATTGACCGTCCGAAGATCGCGCGCAGCCTCGCCGCGGTCCTGAAGAAGGGCTGAGGCACTGCCGAACCTCAGCCCCTCCCGCAATCCCGGATAATTCCGCCTCCTATTGAACGGTCAGAGTCAACGTAGCCGACTGCCCTTGTGTCGACGATGACGCCGACACCGACACAGTGCTCATTCCGGTAGGAGTCTTGGCGTTGTTATTGCTGCTTCCCCCGCAGGCCACAAACCATGTCACGGCGAACAGGCTCAGCACCAGGAGGAACAGCGCAGTGCGCGGCAAGCGGCGCCCGCGGGCAGTCTTGTCCCGCCGCCTGCGAATACTCAGCCCTCCAAACCCCAGGAGTGTCATCGAGAACATCGCCGCAAGGTCAGCCCTCAGCGGCCTGCCGAAGCGCGGCGGCATGAGCTGCCGGAACAGGGATGCACTCACGTTGGTTTGGATGGTCATCGTGGTCGTGACCGGGGTGTTGCTCCCGTCCGGCGTCAACGTGGCCGGCGAGAACGAGCACTTGGTGTAGATAGGCAATCCCGAGCAGCTAAAAGAGATTTGCTGGTTAAATCCTCCCGCTGGGGTGATCGTCACACTCGATGTTCCGCTGCCTCCCTGACTGAGCGTCATAGTGTTCGGGTTCAGCGAAACGATGAAGGTCTGAGTACTCCCGCCGTTTATCGTCTGGCTGAACGGCGCAGAAGTCGAGGGCTCGAAGTCGGCATCGCCCGAGTACTGTCCCGTGATGTCGTGTGTGCCTACGCTCAGTGTGCTGGTGCTGTAGGTAGCCACTCCACCGGTCAGTGTGACCATGCCCATGGTCGTACCTCCATCCAGGAAGGTCACGGTGCCGGTGGGACCACCTCCCAGCGATCCACTGACTGTGGCCGTGAAAGTGACATTGGTGCCAAAATCGGCGGTGGGCATGGAACTTGTTATTGTCGTCGTCGTGGGCGTCAATACACCCTCGGGGTTAATCTTCAGTGTCACCACAGGAGAGTTCGAAGGCGCAAAATTTGAGTCCCCGGAGTAGTTCGCGGTAATGCTGTAGGTCCCGATAGCGAACGATGTACTGGTAACGACTGCTTTACCGGAAGGTGTGAGCGTGGCACTGGCAAACTGAGTGGAACCGTTGTAGAAAACGACTGTCCCGGTGGGAAAACTGCCGACACCGCTCGCCACTGTCACCTTTGCAGTGAAGGTTATCGTTTGGCCTACCATGCCGGGATCAGGAGAGATCGATAGCGACGTGAAAGTCGATTTAGTGGTTGCTGAAGTTATGATCTCGGTCAGGGCGACAGACGTGGACGGCTCGAAATCGGCGTCTCCGGAATACTGTGCCGTAATCGAATGCGTTCCTACGCTGAGAGAATTCGTACTGAAAGTGGCGACGCCTGTGTCCAGGTTGCCGGTTCCGATAGTGGTGGTTCCATCAAGAAAGCTAACTGTTCCGGTAGGCTGGGAACCAGGACCTCCGGTCACAGTCGCCGTAAACGTGACTGTCGTGCCAAACTGCGCGACCGGCGCAGAGCTGGTCAGCGTAGTCGTCGTGGGGGTTCGAACCCCCATAGGATTGATCGTCAGCACCACGACAGGCGAGGTAGAAGGCGCGAACTTCGAATCGCCATTGTAGGTCGCGGTGATGTCGTAGGTGCCGACCTGAAACGAGGAATTGGTGACCGTCGCCACTCCACTGGCATCCAGGGTCGCTGTCCCCAATCCATTACTGAAGGTTACCGTGCCCGTAGGTGTGCCTAGTGCACCGCCGGCTGACGTAACTTTGGCGGTGAATGTTATGGTTTCGCCGACCATTCCGGGGTTGGGAATAATCGTCAGATTGGTGATGGTCGGGTTTAGGTCGGGTGGCCCGGCCTGCGATTCACCAGTTCCCGCCAGTGCCGGAAGGCCTACGGCAAGCAAAAGAAGGACGACAGCCATGGAGAGGGATCGAAAATATGGGACCAACACTTGGCGCGGGCGACGCATACAACTCCTTCCACAATAATCTGGAACCAGGTTCGTTCTTGGCGCAGATTCGAACAACGGAGAGTGATATCCGAGTCAACTGGAGCAAGCAACGTGTTGAATAAGGAATATAGCGCGGAATCCTCGAAAACAAGCCAAAATTTTCGTATGCCGTCGCGGCTCCCGAACTGTTCCGCCGATGGTCTGCTTCATTTTTACTCACAGCCTCTTGTGACCCCGCTCACGGCAAGTCCAAGTCGTTGTTTCTAGACTGATAGTGGATTCATAAGGCCCAGTCCGGGCCAATATTTCACGGAGGTAGTATGCAGAAGCATTGGTTCGTCATGATTATGACGTTCATTCTCCTTGTGTGCACTGCGGCCCTGGTCCAGGCGACCGACAATTCTTTGGGCATCGCGACCAAGCAGACGATCGTGTTTAACGCTCCAACCGTGGTTGGCGGCACGCTCTTGCCCGCCGGGCAGTATCAGGTGCTGCACCAGATGCAGGGCAACGAGCACATTATGCTTTTCAAGGGAATCGCCGGCACCAAGGGCGAAGCCACAGCCAAGTGCACTCTGGTTCCGCTGCCCGAAAAGGCCAAGCAGACCCAGCAGGCTTATACCGAGAACGCCCAGAACCAGCACGTGCTGCAGGAGATGACTTTCCGGGGCGACTCGGCAAAGCATGTCTTAGCGCAGTAGCGCTCGCTTGTTGCCGATCAGATACAGATACACATTGGTTGACAGAAGGACGGTCTCACCACCGTTCTTCTTTTTTTGCGCAGAACAGAGCCGGTCAGCTCGCGAACGTGCTCTCTCTTCGGAGATAGTGACGGTCAAAGTATTCGCGGTAGGCGCCGGAACGAACATCATCCAGCCATTCCTGATGCTCGCGGTACCACGCGATGGTCTGGGCCAGCCCGTGCTCAAAGGAAACCCTGGCGCTCCAGCCGGTTTCGCCTGTTAACTTGTCGCAGTTGAGCGCGTAACGCAGGTCGTGTCCCGGACGGTCTTTCACAAACTCGATCAGGCCCTCCGGCCGTGCCAGCGTCGTGAGGATGAGCTTTGCCACATCGAGGTTGCGCATCTCGCGGCCGCCGCCAATGTTGTAAACCTCTCCCAGCCGGCCCTGCTGCAGGATTACCTCAATGGCATCGCAGTGGTCGCTGACGTGGATCCAGTCGCGCACATTGGCGCCTTTTCCATACACCGGCAATCGCTGCCCCGCCAAAGCCTGCGCGACCATCAGGGGTATGAATTTCTCCGGAAACTGGTAGGGCCCGTAGTTGTTTGAGCAGCGCGTAACAATTGCCGGGAAACCATGGGTTCGAACATAAGCAAGCACCAGCAGGTCCGATGCCGCCTTGGTCGCGGCATAGGGACTGTTGGGCTGGATCGGCGACGTTTCCGTGAACTCGCCTTCGTCTCCCAGGCTCCCGTAAACCTCGTCAGTACTGACGTGGATGAACCTTGGAACTCCGGCCTGCCGCGAGGCCTGAATCAGGTTGTACGTGCCTTCGACATTGGTACGAACAAATGCTGCGGCGTCCTCAATGCTCCGATCGACGTGGCTCTCGGCAGCAAAGTGCACTACGGCATCGCAGCCGCGCAGCAGATCGACAAGGCTTAGCTCGCAGATATCCATCTGCGCGAACTCGCAGCCGCCGCCCTGCAGTGGCGACGCAAGGTTCTTCAGATTGCCGGCGTAGGTCAGCTTGTCGACCACCAGCAGCTTCCAGTCAGGATGCGCGGCCAGAATGCGATGGACGAAGTTCGAGCCGATGAAACCTGCGCCGCCGGTGACGACCAGCTTCATTGCTCACCTGCAGCGGCCACAAGCTGGGCGCGCATTGCTTTCTCGCGGACCATGTTGCTCGCGTGCCAAAGAGATTCGAAGGTACCGGCGTCTGTCCACCAGCCTTCCATGATCGAGTAGCGCAGCGTCCCGTCGGCGATGTAGCTGTTGTTGATATCAGTAATCTCGTATTCGTTGCGGGCCGACGGCTTGAGGGTGCGGATTCGGTTGAACACCGTCGAGTCGTAGAAGTAGATCCCCGTCACTGCGTACTGGGATTTCGGCTGGCGCGGCTTCTCCTCAATGCGGACGATGCGCTCGCCTTCGAATACCGGTACACCGAAACGCTCCGGATCGGGCACTTCTTTCAGCAGCACCATCGCGCCTGCATTCTCCTGCTCGAAGGACTGCGCAGCCTGGCGAATGTCACCTTCGATGATGTTGTCGCCCAGCACGACACAAACCTTCTCGCCCTTCACAAAGGGTTCGGCCAGCCGCAGGGCGTCAGCGATCCCGGCTTCCCCTTCCTGATAGGCAAAGCTGAGCTGCTGCAGGCCAAATTCCTTCCCGTTCTGCAGCAGGCGGAGGAAGTCGCCCGCGTTCTGGCCCCCGGTGACAATGAGAATGTCACGCACGCCGGCATCGACCAGGGTTTGCAGCGGATAGAAAATCATCGGCTTGTCATACACCGGCAGCAGGTGTTTGTTGGTGACGCGCGTTAGAGGGTAAAGCCGTGAGCCGATGCCTCCAGCAAGAATAATGCCCTTCATAAAGCTCCGTTTCCCGGCTGTAACCTGCCATGGCCGAATCCGTTGGCGCCAGTTCCTGCGCGTTGATCGCCTGGGCTTGCTGGCTGGCTAAGCGACCCTGAGTCCCAAACGCCTTCGCTATTCTCAGCGAATTGTGTCGAGCATGGCAAGCCGAAGCAGATAATGCCAGTCCGGCAGTTGCAGGCCGAAATCCCGCTGCAGCTTAGCATTCGACAGCCTTGAGTTCGACGGACGCCGGGCCGCAGCCTTATAGGTTGCGCTGGCAATCGGCACCACCCGCTCGGCTAACAATGGCCCGCTAAACTCCCCAAACTCCGCCGGCCACTCCAGCAGCTCGGAATATTCCTGCAGGATCGTCTGGGCAAACCCCGCCCAGGTTGTGCTTCCGGCGGCGGTAAGGTGATAAATCTCCTTCCGCGCAGATGACGCTCCGCCAATTTTGGCGACGATCGCAGCTGTGGCCTCGGCAACCGAGCGAGCCCAGGTCGGCGTGCCGTACTGGTCATCGACCATGCGCAGTTCATGCCGCTCGCGCGCCAGGCGCAGTACGGTTCGCAGGAAATTCTTTCCCCGCACGTCATAAATCCACGACGTGCGCAGGATGATGTAATCGCAGCCGCTTTCGGCGATGGCCTGCTCGCCTTCCAGCTTGCTGCGGCCATAAACGTTGATCGGGCCGGTGACGTCGTCTTCCACGTACGGCTCTGCGTGGGCACCGTCAAAAACATAGTCGGTGGAGTAATGAATCATCAGCCCGCCGGTGAGCGCCAGTTCCTGCGCCATTCGGCTTGGGGCAACCGCATTCACCGTCCGCGCCAGTTCGGGTTCACTCTCCGCCTTGTCCACGGCGGTGTATGCGGCGGCATTCAGCAGAACGTCCGGCCGAATCTCGCGCACCCTCGCGGCAACGCTCTCCGGCGCGGACAAGTCCATTTGCAATCGCGTGAAGGCAAACACCTCGCCCAGGGGAGCCAGTGCGCGCTGCAGTTGCCAGCCAACTTGCCCGTTTGCGCCCGTGACCATCAACTTCATGGCTTGTACCTCGGGAGCAATTCACGAGGGGCGTCGGCCAGCGACGGGTGCTTCAGATCTTTCGCCGAGAGGATTGGGTCGGGTGTTTCCCACGCGATGCCGATCGTGGGGTCATTCCACAGGATGCCGCGATCGTCCGCCGCGTCGTAATAATCGCTGCATTTGTAGAGGAAGTCAGCAGTCTCGGAGCGGACCACGAATCCATGGGCGAAGCCGGCCGGAATGTAGAGCTGCAGCTTGTTTTCGCTCGACAGAACCACGCCATACCACTGGCCAAGCGTTGGCGACCCCAGCCGGATATCGACGGCAACATCGAACACCTCCCCTGAGACCACGCGGCATAACTTGGCTTGCGGATGGCGAACCTGGTAGTGCAGCCCGCGCAATACTCCGCGTGACGAGCGCGAGTGGTTGTCCTGCACGAAGCCGTCGTGGATGCCCGCGGTGGCGAGGACGCTTGCCCGATAGGTCTCCATGAAGAATCCGCGAGGATCCTCGAAGACCTTGGGCTGAATCACTACAACCCCGGGCAGCGATGTCTGAATGATTTCCAAAGCTGTATGTCTCGGCTGAACCGCCCAAATGATTTCTTGTAGCTGAGAGAGTCCTGATTATAATTCGACTTCCTTAATGCTTCGTTGCTCAGCCATCATCGTCACCCACAACTCAGGCGGAAGTATCGCACCATGCCTGCACGCGCTGGCGGGTGAAAACTGCGAGATTGTGGTGGTCGACAACGCCTCGCAAGACGATACCGTCGACCGGGTAAAGGCATTCCAGGCTCAGAGCCAGCTGCAGTTGCTACGCATCTCACGCAACATCGGCTTTGCGGCGGGTGTGAATCACGGAGCCCGCGCGGCCAGCGGTGACGTGCTGCTCATTCTGAATCCCGACGCCATCGCCGAGCCCGGCGCCGTGAGTGCGCTGATGGACTGCCTGACAGCGCAATCGGCTGCTGCTGCGGGCGGCGCATTGCTCGGGCCTTCCGGCGAGCTGCAACGCGGCTTCGCCTTCCGTCGACTGCCGACGCTGGGCAGCCTATTATGCGAGGTCCTGCTGATCAACCAGGTTTGGCCGTCGAATCCGGTGAACCGCCGCTATCGCTGCCTCGATGCTGATTACTCGAAGTCGCAGCAAGTCGAGCAACCCGCAGGAGCCTGCCTGGCGATCACCCGCGAGGCATGGGACGCCATGGGCGGCATGGATACCCAATTCGCACCCGTATGGTTCGAGGACGTTGATCTTTGCCGGCGTCTGCTCGACTCCGGCCGAAAGATCGTCTATTGCCCAGAGGCGCGCTTCCATCACTCGGGGGCACACAGCGTCGGCAAGCTGAGCTTCGCCGACAAGCAGCTCTTCTGGTACACCAACATGCTCCGCTATGCGCGAAAGCGCTTCTCGACGACAAAGGTGATGATCTTGCGTATCGGGATTATCAAAGGGATGATTTTGCGCTCACTTGCGGCACTGCTGGGCGCGGGGCCCGAAGGTGTACCTGTGCACGAAGCCTCGGGAGCCTATTGGCAAGTTGTCAGGCTGGCGCTCGGCCGGCCTGTCAAATCCACGAGCTAAACCCTATTTAGCTCTTTTGACTTCCCGCGTTGAAGGGCCGCGCCCGTTCAAGACCCTTACGGTCTTGCGCCCTTGTGAATCTCCACCGTGCTCCAGGTCTTGTCGGCGGCATGGCAGAGATTCTCCAGCGGGCATTCGGCGCATCTGGGTTTGCGCGCAATGCACAGCGCGCGCCCGTGATGGATGATCTGGTGCGAAAATTCGATCCAGTGATCGCGCCGGATAACCTGCATTAGGTCCTGCTCGATCTTCTTCGGATCTTCGTTCTTGGTCAGCTCGAGACGCCGCGAAATGCGCTGCACATGCGTGTCAACAACGACTCCGTCGGCGATCTTGTACCAGCTGCCCAGCACTACGTTCGCGGTCTTTCGCGCCACGCCGGGAATGGTAAGCAGCTCGTCCATGGTACGTGGCACCTGTGCGCCAAAGTCCCCCATGATTTTGCGCGCTGCGCCCACCAAAGATTTCGACTTGTTGCGAAAGAACCCCGTCGAGCGGATGTCGTCTTCCAGGTCTTCCGGCTCCAACGCGGCAAAGTGCTCGGGCGTGGGATATTTCTCGAACAGGGCCGGCGTCACCATGTTCACGCGCGCGTCCGTGCATTGCGCCGAAAGAATCGTCGCCACCAGCAGCTCCCACGCACTCTTATGGTGTAGAGCGCAGGTGACATCGGGATAGCGCTCGTCGAGCCGCTTCAGGATTTCGTTTACCCGCTCCGGCGCGATGGGGTTGTAGCCCTTCAGAGCAGCCGTAGTGGCACCCTTTCGAGCAGTACGAGTTGAGCGTTTGGGAGACGTACCGGGTGACCCATCCGAACCCGTTTTCCGCTTGGGCGGGGGGGTTGCTTTTACAGTGGCGCGCTTTCCGGCTGCCGGCCGTTGCACCCGGTCCTGGCGTCCGGCCTTCGAAGGTTGACGTGGTATGTTGCCGCGCGGCATAGGTGAGGTTCCCTGAACAAATCACTAATGGCTGATTGCTAGTAATGCGCGTTCAGCAGCCGGATCGTCTCCAGCACTACGTCTCCTGAAATGGCCAGCGACTTCGCGCTGAGCTTGTCGATCGTATCCTGCGGAGTGTGATGGTATGAGTTGTTGTAGCCGTAATCCAGATCGATGATGTCCACCGCTGGAATGCCAATCTTCAGCATCGGCAAGTGATCGTCTTCAATCGATGCGTCCATCTGGTAGAAGTGCGACTGGTATCCCAGGTTGCTGGCCGCCTTGTACACCAGCTCGCTGAGCCACGGAGTCGAGTTCGTCTCCTTCTGAATATCGAGGTCGGCGTCGCCGATCATATCGACCAGCAAAAATGCCCTGATCTTTTTCGCCGTGCCGTCCTGCTGCCATTTCTGCGCGAGGTGCCCTGTGCCGTACAGGCTGTCGGTGTCGCTCCAGTTCACAAAAGCTTCTTCGCCGTCGGTCCACACCAGCCAGATGCTGTACCCCTCGGGTGGATGCGCCCGAAAATGATCGGCCAGCGCCAGCAGCAACGCTGTCGATGAGCCGCCATCATTCGCGCCCACATAGTTTTTGGGCAGCGGATAATTCGTGTCGTAGTGCCCCGCGACCACGATGATGCCGTCCTTCTTGCCGGGGAACTTCGCAATGATGTTGTCCATCTTGAAGCTGCCGGCCGGCGTTTGCGCTGTGAAGGTGTCGTCTTCCACCTGGTCGCTCTTCAGCTTCGAGTGGATAAGCTGCTGAAGTTTCGCATGGCCCGGGCTGCCCACCGGACGCGATCCGATGGCCACAACCTCCTTCACGTACTGCATGACTTTCTCGCCATCCATATGCGGAAGTTCGCCCTGGGAAGGCGTGTCGTTGATGGCTGCCACTTTCTGAAGCTGCGGATCTGGAGCGGCGACAGCCGCGGATTTCGGCGCACTGGCCGCGTTCACAGACGCGGAATCAGGCTTGGAGCAGCCGGCAAAAGCCAGCAGGGCCGCAGCGCAGAGCAGAAATACAGGGCGCAAGGTCATTTGCAGATATTCTAAACGCGGATGAGTTGTTCCCGCAGCGCGCCTCCGCCCGCGGGTTCCAGGATGAATCCTGCTCGCTTGCTGGGTTACAATGCGAGGTTCACAAGACTTTCGAGGAACACTCACCCGATGGCATCAGCGACTATGGCGCCGATTACCGAAAACTCTCCGGCACAACTGCCAAATCACAAGGTCAAGTACAAGAAGGCTTATCAGCGCGCCTGCAACGAGAAGGACGAGAAAGGCAAGCTTTGCGCCGGGCACCTGAAGCGCTGGTACTACATGAGCGATAAGATTGAGCAGGCCTGCGGCGATGTGAAGGCCGCCTACGGCACCCAGGCAGAGATCTACCGTTGCGAGCATTGCAAAATGCTGTATCTGCCCTCGCCCGATGAGCCACGCGGCAAGAATGTCGCAGGCCTGGGACAGAAGTCTATATTTGGCGTGACGGTCGCTCCCAAGGGCGCGGCCGGGGACAAGAGCGAATCATAGCCGACACTGGTAATTGCATCGCTTCCTGGTCCCGTGAGCATCATTCCTATTGACCGGCGCTGTGGGGTGCCGGTGGCTCCGCGCAAGGCGGGCCGTTGTGGGGAAATCATCGTTCGCGGAAGGTGAAATTGTCTGACGTTTCCGAGCTGATTTACGACTGGAACACTGTCTTCGCGCGCTCCATGAAGCCGGCAGGACGCGCTCTCCTGAATGACGAATCGCTGCGCGACGGATTGCAGTCGCCTTCGGTGCGCGATCCTTCCATCGAAGAAAAGATCGAAATCCTGCACCTGATGGACCAGCTCGGTATCAACATGCTCGACATCGGACTGCCAGGAGCCGGACCGCGTGCCACCGCGCACTGCGAGGCCCTGGCGCGGGAGATCGGGCGCGCCCGCCTGAACATCAAGCCCAACTGCGCCGCGCGTACTCATGAGAACGACATCCGCCCGATTGTTGAAATCGTGCAGCGCACCGGAGTTCCCGTCGAAGCCGCAACCTTCATCGGCTCCAGTCCCATTCGCCGCTACACCGAAAACTGGACGGACGACTTCCTGCTGCGCAATACCGAGCACGCTGTGACGTTCGCCGTATCGCACGGGCTCGACGTCATGTACGTCACCGAAGACACCACACGCTGCGATCCCGAGACCATCAAGCGCATGTACTCGACCGCCATCAACTGCGGCGCCAAGGCCGTGGTGATCTGCGACACTGTGGGACACGCGACACCGATGGGCGTGGTCGCGCTGATTCAATTCGTAATGAACGAAGTCATCAAACCCATGGGCGCTGAAGTCCGCGTGGAGTGGCACGGCCATTGTGATCGCGGGCTGGCGGTTGCAAATTCACTTGCCGCGCTTGTCGCAGGGGCCGAAGTCGTTCACGCCACCGCATGCGGCATCGGCGAGCGCGTCGGCAATACCCAGATGGACCAGATGCTGGTGAACCTGAAGCTCATGGGTGTGGAGCCCTGGGCCAGCCAGGACCTTACCAGGCTGCAGGCCTACTGCGAAGCGGTTTCCAAGGCGACAGGCATTCCGATTCCGAACAACTACCCCGTTGTGGGATATGACGCATTCCGCACCGGCACCGGCGTTCACGCCGCGGCCGTCATCAAGGCCTACCGCAAGAGCGATGCCGAGCTGGCCGACAGTATCTACTCCGGCGTGCCTGCGCGCTATTTCGGCCGGGAACAGCTCATCGAGATCGGCCCCATGAGCGGCAAGTCGAACGTAAACTTCTGGCTCGAGCGTCACGGCTTCCCGCAGGATGAAGCCTTGGTGGAACGCATCTACCAGCGGGCCAAGAGCTCCGATCGCATGCTGACCGATGCGGAAATCCTGGAGTGCTGCCAAAGCTCGGATGAACTGCCGGAAGAGATGGCTTCGTAAGCTCTCGCTGGTGATCGCCCGGCGCCGTGCCCACTTTGATAACGCGCGGCTTCATCTGCTACTCTGCCCCCTTGCACTTCTGCGAAGGAAGATTCACGACATGTCACTGATTCACTCTCTCCAGCGCAGCGTTGCGCTGGCGCTTTGTCTCGCGCTCACGCTGCCCTCCGTCGCCGCCCAGAAAAAGGCTCCGCCGCCGGAAAAGCCATCGTACGAGCAGCCGCAGCCACAACACGAAAACCTGGACCTCAACATGTATGAGCAGATCCGTCATGAAGGCCTGGCCCACTCGCATGTTATGGAGTACGCCTCGGCGCTGGCTGACGGCATCGGCCCCCGCCTCACCGGCTCACCCAACCTGCAAAAGGCCAATGCATGGACGCGCGACCAGTTCACCGCGATGGGTTGCGCCAACGCCCACCTCGAAGACTGGGGCGAATTCGGCATGGGTTGGCAGCAGCTCAATACCTGGGTGCGTATGGCCTCGCCTGATACAGCGGTGTTTATCGCGCAGGCAGCTCCGTGGTCCCCGGCGACCAATGGCCCCATCACCGGGCAGGCGACGGTGGCCGAGATCAAGGAAGTGAAGGACATCGATCAGTATCGCGGTAAGCTGGGCGGCAAGATCGTCTTCCTGGGCGCGCCCTGGGAGGTGAAGTTGGTCGATAAGCCGCTCTCCAGGACCTACGACGAGCAGGACCTCAAGAAGATCGCCGAATACCCCGCCAAGCCGCCAAGCGAAGCGTGGCGTAAAGACTACGTCAAGCGACTTGAATTAAGGGCAAAGATCGCCAAACTCATGGCCGATGAGAAACCTCTGGCCGTGATCGTGCCCAGCAGCGAAATGCGCGATAACGGCGCAACCGGCGGTACCTTCATCGACGACAGCCGCGCCGATCTGGGCATCGACACCTATAAACGCGAGAACGCCAATCCGGTCCCAATCGCCGTGATGGCCATCGAGAACTATGGCCGCGTGTATCGCCTGGTGAAGGCAAACGTGCCCGTTACGATTGAGATGAACATCGACACCAAGTTCTTCGGCGATCACGAACACGGATTTGACACCGTCGCCGAAATTCCCGGCACCGATCCCAAGCTGAAAGATGAAGTCGTGATGGTTGGCGGCCACCTGGATTCCTGGGCTGCAGCCACCGGCGCAACCGACAACGGGGCCGGCGCTGTCGTTGCCATGGAAGTCATGCGCATTCTGAACGCAGTTGGCGTGAAACCGCGACGCACCATCCGCGTGGCACTGTGGACGGGCGAAGAGCAAGGCGAATACGGCTCCTACGGTTACGTCAAGCAGCACTTCGGCTATGTGCCGCTGTCCACGGCTCCTGACCAGATGAAGCTCCCCGAGTGGCTGCGTAAACCGGGTGGCCCGTTGGTCGTCAAACCCGAGCAGCAGAAGATCTCCGGCTACTTCAACCTCGACAATGGCACCGGGCGTATTCGTGGCGTTTACCTCGAGAACAACGCAGCCATCGCGCCCATCTTCCGGCAGTGGATTGCTCCGCTGCGAGACCTCGGGGTAACTACGCTTACCATGCGCCACACCGGCGGTACCGACCATGAGAACTTTGACAGCGTCGGCATTCCGGGCTTCCAGTTCATCCAGGATCCGCTGGATTACGGCTCGCGCACGCACCACACCAACATGGACACCTACGAGCGGCTGCAGGCTGACGATCTGGCGCAGGCCGCCACCGTTGAAGCCATCTTCGTCTACAACGCCGCCATGCGCGACCAGATGCTGCCCCGCAAGCCGCTGCCGCATCCCGAACTCGAAGAGCAGCGCACGTCGCCTTTGAAAAACGTGATGCCTGGAGCTGAGGAGGAAGAGAAGAACATCGCGCCCAAGGCGGAACAGCCCGAGCAGCAAAAACCGCCGTCACCGGCGCAGAACCAGCCGCAGCCTCAGCAGGCGGTGACGCAGCAGTAGGATTTCATTCAGCGACTGGATGAGGCACTGGGCGCATCCTCTGGGTGCGCCCATCTTCTTGTGATGCGCGACAGTCGGCTGACCTAGCGCAATAGCCGCGGCAGTACAAGGGTCAGGAAATCGACCACGAAATGAGCGATGATGTTGGCCACCAGATCGCGCCGCCAGAGGTAAAAGGCTGCCAGGATCGCTCCCAGCACAAAGGCCAGCAGAACATTCGCCACTCCGTTGTACCAGTGCAGAAGAGCGAAGACAGTCAGCGGAAACAATGCGGCGGCGTATCGCGGCCAGCCCATCCCGATTAACCGTTCGATCGCGAATCCACGGAAGAAGAGCTCTTCCACAAAACCTGCGCGGAAAACAATCACCGCAACCAGCCAGAGAGGCAGACGCGCCATCTCGCGAGCGGCTGCCCCGCCATTAAACTTTGTCAGCGTAGCCACCGCCGCTCCCGCTGCTCCGCACAAGATCGCCGTGACTACACCCCAGCCAATCGATTTCCACCAGACGCTCGTTCCCAAACCTACCGAGCGCAGCGAAAGTCCCTCGACGCGCCGTACATATATCAGTAATGCAGCGGCGGTAGCCAGGAGCAGCGCCTCGCGCAAGCTCGCCGAAGCCGTCGTAAGAGTTGGAGAAACCCAATGGGTGATTTGGTGGATCGGCAAAAACACCAGCATCACGAAGAGCAGCACGATCCACGTGCGCAGGTTGCTGCTGGGCCGGGGCGGATGGGCGTCATATGTTTGCATAGGCGAAGATACGCAGCGATATTATCCGCTGTTCCCTCGTTGCAAGTATGTACGAGATGGCACGACTAGGATTTTCTTACCGCGGCCCCCGTTTTTGGCAATGCCTTACGCAGTTCCCGTATGGTCTTCTTCAGCACCGGATGCACTACATCAGGCGCGATCTCTGCCAGCGGCTCAAGGACAAAACGTCGCTCGTGCATCGCAGGATGGGGAATCATCAAGTCCGGGGTTCGCAGCGTAGCCTTCCCGAATAACAATATGTCGATATCGATCGTCCGCGGCCCTTTGGGCTGAGTGCGCTGGCGTCCCATCTCGCGCTCAATGGCCATAATCCCATCCAGCAGGTCTTCGGCTTTCAGCTCCGTCTGCAGAGCCACCGCGCAATTCAGGAACCAGGGCTGCTCGGTGAACTCCACCGGTTCAGTTTCGTAATAGGACGAAACCGCGAGCAGATTCCCAAGGTTCAAAAGCTTCCCAATAGCATTGCGGAGATTGGCGCGGCGGTCACCGAGGTTGGAGCCGAGCGAAAGATAGACCGTCTTCTTCACTCGGCAAGACTATCGTAGATGGGCGGCGGATGGGCGGTCGAAGGAACTAATCGGAGGCCAGGGCGAGGTATTCTTCCGGAAACTTGGCGGCCGCGTACTCGTCCAGTGTCACTTCCTCCCAGTAGCTCTGGTCGCGAAGCACACGGGAGACGATAGCGGTGTGCATGGCGTGCCCGGCGCGGTCGGCCTTCACGTAGCCCATGATGCGCTTCCCAAATAGCGCAAGGTCTCCAATAAGATCAAGCACCTTATGGCGCACGAATTCATCGGCAAAACGCAGCGGCCCATTATCGAGACCGTCCCGGGTGAGCACCAGGCAATTCTCCCGTGAGGCGCCGCGAATGAGTCCCATATTGAGCATGGCTTGCTGCTGTTCCAGAAATCCGAAGGTGCGGGCCGCGGCGATCTGCTCCACATAGCTGCCGTTGGAGAGCCCGACCCGGAAGCACTCGTGGCCGATCAGCGGGTGGGGGAAATTGATGGAATAGCTGACCGAGTAGCTATCGGCCGGGTAGATGCCGATGGTCTTGTCGCCCTCGCGCATCTCATAAGGCCGCAGGATCTTGAGATAGACCCGCTTGCGCCTCTGCTGCCGCAGGCCGGCCGCGCTGATCATGTCGACAAAGGGCTGCGCGCTGCCGTCGAGGATCGGCAATTCCAGGTTATCCAGTTCGATGATGGCATTGTCGACGCCACTCCCCACGCAGGCCGACAGCAGGTGCTCCGTAGTGGAAATGAGCACGCCTTTTTTCATCAGACTGGTGGCGTAGCTCACCTTGGCGACATTGCGACTGATGGCTTCGACTTCGAAGTTGTCGAGATCAGTGCGGCGAAAAACAACTCCCGTCCCGGCGGGTGCCGGAAGTATGCGAAGGTGTACACTCGCCCCGCTGTGCAGGCCAATGCCGCTACACTCAACCGGCGTGCGAATTGTTCTTTCGTAGATCAACGACTCGGGGGTCTTTTGTACTGTAATGAGCAGATTACAAGTTCAAGAACAGGTCTGTGTGTTGTATTTGTGCCACACACGTGGCAGGGCTGCACTGGCTCAATTGCTGCCCAAGCGAGCCGTCACTGTAGAATCAGATAGTTAGCTCGCCTGCCAGACTTCACCGCAAAAGTCGCACACTTGGAGGCACCCAGCGCGTTAACCCTAGTTTATTGCTTCGCGATTTATTGCTTCGCGCCGGAATCCTGCTTCTGCGGGTCATAGGTGATCCCCTTCACCTCGAAGAGGCTGGGCGCCAGCTCGGTGTTGTAGGTGACATCGGTAATGAAGCGCTGGCTCCGCATATCGCCATTGTGCGTCCGCACCAGGCTGAACGGCGTTTTCACGCCCTGGATCAGGCGATAGTTGCTGAAGATCTCCGAGTCGTCATCCTTCTGTCCGTCAACCGGATCGCGATAGCTATAGGTCTCGCGCACTGGTAGATGAGAACGTGGATCGACTGAGATGGTGACGCTGTCATTCTGCGCGTTCATCACCGTCACCTCGTCAGCCAGGTTCTGCTCAACAATGGCAGTGCCGTCGTACAGGATCATTGTGCCCGCAGCTGGCAGCCACTGCCGGACGACAGTCTCCAGCGAACGATCGCGCAACCGCAGATAGTCGGCCATCTGTTTGGGATCCTGCGTGGCCGTACCCTTGTAGGTGGTCTCATATCCTTTGTCGCCCAGATAGAGTTCGATGACGTCGCGTTGCTTGGTCAACTCCACGCGGTCTTTGTCGGGCCATTCCCAGAAGCGCCAGAAGATCACTCCCATTCCGCTGGGCCGCCCCTTCCAGAAGGAATAGCTGCGCCCTTCCTGGGTCATAGTGCGAATGGTGAGATACGCCTCCCCACCCAGTGCCTGGATCATGCCGTCGAGTACCTGCTTCGCCTTCTTCACGCTGGGATCTTTGGCAGCCGTCGCCGTGAACTGGGCCGTAGGAGAGGAGGAGGCAGAGGGAGGCGCTGGAGCGGGTGGGGCTGTTTGCGCAGCCGAAGAAGCTGCAAGCACAACAGCGAAACACAAAACCGTGATACTACGCATACCTTCGATAATTCTAACCGGATGACCCGCCGCGCGTCCGATCTTCACTTTCCCGCTTCTTCCGCCTCTTTTTCGCCGCCGGCCTCTCTTCTTCCGCAATCGCGAAGATCACCCGCCTCTGCGCGTGGTCCACGCGATCGACGATGACTCGTAGCGGGTCGCCCATCGAATACATGCGCCGGCTGCGCTGCCCAATCATCTGCCGCGTGTTCTCCTGATATAGGTAGTGATCGTCCGTCATCGACCCCAACGGCACCAGTCCCTCGACGAAAAGCTCTGCGAGTTCAACAAACATTCCAAACTTGGTGACGCTGATGATCAGGCCCTCAAACTCTTCGCCGATACGCTGCTCCATGAACTTCGCTTTCTTCCATTCCATGAGCTCGCGTTCGGCGTCGTCGGCACGGCGCTCGGTCTGGCTGGACTCTTCGGCAATCTCGTGCAGTTCTTCTTCGGAAATGGGTCCGCCCAGCGCCTTCTTCGGCGCCTTTTCTGCCGGTTCTTTCTTCCCCTGCGCATGCGCTTCTCGTTTCGACCACGGCGATGGAGTTTCGCTATGGGCCAGCGCGCCTGTTCCAACCGGCACACCACGTTCCTCGCTCTCCGCATTCTCGCTGAGCACATCTTTCAGGATGCGATGCACGATGAGGTCGGGATAGCGCCGGATGGGCGAGGTGAAATGCGTGTACGACGGCGCAGCCAGCGCAAAGTGGCCTTCGTTGATCTCGGAGTAGCGCGCCTGCTTCAGCGAGCGCAGCATGAGATACGACAGGATTCGCTCCTCCGGCTTGCCCGCAATCTTCTGCGTCAGCTTCTGATACATGCGGGGCGTGAGATGCACCTCTTCCGGCAGCTCGATAACCCGCGCCTGCCGGCCTGAGCCATAGCGATCGCGGCGGTCGGCCTTCATCTGCACACGTTTGACGGGCAATGGCCCGACGCCGAGCGAGTAGCCGAACTTGGCTGCAATGGTTTCGAAATCGTAGACGCGCTTGGGATCCGGCTTCTCGTGAATGCGATACAACGACGCGACCTGCTTTTCCTCAAGATAGGTCGCCACGCACTCGTTAGCCGCCAGCATGAACTCTTCGATGATGCGGTTGGCGATGTTTCGTTCCGAGCGCGTCACGCTCTTCATCAATCCGTTCTCATCGAACTCGATGACCGGCTCCGGCAAGTCGAAGTCGATGGAGCCGCGGCGGACACGCTTGCGATTCAGGATCATTGCCAGCTCGCGCATCAGTTCAAAGATGTCGACTAGCGCGTGATAGCGCTGGCGCAGCGACGGATCGCCGTCCAGAACGAGATTCACGTTGGTATAGGTCATCCGCTCGGCCGAGCGAATCACACCTTCATTCAACTTGAAGCCGGCGATCTCGCCCTGATGATCGATCTCCATCACGCAAGAGAGCACCAGCCGCTCCACCTGCGGACGAAGGCTGCACAGGTCGGTCGAGAGCTCAATCGGCAGCATGGGAATCGCGCGATCCGGAAAGTAGACCGATGTTCCTCTCAACCGCGCTTCAAGATCAATGGCCGAGCCTTCGCGCACGTAGTGCGCAACGTCGGCAATGTGAACCTGTAATTCGAAGTTGCCGTTCGACATTCGGCGCACCGTCACTGCGTCATCGAAGTCGCGCGCCGTCTCACCGTCGATGGTGACAATGGGCAGACTGCGATAGTCGTGACGATGGCGCAACTCCTGCGCCGGAATCACTGGGTCAAACTGCTGCGCCTCCTGCAAAACCTCAACCGGAAAGTGGTGCGGCAGGTGATGCTTGCGGATGACAATCTCGACATCCACGCCGAAATCGTCTTCATAGCCGAGAATCTCCCGCACCCGACCACGCGGATTCTGCGTTGGCCCCGGCCACTCGGTGATTTCTACATCGACTACCAAGCCTTCGAGATCGTCCCATTCGCGGCGCTTGGCTTCCGCGCCGAAAACCCGGTCGGCATCGGCCTGCTTCTTCTTGCCTCCGCCAGCCCGCGGATGCGCGGCGCCTCGCCCCGATGCCGCCTTCTGGGATGGCTGCTCCCCGGCAGGCCATTCCATTCCCTTGGGAATGGTGATGTCCTGCGTGACCTTCTCGTCGATGGGAGTGACAAAGTTGTTCCGCGAACCGTAATGAAATGTTCCGACCACCGTCGGATTGCCGCGCGTGAGCACCCGCAGGATTTGCCCTTCAGTGCGGCCGTCTCCCCGGTTTCGGCCGAGTTCCACCAGCACCTGGTCGCCATGCATGGCAGGGCCGATGGCGGGGGGAGGGATGAAGATGTCCCCTTGCAGAGTTGTTCGCTGGCCGGCGTTGGGGATGACAAAGCCGTAGCCATCGCGATGCATCGTCAGCCGGCCGGCAATCAGGTTGTGGCGCGCCGCTGCGTGCTCAGCCAGCGTGTAGCGGTCCCGGTCGGTCTCCACCAGCCGGCCCGATTTCACCAGTGCTTCCAGACGCGCCGCCAGTTGCTGACGCTCATCCCCACGCAACGCCATCTCGCGAACCAGTTGCTTGTAGCCCGCCGAGCGGTGCGGCTGCCGTTCAATGTGTTTGAGGATGGCCTGGTCGTTCATGCCGGTGTGCTTTCAACTTGACTACCTGCTGCCGAAATTTTCCTTGCCCCTATTCCCTCGTAGGTCAACTCGCTGTATGGTAGCAATAATTGGTTGTAAGCACCCGCGCGTCACCGCAAGGCGAGCGGCATAGCGCAAGCGCCGTCCACCGGCAGGTTGCAGTGGTTGGGTGTAATCAAACAATACCTCCTGAGCGCAATGATTTAGAAAGGATTTCATCCTATGTGGAAGCCCACGAATAGTCCCACACCGGCCCCGACCCCCAACCCCGAGCCTCAGCGCAGCTTCACGCCCCCGGCCCCCGAACCTCAGGCGGCGCCGCGCCCGGCAGCTCCCCCCATCAACACCCAGGAACAGGCCACCCTCGGCAAGTCGCTTGTTATCAAGGGCGAAGTTACCGGCTCCGAATCGCTTTACATCGACGGCCGCGTCGAAGGGTCCATCAATCTGCCCGGCAACCGGGTCACGGTTGGCCGCAACGGAGTGGTCTCCGCCAACATCTCGGCGCGCGAGATTGTCGTGCTCGGAAAAGTGCGCGGCAACATGACGGCCAGCGATCGCGTCGACATCCGCAGCGAAGGCTCACTCACCGGCGACATCGTCGCCCAGCGCATCAGCATTGAAGACGGAGCCTACTTCAAGGGCGGCATCGATATCCGCAAGGCCGGCCAGAAGGTGAACGGTGAAGCCAAGGAAGTAGCCAGCGCTCCGGCCGCAGAAACAAACTCGACAGCGGCGCGGGCCTAAGTCGCGAAGATCCGTTGAACCACAGAGGCACGGAGACACAGAGCTTCGGGCGCACACGGCCGATAAGGTATTTCTGAGGCTCGCTCCGAAATCTACGCGCCGTTGACTTTGGCCTCGTTTCCTCCGTGTCTCTGTGGTAAGACATCCGCCTACGGCGCAGGCTGCTGCTGTGTCATGCAATGCAGTGCGCCCAGTCCCCAGATGAAGTCTCCGCAGTAGATACCCACGACCTGCCGCCTGGGGAAGAGTTCCGCCAGCAGGTTCAGCGCAATGCGGTCGCGCGGATCGTTGAATACCGGAACCAGTACCACCCGATTCGCGATGTAGAAATTGGCGTAGCTGGCCGGCAGACGCTGTCCGCGAAAGACCACCGGCGAAGGCATTGGAATCTTCACCACTCGCAGTGGCTTGCCGGATTGGTCGGTCGTCTTCGTCAGTTTGCGGAAATTCTCTCGCAGCGCCTCATGATTCGCATCACTGCGGTCTTCCTCGTAAGCCGTGACCACCGTACTCGGCGCGACAAAACGCGTGATGTCGTCCACGTGCCCATGGGTGTCGTCGCCCGCGATACCGCGCCCCAGCCAGATGACTTTTTTCACGCCCAGAAAGTCGGAGAATATCCGCTCCAGTTCTTCGCGTGAGAGGCCAGGATTACGCTGCTGCACCTCGCTGAGCAGGCATTCCTCGGTTGAGATCAGCGTGCCTCGGCCATTAACGTCGATGCTGCCACCCTCCAGCACCACCCGCCGTGGCTTACCTTTCAGCGTCACGATCGGCTTCCAGTGCGGCATGTTTAAGCGCTCCGCCAATTCCGCGGACACGGGTGCATCGAGCTTCCAATCGTTGTATTTCGCCCAGGCATTGAAGCGCCAGGCTGTGGCAGCAACCGGCGGAAACTGACCGGCCCCTCTTGATTTTCGCTTCACGAAGATCGGCCCATAGTCCCGCGTCCACACCCGGTTTGTCGGGATCTGCACAAACTCGATGTTGTCCGCGCGCTTGCCCGGCTCGACTGCCTGCTCCGGCAGAACGGTTGCGCGGACGAGCGCTTCGCGCGCCTTCGCCTCTGCCGCCTCGTCATTCACCAGGATGTTCACCCGTTCGCGGCGCGAGAGATGCCGCACAATCTCCGCATACACCCACGGAATCGCCTCAAACTTGCCGGGCCAGTCTGAGCGATTGTGCGGCCACGCAATCCACGTGGCCTCGTGCGGCTCCCACTCGGCAGGCATGCGATAGCCGAGGGCGGCAGGAGTTTGGGATGGTTCGAAGTCTCGCAATTATCGTGAACCTAATTTTCGATGGGCTGATGAGTGCCACACAGACACAGCGGCCTGGAGAATCCATTCCTGATCTCCTCCGTGTCTCTGTGCCTCTGTGGTTCAAATGATTTCTGAAGCGCCGCCTGCTACACCAAAAACCTCTGCGTGATTCCCGCGTACGCGTCGACTCGCCGGTCGCGCCAGAAGGGCCAGTTGCGCCGCACATCTTCCATGCGCTGGATATCCACCTCGGCGACCAGCACCGCTTCCTTGTCGTGCGGAGCCTCTGCCACCACCTGCCCGAACGGATCTGCAATGAACGATCCGCCCCAGAACTCGAGGCCCTTGCCCGACGCTTCGTTGCCGCGAACGTTGCCGGTCTCGAATCCCACGCGATTTGGGACGGCAACATACACACCGTTGGCGATGGCATGCGAGCGCTGTATGGTTCGCCAGGCATCGTACTGCGCCTCGCCATACTCGGCCTTCTCGTCCGGATGCCACCCGATCGCCGTGGGATAAAACAGCACATTCGCTCCCTGCGCCGCCGTAAGCCGCGCGCCTTCGGGATACCACTGGTCCCAGCAGACCAGCGTGCCGAACTTCCCGAACTCCGACTCGAACGCCTTGAAGCCCAGGTCGCCGGGAGTGAAATAAAACTTCTCGTAATAGAGCGGATCGTCCGGGATATGCATCTTGCGATAGACGCCGTCCAGCTTGCCGCCGGTATCGATGATCGCCGCCGTGTTGTGATACAGTCCCGGCGCGCGCCGCTCGAACAGCGACGCAATAATCGTGACCTTCAACTCGTGCGCAACCGCGCCCAGCCGCTTGGTCGTCGGTCCCGGAATCGGCTCGGCCAGATCGAACAGCGCATGGTCTTCGCGCTGGCAGAAATACTGCGTCAGAAAGAGCTCAGGCAGGCAGATGAGCTGCGCGCCCTGCTTTGCCGCCTCGCGCACGTGTGCAATGGCGCGCTCCAGATTCTGCTCCGGCTCAGGCGTGCACGACATCTGCACAATGCCGATATTGAAATTCTTTTCGGGCAAATGCTTCTATCTCCGGCCGCGAAGTAAGTTAAAAGCATAGCATTCATATTGGCACGCAAATCGCGCCAGTTTAACAGCACGTTACAGAATGCAATCGCATTGACGCTTCCAATTCCAGCCTGTACTTTCGACTGTTTGGACATATCATCCCATCGCGCGGCTTCGCGGTTCGCGCCCATCCCGAGGTGAAGACCCATGCACGACAAGCACACTCCCCAAGGCGAAGGAATTGAACGCGTACTTCACGATCCCGTATCGGACAGGCTGGTACCGCTTGCTCCGCTCGATCTGACGAAGATCCATTCGGTCGACGAGCTGGTGCGCGGCATGGGCAGCACTGCGTTTACGGGACGCCAGGTGGGCGAAGGCGCTGACGTGCTTGAGGCGATGGCGCGCGACCAGGAGTGCTTCATCGTTATGACGCTTGCCGGTGCGATGACGGTCGCCAAACAGGGACTGATCATCACCGAACTCATCGATCGCGGCATGGTCAATGCCGTCATCTCCACCGGCGCCTTGATGGCACATGGACTGGTCGAGGCCGCCGGCCGCTCGCACTTCAAGTACGACCCGCGCATGGACGACCTGGAGCTGTACGAGGCGGGCTACAACCGCGTGTATGACACGCTGGAACCCGAAACCAACCTCGACATGGTCGAGACCATTGTCGCGCGCGTGCTGAAGAACTGGGACGCCGATGAGGTCATCTGCTCCTACAAGCTGAATCGCGAGATCGGCCGCTACCTGAGCAAACACGTGGAGGACCGCGGCATCCTGAAATCGGCATTCGAGAAGAACGTGCCGGTGTTCGTGCCCGCTTTCAGCGACTCGGAAATCGGACTCGACTTCGCCCTGCACAATCGCTGGCGCCGCAAAAACAATATCCCCGTGCTGCACTGGGACCCGTTCGAAGACCTGGAGTTCTATGCCGAAACTTTGCTGAAGCAGAATCGCCTCGGAATCTTCACCATCGGCGGCGGCGTGCCGCGCAACTGGGCGCAACAGTTCGGTCCCTTCATTGAACTGCGTCACCGGCGCGGCGGCGAAGATCTTCCGCTCAAACGCTTTCATTACGGCGTGCGCATCTGTCCCGAGCCGGTCAACTGGGGAGGCCTCTCCGGTTGCACCTACAGCGAAGCCGTTTCGTGGGGGAAGTTCGTTCCTCCCGAGGAGGGCGGGAAGTTTGCCGAGGTGCTGCTCGACGCGACCGTGGGCCTGCCGCTAATCGCAGGCGCCGTGATGCAACGGCTGGGGCAGCGCAAGGTGGAAATCGCTGAACCTGCGATGAAGTAAATCTTGGAAGTGGGTAGTGCGCGAATTCGCGGCGAATAGGAAGGGGGACTGACCACGGACCACCGACCACTGACAACTGGTCTTCCACGCCTTTTCCGGCTCCGGTTCAGGCCCGGCGAGGTCTAAACTCCGGAGCCGGTGTCGGCTTCCGCGGAATTCTGTTGTGCCGCCGGCTTGACGCCGGCCGATTCTCTTGAAGGCACTCCATCCGCCGGCGTGAGAGCCCTTACGAAACACGTGGCGTCGGCTGAAGCCGACTTTGGATTTCTGCTTGCAACCTTCCCACCGCTGAAGCGCTGGGCTAAGCTCTTCTGTCCCTGCGGGACGCTCCCAAGGTTTGTTCCAGCACGTCGCATGAGCAACAAGTTTCGTAACAGCCGCTGAAGGCCGGAGCTTTCAGCTTTCGCCGCTTTTCGGCGGCCCTGCGGTCCGCTTCGTTCTTTCAAGCCACAGGCCACTAGCCGCTGATTTCTCGGAAGGTCATATTCATTGCCTTCTGCTTCGTTCTACGTTTCCATTCGAAGAAAAGTTCAGAGTACGACTTGGTGATGTAGTCCTGCTTCGCGACGCCCAGCGCCTTTGCCGTGCGGTCAATCCATCGCGACTTGCCTTCGATCTCGGCAATGTTTCCGATGGGAGTGTGGTCGAGCACCACGTGACCCTCGCCGTCGCTCCACTCCGAGCGAAATTTCTCGTAGACGAAGTTCGGAACGTATCCCAGCGCTTTCAGGATTCCGTCCATCTGCTCGCCCTTCGAGACTCCGGTCTCCCACTCCGCGCGGGATTTGTGCTTTCCCGGCTTCCCTTTGCCCTTATGCGTGAGCTTCCATTCGTCGCCGTACTTGCGCAAGCGGAGAAGCTCGCCTTTGCGGCGCAGCTTCTGGCCGGGCAGGTCGTAGAGCGTGTTGACTTCGTGGGTCGACGGGGTGACGCAGCGGAACCCCTGCTTCTTCAGCTGGCTTGCCAGTTGTTTGAGATCGGCGACCTGAAACTTGATTTCGACTTCCTGTGGAGCAGCCATGAGAAAAGTATAGGCGAGCTTAGATTGGCGACGAACCAGCGCGGACTGCACGCCGGTGATAACCCGGTCTTGAAAGGGAGCGGCTTTAGCCGCGTGGTTCAGGGCGTTCGAGGATGAGAGGGCTGGGATTCTACCCGTTCGGCCTTACGTACTTCGTCTTGCTGGTAGTCTTTAGCTTGAAGACTTCGCCGTTAATTTTCTTATTCAGTTGGATGTTGTTGTACGTTGCCAGGCGGTAGTCTCCCGAAGGCTCCTGGAATTTCTGCTGCACGCTCACCCCCCGCGCGGGATCGATCCACAGCGTGATCGTCGCGAACATGTTGTGCACCTTCTGCGACTTTGGCGTCAGCTCCAACTTCCCGGCGTTCACGCCGTTCACCTGCTCCATGCCGGCAAACTTTACGTCGAAAGAATCCTCCAGGTCTTTGCCACTTCCGCCGAACCCCAGCACGAGGAACGTCTCGAACTCCGCTTTGTTCTTGCCGGCCGAGTATTCGGTCACCTGCTCGGCGCTGGGAATGTAGACCTGGACCATTCCGTCCTTAAAAACCACATACTTCTTGGCCGGAGCCGTGATGTCGGCCGCCATCTGCACTTCGTTGCCCTGACGGCGGAAGTACATTACGCCCTTCTGAATGTCGTGCTCTTCCACCACTCTCTGATACTGATCCCAGACAAAATTTGTCTGCGCGGAGTGGAAGTTCGCTGCCGCCTTGTCCATCGACGCCAGAATGGCATCCAGGCTTTGCGCCTGCGCCGCCACAGCCAAAAGCACGACCAGAATTCCGAGATAGAGTTTTTGTCTCATCGCATTTTTTTACTAGTTGACACTGCCACAGCGCAAAATGTTGCGCCGGCTCCGCCGCGGCTCAACGATGCGCCCAGACCTGATACGCGACTATTTTGTGTTTCCCGTCACGCACAGGCGCGTACCGGTCGATCGTCACCTCGCCAGAGATCGGTTCCAGCACTCGCATCAGTGACTCCCGCACTTCTTCGTCACTGCCTTCGTTTACGGCGTCAGCGTCCACTTTATACAGGAACCCGCTGCCGTCTGCCCTGACGACGACTTCGGTCTGATGCGGCGTGCGTACCCTCGGTTTGTCCCCGAAGTTGATCACCAATGGCGCCAGGAAAACAAAGGCGAGAATGAGCGTCACCATCACGTCATAGGGCACACTGCCCCGCGGATGCGTCCACCAGAAGTAGCCGTTGATGGTTTGGCCAAGTTTGCTCATGGTCATCTCAGTTTAGAGAGCAGTACGGATGAGTGCAAGAAGACCGCGATCCGGCTTCGGCTGTTCGCCGAACGGGATCCCCTCGCCGATGAGAATCGCTCACCTTCTGGCGAAAAGCCAAGAGCGAAGAGCGTGTTCACACCCTCAGTTCCACCACCGTCGCCCCTGCGCCGCCTTCATTCTGCGGAGGCTCGGAAACTGTCGCGACATGCGGATGCTGCTGCAGCAACTGCCGCAGCGCCTTGCGCAAAATCCCCATACCGCTGCCGTGAACCACACGCACCCGAACCGCCCCCGCCAAAAATGCCCGATCGACAAACTTCTCTACCGTGCGGGTGGCCTCGTCGACAGTTTGTCCAATGACGTTGATCTCCGTCGGCACGCTCTCGTCTTCGCGGGCAAGCGCCACGTTGAAGCCGCGCGCCCGCGCTGCCGAAACCGGATCGGCGCCCACTCGCATAATCACGTCGGCGATATCGTCGCGCGCAATTTTCATCTTCATCGGCCCCACCGCCACCTCGAACGAATCGTCGTCGAAGCGGCGCACCACTTTGCCGTCCCGGCCCAGCGATCGCAGGCGCACGGTATCGCCCACCGAGACCTGCTGCACGATGTGCGGCGTGGCATGGCGGTCGCCTGTGTCAGCTCCCGTGCTATGCGCGACAACGGTGGAGTCGAACTGCTCGCGAAATTCGCGGCGCATTTTGGCGATTCGGCGCTCAGCATCTTTCGACAGCTTCAGCGCCTGGGCGCGGTCCTGCACCGCGTTAACGGTCTCGCGCGCGCGGTATTCGAAATCGCGCAGCACGCTTTCCAGCTTCTTCTCCAACTCGCGGATTTTCTCGCGCTGCTCCTTCTTGCCCTCGGCGGCCAGCTGATTGCGCTCGCGCGCCAGCTCCTGCTCGAGATGTCGAAGCTGCAGGCGTTCGTTGTCGATCTCGCGCAGGTCCGAATGCAGGCGGTCGAGAAAGCGCCCCACATCCTGCGCCTGCGAGGTCAGCCGCTCGCGCGCCTGGCCCACAATTTCCGCATTCAGGCCAATCTTCTGCGCGATGTTGATGCCCGCCGAAGCGCCCGGCACTCCCATAAGCAATTCGTAGGTCGGCGCCAGGGTGCGCTCATCGAAGCCGACGGCGGCATTCAGCACTCCTGCGGTGTTCGCTGCATAAACCTTCAGCGCCGTATGGTGGGTCGAGACAATGCTCAGGCAGCCGCGCCGGAGGAAGTACTCGGCAATGGCGACGGCCAGCGCCGCGCCTTCCTCAGGATCGGTGGCCGAGCCTAACTCGTCCAGCAGCACCAGCGAATGCTCCGTCGCTTCCCGCGAGATGAAGTTGATGTTGGTGACGTGGGCGGAAAACGTCGACAGGTTCTGCTCAATCGACTGGTAGTCGCCGATATCGGCGAATACGCCGTCGAAGATCGGCATCTCGGCCCGCTCCGCCGGAAGCGGCACGCCCGACTGCGCCATCAGTGCCAGCAGACCAATGGTCTTGAGGGCGACGGATTTGCCGCCGGTGTTCGGTCCGCTGATAACCACTTGCCGATGCTGCCCGTCGATCTCAACCGATATCGGAACCACCGGCCGGCCCTTGGGTTTGAGCGTGCGCTCCAGCAGCGGATGCCGCGCGTTGCGCAGTACCAGCGAGTCGCCGGCCTGGCCGGCTTCGGTCGCGAGCAGCTGCACCGCGACACAATCGTAGTCCTGCGCAAACCTCGCCTTCGCGAACTGAAGTTCCAGCTCGCTCATGATGTCCACGGCTGCAGCCAGGCCCTCCGCGTACTCACCCACGCGGGCAGTCATCTCCAGCAGAATACGATGGATCTCCGCCTGCTCGTCATCCAGCAGCCGTACCAGCTCGTTGTTCTGCTCGATCGTCTCCAGCGGCTCCATGAACACCGTCTGCCCGCTCGAAGACGCGCCATGGGCAACGCCCTGCACTCGCCGCCGCTGCTCGCTCTTCACCGGGATGACAAAGCGGTCGCCGCGAATCGTGACCAGCTCGTCCTGCACTGCTCCGCCCTCCGACAGCCGCCGCAGGTAAGAGCGCAGGGACTCCTGGATGGTGCGCTTCTGCTTCTCAATTTCGCGCCGGATGCGCGCCAACTCAGACGAAGCCCGATCATCGAGCGTGCCGTCGGGCAGGATCTTGTTGCTGAAGTAGCGAAGCAGCGGCGCAAAATCGGCGAGTTGCTGCGACAGTGCGGCTACTTCCTGCCAGTGCTCTTTAACCTGCACCGTGGGATTCAACGCGATCTCACGCCATTCGGCCGTCCGGTCGGCCAGCAACAACACCTCCCGAATCTCTGCCAGCTCCAGCACGGCTCCGCGAATGCGCGACTTGTCGACCAACAATCTCGGATCGGTCAGTCCATGAAAATCGAAGCTGCTCCCGGTGCGCAGATATCCGCGCAGCTCTTCCGTGAGCTGTTGCTGCCGTTCAATCCACTCCCGCTCCTGGGAAGGCGCAAGATCGAGAACGCGGTCCCGGCCCAGCGGCGAGGCCGCATAAGCCGCGAGCAACTGGCGGAACTGGTCGAACTCCAGCACGTGTTCGCTGGTGTGCGGCAAGGGAGAGGCAGAGGACATGGTCAGCGTTATCGTAAATGAAGCGGGGCGTCAGGTCTCAGATGTTGAGTGTCCACTGACACCTGGCCAGGGGCCACTGACCACTGTTCTGTAATCCCTCTTTCATGCTGCTGCCGCAGACTACCCATGAGGCTGGGCCGGCAGATACACTGTTGGCCGAACATCCAGCTCGATTTTCGCCGCCGTACAGGGGATTGAATGTCTCATCAAATGTCAGACGCACTCGTTTTTTTTGGCGCCACCGGCGATCTTGCCTACAAGAAGATCTTTCCCTCGCTGCACAATATGGTGCGGCACAACGCGCTCGACGTGCCGGTGATCGGCGTAGCAAAGTCGGGCTGGACGCTGGACCAGCTGCGCGACCGCGCCAAAGACAGCATCGCGAAGCACGGCGGCGGGGTGGATGATGCGGCATTCGAAAAACTCTGCGAGCTGCTGCGGTATATCGACGGCGACTACAACGACGAGAAAACCTATCAGGCAATTAGAGCCCAGCTGGGCGATGCGCAACTGCCGACGCACTATCTGGCGATTCCTCCCAGCATGTTCCCGGTGGTGGTCCAGGGACTGGGAAAATCTGGCGCCGCCAAGAACGCGCGCGTCATCCTGGAGAAGCCCTTCGGCCGCGACCTCCTGACCGCCCGCAAGCTCAATGACACGCTGCACCAGGTCTTTCCCGAAGAGAACATCTATCGCATCGATCACTACCTGGGCAAGGAAGCGGTCGAGAACCTGCTGATCTTCCGCTTCGCCAACAGCTTCCTTGAGCCCATCTGGAACCGCAACTATGTCCACAGCGTGCAGATCACTATGGCCGAATCCTTCGGCGTTGAGGGGCGAGGCAAGTTCTACGAAGAGGCCGGCGCCATCCGCGACGTGGTTCAGAACCACATGCTCCAGGTGGTCGCGTTTCTGGCGATGGAGCCGCCGACCACCATGTACGTAGAATCGGTGCGCGACGAGCAGGTGAAGATCTTCCGCACCATCCCGCCGCTCAGCCCGGCCAACATTATTCGCGGCCAGTTCCGCGGCTACCGCGATGAGCCCGGCGTGTCGCCCCGCTCCGACGTTGAGACTTTCGCTGCGTTGCGGCTTGAGGTCGATTCCTGGCGCTGGTCGGGTGTGCCCTTCCTCATTCGCGCCGGCAAGCGCCTGCCGACCACAGCGACGGAAGTGTATATCAAGCTGCGCAAGCCGCCGCTGGCCAAGGGAGGTCCGGAAGGTCGCAACTACTTCCGTTTCCGTCTGGGCCCGGACATCGAAATCAATATCGGTGGCCGCGTGAAGCGACCCGGCCCTCTCATGGTGCCCATGCCGGTTGAACTCTCAGCGGTGAAATACAACTCAACCGACGAGATGGAAGCTTACGAACGCCTGCTCACCGACGCGATGAAGGGCGACCCCGAGCTGTTCGTCCGTCAGGATGCCGTCGAGGCCGCTTGGGCCATCGTCGACCCGATTCTCGGCGACTGCTGTCCGGTGGAGATGTACGAGCCCGGCACCTGGGGCCCGCCCGATTCGCGCGAGCTGGCGGCCGATATCGGGGGCTGGCACGACCCGGAATAGCTCACTAGGTTCGCTTTCCCGATACGTAACGATTTCCCGCAACAATGAACCGCAAGGGGCGCTCGACCGCTTTGGTGATGCCAATGCGTGGTGTCGTCGCAATCTTCTCCGGCCTGTGGCCGTCATCGGCAAACCACAAATCAGAGCGCTTCGACGTCATGTCTTTCGCATTGTCGCGCTCCCGCGTGATGCCCAGCGCCTCCGACATTCTTCCCGGTCCACTGGAGATCAACCGCAACTGCGCCGGACGAAATAAACCTGCATTCGGGTGCCCCATCCCGGCTTCGTTTGCCGCGGTGGGGATGTTCAACCCCCTCGCCTCTGCCATCTCTTCAATTCCTATGACCGGTTCCATTGCCCGCAGCAGCACGCCGCCGCCATGCCCTTCCAGCATGCAGGAGACATTCAGGCAGTAATGATTGCCGTAGATGAAATAGACGTACGCGTGCCCGGGAGGGCCGAACAGCACTGCATTGCGCGGAGTGCGTCCCCGATAAGCGTGCGCGGCGGGATCATCGGCTCCGAGGTATGCCTCGTCTTCCACAATGCGCCCGGCCAGAAGTTTCCGCCCTTCGCTCCGGATCAGCAGCTTGCCCAGCAACTCCCGCGCGACAGTCTCTGGATCGCGATCATAGAACGCTCGCGGCAGAATCCGGGCATCGCGAACCTTGGCGATGTGCGACAGTGGAGTGAGGCTCACTCTTTCACGGATAGCATGCGCAGGCGTTTGTAGTCGACTACCCAGCGGCCATCGTGGAAGAGCTTGGGCTTGGCCAGTTCTTCCACCCGCCGAATCGCGTGAATGCGCTGTTCATGCGTGAGTGGATCCAGGGCAAAACGGCCAAACATCTGTAGCCAGTTGGCCAACCCGCGCACACCCCACTCCAGCGGCGTCGGCCGGTCGTAGAGCACAGCAAACTCCACCCGCAGTCCATTCGACTCCAGGAGATGCGCGTAGTCGCCAATTCGCGGAAAGTGCCAGGGACGGAGTTTCTCGGGATCTTCAATTCCCAGCTCTTTCAGCGCCTGTCGCGATGCACTCCAGATTGTCTGGATGTTTCCATGTCCGCCCATCTCGAAGACGAACCGCCCACCCGGCTTCAGCGAGCGCGCAATCGACGCGATGGCCCCCTTCTGGTCGGTCACCCAGTGCAGCGACGCGTTGGAAAACACACCATCGAACTCATTCGCGAATGGCAGGGCTGCGGCGTCACATACCTCGAAGCGCAGCTCCGGAAAATTCTTGCGCGCGGCACCGATCATGTCTGGAGAGGCGTCAATTCCCACCACTTCCACGTTCAGGTTGGCGATCTCTTGCGTGAGCTGTCCGGTTCCGCAACCCACATCGAGAATGCGCTCTCCCGGCTTCGGCGCAAGAAACTGCAACAGATCGCGCCCGTACTCCCATGCCCACGAATGGCTAACCTGGTACAGATCGGGATTCCACTGCTGTTGTGCCGTGCTGGTCATGGACTCATTTTAGGCCCTTGAGTCGGGCCTGTAATCAGCTTTGCATCCTATAGAATCAAAGATTCGGCCTATGAACAAAATGATCCTTGCCAACCTGATGCACCGGCCCTTCCGCGCTGCCATCAGCGTTCTGGCCGTGGCCGTCGAGGTCACGCTCATCCTTCTCATCGTCGGCATCATGCTCGGCATGCTGCACGATACCAGTGCGCGCCAGGCCGGCGTGGGCGCCGACGTTCTGGTCCAGCCGCCGGGCGCTTCGCTGTTCATGGGTGTCAGCGGCGCTCCCGTGTCCATCAAGGTGGCGGACAAGCTTCGCCAGTTGCCGCACATTACCGCCGTCGCTCCAGTCGTGGCCCAGCTTGCCACTGCCGGCAATGTTCAGGTAATCGACGGCATCGACCTGAAATCCTTCGAGGCCGTAGGAGGTCCGCTTCCCTACCTCTCCGGAGGCCCCTTTACCGGCCCTTACTCCATGATCATCGACGATCTGGAGGCGGCATCGAAGCACCTCAAAGTCGGCGACAAGGTGACGGAGCTGAATCATGAGTTCACGGTGACCGGCATCGTCGAGCATGGCCGTGGCGCACGTCAGTTCGTGCCTATCGAAACCCTGCAGGACATCACCGGCGCCGCGGGCAAAGCCTCCATCTTCTACGTCAAGACCGATACACCGAACAATGCTGACATTGTGGTTCATGAGATCAAGAGCGTACCCGGCATGGAGCAGTACGGCGTCCACTCGGTGAAGGAATATCTCAGCCTCATGACCTCCAGCAGCATCCCCGGCCTGAATACTGTCATCCGCGTGGTGATCGGGATCGCCATGATCATCGGCTTTATCGTCATCTTCCAGGCCATGTACGCCGCCGTGATGGAACGCACCCGCGAGATCGGCATTCTGAAATCTCTTGGCGCCGGCAAGCTTTACATCGTGAACGCCATCCTGAAGGAGACCCTGCTGATTGCCGTGAGCGGCGTGATTGTCGGGATCATCATCAGTTATGCGGCGCGCTTTGGGTTAAAGGCGCGTTTCCAGACGCTGCCCCTGATGATCACTCCAGAGTGGGTCCTCCGAGCCGCCATCATCGCCATTGTCGGTTCGCTGCTGGGCGCGCTCTATCCCGCGTTGAAAGGCGCACAGAAAGACCCCATCGACGCCCTGGCTTACGAGTAGGGCTGCCAGTTGTCAGGCAACAGGGGCTGCTCCAACATACATAATCGGCGAGTCAGCTTACTTGCCGACTTTCAGGCCCCGGCGGCTGTTCACCGCCGCATCAACGGACAACGGATCACCGGCAACTGACAACTTATTTTTTCGAGTTATCCGCGTTCGGAACGCCCTGCGGGTTCTGCTGCTGCCCCTCGTTCTTCACCTTGTCGGAGTTCTTGATGAACAGTACGGCTTTCCAGATGTCGTCATCCGAAAGCTGGCCATCCCACCCCGGCATGCCGCTGAAACGGATGCCGTACTTCGCCACATAAAAGAAGTCGCCATCGGGATCGTGCGGCGTGCGCGACATCAATTGCGGCACCGGCGGATAGAAGTTCTTGCGCATAGGGGAGATAGGCTGCTTCAGGCTGCCGTGGCAGAACGCGCAGTTATCGTCATAGACCTTCTGCCCGGCCAGCAGGTTCTCCATCGTGGGCTGGAAGGGATTCGCATGGTTCGGCGCGTGGCCCTCCACCCATTCATCGACTGCGTGGTTGGCGATTTTCCGCTCAAGGGTGCCCGGCGTGTTCCCTACGGCGCGGGTGTCGAACGCTCCGCTCGTCAGGTAAATGTACGCCCCGCCAAAGATCACGACTACGGTAACAATCACTCCGATAATGAATCCCCGCATGTCTCTCCTTACTCGCTCTAACTTGACTTCAATCTGAATGGTAAAGAATAAACCACGCTCGCTGAAGGTAAGCTAATCACAGGTGCGTCGGGGGGAACGTGGCGGAGAACCGCTGTCGCATTTGCAAACTTGTTAGCAGAAAATTGTCGCGCAAGCGCCGGAACAAGCCGACGGCTGGTTCAGTAGCTCTTCAGCCGTCGCGCCTCGCGCACCACATCCTCAACTTTGGGAAGAAACGCCTCTTCCAACGGCGGCGAGAAGGGCACCGGTGAGTCTGCTGACGCGATGCGCACGATAGGAGCATCGAGCGAGTCGAAGCATTCCTCGTTAATGATGGCTGCGACCTCGCCCGCAATCCCGCCCGTCTTTGTGTCCTCGTGCAGCGCGATCACCCGATTCGTCTTCTCGACGGTCTCGCGGATGGCCTCGCGGTCGAGCGGCAGCACCGTGCGCAGGTCCACCACTTCCAGCTCAATACCTTCCTTCGCCAGGATCTCCGCCGCCTCCAGCGCTACGTAGACCATCGCCGCATACGTGATCACGCTCACGTCACGGCCCTCGCGCACCACCCGTGCTTTGCCGATGGGCACCGTGTAATCCCCTTCCGGCAGCTCTTCTTTAATTCGCCGGTAAAGAAACTTGTGCTCGAAGAACAGCACCGGATTGTTGTCGCGGATGGCCGATTTGATCAGGCCCTTCGCATCGTAAGCGCTCGCCGGGCAGATGACCTTCAAACCCGGAGTGTGCGCGAAGTACGTCTCGGGATTCTGCGAGTGAAACGGGCCGCCATGAACGCCTCCGCCCGATGGCCCGCGCAGCACCACCGGCACCGGCGCTCCCCAGCGGAAATGCGCCTTGGCCAGCAGATTGTTGATTTGGTTGAAGGCGCAACTAATGAAGTCCATGAACTGGAATTCGGCCACCGGCCGCATTCCGGTGAGCGCCGCGCCGAAGCTGGCATTCACGATCGCCATCTCGGAAATCGGCGTGTCGACCACGCGCTCCGGGCCGAAGCGGTCGATCAGCCCTTCGGTGACTTTGAACGCGCCGCCGTAAACCCCAATGTCTTCCCCAATGCAGAACACGGCGGGGTCGCGCTCCATCTCTTCCCAGATTCCCTGGCGAATGGCTTCCAGATAGGTAACAGTTGGCATAGTTAATTTCAGCCGCTTTCAGCAACAGCAATCACAGGATCTGCCAAAATCAGCTACGGCAATCAGAGAGATTTGCCGATCTGTCCAAAAGCTGAGCCCGAGGCCACGTTTACGTCGCGCGCTGGTTTTGCAAGCGGCGTGTGGCAAGGGCGAAACAATGATAGCCCAGCACGAAGCGCAGCGGAGTGCTGGGTAGCATGTTATGAAGGATTTCAGAGTCCCGTAAGGGACGGCACAAAGAAGGCTCCTCGTGAGTTCAAATCGTGAAATCAAAATTACGGATGTCAAAAGGAAATTCTCTTCGGCCCTCAATCGCGCCGAACGCGGAGATCGCTTGATTATCACGCGACGCGGTCGACCCGCCGGCGCCCTTGTGTCCATCGAAGACTTAGAACTCATCGAATATTACAAAGATGAGCTCGACATCGGAGCTGACCGTAAGGCTCGCAAATAGCGCAGTATCTCGTGGGCAGCTTAAGAAAAATCTGAATCTGTAATGAACTTTGCCCTCACTTCAAATGCACCGCTGCATCCTCTTGCTTCGCGGCAGCACTCGTCTCCCGCAACTTCGCCGTAACCGGCCCGTACTTCGGACGAACCTGATGACACGCCTCGTCGCAATACACCCTTTGGTGCGTCTTGTCCGTCTCTGGATCGGGCATCGCTGACGCAACCGCCGCATCGCGATCGGCCTCGAGCTCCCGCTCCACGCCCTCGATCAGCTTGTGGTTCTCGTCGGTGCTCAGCCACTTCTTCTCGTTGACGAGATAGTTTTCAAAGCGCGCAATCGGATCGCGTGCCCGCCAGTACTCAAACAGCTTCTGCGGGACATACTGCGCTGCATCGTGAATGGCGTGCCCCTTCATGCGCATCATCTTGGCCTCGATGAGCGTCGGCCCTTCACCGCGCCGCGCGCGCTCGCAAGCCTCATGCGTCGCGTCATACACCTGGCAGGGGTCGGTTCCATCGACGATCACCCCGGGAATCCCGTAGGCAATCGCCCGCTCCGCCAGGTCGCGCACGCAAAACTGCATGTCGCTCGGCGTGGAGTATCCCCAAAGATTGTTCTCCACGATCAGCACCAGGCCCAGCTTCTGCACCGCGGCAAAATTCAGGCTCTCGTAGGTCACGCCCGTGGACTGCCCGCCATCGCCGACATAGGTCAGGCCGACAACATTCTTGCCCTGCAGCCGCGCTCCCAGACAAACGCCGGCCATCACGCCGATCAGCTCGCCCAGCATCGAAATCGGCGCACACACGTTGCGCTGCTGGAAGTCGCCGAAGTGCGAAGACGCATCTCGGCCAAAGGTCGGCGAGTCGGCCTTGGCCATGTACTGCCGCATGATGTCGCGCGCGCTGAAGCCGCGCACCAGCATCGCGCCCTGGTTGCGGATCATCGGCCCCAGCCAGTCGTCCGGCCCCAGCGCATACGCCGAAGCGCACGAGCAGCCCTCCTGCCCCAGCCCGAAGTACACGCCGCCCACGACCTTGCTCTGCTTGTACAGACTCTCCAGCGCCGTCTCCATGCGGCGGTTCAGCAGCATCCAGCGATAGATGGCGATTGCCTGTTCGCGCGAAAGATACTTCGACTCGCGAATCGGCGGCGCCGCCGCGCTCAGGTCGCCTTCGATGCGGTATTCGAGATTCGCGCCCTCGCCGCTCATGTAGATGCGGAACTCCGGTCGCTCCAGGCGATAGTCTGGGATTTCGTAGGTGCGGAGCGACTCCGGTGGCGTCCCGGCTGCACGCCGGCCATCGGAGGGCGACGCTACGGCTGGATTCCCGCTGGCGGACTTATCCGGAGCGGCGACTTGTCCACGCCGGTCTTTCGCAGGAGGGGTTCTCGACTGTTTTGTGCTGGAAGCACGGGGCGGGATGCTCTTCTTCTGGGCCATAAGTCGCAGAGGCAACAATAACTGCACTGCGTCGCCAGAGGCAAGTTGCGGGAAGACATCTCACACCAGAGAAAGGAAACCCTTCAACCCAACGGCAGAGAGGCGAACTTAGTGGCTATTGGGTGTGCATACGGGACACACAACAAATCGCTCTAGTCACTGGCCACCACCCACTGACCACTCGTTCACCCCTTCTCCCCGCCCTCCGGCCCGTAGAAGAACACCCATGTCACGAAGTCGTCGCTGAAATCGACAAACCGGTGTTCGACTCCGGCGGGCACGAAAAGCACATCACCCGGGACGAACTTTACATCCGCGTACTGCTCCTGGCGAAACTTTCCGGTGCCGACCGCAATCACGTAGATCTCATCGCGCGAATGCGGCGTTTGCGCGTCGATCCCGCGCGGCGCGTACAACTCGACTGACAGCGTGCCGTGCTTGAAAAGCTCGACGAAGCGCTTGCCCTCAGGCGTGGGCAGCAGTTTCAGGTTATCCGCAACGGTGAAGTGGCCCTGCATGCGGTCTCTCCGAGGCTACTTTACGTCCCGCGTATCGACGACGTCTCTGACAGGGATTTTCGGTTTCCATACCCCAAGAATCATGCCCATCAGCAGGCACCCTGCCACGGGAGCTCCGGCCGCGATGGCGATGAACAGCCAAGGCCGCTGTTCGAAGTGCAACTGGGTCAGCATGGCCAGTGCAGCCACCAGTCCTACCAACAGTCCGATGCGGAAGCCGCGGATTAGGCCCCAAACCCCGCCTAACGCCAGAACCCGGGCGATGATGAAGGCGAGCACCAGGTTGCATATCAGCGCGATTACATACGGAACGAAGTTAGGATGCGCTTTGTAGGAGGCAATTTCTTCCGCGCTCAGGCCCAAGCCCGCCTGCCACTGTGGGGAAAACAGGAAGAACCATCCTGCCTGGAACAGCCAATACACAATTCCCGATGCGAACACCGCCGCCCAGTTCACTCGCATTCACGCCTCCATGAGTTTTCGCTAGGACAATATCGCGCACACCATGATTCCGCAACGGCATTTGTGGTCGTGCTGCTGAAGACTCACCACAGAGGCACAGAGACGCGGAGGAAAACCAATCAGATTTCTTAAGAGACTCTGTGAGACCCTCGTCTCCCAATGAAAAGTCGGACCGGCCAACTTGGTGGCCCGGATCAAAGCTTCAAAGCCCAGCCCTCCGTGCCTCAGTGTCTCTGTGGTGAAAATTGGTTTTAGGCCGGGCACTTCGCGACCACCTCGCCGGGCGACAACCCTCGCTCCCGCAGCGCCCGCAAGCTCAACGCGTCATGCCGCTTCGCCAGCCGCACTCCCGCTTCATCCCGCACCAGGTCGCAATGGTAGTACTCCGGCTCGCGATATCCCAGCGCACGTATTAACAGCAACTGCCGCGCCGTGGATTTCAGCAGGTCCGCGCCGCGCACCACTTCCGTGATCTGCATGGCTTCGTCGTCGACAACCACCGCCAACTGATATGCCGGAACATCGTCGCGCCGCCACACAACGAAGTCGCCAAAATCCCTTCCGGCGATATAACTCTTCCAGCCCTGCCCACCATCCTCAAAGCCAATCGCCTCCCCATCGGGAACGCGGAACCGCCAGTTCACTCCCGCAGGCGAGTCATATTGTCTCGCCTCCCCGATCCGCTCACGGCATTTCCCGGGATACATCGGCTCATCATCTTCGTTGGGAGCAGTCGCCGCCATTGCCAGCTCTTTGCGCGAGCAGGTACACGGATAAATAAATCCGCCGTCGCGCAGCATGCGCCATGCTTCCAGATAGAACTCGCACCGCCGGCTCTGCTCATAGGGCGCAAACGGCCCGCCGACGTCCGGCCCTTCCTGCCACCGGATGCCCAGCCAGCGCAGATCTTCCATCATCGCCGTCGCAAATTCCGGCTTTGAGCGCTGGCGATCGAGGTCCTCGTTGCGGAAGACCAGCGTACCGTCATTGGCCAACGCCCGCCGACACGCAGTCAAGAACGTACACGCATGCCCGATGTGCAGCAGTCCAGTAGGGGAAGGCGCTATGCGTCCGCGATAGGGCATGAAGAAGTGCCAGTTGTCAGATGTGCCCGGCCCGGTGTGAAACCGCGCCGGTGAGCGCTCAGTTTGTCTACTTGGGGCAGGAGCGTCTCAACATGTCAATGCTAAACGCCGGGCGCCCAGGAAAAAGAAAAAGGTCCCCTGCGCGAACATGAAAGCAGCAGCCAAGAGCTCTAGGTCGCGCGCTGTGTATCAGGGCACGGCTGCCCCTGCGTGGCGTTCTTACATAAACCCAACGTCTGCTCTCAAAAACTGCCCTTATGTCGTAGGGCCAAGGGCCATTGGCGTTCCTGTGACTTAGGTTTCTGGCTCCTGTTTGCGCATGTACTCCACTCGCTGGAATGCCGGGTGAGAGCATTACTCGGTTCGGGAAACTCTCACGTGCAACTAATCACCATTCCGCCAGTGCTCCGGTCGTCCGCGAATCTCTGCTTGCTAATCCAGCGCTCCCACCAGCTCACGTTCTGGCTCGGGTCGCGCCGCAACTTCCACCCTCCGGTTCGCTTTCGGCTCGTGGGGATGCAGGTCTCGCGGATTTCGCAACAGCAGCAGCAGCGGAAGCATGCAGTAGAAGATGATCCCCATCACCCAGAACGCCTCGACGAACGACAGCATCATCGCCTGCTGCTGCAGCATGACATACATCGCGCCAATGGCCTTGCGCGACGCCTCCACGGAGTTCGACCCATGCATCTCGAACCATGATTTCATCCCGCGCCACATCAACTGGCTGGTGTGATCGTACGTCGTGATGTGGCTGACCATCTGGTTCTGGTGTACCTGGCTGCGCCGCGCCAGGAAGGTCGTCATCATCGCAATGCCGAAGCTGCCGCCGATGTTCCGCATCAGGTTGTAGATACTGGTGGCATTGCCCATCTTCTCCTTTGAGATCGCCGACATGCTGACCGCCATCAGCGGAATGAACAGGAACGCCATGGCCACCCCCTGAATCACCTGCGGCCAGAAAATGTTCCAATAACCGGCATTCAGGTTGAGGTGCGACAGGTCGATCATCGTCCAGCCACCAACGACCACTCCGACGAAGATTAGCTTGCGCGGATCGTAGCGATTCGTGAGCTGACCGACAATCGGCATCATGATCAGCGAGCCAATGCCGCGTGGCGACAGCGCCAATCCCGATTGCAGCGCCGGATATCCCAGCAGCGTCTGCAGAAAAATCGGCAACAGCATCAGGCTGGCATAGAGCACGAAGCCCAGCATGGTCATGATGAGCACGCCGGCGCTGTAGGTACGGTCTTTCAGCACCCGCAGGTCGACAATCGGGTGCTCGGCGGTCAACTCCCGGATCACCATGGCCACCAGCCCGAAGACGCACAAAAACGTCAACACCCGGATCTGCGTGCTGCCGAACCAGTCCTTCTGCTGGCCGCGATCGAGCACCACCTGCAGCGTGCCGAACCCCAGCGCCAGGAACCCGATTCCCCACAAATCAACTCCGCCTGACCGCTGTCTGCGAATGTAGGAGGGATCGCGCACGAAGGCGTTGATCATCAGCAGCGAGAACAGGCCCACCGGCAAGTTCAGGTAGAAGATCCAGCGCCAGGTGTAGCTGTCGGTGATGTAGCCGCCCAGGGTCGGGCCGATGATGGGCGCAAAGATGATGCCCAGGCCGAAGGCTGCCATCGCCGTGCCATGCTTCTTCGGGGGGAAGGTCTCGAGCAGCACGGCCTGCGACATGGGCTGCAAGCCTCCACCGGTGAGCCCCTGAAGCACGCGGAAAAGGATCAGCATGTCGAGCGAAGTCGCCATCCCGCACAGCAGCGAAGTCAGGGTGAATCCGCCCACGCACACCATCAACATGCGCCGGCGGCCGAAGCGGTTGGCCAGCCATCCCGCCATCGGCAGGATGATGGCGTTCGACACCAGGTATGACGTGACCACCCAGGTGCCTTCGTCAACCGTAGCGCCCAGGTTGCCCGCCATGTGCGGCACCGACACGTTCACTACCGTCGTGTCGAGGATCTCCATGAACGTGGCCAACATCACGGCGATGGTCACAATCCACGGGTTGACGGGCTTGCCAGGGGCTTCGGGCATAGGCGAAATACAGGAAATTCTAGGAGCTTCCTGCACCACTTTCGGTGACGCGCCGCACACTTCTGCAGTTTTCGATTTTCCCGGCTTTGCCTCAGCGGAAAAGCGCTTCGCCTGCTTGTGACTGATATCACCCTGCGAGGTGACTCAGTTTGCTACAGTAATGTTTCTATGGCCGCACCCGATTCCCTGTTCGTACGCGCTTGCCGGCGCCTGCCCGTAGACGCCACCCCCGTCTGGTTTATGCGCCAGGCCGGCCGCTACATGAAGGAGTACCGCGAGGTGCGCAAGCATTACTCGCTGGTCGAAATCTGTAAGAAGCCAGAAGTCGCCGCCGACGTCACCATCACCGCCGCGGAATACCTGAAGGTCGACGCCGCCATTATCTTTGCCGACCTTCTGCTGCCCCTGGAGGTCATGGGCCTGCCGTTCCGCTTCGAGTCCGGCGAAGGCCCGGTGATCGAAAGGCCGCTTCGTACCGCCGAGGATGTCAGCCTGTTGCGCAGCGACCGGGCCGCTGAACTCGGCTACGTGGCCGATGCCGTCGCCCTGGTCTCAAAGCATTTCGCCGGCAAGCTGCCGGTCATCGGCTTCTGCGGCGCGCCGTTCACCCTCGCCAGCTACATGGTCGAAGGCGGCGGTTCGCGACACTACATCGAAGTGAAGAAGCTGATGTACAACTCGCCCGAGGTCTGGGAGGAGCTGGTCGCCAAGCTGATCGATGTCCTGGCCGAATATACCGCTGCCCAGGTCCGTGCCGGGGCCGACGTCATTCAAATCTTCGATAGCTGGGTCGGCTGCTTGAGCGTCGAAGATTATCGCCGTTACGCGCTGCTGCCGACCACGCTGCTCATCAAGCGCCTGCAGAAGGAAACCATGGTACCCATCATCTACTTCGGCACCGACAGCGCCTCCCTATTGCCTTCCATGTCCGAGACGGGCGCTGAAGTGATCGGCCTTGACTGGCGCGTCCCTCTCGACGAAGGCTGGAAGACAGTCGGGCACCATCACGCCGTGCAGGGGAACCTCGATCCGGTCGCGCTCTTCGCGTCGTGGCGCGAGGTAAAGAGCCGCGCCGAACACATTCTGCGCCTGGCCGACGCCCGTCCCGGACACATCTTTAACCTCGGTCACGGCATCCTCCCCCATACCCCAGTGGACAACGTCAAGGATCTGGCACAGTTCGTACACGAATTCTCCGCCTCGGGCGCATCGGGAGCTGCGCGATGAAGCAGGCGGTTCTCCTGATCGCGCACGGCAGCCCCGAGCGCGTCGAAGACATTCCCGACTTTCTGCAGAATATTTCGCGCGGCCGCCCTATGGCGCCAGAGGTTGTGCGCGAGGTGCAGCATCGCTACTCACTAATCGGCAGCTCTCCGCTGACCCGCATCACCAATGCACAGGCCGCAGGCGTCGAGCGCCAGCTGGGTATTCCGGTCTATGTCGGCATGAGGAATTGGCATCCTTTCATCGTCGATACCTTACAACGTATGACCTCCGACGAAGTAGGACATTGCCTCGCCATCTGTCTGGCTCCGCACAACTCCCGTACCAGCGTCGGCCTATATAAACAGGTCCTGTTCGGCCACGAGGTTCCGTTCAGCATTGACTTTGTTGAGGAGTGGCACGACAATCCTGCGCTGGTCGAGGCCTTTGCCGAAAAGCTGCGCGCCGGCTGGACAAAGGCGTGCGCTGAACATGGGGCGGACATTCCTGTCCTGTTCACCGCGCACAGCGTGCCCCGACGCACCATTACCGAAGGCGATCCCTACGAGGCGCAGACTCGCGAAACGGCAGCCTTGGTAGCCGCGCGGGTCCCCGAGATCGGCCAGTGGAGCTTTGCCTTTCAGAGCCAGGGCATGTCGGGCGGGGAGTGGCTGGGTCCCACAGTGGAGGACACGCTTCTCGCATTGCGCGGGGCGGGCCACACTGCTGTCTTCCTGCAACCCATTGGCTTCGTTTGCGACCATGTGGAAATTCTGTATGATGTGGACATTCTCTTCCGGGATCTTGCCGCACAACGTGGAATGAAGCTCTATCGCGCCGAATCGCTGAACGACTCTCCCGCATTTATCCAAGCCATTGCCGGCCTGGCCCGCGTGCGACTGAACATGGAAATCCCTCGACCGGTTTCGGAGGCGAGCCAGGCGTGATCGGACGCATTTCCGGGTCCTTAGGGTGCGAGATCAGATGACGCGGATTGCTATTATCGGCGGCGGAATCTCCGGCCTCAGTGCCGCATTTCATCTAGAGAAAACGCGGGCTGCCGGCACACCCCTCGAATACACCCTGTTCGAGAGCGGATCACGCCTCGGTGGCTCCATGTATTCCGAGCGCGTCGAAGGCTGCCTGGTCGAGGCCGGTCCGGACTCCTTCCTTACCGAGAAGCCCTGGGCGGCTGCGCTGTGCAAAGAACTGGGAATCGCCGATCAACTGATCGGCTCCAATGACGCGCAACGTAAGACCTACATTGTGGTACATGGCAAGCTGGTGGCAATGCCCGACGGGCTCATGTTCATGGTGCCCACCAAAATCGTTCCCACGGCGCTGTCTTCGTTGTTCTCCTGGGAAACCAAGCTTCGCATGGCGCAGGAGCTGCTTCACCCGCCGCGCCCCATGAAGGGCGACGAGACCGTGGGCGAGCTGGTGGAGCGCCACTTTGGCAGCGAGGTTGTCGACCGCCTGGCCGATCCCCTGCTCTCGGGCGTTTATGGCGGCGATGCCAACAAGCTCAGCGCCCGCGCTGTTCTGCCGCGCTTCGTCGAGATGGAAGAGAAGTATGGCAGCCTGAGCCGCGCCATGTTGGCAGCGCATAAGAAAATGGCGGCGGTGACCAAGAACCAGCTACCCCGGCCGCTGTTCAGCTCGCTCAAGGACGGCATGCAGCAGATGGTCGATGCCATCCTCGCCCGGCTCGATCCCGGCTCCGTTCGGCTCCGCTCTCGGGTGCGCGGCATCTATCGCCCCAACGGCCGCTGGCGCCTGGCGATCGAGATGGGCGATGACGAATACTACGATGCGGTCATCATCGCGACGCCCGCAAACGTCGCCGGGCCGCTGCTCGAAGCGGTTGATGCCGACCTCGCCAACGATCTGCACGGCATCACCTATAGTTCGTCCGTCACCGTCACCATGGGCTACTACATGGACCAGCTGCATAGGCTGCCGCCGGGCTTCGGATTCCTGGTCCCGCGCAGTGAAGGCGCGCGCATGCTGGCTTGCACCTTCGTGCACAACAAGTTCCCTCACCGCGCCCCTCAGAAGAAAGGACTGCTGCGCTGCTTTCTTGGCGGAGCGCGCGATGAAGCTGTGCTCTCGCTGACGGACGATCAAATTCTCGACACCGTGCAGAGCGAGCTGCTGCGGTTCCTCAAGCTGTCGGCGCGCCCGATCTTCACCCGCGTTTATCGCTGGCGCGGCGCCATGGCGCAATACGAATCCGGACATATTGCCCGCGTGGCGCGTATCGAAAAGCGCGTGTCTGACATTGCGGGACTGGCTATTGCAGGTAACGCCTACCACGGTATCGGTGTGCCCGATTGCATTCGCAGCGGACAGCAGGCCGCCGAAACGATTCTTGGAGCCCGGGTCGAGGCTCCGGTTCGCAGCATTTAACTCTGCCGGACCGCTCCGGGTCCTTAGCTGCCGTATGCATGGGCCGGGCATCTGTGCGCGCTGTCACTGCAATTCTTCCGCTGCGCTCCTACGCTTGGTACAGGGCTGAGTACCAGCCCTGAGGAAGACAATGTGGATTGCAGGAATCGTCATTTACTGCGCCGCAGCTGTCCTGTTACTACTCGCGGTGAGCATTCATAACGAGCTGACGAACCGCCATCGGCTGCATCATCGTTAGCGGGCCCGCAACCTGCTAGCATGTCTCTTCACGTATCCGCGAGCTACCGGATACGCGCCAGCTTCCGGAGGAGTACTGTACATGCCCGACGTCCGTCGCGGACTGATCATCGTCAACACCGGCCCCGGAAAGGGCAAAACGACCGCCGCCATGGGGACTGCCCTGCGCGCCGTCGGCAACGGCATGAAGGTCCTGATGCTGCAATTCCTCAAGGGCTCATGGCACTATGGCGAACTCGATGCCGTGAAGGCCTTCGGCGACAACTTCGTCATGAAGCAAATGGGACGCGGCTTTGTGAAAGTCGGCGGCGCCGAAACCGATCCCGAAGACGTGCGCCTGGTCGAGGAAGCCTGGGCGGAAGCTGAACAGGCGATCCTCTCCGGCAAATGGGACCTCGTGATTCTCGACGAGATCAACTACGCCATCGGTTACAAGATGCTCGACCCGGCGATGGTGGTCGCCACGCTGAGCAAGAAGCCGGAGATGGTGCACGTCATCCTGACCGGCCGCAACGCTCATCCCAGCATCGTCGAGATCGCTGACACCGTCACCGAGATGAAAGAAATCAAGCATGCGTACAGCAAGGGCATCGAAGCCCAGCGCGGCATCGAGTATTAAGAGTTGAGCCACAGAGCCACGGAGACACAGAGAAAAATGGGCTGAAAGATGTTTCCCGGGATGCGTGTTGCCTCTGCGTCGATCGTTTCCTTTTCGGCAATCTGAGAAACGACGCTTCTTCCTCTGCGCCTCGGTGTCTCTGTGGTTTGAAAAACTTCGGAAAGGCCATTCATGTTCACCAACGATCTGCTCAAAGCAAAGCGCATTCTTATCACCGGCGGCGGCACCGGCATTGGCCGCGCCATGGCCGAGCGCTTTCTGCAACTCGGCGCAACTGTGTTTATCTGCGGACGCCGCAAGGAAGTCATCGACAAGACCGTCAGCGAGCTGCACGCCTCCACTGGTGGAACCATCGAAGGCTTCGCGCCAGTCGATGTGCGCGAGCCGGGCGATGTCGAAGGCCTTATCGAGAAGCTCTGGGCCCAGCGCCCGCTCGATGTGCTGGTGAACAATGCTGCCGGCAACTTCCTCGCCCGTACCGAGGAACTCTCTCCGAACGCCTTTGATGCCGTAATCGGCATCGTACTGAAAGGCACCATCAACATGACGATGGCGTGCGGCCGCCGCTGGCTGCACGACAAGCACAAAGCCGTGGTGCTGAATATTGCGACCACCTACGCGGAAACCGGATCGGCATATGTTGTGCCCAGCGCTGTCGCTAAAGCCGGCGTCCTGGCGCTCACCCGCAGCCTGGCTGTCGAGTGGGCAGACCGCGGCATTCGCCACGTCGCCATCGCTCCCGGAGCCATTCGCACCGAAGGCGCTTTTTCGCGTCTGCTGCCCGTGCCCGCCATGGAGAAGGCCTTGCTCGATCACAATCCTCTGCATCGCTTGGGCACGCTGGAAGAGATTTCCAACCTGGGCGCGTTCCTCATCAGCGATCAGGCCGGCTATATCAACGGTGACATGGTCTACATGGACGGCGGCGAGATGCTCGCCGGAGCCAGCAGTTTCAGCCTGCTCGGCCGGCAGATTCCCGAGGAAGGTTGGCAGATGATGAAGCCGAGAAAGAAATAGCTGCCCGCCGGCCTTCACTAAAATTCACAAATTAACTGCCAATTCGCGACAACTTTAGCTTCACCCTTTGGTTTCCAACCTCAGAAAGCGCGATACAAACGGCCAGCGATTGGGCGGAGGTGAATATGAAACTTTCAAAGATGGTTCTGATTTCTGTGGTGCTCCTGGTAGGTGTGAGCTTCGCGGTTGCGCAGGATCATGGCGATCACGGGTACTACGGCCAAAATGTTCAGTACAACAACAATTCTGATTACCAGCATGGCTATCAGGACGGTATCAACTCAGGCCGTGCCGATGCCAACGGGAACAAGCGCTACGATCTGAACGACCATCCCTACTATACGAATTCCAAGAATCAGTCCTACCGGCAGGGATTCGCGCAAGGCTATCGCGAGGCTTATGACCAGGCTCGCGGCGGCAACCACAACGGCGAATACGGTCGCAACCCGAATTACGGCAACGGCGCGTACAACAGCGGCGCCTATAACAACAATAACAATAGCGATTACCAGCGCGGCTATCAGGACGGCATCAATTCCGGACGTGCCGATGCCAACGGGAACAAACGCTACGATGTGGAGTCACACCCCTACTACAGGAACTCCAACAATCAGGCATACCGGCAGGGATTCACGCAAGGCTATCGCGAAGCCTACAACCAAGACAACGGCTATAACCACGGCCATGACCGGGACCACTAACCTCAGCTGGAGTGCTTTTGCAGGCAGCGCCGCATGGTTTGAAGCTATGCGGCGTTTTCTTTTCCTTCCGATTCGGCTAAGGAGGCGCCTTAGATTCAGGCTATTCCCGGCCCGGCCAAAAACAACATTCGAGCGGTTTATCCCTCCTGGCACGGCTTCGGTAACAGCAACCCTCGATTGCGCTTGCATTCTTCCCGGAATCGGGCCAAATTGACTCTCCCGGCTTGGCTGGAATTGAGCCGGGTCAAAGGAGTACACGAAATGGCACACCCAATTGCTGTGGAAAGAGTCGTGTTCATTCTGCTGGGCGGCGGCGATGCCGGCGTCTTCTGGGTCGACGCCCATGGAGTTGTTCACATCGATCCGGGCAACAATCCCGACACGCGCAAGGCGGTCAGCGAACTGCAAGCCGCGGTCTCCCTCTCCAGGGTTCAGGCCGAAGGCGCCGCAGAGCTGGGACAGAAGCTCGCCCTGCAGGGCATGAAACAACTCGCACAAGGAGCGCGTGGCGCAGGCGCATAGCCCGGCGACTCTTGGCGGGGACCGCCCGCAAGGTCCTCGCAGCTTTCCTGTCCGATCCTGATTCCCCTCCGATATACTCTCTCCTTCATGAACGACGGATATATCGACCTGCCGCCCGGCAAACTCGCCGCGGTCGTCACCTATCTGGAAATGCGCTCGCCCCTGCTTCATGCCGCAAGTCCCACAATGCGGGACTATAAAATCCGCCGTGCCCCTGATGCCGATCTGGAATGGTATCGCAGACTCTACCGCGAAATCGGCGGGCCCTGGCTCTGGTTCAGCCGCTTGCGCATGACGGACGATCAGCTTCGCGCGGTGCTTCACGACCCCGGCGTGGATGTTTTCGTGTTATCCCACAATGGGGTAGACACCGGTCTGCTGGAATTCGACCGCCGCCGCTTCCCTGATATCGAGATCCTTTATCTCGGCGTTACGCCCGCGCTCGTTGGCAAAGGAGCGGGACGCGCGCTGCTCGAGCACTGCTTGCCACTGGAGTGGGCGTACCGGCCAAATCGCATCTGGCTGCACACCTGCACCTGGGATCACCCCAAAGCGCTCGAGTTTTATATCCAGGCGGGTTTTGTTCCCTACAAGCGCGGGCTGGAGATTGCCGACGATCCTCGTCTAACGGGCGACCTTCCGCGCAGCGCCGCACCTGACGTGCCCATCCTCTAGAAGGGCCGCTCCACATGCTGCTCGCCGATAACCTTGCCTGCGTGGTCAAACCATACAACCTGATATTCGGGGCGGAAGACGGAGAAGTAGTAGCGATAGACGTACTCGTCGGCGCAGGAGCTCGGGGCCAGCGCCACCGATCCACACTCGCCTTCGTGCGACGGCTCTCCCATCACCTCGCGGACCGTTTCATTGGGATCGCCAAGGGTCACCATCTGGGCGCTGCGTGCGAGATTCTGATCATGCTGATAGGCCCACACACCGCCGGCGATGAGCAGGAGGACGATTACGGAGAAGGTGATCCGGGTAAGCATGGCTGGAGACTCGCACGAATGCTCATCTCCGACTAGCAGTGTACATTCTGTAGCGGCGCTCGACGGATGTCGGGTGCCCCAGGAACGTTGATCTGACGCGTGCCCACTCATTCCATCGTTTGGAATGAGTTGCATATCATGCTTCGACCGGTGAAATCACAGGTTTTATGTTTGCGCCCTGGTTTGGTCTCATGGAATGACGACAGAAAAGCTTCGGTACATGCATCGCAATCCTATGAAGCGAGGACTGGTCGAGAGCCCTGAAAAATGGGCGTGGAGCAGTTTTCGAACCCAGTTGAATGGCGAGGAGCGATTGGTCGAGGTTGATCCTTGTCCCTGGAGCTTCGCGGTTTGTGGCACCCGGCCATTCGAAGGCCAACGTGGAGCGCCAGGCTTAGAGCAGCTTTCGCCGCAGCACTCCGGCCATGCTCAGCAGACCTGCTCCCAGCAGAACCAGGGTCGAGGGCTCAGGTACTGGTGCTACCCAGAGCTTGAAGTCAGCAGACTCATAGGCATAATCCCACCCCTCGCTTGGGGGCAGCGATGGCAGATCGATCATGCTGAACGTGAATACAAGGCTTCAACGCCATAACTCTGACAACGACAGGCTGCGCGAGCGCGTTACTGGCGGGCCCTCTCTTCCACGATCAGCTTTGCTCCATTCGGCAGATAGCTCTTGCGCCGGAACCAGTCTTCCATCGCCGCCTGCAATCGCTGCAGCGGCACGCGGGCGCCGATCTCCAGCTCACCGTCTCCGGTGGGAATTGTGTCGTCGAAGATCCGGTCGTTGGTGAAGTTACGCATGCTGAAGCTGTCCAGCCACTTCAGCGGACACGGCTTGCGCTCGCCGTTCTCTTCATAAGCCACGTTGATCTTGCGCGAGAACATATAACCTCGATTGTGCCACGAGCGAGGAAAGCAACTCTATGCCGAGACCGCCACCGCGCCGCGTCTGCGTGCTATGCGAGCGAACAGCACCATGATCACTGGCGCGGCAAGCGCATAGCAGGCGATCACAGGAATGGCGTTGCGGGCTTTCAGGTAGTCTCCCGCCAGCAGCAGGGCCAGCCCGATATGCCGATTGGCGTTGCACAGAGCCAGAGTCTTCTTGATCTCCGCGTCGCCCGGCACCAGCAAGGCAATGGCCAGCATGGAGCAGGCGGCCAGTATCAAGACGGCCACGATCACCCATGGCGTGATTGCCGCCAGTGCGGCGCGCATGGTCCACAGCACCGCAACAATCATGACCAGCAGGAGAACATTGCCGGTGATGGTGATCGCCGGTTGAATGCGGTTGGCGAACGCCGGGATGAAATACATCAGAGCCAGGCCGATCAGCAGCGGCAGGAACTGGTTCTCGGCGATGTTCTTCAGCAACAGCCTGGGTGGAATCCAGACGTCGCGGTCGTACAGCTTCGCCGAGCCGTACACAACCAGCGGAATCATGATGGGCATCAGCAAGGCCACCCAGACTTGATAGCTGGCCGCGAGCTGCATGTCGAAGCCTTTCCTCGACACATTGCGCGTGGTGAGCGGAGCGCCCGGAACCACAGCGACCATGAACAGCCCGACCGCTTCTCCAAAGTCGAGCGGCAGAAAGCGGAAGGTCACCAGCGCGACCGCAGGCGGCACCAGAAAAGTCGCCACCAGCAAAGGGAGCCAGCGCCACCTACTCAGCCGTTTCCAGCGCGCCATCAGGTCCGCAATCCTCAGGCTCATGCCGATCGACACCATGAGCAGGAAGACCGCGATGGGGAGAAGAGCTTTCATTGGTTGTCAGCGGCCGGTTGTCCGTTGTCAGAGCTAGCCGTTCAGTGGCGTTGCCTAATGGAGCTTGCCGGGTTCAGGCGTTATAGCTGAACCGGATACGTCATCAGTAGAGTACAGCCTGCAGGGGTGACATGGAACTTCGACGCTCCGGCAACTGACCACTGGCTGCCGACAACTTCACTGGTCGCTGGGAGACTCGGCGAACCCCATCTCAGTGAGGTGCGATTCCGAGATCTCGACCGGAGCCTCGCTGGTGTGTCCGTTGTCGCGCAGCTCGACCAGCATGGCGTCGACTTCGGTATCGGGCAAGGCGCAGCCCAGACGCAGGAAGTGGCCCAGCCGGACCTCATCGAACACCTGCACCCAGGAAGCGGAGCCCTGGTTGTAGTTGGCCTGGTACTCCAGGGGAGACTGATTGCGGCGGAAGATGTGTAGTGTGCCTGCCATACAACGTGAGATGACGTTTTTCTGTCGGGCGCTCCCATATTTCTCGAATGAGCTGCCGGTCACGAGCTGGCTACCGCGGGACGAGCGCCTGCCGCCCACCACCAAGCCAGCCAGCTTCCTGTAGAGAGCGCACCGTCGTGTTTCACTGTTCGATAACCCAATTTCGGTGTAGCATTCGGGGCAACATTTCAGGAGGACTCTTATGGCCCACTGCATCAAATGCGGTGCTGAAGTTCCTGTGACCGCTCAGTTCTGCCAGAATTGCGGACAGCCGCAGCCGGCGAGCGCTCCGGCAACAGCTCCAAGCGTCCCGGCGCAGGCCTATCCACCCGCAGCCGCTACCGGCATGTCGGAAAACGTGGCTGCAACCCTGAGCTACGCGCTTGGCTGGATCACCGGCATCATCTTCTACCTGATCGACCGCCGGCCGTATGTCCGCTTTCACGCTTCGCAATCCATCGTGACCTTTGGCGGTCTGCACCTGATTCGCATCGTGCTGGGCATCGTCTTCGGTGTGGGCTGGTTCATGGGCGGCGGGCACTGGGGAGGATTTGGCATCGGATTCATGCTGATCGGTCTGATCGGCATTCTCTCCTTTGTGCTCTGGATCGTCTGCATGATCAAGGCGTATCAGGGCGAGCGCTTCATGGTTCCGATCGCCGGTGACGTTGCAATGAACCTGGCCAAGCAGTAATCCGAGGCAAACCACACAGGCACAGAGACACAGAGTTCTTTGTATTTAGCGCGGAGCATAGCTCCGAGGCGAATCTGCGATGCCTGACGCCCCGAGGCTCGTGGACATACTTCCTCTTTTCTGAGCCTCGGTGGTCTCTGTGGTTGGTGCTTGGTTGGTCAATCCAGCAGCACGCCGGGGCTTTTCCTGACAATGTGCAACAGCTTGAGGGTGGCTTGACGCGGTTCGCGGATACCCTGCTCCCAGCTCTCGACAGCGTTCGAGCTGACATTCAGCAGTCTGGCGAACAGGGCCTGGCTGGCATTCATGCTGGTGCGCAGGGCGCGAATGTCGGCAGGCTTCAGCGATTTGGGTGGCGGCGGGAGCTCAACCGCCCGCAAATCAAGCGGGCCGGAGAGTTTGCCCTCCCCGGTTGCGACTGCGGGTTCGTCCTGCCGATGCTTCTTCTTATCCTTCTTCTTGTCTTTTTTCCCCATAGGCGATCCCTCGGCAGCTATTCAGGCGTAGTGCTACATTGTAGGACATCGAGTCAGATGTAGCTAGCCTCGTTGCTAACAATGTTGCAAAATCCGGTGGATAACTCGCCGGAATTTCCTCAGCCCGCATCGTCCAGCTTACGCGCCACCGGCTTGCCTTTCTCACCAAGCTCCACATAGGCCCACGGCACCTCGGGGTCGTGTGTGAACACGACCAGCCACTTCTCCGGGATGGCGCGTTTGTAGAAGCGGTGCCGATTGTCGATCGAGTCCAGCGGATACAGATCGTATCCCATAACCCACGTCGGGTCGAGATGGTGCGAGGTGGGAATCAGATCGCTGATGTAGCAGACCACCTTGTCCCCGGCGCGCACCGTTACCGCCTGCAGATCGCGCGTGTGTCCGGGATACAGCTCGACCGAAATGCCCGGCACGATTTCGGCATCGCCACGCAGCAGGCGCATCTGGCCGTTACGCACCAGCGGATCGTAATTGTCGGTGAGATAGCTGACGCGATCGCGCTCGTGCTGCTCATGGGCATGGTCGAGTTCGCCCTGCTGCGCGTAGTACACGGCGTTGGGAAACGTTGGCTCGGGCTTTCCGTCGGCGTTGTAGTAGGTGTTCCAACCACAGTGGTCGAAGTGCAGGTGAGTGTTGATGACGATGTCAACTTCGGCGGGCGCAACTCTCGCCTGCTCAAAGCTCTGCATCAGTGCGGCCTGGTTCTGGTGGATCTCGCGGGCCTTCTCGTTGAGCTTGGGCCCGATGCCGGTCTCGACCAGTATGGTGTGCTTGCCGTCGCGCACCAGCAGTGAGTTCAGGCCCAGCGTAAGCAGGTTGCGCTCGTTGGCCCGGATGCGCTTCTCCCACAGCGTTTTGGGGACGACGCCGAACATAGCGCCGCCATCGAGTTGGTAGGTTCCATCGGAAAGGATGATGAGTTCGCAGTCGCCCAGATTCAATCGGTGCACAGTCGGCTCCTGTTGGATTGCCACAAAATTTCCATCATACTGAAGCGCGGCCGATTGCGGCAGCGCCGAAGCGAGGTGGAGTGATGTTAAGGAACGCGGTTGTTGTCCTGGTACTGCTTGCCGGTTTGTCGGCCTTCGGGCAGGCGGCTGGTTCAAACCCTCAATCATCAGCGAGCCCTACGGCAAGGACCGAGCAACGCCAACCCGCTCTTCGCCCCGATCCGGCGCGCCAGATGCAAATGGACCTGGACCAAATGGACAGTCTGGTGAACAACATGGCCACCCAGACCAGTTTCATCCGCGACACCAACATGTCCATCCTGCTGAATACAAACGTACGTCTGTGGACGATCCTGTTGCGCGACATGCGGTTACAGCTGCAGGAGCAGCAGAAGCAGACGGCCCCTCCAAAGTAGCGGACGGATCTCACAGGAAGGCATGGAAGCCAAGATGGCTTCGCCTTGTCGCAGCCGGAGAGATTCTGGGCGTCAGGTCTCAGCTCTCAGGTATTCAGCTCGACACCTGACACCCGACACCTGATACCTGGCCTTAGGTGTTGGCTTTCACGAACATGTCCATGATCCGGTCGAACTCCTCCAGATTGCCGTACTCGATGACCACCTTCCCCTTGCCGTCCCGGTCATGAATAGTCACGGCCAATCCCAAGGCCGCGCGGATCTGGCGCTCGGTTTCCTTGACATTAGGGTCGACTTCGCGCTCCTTTTTGGGCTTTTCGGGGGGATGAATCAAGTCAGTAACTAGTTTCTCGGTCTGGCGAACAGAAAGCGCAGACGTGGCAGCTTTGAGCGCCATGAGCTGAATCATGCCGGGAGAGTCCAGTGACATGAGCGCCTTGGCATGACCAAAGCTGAGTTGACCATGCTCAACCATAGCCTGTACGTCCGAAGGTAACTTAAGCAACCTCATGAAGTTAGCGACGGATGAGCGCTCTTTCCCGGTACGTTGCGCGATCTGCTCCTGAGTGAGACCGAACTCCCGGCCTAGCCGCTCGAAAGCGCGAGCCTGCTCGATTGGGTTCAGGTCCTCGCGCTGCAGGTTCTCGATGATGGTCATCTCCATCGCCTGCTCGTTGGAGACGTGGCGGACTATGGCCGGAACTGTCGGCTTGCCGGCGACCTGCGAGGCCAGCCAGCGGCGTTCACCAGCGATTAACTGGAAGCGGTCTCCTGCGGCGGGGCGCACCGTGATCGGTTGCAGGACACCGGAGGCCATAATCGACGCCGCCAGTTCAGCCATTGCGACATCATCGACGTGGCTTCGCGTCTGGTAAGGGTTGCGGTCGATCAGCTCCAACGGTATCTGGCGGATGGTCTCGCCCGGAACGTGGGGCTGGGCTGCATGGGCAGCTGGAGCAGGAGGCCGCGTCGCGCTGCGGGAAGGCAGCAGAGTATCCAAACCGCGTCCCAGGACTTTGCGCTTCTCTGTCATACGATATCGCTCTTGGCTATTCGCTCTTGGCTTTTGGCCGTGAGCTGTTAGTTCATTGCCGTTCGTGCTGGCCCTATTACTTCCCTAGGCTTGAGACTCCACTTGCGCAGCGTCCGCCTGAGGCTTCGCCTTCTTCACCCGCTCCATAATCTCCTCGGCCAGCGCCAGGTAGGTCTCGGCGCCTCGGGAGCGAGGATCGTAGACCGAGGCCGGCTTGCCATGGCTGGGCGCCTCAGCCAGGCGAACGTTGCGGGGTATCGCTGTCTGGCACATGAGATCCCCAAAGAAGCCGCGCAGCTCGGAGGCCACCGACTGCGCCAGATTCGTTCTCTCGTCAAACATGGTCAACACCACACCTTCCACCGCAAGCGTGGGATTGAGTTCGACACGAATGCGATCGATAGTGTCGAGCAACTCGGTCACGCCCTCCAGAGCAAAGTACTCGGCTTGCATGGGAATCAGTACGCTGTCTGCGGCCACCAAGGCATTGAGCGTGAGCAGATCGAGCGCCGGCGGGCAATCCAGAACAACAAACTTGTAGCGCTCGCGCAACGGGTCTAGCGCATGGCGCAGTCGATATTCGCGGTATTCCAGCGTCACCAGCTCGATATTAGCGCCGATCAGGTTCTTGTGGGCTGGAATGAGGCTGAGTTTGGCGACATCCGTGGGCTTGATGGCGTCCTCGGCGGAGGCGTCTCCCATGATGACCTGGTAGGTGCTGATCCGCTCAGGATCGCGGCCGAATCCAACGCCGCTGGAGGCATTCGACTGGGGATCGCAATCGACCAGCAGGGTGGGGGCGTCGTGCGCAGCGAAAGAGGCAGCCAGATTGATAGCAGTCGTGGTTTTGCCCACTCCGCCTTTTTGATTCGCTACGGCGATGACCCTGGCCATGACTGATGAAGTTCCCGATATAGCAGAGTAAAACGGCGTTCGACGGGGCAGCAATGGCGGTGGAATCAGGAAAGGCACATTTCGGAGGAAAAGCTGTGCAATTTCTGCCGTCTTCGCCCGAAGCCTATGATTCGGCGCTGGCAGCGTGAGAGACGGCTGTGGGTAAAGGTCCACTATTGGCTTTGGCTATTGACCCCTGGCATTCAGCTTACGGTGATTCGCTCCAGCCGAGCCGAGGGACACGCTTTCGTAGAGGGAAGGAAATTCAAGTGCAACTCAAGAAAGTTCCACGTGGAACAAGGAGAGGCCGCTCTTTGCTACCGGCTTGCGCGTGGCTCGGGCCTTAGATAGAAGCAAATCCACGAAGTTGCGGGGTGGATGGATGTTCCACGTGGAACAAGGCACGTGGGCAGCGCTGGCTCTTGGGTTGAGTGCGAACACCACTCGGAAGATGAATCTTATTCGTCGGACATTCAGGGAGTTTCTTGGGAAAAAGCAGGATTCCAATAAATAATATTTTCCACCAGAGCCATTATCTCCTACAAAGCATCTAGTACTTCTCCCACTACAACCATAAAATCTGGCCTTCCAGGAATTGTTTCTTCCACTACGACGTCAAGCAGTGAGCCCTGCGGCAGCGCGGACCGGCGGCTGCTTCCGATCAACAGGCAAAGACGTCCATGCGGCGACACCAGGCGGGCGGCAATCGGCAATACGGATTCGAAGCGCTCAACCGCTCGCAGCGTGACCACATCGGCGGTCTTGCCCCAATTCTCGGCGCGGCCGTTGTAGACCTGTATGCCGTCCAGATGCAGCGCCCGGATAACCTCTTTCAGGAAGGTCGCCTTCTTGTTTTGCGACTCGATCAGGGTCACTGTCAGCTCGGGAACCGCAAGTTTGATAGGGATGCCGGGGAAGCCGGCGCCGGAGCCGACATCGGCGAGGGTTATGCACGCGTACTGAGCATCTCGAATCCCCCTCAAGCTGACTTCAGTCTTGAATGGGGCACCCGCGACAACGTTGTCGGTTGTCAGTTGCCGGTTGTCGGGAACTATGGGTCCCTCGACTCCAGTACGCTCCGCTGAGGATGACAAACTAAGAACAGAGCGCTCGTTTCCGAACAGCACACCTGCCGCAAAGAGCGACTCGCCAAAGTGGCGGGTGACGATCTGCCCGGGATCGCGAACGGCCGTGAGGTTGGTCTTGGCGTTCCAGCGGAGAAGAAGATCGAGGTACGCGCCGAGCTGGTCGTAGATCTTTGCCGGGAGTTCGAGACCTACAATGTAGGGCATAAGCAGTTCGGCGATATGGGAGGATTGCATCCGGCAGATCTCTCGTCCAATTCTGCCATCAAGCGGTATTGCCGGTCGAGCATGTGGTCTCAGCCTGCGGTCTCCGCAAGCGGCGACATTTAGCATTACAGTCAATTATCTTTACTATCAAATTAGTTTACTGTAGTATTCCGGCCCATGGAGAACACCGACAAACAGCTGCAAGACATCGTGATGCCGGCATTGCTGCGTCACGCGCGCAACACCTACGGTTCGGCGATGCGTGGGGCGCTGGCCGAAGCCGGATACGACGATATCCCGGGAAACGGTTTATACGTGATTGGCGGCCTGGCGCTGAATCGCGATGACATTCCACTGAGCCAGCTGATTCTCGAGCTGCGCCTTTCGAAGCAGGCTGCGGGCCAGCTTGTGGACACGCTGGTTACGCGGGGATATCTGGATCGATCGCCGGACAAGGAAGATCGCCGCAAGCTGACGGTGGGCCTTACAGAGAGGGGCCGGGCTGCCGCGGCGGTGCAGGCCGCGGCTCGCGAGAAGGTTGACGCCGAACTGGTTGCCACGGTCGGACAAGACAATGTTGACCGGACGCGACGGACCCTGGCAGCGCTGATCGGCATCGGCCATCCGCGAGAGGCGAGTGGGGAAGAGTAGGGCTGAAGCAGGGAACGGGTCAGCTGCCCTTAAGTTCGGTCCAAGACCCTCAGGGGCTAAAGGCTCACTTGCGAACGGGCGTGACGGCCGCCCCTTCAAAGTGAGAACCAATGCCGTCGCTACGCGACTCAGGTTCTTTTCCCACTTTACCCGGCTCTGACGAGCTGGGCTCACACCATCACGCCGCTCCCCGGCTAGTTTTTGCGGGTGCCATCCCACTCGCTGTGGAAAACGTGCTTCTTGCGCGGTCACTAGAGCCTAGCTTATTCCACGCCGGACTCGCACCATCACGCCGCTCCCCGGCTATTCTTTTGGCGTGCCATCCCACGGCGTGGAAAACGGGTTCTCATGCAGCTACTTTTATTCTGCTCACTCACGGACGGCCTGAAGGCCCTCCCTTCAAAGCATCACCCTGCTCTTCACCGACACCGGGGACAAGATGGGCCCGCTCTATTTCGAGGAGGACAAACTGCAGGTCCTTCGACTCGGACCGGGAACACCTGCCCGGTCCTCCCTCAGGATGACATCCCAAAACAAAAGGCGAGCGCATTGAAAAGTAATCGGCGGCAATGCACTACCGCTTGAGCATGACTGCTGAGAGCGGAGGCAGATTTAGCACCAGCGAATAGGGATGGCCGTGACACTCTTCGTCCTCGGTCGTCACCCCGCCGAAGTTGCCTTCGTCAGTGCCACCATAGATGGCTGCGTTGCTGTTGAGCATCTCGCGCCAGTGTCCGGGGAGAGGAACTCCGATGCGATAGCCGCGCCGGGGCACAGGCGTGAAGTTGCAGGCGACCAGCACCGGAGATTCGCGGTCGCGCCCGTAGCGCAGGTAGGTCAGCACGCTGTTGTCGGAGTCGTCGGCATCGATCCATTGCCAGCCGTCGGGGCTGAAGTCCAGTTCGTAGAGCGCCGGCTCGCTGCGGTAGAAGCGGTTCAGGTCGCTGACCCAGCGCTGCACGCCCTGGTGCGGTTCCCAGCGCAGCAGGCTCCAATCGAGGCTGCTGTCGTGGTTCCATTCGCTGGTCTGGGCGAACTCGCCACCCATGAAGATCAGCTTCTTGCCCGCCTGGGTGAACATGTATCCGAAGAGCAGCCGCAGGTTAGCGAAGCGTTGCCACTCATCGCCCGCCATTTTGCCGATCAGCGAGCCCTTGCCGTAAACCACCTCGTCATGCGACAGCGGCAGCACATAGTTCTCGGTGAACATGTACAGGCCGCGAAAGGTCAGCTTGTTGTGGTGATACTTGCGGTGAATGGGGTCCTTGCTGAAGTAGAGCAGCGTGTCGTGCATCCAGCCCATGTCCCACTTCATACCGAAGCCGAGGCCGCCGATGTACGGAGGGCGCGACACCATCGGCCAAGCCGTCGATTCCTCGGCGATGGTCTGAATGGCGGGAAACTCACCGTAGGCGTCCTGATTAACACGCTGCAGGAACGATACGGCATCGAGGTTTTCGCGTCCGCCGAACTGATTGGGAATCCACTCGCCCGGCTTGCGTGAGTAGTCGAGGTAGAGCATGGAGGCGATGGCATCCATGCGCAGGCCGTCAATGTGGTATTTGTCGAGCCAGTAGATGGCGTTGCTGAGGAGGAAAGCACGGACCTCGTTGCGGCCATAGTTAAAGATGGCCGACTTCCAATCCGGATGAAAGCCGCGGCGGGGATCGGCATGCTCGTAAAGGTGCGTGCCGTCGAAGTAGGCCAGGCCGTGCTCGTCATTAGGAAAGTGCGATGGCACCCAGTCGAGGATGACGCCGATGCCCCGCTGATGCAGGTAGTCGACCAGATACATGAAATCCTGAGGGTTGCCGTAGCGGCTGCTGGGAGCGTAGTAGCCGGTGACCTGGTATCCCCAGGAGCCGAAGAACGGGTGCTCCATGACGGGCAGGAACTCGACATGGGTGAAGCCGAGTTGGCTGACATAATCGCCCAGCTTTTGGGCCAGCTCACGATAGCTCAGCGAACGATTGCCCTCTTCCGGCACGCGCATCCAGGAGCCGAGATGCACTTCGTAGGTGCTCATGGGGGAGTCGAAGGCGTTCTTGTTCTGGCGCGAGTTCATCCACTCGGAGTCGTGCCAATCGTATTCCAGGTCCCAAACCACCGACGCGGTCTTGGGCGGAACTTCGCAGAGAAAGCCGTAAGGATCGGCTTTAGCGACGGCGTATCCGTGATAGCGCGAGCGGATGAAATATTTGTAGACGGCGCCTTTGGACAGGCCGGGCACGAAACCTTCCCAAACACCCGAGCTGCCTTTGACATTCATGGGCGTGGAATCGGGATTCCATCCATTGAAGTCACCTACGAGGGAAACCTTCTGAGCATCGGGGGCCCAGACGGCAAAGTACGTACCCTGCTGTCCGCGCATCTCCACGGGATGGGCTCCAAACTTCTCGTAAAGCCGGGTGTGGCTTCCCTCGTTAAAGAGATGCAGGTCATAGCTGGAGACGAGTCCCTGGTCCTCGGCCTGGAGTGCAGGTGTTGGTTGCGAAGCAGTAGGCTTTTGTTCCGAAGTCGGCATCAGTTTTGTTTCCTATAACGTTGGATGCAGCTAGGCGACTGCAATCAGTGTAGAGGAAGGCAGAAGCCGAGCGCACTACGGGAATCCCGGCGACCCGATGGAACTCATTAACTGCGTTGCGCAGATGTTGCCGATTGCGTTCCTTAGCGCGGGGTAACGGACTGCAGGTATGCCACCACCGCCTCGGCATCGGCGCGGTTCATGTGGAACTTGGGCATGGGATCGCGCAATTCCTTGCCATCAATCCAGACGGCGGTGGTGAGCAACGTGACTACCTGCTCGGGACTGGCGGGCAGTGTGCCTCCGATGCGGGGCTCGAGTTGCGGCCAGTTGGAATTGGGTGTCGCGGGCCAGTAGATGACCGGGCCGCCTTGCAGCCAGCGGGAGCGGTCGAGTTGGCCGTCGGCGGTGCGGGGCGTGTGGCAGGTGGGACACATGGCCACATCGTTGACGATGTAAGCGCCGCGCGCAATCGCTTCGGAATTGGCCGGCTTGGCCGGGGGGCGCTTGATCTCCTGGGCGGCTCCGGCTTGGGGAGCGCGAACCATGAGGAGGGCGAGCGCGGCGATGGCGGCCGCCAGGGCAAGTCTGAAGTTCTGGCCGTTACTCCGATTGCGAAGCGACATTGGTTCTCCTTGGGCTTGAGCTGGCTCGCCGCGCAACGCCGGCGCGGAGAGTGCGGGGAAGAGACAATATAGCACCGCGGGCAGACGAAGCGAACCTGCGCGGCAGCGCGTTGCCGCCCGCACTTCACATGCTGACGTGATGGCGGGCACTGCGTCGGGGGCGGGCGCGGTGTTCTCCTGAGAGTGGCGGCGTGGTATTGCCCGCATGGCGCGGAAGCGCAGAAGCAAGCTCCTTGAAAAGCGCCGCGGACGACACGCGGCAGACAGCCTTACCTGGCCGGCCGCACGCGTCGCACGCAAACGTATGACGTAAGGAGAACAGCATGGCTGACAAGAAAGCGGACCTCGCTGGACCAGGCATTGGCGATTATCAGGAGCTTGAAAAAGTTCTGCCAAACGACTATCAATCGCTGCTGTCACCCAAGGAGACGCAGAAGGCGATCTTCGAAGTGAAGCGCTATATCGAAGACAATCTCTGCAAGGAACTCAACCTGATGATGGTCGAAGTGCCGCTCATCGTGGATGAAGAGAGCGGCGTCAATGACCTGCTGGACCGCGACGGTTCGCGCACACCCATTCAGTTCCACATCAAGAACGACCACGACAAGCACCCCATTAACGCGCAGGTGGTGCAGGCCGCCACCAAATGGAAGAGGATGGCGCTGAAACAGTTCGGCATGAAGCCCGGCGAAGGGCTATGCACCGATATGCGCGCAGTACGCAAAGACTACTTCCTCGACCACGACCACAGCGCCTATGTCGATCAGTGGGACTGGGAACGCGTGATCACGCCGGAGCAGCGCAACCTCGACTTCCTGAAAGCCATCGTGGCGAAGATCTGGAAGGTGATGGTGGGCGCCGAACGCTATGCGCAGGAACTATTCCCGCAGCTCAAGAACGAGAAATACCCGAACCTGCCGGAGCAGCTGGAATTCCTGCATGCCGAAGAAATTCTCGACATGTATCCCGATCTGCCACGCAAGCAGCGCGAGACCGCGATCCTGCAGAAGTATCCGGCGATCTTCATCATCGGCATCGGCTGGATGCTGAAGGACGGCTATCCGCATGAGCTGCGCGCCGCCGACTACGACGACTGGGTCACGCCTACCATTACCAAGAACGGCCACCAGTTGCATGGGCTGAATGGCGACATCCTGGTGTGGAATTCGGTGACCCACCGCCGGCATGAACTGTCGTCGATGGGCATTCGGGTGAATGCGGAGTCACTGAAGAAGCAGCTTGAGCTGACCCATCAGCTCGACTTCCTGAAGTATCCATATCATCAGGCGATCGTTAACCACGAGATCCCGCTGAGCATCGGCGGCGGCATTGGGCAGTCCCGCACGCTGATGACGCTGCTGCGCAAGGCGCACCTGGGCGAAGTCAGTGTGACGGTATGGCCGAAGGTGCTGAAAGAGATGTGCGAGAAGAAGAACATCCATGTGCTGAATTAGCGACGAGGCAGTCTGGCGCCCGAGGCACGGGCAATCTGCTCGTGCCTTTCTTGTGTTTCGAAACGACGGTACTCTCGAATAAGTGGAAGCCCCCGCCGGCTTATGGAAAGATTGCGCCAGAGCTCGCTATTTTCTTTTCCACACAAATTTTATTGACTCGCCAATCATCCTAAGAGAGACTACCCATCGCTTTTCGACAGACCCTTTCTCGCTTTTGACTCCAGTAAGGTAAGTCCCAGATTTTCGGCCCCAAGGAACGAAGTTGGCAGAGCGCGAGTGTCTGCTGTGACGTTAGACCACTTTGTCTTCAGAGAGGACCCTGTATGAGAACCTTACGTCCCCTTGCTTTCTCCCTTCTTCTGGCTGAACTGGCCGTGGGCTTGGCCCAGGCACAGTCCTGGCAGGCGATTGCGAACCTTCCCCCGATACCCTATCTCTCCACGTCCTTACTATTACGTGATGGCCGCGTGATGGTGGACCAGCCGAACACAGGAAACTGGGCGATACTCACTCCGGACTCTACCGGCAACTATGTGAATGGTACCTGGAGCATGGCCGCCTCCATGCCAGAAGGCTATGGGCCCTATTACTTCGCTTCGGCCGTGCTGCCCGATGGTCGCGTGCTTGTCGAAGGCGGGGAATACAACATGGGTGTGCAGGACCGGACGAAACTGGGAGCGATTTACGATCCGGCGAAGGATAGCTGGACCCCGGTTAACCCGCCCGCGGGCTGGGAGCACGTTGGTGACGCAGCTTCGACTGTTCTGCCCAACGGAACCTACATGCAGGCCAACTGCTGTACCAATCAGGTGGCGCTATTCAATGAAAAGAACCTCACCTGGACGGCGACGGGTTCAACTCTGACGCAGAACAACAATGAAATGGGCTGGGCACTGCTGCCGAATGGCACGGTGCTGGAAGTAAACACCGAGGCAGCATGCGGCAACAACATGAGTTCGGAACTCTATGATCCCGGCACGGGCACCTGGTCTTGCGGGCCAGAGCTGCCTCAGCAGCTTTGGGGTGGCGACAATGAAATGGGCACCACGGTGGTGATGTACAACAACAAAGTCATCCAGTTCGGCGGATTGATTTCGGCCACTGCGATCCTGGATCTTGCGAGCAATACCTGGTCAATAGGCCCGATGCCGCCAAACGGCCTCAGCCAGGACGATTCCCCCTCCGCCCTGGAGCCGAACGGAAAAGTGCTGGCGGTGTTGTTTCCAAGAGGATTCCCCAAGGGCGGATGTCAGTTTATGGAATATGATCCCGATCAAGATACATTGACGAATACGGTCAACCCGCCGGAGTGTCCCGATAATTCGACCGGCATACCGACACGATTACTAATGCTGCCAACGGGGCAGATCCTGTACACAAACTTCGAACGCGTTGCCAGGGTCTTTACACCATCGCCGGGGGTGGCCAGCGCCGCGGTTCCGACCATCTATCCTCCGGTTGGAATTCTCAAGAGCGGGTCGGCCAACAACGTTCTTTATGGCAAACAGCTCAACGGTCTGAGCCAGGTCAACATGTACGGCGACGATGCCCAGCAGGCGACGAACTATCCGCTGATCCAGTTGCAGGATGTGAGGACAGGCATCGTCTGGTGGGCAAAGACGCACGATGACAGCTCCAGCGGAATCGCTCCAAACCAGATGGGATTCACGAAGTTCGACCTGGATTCTAAAATGCCGGGCGGCGCTTTTGACATGACGGTCGTCACCAACGGCATTCGCTCCAACACCATTCGAGTGAATGTCATAAGCAACCATCCTGGCGAATAAGCGCGCTCTCGATTCGGCGGCAAGACAACTGGGGTTGGTTTCTCTAGCGCTTCCAGCGGACGTCCATGTAGTTCACGGCTTCCTGGACGTTCAGTTCGCGGGTGCTGACGCCGGTGCGCACGTAGAGCTTCGGCGTCTCTCCCGCCCGCAGATAGATTGGGCGGTGCGCGGGCGCGACGATTACGCGGCAGACATCCTTTTGCTCGATGGAGTGGAAGACAGTCTGGACAATGTGGCAGGCGTCGCCGCCCAAGTGAGTGGCCACGGCAGTCATCAGCGCCTGCTCGAAGCCGTCGCGGTCCTGCTTCTTCAACGTCTTGTAATCGTTCTCCAGCCCGACGATGGAGCCGTCGTCAGCCACGCCGATCAGCAGCGTCCCGCCACTTCCGTTCATGTATCCGGCGAGGGTCTTGAGGATGACACCCTCAAGGGAGCGGTTGAGCTTGTTCTCTTTCAGATCCCAGCGGAAGGAGGATTTGAATTCCAGGTTGGCGCTCTCGCCTTCAGCGATCAGGGTTTTCAGGTCGCCCTCGAGCGCGCTGCTGAGGCGAGCGATTTCGCGCTGGCGTTCGCTGAGCGAGGAAAACACGACCGCCGCCGAGAGGCTGAGCACCACTCCCGCGAGCCCGTAAAAAATGGTCTTCCTCGGCCTGTCGCCATGCAAGGCTGCGGAAACCTGCGCGGCGGCGAATCCGATTCCGGTGGAGAAACCCGGCGTGCTGTATTCCTTGAAGTAAACGAATTCGTTCAGCGGAAAAAGCACGAAGACACCGACCGCGGCCCCGAGGAGGGCAGCGATCAGGAAGAAGCGGATTCGCAATCGTACTTGCCAGGAAAGGCGCAAGGCTCGGTGAGTCTCCGGGTTCTATGGTGAAGGTGAGTTGCGAGAACGTCAAATGGAGGAAAGCCGCTGTTCGCTGCGCTATTCGCTCTTCGCCATTCGCCTTTCGCCGAAGAGAATGTCCGGATCCAATGCGCACGGCCAAAGTGAAGGGTGCGACTGAAATGAAGGCCCGGTCAGCGCCCTCGCCGTATTACCATGGAACTTCTCATGCCCTTCGGCCCCTCAGCCCGCGGACTCTTCCGGGACGCACTCGCGCCCAAGAACCCGGTAAAAGAGCGCCCACCCAAGCAGCTGATCGCGCGGTTGGCCGAGATGCGTTCGCTACACGAAGCGTTCGCCTGGTTCCGCTCGCACGCTCATGAGTTGGAAGACCGCCAGATGGAAGTCACGGCGATCCCGGCGCCCCCGTGGGGCGAAGCGGCGCGCAGCCAGTGGCTGAAGGCGCGCTTTGAGGAGCTTGGCCTGGCGGAGGTCCATCAGGACGAGCTGGGAAATGTTTTCGGCATCCGGCCCGGCACGGAAGCCGACCTGAACCTGGTGGCGCTGAGCGCGCACCTCGACACGGTTTTCCCGGTTGGTACCGAGATCAACGTTCGCCGCGAGGGCAGCAAGCTTCACGGGCCCGGGATTTCCGACAATGGTTCGGGCGTCGTGGCCCTGCTTGCCATTGCCGGAGCATTGCGCGACGCTGCCATTCCGAATATAGCTCCCATTCTCCTCATCGGGAGCGTAGGCGAGGAGGGCGAAGGCGACTTGCGCGGAATGCGGCACATCTTTCAGCAGCGGCGCTGGCTGGACTCGATTGAGACACTGATTGCTGTCGATGGCGCGGGGACGGACACCATCATTGCCGAAGGCCTGGGCAGCCGGCGCTACCAGGTCGCGATCAGCGGAGCAGGTGGACACTCGTGGAGCGACTTCGGGGTTGCGAATCCGATCGTCGCGCTGGCGCGTGTGATTGAGCGCTTCACGCGAACTCCGGTGCCGGCCACGCCGAAGACAACCTACAACGTCGGCACCATCCAGGGCGGAACGTCGGTCAACTCGATTCCGCAGATGGCGACGATGCGGGTGGATACGCGCTCGTCGTCGGTGGAGGAACTGGACCGGCTGGAGCGCGCTCTGCGCGAGTCGCTGGACCTGGTGCTGGTCTCGATGCCCAGCCGCAATCGCAAGGAGAGCCTTACGGGCGAGGTGAAGGTGATTGGCGACAGGCCAGCCGCCGATCTGCCACTCGACTCGCGCTTGTTACAGGCGATTCGCGCTGTGGATAGCCAGCTTAGCAATGTGGCGCGCATTCAAAGGGCGTCGACCGATGCAAACATTCCGCTGTCGCTGGGACGCGAGGCGGTGGCCATCGGGGCCGGGGGTAGCGGCGGGGGCGCACATACGCTGCACGAGTGGTACGATCCCACGGGCCGCGAGCTGGGGTTGAAGAGGATTCTGCTGCTGACGCTGGCGATGAGCGGCGTGGCGGAATAGACGTGAGCATCCTGAGAGGAGCGAGAGCGCTTGAGCGCAGTCGAAGCAGTTGCTGTCGTCCGCTACGGGACTCGGGCTTGTTCGGCAGCATACCCAGCACTCCGCTTGCTACGTGCTGGGCTAGACTATGAACTCCGCTTCGCGGAGTCGCCACACCGATGACCAAAATCGCTATCGCTGCCATATTATTGCTGCCGTTTAATTTGATGACATTCGCATCCTCCAACACTCCACCTGACACGATCTTCCTGAACGGCGATATCTACACCCAGGCTTCACCGGCGCGCGCCCAGGCGCTGGCCGTGCGGGATGGTCGCATTGTTGCTGTAGGAACGAACGATGCCATCCGCAAGCTGAAAGGCAAGGACACACAGGTGGTTGACCTCGGCGGACACTTCGTGATGCCGGGCTTCAACGATGCGCACTGCCACCTGCAGGCCGCCGGCTTCGAGCAGATGAACGTCGACCTGGTGGGCACGAAGTCGCTCGAGGAGATGCAGCAGCGCATTGCCGAGCGCGCGAAAACGGCGCCACCGGGAGACTGGATTGTGGGCGGCGGATGGGACCACACCCTGTGGCCCGGGCAGAAGCTACCGACCCGGCAGGAGATCGACAGCGTGACCAACGGGCACCCGGCATACTTCGTTCGCGTGGACGGTCACATCCTGGTGGCGAACTCGGCCGCGCTCGAGGCCGCGGGCATTACGGCGCAGACGAAACCTCCGCAGGGCGGGGCGATTGATCACGATGCGCAGGGCCAGCCGACGGGAATCATTCGCGAGTCCGCACAGGGGCTGGTCCGTTCCAAGGTGCCGCCGCCTACGCCATCGCAACGGCGCCGCGCAGCAGAGTTGGCGCTGGCCGATGCGGCGCGTTCGGGTGTCACGTCGGCGCAGGACAATTCCGACTGGGAACAGTTTCTCGTCTATGAGGAGATGGAGAGCGAGGGCAAGCTGACGCTGCGTATCAGCGAGTGGCTGCGCTTCAACGATCCGGTGGACCTGCTGGAGAAGCATCGCGCGCATCATGCGGCGGACGATCCGATGCTGCATACGACGATGCTGAAGGGCTTCATGGATGGCTCGCTGGGTTCGCGCACGGCGGCGCTGCTGGCGCCGTACTCGGATGATCCCGGCAACTCCGGGCTGCCGCAGTACACGCAGGCGGAGCTGAACCCGATGGCGGTGGAGCGCGTGGCGGCGGGATTCCAGTTGGGATTCCATGCCATCGGCGACCGCGCGGCACAGATGGCGCTGGACGCGTTTGCGGAAGCTGAGCGCAACGCGCGCGAGAAAGACTTGCCGGGCGGCAAGGATCCGCAGCAGCTTCGGCTGCGCATTGAGCACGACCAGGTGATCGCTCCGAGTCAGTTTGCGCAGTTCCGCAAGCTTGGAGTGATTGCGTCGGTGCAGCCGAATCATTTGCTGACCGACATGAACTGGGCCGAGGAGCGCATCGGACCGGTGCGGGCGAAGACGTCCTATCCGTGGAAGGAGTTTCTCGACAATGGAGTGCGGCTGGCGTTCGGGACGGATTATCCGGTGGAACCGATCACGCCGTTTCGCGGCGTCTATGCGGCCATCACACGCAAGAACGAAGCAGGAACGAAAGAGTACTTTCCAGAGCAGAAGGTGACGATCGAGCAGGCGCTGGCGGCTTACACGACGGGCTCAGCTTACGCGGAGTTCATGGAGAAGGACAAAGGTACGCTGGCTCCGGGCATGCTGGCGGACTTCGTGGTACTCGACCGCGACCTGACCAAAGTCGCACCGCCGGGGATCCTGAAGACCAAAGTGCTAAGGACGGTGGTGGGGGGGAAGACGGTGTATGAAGGAAGCAATTAGCGACTAGCGACTAGCAATTAGTAGCTAGCAACTAGCAGTTAGCGACTAGCGGCTAATAGTTCGCAATTCCTCGCTGATGATTGAAAGTAAGAGCGCTTGCTTCAGGGGCTGAAGCCCAGCATCTATGCAGCTCGAACGGCACGGCTGAAGCCGTGCCCTGATACAAAGCTTAAAGACCATGTAGGAAAGAGGTTCTTCGCTGAGGGTCGCTGGCAACCACTACTAGTTGCTAATTGCTAATTGCTCGCTACGAGTTGCTTGGCCCCGCGGCGAAGTTTGGCGGCCTTGACGGTGTTGCTCATCAGCATGGCAATGGTGAGCGGGCCGACTCCTCCGGGCACAGGAGTGATGGCTCCGGCAACTTCGGCAACCTTGGGATGCACATCTCCTACCAGCGTTGATCCCTTCGCAGCAAAGTCCTGCTCACGCTTGCCGTCTCCGGCAAAGAACTCGCGGAACTCAGCGGGATCGATCACGCGATTGATTCCCACATCGATTACTGTCGCTCCCGGTTTGACGAAGTCGGGCGTGACCATCCCGGCGCGGCCAATGGCAGCGACAAGAATGTCGGCCCGGCGGCAGACTGCGGGAAGGTCGCGCGTCTTGGAATGGCAAACCGTGACGGTGGCGTTGTCGTTCAGCAAGAGCATGGCGACGGGCTTACCGACGATGTCGCTGCGTCCGACGACCACAGCTTCTGCTCCGGCGACCGGAATGCCGCTGCGTTTCAGGATCTCCATAACGCCGGCCGGCGTGCACGGAACCAATCCCGGACGCTGGGTGGAGAGATAGCCGACGTTCATGGGATGGAATCCGTCGACATCTTTGTCGGGCCGAACGGCGAGCAGAACCTTCTTTGAGTCCACCTGGCGCGGCAGAGGCAGTTGTACCAGGATGCCGTCGATCTCATCACGGCGGTTCAGGTCGTCGATGAGGGCAAGCAGTTCTTCGGTGCTGACGTCCTCGGACGGGGTGTGCTTTTCGCTGTAGATTCCGAGTTGCTCACAGGTGCGGACTTTGCTGCGGACGTAGACTTCCGAGGCAGGGTTGTTTCCCACCAGCACAGCCGCCAGCCCAGGGCGCAAACCGGCGCCGGCGAGGCGGCGCACCTCCTCGGCGACTTCGGCTTTGATTTCCGCTGCTAATTTCACTCCATCGAGAATTTTTGTAGGCATGGGTCTCCCAAGGATCTATCTTACGCGGACGGTTGCGGATTGTGGGCCGGGTGGTGTTGGAGCTTGTGTCGCCGGCTGAAGCCGGCTCACGATCTCCAAAACAAGCAGCTTTTCGGCACGACTAAAAAAGTCGTGCCCTGACTCGGCCCTCCGCAGATCCAAGTTCGCTCGAGGGCGCCAGCCTAAAGCAGGCGGTTCACTGCGCTCTGCGTGCGCCCGCTTGGTTAAGAACGACAAGCGCGAAGCGCAGGCGGCAGGGGCTGCCTGGCCGGGAGGTACAATGGCGGCTGTGGATAGCCAACAACTGGCCGAATTGCTCGAAGTGCTGCTTTGTCCGGTGTGCCGCAAGTCGCTGGTGGTGCGCAGCGAAGACAGCCTGAAGTGCAATGACTGCAAACGCGTGTATCCTATCCGCGGCAACAGCGTGATCATGCTGGAGTCGTACGCCAGCATCGAGCAAATCTGAGGCTAGCGGGGCTCCCGGTTCTTATGCATCTGACTGAGATCAATGTTTACCCTGTCAAGTCGCTGCGCGGAACCGCGGTCCGCGAAGCCACGGTCTGTGCTGACGGCCTGGAGCACGATCGCCGTTGGATGCTTATCAACGCCGAGTCGCAGAAGCTGACACAGCGCGAGTGCCCGCGCCTGGCGACGCTGGTTCCACATCTGGAAGACGGGCATTTGCGGGTAGAGATTCCCGGCTCGCCGGACGTCCAGGTTCGGCTCGACAGCAGCTGGACGGGGCAGCAAGTGACGATCGATCTCTGGGGTCACGAACATATCGGCGTGGTCGCCGTGGATGCGGTGAACCAAGGCCTCAGCGACGCGCTGGGAATGAGCTGCCGGCTGGTTTCGTTCCGCGGCAATCTTGCGAAGAACGACACCGGGGCTGCATTTCACGACGATGCGCCGATTCTCATCATTAGCCAGGCTTCCCTCGACGAGTTGAATCGCCGGCTGCCGACACCTCTGCCGATGAATCGATTCCGCCCCAGCCTGGTGGTCACCGGCTCCGGGTCCTTTGAGGAGGACTCCTGGCAGCGGATCGCCATTGGCGAAACGAAGTTCGGCGCGGTGAAGCAATGCGTGCGCTGCGCCATCACCACCGTCGATCAGGCGGCAGGGGAGTTCCGCGGGCCCGAGCCGCTGAAGACGCTGGCCACCTTCCGCCGCATAGAGCAGAATGTCGCCTTCGGCGCATACTTCCGCCCGGAAAGCGCCGGCACCAGAGTTCGATTGGGCGATGAGTTGCGCGTGCTTGAGGCCAAACCTTCCAGCGCCTCAGCGCCGGGCTAGCAGAACGCAACCTCTCCACCAAAAAAAGCAGCCCTGACAGGCTGCTGCTGGAACAATTCCGAACGAAATTAATTTGGTTCGTTACGGCTGTGGCTGAGGGTTCGAGGAGTTGGATCCCGTTACCGGACATGTGGTAGCAATCGTGTCAATGCGCGTGACCCAGAAGGCGCCATTCGGGTTGTTGTTGCCCTGGTTGCTCATTTGGCTCTGGCCGTTGTTAGCCGAGGACTGCGATCCCCAGTTGGAGTTCGAGCCATTGTTCATCGACTGATTATTGTTGTTGGGCTGCGTGCCATTGTTCATGGCATCGCTATTGCTGGCAGAACCGTTCGTGTTGGAAGCAGACATGTTTCCATTCTGGCTACCGGTGACGCGGACGTTCTGGCCAACGTGCGATGACAGATCCTGATTGGACCCGGTGACCCGCATACGGGGACCACTCATCGGCTGAAGGTAATAAGCGGCGCGCTCGCGCACCAGACACCCCTCCATGGTTTGCTGATTGTTGTTGTTGCTGGAGGTATAGGTTCCGTTGTTCTTACTGGTGCCGCTGTTACTGTTGTTCGGGTTCGTTTGGCCATAGGCACTGTTCTGGCTGGTCTGACCGTTTTGCGTGCCGTAGCTTTGGCCCGTCTGAGACTGGCTGGTGCCGTTATTGCTGTTGTCCGGTTTATTCTGGCCGTAAGAGTTGTGCTGGCCGGTCTGACCATTTTGTGTGTCGTAGCTTTGGCTGTTCTGGCCGGTCTGGCTGTTCGAATTTTCCGGGTAGGCATTCGAATTCGTCCCGTTCATCGCGGAGCCGTTCGATTGACTCGCCGAAGTACCCGACTGACCATACTCCTGGGTTGATGTCGTGCTGTTGGTGTTCATGCCTGACTGGCCGCTGTTTGCGTCAGTACCTGACGTGTTCGTGCCATTGCTGTTGGTGCCCGACTGACTGTAGCTGGGCTGATTGGTGCCGTTGGCCTGCGCTGATCCGTAGCTGCCGTTCTGTGCCATCGCGGTGAAGACACCGAAGCAGCAGGCCACGAAAAGCGCCAGCAGAATCTTTCGCATAGACGCCCTCCCTGTTAACTGACTGGATACTAGTAGGATGGGCGCAATCGGTAGAACGTTCGCCCGCATCCGGCAGCGCCTCTCGATTTCCGGAATCATGCGCCGGCCGGTGAACTCCGTTCCGGTTCGGCGACTCTCAATCAGGGTGAAAGTATTTCCGGTCCTAAGACCGCTGGCAAAGATCTGGAACCGTTTACGGGGGACGTACTGGTTTCTTCCCGCCGTGATGATCGCCGGGTGCGTAGGCATGGCGTATCTGATGCTTACGCTCGACCAGATCCGAGTGGCCGACAACGTAAAGCATCTCGCCTGGATCTACACGCGCGATCCAACCGGCGCTCGCGATTTGCTCTCCGTCGTCTCCCAATCGGCCATAACGGTGGCTGGCGTTGTTTTCTCAATTACGGTCGTCTCGTTAACCCTGGCCTCCAACCAGTTCGGGACGCGGGTGCTCAAGAGCTTCGCCCGCGACTCCGGCAACCAGGTGGTGTTGGGGACCCTGCTGGGAACCTTCCTGTACGGCATTTTGGTGATGCGCCGGGTGGAGAGTTCGCCCGGGCCGAGGTATGTGCCCAGCATCTCGGTAGCATTTGGCATACTGCTCGCCGCATTGTGCGTAGCCATGCTGGTGTACTTCATTCACCACGTGATCTCCTCGATCCAGGCGGAAAACGTGGCCGCGGCAGTCGCCAAAGACCTCTACTACACCATCGACAGTCTATTTCCTGAAGCGGTCAAGGATGGCGATCCACATCACGAGGATGGGCTGTTCCCCAGCGAAGCGTTGCTGCTGACGAATCCGCGGCAGGAGGTCTGCGCGCCGCAAGATGGTTTCGTGCGGGCGGTAAATCTTGACCGGCTGGTAGAGATGGCGAAGGAAAACGACGCAGTCATCCGGCTATTGGTCCGCGCAGGTGATTTTGTGACCGGAAAGACGGTTGTAGCGCAAGTCTTCAGCAACCGGCGGGAAAGCAAAGATCTACACCTGCCGGTAAGCGAGGGCCTGACGGTTGGAGACCAGCGCAGCTACGAGGGCGACATAGGCTTTGGCTTTCAGCAACTCAGCCTGATCGCGGTACGGTCGCTGTCTCCGGCGATCAATGCGATTGGCGCCGCCAGCGACGCCATCGAACGGCTGGTCGCCAGTTTGGTCCGGCTGGGAACGCGGCAATGGCCTTCCAACTACTGCCGCGATGAGGACGGTCACCTGAGAGTCGTCGCCAAGGCGTTGGACATGCAGGCCCTGGTCGACGATTTGCTTGATCCTATCCGCTACGCGGCAGCCGAGAATCCTGCCGTCGTCTTGCATGTTGTGCGTCGGTTGCACTGGGCGGGATTGCAGGTCGAGCAGCCTGAGCTGCGCCGCGCCCTCCGGTTGAGCATTGAGCGATTCCTCGACGCGGGCAGGCTTTTTTCGCAGGAACTCGACCGCCGGCGCCTCCGGGAACTTGAGGACAAGCTGAATTTGCCGCGCATCGCCTGATTCGGGCCGCCCTCTCCGGCGGTGACGAAGCTCACAAATTGACGGACGGGGCAGGTGGTAGCATGTCCCGCATGAACTCCCCCACAGCCCAGCGGAGTACCTGTGAGTTCACGGAGCAGTTTTCGCTCGCAGCCAGAGCAGCGGCGGCTACCGTGGAGGTCATCGAGCGCAATCCACGTGATCTTTGCGACGCAATCCTGGCAAAGGCCGGAGAGGTGGATCGGATTCTGTTCGCTCCGCCGCAGGTTTTGCCCGCTGATTTGTTCGCACCTTTTGCAGCCGACCCGCGCGTGGTGACCCAGCCGGATTCAGACCAGATGGTTCACTCGCCAGTTGGGGTGACGGAGGCTTTCGCGGGCATCGCTCGCACCGGTTCGGTTTGTGTAGACGTGAATTACGGGCGCACGGGGACCGTGAGCCTGCTTGCGCCGCTGCACATCGCCGTGCTGGCGTCGGAACACATCGTGCCGCAACCGCGCGATATGTTTCGCAGCGACGTGTTGAACGGCGCCGGCCTGACGCGCGACTTCGTCTTTATAACCGGGCCAAGCGCGACCGCCGACATGGGCCCGCTGGTGCGCGGCGTGCATGGGCCGCATCGGCTGCATGTGATTGTGTTGAGGTGAAGATGGCGACCACAAATCCTGTCGATATTCAGCCCCGGCAAGTCGCGAACAAGTCAGACAAGCACGCGTTGCTGGATGCCATCCGGATGACGCTGGCGGTGCAAAGCGTGGCCGTTCGCCACAACACTCAGACTTTCAACCGCAACCGCTACGTGGCGGTGGCAAAGATTGCCGACTACGACGAGTTGAAGGACCGGGCGCGGCAGATCAAGGAACAATCGATCGCCAATCTTCCAGCCCTGCTGAAGCAGCTGGAAGAGAGTGTGCTGCGGAATGGCGGCCACTTCTATTTAGCCCCTACTGCAGCCGATGCGAATGCCTACATTCGTGACGTGCTGGTAAAGCATCAGGCGAAGCTGGTAGTCAAAGGCAAAAGCATTACGTCCGAAGAGACCAAGCTGAATCACGAACTGGAATCTGCGGGGATTAGAGTCGCCGAAACCGACCTTGCGGAGTTCATCCTGCAAGTTGCCGATGAACAGCCGTCGCACGTTATCGCGCCGGCGCTGCACTATTCGCGGGAACGCATTACCGCGCTCTTCAAGCGGAAGTTCGAGACCGATCTGCCGCTCGACACCGGCGAGGAGCTGACCAAGTTTGCCCGGGAGAAACTGCGGGAGCAATTCATCGCCGCCGATGCCGGAATTTCCGGTGCGAACCTCCTCGCGGCCGATAGCGGGTCGCTGATGCTGGTGGAGAGCGAAGGCAACATTCGCATGACGACCACGCTGCCGCCGCTGCATATCGCTATTGCGGGGATCGAGAAGGTGATTCCGTCGCGCGAACTCTTCGGAACGTTCCTGGAGTTGCTGCCCGCCAGCGCCACCGGCCAGCCGCTGACGTCGTATGTCAGCATCCTGCACCCACCGCTGAAAGCACCTTCATTTGCGGCGCCGGGCAAGCAGGAGAAGCCGCGCGAGTTCCACCTGGTGCTGATCGACAATGGACGCAGCCGGATGCGTGAAGATCCGGTGCTGCACGAGGCGCTGTACTGCATCCGCTGCAGCGCCTGCTTGAATTCGTGCGCCAACTTCGAGACGGTCGGCGGCCACGCGTTTGGCGGCGAGACCTATTCCGGCGGCATTGGGGGCGCCTGGGAGGCAGGCACAGGAAGCCTGATGAACGCGCGCTTTGCCGAGCTGTGTACAGCGTGCTCGCGCTGCGTGAATCAGTGCCCGGTGCGGATCGATATTCCGTGGCTGAACGAGAACCTGCGCCATCGCATGAACGAGGCGCAGCCGCCATCGCTGGTCAAGTCGGCGTTCGGCGCGATGACGGGGAGCGCTCCGGAAGACCGCACCGCGCCGCTGCAGAAACAGTTTTTTGGTAACTATGACACCTTCGGCAAGTGGGGCACGCAGTCGGCTGGGCTGGCGAACGGTCCGACGGAGATGCCGTTTGTCCGAAGCATGATGGAAAGCGTTTTGGGCCTCGACCATCGGCGCAAGCTGGACAAGTTTCCCAAGCAGAGCTGGGAAGACCTGTATCGCGAAGAGAGACTGGATCCGGCAGGCGCTGTAAGGCCGAATCAGCCGGCGGTTACGGTGTTCGCCGACGTGTTCACCAACTACGGCTCACCCGAGCGTGGCATGGCGGCGATCCGGGTGCTGCGCAAGTGTGGCTATCAGGTGCAGCTTACTCCGTCCGTACCCGACGGCCGCGCGGCGCTCTCCCAGGGGATGATCGCCACCGCAAAAGATCAAGCCGGCGCCATGGTGCAGATGCTGCGCCCATACGTCGAATCAGGGCGCAAGCTGGTGGTCGTGGAACCCAGCGTACTGGCAATGTTCCGCCTCGACCTGCGGCACCTGATCGAGGACCAGGAGATGATCCAGGCGCTGGCGCGCATCAGCTTCGAGCCGTTACAGCTGGTGTGGCAGGCTTCGCAGGATCTGGGATTGGATCTGGCAAAGACGTTTCCGGCAGAACGATGGAAGCCGGGAAGCCGGCTCTTCTATCATTCGCACTGCCAGCAGCGAACCTGTCATGCCGACACGGAGACGGTGAACGTTCTGCGGGCGTGCGGCTTTGACGTGGTCACGTCATCGGTGGAGTGCTGCGGCATGGCAGGCAGCTTCGGGTATAAGCGCGAATACTATGACCTGAGCATGGCGGTCGGGGAGGACCTGTTCGCCCAGATTCGCCGCGCCGAAGAAAGCGGCGGAGAACGCGTCCTGGTGGCAAGCGGGATCTCGTGTCACGAACAACTGTGGGCCGGGTTCGAAAGGGAGATCCATCATCCCGTCGAAATACTTGACCAGATTTCGCACTCAGCTTCTTCCTGAGACTTCAGCCCGCTGTCACTTTTGGCGGTTACCCAAGGGTAATGCGACGTTACCGAAGATGTATTTACAGGGTTGCCATCTGCGCCCAGAATACTGCTGTAGTTCGGGCAGTTCTGGGGGAGGGCTGCCTTCAGGAGCGTCCTGCGCATAGCGTAGGGCGCTTTTGCTTTTGGCGGCTGCCGCCCTCGACGCGACGTAAAGCACATTCCTGCATCTAAAGTGAGAGCGGAATGTTAGCATCAAGACTGTGGCACAACTTGCCGCCGCAGCACGAATGGAATTTCCCGCAGGAGGATAAATGGCAAGCGAAGCAATTGTAGAGGTTACGGACGCTAATTTTGATCAGTTGGTACTGAAGTCCGAGCAACCGGTCCTGATCGACTTCTGGGCAGCGTGGTGTGGTCCTTGCAAGGCCATTGCGCCGATCGTGGAAGAAGTGGCGCAGGGTTATGCCGGCCGGGTGAAAGTCGGCAAAATGGACGTGGACAAGAATGCAGCGACGCCGCAGCGCTATGGAGTGCGCGGCATTCCGACGCTGCTTCTGTTCAAGGATGGACAGGTGAAGGAGCAGATCGTCGGTTACGTGGCCCGCGACGTGATCGAAAAGGCGCTGGACAAGAACCTGGCGCCAGAAGCGGTAATGTAAATCCGCCAGCCAGGCGGAACATCTTTCAGGAGCGCAGCTTACGGGCTGCGCTCTTACTTTCTGAGTGCGGTCGCTAGTACTTGCGCAGCACGCCAATCACCCGCCCCTGGACTTCGACGTCGGCGGCGGGTACGAGGATCGGTTTCATAGCAGCATTGGAGGGCTGCAGGCGAATGGTCTCGCCTTCCTGGTAGATTCGCTTCAGCGTGGCCTCAGACTTGCCCACCAGGGCCACTACAATCTCGCCATTCCGCACCGTTTTGGTCTTCTCCACCAGAACGTAGTCGCCGTCGACAATATGCTCGTCCTGCATGCTCTCGCCTTTGACCCGAAGGACGTAGACGTCTTTCGAGCGGGTAAAGTCGCCCAGGGAAATCGATTCCGGATTCTCGACGGCTTCCAGCGGGCGTCCGGCGGCAATCACGCCCACCAGCGGCAAAGTAAGCTCGGGCGGGGGCGAAGCGCTTTTGGGGCGGCTGCGGATTTTCAGCACATCGATGGAGCGGCTGCGGTTGTAATCGCGCTTGAGCAGCCCTTTCTCCTCGAGGTTAGTGACGTGCTTATGCACGGTGGCCAACGAACTCAGTCCCAGACCGTCGCCGATCTCCTGGTAGGAAGGCGAGTATCCGTGCTCATCCACAAAACGCTGGAGGAAGTCGTACACCTCTCGTTGACGACGAGTGATAGCCATGCCCTGATAGGCCTCCGGGCTAATTGTTAGCGAATAAAAGGCGAATGTCAACGGGGATCGTCGTTAATTCACAAGGTACAGCCGTCAGCGGCGGGAAGCGGAGCCGGGATCGAGGCGGGAAAATCGCCCCCGGCGGCTGATGCGGTCGGGTAGGATGCAAGCCCATCCGGGGGCAAAGTGTGCTCTAAGGTGCCCAGTGTAGGTCTGCCGGGGTTCGAAGTGGTCGCGCCGGGGTCAACAGCTTGTAAATAAGTTGTCCCGCGCCGCCGCCGGCGGTTCTGCCTTCCAGGTGCTTCTTGGAGGCGATCCGGCTCATCTACAATATCTGCATTGCGGGTGAGGTGCTTCCATGCGCAGGTTCTTGCTGATTGCCTCCATTGTGGCTTTGGCCGCTTCCGTTCATGCTCAGCAGCTTCGCGGAGATTACATTGAGTCCCGCTCGACCGACGTGTACGTGGCGCAGTGCTTTGCCAATGGCGAGGTAGGACTGACGGGCAATGAGGCGCTGATGGCCTGGCATGTGGAGCAAGGCTCCTGGCACGGCGTGAAGCTGGACGGCCTAACGGTGGCCGCGGCAGTGCGTGCCCAGGCGACGCTGGGGGATCCGTATGGCAATCCTTACCCGGCGCACTCGGTGCTGATGGTGGATGATGCCGCCAACCCGCAGCAGCGCGCGGCCCTCATTGCGCTCGCCAAGCACAATGGCGGACGCCTGCTGGAGAACGTGGTCCGCGTGGATTATGTGCCGGTGATCCTGGATACGCCTGCCGATCCGCATCAGGGCGGAGCGATTCTGCGCGCGGGTAAGCTCGCGACGATCATTACGCGCCCGCTGAACCATCATGACCACATCTGCGGCAACGAGGTGAACTTCTACCCTCCGCTGACCGACGTGAAGGACGCGGTGTCGGCCGTGGCCCTGACCGATGAATTCCAGGGCGATGGGTTGAACGCGCAGTGGACCACGCACGGCCGCCGCAGTGTCTATATCGCGCGGTTTAGCGATGGAGGGAGCACGGCGGCGGAGGTTCAGGCGTGGCGTCATCCGGGAGAGTAAGAGAGCTGTCAGGTATCTGCAAAAGCCGGCTTCGATCCGGCTTTTTCATTTCAGTGGGGAATAGGCAAATGCGGAGTTGCTTCGACAAGGTTGCGGTGGGTGTATAGACCACCAAACTGACGGCTGATAGCTGATAACTGACAGCTTCCCGTCAGATCCGCATGGGCATGACGACGTAGCGGTATTTAAACCCGTCGTCTGCGCCGTCGTCAGGGCGCATCTGGCCGGCGGACTGGGCGTCCTTGAATTCCAGCCTTACATCGCCGGCGCTTGAGGCCTTCAGGAAGTCGATTAGGTATTCGGAGTTGAAGCCGATGGTCATGGGATCGGCGGCATAGGCGATTTCGATCGAATCTTCCGACTCGCCGGCATCGGTGGAGGACGAGGAAATCTTGATCTCGTTCTTGTCGAGCTTCATGCGAATAGCACGCGAGCGCTCGTCGGCAAACTGGGCAACGCGCAGCAGCGCGGTATTCAACTCGTCTCCATGCACAACCACAGACTTGGTGTTCTCGCGTGGCAGCACGGCCTCGTAGTTGGGGAACTGTCCGGTCAACTGGCGCGAGGTCAGCAGGCGCTCGCCGATGCGGAAGAACAGCGTCGACTCGTCTTTCGCAAAGTCGATGAAGTCCACTTCGCTGTTTTGCAACAGCGAATACAACTCGCTCATGGCCTTCTTGGGAATCAGGGTTTTGTTTTCGCCGGTTACGTCGAACTGCTCGCCGGTTTTTTCGATATGCGCCAGGCGATGGCCGTCGGTGGCGACCATGGTGATCGATTCCGGCTTCAGCACCATCAGTCCGCCGTTGAGGGTGTAGCGAGATTCTTCGTAGGAGATGGCGAAGATGGTTCGCCCGATCATGCTGCGCAGCGTCTGTGCCGGAACTTTCATTACACTCGACGACGGAAACGCCGGCAGCCCAGGGAAGTTAGCGCGCGCCATGCCGACCATCTTGGTGTTGGAGCGGCCGGAGCGGATATTCACCCAGTGGTTGTCAAGTAGCTTGATGGAGATGTCGCCGTCGGGCAGCAGCTTGACGTAGTCATACAGCTTGCGGGCGGGAATGGTGCAGGCACCTTCCTTCTTCACCTTGGCAGGACACGAGGTGCGCAGGCTTAAATCCAGATCGGTGGCCGTGATGGTGAGCCGGTTATCGGCAGCTTCGAACAGAAAGTTCGACAGGATAGGAATTGTGGTCTTGCGCTCGACCACTCCCTGCGTGGCCGTCAGTTCTCTCAGCAACTCGAACTTGCTAACGCTGATTTCCATTGCCGTTCCCTGCATCGCTCCCGTAGCTTCGGCAGCCATCATTTTCACCTTTGGAAGTCGCGGTGTCTGCGAGCGGTTGTTCGTGGCGGCGTTGCACCGTCCAGCTCGAGATTCCTTCTGCGACTACGCCTTTCCTTATACCAAATAAGAATCTTATAAAACAGTAGTAACCGTAGGCCCTCTGAAAAAGTGGAAAAGCGAAGCCAAACCGCATGGATAAACGCCAGCCGTGGCGAATTGCTGCGGAGAACCTGACCGCCGGAGCAGCGCTCGATGTGCGAAGCCGGGTTGCGATCGGGATTCGGCAGAGATTCTCAAAGGGATTCACAAGCCGTACACAGGCAGATCGAAGGAAAACGGCGTCCTGAATTGAAAAACCGCGTTTGGCGCGCGGTTTATGCGCCCAAGGACTCGGTAAGTTTATTCAGGAGCCTGTTTAAATCTTTGTCGGTCTTGCGGTGTTCCTCGATCTTCTCGACCGAGTGCAGCACGGTGGTGTGATGCTTGCCGCCGAATTGGCGTCCTATCTCAGGCAACGAAGCGTCGGTCAGGTGCTTGGCGAGGAACATGGCGATCTGGCGCGGATAGACAATCACGCGAGAATTATTCTTGGCCTTGATTTCCGCCGGACGCAGGCCGAACTGCTCGGAGACAGCCTTCTGGATGGCGTCGATCGTGATCTTCCTGGTCTGCGAATCGATCAGGTTCTTAAGCACTTCCTGCGCGGTCTGCAGATTCAACTCGCCGCCCGTGAGTGAGAAGTAAGCGGTGAGGCGAATTAGTGCGCCTTCCAATTCGCGCACGTTGCTGCGGATGTTCGACGCGATGTACAGCGCGACATCGGTGGGCAGGTGGACGTGCTCAGACTCCGCTTTCTTCTGCAGGATGGCGACCTTCGTCTCCAGGTCCGGCGGTTGGATGTCGGCGATGAGTCCCCACTCGAAGCGGCTGCGCAGCCGGTCTTCAATTTCGGCGAGTTCCTTGGGTGGACGGTCGCTGGCGATCACGATTTGCCGCATAGACTCGTGCAGGGCATTGAAGGTGTGGAAGAACTCCTCCTGGGTGCGCTCCTTGTGTACCAGGAACTGGATATCGTCGATGAGCAGGACATCCATGTTGCGGTACTTCTCGCGGAAGCTGGTCATCTTGTTGTAGCGCAGCGCGTTGATCATCTCATTGGTGAACTTCTCGCTGGACACGTAGCAGATGGCCATATCGGGCTGGCGCTTTTTGATGTCGTGCCCGATTGCCTGCATGAGGTGGGTCTTGCCCATTCCGACACCGCCGTAAAGGAACAGCGGGTTGTAGGCCTTTGAAGGCCGCTCAGCGACGGCGCGGGCAGCGGCATGAGCGAACTGATTTCCGGCGCCGATGACAAATCCGTCGAAGGTGTATTTCGGGTTCAGTTGCGCCGCTCCATCCCAGTCGAATCGTTGCTGGCGGACAACAGCGGGTGCTGCGGTGTCGCCATGGTTGTCGTCACCCGCACTCTGGCTGCGGGTCTTCTGCGCGGCAGCTTGCTTTTCCGGATCGGTGACGAACTCCACGTCCTGATATTCCAGGCCAAGGTCGTCGATGGCCTCGCTGATCAGGTCGCCGTACTTCTCGCCGATGTGGCAGAAATCGGGGTTGGGCACATTCACGAACAAGACAGCGCCTTGCGAGTGGCTGAAGCGGGTAGGCTTGAGCCAGGTTTCGTAGGAGCTGCGGTTGACTTTTTTTTCCAGTGCGTCGAGAACACGCACCCACGGATTGGGAATCAGTGGTCCTATAGAAGCCATAGCAGCAAATCCGAGGCTAACCGCGCCTCTAACCGATCGAAGTAAAGTTCAGTGGGAACAGGGCCGAACACGGTGCCACAGTGCGAAGTCCGTCACAAATCTCAGGCAAAATGAAAAGATCGGCCACTTAAAATGGCTGCCTGATTTGCAGCGCGCACTTTACTGTGCGGTTGATTGTCTGTGGCTGCATGGGATACTAGCACGAAAAAAAAAGTGCGCAATACCCCGGTTGCACATGCTGGAATGCAGTGTCCGAGTGAACGATTGATTTCGGGAAAGTTACTGCGCAAAAATTTTTTTTGTTGCGCGCGAAGATGCCGCATGCACAGTGCAGATTGAACAGCCAGCGGCCACTCTGAGTTGCGAACAACGGCAAGAATGCGGAGAGACACGCATGAGCATACTGTAGGAATCCGGATTCATGCGGAATGGAGGCGGTGCAGTCGCCTCCGGGAAAAGATCCCGTCTGTGCCAGAGGAACCTGCCACTCGGGTTGCCAGTTGGCTCCCATCACCGTTATACTCATGGTTTGCCCATAGACATTTTGCCCTAGTGAGGAGCGCAGTTACGAATGCCGAAGCGCACATTCCAACCCAATCGTCGTCACCGCTCAAAGACGCACGGATTTCGTTCGCGTATGAAGACCAAGAGCGGACGCGCGGTTCTGTCTCGCCGGCGCGCTAAAGGACGCAAGCGCATCGCCGTGAAGGCCGGATATCGCGAGTAGTCCAGGCGCAAGTAGCGTTTATTGCAGGAAATTCAGCCATTCAGGAGTCGCGCACAAGCTGGAGATTTCCCGGTTTTCTTCAGGTGGCGGCGGATACTGGATTTGACCCAGACCGGCGGTAAATTCCCGAAAGCAAAGCGCCTGTTGCGGCACGCGGACTTTCAACAGGTGTATCAGAAGGGACGCCGGCAGTTCACCGGGAACATGACGGTGTTCTTCCTGCGCCGCAGCCCCGAAGCTGCGGGTGAAGCCTGCTCGGTGAGGATCGGCTTCACGGTGGGAAAAATATTAGGTGGCTCGGTCGAGCGGAACCGCATTAAGCGCAGAATGCGGGAAGCGGTTCGCCTGTCGTGGCCAACGGAGGTCCTTCCGGTGGATGTCGTGTTCAATCCGCGGAGGTCGGTTTTGCAGTTGCCCTTCGCGCAGCTGGTAACCGAAGTACAGCGCGGTTTGAAAATCGCCATGCAACGCGCACGGATCGCACAGGAGCAGGTACATTGAAGCGGGCTCTGCAGGGAATGTTGTCAGGCTACAAGCGGTGGATATCACCCGCCCTGCCGAATGCCTGCCGCTTTGTACCCACGTGCTCGGAGTACGCAATGGAGGCGATTGAGCGGCATGGAGCAGTGCGCGGTAGCTTGCTCGCGGGGTGGCGCCTGTTGCGGTGTCATCCATTGGCTCGCGCGGGGTACGACCCGGTGCCGCTCGGTTGGAACCAGCGCCGGCGGAATCCGGGTGGCGAAGAGTTCGCGCCGGCGCGCGACCTTGATGGTGTCGAGCCGCATTGCGAAAGATCTTGTAGCTGCTAGCGTTGTATGGTGTTTTGCCGGACGTTGATTGTGAAGAAGCTCCCTCGCAGACTGGAGTCTGCTGGGGAGGAACAAGATTGGGGCTCTTATCGGCGCGACTGAAATCGTGCCCTGACGTGAGCTTTCCCGAAGCAAACTCTCAGTAGTCGAACAGAGAACGGACGAACTTGCCCGAGTACCGCAATCCCCAACAGGATGATCCCGGCGGCGGTCAGAGCCGGATGATGCTGATCCTGGTGATCACGTTTGGCGTGATCCTTGCCGGCCAGTTCTTGCTCTTCAAGAACAAAGCCCCGAGTCCCGCCAAGTCCGGCCAGCCGGCGACTACAGCGGAGAAGGCGACTGCGGGGGCGGAGGAGAAGAGTGAACCGGCTGCGGCCGAGCAGACGGCGAAGGCGGCGCCTCCTCCTACCGAAGCGGCTCCCGCCGTGGCGGAATCTCCCAAAGCTGCGAGCCAAGAGGTCGAGACGGTGGTGGAGAACAATCTCTATCGCATCGTCTTTACCAACAAGGGAGCACAGGCTAAATCCTGGATACTGAAGAAATACAAAGACGAGCAGGGTAAGCCGCTGGATTTGGTCAACTCAGCGGACCTAGAGCACGGGCTGCCGCTAAGCCTGTACACCTACGATGGGAAACTGCGCGACGATCTGAATTCGGCGCTGTACGTTCCCAGCAGTGGGGCGACGATCAACGGTCCCGGCGAATTGACGTACGAGTATTCCGGCGGCGGGGTAACGGTTCGCAAGACTTTCCGCTTCGACGACACCTACGTCCTGCACGTAGAAATCGCGGTAACGCAGAATGGCAAGAGCATTGAGGCCCTGCCAATGTGGCCGGCGGCTTTTGGCGATCAGACGACGTCGCCGGGTTTCGGTTCGGCGCGAGTCGAATATGAATCGGAAAGCAAAGTCACACGGCTTGCGGCGAAGAAGGTCAGCGGAGGCAATACTCTGCATGGGCCATTCAGTTGGGCCGGGGTGCAGGACCAGTATTTCGCGGCCATTTTCCTGCCTGATTTTCCGCGCCAAGCCACGCTGGTCACGCTGCGCCATGAGCTAAGCGCGCCACGAGACGCGTCGAAGCCCGACTCGAAGGTCGAGAGCTATCAGGTCCTGGGAGCTGCGGTCGGAAACACCAGCGGCGTCACCAAGGAGCGCCTGTTTGTGGGGCCCAAAGCGGTCGACGTGCTGCAATCCGTGGTCGCGCGCACCGACGATGGCGGCCCCGGCGGACCCGACCTGCGCCACGTCGTCGATTTCGGCTACTTCAGTTTCTTTGCCCGGCCGCTCTTCCAATGGCTGAAGTGGACTTATCACCACATGGTCGCCAACTGGGGATGGGCGATCATCATCCTGACCGTCATCATCAACATTGCACTGCTACCGCTACGCATCACCGCCCAGAAGTCGGCGCTGAAGATGCAAAAGGTGCAGCCGCAGATGAAGGCGATCCAGGAGAGATATAAGAAAATCCCGATGCGCGATCCAAAGCGCCAGGAGATGAACACTGAAATCTCGGCGCTGTATAAGCGCGAGGGTGTGAATCCTGCGGGCGGCTGTTTGCCGCTGCTGATCCAGCTGCCGTTCCTGTGGGCGTTTTACTCGATGCTGGGCAACGCCATCGAGCTGCGGCAGGCGCCGTATCTGTGGATTCACGACCTGTCGTCGCCCGACAAGTTATACATCCTGCCGGTGCTCATCGTGTTGAGCACCTTCTACATGCAGAAGCTGACGCCGAGCGCCGGCATGGATCCGAACCAGCAGCGCATGATGACGTTCATGATGCCGGCCATGCTGGGGTTCTTCAGCTGGTCGCTACCCTCAGGACTGAGCCTGTATTGGGTGATGGGCAACGTAATCGCCATCATTCAGCAGTCGATCATGAATCGCACCGGCCTGGGCAAGGAAATGCGCGCTGAAATGGAAAAGCGCGCCCGCAAAAAGGAAAAATAGCCGAGATTATGCCAATCCAGGATAAAGTTGCCGCTGCCCGTAAGATCAGCGAGCTGCTGAACGGAATCATCAAGTACGGCGATTTCCGCCTGAAGTACAAGATCACGGTCGATCCTCCGGCAAGTGATGACCAGGACTCGGAGCGCGCAGCCATCCTGGTAGAACTCAATGGGGCGGACAGCCCGCTGGTTCTGGAGCGCGGCGGCGAACTGTTGCGCGCCATCGAACAGGTTGCGCTGGAGATGCTCAGGCTCTCTTCCGATGAGCACGACGTGGTGCTGTTTGACTGCCAGAACTTCCGATCGGCGCGCAAGAAAGAACTGCGCATGGCGTCGGAGGTGGCCGCCGAACAGGTCCGGCGTACGGGCCTGCCGTATGCGTTCGCCCCTATGTCGTCGCGCGAGCGCCGCCTGGTGCATCTGGCGCTACGCGACAGCGAAGATCTGCGGACGGAAAGCGCCGGCGAGGCGCTACAGCGCTATGTGGTCGTCTATCCCAAGGACTACAGCGGCAAGCCGCCCGCTCCCGCCCCAAGCCGCCGGCGTTAGATTCGGGTAGCGCAAGCGGCTGCAGGATTTCCGCTCGCTACAACCGCTGGAGCACTTCTCAACATCCGACCAAGAAATGGGGCTTTTCGATAGCCGGACGGCGCGCGCGCTGATGACGATTTGTGTCTTCTGCGCAGTTCTCTGGTTCGTGTGGGAAGTGCGCCGGGCACTGGTTATCATCCTGTTTTCTGTCTTCTTCGCCTACCTGCTGGAACCGCTCGTCCTGCGCATTGAGAAGTCACGGTTCGGACGCAACTCCCGTGGCTTGGCCATCCTGGAAACCTACCTGATTTGCGGGGGCGTGCTGGCCATCCTGCTGACGATCTTCGGGCCGAAGATTGTCGAGGATACGCGCAAGCTGATCCAATCGGTACCAAGTCTCATTGACAAGGTCGCCAGCGGCAAAATCGTGTGGCAGCTTGGCCAACGCCACGGCTGGAGCTATGCAACCCAGGCCCGGCTGGAGAAGTTCATCTCCAGCCACAGTCAGGCGCTGGAGAATTTTACTGCCAGGGTCGGCGCAACAGTCGCGGCTACGCTGAAGAACTTTGTCTGGTTTCTGCTGATTCCTATCCTGGCGATCTTTTTCTTGAAAGATGGGCGCAGCTTCGCCGAAGGGGTGATCGAAACCATCCATCGCCGCCGGGAACGGCACTTTCTGCGTGAGGTCGCACAGGACCTCGATGAGATGCTGGCCTCGTTCATCGGGGCACAACTCATCCTGGCGGGCATTGTGGGCGTGGTGTTCACCAGCATCCTGACGCTCGCGCACTTCCCTTATGGACTGTCTCTCGGGGTAGCGGCAGGTTTCCTGGAATTTATTCCGGTTATTGGGCCGCTGATGGCGGCTGCTCTCATCCTGGGAGTCGGCTTCCTGACGGCGTATCCGCATCTGCTGCTGCTTACCCTGTTTCTGGGGACATGGCGTGTGCTGGAAGACTACGTGATCTCGCCGCGCATCATGGGCAACAGGGTGGAATTGCATCCCCTCGCGGTGATTGTAGCGGTGCTGATGGGAAGCGAAATCGCCGGCATCATCGGAGTCTTCCTGTCGGTTCCGGTTGCGGCGACCCTGCGCATCCTATGGGTGCGCTGGCGGCGCTTTCGCGCGGTCCAGGCAAACCAGGCCACCGCCCCCGGGCCCAACTCGGTGACAGTGCAGACTAGTTTGGAGCAGCCTCGGCGACGGGCATAATCTTCGTATCGGTGCGGAACTTTTTGTAATCGCTGTAGCTGACGTGCACTTCTTCGTTGACGTTCTTGAGCAGCGCTACGCGGGCATCAATATGAACGTCAACCTCCTGCGGTAACCAGACTTCGTTGTTCACGCGCATCTCCTGCATCTCAAACTGCGTGCCCTTGTGCAAGCGGGCAAGCACCAGGCCGAAGGAGATGGTATCGGTCACTTCGCCGCGAACTTTGGCCCAGGTGTAGTCCTGCTGATCGATCCAGAAGCGCGGCTTGATCTTTGAAAGGAATTTGTCTTCTTTTCGCTGCGGCTTGAAGTCGGCGCGGGGCTCGCCATCGATGACCCACGTGCTCCTACCATGTAAGACTTCCTCGCCATGGAGCGTAAAGGTGTATGCATTCAGAATCTCGTGGACGAAGGCCCGGTCATCCTCGCGTTCCTTCTCGTACTTCTGCAGACGTTTTGCGCGCTCCTCTGGGGTTTCGTTGGCGCGCTTGTGGGTCTCCGCGTCGAACTTGTCGTCCTGCTTCTTCTTTTCTTGAACGGAGAGCGGCTTGCCATCCTTCTCGATCAGGCGCTCGAACGGCTCATCGTAGAGAATGATGATCTCGCTGGTCTCAGTCTTCGTGGACTGCAGGCGGCCAGCGCCATCGAGCTTCTTGTCCTGAGTGTGCTCCAGGAAGGTGTAATCCTTCGCCGCCTGCCAGTTCACGACGTCCTTATCCACGGCGCGCTTCATGATGTCGTTCACGTCGGGCCGCGCGGAAACGCTGGTTGGGGCAGTGCTGGGCGCGCGCGTTTGCTGCCCCCACAGCGTGGGACACAGCAGAGCAAGCCCGAGCAGCGTTGAGCAGAGAAGTCGACTCACAGGGTTAGAGACGCAGCCGGCCGGGGAAAGTTCCGTGCCGGTATGAAAATCGCGCTACTCGCCGGCGACGGTCATGCCTTCAATGCGCAGCGAAGGACAGGCGATGGCGTTGCGAAACTCCAGATCGCTGCCGATCTCGCTAACGTTGGAAAGCATGTCTTTCAGATTGCCGGCGACCGTGATCTCTTCCACAGGGAAGGTAAGCTCGCCATTTTGAATCCAGAGTCCGGTGGCGCCGCGGGAGAAATCGCCGGTAACGAGGTTTACACCGTGACCCAGGAACTCGGTTACGAAGAGACCTTCCTTGATTTCAGCGATCATCTCCTGTAGGGTTTTGCCCCCCGGCTGCAGAAAGAAGTTGCCGGGACCGACGCCGGGAGTGCCGGCCAGTCCACGCGAGGCATTGCCCGTGGTCTTCAGGTTGAGCTTCTTTGCGGTGTAGGTGTTCAGCAGGTAAGACTGCAGAACACCGTTCTCGATAACGATCGTCCGGCGGCTGGCGACACCCTCGCCATCAAACGGGCTGGTGCCGAAGAGGCCGGGAATTGTGCCGTCATCGACGATGTTGATGTTAGCGCCCGCGATCTTGTCATGCAGCTTGCCGCTGAGAAACGATGCGCCGCGATAGACCGAGTCGCCATTGACAGCCTCAAAGATGTGCCCCAGTAACGCGGCAGAAACCGTGTTCTCGAACAAAACCGGTACCCTTGCGGTCTTGACCTTACGTGCCCCCAGCCGGCGCAGCGTGCGTTTGGCAGCAATGGCGCCGACTTCCTCGGGAGATTCCAGTTTGTTAAGCGAATGTGAAACTGAGTACCAGTAGTCGCGCTGCATCGCTGAACCCTCTACCTGGGCAATCGGTATCGCGACAATCGAACAATACGAACGCCGGTTGTCGCCGACGAATCCGTGGGAGTTGGCCAGCGCCTTATATCCCACAGCCGCGTCGAAGGAGCCGCCATCGGAGTTCACGATGCGAGGATCGACGTTCATTGCCGCCTTCTCGGCGCGACGGGCGTAGTCAATGCGGTCTTCTGTCGAGAGCGAATACACATCCCCGTGATAGAGGCCCAAGTCTCCGGCAATCTGTCCCAGTTCGGAGGGATCGGGCAAGCCTGCAAGCGGGTCGGGCGTCGTCACTCGCGCCAGGGCGATGGCGGAATCGACCATCTTCCGGATCCCCTCAGGCGTCATATCGCTCGAGTACGTGCTGGCGGAGCTTTGTCCCACGAACACGCGAACGCCGACGGCTTTGGATCCGGCTTCCTTCAGAGTTTCGACTTGGCCAACGCGCACGGTGGTCGAAAACTCACTGCCGTCAGTGGCAACGGCTTCGGCTGCGGTGGCGCCTTGCGCCATGGCGAGTCTGACAGCGTCGACTGCAATCTGTTTCAAGTCCGCGGTGGCGGCTGCTGTGGTAGTGCGTTCTTGCGTTGAGGAAATCATCCAGAATCCTTTAACGTGTCACTGTCCCACATCGTGGGAATTAAGTTGGCCACTTTGTCTCCCACGCTGTGAGACACAATGGCAAGCTGCCCGGTTATCCTGCGCTGTGGAAGCTTTGTGGAAATCGTCCATTGGGACAATGGTCATAAGCCGAGCCGATGGCTAAGCCTCAGCGAATCAACAGCTCACACGATTGTTGCGAAATTGTGAAGCAGCGCACAATCTGTGGATTATCCATTGGAGCTAAGTAGGACTAGCCGCCGGTTCCGCCGACTGTAAGGCGGTCAACTTTTAACGTCGGAATGCCAACTCCCACAGGGACGGACTGCCCGTCTTTGCCGCAAGTGCCCACTCCCTCATCGAGCAGCAGATCGCTGCCGACCATCGACACTTTTGTCAGTACGTCCGGTCCGTTGCCGATCAGGGTCGCGTTTTTTAGAGGCGAGGTGATCTTTCCGTCCTCGATCAAGTACGCCTCCGAGGCGGAAAAGACGAATTTCCCGTTCGTAATATCAACCTGGCCGCCGCCGAAGTTCGCAGCGTACACCCCGTATTTCACGGAACGAATGATGTCCTCCGGGGAATCCTGGCCGGCGAGCATGTAAGTGTTGGTCATGCGCGGCATGGGGATGTGCTGATAGCTTTCACGCCGTCCGTTGCCGGTGTTCGGCAGTCCCATCAGGCGCGACGACAGCTTGTCGGTCAGATATGCCTTCAGAATGCCCTTTTCGATCAGGACCGTGCTCTCGGTGGGGTTTCCCTCGTCGTCGACGTTCAGTGATCCGCGCCGGCCCGGCATGGTGCCATTGTCGACGACGGTGCACTTGTCGCTGGCAACGCGACGTCCCATCATGCCCGAGAAGGCGGAAGTTTTCTTGCGATTGAAATCGGCCTCGAGCCCGTGGCCAATCGCTTCATGCAGCAGAATGCCGGGCCAGCCAGGCCCGAGCACCACTTCCATCTCGCCCGCGGGCGCCTCGCGTGCATCGAGTTGAATGATCGCCTGCCGGGCTGCTTCAACAGCGAAGTGTTCGGGCGTCTTTTCGATCTGGAAAAACTCGATCCCGATACGGCCACCACCGCCGGATGTGCCTCGTGCCGAGGCCTGCCCGGATTTGGCGATGCAGAACACGCTCATGCGCGCCAGCGGCTGGGAATCTTCAGCGAAGCTGCCGTCAGAGCCGATTACCAGAACTTGCCGCAATTCGTCGGCATAGCCCACGCGCACCTCGTGAATGCGGGGATCGTAAGCACGAGCTGCCTTGTCAGCACGCTGCACCAGATCCACCTTCGCAAGGACTTCGGCTTCGACCGACGGAAGCGGCACGGGATACAAATTATGCGCAGGCTTGTCGGTGAGTCCGACAACGGGTTGCTTGGCCGGGCCGCTGGCAATCAGCGCAGCAGTGCGTGCGGCATGCAGGATGCGCTCGGAAGACAGATCGTCAGTGTAGGCATAACCGGTGCGCTCGCCCGCGAGCACCCTGACGCCGCAACCGACGGAGATCCCCTGCGTGGCGGACTTGACCATGCTCTCGTCAAGCGAAACTGAGGTCGAGGTCTGATATTCAAAGTAAAGGTCGGCATAGTCGCCGCCAGCCGACAGCGCTGCCGAGAGGTAACGCTCTACGTCGGGTTGCGCCAGGCCGTAACGATCGAAAAAGAACTTTTTGTCAATGGTCACAGTAGTTTGATGTTCGGGACTGGGCGGCGGACGCGATTCCGGTCCCGCTCCTCTTTAAGCCACGGGTTTAAGCCACGGGCGGCGCCGGGTCGGGCGGGCCCCTATCCTTCGATTATCACACAGGGCTGTGCGCTCGATTGCAGCACTGGTTGACTCTCCTTCATTAGGCTTGGATAGAGTCCGATGCTCGTGTCCGAAATCACCTCCGAAGCGCTCGCCCGCACGGTGGAAGGCTTCCTGCTGGAGCACCCGCACGCCGCGTTGATCGAAAACGGCGATACGCTTTTCGATTTCGACGCCGCCCGGTACTCGGTTTCGGGCGAGGGCAAATGCGTGCTTCACGTCTGGTCGGAGGAGCGGAACATCGTGCGGCGCGTTTTGGACCTGCAGGCCACGCCGCAGTCCCTGCGCCTTTCGGCGTTGCGCTTCGGGCAGTCGAAGCCTGAGGTGCTGGAGATCTGTGCCCATCGCGAGTATCGTAGCGCAGCGTCGCAGCGTGCCGCCCGGGCGCATTACCAGAAACTGCTGGCCAGGTTGCTGGAGCGGGAACATCCTGGCGCCAAGATCGAGTCGGTCAGCAGCAAGGCTGACCTGGAGCATTCGTTCAGCCCGGTGTACACCCGGGCGGTCGTACGCTCGGGACAGTCGGCATTTGCGGCGCTGGGGGTGAATGGCGAGGAATCGCAGGCGTCGATTGATGCCGCGCTGACCTTTGGAATTTTGTGGATGGACCACCAGCGGCAGCACCTGGCCGGCAGGTGCCACGTTGAAGGATTGAAGCTGTTTGTGCCGCATGGGCGGGGCGAGATCGTCAGCCAGCGCGTGGCGCACCTGGATCAAGCGGCGGCGAAGTGGCAGATTTGCCAGGTCAGCGAACAGGCAGAGACCTGCGAAGAACTCGACTTCCGCGATCATGGAAACCTGGCGACGCGGCTGGTAAGGGCAGTCAATCGCCGGTCGGTCGAGGAGCGCTTTGGCGAGTCGATCGCGCGAATTCGCGCCAGCGTGCCGGAAGCCGATATTCACGTCGACTCGACTTCGGAGGTCGTCTTCCGGCTGTATGGACTGGAGTTCGCACGGGCGCGGATTGCTCCGGCGGCGGGATCATTTCGCAACACTGAAACGATTGTCTTCGGCATGGGGCCGGCAGAATACACGCTGGATGAAGCGACAGAAGACCTGTTCGCAGCGCTGATCGAGCGGCTGCAGGCCAGCCGGCATCCTGCCGGTTCGCACGGCGATCCGCTGTACCGGCTTTGTCCTGAGCGCTGGCTGGAGTCGCTGATCACACGGGAGGTGCGGTCCATCGACGAGCGCCTGGATGGCAACTTCGTCTACTCGCAGGTGCCGGCGTTTACGGCGTCAGACCGCGCGATGCTCGACGTGTTGAGCGTGACGATTGATGGGCGGCTGGCGATCCTGGAGCTCAAGGCGGATGACGACATTCATCTTGCGCTGCAAGGGCTGGACTATTGGGCGCGCGTGCGCTGGCATCAGCAAAATCGCGGATTCGTGCGCAACGGATACTTCGCCGGACGCGAGCTGTCGCCTGCTCCGCCGCTGCTTTACCTGGTCACGCCCGTGCTGCGCACCCATCCTGCGACAAGCATCCTGCTGAAGTACCTGTCGCCGGAGATCGAGTGGCAACTGGTGCAACTGGATGAACACTGGCGAGCCGGCGTGCGGGTGGTGAATCGAAAAAGATCCAAGGGCAGCTAGATGCGAATTTGCGGGCAGAGAACCGATAAAGATCGCCACGGAGGCAGGAGAAAGACTGGAATTAATCTTGTCGGTGGCCTCTGTGGTAAAAGCTGCTTACTGCTATCCGCGAAGAACTCCGCCCAGCGTTTCCAGCGTCTGGACGATCTGCGCGGACCATTGCGCTACTTCATCGTCGCGCAGCGTACGCTCTTTCGACTGAAACTCGGAGTGGAGCAGGACGGAATATTTCCCGGCTCCAACTTTCTCTCCGCGATAGATCTCGCGCGGGGTGAAGAGTTGCATCTCGGCGATGCCGAGGCCTCGAACCGCAGAGTGTATGCGTTCGAAGCTAATGGAGTCGGCGAAGACGAAGGAGAAGTCGCGCTCGACAGCAGGGAACTTCGAGATGCGCTCGTACTTCGGCTCATGCAGGGCGTGTTTGTACAAGCGGTCGAGCAGCACTTCGGCGACGAAGACGTCCTGGCGCAGCTTGCGCGCGGCGGCGATCTCGGGATGAAGTTGACCGAAGCGGGCTACCGTTTCACCGTCGAGCACGGCGCGGGCAGAGCGTCCAGGATGAAAGTATGGCGGCGTCATGGTGTCGAAGTACAGGCCCTGATGCTGGAAGGCCGCGAGCAGCTCTTCGATGTCACCCTTCATGTGAAAGAACGAGTACGTCTCAGCCGGGCGATGAACATTGGCCGGCACGAGATGGCCGGTCGCAGCAAAGGCCAAAGTCCGGTGCTCCTGATGACGGTCGCCGGCCTTCTCGAAGATCTCGCCTGCCTCGAACAGGCGCACATCATTGTTGCCACGGTTAAGGTTGTACGCAACCATGTCGAGGAGGCCGGGCACGAGCGAGTTGCGCATATATCCCGCCTCTTCGCTCAAAGGATTGGCAAGCGGCAGCGGCTCGGCGGTACTGAAGGTGTGCGCATCCTGCTCGGAGATGAAGGTGATGGAGATGGCCTCGTCATAACCCAGCGCAAGCATGGTCTCGCGCACCTTCGCGTTCTTCTGCTCGTCAGGCAGCGCCTCGACTGCTCCGGCAAACGAGGGCAGCGTATTGGGGAACTTGTTGTAGCCGTAGATGCGCGCCAGCTCTTCCAGCAGATCGATCTCGCGCTCCACGTCGAGCCGCCAGGTTGGAAACGTCACGCTGAAGTCGCCGTTCGCGCTGGCAACGGCGAAGCCCAGCTTGCCGAGAATGCCTTTTATCTCCTCGTCGCCGAGCTCGATGCCGAGGATGCGCTTCACTTCCGAACGATGTAGCGCGATAGGCGGACGTTCGAGCGAGCGCGCAACGGCATCGATGATTCCGCCGACAAGTTCGCCTCCGGCAGATTCAAGAATCAGCTCAGCGACGCGATCGCAAGCCAGCGGCGTAATGCCCCAGTCGGCTCCGCGCTCGAAGCGATGCGACGCATCGGTGTGCATGCCGTGCCGCTTGGCGGTTCGCCGGATGCTCGCCGGATCGAACCAGGCCGACTCGATCAGAACTTTTTTCGTTTTCTCGGTGATCATCGAGTCGAAGCCGCCCATGACGCCGGCGAGGGCGACGGGTTTCTTCGCGTCAGCAATCACCAGATCGTCGGTCGAGAGCTTGCGGTCGACGCCATCGAGGGTCTTCAGTACTTCGCCTTCGCGTGCCCGCCGCACAATGATGGTGCCGCCCTCCAGCAGGTCGAGATCGAAGGCGTGGGTGGGGTGGCCAAGCTCGTTGATGGCGTAGTTGGTTGCGTCGGCAGCGTTGTTGATGGAACGCGAGCCCAACAGATCCAGGCGTTTGGCAATGTGGGCGGGCGAGGGGCGGATCTTCAGGTTGCGAATGACGCGGGCCGTGTATCGCGCGCAGCCCTCGGCGTCTTCGATGACGATGGGGAAATTGGCTTCGCCGTTTGCCTTTGGCAAATTCGGGTGCACAGGTTTCAGCTCTATGCCGTAGATGGCCGAGGCTTCGCGCGCTACGCCGTAGTGATTCATGGCGTCCACGCGGTTGGTGGTCAGGTCCATCTCGTAGACGGTTTCGCCATTCTCGTCGGCGACGGATTCGACGGCGATGCCGGCCGAGGTCAGATCTTCGGCGAGTTGGCGGTCGTCGGCCGAGACGTTGACGAACTCACGCAGCCATGCGGGAAGGATTCTCATTCACGTTCCGCGGCGGGTTGAAACCCGCCAGATCATGTGTCGTCCCTAAAGGGGTAATAATTTACTTGACTCGTCCAGTCTGACAGGGTAGGATAGCTCTTGTAGGTGAGGCGAGTCATGAAAGAACCCAAGAGCCTTCAAGAAGCAATCCAGTACTTCTCGAATCCCGATAACTGCATCGACTATCTCGCAATTCGCCGTTGGCCGGACGGTAAGGTTGTATGTCCCACCTGCGGTTCCGAAAGCGTCAAGTACAGCGAGAAACGTCGCACATGGCAGTGTGGGAGCCATCATCCGAAGCGCGAATTTTCCATCAAGGTTGGAACAGTGATGGAGGATTCCGCAATCGGGCTGGACAAATGGCTTGCTGCGATGTGGCTGGTCACAAACTGCAAGAATGGTGTCAGTAGCTACGAGATCGCACGCGACCTGAGCATCACACAAAAGACTGCATGGTTCATGCTCCATCGAATCCGTCTGGCGATGCAGAACGAATCCGTCGGACAGATGGGAGAAGGTGGCGGAACAGTCGAAGTAGACGAAACCTTTGTTGGTGGACGCATTGCCAACATGCACAAGAGTAAGAAGGCCAGAATGGCCGCAACTAAAGGACGCGCACTTGCTGGCGACCACACCAACAAAACCATCGTGATGGGACTGCTTGACCGTGACCTGCGTGAAGTCCGCGCAAAGGTCATCCCCAATGTTCGGCGCGAAACTTTGCAAAGCGAAATCCTGCGGGAGGTCTGCCGCGACTCGAAGGTTTATACCGACGAGTGGATTGGCTACAACAGACTGAAGGAACAGTTCGTTCATGAAGTCGTGAATCATGTCGAGAGCTATGTCAACGGCCAAGTGCATACCAACGGAATCGAGAACTTCTGGAGCCTCTTGAAGCGGACTCTCAAGGGCACCTATGTTGCCGTCGAACCCTATCACCTACAGCGTTACGTTGATGAGCAGATGTTCCGGTTCAACAATCGCGCAACCCGCGACAATCCGATTACCGATGGCGACCGCTTCAGTATGGCGGTACGCAAGATCGTCGGTAAGCGCCTCACCTTTGCTCAACTGACTGGCAAGGTGGGAGCCGCCGAGGCTTTCTAATCCGTACCGCCTGAAGCGCGGGAAGCGGGCGAAGTCTTAGCCCGCTTTTTCTTTGCGAGTTGCCGCTGCTTCTTCCATTCTGCCTCGCGCTTCACCAGTTCATCGTGCGAGACGGAAAGCACCTTACGAACCGTTGTGTCGAAACGTCGGAATTCCTCGCTGCTCATGATTGGGTAGCCTTTGCTTGTTTCGGTTTCGAGAAGTCATATTTGTCAAGCTGCTTTGGAACAACGTAGACATGGTGAAAAAATTCTTTTGCGAATTTAATCATGGCCTCCGCGTGTTCCTTTTCGATGACTACGATGGGCTCGCCCTCAGCGCCGTTGACCGCCTGTTCTCCTTCGGGATGTGCCGCTCGATTTCCGCCGAGGCGAATCTTATGTGCGACCTGCTGAAGGAATGGGGTTATCTTGCGTTGATCGGCAAGCCAGTCAATCATGTCCTCCAATACTTTCTTCTTTGGCGCTCCCAAATCAATACAAGTTGCCTCCATCGCCCTCCTGCACATTTCGGCGGTCGCGTTATAGGCGTCCACCCATAGACAGCGCAGAGCCTCTTTAAAATCTCGTGCGATTGCTTCGGGAACCTCGTTTGGAACACTCTGGTCGGGAGTTCCTAGCGGATAATGAGTTTCATATTGATAGTCAAAAGACATTGACGAGTGTATCGCCATCCCGAGGATGATTTTGAAACATGCCTGGCACTGCATGATCGAAACAACGCGAACTAAATTGGTTCTGAGTCCCTCGGAGAAGCTATTGCCAACTCTCACAAAGACCGTTTCTCTTCGGCAGTCTTCATATGGACAGGTTCCGCGCAGGTTGTAGTTGTTCTGATTGTCTAATCCGACGGCTTCCATGTTTGCGGGCCAATCCTTCCAGAGAAACCTAGTCGCAGTAAAGACCGCTTCCCAAAAGTTCTCCGCCTCATAGGGGTGTTGCACGGGAATTTCTCTCTTTCCCGGCAATTAACTGGCTCTATCGTCCTCTGTTACAATGGACGAGTCAAGTCAATTATTGCCCCTAAAGGGACTCGGGTTCTACAACTACGCCTACCCAGCGCTGAAGCGCTGGGCTAAGATCTGTCGCGCCTCCGGCGCTGGTTTCGCCGCCCGACGGCCTGATGCCCCCAACTTAGAGGTTTTCCGGAAACCTGTCGTGAGAACACCCCTGAAACGCTCAAACCTCAAAGCACAGTCGCCACGAAAAGGAAGCTCTCAGGCGAACTGCTCCAAAAACCGCACGTCGCCCTCGTAGAACAACTGGATCTCTTCGACCTCGTACTTCAGAATGGCGATGCGCTCGACGCCCATGCCGAAGGCGAAGCCCGAAACCCTCGCCGGATCATAGCCGTTGTGCTTCACAAACTCGAAGACGTTGGGATCGACCATGCCGCAGCCCAGCAGCTCGATCCAGCCGCTGAATTTGCACTTGCGGCAGCCCTTGCCGCCGCAGAAGATGCAACTTACTTGCATATCGGCGCTGGGCTCGGTGAAGGGGAAGAACGACGGATAGAAGCGCGTCTTCACCGACGAGCCGAACAACGCCTTCATGGCGTGGTCGAGCGTACCCTTCAGGTCGCAGAAGGTGATGTTGGTATCGACCGCGAGCCCCTCGACCTGGTGGAAGACTGGCGAGTGTGTGGCGTCGAGCGGATCGTTGCGGTGCACCTTGCCGGGGATGACGATGCGCACCGGCGGCGCCAGCTTCTCCATGCTGCGAATCTGCACCGGCGAGGTGTGGGTTCGTAGCAACAGGCGGTCGCGCGCGGGCTTGCGCTCTTGCCCGGCGATGAACAGCGTGTCCTGGGTATCGCGCGCCGGATGGTTCGGCGGAAAGTTCAACGACTCGAAGTTGTAGTAGTCGGTCTCGACCTCGGGCCCTTCGCCGACGGAGTAACCCATCGCCTTGAAGACGGCGACGATCTCATCCTGCACGCGCAGCACCGGGTGTTTTACGCCGATGGGGCGGCGGATACCGGGAAGGGTGATGTCGAGACGTTCGCGTCCGAGTCTGGCGCCGGCAGAAGAGGCGTGGATCTTTTCGTGCGCGGCCTCGATTGCAGCTTCAGCGCGCGCCTTGAGTTCGTTAACGCGCTGGCCTACATCGCGCTTGGCTTCCTTCGGAGCGGCCTTCAGCCAGGTGTCGTTGACCTGTGTCAGGACGCCGTTCTTGCGCGCCATCCAGCGATTGCGAAATTCCTTCCAATCGGATTCGGAATGCAGCGCGGCGGATTCGGCATCGAGTGCGGCGAACAGCTCAGCCACCGCGCGATCCAGCGCCGCGGGCGAGCAGTCGTCGAGTTTGGGAACGGTGTACATAATTCTATGAATCAGTCCTACCGGCCAATGACGTTAGGCAGCGCGTGTCCTTCGGCCTGGCAGCCTGCCAAATAGATTTCCAGCGCGGCCGCAGCATCCACAACGCTCTCAACGTTGCCTTGTTCGTCAAGATTCAGATTCGCTCCACGAATGGCGAACCAGGCATCTGTAACCTCAGAGTTCGACTCAGGCACGTGCAGCGTGTGAACCGATCCTGCCGGCTCGAACAAGTACGATCCAGCGGTGTTCACTTCGGGATATTCCAAGTAGTTCCAGGAACCCTTAAGCGTAAAAGCGAAAACTTCGCCGGTATGCTTGTGGCGTTGAATCGTGACGCCCGGTTGAAAGCGCACTCGTATGACCCACAAGCCCGCCTCAATGTCGGCGTGCAACAACTGAAAAGTCACGCCTTCCTGGTAGGTGACGAAGGGCAGTTCGCTCTCGCTGCGATGCAGAGCGGCTGGTACGACAGTTGCTGTAATCGCCTTGCTGGCCATGCGGTCCTCAATTCTTCAAGCTGACCGAATAATTCACGCGTCAAGGAGTGTCCCCTGAGCGCGCTTAAACAACAACGGGCGACCGTAACGGCCGCCCATCGGGTGAGATACAGATTGTTCCGGGATAGACGGCGCTAAGCTGCGGCAGCGGCTGCATGAGCGGCCTTCGCCTGCTCACACAGCGAAGTAAACCCTGCCGGATCCTTGACGGCCAGGTCAGCCAGGATCTTGCGGTCGAGTTCGATGCCGGCCTTCTTCAGGCCGTTGATGAACTGGCTGTAGCTGATGCCGTTGAGCTTGGCGGCGGCGCCGATGCGCACGATCCAGATGGAACGGAACTGGCGCTTCTTCTGCTTGCGGCCGCTGTAGGCAAACTTCAGTCCGCGCTCGACCGACTCTTTCGCCGACCTATACAGTTTTGATTTTGTTAAATAATAGCCACTTGCGCGCTCTAAGATCTTTTTGCGGCGCGCGCGGCGTTTGGTACCACGTTTTACGCGAGGCATTGCTGCTCCTTTTCAAGTTCGTTAAGCGGCTGGAGGCAAGAAGCTCTGGAAGCCGGCCCACGCCTGGGATTTCGGGGGGCCTGAAATGCCTCTTCACACGCTGCTATCCGTCGTTTTCCCGTTTCACCTGAAATTTGGGATAGACGCCGGTTGCCGCACCATGCGGCGGTTTACAGTCTAGTAGGGGATCATGCGCGCTACTTTATGCTGATCCGCCTTGTCGACCATCGTATCGGTATCGAGCTGGCGTTTGCGCTTCGTACCCTTGGAAGTCAGGATGTGGCGCTTAAACGCGTGTCCGCGCTTGATCTTGCCAGTGCCTGTCTTCTTAAAACGCTTGGCCGCTCCCTTATGTGTCTTCAACTTGGGCATAGCGGTCTTTCTATTACAACACAGAACCGTCGCCAGTGGCCAATCACGTTCTACTCCACAAACATGCAGTCGCCGTAGGAATAGAACCGGTAACGTTCGCGCACCGCGTGCTCATAGGCAGCGAGCGTTGGCTCGCGCCCGGCAAAGGCCGCCAACAGCATGATGAGGGTCGACTTCGGCAGATGGAAATTCGTCAGCATCGCGCCGATCACGCGAAACTCGAATCCGGGATAAATGAAGATGTCGGCCTCGCCGCTCTGCGGAACAATACGGCCATCGTCGCTGTTTCGGGCGGCATACTCCAGCGTACGCACGCTGGTTGTGCCCACGGCGACGATCCTCCGGCCGGCCTCGCGGGCGCGCTGAATTCGCTCTGCCGCCTCGGCAGAGATCTCGTACCATTCGCGGTGCAGCTTGTTCGCCTCCACCACTTCCTCGCGCACCGGCTGAAAGGTTCCCAGTCCGACGTGCAAAGTGACTTCGGCCGTTTCAACTCCCCGCCGGCGAATGCGATCCAGAATTTCGGGGGTGAAGTGCAGTCCTGCCGTAGGGGCTGCAACCGAGCCCGGCGGGCTGGCATACACCGTCTGGTACTGCTCGCGATCGAGCGGCGTGTCGGGCCGGTCGATATAGGGCGGCAGCGGGATGTGCCCGATGCGATTGAGCACGGCGAAGAAGTCGTCGACGGGATCGAAGCGCAGGCGCCGTTCGCCGAAGGTGCCTCGATCGACAATCTCCGCTGCTAGGTCATGCGATTGTTCGCTGGCTTCGTTGCCGAAGTACAGCCGCTCTCCTACGCCCAGCTTGCGGCCGGGGTGAACCAGCGCCTCCCACTCCTGCGGCGATGCCGAAACTTGCTTCGTCAGCAAGACTTCCACTTTGCCGCGCAGGAAATGGTGGGAAGCAGGGTTCTCCGCCGACAGCTGCTGCGCCCGCGAGCCGCTGCGATGCCCAAAAAGGCGCGCCGGCAGAACACGGCTATTGTTCAGCACCAGCACGTCGCCGGGGCGCAGAAGCTCGGGGAAGTCGCGAAAGCTGCGATCGTCCAGTCCGCCGCTATCGCGGCGCATATGGAGCATTCGCGCGTCTGCGCGATCGGGCAGCGGCTGCTTGGCGATCAGATCTTCCGGAAGGTGGTAGTCAAACTCGGAAACCAGCACATTGCGATTATGCCCGAGGAGCGTCTGTTAGAACTCACCACTGAGGACACCGAGGAGCCGGAATTGAACCACAGAGACACAGAGGCGGAAAAAACTCCTGCAGGTGCTCGACTCGGTACAAAGCTCGATTAGGTAACTCACTCCAGGAGCGGGCACCGCTGATTTGTAATTTCTCGGTGTCTCTGTATCTCCGTGGTTACATCTCAGCTCGTTCGTGTTCTCGATGCCTGAGGAGTGTAAGAGGGATCACCGTCGATAGCTTTGCCATCACGCTTGAATGCGATACGATAAGCAAATTGGCTAGCCCCAAGCTCAGCGGCAGTCGGAACTCAGGCGTGAAAACCCTAGAACAGCACCGCGACGAGATTGTCCATTTTGGCAGGATGCTGCACCAGAATGGACTGGTCGCGGCCACCGACGGCAACCTCTCGGTTCGCCTGGAGAACGGCGACGTGCTGTGTACTCCTACGGTGATGAGCAAGGGCATGATGGAAGCCGAGGATTTGGTCATCGTCGACGCAGGCGGCCGCAAGGTGAGCGGCTGGCGCGAGGCTTCCAGCGAGATCGCCATGCACCTGTTCATTTATCACAAACGGCCCGACATCCATGCGGTCGTACATGCGCATCCGCCAACGGCCACCGGCTACGCCGCCGCCGGTATCCCGCTCGACACCGCGTTGTGTTCTGAGATTGTTGTCACCCTCGGCTCGGTACCGCTGGCCAGCTACGGGACGCCAGGCACCATGGAACTAACCGAGGCCCTGGCTCCGCTCATTCCCGATCACCAGGCCATCCTGATGGCGAACCACGGCGTGGTGGCCTACGGCGCTGACCTGCTTACCGCATATATGAACATGGAGACGGTGGAGCATTACGCCAAGATCGCGCTCGTCACCCACATGCTTGGCCGGCAACAGCCCCTCAGCGGCAAGCACCTCGACAAGCTGCACGAGATCCGGCTGAAGTACCACAACCACGTCCCGGCAGGAAAAGAGTAGTCCAGTTGTCAGTTGTCAGTTTCGGGCAAATATCTGAAGTCGCCAAGCTCAGCAGTACCCGATGTCGAGTGCACCACGGACAACTGATCACCGACAACTGACAACTCTTTCCTCACTCTCCCCCAAAGCTGAAGCGCATTCCCGCTCTCACCGCAGCTCCCAGCGCGGGATATCCCAGCACTTCGTTGTAGTGATTGTCGAAGGCGTTGTTGATGTTGGCGTAGGCGGTGATGTGATGGGTGAAGCTGTACCATCCGCCGAGATCCACGCGCGCATAGCCGGCGGCGTAGTAGATGGGAGGGATGTAACCGTACAGGAAGTCGGAGTCGGGCCGGCGGCCGACGGCTACAACACCCGCGCTGGCTCCCCATTTGGTCCGAGTGTAGGTGAGCAATACCGTGCCCGCCTGCTTGGGGCGGCGCAACAAAGGAGCGCCTTCGCCATAGATCAGCGGGTCGCAACCGTTCAGCGGATCGCATGGCGGGGCCTGCGTGATCTGGGTGGAAGTGTAGGTGTAAGCCGCTGTCAGCAGCAGGCGATTGATGATCTGCCCGCGCAACTCGACTTCCGCGCCCTGAGCAAACGAGCGGTTGATGTTCACATACTGGCTGGTGAAGTCGATGTCATTGAACTGATATTCGATCTGGTTGCGAAACGAGTTATGAAAGTAAATCGCGGTAAGCGACATCCGGTTGCTGAACAGCGACTGATCGAATCCAGCTTCGATCGCATAGTTCTCTTCCGCCTTCAGATTGGGATTGGGCAGCACCGGATAGGTTCCCGCGATGCCGAACGATTGCTCGAAGCTCGGCTCCTTGATGCCCTGCGCATAAGCTGCGCGCAGCCGGGTGCCGCTGAGCGTGTGATTGCCATTCCATAGCAGGACCGATCCCGAAATGCGCGGCACGGCACGGTTGCCAAAGCTGGCGTTATGCACCCACGCAAGTCCTGCCAGCGCGGTAATGCGCTTCCAGACAATATTCTCCTGCGCGAACAGATAGTTGTTGATGCGCAGGCCGTGGGTGAAGCTGTAGGTCGCATCGGGTGCTGGGGTGGTGCTGAGGATGTTGCCGTTCTCGTCCTCGAAGGTGTCGCCGATGGTGGTCAGCGCCCAACTCCGCGGAGCCCATGTTCCCTGATACGAAAAACCTGCGCGGTTGTAGCGCGCGTCGTCGTAGAAAGGCGAATCAAAGGGGCGGCCCGGATCTTCATAGGTATCGGTATTGGTCCGCAGATGGTTGTACTCGAAGCCGGTAATCTGGTGCTGCCACGAGCCCGGTCCGGTGATGGTCAGGGCTGCGCTGGCGAGGAAGTTGTTCTCGTGCGCCCGCTGGTCCGAATCGGGCGGCAGCACGGGGTCTCCGTTGAACCACCAGTCTGAAGGCACGCCGGTGAAGCTGTTCGAGTGGCGCAGCCGGAAGCGAAATGCCACATTGTCAGACAAACGAATTCCGACGTTGCCGCCTTGCAGAGCGTTGGAATAGGTATCGTTGACGCCTTGTCCCTGCGTGGTGAACTGGTCTGCGAAGACGTTGTAGTCGAAGATGCCGCGCGCGCCGGCAATCGAGGCATAGCCGTTGGCGGTCGAGTAGTTGCCTCCATCAGCGCCGAACTGAATCTCTGGTGTGCGAGTGTCCCCGGTGGCCGTCCACAACTGTACCGTGCTGGTCATGGCGTCGGAGCCGTAGATCGTGCTCTCGGGGCCACGGACCATCTCGAGGCGTTCGACATTGTTCATCGGCACCACCCCGAAATCGAAAGTGCCGCCGGGCTCGTTGACCGGAACTCCGTCGATGATCACCTTGTTGTAGTCGGAATCGCCGCCGCGCACGAACAGCGACGACAGGCCTCCGCGTTGCCCGGCGGTGTTGACGATAGCTCCCGGCATGTAGCTGAGGGCGTCCCCGGCAGAAACAGGATTGAGCAGCTTGAGCTGAGCGCTGCTCAGGAAGTCGATGGAGGTTGCAGACTGCTCCACCGTCGCCGGGGTGGCCGTGCCGGAGACGACGACCGTCTGCGGCGTCGTAGCGAGTTTGAGCTGCACATTGAGAGCTTCCTTTGCGGGCACGCTGACGTTCGTCGACTGCTCGGCGAACCCGGGGGCAAGAATCACCGCGCGGTACTCGCCATCAGAAACGTTGACGAAGGTTACGCTGCCGTCGCCAGTGGTGGTTTGGACGGCTACGCCGGCATTGTCGCTGGCACGAAACAGGCTGACCTGAACGCCGGCGACGCGGTCGCCCGAGGGGCTGTTGACGGTGATTTTGAGATCGGCAGCCCGCGCCGCAACACATAGCAGCAGGCCGGCAAGAAAGACACGAAGGCTGAACAAGGCTTCCTCCTTTGCACGCGAAAGGGGTTAGTCAACGGTTCACGCCGGTCTCCTGGCTTTGCGAGTTGCGATCGAGATCGCGACAACGGCGATGGCCTTCCCGTTCGTACAGTGGCCAATCGCCAACAGCTCGCTTACAGTTGCGCGGCAGCGCGGGATTTGCACCCGGCTTCCCAGTCCCGCCCGAGCGGACGGAACGCGCGAACCAAAGATTTGTAAAGACCCGCCTGCAGCGAAAATTTGCTCAGGATGAAAACAAGACTCTACTGGCGGGAGGGGCCAGTGTCAATCCGGGGTAGAGAAAGCTGAAGTACAATAGCCGAAACGGGCCCCCTTTCGTGATGTGACGGGCAAATCCATCCGAAAGGAGAACTCCCGTGAACAGCGGATTTTTTCTACGAACGCAGCAAACGACGCAGAGGATTTCCCTCTGAAATGAAAGTGAAGCGAGGCCTGCGAATCGTCCATGGAGACAAAGATCTCCGCGAGAAGCTCGGACGCAACGATATCTGTCCGTGCGGCTCAGGCCGGAAGTTTCAAAAAGTGCTGTATGCTAACCGGCCTGTATGACGGAGCCATGCGACACGATTACGAGCGGTAGATCAATGAGGACGCGGCAACCCGCGTCCTCATTGTTATTAGTCGAGCCCCCTCTAACCTAACCCTATAGCTCACGCCTTCTTTAAGCAGGCCTGTGCTTCCGCGAGTTTGGTGATGCGCTCCAGCGCCGATTGCATTTCCTGGTACTTGGCTTCGAGCATGGCATCGTCCGCGTCGCGGGGAACGTAAATCCGTGGCGCCACCCGTACCAGCGCACGCGAGAAGGGCATGGGGATCACGAAATGGTCCCATGAGTTCAGCACCCACTTTCTGCCGACCGCAACGTAAAACGGAGTGATGGCGACTCCCGTCGCTTTGGCGAGCTGGATGGGACCGCGCTTGGCGACATACTGGGGCCCGCGTGGGCCGTCGATGGTAAACGCCGCTCCCATTCCCGAGCCGACATACGTTTGCATCTCCAGCAGCGCGCGCTGGCCTCCACGCGAGCTGGACCCCCGAATCGGCACGTAGCCGAAACGCTCGATGACGCGAGCGATGTATTCACCATCGAGCGAGCGGCTGGTCATCACCGCCAGCTTGCGCCGGCGAAAGATCCATGTCGCCGGAAGCACGCAGCGATGCCAGAAGGGATAGATGCCGGGATGAACATTGTCGAGGCTGCCGATCGAACCTTCTTCCCAATGGAAGCGGACGCGCAACGTTGAGCCGATCAAGGCTATGAAGGCCGGGACAATCCAGGACGCGAGGGCGAGGGAGAGGCGCTGGGCGAAGCTGTAGGTACGTTCTGCGCTCCTGGTTTCAACTGCGCTGCCGGATTCAGCCACGCGGAGATTCTAAACAACGGCGCAAATTAACCTTCAACGAAGTTACGGACCATCTGCTTGCCATGCTCCGTGAGCACGCTCTCGGGGTGGAATTGCACTCCTTCGACAGGAAACTTTCGATGGCGCAGTCCCATGATCACGCGCGTTCCGTCGCGATCGGTGCAGGTAGCGGAAACTTCCAGTTCCTGCGGCAGGCCCTTCTCTTGGACAATGAGAGAGTGATAGCGCGTGGCCGTCAGTGGCGAAGAAATGTCACGGAAGACTCCTTTCCCGTCGTGCTCGACCTGGCTGGTCTTGCCATGCATCAGGTTGTGCGCGCGTACGACTTTGCCTCCGAAAGCCGCTCCGATAGCCTGATGCCCAAGGCACACACCGAAAAGCGGCACCTTGCCTGCGAAATGGCGGATTACGTCGATGCTGATGCCTGCCTCCTGGGGTGTGCATGGGCCGGGTGAAACCACGATGCGATCAGGATTTAGGTCGGCGATTTCCTCGACCGTAATCTGATCATTGCGCCGCACCATGACCTCGTGCCCCAGTTCGCCGATGTACTGGACCAGGTTGTAGGTGAAGGAATCGTAGTTGTCTAATACAAAAACCATCTGAGTAGATAGTGGTTAGCGGATAGTGGATAGTTTACGGCCTGAGAATCCAAGCGACGTCAACAAGCCATTCAATATCCGCGCCACTTCGGTAGCTTTTCCGAGCAGGGCACTCTTCTGGTCCGGATTGAGATAACCGAGTTTTCCTGCAATTATCACCTGGGTTTCCAATTCGAACAGAGATCCCCTTGAGTGACACAGAAACTGAATGAACTCACCCTTGGTCGCACGTCCTTGCCCTTCCGCGATGTTGCTTGGCACCGAGACGGCCGCCCTCCGAAGCTGATTCGTCAACCCATAGATTTCATCCCGAGGAAATGCTGTGGTTGCTCGATACACGTCTGCCACCAACTCCACGGCTTTTTGCCACACGATCAAGTCTTTATAACTGCGCAGCGCCTTCTCCGTCATTCAAGTCTCCAGCTCATTCAGCAATGGTGGCTCGTGGATAGTTTACGTCCTGAGACTTCAAGCGACGTCAACCAGCCATCCAAGATCCGCCAGCCCCAGAGGGCCGGAGAGCTGATAGCGGCGCACCCACTTACGGGCGGTGGGTACGCTGACTTTGAACTCGGCTGCAGCCGAGTTCAAAGTCTTACCTTGGTGCAGAACGGATTGGGCGAGTTGCTCTCGACTATGCAGCGTCAGTCGGGCATTCTTGTGAATGTCCATTCGATGCCTCCGGTGTGAAGTTGACTGCTGACACAATCAGCTTCTCCGGTTTCCATCGAATGGACAATTTACTAAGGAACAACCTGTTGAAAGATCACAGCTAGCCACTAGCTTTCTCCGCCGCCCTCAATAACGCGCTCGCTTTGTTCATGCACTCCTGGTACTCGCTTGCGGGATCGGAGTCGGCGACGATGCCTGCTCCTGCCTGCACATACGCCCGCCGGCGATGGACGACCATGGTGCGGATGGCGATGCACGAATCCAGATTGCCGGCCTGGTCGGCATAGAGAATCGCGCCGCCATACACGCCACGCCGAACCGGTTCCAGCTCTTCGATGATCTCCATTGCCCGCACTTTGGGAGCACCGCTCAGCGTACCAGCGGGAAAGCATGCCGCCAGCGCATCGAGAGGATCAAGTTCTGGGCGCAGTCGCCCTTCCAGCGCCGACACCAGGTGCATGACGTGCGAGTACTTCTCCACGAACATCAGGTCGCGCACCTTCACGCTGCCATACTCGCTCACCCGGCCCAGGTCGTTCCTCCCCAGGTCGACCAGCATGACGTGCTCGGCGCGCTCCTTCTCATCCTGCTTCAGTTCCTCAATGAGTCTCTCGTCATCGAGGCCGTTGACCCCGCGACGGCGGGTGCCGGCGATGGGACGGTATTCGAGCTGCCGTCCTGTTGCCCGTACCAGCATTTCGGGCGAAGCGCCGAGAACATGCAAGTCATCCAGCTTGAGAAAGAACATGTAGGGCGAAGGATTCACTGTGCGCAGCGCGCGATAGATCTGAAACGGGTCAGACGGCGCCTTGAAATCCAACCTCAGCGAGAGCACCACCTGGAAGATGTCCCCGGCGGCGATGTATTCCTTCGCGCGTTTCACCTTGGCGATGAACTCATCGCGCGACGTGCGGGCGTGCACCCTGATCTTCGGTTTCTTTCCATCCTCTGCCCAGCCCAGCGCCTGCTTCTTCATGCCGCTGGCCAGCTTGCGTTCGATGGCATCAATGTCGGCCAGCGCACGATCATAGGCCCTGCGAGGCGACTCGGTCTTCACGTCGGCCGCCGCGATGATATAGAGCTGATGTCGCAGGTGATCGAACGCCAGCAGCCGGTCGTAGAAAGTGAAAATGCAGTCGGGCAGCTTGAGGTCGTCTTTGGCCGTCTTCGGCAGGCGCTCAAACTGGCGCACCATGTCATAGGCAAAATAGCCCACGCCGCCGGAGGTGAACGGCGGCAGGCCCGGAACCACGGCAGGCTGGTGCTGCTGCAGGATCCCGCGCAGTACGTCGACCACGCTTCCGCTGCGGCGTTCGCTCGACTTCCCGCGCACGATTTCGATTTCATTGCCGCGAGCGGTGATTACCGTGCGCGGCTGCGCACCGAGGAAGGTATAGCGGCCAATCCTCTCGCCGCCCTCGACCGACTCCAGCAGGAAGGCGTACTTCTGCCTCACGGCGAGGGTCAGGAACGCGCCCACAGGGGTCAGGAGGTCGGCGCTCAAGGACTTGGCAACGGGGACGAGAGTAGCGTCACGGCTGAGTTGCAGAAACGACTTATAGTCTGGGGTGAGCATCCGGATTCATAGGAATGCGCAGAGGCGTGGTCGATTATACGGGAGAGTCTACGAAGCCCGGCGCCAGCTTGCGGGTTCGTTATAGCCGAGCCGTGAATTTTGTTCGAGAATGGGCGCCAGGGAGCGCAAAGATGCCGAGCCTCGCACGCACCGCGATTCTGTTGATTGTGTTCGCTTCGGCTTCCCTGATTATGTTTGCGCAAACGGTCGTCTCGTCCACTCCGATACCGACCGGGCGCAAACCGCCAGAGGAAGGCAGCCCCGTCTGGTCGTACTCCCTTCCTGCCCAAACTGTGCAATTGCCGGCCATCACGGCGGCCGCATTGGCCCCCAACGGTGCTTGCGTTGCTGTTGGAGGTGTAGGCAGAGTTGATGTCCTCGACATCAAAGGCCAGAAGCTCTGGACTTGGGAATATGGCAAGGTCAACAAGTTCATCACGGCGGGTGGGCTGGCCGTTTCACCCAAATGCGACGAAGTCGCGCTGGTCGGCGGCAGCGGTTACAAGTACACATGGATTGTCGACCGTCGCGGCCTCAAGGTCCCAATTCAGACGACAAGCACACCGCTTGGCATCGCCTTTAGCCACGACGGCGAAGTTATTGCACTGGGCACCGGCGGCTGCGATCTGTTGCTAATCCGCAAGTCCGGCGAACTGAAGTGGAAGAAGACCTACAACCAGGGTAGCTGCATTTTCGGAGCACTCTCTTTTGCTCCCGCAGACCGATTCATCCTGTTGCAGGGATGGAGTACCGGACTGATAGCCCTGGACGGCACTGCAGTGTGGATGGGATACGGCTGGGGCATGGCAGCTGCCCGCGATTCCCAGACCTTTGTTGTGTGGTCCTCACCAAACCACGGGCCGCAGGTGGGTGCCGTTTCCGCTTTCGATGCGAGGGGTAAGCAATTGTGGAGTCGCGTGGCACCGGGGAACTCGGCTGCAATCTCCGCATCCGGTGACAAAATCGCTGCTCCTATTTATGAAGAGCACGACTTCAGCCCGGCGGAATGGGACAAGTATCAAGACCAACCGGTGGAGATTCAGGTGATCTCGCATTCCGGAGAGACCCTGAAGACTGTTTCTTACGAAGCCATGGAAGTACTCGCCATGAGTCCCGATGGCAACCGCCTTCTGGTACGAATGCCCAACTTTCTCGAGGAACTCGATTCTGGCGGCAACATCATGCTGAAGATCCCCGACCCGCAAATGAGCTACAGCCAGGTCTTCGTTCCGGAAGACTTCTCCGGCGCGCTCGTCTGGCGCCGTTCGATGGGAAATGCCGTCGATTGGTTCACCCTGAAGTAAACAGTAAGAGCTGCTATCGCGCCTGCCTCTCCTTGCGCGGGCACTGGCCCCTGCATATACTTTGAAGGTTTGCCTGCCGTATGAGTGGCGCCTGCCTGCCAAAGTCCGCCGCCCTCTGGCGCTGCAAGCGTCTCGGAATCAACTTGGAGAACTTATGGAAACGTCATTCATGCTCGAACAGGAGAAGAATCCCTGGGAGCAGCAAGCCGCGCGGTTTAATCAAGCCGCCGAAAGATTAAAGCTCGACGAAGGGTTGTGGCGCGTATTGCAACAGCCTAATCGCGAAATCATCGTTCATATTCCCGTCGCCATGGATACCGGAAGGATCGAGGTCTTTACCGGCTATCGGGTACAGCACTCCATCGCTCGGGGACCGGCCAAGGGCGGCGTCCGCTATTCCCCCGACGTGACGCTCGACGAAGTGCGCGCGCTGGCGAGCTGGATGACCTGGAAGTGCGCGGTCGTCAACATTCCCTTTGGCGGCGCCAAGGGCGGCATCATCTGTGATCCCAAGAACATGTCGCGCGGCGAACTGGAGCGCATGACCCGCCGCTACACCGCCGAACTCGTCGACTTCATCGGACCGGAGAAGGACGTTCCCGCTCCCGACGTCAACACCAACGAGCAAACCATGGCCTGGATGATGGATACCTACTCCATGCACATGCGCCAGACGGTAACCGCAGTGGTCACCGGCAAGCCCCTCAGCATGGGGGGATCGCGCGGGCGGCGCGAAGCCACGGGCCGCGGCGTGATGATCATCTGCGACGAGTCGATCAAGCATCTGGGCATGACCCGCGAAAACACGCGAGTCATCATCCAGGGCTTCGGCAATGTAGGCTCGAACGCGGCTCTCCTCATGCACGAGGCGGGGTACAAGATTGTGGGCATCGGCGAGTGGGACGGCGGTCTGTATAACTCGAAGGGAATCGATCTCCATGCGTTGTGGGAGTACCGCCAGAAGGAAGGTACGATTCACGGCTTCAAAGGCGCAGAGAAGGCCAAAACCGAGGACTTGCTGGTAGGCGACTGCGAAATCCTGATTCCGGCGGCGACCGAGAACGTGATTACCTCCGCCAACGCCGAACAGGTCAAAGCCAAGGTCCTGGTTGAGGGCGCCAATGGCCCGACGACCGCGGCTGCCGACGACATTCTCGCCGACAAGCATGTCTTCGTTATGCCCGACATTCTGGCTAACGCCGGCGGCGTCACCGCCTCGTATTTCGAGTGGGTGCAGGACCGCCAGGGCTATTTCTGGAAGGAGTCGGTGGTCAACGACCAGCTGAAGGACATCATGGTCTGCGGCTTCGAGGACGTGGTTCGCTACGCCGACACGCACCATGTGAACAACCGCATTGCGGCCTATATGCTGGCCATCGATCGGGTGGCATTCACCATCCGTCAACGCGGCTTCTACGCATAGTTACTGGTTGGTAATCGAGAGTCAAAGGCGGCCCTTACCCGGGGGCCGCTTCTCTCTTTTTGCCAAGAATTATTTTTTGGGAGCAGCTCGGAATCGAGCCCACAACGGAGGCATAATGTAGACAAAGCGTGTTTCCCTTCCGTGGGACCTGTTTGAGGATGAGCATGGTACGGTTGGTCTGCATTCTGCGGTTTCTCCTGATTGCCGTCGTCAGCCCTGTGATCCTGCTTTGCATTGTGATGGCCAGCCTGCTTCATCCGGTGGAGGCTGTCCGCCGCCCCTTGCAACGCCCGCTCCGAATTGCCATGAACCTGGCCGACTGGATCAAAGGCCTGCCGGTTGGTTACAGCTACTGGGAGCGCTACCAGGCTCCCGCCATGTTGGACGAGATCGCGGTACATCACGAAGACAGCGCCCCCTAGCCGGAACCGGCAAAACCGGATTCTTCCTTCCAGCCTGTATTCCCAAGTTGCTTTGCTCGTTGCGGCTGAACGATAATCGGACTGTCGGCGCGCGGCGGTTGTACCCGTGTTCCTGTGAACCTCCCGAACTACATCACGTTGACCCGCATCTTCAGCATCCCGGTGCTCATCTGGGTGCTGACGAGCAGCTGGTTCAGTTCCAGCAACGGCGAACGTGAGCTTATCGCTTCGTTCATCTTCATTGCCGCCTCCATCACTGACGCCATTGACGGTTACCTGGCCCGCAAACGCGAGCAGGTCACCACCATGGGCATGCTGCTCGATCCGGTCGCCGACAAGCTGCTGATCGCCGCCGCCTTCATCACGCTGGTGCAGTTCAATCCCCGGATCGTGCCCGCCTGGATGGCGGTGATCATCATCGGGCGCGAGTTCCTGGTGAGCGGCTTGCGTTCTATCGCGGCGTCGGAGGGATTTACCATCCAGGCCAGCGATCTGGGCAAGCTGAAAATGCTGGTGCAGATTATCACGGTGGTGGCCGCCATCGTTGACCACCATTGGGCCCACCTGCCCTGGTACTTCCTCAGCCTGCCCGTGTATCCCATTGCTATCGCTTCGATCTGGGTCATGGTGGCTATATCGCTCATCTCGGCTGCCGATTACTTTATTGCCTTCTGGAGCAAGATCGACCGAACTTCGGTCAAGCGCCGGCGTCGCCGTTCGTTTGTCCTCAGCCGTCGCAGGAAGCGCAACGATGTTCCCGTCGTCTGAAAAGGGATCGCTGGGATTGGTGAGCGGGACTCCCGAATACTCGCCCGATGAGCGCGGGATTTTGCTCCGCCTGGCGCACCGCTCCATTGAATCCGCGTTGGCCGAGCAGCCGATGGACACCACTCCACCGAGCGAGCATCTGGCCGAATCCAGAGGGGCGTTCACCACCCTGCATCTGGGGGGGGAGTTGCGCGGCTGCATTGGGTATGTGTTGCCGGTCGCGTCGCTGTACCAGACAGTGGCCGAAACCGCGCGGGCCGCGGCCTTTGATGATCCGCGCTTCCAGCCTGTTAGCGGGGAAGAATCGCCGTATCTCCAGATCGAAATCAGCGTCCTCTCGGTACCCCGGCCGATTCGCGCTGAAGAAGTCGTGATCGGCAAGCACGGGCTGATTGCGACTGCAGGGTCGCGTCGCGGGCTGCTGCTGCCGCAGGTTCCAGTGGAATGGGATTGGGACCGCGAAACGTTCCTCGCCCAAACCTGCGTCAAGGCAGGCCTCGCCCCGGACGCCTGGCGGCGGGGGGCGGAGATTCAAGCCTTCACGGCTGAGGTGTTCGGGGAAGAGTAGAGGGAATCGCTAGCCAGTTGTGGTTGTATGCGTCGCGTGTTCCCGGTTGTATTTCTTCGCGGCTTTGTTCTCCTGCTTGATTGCTTTCTTCTGGGCTTTGGCCTGTTTCTTGTTGTACTTCTTTGATGTCTTCAGCGCCTGCTTCTGAGACTTGGTGAGATTTTGTGGCTCATGGGAGTGACCCCATGCGTATGAGGTTGTAGCACAGGCGAGCAGCAACAGAATTGGAAGTAATCGGCGTTTCACGACTTCTCCTAGAAACCAGTTTCCCGCCCGAACCTTGGAAATCAAAACTTCTTTTATCTTCCCATCCGATTTACAAAATACAGCACCAGCGACAGGATGACACTTAATATTATCGACGTCATCAGGGGAAAGTACACAGTTGTATTTTTGCCACGCCAGGTAAAGTCGCCCGGCAGCCGTCCAACCGGCAGATTGAGCTTCCCGGCCAGGATCAACACCAGCCCAAAGAGCAGGATCAGTCCACCAACCCACACCAGCATGCGGCCGAGATCGCCCATGGAGATACTCTATCGCGATTGGGATTCGCCTGCGGCGCCGCCACGTGGTGGCGAATGGCTAGTCGGCGCGCAACGCCTTCATTGGATCGACCGACGCCGCCCGGTGCGCAGGCAGCCAGGAGGCCGCCATAGCCAGCGCCAGCACGAATACGACTGCTGCCAGCAACGTAAGCGGATCGTAGGCGCTGACCCCGAACAGCAAGGAATGCAGCAGCCGCGATGCGGCTAAGGTGCCCACCAGTCCGATGGCGCAACCCACAACCGCCAGCTTTACCGCCGAGGCAAATACCATGTTCAGAATGCCTGAGCGCTGTGAGCCAAGCGCGATTCGCACTGCCATCTCCTGGGCGCGAAGTGCCGCCGAAAACGCGATGACGCTGTATATTCCGAGGGCCGCCAGCAGAAGCGCTGCGCCTGCAAAGGATGCGATGAGTGCAGTATTAAAGCGGCGTGGCGCTTCGCTATCGGCGACAGCATGTTCCATGGTCTGCACTTCAGCGAGCGGCAGTTGCGGATCGATGGAGCGCACCGTCGTCTGCAACAGGTTGGTCATCTGCTCCGGGGGCGTGGAGGTGCGCAGGGCGATGTAGCCGGAGTCACCGACCAGATCGGTGGGCGACCCCAGCGGACCGATCGCCGCTTCCAGTTGCCTGATTGGCTGATAGAACTGTTGCTTGTCGGGAGCGTCCGGCGAGCCCTCTTTTACATCCGCCACCTCGCCAACGACGGTCAGCCACGGCGTCGCCATTTCCTGTGTGCCGAAGCGCATCCGTTTGCCAAGCGGGCTTTCGCCGGGCCAGTAATGCTGCGCGAACTTGTGATTGATAATGACGACCAGTTGCGAGCTCGCAGTGTCGGCCTCAGTGAAAAAGCGCCCTTGCAGCAGCGGAATCCCCATCGCCTGGAAGTAGTTGCCCTCCACTCGCATCGGCGTGGCCAGGTTCATGCCCTCGCCTTTCGACGGCACGTAACCCTCGACTACGAACGTGCTGTTGCTGTCGCCGCCCGCATCCGGCAGCAGAGAGGTTAGCCCCGCGAATTGCACGCCCGGAAGCTGCTGCACCCGAAGCAACAGCTCGCGATTGAACTCGTCGACCTTTGCCTGTGTGCCGTACTGATTGCGCGGCAGGGAGTAGGACGCGGTCAGCGTGTGATCGGGACGGAAGCCCAGCTCCACCGCGCGCATTTTTTCAAAGCTGCGCAAGAGCAGCCCGGAGGCTGCCAGCAGCACCAGGGCGATCGCAATCTCGCCAATCACCAGTGCGGAACGCAACCGCGCATGGCCACCTGCCGTGCCGGTGCGACCGCCCTGCTTCAGGGTCTCGTTCACGCTGGTACGAATAGCCGCAAAGGCAGGAGCCAGGCCACAGACGATTCCGGTTGACACGGCGAGCCCGAATGCGAAGCAAATGACCTTCCAGTCGAGTCCGATCTCGGCAACGCGGGGCAAGGTTTCCGGCAACAGGTTCTTGCCAACCAGCAAGCCAACCGCTGCGGCAATCAGGCCGAGAACCCCCCCGGCCACGCTAAGCACCAGGCTCTCCAGGATGGCCTGGCGCAAGAGTGCGCGTTTGCCTGCTCCCAGCGCGAGGCGCACCGCAATCTCGCGCCGTTGGCGGATGGCGCGCACCAGCAGAAGTCCGGCGAGGTTGGCGCAGGCGATCAGCAGGACCACCGAAATGGCAAGGAACAAAATGCGCAACAGCGAGCGGGCTTCCCGAACGGTTTCCTCATGCAGCGAATGCACCACCGCGGAGATGTGCAGGCTTGCCATGAACGCCGGATAGTTGCGCATGGTTTCCTGCGCCACGCGCCCGGCATCGTCCCGGGCCTGTTGCGCGGTCACGCCCGGCCTGAGACGCCCCACCATGTGATAGCTCCACGAGGCGGCGCCGGATGGTCCCAACTCATCGGCAGTGAAACTCATGGGCACCCACAGCTCCGCCCGGTCGAGCTGCCCGGGCCGCAGCGGGAACTCGAAATTGCGCGGCATCACGCCGATCACCACATACGGCTTGCGATCCAGCAGAACCTTGCTGCCCATCACGTGAGGATCACCCTGGAAGCGCTTTTGCCAGAGCGCGTAGCTGAGCACCACGACTTGTTCTTTCTGCTCGTCTTCCTGCCCGGTGAAGAAGCGGCCCATTGCGGGCGCCACTTCGAGAGCGGGAAAGACCCCGGCGGTCATGCGCTCGGCGTCAACCTGCGCCGGCTCGCCTTCGCCTGATAATTCGAACTCTGCCGACCGGTAACCCCCCAAGCTCGTGAAGGAGTGGGTGTCGCGCGTGTAGTTCAGAATGTCCTGCGGCGTTACCCCTACCTCGTCCTCCCCACCAATCTCGACACCCCGCAGAGTGTCGGATAGCACAACCAGATTCTGGGGCTGCGGGAACGGCAATGGCCGCAACAGAACGCTCTCGACGATGGAGAAGATGCCGGTCGTGGCGCCGATTCCCAATCCCAACATCAGTATGGCGGCCAGGGAAAAGCCGGGTGCCTTTAGTAAACGGCGAACGGCGATGCGCAGGTCCTGCAGGAGCATATGAGTTTCCCGTGACGGCGGAGGCCGGACAGACCTCCCGCTCTTACCTGTTGCATACGATCCTGTGGCGGGGATTGTTCCGGAGCAACGTCGAACTCCGAGGGGAATACGTCAGGCCGCTGCTTTCGTACACCGACGGCACGTAATGTTATCCTGTCGAGTTTGCCTCCAACGAATTCTTTACCCGGCGGGTCTTAATTGAGCGCGAAACCTATCATGCTGGTCCACGGCGGCGCCTGGGCTATCCCCGACGACGCCATTGAGTCGCACATGCACGGTGTGCGCGCCGCGGCAGACGCAGGCTGGAAGGTCCTCAGCGCGGGTGGCACTTGCCTGGACGCCGTCGAAGCGGCCGTCGTCGTCATGGAAGAAGACGAGACCTTCGACGCCGGGCGCGGTTCGTTTCTCAACATGGATGGCCGGGTGCAGCTCGATGCCTGCATTATGGAAGGCGCGACCCTGCGCGCCGGCGGCGTGGGCTGCGTGGAGCACATCCGCAATCCCATTCGTGCGGCCAAGAAGATTCTCACCGAGAGCCCGCACGTGTATTTCGTCTCGACCGGCGCCGAACGCTTTGCGCAAATGCACGGCCTCGAACTGGTGGCGAACGACGCGCTGGTCATTGACCGGGAAGTGCAGCGGCTGAGCGAAGCCAAGAAGCAAAGCTATCTCACGATGCCGGAGGAGTTCGGCGCGGCCTCGCTTTATCACGACACTGTGGGCGCGGTGGCTCTCGACAAACACGGCAACATCGCCGCGGGCACCTCGACCGGCGGCACCCTGAACAAGGCTCCCGGGCGGGTCGGCGACTCTTCGCTGATAGGCTGCGGTTGCTACGCTGACAACCTGAGCGCAGCGGTTTCGACCACCGGTTGGGGCGAGCCCATGATGAAGCTCGTCATCGCCAAATGGACCGCGGACCGCGTGGAAGAAGGCGTCTTACCCCAGGAAGCAGCCGAACGTGCGCTCGCCTATCTGAAGAAGCGCCTCAATGGACACGGCGGTATCATCGTCGTGGACAGCAAGGGCCGCTTTGGATTGGCCCACAATACTCCGCGCATGGCCTGGGCGGTCACTACGGATGAGCAGCAAGCCAGCGGCATTGATCTCAGCACTTCCGCCTGAATATGTTTAACCCGGTTAAATGTTTAGTCATGACATAAGGCGTGCTTGAGTTCACAGACGCGCCGGAAGGCCGGCCAACAGATATCCAGTTCGCTCTAAGGTTTCGTGCCGCTGCATTGCTGGATCATTGGCAGATTCGCGTAGTAACACTGCTCCTTCGAATCCATGTCGTGCCGGCCGAATTGAATGTTCCACGGGCTGCGGGTGCTGGTGTCGTAGCAGCCGGGAGTTGGCGGCAAGCCAGTTTTTGTGCCCGTCGTGAATCCCGGCGTGGTGGTGAAGCGGAAGCCCCAGCAGCCGCCCTCGGGACAATCCACGTCCTTGGAAGCCCAACCGGTGCAAACGCCGTTCGGACAATCAGGATCGGCGCCGGTGGAGCAGATGTCTTTGCAGTCCTTATAGAGGGGATCATCGGAGGAGAGCTTGCAGCCGCAGGTGGCTCCGTTTGAGGAGCAGAAGTTCTGCGGCTGGCACCGTGCGTCTTTCCCGGCGTTGTACTCGTTCTGGAAATCCGAGAAGTTCATGGACATGGTGACGGTCAGCACGCCATTGTTGGCGTTGTAGCCGGGCTGCCATGTGCTGGGCATCGTGGTGTCGTCAAACGAAATTGCCTGGCCGTTGGTCCCGGTCTGATGCATACGCACGGCGACCACATCGGTGCCCAGGTTAAAGCCCGGCCCGACGTAGATGGAGTAGGTCTGCGTGGTACTGGGTTTGGCGTACATCAGGAAGACGTAATACGTCTGGCTGGGCTGGAAGATGTTCTTCTGCGCGAAGCTCTGCTGGTCGGCCGAGGTGGGGGTGGTATCGATGTAGAAGCTGCCATTGTTGGGAGTCAGGTTGCTGCGCTGGCCGATGGCTTGCGATGCCATGCGGATAAAGGGCTTTGTGTCCATCTCATCCTGGTTTAGATACTGCCGATACAGGGGAACACCGAAGCAGGCAGGTGTGGTGCAGGGGGCGGACCAGATGGACTGGTTACAAGTCTGTCCGCACTGGGGATAGATCACGGACGTTACGTAATCGTAAGGACTGGTTTTCGCTGTCGATCCCGGAGGCGGAGCTGTCTTGATGTCCGATGCGCACTCGCCGGTCTCCACTGGAGCATTGAAGAAGGTGTCTTCGTTCACCGAGATCGTGCCTCCATGCAGCGGAAGATTCGTCGACTGCAGACCGGTCAGAGAACCGTCGTCATCGCTAAGCTCGGTCTGGCGGTCGATGTCGGTAAATCCGTTAAAGAGCCCTCCGCTACCGTCGGTGTTGATTCCAGGATAGCTGCAATAGCGGCCGATCACCGCCGATTGGTTCGTCTTGTACGAGCCTGTGACAAAGAGCGGCTCGATCACAAAATGACGGATGTTGACGTTCTCAAAGAAGAGATTCTGCGAGTGGAACGCAGGCGGATAGAAGAACCCGTTCGGCTGTTTCCATCCGATGGCGGCGTTGGGAAGATAGCACTGTCCGGTCACGTCTTTCGGCATGCCCGGTGACATGCTGTTTGCGCCATAGGAGTCACCGCAGATGCCGTCTTTGCATCCTGAGATGGGAGTCGAGGTGATGTTCAGGAAGGCGTTCGACGACTCGTAGGCCGGGCCGTCGTAGATGTTCAACAGGCGCTGGTTGACGGAGAAACCCGCTACCTGCAAGGGCACTGTTTCTTCCTTGCCCTGGCCGTCGCGCACCAGGCATTGCGAACCCGAGATCGCACCTGTATTTTGCTTCGCGCACTTCAATCCCGAGGTCGGCGTTACGGGCCCGGCGTTCGACGCATAGTCGCTGGTGTTGGCTTGCGTATTGCCGATGAACACGTCCTTCTTCGCCAGCGCCCAGTGGCCGAAGATGCTGTCCGACGCGGTATATCCGCCACCGGTCACAATGGTCAGCCCGCCGTTCTGCACGTCCGTCAGGGCGCTGTTGATGTACAGATACCACTGCGGCCGGAACCAGATGGACCCAAAGTTGGTCTGTGCCCAGCTGAACGAAGAGGTGAAATGATCGAGGATGGTAACGGCGCAGTGCTCCTGCTGGCCGTTATCGCAACGTGCCGTAACCTGGCTGCAATCGCCGTTCGGGCACTCGGTTGCGAAACGGCCTCCGCCGCCGGACACCTTGGGATAGTAGGCGTCCGCTTTGGGGTCACGGATGGCCGGGGCCGGGCTGGGTACAGGTATCAGCCGCGGCTCATTCGGATTGGGCGAGTTCACCACCCCGTTACAGTCCGCCGTATCACCCACGGTATTGAACGACATCATGGCGGTGGAGCAGGAGTTACCCACAAAGCTCTTCAGCGGCGTGGTGCCGGCCATCGCCAGGGAATTCTGCTCGCCGGCATAGCCGTCCCATTTCTCACTCCGTGAGGCTCCGCTGATATATCCCGGCACCAGCCAATAGCAGAGGCCGCATGTACCCGCTCCGGCGATGTGGTTATATCCGAAATCGTTCCAGCCGTTCATGATCCAGAAGCCGGTGGGATGATCGACATCGCTGTGATAGGGCACCTGTTCCTGTGGACTGCCGACGGAAGGATAAGCAGCGGCGAGGATGCCCGGCACGTGCCGCGGATTGTACTTTTCCGCAGCGTCGTTGGCAGCCATTACCGCAGCGCGCGCGAAAATTCCCAGGTTGGAATAGAACTTGTTGTAAGCTTCGGTCCCATCCTCGAGATAGAAGCCGTGGCCGATCGACTCCCAGCCGACATTTCGCGCCACCAGCACGCCCTGGGTGGAGTGAATCACAATCCAGCGCGTCATCGACTCATTGATGGATGAGTCCCCCACGTAGGTATCGGATGGAACGATACGCGCCATGTGGAAGTGCACCGGGTAGTGCATGATCTTGCCGCCCTGGCCCATCTGCGCGAACTCAACGCCCTGGATCTGCAGTTGCTTGAATCCCTGACGAAACACGGTATGGCCGCCGAAATAATAATGGGTGGAAGCGGCGGGAAAAGCCTGGCCCAGGGCGTCGCCGCCGGAAACGATGCGAATGCTGTGGGTGAGCAATCCAACCGCAGCGCGCGTGTCGACGCAACGCTGCACCGGGTTTGCCGCGTTGCAAGGAGGAACATTGGGATCCGGATCGGGCCCCACGCCGCTCGGCACGTCCGACGGAATCGGGAATTGCTGGCCGTTGTGGGGATACAGCAGGGTTTCCCTGAAGCCGATGACCGAATAGTTGCCCTGCACCGTGTTCGAGGTGACAGTCAGTTGCTCGGAGTGCCCGGGTAGATAATCGGTTGTCGTGAGAACGATCTGATCGTCCGGCTTCCAGTCGACCACGCGATCCAACGTCAGCGTTTTCGAGGTGGTAGTTACGCTGGCATTCAAGCGCGCCCAACTTGTTCCCGAGCTTGAAACCGGAAGGTTGGTGTAGGTCGCGCCCTTAGCGCCGAACAATTTCAGGGTCCCGCCGTACGAGACGCCCAGGACCTTGTAACCGAAATAGGCTTGCGGGTCGCCGTTGTCGTAATCGATCGGCATGTACTGATAGAAGTAATCGAGGATGCCGTCGCTGCAATTGGCTTCCTTGCCGTTCAGGCAGACCTTTTGATTACCGTTGCTCTCCCAAATATTGTCGGGGATACCGCATTGGCCTTTGCTGTCACTTACGCATTCAATGCCCTTGCCGCCCTCGCCCTGATCGGGGCCATAAAGATGGATGGTGAGCGAGCCGCCGTTGGTGCCGATCGGCCGGGATGTTCCGGCCAGCAGGCTGCCGCCGTTCTCAACCAGGATGTTCTTGGCCCAGAAGTCGACCTTCACGTCATCGAACATCAGTGCGCCATTCGCAATGATGTTGACGTTTCCGTATTGATAGAGCCCGTTCGGAGCCGAACCATCTACGGTGCAAGACACGCTGATAACGATGTCCTGACCAGTACCGGGGGGAAGGATTCCATTGGGGCAATCATCAGCATGGCATTGCGAGACCACACCAAGGCAGAACAAGCCGGCCAGCAAAATTGGCAGGCAGCGAGACACAATACGCATTGAAGCATTCTCCGTCGAGCAGTTTGGGCACAGACGCATCGAAAAAGTCTCACGCTTAGAACTGAGGGATGAACTAAGAAAGGATTAAGGTGAGAATGTTATGGTCGGGCAACCGATGTCAAGTTAAATTCCGGCAGCGTAAAAGCCGACGTAGTGCTCTGCCAAAAGAGAATGAGTTTGTCTGAAAACAGCCGGCACCTCGCTACTTACGGACACCGATTTCATTCTCAGGACGATCGCAGCAGGCTGGGTCGGATGCTTCGGGCAGATCAGCGGAGGGCGTTCGCTCTACTTCGTCCGTAACGGCGAAATCCACAAAGAGTGGTTCTCGGGAGCGAGGCAGGATATATCGGGCACGTGCTACTCGCCGACGCACCGCGAGCGTGCGCTGCCCCGGGTTGTTCTAGTGTCACCGACCCCCAGGCCGGGCTGGGAACGGACCGAAGAGAGAATGAATGCGACTTCGCGGCTGAGGATGTCGGTGGCCTCACGGCAAAGATCAATGTGGGACTTCATCAAGTCCAGGAATTTCTTCCCGCTCACATGCGTGATGTCGCAATCGGTGGCCAACACTGCAGTCAGGCTATAGGGCTTTTCCGAGAACGTCGACGGTAAGCCCAGTACCGATCCGGCAGGCAAAGTTCGGGTGCACTGCGGCATACCGGGCACCTCGAGGCGGGTTTCGCCTGCGCAAATGAGGAATACCCCGGCAGGGTTATCAGCGGCATGGAAAAGAACGGACCCGGACCGAAAATACTCACTGGTGCCGATTTCGATTAGCGCCTGTCGTAGCGTGGAAGACGCTAACAGTGTCTGACAAAGTTCCCCCACATTTTTCATGTAGCTGGTTTATCAGCCCGTTACCATCGATGCAGTGATTACAGTCACCTGGGTTGGTGATGAGCAGCCCGCGGCCGGACAGCCATAATGCGGCGGATATTTTCGCTACACGGCTCTCCCTTAGTAACCGCGCAACATGCAGTTGTCGGGGGGGGGCACTTAAGAGCCGACCTTGCTCTCAAAGCCGATCTCTGTTTTGCTCAAATCCGGCGTTGATTTTAGGATTCACCGCCGCCGTTGGTATGCCCTCCTCACAGATGAAGAAGTAAACTGTAGGCGAGAGTGGGGAAGAACGATTCATGCGCCCAAGCATCCTGGTACGACCGCGGAACTGCCGCGCTTCTGGCCGGTATTTTTTGTTTTTCGTCGTGGTCCTCGCCAGTTGGGCGATGCTGTGCGCCTCGCCCACTATTGCAGCGCAGGATGTGACACGCGGAGTTGACCCGGCTCCGATTGTTCCTCAGCAGGCCCACACCAAGTATGTGCCGATTACCGCTAAGCAACGTCTCAAGTGGTTTGCCATCTCGACCGGCGGAGTCGAGAGTTTGCTGGTGGCCGGCCCCTGGAGCGCGGGATGGGGTACGGCTTTCGACCACCCCCATGAGTACGGTACGAGTTGGGAGGGATTTGGCCAGCGTTATGGTATGCGGCTCACCGGCGTTTCGACCGGCAATGCCATGGAAGCCAGCCTGGGAGCGCTTTGGGGGGAGGATCCCCGGTATTTTCGTGCTCCTGACGAGTCATTCAAGAAGCGCGTCGTCAATGTCATTGACTTGACGTTCCGTGCCTATTGGCGTGATGGCGACCGGCACTTTGCATACGCGCGCCTGGCGGGAAACGTCGGCAACAACTTTCTGTCCAACACATGGCGCGTCCCGAGCGAGAGCGACTGGCAAAGCGCCAGCATACGAGTGTTGGAAGGGATCGGTGGCAAAGCCGCCGGCAATGCCGCCTACGAGTTCTTCCCTGACCTCATGAAGTGGCTGCGGCGAAAGCACTGAGGCGGCGCGAGCGGCAGAAACCGGGTGCAGGGAAGGAAATATTGGTCGGGGCGAGAGGATTTGAACCTCCGACCCCCTGCGCCCAAGGGAGTGAACAGAAGTATATCTTGTTGATCCGTCTGGCACTTCTCTGCGTCACAGTGCACGGTTTAAGACGGTATTTGTCAGCACTTGGACCCAAGTTGGACCTAAGTTTCTACCGTCGGCTGCGCGGGCGGAACCCGTCAGAAGCGCCGCGCGGCTGGAGCACCAAGTCGGCCGCTTCCTCTGCCTCTTTGAGGAGCGTCTTGCGCGGCGTGCCTATCAGCGCACGCATGGTCAGGGCACGAGCAAAATCCGTGGCTTGAACCGCGCGCTCGGCTACCGGAAAGTCAGGCGGTATGTCTCCCGCGCTGATTGCATCCCGGAAACGGCGCTCCACCAGCGCCGTGCCGCCCGCCACCGCGCTCTGCAGGAACCGCCGAACCTCAGCGTCGTTCACAATCGGCGCGACGCACATCATAAGGCAGCCGCGGGCGGACCCTTTCTCGGTCGCAGTTTCGACGGCGAACCGTAGAAAGCCCGCGACCGAGTCGCGAAGACTCCGTGGCGAGAGGAGCGCCTTCGCGGCTGATGCGCCCTTCCGCTCTGCATACGCCTGAAGGACGCGCAAGAATATCGCCCGCTTGTCCCCAAAGACGGCATACAGGCTCGGCCGTCCCACGCCCATGCCTGCGACGAGATCGTCAATCGTCACTCCGTCGTAGCCTTTCGACCAGAACACCTGAGTCGCCTTTTCCAGCGCCCCAGCCTCATCGAAGCTGCGCGGTCGACCCCGCGGCCTAGCGGTATTTTGAATCATTTGGTTCACAATTCGTTGACACCCTCCACCGCGCAATATATAACCAAATAGTTCTAAATTACAAGCTGGGCTGGGCTGGCCCTGGCCGCTCGGCCCTCAGCCTTTATGACGGAGCTGCCCATGGAATATTCGACCGCTCTGGTCACCGGGGCCAATTCCGGGCTCGCCCTGGCGGCCGCCTGCCTTAACTAATAACTGAAAAGGATAGCAAAAATGAACGAAAGCATATTGATAACCGGAGCAAATGCTGGGCTTGGGAAAGAGACTGCCCGACAATTAGCATTGAAAAAAGAAACAAAAAAAGTAATTCTTTTTTGCAGAAATCAAGCGAGAGCAGAGGCGGCCAAAAAAGATCTTGAGGAGATAACGAGCAGAAAATGTTTTGAAATTGTTATTGGGGATGTTACGGATGCAAGTTCTGTAAGAAAAGCAGTACAAACAATAAAGGAACCTATTGATGCAATAGTTTTAAATGCGGGTGGAGTAATTGGGAAAACGGCGGCTAACCTTACGCCTTCCGGTATGAATAAATTAGCTGCTACGAACATTTTAGGTAATGTAATTCTAGTTGAAGAATTAATTAAACGTGATCTGTTAAGGAAAATAGTTCTATCCGTCAGTGCGGAAGCTGTTCCGGGAGTAAAGATGCTCGGAGTAAAACCAGTTTCAATGAAAACCTCTTCCGTAGATGAGTTTGCTGCTGTTCTCGATGGATCATATTTTGGTAAAAAGTTTAATGCATTGCAAGCGTACGCATATGTGAAGTATGCAGAGACCATGTGGACGTTATCAATGGCAAGAAAATATCCTAACCTCAAATTTGTCGTTATGAGTCCTGGTAACACGAAGGGAACTAAGGCTCCGGATAGTTTGCCCGCACCAATGCGATTTATGTTGAAGAATGTGATGATGCCTATTGTATTTCCATTGATGGGCGGAATGGTACACGAACTGCCAGTAGGGGCGAAACGCTTTGTCGATGGCATTTCGGATGAGCGATATAAAAGCGGCGTTTTTTATGCCAGTAAAGAGGGTAAGTTATCAGGAGACATGGTTGACCAGAGCACTTTTTTTACCGCTTTGAAAAATACTTCATTTCAAGATAACGCCAACGAGGCAATTCACCGTTTCATAAATTAGGTAATTCTAGCGCAGCTGATGCTGGCCGTTCTGTTGTAGCGAATCCTTGACTTCTAACTTGATAAAATACACTATCGCGTTAGAAACAACTCGGGCAGGGCGGTGAACGATGTTGTATCTCTCACCAAAGAGAACGATGTTGTATCTCTCACCAAAGAGACGTTAACACCTGCGCAGTTTGCTCAACCCGCCGATGTGCCTCCCGAGCTGGAATGGGTCGCCAAGATCACCAACCCGAACATGCGCCTACAAGATCGATGACGCGGATTTCCCGCTTCGCTGGGCTGAACGCGCCTGTGGAGCTGCTAGGCCGCCGAGCTGGGGTGAAGGGAGGTGGGAGAGTTCTGGTCGGGGCGAGAGGATTCGAACCTCCGACCCCCTGCGCCCAAGGCAGGTGCGCTACCAGGCTGCGCTACGCCCCGACTGAGCCTTGATTATAACAATCCTTTTGCTTTCCCCTTTTGCGCCAACAGCATGCGGGGGCGCTGCCAGCCTTGGAGCTACAAGCGGCGGGATGCGACGTTTGCCGGAGGAGGAGAGAAGTCTCTACCTCCCGAGCTTTCCCGAGCTCCCCGGACTTTGCCGAGGAAGGACCTTCGCTGTCCTAATTCGCAGGTATAATGCTTGCTGCATGTCTGGCCTTCTGTATGCGGCCGTGGCCTATGTGCGCAACCCGGTCGGGATCTTCGTGGAAGAACTTCGACGCGAGTTGCACCCCTCGCATACCCACGCCGACGCCCACATTACTATCCTTCCGCCGCGCCCCCTTCAGGGAACCGAAGAACAGGCAATAGAGCTTCTGCAGGAAGTCTGCGCCAACGCCCAGCCCTTTGTTATCACTATGGGCGACGTGGAGAACTTCATACCTGCCACCCCTACGGTGTTCATCCGGGTCGCCTATGGCGCGTACCGGATGCGCGAGTTGCACGACGAGTTCAACCGAGACGAACTGGAATTCTGCGAGCCCTGGCCTTATATGCCTCACCTTACGGTCGTCAAGACGGACACATTCGAGGAGGCCCACAAGATCTTCGACATTGCCCGCCGGCGCTGGGACAGCTTCACCGAGGGCCGCAAAATTCAGATTGATTCTGTGACCTTTGTGAAAGGTATCGGCGAGCGCTGGATCGATCTCGCGCCCGTTCCGCTGGGCAGGCCCGAAGCAAAATTGGTAGAACGCTGAGGCTGGAAGGGATTTTGGGGTGGGTGGAGGGATTCGAACCCTCGACAGCCGGAGCCACAGTCCGGAGTTCTACCACTGAACTACACCCACCGTGGCAAGTTGGATTATAGCATCGGTAACATTCGCTTTAGCCCTATTCCGGGCTGACTCAAATCGCTACGACTCATGGATAATGACAGCACGATGCAACGCCTGCCCTGCCGCCGTTCCTTCACCTGGATGAGCTCGCTGGTTCTCGCGGCAGCCTGCTGCCTGCTCGCTGCTGTCAGCTTAGCTGCCTGGCAGAATGAACCTCTCACGATCACGGTCGGCAGCCTACCCTCCGCCGAGGCCGGCGTTCCTTATCACTTCACATTGCAGGCCAGCGGCGGTGTTTCACCTTACCATTGGCGACTTGGAGAAGGCAGCAGCCTTGCTGCGGGGCTTCATCTGGGATCTCACAGCGGAAATATCACCGGCACGCCCCATCAGTCTGGGACATACCACTTCACGCTGATACTCGCTGACGCCGATGCTCCTCCGATCCAGGTGCAGCGCGAATACACGCTGGAGGTCGTTGCCGGACTGTCAGTCGAGTGGAAGACTGCGCCCCATGTCAGTGGAGTGTGGATCGCCGGTTCGCTGGTTGTCACCAATCACACCGACCAGCCGGCCAACTTGACGGTTATCGTCGTCGCCGTGAACGAGATCGGGCGCGCAACTGCCCTCGGCTATCAGCACTTCACGATTGACGCTCAGAAGGAGCAGGAAATCCCATTCGGCGCCACGCCCGGACCGGGAGCTTATGTCGTGAGGGCCGACGCCGTGGCGCATTTCACCACCGGCAAGACCACCTTGCGCGCGCATAAAGAAACTCCTCAAGGCGAATTGGTGATCAAACAAATCTGACGGGTTCGCCTGTCTTGGCAGCAAAGGCTTTTGGAATTAATAAGTTGAGCAGCCAAAGGAGTCCTGGCTCAATTTCGCTCGGAGGGGGGCGGGAATTCGCAGGGCTGTTCCGTGGCAATTTGATTTGTATTGCCGGGAATCTCATGCCATCATCAAGGCCACACCTGTCGGGCTTACGCTTGGATATGGTGGCCGGCAGTGCAGACTACTGGCCAAAGATTGGTTTCGTTCGAAAGGAGGAGCGCGCATGAAGCGTTTGCTTCCACTGCTTCTTGTTCTTGCGTTGAGCTGTGCGGCCTCGGCAACCGTCATATATGACAATCTCGATTCACAGAGTAACGGCGTCGAGTCCATCTTCGGGTTTGGGCCGCTGGCCGACTCCTTTTCCACCGGCAACACGCCCTTTACCCTGGTTAGCCTCGGATTGAAGCTGGAAGACATGGGCGCACCGACCGGTTCCTTCACCATCCAGTTGTTGGCAGATAACAATATCAGTCCCGGGAACCCGATCTATACCATTGCAACCGTTTTCGATAGTTCATTGACCAATTCACTGCAGGACTATTCCTTCCAACTGCAGATACCGCAAGTGTTGGACCCCAACACACGCTACTGGATCGGGTTGAGTTCCAGCGATAACAGCACGGCTGGGTGGTCCTGGTCGGTTGATACCAGCGGCATCGGAGTTTCAGGCGAGTACTTCGCCAACGTGGGCGGCGTCTACACCAACGACAATGGTGCCTATCAGATGCAGATAAGCGATGTTCCGGAGCCCGGGACACTGATTACGCTGGGCACTGGTCTTGTCGGATTGCTTGGTGTCGCGCGCCGCAAACTGCCGCTCTAGCCGAATTTTCCTCGTCCTACGGCCGCCGCTGAATGGCGGCCTTTGTTATTGCTAGGCCGTGGCTTCGCCAGCTTCGGTTTCCGCCATCGAGCCGGCGCGCTTGATCAGCAGTGACGTGACAACGCCTGCCAGGGAAGCAATTAAGGCGAACCAGATGACGTCGCGATAATTCCCGCTGCGGTCCACCAAGAGGCCTGCAATAGGAGGCCCGACGGCGGCCGCCACACCGTACGACATGAGCAGGAAACCCAGCAACTCGCCAATGTTTTCGAGACCGAAGATCTGAATTGCCACGGCTGGCGTGAGTGACGCCACTCCGCCGTACGAGATGCCCATCACCACGACGAACACAACCAGCGCTGGATACGAATAAGCGAATTTCCAGATAACGCACGCCAGCGCGACCAGGACGCAACTGAACTGGAAGGGCAGAATGGCACCGATCTTCTCCGCGGCCGCATTCAATCCGAGCCGCGATAACAGGCTCCCAGCACCGATGTAGCCGACCAGCGCAGCCGCCGAAACGCTAGCGACGCCTTCCTTTGTTGCCAGTGCCGGCAGGTACACCATGGTGACAAACACGGGAATGCCTGTGAGCATTCGAGATAGAAAGACCAGCAGAAACGCGCGGCTCCGCACTTTCGGCCATACGGCGCGGCCGCCTCTCTTGCCTTCCACTTTCACCGGCGGTTTGAACATGAACAGGGCGCTCAGCAAGAGCAGGCCGCCGCCCGCTGCGCCTTCGATCGTCAGTGTGGTCCGCCAACCGTACTCGCGGACCAGCCATGCACTTAATGGAGCGGCAACCAGAGTGCCGACCCCAATCCCACTGACTGCTATGCCGATGGCAACAGCGCGTTCTTTCTTGAACCATTCGCCTACGGCCGCAAGCGAAGGAACGTAGACCGAAGCGAGGCCGGCGCCAACTCCGAGACCGAGGCTCGGCAAAGCTACCGCGAAGCTGTGGGCGTGAGCCGTAGCTATAACGCCGGCGGTGAAAACCAGAGCGCCCGCCGCCATGACCTTGCGCGGTCCCGCATGATCGGACCAGTCGCCGGTGAGCGGCCCAAGCACGTAGCCTGAGAGGCTCATACATGAGAACAGCGTCGCCATAACCGCATGGCCGACTCCCAGCGACGATCCGATCGGCTTGAGGAATACACCAAAGGCGTAAAGAAACCCATAGGCAACGAAGCTCGCAACAAAAGCCGCGCCAGAAACCATCCAGGCGCGCGCGGAGTCGAAGTCAGGAGGAGAGGAATTCTGCATGTGGCCCAAGGGACTGGAAAGTCGGGTCTCAGCAGCATAAAGGCGAATAATCGCATTGCCAAGGAGAATCTGGCGACAGGCGAGCCTGGCTTCAGCTCGATCATGTGTGTGCGACGGCAGCACTCGATGGTGCTGTCCAAAGGGCGGAATGGGCCAACCCCGGCGCTGACGCTCACGTTCCGAATACAATTCGTTTGATGGACTATCTCGCCCGGCAAAACAAATTTCGCCAGACCCTCGACGCAGAACGGCTCGACGGCTTTGTCGTAACCCATACCGCCAATCTTCGATACCTGTGCGGTTATACCGGCAGCAATGGCCTGCTGCTGTTTCTGAACGGACGCAAGACGTTCTTTACCGACGGGCGCTATACCCTCCAGGCGCGCGAGGAGGTGAAGGGAGCACGTGTCGTCATTTCCAAAAGCGCGTTGATTAAAGACGCCATTGCGATGATGAGCAAGGTTCGATCCGCTAAGATCGGCTTTGAAGCTGATCTGACGACGGTCACGGCTGCCGAGCAGATGCACGCGCTGACGCCGAAGCGAATCCACTGGAAGCCGACATCCGGGCTGATCATGCGCCAGCGGATGATCAAGGACTCTGAAGAACTCAAGCTGATCAAGGCGGCAGTCGCCCTGGGCGCCCAGGCTTATGAGGAGGCGCTGGCTTGGGTGCGTCCCGTCGTGGCCGAAACGGAAATTGCCGGGAAGCTCGAGTATGCGGCGCGTCGAGGTGGAGCCGACGGCATGTCGTTTGAGACGATTGTCGCGGCCGGTAAGCGCGCGGCGCTTCCCCACGGACGAGCATCACTGTCTCCCGTGCCACGCCGCGGATATGTCATCATCGATTCGGGTGTTATACTGCGCGGTTATTGTTCTGACATGACCCGCACTGTACACGTGGGTCATGTGAGCCGCCTTGAGCGCGGATGGTATCAGGCTGTTTTTGAGGCGCAACTGGCGGGAATTGCCGCCGTTGCTCCGGGAGCCGCAGCCGCCGATATCGACGAAGCCGCGCGCAGTGTGCTGCGCAAATCCAAGCTGGCGCGGTACTTCACCCATTCCACCGGACACGGTGTAGGTCTGGAGATTCACGAGCCGCCACGGCTGGGCAAGGCGCAGGCAGAGAAGCTGGAACCGGGCATGGTTATCACCGTAGAGCCCGGTATTTATGTGCCCGGAAAGGGCGGTATTCGTATTGAAGACATGGTCGTGGTGACCCCGAGTGGCGGCGAAGTGCTGACTCCGGTCACCAAGGAACTCATCGAAGTTTAATCCGTGCCGGGATGGACCCTTTTGAAACACGCCTTCGGGCGTGTCATAGCGGCGTTGAGAAAACTGCTGGCTTCAGCCGGCGGGGGAAATTTCCTCAGGGTCTGAAGGCCTCATGGGTTGCGCGGCCCAGTGACACGGCTTGAAAGCCGTGCCCCTTCAAAGAAGGAATCCGATGAATCAGAAAGAACTACGAGAACTCATCGAGTTTTTGGTTGAGAAAGATATCGCCGAGTTCGAGATGGAACGCGGCGATCTGAAACTCCATGTCAAGCGCGGATTAAGCGCGGCGCCCATACTGCAAGCCGCGCCGGTCATGACGCAGGCTGTCCCGATCGCGCCGGCTGCTGCGCCGGTGAGCACGCCTGCCGGCGGAACGGCGACCTCAGTGACTTCAGCTGCGGCGACTCCGGCCGCTTCCGAGGAAGCCAGCCTGCACATCGTAAAGTCGCCGATGGTGGGCACGTTCTATGAAGCTCCGTCACCGGGCGCCCCGCCGTTCGTCGCTATTGGAACGCCGGTGAAAGAGGGCCAGGTGCTCTGCATCATCGAAGCCATGAAGCTGATGAACGAAATCGAGGCCGACGCCACGGGCGAGATTGCGAAAGTCTTCGTCACGAACGGCGCTCCGGTGGAGTACGGCATGCCGCTGTTCGGCATTCGCAAGAGCTGAAGCGTTTTGTGAGTGGACCTTGCGTGATTACTAAGGAAGTTCTGATTTGAGATGTTTTGTGTCAGGGCACGATCTTGGTCGTGCCGACGAGCTTCAACTGAAACCTGGGCTTTAGCCCCTGTGCGTGATGTATGAAGCGAATCCCTTGAGGACTAAAGTCCTCTCGGGAAGGCAAGAATAGCGACTTTAGCGGTACGACTGAGTCGTGCCCTGACGCGGAGTTGTCTCAGCTCATCACTCTTTCATGTTCAAGAAGATTCTGATCGCAAATCGCGGCGAGATTGCCTTGCGCGTCATCTGCGCGTGCAAGGAACTGGGCATCAAGGCGGTCGCCATCTACAGCGAGGCCGACCGCAACTCGCTGCACGTGCGCTTTGCCGATGAGGCCATCTGCATCGGGCCGCCGCGCCTGAGCGAGAGCTATCTCAGTGTTCCTGCCGTCATCAGCGCCGCCGAGATCGCGAACGTCGACGCCATCCATCCCGGCTACGGACTTCTGAGCGAGAACGCGAATTTTGCCGAAGTCGTGCAGGCGTGCGGCATCAAGTTCATCGGGCCGCCGCCGGAAGTGACACGCATCATGGGCGAGAAGGAAAAGGCCCGTGATGCGATGAAACAGGTCGGCGTGCCCGTCGTGCCCGGCTCCGACGGCATCATCGACACGGCAGAAGAAGCGGCCGAGTGGGCGCGCACCATCGGCTACCCGGTGATGGTGAAGGCTTCGGCCGGAGGCGGCGGTCGCGGTATGCGCGTCATTCGTTCCGCAGAAGAGCTGCCCAACCTCTATCACGCAGCGCAATCCGAAGCAGCGGCGGCGTTCGGCAATGGCGATCTCTACATGGAGAAGTTCATCGAGCGCCCGCGCCACATTGAGTTCCAGGTAGTCGCCGACGAGCACGGCAGTGTCATGAGCCTGGGCGAGCGCGAGTGCAGCATCCAGCGCCGCCACCAAAAGCTGGTGGAGGAAGCTCCGTCCGTCGTCGTAAACCAGGAGCTGCGCGACCGAGTGGGCGGCATTCTGGTGAAGTCGCTCTCCGAAATCGGATACGTGAACGCCGGCACCGTCGAGTTCCTGATGGACGAGGATGGCGAGCTGTATTTCATCGAGATGAACACCCGCATCCAGGTCGAGCACCCGGTGACCGAGATGACCACCGATGTTGACCTGGTGAAATCGCAGATCCGCATCGCCGCCGGGGAGAAGCTCGCAGACGTTATCCTGCACAATGTCTACTTTCGCGGCCACGCCATCGAGTGCCGCATCAATGCCGAGCATCCGGAAAAATTCACGCCCTCCGCGGGAAAGATCACGGCGCTGAACCTGCCGGGTGGAACCGGCATTCGCGTCGACACGGCAGCTTACGCCGAGGGAGTCATTCCTCCCTATTACGATTCGCTTATCGCAAAGCTATGTGCCCGCGGACGCGATCGCGAGGAGGCCATCTCTCGCATGGCGCGGGCGCTGGATATGTTCGTCGTTGAGGGAATCTTCACCAGCATTCCGCTGCACAAACGCATCATGGCCGATCCCGATTTTCGGGCCGGCCGCATCGATACTAAATTTATGGAACGCTTCCTCGCGCAAAACGGGACCGCCGCCAAGTAAGATTTACCTATGCCGTCGCCAAATCCTCTCCCCCGCCTGTACGCCATCGTCGACGTGACCTGCTTCACGGCCTCCCTGCGCACCACCTCGGCCATCGTCGACTTTGCCAGGGAGCTGATGCAGGGTGGAGTCACGTTGATCCAGTACCGCAACAAAGAAGGTGACACGCGGATGATGCTGAGCCATGCGCGCGAGATCAAGCGCGTGCTCGAAGGCAAAGTTAAGCTCATCATGAACGATCGCTCCGATCTGTGCATCGCCGCGGGCTATGACGGCGTGCACGTCGGGCAAGATGACCTTTCGCCGGAAGGCGCCAGGCTGGTGGTTGGGCCGGATCGTATCGTCGGCGTCTCGACACACAATCTTGAGCAACTGAAGGAAGCCGACGCGGGCCCGGCAGACTATATTGCCTATGGGCCGGTATTCCCCACGACTGGTAAGAGGCACCCCGACCAGGTGGTTGGGCTGGAAGGCCTGCGTGCCGCGCGCGCGGCCACCGCGAAACCCTTAGTCGCCATCGGCGGAATCACCCGGGGGAACATCAAATCCGTGTTGAATTCAGGCGCCGATTCGGTCGCCGTGATCTCTGCCCTGCTGAGCTCTCCCCGCAAAGCGGCAGAGGAATTTCTGCGGCTGATGGTGTAAATTCGAGCGAATACCCCAGAGGCTTCTTGAGCACTGAAGCGAAAACCATCACCACCGCATCTTCGAGCGACAGCGGCTTTGTAAAAGGTATTGGCCTCACCAGCGCGACCACGCTGGTCATGGGCTCAATGATCGGCTCCGGCATCTTCATTGTTTCCGCCGACATTTCCCGTTTGACCGATTCGCCGGCACTGCTGATTGCCGCCTGGTTGGTCACCGGGTTCATGACGATCACCGGCGCACTCGCCTATGGCGAGTTGGCCGCCATGATGCCTCACGCCGGAGGACAGTATGTTTACCTGCGCGAATCCCTTGGGCCGCTCTGGGGATTCCTCTATGGCTGGACGCTTTTCCTGGTCATACAAACGGGAACCATCGCCGCCGTCGGCGTGGCGTTTGGTAAGTTTCTCGGCGTCTTCTACCCTTCAGTCTCTTCCACCCACTGGATCCTGCATCTGTGGAAGGTGCCACCCATCCCGTTCGGGCCCATGGTGTTGGGCAACATGGATGTCGGGCTGAACACGCAGAATCTGGCCGCTGTGGTGATCGTGATTTTCCTCTCGGTGCTGAACATCTTCGGAGTTCGCACCGGTGCGATCGTGCAGAACGTATTCACTTTCGCGAAGACAGCGGCTCTGCTGGGACTCGTCCTGCTCGGCCTTTTTGTCGGCCGCAACGCTGCAGCCATCGCGGCAAATTTCGGAGCGAACTTCTGGCACAATGCCGGCTGGGGTGCACTGCATCCGGTGCAGGTTGGAATCGGCGGCCCTATCGCTATGGTGGGCGTGCTCACCATTGTCGCCATTTCACAAGTCGGATCGCTCTTCTCCTCCGATGCGTGGAACAACGTGACCTTCACCGCCGGGGAAGTCAAAAATCCCCAGCGTAATCTGCCGCTTTCCCTGGCCCTCGGCACCGGCACCGTCATTCTTCTCTACGTGCTGGCCAATTTTGTTTATCTGAACGTGCTTCCGCTGCACGGCGTGGCGGGAGGAGCAAGCATAGTTGCACGCGGAATTCAGCACGCATCGGAAGACCGGGTTGCCACGGCTGTCATGCAGCAGATCTTCGGACCGGCAGGCGCAAGCATCATGGCCATCGCCATCCTGATCTCCTGCTTCGGCTGCGACAATGGCCTGATCCTGGCCGGTGCCCGCGTCTATTACGCTATGGCGCGCGACCGCCTGTTTTTCCGCCGCGCCGGCGAACTACATCCCAAGTACCGCACTCCGGCGCACTCGCTGGCGGTGCAATGTGTGTGGACCTGTGTGCTTTGCATTTCGGGCAGTTACAGCCAGTTGCTCGACTACATCATTTTCGCCGTGCTGATGTTCTACATCCTGACCATCGCCGGCCTGTTCGTTCTGCGGGTGAAGCGGCCCAACGAGCCGCGGCCCTATCGCGCGGTCGGCTATCCCGTACTGCCGGCGGTTTACATTTTGATGGCTGTGTTCATTGATGTAGTCTTGTTGCGCTATAAGCCGCAGTACACGTGGCCCGGATTGATCATTGTCCTGCTCGGAATCCCCGTATACTTTGTGTGGTCAAGGCGGAATCAGGAAGGCGCCCGCGCCTGATCTCGAAACTGAAGAAGAGGCATAACTGAATGGCCGATCTGTTGAAATGTAAGCCCCTCGACGTACTGATGAAAGAGGCGTCAGATACGGGCGAACATAGTCTGAAGCGAGCTCTGGGGCCGGTAAATCTGATCACACTGGGCATCGGCGCCATTATTGGTGCGGGAATTTTCGTTCTAACCGGATCGGCGGCGGCGCAATATGCGGGCCCGGCCATCGTGCTTTCTTTCATCCTCGCGGGAGTGGGCTGCGTTTTCGCCGGCCTCTGCTATTCGGAGTTCTCTTCGCTGATTCCCATTGCCGGTTCCGCCTATACCTACGGCTACGCGACGCTGGGCGAAATCTTCGCCTGGATCATCGGCTGGGACCTCATTCTCGAATACGCCTTCGGCGCGGCTACGGTGGCCTCAGGCTGGGCCGGATATTTCGTCAGCTTCCTGCAGGATTTCGGCATCCACATTCCCCCGCAACTGACGGCGACACCCTATACGCACGTCGGCAATGCCTGGGTGCCGAATGTGCTGGTTCAATATCAGGGCCGTTGGGAGTTGCTGACCACCATGGCGCCGCTGCTGAAGCAGAATGGCGTGGATGCATCAACCTTGCCGCACCTGACGGGTATGTTCAACCTCGTGGCCTTTCTGGTCATCGGGCTCATCACCCTCATTCTGGTGATTGGTATCAAAGAGTCGGCCGACTTCAACTCGGCGATCGTGATCATCAAAGTCTCGATCGTGCTCGTGTTCATCGGAATCGCCGCTGCGTTCGTTCTGAAGCACCCCAATCTCGCAACTGCAAACTGGCATCCGTTCATACCTCCTAACCAGGGGGCGTTTGGAGAATATGGATGGTCGGGTATCGCGCGTGCCGCCGGCGTTATCTTCTTCGCCTACATCGGATTCGACGCCGTCTCGACTGCGGCGCAGGAAGCGAAAAATCCGCAGCGAGACATGCCCATCGGCATTTTAGGATCGCTGGTGATCTGCACCATTCTGTACATTCTGGTTTCCGGCTTGCTCACCGGAATCGTTCCTTACACGGCCCTGAACGTGGCAGATCCAGTGGCGGTCGGCATTGACGCCACCGGCGTACGCTGGGGCTCGATTCTGGTAAAGCTGGGCGCGATCGCCGGACTGGGTAGCGTGATGCTGGTCATGTTGCTCGGCCAATCGCGAGTCTTCTACTCGATGTCGCACGACGGACTGCTGCCCAAGTGGGCGGGCGCGGTGCATCCCAAATTTCGCACGCCGTGGATTTCGTCCATCACTGTCGGCATCTTCGTAGCCATCTTCGCATCGCTGATTCCGATTGGCATTCTTGGCGAGCTGGTGAGCATCGGAACGCTGCTGGCGTTTGTCATCGTATGCGCGGGGGTCTGGGTGTTGCGGGTGCGGCGTCCCGACCTGCACCGGCCCTTCAAAACCCCCATGGTGCCGCTGGTGCCGATCCTCGGAATCGTGATTTCCCTGGGCATCATGGCCAGCCTGCCGATGGACACGTGGTGGCGCCTGATCATCTGGCTGATCATTGGAATGGCGATTTACTTTGGCTACGGCCGGCACCACAGCCGGGTGCAACAGATGGATGCCGATAAGATCAAGGTGGCGGGAGATTAGCGGCTGAGCTCCCCAGCGGTACATGGTCACAAAACCCGCGGGCCGGTAGATTACCCGGCTCGCTCACAACCTGCTGAGTCACTCGTCACCGCGCGGAAATGCGCCGTCGGCGACAATGAGAATGACCCTAGTGTGCTCAGAGGTATAATCCATGAGTTTGCCTATGCCTACTACTCAGAGTGAACTGCGTCTTGCCAAGCGGATGTCCCGTCTGGGCACGGAAACTGCTTTTGAAGTTCTGGTTCGCGCCCGCGCCCTGGAGGCGCAGGGCAAGCACATCATCCATCTGGAAATTGGTGAGCCTGACTTCGATACTCCTGCCAATGTTGTGAACGCGGGCGTCGAGGCGCTGCAACAGGGCTTTACGCATTACGGGCCCGCGGCAGGATTACCCGAGCTGCGTCAGGCCATTGCCGATGACGTGGCCAAGTCTCGCGGCATCAAGGTCACGCCCGAGGAAGTAGTCGTCGTTCCGGGGGGCAAGCCGATTATCTTCTTCACCATGCTGGCGCTGATCGAGGAAGGCGACGAGGTCATCTATCCCAACCCCGGCTTCCCGATCTACGAGTCGATGATCAATTTCCTGGGCGCGAAGGCTGTGCCCATCCCGATCCGGGAAGACCACGACTTCAGCCTGGATGTAAACGAACTCAAGAGCCTGATCACCGACCGCACCAAGCTCATCATCATCAATTCGCCGCACAACCCAACCGGCGGCGTGATGACGCCCGGCGACATTAAAGATGTTGCGGCGGCGATTGGCGATCGCGACATCATGGTGATGAGCGACGAAATCTACGGGCGCCTGCTGTTCGAAGGTGAGCAGTACAGCATCGCATCGGTTCCCGGCATGAAGGAACGCACCATCATTCTCGACGGTTTCTCCAAGACCTACGCCATGACCGGGTGGCGCATGGGCTACGGCGTGATGCGGCCCGATCTCGCAGCTCAAATGTCGCGGCTGATGACGAATTCGAACTCCTGCACGGCGACGTTCACGCAGCGCGCCGGTATCGAGGCCATTCGCGGCGATCAGAGCGAGCCGGAGCGCTTCAACCAGGAATTCAAGAAGCGACGCGACGTATTTGTGAAGGGGCTCAACGAAATCAAGGGCTTCTCGTGCCGGCTGCCGCATGGCGCCTTCTACACCTTCCCCAACATCCAGCAGACGGGCTGGCCGTCGAAGAAGCTGGCCGACGCGCTGCTCGAGCAGGCTGGCGTTGCGGCGCTGTCAGGCACGGCGTTCGGGGCGTTCGGTGAAGGCTATTTGCGCTTCAGCATTGCGAACTCGATGGAGAACCTGAACCTGGCGCTGGACCGCATCGAGCAGTGGACCAAGAAGAATCTGTAGTTCGGCTGCGTTTGACTTTGAGTGAACACGCCTGGAGCACGCTTCAGGCGTACAACGTGAGTTAAATTCGGACGAGGCCGAGAATCTGCATTTTGCGGAATTCGCGTCAGGGCACAGCTTCAGTCGCGCTGGTCGCTCGTGAATATTTCCGGGCTTTAGCCCCTGAAGAAACTGCTCGGCGGCTGAAGCCTTTTTTCACGCCTTCTGTTCAGGCCCTCCCTAACCTCCAGGTCCCGGTGCGGCCAACGAGGAATCCCCCTGCGGCCGCCCCCATTAGGGCCGGGGCGAAACCCAGGTAGATTCGCGGACCCGCTCCTTCCAAAGAGCTTGAGCGGCTAACAAGACCATCATCAAAGTTGCCGAAGCGGTCGAAAGCGAATCCGTTCCGCCGTGGCTGGATTTACACCTTCCGCACAACAGCGCCAGCACTAAGAGCAGCCATATGACACTCCAAGTCCAGCGTTCTCGCGCCGACGGCCGCGGACCGGGTCCATCCCAGTTCGCACCCTCAGGCTTGAGGAATTTCCAGACAGCTTACGGATGTCAACATGCGGTTGCAAGTGCAATGCTGAGGCCGGCGCGGCTGTTGCTGACGGCCAAAAGAAATGGTTCGCCGGTATCGCGCTTATAATGATTCTCCGGCCTCGCAGCACGGCCTTTTGCACCCAGCACTCGTTTTAGATCATCACAGCCTCTGGAGGAAAGAATCAGAATGGCACACGAAGTTCCACCGCTGCCGTACGACTACTCGGCTCTTGAACCCTACATCGATACGCAGACCATGCATCTGCATCACGACAAACACCATCAGGCCTACGTCAACAATCTGAATGCCGCGCTGGAGAAGGCGCCCGAACTGCAGAAGCTCAGCGCCGAAGAGCTACTGAAAAGCCTTAGCAACGTCCCTGAGGCCATCCGCAATGCGGTGCGCAACAACGGCGGCGGACAGGTGAATCACTCGATGTTCTGGCTGATCATGGGTCCCAACGCCGGCGGCGAGCCCACCGGTGCTATCGCGGACGCCATCAAAAGCACCTTCGGCGACTTCAATAGCTTCAAAGAAAAGTTCAACGACGCCGGCCTGAAGCAGTTTGGCAGCGGCTGGGCGTGGCTGGTGCGCGACACCGCGGGCAAGCTGCAGATCATGAGCACGCCAAACCAGGACAATCCCATGTCGCACGGTTTCTATCCCATCATGGGCAATGATGTTTGGGAGCATGCCTACTATCTGAAGTATCAGAACCGCCGCGGCGACTACTTGAAAGAGTGGTGGAACGTGGTGAACTGGCCGGAAGTGAACAAGCGCTTCCAGAGCGGGAAGTAGCGGTCAGCTGTCAGTCATCAGTCATCACCTGTCAGCAAGAATCTCGGGTGTCCCATCCTGTCTACTGCGTTTGCGGCCAGGGTGGGACACTCACTTGAACTGGGAAAGTCGCGGCACAGAACTGCTTTTCGTTCAGGCCAGGCTACGCGAAGGCGGAGTCCCGGGGCGATATAGGAGCCGTTACATTAGTATGCGACCGAAAAGTCGCGTCTCGCCCTAGATCCACTTCCTCTCCCGGTAGGCCTTCAGGCCGATCCTCAGCGCAGCTTCTACATCCTTCTTCAGTTCAGGAGTGAGTCTCTTGAAGTGAAAGCAGGCCTTGCCGTCCAGATGTTTTAGCAGCTCAGGCGAGAGCTTCTCTTTTATGTCGTCACAGCTATGGACTGGAAAGAAATAGAAGCCGACGGAATCCTTCTGCTGAATCAGGCTGGCAAAGAATATTTCGTCCCTCTTGCGGCCATCGAGTACGGCAGGCTTTTCGCTCACCAGCTGGTAATCGCGCTTGTTCTTGATGCCTCCGCTGTGCACCGCAAGGCCGTCGGAATAAGCGGAGAGGACCGACTTCAATTCGTCAAAAACTGCATCAAGAGACGGAGCTTTGGGAGCGGCGGCCGGAGCAGGCATAGGGTCAACATAGTACTTCAGGATGAGTCTTTACGCAGCCCCAAAAGACCAGGTTGCGCTAAAAAGGCCCTACTGCATTTGAACGTGAAGTTCCATGTCGTGATTGAGGGTGAACTGCGCCGACGAAAACGATGGGGTTCTGATTCTGGAATGAGGATTGTTTGACATGCCCCACTGCTCCGTCGGCAGTCCAATCCAGTTTCTGTCCAGCTTATGATTCTTGTTGACGTCGTGTGCAATAGCGACGGCATAGGTGCCCGCCGGGAGATTCGGGACGTCAACATTGACAACCCCGGGATGCGCAGGAACCACGATTTCCTTGAGCGCCGCGTTGCGATCCTCAGCCCAGCCTTTGCTGGAGTTGAAGAGCAGAATTCCGATGTTGCCGCCCTCCTGATTGACGCCTTCTACAATAATCTTCAGGTTATAGCCGGCTTGAGACGCCGTTTGCGGTTGCGGCATTGCCGGCAATGCCAGCAAGGCAACAACTGCGAAGATCCAGACCGTGCGCATCATCAGTCCCTCCCGCATGTTCGGGAAAATCCATGTCTTATGTTGAATATCATGGCGCAATGCGCTTCACCACAATCAACCCTAGCCCGGGGTGGTGCGTACCAAATTGGGAATCGCTCGCCGGCGGGCTTCTCTGAAGCATCGATTTTACGCTCGCTGCTCCTACAATAACGAGGTTCGGCCGGATCTGCCGCTTCTCCCGAACGTCGGCTGGCGGCGGTTCCGGAATTACGCTTGCACAGGAAAGACTTTCAATGCGAAAACTCCCCGAAGTAGAAGAAGCGCGGTCCGTCATGAGCGAGAGCCTGGAATGGGGTATGTGGAAATGGCTCACCGAGAAGAAGCGGGTCCGCGAGGTCGCCGACCGCGCCACCGACGCCCTGAACGCTGCCGAGATGAAGGTGAAGGAAGCGTGGCCCGACAATTTGAAGCAGGCCTACGATGCGGTTGTCGACGGGGAATTCTCCGAAGACAAAAAGCCCAAAGCCAAAGCAAAGAGCAATAAAGCCGCAACCGGGGTTGATGCTGAGACCATGAAGACTGCGCGCGAAATCCGCGAGGCCGATGTCATTGCCGAGCAATGCCGGCTGGATGCGGAAGATATCTTCGACGAGGCCGACCGCAAGATGAGCACCTCCATGGCCCGTGATGGCGCCAAGAAAGCATTGGAGCGCTACGATCTCCATGAGAAGGCGATCCGCAAAGCCGAAGCCGCGGGGCGCGGGAAGTAAGCTGCCGAAAATCTCTCGTCTCGCAGCAGCTCGAACGCAGGAGGGCCTCTGGTATGCCGCACGGCATTGACTACGACTTTGATTACATCATCGTCGGCTCAGGTTTTGGCGGCAGCGTCAGCGCACTTCGCCTGACAGAGAAGGGCTACCGCGTCGGCGTGATGGAAATGGGACGCCGCTGGCGGCCGGAAGATCTCCCCAAAACCAGCTGGTCGTTCCGCCGCTGGTTCTGGAGGCCCTACCTCGGCCTGCGCGGTTTCTTCAACATGCGCTTCTTCCGGCACGTGACGATTCTCCACGGCTGCGCCGTCGGAGGAGGCTCTATCACCTACGCCTGTACGTTGCTGCGCCCGCCCGATAAGGTTTGGGAGAGCGGTTCCTGGGCTGGCTTGTCCGACTGGCAGTCGGAGATGCCGCAGCATTACAACACGGCCTCGCGCATGCTCGGCGTGACGGAGAACAGAATCCTCGGGCCCGCGGACAAGCTATTGAAACGCGTGGCGGAAGATGCCGGTGCCGGCAACACCTTCTATCGCACGAGCGTGGGAATTTTCCAGGCAGCCGAGGGAGAGAAGTCAGGCGAAACCGTCCCCGATCCTTTCTTTGGGGGTGAAGGTCCTGAACGTACAACTTGCATCGGGTGTGGCGGCTGCATGATGGGCTGCCAGCATGGCGCGAAGAATACCCTTGACCTGAATTATCTCTACCTTGCCGAAAAACGTGGGGCCAAAGTGTTTCCCGAGACGCGCGTCGTGGACGTGAGGCCTCTGGGCGGGGCAGCCGATGGCAGCGAAGGCTACGAGGTCACCACGGTACGTTCCGCTTCCAGGCTCCAGCTTGGTCGCAGGCATTTCACCTGTCGCGGTGTGGTGGTGGCGGCGTCATCGCTTGGCTCCATGGAGCTGATGTTCCGCCTGAAGGCAAACGGCTCGCTGCCTCGCCTGAGCGATCGCATTGGACGTCGTGTGCGCACCAACTCCGAATCGCTCATCGGCGTGCGCGTCCCCCGGACCGTCGACGATCTGTCGAAGGGCGTGGCCATCGGCTCGGGCATCTACATTGACGAGCACACGCACATCGAAGCGGTGCGTTATCCCAATGGCTCCGATGCAATGGGGATGTGGGCGACGATTCTCACCGGTGGACGGCCCGGCGCCGGACGCATTGGCCTGTGGCTCAAGAACCTCATCGGGTCACTGCTGTGGCATCCCTGGAAGACCATTCGGCTGCTACAGCCCTTCGGCTGGGCGCGTGAATCCGTCATTCTGCTCTGCATGCAGGCGCTCGACGGCTATATTGACATGGCGTGGGAGAGGCCCTGGTTCTGGCCATTCAAGAAGATGCTCGTGAGCCGCGGAGAACGCATCCCGACCTACATCCCGGCGGCCAACGAATTTGCCCGGAAGTTCGCCGCAATGTGCGGCGGCACGGCCATGAGCATGCTGCCCGAAATCCTGTTCGATCTTCCCGGCACGGCGCATTGTCTGGGGGGCTGCATCATTGGCGCCTCGTCCGCAGAGGGCGTTGTCGACGCACAGCATCGCGTCTTTGGCTATAAGAACTTGTACATCTGCGACGGATCGGTGGTCGCCGCCAATCTTGGCGTCAATCCAAGCCTGACAATCACCGCCCTGGCCGAGCGCGCCATGAGCTACATCCCGCTTGCCGGTGAGGCGACTTGGGATGATGCACCGGGCTCGACCCGCTCCGCATCCCTACAGGTTTCGTAGCCCTTCATGGTTCGACTCCGCTCCGCAGGCCGGCCGAGGGTTGCGGAAGCCCCTGATTCCGGGGTATTGTTTCGTGGGTTTTGAGCCGGAATGATCGAGCGTCTCAAGACCTCACGATCCCACAGAGGCACCGAGGGGATTCAACAAAGTGAGAACAGAAATTCCTGTGCTTTCTGTGCCTCCGCGGTGAATTTTTCTTTGCCGATTGGCACAGCTTACCCGCCCGCCAGTCACTATCCGGGGTGATAGCGGTCACGGCAAAGATACCTATGCGGGACTGAAATACAGATGGCCCCAACACCACAGATTTGTGGTGCGGCTTCATTCGGCCAAGCTCTTGTAAGAACAAGGTTCCTTAAGGAGGACCTTTCAATATGACAGTCATGACTTCGGCGATTAAAACGCCCACCGATTACATCAACGATGTTATGGCCCTGGTGAAGGCAAAGAACTCCGCCGAGCCGGAATTCCATCAGGCAGTGCAGGAGGTGCTCGAGTCGTTGCGCCTTGTGCTGGAGCGGCACCCGGAGTACATCTCCGCCCGGATCCTGGAGCGCATTACTGAGCCGGAGCGCGTCCTGATGTTTCGTGTTCCTTGGTTCGATGACCAGGGCAATATCCAGGTCAACCGCGGTTTCCGTATCGAGATGAACAGCGCCATCGGTCCCTACAAGGGCGGCCTGCGCTTCCACCCCTCCGTCAACCTCGGCATCCTGAAATTCCTGGCCTTCGAGCAGGTCTTCAAGAATTCGCTGACCACGCTGCCCATGGGCGGCGGCAAGGGCGGCTCCGACTTCGATCCCAAAGGCAAGAGCGACAACGAAGTGATGCGCTTCTGCCAGAGCTTTATGACCGAGCTCTGCCGCCACATCGGTCCCGACACCGACGTGCCTGCCGGCGACATCGGCGTAGGCGGACGCGAAATCGGCTTCCTGTTCGGCCAGTACAAGAGACTGCGCAACGAGTTTACCGGCGTACTCACGGGCAAGGGCCTCGCTTGGGGCGGCTCGCTGATTCGTCCGGAAGCTACCGGATACGGCTGTGTGTATTTTGCCGACGAGATGCTGAAGACGCGCAAGGAAACGCTGGAAGGCAAGCTCTGCCTGGTTTCGGGCAGCGGCAACGTTTCGCAGTACACCATCGAGAAGCTGCTCGATTTCGGGGCGAAGCCGCTGACGGCATCCGACTCCGACGGCGTGGTATACGATCCCGACGGCATCAACCGCGAGAAGCTGGCCTGGATCATGGAACTGAAGAACCTGAAGCGTGGCCGCATCCGCGAATACACCGACCAGTACAAGAAGGCCGTCTTCATGCCGACCGACGTGAAGCTGGGCTACAACCCGCTGTGGAACATCAAGGCGGATTGCGCTTTCCCCAGCGCGACGCAGAACGAAATCAATGCCAAGGACGCGCAGAACCTCATCAACAACGGCTGCAAAGTGGTTGCCGAGGGCGCGAACATGCCGAGCACGCTGGAAGCTACCAAGCTGTTCCTCGAGGCGAAAGTCCTCTATGGGCCGGCCAAGGCTGCCAATGCCGGCGGCGTTGCCACGTCAGGGCTGGAGATGGCGCAGAACAGCGCCCGCTTGAGCTGGACGCGCGAAGAAGTCGACAAGCGGTTGCATGACATCATGATCGCCATCCACAAGACCTGCTTCGAGACCGCCGAGCAGTACGGCACGCCCGGCAATCTGGTCAACGGCGCCAACATCGGTGGCTTCGTGAAAGTCGCCAATGCCATGCTGGACCAGGGCCTGGTGTAGTTTGGTTGGGATAATAGGTGCCCCAGGTTCGCGGCCTTCTTTTGGACGCTAACCTGGGGACCGATTTGAAAGGGCACGGCTTCAGCCGCGCCGATAGGGCTTCAATTTGGTAGTGCGGCGCTTCAGCGCCGCGTGCTTTGAGCCACGGAGTGTTAGCAATCACTCCCGCACCTCCCAAATTCAGGTAGAGCATCAGGAACGGGCTGGGCGCAAGCCCATCCCGTGAATTTCTACTTTAGCCCCAATAACAAGCCATTGCTTCATTCGGCGAGGGAACAAATCTTAAGCGCATGGCCTAAACTCACAGCATCCAGGGCCTTCACTCCGACCAATTTGAATCTTAGTTATGGCTTCGCTTATGTAACACTCATGCCTAGAATTCTCAGTCTGGCATTGTTGCCCTAGCTAGCCAGCTACCCCATTACGGGCAACGATCCAACCGTTGAGTCTACTGACTCAATCCTAATATCACGGCCCGTTGTCCGGTTGGAAAGGTCCAGTTTCCTCTGTCGAACTGCGGCTTGAGCTGATCTACCTTAGTCTGTAAGCTTGAAAAAGCCGTCTTAGCGTTCGGAGCGCAGGTCGCGCTGTCGAAAGTTGCGCTTTGCTTGGATAAAATCGACGAAAACTTGTTCAAGAGGGTGCCGACGCTCTGAATGAGAGCATCATATTGTGTTATATCGCTCTGAACGCGCTCGATCTGCGTTCGTGCCGCTTGCTCGATCTGCGTTCGTGCCGCTGGTAGATCAGCGGGAGCGGTTGCGGATCCACCACCTTCGAGAGCCATGAGGACCTTTGCGTTAAGGGGATCAGGCAGTCCTGCGTTTGTCGACGAATGATAGTCGTCGATCGTTCCTTTGAAACCTACTACCTTCACATAGTCTGCAAAAAGATTTCTTGTAACGCTGTCGAAGCTGTCAATCGCTTGAGTAGTGGCGTCGATATCTGATTGCATCTCCACAATGGAAGATTGACTGCCCGTCGCAAGATTCACGATACAACCAATTTGAATAAGCTTAGGATCTTTTTCCGACGAGTGAAGTTTTGAGGTGAAGTATGACGCAATCGACACCCCTAGTGACACATACGGATTGGCAGCAGCAAGGGACTGAACTGCTGGGGTTGACAGAAGTGAAGATACTCCTTTAGTAGTTTGTTTACTTAGTAGGGTATTTACGTCTGCTGTAAATAGAGGGTTATTCATCGGGTTGACATCGGACTGAAAGTTATTGACGTCCCCCGCTAGCTTAAAAGCAAACTTAAGCCTGTTCGCTTGATCGTCCATTATGCTCAAGCCGACATATCCGGCCTCATATTGCGTCACCAGGGCCTCCCGCAGATGTTGAGCTTGAGTCGACTGGACAGCTTGTTGGGCGGCTTGCACCTTTTCCAAAGCCGTCAATCTCTGTTGAATGTTTGTTGAGGGTATATTTTTAAACTCGTCTTGCAATTGTGCGACTTTGGCCTGAAGATCCGCTATTTGCTGCTGCTGCGCAGCATTCTGTGCAACGGCCGAATTAGTTATATCAGTAGCTCTCTGAACATCCTTTGTGTTCTCGGTCAAGGCGGACTGCCCCGTGGTCGCAGTAGGGGTAGTCTTAATGGGCGTACTAGGAGGCTGCTGTGCTTCCATAGCGGCGCAGACTAATGGGAGATAAGCGGCAACCAAAATATAACGCAGGCCCTTCCTCATCTGGGACTCCTTCTAAGTTTTGGCCAGAAAGTTTAGCCGGAGCTATTCAGTGAGTCAAGACCCTTCGGGTGTTTAAGCTCGACTATGTTGAGTTATCTATAAATTGAAAAAAGAATGAGACACAGGTTCGCAAGACCTGGGTTCACTGCACCCTCACGCCTACCCGCCGGACCCGCACCTTTACCTCGACGCGCGTGCCCAGCCGGTTCAGCACCGACATTAGCCGGTCCACGGTAAAGCGCCCAAGGTCGGCGTTACGAATACGCGAGAAATCCGCCGCCGCGATTCCCGTCCGGGCGTGCGCGGCGCGCACCGTCAGACGCTCTCGGTCAAGCACCTTGATGATTCCGGCAGCCAGAATAGCCTTGAACTGCGCCGCATCCGCGTCTTGACGGCCCACGTCCCGAAACACATTCCCCGATCCGCGCACGATTTCGAACTGTTCGCGCTTCATCCCAGCATCTCCTTCAAACTTCTTCTGGAACGCATGCACCACCCAAATCTCATCACCGACTTGCACGGCATAGAAGACCCGGTAAGCGTTGCCTCGGAATGGCAGAGCGATCTCAAACACGCCTGATCCCAGGCCATGCAGCGGTTGCGGTGCTCCACCCGCGGCCTCGGCCTAGCCCTTCCTGCGCAGAAGGCGGTCGAGACTGTACGGTCCGGCGCCATAGGCAGCCACGAAGAGGAAGAAGAAGCAGTACGCCACAGCCAGCTCGCCCTTGTTCATGATCGGCCAGAACCCATGCGGCGCGTGCGTGGTGAAATAGGCGACAGCCATCTCGCCCGAGGCAATGAATGCGGCAAAGCGCGCGACCAGCCCTATGGCAATCAACACCCCGCAGCCGAACTCGATGATCCCGGCAATCATCATCTTGGTGTGGCCGTATTGTGCTGTGCCTCCCAGGACGCCAAACAGCTTCTGCGCGCCGTGACAGGCGTAGAGAAATCCGATGACGAGCCGCGCGAGTCCGAAGGTGAGATCAACGAGGGTGCTACGACCGTTTGCCATAATCGCTCCATCATACTTGACCGAGACAGGTTGCCTGCTCCCGGCAGTTTTTCGCAACCTCGTTGAATCGAGCAACTTGGTCTACCTTCATTCCCGGATCGTTATCCCCAAAGCATCTTCTCCCGCCGTGTCGAGAATCTGAGTAGTGGTATGCGCTACATCCCGAATTATCCGAGCCATGACATTCGATCGGTCGCAACAGGCGCCACCGTAAAACTGCTTGCCACGTTCAGCATCGCACTGCTGTGTCTGATTATGGGAGTTGCCATGGCGGCTCACAGTCAGGAGCCGCGGAGCGATGAAGGCAAGCCCGAGGAAGCTCATCCCAAAGGGGCGCAGGAAGCGCACCCGGAAGGCCATCCTGCCGCGCAGGCGGAGCACCCGGAAGGCGCCCATCCCGAGGCGCACCCGGAAGCCAACCCTGCCGCGCGGACGCCTGCTGCGAATACGCACGAAGCGAGGCCTGAGGCGCGTCCACAGCAGGAACATCCACCAGAAGCGCGCCCGCCGCAAGAGGGCCACCAAGCCGCGCCGCCAAATCACGAAGCCAGGCCCCCTGAGCAGCAACACCGGACAGCCGCTCCACCGCCTTCGGCAAACGCCAGGCCGGAGCCGACAGCGCGGCCTGCTAACGAACCGTCGCATACCGCCGAGCACCGGGTAAAGGCGCCTACACCTGAGCAGCAACGGAACTGGGAACAGCATCGGGTAGCCAACTGGCAGGCGGAACACCATACCTGGCAGCAGCGCGGGGGATATCGCGGCTACCGCGTTCCGCAGAACCGCTACAACATGTACTTCGGCGCTCCGCACGTCTTTCGCATCTATCAGTACCCGGTAACGTTCGTGAGCGGCTATCCACGCTTTCAGTATGGAGGCTATTGGGTACAGGTGCTCGATCCGTGGCCGAACTATTGGGCCAATAACTGGTTCTATACCGATCCGGTGTATGTCGAGTATCTGGATGGAGGCTACTACCTGGTCGATACCCGCTATCCGGGAGTATTGCTGGCGGTGCAGATTTTCGGCTGATGAGTTACAGCTGATGGGTTATGAGGCATGAAGTGAGTTCATGCCCTTTAGCTTTCATTGGCGCTGGGCAGCCGTGGCGATCATTCTCACCATCTGACGTTTACAGGGTTATACTGAGGTTGTTCGCTGCCCGCAGCAAAGGCTCGGATCGTGGTACTTACCCGGCGACGTCCTTTGCCTGAGGAGGATGCCATGAAGAAGTCCACTCTGCTCCACCTGCTCCCGTTTACCCTTGTGTTTCTGGCTCTCATCGCAGTGCCGTTCTGCTTTGCCGGTGCGCACGGCGGTTTCGGCGGAGGTGGTTTCCACGGCGGAGGCGGTAGTTTCCATGGCGGCGGCTACCATGGCGGTGGCGCTTGGGGTGGTGGTGGCTATCACGGCGGCTACCACGGCGGTGGCGCCTGGGGTGGTAGTAGCTATCACGGCGGCGCCTGGGGCGGCGGTTATCACGGGGCCAACTACGGTGGTGCTTATCACGGCGGATGGGGCGGATACCGCGGCGGCTACTATCCCGGGCGTGGCGGATATGGCTGGGGTGGTGGTGGCGGCTACTGGGGCTATCCTGGATGGGGCTTCGGCATTGGGGTCAGCTTTGGCTGGGGAGGATACTGGCCAGCTTATTCCTACGGTTATCCCTATGCTTATCCCTACGGTTATCCCTACTATGTTTACGTGCCGACGTACCCTCCGGGCTATCCCTGCACTCTGTATTACCCGTATTCGTACTGCGTGTCAGCCAATGATCCACCGGCGGCTCCGGCCGCTCCAACGGCTTATGCAATTGGCGGCAGCGATGAGCAACCCGCTCCCGCGCAATTCAACGGCAACGTATCCCCGGCACCTGTGAGCGCGCCGACGGTCAGGGTGATGAACGCTTCTTACCGTCCGGCTACTTCGACGCGCACGGCCACCGCCTACAGGCCGGCGAGCACCAGGAGTCCGCAGATCAGTCTTCGCCCCGAGGTCCAGAACGTAATCCATGCCTTGCTGGCCATGCCGCCTGCTGCCCGCGAGCGGCAGATCGCCTCGGGACGCTACAACAACCTTTCATCGCAGGAGTTGGATTTCGTCCGCTACGCCGCGCATGTTTCGCCAGCGGAATAACTGCGGCCTTGGCAGCACCATGGTCCGGCCCTGGTGTCGTCTGTTCTCCGGCTAACGTCAGAATGCAGCCGACGACGAATGTAAGTAAGGCTCCGCTCGCGTACAATTCCTGAATTGCGCTTTTGAACAAAATTCCGGGAGAGATCGATGAAGAGATTCATGGTGGCAGTGCTGGCGTGTGCTTTGGTGGTTCCTGCCATATGGGCGGCCTCGGGCGATGTTATGGCTCCGGTACGACAGTTCATTGATAGCTTCAACGCGGGCGACACCAAGTCCGGCTTTGCCGCCTACGCAGCAGGCCACATCCAAATCATTGACGAGTTCGCCCCCTTCCACTGGACCGGACCCCAGGCAGCGCACGCCTGGGCAGAGGGATACGACAAGCATGCCAAGACCACCGGCGTCACCGATGGCTCAGTGAAGTACGGCGAGCCCACGCGCACCGAGATGCAAGGCGATCTCGCTTATGTGGTCGTCCCCACAACCTACCTCTACAGGGAGCATGGAGAGCCCATGTCGGAGAGCGGACAGATGACATTTGTTCTACGCTCGCAGGGCGGCGCATGGAAGATCAGCGGCTGGACATGGACTGGTGAGAAGCCGCATCCTGCGAAGTGAGCGGATGCCCGTCAACCCCAGGTAGCCTTTACAAGTTTCTCGATACAAGCTCGATACAAGGAAAAAACGGATGAGCACAGCTCGCGTACGGCTGCTGGTGGACATCAATATTCACGAAGGCAAGTTCGCCGAATTCGAGGCGATCGCCAAACAGATGGTCGCAGTAAGCGAGAAGGAACCCGGTACGCTCGCCTACCACTTTGTCCTGAGCGCCGACCGCAGCCGCTGCCGGTTGGTGGAGGGTTACACCGATGCTGCTGCCATCAATGCACACTTTAACGGGCCCGCGGTACAGCAGTTCGTGCCGCTCATGCTGCAGGTGGCGACGGCAACACGCATGGAGATCTACGGCGACCCAGGCCCGCAGGTAAGGGCCACCGCCGCTGCCTTTGGGGCCGAGGTCTTCACCTCGTGGGAGGGCTTCGACCGATAGGAGCCGTGGATACACCATAGCGTGGGCTGTCGCCAACCCACGAATTTACGACACACTTATCTGGAAGGTTGCCGGATTGCCGTCTACGGTGACGCGAACCTCGTAGTCTCCGGGAGCAAGTTTCACGTTGTTTCCGAAGTGCGTCGTGTCCATCCCCTTGCCCGCCTCATGCATGCGCACGACCGGGAGCTTGGTCCACTTGGCCCCTTTTGCAGAGGTGTTGCGATAGCTGATCTCGACCTTGGCTTTCTCCACCGGCTTGTCGGCTTCCTTCACGAAAGCAACCAGATGATGATTGGGCTGTTCCGGCCCATTAGCTTCGACCGCCTTTGCGCCGCCGTCGCGGACCATCTCAGCGTTGGGGCCGGAGAAGGACTCCGCCGGCAACAACTTGAGGGTGACGGAATACTTTCCCGCCGTCTCTGTCTTGCTGACTTCCTGTGCCTGGGCGAAGCCGACTGACAGAACGACGAGCCCCAGAGCCAAACACAATGTCAGTGTGTTCAAGGAACATTTCTGCATGACGTTTCTCCTTTCTTACGGGAAACCGAAATGATTCCGGTGGCGCACGCCTGCGAAAACTTGGGATGCAACGAAGCCTGGTTTCGTGGCCCGCGGCACCGCGGCTTATGCATCCGGACGGCGCGAGCCGCGCCGTCCTGGATACTTTAGACCGAAAAAGAACAAAGATTCACGGCCTTGGGTGCTGTGAATGTGTACGCCGTCCGTGTCGAGGACTCGGGGCACTCCCCAAGTCCCCAATTGCGCACAGGAATCAGTTTTCTTCTCCTGGCCGCATATCACCGCAACGGAGATAGCGACGATGCCAACCCAGCGACTCCGACAACAGGTGCGGGGTGTGCCGCCCGTACGACAGGCGCTCCGCTCGTGACAGGTAATCCTTGAGCAGCGGCCGGTAGTCGGGATGAGAACACTTTTCGATGATGAGTTGCGCGCGCTGGCGCGGCGATAATCCGCGCAGATCGGCGAGTCCCTGCTCGGTGACCACGACTTGCACATCGTGCTCGGTGTGGTCGACGTGCGAAACCATCGGGACGATGGTCGAGATGGTGCCCTTTTGCGCCGTCGATGGCGCCATGAAGATGGACAGATATCCGTTGCGTGCGAAGTCGCCTGAGCCGCCGATACCATTCTGGATACGCGATCCCATCATATGCGTCGAGTTCACGTTGCCGAAGATGTCGGCTTCGATCATGCCGTTCATGGCAATCACTCCCAGGCGGCGAATGATTTCGGGATGATTCGAGATCTCCTGCGGACGCAGCACGATTTGGTTCCGGTAGCTCGCCATCTCAGCGTTGACCTGGTCCAGCATCTCGGGACTCATCGAAAACGCCGTGGCCGAAACGGATGTCAGCTTGCCCGATTTCAGCAGGCGAATCATGCCATCCTGAATCACCTCAGTGTACGAGGTGAGGTTCTCGAACTTGCCCTCCTCAAGGCCGAAGAGCACCGCGTTCGCGATATTGCCTACGCCCGATTGCAGAGGCAGCAGGTTTTCCGGCATGCGGCCCTTCTGGACTTCCCAACTGAGGAATTCCAGGATGTGGGCGGCAATGCGTTTGGAGGCGTCGTCCGGCGTTTTGAACGGACTGTTACGGTCGGGCGAGTTGGTCAGCACAATACCCGCGACCTTGTTTTCCGGCAGCTCAAGGTAGGGGGAGCCGATGCGCTGGCCCGGGCTAACCAGTGGAATCGGTCCACGATTCGGCGGCGGCTGCAGGCCGTAATAGATGTCGTGCATCCCTTCCAATGCCGCCGGCTGCCAGGCGTTCACTTCGAGAATCACGCGTTCGGCCTGGTCGATCCAGGTTTTGTTGTTACCGATGGAGGAGCTGGGCACCAGCCGTCCATCTTCCAGCACAGCGGTGACTTCGATCAACGCAACATCCATCTTGCCCAGAAACCCGTATTCAACGAACTGGGCAACATGGCTCAGGTGGATGTCCATGTATTCCATCTCGCCGGCGTTAATACGCTTGCGGGTTTCGGGATCGGACTGGTAGGGCAGCCGCAGTTGGATGCCGCCGGCCATGGCCAGGGCTCCGTCTAACTCAGGCCCGGTGGAAGCGCCGGTGAAGACGCTGACCTGGAACTTCTGCCCGCGCAATTGGGCTTCGGCAATACGCCGGGCCAGCTCCATGGGAACGGCCTTGGGATAGCCCGAGCCGGTAAAGCCGCTCATTCCGATCTGGTCGCCGGATTGGATGAGAGCGGCAGCTTCCTGGGCGCTCATGATCTTCTGCGCCAACTGCGAATTCAAAACGCGGGTGGGGTTTGTGGAGGCGACTGCCATGAAAATACCTTTCATTCGGCCGGATCGTTTCCGGTATTCCATCGACAATATTCACGCCGCGGGCGAGCCGTCTGTGAGGTAGGTCACTGTACAAAGATTACTTCGAATGCTGGGGCCGTGCCGGTCGGCACTCCTCTTCACGCTGATTTATCTCTCCAGCGCCTTGCGGTCCCAGCTCCCCAGAGTCGCCGCCGCATCGTAGGTTGACTGCAGAAAGTCGAGCAGTGCCTGGCGCGGAGACGCCGCCTGACGAACGTCGTCGTACAAGAGGAGAAACTCCTTCAAGGTCGGATCGTAGAACGCCTCCGCGGGGCGGGCCCACTGCTCGGCGAAGCCGTCGGGCTCAGGCGCAGCGTAGGAATAGAACGCAGGGCCGCTGATGTCGCCGCCTCCCGGCCACAGGCCTGCGCTGCTGACCTCGTGCGAGTAGGCTTCCTGCGTGATGCGGTCCGCGCCGGGCCGCTCTGGTGCGCGGCGTCCCGAGAAACGGGTGACTGCCAGGTCAAAGCTTCCCCAGAAGAAGTGCACCGGACTCGATTTGCCGATGAAGCCTGCCCTGAATTCCTTCATCACCGCGTCGGCCCACGAGAAGATGTGCCAGAAGCGCGTAACCGCCTCGCGGTCGTAGGAGTGGTGCACGATGTCCTTTTCGAAGGCGATGGGATCGGCCAGCTCGACCGGCATCGGCCACATCTTCACCGCGACACCAAGGTCGCTGAGTGTCTGCATGACCTGGCGGTAGAAGTCGGCAACCGTTTGCGGACGCAGCGGCACGATGCGAGTTTCGCCCCGGCTGGTGGAGAATACGAGGTTGTGGTCGATGAAGTCGAACCGTATCTCCAGCGTGCCGCCAGGGTAGTGGAGCGCCTGCGTGTGCATGCCGCGCGCCGACAGGAAGAAGGTCACGTTCCACCAGTGGTTCACCAGCGGGGTGAGCCCGAGCTGGATCTTGCCGATGATCTGCATCCACATGTGCAGAGTGGCCTGAGTGTCTTTCCAGTCGCTCACGGGGAGCGCCGGCAATCCGGTGGGGTCGGGAATATGCGGGGACGGGACGTGAGCCATCGATGCCTCCCATGCGGCGCGTTCGCAGCGCGGACGTTTACTATAGTCCGAAACCGAGGCTATGAACCACGTCGTTCTGCTTCCAGCTTCTTACGTGGATCTTCAGCGATTAGCGGTTTCGAGCTCAGCAGCTTTAGGCCTGCGGAGAATCTCTCAGTGAACCTCGAAAGTTGACGCAGGAGCTTCTGCCTTAACTCACCTGCCCTTGGTCGCTGGCTCTTGCATCCAATCTCATGGAACGATACGGAGTATTTGATGTGAAAAATTACGGCTCTTATTTCGGCTGCGTACAACTAAGGGAGTACCAGCGGGTTATAAGTGCTCAAGAATTTGCCTCAGAGGGATGGCGGAAGCGGGTTCGGCAATACGATTGCTGCAACTTTCTGATAGGGTCATCCGTCTAAAAACAAAGGCAAGAAGACCGTTAGGGTCGGAGGTGAGTCGATGATGGCTGAAAAGTTTTCCGTAGGCGAACTAACGGCGCTACGGAGCGAGCTGCTTCAGGGCTTCGACTCCAAAGACAGCGCCGAACTGGTCCAGATGTTTCTGATGGGCCGCGGCTATGGCGTGTCGGCCGAGGATGCCCGCACCGCGATCAGCAAGGTGGGTCTGGCGGGCAATACTCTGGAGGCATTCCAACGCGAATTGGAGAGCATTGCGCTGGTGATGTAACGGTTAGAGCGGCGAATGCGGTGACAAGGATTCGCTGTACCGATCGAAGCGAACAGGACGCGCGTAACGCCAGAACCTGGACGTGACAACGCGCGTGAAGAGCAAAGCCCGGGTAAACTGCCTGGGCTTTTCTTTTGATGAAGAGAAACGTGATGAAGAGAACCGCTCACCACGGAGGCCACTGAGAATTTCCAAGTCTCAATAAATCGAAAGCCCAACACGGAGGCACCGAAGCACAGAGAAGAAAACGGCAGACGGGAAGATCAGGTCTGCAGATGTTCCGTACCTTCCGTATTCTCGGTGCTGATCCTTTCGGCTTCGACCTGAGACTCTCTCTGCTTCGGTGTCTCCCTGGTTACCTTGTTCTTCGGACCTCTGTGGTGAGCTGTTTTTCAAGACCAGCGCTTCACCTGCACGCCTCCCCGCACGCGCGATTGCAGCACTTCCGCGAAAAACATGTAGGGATGGATAGCTTCCAGCGCACTGGCCGTGTCAAGTCTCTCGCGCAATTCTGCGGGAATCTGGAAGCTGAGCGCCGCCAGATTGTCTTCCAGCTGTCCGAATTTCGTTGCGCCGATGATGGTCGAAGTCACGCCCGGTTGCGTCGCCACCCAATTCAGCGCTACCTGCGCGGCGGAATGACCGATCTTTGCGGCGACTTCTTTCAGCACGTCGAGGATCTTCCAGTTGCGATCCTTGAACTTGTCGAAGACGGGATTGTCGGAGCCCTGAAGCACGTCGAGGCGGCTTCCTTTGCTGCTCGATGCAGCGCCTTCGCGGGTGTACTTGCCGGTCAGGAAGCCGCTGGCCAGCGGACTCCATGGACAGATGCCGAGGCCGAGCTCCTGTGCGGCGGGAATGTGCTCGCGCTCGATGCTGCGCTCGACCAGCGAGTACTCCAGTTGCAGCGCGATGGGCCGCTCGCGGCCGGTGTACTCCGCCAGCGTGACCGCTCGTGAGGCGTACCACGCAGGAACATCGGAGAACCCGTAGTAGCGGACTTTGCCAGCGCGGACGAGCGTGTTCAGCGTCTCGACAACTTCTTCAATCGGTGTGAGACTGTCCCAAACGTGCATCCAGTAGAGGTCGACGTAATCGGTTTTCAACCGGCGCAGCGAGCCTTCGAGCGCACGATAGATATTCTTGCGGCCGTTGCCGCCGGAGTTGGGATTGCCCTCTTGCGCGCCGAAGGTGAACTTCGTCGCCACAACCATTTTGTCGCGCAGCTTCGATTCGGCGATAAAGCGGCCAAGGACTTCTTCGCTCTTCCCGTCCGCGTACACATCGGCCACATCAACAAAATTACCGCCCTGCTCGACGTAGCGGTCGAAGATGCGCCGCGACTCTTCATCGGACGAGCCCCATCGATCGTTGCCGAACGTCATAGTGCCGAGACAGAGAGGGCTGACGATAAGTCCACTGCGGCCCAGCGTTGTGTACTGCTTCAGTTTGTGTTCGCTCATGCTTGCTCCGGTTTTATTCCGATTGCGGACATCATCCGCCCGGTCTTGCCGAACTCCGCGCGATGGGAGAAGAACCGGGTCGTATCACAGGCGGTACACCCTTCGACTACCTCGATGTGATGGCTGTCAATTCCGGTGCTTTCGAGTTGGCGGCGGTTGGCTGCGACAAGGTCGAGATGCAATTCAGATGCTGCATCTCCGTGTCCGGGCGCGCACTGATTCATAAAAAGCAGCGGATATCGGACAGACAACGAATTGGAGTTGAAGGCTTCGTGAAAAAGCTCATCGAAGTAACTAAATTGCGATTCAAAGTCCGCTCGCACTTCTGGTCCCACAATGTAGCAGCACCGCCGAACGCAGGGCCCAATGGCCGCCCGCAGATCCCAAGGGAAGCTGCCGAATTGCCGCCTCATTTCTCCGACACCTTTCTCCACAATGCGTGCCGCGGTTCCGCGCCAGCCCGCATGGAACGCGCCGATCACCCGACGAGCCACATCGACCACCAGCACGGGGACGCAGTCGGCCGTCCTGATCGCGAGAAGCAGTCGCGGGGTGTTCGTGATCAGGCCGTCCCCGGTAAGCGGGTCGTGCGACGCGCCGTTCACGCGCTGCACCACGGCAGAATGAATCTGCTTCACCTGAACCAGCGGCCAAGGCCCGCCATTCGCGTCGGTCGCTCCCAAGGCCGAGAGAAACAATCCGCAATTGCGCTGCACGCGTTCCTGATCATCGTCTGGTGTGAGGCCGAGGTTGAGTGCATGACCGCCATAGCAGGTCGACAGACCGCCCGGGCGAGTACTGAATCCATGAACAAGCCAGGGAAGATCGGCGAAGACACTTGCGCGCAGGATCTCAAGAACCGGACCCGCCGTCTTGGAATCAGCGGATAAGGAGTGGGAGTTCGTTTTCTTGGCAGTTCGCATGCGGCAGTTTCGATATTAACTCGCGCTTGTGCTGCGCTACACTCCCTTACATGAAAGCTGTGCTGGTAACTCGCATTGGCGGTCCGGAAGTTCTCGAAATTCGCGACGTTGCTGAGCCGCAACCAAAAGCCGAGGAAGTGCTGGTTCGGGTGGAAGCGGTCGGCATCAACTTCGCCGATACTCACGCGACCCGAGGAACGTATCCCGGAACACCCGATCCTCCTTACATTTCGGGGCGTGAATTCGCCGGAGTCGTCGAAGGCACCGGCGAACGCGTGATGGGTTATACACAGTTCGGAGCCGCAGCCGAGAAGCTCGCGGTGTCGCGCAACATGATCTGGCCGCAGCCCGAAGGCTGGAGTTCGATCGAATCCGCCGCCTTCCCGGTAACGTTCTTCACTGCCTATCTGGCCTATTGGAAAGCCGGGTTGACTCCTGATGCCAGGGAGCCCGTGCCTCGCAATCAGGAACGCCGTCCACGCGTTTTGATCCATGCGGTCGCTGGAGGTGTCGGCACGGCTGCGGTCGAGGTCGGAAAGCAGCTTGACATCGAGATGTATGGCACGTCTTCTTCGGACGAGAAGCTGGCGCGGGTGCAGAAGCTCGGTCTTGATCACGGAATTAACTACAAGCAGGTGGATTACGAGCAGCGCATTCGCGAGTTGACCAACGGCAAAGGGGTTGACGCTGTCTTCGAGATGCTGGGTGGAGAGCATACGGCGAAGAGTTTGCGCTGCTGTGCGAACTTCGGACGCGTCATCATCTACGGCACAGCGACCGGCGAGCGGCAGAAGTTTGACGTGGCAACCATGATGGCCAGAGGGCTGAGCGCGCACGGGCTGTGGCTGACGTTTCTTGCGAGAGACCATGCCCTGATGAATCACACCTTCCGCGCCATGCAGCCTTGGATCGAAAGCGGCGCATTGCATCCTGAGGTGGGACACGTACTTCCACTGGAGCAGGTTGCTGAAGCGCATCGGCTGATGTTGCAGCGCGCGAATTACGGGAAGATTGTTTTGAAAGTCAGCAATTAGCAACTAGCAACGGCGAGTGAAGTGAGCCGCGCTTGTCGGCAGGGGCTGAAGCCCGGCGTCTAGGTGGCGATGCCGGTCCGGCTGAAGCCGTGGCCTGATACAAATCAACTTTAGCTGTGCTGGCCAAGTGCCAAATGCTAGCTGCTGATTACGCTTATGCAAACCAATACCTGGCTGGTACTCATTCTCTTTCTCGCCATCTGCCTTGGAGTGGGCGGACTGGGAGCGATTGTTACCGAGAAGAGCGTGCGCACCTGGTATCCCACACTGCGCAAGCTGCCGGGAACACCTCCGAGTTGGCTGTTCGGCCCCGTGTGGACGACGTTGTATGTGCTGATGGCCATCTCCGCCTGGCTGCTCTGGCGGCAGTACCATTGGGGCGCTCGCGCGGCGCTGCTTATCTTTTTCGCTCAGCTGGCGCTGAATCTGGCGTGGTCGGGAATTTTCTTCGGAGCGCGGATGCCCGGCTTCGCCTTCGCGGAAATCGCGATTCTTTGGCTGGTGATTCTGTTTAACATCTACGTCTTTTACCGGCTGGATGTGCTTTCGGCGTTCCTGCTGATCCCCTACCTGCTATGGGTGACTTACGCTTCGTACTTGAACTTTGGAATTTGGCGACTGAACCGAGGCTCACCCTCGTAGCTGCTTGGCAAAGAAATACACCGTCAGTATGAGACCAATTGCGATGACGATGCGGCGGACATTTTCCGGCTTCGTTTTCTGGGCGAGGTGCGCGCCGAAGTAGCCGCCGATTGTTGATCCGACAATCATAATGATTGCTTCCGGCCAGTAGACCGCACGCGAAACGATAAACACCAGCAAGGCAACGCCGTTTGAGACTGTCGTCAGCAGCGCCTTCAGCGCATTCATGGTGTGGATATGCTCCATGCCCAGCAGCGCCAGCATGGCCAAAATCAGGATGCCCGCTCCTGCCCCGAAGTATCCGATATAGAAGGCGATAAAGATCTGGATGGCAATGCCGCGGCCGGTGGCGAATTCGGTGGTACGGTGCTCGGAGGTACGTCGCCGCACCCACTGAGTGATCCTTCCGCTGAACATAAAGATGACGGTCGCGATCAGCATCAGCCAGGGCACAAGATTCATGAACGTCTTCTGCGGGGTTTTGAGCAACACCCACGCTCCGAAAATACCGCCCAGGATGCCGATGACCAGCAAAGGAATGACGTTGCGCCAAGGCAGCTTTTGCAGTTCTTGACGATAGGCCCCGATGCTGGCTACCTGTCCCGGCCACAGCGCGACCGTGTTGGTGGCATTCGCGTTGACAGGCGGAATTCCGGCGAAGAGCAGTGAAGGAAAAGAGATGAAGCTGCCGCCGCCGGCTACCGAGTTGATGGCTCCGGCGACCACTGCAGCGCTGAACAGCAGGCCGGCGTGGGCGATGTGCATGGGTTGAACAATTCAGAATAGCGCAACCGATGAATTCGACCCAGCATTTTCGCGGTTTGCCGCCGACCGGGACTTCAGGGACTAAAAGTCTTTGTGATATCGCCCATCCAAACCGAAGCCGCCGCTCTGATCGCGGTCTCCGCTGACCGACCACTTACGATTCACCCGGTATTGCACCAATACCTCCTGCGACTGCGTCTGCGTGATGTCGGTCGAGAAGGTGACATAAAGCTTGCTGGTGACGCGTTGCTGGACGGTGATGCGTGCGCCCGGATTCTGCTGGCCGGTCGTGCCGAGTACCGGATCGATCGAGAGATGCGAGATGCCTGCCGCCTTTTCCAGCCTGCCTGTAACCTGGCTGCTGACCGCCGAAGCCACTACCGATTCAGCGCCAAGCGTGCCAGGTTGCGCCTGCGCCGCCGCGGCTTCCTGCGTCTGTCCGAAGGCGATGAGGTGAATGATGTCGGCGGGAGGCAAAGCGGGGTCAGAGGTGTAGTTGGTGTGCAATTGATCCAGAGGACCCTGGAAGCGCATTGCGATGTTGTACTGATTGATGGTGGTGTTCACCTGCAGATTGAGTACTGGCTCGGTAGTGACCGTATTCACGAAGGCGATCGTACCTCCCTGGATCACATAGCGATTACCCAGGGCGAACACTTCGCCGCCAGTCAGGTTCGTACGTCCCACAATGACGGGGTCCGACAGGGTGCCGATTACGTGCAGGTTGGCGTCGCCTTGAATGCTCACGGTTCGGCTGTAGGCATTCAGCCCATTGGTCGAGCGAAGCGCGATGTTCAGCTTCAACCGGTCAGAGAATCCCTGGTTTGGGGGCGGCGGAGCCGAAACTCCTCCAAATTGACTGGCGAACGATGTGAGATCAAAGTCCGGGGTGAAGTTTATGCCTTCGACGCTAACCTGTCCGCTTAGAAGCGCCGACTTGGGCGTTCCCGTCATGGCGATCCTCAGCCCCAGGTCCGAACGCAAGCCCTGCGGATAAAGCAGGCGAATACTGCTTCCTTTGAGAGCGAGATCGAATTGAATCGACGGGCGATATACGACTCCACCGGATGCAGTCACCGTACCTCCGCCGACTTTGCCGGTGAACTGCGATACGTCGATGCGGTCACGACGAAGGGTCAGAACGCCATTGCCCTCAGACAAGCCGATCGGCATTCCAGCCGTGGAGAAGCTGGCATTGACGATTCTGATTTGACCTTCCACATTTGGATTCGCCTGAACCTGGGCGGCATTGATATCGAGTTGCACCTCTCCCGATGAATCGACATCCGGATCAACTACGTGCATGAGCGCGAGATTGACATTGCCCAGAAGCGTCAACGATGCGGGTGCGGTGCTGGCGATCGGAATTTTTCCCTGAAAACGAAGGTCGGTATCGGTGCCCTGAATTTCCGAGGGCTGCAGGCTAAGAACTCCGTCGGCGTAGTCGGCCAGGATCGGGTTGGCGGCTGCGACCTTCACCTGCCCGTACTTAACTTGCAGCGTGGGGATGTTGACGTGGGCCTGCAGGAGTTTCGGATCCTTGAGCGGTCCGCTAAGGGTTGCGTGGATCTGGGTTTGGCCACTAAGATCTTCTGCCTCCGCTGGAGCGTATGCGGCGAGCAAGGGTTGCAGAGCGATGACCGGCGTGTCCAAAGTTGCTTCTGCCTGATAGCCATCGGTGAGCGCGACCTTGCCTTGCGCTCGCAGGGCGGCATTGATGATCTGCGAGACCAGATTGAAGGTAGCTTCGTGATTGGCCACGGTCGCCTGCAGGTTCACGTTGTCGATCTTCTGGCCTTTCACCGTGAGTTGCGGAATGCTAAGCGAAGCCCGCGCCTGTGGATTGGCAAAAGTTCCCTGACCATTGGCGTTCAGGTTCAGCTTGCCCGTGATGCCCAGATCGCGCGACTTCACTGCCTCAAGCTTTGCCAATTCGATTCCGGTGGCTTGCAGCGCGCCTTGGTATCCCTCCTGCTTAGGATAGTAAGTGAACTTCGCGTCCGCATTGCCGGCTGCGGTTTGCACTGCCAGGTTCGAATTGATGGAATCGCCGGTTCCCTGGAAGTTCAGTTTTATAGCCTGGACCGGCTGGCCGGCGACGTCTGCATTGGTGAGCGCAAGATCGCCGTGGCCGACTGGACTTTCCTTGGACCCGTGCAGCGCTACATTCCCGTTAAGCGTTCCCGAGACAGGCGTGCTGATGTTGGCCGCCTTCATGATCGGACCTACCGCAACTTTGTTGGCGTCGAGGTTGGCTTGAAGCGCGCTCTGCGGCTCCAGCGACCAGTGATGCAAGGCCGCCTGCAAACTGAAGTTCATCCTACCCTGGGCAGCCGGTTCGAGCAGTCCATTGGACAAATCGATGTGCGAGGGACTGGCATCGACGTCGGCCTGCAGGAGCTTGAAGCTTGCACCGTGTACCTCTACGGGTGCGCCGGTGAGGTGCCCCTTGATATCGAGAGCATTCGCCGAGCCGGAGATGGTTCCCTGGAACGACAGCTTGCCGTGAAGGTCCAACGGCTGCGGCGGTCCTTCGCCGGGCTTACTGGGGCGGAAGGTATTCGCCAGGTCTTCCAGTTCGTGGAGGCTGTTGGCGTGCAGGTTCACTTTCAGCGCCGAGTTCTTGCTGACCGTGCCGTTCAGATTCAGATTCGTCTCTGGCGTACTGATGTGGCTGTTGTGCAGCGTGATGGTGTTCGTCTTGCCGTTGTAAATGAGGTGGATCTCGCCGTTAATGGGAACAGAATTAGGATTCGCCGGCTGATTGGCCTTCGAAGACTTCTTTGCGTTGGCCGAAGCGTGAGTGCCGGTCTTGTGCTGGGCTGGGTCGGGCTGCTGCGGATAATAAGCCGCGGAGACGAGACGGGCGCCGCCGAAGGACGTCGCGGATTGTTCGACCGCCGTGCGAATGAACTTGCCCGGTCGCGTATTCGGGGCAGGCACCAGCAATGGCGACGATGCTGCCGAGCCGCCGCCAGAGGTTGGCCGCGCAGGGGATGCCGTCGAAGCTATCTTGAGGTCGGCCCGTGCGATCAGGTCTTTCATGGCGCCGGTCCAGGTCGCGCTGACGGTGCCGTTGACATTTCCACGAATCGAAACCTGATTGAGCGATGAGGTGTTAACCGCCGTCTTAAGACCGCCCAGTGAAACGCCTGTTAGGTCAAGCAGTGCTTTACCTTCCGATTTTCCGGGCAGGTCGGTGACTGTCGCATGCCCGCTGACTTCGCCCCCCAGAAGGTTCGCATGCAGATCAGTAACCTGCGCATTGCCGTTTGCAACCTGGTATTTTGCGCCGAGGTTATGGATGGTGGTGTTGAGCTGTTTGAGGTTCACGCGCAAATCGCTGCTGCTCACCTGGCCGTTTATCGCGAGGGATTGCAGTGCCGGCGTATTTGGTTCGCCCTTGTATTCCGCTGTTCCTGCGATGGTGACCTGGCCGACAGGAACGGTGGGCTGATTCAGGAAGCTGCGCAGTTTGGCGCCATCGATGTTGATTGTGTAATTTGCGTTCGCCGTCGGGGTGCTAGTGCTGTAGTTCTGCACGTCGGCATTCAGCTTCGCCACCATGGGAGGCGTCGTCAGCGTTGCATTCTGAAGCTTGAACTGCGACGGAGTCAGATCAAATCCGGCTTCGAGGTCGTGCGTCATGGGAGAGTAGCTGGCGTATTTGATCTGTCCGCCGCTGTACCCGAAGGTCCCCTGATAAGTGCCCCCGTTGCTCTTGTTGTAGGTCGAGCGGAAATGCAAGTCGTTGAGGTTAGCGTAGACCGGAATCTTGCGATCGTTCACGTAGATTTCGCCGCGGTCGAGTAAGAAGTGACGGATACCCAGGTCAAACACATTCGTGCTCGAACTGCTATTGCTCTTCTGCAGCGCCGGCAGGTTGGTATTACCGTTCTGATCGACGATGAGGGTGGCAACGGGATGGTCAATTCGTAAGCCTTCCACATACCACTTAAGGCCGAAGATCGAGCTGATATTCACATTGACGTTGACGTGATCGGCTTGCAGGAGAGGCTTACCCGCGCCCGGGCCGGCGCCTTCAATCGTTATGCCGTAGAGGTCGACAGAGAGGTTGTGCAACTGCAAGTCCAGGTTCTGCACGCGGACGGGCGTGTTCAGCGCGGTGGTGGCCTTGGTGGTGACGAGATTCAGCACGTAACTTTTGAACGAACTCGTGTGTACCCAGATGTAGAGGCCCACGATGGCGAAAAGGATCAACAAGGCAATCCCGCCCAGGATCCACCCGGCGATCCGCTTCCAGCCGCCGCCATGTGTGGGCCGGATGGGAGTAGGCGGCGTGACTTGACGCTGGTTTTGCCGGAGATAGTTGTAGTCTCGGGATGCCATGATCAGAACGCCTGGCCGATGGTGATGAAGTATTGTGTGGGATTGATTCCCGGCACAGGATTCAAGTTGCGTCCAACGTCAACTCTTATCGGCCCGATTGGGGTTGCGTAGCGCAAACCGATGCCCACGGAATTGGTGTACAGCGAACCAAAGTCGTGGAACCCAATGATGGGGAAGACATTTCCACCGTCGTAGAACGTTACCACGCCCAGCCCCTTCTTGATGGGATCGAGCGGGAAGCGCAGCTCAGAATTGAGAAGCAGCAACTGATTACCGCCCTCGGGAACCGTAATTTTCACGCAGGTTGAAGGGTCATTCGGGTTGCCGCAGGCTGGTATCGTGCGCTGTGGGCCGGCGACGTTCAGCGGGAATCCGCGCAATGTGCTGGCGCCGCCGGTGAAAAACTTTGAGCTTACCGGAACTTCGCTGCCGGCATAGGCCTGCTCCAGTCCGACGCGGACGCTGTTGGCCCAGATGATGCCGCCTCCTATATTTTGATAGTGCGCTACCTGCCCGAGAAAGCGGGCGAAGCTGAAATTCGAACCGAGCCAGGAAGGATTCACGTCGAATTCGGCGGTGTTGTACCAGCCACGGTGGGCATCCAGTGGATTGTCGCGCGTATCGTGAATGATGCTGGCCGACAGCGTCGACAGGCGCACCGAAAGCTGATTCGCCGGAACCAGTTCCGGGATCAGCAGATTGCTGATGCGGGTAATGTTCAGGTTGTAGCGAAGAAACAGGTTGGTTGTCTTTTTCTGGTTGAGGGCGCGCTCCAACTGATATCCGAAGTTTCCCAGACGCGCGGTGAAAATTGGGTTCTCGGCATTGTGCTCGAAGGAAGAAATCGTGCTTCCTTTCCATTTCGAACCGAAAACATAAGGATCGATATAAGTGAAGCTGCTCCGCTGGTCGAGGCGCGCCGCATACCCCGTCACGGTCATGCTTTCAGCGCGCCCGCGAAGATTGCGCCGCGTGAATTCAAACAGCCCGCGCGGACCCCAGAATGTCTGCTGGCTGGTTTTGAAGTTGTTCGGGAGGCCAACGGGAGGGATGCCCGGGACCAGGACGGTTCCGCTGGGCACGCTGCCGCCACGGTTGATGACCTCAAAACCGAAGCCGAAAACAAGCGAGTTTCGTTTCCTCTCATGCACCTTCACAACCACGTCGTCGTTGTGGGTGGCATCGGTAACCGGGGTCTTGGGATCAACCTCGGCCCAGTCGAAGATCTCCAGGTTGTAGAGCTCGGCCTCGCTCTTCATCATCTGGTTTTGGCTGAGAGCATCGCCGGTCTTGAACGGAATCTCGCGATCGATGAGCTGCGGTTTCGTGTGTTGCTTGCCGAGCGTGATGATGTCGGCCACTTTTACCTGCGGACCTTCAGTGATTTTGTAGGTCACTGAAAGCTGATGAGGGTGGTCCTTAGGCGCCGTGGCGGTCACGTGGAACGCCGGGTTCAAATATCCAAGCTCCAGATAGCGGGCGACGATATGGTTCCGGTCCTGTTGAACCAGGTTTTGGGAATACGGCTTTCCAGGGCCGAGCTGCAAGCCGTTAGGCGCGAATTGCGCTTCTGACACTGTATCGTTGCCTTCGATACGCAGGTCGTGCACGATGTCCCGCGGGCCCTCTTTGATGTCGTAACTTACGTCGATGTTGCCGCCTGTGCGCTTCTCCACAGGTACGACCTGCACGTCGGAATATCCCACCGACTTGTACAGGTCCTCCAGGTTCTTCATGCCGTCGCGGACGAGCTGGTCGTTGTAGGTCCCGTGCGAGAAGAAGTGCGCTTCCTTGACCGGCACATGGTCCTTGAGTTCCTTGTCGCTGAATTGCTTGTTTCCCACGAATGCAATTTCATCGACCTTATGCTTCTGGCCTTTTTGGATGTCGTAGGTAATCAGCTTGCCTTGCGGTGTGTCGTTGATCTTCGTGATCACCTGAACGTCGAAGTAGCCCTTCTTCTGGAAGTACAGTTGAATGCTGCGGCCGCCTTCGTTGACTAGATCGGTGTCGGCCGAATTCGCGGCGTAGATCGGAACCAAGTCTCTGAGCTTGCGGGTGCCCACGTGGGCGCCGACTGCGTTCACTTTTACGATAGGTCCGGTCTCGACGTGGAAGGTGATATCGGCCCGGTTGGTCGAGGGATCGTATTCCGCCGAAACCAGCTTCACGGTCCCGGTCACATAATTTTGTTTGCTGAGAGCTTCCTGCATATAGCGGGTGGCGTTGCTCAGTCGCCAGCGCGAGAACGTCATGCCCGACTTCAGATAGCTGGCTTTCAGGCGCGCCATGAAGGAATGCAGCTTGCCCTCGAGATAGGTGGTCTCCTGCTGATTTGCTCCCGCGAGGTGAATCTGTCCGATCTTTGCGCGGCGTCCCAAAGACGTGTTGAACAAGACGTTGACCAGGTTGTGCGTGTTGTCAATCACCGTCTCGGCGTGAACTTCCGACTCGAAGTACCCGTCGCGCTGGAAGAATTTTGAAAGGGCATCTTCAGCGCGGCGCACATCGGCATTGGAATAAGGCGCCTGGGTTGGATAATCGGCAACCTGCAGAAGTCGTGAATAGTCGTACCTGTTCGTCGCTCCCGGAAATTCATAGATCCCCACGTAGATTGCCGGTTTCAGCACAAATGTGATGCGGACCCCGTGGGCTTCCGGTTCCACGTCGAGACTGACGTCTGAAATGTTCGACTGCTTTTTCAACGCCGCGATGCTGGCATCGATATCGGCCTGACGCAGTGGCTTTCCCGGCTTGACGGAAATCACGCCCTGGAACTTCTTGTAGGTGGCATCAGGCTGGCCTGCGATCTCGATATGAGAAACATTCTGGCCCATGTAAGAGTCGAGCAACTGCTGGCTGGGGACGAAATACTGCGCTTTTAACTCCGGTGCAAAGATGCCGACGAGCAGGCATAGCATCGCCACACACCAGAAAAAAGAATGGGATCCCAGGAGGGGCTTTCTCACCTCGCATTGCCTCTTTGTGCTGTTCTCGGGGCTCGACCGTGTCTTCGCCCTTAATTGGAGGGAGAAAAGCTCCCTGTGTGTTGTACGCTGAGGGAATCCTGTTTTGGTTTTGAATTTCGAGAGAAGGTTCAGCTCGGATATGAACCTCGAGAAAAGTTGCTCGTGCGACGATTCGCGTCAGGGCACAACTTCAGTCGTGCCGCACAGCAAATGATTCAAGAAAGAGAGTTTTTCAGCCCCCTCTGAAGTCGTGCCCTGATTGAAACCTTAGGCAGACATCTTCATTCGCTATTCTTCGTCGCGATTCAACCCGCTGACGTGAGGCAATGCCCCCTCGAGCGACACCGGCGGAAAGTCCTTGATGCCAAGTTGCGACTTCAGCTTCGGCAGTTCGTTGGCCTGCATCTGCTTCCAACGCTGCAGCACTGAGGCCGCCGATTTCTCCAGCGCAGGCGCCGCGTTCTTCTGCGCAGGAGTCGGCGCGGCATCCACTTCCTGCACGGTGTACAGCAACATGAAAACCGAACCATGCACGCCGTTCAACGTCTCCGTTTGCGGACCGCGGTGGAAGAATCCTCTGCTCCCTAGCAGGGTATTCAGCTTTTGACTTAGCGCATCAACCTTGGCTTCGTCAGGCGTTCCTTTCGCTTTCTCGGATTGCGCTTTCAGTTGTTCGCTCAATTTGGTGGCTTCATCGACGGCAGGCTGAAGCTGCAGCAATTGCTCATAAAGCCGTTTCGAGAGATCAAACTGCTGTTGCAGATCCGCTGTCGACGTTTTCACGCGAGGGTCCATTACCAGGTTCAACTCGCGCGTGTAACGCTTGCCATCGACGGTAAGGACCACTGTGTACTTGCCGGGCATAGTCCACGGTGAGGTCGCCACCGGAGCCGTGTTGTGATACACCGCAGCGATGGGGTATTCGGGAGTTACGCCGGGTACGGGCTGCAAATGCACATCCCACAAAAAGCGATGGAATCCCGCCTTGCCCGATAGATGTTGCGGCGGCCTGAGCCAGTAAGCCGGGATGGACAACTCGGGATTGGCAGGCGGCAGAGGATCGGTGCTGGCATATTTCCGCACCAGGTTGCCGGCATGGTCGAGAATCTCCAGTGTCACAGGACCAGAGGCATCGGCTTTCAAGTAATAGTCGATCATGGCGCCGTCAGGCGGATTTTTGCCGGCGGGAACATCGGGCGGTAGCGGCGTATCGGTGTTCGTGTCCCAGCGAATGCGCAATGCCGTTTCTGGCTCGAACAGGTACGCGTTGGCCGACGTGACCTTGTCATCCATCTGGCGCAGCGGTGTGATGTCGTCAAGAATCCAGAAGCCGCGGCCGTGCGTGCCGGCGAGAAGATCGTCGTCCTTGATGGCGAGATCGCGCACCGACGTCGCGGGCATGTTCAGACGCAGCGACTGCCAATGATCACCGTCGTCGAAGGAAACATAGACAGCGCGCTCAGTTGCGGCAAACAGGAGACCCTTACGCTGCGTGTCTTCGCGAACGGCGTTCACGTTCTCGTCATCGGGAATGCCGGTGGTAATCTTCGTCCAGGTCTTGCCTGAATCGCGCGTGCGATAGATGTAAGGATGCAGATCGTCGAGCCGCAGGGTGTTGATGGCGGCATAGGCAGTCTGCGGATCGTGATGGCTGGCTTCGATGATCGAAACCTTCTGCCAAGCGCTCAACTCCGGCGGGGTGACATTGTTCCAATGGGCGCCGCCGTCAGTGGTCAGCCAGATGAGACCGTCGTCGGTGCCCGCCCAGATGAGGTTGACGTCCTTCGGCGACGGAGCAACGGCGTAAATCACGCCGCGCTGCGAAGGCTGCGCCGAAGCTTCTGATTTGAAGATGCCGACCGAAGCCGGAACCTCCCATGTCTTGCGCGTCAGGTCCGGGCTGATCTGCTTCCACGTCTGTCCCCCGTCGCGCGTGGTCCAGAGTGTGTTTGCCGCGAAGAACAGAAGATGCGGATCGACTGGCGAGAACACCACCGGCTGGGTGCGCACCACACGGTAGCCAGGAGGCCGGCCCACCACGGGCGAGACGTTCTGTGCCTGCGTCGTATGACGGTTATAGCGCGTCAGCTTGCCACCATAAACAATGTCAGGGTCCAGGGGATCGGGCGCAACGTAGCCATACTCTTCCGCGGCAACCGGATGCCAGTCGCGGAAGGTGATCTCGCCATCATTGCCGCGGCTGCGGACGCATGCCGAGCCGCTCTCCTGCTGTCCGCTACAAACTCTGTAGGGGAAAGCGTTGTCGGCGCTGACGTGGTACATCTGCGCGGTCGGCTGGTTGTACCAGGAGCTCCAGGACTTGCCCCCATTGACGGTGATGATTGCGCCCTGATCGCTGGCCAGCAGAATGGTCTTCGGATCGTTGGGGTTGATCCAGATGTTCTGGTAGTCGTCGCCTCCGGGCGCGCCGCGGAATCCGGTCCAGGTCTTGCCGCCGTCGATCGACTTCCAGGTGACGGTAGACGTCATGTAGGTGACATCGGGATTCTTGGGATCGATGGCCGGCATCGGCAAGTCGCCACCACCGATTCGGCCACGCGGCCGCGGATCGTTGGTCGCAATCACCCAGGTCGCCCCGCCGTCGTCGGAGCGATAAAGGTCAACTTTGTCCTTGGTAGCGACGGAGGCAAACAGGCGCTGCGGGTTGCTCGTGCCAATCGCCACATAGGCCTGGACGATCCCCGCGGGCAGGCCGCCGCTCAGCTGCTGCCAGTTCTGCCCGCCATCGGTGGACTTGAAGATGCCGCCGTCGGTGCCGTTCCATTCGGCATTCTCCCACGGGCCCTCACGGGCTTCCCACAGCGTGGCATAGACAGTGTTTGGGTTGCTCGGATCGATGACCACTCCGGCGGCGCCGACGTTCTCGCCCTTCTGCAACACCGCCTGGAAAGTCTGGCCACCGTCGCTGGAGCGATAGACGCCGCGCTCTTTGTTCGGTCCGTACGGATGTCCTGCAACGGCGACGAAGAGACGGTTGGGATCATGCGGATCGACGGCCATCTGTGAGATCTGCTGCCCGTCGCGCAAGCCGAGATGCGTCCATGTTTTACCCGCGTCCGTGGATTTGTAAATGCCGTCGCCGACCGACAAGTCAGGCCGATGCAATCCTTCACCGCTGCCGACATAAACGATGTTGGGATCCGACGGAGCGACCACAATGGCGCCTATCGAGCCGGTCGGCTCCTGGTCGAAGATCGGCTGCCAGGTGCGCCCGAAGTCGGTCGTCTTCCACACTCCGCCATTCACCGCGCCGATGTAAAAGACGTTCGGCTGGCCGGGAACACCTACCGCGGCGCGCGTGCGGCCGCCGCGAAGCGGACCAATTTCCCGCCAGTGCATTTCGCTCAGCGCGCTGGCGCTGATCGGGCCCTGTGCCAGGGAAGGGAGAACGGACGAAAACAGCAGAACGGCCAAAGCGCAGAATTTTGGGCGCATCATCGGAGAAGAGCCATCCTTGATCGGAGATGAAACCGCGTTACCATCAGGCGGTTACGCAACTCAGTCGAAAAGTATACGCCAGCAGCCACGTGCCCAAGAACGTCAAGGGCCGCGACATCATTACGAGCGCCGCGTGCCAATCAGCGGCGAATCCCGTCTGGCGAAAGAGCCGAATGCGGGCCGGTCTCACTTCTAATCGGCTACACTTTTAGTGGAAGTTCGTCCAAGTCTTTGCGCGCCACCTGGGCCTACGCCCGGTGCCTGACTAATTAAGATGAGAATCGTTCGTCCCATATTTCTCGGCCTGCTGCTTGCGGCGGGATTCTACTTCTACACGACCCATCACATTTCCTCTGCCCCCGATTGGCTCGGCAAGCCCACCAAGGTGGAGCTGACCGAAGCGGCCGGGCCGCCAACGTTCGATGCAGAGGAACAGATCAACATTGACGTGTACAAGAAGGGGATTCCATCGGTCGTCAATATCACTTCCACAGCGGTGAGCATGGACTTCTTCTGGGGGCCTGTACCGCAGCAGGGCCAAGGCTCCGGATTCATCATTGATAAAGAGGGCCACATCCTTACCAACTATCACGTGGTTGAAGGCGCGCGGCAGGTCGAGGTCACGCTGCACAACAAGAAAAAGTATCGCGCCAAGATTATTGGCCTCGACAGTTCGCACGATCTGGCGGTAATTCAGATCGACGCCCCTGGAGTGGTGCCCGCCACACTAGGCGATTCGAAGAACCTGATTGTCGGCCAGAAGGTGTACGCGATCGGCAATCCGTTCGGTTTGAACGGCACGATGACGCGCGGAATCATCAGCTCGCTGCGTCCCATCCGCAGCCCGGAGGGCGCATACATTGATGAAGCCATTCAGACCGATGCTGCGATTAATCCCGGCAATTCCGGAGGCCCGCTGCTCAATTCACATGGCGAGGTAATCGGCATCACCAGCATGATTGCCACCGGTGGCTCCAATCAAAGTGCCGGCATTGGATTCGCGATCCCCATCAACACCGCCAAGGCGGTGATCAATGACTTGGTTACGTTTGGGCGGGTGCGCCGGCCGTCGCTGGGCATCCGCTCGGTCGCGATCGGCCCCGAGCTGGCGGAAGAACTGGGACTGCCCGCCAATTACGGAATTCTCATTCTGCAGGTCGTGCCCGGCGGCGCCGCTGATCATGCGGGTTTGCGGGGCGGCAATCAGCGCGCCTACATCGGAAATACTCCAGTGATGCTGGGCGGCGACCTGATCGTCGCGATCGATGGCGATACCGTTGCCGATCAGCAGGACTTGGCCAACGTCATGAACAAGCATCACGCCGGAGATGTGGTTACCGTGACAGTATTTAGAGGGAAGCGGAGGATTGACGTAAAAGTAACTCTACAGGAAGACATCCGCAAACAGGTTTAGGGTGAGGGTGACTCTCTATAAGTTGCCGGCTGTACTGCGACTCCGCGTCCCTCGGCGCGAACTTCACCGATGCCAGAACCACGGCGTGTTTCCGATGTTCTTCAGTGGCGTGTACACGGGCAGCGTTCCTAAGCCGTATGAGGAACCCGAAGGATATCGGCGTTGCCGGAGTCATTCTCCGCCTGGGCCGCTAATCCGAGCGCTGAGTTGGTTCGTAAATCTTTGTTTATCCGCTTCTTGTCCTCCACAAACAGTCGCAAAAACTTAACAAATAATCCCCGCCTCCGCCTGAAGAACTTTAAAGATGACTGCAAGGTTTTTTGATCGAAATTTATTACTTATATGTTAATTACTAGCTCTCTAATGCCGATCACGATGTCAGACGTAACAAGCTGCTGGCAAAAGACTAAGCTCTCTTGCGGCCAAGTCGACCTTTTCGTCCTGCGGTCAACTTGACTTCGGCGGTTGTTATTCGATTCATACATAGAAGGTTTTTTTGTTGACGAGGTGCATGAGCAAAGCTAATATAGCCGCTCAGTGCGTTCTTCGAATTCTGGAAGCTTGTGTGGAGTAGTGCTTCCGGGTTCTTGGAAGCCGTCGAATCTTATGGAGGAAACTAAATGAAGAAAGTTGCTTTGCTGTCCATGTTTGCGGTGTTTTTTGCCCTGTGCGCCACATTTGCGTACGCTGCCTGCCCCGTTGAAGCCGGCTATACCTGCATGTTCTACGGCGGCGATATCAATCCGAATGATCCGAACGAGAACGGGTTGGCCAACGAGACCGACGCCATCGTCGGCGGCTCCCCCTACGGCGCTGCCGTCTACCAGAACTTCAATTTTGCCGGTGGCACAATTACCGGCTTGGCGACCAACAACCTGAGCCAGCTGAACCCCTCGACCGCTTATTGGGAAATCCGCTCTGGCGTTTCTGAAGGCAACGGCGGCACGCTGATCGCTTCCGGAACCGGTGCGACGAGCAACCAGGCGACCGGCCGCAGCGCGTTCGGCTACATCGAGTACACCAACTTTGTCGGCGACCTCAATGTTAACCTGAGCTCCGGCACCTACTGGATGGCGGTTGTTCCGAACGATCCGGGCACTGCCGGCCGTTCCTTCGAGAGCTCCACCGATGGCACCAACAGCCTGGGCTCGCAGACGAACGATCTCCAGTTCTTCAACAGCCAGTTCTTCGGCGCGAACTTCACCAACACCCTTAATGAAGGCCAGGGCGACCCGGCGTTCTCGTCGGCTGCCTACGCCACTCCTGAGCCGTCCAGCTTGATCATGCTGGGATCCGGTCTGATCGGCATCGCCGGCGTAATCCGTCGCCGCCTGGGCCGCTAACTTTCGACAGCGATAGCCTACCGGGCGAGGTGCTTCGGCACTTCGCCCTTTTTTCTGTCCGCGTCAGTCCAGGGACAAAGGGCTGGAACGTCCGGGCTGTATTTGGGCACTTACGTGTACTTGACAGTGGATTAACAGCTGGTTACGATGGCGGAGTCCTGACAAAGTTAGTGGTTGCGAAGTGAGCCGCGACACACGGCGGCGAGTCTCCTCCTGTTAGCCCTTAGGCAATCAAGAGGGCATGGAAAGTGCGCGACAGGCTCCAAAGCCTGTCGCTTTTTTATCAGCGGCGAAAAGCCCTGGTCTTGGCCTTGTCGGCCCAATCCGAAGCCTTATCGGCCCAGTTGGATCCCCGCTCAATCCAGTCGCCGGCCTGTTCGCTCCAGTCGTCGACTACCTCGCGAGCGTCTTCGTACTTGCGGCGAAGCTGGCGGCGCAACTGCTTGCCACTCTTTGGCGCCATGAGCAACGCCGTGATTGCTCCCGCCGCCAGCCCCAGACACAGCAACGCGAGCCCGAGAGTCAGTCCGCTACGGTCCGAGGAACGGTCGTAATCGTATGCCGTGGAATCATTAGGTTGATCATCCATTTTCGCGTCCTTTCTTGAACTAGAAAATCATAACTCGATTCGGAGTAGCGCGTTCTGGTGCGTCTTATTTTGCATGGGCGGATAGGGTGGGAATTCCCAAACTCAGCACCCGCCATGTAAAATCGTCTTTAACCCTTTCGAGCTGCCCACGATTCCGGTGCAGCTCTCCCTTGCACAAAAGGAGCCATACATGGCGATTTCAGCCACACAACTGCGTCCCGGCATGGTCATTAAGCACAACAATGATTTGCACTCCGTTTTCAGCGTGGAGCACCGGACCCCGGGGAACCTTCGCGCCTTTATTCAGGCCAAGCTGCGCAATCTCAGGACCGGCGCCATGTTCGAGCACCGCTACCGTTCCGGCGATGCCGTCGAGAAGATCACCGTTGACGAGGTCCAGATGGAGTACCTCTACCAGGACGGCGATAGCTACGTCTTCATGAACACCGAGAACTATGAGCAGCTATATCTGGGGAAAGACATACTGGGCGATGCCGTTGAGTACCTGACGGCCAACCTGCAGATCAAGGTCGAGTTTTTTGACGGGAAGGCGGTCGGGGTGGAGCTTCCGCAGACGGTTGAGCTCAAGATCATCCAGACTGAGCCGGGTTTGAAGTCTGCTACGGCCAGCAGCGTTACCAAGCCTGCCACGACGGAAACCGGCCTGGTGGTGCAGGTTCCGGCCTTTATCAATGAGGGCGAGATCATCCGCGTGGACACGTCGGAGGGGGCCTACCTGTCGCGGGCCTGACCCTCCGGCGCAAAGTTCTACAGATACGATTCAGCGCAGGGCGTAACCGCTGCGCAGCTTCTTAGTGCATGTGTTTCCCGGCTTTGCTGTCGAGCAGGGAGACCAGGGATTGTCCAGCTGACGTAGCCTTCACGTTGCCGGACACGATCTCTTTCGCGCTGACTTCTTTCCCATAAAGCCGCTTGTTGGAGTCGGAGTCTGGTTCCAGCGAAGCGCCATCGAGGGAAACGCCGGCAAATAGTCCCGAGGAGCGGGAGTAGGTCAACATGTCGGCCGAGTTACTCATCGTGCCGGCTGATGCGCCTGGGCCCGCCGCCGCACTAACATCGCTGCCCACCTTCACCTTGCTGTTGAGCACCTTTTCGACGGCAGAGGGCGTCATGATGGCAATTACGATGTCGCTTGACTTGCCACCAACCTGAAAGCCAGCACTCGCGCCGCCGATGGAGTACATGGCGGGCGACGACCACTTGCCGGTGAAACCCTCGCCCTCGCGGCACGACATTGGGCCGCGTCCACCGGTACCGCCGATCCCGACAGCGAATTTTTTCACGTTGGGAAGAATCATGACGCAATCAGCCTTAGCCAGGACGCTATCGGGAACGCTATGGCTGGAAAGCATCGCCTGCAAGACTGTAGAGGCATTGCGGATGGTTTCTTCGTCCTTGGTCGCGTTCGCAGCCCACATGGGGATGGTCACGGCAATCAGAACGAGTGACATGAGCAAACAACATACGGCGGTTTTGGTGCGTAGCATAGGTATCTACCTCTCATCATTAGGTTGAACCGATTGAGGGGATTAAGCATATCACCCCGCGTCGCCGCGTCAAAGCAGATCTGCTGCGCAATTTTTTGGCGGTTCGCGGGAGCCATACCGCGGCGGGCGAGCGCAGCCGGACGCCGCGGCCGCCCACTTTCAACAGCAGGCCTAGGCCGGGCTACGCCGTTCCCAGCCGCTTCAGCACATTTTCGCGGAATCCCCGGCTCAACGTGAGCTTGGTGCCATCGCGCAGCAGAATCGAATAATCTCCATAGAGTGACGGTTTCAAGGTCTTGATACGGTCCACATTCACCAGGGTCGACCGGTGTACGCGCATGAACTGCCGTGGGCCCAGACGCGACTCCAGCGCAGTGATGGTTTCGCGCAGGATATGAGTTGCGCCGCCTACATGCAGACACACGTAGTTGCCCGCCGACTCGGCCCAGTCAATCTCATTGGGTCTGAGACAGACTATCTCGCCATCTGCCTTGATGATGATGCGCTCCGGGGTCTGCTGACGCGCTTCCATGTCTCCCAGCAATTCCAGCACGCGCCGCTGAAAGCTTCCGTCGGGTGGCTGCTGCAGTTGGCGCCGGGCACGTTCCACGGCCTCGGCCAGGCGCTCCTTGCCGACCGGCTTCAACAGATAATCGAGGGCGTGGACTTCGAAGGCTTTCATGGCGTAGCGGTCGTAGGCGGTGACGAAAATGGTCAGCGGCATTGCGTCCTGCAATGCCTGCACCACTCCAAAGCCGTCGACTTCAGGCATCTGGATGTCCAGGAAAACCAGGTCCGGACGTTCGCGTTGGATGGTCGCGATCGCGCTGTTCCCATCGCCACACTCAGCGACGATTTCCAGGTCCGGCTCCTCCTGCAGCAGGCCGCGAAGGCGCTCGCGGGCCAGGGCCTCGTCATCGCTCAACAAAACTCGAATGGACATCGGCGGTTGCCTCCTCGCGCCCGTGCTCGCGATAGGGCAGCCGGATGCGGGTGCAACATCCACCGCCGGGCGCGTCGTCGAGCACGAGCATATGATCGTCGTTATAAAGTTGCGTCAGCCGGGCACGCGTATTGCGCAGCCCAACCCCCTCAATCGCCGCCGGCCGCGGTCCGCGCGGCAGCCCGACACCGTTGTCGCGCACCTCAATCCACAGATCATCAGGATCGCGCCAGACCGAAAGCTTGATCAGCCCCGGCGTGCGCCGGGGAGCGATGCCGTGGCGAATGGCGTTCTCCACCAGCGGCTGCAGGATCAGGTTCGGCACCAGCGCTGACAGGACGACCGGATCGACATCGGTCTCTACCTTGAGGCGATCCTGAAATCGGGTTTGCTGGATGTCGATGTACTTCTGCAGGAACAACAATTCCTGTTGCAGAGTGACCTCATGCACGCCCGCTGCATCAAGCGACGCGCGCAGCAGGTCGGCAAGCTGCAAGGTCATGTGCTCCGCGGCAGGACCGTCGTTGCGCGCCAGGGCAGCGATGGAGTTGAGGGTGTTAAAAAGAAAGTGCGGTTCCAGTTGGCTCTTGAGTACATCGAGCTGCGCGTTGGCCAACTGTGCCTCCAGTTGCGACGACAGAAGTTCGCGCTCGCGATATTTCCCGTAATACGCGATGGCCTGGGTGATCAGCACGATGTACCAGTAGCGCTGCAGGTCAAGCAGCGCGCGCGACAGCATGTGTACCCGCATGGGGACATGGGGCTCATTCGTCCAGGTTACGAAAGGATCCAGCCAAACCACCAGGGCCGCACCGAGAAACGTCAGCGCAATGCCGGCCAGCAGGTGTACCGTGAGCGACCTTCTCCAGCGATCCCGATCGAAGGTAAATCGCCGCGCCAGTTCGTAAACTGGAGGCGTGAGCAGCGACCACACGATGGAAACAGTCAAATTCCACGCCAGCAGCTGGCCCCAGGAAATAGGATTATCGGTCGACGCGGTATAGATGTGCGCCCCGGCCGCGCTCAAGAAGGCCAATAACGTCCAGAGTACAAATCCTACCGCCCACACTTGACCCCAACGCTTCAACATGTCAGCTCTCTTGTGCCGATGCACGGGCCTTTGGACAGGGATCGACCTCCCGTTCCCTAGTGATAGACGAATTCTGCAGGTGAATGTTCCAAAAAATCGACAAGCCAAGCCATTCCAAGGCATTAGCGGCCGGTGCCCGGACGTCGCGAAGACCCCAAAACGCGCTATTCTCTCTAGTATGCACGAGTTGGGCATTGCCGCCTCCATTGTTGAATGTGTGGAAACGGAAACCAAACGCCGTCCCGGCTCGCACATCAGCAAGGTTGGCATCAAGCTGGGAGAACTCTCGGGCGTGGATGCCGATGCGCTGCAGTTCGGCTTCGAGTGTCTCGTGAAGGATACCGATTTGGAGCCGCTGGTCCTGGAGATTGAGGCCATTCCGCGAATGCAGCGCTGTCCGAAGTGCGGGAACGAGTTCCGCATGACGGACTACAATCCGCAGTGCCCGGGTTGCGGTGAATTCATGACGCAGTGCATCAGCGGAGAACAATTGGACATCGCTTATATGGAAGTGGATGAATGAGCCGTGTTGAAGTAGAAAAAAAAGTACTGAACGAAAATCAGGTTCTGGCGGAGCAGCTTCGTACGCGCTATCGCGAACATGGACTCTGCTGCATAAATCTCATTAGCTCGCCGGGCTCGGGAAAAACGTTATTGCTGGAGCGGACCCTGGAGCGCATGGAGCCCGGGACCCGTGTCGCCGTGCTTACCGGCGACCTCCAAACAGAAAACGATGCCACGCGGCTGGGACGCTTCGGATTTCCCGTGAAACAAATCATCACCGGCGGTACTTGTCACCTCGACGCCAAGATGATTGGAAAACATCTGGAGGGTTGGAGCCTGGAACAACTCGATCTGCTGATCGTTGAGAACGTCGGCAACCTGGTTTGTCCCTCCAGCTACGATCTCGGCGAAGATACCAAAATTGTTTTGCTGAGCACGACCGAGGGCGAAGACAAGCCGCTCAAATATCCGTCGATATTCGCCAAGTCCGAGCTGATGATCCTGACGAAAATCGATTTGCTTCCTTACGTGCCGTTCAGTGCCGATCTCGCCTGTGAGAACGCGCGCCGGGTACATCCTCAAATTGAAATCATCCAACTTTCAAGTACCACAGGCGAAGGGCTCGATCACTGGATGGATTGGCTCACGCGACGCCAGCAGTCCAAACGCGCAATGACAGCTCCCGCACTGTGAGGGGCAGCATCCCGCTATTTGGTTCTGATTGCATTCCATAATTGTTTTCCATAACACTGTCAGCAACCTGCGAAACTATGAACCGATGGCCGACGGCGTAATTCGCTGTATCTGACATTGTCAGAGTTTACAAAATCCGGCGTTCGCGTAATTTGCCGCCTGCACATTACGGATGCTGTGGAAATCTCGGCGGAATCGCGCCTGCCAAAAAGCCGGTGTGACAGCAGCGAAAATAATTTCATCGCGCTGCGGCAAATTTTCATCCCTGTTATGTAAGAGTTGCGCCGGGTGAGCGGGACGCGATCGGGCGGGACTCGTTTCGCAATTACCGGGTTGCAGCTTTGGATTGCTGGTTTACTTCGAGTGGCCCGCAGTCCATAATAGGAGCATAGCAAGAGAAACATACATCTACCGTTTTGCGTTAGGTATTCCGATTTTTAGCCCCGTCTGACGATGTGGGAGGAGTTAAAATGCAGGCCGAAAGCGATAGTACCAGGAATTCCGCTGAACCCGATCATCGTGAACGTATATGGTTTTTCCCTCATAAATTCTGGCAGGCCACCAAAGGCATGGCAAAAGACGAAGTCGTACAGCTGATGTCTAAAGTGGAAGAGGAAGCGGAAGCCAAGAACTTCGACGCTTTAAAAAAATACCCCTTCGTTTTTGTAGGTGACCCGTACGGCAACGGCAACGCTGCCTGATCTGGGTCGCTCCCCCCAATCGGCTATCCAATTGATGAATTTCTGAGCTGTCAAATCACGACTCCCCGTCCGGCGGATGTCGGTGTGGGACCTCCTCCGCACAGCGGCACTTGAACCAGCCTCACTTTGCTTCGCTGCCCTCGGAACCCCCCGATCCGGAATGCGGTCCTCAAGTATCCAGCCCCAGCCGACGATAACCCGGATAGGAGTTGCCAACTCCGCGATGAGGGCAGAATGCGGGCACTAATCGTAGATGATTCAAAAGCAATGCGTATCTATCTGCGCAGAATTCTGGCGCCACTCGGTTTCGAAATAGTGGAAGGTAGAACTGGCCGTGAAGGCTTGCTGCAGCTTCGCGAGCAGAAGGTCGATGTGGTGTTGTTGGACTGGAACATGCCGGAGATGAGCGGGTTGGAGCTTCTGCAAGAGATGCGCGCAGAACCCGGACTGAGTGGCATCTGCGTGATGATGGTCACCACAGAGAGCGATCTGCGCGAGCTGTCGCGGGCGCTGGAAACGGGCGCCAACGAATATGTCATGAAGCCCTTCACTCCTGAAATCATCCTCGACAAGCTTGCCCTCCTGGGATTTCCGGTCACCGCATGAACCCGATTCGCATCCTGGTGGTGGATGATTCAGCGGCGGTGCGCCGTCTGCTGCGGATGGCCTTGTCGGAAGATCCCGACCTGGAAATTTCCGGAGTCGCAGCCAACGGAAGAATCGCTCTCTCGCTGCTGGAGCAACATGTGCCCGATGTGGTCACGCTGGACATTGAAATGCCGGAGATGGATGGGCTGACTACGCTGCAGCACATTCGCCGGCTCTATCCGCGGCTGCCGATTATCATGTTCAGCACCCTGACAGAACGGGGCGCGGTAGCAACCCTCGACGCGCTGTCGTTGGGCGCAAGCGATTATGTCACCAAGCCGGGCATGGTTGCCGATCCGGCGCAGTCGATCGCTTCCGTCCGTCAGCAGCTCATTCCCCGCATAAAGTCTCTCTGCCGCCGCCCGGAGGTTGCAGCGCCGCGACTGGCCGGGCATCTCCCGAAGGCTGATGTGGCGACCGCGCCGATCGAACTGGTCGCAATCGGCACCTCGACAGGAGGGCCCAACGCCCTGTCGGAAGTCTTGTCCGCACTGCCGGAAGAATTCGCGGTTCCCGTCGTGATTGTGCAGCACATGCCTGCAGCCTTCACCCGTTTTCTGGCTGAGCGGCTCTCGCTGGTCTGCCGCATGCCGGTACGCGAAGCGGTTGCCGGAGTGAAGCTGGCTCCAGCCACGGTATGGATTGCACCCGGAGACTACCACCTCATTCTCGCCGGCAGCCGAGCCCAATGTTATCTGCAGTTGCTGCAGACCCCTCCGGAGAACTCGTGCCGCCCGTCGGTGGATGTGCTGTTTCGCTCTGCTGCTCAGATCTTTCGGCAGGGGCTGTTAGCGATCGTGATGACGGGAATGGGGCAGGACGGACTGCGTGGGGCGGAAGCCATTTCCGATTTCGGCGGCCGCATATGGGCGCAAGATGCGGCGAGCTCCGTTGTCTGGGGGATGCCGGGATTCGTAGTGCAACACGGGCTGGCGCAGCGTGTCCTTCCCTTGTCTTCAATCGGCCCGGAAGTCGCCAGCAAGGTTCTTCACAGTCAAAATCCGTTCCCGTTAGCTGCGACAGGAAAACCATGAGCTTCTCGCCCGCGACATTTTCTTATCTTGCGCAGATGGTGCGCGACCATTCAGCGATCGTGCTCGACGAGAGCAAAGCCTACGTGGTGGAGAGCCGACTGGGCCCACTCCTCTATTCCGAAGGCGTGCGCGACATTGATGAATTGGCTTACCGCTTGCGTGACGATCGATGCGGGCCCTTGCGCCGCAAAGTCCTCGACGCAATGACCAACAATGAAACCTGGTTCTTCCGCGACCTTTACCCGTTTGAGGCGCTGAAGATGGCTGTCTTGCCCCAGCTGCTGCGACAGCGGGAAAGCGAAAAGAGTCTTGGCATCTGGAGTGCGGCCTGCTCCAGCGGCCAGGAGATTTACAGCGTCGCCATGCTGATTCGCGAGAACTTTCCCAGTGCCTTGAACTGGCGCCTCAATTTAATGGGAACGGACATTTCGGAGGCGATTATGAGCCGCGCCCGCGCCGGCGTCTATTCGCAGCTCGAGGTTAATCGCGGGCTCCCGGCACTTCTGCTGGCAAGGTACTTCCAGCAGGCCGGCCGGGATTGGCAGCTCAAAAAACTCATTCTTGAGATGGCACGATTCAGTCCCGTCAACCTGTCTGCGCAGTGGCCCTCACTGGGTCGCTTCGATGTGGTCTTCTTGCGAAATGTCCTCATTTACTTTTCGTTGAACGTACGCCGCGAAATCCTGGCCAGAGTGCGGGATGTGCTGCGCCCAGGTGGCTGCCTGTTCCTCGGAGCCGCAGAAACCACTCTGAATCTCGACGACAGCTACGAGCGTGTGCCGTTCCAGAAGTCGTTCTACTACCGGCCAAAGCCCTGACAGCTCCGCACCATTTGTGAGACCGGTACTTGACTCGGAGAGGCGACAGACATAAAGTCGCAATTCATCCATTTCGAATATCGGAAGCAGAACTTATGAATATATTGCAATTGTGTGGCCAGCAATTATCGACGGTGCCAATCCTGGCCAGCGTTGCGGACGCAGTCCGGCTAATGATCGACAACGAAGTTGGAGCGGTTGCTGTTGTCGACGATGAGGGCATCGTCGCGGGAATGTTCACCGAACGCGATGTGCTGGAAAAGTTCGCGCTCGCGGGCCGAGATCCACACCTGACGCCGGTGCGCGAGCTGATGAGCCCCATGGTCGAGATGGCAACCGAGGAAACTACCCCGGCCGAGGCGCTCAAGGTTATGCTGGAATGCCACTACCGTCATATGCCGGTCGTCGACGAGCAGGGAAAAGTGCTGGGTATTCTCTCCATTCGCCATATCCTCGAAGCCAAGATCGACAATCTGTTGCAGCAGCTGGAAACGACCGCGCCGCGCAGCTAGAGTCCGGCGCCCCAGCCCTAAACCGTGAGATCGGATGCCTTACTGAGCTCTTGAAACTTCCTTCAACGTTAAAGCATCTATTATAGGGACTGGAGGAAGACAAATGATCACTCTACGGCCCTCCGCCGAACGCGGACACGGCAATTACGGCTGGCTGGACACCCGTTACACCTTCTCGTTTGCCAACTATTTCGATCGCCAGCACATGGGCTTTCGCGACCTGCGCGTGATCAACGAAGACTGGATCAGCGCGGGAAAGGGCTTTGGCGCCCACCCGCACCAGGATATGGAAATCATTACCTATATCGTTGACGGCGAACTGAGCCATCGGGACAGCACGGGCCGCGAGGCCAGCATTCAGCAGAACGACGTACAGCGCATGTCGGCGGGAACCGGCGTGGTGCACAGCGAGTACAACAACTCGGAGGCTCCCGTCCACCTGCTGCAGATCTGGATCATGCCCGAAGCAGACGGACTGCGGCCGAGCTACGAAGATCGTACTTTTCCGCGCGAAGACAAACGCAACCGGCTGCGCCTGATTGCATCGCGCGATGGACGCGAGAACTCAACCAAAATCAACCAGGACGCCAGTGTCTACGCTTCCATACTCGAAAGCGGCAAGTCGCTGGAGCACGGGCTTGCTCCCGAACGCCATGCCTGGCTGCAACTAGTGAACGGCCAGCTCGAACTGAACGGTACGGCGCTGCAACCGGGGGACGGCGCAGCCGTCAGCGGCGAAACCAGGCTTTGCCTGCGGAACACCGGTGATCAGGAAGCCGAATTCCTGCTCTTCGATCTGAACTGAGCGCGATCTAAATTAAGCTGGAGAGGTGCGGTGGGCCGGATGGCCGCCGCATCCCGATGCCTGCCCCGAACACTCGACTACGCAGAGAAACCGCTCTCGACTGGATACGCGATGTCCTGCGCCACCGTGGAATTCTGGGTGCCCTCCGCTACTATGGCGGCGCCACGTTTGACTTGCTTTGCGATCTGACCCCCAAACGTCGCCGTTCGCGATATGGCGACATCGACTACGACTTCGACCACGAAGTTGACACCACATGGGCCACGCTTTCCTTGCGTACGCGCCTTCGAGAGCTGGTGTCCGGTGCCCAGTACCAGGCTTCCGAGCCGGAGCTTTTCAACCAGATCATGCAGGCCCTTCCGGTTACGCCAGACGGATTCACCTTCATCGATCTTGGCTCGGGGAAAGGGCGCACTTTGCTGATGGCATCCGATTATCCCTTCCGCCAGATCATCGGAGTTGAACTTCTCGAGGAACTCAATGGCATCGCGCTGAAGAACATCGCACGTTACCGCTCCGAGCTGCAGAAGTGTTTCAACATCGAATCAATTTGTGGAGATGCCCGAAACTTTAGCTTCCCTTGCGGCCCATTCGTGCTGTACCTGTTCAATCCCTTTCCGGACTACGTGCTGCGGGAGGTCTTCGAGAATCTGCAAAAGAGCACCTCAAGCGAGGCTCGTGAAATTTACGTCGTCGGCCACAACCTCGTGCTCGATAAAATCTTTCAAGCGCAATCCCGGTTGTGTGAAATCTGCCACACACACCAATTCGCAATTTACCGCGCAACCGCTTAAGGCAGCTTCTTGTATTCTGCGCGGCCTTCTTTCAGGATCGGTATGTCCGGATCAGCGTTATTCCAGAGAGCCAGGAAATCCTGGTAGGTCTTGCGCGCTGCTTTGGTCTCGCCGCTCATGGTTTGGGCGCGCGCCAGTTGCAGCATCGCGAGCGAGGCTTGAGGCATATTCTTCGCGATTCCCCGATGCTGCAGTATCTTGTTGAACTCCGCGGCCGCCTGGTCTCCCTCGTGCGCCTTCAGGTATGCCAGTCCCCGCAGATAAATGGGATAGAGAAAAAGATAGCCCTGGTTTCCTAATTCGTATGGCAGAGTCGATTCCAGGACCGCAATCGCTTGCTGGGGATCGTTCTGTTGCAATGCAATCGCGGCGCGAATGGTCGGAAGCCAATAACCTTGGACTATTGTGTCCAAGGGGAACTGCTGATTCAGCTTGCCGGCCAGCTTCTCAGCTCCGGCAATATCGCCCGATCGTGCCATGGCGATGCTGGCGACAATCATGCTGTCGCGGTTTTCCATGATATGCAGAGCTTGCACGGCCTGGAACTGCGCGGCCTCCGTATCCCCCAGATCTGCTTCGCTCACGGCCATCAGACCTTTGATCATCGCCGTCTGGTCCAGGTTCCCGGCGGCCTTCACCCGCTCCACGGCAGCGTCTTCCAGCTTGCGTGCCTGGTCCAGACGGCCAGAATAAACGTCGGTGTCAATCTCGGCCATCAGCAGCATTGCCGGGGCTGGTCTCCCATCGCCCCACTGTACCTGCTGCTGCATGGCAGCATCGTCTCTCTGCAGAAATCCGATCTGATAGCGCTGCTCGTGCAGAAATTCAGCGTTCGGAAATTTCTGGATGGCATCGTCGTAAATTGCTTTTGCCTCATCGTATCGTCCCAGGGAGATGTAGGCCGCCATCATCTGCTGCGGCCCGGTCGCGGATTCCGGCCCCAGTCTGGCTGCTTCCCGCGCCGTCTCCAGCGACTTGTCATACTCGGCCAGGGCGATCTGGTTCAGCGGCAGATTCGCGTAGGGCGCAAAATCGTCGGGGTAAGTGGCGATCCATTGACGATAGACCTGATCCGCCTTCAGCAACTCGCCAGTCGCGAAGCTGTAATAACTTGCTTCAATGTAAAAGCGTTCGCGTTCACTTACCCGATCTCGCAGCTCGTACGCCTTGGTGAAGTACTCTTTTGCAGCAGAAGCCTCGGCAAGATTGTTGTACGCCATCCCCAGCGCAGCGTAAGCGCGGGCGAAGTTGGGATCCAGGCTTACCGCTTGCTTGTGGAACGGAATTGAGGCTGCTTCTCCTTTGGTCCATTGCAACTGGCGCCCTTGCGTAAAAGCCTGAAGGGCTTCGAGCGACGAGGTGGTGGCCTGATCCAGCGGTTTGTTGTATTGCTGGACCGAGGTGAGCGACTCTCCCAACTTCTGACGAATCTGGTTTCCGGCGTCGCCCAGTTGACGCAGCACGGCCTCGCGGTTGTCGGCCTCCGCCTTGGCACTCGCCAGTGTGTCGCCCGTCCGGCAATCGACAGCCCGCAGTTGGATCAGATAATGGCTGCCCATACTGTCGATCGCGCCGGTCATCAGGGCTTTGCTGTTGCTGCGCAGGCAGATTTCGCGCGCAACTTCATTGGTTAGCCTGGTATCACTCGGACGATCCATGAGTTTCAAGGTCGACTGTACCTTCTGATCGGACAGCACGTTGAGATAAGGCGATTGCTCAAGTTGGATGGCCAACGCCTGCTTCAGTGTGGAGTCAAAGACACTCTCGCCGGTCGTATTGGTAAAGTCAGCGAGAACGACCGTGTCCTTTCCCTTAAAGTGAATCACGCGGTGCGTCCACCAATACCAGAAGCCCACGCCCATCAGCGCGAGCAGCACCACCACCAGACTGATCGGTTTCCATGGAAGCTTGCGGCGAGGCATGGGCCGATCGATGGAAGCGGTTTTATCCGTCACCAGGGAATACTTCAGGGCCCGCTCTTCCGTAGCGCGTTCCGCTTCACTGGCGTCCGACGGAATCACCAGTGATTGCTGCGATTCCGTGGCGCGCTTCAGTCGCCTCAGGTCGGCCCGCAGATCAGAGGCATGTTGATAACGCAGGTCGGGTTCCTTCTCCAGGCATTTGATGATGATGTCTTCCAGAGCAACCGGCAGATCCGGGTTCAGGCGCAACGGAGGAACGGGCGCGCGCCGGAAGAGCGCATCGAAAACGTCCGCGGAAGAGCCACGGAAAGGCAAAACGCCGGTAGCCATCTCATAGAGAACCACTCCAAATGAGAACAAATCGGTGCGTGAATCCAGGTCGCGCCCGCGCGCCTGCTCGGGCGACATATAGGCCACCGTGCCAATCAGCCTCCCCGAAGCTGTCAGCCGGTTAACGGCCTCGCCCGTGCCGAGGGTGGGCCGATCGGCAAAGAGCGGATTGGTCGGCATGACTTTGGCCAGGCCGAAGTCCAGGATCTTTACGTGACCACGTTTGGTTACAAAGATGTTCGCCGGCTTGATGTCGCGATGAACGATGCCTTCCGTGTGCGCAGCGTCCAGCGCATCCACCACCTGAAGTGCGGTGTCGACGATCGCCTCCGGTTGCATCGGCTGGCCCTCAATCATGTGCCTGAGGGTGGCGCCATCGAGGAACTCCATCGCAATAAACGGTCGCCCGGCATCTTCGCCGATCTCGTAGATGGTGCAGATGTTGGGATGATTCAAGGCGGAAGCGGCGCGCGCCTCGAGCCGAAACCGCTCCAGCGAGCGCGGCTCTTGCATGAGTTCGTCAGGCAGGAACTTGAGAGCGACAAAACGGCGCAGCTCAAGATCCTCGGCCTTATATACCAGGCCCATGCCTCCACCGCCGAGCAACTCTACGATGTGATAGTGCGAGATGGTGGTGTCGATCATGTCCGGTGCAAGGGACCCTGCTCTGAATGGTAGGTATTGAGGGTCAGCGGCGTCAATGCGGCATTCAAAATTGGCCCTATTTCCTGTTTCAGCAGCACAATCAAGGGCCCTGGAATCCCTTTCCTGCTTCGGCCAACCTCCCATCCCGGCCAATCAGCAGGCCTCTATTGGCGCAGCCTGCCCTATTAACCGCGAGGAGAACGTCCGGCAGCATTACCGCTGGGAGGGCGGCTCGGGTTCGGCAAATCCGGTTAAAATCATACCGTGCATAAGTTTTTCGACAATCCGGTCGAGCGCGTTGCTCCTGCGGACGCCCGTGTGCCTGCCTGCGTCTCGCTTGGCGGAGTCGAAATTCGTCCCGCAACCGTGCTCGCCCCTATGGCGGGCGTGACTGATACGGTCTTTCGCCGCTTTATCCGCAATCTGGGCGGCTGCGGCCTGATGATGACGGAGTTTACCTCTGCGGACGGGATTGTTCGCCATAAGGACAGGAAAGCCAAGCAATACCTCACCTTCTATGGCAACGAGCACCCGATCTCGGCGCAACTGTTCGGCAGTGATCCGGCGACCCTGGCCGAGGCTGCTCGCGTGGTCGAAGACCTGGGCTTTGACCTGGTCGATCTGAATCTGGGCTGCCCGGCGAAAAAAGTGGTGAAGTGTAACGGAGGCTCGGGTCTGTTGCGCGACCTGCCTCTGATCAAAGCGATCTTTGAGTCGGTGCGCGCGGCGGTGAAAGTACCGTTCACGGTGAAGTTTCGTGCCGGCTGGAATGACAAGGAAGTCGTTCACATTCAGCTGGCGAAAATGGCCCAGGAATGTGGGCTCGCCGCTGTCGCTCTTCACGCCCGCACCCGCGAGCAGGGCTACAGCGGACAGGCGCGCTGGGAGTGGATCGCCGCCTTGAAAGACGCGGTCTCCATCCCTGTCATCGGCAACGGTGACATTCGTTCCCCCGAAGACGCCGCCGCCATGGTGGCTCAGACCGGATGCGACGCCGTGATGATCGGCCGCACCGCCGCGTCAAATCCCTGGATCTTCCGCCAGATCGAGCAGTACACCCATACGGGCCGCTACGGCCAGCCCAGCGAAGCGGACCGTTACGAGATGATCCGCACCTATTTCGCGATGCTGGTGGAAGAGCGCATGCCTGGAGCCGCCGGCAAAATGAAGCAGTTTGCCTCATGGTTTACGCACGGCGTGGCGCACGGCGCACAGCTTCGCAAGAGTGTTTATGAGGCGAAGACGGAGACGGACATTCTCGACGCTGTAGATCGTTTCTTCGAGCAGGCGCTTTCCATGGGACCTGCGAACGCTGGACCTGGGAACGCAGCAGACGAATGCGCCGGCAGCGATTTCCCCGAAGTCGCGTTCTCAAGCGACAACCTGTACGCGGGCAATGCTCTAGACAGGACTTAGACAAAAATAGGGCGGAGCTGTGAACTCCGCCTATTCGACTGATAACTTTCTCGGGACGAGGCGTGGCGAACGCTTTACGCCTTAACCACTTTGCCGCTGCGCAGGCATCCGGTACAGACGCGCATGCGCTTGTTGCCCTGCGCCGTCTTGGCATGCACGGGGCGTAAATTGATGTTCCAGCGCCGCTTGCTGACGTTGTGCGCGTGGCTCACTTTATTTCCGGAAAGCGGCTTCTTGCCGCAAACTTCACAAACTTGTGCCATGAATTGTGCTCCAGTTACGAGTCTGGCGGGAGCAGTCCCGAACGGCCCTTGGCCGTAGGAACGGTCGACAAGCAGCCCCAAGATCTCTTCAAATTTACCTCCAGATTATACCTGAACCGGCGTAAGTGCGCTGCTGCGATGAATTTTATGACTCGCCGGAAAATGGCGTCATCCGCACAGAAATTGGTTGGGGAACGAGATTTCGAGTTGCTATCATTGGTATCCCAAATTTAGCAAAGGAACCTCACCATGAAAGCCGTCCGACTCTGCCTCCGAATCCTCACGTTTGCCGTTCTCGCCGCCTCATCTACCTGGCTGTTCGCCCAGGGAACGATACGGGCCAACGTCACTGGGGGCGGAGGGAGCGGGAAGTGCACTTTCGAGATCCGAACCGGCGGTGTTGCAGAAGTTGAAATCCGCGGCGACCAGGGCCGAGTGCGTCCTCTCAGTGGCGGGCCGGCGTCCTGGGTGCGATTGAAATGCAATCAGCCGCTTCCCATGCGGCCCAACAACTTCCGCTTCCAGGGTATCGACGGACGTGGCCGGCAAACGCTGGTACGCAATCCCAACTCGAACAATGGCATTGCCGTGGTGCGCATTGAGGACAACCGGGGAGGCATGCAAGGTTACACCGGCGATATCATGTGGAACGGCGGCAGCGGAACGTGGAACGGAAACGGCTGGGGCGGCGGCGGTAACAATGGCAATTGGAACGGCGACAACAACGGTAACAACGGCAATTGGAACGGAAATAACAATGGCAATTGGAGCAACAACGTCGTATCCAACTGCCAGCGCAATATCCGCAACCAGATCAGTTCAAAGTACAACGGCAGCGTTAGCTTTAACGGAAACCCCAGCCAGAAAAAGGGCGGTTCCTTCGTGATGGTGGAGGGTAGCGCAAGAGTGCAGGCCAGAAATCAGTGGGGCAACATCAATTACCACTGCACCATGCATACGAACGGCAATGTGGCGGATGCGACATACAACCTGACGGGCGGAAATCTCCCGGGGACTCCGCAGCCGCGTTGAGGAGGCTTGTGGCTGACTACCTGCTAAAGACAGAGCCAACGGAATATTCATTTGCCGACCTCAAGAAGGACGGTACGACATTGTGGGATGGTGTTTCCAATCCCGTTGCCGTGAAGCATTTGCGTGAAATGAAGGCGGGCGATCGGCTCGTCATCTACGAAACCGGAAAGCAGAAAACCGCCGTTGGAACCGCTTCCGTGCTGTCCGTCGATGCCGCAGATCCCGCGAAACCCCAGGTGAAGATCAAAGCTGGAAACCCTCTCGCGCGGGCGATTTCTCTCGCGGAAATCAAGGCCAACAAGTTGTTTGCGGATTCGCCGCTGGTCCGACAGGGAAGGCTCTCGGTAGTTCCGCTAAGCGCTGCACAGCACAAGTTTCTGGTTGCAGAATAGCCCGCTGCTCAAATAACAGCCGGCATCGAGAAGATCCGCGTCTGGGCACGGCGCTGAAGCCCTGCCCCGATACAAAGTGCAGCGCGTTCAATGCCCATCCGCCGCGACACCCTTGCTCTTGCGCTCCGATGGTCGATCCTCGTTCCCGTTATTGCCAGGCAGCGAGTCGGCCTGTTCCGCGGCAGTTTTCCCCTCCGGGACCGATCGCAAGTGTAAATCCCGCTGCGGGAAGGGGATCTCGATTCCCGCCTCGTCGAGGGTCTTCATCACCGCCATCGCGATCTCGCTTCTGACGCGAATCCAGTTGCTGTCTTGCATGACCCAGAACTGTAGTTCGAAATTCAGGCAGCTGTCGCCAAATCCGGTGAAATATGCTACAGGCGAGGGATCAGTGAGCACGCTCTCGTGCCTGTTCGCCGCGTCCAGCAGGATTTGCAGTACCACCTTAGGATCTGTACCGTAGGCGACACCGACCTGCAACTCGGCGCGGCGCCTCTGTTCGGAGAGCGTCCAGTTGACCACCTTCCCGGAGATGAAGTTGGCGTTGGGGATGATGACCTCTGCGCCCTGGAACGTTTGCAACGTGCTGGAGCGGACTCCGATGCGCCTTACCCTTCCGGTGTAGCCGTCCACTTCAAGCACGTCATTGATGTGAATAGGCCGTTCGTACTGCAGGATCAGACCCGATACGAAGTTGTTGATGATGTTCTGCATACCGAAGCCGAAGCCAACGCCCAAGGCCCCGGTTAGCAAGGTGAATTTGTTTAGCTCGACGCCGCCGGCGTTGACGGCAACGAGAAATACCAGCAGCAAGAGCAGGTAATACACCGTCGACGCGATCAGGTCTGGCACTCCACGCGCAAGGTGAAAGTGGTTCAGAACCTCTTCGCGAAGCACGAACCGGATGACGCTTGCAATGGCGTAGCCGATGGCCAGCATCAGGAAGAATCCCAGGACGCTGCCCAGGGTAATCTCACTGGCGCTGCCGGCAATGTGAAAGTCCTGCACCGCTTGCAGTACGCCGATTACCTGGTCACGAATGCGCAACAGGTCAAGGGTCGCCGAAAGCCAGATCGCGACCGCCGTCCAGATCAGGATTCGAGGCAGCCAGCGCAACAGCGCTTCGCGATGGAGTCTCGCTACGGCCAGTGTCTCCGCCTCAGGAAGGTCCAAGCCGGCCCGCAGCAGAGTGATGTACACACGCGCGCCGGTGTACATGCTGATGGCGATGAAGCCACTGTAGATGCAGGCCAACCCGATGTACTGAGCCAGTCGCACGTAACCGAGTAAATTCGACATCAGCGAGATGCCCAGCGTCGCAGTTGCCAGACGGGCGCCAAACAGGAGAACGCTGTGCGGAAGTTCCGTGGCCCGGGGAAGACTCGAGCGCAACGGCCTCAGGTAGTAGAGGAAGGTCACGACCAGCGCGGCGCTGGCAGCGAAACTCACTTCTCGCTTGACGACCGCTGAAAAACCGGACCAGCTGACGACGGCGGCGAAAGCGTAATAGACCGCGAGGCAGTAGAGCATGATGCGGTACCGCCGCTGCAGCAAAGGAGCAAGCAGGCGCAAAATCGGGAAGAAGGAGAAGAGCACCACCAGCCCGACGAGTGAGAGTGGGGCCGAGGGCGCCAATATGTATCCCGCCAACAGAGGCGCCAGCACCCCAAGGGCAACCCAGCGCCGCACTAAAAGCAAAGCCTCTGCCCGGATGCCCTCTTGCGGCTGCGCATTCTGCGTCGCCCTGCGCAGGCGATAGGTGCATGCGAGGGAAACCAGCAAAAGGAGGAAGAGAAATACCAGTGCCCTGCTGTGCTCGCGGCCAAAGGCTTCGATGACGATCCAGCGGCTGCTGGCAGTGGCGTAAAGACTGGGGTTTTCACCGGTTTGCCTTCGAGCTCCCAGTCGCCAGAAGGGCAGGCTGTCGCGATGGAGCAAATTCTCGGTAAAGGCCTGCTGGGCTGCCACAATACGGGCCACGATCGCGGCCGCTGACTGGTCCTGCACGCCAACCGCGACTTGCATCTTTACCAGAAACTGCAATTCGCTGACTGCCTGGGCGCGGATCTTCCGTATGGTGGCGAGATTTTCCCGGATCAGCTCCACCAGCTGAGCAAGCTCTGGTTCCCCTTTATAAGCATCCAGCGTGGCCGACCACTGAGGCTCGAGCTTGTCCAGTTGGTTGATAGCGCTTTGCGAGGAATTGGCCCATCCGAGCAACTGCTTGCGCCAACTTGTACCGAAGGTCTGAAATGTGCGCCAATAGTTTTCCTGTTCGCGCAATTCTATGGAGCTTGAGGTACTGGCCAGCAGGGCGTCGGCCTCGTTGCGCTTTGTCTCCAGCGTGGCGCCGTGATCTGTGATGGCAGCATTGGCGGCCTGCAAGTCGTCCTGGGTGGGAAGCGACTCCGAGATATCGCTGAGTGTCTGCGTCAATTGCTCCGACTGGGTCGCCACATCGGGCAGGGGGATTACCTGTGGAGTCGCAGGCGTCTCCGCCGGCGGCTGGACCGGCGTCTTGTCTGAAGCTTTCGTTGCAGCCGCTGCGCCATTGTCCGGTTGAGCCTTAGTTTTGCCGGTTACGAGCTGTGTCAGCGGAGTCTTCGCGGCCGATGCCGTGGCCATCCCCAGGCACAGCAAGACACACAGGATTGCAGGCAGCCTGCGGCGCATTGCGGCGAACTGTGCCAGGATTCGAGAAGTCACTGGCGCTAATTATCGCCGAAGTTCCCTTTGCTGAATACAATTGCCGACAGGCGCATCCATATGGGCATGGCTACTGAGAAGATATTTCTTGGCGGCGGATGCTTCTGGTGTGTCGAAGCCGCCATCCAGCAGATCGAGGGTGTAGAGTCGGTGCGCTCCGGCTACATGGGCGGACACGTCGCCAACCCCACCTATCAGCAGGTGTGCGGCGGCAGTACCGGACACGTGGAAGTGGCCGAGATCACCTTCGATCCCGAAAAGCTCAGCTTCCACGACCTGCTGGAAATCTTCTTCACCATGCACGATCCCACTACTCTGAACCGTCAAGGTAACGACGTGGGGGACCAGTACCGCTCCGTCATCTTCTATACAAACGAGCAGCAGAAGAAAGTGGCGGAGGAGGTCATCGCCGACCTCACGCGCGAGAAGGTTTACGCTGATCCGATCGTGACGGCAGTCGAGCCGGCGTCCACATTTTATGTAGCCGAGGACTACCACCAGAACTACCTGGAAAACAACCCTATGCAACCGTACTGCCTGTTTGTCGTCGCCCCCAAAGCGCAAAAGATCCGCAAGAAATATGCCGATCGGCTGAAAGTGAACGCATAGGAATCCGTGCTTCTGCGCTCCTACTCTGTGGGTGCGTTCCAGGTGCGCTCCTCCTCGTACAATCAACCTTGCAGGTCCGCAAGCCGCTTATGCTCAAAGGTTCTCTCAGGGCGATGCTGTTGCACGACGTCTGCGAAGAGATTCGCCTGGAGGAACTGCGCGCCATGCTGGGAGCGCGCCGCGCCGAGCGCAGCTTTAAGCACGCCACTCCGGAGTACGTTCGCTTTGAAAAGCCTCCCGTAATTGGGGCCGCCGCTGTAGGCCGCCTGAGTTCGGGCGAGGAGCTCAAAACCGAAGTCAAGTATTACGACTACGGCGTGGTCAGCGTGGCCTTCGAACTGCCGTTTGAGGGCGACTGGGAATCTCTAGCAACGCTCGCCGCACGCTTTGTGCCCAGCCCGGAGCTGGAACGCAAGGCGCAGGAAATCGTCCGCGAGCGCCTCCCTCGAATCTCGGCAGTAATCGTTCGCCCTTACAGCGAGTGGATCAGCGAAGACTATTACGTCTTCGTGCTCAGCGACATCGAGGGCGACCCCACCGGAGCTGACCTGTTGTCGCACCGTGGAGGCGAGATCACGCGCATCCTGCGCGGCGAAAAGACCGAACTGGCGCGCAGCGAAAAGGCCGATGCCTTGCGGGCCAGCCTGTCGTATTATCCCAACGATTTGATAGTGGTCGGCTGGAACGCCGCCCTGGTCTACGACACGCCTGCGGGAGCAGAGACCTCATTACAAATCCTGGAGTACGCCAACTCGCAGTTGCTGGAGTTCCGCCACTATGACGAGCTGCTGGATCGCGAGTTGGCGAGTGTGTACGCGTCGCTGAAGCGGCGTGGAAACTTCGTTGCGCGCTGGCGCATGGGACGCGAAGCTTCCCGCCTGAACAGCGTGACAGTCGAGGTGACGGAACTGGTGGAGCGGGCCGACACCGCCATCAAGTTCGTCAGCGATATGTTCGCCGCCAGACTCTATCGCCTGGCAGCCAGCAAGGTCGGCGTGCCGGAGTACAAGAACCTGGTCAACGAAAAGCTTAAGATTGCCGAAAATCTCTACCGATTTCTTATCGACGAGTTCCACCAGAGCCGCGGTTTTGTTCTGGAGCTGATGGTGGTCATCATTCTGGTGATTGAGCTCATCTACCTGTTTCGCGGCAGAGGCTAAGAGGCAGTCGGATCGCGCCGCATGACCCGGTTTACACTAGGCTGTGCGAATCGCCATCGACATTCGACGGATCAGCGAGTTCGGCATCGGCACGTACACCCGTAATGCCATTCGCACCCTTGCCCGGCTGGATCATGAAAACGAATACTTCCTGCTAGGCATTCCCGGCAAGCTAAGTGGCATCGAACAGTTGCCGCCGAACTTCTTCAACATACCGACTCATCCAAACGAGTTCTCGGTAGCCAGCTATCTTGAACTGCATCGTATCCTGAAGCTCAATGGTTGCGATCTGCTGCACGTGCCCCATCTTTTCTGGAAGCCGCAGGGAATCCCCTGCCCTTATGTGGTTACGGTACACGACCTTCTGGATCACATGTACCGCGCCAGCAGCGACTCCGGCCTGAAGCGAACCCTGCATTTCTATCTCACTAAGCGCGTGCTGCGCCGGGCGGCCCGGATCTTCGCTGTCAGCCATTTCTCCAAAAAAGACACGGAGAATTACTTCAAGGTGCCGCCGGAGAAGATTGAAGTTATCTATAACGCTCTGGATGAGCGGTTCAAGCAGGGGCACGCCACCGACGCCGACAGACAACTCATCGCCCAGCGGTATCAGGTGAACTATCCGTTTCTGCTCTGGGCCGGCCGCATCAGCCCACATAAGAATGTGGTTCGCATCATCGAAGCCTTTTCGCTGCTGAAGAACCAGTTGGTCGAGGAAGGACGTTTTGAGGACCTTCGGCTCATCATTATCGGCGATGAGGTGTCGCGCCATCCTGACCTGCGACGCACGGTCATTAAAAGCCGTATGCAAAATGATGTGCGTTTTCTCGGATTTGTACCTATCGAGGTGCTACGTATCTTTTACGACCAGGCCAAGATCTTCGTTTTCCCTTCCCTCTACGAAGGTTTTGGATTACCTCCTCTCGAAGCCATGGCGCATGGGACGCCGGTTGTCACCAGCAACACGTCTTCCATCCCAGAGGTTGTCGGCAACGCGGCGGTGATGGTGAATCCTGAGAACGTCTTCGAAATCCAGCGAGCGCTCCATCGCGTGCTGGTGGATCAAACTTTGCGCGATAAGCTGAAGTCCCGCGGGGCCGAGCAGGCGCAGAAATTCTCCTGGGAAAATAGCGTCAGCCGAATGTTGAAGGTTTACCACGAGGTTGCCCAGAAATAGGTTCGCTGCCGGATAAAACTCTGCCGAAAGCCCGGTCCAACATATAGTCTGTTCTTAGCAACTCAAAATGTCCGCTTTTCGTAGCAAGTGAAATGTCCGGTTTTTAATTCATACCAGTAGCCGTCGAGGCGGTGGAAAAGTGGGAAACGCGTAGCGTTTTCCAAGGCGGCGCGGCCGCCGTCTTTTCCACCGTCCGGGGTGCTGCCGGTGTTGTCAGGATCGCTTCTCCCTGGGCGGTGTAGCGGCCCAGGGTGTGCGGCCCGTAGCTCAGGCTGAGTTCGCCATTCAGGTGCTGATGCACCCTCACCGAGCAGCCCGCCAGAGTGCCTCGCCAACTCACCCGCTCGATCTGCAGGCGCAGGTTCTGAAAGCTCACCGTGTTATCGCGGTTGACCGTGCGCTCGAACTGCAGCGAAAAAATACGTTCCAACTCGCGCCGTGGCGGCGGCAGAAATGCGCTTCCGCGCTGCGCTGCCGGCACTTGGAAGCGGCGATTGAACTCCCCGATGTAATGCTCGCGCAGAAATTTATTGGCCTCCTCTAGCGTGGTAATGCCATGCAGCCGCAACTCCTGCGGCAAGCGTCCCTGCCAAGTCCCGAAGCTGCGCTCCGAGCGCCCCCGCGCTTGCGGCGAGTAGGCTGGAATCATCTGCACCCCGAGCTCGCGCATCGCTCGGCCCACCTGCGTCAGCCGATGTGGATCGACCTTGCCTCCGGCTTCCGGCGTCAGCCAGAAATGACTGCCCCGATCGCTGTACAGCGCGCAAAACACGCCTTTGCGCTCCACCACCTCGCGCAACGCCGCCAGCACCGTCAGGGTCGATTCCTCGTCCACCAGTTGCGCATAGTAGATCTCGCTGTTGGCGTCGTCCAGGATCACGATCAGGTCGTGCCAGCGCTCGTCCTGGAACCAACGATGCCGGCTGCCATCAATGTGCAGCAGCATGCCTGGCAAAGGGCGCCGCGCTCGCCGCTTGCGATGCACCCCTCGCTTGCGCCCCTTGGCCACCAGCCCGGCGCCTTGCAGCGCGGCTTTTACCCAGGTGTAGCTGAGCTGGATGCCATGTTCTTCGCCCAGCTTCTCGTGAAAGTGCCGCACGTTCAGATCGAAATACCGATCACGGTACAACTCCAGAACCTGCTCCACCGTCGCTAGCGGCACCCGCTTCTCGCTCGGCCGACAGCGCCGCCGGTCCAGCAGTCCGTCAAAACCCCACTGCTCGTACCGCTCCCGCCAGCGTCGCATCTGCCGATCGCTGATGCCGATGATCTCCGCCGCCTGCCACCAGCTGATCTTCCGGGCTACCGCCCGCAAGATCACTTCCTGTACCTTCATTGCCCGCTCCACCGCGGCCCTCGAGTAGCTCTCCATGCTTCGCATGGTCGCCTACTCTCGCCGCCCGCCAAGCGGACAGATCACTTGCTATCTCGACCGGACATATCATGTGCTAACGACACGGTCCAACATATAGTCTTGCGCGGATCTCCGGTGTCGACTAAGCTGCCTGTCACATGAGAGCGGCACGATTAAGGCATCATCCCGGACCGTGGCCGCTTCTAACAAAATAATCGAGGAACGAAGTTCTCTCCTCCCCTGCAAAAATGCGGAAGAAATTACCAGTTCGTGGAGCGCTGCTGTTGCTGTGTCTTTGCACGGCGATGGCAATCTCGGTGGCGGCGCAATCAGCTAGTGGGCCAAGCGTGGGCGAGATTGTCAGCCGTATGCAGGCAGCGGAGAATGCGGTTCAGAACCGGCCGGAATACACGGTGTTGCGCGAATACCGGCTGTCGGGAGCGGATACAAGTTCTCCAACTTCGAAGGTGCTGGCGGAAATCGACTACATTCCGCCTGGAAGTAAGCAATTTACCATTCGCAATACCGAAGGCAATGAGCGCGGTGAGACGATCGTACGCCGGGTGCTGGAGCATGAGGTCACCATGGCGAAAGACTCTTCCAACTCCGACTTCAGCACCGCTAATTATGACTTTGCCTTGCTGGGCCAAGAATCGCTGGATGGCAGGACTTGTTACGTGTTACAACTCAGCCCGAAGCGCGACACTACCGAGTTGTTGCGTGGCAAAGCGTGGGTCGATGCGTCTACCTTTCTTGTTTTGCGAATCAAAGGTCAGCCGGCAAAGAACCCGTCCTGGTGGATTAAAGATCTGACCGTGGCTGTGGATTATGGTCGTGCCGACGGCATCTGGTTGCCGCTTGCGACCCGGGCGAAGGCGGAGCTGCATCTCTTCGGAACCCACGTTCTCATGTCCAAAGATGTCCAGGTACAGACCGCAACCCAAAACGCCTCCCTCTCCCCGACCGCGAACACGACCACATCGCGGAGTCTCAGCCGGCCATCGAGTCCCATAGCGGATGCCGCCGAATGGTTGGCACGACATTAGTAGCCGACGCCTCTCACATCCAGCCATCAACCTTCCTTTTCCTTCATTCGAAGCGCCCTCTGCGCTGCGCACATTCATGCGCTGACGTGATCCACCTTCGTGTCTTTCTTTCTCCGTCAGCCGAATGTAGACTGACCGCAAAATTGGAGTAGCACGACTGCCTGTTTACTGGCAGATGACTAGGTTTCTAGTGGGGAGGAGAGACAATGCCGCATTACCTGCTTGCGATGGGTTTGTTTGGATTGATTCGGTTCGCCATCTTTGGCCTGATCATCGGCGCACTGGCGAAGCTGGTCATGCCGGGTAAGGATCCCGGAGGCTTCTGGATAACGATGCTACTGGGCATGGCCGGCGCGGTGATTGCCACCTGGATCCTGCAGGCGGTCGGACATTACCAGGCGGGCCAGACCGCGGGTTGGGTCGCCTCATTCCTTGGCGCGGTTCTTCTGCTGGTGATTTATAGGCTTGTCAGGAAAAGGCCGGCATAACGGTACTTGGGCAGAATGTTTCGGGTGACACGCAAACTTCCTGTCCGGCAGCCGTCACAGCTGCGTCGAAACGCCGGAAGAGCGGACCCCGTCAGATTGCTTTCTTGGTCGCGCTTCTTGGCTCCTCGGTGGTCCCTGGCAGCGGACCAGCCTTTTTGCCCGCGGATTTCCCAGAGTGCTTCGTCTTATGGTCATGGTGTGCGACCAACAGATCTTCGATCTGCCGCAGCAGTTCTTTCGTGTTGACGGGCTTGACCAGCAGCGAATGCACTCCCCGGCTCTGCCAATCATCTCCCAGCGAGGGATATGCGGTCAGGATGGCGGTCGCCGGATCGTATGCCTGCTTCTTGGCCACGTGAATGACTTCGTATCCTGACGTCTCCGTCTCCATGCGCATGTCCGTTATGACCATTTCATAGACTGCGGTCTTTAATTTGGCCTCGGCTTCGCGGGTGGAAGCCGCCGTGTCTACTTCAAAGCCGTTCATTTCGAGAATGGCGCGCAGGGTGAGCAGAATGGCGAGCTCATCATCGACCAGCAGAATGCGACGTTTCATTGAGTTCTCCGGGGATCCATACTTGGCAGCGGCGTCGTGAGATGCGGCCGGTCCCGGCCTGGGTTATCTTTCGCTCCAGGTCACGCCTGCGCTGCCCGCGCCACAATGAACGGCCTCAGGCCTTAAGAAAGCCACATCTCTATGCTCAGTATAATAGCTCCGTGGCGACATATTTTGTGGAGAACTTCGGATGCCGCGCGACCCAGGCCGACGGCGCCGCGCTGGAGCGCCAACTTCGCGAGCGCGGCTTGACCCGCGCCCGTTCGTTGGCAGAAGCCGAAGTTATCGTCCTGAACACCTGCACTGTGACCGCCTCAGCCGATCAGGATGCTCGATCCGCAATTCGCCGCTCAAACCGCGTAAATCCTGATGCCAAGGTCATCGTCACCGGATGCTATGCGCAGCGCGCTCCGGAAGAAATCGCTGCCATCGCCGGCGTCGATCTTGTCATCGGTAACTCGCACAAGCAGAATATTGCCGACTACATTGCTCCGGTCGCGAATACCTCCTTTGTGCCACTGGCGCATCTTGGCGCACAGCACGACCCGAAGATCATGGTCGGCGACATCTTCGCCCATACCGAATTGCTCGCTGCGCCGGTGTTCGAGGCCGGCGCCCCGCACGAGAAAACGCGGCCCAATCTGAAGATCCAGGATGGCTGCAATAATCGCTGCTCATTTTGTGTGATCCCTCACGTGCGTGGACGTAGCCGCTCCCTGAAGGTGGAGAGCGTGATCAGCGAAATGGACGCGCTGGTCGCTGCTGGATACCGCGAGATTGTTCTCTCCGGTATCAATCTTGGCCGCTGGGGACGCGAACTGAGTACGCGCATGAACTTCTCGTCCCTGTTGCGGACGGTGCTGGAGCGCACTGCGATTGAAAAAATCCGCATCAGCTCGGTCGAGCCGATGGACTGGACCGACGAACTCATAGAGCTGGTCGCGTCATCGCCCCGCATCTGCAAGCATGCCCATGTTCCGCTGCAATCGGGAAGTGACAAGGTGCTGCGTCGCATGCACCGCAAGTATCGCCCGTGGCATTACGCCGATCGCATCCAGCGTATTCGTCATGCCATGCCCGATGCTGCCATTGGGGCCGATGTTATGGTTGGCTTTCCCAGCGAGACCGACGAGGAGTTTGAGCAGACGCGCGCCCTCATCGAAGCGCTACCGTTCACTTACCTGCACGTCTTTACCTATTCGTCGAGGCCGGGTACGCCGTCAGCCGAAATGCCCGAGCAGGTTCCTGTTTCGGTCGCGCGGGAGCGCAATCGCATTCTGCGCGGGCTTGTCGGCGAGAAGAAGCGCGCGTTCCTGCGATCGTTCGTCGGCCGTGAGGTGGAAGCGATCACGTTGACGTACTTCGATGGCGAATACACTGAAGCGCTGACTGACAACTATCTCAAGCTGCTGGTGCATGGGAGTGAAGAGGCCAACCGGTGGTTGCGCCTCCCCGTCTTAGGAGTGACGGGCGAGGCCCTTCTCGGCGGGGTTGCCGGAGCCTTTGCGGTCGCCGTTTAGCGGCTCCTGTCACCGAAAAACTGCACCTTGCATGCTATACTTTGGCATCCAATAGACGATCGGAGGATCGTATCGATAAACGTTTTGTCCGGATTAATGAGCGTATTCGGGTCCGCGAAGTTCGTGTGATCGACGACGAAGGCAACCAGCTCGGCATCATGCCGCCCTTCGAAGCGCTCAAAGTTGCCCGCGAGAGAAACCTCGACCTGGTCGAAGTCTCACCCACAGCCCAGCCTCCCGTTTGCCGTATCATGGATTACGGCAAGTACCTGTACCAGCAGGAAAAGCGCGAGCGCGAGGCCAAGAAGCATCAGCACCAGATCACCGTCAAGGAAGTGAAGTTCCGCATCAATGTGGACGATCACGACTACGACACGAAGAAGAACCACGTGCTGCGCTTCCTCGCCGAGGGCGACAAGGTGAAGGCCACCATCTTTTTCCGGGGACGCGAAATGACTCGCCAGGGCCTTGGCCGCGAGATTCTCGACCGGCTGATCAAGGATTTGGGCGACAAAGCTATCGTCGAGTTTCGCCCGCGCCAGGAGGGCAACACCTTGCACCTCATTCTCGCTCCGCCGAAAGAGCAGCAGAAGCCGGCAAAAGAGAAGAGCGAAAAGAGCGAGAAGAGCGTCGCTCCCCGCCCGGCTCAGCCCGCGGCTGCGCCCCCCCAACAGCAACAGCAGTAAAACCTCGCCAAGTTGTCAGCGGCCGGTTGTCACTTGTGTTGAAGCTTTCCGCAAGGCGGCTACTACAACGGCGAGAGGTTCGTAGAGGGCGCGGAACAGACAAATGTTTGGCGCTCCCGAAAAGTGGTGGATTTCTGATCCTGCCGCGCTAAGTTGGTAAAATTACGGCTTGCCCTCGGTAAAGAAAACCTCAAAATCCGCAAGTGTTTCCAGTGCTGCCAAACCAGCCAGCGCGTCGGCTTCGTCTGCGAAAACCAGCGTTGTGGTTCCTGCCGAACCGGAAGGTTCCAAGGGCCGCATTTACCTGATCGACGCCATGTCGTTTATCTTCCGCGCTTATCATGCTATGGCGCGACAGCGGCCCATGTCGACCAAGACCGGCATTCCAACCAGCGCGACGTTCGTGTTCGTCAACATGTTGCGCAAGCTCCGTGGCGACTTTTCGCCGCAGTATCTGGCGGCGGTGTTCGACGTTGCCGCTCCCACCTTTCGCGACACGCAGGCCGGCGCGATGCCCGCGCTACGCAAGTACGACAGCAAGACGCAAACCTATGTCGATGTAGAGTACGGCGGCTACAAAGCGAACCGCGCCGCGATGCCTGACGATCTGGCGCAGCAGGTCCCCTACATCCGGCGTGCGCTGGAGGCCTATCGCATTCCGATCCTGGAGGCCCCCGGCTTCGAAGCCGACGACGTCATCGGAACCTTGGCGCGCAAGGCGGCCAGCGAGGGCTATTCAGTGTTCGTGGTCTCCAGCGACAAGGACATGATGCAGCTCGTCAACAAGCACATCTGCGTGCTCAATCCGCCGAAGGACAACCTGATCTGCGACGCCGCTAAGGTGGAGGAGATCCTGGGGGTGCCGCCCGAGCGTGTGATTGACGTGATGGCGCTGCGCGGGGACGCCATCGACAACATTCCCGGCGCGCCCGGGATCGGAGACAAAGGCTCCGTCGAACTGATTCAGCGCTACGGCACGCTGGAGAGCCTGCTCGACCACGCCGCCGAGGTCGAGCGCAAAACCTATCGCGAGTCGCTGGAGAATAATCGCGAGGCCATTCTGCTCAGCAAGCAATTGGTAACCATCGATACCCACGTCGACGTCGATTTCGAGCCGGAGACGATGCGGGCGCAGGAGCCCGATCCAAACGCGGCGCGAGCGCTGTTCACCGAACTGGAATTCACCACGCTGGTGCAGGACTTCCTCAGCGAAACCGTCGAGCTGGGTGAGACAGATTATCGTGAGGCAAAGAGCGCGAAAGACGTTGAAGCCGTTCTGTGGTCGTTGAAGGAGAGGCCGGGAGCGGCGCTGGCTGTCGCGATTGACTCCGGCGCAGCAGAGCAGGCACAGTCTTCCGAAGAAGCCGAAGAGGAGATCGCGCAGTCCAGTGCGCAGCTGTCGTTTGGCGAGGCGCCGCAGGCGTCGAGTGCGCCGGCAAAGCTGCGGGTTGCGATCGCTGCCGAGCCGAACACAGCCTTGGCGCTCACGCTCGACGACTCCGACAGCGGGCAGGCACTACGGATGGCGCTGGAAGATGAGTCGATTGCCAAGACCGTGCATGACGCGAAATTAGCAATACATGCGCTGGCGGATCGCGGCATTCCGCTCGCTGGTGTGCAGCATGATCCGCTGCTGTACAGCTATCTGCTCGACCCCACGTATTCCACCTATGGCCTGCGCGAGATTGCACTGCGCCGCTTCAATCTGAAGCTTGCGGGCTCGATTGCAGAAGCTGCCGACATCACCCTGCGGGTGACCGACAAGCTGCGCGAGCAGGTCGAATCCGCCGGGCTGACGAAGGTCTATGACGAAATCGACCTGCCGCTCGTGGCCGTGCTGGCGCGTATGGAAGAGGCAGGCATCAAGATTGATTGCGACGTGCTGGCCGAGATGTCGAAGCGGCTCGACCGCGAATGCGCCACCGTGGCGCGTGACATTTACGAGAAGGCGGGCAGCGAGTTCAACATCAACTCGCCGAAGCAGCTTGCCGACGTGCTGTTCAACAAGCTGAACCTGCCCAAGCCCATCAAATATGGCAAGGGCAAGACGATGTCGACGGCGGTCGACGTGCTCGAAGGGCTCGCGGAATCGCATGAAGTCCCAAAGCTGGTCCTAGATTATCGCCAGCTCTCAAAGCTGAAGTCGACTTACGTTGACGCGCTTCCCGCACTACTGAACACCTGCACCAAGCGGCTGCACACGACCTTCAACATGGCGGGCTCGGCGACGGGCAGGCTGTCGTCGGTGAATCCCAACCTGCAGAACATTCCCATTCGCACCGAACTGGGACGCGAGATTCGCGCTGCGTTCATCGCAGAGCCGGGGCATCTTCTGCTCAAGGCCGACTATTCGCAGATCGAGTTGCGTCTGCTGGCGCACTTCTCGGAAGACGAGCTGCTGCTCGAGGCCTACCGCACCGGGGAGGACATTCACGCGCTTACCGCATCGCAGGTCTTCGGCGTACCACGTAGCGAGGTCAACGCCGAACACCGCCGCCGCGCCAAGGCAGTGAACTTCGGCATCGTCTATGGCCTGTCCGCATTTGGGCTTTCGCAGCAGATCGGCATCGACCAGAAAGAGGCGAAGCAGTTTATCGAGGCCTACTTTGAGAAGTACAGCGGGGTACGCGTGTTCATCCACCGCACCCTGGACGAGGCGCGCCAGAACATGAAGGTCACCACGCTCTTCGGCCGGGTGCGGCCCATTCCCGACATACACAGCAAGAACTTCAACCTGCGCGGTTTCGCTGAGCGCACCGCTGTCAACACTCCACTACAGGGCACCGCCGCCGATCTGATCAAGCTGGCCATGATCCGCATCGACGCCGAGCTGCGCGAACGCGGCTTGCGATCGAAGATGCTGCTGCAGGTTCACGACGAACTGGTGTTTGAAGTCCCGGAGAATGAAAGTGAAATCCTTAGGCAAATTGTGTGCGAGCGCATGGAAAATGTGCATCCGCTCAAGGTGCCGCTAAAGGTGGATGTCGGGGTGGGGAAGAATTGGCGCGACCTGGAGTAGATTTATTTGACGATCTTGGTACCGCTGCATAGACTAACGCCGTGCCATCGAGCGATAGTACGAATCACCAGATTAATACTGCTTTCCTCGGCTTCCAAAGGCGGGCGGAAGCGGTCAATCGAGACACCCTCGTACAAACCTTCGTTGACATAGGCCCATTGTTCAAGGTGCTGTCCTCTCGCGACCATCAGATCGTCTATGGCCGTCGCGGTACAGGCAAGACTCACGCTTTGGTGTACCTGGCCGAGCAGGTAAAGAAAGAAAATACGGTTCCGGCGTATGTAGATATTCGGTACATCGGCTCTTCAGGCGGCCTGTATGCTGATTCGTCTGTACCGATTCCAGAACGGGCTACGCGCCTATTGCTTGATGTGCTCGGATCCATTCACGAGGCGCTTCTGACCTATGCGATAGATAATGGCATGGACCTGTCTGCAATCGGGCCTGCGCTCGACGGACTGGCGTCATCCGCAACCGAAGTTGAGGTGATCGGGGAGGTACAGCGCGAGTCTAAGATGCGTGAGAGCCAGGAAGATAACAATGCGTCAGCAGCCGGGTTCGCCATCAATCCACAACCGTCTGCGAACTTTTCTTCCACTGCAGAGTCCAAGTCGTCTAGCGAAACGGAAGTTCGAATGTCGGAGTCCGGACTCGCAAGGTGCAGGGTCCACTTTGGCAGCACGAGCAGGGCGCTGGCAGAGCTAGTCAAGGCGGTCGCTCCCGCACGACTGTTGATAATTCTCGATGAGTGGAGTGCGATACCTTTAGAACTCCAACCGTATTTGGCGGACTTGATTAGACGCGCAGTTTTTCCAGTTCCCGGAATTACTGTGAAAATTGCAGCAATAGAACAGAGATCCAACTTCAAATTGGGGAGCCACGCTGACTACATTGGAATCGAAGTAGGGGCCGACGCATCTGCCGACGTTGATTTGGATGACTACATGGTGTTTGACAATAACGCAGAGCGCGCCATCGCTTTTTTTAAGGAATTGGTCTTCAGACACTACCGTTCCGAGACGGTCAAGAAGCCCGATTTCGGAAACTCTGATGAGCTTATACAAGCCGCGTTCACACAGCGAAACGCCTTTGAAGACTTCGTCCAGGCCGCGGAAGGTGTTCCTCGCGACGCTTTCAATGTGCTGTCGGTCGCTGCCCAGCGTAGCATGAATGACAAGATATCTATTCCTACAATAAGGGTTGCCGCCCGTACTTGGTTTCAGAGAGACAAAGAGAGCGCCGTCCGTTCGAGTCCTGAGGCGCAAGACTTACTGAATTGGATCATCGATAAGGTCATCGCTCACAGAAAAGCTCGGGCATTTCTTCTTCCATCAAATACCCGTCACAAACTGATAGATGCGTTGTTCGACGCTCGCCTACTGCACGTAATCAAGAGGAGCATATCGGGGCAAGAACAAGCAGGTGTTCGTTATGACGCCTATAAGCTGGATTACGGCTGTTACGTGGATCTGCTTGCGACGACCAAAGCTCCGGCGCATCAGCTATTCGAAGGCGAACCTGAGGGTGAAGACATCGCTGAGAAAATTCAAGTGCCAAGCGACGATTATCGGGCAATTCGCAGGGCAATTCTCGACCTTAGCGAGTTCGGGAATAGGACAAAGGAGCTCGTCCTCGTAGACCAAGTGATCGAAGCCAAAAAAGACGAAACCTAGGCCCCAATGGCCTGCCGTATTGCCTCTGCAATCGCATCCGTATGCTTTCGCATTGCCTCTTTCGATTCGGCTTCGATCATGACACGCGCCAGCTTCTCGGTGCCTGAGTAGCGAACCACCACGCGGCCATTGCCGTCGAGCTCGGATTCGGCGGCGGCGATGGCTTTTTTCACAGAAGGCAGTTGGTCCAGCGGCGTCTTCTCGCGTACTTGAATGTTCTTAATCTCCTGCGGGAAGACCTTCATGTCGGCGACAAGTTCGGCCAGCGACTTGCTCGTGCGCACCATCACTTCCAGCACGCGCAGAGCGGTGAGAATGCCGTCGCCGGTGGTTGTGTCCATGTCGCGAAAGAGGATGTGGCCTGACTGCTCGCCACCGAGCGTTGCCCCGCTCTTCAGCATTTCTTCCAGCACATACTTGTCGCCTACCGGCGCGCGCAGCATGCGGATGCCGCTGCGCTTGAGCGCGGCTTCCAGTCCCATATTCGACATGGTGGTAGCCACCACGGTGTTGTTATGCAGGCGGACATGGGCCTGCATGTCGCGCGCGGCCAGCAGCATCACACCATCGCCATTCACAACCCGGCCCTGAGCGTCAGAAAACATGGCGCGGTCGCAGTCGCCGTCAAACGTAATGCCGATGTCATACTTGCCGTTCGAGGCCGCTACGGCTTCCGCGACGTGCTCAGGATACAGAGCCCCGCAGCCGGCATTGATGTTGCGGCCGGTCGGATCAATGTGCAGGTAGCCGGCAGAGATCCCGCAGTCCTCAAACACCAGCGGAGCGATGGCCGCTGCCGCACCGTTCGCGCAGTCCACCAATACGCGGAGCTTGCTGAAATCAGCCGGACCCAGTATCTCCGCCAACCAGTCGGCATACTGGCGGCGAAGCGAAGCATTGCCGGGCAGCATCTCGAAGGTTTCACCCGCGTGTTCAGCGCCCGCGGCAAGCTGCTCCAGGTGGGCGAAGATGTCGGCCTCAATAGCGTGCTCCAACACATCGGAAAGCTTATAGCCATCGGCGCCGAACACTTTAATGCCATTGTCCTTCCACGGGTTATGCGAGGCCGAAATGACAATTCCGGCGGCCATGCTGTTGGTGCGCGTCAGGTAAGCCACGCCGGGAGTTGTGATGACGCCGGCGCTAACAACCTTCACCTTGGAGCTGCCAAGCCCGGCCGCCAGCGCGGCGCTGATCCACGCGCTCGACTCGCGGGTGTCCTGGCCGATAACGACTGTGGCCCCGGGCAAGCGTTCAGCCAGACGCTGGCCCAGGGCTTTCCCGATTGCGTAAACCGTCCGCCGGTCCAGCGGGTATTCGCCGGCAACGCCTCTGATTCCATCCGTTCCGAATAGCTGTCTCATAGGGGATTGCGTGGCTGCACTGCTCACGGCTCGGTCGCTCCTGTGGGATTTTTCGAGGTCGTGACGGTCACGTGTATAGGAGTTGAGTTCTGCACTCGCACCAGCGGATCGGTGACATAGGCGTGGGTGGTGAAGGTCGCGGAGCCCACGACGCCAGATGCATCGACGGGATCGGTGATGGCGTCGGTCACGTCCTCCACCCGATGCGCGGGTCCAACGACGGTGATCTGGTCCGGTTCGGCTGTGACACCGGTAATGCGATAGCCGGTGACCAGGGTTCCGATCACTCGGGGACGGACCGGGACCGTGCGCGACGCATTGTGATCGAAGGTGATGCGCACCTGGGATGGCTCGATCTGGACCACCTGAACCGCCTCGGGAAGATGGACCTCTTTAGCGGTAAGGTCAAAGGTGCGCTCTCCGGCGTGCGCACCGGACAGGTCTACCGTCGCGTGTACATCGGCAGGACTCAGCCTGCGAACCGTTCGCTCCGGGCCACGGACTCGCACCCGCACCTGGGTGGGTCCTTCGATGCTCATGTCAAGGCTCTCCGGAGCATGGTGAAACTCCAGCGGAGCCGTGACAACTGCCTCTACGGTCGGATCATGGCTCACCGCCCACCACAAGAGAAACGCGAGACCCAGAGAAACCAGCTTGAGCCAGAAGTTGCTGAAGACGTATTTGCGGAGAAAGTCGCGCATGGCTAGCGTTCCGTTCCTTCGCGAAAGTCCTTGTCGGGAACGAACGGCCCCAGATCGTTCTCTTCCCTGGCCAGAGAGGTGTCGGAGATAAGCGTTGGCAGTGCGGCTTGCGCGACGTAACGGCTTAAGAGCTGACTAAGGCGCTGTCGCAGTTGCTCGGCATCGATGTTGCGCTCAATCTTGCCTCCCACTGCAAGACTGATCCCGCCGGTTTCCTCAGAGACAACAACTGAAATGGCGTCTGACTCTTCAGTAATGCCGATGGCTGCGCGATGCCGGGTACCCATCTGAGTGGAGAGCACCGGATTCATCGAAAGCGGCAGGAAACAGGCTGCCGCGGCAATGCGGTCCTTCTGCACGATGACCGCTCCGTCGTGCAGCGGAGCGCTGGGGCGGAAGATGGTGGTTAGCAGGTCGAAGCTGAGGTTGGCATCGAGGGCTACGCCACTCTCGATGTAGGTGCGCAATCCGATTTCGCGCTCGATGACGATGAGGGCGCCGGTCAGGTTCTCCGCAAGCTGCTTGGCCGCAAGCACGATTTCGTCGTAGCTGTCGTCAGCCGCTCCCGAGCCCAGGCGGCCAGTTACCATGCGACGGCCCAAGCGCGCGAGCACGTGCCGAATTTCGGCGCTAAAGACGACAATCAGGGCAAAGATGGCGTAGGGAAGAAGATTCGTAAGCAGCCAGTCGACTGTCCGGAGCGGTTCAACATGAGCGATGTAGAAGGCGATGGCCAGCACGACCACGCCAATCAGCATGGGGACGGCGCGCGTTCCCTTGATCAGTTTGAGGAACTCGTAAATGAGAAAAGCCACAATGAGGATGTCGATGACCGAGAGCACCGATATCTGTGGAAGGTGGCTGATTCTCTGCAGCAATACGGTTCCTTTCAAGTGCGATAAGAAGCACCATGTGCACTCATTCTAATGCAGATATGTAAGGATTCCTGCCGGAAATCCAGGACAGCGGTCGAACAGCAATTCGCTATTGCCTGGAGGCGCCGCTCGGTCGGAGAAAAAAGCGGCAGCCGCCTAGGAATCCGGCGTCACCGTCGGGCGAGACCCGGCTAGTCCCAACTCGGCAGTCACGCTCTTCATGGCTTCGACGCAAAAGGTGATGTGTTCGTCCAGGTCGACCCCCAGAGCCGCGGCCCCGTTGATGATGTCATCGCGGCTGACGGAACGGGCAAAGGCTTTGTCCTTCATCCGCTTGCGGACGGACTTGGCGTCGACCTCGGCGAGAGACTTATTCGGCTTGACCAGCGCCGTTGCGGTGATGAATCCAGCCAGTTCATCGCAGGCGAACAGCGTCTTTTCCAGCTTGGACTCGCGGCTCACACCGGTGTAGTCGGCATGCGACATTACTGCACGCCGGATCTCCTCCGGCCATCCCCGCTCAGCGAGAATAGCGTTGCCCTTGTACGGATGCTCTTCGGCGCTGGGATACTTTTCGTAATCGAAGTCGTGTATGAGCCCGACAGTGCCCCAGAGACTTTCGTCTTCTCCAAACTTGCGGGCATAGGCGCGCAGGCACGCTTCCACAGCGAGGGCGTGTTTGCGAAGGCTTTCTGACTGGGTGAACTCAGTTACTAAATTCCATGCATCGTTTCGCGTCAGAGTTTGCAATTAGTTGCACCACGTCCCGGAATTTTGTGCTGGTTGTGTCCGAGCGTTTTCGTGAAAGGGGATCCCGAGTCATGGAATCGCCGCTCATAATGATTTTTGTCCGGCACAGCGCACACTGCAAGTATCTTGACGACGAATTTTGCAAATGCTGAACGTGCCGGGTGGCATATCTGCCGGGTAGAATCTGTTGGATCAAGAGGGGAGAGCACATGCATGCAGCCGTACTGCACACGATTGGAACCCTTCCTCGATATGAAGAATTCCCCGAGCCGGTCATTGGTGGCAACGACGGTGAAGTGATCGTACATGTTCACGCCGCATCGCTGAAGCCGATTGACAAGCAACTGGCCAGCGGATCGCATTATGCAAGCCGCAGCGGATTACCTCGCGTCTGCGGCACGGATGGAGTCGGGCATCTGGACGATGGGCAACGGGTCTTCTTCGGTGGAGCTCGGCCGCCACACGGTGCGATGGCACAGCGTACGGTTGTGCCGCGTGCATTCACCTTTCCAATTCCGGGAAATGTGAATGATGAAACCGCCGCCGCTTTGCCCAACCCTGGTATCTCAGCCTGGCTTGCACTGGCCTACCGTGCAAAGTTGGCGCCTGGTGAAAACGTCCTCATCCTTGGGGCGACCGGCGTGACCGGCAAGTTAGCGGTACAGATCGCGCGGCTTCTTGGGGCCGCTCGGGTGGTTGCTGCCGGGCGGAATCAACAGGCGCTGCACGCGCTCCACGATCTCGGCGCCGACGCGACAATTTCCCTGGCTCTACCTGCGACTGAACTGAGCGAGGCATTTCTGCGAGAAGCTGGCCAGTCCGGGTTCCAAGTCGTGATCGATTACGTTTGGGGAGGCCCGGCGGAGGCGTTTCTGGCCGCGATTACACGAAGAGAATTTGCGGCTATCCAATCCGAGACCCGCTATGTTGAGGTTGGGGAGAGCGCTGCGCCGACCATCACGCTTCCGGCAGCCGTGCTGCGTAGTACCGCCCTGACAATTCTGGGTACTGCGGGGATTCCAGCTCGCGACGTCTTGGCCGAAGCCTTTCAGCGAGTGATGGCGTGCGCCGCAAAAGGGGAGCTTAGTATAGACACGGACAGGGTACCGCTCGCGGATATCGAGAACGCCTGGCAGCGCGAACAACCAGGGCGCCGATTGGTGATCATACCCTGACAGCCGGCTGATCCATCGTGTGCGTCATTTCCAGCGCATCCAGTCGATTGAAAAACAAGCAAGTCCTTTGCAGAAAACGCCGTCCCGAATACAGTTAGTAAACACCATCCGTCGTCGCAGTTCATGCGAGTTTTCTCCTGTAAATACGGGGGTTTCCTCGTCATTTCCTCGAAAAACCCCAGTTTTACACAGTTTTCGCGAGCTTCTCACCGTCTATGCTCTTGACTCTAACGGAGCAATAGCGCAAAGTACGCCTAAGTTCGACCGTGAAAGTTGTCAAGTATGTTTTATGGTTCGAATTTCCGGTGCCCCTGCTCTGGCACTCCCAAAACCTAAATGGCCACGACTCTCGCACCCGTAGAGAACCGGGAAGTGGTGAGATGCGACCATTGTCATCTCGTCCAGTTCAAAACCGTCAACAATCTTTGCCGGCGTTGTCGAACGTCGTTGGACGAGGATGAGCCCGAGCCAATCTTCGCCCCGCAGATCGAGGCAACTGAACCCGAGTCCGGTGAGCGGTCCGATGTACAGGTAGCAACCGCCATCCGAAGCTTGCGTCAGCGTGGAGGCATGAGCCAGCGGCAGTTGGCCATGCGCATGGGTGTGCCGCGCACCTATGTCTCGAAAATCGAGAACGAGAAGGCCACGCCTACGCTGTCGTCGCTGGAGCGTCTGGCGCAGGCGCTGGAGGTGAGCGTCTACGATCTGCTGCGCTTGTGTGGTCCCTCCCCGGAGGATGAGATCCGCAATTTGTTGGCTGATCCGTTCCTGGCGGAGCTGGCTGAGTTCACTTCCGGCTTGAACGCGATGCAGATGTCCAGCGTTCTGGCCCAGGTGCGCGACATTGTAGCCCGCCCTCGCCGTGTAGCGTAGAACCCGAAATGCGCATCGAGGCGCCAATGCCCCGATGCGCTTTCATTTTTGCTGAAGCAAGAGGATAAGCCGCTTTACTCTGGCTTACTGCTTCCCGATCTTCCGATGCATGAGCCTTAGCTATGAATTTGCCTAGCTACGGCTGCTCTCCTACTGGTCGGAAGGATTGCTCATGCCCGACGAGTTGCTGGCGTTCTGCTTGGTGTTCCAGTTTTCCGCCTTGACGATTACCTGGTTGCCCTGTGTTCCCTTCGGAGCAAGGTTGAAGTGATAGCCGTGTTGCAATCCCTGAAACCAGATGTTGTCCAGATACCAGTTATTCCCTACCTCCTTGAGGGTGATTTCGCTCTGCTGGGGACGTTGGTCGCTGGCCTGGGTCTTGTATTCCTGAACCGTGGGTGTTGGCGTCATCGCAACTTCTTTACCCGAGGCCTCGGCAATCCGGAAGAAGCTGGGCTGGGACTTTGTCCTTTCCTGATTGAACACGTAGGTTCCAGGTTGAAGGGTCTTATTGGTATTCACCTTCACGGGGTGCTCGAAGGTGACTTTGATGCGATTGAACGGCTCGTTCGTCTGAGCCAAAACAACGGTGGGCAGCGCAAGTGCGCAGACTAACAGCAATAGCGTGCTCAGTTTCATAGCTTCTGCTCCTTTTTTGGGCTTGTCTCTTAAATAAGAGAAGAGTGAGATACGGCGAGTTGTCGCTGACTAGTCGCAAATCGCGCGACAACATGGCTGGTTAGTAATCGCCGGGCAGAGTGTCTGAAGATCGGTGAAGGGATGGTATGCGGGCGGGAGTTCCGGACTGGAGTGGCCGGATTTCCCGCTCCGAAAGGCTGATGATTGGGCCCAAGTTTCGGAATCGCTGATTTAGTGCTGCTGCTGTTCGCAGTTCACCATCCAGGGAATTCCGAAGCGGTCAAGAAACATTCCGAAGGCAGGAGACCAGAACGTCTTGCTCAATGGCATGTGGACCTGGCCACCCTCCGAAAGAGCTTTGAAGATGCGTTCCGCCTCCGCAGAGTCCGTGACCGTGACCGATACCGTAAATCCGTGATTCCCGTTGAAGCCCATCTGCGGCGGCGAGTCGGCACCCATCAGTATCTGATCGCCCACTTGAAGGCGGGCGTGCATGATGCGGCCCTGCTGATCCGGCGGCGTCTGGCTCGCCATGGGCGAGTCGCCGTACTTCATCAGCTCGGCTTTGCCGCCGAGACATTTTTCGTAAAACTTGAACGCTTCCCCGCAGTTTCCATTAAACGCAAGATAGGTGTTGAGGTTCATTTGCTCTCCACAAAAAGAGGAATGGATTGCGATTGAGAGACGTTGAGGGTCCCAACCGGTCAGACGATTTTACGCTTGCCGTGTGAATGAGTGCTCACGTATGCCCTTGAGTCAGAAGGGGTCTGCCCACTCATTAACGTGAAACTCTAAGCCGAACTGAGCCGCAACTTAGCCGCTGTCTTTGAGAAGGTCGAGATACTGGCGGTAAGCCATGCGGGCGTTGATGAAGTCTGAGTGTGTGAGCTGCAATTCGTTGGCGATGAGGCGAATTTCGCGGTCCTCAACTCCGGAGATCGATTCGTCAGCGGCGGCAACCGCAAAAAGACAATTCAGCAGCGAGAGCTTTTCTCCATACGTGGCCAGTTGGTTGAATTCATCGGTGACCAGAAAGTTCTCGGTGCCGCCAAATAACGTCGCCTGAGTTTTGGCGATCTGAACCACCAGAATCGCCTGTTCTTCGGGAAGGGCGCCGAGCCCGGAGACCAGTTGCTCCATCTTTCTGGTTTCGGCGTCACTGATGTTCATGTCGGCCCGTGCGACCCGACTGAGAACATAGGCAAAAGCGGCAATGTGTTTGGCGCGCTGCGGCTCAAGCGCGTCCAGTTCCGCGACGATCTTGCGCACCGTTTCTGTCTCGCCGGTGTGTGCCTCGGCATGGCCCCGGAACCTATCCAGGAAAGCAGCAATGGACATAGACTTATACTAGCTTCGCTTGGCCCCTCCCGGTGTTGAAATCGAGCCCCGCGTTTGGGTGCTCGTCGACCACCTTTGGTTCATTGCAGGGTGCCAGCAGCGTGTGCTAGCTTCAATAGTTTGAGGTAAGCCTTGCGCACCGAAGTGCCGGCCGGGCTCAACCGCAAAGAGGCTGAGATCTTCTCCCGCCTTGATCTGGAGCGGTTGCCCCATCACATCGCCATCATCATGGACGGGAATGGCCGCTGGGCCAAACGCCGCCATCTGCCGCGCGTTGCCGGACACAGATCAGGTGTCGCCGCCGTACGCTCGACCATCGAGACGGCTGCGCGCATTCACCTGCCTGCACTTACGCTCTATTCGTTCTCCGCAGAAAACTGGAAGCGCCCGAAATCAGAAGTTGTTTACCTGATGAACCTCCTGCGTCGTTACCTGAAGCTGGAGCTGCCGACCATGATGCAGAACAACATCAGGCTTCAATACATAGGCCGGCAATACGAGCTGCCCCAGGAAGTTCAAGAACGCATGGCGTGGGCCCGGGAAGCCACCGAGAAGAATACCGGTATGGTGCTGACGCTGGCCCTGAACTACAGCTCGCGCATGGAACTGGTCGACTCCTTCAACTCTCTTCTGCGGGAGGCCTCGCGCAATGGCGGAGCCGAACACCTGAAGGTAGATGAGCGCACCATCTCGCGCCACCTCTACACCAATGGCCTGCCGGAGCTTGATCTCCTTATCCGCACCAGTGGAGAGATGAGGCTCAGCAACTTCCTGTTGTGGCAGGCGGCCTACGCGGAAATCTACGTGACCGATACGCTGTGGCCCGACTTCCGCGGAACGCAACTGCTCGAAGCCATTGAGGCCTTCCAGAAGCGCGAGCGCCGCTTCGGCGGGCTGGTCGACGACCACGGACAGCTTCCGTGAAGCGGGTCATCACTGCTGTCATCCTGATTCCAATCGTTATCGTGGCGCTGTTCAAGTCGCCGTTATGGCTGTTCACGGTGCTGGTATTTGGGGTAGCTGTACTGGCGGCGCACGAGTATCTGGGAATTGCCAAGGCGCAGGGATTCCAGCCCATGGCGGGGGCCGGTTACGTTTTTCTGGCGTTTTCGTTTGCGGTGTTCTACCTGATGGGACACTTGCTAACTACCTTCGACTTCGAAAAGACACAAGGCGCCGTCATCGCCATGTTTTTCTTTGCAGGATTGCCTCTGATAACCGTTGTGTCGCCACTGGTGTTCCTGCTTCTGGGCCTACTCCGCGATCCTCTCTCGCAGGCCCTGCCGAGCGCCGCCATCTCTTACTTGATGCTGCCCTATGTGGCGTTCACGCTGGGCGTGCTTGTGGTCATGCAGCCGGCGACGAATGGGCCGTTATACCTGCTGTTCCTGATGCTGGTGGTGTGGTGCGGCGACATCGCTGCTTATTACGTGGGTCGGGCGTTTGGGAAACATAAGCTGGCCCCGCGCATCAGTCCGGGCAAGACATGGGAGGGTTCAGCAGGGTCGGTGCTGGGGGCGGTGGGGTTGGGACTGCTGCTATTTCACTTCATCAACCCAATTGCGGATGCATTCCGCGCGATGCATCTGCTGGGTTCTGGCTACGCGTTTTACAAGCTGAGTGCGATGCCGAGCAGCACTTTTAAACTTATCCCATTACGGATGGTGGTTTCATTTGCCATCTGCATAAACGTCGCGGCCCAGCTTGGCGATCTGGTGGAATCGGCACTGAAGCGCGGTGCAGGTGTGAAAGACTCCGGAACGCTGCTGCCTGGACACGGAGGCGTGCTCGACCGCATCGATGCGCTGCTGTTTGCACTGCCTGTAGGTTTGATCTTCTACGTTGCCGGATTGGCAAAGTACTTCAGCATTCAGCCTTGAATCATCATTCTGAGGCAGATACCCCGTTTGTGGGATTTCGCCTTCAACTGAGACCCCAGCCTGCCGTAGTAATCTATGTGTAAGAAATGCCTTCTGAAAAAGTCCTGATCGTCGACGACGAAAAGCTTGTTCGTTGGTCTCTGCGGCAGAAATGCGAAGAGTGGGGTTATCACGTACTCGAGGCTGACAACGGTTCGGCCGCATTACGCGTGGCCCACAACGAGTCGCCGGACCTCGTCTTGCTCGACGTCCGCCTGCCGGACGCCAACGGAATCGAGATCCTCGAGCAACTGAAAAAGTCGAACGACGCGCGGGCCATCATCATGATTACCGCCGACCCTCAGCTCGAAGATGTTAAGACCGCGCTCAAGCTGGGCGCCTACGACTTTGTCGGCAAGCCGCTGGATTTTGATGAGCTTTCCGTCGCCGTCAAAAATGCCCTGGAGACCACACGGCTGCGCAGCGAAGTTGAATCATTGCGTGGAGAAGTGCGGCGGCGCACCGGACCTCACAATGTAGTTGGGGTCTCGCAGAAGATGACCGAGCTCATGGTCTTTGTCGGCAAGGTCGCCGCCAGCGAAGCCACTACGATTCTCGTACAAGGCGAGAGCGGCACTGGAAAAGACCTGGTTGCGAAAGCCATTCACTACCAAAGCCGGCGGCAGGAAAAGGCATTCGTGGCAATCAATTGCTCGGCCATTCCCGAGACCCTGATGGAAGCCGAACTCTTCGGGCACGAGCGCGGCGCCTTCACCGACGCCAAGGCCATGAAGAAGGGTCTGTTCGAAATGGCCGACGGCGGCACTCTGTTTCTCGATGAGATTGGTGAGCTTTCGCCACTGCTTCAGGCCAAGCTGCTGCGCGTGCTGGAAGACCAGGTAATCCGCCGCGTCGGCGGTGTGCGCGACATGCAGGTCGATGTCCGAGTGATCGCCGCTTCCAATCGCGATCTTGAGCGCGCGGTGCGCGAAAGTCAGTTCCGCCAAGACCTGTATTACAGGCTGGCGATCATCTCCATCTTCCTGCCGCCATTGCGCGAGCGCAAAGAAGACATTCTGCCGCTGGTTGAGTTTTTTATCGATCGCTACAGTCGCAAGTTCCGCAAATCGGTGAAGGGCATCAGCGACGACACCCGCAAGCTGCTGTTGAGGTATGACTGGCCCGGCAACGTGCGCGAGCTGAAGAATGCCATCGAGCGTGCCATGATCCTGGAAGAGGGAGAGGTTCTCAGTCCCGAATATCTTCCGTTCCCGGTGGCGCAACAGAGCGGGTCACAGACCGCCTTTGAGCGCACTTCAGGAATTTTTACGCCCGGGGGCGACACGCAGCTCCCCAATGGCCGCAGTCTGCCGAAGCTCTCCATCCCTGATGGAGGTACCTCGCTGGAGGAAGTGGAACGTGCTTTCGTGGAAATGGCAATGGCGCAGGCCAACGGCAATCAGACGCATGCGGCCCGCCTGCTCGATATCAGCCGCGATGCTCTGCGTTACAAACTCAAGAAGTTTGGCCTGATGCACGTGGAAGAAGAAGAGAACTCAACCGCTTCTACTTAGTTCCGACCTACGCGGGGGCTTCCCTTTCAAGCCAGAGCGTGTCACCATTCCCCTGCGGGCATCGACGCCCCGCAGGATAGTGGATAGCCTCCCTCAGGCTCTCCTGATTCGTTCCTCAAGGATGCGCCTAAGTACAGGCGCAATAAATTGCAACCGTCGGCAGCTGGCTGGTTTCTACTAAGGGGCTATCCAAGGAAATTGGCCATTCCACCGCCTTTGCCGCCCGGAATTCGGGACCAAGGAGGCTTTATGCGGAAGCTCCTGATTGCGCTTGTTGTGGTCGTCTTGATTGTGGTCGGCCTGGTTATCGCCGTGCCGTATCTCGTCGACGTAAATCAGTATCGCGGACAGATTCAGGCACAGTTACAGAAACAACTCAACCGGCCAGTGCAGTTGGGCAGTATGAGCCTTAGCGTGATCCCTCTGGGCGTAAAGGTGGACAACGTCACGGTCGGAGAAGATCCCAGCTTCCACAGCAATGTGCCCTTTGCGCAAGTAAAGCAACTCGATGTCCATGTGAAGCTCTTTCCGATGCTTTCCAAGAAGATCGAGATAAGCAGCCTCACCCTGCAGCAGCCAAAGATCGAGCTGATCCGCAACACCGCCGGTGTCTGGAACTTCGGCAGCCTGGGCCAGAAGCCCGCAGCTCCGGCCCAAGCCGTAGCGCCGGCAACCCCGGCCCCAGGTGCACAACCGGCAGCGCAGCCAGCAACGCAGGCAGGCGGATTCGAGCTCTCGAAGCTCTCCATTACCGACGGGCAGATTGCCGTCACGGATGAGCAGAAACATCAGCCCCGCGCCGTCTACGATCACATCGACCTGACGCTAAAAGATTTCGCGCCCAATCAGCCTTTCTCAGTTGATGTCGCAGTGCACCTGCCGGGCCAAGGCTCGCAGATCCTGCGGCTGTCGGGGAAAGGCGGCCCGATCAATAGTGCAGATCTCGCTAATACGCCGTTCAGTGGGACCGTGAAGTTCGACGAAGTCTCCCTCGCCGGCGCGCAAAAGTTCCTCAATGCGCAGGCCTTGGCAAACTCGGATGCTGTTATCACCGGATCGACGGACTTCACCACGGGAGGCGGGAAGGCCAGTGCCAAGGGGTCACTCAAGCTGAAGGATGCCGTGATCCATGGAGTGCAAGTCGGCTATCCGATTGAGGCTGATTTCAATATGGCCGACGACCTGAACACGGATGTTATTCAGATCAGTCATCTTGCTTTGAAGCTGGGATCGACTCCAATTTCCATCAGCGGTACGCTGAACACGAAACCGAATCCTTCGGTGGTCGACGTCAACCTGAATGTATCGAATGCCTCCATTCAGGAGATGGCGCGGCTGGCTGCGGCGTTCGGGGTCGCTTTCAGTCCAAATACGAAAATCGCCGGCCAGATAACGGCGAATGTTCATGCGCAGGGCCCCACGGACCACCTCGCGCTGAACGGCAATGTAGACGGACGCAGTCTGGAGATAACGGGCACCGGAATTCCGCACCCGGTAAAGGTGCCGTCGATCGACATGGCCATGAATCCGCAGGACATTCGCTCGAACAAGTTCACCATTACCTCGGGCGGTACAACGCTCAATGCTCAAATGGCTTTGTCACAGTACACGACGCCTTCTCCAAACGTCGACGCGACAACAAGCACTTCGAACGCCAAGGTGGAGGAGTTGCTGGGTATCGCCCGGGCCTATGGAATTAAAGCCGCTGAAGGAATGAGCGGCACCGGCAATGTGAGCCTCGATGTCCATGCGACGGGTCCCATGAAGAACAGCAACCAGATGAACTTCAGCGGTACGGGCTCGTTGCAGAATGTGTCAATCCAGCCGAAGGAGTTTTCGAAGCCATTGAACGTGAAGAACGCAAATCTTCAGTTCAACCAGCACTCGGCCAATATCTATAACGTCGCAGCATCGCTCGGCTCTTCCAACGCGACCGGCAATGTCAGCCTTTCGAATTTCCAGGCGCCGAATCTGCAGTTCACGCTTACCATCGACAAGGTCAACGTCGCTGAACTACAGAAGATTACCGGCGGAGCTCAGGGAAATAAGAAGACGGCATCAGCTTGGAACCTGGTTCCCGCAGCTGACGCGTCAACGCCGCCGCCGGCTGAGCCTGGATTCCTGGAGAGCGCAACGGGTGGTGGTAGCGTCGCTATCGGCACCTTGATTTACGACCGGACGGAGCTGACGAATCTGCATGCCAACGTTGCCCTCAACCACGGAGTCATCGATCTGAGCCCATTGACGGCCCAGGTTTATGGCGGTCAGATCAACGGAACCATCTCCATCGACGAACGTCGCCCGACAGCCAGCTTTGCGGTGAACGCAAAACTGGTCAACGCCGACGCCAACAAGCTCATGAGTGCCGTTGCCAATGCAAACGACACCCTCTACGGCACGCTCTCCGCCGATATCAAGCAGACCTTCGCAACGCCCGCATCGGGAGACGTAGTGCAGACACTGAACGGTCCGTTCAGCTTTGTCCTGTCTAACGGAAAACTCACCAAAGTCGACCTTGTTCACGAATTGTCGAAGATTGGAAAATTCGGCGGCCAAGCCAAGGGATACACGGCTATCTCCCAGATGAGCGGCACCTTTCAGGTGCAGAACGGAGTTGCGCAAACCAACGACCTGAAAGCTGCGCTCGATGTGGGCACGATGTCCGCCCAAGGCGCGCTTAACTTGGTGAATCAGACTCTCAACATGCACCTGACGGCCATCTTGAGCAAAGGATATAGTCAATCCGTCGGTGGGACCGGAGTCGGCGGCTATCTGAACACCGCGCTTGCCAACAAACAAGGCGAACTGGTGTTGCCCGTGATTCTCACCGGGCCGATGAATCACCCGGTGGTGACGCCTGATGTGGAAAAGATCGCGCAGATGAAGCTCAGCAATATTTTGCCGACAGCAGCAGGAGTTCTTGGTGGGAAGAATGCCAATCTGGGAGGGATCGTCGGAGGCCTGTTAGGTGGTCAGCAGCCGGCCCAACACGGAGCAGCTCAGCCCGCTCAGCAGAATCTGAACAACAACATCAACAATGCGTTACAAGGTTTGTTTGGGGGCAAGAAAAAGAAACAATAGAGCCACTGAATTCGAGGTCAATGACCAAACGAAATGCCGCCTGAAAAGGGCGGGTTTCATGCCTCAGGTAACGCCTAAACGCCGGTGTGCTCCAGCAGCCCGTTCTCAAGCTTTTCCTGGCACTCAATGCAGTGGCGCGTCCAAGGTACAGCTTCCAGACGCTTGGGATTGATCTCCTCGCCGCAGGAAATGCACAGGCCGAAGCTGCCGTCGTGTATGCGGCTAAGGGCACCTTCCACCATCTGCAGTAGTTGCCGTTCATTGTTGCTCTGGTGGAACAGAAATTCCTTGGTGTATGACTGGGCCGCCCTATCGGCTATGTCCTGGGAAGACTCCGCATCTGCCTCACGGCCATCTTGCGTGGTTCGACTGACAATTTGCCGCAGCTCCCGCTGGCGGTCCTCCAAACGTTTTCTGAAAACTTCCAGCTTCTTTTTGTCCATACCGTTCCCACACACATATCGTGCCGGTCGAGGCCCGGGCAAAAGTGTGTCCTTGCAAAACGGGAATGATATTCGCCCGACAGAACTAGAGTCAAATTCAGGGTTGCTTTTCTTCGCTCCAATCGGTGGCGAGACTGAGATGTTTACCTTAGGGGCAAAAAAAAGCGGTCTAGGACCGCTCTTCCGAAAGAGGCATGTGATGGGAGCTTCAGGGGAGGCGATGCTGGGCGCTGTCTCGCTTAGCGAGGCAGATGAAGTGAAAATCTTTTTGGAAGATTGTATCGATCAATGTAACTTGGTGCCTCTTTAGTTTGTTTGGGAGGCAGCATGTGGCATTCCATCCCTTGTAAGACAGATGTTCGGGCCTGTTGAAAATCCGCTATGTGCCAGATGGTAGAGGGTTACTGCATGCCAGATGCCAAATAATTGGGCCCGCAATCGCAGATTGTCTCAGTTGGAGGTGGGTACTTGCATGCCAACTCTAGGCAGATAAATTCCTGTTCTTGGAGTCCTGCTCTTCCAGAGCCTTCAGCTTGTTGAGCAGCGCTTTGTAGCTGATCTTCAAAATCTTTGCCGCCTGGCGCCGGTTCCATCGCGTCTGGGCGAGAGTCCGCTCGATTGCCTCCCGCTCAGCACTCATGGCCGCGCGCCGCCCAATCTCAAGCAATGAAGGGGCATCCTCCTCGGCCGTTTTCGTTTTACCGGCCGTAATCGGAATTGCACCCGTGGCAGCTTGTGGCAGAGGATCCGCCACCTTGGGATCTGCCCCGGTATGCTGCGAGTCCCCGCTGGGCGAGGCTCCGATAATCGGCTTATGGGTGGAGAGTTCGCGGATGATCTGGGGCTCATTGCCGACGATCACGTACCGCTTTACCAGGTTCTCCAGCTCTCGGATGTTGCCGGGCCAGGTGTAGTCCATCATGCGACTCATCGCGAAGTCGCTGAACGGCGCGGGCTGTTTGCCATAGTATTCGCTGTACTTCCGCAGGAAAAAGTCGAGAAACACCGGCACTTCTTCGCGGCGTTCTCGCAACGGCGGAATGAGAATCTTGATGACGTTCAGCCGGTAAAACAGGTCCTCGCGGAAAAGGCCTTCTCCGACAGCGCGCTCCAGTTGCTTGTTGGTGGCGGCAAGAATTCTCACATTGACGGAGATGTCGCGCTTGCCGCCCAGACGGGAGAATTCTCCGTCCTGCAATACGTGCAGCAGTTTGGCCTGCAGGGCCGGGTGCATTTCGCTGACTTCGTCCAGAAACAGGGTCCCAAAGTTGGCTAACTCAAACTTGCCAAGCTTTTGCCGATTGGCGCCGGTAAACGCTCCGGGCTCGTAGCCGAACAGTTCGCTTTCCAGCAGTTCGTGCGGAATTGCGGCGCAATTGACCTTTACAAACGGCTTCTCACGGCGACCGGACTGGGCGTAAATCATGCGCGCCACAACCTCTTTGCCGGTGCCGCTCTCTCCCCGGATCAGTACGGTTGCATTGGTCTCGGCCACCTGCTCGATGGTGTTCTTAACCTCCTCCATCTTTGGGCTGGTGCCAAACAGCATGGCGAAGTCGCTGTTCCTGCGAACCTGATCTCGAAGCTGGGTCACCTCCGAAGTGAGTCGCTGCTTCTCCAGAACTCGGCTGATACGCGTTTCGAGTTCCTTCGGTTCCACCGGCTTGGAGACGTAATCATCAGCGCCAAGCTTGGAGGCCCGGAAAATAAACTCCGGGTCCGCTTGCCGGCTGATGACAACAATCCCCACCTCGGGCTTTATCTGCTTCAGGCGCTCCAGGAGTTCGAGGCTGCCAGCTCCCATGGTCACAGGATCGAGCAAGACCAGCGCCGGATCGCATACGCGAAACATCCGGACGGCTTCATCGGGGCTGAAAGCTGCGCTGACGTCGAACCCTTTGCGCAGCATGTGCGAGCTCAGGAGTTTTCCGGCGCTCGCGTCCTCGTCGACAATTAGCACGCGCGCTTTCTGATTAAGCGTCATATCTTTCATGTCCTGGTTCGAACGAGCTTGTTTCCCCTGAAGAAGCAAGTGAAGGAGACTACCCAATATGAGTATCCCGGTGCTACATGGGTTGCCGCAGCTTCCCCGCATGGGAACTACTTGGGTTGAAACGTAACCCGATTCTAACCCCAATTGCGCGACCAAAAGCAAGAAACGGAGAAAGTTTATGCTGCCACAAACACCTGGATCGGATGAAGCAGCCACGGGCGGACATGCTGGTTTTTAGCTTCAGGAACTTTCTCTGTCGTTCCAGACGAGCGGGAAATCTTCTGCTCGGCAGAGTGTTTCCAAGCATATAATGGCGGCAATCGGGTGCCTCCCGCTGGCAGTGACGAATGCTTGAGCAACATTCGCCAGCAACTTTAACTGCCGGCCGGGGTTGGCAGAAAACAGGGTGGCCTGGCGCTCAGGTTGGAGCAGTTCCATGAAGTCACGCGCTTTCGCAATATCCGTTGCGATGCTCATGAATTTGAGCTTTGCGATGTCCACCATGGCGCAGGACACGGCGCCGCAAACAGCACCACAAGGCGCAAGCTCTGCCGCTTCGCCCGCATTGACTCCTCCTCCCGGCGATGCACAAGCCGATCCGGCCACCGCACCGAAGGACACGCATAACAAAAGCAAAAACGATATCGACGATATTGGTAACCGCAATGTGGGCAATCGCGGCCTGGGCGATTGGTATTCACTCGATACCGATATCAAGATGGGCAAGCAGTACGCAATGATGGTGGAGCAGAACGCCAAGATGATTCAGGATCCGGTTATCACGGAGTACGTCAACCGGATCGGACAGAATCTCGTGCGCAACTCTGATGCCAAGGTGCCATTCACCATCAAGGTCATCGATTCCGATGAGATCAATGCCTTCGCTCTGCCGGGCGGATTCTTCTACGTCAACAGCGGGCTGATCCTGGCGGCTGACGGAGAGGCCGAACTCGCCGGCGTCATGGCGCATGAAATCGCGCACGTTTGCGCCCGCCACGCCACGCGTGAGATGACTCGCGCCAATTACGTGCAGATCGCCACCACGCCACTGATGTTCGTCATCAACAGCTGGGGCGTCTATGAGGCAACGAATCTTGCCTTGAGCCTTGCCATTCCTGCCGCTTTCATGAAGTTCTCACGCGGTTTCGAATCCGAGGCAGACTACCTCGGGCTGCAGTACATGTATAAGGCCGGATACGACCCGCAGGCCTTCATCTCTTTCTTCGAGAAGATTGAAGCCAAGGAGAAGCAGAAGCCGGGAATAATTTCGAAGGCGTTTGCCTCGCATCCACCGACGCCTGATCGTATCGCCAAGAGCGAGGCCGAGATCAAGGAACTTCTGCCGTCGCGATCACAATACATTGTCGACACCTCAGAATTCGAATCCGTCAAAGCACGCCTGGCCGCGTTCGAGAATCGGAAGAAAATGCTTGCGCCATCCGACAAAGACAAGCCGACTCTGCGGCAAACGCAGACGGCGGATTCGACTGGCGGAACTCAGAATCCGAACGGCGATCGGCCAACGCTTTCCAAGCGCGACGACTAAGGTTCAGGAACCCGAAACCAAGGAGCTTCCTCTTGAGGGAGTTCTTTTTTGCCGAAGGGTCAATTCAGGCGGGTTGTTCTGGCTGGGGATTGTTGCAAACTGATGAAAATAGGGCAATTAAAGCCCTTACTAAAGTAACTTGACGTTCAATTCGGGCTACATTAACATCAACATCAGCAAAAATAACAATTAGTTAATAGATTTGTTTCCTCCTCCTCCAAGAGGCCGTCCGCACGCGGCCTCTTTCTTCTGCACCGCAAATAAGTTTCAGAACCTCGCCCGACTTGAAGTGTCGATTGGAGTTTCTTGCGCGGTCCCGCCACTCGTTTGACCCAAAGTCGACCGAGCATAACCTGAGGCAGGTAATGGCCAGGAATCACGACATCGTCGGTCGTACGTTTGCCCCATATCTGTTAGCCTCATAGCGGCGAATCTCTGCTGTATGACGAAGATGAGCAGCGTGTCTTCTGCGATGAAAGATTGCGGTATTGCGATTGCACATCGTCGATGAAGCAGGTTTCATGTTCGGGTTCGGCGGTTTCTACTTTTCTTTCTGTTGACCGAGCGCAGGGGGGAGTATTTACCAGATACAGGAAGATGTCGTTATTGAGCCAAGCAAATGAATGCCGAGTTCGAGTACTTGGCGCCTGCAGTGCCCCGTAGAGTCCCTTTGAGGTGAGGAAAATGAAGAAGAAGAGTTGTCTGCTTGCGGTTTTCTGTTTGCTCGTTACATCCCTGACATTGGCGCAGACCAAGCCCGGGTTAATGAGAACCAATGTAGTGAAGGGCGCACCGACAACTTGTGGTCCGGACCCGGTATTGTCTTCGGATGGAGTAGTCACCACCGAGGATGCGATCTACAACAACACCACGGCCTACTACACGCTGAATGTCAAGGATGGACATTCCTACAGTATTGAAGTTTGGGATCCTTTTGATCTCACCGCTGGGGTGGCGCCTGGTATTCAGGTGCTGGCTTCCGACTGCTCCACCTCGATTCCGGTGAGCAATGTGACCAGTATGGATCCCGATTTGAGCGGGGGCTTTTCCAGCCGGGTGAGCTGGATTCAGGGGTCAGATCAGAAGGTCCACATTGCTGTCAGCAATCCCGACCCGACCAACACTTATACTTATTACATTCGGGTCACAGACACGACCTTGATCAATCCACGGTGGAGCACGTACGTACCGTACGATACGCAGTGGGGCCTCACCAACACCAGCGCGGTTAACATCACCGGGACGCTATCGATCGTTGACGTCAACGGCATCGTCTTGAAGACCATACCGTTGACGCTTCTGCCTGGGCGCTTAACGGTCATTACTGCCCTGACCGAGGGTATTCCTGTGAATGATTCCGGCAACGCAACTTTCGTTTTTGTCGGATCGCCGGGAGCGGTGATGGGTGACGCCTATTACCTGAACCCTCCCACCGCCAGTACGATCGTGCCGTCATCATTTGCAGGCAGGCACGCGTATCACTGAGTCCGGCGGCAGATAGGAGCCTTGCTCGCTGGCGCAGACATCCTATAGCACCTTCAAGGGCCGGCGACGCTGTGTCGCCGGCCGCCTGCAACCAACGTCGGCCGCCATCATCGAATATGGTAGGCTTTACAACAGGTGGAGTGTCTCTGCACGCAGTAACCGCTCGTTCGGTTTACCCGGTACAAGCCCTGAGGAATAGGCAGCTTTGATCAATAAGGTTATCGCCAAGGTTTTCGGCACCAGCAACGAGCGCGAGATCAAACGCATGGCTCCGCTGGTGGAGCAGATCGGCGCCCTCGAAGCCGAAGTGAAGAAGCTCAGCGATGAGCAGCTCCGGGAAAAAACGGAAGAATTCCGCCACAGAATTCGTGAACGTATAGACCCCGTCGAAGATACCGAGGAGAAAGACCGCGTATTGAAGAAGGTTCTCGACGACCTTCTGCCCGAGGCATTCGCTGTCGTCCGCGAGGCGGGGTGGCGGGTGTTGAAGATGCGCCATTTCGATGTGCAGCTCATCGGCGGCGCTGTGCTGCACCAGGGCAAAATCGCCGAAATGAAAACCGGTGAAGGCAAAACCCTGGTGGCGACTCTTCCGGTTTACCTGAACGCCCTCTCCGGACGCGGAGTTCACGTGATCACCGTGAACGACTACCTTGCCAAGCGCGACTCCGAGTGGATGGGCAAGCTGTACACCTTCCTGGGACTGACAGTCGGGGTTATCGTGCACGACCTTGACGACGCTGAGCGCCGCGAGGCCTATGGTGCCGATGTCACCTACGGCACGAATAACGAATTCGGATTCGATTACCTGCGCGACAACATGAAATTCGATCTGCAGGATTGTGTGCAGCGCGGGCATAACTTCGCGATTGTCGACGAGGTCGATTCCATCCTGATTGATGAGGCACGTACGCCGCTCATCATCAGCGGAGCCAGTGAAGAATCCACCGACAAGTATTACCGGGTCAATCGCATCATCCCCCAGCTTGAGAAAGGCGAGGAGATTGAGCAGGGGATGGAGGACAAGATCCTCACCGGAGACTTCGTGGTGGATGAGAAGCATCGCACCATCACAGTCACTGACGAAGGCTGGGACAAAGTCGAGCGCCTGCTCGGCATCGGCAACATCGCCGATCCCGAGAACTGGGACCTGAAACACCACGTCGAGACCGGAGTCAAGGCCCACCACCTCTATCGCCGCGACGTGGAATATGTGGTCAAAGAGGGCGAGGTCATCATCGTTGACGAATTCACGGGACGACTTATGCCGGGACGTCGCTGGTCCGACGGTCTACACCAGGCGGTCGAAGCGAAAGAAACCGTCAAGATCGAGCGCGAAAACCAGACTTTAGCAACGGTTACGTTTCAGAATTACTTCCGCATGTATAAGAAGCTGGCCGGCATGACCGGTACGGCGGAGACGGAAGCCGCCGAGTTCGACAGCATCTACAAGTTGGAAGTGGTCGTCATTCCTACGAACAGGCAGTTGTTGCGCATCGAGAACCCTGACGTCGTCTTTCGAACCGAGAAAGAAAAGTACTACGCGGCAGCAGGGGAAATTCAAAAACTCGCCGACAAACAGCAGCCGGTGCTGGTGGGTACCACTTCAGTTGAAAAATCCGAGAAGCTTTCCGACCTGCTCAAGAAGAAGGGTGTTCGACACGTCGTGCTGAATGCCAAGTACCATGAGCGCGAAGCCGAAATTGTTGCCCAGGCCGGCCGCAAGGGAGCCATCACCATTGCCACCAACATGGCAGGCCGCGGCACCGACATTCTGCTCGGCGGCAATCCCGAATTCATGGCCAAGCAGGAATGCATCAAGCTAGGAATCGCGCAGAAGCTCAAACCGGTCGCTGGAGAGGTTACGGTCAAGCCGGACGATCCCAACCTGTCCTACTTCTATTACGGCGGCGACGAGTACCAGGTGCCTACGGCGCGGTGGAATGAAATCTTCGACCATCACAAGGCCGAGACGGATCGGGAGCACGACGATGTAATCTCGCTGGGCGGCCTCTTCATTCTGGGAACAGAACGCCACGAGTCGCGCCGCATCGACAATCAGTTGCGCGGACGTGCCGGACGCCAGGGCGATCCCGGCGCCTCTCGCTTTTATCTCTCACTCGAAGACGATCTGATGCGCATCTTCGCCAAGGAATGGGTCTCGACTCTGCTCCAGCGCCTCGGCATGGAAGAAAACGTCCCCATCGAGTCGAAGATGATCAGCAAACGAATTGAGGCCGCGCAAAAGGCGGTTGAAGGCCAACACTTCGAGGCCCGCAAACACCTGCTGGAATACGACGACGTCATGAACAAGCAGCGCGAGGCGGTTTACGGGCTGCGGCGGCAACTGCTCGAGGGAATCGAGCAGAAAGAACTCATCCTTGACGACTATGTACGCGACATCCTTGGCGGGGCCCTCGACAGATACGCCGGCAAGGATGTTCATCCCGAAGACTGGGACATTAAGGGCCTGAAGAACGAGGTCTTCACGAAATTCGGCGTTGATATCGACAAGGAAGGCGTCGAGTCCGACAAACTGAACCGGCAGGAATTGGGCGACGCGATCTTCGACAAGCTCAAGGATCGTTATGACGCGAAGGAGCGCCTGATCGGTCCCGATGCCATGCGCCATCACGAGCGCATCATCATGCTGAGCGTACTTGACCAGCACTGGAAGGATCACTTGCTCAGCATGGACCACCTGCGCGAGGGTATCGGGCTGCGCGGCTATGGGCAGCACGACCCGCTGGTGGAATACAAGCGCGAGTCCTTCGACATGTTCGAAGCCATGATGCAGCTCTTCCAGGAAGAGACGGTCCGCTATCTCTATCTCATGCAGGTGATCGAAGCGTCGCAGCCTGCAGCGCAACGGGCTATTTCGGACGACGGGGATGGGAGTGCTCTCGCAGCTGTCGGAGCGGGTTCCCGGCGCTTGCGTCAGGCCACCACGACCATGGATGAGATGGAAGAAGCCTTCCAGCGGCGGAAGCGGCGGGAGTTGGAGCAGGCGCGTATGGCCGGATCCGGTGATCAGGGCCCGGTACAACAGGTGATCCGCGGCGAGAAAGTGGGACGCAACGATCCCTGCCCCTGCGGTAGCGGCAAGAAGTACAAGAAGTGTTGCGGTGCCTGACAAGACTCGGTACCTCTACACTGATTGAACCGGAAACAATGCCCGGCGAAAATCAAGACGACAGCCCACCACAATGAAAATTCAAGGCTTTTGGCAAACGCTTTTGTCCAGCGCCGTCCTGCTTGTGGCTATTCCTCTTCACGCCGCTAAGCCGGTACAGACGCTTCCTGCTGGGACCCTACTGCCTGTCATGCTCAACAGCAGCCTCGATTCCAATAAGAGCAAGCCTGGCGAGAAGATTTCGGCGAAGCTGAGACAAGACGTGCCTTTACCGGATAACAGTGTGGCCAAGTCGGGGACGGAAGTATTTGGGCACGTGGTGAGCGTTACACATGGCTCGGACAGTGCCGGCTCCAGCATTGTGTTCGTGTTCGATCAGATACGATTGAATCATCAGCAGTACGCCATCACTACAAGCCTGAGGGCCCTCGCCTCGATGACGGCAGTATTCCAGGCCGGCCTGCCGATAAATTCCGTTGCCCCGAACGAGTCTTCGGTCTGGGATTACAACACACGGCAAATCGGTGGAGACATCGTTTTCGGGCGCCGAGATGTACGTTCGGAGGATGGTGTGGTGGGCACGTCCCCTGAGCCGGGCTGGGTGGTGGGAGTTCCACGCGCCAATCCTGATGCCGGGTGCCCCGCCCCTGAAAGCAAGGATCTGCAAGCATTCTGGTTGTTCTCCACCAACGCATGCGGCGTCTATGGCGATGACGATTTGCAGATCTCCCGCCGGGCCTCCGACAGTACTGGCGGGCAAATTACTTTGACTTCGCCCAAGCACATAGACATTAAGAGCGGTGCAGGCCTGTTGCTGAGTGTGCAGCCGCAAGCAGTCGTTCAAACCGTTCCACAATGACTCTGTACCCTACGCGGGCAGCTTGCGAGCTGAATCTGGAAACTCGAGGAAGAACCCGCCGCTTTGTCCCTTTGGCACATGTTTCGCCCACAAATACAACAGGTTGCGGGGGCGTTACAAAATCGCTTGAACCAGCAAAGGCCGTGTGCTAGGTTTTTCTTCGCAACCTTCGGAGGTCCGCTGAATGGCAGCACAGGTACGTGATCAGCTTCTGGCCAGCAACGAAGAATTCCGTCGCTTGGCTAGCGAACATTCGCAGTACGCGCAACAGCTCGAGTCACTCACCCACAAGAAATATTTGTCAGATGATGAAAAACTCGAAGAAGTGCGCCTCAAGAAGCTGAAGCTTCACCTGAAGGACCGGATGGAAAGCCTGGAACAGCAGTTTCGGGCCACCAACCAGGTCATATAGTCGCCTCTGATCCTTTTTCTGCGGCGGTTGGGAGCCGCATCCCTACTGCCCCGCTAAGTCCCTATCATCGATCCGAAGACTACTTGCATAGCCGCACCCTATTTCCTGGAACTAGTCTTTCTTCTCTTCAACCTCGCGAACCTCTGAGGTGAAGCGGCCCTGTCCAAGCTCGGTTCGCACTTTGTCGCCTGGTGCGAGTTGCGATACCTCCTTCACCAGGGTTCCACGATCGTCGAATACCAGGGCGTAGCCTCGCGCGAGCACTGCTTTCGGCGACAGCGCTTGCAGGCTGCGATCCAGTCCGAGCAGTTGTGAGCGCTTGCGCAGCAATAGAGCCTCGACAGTCCGGTCGAAAGCTGTCTGCTGTTGATCGAGCCGGCTACGGCGCTGAACCAGCAAGTTGGACATTGCCACGGACAACGCCGCCGTTTGGCCACTCAACTCGCGTCTCACACTGCCCAGCCGGATACGCATGTCTTGATGGCGCAGCCGCAAATCCAGGGACTCGAGCTGTCGGTGCCAGCGCGTCAGGTTGCGGGCTTGCGCCTGGACCAGGCGATAGAGGTTTTCGTCCACACTCTGTTGCCGCCTCGCGATGGAGTCACGCATTCTGGCGAACGCCGAGTGCTGTGTCAGCCGCGACAGTGCGTTGTGTGCCAGCAGCAGCCTATATTGGGTCGCCTTGACCAGCCGCTTGTGCAGGGCAAGCAGTCTCTCTTCGAATTCATGCTTGGCCCCGACCACAATCTCCGCAGCTTCCGACGGCGTCGCCGCTCTTCGATCCGCAACGAAGTCACAAATCGTGAAGTCCGTCTCATGGCCTATAGCGGAAATGATCGGCACCTTGGAGGCGGCGACAGTGCGGGCGAGTCCCTCGTCGTTAAAGGCGAACAGGTCCTCGATCGAGCCCCCGCCCCGAGCGATGATGATGACCTCGACCTTGCCGGAGCGGTTGAGGAATCGAACTCCGGCGCTGATCTCGGTCGCTGCCGACTCGCCCTGCACCTGCGCGGGATATATGAGAACGCTGACCGATTCGTGCCGTCGATGAAGGATGTTCAGGATGTCGCGCAAGGCGGCTGCGCGAGAGGAGGTCACGATTCCGATGCGCCTGGGTAGAGCTGGAATCGGCTTTTTGCGGCCGGAATCGAAAAGCCCTTCGGCGGCGAGTTTGGCTTTCAGTTGCTCGAAGGCGAGTTGAAGCGCTCCCGCACCCTTAGGTTCCAGAAACTCCGCCTGAAGTTGCAGTTCCCCACGCTCGTCGTAGATGGTGACTCGCCCCCTGGCAATGACCTGCATTCCATTTTCGGGGCGAAAGCGCAACAGGCGAGCCTGGGTCCGCCAGATTACGACCCGCAGTTGTGCGGATCCGTCTTTAAGCGTGAAGTAAACGTGGCCGGAGTCGGCGGGCCGGTAATTGGAAACCTCGCCCTCGACGTAAATGTCTGTAAATGAACGCTCAAGCTGCGTCCGAACTGTGGACACAAGCTCTCGAACAGCGCAGATTTTGCGGCCCGGGGCTGCAAAGCTGAGGCCGAGTTGTTCGCCTAGGGACATGAGTCTAAGTCAACAATAGATGCCTTGGCGGTATCTTGCCCGGCACCGGTTTAGAAATCTCATAACAAGGTAGTTGCAACAATCGTTGTGCAACGGTACTATCGGGTCGCTTGACATGCACATACCATCGACCAATTACGCTCGAATCCAGAGATTTCGGCTGCCGCGGCTGTGCGTGGCAGTCATCGGATCGGATCCGGCCGACATTCTGGAGCGAGCCGACTCGCTAGTACGAGATAACCCTTTTCTGGAGTTCAGGTTAGATTATCTCTCCCAGCCTGCTGCGGCGCTGCCAAAGCTGAAACATTTCCTCGAGTTGCACCCGGAAGTGACCGTGATCGCAACCTGCCGCCGAGCGGTCAACGGAGGCAAATTCAAAGGATCGAGCCAGTCGCAACTCGACATTCTACTCAAAGCTGCGACGTCCGGTTTCCAGTTGGTCGACCTAGAGATTCAGAGCGCTCAGGAACTTAAGCACGATCAGTTTACCGACTTACGAAATCGAGTGGGCGTCATTCTCTCCTTCCATGATTTCAAGACCACAAAAAAGCTGGAGGAGCAATTTGCACGGATGCAAGAGCTCCCCGCGGATTTTTATAAGATCGTCACTACCGCCACTAACCTCTACGACAACGTCGCCATGATGAAATTCCTGCAGGCCCACTCGAGTAAATACGAGATGGTGGGGCTATGCATGGGCGAGCAAGGAATCATCAGCCGCGTGCTGGGGGTTCGCGCCGGCAGCATCTTTACCTTCGCCTCGGCCGCTGCGGGCGAGGAAACCGCGCCTGGACAGGTCACCATCAGCGAACTGCGCGATACCTACCGCATTGAAACGGTTGAGGCCTCCACCCAGGTTTACGGTGTGGCGGGAGATCCCGTATCCCAGTCGCTCTCCCCGGTGATGATGAATGCCGCCTTCCGGCGCGAGACGGTCAACGCGGTCTATCTCGCACTCCATGCCAAGAGCCTGAAAGACTTGCTGGCGTGCGTGAATGACATTCCTATTCGCGGCCTCAGCGTGACCATGCCCTACAAAGAGGAGATCATCGCAGCCCTGTCCAATTCGGATCCGCTGACGCGACAGATTGGGGCATGCAACACGGTCGTTCGAAGTCAGGATGGGAAGCTGTATGGCTTCAACACCGACGTGGCAGGGATTGTAACTCCTCTTGAGCAGCGGATGACGATTGCGGGAAAGCGAATACTGGTAGTCGGAGCGGGCGGTGCTGCGCGAGCTGCGGCATATGGTTTGAAGGCGCGTGATGCCGAAGTATTTCTGGTAAACCGCACTCCAGAAAAGGCACAGTCACTGGCTCGGCAGGCGAAAGCAAAATATCTGAAGCGGGCCGACCTGCCCAAACTTAGCTTTGACGTGATCATCAACGCGACCCCGTTGGGCATGAACGGCAACCGCCAGTCGCCGCTTGAGGAAAAGGAGCTGAACGCTACTTACCTCTTCGACTTGGTTTATAACCCTGCCGAAACCAAACTGATGAAGTTGGCGAAAGCCAAGGGCCTGCAGGTGATCCCGGGCTTGGAGATGTTCGTCGCACAGGGGGCGCGGCAGTTTGAAATCTGGACGGGGAAGCCTTCCCCGGTTGCGGAAATGGGCTATGTTGTAGCGAAAACCCTGGAGCGCAGGGCGGCTGCAGAGCCGCCCCAAGCCGAGGAAGCGCCATCCGAGAAACCAGCAAGGTCAACCAAGGCGCCAGCGAAAACCACTGCTGCAAAAAAATTGAAAACCAAAGGCATTAAAACCGCCGCGAAGAAAACAGTTCGGCGATGAGCCGGGGACACTCAGGTCTTCCAGGAAGCTTTTTCCGATAGCGAGCAGCAGTTTTAAGAATAAAGATTCCCATTGCCGACGCTTGGTCTCGCGGACTCTAGTTTTGGCCTAGTTCCAGCGGCGAGTGGGCGTGTTGGTACGCACGGTTGCAAGCTTTATTCTTGCTTTAATCGAAAAGCCAGGCGTAAAATATAACCCGGGAGCTACCCCACTCAGTTCCCGATCAGACATACCTGTAACTCCACGTTCGAAGTCGACCATTTCTCGTGCAAGCGGGTAGAAAGTTGCGCGAGCTTTCCCAGGAGAAGACGGAGATGGCGTGGTACGCATATTGCATCACAGAGCATCAACCCCTGCAAAACGGCACACGGCCGCGGCGCCCTTTTATTCTGGAGAACCTCAAAGGGGTAAGTGACGCCACGGTTTTTACCTATCCCAGCGGTGAATTCGCCGTAATTGTCAGTGAATACTCGGCAGCCAAACCATTAAATCAGGAATCCATCGTTGACCACGCACGAGTGATCAGCGAGTGCTTTCGCACTATGACCGTCTTGCCGTTCCGCTTCGGAACGATCTTCGAGTCCGATGAGGCTCTTCGCCGCGCCGTTCGCACCAATCGCAGGGCGTTCCTGGAGAGTTTGCAGCGGCTTCGCGGAAAAGCCGAAATGCATTTCAAAATCCTGCTGAAAGACGAGGCGGTCGAGCAGGTATTGAAGGGCCTTCCGGCAGGAGTCGGCGGCGAATACCTGCGCAAGTTACGTGAGCAGGCCAGTCGCGAGCGGGAGCGGCAAACCAAGGCGCGCGCTCTTTCCCTGCAGGTACACAAACTGTTTTCGCCACTTGAAGAAGACATTGTGTGCAAGCGAACAGATTCCGGCAATATGGTGCTCGATTTTGCTCATCTGATCGACACCAGTTCGATCCCCAAGTATCAGAACCGGTACTCAGCCGCAACGCGGCACTTTAAGGATTGCCAGGTCAGCATCACCGGTCCCTGGCCACCCTACCACTTTATGCCGGGCAAACTTCGCACGGTGTCCTAACAAGTCGGGATTCCATCGGAGGTTGACGATGCGGCGGCCCATTTTGGGTCGCCGTTGATTTTTGTGTTGTGGGCAAAAAGATTAGAACGTCCCTCCCCCAGATTTGTGCCCAATAAGCCGTAGCGGTTCCGAAGAATTTCCCAAAGCCACCAGATACCGGAAGTTCGTTTCGGATTGATGGTAAGGAAATTGAGCATGTATAATCCATCGACACCCCTTCAACTTCAGCCTCCGAGGGAAAAGTGAAAATCCGCTTCTTCGGCGTAGCCTTGCTCGCCGCTTTGACACTATGCCTTTCTGTGCGCGCCCGCGCCGCGCAGAGCCGCCCGAACATTCTGTTGATCGTCGCCGACGATATGGGATGGTCCGACGCTGGAGTTTACGGCGGCGAGATTTACACCCCTAACATCGACCGGCTGGCCAGCCAGGGTTATCAGTTTCTTGACTTTCACGTGGGAGCGATGTGCGCCCCGACGCGCAGCATGCTGATGACCGGCATGGACAACCACGTCGTGGGCCTGGGCAACATGGTCGAACTGCTGTCGGACAATCAGCGCGGCAAGCCCGGCTATGAAGGCCGTCTGAACGGGCGTGCGGTCACGATCGCTACCATGCTGCGGGATGCCGGCTATCACACCTACATTGCGGGCAAGTGGCACCTCGGCTACACCAAGGAGAGCCTGCCGGCCTCGCAGGGCTTTGAGGACTCCTTCATCCTTGCCCAGGGCGGTGCTGACAACTACGAGAAAAAGTCGTACACACCGACGTATGCGACCGTACATTTCTACGACGGCTTGACGGAGGCCACGCTTCCGCCCAACTTCTACTCGACTCGCTTCTACACCGACAAGATGATTGGCTGGATTGACGCCAATCTCAGTGATGGCAAGCCCTTCTTCGGCTATGTTGCCTACCAGGCCGTCCACATGCCGTTGCAAGTTCCGGCCGAATACAGCAGTCGGTATATCTCTACATACCAAGCCGGATGGGACAAAGTGAAAGAAGTTCGCTATCAGCGGCAGGTGGGGTTGGGCATCATGCCGGCGGGAGTGAAGCTTACCAGCGCGCCGGGCCTTCCGGCTTGGGATTCACTATCGGCAGACCAGCGCCGCCAGGACGGCAAGGAAATGGCAGTCTATGCGGGAATGCTCGAATACATGGATATGAGCATCGGGCGCTTGCTGGAGCATTTGAAGCAGAAGGGCGTGCTCGACAATACGATCGTGATCTTTATGAGCGACAACGGTGGCGAAGCCCGCGAACTGATGGACCACTTCCCCGAGTACTATGCCAAGAACTTCAATAACGGTTATGAGCACCTGGGGGAGAAGGGGAGCTTTGTCGAGTATGGCCCGGAATGGGCGCAAGTTTCCATGACTCCCTTTTCCAGCTTCAAAGGCTCGGCCTCCGAGGGCGGTGTTCGAGCACCCCTGATCATTTCCTACCCCAGGGCAATTCCGATAGGAGAGCGCACTGACGCCTTTGCCAGTGTCGTCGATCTGGTTCCGACAATGTTGCAATACGCCGGCGTAAAGCCTCCCTCGTCAGAGGGGTTGGCCGGCCGGAGCATGGTTTCGCTGCTCTCGGGTACTACCAATCAGGTCTATCCCGACAGTGTCTCGATCTCGCAGGAGCTTTCGGGCGGGGTTGCGGTCTACCAGGGCGATTACAAACTGGTGCGGAATATTCCTCCCTATGGCGACCGCAAGTGGCACCTGTACGACCTGAAGACGGATCCAACCGAGTCGAAGGACCTGGCCACCACCGATCCCCAGCGTGCCAGCGCGATGGAGAAAGACTACGCGGAATATATCAAGAAGAACGGTGTAATCGAAGTCCCCAGCGACTACGATGTGGCCGTTCAGGCGAAGAAGAACGCGCAATTGAAGCATTAAAAATCGCACTGCCCTGGTGAAACAAAAGGCGGTCTCAAGGACCGCCCTTTTGCTACGCTGTACCCATGATCGAGCGTAAAGAGCCGACGTATGTTTTCACCGAAAAGCAGGTGGCGGACAAGAGCGCCATCGCGCGGCATTTCCTCGCCGAACGCGAGCGCCTGAATGGCAACGTCAACAAGGCCGACAATTTCCTGGTCAAGCGCTACTACAATCTCGATCACAACACTTACCTGGAAGGCGCGCTCTCGGCAAAATCCAAAGAACTGATGGGGCTGGTGGCTTCGACATGCCTGCGCTGTGACGATTGCATCAACTATCACATCATCCAGTCGTATCGCCTGGGCGTGAGCCGCGCTGAACAGGAGGAGGCGATCAATGTGGCCCTGGTGGTGGGTGGCAGCATCGTGATTCCTCACCTGCGTCGTGCCTATGAGTTGTTGACAGAGCTGTACGCTTAGCGACTTGAACGCGCTCCGCTTAGGGCGCATCATGGAGCGTCGAGCGTCAATAGCGAGGTCCCATGAGCCAGCTCACCAGCGCGCCTCTCCACACCTACGGGTTTTTTGCCAACGGAAGCTTCCATACCAGCGGCAATGATGTGGTCATCAATAACGTGTGGGACCACAGTCCTGTCGCCATTGTCGATCTGGCCAGTGAGGATGCGGCTCTTACAGCCGTGCGTGACGCGGTGCTGGTGTTTCCCGAGCTGCGCAAGCTGTCATCCTTCCAGCGTGCGAGCATTTTGCGCAAGATTGCGCGCGGCATCGCCAACCGCAAAGAGGACTTCGCGCGCACCATCTGCCGCGAAGCGGGCAAGCCGATCAGGACGGCGCGCATCGAGGTCGAACGCGGGATCTACACCTTCGACGTTGCCGCCGAGGAAGCCACTCGCATTTATGGCGAGTACATTCCGCTGGACACGCTGGAGAGCACAGCCGGCCGCTGGGGTTTGATGCGGCGCTTCCCGCTTGGCCCGGTCTTCGCCATCACCCCGTTCAACTTTCCGCTGAACCTGGTCGCCCACAAGATTGCGCCGGCCATCGCCGCCGGGTGCCCGATCATCCTCAAACCTGCCCCGCAAACTCCGGTGACCGCACTCATGCTGGCCGGGGTGGTGCACGAATCGGGATGGCCCGAAGGCGCGCTGGCGGTCATGCCGATGTCGAACGAAGTCGCCGGCAAACTGGTCGCGGATGACCGTATCAAGCTGCTGACCTTCACCGGCAGCGCGGCCGTGGGCTGGCAGCTGAAGAGCAAGGCAGGCAAGAAACGCGTCACGCTGGAACTGGGCGGCAATGCGGCGGTCATTGTCCACAGCGACACAGACATCGCCTACGCGGCTCATCGCTGTGTGGTGGGAGGCTTCTCCTACGGCGGGCAGACCTGCATCTCGGTGCAGCGCATTCTGGTGCACCACGCGGCATTTGACGACTTCACTCATCGGCTGCTGCAAGGCGTGAAGGATCTCAAGACCGGCGATCCCATGGACGAAGCCACCGACATCCCGCCGCTCATTCGTGAGCAGGACGCGATTCGCACTATAGAGTGGATTGAAGAAGCCCATCAGGGTGGGGCGAAGATCTTATGCGGCGGCAAGCGCAACGGCTCGGTCGTAGAGCCCACGGTGCTCACCGGCACCTCTCCGGAGATGCGCGTGAACTGCGCCGAGATCTTTGCCCCGGTTGTCACGGTCGAGCCCTATGAGACCTTCCACGAAGCGCTGCGCCTGGTGAACGAAACCGTTTTCGGACTACAGGCGGGAGTCTTTACTCGCGACGCCGTTCAGATCCAGCAGGCGTTCAATGATCTGGAAGTTGGCAGCGTAATTGTCGGCGATGTGCCTACGTTCCGCGTCGACCAGATGCCCTACGGCGGAGTGAAAGATTCGGGCTTGGGCCGCGAAGGCCTGCGCTACTCAATCGAGGATATGACCGAGCCCAAGTTAATGGTGATGGCGTTGAAAAGCTGAGCTGTGAGCCGTTCGATATCAGAACCAATCACGCGTTTGCGCCGCGCTCAGGCCGCGAAATCTGCGTTGCTCTGAAGCCGTTTGCTACTATCGCCACATGCCCCTCCTGGAGGCGCGCAACCTGAGCAAGACATTTCGCCCCGAGCAGTTGGCCTTCGGCTCTGGCGCGAACAGCGAAGTCCGCGCCGTCGATGACGTCTCTCTTTCCATTGAGTCCGGCGAGACGCTAGGGCTGGTCGGCGAATCGGGATCGGGCAAGAGCACGCTAGGGCGCCTGCTGGTGCGGCTCATCGAGCCGGATTCCGGTTCCATACGATTCGATGGGCGAGATGTTCTGAAATCTCGCGGCTCTGCCCTGCGCGACCTTCGCCGCAACATGCAGATCATCTTTCAGGACCCATTCGGCTCGCTCGATCCGCGCATGACGGTTGGAGACATCGTCTCGGAACCGCTGGTGATCCACGGCGAAAGCAACCGCAAGGCACGCCTGGCGCGAGTGACGGAAATAATGCGCGCGGTAGGAATGGAAGCCTCGGCCCTCAGCCGCTATCCGCATGAGTTCAGCGGCGGGCAGCGCCAGCGCATCGGAATCGCCAGGGCCTTGATCCTACGTCCCCAATTCATCGTCGCTGACGAGCCGGTTTCCGCACTCGACGTCAGCGTCGGAGGGCAGATCGTAAACCTGATGCGCAAGTTGCAACTGGAATTTGACCTGACCTATCTGTTTATCTCGCACTCGTTGCCTGTGGTACGCTATTTATCGACTAGAATCGCCGTAATGTATCGAGGCAAACTGGTTGAAACCGGGACAGCGGATGAAATCACCACGTCGCCGCGCCACGAATACACGCGTTCGCTGCTGGCGGCTACTCCAGAACTTATCGTCTAAACCTGAGTCTAATTTCTTCGAGATCAAAACGACAGGTGATAGCGGTAAAATTCTTCATCGCGCTTCCACCCGAGCGATTCATAGAGCCGCTGCGCGGCAAGGTTGGTCACGGCGGTCTCCAGAACCAGTCCGATGGCCTGGGTTTCCTCGGCGAGACGGTGAGCGCGTTGCACCAGGGCCCGGCCGAAGCCCTGTTTCCGCGCCTCGGGCAGCACAAACAGGTCGTTCAGGATCCACTGCCGGGTGAGATTGGTGGAGGAAAAGACCGGATAGAGCTGAAGGAATGCGACCGCGCTTCCGCCACTGCGGCCAAAGTAAACCACCGACTCTCCCTTGCTGAGCCGTGCAAATAAAAAACGTCGGGCAGCTTCTTCGTTGCGAGTTCTGCCATAAAATTGTCGGTACAGATCGAACAGCGGCGCAATCTCACCGACATCTGCGGGGGAAGCCTGGAATATCTCGTAGCTCGTTGGCGAGGTCATGAGAGGCAGGGGAACATACCCGAGACGGAGCGTCAACTCCCGTTTTGGGACTCAACTGTCAACCAGAACCAATGAAGCTGTAATTCAGGGCCAGGATTGGTCGAAGAGTACTAAGGGAGAGAAGATGCTCCCGCGCTCGACCAAGGGAGGTACGGATTTGTTTGGCAAATATGTGAATACCTGATTTATGATTGCGAAACACCGAAAGTTTGAAAATGCGGCTTCCGTCGCTCGCTGCGGGACCGGATTTCCATGCACCACCTGTGCTGTGCAAACCCTATCGAGGGGTATTTGGAATCAACATGAAAGCGTTGCAACAAGACACTCTTTCTTACACCATCCCACCGGCGCTAACGAAACGATCTCAGCAAAAAAGAGCACTTATCCTCTCGGCGGCAATGCGTTATTTCGCCGAGCACGGATATGAGGCGGCGCGCGTAGGAGATATTGCGGCGGAATTGGGAATTGCCAAGGGCTCTGTATTTCAACATTTCGGAAGCAAGGACGGCCTCTTTCTGGAAGCCTACAAACAATCGCTGAACGCTTTGCCGGGATACCTGGAAGTCCCCGAAGAAGTGAAGGCGAAAGGCTTCTTCGAGGTGCTGCGCTATCGGCTGGAGAATGCCGGCCGGCTTCGCGACCAGCACGAAGTACCGTACAAGGTGATGCTCCTGGGGAACTACGGTTCAGACATGAACATCAAAAAGCGCATTGGCCGCTTTTTGAAGCAGGAGGATCCGCTGGAGCTTCAGGCCTTCGTGAAGATGGGTCTGGAGCGGGGCGAACTGAGACGGGACGTCGATCCGGAGCTGATAGCCTCCATTGTCGAATCGACAGTCGAGCGCTTTCAGGACTCGCTGAACATGTCGGAGATGCATCCTGACCTGTTCCGCAGCTCCGGCAATGGACATTCCCGGTCCCACTCAGAACGCATCGCGGAGTTTGTCATGATATTGCGCGGAGCTGTAGGCGCGGCGCAAGCGGCCAAGGCATGCTAGGCGCCGGTAGCTGCAACCGAGCTCAGGCTTGGGCCCGAAGCTCCCGAATGATCTGGCGCGCAGCATTGGCGCCAGAGAGGCCATTGAGACCGGTCCCCGGATGAGTGCCTGATCCGCAGAGGAACAGGTTCCGGAGGGGTGTAGCGTACTGCGCCCATCCGAGCACCGGCCGCATGGTGAAGAGTTGGTCGAGCGCCAGCTCGCCATGGAATATCTGTCCCCCAGTGAGCGCGTAGTTTTTTTCAAGGTCCTGAGGAGTAATCAGCTCACCCGCCTCGATGAGCCCGGGCAAATCCGGCGCATATTGCGCCAGGGTTTGTACGATGGTGTTACCCAACTCATCCCGCTGTTGGCTCCCATAACCGTCGCGCATCTTGTACGGCGCGTACTGCATGTAGATGGACATGACGTGCTTGCCTTCGGGGGCTAACCTTGAGTCCCACAATGTCGGGACCACCGCCTCGATGTAGGGCTGCCGTGAGAAGTCTCCGTATTTGGCGGCATCGAAGGCGCGCTCCAGGTAATCGATGTCGGGCGAAATCTGGATGCGCCCGGCGAGCATGGGCAGAGCGTTGCCGTCCACTCCCCTGAAGCTGGGCAATCCCCGCAGCGCCAGGTTCATCTTGGCAACCGTGCCGTTCATGCGATAGTGCTGCAATCGCTGCAAGAAGCTCGGTGCAAGGTGCTGCGGCTCGACCAGGCCCAGCAGAGTACGCTTCGGGTCGGCGCCAGAGACCACGGCCTTCGCAGCCAGCTCTTCTCCGCTGCTGAGAACGACCTTCACAACTGTCCCGTCTTTCACCAGCAGACGCGCTACTTCGCTGGAAGTGCGGACTTCACCTCCGGCTGCGCGAACGGCGCTTGCCATGGCAGCCGTCAGGGCCCCGGTTCCGCCATGAACGTAGCCGGCCGCGCCCGCCGGGTTGCCGTCCGGAACAGCGCGAAAGATGAGATTGGTGCTTGATCCTGCGGACCATGGCCCTAGAAACGCGCCAAAAATCCCTTGCGCGGCGATGGTGGCGCGCAGGTGCTCGTTCTCGAAGAACTCGGCAACCAGATCGGCAACCGCCATCGGTCCCCAGCGTAAGAGACGGTAAAGGTCCTTATCGTCGAGTCCCCGAATCTTGCGGCCGGCCTGCAGTACTTCCCAAAGATTTCCCGACGCCGGATCGTCGAGATCGGGCGGTGTCATGGTCAGCAGATATTCAATCGCGTTGCCGACGGATGTGAGAGTTTTCCGCAGCTCAATGTAACCTTCCGCATCGTGCGTGGAGAACCGGTCGATTTCCTGGCACGATTTCAGTGGGTCTGCGTAGAGCGCAAGGTTCTGCCCATCGTGGGCGAGCGACAGCACCCGTACGTCGGGCGTGTACGTCTTTAGGCCGTACTGCGCGAGAGACAGGTCGTCGACCACGCTCGGGTGAAGCGGCCATGTGGCGTGCGAAAGGCGGGAACACCTGAATCCGGGATGAAACTCTTCTGTAATGGCGCATCCGCCGACGACGTCACGGCGCTCCAGCACCAGCGGCTTCAGTCCAGCTTTAGCTAGATAGAAAGCGGCGACAAGGCTATTGTGGCCGGCACCAATGAGGATAACGTCGTGCGCCGCGGCCATCGTCAGCTCCCACCCTTCGAGTGCTTCAGGATTTCCAGGGCTGCGAGTCGCCCGGGTGCCCCCATAATGCCGCCGCCGGGATGCGTGGCTGAGCCGCACATCCAGAGATTCTTGATCGGCGTCTTATACTGCGCCCACCCCGGCACCGGACGCAGGAAGAATAACTGCTCCAGCGAGAGTTCGCCCTGGAAGATGTTTCCTTCCGTCAGCCCCCACTCGCGTTCCAGGTCGAGAGGGGTAACGACTTGGCGGCCAACGATGATGTTCTTCAGGTTAGGAGCGTACTCGGCGATAGTGTCAATGACCGTGTCACCGAAGGCTTCGCGCTTCTCGTCCCAGGTGCCCTCCTTCAGCTTGTAAGGAGCGTACTGCACGAAGCAGGACATCACGTGCTTGCCCGCAGGCGCCACCGAGGGATCGGTCAGGCTGGGGATGACCATGTCGATATATGGCCGCTTGGAGTAATCGCCGTATTTGGCTTCATCGTAGGCGCGTTCCATATAGTCGATGCTGGGCGAAATGGAGATCGCGCCGCGTAACTGATGGCCATCACCCGGCAAACACGTGAATTCGGGCAGGGCATCGAGCGCGAGATTCACCTTGCCGGAAGAACCACGGTACTTGTAGCGCTTTACTTCAGCGCGAAATTCCTCGCTGAGGTGCTGGGGTTCAATGAACTTCAGAAACGTGAGATTCGGATCGACGCTGGAGGAAACGATGTCGGCGTAATATTCGTCGCCCGAGCTCGTTGCCACGCCAACAGCTCTTCCGTCGCGGACAAGAATCTGGGCTACGCCGGTTTGTGTCTTGATTTCAACTCCAAGCTCACGCGCTGAGTCGGCGATCGCGTTCGATATAGCGCCGGTTCCTCCGCGGGCAAAGCCCCAGGCGCGGAAGGCCCCATCGATCTCGCCCATGTAGTGGTGCAGGAGCACGTAGGCAGTGCCGGGGGAACGCACGCCGAGAAACGTGCCGATAATTCCCGAGGCCGACATCGTCGCCTTCAACACGTCGGTCTCAAACCACTGATCCAGGAAGTCGGCGGCGCTCATGGTCATGAGCTGTACCTGGTTGTACTTGTCTTCGCCGCTGAGATCGCTGAAGCGGCGGCCCAGGAACAGCAGTTTGAGCAATTCGCGGGGCTGCAAGGTGGTCGGGTCGGGCGGGACCATGCTCAGGATCGGCTTGACGAAGCGGCACATCTGCAGCATCGCCTTGCCGAATTCTTCGTAGGCTTCGGCGTCGTACTTTGAGTGGCGCGCGATTTCACGCCGGGTCTTGCCGTGATCATTCACCCGCCAGAGGTAGTCGCCGTTCGGCATTGGCGTGAAGGTTCCGTCGAGCGGGAGAATCTCCAGCCCATGCCTGGGCAGGTCAAGATCGCGGATGATCTCCGGCCGCAGCAGCGACACGACGTAGGAGCAGACTGAGAACTTGAAGCCGGGGAAGATCTCTTCGGTGCAAGCAGCGCCACCCAGCACATGACGCCGCTCGAGAACGAGCACCTTCCTGCCAGCGCGCGCCAGGTAGGCCGCATTCACCAGCCCGTTGTGGCCGCCGCCGATGATGATTGCGTCGTATTTGCGTGGTCCGTTGGAGGACATAGTTAGCGTGGGAAGACCTCGTGCGAATGGGACATTCTATATGAGCGGCGCGAAGTTATCCGTTGCCGTCTGCCTGTACTGCGAGGAAAGTTCGTAGTTATAAATTTGTTAACCATGACCAGTGATCCTCGCCGACAACCGACAACTGACCACTGCCAACTTGTCGTGATACCCCCTCCCCCACCTTACCCGCAAAATCTTGATTCCATTCAGTCAGAAAAAACTTTTCCTCGCAAAATCTTGAGCGCGTGAGAGTTATAGGCAAAATCTTCCAGAATAAGGACTTAGGAGGATTTTCTTGGGGATGAAGCGGGTGGCCTATTTGTGAGATTGCTAACAGCGGCGAAAGCCAGGAATGGCAATCAGCTCGTGGCACGCGGCCCTGATCGAAGGGAAATCAGTGCAGAGACACCAATACCCTTCGTCCTCAAGTGTTGAGTGTACGAAACCCGGGTGGAATTTACCAAGCGCGCTTGTCACACATGCGTGTGACAAGGGACGGGAGGCTTCCGACAAAGGTCGGCTGTAGGAAGGTGAGTGCCATCGCCTGATAGCGACAGTTACAGTGCAACCCCGCAGCAGCAGCTCACATCTGCTCCAACAATGTTTCTGGCTGTGAGGAAGCACCATGGCGCGCCCCCTGCAAGACCGCCGCAATCGCAACTGTTCGCTTGTTAACGTCACAAACAACTTCACCCGCTTAACCTCTGGCATCGCGGTTCTCACTCTTTGGCTCGCGTCCGCTCTGCTGTTGCTAACAGCCATACGGACGCAGGCGCAGACGGTCGGACGAGATATCTACTCTTTCACCGGCGGCACCGACGGCGGGATTGTACTGGCCGGCGTGGTTGCCGATGCCGCCGGAAATCTCTACGGCACAACCGCAGGAGTTCTTCGCGTGGGGTGCTCAACCATCGGCCAATGCGGCACGGTTTTTGAGCTGTCGCCCAAGGGCGACCAGTGGGTCTTCAAGACCCTGTATCGCTTTCGCGGTGGCGACGATGGTGCTTACCCGGCAGCGCGGTTGGCCATTGGCCCGGACGGCAGCCTCTACGGCACAACGGTCAGCGGCGGCGGCATCAATCAGATATGCCAGTATCAGGAGGGCTGCGGCACAGTCTTCAGGCTTACTCCCAATCCCGATGGTAGTTGGACCGAGAACATCATCTATCGCTTCCTCATCCAGGAAGATCTGAACTTAAGCTACGGCAATGGTGTCGTCGTGGATCAGGGCGGGAATCTTTATGGAACCGACGTCCACGGAGGCGAATTCGGCGGCGGGTCGGTGTACCAGTTGACGCCGTCCGACACAGGGTATGTGTATAGCGTCATTTACAGCTTCGGCACACACGACGAAGGTAATGATCCTTGGAGCAGCCCCACGCTCGACAGTCACGGTGATTTGTACGGTACTCTTCTCAACGGGCCGGGACCATGCGGGTGCAGCCCGGTATGGAAGTTGACGCGCACCGCTGATGGTTGGGCTTACAACACCATCTATCAGCCCAAGAGTTACGACGGCGGCGGGCATGCTTATGCCGGAGTGACGCTGGATTCCGCGGGAAATGTTTACGGCGCGTATGCAAACGGTGGGCCGTCGCTCAGCTTCGATGACTTCTCGCCGAGCGGCACCGTCTTTAAGCTGACGCCGTCAGAGAGCGGTTGGGTCTACTCGCTGCTGCACCACTGGAATGTCGGAGACTCGTCCGGTCCGACTGACCTTCTCGCCATAGATGCCGCGGGAAATGTTTACGGCACCGACCTTGGGGACGATGAGCATAACGGCAATGACGTCTCCGTCTTCAAGCTCACTCCGCAGGGCGAGGGAAAATGGGGCTTTACCGATCTTTACTCTCCCTATCCGAGCCTTACCTCCGGCCTGATTCTCGCGCCCAACGGGAGGCTGTACGGGACGACGGAAGTCGGCGGTGCTTATGGCTGGGGCAGCGTATTTGAGGTGGTGCCGTAGCCAGTGGTTAGTTACTCGCAGCCAGTTGGCGTAATATCTCCATTACACTCACAACCGACTGTGCCGTCCCTACGGGACTCGCGAATTTGTGGAAACGCTTACCCACCGTTGAAGCGGTGGCTAACTTATGCTCTCCCCTTCGGGGACGGGTTTTTCGTGACGTAACATCGCCATAGCACAAGTTACGCCTTGCGGCTCTGTATAGGAGCAAGTCGCATGTGAGGCGGGATTGAGCTGCGAAGCAGCGGCTGTGAAGTTAGCCCCGGGCGCACTGGGCCCCCAACGAGCGCCGTCCTTGCGGGCGTCGGGGTGGAAGCCCGGGGTCAGAGGCCCGGCTTTTGCCTTCAGGCCGCGGGGCGGCGCACTCTACGCAATCCGGGCCGCTCCGCGGCATGTAGTAATTCATTTAAAACGCAACCCCGGGCTTGCGCCCGGGGCTAAAAACGCAGTCGCCGCTCTGCGGCTCTCGTTACGCCATCGCTCCCTACGTCACACTAGCTGTCGATAAGTCGGCGGAGGCCCCACATATTCGATCGTTTGGTATGGGACAGACACGGTGCGCACTAGAATGTCACTGAGATTGAGAGGTTGGATTTCGGGGATTCCGAGAAAGAACCGAGAAGCGGGGTGTCCACACTCCATAGATCCCACTCAATCCAAACGAAGGATTGAGTGAGGCACCCAGGGTTCCGCTCCCTCGCTGAAGAAGCTGCCGACACGGTTATCTAATCAGGCGGAACGGTGGGTAAATCCGGTGAGAGGGCATGAGAGCCTACCCAGGATTCCGCTTCGATCCAGCCTGGGCTATCATGACGCCGCCCTCCGGGCTCGGCCTCTTCCGGTTAAACCTTGATGCGCGGTATACATGTATGTGTGGTGGCACGCCGGGCGCCCACACATTCCATCGTTTGGAACGAACTACATAGGCACTGGCCCGGAAGACGAAATACGGTGCGTACCGTGGGGTGAGATTGATAGGGCCGGGGATAAACCACGGCTGGCACGTCAATGTCCTTGCACCCCGGCTATGCACACCCGTCCGCGAAGCGGACAGCATATCTCAGCCCAGCGCTTCAGCGCTGGGTGAGTTTGGGAAAAACGTGAGAGTCCCTCCGGGGACGGCACGGGTTTCGCCGCTGACTTCTGCTTCCCAGCGCTGAAGCGCTGGGCTAACCTCTGCTGTCCCTGCGGGACCGGCTCATGATCTGTTCCGCCACATCGCGTGAAGATAATTTTAGGGTGGCGTTTCCAACGGGTGGAGGACGCCTTCAGGCGTCTATTATGAGATCCGTTTAGGCTTTGCGCTTTAGCGCTTGAGGTATCGAAATTGCTTTCCCTCAGCGGCTGAAGCCGGCCGCAAACCTGAGCCGAGAATGCACCGCTGAAGCGGTGCTCCACCCGTGCAGAAAAACGTGCCGCTGCTGACGCGGCTCTCGCACAAAATCTGCCGTCTCCCAGCGCTGAAGCGCTGGGCTAAGCTCTGCTGTCCCTGCGGGACGGGCTCATGATCTGGCATACGACCTCCTGAGCAAGACGCGTTCACTCACTCCCTTCCCCGTGCGCCCCTCTTCTCCCCTGTTACGATATCCCCTGTGCCGGACCTGCTCTCGGTCGAGAACCTTCGGGTGGAATTCGCTACCCCACAGGGAAGGGTGTGCGCGGTCACCGACGTGAGTTTCGACATAGCGCCGCGCGAGGTGCTCGGGTTGGTAGGCGAATCGGGCTCGGGGAAATCCGTAACCTCCCTGGCAATACTTCGCCTGTTGCCGCCGCAAGCGCGCGTGAGCGGCGCGATCGTTTTCGAGGGCGAAGATCTGCTTGGGTTGGCCGAAGCAAGCATGCGAGGAGTTCGAGGTTCGGGCATCAGCATGATTTTTCAGGAGCCCATGACAGCACTGAATCCGGTGATGCGTGTAGGCGACCAGGTGGCCGAGGCCGTGCTCGCACATGAGGCGGCGGATAAGAGTCGCGGAGTGTCCGATAGCAAAGCTCGCCGGCGCTCCAAGGCAGGCAAGCAGGAGGCTTGGGGTCGGGCGGTCGAGGCGCTGCGCACCGTTGCCATTCCCGAACCCGACCGCCGAGCACGAGACTATCCTCATCAGCTCTCGGGAGGACAGCGTCAGCGGGTGATGATCGCCATGGCCATTGTGAACCATCCTCGGCTGCTGATCGCGGATGAGCCTACGACGGCACTCGATGTGACCATTCAGGCGCAGGTGCTCGATCTGTTGAACGATCTGCGGGAGAAGTTTGCGCTGGCCATGCTGTTTGTGTCACACGATTTGGCAGTCGTATCGCAGATTTCGCATAGGATTGCTGTAATGTACTCGGGCAGCCTGGTGGAGATGGGAGAAGCCGGTGAGGTGTTTCATAACCCGGTGCATCCTTACACGCGCGGACTTTTGAGTTCGGTTCCAACACTGGGCAGCGACCGCGCTCAGCCGCTGCGTACTATCGAAGGGACGGTGCCGGCTCTGACGGCAATACCGGAAGGTTGCCGGTTCGAACCACGATGCGGCTCGCGAATAGCGCGCTGTTCCGAAGCCTTGCCGCCGCTGGTCGAAGTTGCACCGGAACACTTAGCACGCTGCCCTGTCGAGGCCAAACGGCACTGAGATGCGACTTCTGCTGATTAGCGATATTCACGCCAACCTCGAAGCCTTCGAAGCCGTAATGGCGGCTGCGCCCGAACACGATCTGGTTGCAAATCTGGGAGATGTAGTCGGATACAACGCATCGCCAAACGAGGTCACCGAACAAGCGATCGCCCTGGGCGGAATTGTGGTTCGGGGTAACCACGACCGGGCATGTTCGGGGATGTCCAACATCAGCGACTTTAATCCAGTCGCGGCCATCTCGGCTCGGTGGACCCAGTTGACACTTACCCCGGAGAACCTGCAGTGGTTGCGCGACTTGCCCCAGGGACCGATTCGGCGCGCAGACCTGCCCGGAGTGGAATTTGTCCACGGCGCCCCCGATGACGAAGACGAGTACCTGCTCAATGTCATCAGCGCAGAAGAGAGCTTCGCGATGCCCGGGCAATCCGACGTTATTTTCTTCGGCCACACTCATCTGCAGGGTGGCTTCATTGACGAGAATGACAGGATCAGCCAGTTTGCTCCGGTCTACCCAAGGGTTGAAGGTCCGGCCCAATTTGAAATAACCCTGGAGCCGAAGGTGCGATACTTGCTCAACCCGGGTTCGATCGGGCAGCCACGCGACGGCGACTGCCGCGCCGCCTTCGCACTCTACGAAAAGCAGGACGGGAAGCCAGACCGGGTCGTCTTTCATCGCGTGCCGTACGATATCGACCGCGCGCAGGAGCGGGTTCTTTCCTCAAACTTGCCGCCGCGTTTGGCAATGCGGCTGCGCCTGGGCCGTTGACGATCAGGGTTGCGACTTTTTATAAGATAGTGGGCATCTAATGGGTTGAGGATTACACTACCCGCTATGCCGGTTCGCCCGTTTCCCAAAACATCGCCATTTCGTTCGCAGGAGTTCATGGGCGGAGCCATCTTCAGTGCCGATCAGGGTTATCTGGTGGCATACATAGATGGAGGATCCCGCGGCAACCCGGGCCATGCCGGATATGGGGTAGTCGTCGAAGACGAAGTTGGGCGTCCGGTGGCGGAACTGAGCGAATACCTCGGCCGGCAGACCAACAACTACGCGGAATATTCCGGACTTCTGGCGGCGCTTTCCTATGGCATTAAGCATGATTTCAAGGCGATGAAGGTGGTCAGCGACTCCGAACTGCTGGTGAAGCAGATCAACGGCGAATACAGGGTGAGTAGCCCAACGCTGAAAGAGCTGTATGCGCAGGCAAGAAAAAAAATCGAGCAGCTCGACTTCTTTGAGATCAAGCACGTGCTGCGCGAGAAAAATCGCGAAGCGGACCGCCTCGCCAACTTGGCGATGGATCGGGGCATGGCCAGGAAGGTACCCGCGGTGACTGATCCGGATACTGCTTCGGCGGTTTCGACCAGTGAGATCAACGGCGTAGTTCGCGACGGAACCGTCCAATTCCTGGGAGAGCCGCTGCCTGAGGGTACGCGCGTCAAGATTCGGGCCGTAACAACGTAGATCGCAATCCGAGAATTCACAGGCAACTCGAAGATAACCACCTCCGCCAATCCTCTTGGTCTCCACTCAAACGCACTTTGTGTCTGCGCGCTGAAAGCCCTTCCCCATTTGTAAGCGCTTCAGCGCCACGCTCCATTGCGTTTGCGGATGATATTCTTAATTCCCATCGGACTCATTCGAGACACATCCCAGCCAGGTGGAATACGTGATGCTCAGCGGTACGCTAGCCAGCCTCATTCTGAATCGCTACGAATGGAGCGACGGTGTCTATAACCCAAATTATGAGGGCAAAGGCAAGATCGAGACCATCTTTGGCAAGCGCATTTGGGACGATATACGCGGCAAGACGGTGCTCGACTTCGGCTGTGGCACCGGGATGGAAGCCATCGAAATGGCGCAGAACGGGGCTGCCTGCGTCATAGGGCTCGACGTTCGCGAGAGCATCCTGAAAGTCGCACGCTCACACATACCGCAGGGCGTTACGAACTGCCAATTTGTGCAGAAGCTCGATACCAAGGTGGACGTCATCACCTCGATGGATGCGTTCGAACACTTTCGCTCTCCCGATCAGGTTCTGGAGCAGATGGCTGCGATGCTGAAGCCGCAGGGAAAGGTGATCGCCTCGTTCGGTCCTCCGTGGTATCACCCCAAGGGTGGGCACTTCCCGCTGTTTCCCTGGGCGCATCTGATTATTTCCGAAGGCTCTCTCATGACGTGGCGCGCCAAGTACAAGACGGACGGCGCACGTCGTTTTGAAGAGGTCGAAGGCGGCTTGAACCAGATGTCGATCCGTAAATTCGAGCGGCTCGTCGACAACAGCCCGCTGAAGATTGAATGGCTGCAAGCGGTTCCCATCCAGCGTGTGCGCCTGTTTCACAACCGCCTGACCCGTGAGTTCTTCACCTCGCTTGTGCGTTGCGTGCTGTTGCCCCGCCACGCCTAGAGAAAAGCGACCCGGCTGCTCAAAGACCTTGCTGCGCAGTTCTTTTCACTCAGAAGCTTTTCAATCCGGCTTTGACTCGCCCCCGTCCTGTCACTACACTGTGCCGTTGTCCGGAGGCGCTCATGATCCGTGAAGATGTTCTCCAGCATTTTTCAGATTTATTCGGTACGAAGACCGTAAATGGTAAGGAAATCAACGTCCAAGAGACGATTGCCTCGCTCACCCGCGAATTGCGTCCGGCTATTGCTGAAGCCCTCAGCGCTCGCCGAAACCTGTTGGCCAGTCCCGATCCAGTTCGGAAGAAATATGCCTGGCCGAGTTGGCACGAGACTTTCGACGACGCTGTCACAGGCCGTGCCTGGACGTTTCACCAGATCGTGCAGGGGTTGATCGATAACTTTCTGGACCGCGAAAGCGAATGGCGCTGGCGGCTGAATGACCAAGTATCTGTGCCCGAGGACGTTCACCCGCTGAAGAACCCCGGGCTGGAATTGACCGGGCCGTGGTATCCGCTGGACATGGCGTTCAACGCGCTGAACAGTGCAGCGCCGATGAACATGCCGGACTTCGAGGACGCCTCGCCCGCCCATTTCCGGCCAGGCAGTGCTGCGAAGCTTCAGGCAGTTGGAACATTCGCCGCCCTGCGCAATGCGAAAGAGATCTTTCAGGGCGACTGGTCAGGCAAGTCATACGACGTGGTGAAAAAAGGCAACAAGCGCTCCTACAAGATCGATCGAACCCATGATCGGTGGCCTACGCGGTTAGTGCGTCCGCCCAGCATTCACATCGTCTACGAACACATCACGGTGGATGGCGAGCCGGCTCCCGGACTCGTCGCATTAGTCGTTTTATGGGTGCTCAATAATTACGACGCCCTGAAGCGCGCCGGCACCGGCGTGTACTTCTATATCCCAAAGATGCAGACCCCGAGAGAAGCACTGATTGTGGAGAGACTGCTCTCGCGCGTTGAAGGCCTGATTGGAGTTCCGGCAGGGACGTTCAAAATCAAGATTCTCTATGAAGAGGGCAACGGGGGCAGGTATCTGCCGGCGATTGCCTGGGTTTTCCGGCGTCGCCTGCTGGGGACGAACGTTGGGCGCTGGGACTATCTCGGCAGCCTGATCGAGATGTGGAAGGACGACCCCAACGGCGTCTTCCCTGATCCACAAAACATTGGAATGGCAGCACCGAACATGATTGCCTACCAGCGCTACAACGCGCTGACGATTCTCCTGGCGGGCATGAAGCATGGCGATCTCACCCAAGGCGCGCCGATAGGCGGCATGGCGGCGGTGATGATGTATCAGCCCGGCGATATCTATGGTCGCGCGCGATACAACCCGGTTGCGATGCGGGCAGTGGTGATCGACAAGCTGCGCGAACGGCTGCTGGGACTCATCTTCGTGCCCGAAGAGCCCAACGCCGCGGATGGGCAGATTACGCTCGACGACGTTCTCGCCGGCCGCGTCAAGGGGAGGCTCTACGACACATATCGCCAGAGCTGGGTCGCCAGTCCGGAACCGGCGTACGTGGCGGCAGGAAATCGACCGCTTCAGGTTCCGTTAGCGGGGTTGCAGGCCCTGGTGGACGCGCCACCAGAAACAGTGGACGCGAATGGCAAACCGGTTCCGACAGTCGCCAGTGGTCTGGTCGATGCGGAGCGGGCGCTGCTGACGTCACGAGACCTGTTGGACAAAGCGGGCAAAATTACGCCCAAGGTGCTCCGCAAGCAAGACCTGGATGCGCCGGAAAAGCTCCTGAGCCGGCAGCTCTGGGACGACATTTACAGTGTGCCGAAAGGCGACATTACCATCGAGCACATTCAACATGCGTTCTACATGGCGGCGAACTATGGCTTCCAAATCCTAAACGGAAACTTTGCTGCCGCGATCGACGATTACGAGCTTAAGCAGCGCTTCATGAACGACCTTGCCACCTACCGCATCGACGTCTCCTGGCTGTGGACGCTCGCATTTCATCAGGCTGCCATCACCAAAGATGGCCACCTGCAGCGGGCGAAGCTGACCGAAGACGGAATGGTGTTGGTGCCGGGCGACGAAGCGGTGAAGGCCGGTACTCGTTTTACGAAGGAACTATTCCAGAAGGTTTGGGAGTACCACGGTGAGTGGACATCGCAATTCTTCGCCGAGTTGGATCGCATGGGCGACCCGGGGCGTTTCGACCGGAGCAAAGCGCCGGTGATCATGGAACTGTTGAAGAGGCAACTGCTTTCGCCGCGGTACATCCAGCACAGCGCGCGTGTGCTGTTTGTGATGGCTGAGGCGAATGACGAACAGCGTAAGCAGCTACTGGACGGAATCTTTGACCTTTCGCGCGGCGAAATCATTAAGCGAGTCGAGGCGGGAAGCATGACGGCGAGTGTTCTGGCCGCGCACGACTATGTCTTCGACATCTTTGCTTCATAAAAAAGGCACCGGCCACGACCCGCTGCCATGCCCGTTCGCGGTCCTTGCTCTGCCAAAATGTTAGGAAGAGTTTTTGCACAGCGAGCCACAGCTATTCGTTGGGTCACGAGTCTCTCGGTGCAAATTTCTGATCGTTCCGGGTTGCGTGGATTCGTCTGCGGCATTACATTCAAGCCCGTGGGCACGGCGACGGAAATATGTGACATCTGCAACGGAACCGGATGGGAAATCCGGAAGCGGGCGAATGAGCGGGAGGTCGTGCGCTGCCAATGCCGGGTCCGCAACCGCAGCGAACGCCTGCTGTCGGCAGCGCACATCCCGGCGCGCTACGAACACTGCGAGCTCGACAATTTCAAGTACGATCCAGCGGAGATGTCCCCGAAGAGCATCAGCAAGGCCAAGTGGTACGCGGGCCGCTTCGTGGAGGAATACCCGACGGACAAGACCGGTCTGCTTTTTGTGGGCACGGTTGGCGTCGGCAAAACACATCTCTCGGTGGGCATTCTCAAGGCGCTGATCCGCGAAAAAGGTATTCACTGCCTGTTCTGCGATTATCGTGAGCTGCTGAAATCGATCCAGAATTCGTACAATCCGTCCGTTCAAGCTACGGAGATGGAGATCCTTCGCCCCGTCTTCGACGCTGAGGTGCTAGTGCTCGACGAGCTCGGGGCAGTTCGCAGCACGGAATGGGTCTTCGACACCGTTAACTACATCCTGAACAGCCGCTACAACGAGAACAAGACCACCATCATCACGACCAATTTTCCCGATGGACCCGAGCAAGGCAATCCCGAGGACGACAATCCCCGCAGCTACTCGGCTGCGGAGCGGGCTGCCCGCCGCGAGACTTTAGGAGATCGCATAGGCGAGCGCATGCGATCACGCTTGCATGAAATGTGCAAGAAAGTCGAGATGGAAGGTCTGGACTACCGGGTTGACAGCAAGCGCGCGAAGTTCCAGTCCATTGAGGCGCCCACCCGTTTCTCCATCAAAGGCAAGAAACAGCCGGGATAGCCGGGAATAGAATCAGCTTTGCTTGTGGTTCCCAGCCGTCACTTTGTGGGATGCGAACTTCTGTTGCAGAGCGTCCAGGGCCGAAGCCGGGGAAGCAGGTTCAGTCGAGACCGTCAATTCCAACTGCTTCTCCTGGGCCTCACTCTGATGGGTCTCGCTCAGGCTTGCACCGTCGGAGTCAGCGCCCGATGCTGAGGTGAAGGGCTCCTCCGACCCTGCCACTGCAGCGGCCGCATGCGGTTGCTCATGGTGGCTGCTGTCATGCTGCGGCTTCGGTTCCAGGAACTTCTTGCTATTGAGCAAGGGGCGTCCCAGGGAAGGGTTATAGCTGGTCCATGGCCCGCTGATCTCGCCTTCGCGCTCAAATTGCGCCCGCATAGCCTCCATCTTGGAATCAAGATCATCGAGGTAATGCAGCATGAGAGCTTCCGGAAACATGGGCAGCTTGGGCGAACCGAACTCGTACTGCCCGTGATGGCTGATGATCAGGTGCTCGAGTAATATCTTCAGCTCGTCCGGAAAGCCGGGAATGTGCGCCAGCTTCTGGTGCAGCATCTCCAACTCGATGATCATGTGGCCGAGCAATTGTCCCTTGGTGGTATAGGCAATCGACCGCTGGTAAGCCAGTTCGTGCACTTTGCCGACGTCGTGCAGGAAGGCTCCCGTCAAGAGCAGATCGCGGTTTACTTCGGGATAGTTGCGCACCGCAAGGTCGCACACGGTGAACAGCGACACTACATGGTCCAGCAGCCCACCGACAAACGCATGATGCAGCGTTTTTGCAGCCGGGGCGGATTTGTACGCTGCGGCGAGCGCTTCGTCACTCATGAAATCCTGCACCAGCCGTTTGAGCCACGGATTCTCCAGGCTCTCTACAAATGCCCCCAACCTGCTCCACAGCTCCTCGATGTTTTTGGAGGTCTTGGGTATGTAGTCGGCGTAATCGATCTCCGACTCGTCCAGCTTGCGGACCCTGTGGACGGTCATTTGCCAGCGGCCGTTGTACTTGTGGACGACTCCTTTCACTTTGACGAAGTCATCCTGATCGAAGGCGTCGAGCGAATCGGAGACGTTGTCCCACATGTTGGCCTGCAATTGGCCACTGCGATCAGCCAACACCAGCGAGAGATAGACTTCACCATTTTTCTTCGACTTCACCTGCTTGGAGGCAACAACGAACAACGACGTGATGGTTTGGTTTTCCTGCTGACTGCAATCCCGAATGTAGAACTGCTTCATGAAAAAGCCCCCGTATGAAAGCAGCATACCAGTGTCCTGGCCATTGGTATCCTCTCGTCACATCCGTTGCCTCAAACCACAGGCCGCCCAGTCGGCGCCGACTCGCAAGATCGCTCAAGCCCGCAAGGCAGTTTAGCTGCGAGTCGCCTTGGAGCGCGTGACAGCGGGCGACCTAGGTTTGACCCTGCAATCCAGGCCCTGTTAAACTTTGTGCTTGCCCGCCTCTTGGCAATTCCACATAAGGACCACGCGTGCGCAGTTCCACTCGACATCACCTTAAGACCGACGAATTTAGAGAAACAACCGTCGAAACGCTTGCCTGGGCATCGGAAAACCGCTCGATGCTGATCATCGCAGGAATTGCGGTGGTGTTGATCATCGCCGTATTGCTCGGCGGATGGACGTACGTCAACTACCGCAATCAGCAAGGGCGGAGCCTGTTGGCTGCCGCGCTGGAAAAGTACAGCGCCCCAATTCTGCCGGCCGGGCAGACCGCGCCTCCGAACATGCTGACCTATCCCTCGGCCCAGGATCGCGCCAAGGCAGCCAACGCCGACTTCACCGCCATTGCGAACCAGTATTCCTTTACCGAGTCGGGGCGCATTGCCCAATACTTTGAGGGAATTACGTTGCGCGATATGGGTAACAAGGCCGCTGCCGAGAAGGCACTTAGCGACGTAGCGACGAGCCACGACAAGAACATGGCAGGGTTGGCAAAGCTGGCGCTTGCAAACCTCTATCAGGATACGAATCAGCTTCCCAAGGCCATTGACGCCTACAAGCAGTTGATCGACCGGCCCGTCGATTCAGTGGGCAAGTGGACGGCGCAGTTCCAACTCGCCGAACTTTACGAGAACAATAATCAGCCGCTGGACGCTCGCAAACTATATGAGGACCTGCAGAAAGAAAGCCCGACCACTCCTGTCGGCCAGGTCGCGACACAGCGCCTGCAGGCGCTTGGTCCGGCATCGGCTCCGATGCAGAAGTAAATCACTCTCGCTTTTCCCTTCCGGTCGCCTCGGTGGCCGGATTTTTTACTGCAGAGTATCTCGCCGACTTCCAAGGTTTGTACCGCATCCGTTCGGATTCTGAGGCTCTGGCGCGAATGAGGTGCAGCCCTGCTCCGCAGCAAACTCTCCTAGACGTGGTTGCATCTTTCCTAGAGGAAGTTTCAACCGATAAAAGACGCTCGTTAGAGCTGTATCCAGGAGGGAAGCATGAAGAGTTTTTTGTTTGGCTTGGGGATGGGCATTGGCCTGGGGATTTTGTTTGCGCCAATGAGCGGTGAAGAAACGCGGAACAATTTAGCCGATCGCGCCAGCGATATTGCGGATCAGGCCCGTGACACCTATGAGCAAGGCCGCGAGAAGGTGAATCGCGGCGTGGAATCGATTCGCAGCACGGCTGAACGTGCAATGGGCCAGGTCCGCTCTGGTGTGAACGAGGGCATGCGCTCCACGGGAACCGAGAGCAGTTCATCCCATCCGAGCGGCATATAAGTAAAGAAAAGGAATCGCGGAAGGCGGGGGAAAATACTCCTCCGCTCTTGCGCGAGTCTGTAGCACCCAGCCTTGCTCTAGCGGGAAGATACGTTGTGAAAAGCTATCTTGTGAGGCTCGTCCTGCGACGCTCATCTTGCGAGATGTAAAGCTCTGCAATCTCCAGGTCGCCCGGTGTTGTGATCTTGATGTTTCGCGGCGAGCCCATGACGACATGGACCGTGCCTCCCGACCGTTCAATCAGAGAAGCCTCGTCGGTACCCAGAAATCCGTCAGTGAGAGCCTCGTCAAAGGCGCGCTTGAGCAGGCCGAAGCGGAAGCCCTGAGGTGTCTGGGCCATGACCATCCGTTCCCGCGGCACGGTAGCTATTACAACTGCGCCGTCTGCCGTCCGGTCCACCTGCTTGACCGTATCGATCGCAGGGATTCCCGCAATCGCGGCATCATGCCTCTCCACGCCTTCAATGACGCCCAGGATGGTTTCCTGATCGACAAACGGCCGCACCGCGTCGTGGATCAGTATGACGTCATCCGCCTCGGCATGGAGCGAGCGTATAGCGTTGGCAACGGAGTTCTGGCGGTGCTCGCCGCCTTCCGCCACCCGAATCGGCTTGCGAAAACTCTCGTGCGCAATCATGGACTGGAAAGCGGCGGTCTCATTGGGTCGCAGCGCAACTACGATTTCTCCCACCCGGTCGCACGCGTCGAACTTGCGAAGAGTGTGGACGAGAATGGGAATTCCTCGCAACTCGAAGAACTGCTTGCTCTTGGACTTTACTCCGCCCGAGATGGCTGACATGCGCGTGCCCAACCCGGCGGCGGGGATGACGACAATAACCTTCATGATGGGGAACGCAGTATAAACCTGTCGGAGTCCCGAACACAATCACCCCCCCAACGACCAGCCACTTTACATTGCGTGCCCAATAACGCCTCTAGAGCCCGGATATACACCCGCCGTAACAGGATTTTCAACCTGGCGTGATTTCAGGTTCATGTTCTGCGCTTATCAATTCATGGATGTGTTTTCCCAAGTGGGAAAGGGATGAGGAGGACTATGCGTCAATTCCTGGCAACAGCCTTAATGGCGGCCATTGTTTTTGGACCGCTGCTGACTCCGGAGGTGGCCCATGCTGCCAACCCGTCGTCGAAAGCTCGCACACCCTATGGCCAGCCGGCCACCCCGATTCAACATCTCGTGATCATCTTCCAGGAGAACGTCTCCTTTGATCACTACTTTGGAACCTATCCTAACGCGACCAATCCTCCGGGTGAGCCGAAGTTCGTTCCGCTTCCTGGAACCCCGGCTGTCAATGGCCTGAACAACCCGCTGCTGAATTTCAACCCCAACCTGAATCTCGCGAACGGCACGGGAGCCTCGAATCCGTATCGTCTGGACCGCTCACAAGCCGCGACCAACGATCAGGACCACAACTACACTCCGGAGCAGCAGGCCTTTGATGGCGGAGTAATGGACCTGTTCCCGCTCTACACCGGCGTTGCCGGCCCGCCGCCGTCGGCCCCGCCGCAGCAGGTGCTGACCAATGCTCTGACGATGGGCTACTACGACGGCAATACCGTTACCGCTCTGTGGAACTACGCTCAGAATTACGCCATGAGCGACAACTCGTATGACACGAACTTCGGACCTTCGACTCCCGGAGCTCTGAACGTCATGTCGGGCCAGACTAACGGCGTCGTCCAGACCATGGGCAACCCGCCGGTGATCTCGGATGGACACGGCGGCTTCACGCTGTATGGCGATGCCGACCCGATCGGTGATATGTGCTCAAGCGGCTCTCAGGTGCAGATGGGCGGAAAGAACATCGGTGACCTGCTAACTGGAGCGGGCGTGACCTGGGGCTTCTTCAATGAAGGCTTCGACCTCACTATCGTCAACCCGGACAACAGCACCGGCTGCAAGCGCGACCACACTTCGGCGGTAACCGGTGTGAAGAAGGCAGATTACATTCCCCACCACCAGCCGTTCCAGTACTACACCTCCACCGCCAACCCGCAGCACATCCGCCCGACTTCGGTACAGATGATCGGACACAACGGTGACGCCGCGAACCACCAGTACGATACCCATGACTTCTTTGACGCGATTAATGCCGGCAATTTCCCCGCGGTGAGCTACCTGAAAGCCCCGGGATATCAGGACGAGCATGCTGGGTACTCGGACCCGCTCGATGGGCAGACGTTCATCGTCGACACCATCAACTTCCTGATGCAGCGTCCGGAATGGAAGAACACGGCGGTTCTCATCCTTTGGGACGACTCCGACGGATGGTACGACCACCAGTTGGGACAGATCGTCAACAGCTCACAGAGCTCAGTCGATGCCCTTACCGCTCCGGGCCAGTGCGGCGCCGGTACCCCGATATTGTCCGGGATCAGCGCTCCCAGCGCTCAGGGCCGCTGCGGTTATGGACCGCGCCTGCCGCTGCTCGTGATTTCTCCTTACAGCCGCGCCAACTATGTCGACCACACCATGACCGATCAGAGCTCAGTCGTACGTTTTATTGAGGATAACTGGCTATGGAACCAGCGCATCGGCGGGGGATCGTTCGATCAGGTGGCTGGACCCCTTGATGGCATGTTCACCTGGACGCTGCCGTCTCCGTGCTATCGCACGCTGATTCTCAGTGATGAAACGGGTGAGGTTACGCAGAAGGGCTGCCTGCAATAGAGCTTTTCCGCGTACGCGGCGGTTGCTGAAGCTCCTGGCACGTGCGATCCATGGCCGCACGTGCCATTTTCATTAACCTGGCGTTCAAACTGCGTTGATAGAGTTACTCAAGCCGTGATTAGCCGACGTTCCTTTCTCAAACAATCCACGCTGTTCGCCGCTGGAGCCTACTTCCACGGACAGCTACCCCCCTCCATGCGGCACCACCCGATAGCCAAGCAGCAGGTCGCATTCGACACCGGCAAACTGGAAAAATTTGTCGATCCGTTGCCCATTCCTACCGTGGCGCGGGCATTGGGGAAGCGCCCCAGTCCCGCCGAGCAGCGCATGATGGTGCCTTACTACCGCATGCCTTTGCGGCAGATTGATCTCAAGGTGCATCGTGATATGAAGCCAACGCGCTGGTGGTCCTGTGCTGGGTCCGTCCCCGGTGCGACCATAGAAGCTCGTACCGGGGAGCCGCTGCTCATCGAGTGGGCGAACGAGCTGCCGCAGCAGCATTTCCTGCCCATCGACCACCACCTCCACGGTGCCGAAGCCGATAAACCACAGGTGCGCTCCGTCGTACATGTCCATGGCGCGAAGACGCGCCCGCAAGACGACGGCTATCCCGAGGATTGGGTGGTTCCCGGAAAATCCAATCTGTACTACTACCCGAATGGGCAGGAGCCCGCCATGCTGTGGTATCACGACCACGCCATGGGCATTAATCGTCTTAACATATTTGCCGGGGTGCTGGGCAGTTACCTGATTCGAGACAAGGTGGAAGATGAGTTGAATCTGCCGAATGGCAAGTACGAGATCCCGCTGGTCGTCATGGATCGCGACTTCACCCTCGACTCTCAGCTTTTGTATCCGGTCTCGGCAAATGCCGACGCGCCGTGGGTGCCGGAAGTCTATTGCGAGTCGATTCTGGCCAATGGAAAGCTGTTTCCTTATTGCGACGTGGAACCGCGCAAGTATCGCTTTCGCATCCTCAATGGCTCTAATGGACGTACCTATCGCTTCTCCCTCGGCGATGACGTAACGTTTCATCAGGTCGGCACCGATCAGGGTCTGTTGCCCGCGCCCCTGCCGCTGAAGAAGCTGATTCTGGCGCCTGCGGAGCGCGCCGACATTGTGGTTGACTTCAGCGGCCGCAAAGGCGAGAAGATCATCTTCAAAAGCGACAGCTTCAGCATCCTTCAATTTCGGGTTTCGCCCAACAAGGTGAATGACGAGAGCTCGCTGCCGTCCACGCTGCGGGCCGTCCCCAAGCTGAAGGAATCCGACGCCGTGAAGACGCGCATGCTGACGCTGAACGAGTATATGAACCCGGCCGGCGAGTCGATGATCATGCTTCTGAACGGCACCTACTGGCATCAGCCGATCACGGAAAAGCCGGTCATCAACACCACCGAGATCTGGTCGTTTGTGAATCCTACGGACGACATGCACCCGATTCACATCCACCTGATCAGGTTTCAGATCCTCGATCGCAAGGAATACATTCCCGGCTACCCCAGCGATACCGTAACAACGAACCTGACCACCTTCGGCGACCTCATACCACCCGACCCCAGTGAAGCCGGCTGGAAGGACACAGTCCGCGCCGAACCTCGCTCAATTACACGCATCATCATTCCATTCGAAGGCTACACCGGACGCTACGTCTGGCATTGCCACCTGCTGGAACATGAGGACAACGAGATGATGCGGCCCTACGAAGTGATCGCGGCGGAAGAGCAGAGTACGCCGGCGTCAAAACATTCGTCCCACTGAACTGATGGAAGCTCCCTCGTCATGGAAGCCCAAATTCCTCAGGGGCTGAAGCCGCATTCTCTCGGCTCTTTGCGGCGCGGCTGAAGCCGTGCCCTCTCAAAACCTTATTTGTGAAGATAGCTGAAAGTTTCTGGAGGCAGACTCGTCCCGCTGAATAGAATTGCAGTGAATGCTTCTCTACTACATCACCGACCGGCGCAGCTTTGCCGGCGACGAGCTTCAGCAACGCCGGGCCCTGCTGGATCGCATTGGGCAAGCTGCAGCAGCGGGTGTCGACTTCATCCAGCTAAGGGAGAAGGACCTTCCAGCTTCGGAGCTTGAGCCTCTGGCAAGAGCGGCAGTAGCTGCTGTACGTGACAACAGCTCCTCGACGCGAATTCTGATAAACACGCATACTGAGATCGCGCTGGCGTGCGGTGCTGATGGTGTGCATCTGACCTCAGGCAGTCTGGCAGCCTCAGAAATTCGTGCTTTGTGGACGCGAGTTGCCGATCGAGCGCCGATCATAGGAGTGTCAGCCCACAACATCGATGATGTGCGTTATGCGGAAGCGCACGGTGCCGATTTCGCAGTGCTTGCCCCGATTTTCGAGAAGCCGGGGACAGACCTGCCGGGACTTGGCCTCGAATGCCTGGCAGAGGCTTGTCGTGGTGCGCACCCGCCGATTAATACGGAATCTGCGCCGAAGAGCCAGTTTTCTGTGCTGGCGTTGGGCGGCGTTCGTCTAAAAAATGCCGCAGGTTGTTTGCGAGCCGGGGCTGCCGGGCTTGCAGGTATTCGCCTTTTTCAGGCGGGAGATGTGCGAGAAACGGTGTGCCTCTTAAGGGATATCCAGCCGAATTGAGCGGGAACTCCTGACAAGGTGGAAGACTGCTCACCGGAAACCCGCGTTGTTGCTGACCACCTTTGCCACAAGCTCCTCATCCATTCCTCGATAAAGTCACATAATTTAAAATTAGGCTTGACCAGGGGGTAGTGTGGTTTGTCCCCAGTGCGGTTTTGAAAATCCCGCGATTCATCGCTTTTGCGGCATGTGCGGCATCCCTCTGCCGCAAAAGGCCATTACGGCTCCCGGTGCGCAGAGCACATTGGGCTTGATCCGCCTGCCGGTCGAAGTGACCGGACAGGCATCGTCAACCTTGTCGGCTCTGCAGCCTGCCGTCGAAGAGCGGCAATCGACCGGCTTGCCGTCCCGGTCCCGCACCCGCTCGGAGAAGGAATCGATCGGGGTTGGGGAGCAAGTAGCCGAAGCTTCTTCAACTCCGCAGTCGCCGATAATACCGTCAAAGAGCTACTTCGCCGAAGCCGAAATGGCTGACTCGCTGGAGCAGTTCATAGCCGGCTTCCACTACACGCCGCCTTCGGAAGAAGACGAAGTGACGATGACCGGGGATAAGCCAGTGCTGGATGCGACCGCCAAATACGAGCCGCCGGCGCCCGTCAGCATGTCAGGGGAATCCGACGCAAGTGCAGAGCCTCTTTTCCCGTCGCAAGAAACTGCACCGGATATTACCAATACCAAAGACGACGCGCAGCTCACGGTTGAGGTTTTTCCTTCGGAAACCGCGCCTTCTAAGCGTTCGCGCTTCTTGGACTTTTCCGAGCCGGCAGTCAAGCCACCGGCTAAGTCCGGGGTATCGATTGTTGGCCCCTCCTTCCTTGGGTTAAGCGATCCGCCGCCAGAAAACGCCGTCGAACTTCCCTCGCCGGCGGTCCCGCGCAGTCATTGGCGGGCATGGTTGGCTGTGGTTGTGATTGCGATCTTTGGCGTCCTCGGATACCTGGAGTGGCGGGCGGAGAGGAATCAGACGAACGGCCCGATCGGCTTGGTGAAGATGCAGTTCGAGCGCCTGAAGGGAGGGAAAGGCGCACTCGTCACGCCTGCAACGCCTCCCCCGGCTCCGAAGGCGACACCAGCGGGCGAGGTGGAACCGCAAAACAGTACTGGCCCCAGCATGGAAGTGACGCCTCAAGCGAAATCGCCGAGTGCAAATCCCTCCGCGTCAAATCCTGTCCACACCGCCACGCCCACTCCTCAGAAACCAGCCAACCAGCCCGGGCAAGGCTCAAGTTCTCCAGCACCGGCAAAACCGGCGGATGAAGCCAAGCCCACAGCGACCCCCCAAGCCGACAAAGCAGCCGGGGCAGTCCCGTCCCAAGAGGCCGCGAGCGGTGAGCAGGCCGCTGGGGGGATGGACGTGCCCGGAAAAGAAGAGCTGTTGAAGGCGGAAAACGCGAGCGATCCTGCTGCCACTGCAGTCTGGCTGTGGAGGGCGGTGGCCAAAGGCAATCCCGAGGCGCCCGTTCGGCTGGCGAATCTCTACATCAAAGGCGACGGCATCCCTCAAAATTGCGACCAGGCGATCGTCTTATTGCAGTCGGCTGCGGCAAAAGAGAACGCCGCCGCCCGCAGCCGGCTGGGTTCGCTGTATGCGACGGGGACGTGTGTTGATCGTGACCGCGTCCGCGCCTTCGAATACATGAGTTCGGCCCTCGCGGCAAACCCGAATGCTGCCTGGGCTCGCGACTTCCGCGAACAGATATGGGCCAAGATGACACCCCAGGAGCGTGCTCAGGCGCAGAAATACCGTTAAGGAGTAACAAAGCCCATGTCACACCACGCCACCGGTCCCTTTGACGTGAAGCTGGTTCCACAGACGTCAGCCAATGCCGCTGACTCTCCCGTCGCCCGCATGACGATTGACAAGCAGTTTCACGGCGAGCTTGAGGCGACCAGTAAGGGTGAAATGCTGAGCTTTGCCACGGCCGTGAAGGGCTCCGCCGGCTATGTTGCCATCGAGCAGGTCACGGGCAAGCTGGGTGGCCACGCCGGTAGCTTCGCATTGCAACACGCCGGGATCCTGGATCGAGGTGCGCCCGAGTTGAGAATCAGCGTGGTTCCGGATTCCGGTACCGGAGAACTCGTCGGCCTTTCAGGCACGATGAGCATCAGGATTGAAGCTGGCGGGAAGCACTTCTACGACTTCGCCTACTCTCTCCCCGCAAACGGATGAGTCGCGTACCGCCGCGCGCAGAACCCTGGCGGCAATCAATCCACGTGCCTTGGCTGAACGGGGTATTCAAAAAGGAAGGCTCCTCATCGCCCTTCTACGAAGAGGAGCCCAAATGTGCGTGCGAAAGGAGGAGACATGAGTTGCGGTGCCCGGGGCACGGTGGTTCCAGCGGAAGGAACTCTCACATGCCCCGTCTAAGCATCGCTCCCTGCTTGCAACTGATAGACGACTGCTCAAAAAAAGCGTTAGCAAATAGTTGTTTTTGTCGCGGGTATTACTCTCTGCGCAGGCGCGCGCTCAGCGCACATAGCGGTTCTGCTTCTTCTCCACATGGCGTTCCATACCGAGCTGTATCAGCCGATCAATCAACTCGGGGTATTCAATTCCCGAAGCTGCCCACAATTTGGGGTACATACTGATCGACGTAAAGCCAGGCATCGTATTGATTTCATTGACCAAAACCTTTCCGGTGCGGGGATCCATCAGGAAGTCCACCCGGGCCAGGCCTGCGCAGTCGACCGCCTGAAACGCCTGTACTGCCAGCCGCTGCACCTCTTTCTGCTTTGCCTTGGGCAGCTTGGCCGGAATGATCAGCTCCGAGCCTTCTTCCAGGTACTTGGCGTTGTAGTCGTAGAATTCTTTGATGGGGACGACTTCCCCGGGAACAGATGCTGTCGGATTGTCGTTGCCCAGCACCGAGCATTCAATCTCGCGCGCCTTGCCGTGGGCGCCGCCAACGCCTTGCTCAATGACGATTTTGCGGTCGAAGCGAGCGGCCTCCTCCATCGCGCCGTCCAGTTCGCTGCGGTCGTGAACCTTGCTGATGCCGACCGAGGATCCAAGATTCGCCGGCTTGACGAACACCGGGTACTTCAGCGTCGCCTCCATCTGCTTGCGAACTTTCTTGGGTTCAGTACGCCAGGCGGTGCGCAAGACCGTAACGTGCTTCACGATCGGCAGTCCGGCATCGCGGAAGAGCTTTTTCATAATGTCCTTGTCCATACCGGCGGCGGAGCCAAGCACGCCCGCGCCGACATAGGGGATGTCGGCCAACTCAAGCAGTCCCTGGAGCGTGCCGTCTTCGCCGAAGGTACCGTGGAGCACGGGGAAGATCACGTCCACGTCGATAGGGTTTGCGGCGGCGTGCATCTCGCGGGCGCTGGTTTCAAACGGCACCAGGGCCGAGTGGTTCTCACCCGGAATCGGCGGCACCACCACAGCTTCGCCCTTGGCAAGCACCGCGGCGGTAGAGGTCGCTTCCGGGTCTCCGGCGCGCAGGTGGCGCGGGTCAGCGCTTGCCCAATTATCGCCTTTCAGCAGGCGCTCGGCGTGAGATGGGGTCAGCCAGCGTCCTTCTTTGGTGATGCCGATGGGCACTACGTCATATTTCTTCTTGTCGATTGCGTTCAGAACCGAGGCCGCCGACAGCAATGAAACTTCATGCTCGCCGCTGCGCCCGCCAAAAAGTACTCCTACCCGGAGCTTCTTCATGAGTGCCAGTGTAAATGAGCAACAGCAGCGCCCAAACCCACACTGTGGAGCTTGTCTCTCCGGGCTCGGATGAAAGCAGCCATGTTTGCCCGTTGCGAGCGCTCTTCTCTGTTTTGCACGCGCGGTACATAATTGGCTGTACCTTTTTCAAAAAGCATGAAATCGGAGATGTCACCACCACGCATCGGCCTTATCGCGGGCAACGGCAAGTTCCCGTTCCTGGTGCTCGATGCTGCCCGCTCGCAAGGCATGGATGTCGTGGTCGCGGCGATTAAGGAAGAGGCATCACCCGAGATCGAACAGCGCGGAGCGGCGGCCGTGCATTGGCTCTCGCTGGGCGAGTTGTCGCGGCTCATCGAGACCTTCAAGAATGAAGGCATTTCGCGCGCGATCATGGCCGGGCAGGTAAAGCACAAGCGCATCTTCAGCAGCATCAAACCCGATCGCCGCCTGGCCCAATTGCTGCTCACACTAGTCACACGCAATACCGACTCGCTGATCGGTGCAGTCGCCAAAGTGCTCGGCGATGAGGGCATTACGCTGATCAGTTCCACTGCGCTGCTGGAGCCCATGCTCGCCAGCGAAGGCGTGTTGACCGGGCGCGCCCCCAACGACAACGAGCAGACCAGCATTACCTATGGACGCGCTGTTGCTCACCATCTGTCGCGCTTCGACATTGGGCAGACGGTGGTGATCGCCGAAGCCGCCTGCGTGGCCGTCGAAGCGATGGAAGGCACCGACGCGACCATCCTTCGCGCGGGAGAGATCATGAGTTCGCCCTCGCTGGGCCCAGAACCTTCTACCCTAAGCCGTGCTCTGACTGTGGTCAAGGTGGCAAAGCCAAACCAGGATATGCGCTTCGACGTGCCCGTGATTGGGTTGCAGACCATCGAAACTATGAAACGCGCCGGTGCAACCTGCCTCGCACTCGATGCCGGACACTGCCTCATCTTCGATAAGCCTGCTGTGATTGCCGCCGCAGATGACGCCGGCATCTGTATCGTCGCTGAGACTGTCGTCAGCCACATTCCGCACCACGATCTGTAATTTCCGGGTTTTACTCTGGTCACTGCAATGCGCGACAATCGGCTCATGCCCGATCAAAATGGTGTGTTGCGCGTAGGCGTTGTCGGCGCAGGGGCCTTCGGACGCAATCACGCGCGCGTCTATCGCGACCTTGCGGCCGATGCTTCACAACGGGTCGAGTTTGCCGGGATCGCCGACCTCGACTTCGCCCGTGCGCAAGCTGTTGCCGCTGAATTCAAAACTCGCGGCTTCCGTTCCGCTGCCGAACTTATCGGAGAGAACCTGGACGCCGCCTCCGTCGCCGTTCCAACAGTTCTACATCTCCCCGTTGCGCGCGAACTGATGCAGGCGGGCGTCGATGTATTGATCGAAAAGCCAATTGCCACGGGCGTGGCGGAGGCCGACGAACTCATCCGCCTTGCTGCAGCCCACGACTGCATTGGACAGGTCGGGCACCTGGAGCGATTCAATCCCGCGGTGCGAGCAACATTCCCGCTGCTGACCAAGCCCATGTTCTTCGAAGTTCACCGTCTCAGCATCTTCACGCCACGCTCGCTGGATGTCGACGTGGTGCTTGACCTGATGATCCACGACATCGACATTGTGCTGGCGTTCGCAAACTCGCAGGTCAAGGAGATCCGCGCCGTCGGGCTGCCGATTCTCTCGAAGAAGGTGGATATCGCCAATGTGCGCATGGAGTTCGACTCCGGCTGCGTGGCTAACTTTACCGCCAGCCGGGTCAGCACCGAACGCGTGCGCAAGTTGCGCTTCTTTCAGCCGCGGCAGTATGTCTCACTCGACTATTCGCGGCAGGATGTCCTGGTGCTTACGGTCGAAGAAGAAGCGCCGGAGCCGCTTGGGCTCGACCCGTTCAATCCGGCGAGCGTGGCGGCCAGCGCTTTTCCCGCGATTGTTCCGTTCAAGCCGAAGATCGAGCAGCAGGAGCCGCTCAAGGCCGAAATCATCAGCTTCCTCGAGGCGGTTTGCCGGCGAACTCAACCTGAAGTCACGCTTGAGGCTGGGCGGCAGGCGCTCGCAGTGGCGATGCAAGTTGTAGAGGCGATTGCCGCCCACAGCGCGCGTGCCCATCTTGCCGAATTGACCCGCGCGGGGAATTGACGGGCGCGGTAAGCTAGTCCTACGCTCTTCACATTGCAATGCCTGACGAATTAATCACCATCGCCAAATTTCACAATCTAGGGGAGGCCAGGCTTGCGCAGGGCAAGCTGAACGCCGCCGGCATTGCGGCCCGTGTGCGCGATGAGAACATGATCAACCTGCACCTGGGCATCGTGGTGGGAGGTATCCGCCTGCAAGTGCCCGATAGCCAGGTGGTGCGCGCGATGGAAGTTCTCGACGACTTCACTCTGGAGGCTCCTGACGGCGAAGAGGAAGAAGAAACCGACTCCGTTCCCTGCTGTCCGGAGTGCGAATCGCTGGAGATTCGTGAGGTCGAAAACAGCGGGCCGCGCCAGATCGCACTTTGGTCGGCGGCCATTCCGTTCCCCGATCTCGAGCAGGGCGAACTGTTGCACCGCTGGAAATGCCTGGCCTGCGGCTACCAGTGGGAGGCAGCAGAGGAGTGACTAGTTAATGAGAGGGATCAACTTCGTTGTAGATGAGAAAGGACGCAGGATTGCCGTTCAAATCGACCTGAAGAAACACGGTGCTCTGTGGGAAGACTTTGACGGCCTGATTTCCGAATCTCGCCGGAAAGAAAAGGCCCCGTACGAGCAAGACCGAGAAAAGGTCTTGGAGCGATGCCGACGAAACAGAGGTTCTTCCGCGGCCAAAGCGCTGTTATGAAAGCCCCCGTGCCCCTTTCGGAATCTACCTGATACCCTTTTAACACGCCATGAATTCATCTAGCACGATTGGCAGTTCAGCCCCTCCCGTCACCCCCGAAATGCTTCGCGACCACGGCATCACGCCTGAGGAATACGACAAGATCCTGAAGTCGCTTGGCCGCACGCCGACGCTCACTGAACTCGGCATCTTCAGCGTCATGTGGAGCGAGCATTGCTCGTACAAGTCGTCCCGCGTCCATCTGAAGCGCCTGCCGACGCGCAGCCGCCGCGTGGTTCAGGGCCCGGGCGAGAATGCTGGCATCATTGACATCGGTGACGGCTGGGCCTGCGCCTTCAAGATCGAGTCGCATAATCATCCGTCGTTCATCGAGCCGTTCCAGGGAGCGACCACCGGCGTCGGAGGCATCCTGCGCGACATCTTCACCATGGGCGCGCGGCCGGTGGCCGTGATGGATTCACTGCGCTTCGGGCCAATTACACCTCAGGATGGGCTCGATCAGGCCACGCTGCACAAAAACCATTCGGTGATGGAAGGCGTGGTGAGCGGCGTCGCCTCGTATGCCAACTGCTTTGGCGTGCCGAACGTCGGTGGGGAGACGAAATTCGAGGCCTGCTACTCAGGCAATCCGCTGGTGAACGCCTTCGCGCTGGGCCTGGTTCGTCGCGACCAGATCTTTTATGCGAAGGCCGCCGGCGAAGGCAATCCCGTGATCTACGTCGGCTCCAAGACCGGACGCGACGGCATTCACGGCGCGACCATGGCCAGCGAGGAATTCAGCGAAGGATCAGAGGCCAAGCGTCCCAACGTGCAGGTCGGCGATCCTTTCCTGGAGAAACTGCTCCTCGAAGCCTGCCTCGAAGCGATGCAGACCGGCGCCATCGTCGGCATTCAGGACATGGGCGCGGCCGGGCTGACCTGCTCGACCTGCGAGATGGGGGCGCGCGGAGCGGTTGGGCTGGAGATCGAACTCGACCTCGTTCCCCAGCGCGATACCGGCATGAGTCCTTACGAGATCATGCTGAGCGAGTCGCAGGAGCGCATGTTGCTGGTGGCAGAGAAGGGCCGCGAAGACGAGGTATTTCGGGTCTTCGACAAGTGGGGACTCGACGCGGTCACGATTGGCCGGGTAATCAGCCAGCCTATGATGCGCGTCCTGGAGCACGGAAAAGTCGTAGCCGAGATCCCCAACCAGGCACTGACCGACGAAGCCCCTCTGTACAACCGTACTCTCGCACGCTGGGAGCCGCCGCTGCCGCGCGAGGTTCCGGAACGGATCCGTCTCGGAGAGAAGAGCGACTTCACCGCCGAACTGAAGCAGCTCCTCGCCAGCCCGAACATCTGCTCCAAGCGCTGGGTTTATCAGCAGTACGACTCGATGGTGCAGACCAACACCGTCGAAGGTCCTGGGGGCGAGGGCGGCGTGATTCGCATCAAGGGGACAAAGCGCGGGCTGGCAATGGCCCTCGACGGCAATGGGCGATGGTGCTATCTGGATCCCAAACTTGGCGCTATGCATGCGGTTGCCGAGTCGGCCCGGAACGTAGCTTGCACGGGTGCCACTCCGGTGGCGGCGACCAACTGTCTGAACTTCGGCAATCCGGAGAAGCCGCACATCATGTGGCAGTTCTCGCAAACGGTTGACGGCATCACCAACGCTTGCGAGGAACTGGAAACACCGATCACCGGCGGCAACGTCAGCTTCTACAATGAAACCCTCGGCGAGGGGATCTACCCCACTCCGGTCATTGGCATTGTTGGCGTGCTGGAGGACGTACACAAGGCGGTCGGCCCGCATTTCAAATCAGCCGGACGTGCCCTGGTGCTGCTGCGGGGCTCGGCTCCGGGCGACACTTTCGATGTTGAGGCGGAGTTTGGTTCTTCGGAGTACGCGAAGGAAATTCTGGGCGAGATCTGGGGCTTCCCTCCCGCCCTGGAGATCGAACGCGAGGCGGCGCTGCAGAAGGGCATCCTTGAGATGATCGATGCTGGACTGATCGAGTCGGCCAAGGATTGCTCGGAAGGCGGCTTGGCCGTAACCGTTGCCGAATGTGGCTTTGAGCGGGGCATCGGCGCCAGTGTGGATCTCAACTCCGATGGGCTGGTTCCCGAGTTCGCGTTGTTTGGCGAGGATGCCAGCCGGATTCTTGTTTCCTGCGACCAGGAAAGTGTGGCGCGAATCAAACAAGTGGCGGTAAAATACGCCCTCTCAGCAGAACACATCGGACACACGGCTCCTGACAAACTGGAAATTCGGGTGGATGGCGGGGTAGCTGCCTCCGCAGGCGTGTTTCAGTTGAGGGACGTATGGTCCGGGGCTTTGGAACGGGCCCTGCACTCTGAAACCGAAGAGCGGCTGGTTCCGGATGTGCTGCAGAGAAGCTGAACGACGTCGACGAAACAAGCGATACAAATTGAACCACAGAGGCACAGAGACGCGGAGTAAGGCAAACTCGATGTCTTCTGTGCCCAAATTGATTTTGTCTGTGGCTCTGTGTCTCTGTGGTTGTATGAACCTCCGACAGGTGAGCGATGCTGATCCAATCTGATAAACTTCGCGAAGAATGTGGTGTGGTCGCCATCTACGGCCATCCCGAGGCCTCCAAGCTCGCCTATCTTAGCCTTTATGCCCTGCAACATCGCGGGCAGGAATCGGCGGGCATCGCCGCGTCCAATGGCGAGCGGCTTCAGTTGCACAAGGCCATGGGCCTGGTCTCAGATATCTTTACGGGCGATGTGCTGGCGAGTCTGCCTGGGTCGCTGGCCATCGGGCACACCCGCTATTCGACTGCCGGGGACTCGGCGCTGTTGAACGCGCAGCCTATCCGGGTGGAATGCAGCAAAGGGCGGCTGGCTGTGGCGCACAATGGCAACATTACGAATGCGCTGGAGGTTCGGGCAAGTCTCGAGGCACAGGGTTCCATCTTTCAGACCACCAGCGACACCGAAGTCATCGTCCACCTGATTGCCCGTTCCCGGGAAGAGACGCTTCCGGCCGCCGTGGCCGACTCGCTGCGCCGCATTGAAGGCGCGTTCTCTCTGGTCCTGCTTACTCCGGACCGCATTTTTGCTGCCCGCGATCCGCGCGGCTTTCGTCCGCTGGTGATTGGACGGATTCCCGGCCACGCAGGCCACCGCGCCGTTGTCTTCGCGTCTGAAACCTGCGCTTTCGATCTGGTGGGCGCCGTGTATGAGCGCGAGGTCAAGCCCGGCGAGCTGGTGATCGTTGGACCTGAAGGCGTACACTCCCGCTTCTATGCTCCGCAGCAGCCCATGTCGAGCTGCATCTTCGAGCACGTTTACTTCTCGCGCCCTGACAGCCTGGTTTTCGGCAAGCCGGTGCAGCAAACGCGCGAGGCCATGGGACGGCAACTGGCGCTGGAGTCTCCTGTCGATGCCGACATTGTGGTACCTGTGCCGGATTCCGGAATGACGGCGGCGATGGGTTATTCGCACGAGAGCGGCATTCCGCTTCAGTTGGGTCTCATCCGCAATCACTATGTCGGCCGCACCTTCATCGAACCCGAGCAGCGGGTTCGTGACTTCGGCGTGAGACTTAAGCTCAATCCGGTGCGGCACGTGCTCACCGGCAAGCGAGTTGTGCTGATCGATGACTCCATTGTTCGGGGAACGACCAGCCGCAAAATCGTACGTATGGTACGCGACGCCGGCGCGAAAGAAGTCCACATGCGCATCTCCTGCCCGCCCACGATCTCTTCGTGCTACTACGGCGTCGATACACCTTCGAAAAGCCAGTTAATCGCGGCCAATAAATCGGTGGATGAGATTCGGGAGTACATTGGCGCGGACTCGCTCGCGTATTTGTCACTGGAGGGGTTACGTCAGGCTGCGGGCGAAGATGGCGAGCTTACCTATTGCACTGGATGCTATACCGGCAAGTATCCGACCAACGTCGTGGGCGTGGAAGAGATTCAGCCGGCGCTGGCCGTCCGTGAGTAATCGCGCCACGCCACTGGCCTGCCCTCGGCAGCGGACTACGCTCAAGGTTTTCGGCCGGCAAGCCGGTTAAGCTGTGATGTCGCCATAACGTCCTTCCACTTGGCACGTCCAAGTTGACAGAATTCCGGAGTGGTTCTGCCGGTCACGATGGTCGATTTACCGCATCCCCGGCGAGCAGCCCGCATCGAAACACAGGTATAATGAGGGGCGAATCCCCCGGGCAGTGCTTCCAGCGTGTTGACCCGCCCCTCCAAGAATTCGCGTAGCAGACGATGTCAAAGACGACAAAAGCAGCTCTCCTGAGTATCTCCTTTCTGCTTGCCACCTTCGTCGTGGCGGGCGGTATGGGAGTCAAAGCCAGCACCAACACCAGCGACGATTCCTACCGGCAACTCGGTGTCTACAGCGAAGTGCTTTCGCGCATTCGCACCGAATATGTCGAGGAGCCGAACATCTCCAAGGTCACCAATGGCGCCTTGCACGGATTGCTGGAGTCGCTGGATGCCGATTCAAGCTACCTGGATCCGACTGAGTACAAGGATTACAAGCAGCGCAAGGGCGAGGGCAAAGCTTCCATCGGCGCCACCATTTCGAAGCGCTACGGCTACGCCGCTGTGGTTTCGGTGATTCCGGGCGGCCCGGCCGACAAGGCCGAGGTCAGCGCCGGCGACATTATTGAGGCAATCGAAGGCAAAACCACCCGCGACATGTCGCTGGCCGAGATCGATGGCTTGCTCGCAGGCCAGCCCGGTTCGGTGATCAACGTTTCCATCGTGCGGCCGCGCAAGGCGCAGCCCGTGAAGACGGCGATCACGCGCGCAATGGTTACCGATCCGCCGGTATCGGACAAGATGGTCGATGCCGGAATCGGCTACATCAAAATTGATGATTTCCCCAAGGGCCGGTCCCAGGAAGTCGCAGCCAAACTGAAGCAACTGGAGAAAGACGGTGCCAAGAAGGTCGTTCTCGACCTGCGTAATTCCGGCGGCGGCGAAGAAGACGAAGGCATTGCCACGGCAAACCTGTTCCTGAACCACGGAACCATCACCTACCTGCAGGGACAGAAGTATCCCAAGCAGACGTTCAACGCTGACCCGCAAAAGGCGGTGGCCCCGAATCTGCCGCTGGTGGTTTTGGTCAACCGGGGCACAGCTGGCCCGGCAGAGATCGTAGCCTCGGCGATCATGGAGAATGCTCGCGGTGACGTTGTCGGCGACAAGACCTTTGGTGCCGGAGCGATCCAGAAGCTCATCGAGATGCCGGATGGCTCGGCGCTGATCTTGTCGGTAGCGAAGTACTACACGCCGTCCGGCAAAGCGCTGCAAGATACCGCCATCACGCCCAACATCCTAGTGGCCGATAATACCGACGACTTCGCGGTTCCTGACGAGGACGAGAACACGCAGCCAGATCAGGCGCAGCAGGAAAAGAAGCAGGTCCAGCCCGATGATCAGCTAAACAAGGCGATTGAGGTGCTGAAGAACCAAGGGCAAAAAGCCTAAGAGCAAAACGTTTTCTTAACGAGCCGCGGATTATTCCGCGGCTTTTTGCTGCCCGATACAGTGATTCATTACGATTTCCTGTGAGCCGAATCCGTGGGTGCGAACAGGTATGACAGCGCAACTCCTCCCAGCACCATCCAGGCAAGATTTTGGCGCGCCACGTGATCGGAGATGCGCAAGCTTCCGACAGGGGTGAATAGCGTGTGCGCAAAGATAAGGGCGGAGAGCAGGGATCCGATAATGCCGACTGCAATTCCATAACGCATGGCCAGCATCACCAGGACGGCGACAAACCACAGAGGCAGAAACACACGTACGTCGCGGCCGGCAAACAGAAGCGCCAAAACATACGCGCACGCCGCCGACAGGAGCACTCCGAAGGCAGCTCTAAGCCTGGTTGGAACTGTGGGCAGCATCTCCTTTAGCCTCTGTAACCTTTGCCTCTAAGTAAGATGGCATATATCCAGAGTGACACCGCAAAATTCGCAAGCCGCGGCACAAGATGAGGAGCATTGGAATCCAGCGGCAGCTCTGGAATTACATGTTGTCCAAGGCTCTTCTGAGCAACAATTGTAGGTATGCGGGTTCTTAACCCTTACCTGCGCCTGCCGGCATGAATCATGGCACAGACACACTCTTGCTGCAGTTGTTCACGATCTTTGTGTGGGCAAAGGTCTTTGGTGAAGTGTTTGAGCGGCTTACCCTGCCTGCTGTCCTGGGTGAGATTCTGGCGGGCGTTGTGCTCGGGCCATACGCGGCCCGTATCATTCAGCCCAGCGACAGCATCATTTCCCTCGCCGAAATCGGCGCCATCTTTCTTCTGTTCACCGTCGGTCTCGAGACCAGTCCCACCGATCTGATTCGCACTGGTCGTACGTCGATCAACGTCGCCGTAGCAGGAATCGTGCTTCCCTTCGTAGCCGGCTTTGCCTTCATGAAGCTGCAGGGCGAGGCCACCAACGAGGCTGCTTTTGTCGCCGCCGCTATGGTGGCCACCAGCGTCGGCATCACCGCGCGCGTACTGCAGGATATGCGCGTCCTCAAGACTCGCGCTTCGCAGATTATTTTGGGCGCGGCGGTCTTTGACGACATCCTGGGAATGGTGCTGCTGGCCATCGTGGTCAGCCTGGCCAGCGGCACGGGGATTCGCTGGCTGCATTTGGGTGTGGTACTGGCGGAAGCCGTCGGGTTTGCGGTGTTCATGATCTATGTGGGGCCTAACGTTATCGGGCGTATGAAGCCGGGACTGCAACGCCTTTCGACCCGCGATGCTCCGCTGGTGCTGGCGCTCTCCATCTGCATGCTGCTCTCGGTTGCCGCAACCAAAATCGGCATGGCCGCCATCATCGGAGCGTTCTTCGCCGGGCTGATCTTCTCCGACTACTCGCCTGAGTGGAATCTGAAGCCGCGGGTACACGGTATCAACGAGTTTCTCTCTCCGTTTTTCTTCTTCACCATGGGAGCGCGGCTCGACATCCACGTGTTCACCGGCGACGTTATCGTTGTGGCGCTCGTCATTTCCATTCTGGCGCTGATAACGAAGGTCATCGGCTGTGGCGCGGCTGTCCTTTATCAGGGATGGCGCATGGCTCTCAAGGTCGGCGTGGGCATGACGCCGCGGGGAGAAGTAGCGCTGATCGTGGCGCTAATCGGCCTGCAAATGAACATGGTTTCACAGCGGGCGTATGCCATCGTGATCTTCATGACCGCTGTCACCACACTGGTTCCTCCACCCCTGCTGCGCTATCTATTCCGCGACGACATACCTCGACATCCGCTCCCGGTTACGGAAGACGAGGAGCGCGTGCAAATCGGTTAGAGGGCGCCTCGTATAATCCTGCTAAAACACAGGAGACCATATGCCTGGACCGCAAGAAAGAGGTGTCGCTGGCCGAGTCGCGCTGGTGACAGGAGCTTCACAGGGCATCGGCCGGGCGTGTGCCGTTGTACTCGCTTCAGCCGGTGCTAAAGTCGCCCTTTGCGCACGGAATCAGGAAAAACTGAAACAAGTAGCTGCGGAAATTGCTGCCAACGGCGGTGAGTCTGCGGTCTTCAAAATGGACGTGGCAAGTGAAGAGGAGATCAAGTCCGGCGTGAAGGCAATCGTCGCGCACTTCGGCAAGGTCGACATCCTCGTTAACAACGCCGGGATCACCCGCGATCAGCTTGCGATGCGAATGAAACGCGGCGATTGGGACGATGTCATCAACACCAATCTCACTGGACCCTTTCTGCTGATTCAGGCGGTCATCAGCTCAATGCTGAAGCAGCGCTGGGGACGGATCATTAACATCACCAGCGTTTTTGGTCAGATTGGACAAGCAGGCCAGGCAAACTATGCGTCTGCCAAAGCGGGTTTGATTGGTCTGACGATGGCCATGGCCCGGGAAGTCGCATCACGCAGTATCACCGTCAATGCCGTCGCGCCGGGCTGGATCGAAACTGCGATGACTTCGGTTCTCTCCGATGAGTTGAAGGCGAAGATGCTGGAAAGCGTTCCCCTGGCCCGGGTGGGCAGCGATCTCGATGTGGCCTACGCGGTGAAGTTTCTTGCTTCGGAGGAGGCAGGCTACATCACCGGCGAGGTGCTGAAAGTGAACGGCGGCATCTTGATGGGATAGTGCGAGGCCTTGGTGCGTTCCGGCACACGAAGCTTGTGCAACGAATTTTCTGCACGAGCGCGTGGGTATGCAAGGCTCTAATACGAGAGTTCTATTGCCGGCTCAGCAGTCTTGCCCTAATGGTGGTGCGATGTATACACCTTAGTAACGCTGCAAGGGCGGTTACCTGCGTATTTCTTGACTGTTTAAATGAATTTCCCTGCGGAAGTGTGTAAAGGTCTTGCCAATCCGAAGGCAATCTAATTACTATGCAGTCACCCCCGAATGCAACTTCCTTTCCAAGATCGAGTGCTCCGATGAATATAGGCGAAACCATACGGAATTACCGCCTGCAGAAGGGTATGTCTCAGGGAGACATCGAAAAGCGCACCGGACTACTGCGCTGTTATCTGTCGCGCGTAGAAAATGGTCACACGGTCCCGTCATTGGACACACTCGCGAAAATAGCCGCGGCGATGGACCTGCCCTTGGCGCAGTTCTTCAACAATGGAACCGGCGATAGTGGCGGCAGGTCGGGTCCGCAATTAGCGGAAGACGAAGTGCGCTTCCTCACTCAAATTCGACGCTACTCGCCGAGTCTGAATGAAAGCGACCGCAAGCTGGTGCTCGCCATGGTCAAGAAAATGGCAGCCGGCGCCGGCAAGTAACAGAAGCAACGCAATCAGCTACCGAGCTGCTCATGCGGCTTTGCCGACTTCGCTCAGGGCGAGAACTGCCAATTCCAGCCGGTCACGTGCCCCGGTTTTGGAAAAGATACTTTGCAGGTGGCGCTTCACCGTGTTCTCGCTGATGGTAAGGTCGCTTGCGATGTCGCGATTCTTCATGCCGCGCGCCACCATGAACGAAATCTGCCGCTCTCGTTCGGAGAGCCGCGCCATGGAAGTAGGCTTGGGATGCGGGTCTGAGACCATGGCGTTCAGCACACTGCGGGCAACATCATCGGAAAAGGCGAGCTCGCCTTCAGCCACGCTTCGAATTGCGCTAAACAGTTTCTGCGGAGTATCACCTTTCAATACCAGCCCGCGTGCGCCCAGCCTTACTACCTGCACGTAGTCGTTCTGACTTTCGGAGCCGGTCAGTACCACCGAGGCCACCCGGTCGCCTGCTCGATCCAGGGTTCGCAGCACTTCGAATCCGTCGCCGTGCGGCATGAACAGGTCCAGGAGCAGTACATGTGGCCGGTGCTCCTGCACCAGTTCTAGAGCCTCCGCGCCGTTCGCCGCCGATCCCACTACGTTGAAATCAGGTTGGGACTGTAGGAGTGCGGCCAGAGACTCGCGCAGTACAGCATGGTCGTCGGCGATCACGATGGCGATCTGGTTTGGCATAAGCAATCGAGCGGAACGCCTGCGAGCCAAGAAACCTCGTTGCAAAACTCAGCTCGCTGTCGGCTATTCTGTTAACGCAGATGCAACCTGCTATGCGCGGGCTGCACAGAGGTTTAGCAAATTTTCTAAGTGAAGGGATTTATGAGCACGATAAAGCGCGCAATTCTGAGCGTAACCGATAAAAGCGGACTGGTGGAGTTTGCTCGCAAGCTGGATCAATTGGGTGTGGAACTGATCTCTACCGGCGGGACCGCGAAGCTGCTGCGCGATTCCGGAATCACTGTGAAAGACATCTCCGAACTGACCGGCTTTCCCGAGATGTTGGATGGACGTGTGAAGACGCTTCATCCGAAAGTGCATGGCGGAATTCTTCACATCCGGGAAAACCAGCAACACCGGGCAGCGGTCGCCGAGCATGGCATCCTGCCGATCGACATGGTAGTGGTCAATCTTTATGCCTTTGAGAAGACCGCCTCCAAGTCGGACGTGAGCTTCCACGAATTGATTGAGAACATCGACATCGGCGGGCCATCAATGGTGCGCTCGGCGGCTAAAAATTTCCAGGACGTCGCCATCGTTACCTCACCGGGCGACTACGACGCCGTCGCGCAGGAGATGCAGAGCAGCGGCGGGTCGCTGTCGCTTGCCACCAAATGGCGCCTGGCGCAGAAGGCATTCGCTACGACTGCGGCATACGATTCGGCAATTGCGTCAGCGCTGGAAGGCATCGCGGCTCCCGAGGGCAAGCTCAACCTGAGGGGGCAAACGGGATTTCCGGAAACGTTGCGGCTTTCCTTTCGCAAGGCTCTCGATCTGCGCTACGGCGAAAATCCACACCAGAAAGCTGCTCTGTACAGCGATGGATCCGGGAAAGGCGTGGCAAACGGCAAGCAGCTGCAGGGGAAGGAACTCAGCTACAACAACATCGTCGACTTGCAAGCTGCATGGGACCTGGCGCAGGAGTTCGAGGGGCCGGTTTGCGCGATCATCAAGCACACCAATCCATGCGGCACCGCGGTGGCTGAAACCTTAGCGGGAGCGTACCAGCGAGCGCTGGAGTGCGACCCGATTTCGGCATTTGGCGGAGTGATCGGGGTCAACCGGCCAATTGACGCCGACACTGCAGCGGAGATGGCAAAGCTCTTTCTGGAAGTGATCGCCGCGCCAAAATTCGAGGATGCGGCGCGCGAGATCTTTGCCGCCAAGAAGAACCTGCGCCTGGTGGAGGTTGTACCCATGGAGCAGAAATGGGTGCTGAAGAACGTCTCCGGCGGCGTGTTGCTGCAGGACAACGACATGCGTCTGCTCACTCAGGCCGACCTGAAAGTCATCAGCGAACGGCAGCCTACTGAACAGGAGATGCGCGATCTGCTGTTTGCCTGGAAGGTCTGCAAGCACGTGAAGTCGAATGCGATTCTCTACGCGCGCAATGGGCAGACGACTGGTGTCGGCGCCGGCCAAATGAGCCGGGTTGATTCAGCGCGCATCGGAGCCATGAAGTCAGTGCTCGGCATCAAGGGCTCGGTTGCAGCCTCGGATGCCTTCTTTCCCTTCCCGGACGGGGTCGAAGTCATTGCCGAAGCAGGCGCGACAGCCATCATTCAGCCCGGTGGATCGGTGCGCGACCAGGAAGTGATCGATACTGCGAACAAACTGGGGCTCGCGATGGTACTGACCGGAGTGCGGCATTTCAGACACTAGTGCTGTTAAATTTTTGAAGGTCCTTCCGATTTTGAGCTTTCTGCAACGGGCATAGCGCAGTGCGTGCCCCGACATTGTTCGGGCGTTTCCCGGCTGCGCTTTTGCGCTGCGGCGGTTAAACTTGTCGGGGCATGAGTCAGAACCCAGGAATCCCGCCGCGTACGGCAGGCGCGCTCGAAGTACAGATCCGCGAATCGCTCGTCACCCGGGCGCTAGTTATACCGATCCAGCAGTTCATTCACATTCAGGGCGTCAGCAGCGTTGTGCTTCTCCTGGCCGCGATCGCCGCGCTGGTCTGGGCCAATTCGCCGTGGCATGAGTCCTATCATCACGTTTGGGACGTGCAGCTCACGCTTTCGAGACTGCAATTGCCGGTTCATGCCTGGATCAATGACGCTCTCATGGCGATTTTCTTCTTCCTGGTCGGAATGGAGATTAAGCACGAGATCGTTCATGGCGAGCTCTCGGACTTCCGCCGGGCCTCGCTGCCGATCTTTGCCGCCTTGGGCGGCATGGCCGTTCCAGCTCTGATCTACGCAGGTATCAATTTCCGGCAAGCCGGCGCGCATGGATGGGGAATCCCGATGGCAACGGACATCGCGTTTTCGCTCGGCGTGCTCGCCATGGTGAAGGACATTCCCGCCGAATTAAAGGTCTTCCTGCTCTCGCTGGCAATTGCCGATGATATCGGCGCCATTGCGGTGATCGCGATCTTTTACACCGAAACGCTGAAGATACAGTCGCTGATCGTCGGCCTGCTTCTGCTCGTAATCATGTACCTGGTCTATCGCCTGGGAATTCAGCATTCCATCATCTATGCGCTGCTGGGAGTGCTGTTCTGGGTTGCGATCCTGCGGTCGGGCATTCACGCGACCATTGCCGGCGTGGTCCTTGGATTCATGGTCCCCACCTCGCCGCGGCTCAGCTTCTCAGAATTTGAACGGATTGGAACCGATGTTGTGAAACGTTACCGGGAGGCCCTCGCGGCGGAGGATACCGCCACAGCGACACGCATGCTTGGAGTGCTCGAGCAGGTGGTGAGCGCCACCGAGGCTCCGTCAGAGCGGTTAACCCGGAAGCTCAACGACTGGGTGTCGTTCCTCGTCTTGCCTCTGTTTGCCTTGGCGAACGCCGGAGTGGAATTTTCGACCGGTGGCCTCGGTGACCTTTTGCGGAGTCACGTCGCCTGGGGAGTTTTCTTCGGTTTGGTAATCGGCAAACCGGTGGGAATCGTCCTCTTCTCGTGGCTTGCCGTAAAGCTGGATATTGCCAGCCTGCCGCATCATGTCAACTGGCGGCTGGTGAGCGCCGTGGGCATGCTGGCAGGCATCGGTTTCACGGTTTCCATCTTCATCAGCTCGCTCGCTTTTGCAGATCCGGCTCTACTTACGGACGCGAAGGCCGCAGTGCTGGGAGCCTCTGTGGTTGCCGGAGTAGGTGGGTTCATCATGCTGCGCCGAGCGGCTGCTGACGAGTCGAAAACCATTGCTGCGGAGGCGAATGCGAACTAACTCCGACCTGTTCAGAGTTCACTTATTCTGGCCAGATTTTGCGTGCGAAGGGGCACTGCTGCTAACCTTGTTGGCTGGAAACAGCTTCACAAGCTGTCGATTCGCGGTCCCCCCGGAATCACCCCCATCTTGGACGGGCCCAAAGGAGCATCGATGCGTTCTCGAGTTTTAGGACTTGTATTAGGCGCACTTCTCATCGTTGGTATGGCCGGCTGCAGCAAGAAGGAAAATCCTGAAGCCACCCAGAACCAGACTGCTACCCCCGCGCAAACAGCGGAAACTCCACAGACGACTCCCGGGACCCCAGCAGCCGGAAGTACGAGCCAGCCTGCTCAGTCCCAGGCGGCGCCTCCTGCTCAGCCTATGAGCGAAGCCAAGCAAGAGCCCCCGCCGCCACCACCGCCCCCTCCACCGATCGTGGTTCCTGCCGGTACCTCGCTGGTGGTGCGGCTTGGTTCCACGCTTGACACTAAGACAGCGCAATCCGGGCAGTCATTCAACGGCGTTCTCGCCCGGTCGGTGGTGGTCGGAGGCGAAGTCGCCATTCCCGCCGGAGCGGACGTGAGTGGATCCGTGGTGGACTCGAAGTCACCCGGGAAGTTCAAGGGCGAAGGTGTTCTTTCGATCACCCTGAATTCGATTAACATCGACGGAGTTCCGAAAGAAATCGCTACGTCTACTTTTAGCCAGTCGGTCAAAGGCAAGGGCAAACGTACCGCCGTCGCGGTGGGTGGTGGAACTGGTGCCGGCGCTTTGATTGGCGGTCTGGCGGGCGGTGGCAAAGGCGCGCTCATTGGCGGCCTGGTCGGCGCGGGCGCAGGCACTGCCGGAGCGGCTTTCACCGGGAACAAGGACCTGCAAATTCCGGCGGAGACGGCCGTGACCTTCCGCTTGGCGAATTCGATTACAGTTCCGCACAGCGGCAAGAGATCCAAATCGCACTCGAGCGAGGAAGCTCCGCAGCAGTAGCGGCCGGCTTATAGCAATCCGAACAACGAATGGGAGGCCGAAGAGCCTCCCTTGTCTTCGTAGCGGCTACGCCGCGCGTCGTTCGCGGATAGCGTTGCGTACTCTCTGCCGCAAAGCATCCGTCCAGTCATTCCAGCCATGTTCGGTCTGAGCGTGCTCCCGCGCCTGCTGCATGATCTCCTCGTCGCTGGTGCCTGAAGTTTCCCATCTGCAGTCGGCGTTACCGGCATCGGCACAGCGGAAGGTTCGGTCATGGCCTCCATGAGTGACGTTCATTGAAGTTGCCGTCGCTCCTGTGCGTCGCGAAAGCTCGGCCTGATTAGAATCTGACTCTCTCTTCACCTGTCCCGGCTGTACGGCCGATGGTTCGGTGTCCGAGAGTGTCCGGCGCTCGTCGATAGTGTTGCCCCAGCCTTCCGTAGTGTTGCCCCAGCCTTCCGTAGTGTTGCCCCAGCCTTCCGTAGTGTTGCCCCAGCCTTCCGTGCCGACGGTTGGGGCTGAGGGATTCACTCGATGAGTTTCAGGATTGACGCTGGGATTAACACTTGTGAATTCGGGAGTGGGTTTGCTATTCGCATCTTTAGCCACGTCATGAGCTCCTTTTGCTGACGTGGATTTGGATGGCTGGAAACGTCAACAGGCTGTCGCGCCCTAAGGCAGCCCGAGGATTCGCCAGGGGAGCTACTCCGAGGTTTTCTTCGTTCTTGCCCGCCGTGTGGCTGCCCATCCGGGCTTGTTCACCTGCCGCCCGCGGCCCACGGCCAGAGCATCCGCCGGAACGTCCTCCGTAATGCACGAGCCTGCTCCTACATAGGCTCCCTTGCCCAGACGGATCGGCGCAACCAGCGTTGAATCGCTGCCCACAAAGACGCCGTCTTCAATGACGGTGCCGAACTTATTGACCCCATCGTAGTTGCAGGTGATGGTCCCCGCGCCAACGTTTACTCCCTCCCCGACTTCTGCATCGCCAAGATAGGTCAGGTGGTTGGCCTTCGATCCTTTGCCAAGGCGGGTCTTTTTGGTCTCAACAAAGTTGCCGACGTGGGCCCCCTCGCCGATTTCGCTACCCGGGCGAAGATGCGAATACGGCCCGATCATCGCGCCTTTTCGCACAACCGCGTCTTCCATGATGCAGCCCGGCCTGATCAACACTCCATCGCCGATCTCGCAATTGGTGATGATGGAATAGGAACGTATACGGCAGTCGGAACCGATTCTGGTTTTGCCGATGATCTGCACAAACGGCTCAATGACGGTATCGGTGCCGATTTCCACGTCAGCGTCGATGTCGCAGCTGTCGGGGCGGAAAATGGTTGTGCCCGCCTCCATCAGTTCCTGTGCTTTCCTGGCGCGCAGCTTGGAGTCGAGTTCGGCCAGTTCCATTCGGGTGTTGACGCCCATGACTTCGTTCGAGTCATTGGCCTCGATGGCCAGCACCTTCTCACCCGCGTCATTCAAAATCGCAGCCATGTCGGTCAGGTAGAACTCGCGCGCCGGATTCTCCGTGGTAAGCCGCTCGATGTGCTGGAAAAGCGGCTTGGTCGCGAAAGCATAGATGCCTGAGTTCACTTCACGCTGCTGATCCTGGTCGTCTCGTAGCGCCTTCTGTTCAATGATGCGATCAAGTTCGTCCGTCGTACACCCGTCCAGGGTGCGCCGAAAGATGCGTCCATATCCCGTGGGTTCTTGCAGATAAGCAGTGAGGACCGTCATCGCTGCCTGGTTATCGAGGTGAAAATCGCGCAGCCGCTCGACCGTTTCCGGCCGGATCAAGGGCACGTCACCCGAAAGTACGAGCACATGCGTGTAGGCTTGCAAGGCATTGCGCGCCTGCATGATGGCATGACCCGTTCCAAGCTGCTCCGGCTGCAGGATGAAATTGATGCCCGTCGAACGAAGCGCTGCTTCCACACGGTCTGCTTCGTGCCCGATGATCGCGAACACGTTCTGCGGCGGCACTACCCGGGTTGCGGCTTCGACAACATACTGCAGCAGCGGTTTGCCCCCGGCCTGGTGCAGGACCTTGGGGTGCCGCGACTTCAGTCGGGTGCCTTTGCCGGCGGCCAGGATGGCGATGGCAAACATGAAATCCGCAGATTTCTCTTCGGCGGGAGAGGCAGAACTTTGCATCGGCATGTATTGATCTCGTTCGGGGAAGATTACGATTTCAGTCGCGAGGATGCTACTGGACTTTCGCGCAGTTCCATCATAAGCCGGAGAAGGTCTCGCGCGACATGCAGAGTGTCGTGGCGCGCAATCAGGCCGTCGGGCTGCCGCATCTCTTCCGCAAGGTAGTCGCCCAGAATTGGTTTCACGCCCAGCGCCTCCATGGCTTCCAAATCCACTTCAATGGGAGACTGACCCTTCTCCGCGTATTTCTTTGTCAGTGCTGTTGATGCGGGGGTGCTGTTAATTAGCGCGTATTCGAAAAATTCGTGGCGCGCGTGCTTGTACAGGGCCCGAATGTGATCGGAGGCGGTGAGCCCCAGGCTTTCGTTCGCTTGCGTCATCAGGTTGCAAACGAAGACCTTTGTCGCGCGAGAAGCGTAAATGGCTTCCGATACATTGCGCACCAGAAGATTTGGGACAAGGCTGGTAAAGAGCGATCCGGGACCGACGGTGATCAGGTCGGCCTTCTCAATGGCCTCCAGGGTCACAGGCAGAGGCTTGGCATTGGCGGGAGCCATACGCAATTCCACAATGCGCCGGTTGCTGGCGGTAATGTTGGTTTCCCCGCGAACGATTGAGCCGTCATCCATCACCGCATACAGTTGAGCGTTGCTGGTCGTGGCCGGATAGATGTTCCCTCGGGTGGCCAGAATCGCGGCTGAAAGTTCAACAGCCTTGCTGAAATCACCCGTGATTTCGGATAGCGCCGAGAGAAACAGATTCCCAAAGCTGTGCCCTTCCAAACCCTTGCCGGCCTTGAATCGGTATTGGAACAGCTTCGAGAGCAGCGCTTCCTCTTCTGCCAGCGCGACGACACAGCTGCGGATATCGCCGGGAGCAGGCATGTGCAGGTCTCTGCGCAGACGTCCGCTGGAGCCTCCATCGTCGCTAACTGTCACCACGGCGCTTAGCTGGGCTATGAAGGGGAGGTCGGGGTCAACCTCCGGCTCTCCCGGCAGGCAGACGTATCTTTTCAGCCCGTGCAGCAAGATCGAGAGTCCGGTGCCGCCTCCCATGGCGACGACGCGAAGCGCTCGCGGATCCTCGATCTGGCGGGAAATCGGCATACCACCGGGATACCTGGGCTAGAAATGCCACTTCTCCGGTTCGGAGGGCACATCTGCGCTGGTATCAGGATATAAGAGTTCGGTGAAACGAGGGTCATCTGCAAGATCTCTGAAATCAGAGTCGTTGCGTGCCTGAAATCGATTTGCCGGATTCAGGCGAATGGCCTCGTTCAGGCTGGTGATGGACTCGGGAAAGTGTCCCATCAGGCAGTTCAGCGCCGCCATGCCGTACCAGATGTAGTCGAGCTGGGGATATTTCCCTAACAGGAACTCGAAGTTCTCCCGTGCGCTGAGATAGTCCCCCATGTTCATCAGAGAAATGGCGTAGTCATACTGCTCCTCCGCAGTCTTGAACTGGGTAGCAGCACGGCTGAGATGCTGGTTGCAGATGTTGAGGTGAACGGCAGCGCGGTCAGCAAGTTCGGGGCTTGCCCCATTCACCACCTTTTCGAAGCAAGCCTTGGCGCGGTCGTACTTGTGCGTTTGCATTGCCTTAAGACCGGCTTCGTAGTTCTGCACAGCTTGGGTGAACCGTGGATCCTCTGATACCTTCATTGTCTTATTCGTGCGAGGTTTTTCCGAATCTCTCATGGGAGCTGACTGGCTGCTTCGTTTCGGCTTGGCAGAGCTTCCTTTGTGAGTCTCTGCGGCTTTTCTGTTCATCCGGCTGTCCAGTAGAGCGGTAATCGCCGACCCATCAGGGCGTCGGCCTTGAAAGGCCCCAGATCTGCTGATTTGTCAGAGACCGAGATTCTTACCCGCAACCGCTTCCTGCGTCAACTGGCCAAAGTGACACACTCGTCGAATGTGCGTATTCCGCGATTTCTAATCGATGTTGGCAGCCGAATCCAATTCGATGTTCTTCCACTCGCCTTTGATGATGCCGGCTCGAATATGCGCCGGCGTTTTCCCCAGCTTTGTCTGCTCGTAAGCGTAATACAGCTCCTTCATACAGATCCCGCAGTGCGCCGCGTGATCGCTTTCATAGCAGGTATGCAGGCTCTTGTGGCCGATCCGCTCACAATAGCAGTAGCAAGGGAGCTGATTAATGACTCCGGGAATTTTGGCTGCCAGTTCGTAAGCATGAACCTGGTACGGATACTTGAAGATCTCTCCCGTAAGCTGGTCCTTGGCCAGAATCGGCCGGACCTCTCCGGGTTTCGGCGGAGCTGTGTTATATGCTGGGACCGGGTCGCCCTGCCCGAAGGCAAAGATGGCTAACACACAGAGACCTGTAAGCACCACAATCTTCCGCATCTCCGAACCCCTGCCCGCCATTTTATATGGAAATGGAACTCTGACGTATTACGGGTCATTGGGTTGCTGCATTTCAGCTCGCCATCCGCAGAAAGTGTGCGTCTAACCTGGAAGATGACCGAATCCGAGCCCGACAGCACCGCGCGCCTTCAATCCGATCTCAGTGAGGCCGAGCCGGCCTCGCGCGGCACCAGCACGATGCTGGCGGGGTGGGTGCGCGACATCGTCATCTCAGTTGCGATTTCGATCTTCTTCATCATCTTCCTGTACCAGCCGGTGAAAGTGGAAGGCACCAGCATGATGCCCACCCTGGCCGACCAGGAACGCGTATTCATCAATAAGTTCGTCTACCGCCTGGAGCCGATTTCCCGCGGCGACGTGGTCGTCTTCCGTTATCCCCGAGACCCTTCGAAGAGCTATATAAAGCGGGTGATTGCGGTTGCCGGTGACCGGGTCCGTATTGATGATGGCGTGGTTTACGTAAACGATAGGCGCCTGCCCGAACCGTATGTTCCGGAATCCTATTGGGATTCCCGTTCGTATCCTGAAACAGTCGTCCCGCCTCACTCCTATTTCATGCTCGGCGATCATCGCAATCTGTCCAATGACAGCCGCGACTTCGGCCCGGTCAACGAGAAGTACATCTACGGCAAGGCCGTCTTCGGATATTGGCCTTTCGATAAAATGGGCAAACTGCGGTAATTTTTCCAGGCTCGGGAAATTTTCTTCCGAGCTCGCCAAGCAGAAGCACCGGACTCGGAAGCTGATCGGCGATCTGGGCAGCCACGACAAACAGTAACCACTCTCTGATAAAATCAATAAAATCCACTCCCCGGAGTAACAATGCAAGCAATCCTTGCGCTGGAAGACGGTCGGCTCTTCCAAGGCAAAGGCTACGGCGCAAAAGGCGAATGCTACGGCGAAGTCGTTTTTAATACTTCCATCACCGGCTACCAGGAAATCTTCACCGATCCCTCGTACGCCGGGCAGATTGTCGTTCTTACCAATCCCGAAATCGGAAATTATGGCACCAACCCTGACGACAACGAAGCTACGCGTCCGTATATCGAAGGCCTGATTGTGCGTGAGTTCTCGCGCGTCAGCTCCAACTGGCGTTCGCAGGAAGTCGCGGAAGAGTACCTCGATCGCTACAAAATTCCCGTGTTGGCGGAGATCGATACCCGCGCCCTGGTCCGCCATCTGCGCGATAACGGCGTCATGCGCGGCGTCATCTCGACCTTGGAGGGCGATCCCGAAAAGCTGGTTGCCAAGGCGCGCTCGATTCCTAAGATGGATGGCACCGACCTTGCCAAAGAAGTCACCACTCCGCGCGTGTACGAGTGGGATGAAGGCGTGCGCTCCTACGAGCCAACGGAAGTCGTCGGGGTGAAGGACGCTCCGCCGAAACATCACGTTGTCGCCTACGACTACGGAATCAAGCAGAACATTCTGCGTCGCCTGGTGGGCGAGCAGTGCCGCGTGACGGTGGTTCCAGCAACAACCAGCGCCGAAGACGTGCTGGCCATGAAGCCCGATGGCGTCTTCCTGTCCAACGGGCCGGGCGATCCTGAGCCCGTTACTTACGCACAGGAGAACATCCGCCGCATGATGGGCAAAGTGCCGATCTTCGGAATCTGCCTGGGCCATCAGTTGATCGGCCTCGCGCTCGGGGGCAAGACTTACAAGCTGCGCTTCGGGCATCATGGCGGCAACCATCCGGTGAAGCAGATGGCGACCGGCAAGATCGAGATCACGGCGCACAATCACAACTTCGCCGTCGATCCCGATTCGCTGAAGCAAAGCGAAGTCGACCTGACGCACATCGACCTAAATGACAACACGCTGGAAGGCCTGCGCCACCGCTCGCTGCCGCTGTTCAGCGTGCAATATCACCCGGAAGCCGCGCCCGGCCCCCACGACTCGCACTACCTGTTCAAAGACTTTGTGAAGATGATGGAGGAGTGGAAGGGGAGCCAGTCTTAGTCATGCCACGCCGCAATGACATCGCGAAGATACTGATCATCGGCTCGGGGCCCATCGTCATCGGGCAGTCGGCGGAGTTCGACTACTCCGGCGCGCAGGCCTGCAAGGCGCTCAAATCCGAAGGCTACGAGGTGGTGCTGGTCAACTCCAACCCGGCCACCATCATGACCGATCCCGAGATGGCCGACCGTACTTACATCGAGCCGCTCACCCGCGCCTATCTCGACGAGATCCTCCGCGTCGAAGCCGAGATGCTCACTGACAGCGGACGCGCGGGCATTTTCGCCGTGCTCCCCACCGTAGGCGGACAGACAGCGCTCAACCTCGCCGTCGATCTGGCTGACAACGGCATTCTGGAGAAGTACGGCGCGCAGTTGATAGGCGCGCAGCTCGACGCGATCAAGAAGGGCGAAGACCGCCTGCTCTTCAAAGACGCGATGGCGCGCATTGGATTGGAAGTTCCCAAGTCGACGCTGGTCAACAACCTGAAAGATGGTCTCGACTTCAGCAGCAAAATCGGATTCCCGGTGATTCTGCGGCCATCGTTCACGCTCGGCGGCACCGGCGGGGGCATCGCTTACAACCGCGAAGAGCTGCTCGAACTCCTGGCCCGCGGCCTCGATCTTTCGCCGGTTCATGAAGTGCTGCTGGAAGAATCGGTGCTTGGCTGGAAGGAATACGAGCTCGAGGTAATGCGCGACCTGAAGGACAATGTCATCATTGTCTGCTCGATCGAAAACTTCGATCCCATGGGCGTACACACCGGCGATTCCATCACCGTCGCTCCGGCGCAGACGCTGACCGATCGCGAATATCAGTCCATGCGCGATGCGGCCATCGCCGTGATTCGTGAGATCGGCGTCGAGACCGGCGGCTCGAACATTCAGTTCGCCGTCGATCCGCACAACGGGCGCATGGTGGTGATCGAGATGAACCCGCGCGTCTCGCGCTCTTCGGCGTTGGCGTCGAAGGCGACCGGTTTTCCCATCGCGAAAATCGCGGCCAAGCTCGCCGTGGGCTACACGCTCGACGAGATTACCAACGACATCACGCGCAAAACGCCGGCCTGCTTCGAGCCGACCCTGGATTACGTCGTCGTCAAAATTCCCAAGTGGCAGTTTGAGAAATTCCCCGGCGCCGACGAAGCTTTGGGACCACAGATGAAGTCCGTCGGCGAGGTGATGGCGATTGGCCGCACGTTCAAGCAGGCGCTGCTGAAAGGCGTTCGTTCACTGGAGACCGGCAAGAGCATCAGCGCCGAGAAAATTGAGCCGCGCATCCTCACCAAGCGCCTGGTTACGCCTCATCCCGAGCGGTTGCAGTACATCCGCTATGCCTTGGAAGAGGGGATGAGCGTGCGCGAGATCGCGCAGATGACCGGCATCGATGCCTGGTTCCTGCACCAGTTGAAGGAGATTGCTGACGAGCAGATGCGGCTCAGCAAGGGCGGACTGGGGCTCTTCGAGAAGAGCGAGCTGCGCAATTTGAAACGCCTGGGATTCTCCGACGCGCGCCTGGCGAACCTGTTGCGCACGCACCAAGAGAAAGCCAATTCAGAGAAGATTCGCCAGCTTCGCAAGCAACATGATGTCACTCCGGTGTACAAGCGGGTCGATACCTGCGCCGCGGAGTTCGAGAGCTACACGCCTTATCTCTACTCAACCTACGAAGAGGAAGACGAGGCGGCACCGACCGATCGCAAGAAAGTCATCATCCTTGGCAGCGGCCCCAATCGCATCGGCCAGGGGATCGAGTTCGACTACTGCTGCTGTCATGCTGCATTCGCGCTACGCGACGATGGCTTTGAGACCGTCATGGTCAACTGCAATCCTGAGACAGTCTCGACCGACTACGACACCAGCGACCGTCTTTACTTTGAGCCGCTCACCTACGAAGACGTGATGGCGGTCTATGAACACGAAGCAGCGAGCGGCGCGCCCATCGGCGTCATCGTGCAGTTCGGCGGACAGACTCCGCTGAATCTCGCTCTCCGGCTGAAAGCCGCTGGTGTGCCCATCATCGGCACCTCGCCGGAAAATATCGATCTCGCCGAAGACCGCAAGCGCTTTGGCAAGCTGCTGGAAGAGCTCGACATCCCGCAGCCGCCCGGCGCCACAGCAGCCAGCGTGCAGGAGGCCGTGGCAAACGCGAACCGCATCGGCTATCCCGTATTGGTTCGGCCGTCGTACGTGCTGGGCGGACGCGCGATGACGATTGCCTACGACGACGCCTCCGTCGAGCAATACATGCGCGAGGCCGTCGAGTACTCGCAGGAACGCCCGGTGCTGATCGATCACTTTCTCGAGTCAGCAACCGAAATCGATGTCGACGCGCTCAGCGACGGCGAAGACGTCGTAATCGCCGGCATCATGCAGCACATCGAAGAGGCCGGCATCCACTCTGGCGATTCGTCTTGCGTGCTGCCGTCGGTCGATATCCCTCAGCCCGTGCTGGAAACCCTCCGCGATTACACCTTCCGGCTGGCGCGCGCTCTGAAGGTCATTGGACTGATGAACGTCCAGTATGCCATTCAGCGCGACAAGGTCTTCGTCATCGAAGTCAATCCCCGCGCCTCACGAACTGTGCCATACGTTTCCAAAGCCACCGGAGTTCCGGTGGCGAAGATCGCGGCTCGTCTGATGACCGGCCGCAAGCTGCGCGAGTTTCTGCCCGAAAACATCGAACGCGCCTCTGACCTCGACACCGGCAACTTCTATTACGTGAAGTCGCCGGTCTTCCCCTGGGGCAAGTTCCCCGGCGTGGATACAGTGCTTGGGCCGGAAATGAAGTCCACCGGCGAAGTGATGGGCGTGGCCGACAACTTCGGCGAGGCGTTTGCCAAAGCGCAGCTTGCCGCAGGGCAAATGCTGCCTACCGCCGGGCGCATCTTTGTCAGCGTCAATGACCGTGACAAACCATTCATCGCCGACGTGGCAAAGCTTTTTGTCGAACTCGGTTTCAGCCTGGTTGCCACCCACGGAACCGCCAAGATCCTCGAAGACGCAGGTCTGCAGGTGGAGCGAGTCTACAAGGTGAAAGAAGGGCGGCCGAACGTGGTCGACCTCATCAAGGGCGAGCGCATACAACTCATCATCAACACGCCTCACGGTATCGAGCCCTGGTTTGACGAGCGAGCAATTCGCCGCGCCGCGGTCACTGCGCGCCTCACTTCAATCACGACGCTTTCCGCCGCGCGCGCCGCTTGCGAAGGCATCGCGGCTCTGCAACGTGGCGAGGTCAAGGTCTACGCTCTGCAGCAACTCCATGCCGAGCGAACTGCGGCCGTGGGCGATTAACTCTCACAGCAGCACCACAAACCGCCGTCGTATAGTTGAAGAGGCGGGGCACCAGTCCGCCCTTGTTCCATCAGCATCCAAGTAATTCCATGGATAAATCGGAGTCCGCGGATTCCGAGCTGGCCGCCATCCGCTCGGAGTTGCAGGAGGAAAAACGCGAGTTTGTCTTACCGGCTTCGAAGAAATCGAAGCTGGCCGTCGCGACACGGGCGCTCCGCCATCGCAATTTTCAGTTATTTTTCAGCGGACAACTAATTTCACTGGTCGGCACCTGGATGGACACTGTTGCCGAGTCCTGGCTGGTGTATCGCCTGACCGGATCGTCGTTGTTGTTGGGCGTCGTCGCATTCTGCAATCAGATCCCGGTATTTCTGTGCGCGCCCATCGGCGGCATCGTGGCCGACCGCTACAACCGCCATCGCATCATCATTGCCACCCAAACACTTTCGATGGTGGTTGCTTTTGTTCTCGCTGCGCTTACGCTCACGCACCGCGTGCAGGTTTGGCAAATCATGGCGCTGGCCGCCTGTGGCGGCGTGATCAACGCCTTCGATATCCCCGCGCGCCAGGCCTTCCTCATCGAGATGGTGGGCCGCGAAGACCTGCTGAACGCCATCGCGCTGAATTCCTCGATGTTCAATGGCGCGCGCATCATCGGTCCGGCGATCGCCGGCATTCTGGTCGCTGCCGTCGGCGAGGGCTGGTGCTTCATGTCGAACAGCCTCAGCTACATCGCCGTCATCACCGGCTTGCTGCTGATGAAGCTTGCGCCGCATCAGGAACGCCTGCGCGAGACCTCGCCTTTAGAGGAAATCGTCGCCGGGTTCACCTTCGTCCGGACCACCAGTCCCATTCGCACCATTCTGCTCATGCTGGGTCTGGTGAGCCTTGTTGGGATGCCTTACGCTGTGCTCATGCCGATTTTTGCGGCTGAGATCCTGCACGGTGGCGCGAGGGCCCTGGGCATCCTCATGGGCGCAACCGGCGTGGGAGCCTTGCTGGGCGCAATGAGCTTGGCCGCTCGCGTAGGCGTCAAAGGTCTGGGCCGGCTGATTGGCTATTGCGCGATAGGTTTCGGCGCGGCGCTCATTGCGTTCTCCTTCTCCCGAACTTTTTGGCTCTCCGCGCTGCTGCTGATCCCCGTCGGCTTCTGCATGATGGTGCAGATGGCCTCGTCGAATACCCTGGTGCAGTCGATGGTGCCCGACACGATGCGCGGCCGCGTGATGGCTGTCTACTCCATGATGTTCATGGGCATGGCCCCATTCGGCGGATTCTTCGCCGGCCTCATCGCCCACCACATCGGCGCGCCCTACACGGTTGCCCTCGGAGGCGTTGTCTGCATCTTAGGCGCGCTGGTCTACGAGATGTACCTGCCGAAGATTCGTGGCCGCGCGCGCGAGTTGATCATGGCCCAGGGCATGGCGGCCGGCGTTCCCGCCCAGGAAGTCACGCGGCAGGAGGCGTGAGGGCGATTGTCAGTTGTCAGTCGTCAGAGAAAAGACGGGGTATCAGGTTTCAGGTATCGGGTTTCAGCTGGGATTGTGAGTTAGACTCTGATAGCTGACGCCTGATACCTGATACCTCATGACCGCCGAATTCATGCCGCCCCCGAACGACGGCGGCAAAGCCCCGCTCCCAGCCACCGCCTATGTCGGCACGTCAGGATGGTCGTATCCCATCTGGAAGCCCGACTTCTATCCCAAGAATGTCGCCTCCAAAAACTTTCTGAACTACTACGCGACCCGCCTCAACGCAGTTGAAGTGAACTTCACCTTCCGCATGCGTCTGCAGGAGAAGACCGCTTTAGGCTGGATGGCGGCTGTCGGTCCCGACTTCCGGTTCGCGCTCAAGGCGAACCAATTCATCACGCACATTCGCCGGCTAAATAACGTCGAAGAACCGCTGCAGGGCTTCCTCGCGACGTTGCAGCCCTTTGGATCACAGCTCGGTCCGGTGCTCTTCCAGCTTCCGCCTAACCTGAAGCGCGATGTCGGGCTGTTGCGCAACTTCCTCTCGCTCTTCCCGAGAAATTTTTGCTCAGCCTTCGAGTTCCGCCACGAATCGTGGTTCAGCGACGAGGTCTACTCAGCGCTGCGCGAAGCCAATGCCGCCCTCTGCATCTCGGAGACGGAGAAGCTCACCACGCCCGAGGTTCACACGGCTACTTACACGTATTTCCGCTTGCGCGAGACAAGTTACGACGCGAACGATCTGAAGCAGATCGCTTCCAGAGTCGAGCGCGCCCTCGCGGAGGACCGCGACGCCTACGTCTTCTTCAAACATGAAGAGGATCCGAAGAGCGCCCTGAATGCGGTGACGCTGCTGGAGAAACTCAGGCATTCAAGCTCTTCTTGACTCCATTTTTTCTCCCTGCCCTCAGTGTCGTCGGTGGTGAATCCGTTATTCTTGATTGATGCTGATCAAGGTGGCCTACTTCGGAGTGCTGCGCGATCTGGCAGGTCGCAACCGCGAAACTGTGGAACTCCCTGACGGCGCGCGACTGAAGGAGCTTTATTCCGATCTGCAGGAGCGTACTCCAGGTCTGAGCAAGTTTGGCAATTCCCTGGCCATGTCGATCAATTGCGAATACGCACGGCTGGACTCTGCTCTTCACGACGGAGACGAAGTCGCATTACTGCCGCCAGTCAGCGGAGGAGCGCCGGACAGCAAGCACAGTCTTCAACCCGAAGCCCCTCGCGCCTGCATCGTCCACGAGCGAATCAACCCAGAGCTGATCGTCGCCAACATCAAGTCTCCCGAAGACGGCGCCGTGATAGTGTTCGACGGCATCGTACGGAACCATTCGCGTGGACGGCGCACGCTCTACCTGGAATACAGCGCTTACGAGCCGATGGCCGCCGCGGAACTGGACAAGCTGGCGCGAGCCGCTTTGGCAAACTATCCCATACGCGACGTGCGAATTGTCCACCGCCTGGGACGGCTCGACATTGGTGAAACCAGCGTCTTGATTGTCGTTGTTTCTGCCCACCGCGCCGCCGCCTTCGACGCAACTCGCTGGATTATTGATACCCTGAAGAAGACGGTGCCAATCTGGAAAAAGGAATTTTTTGAAGACGGAGCTATTTGGGCCGACGGCGATCCATTCCCCCCGGAAATCTCTGTTTCTCCGAGCCGCACGTCAAACTAGCAGAAACCGGGTTTACGTCGCAGGAATGTATTCACTTTTCAGGTCGTTCGCGCCGGTCAGAACAGACTTGGCGGTAGCCGCTGTTTTGGCCGTGTTGCTTGGGTCATCGTATGCCCAGGTCCGCCCCGGCGTGGTGCCGCGGCCTCCCGCCGATGCCCAAGTCGCCCCCTCCTCCAACCCAAATCCTGCAAACACTGCGCAGCCGAATGTCGCGCAACCGCCCAACGAGCCCACGACGACTTTCACGGTAAACGTCAGGATGGTGAACGTCTTTGCCACCGTCACAGACAGCGCAGGGTCTCCAGTGGCCTCGCTCAAACAAGGCGATTTCCAGATTTTCGAGGATGGCATACCGCAGAAGATCGCGCTGTTCAATCGCGAGTCGGAATTGCCGCTGTCTATCGTTCTCGCCGTCGACACCAGCCTGAGCACCAGATCGGATCAGAAGCTTGAGTTGGAATCGGCGCGCCGTTTTGCCAAGGACATCCTGCGGCCAATCGACAGTGCGTCGCTTTTCGAGTTCAGCGAAATTGTCGACCAGCTCACGCCCTTCACTTCTGACCTGCGGGTAATCGACAAGGGTATTAGTCGTGTGCGTTCCGGAGCGGCCACCGCTCTCTATGACATGCTTTACCTGGGCTCGGATGCGCTGATGCCGCGACGGGGCCGCAAGGTCATGGTGGTGATCACAGACGGGGGCGACACCATGAGCAAAGTGACCTATCAGGAAGCAGTGCGCGAGGCGCAGCAGGCCGAGGTCATCATTTACAGCATCATCATCGTACCCATCGAAAACAGCGCCGGCCGTGACATTGGCGGCGAGCACGCGTTGATTCAGTTGTCGCGCGACACCGGAGGGAAGTACTACTACGCCAGCGGCCTTGAGCAGCTCGATGCCGCGTTTCACAAAATCAGCGATGAGCTAAGAACGCAATATCTCATCGCCTACTACCCCACCCCGCATCTCTCCAGCTCGGAGTTCCGCAAGATCGATATCAAAGTTGTTCCGAATACTCCTGATTACCCGAATCCCGCCGACCTTCAGGTTCGAGCTCGCACCGGGTACTACAGCATGCCTTCGAAATAACATATTTCCGCTTTGAGTTGGGTGAATCAAGACGGATGGGGCGCTTGGACGCGTCGCGTGCGAGGTTCGAGAGTTATCGCAAATCTTGGAACCGCAGATGCGCTCACCAGGAAGCAGATAGAAAAACACAAAAAGCCGCTCGCGAGGCCCGGTTCCTGCAGTGCAGTACCAAACCGAGCCTCTTACGATTCGAAGGACCCCCGAGTCCTGAATCTCAGCGAGCAGGCTTATCGCATTGAGCGCCGGCAACCCCGAAGTTGGCCGCAACCCAAAACTACACACTACCCTTGCAAATGGGCGGCCAAGCTACCTCTAGCGTAACTGCTTTGTTTTTAGTATCGGTAAAAGCTCAGGACTAGGTTTTCTTTTGATTTCTGTAGTGGGCCTAGGCTGCGACTACAAGTTCTGGGAGGCTCAGTCGGAATTGCCGCGCTCACACGGGCGGCGGACGGTCTTTGCGTTACACTCCCAAGTACCCGCACAGAGCGTTACCAGAGCCACCATCGCGACCAGGAGAACCTCATGCCTCCAACTCTCGGGAACGGCAAAATCTGCTATATCGAAATTCCGGCAAGTGATATTTCACTTTCATCGGACTTCTATCGCAAGGTCTTCGGCTGGAGCATTCGGAACCGCAGCGACGGCAGCATGGCTTTCGACGACACTGTCGGACAGGTAAGCGGCACATGGGTCTTGGGTCGCCCGCCCAGCGTTGCGCCCGGGTTGCTGGTGTACATCATGGTTGACAATGCTCAGGAGACTGTTAAGGCCATCGTTGCCAACGGAGGAACGATGGTGCAGCCCATCGGAGGCGATGCGCCCGAAATCACCGCCAGGTTCCGCGATCCCGGAGGAAACATCATCGGTATCTATCAGGAACCGCAGCAAGCGTGAAGACTTGTGTGCCCCACGCCGGCTTCATTTGCCGGGGTGGGATTCTAGTGCTGTTTATTTGACGGCGAAGGTTGTGTCAGCTTGCCCTTAGCCAGTGGAAGCCGGCCAATTCGGCCGTCAGGACCGACCGCGAACGGCGGGGAGACGGCGTTCCAATTTCCATCCTCCAGCCGCTGCCAGCTCTTGCCGTCATCTCGAGAGACATCCGAGCCATTCGTACCGACAGCGATCCACGCCTTCGCTTCCGGATACCAAGCCACGGCAGACCGGTAACCGTGAGGCGGCTTACTCGCCGCAGTCCAATGTCGTCCACCGTCTGAACTCCAAGCGGCGGTTCCGCGGGCATCGTCAGGCTTCTTGTAGTCGCCGCCAACTACGACTCCGTCTTTCAGATCACGAAACCCCACGGAGAAAGCGCCCGAACTCTCGCTGCCGCCAGCCAGAGGGGCTGATACTGCAAGGCAGTCATCACTGGTCCCTCTGATCAACAACGGCGAGAGCAACACACGGGGACCGGTTTTACCGCCAGTGACCAGGATGTATTCTCCCGAGCCGAAGACAAAAATCGCCGAGTTACTGGCGGCAAACGCAGCTTCGTCCTGCTTGGCTGAGCACGGATAGCTGCTCGGGAACCATCGATGCACACCGTTTGTGCCCTGCGTCACGAATCTGCCTTTCACCGGATCGCCGATCAATGTCCCGTCGTACCTGTTTCCCGTGTAATCGAACCATCCTGGAAACACCAGCGCGTCCCAGAAGCCGTCCTTGTCTCTATTTCTGATCTCTTCCGTCCAGTGCGCGCAGCCATCCATCGTGGAGTAGACCCGGGAAAGGTCGCCCGAACCAGAAGACAGAATCCAAGCCTCGTTGGCGCTCCACGCCCAGACGCCGCGGAAATCGAGCTTCTCGGCGCCTGCTGGCGGAGCGCAGCGCTGCCAGTGTGCGCCCCCGTCATGAGTCCGCAGGATCGTGCCGTCCGTGCCAGTTGCCCAAGCCACAGAATTGTTCACCGCATGAATGCCGCGCAGACCTGCCGTCGAGTGCGAATCCTGCATCTCCCATTGTGCGTGCGCAGGGGCGAGCGCCAAAATCAGGCCCACGAACACACAAGCACGAGCGAAGGCGCAGTTCTTTGGAGACATGAAGCAACATGGTAGCAAGCGGCCAAAGACACCCGGTCCTGGGAGGCGTCATGGGGGATTCACTTCGGCAACGGGCCGCGGGTCGATTTCTCACTCTGACCTTCCACGGTTTGGCATAATCATGGTGCTCTGGCAGGTATGCCGTTCGTCGAGCTTTGGCTCTTTGGGCGGTCCGCATATGGCAGCGTTCAGGTCCGCGCGTTCCGGTTAAACCGTGAGCGGGGTGATGTTTGCCTGGGCTCCGAATTGAAGGCAACATGACCAACCGCAAGCGCCGTGGGTCGGCTAAGCAGCCATCGGCTAAGATGACTTTCACGTCCAGCGTCTTTACGCCTACATCGAACCGGCGCTTGAACGAACTGCTCGGTTTCCTGGCGCTGGTCTTCGCGATCCTCCTTGTCCTCGCACTTGTGTCTTACTCGCCCTTAGACCCGTCACTGAACACGGCGGCTGCCGTCCACGCCTCTCGGCCTGCGCACAACTGGATCGGGCTGGTGGGCGCCAGCGTCAGCGACCTGGTTCTGCAGATATTTGGCATCGCGATCTTTCTGGTCCCGCTGTTTCTGGCGCTGTACGGCCTGCGCTGGTTCCGCTCGCGCCCAATTAGCTCTCCTGCCGCGAAGAGCCTCGGCGCCATAGGGCTGCTGACGTTTCTTTCTGGCCTAATCGGATTGCTTCCATGGAGCTTCCAATGGCGCGGCGCCGTTCCCGCCGAAGGCTTGCTCGGTCGCATCATAGCGGACGCTCTGATCCATTATCTGAACGTAGTAGGCGCTTACCTGGTGTGCCTTGCCGCCATCGCGGTTGCGTTGTACCTGTCTACGGCGTTTTCCTTTGGGGCGATTCAAACCTGGTCCAAGACTCGATTTTCCTTCGCCTACGCAGCCGTCGATCGCTTTGCCGACTGGCGCGCTGATCGCGCCCGCCGCCGGGCCGCTCACGAGCTAGAGAAGAAGCGCGCCGCCGCAGCCAGCGCCAAGCCGGTGGTTACGGCGCAGCTTGTGCCTCGTCGGGTTACCGAACAACCCGCGCCGGCGGAAGCTCAGGAACAGCCTCTCGCAGCGCTTCCACCGCCAGTTACGGCGCCGATGCCGGGCGAAAAAGTTCGCAGCGGCATCGATCGGATGTTTGAAGGCGAGACAGCTCCGCGCCGGACAGCATCCGCAGATTCTCCGCGACCGAGCAACTCCGAGCCGGAAGCGAGTCCTGAATCCATCGCCGTAGGCGCGCGGGCCGACAGCACGCCGCAAGGCAAGACCACCATGCCGCGTCTGGCTGGAGGTTACAAACTCCCTTCAACCGCGCTGCTGCATCGGGCGGACGAGCACAACACCGTCAACGAAGAAGAGCTCAAGCGTTTGGCCCAGGTGCTACAGGAGAAGTGCGCCGAGTTCGACGTTCGTGGCGCGATTTCGCAAATCAATCCCGGTCCGGTTGTCACCACTTTTGAATTCAAGCCCGAAGCGGGCATCAAGTACAGCCGCATCACGGGCCTGTGTGATGACCTCTGCCTCGCCTTGCGCGCTGAGAGCATCCTCATCGAGCGCATGGCAGGCAAGTCGACGGTCGGCATTCAGGTTCCCAACCACGAACGCGAGACCATCTGGCTGCGCGAGGTGGTAGAAGCCCGCGAGTTCCTCGTTTCCAAATCGAAACTCACGCTGGCCATGGGCAAGGACATCAACGGCCGCATCGTCACCGCCGACCTGAACGCGATGCCGCACCTGCTCATCGCCGGCTCAACCGGGTCAGGCAAGAGCGTCGCCATCAATGCCTTCATCATGTCGCTCCTGTACAAGTCGACTCCGGACGAAGTGAAGCTGATCCTCGTCGATCCCAAGCGGCTGGAATTGGGCAACTATGAAGGCGTGCCTCACCTTCACACTCCGATCATCACCGAACCCAGGTTGGCATCGAACGCCCTGCGCAATGCAGTACGAGAGATGGAGCGCCGCCTGAAAGTTCTGGCGGAAAAGGGCGTGCGCAACATCGACCAGTACAACAAACTTTTCGAAGAGGAGACTCCCAGCCTTTTCGAGGACGGTTCCGAAGCGCGCCCGTTGCCCTACATCGTCATCATCATCGACGAGCTGGCCGACCTCATGATGCTCGACGGGCAGAACGTCGAGGCGTCCATCACCCGTCTGGCGCAGATGGCGCGCGCAGTCGGCATTCACCTGGTGCTGGCCACGCAAAGGCCGTCGGTCGACGTAATTACGGGATTGATCAAAGCCAACTTCCCCGCCCGCATTTCGTTCCGCGTGGCGACGAAGATCGACTCGCGAACCATTCTCGATGCCAATGGTGCCGAGGCACTTTTGGGACGAGGCGACATGCTCTACCTGCCCAACGGCTCAGCCCGCGTCCATCGTGTGCACGCTCCCTTCGTGACGGAGAAAGAAATTGCCGCCGTGGTGGAGTTCTGGAAGTCTCAGGGCCCGGCGCAGTATCAGGAAAACTTCCTCGCTGCCCCGCGCGACGAGGAGAATGGCTCGTCATCGGATGCCGGCGGAAGCGGTAGCGGCGATGGCGAAGACGACGAGCTCTTCCAGGACGCAGTGCGCATCGTGCTGGAGTACGGCAAGGCATCTACTTCGCTGTTGCAGCGCCGGTTGCGCATCGGCTATGGACGCGCCGCCCACCTGATCGACCTGATGGAACAGGACGGCATCGTCGGAGCTGCCGACGGGCCCAAACCGCGCGAAGTGCTGAAGCGTCCCGACTGGCTCAGCGAAGTCGAAGACGCCATGCGGTAATTCTTTTACTGTGGGAAGTTCATGCGCCGCAGCAAATCCTGAAAGCGCGGGTCCGAGTGTAGTGGTTCCATCACCGGGTCGACTTTGAGCCATACCATCCACCCAATGTCGTCGTTGTAGGCACGGTTCAGCCATTCAAACGCCTTATCTTTGTCGCCCAGCGCCACATAAACGGCCGCGACGCGATACACCGGAACGTACATCAAGGCGGTTTTCGCCTCCACTTCTTGCAGGAGTGGTGTCACTTCGGCGCGTCTGCCACTAGCCGCGTAGACGTACGCCAGGCTCATCACATCTCCAGCATCGCGGTCGGTAAGCGGTATGTCCTTTTCAAAAGCGTCGGCAGCCTGCGGCCACATGGATTTTCCGGCATAGGCCCAGCCGAGGAGAAAATATCCGATAGGGTTTTCGCTCAACGCCGGTTGGATATACGCGATGGCCTGGTCATAGCGGCGGGCCCAATAGTAGATGGAACCCGCCGCGAGATTCAGCTTCGTCACGTCGGGCATCAGCTTACGGGCCTGTTGGATCTCAGCGACGGCTTCATCCAGGTGTCCCGTTGCCGCAAGATACTGTGCATAGGCGGCGTGAGCCGAGGGATCCTTCGGTGCCAAGGCAAGTGCTCTTTGCAGTTGCTTTTCTGCAGGCGCCCACTGTGCCGTGTTGAACTCAGCCTGCCCCAGAAGCAGATGCGCTGCCGCCAGGTTCTCCTGCAGCGCGATCGCCTTCGTCGCTGCCTCCTTCACCTTCGCAAAGCGCTGTTTCGGCGGCATGGCGGGCCAGCTGGGAAAACCTGCATAGGCTCGCCCTAACGCCAGGTAAGCCTCCGGGCAGTCAGGGCTTTTCTCAACGGCAAGCTCAAAATAAGTGAGCGCTTCGCCGGCGGCGGCTACCACCGCCGGCAACCCATACCCCGTTTTGGGGTACGTTTCGTGGCCGCGCTGCAAGAGCTGGTTGGCCTCCTGATTGGTACACGGCCCCGAAGCTGATGTCTTCTGCTGTGTCGGCTCGTTCTGCGTCGCCTGATTGCCCCAGGCCAGAAGAGAGGCACAGACCACAAACACCGCAATCCCGTTTATCAGCTTGAACTTCGCGCCCACTGCGGAATTCAGTATCGGCATGCGTCCCTTTCGTTCGGAGTCGCGGCTGAAGAGCCGCGCCCAAACGGAGGGGATTATCGCACACGGGTCCCTGACGCGATCCCCTCCTGCAAACGGCGCCGGAGTCCCACCTCACGTAAGGAAGCCTCCTCCGGGATTTCCTCGTTGCCGCTATTTTTCAATAATTTTCGCTTTATTGCGACAGTACAGCTGCATAAACTGAGACGTGCCACACGGCTCTCACCAACGCAAACCGCAAAGTCCTCGTCGCAACGCCGCTCTGAAGGGCCTGCTAGTTGGATTCGTCGCGGCAGTGCTGACTATAGTGCTATCCGCCTTGTCTGATCGGGTTACCCTGCCTGTCCTCGCCATGCTCCTGGGAGGCATTTCGTTCAGCGGCTGGATTTTCGGGGCCGTCATCGCCGCTTACTTCTACTTCATCCTGCAACGAAGAACAATACTCGGCGTAATGGGATTCGTCCTCACCTGTACTGTGGCTTACTTCAGCTCCGTAAGTATGGTGAGAGCTGCTCCATTTGTCCCTCTTTTCTTCCCACTTTTCTTCCTTGCCGGAACAGTCGGCGCATACCTTGTTTTGGTGGCAGCCTTCATTTGCTTCTCGGAAGAGGAGAGCCCGTTTATCAGGGCTCTGCCGTGGTCTTTTTTGGGCGGCGCTTTTGGGGCGATCGGCTCCCTGGCAGGAATCCTCTTCTTACCGTATTCCGTCTGGGTCGCATGGCAGACGGGGATGGGATCTGTCATCGGGTACGTTTTTTCAGGCGAAGAGGTGTCGGCTGAGATTCCGGCGGACTCCGCCATTCCGGTGAGCACCCGCCGGAATTTGCTGATCACGAAAATATGCCTGGTCGCAGTCGCCGCGCTCGCCCTAGCCATGGTCGTCCGTAAGGAATATCCGCAAGCACATAAAGAAGCACTCCGCTCGACCACCCTTGCGCGCTCGAAGGCAAAGCGGCCGTCTGTAAAACCGCCGTCTTTGGACAATCTGCCGGAGGTTCAGAAATTGCCGCCTGACCAGGCCTTGTTCCTTGGGGAACTTGGAGGATATGTGACTGAAGGCCTGGTCTCGGGACCCTCTTCCTCGGTAAACCCTCCTTCCCCACTGGCTCAGTTTTACGAAGTGACATATCACTCTCCAAAAGCTTCACCAGACGAGACCTACCCCCCCGGCCCCTTTGTGGTAGTGAAAATGGAGGAGTACCCCAATGAGTCGTGGGCCGCTTTTGAACTCGTCCAGGAAGCAGCCGACATCGACTGGAATAACCCGGAGAGAGTGAAATTCGGAAATCGTATCTATGGAGTTTCATACTCGCTGGAGGCGGGCTTTGGCGGTAAGTATTGCTGGACAAGTGGAAATCGACTGTTGAGTGTGCACTTCTACGGACTCGATCCGGACGCAGTGTTGCAAGCCTATTTGCAAAAGTATCCACCCTCGAAGCCCGACGGCAAACCGTAGGTCGGCGCAGTGCTGCTTTCGTGCGGTGCCCGTGATAGACTCATCTTTTCCCAGCCATGGGCTCTCAGCGCAACCCCGCGCTCATTGACCAACTGCGGGCCATCACCGGCCGCGATGCCGTTCTCGACCGCCCCGAAGACCTGATGCTCTATGAGTACGACGGTGGCGTGCGCACGAGCAGGCCCGACGTTGTTGTCTTCCCCCAGAACACCGAACAGGTTTCGCAAATCGTCAAGCTAGCGGCATCCCAAGGCGTGCCGGTCGTTCCCCGCGGCGCCGGGACAGGACTGAGTGGCGGGGCGATTCCCGTCGAAGGCGGCATCCTGGTGGCGTTTTCGCGGATGAACCGCATTCTGGAAGTCGATGCCGAGAACATGCGGGCCGTCGTGCAGCCGGGCGTGGTCAATCAGACGCTCTCTGACAGTGTGGCACACCTCGGGTTATACTTCGCGCCCGATCCTTCCAGCCAGAAAGCCTGCACCATCGGTGGCAATGTCGCCGAGAACTCCGGCGGACCGCATACCCTGATGTACGGCGTCACGGTGAATCATGTGACCGGGCTGGAAGTTGTGCTGCCCAGCGGGGAAGTCGTTCATTTTGGAGGCAAGGCCGCAGAAAGCGGCGGCTACGACCTGACGGGCTTCTTCGTGGGGTCGGAAGGCACGCTCGGTATCATCACCGCGGCTACGGTAAAGCTGCTGCGCCGCCCGGAACGCATTGCAACTCTGCTGGGCATCTTCGAAACCATCGATGATGCTGCGAAAACAGTGGCTGCGATCACGGCCGCCGGTGTTACCCCCGCCGCCCTGGAAATGCTCGATGGCTGGACCCTGCAGACCATCGAGGCGTTTTGTCATGCCGGATACCCGCTCGATGCCGGGGCTGTGCTGCTCATCGAGTTAGACGGATTGGCGGAACTGGTCGAGGAGCAAACCGAGGCTGTGCGCCAGGTCTGTGTTGATCAGAGAGCGCGCGAAGTGCGTCGCGCCAAAGATGACAACGAGCGGGCGCTGCTCTGGAAAGGCCGCAAGAATGCTTTTGGCGCGATCGGTCGTGTCAGTTCGTCCTTCTACACTCAGGATGGTGTGGTGCCGCGAACCAAAATTCCCGCCGTGCTGCAATTCATCGGCGAAGTCTCAAAAAAATATGGATTGCGCATCGGCAATATCTTCCATGCAGGCGACGGCAATCTGCATCCGCTGATTCTCTTTGATGGTCGCGATCCCGCGCAGTTAAAGATGGTCGAAGAGGCCGGCCGCGAGATTTTGAAGTATTGCATCGACGCCGGGGGATCCATCACCGGCGAACACGGCGTCGGCATTGAGAAAAGCGACCTGATGCCGCTGCTGTTCAGCAATGACGACTTGGATGTGATGCTCAGCTTGCGGAATCTCTTCAATCCGCACTCGCTGCTGAATCCGAACAAGATTTTCCCTACCACGAGGACCTGCGTGGAGACGCGTGGTCCGGCAACGCATGCTGTTCTCATGCAGGAGGGCATGTGAGCGCCACCGGCGTTTCCGTCGACCTCGGGCGCGAGCTGAGGGCGATCTGCGGAAACGATTTTGTGGCCGAAGCCGCTGCCTCCGTCCAGAATTCTGCGCCCTCCTTCAATGTAGCGCCTGGCTCGGCCGATGAAATCGCCGGCATTCTGCGACTCGCAAACGAGCGCGCGTTTACCATCGCGCCGGTTGGGGGCGGAAGCGAGCTTCTCGCCTCCCCGGGATCTGTTTACGTCTTGCTTCATACCGATCGCCTGAATCAGATCGAACACTATGACGCTGCTGATCTTACCGTCGGTATCGGCGCGGGAATGAACATCGTTCAGCTCAGCGCGATGGTTGCCGCTGACAAGCTGATGTTTGGCTGTGATCCTTCATTGCCCGAGCGCGCCACTGTCGGCGGTATTCTGGCAACTGCAGCTCAAGGACCGCTGCGCCACGGCTACGGTGCGCTGCGTGATTTTTGCATTGGCATGCGCTTCGTGACCGGAGATGGCCGCAAAGCCAAGGGCGGCGGCCGCGTGGTGAAGAACGTCGCCGGCTATGACATGATGAAGCTGCTGGTCGGCAGCTACGGAACTCTGGCGGTCATCACCTCGGCCAGCTTTAAGCTTTTTCCCGCGCCACGGCAGACGCGCACGTTCCTCGCCGAGTTCTCGACTTGGCAGGAGGCGCTGAAGTTTCGCGATCTGGTGCTTCACTCCCCGTTATCTCCCATGTGCCTGGAGATCGTCTCCCCGGCAGCGCGAAAGCTGATGCGCCCCGAGATGACCGAAGATGCGTGGGTGATCTGCGTGCGCGGCGCGGGCAGCGATGCGGTGCTTGGCCGCTATCGTAAGGAACTCGGATCGGCGGTGACGCGCGAGGTTGAGGGTAAAGGTGAAGCCGAACTCTGGCGCGTGCTCGAAGATTTTCCGCCACCACGCGATAACCAGCAGCCTGTCCACGTGACCATCGACATTCCCCTCGGGGAAGTTGGGAACGTTCTCCAATCGCTGCAAACTCTGCTGGATGGAAACGGAATGAGCCTCATTGGGAGGGCCGGAATCGGCCACCTCGTCCTGAGGTTGGAGGACGGTCCATCGCTGGAGAAGATAGTCGGCGCCTTCGCTCAAGCGGGCCGCCGCGATTGCAGTATTGCAGTACACGGAGCGGGCAAAGTTTGCCGTCTGACGCCAAGTGATACGTCGGCCATGCGCGCGGTCAAGCAGGCGCTCGATCCCAATAACGTCCTGCGCGGGAGGGAACTTTTCTGACCCTGGTTGCCGACAAAACCGCGACACTGAGCTCGAACTTCTCTCCCCACGAGAAGCCGACGTGGGAGGTCTATTCGCGCTGCATCCATTGCGGGCTGTGTCTCGATCAGTGCCCCACCTATCGCGCCCTGGGCACGGAGATGGATTCCCCGCGAGGCCGCATTTACCAGATTGTTCAGGTCGACATGGGCAAGCTGGCGCTGGCCGACGCCTTCGTCACTCACATCGACCGTTGCCTCGGCTGCTTGAACTGCCAGTCTGCCTGCCCCTCCGGCGTTGCCTATGGATCGCTGATTGAACGGGCCCGGTTGCAGATTGAAGACAATTACCAGCGTCCCTGGCTGCAGCGAAAGGTTCGCGAGCATTTTTATGGAAAGGTGCTGCCCTCGTTCGATCGGCTGGCCCGTCACGCACGGCTGGTTCGCTTCTATCAGCAATCCGGCTTACAGGCGCTGGCCCGCGCGACCGGCATTCTCAAGCTGCTGGGACTGTCGGAACTCGATGCGCTCTCACCTCACATCGAAAGCCAGTTCTCCTTCAAAGACCTGGGCGAGATCTATCCTGCGGAAGGCGAACGTCGCGGCCGTGTAGCCATGCTTATCGGCTGTATTGGCAGCGTTGCTTTCGCCGAACTGAATCGCGCCACCATCCGTGTGCTGACGAAAAACGGTGTAGAAGTCCACATCCCGGCGCACCAAGGTTGCTGCGGAGGCCTTCACCTGCACGCCGGACTTCTCGACGACGCGCGCGTACAGGCCCGGCGCAACATCGATGCCATGCTCAGCCCGGAGTTTGACGCTGTGGTCACCAACGCTGCGGGCTGTGGCTCCACCATGAAGGAATACGCCGGCCTACTGGCGGAGGATTCCTATGCCTCTCGCGCGGTGGAGTTCACGGCAAAGGTGCGTGACATCAATGAGTATCTGGCCGAACTCGGCTTGCGTCCGCCGAAGCGCAAGCTTGCAGCACGGGTCACCTACCAGGATCCGTGTCACCTGGCGCATGCCCAGGGAATTCGCGCCGCACCCCGGCAATTGCTGAAGCATGTTGGGGCAACGCTGGTGGAATCGCCACGCCCAGATACTTGCTGTGGCAGCGCCGGAACCTACAACGTGGTGCAGAACGAAATCTCGATGAGGATCCTCGACGAGAAGATGGGCTTTATCGGCAGCGTCTCGCCCGAGATCATCGCCACCGCCAACGTCGGATGCATGCTGCAATTCCGCGCCGGCATCGAGCGCGCACATATGAAAGCGCGAGTCGCGCACGTCATCGAACTGCTCGATGAAGTGTATTGATCACCGCATCCCCGGATATCTCCCGATAAAGATCAGCAGGAAGTCAAGCGTGTCAGTCACGCCGTGGGCTACGATCGGAACCGCGAGGCTTCGATCGTAGCGCAGATAGATAAGCCCCAGCAGAAAGCCGTCAATCGCATTCTCGATCACGCCAGTCGCTCCTTGATACTGGTGCGCGAAACCGAAGACTATGTTTACGGCAATCAAACTGATGATCCAACCGCGGCGAGACGACTTGAAGAAATCTGCTACGCGATTCATCAGGTAGCCGCGATAAACCATCTCTTCGCCAAAAGCGGCAAGTGTCCAGGTCAGCAGCATAGCCACAGGCAGAAGCTTCCAGTTCCAGCGCAATCCGCGAAAATCGGATAGATCGGGCCAATGATGGGTCAGCCGAACAAGAATCGGCTGGGTGACGAAAAGTTCCAGGGCTTCGATGCCCGCACCGCAGAGCGCGCCAAGTGCCAGCGTACGAGCCCAGCCGCGATACAAGCGGAAACCTATGCTCTTCCATCGCAATCCCCGCAAACGTAGGGAGATCCAGCCCAGTGCCAAAAGATAGAGCGTCTTGCTGAAGAAAATGACGTGGTGCCAGCGGTATGCGTCGGCAAAGAAGATGAATGCAACAATTGCCAGCTCAAACGCGGTCAGCCAGCGCGAGGACCGCCATCCTAAGCCCGGTTTGGAGGGCGAAGCAGCGTCGGACATGTTTAACTCTCCAAGGTGCGCCATTCCGACCTCAGGGGCACAGAAGCTGTGCATTGTATCCCGAATGGGTGCTCCGTCTCTCTGCTTGTTGTGGCGGAATGCACCTGGATGAAGCGAATGCCCCAAAAGCTTGGGACGGATACGCTGCCTGCAGCATCCATAGAACAGAACAGCTCCATTCACTGTGATTTGGCATGATGAAGTGGAAAACATTTGCGGCAGGTTGTAGCCTTGCTCTGGCTGTATTGCTGTTCGCACAGCACAGAAGCGCTATGACCCATTCGAGTTCCGCCCTGACAGTTATCGATCTCACCCATACCCTCAACGATCGCTCGCCCAATTGGGAAGGGACCGATCATTCGCCGTACCAGGCCAAGGAGTTGGGCAACTTGGAGCGCGACGGCTACTATTCCCGCATCTTCACTACCCAGGAGCACTATGGAACTCACCTCGACGCTCCTGCGCATTTTGCCGGCGGGGCCTGGACGGTCGAGCAGATTCCTGCCGAGCGGCTGGTGCGGCCTCTGGTCGTGCTGAACGTGCGTGCCAAGGCAATGCACGATCCCGATTACGAAGTGAGCGTCCAGGACGTCGCTGATTGGGAGCGCCAGCACGGCGAAATCCCTGATGGTGCGGTGGTGATGGCCTACACAGGATGGGAAGATTATTGGGGATCGCAGGCCCGCTATCGCAATGAGCAATCGGACGGCCTGACCCATTATCCAGGCTTCGCCCTGCAAACTGCCGAATTCCTGGTCAAGACGCGGCATGTAGTGGGATTAGGCATCGACACCATGAGCGTTGATAAGGGCATCACTACGACCTATCCCGTTCACCAGTTCACCTCGCGGGCCGGCGTCTATCACTTGGAAAACGTCGCCGGCCTTGACCGTGTTCCGCCTTCAGGAACCACGGTGGTGGTAGCTCCGGTGAAACTGGAGGCGGGCTCCGGCGCGCCGGTGCGCTTGCTGGCGCTGGTGAAGTGAGGCCGCTGTGCTCGACCGTTAGCACTTAGCAGTTAGTGAATCTGGCTGGATCGAGGTGCCTGGGCACCCGACTCGGCCTTTCTATGTTACGTGCGCCCGGTACAGCACATAGCTGAACGCCTCGCGTGAGGCGGCGAGAAACCGTCCCCAGAGTGTCCTGGGTACCGACTCCGGCCGAGGCGATATGTAGGCGGTAAAACCCAGGCGCTCCATCATGCTTTTGGAGCGGAACATGTGGTATGCGTCACTGACCAGCAGCACGCTGCGCAGCCCATTGCGCCGCATAATGGCAGCCGCCCGTTGTGTGGATTCGTCGGTGTTATCGGCCTGGGTCTCGGCGATGAGGTTCACCTCGGGCACGCCGCGGTCAATCAGGTAATCGCGTCCCACCTGGCCTTCGCTGTATTTCGGGTCTCCTCCGGCTCCGCCGCTGGTGATGATCAGCGGAGCTTTCCCTTCTTCGAAGAGGGTGTAGGCATGGTCGAGACGGGCCCGGTATACGGGAGAAGGCCGTCCTGAGTATTCGGCGGCCCCTAGCACAAGGATGCAATCGGCCTTACGTGGCTGGTCGATCCGCCCGTCGTGCATCACTTGCGCCGTGAGGTACAAAAACCCGGCGGCTGCCACTCCGACTGCGACGACAACCAGCCGGCGGAAGAAATGTGATTTGGAAGCGACGGCTCCCGTGGGAACTACTCCTGACCTAGCAACTCTGCGATTTCATCGTAGGCGATGGCGCCCTGCCGCAACACGCGCCAATGCCCGTCATCGCTGGTAAGGTCGACGATGGTAGAAGCGATTTCGCGCGGCGACTGGCCGCCGTCGATGATGACGGGCAGGCAATCTCCCAGCTGATCGCGCACCGCCTGCGCCGTGGTGCACTCGGACTCGCCGTGCAAATTCGCCGACGTTGCCGTGATGGGCAGGCCGGCTGCGCGAATGATAGCCAGGGCGACTTCCGCCGCCGGCACGCGCAAAGCCACATTTCCCGTGTTGGCCGTCACCTTCAAAGGCACCTTGGGGTCAGCCTTAACGATGATGGTCAGCGGCCCCGGCCAGAAACGCCGCGCCAGCAGGTAAAAAGTCTCCGGCACCGGCCATGCAAGCTCGGCTGCCTGATCAACCGACTCGGTCAAAAGCGACAGAGGCTTGTGGCGCGAACGCGACTTAATCTCGTAAATGCGATCCACGGCATGCAGGTTAAACGGATCCGCAGCCAGACCGTAGAACGTATCGGTCGGCATTCCCATCACAACGCCGGAGCGTATCTTCTCGGCGGCGTAGGCCACCAGCGAGGGTTCCGGACTACCTGGATTGATTTTTACAATTTCGGGGTGCAACCGAACCTCGTCGAATTCTAGATGGTTCCGCGATGCGAAACGTAACACATCACCCAAACCAGCAGCAAACCAGCAGATTATCATGTCGAGCACAGTTTCGTGCTATGCCGGCACCCACGTTGTACGATTGCTTCCTGTATTGGAACTTATGGCCAAAGGTCCCCAACCCCTCCTTGACGACCGGCTTCGGTTCGTCACCAGCCGCAGCAACGCCGCTGTGAAGCAGCTTCGCCAGTCCTTCCATGACGCGGCGCCCAATGAATCTGGCGACATCGCCATCGAAGGCCTGCGCCTGGTGGAGGAAGCCATCCGCTCCGGACTTCGAGTTTCGACGGTTTTCTTCGCCGAGTCGGCGCAGGAGCGTGCCCATAAGCTATTGCCGCAGCTGCCGAGACACACCGAAACCCTCGTCCTTCCCGACAACGTATTCTCCGCGGCCGTGCCGACGGAAACGCCCCAGGGTATCGCCGCCATGGTCCGCATACACCAGCACTCCCTCGCTGACCTGATGCGGCCGCAACCGGCGCTGCTGGTCATCGCCGCGGGCCTGCAGGACCCCGGGAATTTGGGAACGATTGCCCGCTCCGGGGAAGCGTTTGGCGCCACTGGCTTGCTCCTGGCAGAGAAGACTGTCAGCGCGTGGAATTGGAAGTCGGTTCGGGCCTCGGCCGGATCATTGTTTCGGCTCCCGACCGCCAAAGCGGAGACTGCTGCGGCGCTTCAGGAGATCAAGTCGCGCGGCATCAGCGTGCTGGCAACCTCCTCACATAAGGGCATTCCAATTTCGCAAGCCGATTTGAAACGTCCCATCGCGCTCCTTGTCGGCAACGAAGGAGCCGGCCTGCCGAAGGATGTCCTGGCCCACGCCGACGAGGTTGTGGCGATTCCGCACTCCGAGAAGGTCGAATCACTCAACGCCGGCATCGCGGCGTCGGTGTTGCTGTATGAGGCGAGCAGGCAGCGGCGCGGAATTTGAACCACAGAGGCACAGAGGCACAGAGGAATAGAATCTGAAAGACGTAGAGCCGGAGACTACTTTTGCCCGGTCCGCTTGCTGCCCGGCTGTGGCGGCTCTGAAGAACGGCATACGCCGCATAGTTTAGTGAGCAGCCTTCTCTGTGCCTCTGTGTCTCTGTGGTGGACTGATACGTGGGTCTCTTTCAGAACATTCCGTCCGGCGAACCCATCGACAAATCCCGTCCGCTGGCTGACCGCATGCGACCGCGCACCCTCGACGAGTTCGTCGGGCAGGAACACATCCTCGGCCCGGGTAAGGCCCTGCGGGTGCAGATCGAGCGCGACGATACCGGTTCGCTGATCTTTTGGGGCCCGCCCGGCGTCGGCAAGACGACCTTGGCGAAGATCATCGCCCGTATGACTCATGCTGACTTCATCGAGTTCTCGGCCGTGCTGAGCGGGATTAAAGAGATCAAGCAAGTCATGGCCGATGCCGAGCGCGCCCGCCAGTACGGCACGCGAACCATCGTCTTTGTCGACGAAGTCCATCGCTTCAACAAGGCCCAGCAGGATGCATTTCTGCCTTACGTCGAGAAGGGCAGCATCCGCCTCATCGGCGCGACCACGGAAAATCCTTCCTTCGAAATCATCTCGGCGCTGCTCTCCCGCTGTCGCGTCTACGTGTTGCGATCGCTCACCGAAGAGCAGATTGTGTCGTTGCTGCAGCGGGCGCTTGCCGACAAAGAACGTGGACTGGGCGAGCTGAATCTTGTGGCCGACGAAGATGCCTTACGCAAGATTGCGGCCTATTCCAGTGGCGATGCACGCAGCGCCTACAATGCATTGGAAGTGGCGACAACACTCGCCCTCGAGAATCGGGACAAAGGCGGGGAAGCGCGCATCACCGACAAAGTTGTGGCGGACGCGCTGCAAAAGCGCATGCTGAGGTACGACAAGGCGGGCGAGGAGCATTACAATCTCATCTCCGCTCTGCACAAAAGCGTGCGCAACAGCGATCCGGACGCGGCGCTCTACTGGCTGGCCCGTATGCTCGAAGCCGGCGAAGACGGGCTGTACGTTGCGCGCCGCCTGGTACGTATGGCCAGCGAAGACATCGGACTGGCCGACCCCAACGCGCTTGGCATAACCCTGGCTGCTCGCGATGCTGTCGATTTTCTCGGCATGCCGGAGGCCAATCTGGCCCTCGCGCAAGCGGTGGTTTACCTGTGTGCTGCCCCCAAATCAAATGCACTCTACACCGCGTACGGCGCGGTTCAGGAAGATGTCGAACGCACCGCTCAGGACCCGGTGCCGCTACACTTGCGCAACGCGCCGACCGGTCTGATGAAGTCCTTCGGCTACGGCGAGGGTTACCAGTACGCGCACAATCTCGAGGCGAAAGTGGCCGATATGCAGTGCCTGCCTGACAATCTGAGGGACCGCGTCTACTACCATCCAACCAGCGAAGGCATCGAGTCCCGCATCAAGACACGGCTGGAAGAGATCAAGCGGGTTAAGGCGGCAGCCTCAGAAGGAAAAGGCATTCACCACCGAGAACACCGAGGACACAGAGAAAACAAGGGGGAAGACCCGGTAGGTCAGGGTTAGCGCCAGGCCAGGAATCACCTGGCGAATCCTACCGCATTTCTCCGTGGCCTCGGTGGCAAATCCTGTTGTCCTCGGTTGTCGGCCGGTGAGTCTCTGTTGTTTCCGGGAAAAGCAACGGCGGCCGCTGGTCGACGGCCGCCCTCGACGCTTACCGCTTATCAATGAATGGATGCGCCCGCGAGTTCATGATGTAAATCAAGCCGGCGCGAGGCGATAACCGCATTCGCGCGCCCGTTCGTTGTGTCGTAGCGGAAGCGACCTATCAGCGCTTGCAACTCTTCCGCCAGCTTCTCCAGCGACTCGGCGGATTTTTGCGTCTGGCCTGCGCCTCCGGTCGTGGTACGCGCCGCCTCGGCAACTCCGGAAATGCTGCGGCTGATGTCGGCGCCGCCCTTGGCTGCTTCCGTCAGGTTGCGGGTGATTTCGTTGGTGGTCACGCTCTGTTCCTCCACTGCGCTGGCCACCGTGTTCTGGATGTCGTTGATCTGCCCGATCACCGAGCCGATCTGCTCGATCGCCGAAACCGCTCCCTTGGTGTCGGTCTGGATGGCCTCGATTTTGCGGCTGATGTCCTCGGTCGCCTTGGCCGTCTCCTTGGCCAACTCTTTGACTTCGTTGGCCACCACCGCGAAGCCTTTGCCCGCTTCTCCGGCGCGGGCCGCTTCGATAGTGGCGTTCAGCGCGAGAAGGTTGGTTTGCTGGGCAATCGAGGTAATGACCTTGATCACCTGGCCGATCTCGGCACTGCTTTGTCCGAGTTTGCCGATGGTGACATTGGTCTCTTCGGCCGAGTGCACGGCTGCAGTTGCCACCTTGGTTGCGTCCGCCGTGTTCTTGGCGATCTCCCGGATGCTGGCGCCCATCTCGTCAGCGGCCGTCGCCACCGTCTGAATGTTGCGGCTGACCTGCTCCGATCCTGCCGAAACCATGTTGGCCTGCGATGCCGTCTGCTCCGCGCTCGAGCCCATCTCGCCCGCTACCCGGCTCAGTTCCGCCGCCGCCTGGCTGAGCGGCTCGCTCATCGTCCCTACCTTTTCCATGGTCGAGCGGAAGACCTCGAACATGTCGTTGACCGAGCTCATCAGCTCGGAATAAGCCCCCTTAAATTGCCCGGGATCGCCCCGCAGCACCAGATCGCCATCTCTCGCCGCGGCAATGAGGCGGCCCAACTCCGACTGCAACTGCACGATGTTCGACTTCAGCAGCACCAGCCACTCGTGGATCTGGTCCTGCTCCGAGGCCTTCTCCATTTGCGCACTCATGTCGCCGTTGGCAATATGAGTTACGTACTGCACCAGGCAGGTCAACCAGTCGTGCACCCCGTTGATGGCATCCTTCATCTTCTGGTGGTCGCCCTTGCACTCGATCTCCACCCGCTCCCTCAGGTTGCCGCCGCGAATCTGGCGCAGCACCCGATTGCCTTCCTCAATAGGAAGCAGCGTAGCATCGAGTACCTCATTGATGCCCTCCACCACCCTTCGAAATTCACCCTGATGCTTGCCGGCGTCAGCCCTGGTCTGGAGCATACCGCCAGCCGCCGCACCCGAGAGCGCCGCGGTATCGACAACCAGAGCGTTAATTGCCCCCATGGCTGCAATCAATGCCGGCAGCAGAGTGTCGTTCTCCGAACGCCGTTGGACCTTAGACAAATCGTCCAGGTCCTTCTTGAACTCACCTTTTGCCATATTGCCCAGGATTTCTACGGTTTGTTTCACCCGTTCCTGAGCCAGATTCGTGGCGTTGGCTATTTCGCCGAAGGCTCCGGGATATGTTCCCATCACTTTGACGGTGAGATCATTGGCCGCCAGCCTGCTCAGGACGGCACTGGTTTCACCCAGAGGCCTGGCGACGGCATCCATCATTTCATTGACGATTCTTGCCGTCTCCAAATGGCGCCCTTCGAACTGAGATTCGGATACGCGTTGGTTCAGTTCGCCCGTCTTGGCCGCAGTGGCAAGCTTTTTGACCTCGTCCGCCAGACTGATTTCAGCCACGGCAGGAAAGACCAGTTCCACCACCCCGACAACCTTCCCATCGGATCCCAACCTGGGCGCTGCCGTCGTCAGCACAGGGACTTGCTTGCCCTGAACCAGCGGCCGCCCCATCCCCTCACAAACCATCCCGCTCTTGGCCGCCCGGCTGGCGGCGCACGTCCCCGCCCGGCAGTCGGGGTTGTCATACAAATCCCAAAACTTGAGTCCGATGCAGTCTTCCTTCCGCTTCCCGGCCGTTCGCGCAGCCGTCTCGTTCAGCTCAACAATGGTGTGGTTTGTGTCCATCGCAATCACGATTCCGGGAATCAGGTCGTAGATTTCAGCGATGTCCGGTGACTGGTGCGGACGGTGATCCGGCCCGTGCTTCTCTCCGCCGAGGGGGCGAAGAGCGGCCTCGGTGCATTCTTTCGAATTCGATCTGCCGACTTGTCTGGCTGCCATTTGTTTTGCTCCTTATTGCGGCCGGGCGGCAAGATCCCGGACGATATTCTTTTGCGACACTCTTTGGCTCTGCGGAATCCGAAACCGGAACCACGAGCCCGGAAGATCGCGGCTTGCCACCGCAACCCCGGCCTTCTAATTGACCCTACCCGAGGCGTGCTGCTCGCCACTGACGGCGCGCGCGGTATCCAGCACCAGCAGCAAGCGGCCCGGCAACTTATAAACGCCGCGAATCAGCTCCCGCGCTTGCCGCATGGTTTCCGGCGCATCCTCGAACTGTTCTTCTTTCACTTCCAGCACGTCGCCGATCTCGTCGACCAGCAGACTTACCGCTCCATCTTCCGAGCGCGCCACCACGTTCATCGGCAACGCCTCGGCGCTGCGCTCGGGCAGGCCCAGGCGCAGCCGCAGGTCGATGGCGGTCACGATCTGCCCTCGCAGATTGATCAGCCCGCCAATCAGCTTCGGCGCCAGCGGCACCCGGGTCATAGCCTGGTGCCGGATCACCTCCTGCACCTTCTCCACTTCGATCCCAAAGAACAGGCTGTCAAGATAGAATGTGCAGAACTGTTGCTCAGCCACGGTTCAGCTCCTCTCCGCCCGGCATGGAAAACAGGAATGTCTGCGCCGCGTGGGCCACCACCTGCTGCAGGTCCACAATGTCGGTGACCTTCTGCTGAATCACGGCGGAGCCCAACAGAAATCCACGGTGTTCGTTATCCCGTATCTGCACTGCCTCGTCCGTGATGTCCTCAATACGGTCCACCACCAGCCCCAGGCTGCGTCCTTTGCCGTTGAACACCACCACCTGCAAGAGATCGGGGGCGGCCGAGACGGGCTGACGCAACAGAAGCGACATGCGCAGCAGGGGCATGATCTCGCCCCGGTACTGCACCACTTCGTCGCTCCCCGAATGCTCGACCTGCGTTAAGGGGAACTCCTCCAGCCGCGCCACTGCCGACAGCGGCAACGCCAGCCGGCCGTGCTCCCCGCTGCGGAACAGCAGCCAGCTCCGCCGGGCTGCCTGGGCGGCAGCGTCGGACTCGGCCGCATCACTGACCCCCGACTCGCGCACCCGGTTCACCACGTTGGCCATTTGCGCAATCCCCAGCACATCGAGGATGAGGGCCACGTGCCCATCGCCCATGATGGTCGCCCCGGCAAAGCAGGAAATCCCCTTAAGCTGTTTGCCCAGCGGCTTTACCACGATCTCTTCGGTGTCATTGATTTCATCCACCACCAGCCCGAATTGGCGGTCGTCGGCCTGCAGCACAACGATGTTGGTGGCGTTTTCCCCCGCGGAATCCTGCTCCCTCTGCAGCTGCAGCTCGTGGTTCAGATACACCAGAGGCAGCAGCTTGCCGCGCAGGCGGTAGACCGGCACATCCTGGATACGCTCGATACCTGCCTTGCCGTCTGCGTTCTCCAGCCGCACCAGCTCCAGCAGGCTCACCTGCGGAATGGCAAAGCGCTCGCCGCCGCTGGAGACGATCAGGGCCGGAATAATGGCCAGGGTCAGGGGAATCTTGATCTTGATGGTAGTGCCATGGCCGCGCACCGACTGCAGATCGACGGTGCCGCCGATCTTCTCGACGTTGGTCTTCACCACGTCCATGCCGACGCCACGTCCCGAGACATTGCTGACCTTCTCCGCGGTCGAGAAGCCGGGAAGAAAAATCAGGTTGCTCAGCTCGCGCTCCGACATGCGCTCGGCCTGCTGGGCCGTGATCACGCCGCGCTCCAGCGCGCGTTGCTTCACCCGCTCCAGATCAACCCCGGCGCCATCATCGCTGATTTCGATGTTGACCTGCCCACCCTCGTGATAGGCGCGCAGATGCAGCTTCCCGCAGGGCAACTTTGCCTGGCGCTCACGCTCCTCCGGAGTTTCGATTCCGTGGTCCAGGGAATTGCGCAGGATATGGGTCAGCGGATCTTTGATGGCCTCAATGATGGTCTTGTCGAGCTCGGTCTCCGAGCCTTCCATCTCCATGGTCACCAGCTTGCGGCATTGTAGGGCGAGATCGCGCACCAGCCTGGGGAAGCGGCTCCAGATGTTTCCGATGGGCTGCATGCGGGTCTTCATCACCCCTTCCTGCAACTCGGTGGTAATCAGGTTCAGCCGCTGGGCAGCGTTAAAGAAGGTGGCGTCGCTTTGCGCCGAACTATATTGCAGGATCTGATTGCGCGCCAGCACCAGCTCGCCCACCAGGTTCATCATTTTGTCGAGCAGCCCAACATCCACGCGGATGTTGCTGCCCGAGACGGCCGGCTCCCGGGCGGCTTCAACCGTGGCTGCCGCCGCATCGGGCGGCGGAATCTCGCCCCCGGCAGAGGTGGACGCGCTGCTCTTCTCTTCGTGCGGAACTTCGTGCGCAACTTCGACCGGACCCGTCACCTTCGCTTCGGGAGGAACCGCCGGCGAGGCCGCCAGCAATGCCTCCAGCTGCCGCACCACGTCAGCGTAATCGTTGTTGCCTTCCGTGCCGTGCTGCTCAATCTCAGCCAGCAGCCGACGTAAGGCATCCACCATAGCCAGCAAACCGCTGGTAATGGCCGGGTTCAGAAGCAGCTTGCCGTCGCGCATGCGGCTTAGTAGGTTCTCCCCCACATGCGCCACCGCCTCCAGCTTGGGAAAGCCCAGCACGCCGCTGGTGCCCTTGATGGTGTGGACGGCGCGAAAGATTTCGGCCAGCAGGTTGCTGCAAGACGGATCGCGTTCCAGAGCGACCAGGTCCCGGTCGAGCAGGTCAAGACCTTCGCTGCTCTCTACTAGGAACTCTTTGATGATTTCTTCCATCCCCTCAATAGCACTGGACATGAGTTCTCCAAGAAGTCCGCAGCTGAAGCAGGATCTGCAGGCGCTGCAGGGTACATCGGCAGCAGGTGCAGAAGAATTACCAAAGGGCATAAGAGCGGGTTAAGAATGTTTCCCTTATTCGGTACCCACATGCCCAATCTCGGCCGCCGGTTGCTCCGCTGCCCGCATCAGCAAAGCTGCTGCCGGCGCGCTCGCGATCGCAAGCAACCTCGTTTTTCGCAGACCTTCTCCTACCAGAAGGAGGTTTCGCATGAAATATCTCGGAGTGCTGCTGGTTCTTGCTCTAACCAGCCTGGGGTGGGCGAGCGACACCCAATCTTCGGCCAACAAGGAACTGACCGATGCTACGCAAATTATTCACGAGATGACCGGCCCCAACGCGACAGCGGGAGTGCCGGAATCTGTGCTGCAGAACGCAAAGTGTATCGCTGTTATTCCTAACATGATTCAGGGCGGCTTTATCTTCGGAGCTCGCCATGGAGCGGGTGTTGCCACTTGCCGTATCAACGGCAATCAGTGGAGCGATCCCGCGCCCCTGCAGTTAACCGGCGTGAGCTGGGGTGCACAGATCGGTGGACAGAGCATCGATCTCATCATGATGGTCATGAACGATCAGGGAATGCAGGCCTTGCAGTCAGGTCATTTCAAGCTGGGCGCTGAAGTCTCAGGAGCGGCCGGTCCGGTTGGGCGCCAAGCTTCTGCTTCGGGAGGCTGGAAAGCGGCTATCCTGACCTACTCGCGAACCAAGGGCGTCTACGCAGGAGCGACCATCAAAGGAGCCGAGCTGCAACAGGACGACGGAACAACCAAGGCAATCTATGGACGCGATGTTCACTTCAAGCAGATCCTTAACGGTAACGCACCCAAGCCGCAGATCTCGGAAGCCAACACCTTTGTCAACACCATCGAACACGCAGAGCAGACCGCTATGGCGCACTAGTCCCCGGCTGCCACCGCGCTAGCGATCCATGGTTGGGAGGGGGCGGGCAATCCGCCCCTTATCCGCGATAGGTCAACTCCGTTATCGTGCAGTCGTCGCTTAACGGGGTAGCGCCGCGAAAGTCGGTGACCGATTGCTCGATCGCGGCCAGTCCCTTCGCGCAGCAGCTTTCCAGCCGTTCATTACCGAAGAATTCTCCGGTAACATCTTCGGCTTCGGTTACCCCGTCGGTGACCACTAAGAGGCGGTCGCCACGCCCCAGATGCAACCTGGTCGCGGTGAACTCAGCATTGCAGATAAGTCCTACCGGCAGGTTCCCAGCCTCTACTTTCTGCACTTCCCCGTTGCAGATGATCAACGGCGGAACGTGTCCGCAATTCATCAACTCCATTTCGCCATCGGGCTGCAGGCGCGCGACCACCAGGGTCGCATATTTCTGTCCGCCAACTTTTTCGCACAGAAAGCGGTTCACGGCCCCGATCATCTCAGGCAGCGATGAGTCTTGTGCCAGTTGTGAATACAGCATTCCCTGCAGGATGGACGCCACCACCGCGGCAGCCACTCCCTTGCCCGAGACGTCGGCCACAATCAGAGACAGCGCGTTCGAAGTATAGACGAGGTCAAAGAAGTCGCCGCCGATGTCTTTACAGGCATAGCTGACAGCGCTGACCTTGGCGAACGGGACATCCGGTATGGTTACCGACATGAGCCGCTGCTGGATGTCAGCCGCAATCGTCAATTCCTGACGATAGCGTTTGGCCGCATCCTCCGCCTGCACCAGGGCGGCGTTCTCCACCAGGGTCGCCGCACCGTTGGCAATGGTCTTCAGAATGTCGTGGTTGACGCTGGAAAGCTTGCCCGAGAGAAAGTGAGAGTCCAGATAAAGGACGCCCTGCAGATCGGCGCCATCAGACTTGGTATCTTCCCGGCTCTTCTCCTGAATGTTGGCCTTGCGCAGAGGAATACAGATCACGCTCTTCAGGTTCTGCGCCACCACGCTGTCGCGGCCTGCCAGCTTTCCCGTCTCTTCCGTGTCGGTTACCAGAAAGTCGGAGGCGCTGGTCAGGGCCTCCCGCAACACCGAACGGGAAATCTTGCTGTCATCCATGATGACCTCGCCGTCGCGGTCACGTCCGGCGGCCAGTCGCAGCTCGCCACCCACCCCATCGCGCAGAAAAACGAATCCCCGCTCGGCTTGGGTAAGGCGCAGAGAGGCTTCCAAAAGGGTTTGTAGAACGTCTTCCAGGACTCCGACGTTGTTCAACTTGCGCGTGGTTTCCAGAAAGACATTCAACATCTCCAGTTCGGAGCCCGCGCCGACCGCCGGCTTCCAGGTCGAAAGCTGACTGAGCACCTGCTGCCCGACGCTGGATGGCGACCTGTCAGGGTTGAAGGTAGCGAAGGCGGAGCCCCGCACACCAAATTCGATACGGTCGTTACGCAGGAGCTTGTGACGCGTAATCTTTTCGTTGTTGACGAACGTTCCCTGGCGGCTGTTCTGGTCGATGAGGTAAAGGCCGTCGTCCTCGCGCGTGATCTGCGCGTGCTCGCGCGATACCCGGGGATCGGCCAGGACCAGGTCGCGGTCCGTGCGCCGGCCTACTGTGAATGGAAAGTGATCGAGCAGCAAGGTACGGCGCTCACTGCCTTCCATTACCACCAGAATCAGGGGATCGCTACTGGTCGTATTATCGAGCGTGCGTCTCCAAATGCCCGTTGCGCCCATGCGTCCCTCCTTGCAAACGTGATCGGAAATCTCTAGCGAATATAGACTAACTGCTGTGCCATATCCAATTTGCGACGGGCCCGCCCGGATGGCCGGCGGTTGCGGGGTATTTCACTTCCAGCTTGGTTCCTGCCCCCTGAACCGCTTTCCGATACTTATGCCCGAATCGGTTAGAAGTGACACCTGCCTTCGAGTAAACTTGACGGCACTATTACTGGCGGCCGGAGGCCGACCAAGGAGATGACCAGTGCACCTTAGGACCCGCATTCTGCTTCTCACCGCAGTACTCCTGTTGGCCCTGTCGATCGTCGCCCAGGTGCCGCACCTCACGCCGTTTTCCGCGGACATGGAGATTTCCTCCATGCAGGCAGGTCCCGCGAACCGCGACATGTCGGGAAAGCTCTATGTCAGTCCCCAGGCCATGCGCATGGACATGGAAGGCGAAGGACCGCGCCAGGCGATCATCATCACCACCTTCGCGACCAAGACTACAGACATCCTCATGCCGCAGCAGCACATGTACATGGAGCACAAGGCCGGGGAAAACCCCATGCATCGCGGGCCCAATACCGCGGATGTTCACCCCTATGACCCCAAGAACCCCTGTGCCACTGATCCCGGTACAACCTGCAAGGACTTGGGCAGCGAGACGGTGAATGGCCGTACTGCCGAACACTGGCAGGTTACGCACAAGGACGGCGCTGTCTCCGACCTGTGGATCGATGACCAGCTACACTTCCCCATCAAGACGGTCACCGAAGGTACAATCTGGCAGTTGAAGAACATCAAGGAAGGCCCGCAGGAGGCAAGCCTGTTCCAGGTTCCCTCCGGCTATCGCAAGATGGAAATGCCCGGCATGGGCGGCATGATGGGTGGCCGGCCGCCGCAACAGTAGCTCGGGGCCGCAACAGTAGCTCGGGCAGTGCTGGCCTTCAGGCCAGCGTATCGGAAAGTCAAACAAAAACTTGGGGGCCGTAGCCCCCGAGATTTCATCCCCGCGGCAGCAACACGATGACCAGCGTCGCGATAGGCCCCAGGAACAGCGACAGCAGGAACCACAGCAGGCCGCTGCGGTTCTTGCCTTGCGCCAGGCCGGCGTTGATGAGGGCCAGCGTCCCCCACCCGATACCCCAGCGCGGAGCGATGTAGTAGGAGTAATCGTAAAACGCTGCGATTGGCGCGTTCATGCAGCCTCTCTAACGGAACTCTGACTTCTTCTGCCGTTCGATGGGGACGGCCTTCAGGCCGTCCGTAAGCTTACAAAATTATCCTGGCCTTAGCCGCTGGAGCGGAGCCTTCTTGATAATCAGACCTTTCCTGAATTAGGCGCCCAGCTCTAGTCTGGAACAGACGTCCCTCATTACAGCTTCTCGTAAAACTCGCACGCCGAGCAGGAAATATAAATCCCGCCGGGAACATTGCGCTCCCGGTCCTTCACCCGCTTCACGATGCGCGTAGGTTTGCCGCACTTCGGGCAATCGGTGCTCTTGCTGGTGTCCATGACCTTCTTGCGGTCAGCAGTCTTTGCGATTTTCGCCATTTACTCTCTCCTGGAACGTCAACTCTTACCCGCCAAAGAAGAGGCGTGGGCCGCATGCCTGAGCCGAAACTGATAGCTCACGGCTGATAGCTCTCTTAAAGCGGGCATACTCTCAGCTTGAGGGAAGCAAAACGTGAAGGCCGGGCAGGAAGGCACAGGCCAGCGCGAGATGCACATGTCTCAAGCTCACGCTCGGATCTCCAGTTACGGCTTGTCTTGCCGGAGTGGGAGAGCCGAACGGCTTCGACTGCAGGCGGGCGCGGTATGCAGGTCCTCAAGCCAACGCAGCTTTGCGTTCGCGGGGAATGCACTCGCGCCACTCTCTACTCGCCGGGTAGCTTATTTATTCTACATGAGCGGAAATGGTTCCCAAATTGGAGGCAGCCTGGGATTTCGCTTTTCCGCCGAAACGTCACCGCCAGACCAGGCCAATGACCGAGCCGGGAGGTCCGCTCGTTTCCATTGCTATCTCTGCGGCGGCCGTCGAGGAAAACAAGTGATCGGAAAATGCGTTTATACCGTATGTTCCCGCCCAGATTATGATGAGAGAGATTGATTCACACTTAGCCAGAACTCCGTGACCTCGGCGACCGGAGAAATTTGCTGGTCTGGCCTGGTGAAAAGGATCTTGATGAATTGGTGCGCTTCGTTATTCAGCTTTCCTGGTAAAAGAACCGCCCGCGGTATTCTTCTTGTCGCTGTGCTGGCACTGGTTGCGCCCGCATGGGCATCCTTGGGCAACAATTCAGCCTCGGTGCAGGCCGATTCTGCCCACATGAATGGCACTCTGCACAGCATTTCCAATCCCCGCTACACGATTCAGGAGATCCGGACTGCGATCGGGCAAACGGTGCGGGAGTTTGTTTCTCCGGGCGGCTCGGTCTTCGCTGTGGCGTGGGACGGACCTACCCCACCAGACCTGCAGCAGCTCCTGGGTTCATACTTCGAGCAATTCCGGCAGAGCTCTGAGCAACGTCCGCACCAATCTCGCGGACCGCTGCTGATCGAGATGCCCACCCTTGTGGTTCAGCAGAGCGGCCATCTGCGCGCATTTCGCGGACGCGCCTACCTTCCCGCGGCGCTTCCGAGCGGTGTGCATTCCAGCGAGATCCAATGAGGAGAGTCGACGTGGGCAAATGGTTTTTGCTTGTGGTGGTGTTAGCTGGATTCGTGATGTTGGCCGCCTGTGGCAGTACGGCTCCAAACATCAACTCGGTGACCGTGAGCTGCACCCCCATTACGATCAGTTCGGGCGCTACCAGCAAATGCGTTGCGGTAGTCACTGGCTCAGGAAAGATCAGCCAGTCCGTAGCCTGGAGCGCAAACCAGGGTTCCATTACTTCGGATGGACTCTTCACCGCCCCCACGGTTACCTCTCAGCAGAGACCTGTCATCACTGCCATTTCTACGCAGAACAGCACGATAAGCGGCGCCTTCCAGGTAACCGTCAATCCCAACGGTCCCAGCATCAGCGCTGTGAGCGTATCTTGCTCGCCGACTGCAATTCAGTCGGCACAAACCAGTCAATGCTCCGCCACCGTCACCGGTACCGGCGACTTCAGCAAGGCGGTGACGTGGACCGTCAGCTCCGGCAGCATCGACAGTTCCGGACTGGTCACCGCGCCGATTGTGCCTACGAATAGTCAGCTTACGGCCACTGCCACTTCGGTGCAGGACACCAGCAAGTCGGCCTTCGCGACGGTCAACGTCAGCCCCGCCGGCACCGTCAGCTCCGTGACCGTCAACTGCGCCTTACCTACGATTCAGTCCAATCAGGACAGTCAATGCACAGCCACGGTAAACGGCACGGGAAATTTCAGTTCCGCCGTGTCGTGGGCAGCCAGCCCGGGTACGGTGACTCCGGCCGGCCTCTATTTGGCGCCGACTGTCAGCACCGGCACCGCAGTTCCGGTGGCAGCAATCTCAGTGCAGAACCCGGCCCAGTCGGGCTCCGCAACAGTGACGGTGAATCCGGTCGCGCCGGGGAGTAATGTGGTGCCGGTTACCGTCGATGCCGGACCGGCAAACTCCTACGTCAACGGCGCATTCGCCACGGTCACCATCTGCGTTCCCGGGACCGCAACCTGCCAGACGATTGATCATCTGCTGGTGGATACCGGCTCATCAGGTGTGCGGCTGCTGGCTTCCGGCGCCGCCGGAGGAGAGCTGAATCTATCCTTGCCGCAAAAACTCGCTCCCGACGGCAATCCTCTGAACGAATGCTTCCCGCAGCAAGATGGTTTTGTCTGGGGACCCCTCGCGCAGGCGGATGTGCAACTGGGTGGCGAACAAGCCTCCAACCTGACCGTCCAGCTGATCGGACAAGCGGGCGAAGCCGGGGTTCCGTCCAGCTGCAGCAACGGAACCAGCGACCTGAGCACGTTATCAGCTCTCGGCGCCAACGGTATTCTGGGAGTCGGTCTGTTCAACCAGGACTGTGGTACTGTCTGCACGCAGCTCCCCACGAACGTTTATTACTCGTGCCCCTCGGGCGCGGCTTGCAACGCGATCACGCTCTCCACCACTCTCCAGGTCCTCAACCCGGTTCCGTTTCTCCCTGGCGATAACAACGGCACTCTGCTGCAATTGCCCGCCGTGACTCCGCCGGGAGCCGCGACCTTGAGTGGTACGCTTTTCCTCGGAATCGCCACCCAGTCGAACAACGCTGTCGGGTCTGCTGCGGCTTACACCACCGACGCGAACGGCAACTTCTCGGTGACCTATAACGGCACCAGCTACCCGGGTAGCTTCATCAGCAGCGGCTCGAACGCCATCTATCTCCTCAGCTCGACTACTGTGCCGCAACTGCCCGCCTGCACGGGCGATTTCAGCCAGTATTACTGTCCGGCGTCAACCCAGTCGATTACCGCGACCAATGTCGGGCAGAACAGCGCCAGTTCGCCAGTGACCTTCAGCGTCGATAACGCTATGGATCTGTTCACCAACGATCCGACGTTCGCGGTTTTCCCCACACTCGCCGGGCCGTCGAACACGACGCCGCTGATATTCGATTGGGGCTTGCCGTTCTTCTACGGCAGAAACGTCTTCACCGCAATCGAGAGGGCGAATACTCCCCTGGGTCCTGGGCCGTATTGGGCTTACTAGGCTACGGCTTCAGCGCGGCCGGGATATATTGCTCCCGCTCATTCCGCCGGCAGGAATGAATGGGCCCCGGCTCGCGTTTGCCTTGCCCTTCGCAGCCTGATAGCTTCGTATGTTTGCCCTCCGGAACTGCGTACGTCCACCACAGAGACGCAGAGGCACAGAGGAATCATTGTTTTGGATCTCCTCGGTGTCGGAGCCTGCCCTGAGCGGAGCCGAAGGGTGCCTTTGTGGTGAAATTGGAACTTTACTCCGCAGCCAGACAGGGAAGAGACATGGCCATCAAATTCAAAGGCGTTGACTTTATCGAGTTCGACACGCTGCTCTCCGACGACGAGCGCCTGGTGCGCGACAACACCCGCAAGTTCATCGAAGAGAACCTCGTTCCCATCATTGAGCAGTGCAGTCGCGAAGGCCGCTTCCCTCGCGAGCTCATCAAGCCCATGGGCGAACTCGGTTTCTACGGAGCCAGCCTCGAAGGCTACGGCTGCGCCGGCATGTCCAACGTCGAGTATGGCCTGATGAACCAGGAGCTCGAGCGCGGCGACAGCGGCGTGCGCTCCTTCGTCAGCGTGCAGTCGGCCCTGTGCATGTATCCCATCTACGCCTTCGGCAGCGAGGAGCAGAAGCAGAAGTATCTGCCGGGAATGGCCAAAGGAGAAATCCTCGGCTGCTTCGGACTCACCGAGCCCGACGCCGGCTCCAATCCCGGAGCCATGCGCACCCGCGCCAAAAAGGATGGCGACAGCTACATCCTGAATGGCGAGAAGATGTGGATCACCTCCGGCTCCATCGCCGACATCGCGATCATCTGGGCCAAGGTCGAAGACGAAGACGAGCGCATTCGCGGCTTCATCGTTCCCACCGGCACGTCCGGATTCAAAGCCGCCGACGTGCACGGCAAGTGGTCGCTGCGCGCCTCGGTGACGTCGAGCCTCTCGCTCATCGACGTGCGCATTCCCGCCGATTGCCTGCTGCCGCTCTCCAAGGGATTGGGCTCGCCGCTGAGCTGCCTCAATCAGGCCCGCTACGGCATCGGCTGGGGAGCCATTGGCGCAGCCATGGCCTGCTACGACTGCTCGTTGCAATACGCGCAGTTCCGCAAGCAGTTCCACGACATGCCCATCGCAGGGCATCAACTGGTGCAGGAGAAGCTGGTCTGGATGATCAGCGAAATTAGCAAGGCGCAACTACTCGCACTACAGGTGGGTCGATTGAAAGATGCCGGCAAGGTAAAGCCCTGGCACATCTCGATGCTCAAGCGTAACAACGTCTGGATGGCGCTGGAGTGCGCCCGCATGGGCCGCGACATCCTGGGCGGCAACGGCATCGCCGACGAATACCCCATCTTCCGCCACATGGCCAACCTGGAATCCGTGAAGACCTACGAAGGTACCCACGATATTCATACGTTAATTATCGGGGAGCATATAACGGGGATCGCGGCGTTCTGATTCAGTGGCCAGTGGCTGGTGGCTAGTGAAAACCTGCGTGTTGGTTCCTTCCAAACGGCCGTTCGGTGCCGTTAAATGGTTTTGTCGTTCACCGGGATGACGTTTGCCGGACCTGCCAAGGTTCGAGTTCAGGGCACGACTTCAGTAGTGCCGATCGCGACCTCTCCTTTTTCTCTTTGAGCCGGGCTTCAGCCGGCGACACGTCTCCAGGCAGAAGCTACCAATTGTGACAAAATGGTAGAATCCTGACAGGTTCTAGGAGTTCTGTCATGACGGATCAAACCCGAATACGCGTTAGCGAGAATGGACGCGTCGTGATACCCGCCTCGTTTCGCAAGGCCCTCGGCATCGAAGTCGGCGACGAGGTTGTACTCGAACTGAAGAACGACGAACTGCGGATCACGACGCAGCAGCAGCGCATCCGACGCGCCCGGGAACGCGCCCGGAAGTATTTGCCCAAAGGTGTTTCACTCTCCAAAGAGTTGCTGGCTGAGCGGCGCGAAGCTGCCAAGCATGAATAGGATCGTGCTGGATGCTTCGGCCATTCTGGCCTTCATTCAAGGTGAACCCGGCAGCGACAAGCTCACCCCAGAGTTGCTGAGTGGCTCGATGTGCAGCGCGGTTAACCTGGCTGAGGTGCACAGCAAGCTGGTGAGTCGCGGATGGCCTGTGGATGAAGCTTGGGAAGATGCCTTTAGTCCGACCCAGGAAGTGGTCCCGTTCGATTGGTCGCAGGCCCGTATTGCGGGCGGCTTGGTTATCCAAACCCGCACGCTCGGCCTTTCCCTGGGCGACCGCGCCTGCCTGGCTCTGGCCCTCAGCCTCAAAGCTCCGGTTTATACGACCGAACAAGCTTGGCGGAAGCTTAAGCTCGAAGTGCCGGTGCATGTGATTCGATAAAGGGCTTTTCCGCATGGGACGCGACATCCTGGGCGGCAACGGCATCGCCGACGAATACCCCATTCCGCCACATGGCCAACCTGGAGTCAGTGAAAACGTACGAAGGTACCCACGATATTCATACGTTAATCATTGGAGAACATATAACGGGGATCGCGCCGTTCTAGAGCTATCGTCTGGCGGGTGGCCCGGGCAAGCACTCCGATCCTGAATGAACACGAGGGTGCCCCATCCAACCTTCGTTTGGTTGGGTGGGGATTTTGACCTGTGAGTTGAAGCCCCGGCTGTGGAGTATACTATGGAGTAGAGTCCACAAATGGAAACTGTCCAGGTTGTCCTCGACAAGAAGCTTCTGCAGGCCACCGATGTGGCCGCTCGCCGGACCGGGCAGAATCGTTCTGCGCTGGTACGTGCGGCATTGCGCGAACATCTTCGCAGGTTAGAGGTGCGGGCCAGTGAAGAACGCGACCGTGCCGGCTACGCCAAGCGAGCGCAGGCCCAGGATGAAGCCGAGCTCTGGGAATCCGAGGCAGCATGGCCGCCAGAATAGCCCGGGGAGATGTCCGCCTCTACAGCTTTGCCCGGCACGACAAGAAGAGGCCGGTGGTTGTCCTCACCCGCGACAGTGCCATCGGGTATCTGGCCACGGTGACAGTCGCGCCCATTACTTCCACCATTCGAAGCGTGCCCTCCGAGGTCGTGCTGAATGAAGATGACGGCATGAAAGCCTCCTGCGCGGTGAACCTCCATCATGCCGTCACCGTCTCCCAGCATCGTTTAGGGAAACGGCTTGCCCAACTGAGTCCGACTCGCATGAACGATATCTGTGCTGCCTTGCGCTTCTCCCTGGGTTGCGATCTTCGACAGGCCTAGACCTTCATCGTCCCCTTGGCGGAACATATCCCGGTTGCAGAGACCGCAACTCTCACAGTTGCCCCACAGGCGCATACTTCTCTGGTGGAGGTGTTCTATGGCGACTGGCAGCGACCCGATTCTTACCCATCTGGGAATGGCTCACCTGGGCAGCCCAAAAATGTTGATGGGCAAAGGCGGCGGCTTCCTCGGCGAATTCCGCGAGTTCGCCCTCAAGGGCAACATGCTCGACATGGCAATCGGCATCATCATCGGAGCCGCCTTCGGGCGCGTCATCAGCTCGTTTGTCTCCGACATCATGATGCCGCCCATCGGGCTGATCTCGGGCCGTCATTCCGACCTGAGCAACAAGTTCATCAATCTCTCCGGTCACGCCTATGCAACGCTGGCGGAGGCGAAAGCCGCCGGGGCCGCGACCATCAACTATGGCCTCTTCCTCAACGCCTGTTTCGATTTCCTCATCGTCGCCTTCGCCGTCTTTCTTCTGGTGCGGCAAGTGAACCGTCTGCGCGCTCAATTTGCGGCGAGCGTTCCGGCGACCAAGGAGTGCCCATTTTGCGTCTCCTCGGTACCGGTGAGAGCAACACGCTGCCCGAATTGCACCTCACCGCTGACCGTGGCTTAGCTCGGCACACTGTGCCTGGCCGGCGGAGAAACACGCGACCATACATCTCGAAACGAAGGTGGATCGATGATCAGAACGCAATGGTTTCGGCTCAACGGCGCTGTCGAGCGGGACCCCGCTATCGATCGGTGGATGAAAGAGCACGCCGGTGAATTGGGAGCCATCGCGCGTGAGTGGTTTGAGGTAATGCGAAAATGCGGAGACGAAGTCCGCGAGCTTATGCATGACGGCTGCCCGACTGCCTGTCTGGACGATGCGGCCTTTGGCTACGTCAATGTATTCACGTCGCACGTAAACGTTGGGTTCTTTCAGGGCGCGTCGCTGCCTGACCCCGACGGTTTGTTGCAAGGCACTGGCAAGTTCATGCGCCATGTGAAGCTAGCGCCGGGGACGCCCATAAACTCGGGAGCACTACGCAGGCTTGTCCATACCGCGTACGCCGACATAAAGGAACGCGTCGAACACGGGTAGCGGCGTGTCTTGGCTAACCTCGGATGTCGATCCCCGGACGTGGCGACCAGTAGAAAACTCGCTGACTCTCACACTCCCAGTATTGCGTGCGTCACGCCCTGCCACCAGGCCGGGTTCGCCCGCCACACATACACCGTCAGGGTCTGTCCCACCATCAGCAGCGGCAGCGCACAGAGAGACACCTTGCTGACACGGCCATCCACCACCCAATCGCGCATCATCCCCGCCGCGATCAGAAGGTCCACTCCGCGCTTCGGATCAAAATTGCCCACTTCCCATTTTGGGGCGCTCTTGAGTTACGAAAGTACACGTCCTTTCGTAATTTGCGGAGCCTTCAATCCGGTGCTATTTTGCGGCTTGTGGGCACAAGGAATTCGTGTCCCCGCCCGCTTCCGGTGATCCGGGAGGGCCGTAAGAGGTCTCTGACAGCTTAGGTGGCCGACGAGCAATAGTTGCTATTTAAGTTACTCACGCATTCTCAAAATGCACTAACATTGGTGCAATATTGGCGGCTAATTACTTTCAAACCAAGATTTTGCCTGCAACTGTAACGGGTTCAAGATTTTGCAAGGCAGTTTCAAAACGGAACCAATGTTTTCAAGATTTTAGAGACACGTGGGGGGTAGGGGGTAACCCCAGCTGGCATTTACTGGCCACGAAAGGCCAGCGTAACTTATCGGACAACAGTATTGGGTTGGGGCGACCGCCCGTAGCCCCAGAGGTTGCCCCTGAGTTCGTACACGGGCGTTAAGCCGGGGCATGTCGTTATAGCTCACGCTTTTGCCAGCACCACCGTGTGCGGGCTCAGGGGCACTGGATGCGAGGTGACGTTCTGGAATCCGGCGCGACAATGCATTTCCGAAAGAGCGCTGAATGTGTGGGCATCGCCCGACTCCGTCGACGTCAGCATGGTCATGGCAAACATCGCGGGCACCGGCGGAGACACTCTGTCCTCGTTGGGCACAAACTCCAGCGTCGCCACACAACCGCCTGACTTCAGTGAAGCATGAATTTTTTTCAGCAGCCCTGTGCAAGTTTCCTTATCGAAGTGGTGCAGGAAGTTGGTCAGCAGCACCGCGTCATAAGGTCCGCGAAATTCCACGTCGAAGGCGCTGCCCGCCAGCATGTCGTAGCGGTCCTGCACCCCGGCCTTGCGGGCGTTGTCCAGCGCTACGCGCAACACCGGAGCCCAGTCGAGCCCGGTTACATGCGCCTGCGGATTCTGCTTGGCGATCTCGATGCCGAACAATCCGTGCCCGCATGCGATATCGAGCACGCGCATCGCATCCGTCCTCCCTTGCAGGACGATATTTCCCAGCGGCCCGGCCATCGGCGCCATCATGGGAGCCATGCTCTGCGCGAATTCCACCCAGATCGGGTTCTCCGGCTCGACCGAACCCTGTCCCGGCAGCGCAGTGCGGCCATTACGTACCACGTCCGCGAGGTGCTCATAGGACAGCCGTACTTCGGGAAGAGTGAGGAAGCGCACGATCGAGGCGATGCAGCTTGGCGAAGCCGGATCGAGGAACGCTGCGCTCGACGGTGTGTGCCGGTAACGGCCGTCGGCCTTCTCCAGCAACCCGGCAACTACCAGGAAATCGCACAGTATGCGCGTGCCTCGCTCGGAAGCTTTGGCGTGGCGCGCAATGGAAGCAAGGTCTCCGGGCCCTTCGCCGACGGCGCGGAAGATGTCGAGTTCAATAGCTGCCTTCAAAGCAAACGTGCGTTGGAAGGCCTGCACGTTCTCGAATACCGCAGCGGGCATGAGCGGCGATGATGTTGAAGCGGCGGAACTCATTGGGCTCTCCTCAAAGCAAGGTGGGATACAGCTCTCGGCTTCGCAAGACTATACACCGGGTCGGAGTTGAATGCGTGAGACGACCTTGATTTTTTCCACTTCGAACAGGGTTGATGCCCGTCGGCCACGCCGATCACCGGGTCTGGGTCCATGGGAATACCCTCTTTGCGATATGCTGTTCTCACGCATTCCACACCATGAAATATCTGGCCGCCATTATTCGGGGGCTGCACGCCGCCGTTGGTATTACCCTTCCCAGCCCCGAGCAGGAGAAGGCCGTCACCCTGATCTGGCTGTTGGCTGCCATCGTGATGATCGCGATCATCCTTGGAACGGGCTGGCTGGTGCTGAAAAGTATGTCTGGTTCGATGAGCTATCGTTAGTTCGATCCGCGCCTGAAATTCCACCCGAAGTTCCTTCCTCTTGCCCGCCCGCGATGTGTTTCTCGCCTCTTTGGTTGGTTGCGGTTGAGGAACTAAATCTCCGTCTGGCGCTGCAACCCCTGTGTCAAAAAACGCTATCCAACTCGCACAGAGGCGTAGAAGAATCCACGCCGAATGCAAGCAGGGTGTCCGCAGGAGGGCCCAACGGATCTATGAAGAAATTTGGACTTTTGTTCGTATCCTCGTTGCTGTGTGCGTGTATGGCAGCGGCGCAAAGTAGCTCGAATGCGAGCGGAACCTCAACTTCCAACAGCAACGATGCAAATCAGCAGCAGACGCATAAGGAACGGGCGGTCAAAGACCAGAACGCGGCCGAGAACGCCAAAAGCGAGGGCGATAAAGCTCGCGCCCGCCTGGACGGCTCAGCAGCGATCCTCAATCAGCTTCTTGGTGCGCCGGACAACGGCATTCCGGAAACCGTATTCGACAACGCCAAATGCGTGGCCGTAATTCCTTCGATGATTAAAGGCGGCTTTATCTTCGGCGCGGAGCATGGACGCGGCGTCGCAACCTGCCGCACGGCTAACGGCTGGAGCGCTCCGGCGTTCTTCACCGCGACCGGCGGAAGCTGGGGAGCGCAGATCGGCGTCGAAGGCACTGACCTCGTAATGCTGATCATGAACCAGAACGGCATGAACCAGCTCTTAGACTCGAAGTTCAAGATTGGTGGCAGTGTCAGCGCTGCTGCCGGTCCGGTCGGACGTGAAGCGAGCGCCTCAACTAACTGGAAAATGCAGTCCGAAGTGCTGACTTATTCGCGTTCTCGTGGAGCTTTCATCGGCGCCACCCTGAACGGTGTTGTCATTCATCAGGATCAGGACGCGACCACCAGCTACTACGGCCGCGACGTGGGATTCCGTCCTACGTTGACGGGACAGGTGAAGGATGCTCATCATCCTGACCGCTTCCTCGCTGCGGTGCACAATGCGCATCAAGAGGCGGCGTCGAATAACAACCACAAGTAAGGAGTTCACACATTTCGATCACAAAGCGGCGAGCTGGGCGGCTCGCCGTTTTCTCTTCTGATTGTCATTTTGCGGGCGCTCTTATCTTCGGCTACACTGCCGCGGACTGGAGACGCCATGCGAACTGTATTTGCTTTTGTGCTGGGAATGCTGCTCTCGATGTCCGCCGCTTCCGGCCAGAGCCACGCTGCCGCGCAGAATTCTGCTGCCCCGCTTAAGGCAGAGACTGCGATCCGAAGCTTGCTTCAGCAGCAGGTTGAGGCCTGGAACCGGCACGACCTTGAGTCCTTCATGGCTGGCTACTGGCATTCGCCGGAGCTTACCTTCTTCTCCGGAGGAAGCGAGGCGAAAGGCTGGGAATCGACCCTTGAACGATACCGGCAACGCTATCAGGCCCATGGAAACGCCATGGGAAAGCTGGAGTTCAGCGATCTCGAAATCGAGCAACTCTGTCCGGATGCAGCTTTCGTGCGGGGCCGTTGGAACCTGAACATGGCGGACGGCAAGCAGCCACATGGGCTGTTCACGCTGGTGCTGAGAAAGCTGCCGGAAGGCTGGCGAATCGTGCACGACCACAGCAGCGCCTCACAATAGATGGATTTCAGGACTGGCCGCGATTGTGGCATTGACGGAGGCGCTTGCGGGTGTAGAATCTTCGCGGTACCTCTTACATCACATCGGTGTGTGACAGGCACGACAGGCGGTATCCGCAAGACGGAACTGCACTGGAGAATATCGTGAGCATTACAACTGGCGACTTTCGCTCCAAAATCACCGCTTCCACTCTCCTCGACAGGAAACAGAATCACGAGCCGATCACTTGCCTTACGGCCTATGACTATGCCAGCGCGCGCCTGCTCGATGAGGCCGGAATCGACATGGTCCTGGTTGGCGATTCGCTGGGCATGGTCATGCTGGGCTACGACAACACGCTGCCGGTGACCATGCAGGAGATGTTGCACCATACGCGCGCGGTACGGCGCGGCGTGAAGCATGCGTTCCTCATTGCCGACATGCCTTACGCCTCCTACCACGTGGGAATCAGGGACACGCTGCGCAATGCGGCCCGCTTCATCAAAGACGCCGGCGCTGAGGCCGTGAAGATCGAAGGCGGTGAAAAGCGCGCTCGCATCGTAGAACGTCTGGTCGATGCCGAAATCCCGGTCGTGGGACACATCGGCCTGACACCACAGTCGCTGCTCGCTATGGGCGGTTACAAGGTGCAGGGCAAGACCCTGAAGGCGGTTGAGGGGCTGATGCACGATGCGCTTGCGCTGGAGCGCGCCGGAGCCTGCTGCATTGTACTGGAGGGAATTCCTCGCGAAGTGGCGGGCATGATTACCCGTGAACTGGAGATCCCGACCATCGGTATCGGCGCAGGTCCGGAATGCGATGGGCAGGTGCTGGTGTTTCACGACCTGCTGGGTCTGACTTTCACGCCTCCCGCGAAGTTCGTTCGCCGCTACGCCGATCTTGGCACCGCGGTCAGCAATGCCGTGCTGTCGTTTAAGGAAGACGTGAAATCCGGCGCTTATCCTTCGGAGGCGGAGTCGTATCATCTGCCCAAGGAAACGCAAACCGCTCTCAGCGTCATTGCCGAGCGCAAGCAGGCCCTGCGATCATAGATCCATGCCCTCGCCTGCACGTCGATTTCTGACCCTCGCCGCAATTGCGTTGATCGCACTTTGCGGCTTCGTAGTGGGTCAGACGGCCAAGAGTCCGCCGCAAGGCTCAGCCGCTGCCAAGCGCTATTGCCAGAAAGATGCTGATTTTTGCTTCAGCTATCCCACGAGCTGGATAATGTTGGGAGAGGCGTTTGGCGATGGCGTTGTGGTCGCCCCTCCGCAGACCACCGACAGAAAACTCTGGGATGTTGTCACCGTCGCCACCATCGACCTACCTGCCTCTGAAAACGGTGCCCTTCTCACCATCGATCAAATCATTGATGCGGCGATGAGCAACATGCGGGTAAGCGGGCACAACCCTCAGACCCTGCAGCGGCAGGAGCTGGTCGTCGATACTTTTCCCGCACAGATGATCAAGGTCCGATACCACGACAAACAAAGCGCGCGCGATTGGATTGAGCAATTGGTGTTCATTGATGGACCCGAGCAGGAAATCTATTCGCTTTCTCTTAAGGCGCAGCCCAGATCCTTTGCTCGATTGCAGCCGGCATTTGACGGCATCGTAGAAAGCTGGAAACTCGAGCCACAGCCGGACGCAGTCGCGCCCTCGTCCCCATCGTCAACTACTCCGCCCAAGTAAAGACTTGATGAGACACGTTCAATCGGTTGCCGAAATGAAGAGCGTCTGCCGCGAGATCACCCGAAGTGGGCGCTCGCTAGGCTTCGTTCCCACGATGGGCGCTCTGCATGAAGGGCATGCATCGCTGGTGCGCGCCAGCACGGCGCAATGCGATGCCACGGCAGTTTCCATCTTCGTGAATCCTCTGCAATTTGGTCCGACCGAAGATCTCGCAAAATATCCTCGCTCGTTGGAGCGCGATGCCAGGATGGTTGAGGCGCTGGGAGCCGACGTGCTGTTCACGCCAACCGTCAACGAGATGTATCCACCGGACGCTACGACCTATGTTGAAGTAGGCGGCATCAGCGATCGACTGGACGGCCTTTCACGTCCGGGACACTTTCGCGGTGTTGCAACTGTGGTCGCCAAGCTGTTCGAAATCGTGAGGCCGGAGCGCGCCTTCTTCGGACAGAAGGACGGGGCACAAGTGGCCGTGCTGCGCCGAATGGTCCGTGACCTGGACATGGACCTCGAGCTGGTCGTCTGCCCAATTGTGCGCGAACCCGATGGCCTGGCGATGAGTTCGCGCAACGCCTATCTCGACCAGCAGCAGCGCAAGCAGGCATTGGTTTTGCATCGTTCGCTGATGCAGGTGCTGGACGCGGCTAATGCGGGCGAGCGCGACGCCGAGAAGTTGATTGCAACCGGGAAGCAAGCAATCGCAGAAGAACCGGCGGCCCAGCTCGACTACTTCGCCATCGTGGATCCCGAGTCGCTTGAACCGGTGAGCGACATCTCGCGCGGCGCTCTGGTTGCCGTTGCGGCATTTATCGGAGCGACACGCCTGATCGACAACCTTGTCCTTCCGGTGGGCTGATCAGTGGAACCGGTCCATTCAATTGCTCCGCAGCTTTTGTTATCAATGGCGAGATAAAGGTATCAGCCGGCTCTTACTTTGTAAAAATATCGTGATCCTGGTCGTAACGCTTTTCGACTTCCTGAGCTCTATCCGCCATTTCATCTGCCTCTTTCTCCAGGCGCTCGGAGATAGCGGCGTCCTCAGAGCTAGATTTTGAGGGCTGTGGTTCAGAGTTTGTTGAATTCTTATCGGTATCGGGCACAGTTCACCTTTCGAAGATTGAAATTTCAGGCACTCATCATGACACTGTGGAGCCACGCCTGCAACTCGAGGCGCGGCGCGGGCTTTGTTATGTCGCGCCCGAGCAGCGACGGGAAACACTACTCCTCCACCCGCTCACCCAAGCTGCCGCCAGCACGAACACCACCGGATAGCACTCCAGCGTGTAGCGCGGCTCGGGGTTTTCCAGAGTTCCCAGAAATGCTGAACGCAGCAGAACAAACAGCATCATGAGCGCGAGGTATCGCGGCCGCGGACCACGGATCGCTCCCATCACCGCAGCGCCAAGGAACAGCAAGTTGATCGCGCCCCAGATGGTCGCCAGTACAGCATCGCGCGTGTCCTCGGAGTACTGCCACCAGCGGGAATTCAGGGGGAGCATTTCCGTTCGCGGACGCAGCCACATATCGGCAATGCGCGCCAGCGGCAGCCAGATGTAGTAGCGCAGGGGATGAGCCGCAATTCGTTGATCAGCCAGGAGCTCGAAGCGCTGGTCAAGTTCAGGTCCCAGAAAGTGGGACTTGGCATACTCGGCAAAAATCGATCTGGTCTCCGCGCACTGCTGCGGCGTATCGCAGGCCCGCGCCGGCAGCAGGCTGATATCGACATCATCGCCCGGTACCTGCCAGTAAATGTCTTCGGTCGACACGTAGTCGGCGATCCAGGTGCGGACCCACTTGTCGAAACCTGCAGGAACAAATTCGTCCGGATCGCTGGCATATCTCGGGGCCAGCGGCTGGAAGCGATGAAAATCGCGCCAGTTGCGAATTGTCCACGGAACTAGCGGCGCCAGGGCAATCGCCAGCAACAGCGCGCCGATCCAGAACAGTCGCGCACGTTGGGAGGGCCTCTTCCCCATGCGCCACAACAGGAACAATCCGATGGCGACGAGAAGAATTCCTCCATCCGGCCGTAGCAGAATCCCGGTGGCCAGGCCGATACCGCACAGAATCCAGGCTTTCCAGCGGGTTCGGCCCTCGTCTAAAGCAATGAAGCCGGCCACTGCGCCATCCAGCGCCCAGGCGGCAAAGAAGATGCTGAGCGTTTCGGCCAGCGGTGCCACCGTATAGTTGGCAGTGAACGGGCACAGCGCGGCCAGGGCAAAAGCGAATTTGCCGGCACGCTGGTTAATGGTGCGGCGCGCCAGATCGGCGATGATCAGGCATCCGGCGAGGTCAATAACGATCTGCACCAGCAACACAGGGTTGTAGTGCTCATGTCCGAAGAGCGCGAAGCAGGTGGCGAGGAAGGCAGGATAGCCAGGGAGGCGAATCCAGGTGGGCCGCACGCCCTCGGCGTGGGTCAGGCCAAAGATGCCGTGGTCGAGCCAGTTCTTGGCGATGTCGCCATAAATGAGCGAATCGCCGGTGACATGAGGGAATCTAAAATAAAACACAAGCCGCAGGAACAAACCGGCAAGGAAGAAGATCAGGAAGTAAGTCCGAAACTTCCGGAGCATGCTGAAGAAAGAGCCCGGCTCCGGCCTCCCCAGCGCGTTGACCTCCTGTTGAAGCACGTGGCGAATATAGCATCTGATTCAAAGGCGCGGTTGCTCGGCTGCCCGGTGGCAGCTACGATGGGATGGCTTTGCTGTAATGTCTCCTCCTAAACAAATCTTCTACGATCCGGACCGCAAGCGCTGGCGTCGCCTGCGGCTGGTGATCGACACCAGCGTGATCGTGATCACGTTGCTGGCAGCTTTCTTTGTCGTCAGTGTACTGCGCGGTAGAGGGGCACCGGGCGTGCCGCTGCCGGAGGTGAAAAAGCCCTATCACGCGCTTAAGGAGAGCCAGAAGCGGAAAACGCCGCACCACGCCAACACCCACCGCAAGACTCACAAACCGGCGTCCCAGGTTGTCTTGAATGAGGATGAAGGCATTCGCGGCGCGTTCTACGTGCAATGGGACGCCGCCAGTTTCGCCTCGCTGAAAGAGTATTACCCGCAGATTGACCTGCTGTTTCCGGAATGGCTGCATGTCCTGACGGCTGACGGCCGCCTGCAGGGGGTTACCGAACAGAACACCCTTTTCGACCTGATGGACAAGGGCAAGCCTCGTCCCGTCGACGACAAGGTGATGCCATTCCTGAAGGGCGAGAAGGCCCAGATGGAAGTGCTGCCTCTGGTCAACAACTACGATCCTATCGGCAACCAGTGGGACCCCGACGCCACCGCGAGGTTCATGGCCGATCCGGCGGCCCGGCAGCGCTTCCGCAGTGAACTGCTGGCCTTTTTGGCCACCGACCAGTACAAGGGCGTAACCCTGGACATCGAGGCCTTTCCCGATAGCTCGCGCACCGACTACCTCACGCTGGTCGAGGAACTCTATGGCGACCTGCACACCAAGGGGCTGAAACTCTACATTGCCGTTCCCGTGAACGACAAAGACTTCGATTACGCCGGGGTTGCCGAGAACGCTGACGGAATCATCCTGATGGATTACGACGAGCACTATCCGGGTGGAGATTCGGGGGCGGTGGCGAGCCAGGACTTTTTCATCAAGAACCTGCAAGACGCACTGAAAGTTATTCCGCGGGAGAAGATCATCGCCGCCGTCGGCAACTACGGTTATGACTGGGCGATGAAGAAGGGCCAGAAGAAGGGAACAGCACCTGCCGACGTTCATAACGTCTCGGTGCAGGAAGCGTGGCTGGAAGCGGAGGACGCGGAGACCAACGTCGACTTCGACAGCGACTCGATGAATCCCCACTTCGCGTATCTGGATGAGAAAAATATCCGGCACGACGTCTGGTTCCTGGACGGAGTCACGGCGTTAAACGAAATGCGCGCTGCACGTAACCTTGGCATCAGCACGTTTGCCTTGTGGCGGCTTGGATCGGAAGACCGCTCGCTCTGGGCAGTGTGGGACAAGCCGAGCGACGCCAATGCTCCGAACGAGTTGAAAACGGTTCTTCCCGGACAGGACGTCGACATCGAGGGTCTGGGCGAAGTTCTGCGGATCGACTCCAAGCCGGCGCCGGGTGAGCGCGAGGTTACGGTCGATGCCGGCACCAAGCTGGTGACGCACGAGAGCTTTAAAACCATGCCCTCGCCGTACGTCATCGACATGTACGGCAACTCTCCGAATAAGCTCGCCATTACTTTCGACGATGGTCCCGACCCGGAGTGGACGCCCAAGATGCTGGACGTCTTAAAGGAGAAGAACGCCAAGGCAACGTTTTTCCTGATTGGGCTGGAAGCGGAAAAATATCCGGGAATTACCAAGCGGATTTATGCCGAAGGCAATGAGATCGGGAACCATACCTTCACTCATCCCGACATCAGCAACGTCAGCAAGCGTTATTTCGAAGTGGAGCTGAACCTCACCGAGAGCTTCTTTGAAGGCAAGCTGGGGGTGAAGCCGGTGCTGTTCCGCCCGCCCTACTCGATCGACCAGGAGCCGGATACGGCCGACCAGGTCCGGCCGCTGGAGTGGTCGCAGGACATGGGCTTCATCACCGTGGGCGACAAGATCGATCCCAACGACTGGCGCGACAATCCTCGCCGCACCGCAGATCAGATTGTGCAGGACGTGATGTCGAATCTCCCGCCCTGCGATCCCAGCAATCTGCGCTGCGGCAACATCATTCTCTTGCATGACGGCGGCGGAAATCGCGCTGAGACGGTCAAGGCGCTTCCTGTCATCATCGACCAACTGCGCGCCAAGGGTTACGAACTGGTGCCGGTCTCGGGCCTGCTGGGCAAGACCCGAGCTGACGTGATGCCTCCGATTACCCGCAATGAGCGGTGGGCGGCGTGGGTCGACAGTCTCAATTTCGATTTATTCAATGGACTGTCGACATTCATCATCATCGTCTTCTTCGTGGGCGACGTGCTGATGAGCGCACGGCTCGTTCTGATCGGCGCTCTGGCAACTTATGATCGTTTCCGCAGCGGTCCCCCTCCGGAGCAGGGCTATCAGCCGGCGGTCGCGGTGCTGATCCCCGCTTATAACGAAGAGAAGGTGATCGAGCGCACGGTGCGTTCAGCGCTCGAGTCTGACTATCCCGTATTGCGGGCAATCGTGATCGATGATGGTTCGACGGATGCCACACTCGAGCTTTGCCGCGAGGCCTTTGGTCAGGAGATCGCCGATGGCCGGGTGACTGTGCTTACCAAGCCTAACTCCGGCAAGGCCGACGCGCTTAACTTTGGGCTGGAGCACGTGACCGAAGAGATCTTTGTCGGCATCGACGCCGACACGGTCATTGCCCCGGACGCGATTTCAAAACTTGTGCCGCATTTTGCCGATCCGCTAGTCGCCGCCATGGCGGGAAATGCCAAGGTCGGCAACCGGGTCAACCTTTGGACGCGCTGGCAGGCGCTGGAATACATCACCAGCCAGAACTTCGAGCGACGCGCACTGAACACACTGAACGCGGTCAGCGTCGTTCCCGGCGCGATCGGCGCATGGAGAACCGCCCCCGTGCGCGCGGCCGGCGCTTATCATCACGACACCGTTGCCGAAGATGCTGACCTCACGATGGCGCTGCTCGAAGCCGGTTATCACGTGAACTATGAAGATCGCGCGCTGGCATACACCGAAGCGCCAACCACCGCCAACGCGCTGATGCGGCAGCGTTTTCGCTGGTCCTTCGGCATCATGCAGTCGGTGTGGAAGCACAAGGCTGCGATGAAGCGCAAAGGGGCACTGGGCTGGGTAGCCTTGCCGAACGTGGTGATTTTCCAGGTCTTGCTGCCGCTGGTTTCGCCTTTCATTGACCTGATGTTTGTGGTGGGCGCCTTGAGCTACATGGTGGACAAGTATCGCCACCCTGAGTCGGCGAATCCTGCCAACTTCCATCGGCTGGTCGTGTACTTCGCGCTGTTCATGATCATTGACTTTATTGCGTCGCTGATCGCATTCGCCCTGGAACGGCAGCAGCCCGGCCGCAAGCGCGACTTCCTGCTGCTGGGCCACGTCTGGCTGCAGCGCTTTGCCTATCGACAGTTATTCTCACTGGTGCTGATCAAGACGCTGAAGCGGGCGATTGAGGGCGGCAGCTTCTCCTGGGACAAGCTGGAGCGCACAGCCACCGTCCGGCAGCCGATGACGGTGCGGGAAAAGCAGGAAGTCGGGTAGAGCGCGGACAGCGGCCGGCCCGGTTTCGTGCCGGCGCCCGTCAGGGCAACGTCCTCCTTGTTACACTGGTGCGGCAATGTTCCGCGCCAAACTAACTGTTTTGCTTGCGCTTCTGCTGGCGGCGCTCGCGTGCTTCGGCTCCGCTTACCAGGCCAGCCCTAAGCTGGTCGTTATCGTCGTCATCGACCAGTTCCGGGCAGACTATCTCGAACGCTATCACCAGGAATTTGTGCCGAATGGCTTCCGCCTCTTCACCGACCGGGGCGCCTATTTCCCTGCCTGCTACTTCGAGTACGCGAATACCCGAACGGCGCCCGGCCATGCGACCATCGCTACCGGCGCCTACAGTTCGGCACACGGTATTTTCTCCAACGAGTGGTGGGACCCCGCTCAGAAGAAAATGGTCAGCAGCGTGGAAGACAACACGACCAAGCTGATCGGAGCCGATGTCGAAGGTATAGGCTCGTCGCCGCACAAGCTTCTTGCTGGGACCATCGGAGATGCATTGCGGCTGGCAACGCAGGGCCAGTCGCGCGTCTATGGTATTTCCCTCAAGGACCGCGCCGCCATTCTCACCACCGGGTTCAGCGCAAACGGCGCTTTCTGGATCGATCACGATAGCGGCGTCTGGGTAACGTCCACCTACTATATGAGCAGTCCGCCGCATTGGCTGCTTTCCTTCAATGGAGAGGGGTCGGCGAAGAAGTACCTGAATCAGGAGTGGAAAGACAGCGACGGCACGGTGCTTGCCTCGACCGCTCCGCGCGATTCTGCAAACGGCAAGCCTCTCAGCTACTTCGATTTGGTGGGCCCGACTCCCTTTGCCAACGACTATGAATTTGACTTCGCTCGCGAGCTGATCAAGCAGGAGCAGCTAGGCTATGGGACGGTTACCGATCTCGTCGTGATCAGCCTCTCCGCCAATGACATCCTGGGCCACGAGGTCGGCCCCGATGCTCCGCAGATGCACGCCATGGCCCTGGCTCTTGATCGCCAGATCGGCGATTTCATCGGCTTCCTCAGCCAGCAGTACGGGCAGGGCAACTTCTGGGTCGTGTTGACGGCCGACCACGGAGTCGCCCCGCTGCAAGCCACCGATCGACACCTGAACATCCCGGGAGGATCACCGTCCAATTCCGAACTGAAGGAACAGTTGGACAAACAGCTCGAAGCTCGCTTGCACAAGCCGGGCGATTATATTCGCGCGGTCTCCTACCCAATCGTGTTTGTTCGCGACGAAGCCTTCCCTCCGAATACGAGTGAGGCGGACGCGGAGAACTACGTTGCGGAGGCAATGAAATCCGATGGGTTTCTAAATGCGTTCACCAAAGAGCAGATGGGCAGCGGTGAGCTTCCGCCAACTGCCCTGGGGCACCTTTATCTGAACAGCTACTCGCCTTACGGCGGAGCCTGGGTGATGGGCGTACCGATGCCCTTCGCCTACGCTGCCTCAGGCCAGGCAATCGCCAATCATGGAGCGCCTTACAGCTACGATCAGCATGTTCCGCTGGCTTTCTATGGAGCGGCATTCAAGACGGGCGTTTACCCCGATCAGGTCGAGCCGATCGACCTGGCGCCGACGCTGGCGGTGATGCTGGGAATCAACAGGCCAACCAGTTCCACCGGCCGGGTGCTGACCGAGGCAATCGGCCAGCGTGCTCGCGAGGAGTCTACGCCACGGGTGCCGGCTCGGCCGCGCCCCGCGAAAGAGGCCCATCCGTGAGCCCCACAGTCGGGCCGGAACTGGACATGTCGGTTTCCGTGGCCGGTATCCAGTTGAAGAACCCGATCCTGGCAGCCAGCGGTACGTTCGGCTACGGGGTGGAGTTCGAGGACATCGTAGCCCTTTCGCGCATCGGCGGCTTCGTGGTGAAAGGATTGTCGCCCGAGCCAATGGCGGGCAATCCGCCGCCGCGCCTCTTCGAAACCGCGGCCGGCATGCTGAACGCCATCGGCCTGCAGAACATCGGAGTGCGCGCCTTCCTCGATGAGAAGCTGCCCCTGCTGCGCAAGATCAAGGACATTGTTTTCTTCTGCAATGTCTTTGGCCACTCGCAGGAGGAGTACGAGGACGTCATCCGCCTCCTCAACGACGGCGAGGGAATTGCCGCCTATGAGCTGAATGTCTCATGCCCGAACACCAAGTGCGGCGGCATCTCCTTCGGCAGCGACCCGCGCATGCTCTTCGAGGTGGTCAGCGCCGCCAAACGGCTGGCGACGCGTCCGGTGATCGTGAAGCTTTCACCCAACGTCACCAGCATTCCCGACGTGGCCCGCGCGGCAGAGGATGCCGGCGCCGACGCCCTTTCGCTAGTGAACACCTTTGTCGCCATGGCGATCGACGCCGAAACCCGCAAACCGCGAATCTCCAACATCACCGCCGGACTCTCCGGCCCCGCCATCAAACCCATCGCGCTTCGCATGGTTTGGGAGGCAGCCAAAACCGTTCGCATCCCCATTATTGGCATCGGCGGCATCAGCACCGCCGAAGATGTAATCGAGTTCATGCTGGCCGGAGCCTCGGCAATCGAAGTTGGAACAGTGAATTTCTGGGATCCCTGCGCTTGCGAGAACCTGGTTGATTCGCTGGAAAAATGGTGCCTGGAACACCGCATCGAGAAGATCAGTGAACTGACAGGAGGGCTGCAGGTTTCGTAAATTGTTTCCTCGGTAATCGCCTAGTGAGACTCTGCCGCCGGGGCAGCCTGCGTATCTCCCCCCAGAGACCTGACGCTGCTTTCGAGATCAGGATCGTGCGCGAGAATCCGGTCGGTGTGGGTGATGTTTAGCAGATTCATGACTCTTTCGTTGGCTCCGCAAATCCGAAACGCCCCGCCCGCGCGCTCGAGTTGCGCCGACATATGCATAATGACGCCCAATCCGGCGCTGTCGACCGTTTCCGTGTGGGTGAGATCGAGCGCCAGCTTGCGCGTACCCTCGGCAATCAGAGAATCTATTAGCGCCTCGGTTTGTTTCAGCCGCGTTCCCATCGTGAACCGGCCGGCGCATGACAAGACGGTTATATCTGGCTCAAGCCGGAATATTTCTGTATCAAGCATCATGGCAATTGTTCCTGGTTTTGAATCGGAACATCAAAGTAGCATAGTTTGGTTGAGACGCAGCCTTGAAATTCGCCTCTAAACTAATCTTTCTTCTCGGTCTCACTCTGCCGCTGGGCGTCTATGCATCGGCGCAAGCGCAGGTTTCATTCGATAGCGGAGCGGAGGCACAGATACTCACCGAGCTGAATCATGCGCGTCAACAGGCGGGAAAATCGCCGCTGAAACTCGATCCGAAGTTGAGGGATGCAGCGCGCAAGCACACCGAACTGCAGCTGAAAAACCGTGCCTTATCGCACCAATTTGCGGGCGAGCCTCCGCTGCAAGAGCGGCTGCGTTCCGCTGGCGTCTTTTTCACTGCCGCTGCCGAGAACGTCGGTATGAATACCGCGCTCGACGACGTGAACAACATGTTCCTCCGGTCGCCGGGACATCGCGCCAACATGTTGAATGATGCCTACGACTCCGTCGGTATTGGAGTAATCCATAGTGGTCCGTCCTATTGGATTACCGAAGACTTCGCGAAAGAAGCGCCTGCACTTTCGGCAAAACAGGCCGAGGACCAGGCCGCAGCCGCCTTTGAGAGCAAGTGGAACGAGCACCATCCCATTCCGCTGAAGCGCGTCACCGTAGAAGGAATATCGTCCTTCGCCTGCAAAATCGCGCGCTCTGGAGGCAAGCTGCAGAGTACCGTCAACTACGAAGACAGGCAGGCGCGAGAGGTAGTTGCGTTTAGTACCGCTAATCCTTCTTTACTAGCCCCAGAGGTCCGTTCCGTTCTAGATATGACCCACCTTGGTGCCTACGCAGTAGGGGCTTGTACTCCGGAAGTATCAGGAAGCCTTGGCCAGTTTTGGATTGTGATGGCCTTTTTCTGATAAATAGCCTTGACTTCCGTTCGGGCTGTGCTACTTTGGCCGAGTAAAAAAAGCAGGTCCAGGAGGTTTGTGATGCTATTCGGGCGCAGTCAGATTTTGATCTTGGCGCTGTCGCTATCCCTAATATCTATGCTGGGCTGCAACAAGAAACCACAGCAGGCCGCGAATGTCTCTGTAGCTATAACTGCTGTAACATGCGGTGACGGCAGCGCGGGCTGCTGCAGTCAATCGGGCATGGATTCAGACGGTAAGATAACAATCGATCATGGCGACGTCGTAACCTGGAGCTTCCCCCCTGCTCCATCGCCTATAGTCTCCGTCACATTCTCGTCCAGTTCATCTCCATTTCCCAGCGCGAGTTACTCCGGGACAGGTGGTAGCGCAACCTCCGGAGCGGCGAATGGAAGTGCTGGAACGTATGGATACCAGGGTCTGACGTGGAACAATGGCCAGAATTCCTGTAAGAATGTAGGTGGGGGCGTTGGCCAGCTTGGCATCATCATGAGATAACTAGCTGAGAGCTAGATTGTCATCGTGACGAAGTCAGGATTTCCGTGTAACTTCTGAAGTTTTCCGTATATTGGAAGTAATGGGGCCGCGAGTGTCCCTCTCGGCGGCCTTCCTTTAGAATAGCCGCTTCTTCCAGATCGCCAAGGGATATAGCGGCTTCGCCGCTACTCCAGGCACTATGCTCGGTCCTGTAAATTGTCCACCTTAGTGCTTGCGCCGTGGGAGGCCACAACCACATAAGGACTAGGAGACCTACGCTAGTTTCGGATTTTGATGGCGTTTTCTGATAGTTAGGCTTGACTTCCGTTAACACTATGCTACTTTGGCGGGGGCCTTTACATCAGGAGGATTGGATAATGTTCCCACGTTTGTCAATGGCGGTGGTCCTTAGCGGATTATTACTGTTAGCCTTATCATCATGCGAAGCCCAAACTTCCAAAAGTGCAAAAGCGGCGACAGCGAAGCATCAGAGCACTTCCATTGGAATATCCATCGCATATAACAACGGTAACTGTGTGCAATATGACTCAACACACACCGCTGTGAACTTCATTCCGGTGGCTCGTGGGGACACTATAACCTGGCAATCAAGTGACGGTACTCCGATAGACGTGCAGTTCGCCCCAGTGACTCCATTCTCCTATTACTATTCGAGCGGCGTGAGGCCGGTGGTGTCAGGTCCTACGAGCAACAAGCTTGGGGGATTCCCGTATTATGCTGTGACTATAAATGGTAATCCCTGCCAAAATGCTTATACTCTGGGCATCATAATGAGGTAAGCTTTGGTTAGCTTGTGATTGAATTAAAGTCGGCATTTCCATGCAGCTTTTGAAACTCCGGCGTATCGCGAATAATTGGCCGTGAGTAACCCAGCTCGACGGACTTCTTCAAATAACTCAGCGTCTTCTCTGTATCGCCGAAGTGGTTGTAGACGATAGCCGCGCGAAAGAGTACTTCACTGTCGGATGGCGATTCTTTCAAGGCTTTTTCCGTGTATTGCAACCCTTCCTGTTTCTGTCCGAGCATTGCGAGATAGCCGGCAAGATATATCATCGTGCGGGAGTCATTGGGATTCAGCTGAATCTTGGAAGTAGCCAACTCGACAGCGTGCTTATATTTGTCTTCCGCTTCCGCCCTGCGACTAGGACTCCAATAAAGCTCATCGCCAAGATTTCCCCAAACTTCCCAGTTCCCGACGTCCAGCTTCAATGCCTCTTCTTGTGCGTTGATAGAATCCGGAAAGCGATGCATCAGGTAGTAGGTATATGCCAGATTGCTGTAAGCATCGGGACTGGGTCGAAGATCAATCGAACGATGGAACGCATCAATCGCATCCTGATAATTGCCGATAGCGATATAGGTGCCGCCGAGGGTAGTATAGGATTGGTAGTTGTCAGGCGCAATTTCGGTCTCTTTCTTGAACATTGAGAGTGCATCAGCGTATCGCGCCTGGCCGAAGTAGAACAATCCCATCCAGTGATAGGCGCCCCAGTAGTTTGGCCGTAGAGTAATAGCCTCCCGATAGGCGGATTCCGCTGCCGAGTTGTTACCCAGATTTTCGTAAGCTGTGGCCAGCCCTCGCAGGGCATCATCGCTTTCGGGAGTTGTTGCCAGAGCCTGCTTGAACTCGGCAACAGCTTTGTCATACTTGCCGGTGCCATTCAGGATATTCCCAAGGCAAATATGCGCCTCAACCAGGTCCGGGCTCAGCGACAAAGCCTTCTGGCAGTTTTGAGAAGCTTTAGCGGCTACTTCATTGCCCTTGTCGAGCCGTTCAAATTCAGTGAAGTAGGCGTTGCCCAGACCGGCATATCCCAAAGCGTAGTTCGGATCTATCTTGATAGCTGTGTTGAACTCTTCAATCGCGTTTTCAATATTCTCCGGCTTTTCGTATTCCTGCAGATATCCCTGGCCGCGGACGTAAGCCTCGTAGGCGGCAGGCCGGGTATTCTGCACGGCGACCAGCTTTTCGCGTTCCTTTGGCTCAAGCTTCCTGGGAAGCATATCCAGGGCCGCACTCACGACTTTGTCCTGTAATCCGAACGGGTCGGAGATATCCGACTCTATGGTTTTCGCCGCAATCTGCCGGTGGGTCCTGGAATCTACCAAATAGCAGTTGATACGGACCATCGGTCCCGAGCGTTGGATGTTGGTTTCGAGGACCAGATCAGTTCCGAATTCCCGCCGGGCATCATCGGCGGTCTTCACCTTCTGGTCGCGAAGATCCTGCGGAGAGACGATTTGAACTGCAGAGGTATCACTTGCCTGCACCAGTTTGGCGGTGAGCGTTTCAGTCAGGCCCAGCCCTAAAGCGCTGGTGGCCTCGTCTTGCCCGCCGGTGTCCATGGGCAGTACGGCCATGACCTGTTGCTGTACTTGCTGGTGCCCAAATCTGCGCCAGGCGAGCGTCCCCAAAACGACGGCAGCAATCAGCAGTGCGGCTACCATCAGCGCACGCTTGCGCGAGGCAGGCCTGCGCTGCAGGTGGGGCACCGCCAGCGCTCGTCCTGAGGGTTCCCGTTCCGCCCAAAGCTGCTCCAGGTCGGCCAACAAATCCCGTGCTGATTGATAGCGAAGTTTCGGGTCCTTCTCCAGGCACTTCAGGATGACTGCTTCCAGTTCAGGAGAAATTTCCTTGTTCTTCAGCCGCGGGGATGGGGGCAAACTATGCAGGATCGCGTCCACCAGAAGCTGGCCATGCTGGGTGAAAGGTCTGGAGCCGGCTGCCAGTTCGTACAACACCATGCCGGCCGAGTAAATATCAGAGCGTTGATCGGGTTCCCGCCCCGCCGCCTGCTCCGGAGAAAGATAAGCAGGAGTTCCGGCGAGCGGACTCTGCGACGAATCCAACTCGGTCAACGTCTCGTCTTCCGGAGCCGTGACCAACTGCGCCAGACCGAAATCCAGGATCTTCAGCACATTGTCGGGAGTCACGCGCAGGTTGCCGGGCTTAAGGTCGCGATGAATAACCCGCTGGGAGTGTGCGGCTGTCAATCCACGGGCGAGTTGCACGCCCAATCCAATTACTTCCTGTTCCGGGAGAGACCCGTTCTGCGTCAACTCGTTGAGAGTGGTGCCGGGTACGAACTCAAGGACCAGAAAGTCGATGTCCTGTTCCGTGCGGAATTCGTAGACGGATTCCACGTTGGGGTGGTTCAGGCGGCTGAGGATCAGAGCTTCCGTGCGAAAACGCTGGCGCGCCGGTCCATCATTCAAGGCACGGGCATTCAGGACTTTTATGGCAACGTCGCGCTTCAGCGTCGTGTCATGGGCGCGGTAGACCACACCCATGCCTCCAGCGCCAAGTTCCTCGACCAGGCGGAAATGCCCAAGGATTCTGCCCGGATGTAGGTTTGCCGTCGCCATTGAGCCTTTCAGGCGAATCGTAAGCCGCTTTGAGATGCAGGGTCAACGTTATAAGCCAGATGCGGCCAAGTTACCGGTCGTGAGCGCGCCAAGGCAGAAGCCAATAGCCCAAGAGCCAAAAGCGGTTCCCCGTTACAATCGAATTGATGTCCTTTCGCTTCCAGATCGAAGCCACTGACGGACTTGCCCGTGCCGGCCGATTCATCACGCCGCATGGAGAAGTGGAGACGCCGGTGTTCATGCCCGTGGGCACCGTGGGCAGCGTCAAAGGGGTTCCGCAGGACACGCTGGAGGAGTTAGGCGTTCAGATTCTGCTGAACAACACCTATCACCTGTATCTGCGACCGGGCGTCGAAACGGTGCGCGACTTAGGCGGAGTGCAGAAGTTCATGGCATGGAATCGGCCCATCCTCACGGACTCCGGCGGGTTCCAGGTCTTCAGCCTCAGCGATCTCCGCAAGGTGACCGAGGAGGGCGTATCGTTTCGCTCGCATCTCGACGGCTCGCAGCACTTTTTCAGTCCGGAGAGCGCCATTGCCGCCGAGATCGGGCTGGGTGCCGACATCATCATGGCGTTCGACGAATGCACGGAGTATCCCGCGGACCGGGCGCGAGCGCAGGCCTCGATGGAAATGACGCTGCGCTGGGCCCGCCGCAGCAAGGAGTATTTCGGGGCGCACAAGGAAGAAGTGCCATGGTTCGGAAATCCGGCACATTCTTCCGACTCCGGCTCATCTGCAACAGGGCAGGGAAAGCAGGTCCTTCGCTTCGCTCCGGATGACAAGCAAAAAAAGCAAAAAAATGATGTTGGGTTCGCCGCACCTGAAGCCGTGCCTCTTCAAAGCAACGGTGAACATTCGCCTAACATCCGGTTTTCCGGCGAACAGCGAAGAGCGAAAAACGAAGAGCGACTTGTCGAACCCGGACAAACCCAGGCCCTTTTCGGAATTGTTCAGGGCGGCACCTATCCCGACCTGCGCCGCGAGTCTGCGGAGCGGACAGTAGAAATTGGCTTTCCGGGATACGCCATTGGCGGCCTGAGCGTAGGCGAACCGCGGGAGATGACCTATGAAATGGTGAACGCGGCCATCCCGTACCTTCCCACCGACAAGCCGCGCTACCTCATGGGCGTAGGCACGCCTGAGGAAATTGTTCAGTATGTTGCGCAAGGGGTGGATATGATGGATTGCGTGCTGCCGACGCGCGCCGCGCGCCACGGGCTGCTGTTCACGTCCGAAGGGAAGATCACGATCAAGAACGCGCGCTTTGCAAAAGACGAAGGACCGCTCGATCCGAATTGCGGTTGCCGGGTCTGCCGACGCTATTCACGCGCCTATCTGCGTCACCTGTATGCGTCTAACGAGTTGCTGGCTCAGGTGTTAAACACCCTCCACAACCTGGCGTATTACCTTGACACCATGCGTCGCGTCCGGCAAGCTATAAAAGTTGGAGAGTTGGCAAATTTCCTCTCCGGCGTCCGGCCACCGCAACTCAGCGTTCCCTAACGGCGCTCGGGTTAACCGCTCGGATGGACGAAATGTGTCCGCCAGGTTACCCGGTTTCCGGCAAAAAGCGCGATAATAGTGGAAAGTGGTTAGAGCAGCCTGCGTCCTCGCAGTGTCTTGGCGCGGGCAAGCTTGAGTCGGATGGCGTTCCATTCAGCTCCCAGCCGCCCTGATGTCTCCGGCGTGCAAACGCATGAAGAGCGGCAGTGTGCATGCGGGAGCGCGCGAGAAGTTCGCGACTGGCCGATGAGGCCGTGAAATTTGTTGTGCTGCAAAAAAGATTTTTCTGAGTAAGGTGGAATGATCACAAACGCAGGTTTGTTCGTGCAGACAGCAGCAGGCGGCATTGCCCCGCTGCTGATGATGGTAGGAATCTTCGCGGTCTTTTATTTCCTGCTGATCATGCCGCAACAGCGCCGCCAGAAGAAATGGCAGGCCATGCTGGCAACCGTCAAGTCAGGCGACCGCGTGACCACCAGCGGCGGTATCAAAGGAACGGTGCTTACGATCAAGGACGACGGGATCATTCTGCGAGTTCCACCCGACAATATCAAGGTTGAAGTGGTGCGGTCCTCGATTGTTTCACTTACGACAGAGGAGGAGCGCTCCTAGTCCACCCAGGGTTGCAGTTTCACCATGAAGAAGAATCTCACGCCTAAAATCATCCTTATCTTTGCGGTTCTGCTGTTTTTCTTGTTTGGCATTTTCGGCATTCCCAGGAGCTTCTCGCCCGCCGGATTGCTAGCCGCCATTCAGAGCCGCATCCACCTTGGCCTCGATCTAAAAGGCGGTACCCACCTCATACTGCAGGTGCAGGTCAACGACGCGGTTAACGCGGAGACCGACCGCGCGGTCGAGCGGCTGAAGGAAGATCTGAAGAGCCACAAAATCGCCTACGCCGAGATCACCAAGCCGAATCCGCAGCAGGATCCGCAGCTGATTTCCATCAAGGGCGTTCCGCCCGAGTCGTCCGGCGACCTGCGCGGCCTGGTGCAGGACGCGCTGCCCGACTACGAGCTCACGTCCGGCGCCGACAATTCGTGGACCCTGCAGTTGAAACCCGCTGCCGTGAAGGACATGAAGGACAAGGCGGTGCAGCAGGCCATCGAGACAATTCGTAACCGTATCGACCAGTTGGGCGTCAGCGAGCCGGTGATTCAGGAGCACGGTCTGGGCGATTACCAGATTCTGGTGCAATTGCCCGGCGTGGATGATCCTGCCCGCGTTAAACAGATCATGCAGTCTACGGCCATGCTGGAAATCCGGCAGTCGCTGGGAGGACCCTATCCCAGCGAAGAGGCAGCGATGCAGGCCAACGGCGGCGTGCTCCCGGAAAATGCTGTGCTGCTGAAAGGCCGCAACATCGGCGTGCCGGGGCAGGACCAGGACAACGGCAACGACCAGTGGTGGATGATCAGCCGCTCCTCGGCGGTAAGCGGCAGCGATCTTCGCGGGGCGGAAGCTGATCGTGATGAAAATGGCCGTCCTGACGTCCAGTTCACCCTGACCGGCGAAGGCGGGCGGCGCTTTGCTGCCTTCACCGGATCGCACGTGGGCGACAAGCTGGCGGTGGTGCTCGATAACAAGGTGATGGAAGTTGCCACCATTCAGGAACAGATTCACGATCAGGGCCGCATCAGCGGCGGCTTCACCGAACAGGCGGCGCGCGACCTGGCGTTGACCTTGCGCTCTGGCGCGTTGCCGGCCGGCATCAAATATCTGGAAGAGCGGACGGTGGGACCCTCGCTGGGCGCCGATTCCATCCGCGCCGGTGTGCGGGCGGCGGTCGTCGGCATGCTGGCCGTCATGGTCTTCATGCTGTTCTACTACCACGCCGCGGGCATCAATGCGGATCTCGGCTTGTTTCTCAACCTGGTTATCCTGCTGGGCTTCCTGGGATTCAGCAGCGCGACCCTGACCTTGCCTGGAATTGCCGGAGTGATCCTCACCATTGGTATGGGCGTCGACTCCAACGTGCTCATCTTTGAGCGCATTCGAGAAGAACTGCGGAACGGCAAGACACCGCCGTCAGCCGTGGAGCAAGGCTTCCACCATGCCTGGATCACGATTGTCGACACTCACGTGACGACGATCGTTTCGGCCATCATCCTGTTCCTGTTTGGGACCGGACCGGTGAAAGGATTTGCCGTTACCCTGAGCTTTGGTTTGTTCGCCAACCTGTTCACCTCGGTCTTCGTATCGCGCGTCATATTCGACAGCATCCTCAACCGCCACCAGCGTGGCGAGGCGTTGAGTATTTAAGGGGCTAGCGGTGGAGTTATTTACCAACACCAACATCGATTTCCTGGGCAAGAAGTGGTATTTCCTTGCCTTTTCGCTGATCTTCAGCGTTGCCGGACTGCTCTCGATTTTTTTCTGGCACGGCATTCCGCTGGGCGTGGATTTCAAGGGCGGCACGCTGGTCTACGTCAAGTTCGCGTCTACCCCGAATCTGGAGCAGATTCGCAAGGACATGGACCGCGCCGGCTTGAAGGACCCTCGCATTCAGAGGTTCGGCGCCGCCGCCAATAACGAGGTGCTGGTTGCCCTGGAAGAAAAGGAAACCAGCGAGTCCGCGCTCGACAAGGGCAAGAATGCCATTATCCACGCGCTGGAAAGCGAGAACCCGCAGAATTCCGGCAGGCTGGACCTGAACAACACCGGGCCCTCGAGCCTGGCGCAGTATCTCATTGACAAAGACCCCCTGCACTTGGGGACTGACGCGCAGCAACGCTACACCGACATCGCGCAAAAGATTGAGGACTTCCGGAATCAGCAGCACGGAGGAGTGCTGACATCTGTCGACGAGCTCAGCGGAGTAGCTCCTCCTGCAGTGCTGAACCTTTTGCAGCAGGACTTCTTTGTCTCGAATTTTGCGGTACGCAATGTGGAAATCGTTGGCCCGCAGGTGGGCTCGCAGTTGCGGCATCAGGCGCTGATGGCGACTCTGTATTCGCTCGGCGGCATGCTGGTGTATCTCTGGTTCCGCTTCGAGCTGATTTACGGCGTGGGCGCCGTTGTGGCCTGTTTCCACGACTCGATCATTACCGTCGGCTTCTTCTCGCTGCTGAATAAAGACATCAGCTTGACGGTCATCGCCGCCATCCTGACGCTCATCGGCTACTCGATGAACGACACGATCGTCGTATTCGATCGCATTCGCGAGAACATCAAGCTGTTGCGCCGCGAATCGTTGACCCAGATTGTCAACAAGAGCATCAACCAGACGCTGAGCCGAACCATTCTGACTTCCGGGTTGACCTTTCTTACGGTGCTTTCCCTGTACGTTTTTGGTGGTGAAGTTTTACGTGGATTCTCGCTGGCCCTCGTGATCGGCATTCTGATCGGAACCTACTCGTCCATTGCGGTTGCAGCCCCGATGCTGGTGGCGTATCAGGATTGGCGCGAGCGTAAAGGCGGGCGCAGTGTTGTGCCGGCTGCCGGGCCCTCCCGTGAACGGGAAAAAGCGAAAGTGAAAGTAAAGGTGTAGTCGAACCGCTGCGGCAAGGAGTAGACTTGGCAACGGTTCGACGGTGCCGATATCCTCCAGGCTGCTGTCGGAGGGCAACTCGCCTGAGGTTGCCTGCAAAATTCCAGGTTCCGGTGGCAGCTTTGCTTTTCGGGAGCAAATGCTGGATATCCGGTGTCTAATTGATAAAAGATGAGTTGGACGGAGAAGACGCCATGTTTGAAGACAGCCTAGTGGAGTCCGGGGGTAAGCTGAAGACGAAACGGGGAGCTACGACTGCCGTTTCCTTTATCCTGCAGATTGCGCTCATCGGCGTTCTCGTTTTGTTGCCCCTGGTGTTCACCGAAGCGCTGCCGAAGCAGCAGCTCATGACGTTCCTGGTCGCTCCGCCACCGCCACCGCCACCGCCGCCTCCTCCGGCGGCAACTCCCGAGATCAAGGTCATCAAGAAGGTGACCAGCGAGTTAGACAATGGCGAATTGCGGACGCCCACCAAGATTCCAAAGAAGATCGAGATGATCAAGGAAGACGAGACTCCGCCGTCGACGGGTGTCGCCGGAGTGGTTGGTGGCGTGCCGGGCGGCGTGCCGGGTGGCGCGATTGGCGGTGTGCTGGGTAGCGTGATTAATTCGACCCCGACAGCGGTTCCCAAGGTGGCTACGCCGTCGCGCATACGCGTGTCGTCGGGCGTTTCGCAGGGATTGCTGATCCACGAGGTCCGGCCGGTGTATCCGGCGCTGGCGCGCCAGGCCCGAATTCAGGGCACGGTCGTGTTGCAGGCCGTAATCGGCAAAGATGGCAGCATCCAGGGATTGAAAGTTGTCAGCGGACATCCGATGCTGGCGCCCGCCGCTCTGGAAGCGGTGAAACAGTGGCGCTATAAGCCCTATTACCTGAATGGTGAGCCCGTTGAAGTCGATACGACCATCAACGTGAACTTCACCCTGGCAGGTGGATAGAGACATCTGCTCTGGCCGGCAGTATGCATCAAAGTTCAAGGCGGTCGCTGCCGGTCAGCGCCGCCTAAAGCCGCTAATGTTTCTGTTTGCCCGTACCAGTTGCGGGTGAAAGTTTGGCCGCATAGTTTTGGTTCGATGTAAACGAATCAGTCGCAGTAGCTGAAATTACTGCAGCAAAGAAGTCCGAGGAGGGTAATTCAACTCATGCTTTTAGCAAACCTTGCAACATACGCGATGAGCCATGTGCCGACGGTCGCCGCCTGGATGTTCCAGGAGGGTGGTGTCGGTTGGGATCCAGTCTCCCTGTGGCGCCAGATGGGTATTCTCGCCAAGATCGTGGTCGTCATTCTGTTCATCATGTCAGGCTGGTCCATCGGCGTAATGATCGACCGCGCCATGGCGTTCAGCGCTGCTCGCAGCCAGTCGCGTGCGTTCGCGCCCGCAGTGGCCGGCGCTCTGCGTGAAGGCAAAATCGACGAGGCCATCAAAGTGGCCGAGCGCAACAAGAAGAGCCATCTGGCCAAGGTTGTCACCGCTGGCCTGCAGGAATTCAAGGCGCACGGCGAGTCCACCGACATTCCCGGCGAGCAGATCGAAGCTTCCAAGCGCGCCCTGGAGCGTGCCGAAGCCATCGTTCACGCCGAATTGAAGCGCGGCCTGGGCGGTCTGGCCACTATCGGTTCCACCGCTCCGTTCGTCGGACTGTTCGGCACCGTGGTGGGCATTTTGAACGCCTTCCGTGAGATCTCGACCCAGAAAGCCACCGGCTTGGGCGCGGTCGCGGGCGGCATCTCTGAGGCCCTGGTCACCACCGCTGTCGGCCTGTTCGTGGCGATTCCGGCCGTGATGATGTTCAACTACTTTACCAGCAAGGTTGAAGCCTTCGACGTGGAAATGGACAACAGCTCCAGCGAGTTGATTGACTACTTCCTGAAGCGTCGCAGCGCAGGCGTTCGCCGGTAAAAGACGTGCTCCGCCGTTACTGGCTGAGCAGGAGGTTGAACTTCGATGGCATTAGCAAAACGGAACGTAGGTTCGGCGGTGAATTCGAACATCAACGTCACGCCCATGGTGGACGTGATGCTGGTGCTGCTGATCATCTTCATGGTCATCACGCCCATGTTGCAGAAGGGCGTGTCCGTCGACATGGCGAAAGTCAATAATCCTGTGCCCATGCCCGACGCCGATAAGGAAGATGCGTTACTCATCTCCGTGATGCGCGACGGCAAGATCTATTTCGGCACCGACGTGGTTACCGCCGACTCGCTGACAGAGAAGGTAAAAGACCGCTTGGCCAATCGCGTGGACAAGCGCATCTTTATCAAATCCGATGCCCGGGCGAAGTACGGTAGCGTAGTCGATGTTGTGGATAACGTGCGCGCGGCCGGCGTCGATGATGTCGGATTGTTGACCGAGCAGAGAAAGACGACACCGTCTACCACGCCTCCTCCAACCACGGGGGCGGGCGCGGGTTCGCAATAGGAGTTTCCTATGTCAATGGCAGTTGGCGGGTCCGGAAGCGGACCCACAGCAGACATGAACGTAACGCCGCTGATCGATGTGTTGCTGGTGTTGCTGATCATATTCATGGTCATCACGCCGCTCACGCCGAAGGGCCTGGACGCGCTGGTTCCCCAGCCGCCCAAGGATCAGCAGAAGCAGCCGCAGGATAATGAGCGCACCGTTGTGGTGCAGTTATTGAAGGGCGCGGGAGACAAGCCGGCTCTCAAGATCAATCAGGATGACGTCACCTGGGAAAACCTTCAGGGTCGACTCACCGACATCTACAAAACCAGGGCGGAGAAGGTGATGTTCGTAAAAGCAGACACCGACCTGCCCTTTGAAGACGTGGCTCAGGTTATCGATATCGCGCATGGCGCCGGTGTCGACAAAGTCGGCCTGATCACCGCCAAAATTGAAGCCGGCGGTTAACCCTCGGCGGTCTGGTTGTTTCGGGAAGCACTCCTCCTCCTCGTGGACGGGCGGAGGTCGCGATGCGACCTTTCGCCCACTTCTTGAAACGCGATTAAGTAATGGAGAGTGATAACTAACATGAACAAGACGGGACGGGTACTAACGGTACTCGCTGTGCTGTTCGCACTTTGTTTCGCCGTGGGCTGCGACAAACTCAAGGCCCGCGACCAACTGAACAAAGGTGTCAATGCCTACAAAAACGCGCAGTACGAAGAGGCGATCGATCATTTTCAAAAAGCGGTCGCGTTTGATCCCAAGCTGATCAACGCGCAGCTCTATCTGGCAACCGCTTACGCCCAGCAATACATCCCCGGCGCCGATTCGCCCGATAATAATCGGTTCGCGGAGCAGGCCATCGACGAGTTCAAGAAAGTCCTCGCCACCAATCCTCCTAAAGAGCAGAAGATCCATAGTCTCAAGGGCATTGCCTCGCTGTACTACAACATGAAGAAGCTGGACAAGTCGCGCGAGTACTATGAGAAGGTGACCGAGCTGGATCCTAACGATCCGGAAACATACTATTCGCTTGGTGTGATCGACTGGATGCAAAGTTATCAGCCGCGCATGGAAGAGCGTGCCAAGCTGGGCCTGAAGCCGACGGACGAGCCCAAAGACAAGAAGACTTGTGACGACTTGCTGAGCGCCATCAAAGAGAAGAATCAGCCCAAGGTGGAAGACGGCATTCAGAACCTGCAAAAGGCGCTGCAGCTACGTCCGGATTACGACGATGCCATGGCCTACATGAACCTTATGTACCGTGAGCGGGCCGACCTGGATTGCGACAACCCTGATGCCCGCAAGGCCGACTTGAAGGAAGCTGACGATTGGGTCGACAAGACCATGGCCACAAAGAAGGCCAAGGCCGAAAAGGCCGGTCCTACCGGAATCGTCACTCCCGAGGCGGGTGGCAACAATCAGTAAGGATTTTGGGCGAGCGACGTCGCCTTGGTATTCAGCCCCTCTGAACTTCGGGAGGGGCTTTGTTTTTGAATTCGCCCACAGGGTCGCAGCTCAGGAATTTTCGTTCCGCACCGTGCCTCGGACGTGGTCACAATGCCCTGTGACATCGGTACTGCTTTCGCGCAGGCGCTCAAGTAGAATTTCCCTTTTGCCGGTTCTCCCATGTTTAAGCGCATCTTAATCGCAAATCGTGGTGAAATTGCGGTCCGCATCATCCGTGCCTGCCGCGAAATGGGCGTCGAGTCCGTCGCCGTCTTCTCCGATGTAGACCGGCGCGCGCTGCACGTCCGCAAGGCCGACTACGCCTACCACATCGGTGCCGCTACCGCGAGCGAGTCCTACCTGAATGTCGGGAAGATACTCGACGTCGCGAAACGCAGCGGCGCCGAGGGTATTCATCCCGGATATGGATTTCTATCCGAGAACGCGCGCTTTGCCCGGGCCTGCGCCGAGGCGGGCGTGAAATTCATTGGCCCGACCGCCGAGTCGATGGAAATGATGGGCTCCAAAACGCGCGCGCGGCAGCACATGAAGAAGGCCGGCGTGCCCTTCGTTCCGGGTTCGGAGCAAGGGCTTGAATTCGATGGCATGGAGCGCATGGCGGAACAGATCGGCTATCCGGTAATGCTGAAAGCTGCTGCCGGCGGTGGCGGCAAGGGCATGCGCATGGTGAAGTCGCACGACGAGCTGCGCGCGGCTTATGAAGCTGCCCGCAGCGAGGCGCAACGTTCGTTTGGCGACAACGAAGTCTACATCGAAAAATTCATCGTGAATCCCCGCCACGTCGAGATGCAGATCTTCGGAGATAACTACGGCAACGTCGTCTATCTCGGCGAACGCGAATGCTCGATTCAGCGCCGCCATCAGAAAGTATTGGAGGAATCTCCTTCGCCGATCCTCGATGACGACATGCGCCGCCGCATGGGCGAAGTCGCGGTGCGGGTCGCCAAGGCGGCGAATTATCAGAACGCGGGTACCGTCGAGTTTCTGGTCGACGAGCAGCGCAACTTCTATTTCCTGGAGATGAACACCCGGCTTCAGGTGGAGCATCCGGTGACGGAGTTCGTAACCGGCCTCGACCTGGTCCATCTGCAGCTTCGGGTGGCCAGCGGGGAGAAGCTGCCATTCACGCAGGAGGAGATTCGGCTGCGGGGACATGCCATTGAGTGCCGCATCTACGCCGAGGATCCCGACAACAATTTCTTCCCCTCACCGGGCCAGATCACGCGGCTGATTTCTCCTTCCGGGCCGGGCATTCGGCGCGACAGCGGCATGTACGAAGGCTGGACGGTACCGATCGACTACGATCCGCTGCTGGCCAAGCTGGTGGGCTATGGCGAGACCCGCGACGACGCCATCAACCGTCTGTTGCGCGCCTTGTATGAGTATTTTGTCGGCGGCATCAAGACCAACATATCTCTGTTTCGCCGCATTCTTCTCGATCCCGACTTCCGTGCCGGCAAAGTCGATACCGGCTTCCTCGACCGTTTGCTGGCGCAGGCTCCGGTTGAAATCGACCACCAGCAGCCGCTGATTGCAGCCCTGGGTGCGGGACTGTTTGCCATGATGGAACCCAAGGCTACTCTGCCGGGTGCAAATGGCCAGGCTGCCTCCCCCGGCGGCAACGGCACGGTTCCGCAAGCGGATATCTCGGCGTGGAAACGCGCCGGGCGGCTTGAGGCGATGAGGGAGAGATAAGGCGATGACCTACGACATTGTGGTAGACGGCAAGACGCATCGCCTGGAAGTGACCCGCGGCGAACACACCTGGCATTGCACGCTTGACGGCGAGTTGACCGAGGTGGACGTGGTAACGACCGCCCGCGATGTTTTGTCGCTGCTGATCGGGAACAAGCAATACGAGGTCAAACGCGAGCGCTCGCTGCGCGGCGAACTGCATATGGTGATTGGAAGCGCGCGCTACGCTGTGGATGTGCAGGATCCACGCTCGTTGCGTACCCGCCTGGCCGCCGGGCGCACGGAAGCCGGACCGCAAAAGCTCATGGCCGCGATGCCGGGCAAGATCGTGCGCATCCTGGTGAAGGAGAAAGACGAGGTCAAGGCCGGACAGGCCGTGCTCGTCATGGAAGCCATGAAGATGCAGAACGAGATGAAGTCACCCAAAGATGGCCGCGTGCAGAAGATCCTCGTTGCCGAAGGCTCGACGGTGAACGCAGGGGATACGCTGGCGGTGATTGAGTAGGCAAAACCGCCACCTGCCAGCCGCCAGTGAAGTCTTCGATCCCCGCCAGTAGATTCACCACCGAGGCACGGAGTTCGCAGGAAATTTTGATATCAACGAACCTGCGTGACGATCGTGAGCTTGTGATTGCTCGCGCACGGCGAGGCCCAGCCATCCTTCACAATGCTATGCTTCCTCAAGAGCTTCGCCATGAAAGAGCAGATTGAAGAAAAACGCGAGCAAATTGCCCACCTCTGCCGCCAGTTTCACGTGCGGCGTCTGGCATTATTTGGCTCGGCTCTGCGTCGAGACTTCGATCCCGAACAGAGTGATTTCGACTTCATCGTCGAGTTCGGGAGCTTGTCCCCGGGTACGTATGCCGAAACCTACTTTGGACTAATTGCTGCCCTGGAGCGTCTGCTTGGCCGCAGGGTCGACCTGGTAGAGGCGGGCTCCGTTCGCAATCCTTATTTCCGCCGCGAAATCGAAGCTCACCAGGAAACTGTGTATGCCGCATAGCCTGCAAGCCTACTTGTGGGATATGCAGCAGGCCACAGACGAGATTCTGCGATTTTGTGAAGGGAAAGGCCTCGACGATTATGAGAACGACTCCATGCTGCGCGCGGCAGTGGAGCGCAACTTCGAAATCATCGGAGAGGCACTATGCCAAGCGCAGAGGTTTTTCCCCGAGATCATCGGCCGAATCACTAATGAGCAGCAGATAATTGCCTTTCGCAATCGCCTCATACATGGGTATGCCACAGTGAGGAACGCGCTGGTCTGGGATATTGTTCAATCAAACCTTCCCCGGTTTAGGAAGGAAGTCAGCTAATTGCTTGGCCAGGCCGACGCGCAAGGACAATGAGCAATCGCACCGTCCGCATTGTCCAGAGAGTCAATCCTATAATCTCCTGATGCAGAAGCATTGGAAGACCAAGCTTATCCACTCCGACGCACGCGTCCCTGAAGGTTTCCGCTCGCTGAACGTTCCGGTTTATCGCGCCTCTACTGCGCTGTTTTCCGATGCCGCTGCGGTCACCGATCAATGGGACGTGTACGAGGTCGGCTATACCTATGGTCTCTATGGAACGCCCACCGTGCTGGAGTTGGCTGCGCGCGTCTGCGAACTGGAAGGCGGCTACCGCACGCTCATCACTCCCGGGGGGCAGAGCGCGATCTCACTGATCGACCTGGCGTTTCTGAAGGCGGGCGATCACATCCTCATCCCCGAGAGCGTCTACGGCCCGAACCGCTCGTTGGCGCACCGCGCGCTGCGCAAATTTGGCGTCGAAGTGAGTTTTTACGATCCGCTCGTCGGGGCGGGGATCGAATCGCTCATCCGATCCAATACTCGGCTGATCTGGTGCGAGAGCCCGGGCTCGATCACCATGGAAGTGCAGGATGTGCCGGCAATCGCCGCCGCCGCTCATGCTCATGGCGCGCTGATCGTGCTCGACAATACGTGGTCAGCCGGCGTGCTGTTCGACGCCTTCGCGCACGGGGTCGACATCACCATGCAGGCCTTGACGAAGTACGTTGGTGGACACAGCGACCTGCTGCTGGGATCCATCACGGTGAAAGATCCGGAGCTTCACCAGCGACTCGGTGCGACCCACCAGGTGGCCGGCATCGCGGCATCGGCGGATGATTGCAGTCTCGCGCTTCGAGGATTGAAGACGATGGCGGTGCGGCTGAGCTATATCGAGGAGTCTTCCCAGCAGATTGCGGTTTGGCTGAGTGAGCGTCCGGAAATCGAACTGGTTTTGCATCCAGCCTTCGAGGCCTGTCCCGGCCACGAGTTTTGGAAGCGGGATTTCACGGGCTCCGCCGGCGTGTTTTCCATCGTTTTTCGGACGGAGTTCTCCAAGCAGCAGGTCCATGCCTTCGTCGACTCGCTCGAACTGTTCAAGATCGGCTATAGCTGGGGCGGCGTGACCAGCCTGGCGGTGGCCTATGACTTCAGCCAGTGGACGACCCGGCCGGCCTATCGCCACCGCATCGTACGGCTCAATATCGGGCTGGAAGAAACCACAGACCTTATTGCCGACCTACAGAATGCGCTGCGCAAAATGGCAGAAGAGGTTTCCGGCTAGACCCAACCGGGAAGTAATATTGATTCCGCTTTCATTACCAAAACCTGCTATAGGATGTAAGCTGCGAACGCTCCTCTGCGGGACAATCGGAGGTGGTTAATGTCGATCAAGTTGATGAGCGGAACGGGCTGGAACGTTCAACTGAACGGGGCTGGCTCTCTTTTGGATGGCTGTGATCTCACGGTAACCGGTCTGAATCTGGAGAAGAACTGGAACGGTCCTCTCAATAAGATCGATCCCAAAGACCTCAGTCCGGGAAACATCTCCTTCTCCGGAAGCGCGCCGCTTCCTTTTGCTGGGTCGACGCTGACGATCAGCGCCAACCAGGGTGCAACCATCGGGGGCCAAATCGACGGCCGCCTGTTTGGAAGCGGCGACCCATTCGATCAACCTCTCGACATCAGCCGGAAATGCTGCCTCTGGTTGAAGCTGAACGGCACTTTCAACGCCGGGGTGGAGGGAACGATCGCGGGATTTGGAATCGACATCCAGTCAGACTCACATGCTGAGTACCAATACACGCGAATTTTCGCGCCCGATGCTGCGGGAAAGTTCTGTCGGCTATCGCAAGCGGCCGAAGAGTTGTTCGACAAGGCAACGCCTCCGGTCGATCTGGCTGCACTGATGGCGGTACCGGAGGGTTCGATCTTTGAATTCGACTGCGGCGGCTCGGTGACGCTGACGGGCAGCTATTCCGTCCCGGCCGCGACGATTCCGCTGGCAACCACAACCGTGCCTGTGCTGAAAACGCCTCTCTCGGCGAATGCAGCTCCGTCGCTTGGCGTAAGCGGATCCTTCGAGTTGAGCGGATCCTTTATCTTTCGCATACACAAACTGAGCGGCAATATCGCGCGTTTCCAGCTTTTCAAGAAATCCGGGACGGAAGTCGAGGTGAGCTTCAGCGCGTCGGCGGGAATTGCCGGGGACCTCGAGGGAGAAGACTTCCTCGATAAGACGTTCAAAGCCATTGTTCCCGACTGCAAGGTGGATTTGGCGTCGCGCGACAAAGACCTGAACAAGCAGCTCGCGGATGTGCTGGAGGATGCGGTGTCCTCGCATCTGTCGGCCTGTCTCAACGCCGAGGCCAGCATCTCGTGCAGTATTTCCCACGTGTTCATGTTGGAGATCGATCTCCAGGCTGCAGCCGCGGACCCGGGCATGACAAAGGCGGTGAATGGGCTATTCCACGGAGATTGGACTATAGCGAGGCGCCACGATCCGCCCTTGGCGTGCGTAAAGAACTACAGCGACATGCTGGAAACGGCGACGACCTCCAAACAGGCCTTTCACTTCCATCTGCTGAACCTGTTCAGTTTCGCCAGCGTTGCCGAGTTCCTCACCTCGGCGAAGGTTCTTAAGTCGCCTGACGGTGTGGTGTTCACCGATAACGAGACGGCAAGCCATATCCAGGTCGAGGCAGACGGGCGAACTGCCAAGCCTTTGAGTCTCAGCAAGGTCCTGGCCCAGGCCTTGCAAGCCACGTTGGTTTTCAAGACCAGCAAGGCCGCGCCTGCCCTGGCTCAACTTTCCATCTCCGGAAACTACTTCACCTACGAGAAGAGTGCGTCCAAAGACGACGTACACGAGATTGAGCTGCTGAGCGCCGCCCTGGATTGCAACCTCGACGGATTGCAGTCGAGTGCTACGCGCGTGGGCGTGGTGAAGTTCGACGCGAGCTCGAAGTTCGACTCCGATGCCTCGGATTCCTGTTTTGTTGGACCGGCGCCCGGCTACACTCCGAAAGACAAGGACGAATACATTCGTCACGCAAAGGATGCGATCGCGTCTTTGTATGATCCCGCAGATCAGTTCCACGCCGCTGTTTCGGATGACAAACTCTGGGGAATCCTGGATAACAAGGGTAATCTCGGTGCCCTTTCCGACCCATACGTTCAAGGCTTCTTGCACCAGCATGGCGGATACGACGGCAACCCCACCAATTTCTCTCAGATGATGTGGCTGTACCGCATCTGGTACACAGTAACGTACTGGGCCAAGGCCATGGCCGCTTATGCGCAGCTTCTGCAAAAGGCGAAAACGCTGGCCAGCCGGCTGCCACCCGGCTCAACGCAGCAGACACAAGAGATTCAAGGCCTGATGAGTCAGCTTTCCTCCGAGATGCACGAGGCGCAGGACCTGGAGAACAACTTCATCGACGCCCGTGCGCAGTTCGGCCTGGCCGCACTTTACTTCTGCTCAGGCAAAAGGGCGGCGAATGATGTTTGCCTGACTTGGAATGGCGTGACCAGTGAGGCGACCAACCAGGGAGCGCCATCTGCCGTGCTTCCATCAAGAGGGATGGGCGGTTGATCCTGTAGGATGCGGCCAAGATGCAGTAGGCCAGCGCCAGACCCTCGAACTAATCACTTCGCTTCAACCCAGAGGTCGCGATCATCTGGTTTGGTATGATTTTGATTGAGGGTTTCGCCTTTCTCTGCGCAGGGCAACGCGCACGAACGAATACTGTTCCCGTAGATAAAAATGTCGGGGCATTCCCGGCAACATTAGGCTCACCGCCACATGGAAACCAACCCTACTGAAACGCCAGCCACTTCTCCGTCACAAACGCCATCCAGCCCAAATGGAGGCAGCAGCGACGTTCTGACCCGCGATCTGGTGATAGCTGCATATCGGCTGATACTGGGGCGTGAGCCGGAGAGTGAAGAAGCAATCCTTGGCCACTTGAGGACTTCTTCCAACCCGAAGCAGTTGCGGGATGTGTTTTTTCAAAGCGAGGAATTTGCACCAACACTGGAGCGTCTCAGATCCGCACGAGATTTGCAGGCACAGGGCATATCGCCGCACGACGTCTACAGCGGATGCTCAGAGGAAGACTTGGGGATCATTCGTGAGTATTTCCGGCAGGAGGTTCAACCTGCAGAAGGCTTCATTACAGACAGGCTCGGAATTCGTACGCGGGTCTCGAGCCTCTGGAAGGAAGCTGAGCACCTTGGAGGGACGGTATCAGCGATTCCTATTCCAGCCGATTCCCACGCAGATGCTATCGAGTGGGTAGGTCTACTGAAGGCGATCCGGGCCACCGAAGGCAAAGGTTCTCTCAGGGCAATGGAGCTAGGCGCCGGATGGGGTCCATGGGTGGTTGCGGCCGGAGTAGCGGCGCGCAACATTGGTATCAGCGATATCTATCTGCTGGCGGTCGAAGCAGATCCAAATCACTTTGCCTTTTTGCGCCAGCACTTTCTGGATAACGGTCTGGATCCGGACCAGCATCGGCTCCTGAACGCAGCCGTCGGCATTGCCGGGTCACGCATGCAGTGGCCTGTAATCGACCCGAATAACGACTGGGGTGCACGACCGATCTGCGCCGACGAGCAGAATGAAAATATAACGAAGATCGACTACCGGGGGGCAGAGTTCATCGAAACCAGGGAAATTGAAGTGATTTCCATCGATATGGTTCTCGGTTTACAACCGCGTTGGGACCTCGTGCACGTAGATGTGCAGGGGGACGAGGCAAAGATCTGCTCTGCCGCCATACCGCAGCTTGATGAAAGGGTGCATTGGCTGATCATAGGAACACATTCCCGACTCATAGAAGGTCAACTGCTGGAGCAGTTCACCCGGATGGGATGGATTCTGGAAAACGAAAGGCCGGTGCAGTTCGAGTTCAGTAGAAATCCGAAGACCCTGGAATGTCTTACGACCCACGACGGAACTCAAGTTTGGCGCAATCCAAAACTCGATTGAGCTGCCAGTAGGCTGACACGAGGGCGTATGCAGGCACACCCTTTGGTTCAGTAAAGGCCACTGGATTCCCGCTCTGCATCCCCTGAGTCGCCACTGGAACAAGAGGCGAGGTCAACGAGCTAAGATACCGCACGCCGGAGTAAAATCCAGACGTAATGGCCGACCCGTTCTCTCCCGCCGTTCAAAATACGCAGGAAAAGCGCAACTGGATTCCTATCCTGATTGGCCTGGTTGCTGTTCTTGTAGTCGTCGGGATCATTGCGCTGCTCAGCCGCGGCGGTGGCAAAACCGAGACCCAAACGAACCCTTACGCGGCAAACCTGAAGCTTTCCGACATGAAGCTGAGCGCCGCGGAAAATTACATGGGCGGCACCGTCACTTACCTGGATGTGAGCATCACGAACACCGGCAACAGGACCCTCGTTGGGGCGGAGATTCACGCAATTTTCAAGAACTCGCTGGACCAGGTCGTGCAAACCGAAATCCTCCCGCTGCACGTGTTGGTGGAGAATCAGATGGGTGGCTATCCCGACCTGGTTGACCTCGGCCGCGACCCCGTCGGGCCGGGCCAGACCAAAACTGTGCGAATGACGCTGGAGCACATCTCCGACGACTGGAATAGGGCTACTCCCGAGATGCAGTTGGTGGATTTGAAGCTGAAGTAGCCACGCCGGCTGACCCAATCGCCTCCCGACCAGCTCCCTTCCTAGCCCGCAGATTGTTACAAATCTGTATACGAATTTGCAGCAAATCCGTGGCTTCCAATCGCGTTTTCTCCTGTTACCCTGCTTGCATGCAGCGCTCGTTCTACTTCCTAATGCTGTGCCTGCTTCTGCCTTCCGCTCTCTTTGGGCAGGACAAGCCTCAGCCGCAACACGAAAAACCGGCGGCGACTCAGAACTCCACTCAGGCACCCTCAGACAAGGCCAAGCCTGAGGCGCAGCAGCCGAAATATTACCAACCCAAAGGTCCGGATCCTACGAAGACTCTCGCCCACGAGCACAGCGTTACCGACATGCTCGACGTGGTTCCCTTCACCAGCAAAATCTTTCACAACACGCGCATGCTGCGGGTTTTCATGCCAGGCAATTATTTCTCGCCGCAAAACCGCTACCGCAGATATCCCGTGCTGTACTTGCAGGACGGGCAGAACGTCTTCGACAAGGCCACAAGTTCCACGGGCAAAGAATGGCAGGCGGACGAGACTGTCGACCAACTCGTCTCGGAGTTCAAGATTCCGCCGATGTTCATTGTGGGCATAGACAACGCCGGCGACCAGCGCACGTCCGAGTACCTGAGCTATCCCGATCCCCACAATCCTCAATTTCACGAGTCGACTCCACCGGAGCTGGACGGCCGGAAGTACGCCGAGTTTCTCACCCAGGAAGTGATGCCCTTCCTCGAGAAGCGCTACCGTATCGCCACCGGCCCTGCTGACACCGCGCTGGGTGGTTCCGAATACGGCGCGGTCGTGAGCCTGATGACGGCGCTCCACCATCCCGGCGTCTTCGGCAAGCTGCTGCTGGAAAGCCCCTCCCTGTGGGTTGGCGAGGGCAAGGCATTGACGGAGGTCGAGAGGGCGAAGGTGTTGCCGCAGAAGATCTATCTCGGGGTGGGAACCGACGAAGTGGGCGACCCTGCCTCCGATGCGATGATCGTGAAGAACGTCACCGATCTGGAGCAGATTCTGCGCAAAAAAGGCATGGGCGTGACGCGGCTGAAGGTGGTAGTGGCAGAGGGAGCGAAGCACGACGAGAACGCTTGGGCCGAGCGCTTCCCGAATGCGCTATTGTTCCTCTACGGAGACACCGCGCCAAAATTCAGAACACATTAGCGTTCCAGCAACTCACCAAATCAGCACCAGCAGTATCCAAGTAAAGGCATGTCCATCGATAGGCGGCAAACGGAGAAGACTCACCGCGACCCCCAGCACACCGGCGGAACTTTCGGTCCGCTGGCGGTCATCACCACGCTGTTCTTCATGTGGGGGGCGCTCACCTCCCTGAACGACGTGCTCATCCCTTATGCGCAGCATGTCTTCAATCTGAAGATCGCCGCCAGCATGCTCATCCAGACGGCCTTCTTCTCGGGATACCTGGTGTTCTCTATCCCGGCAGCGAAGATCATCGACTGGATCGGCTACAAGCGCGCGATCCTCGTTGGCTTGGGCACGATGATTCTCGCCTGCCTGATCTTCTACCCAGCAGCGAAGATACCGTCGTTCGGATTCTTCCTGGCGGCGCTCATTGTGATGGCGTGCGGCATTACTACCTTACAGGTCGCCGCGAATCCGTTCGTAGCCGTGTTAGGCGAGCCGCGAACTGCATCGAGCCGGCTGAATCTGACACAGGCCTTCAACTCGCTCGGCACGACGATTTTCCCGTGGATCGGCGCACACCTCATCCTCGGTACTGCGGCTTCACTTGGAGCAGAAGGTACCTCGCGCGCAGTCATCCGGCTGTACTGCTACTTCTTTGCCAGCCTTCTCGCGCTATTGGGAATTACCATCGGCCTGTTCAAGTTCCCGTCGGTCGACACCGCAACTCATCAATTGGGCGAACACGTCAGCGACTCGATCTGGCAGCATCCGAACCTCATCTTCGGAGCCATCGCAATTTTCTTGTATGTGGGAGCCGAGGTCTCCATCGGCAGTTCAATTTCGAACTACCTGGCGCTTGACAACATCGGACATCTCATCAGCCCCGGCGCGATTCCCGATGCGGCCGCTCGTTACCGTTCTGCGCTCGGACTGGCGGCGCGCTACATCTCGCTCTACTGGGGCGGCGCAATGATCGGCCGCTTCATCGGGTCGGCCATCCTGCAGAAGATGAATCCGCGCAAGCTGCTTGCCTTCAACGCGACCGTCGCGATCTTTCTCGTGATCTTCTCCGTCTCGACATCGGGACACCTGGCGATGTGGTCAATCCTCATCGTCGGACTATTCAACTCGATCATGTTCCCCACAATCTTCACCCTGGGAATCGCCGAGTTAGGTCCGCTGACCGGCGATGCTTCCGGCATGCTCAATATGGCGATTGTTGGCGGGGCGATTATTCCGCTGCTGGTGGGGAAAGCGGCTGACTTGATTAATCGCGCCTACTACCCCGCGCTGAGCCAGGGCGAAACCAGTTGGGGACAAGGCATGCACTTCGCGCTGCTAATTCCAGCCTTCTGCTATTGCTATATCCTGTTCTTCGCCATCAGCGGGGCCAAGCCCAACAGCGAGCGGCGCTGACCAGGGCAGTTTTGGTATAGCGAGGGTAGAGCCGGCTTTCAGGCGGCGTTGGAGTTCCGCCAATAAGAACCCGGGGCTGTGGCGGTCATTCGTATGACTGCCGCAGCCCCGAAAATAGTGCCTGGGCCCAGGGGACGCGGCGCTGAAGCGCCGCTCTACCATGTCGGGCCACAGCCACCGCAAATGCATCTGACTAGCCCTGCTGCTGTGTCGGATGCAATACGCGGAAGGTGCTGCCGCCGTTCGCCCACACGCGCAGCAACACGCTGTCGCCTTTCGGGACGGCTCCCAGCGCCTGCTGTACCGCCTGGGCATTTGGCGTAGGCTTGCGATCCACGCTCTGAATGATGTCTCCGGGTTGCAGGCCTGCATCATCAGCCGGGCTGCCGGGAGTGACCTTCTCTACCACCGCTCCCTGCACCTGGCTGGGTGCCTGGATCTGCTGACGGACGTCAGAATTCAGGTCGGCGATGCCGATACCCCAGCGCGGTTTGCCGTTCGCGTTGTTGGCACTCTCGGTCTCGCCCTTCGGGCCGAGGTGCCCCAGTGTGACCGGGATGTTCTCGTTATTGCCGTTACGCACCACCGCCAGATTGATGGTGGCTCCAGGCTGCTTCTGCTCCACTTTCATCTGCAGTTCGCCGGCGGTGGAAATTGGCGCTCCGTCGAGTCCGGTAATGACATCACCGGGCTTCAGACCGGCTTTGGCTCCGGGAGCATCGGGAGTGACCTCGGTGACGACCGCTCCGTTGGCGCTCTTCATATCGAAGAACTTCGCGTTGTCAGGCGTCACGTCGCTGATGCCCACACCCATGTAGCCGTGCTCGATCTTGCCGGTCTTCATAAGCTGAGCGACCGTCGGCTCGACGATCTGCGTCGGAATCGCGAAGCCCATGCCGGAGAACGTGCCCGACGGCGAAATCAGGAAGGTGTTGATGCCAACTACTTCGCCGCGCGCGTTCACCAGCGGGCCACCGGAGTTACCTGGATTAATCGCCGCGTCCGTCTGAATGTATTCGCCAGGCTTGCGCGCGTTGCTGGTGTCCGGATTTGGGCGGTTCAGCGCGCTGACGATACCGCGCGTCACCGTGAAGCGGAAGCCATAAGGATTGCCGAAGGCCAGCACCGTCTGCCCCGGGCGAAGCTGCGTGGAATCTCCCCACGGAACGCTCGGGAAGTTCGAGCCTTCGATCTTGATCACCGCGAGGTCGGTCAGCGGGTCAGTGCCGATCAGCTTGGCGGGCAGAATGCGACGGTCGTTCAAGGTCACGCGAATCTCGGTTGCGCCCTGCACGACGTGGTTGTTGGTGACGATGTATCCGTCGGGCGAGATAATCACGCCCGTGCCGATGCCGTGCTCGATCCGCGGCCGCGACGGCATGTTAAAGCCAGGTCCCTGGAACATCGGGCCGAAGAACTGCTGGAACGGGTTCTGTTCCTGATCCTGGTCCTGGCCTTCCTGCATGGCCTGCTGCGGGCTGACTTTGGATGTGACCGCCACGTTGACGACTGCGGGGGTCACACGAGCCGCGACGGTTTCCATCGCCTGATCGAGTGCCAGCAGAGGATCAACTTGATCTGCCGGCAGCGGGGCGGCTGCCGGTGTTGCTGCGGGAGTGGCGGCGGTTGCCATCGTCGGTTTCATTACTTCATATGCGGTGAGCGATCCGGCCAGTGCCAGCGCAAGGGCCGAAGCCGCCATGCTTCGCTTGGCCGTGATCGTCCATCCCTTCGGGTTCCACATCTTCATTGTGCTTTCCTCTCTCGTATAAAACTAAATCCTTAGTTGCTGGTGATGCACCCCGAACGCATGCCTGATGAAGTCATCTAGATTGCCTTTCGGGGATTGTCGTTCTTGACTGCTGAGACGTGCGGCTTCAACACCGTCATGTGATAAATCGAGACCGTCCAAAGCTGCGAACCGTCGCTGTAAAGGCCGGTTTCCCGGACGATGACAACTGCGCTGGTCTCAGCTTGGGGCGGCAAAGTCAATCCCGCCTTGTGCAACAGGGGAGCTGATTTTGTGCTTGTCACACCGGACGGCGCCGCCGGAATCCTGGTCGCCGCTGTCTTACTTGCGCCTGTGTGGCCGCTAGACTTCACTTGCGCAGCCGCAGGCTTCACAACGTAATTGGCGGGAACCACTACCGGCGCGGGTTGCGAGTCCGGATGCCATGCCGCCGGAGTGAGAGCGACTCCATTGCTCAAACCATTTGCCGGGGAAAACAAATTGCCAGCGTAACTACCCGTTGGCTGCGAGCGGAACGATACCAGGTTCGGCGCCTGGGCGAACGTGGCCAGCAACAGCACCGATCCTGAGGCAGCGCTAAGCAGAGCCATGCGCGATGCGTGCGCCGTGCGCGGACGTCCGTTGGCAAGAATGCGGGTTACGCGAATCGAGCACTCCCGTACGCGATGCACCGCACCCTGCGCCAGCAGGGCGGCGCGATGCAAGAACCCTTTCTCAGCCAGCGAGACGAGGCACTCGGCGTAAGCGCGCGGATCTTCGGTGTTCGTCAGCACATGCTCATCACATGCCATCTCGCGCTCCAGCGACAAGCGGCTTTCAATCCACCAGATCGCAGGATGGAAGAAGAACACGGCGTGAACGAGCTTCTGAAGAAGGTTTGTCCAGTCGTCACGACGCCGCAGGTGCGCCAGTTCATGCACAAGCACCGAATTCAAGTCCGCGGCCGAGAGCTCCGACAGCACCCAGCGCGGCAGCACGACAGCCGCGCGAAACAGGCCAACGGCAGTCGGAACAGAAACGCGACCCGAGACGCAAAGCGCAGCCTTGCGATACTGCTGAAATTCGGCGAGGGTCTGCCGCGACAGCGGATCGAGCGATGCGAGATCGATTTCCTCGGCCGAGCGGCGCAACCGGCCCAATTGCCATACGCCGACAAGAACGCGGGTTAACAACAGAGAAGCGATCAACGCCCACAGCAGGAAAATCGCGGTACCCCAGGCAGCCGGCATGGTCAGCGCCGTATGAGATACCACTGACGTGATGGGGCGATCAACCCTCGCCAGGGCTTCGGCCAAAGGTAGCGTCGCGATCGAAAGCAGCGCTGCCATCCAAAGGCTGAAGCGCGTGCCTGCATTCTGCCGGGGAAGCAGTCGAAGGACCAGCCATACCAGCAGCGCGAGGATCGCGCCCTCGACGGTCGAGTTAACCAGCCGCTCCGCCGAGCTCTGCGCCATGGCATTCAGCGTCGTGACTGGCATCACTTTCCCTCTTCTTTCTGCTTCAGCAACTCGCGCAGGCGGTCGAGCTCGTCAAGGTCGATCTGCTCTTCTTCGAGCATGTTCAGCAGCAGCAGCTCATGCGAGTTGCGGAACATGCGGCGGACCAGGTTGCGCACCTCCGAGCGGGCGGCTTCCTGCCGCGCCACCACCGGCTTATAGATGTGCGCCCGGCCGTCCTTATCATGTTGGACGTAGCCCTTCTTTTCGAGGATGCGTATGGTCGTAAGAACTGAGTTATAGGCCAGCGGAATGTCAGGCGGCAGCGCGTCCACAACCTGCTGGACGCTGCTCGGCCCCTTGGCCCAGAGCACCTCCATCAGCCTGAGTTCGGCTTCCGTCAGAGTCGCTGATGTCCTTGCCGGCACGTGAGTTTCTGGCCCTTTCGAAGACGTTACGAAAAGTTGGACGAGAGAGCCGGGAAAAGGTAACTAAAAAATTAGTTGAAGGCTGCGGCAGCCCAAATTAAGGGTATGCTAGTCACCATTTACGCCTTGTTCGGCTGGCCTATAGGAGGTTCACATGTCTGCCGCAACCATGCCGCTGGATTGCCAGTCGCGCCGCCAAGCTCTGGTGGAGGAGCACGTTGGTCACGAGAATGCTCATGATCTGGACGGAGTCCTTGGGACCTTTGGCGATTCGGCGCGCTACGACGACGAGCCATGGGACCTGCACTATGAAGGTCGCGATCAGGTTCGCGAGTTCTATGGCCAACTCATGGCGGCACTGCCCGACTTGAAAATCGACATTCTGCGGTGGCACCTTGCCGCTGAAACCATCGTTCTGGAAGTCATGATCCGAGGCACGCACCTTGGTTCCTGGCGAGGGCTTCCCGCGACAGGAAAGAAAGTGGCTATTCCGCTTTGCGGGGTATACACCTTCACGCCGGACGACCGGCTGGCAGGAGAGAAGATCTACTACGACCGGGCAACTGTGCTGAGGCAACTCAGTGTCTTTCACGAGCCGCAAACCGCATTGGGTGCGATCAACATTCTTCTCGCTCATCCCGTGACCATGGCAAAAGCGCTCCTGAGAAGACTTTCACGATAATCGAGCGGCAGTCCATCCGGCCTTAACGAGATTGCTACGGCGAAAGAAGCACTCCGGTTTTAAGATTCCCGTTCAATCATGGCCGCGAAGAAGCCCTCGCAGGGATGCACGCCGGGGATGGTGCGCAGGTATTTGCCGCTGACCAGAGAGTCGGAATCCGTCCAATCCAGCTCGCCAGAGTCGCGCACGTGCTGCAGTTCGTCCCGAACGTCAAGCAGCCGAAATTCAGGAGAACCGGCGAGCACCTCTTCGACCACCGCTTCGTTTTCTTCGCGCTCCAACGAGCACGTCGAATAGACGGCGCGGCCGCCGCGTGCGAGATGGCTTAACGCCGCACGCAGGATCGCCACTTGCCTGGCGTGCAGTTCGTCGAGGTCTTCAGGTTTCAGCCGCCACTTGATCTCCGGATTGCGCGCCAGCGTTCCGGTTCCCGAGCAGGGCACATCGGCAAGTACACGATCGAATTGGCCTTCGACCGGCAGTCGGAGCGCGTCGGCCTGGATCACCTTGACGTTGGTTGCTGTGACCCGCTTGCGAAGGAGGTTGGCGCGATGCGCATGTATCTCGGTAGCGATGATCTCCGCTGTCGGATTGCGCGAGGCGAGGACAGCGGTTTTGCCTCCGGGAGCGGCGCAACAGTCAAGCAGGCGAGTGCCCGTGCCGACGAGCACTGCGATCAATTGCGAGCCTTCGTCCTGAATAACGACGCGACCCTCACGGAAGGCGTCGGTGCGGGTGAGATCGCTCACGCCGCAGTCCAGAAGCATGCGCGCGCTGGTTAGTATGCCGCCCGGCGAAAGCTCAATTCCTTCAGCCTTAAGTTCACCTTCGGCGGTGGCGTCTTCGAGGCGCAGAGACGGCGCTTGCGCGGATTGGTCCTGACGGCAGACATCGAATGCCGTTTCGATGCCGAACTGCCTTACCCAGCGCTCGACGAGCCATTCCGGGTGCGCGTATTCACCGGCGATGTCTGCGACGTTGGCGTCGAACTCATCGGCAACCGAGATTGGGCCAGTGCCCGCTAGCTTGCGCAGGACAGCGTTGGAGAAGGGCGCAGCCGATGTCTTGCGCGCGCGTTTCACCAGATCGACGCTGTCGTTAATCGCCGCAGAATCCGGGATGCGATCGAGGAACTTCAACTGGTATGCGGCGATGCGAAGTGCGGTGAGCACCTCGATATCGAGCTTGCTTATGCTGCGCGATGATGCTGCAGCAATGGCGTTATCGAGACGCGAGCGCCAGCGCAGCACGCCCATCACGATTTCTGTGGTGAGCCCGCGGTCGAGCGGGGAAAGTTTGTCAAGAAGGGAAGAGTGCAGCAGTTCGCTGGCGTAGGCATCCTGGGTGTCCACGCGAAGCAGGATGTCGAAGGCAGCGGCGCGTGCGGGAGAGATGGGCATGGGAGTTAATTCACATCAGGTCAATGTTGCGTACGCCCCGGGACCGTCGCGTGAGGGCATGCTCCGCGTCAGGGCACGACCTCGGTCGTGCCGAAAGCGCCTCTGTTGAATTGTCGTCCCGAGACGGCTTCAGCCGTCGAGGGATCTGCTGTTTGCGCCGCCCTCAACCGGGCTCAGACGGAAAAGAAGCTCGTTGCGGCACGACTGGAAGTCGTGCCCTGACGCGAATCATTCCTCCAGGGTAGTTTTTCAGCAGCTTCTGGAAGTCGTGCCTGGCGCGAACCGTCCCGAAACTGATCTCTTTACTACTCAAAGCTACGCTGCTTCACCTTACCGGCTCCTCGCTTTTCGGGTGGTAGCCGTTGATGAAGTCGCGGGCGCTCATTCGCTTCTTACCTTCCATCTGCAGCTCACGAATGTCGAGCGCCGATGCGTGCGCAAAGCCCAGCAGCAGCCGCTCACCCTCGATCGCGAAGTGTCCGGCAGCAACCGCAGCGACTTCAGCGGAAGGGACCGCCTCATGCAGATGCAGCCCTTTGCCACGAAATGTGGTGAACGCTCCCGGCCAGGGCTGAAATCCGCGCAGCCGGTTCCAGGTTTCTGTTGCCGTGCGCGAGAAATCAATCTGGCCATCTTCTTTCTTCAGGATCGGTGCGAGCGTAGCCTTTGCATTATCTTGCGGGCGCGGCGCGAGCGTTCCCTTCACCAGTCCGGCCAAGGTGGTAATCATCAGCTCCGCGCCGACGTGCGCCAGCCTGGGCGCGAGTGTGAGTGCGGTGTCTTCGTCGCGGATGGGCTCTTCCCGCTGCTCCAGGATGTCGCCGGTATCGAGTCCGGCATTGATGCGCATGGTGGTCACGCCGGTTATGCTTTCGCCCGACGCGATCGCCCACTGAATCGGCGCCGCACCGCGATACTTCGGCAGCAGCGAGGCGTGCAGATTGACGTTGCCGAGCGGAGGCAAGTCGATCATCCACTGCGGGATGATGCGCCCGTAGCCGACAACGATGATTGCCTGCGGACGAATCGCCTCCAGTTGCGCGCGAAACTCTGCATTGTCCTTGATCTTTTCAGGCTGGGTCACCGGGATGTTCAAGCGCAGTGCTTCCTGCTTCACAGGCGAGGCGGTGAGTTCCATGCCGCGACCGCTGGGGCGATCGGGTTGGGTAGCCACCAGCTGGATGCGAAAGCCTGCCCGGGACAGCTTCTGCAGTGTGGGCACTGCAAATTGCGGGGTTCCGCAGAAGACCAGGTCCATCATGCGGGCCTCACCACTCGCCCGCTTTGACCAGCTTGCGAATCTTACGTTTGATCAGGTCGCGCTTGAGGGTGCTCACGTGGCTGATGTAGAGCTTGCCGTCCAGGTGATCGGTTTCGTGCAGCAGCGCGCGGGCGAGCAGCTCTTCGCCGGTGACCTCAATGGTTGTGCCTTCCAGGTTCTGGGCACGCACCGTGACCTTCATCGGCCGGGTGACCTTCTCGCGGAACTCGGGAATGCTGAGGCAGCCCTCGTTGGAAGTTTGCCGGCCTTCGGTGTGGACGATCTCAGGATTCACCAGCACGATTCTCGCGTCGGGATCTTCCTTGAACGTGACATCGATCACCGCGATGCGCTTGCTGATGCCGATTTGCGGAGCGGCCAGCCCGACACCATGCGCGGCGTACATGCTCTCAAACATGTCGTCGGCCAGCTTGCGCAGTTCCTCACCGAACTCGGTGATGGTGGCGGCCTTCTTCTCCAAGACCGGGTTGCCAAATTTTACGATCGGATAGACCATTTAAAAATTTCGAAGTTGCTGACAGTACCCTTCGTAATTTCTTTTTACTTCCGTCAACGAATCGCCGCCAAATTTTTCCAGCGCGGCGCGCGCGATGGTCAGCGCGACCATCGCTTCGGCCGCGACTCCGGCGGCAGGCACAACACATACATCGGAGCGTTCATACGCCGCCTTGACCGGCTCGCGGGTAGCGAAATCAACGGAAGCCAGCGGCCGCCGCAAGGTCGAGATCGGCTTCAGGTAACCGCGCACGCGGATGTCCTGCCCATTGGACATGCCGCCTTCCAGTCCTCCGGCGTGATTCGACGCCCGGGTGAAGCCGGTGAAGCTTTCTGTCGCACCGTACCCTATTTCATCATGTACTGTCGAGCCGAGGGAATACGCAGCTTCCACGGCATCGCCAATCTCGACCGCCTTCACCGCCTGCAGCGACATCACGGCGGCGGCAAGCTGCCCGTCGAGACGCTCATCCCAATTGACGTACGTTCCCAGCCCGGGCGGCACATGGTGCGCGATCACTTCGAAGACCCCGCCTACGGAATCCCCGGTGCGGAGCGCCAGATCCACCTGTTCTTTCATGTGCGCTTCGGATTCCGGATCGGCGCAGCTTAACAGAACTTCTTCCCTGGCAGCCAAAGCCCGCAACGCGATCCAGTCCACCGTCTTCTGGAGTTTCGCTCCGCCAACGGCGATCACGTGGCTCAAGACCTCGATGCCGAATTCGCGCAACAGCAGCTTCGCCAGCGCTCCGGCTGCCACGCGCGCAGCTGATTCGCGCGCCGAAGCACGCTCCAGCACGTATCGCGCTTCCTCGAAGCCATACTTCATGGCTCCGGCCAGATCGGCATGGCCGGGACGCGGCGAGGCCACCCGCTTATGCTTCGCCGGATCGCCGGTTTCGACCGGCAGCGACTCGGTCCAGTTCTTCCAGTCGTTGTTGGCCAGCAGCATCGCAATGGGCGAGCCGATGGTCTTGCCGTGGCGCACTCCGCTGACTATATGAACGCTGTCGCGCTCGATCTTCATGCGCCCGCCGCGGCCATATCCTTGCTGCCGCCGCCAGAGTTCGCGGTTGATGAACTCCAAATCCACGGCGAGCCCGGCCGGCAGGCCTGAGACCTGCGCAACCAGCGCCTCACCATGCGATTCACCGGCGGTGGAGAAGCGAAGCATAAGAAGAAAGATTGTAGCGGAAGGGAGCGCCGAGCTACGAGCGGCGAGCAATGAGTTGTGGGTGGAGCGGAAGACCCAGTTACAATTGCCAGTTCTGCAGCGTTGGGAAATCAGGGATGATAAGCAAAACTCGGAAGGCCGTTCTCTTATTGTTGGTACTCCTTTGGTTCGTCGGCGTCTCCTTCGGAGACGACGCTGCTGATCTGTTGTTGAAAGCCCTCAGAAAATCAGACCTGTGGGCGCAAGGGCCGGTTCAGATCAACGCGAAGCTGCGCGCACCAGGCCGAAAAGGTAACGATCAAGTTTTCGACTACGTCCTTTACTGGGCAGCACCCGACAAATGGCGGGTCGAGTGGAGTGGTTCTGGATACACAGAGAAGTCGGTGTTGGATGGCGGGAAACTCTATCGTTATCGCAGCTCCGCTGTTCCTCCAATTCAAGAATTGGCGTTTGATCACGCGTTGGGTTTTGCTCTTGGAAACAAGTTAGCTGCCCCGTTCTATTTTCCCTTCGGTCTAGGTGGACTCACGGCGTCGACGGACGATTTTCGGGGTACACCGCTGGAATGCGTGGGCTCGACGGGGCACAGGGCGTGTGTCAATCAGGCAACGATGCAACTGTTTCAGCTTGATTACGGGAGAATAATTGCCACGTACGGCCAGTATGCTGCGGCTGGTGACGCCACCTATCCTCAGTCCATTCACATCATCACCAGTGAAGGCAAGATTTTGGCTGATGCTGAAATCTCTGTGAGCCGGCCAAAGAGCTTTGCCGAATCAACGTTCTCTCCAGTGGCAGAAGGGACCTCTCTGGAATACGGGTCTTGCTCCGAACATGAAGAGGCTACCCGGGGGCCGATGGTCGAACACAGAGTGCCTCCCAAACGCCGACTTACGTTGTGGGAAGGAACGGTTTGGTTGTACGCAGCGATAGGAGCGGACGGGTCGGTCGAGAACGCGCACGTTTATTCAGCACCTTCGTCCGACCTAAGCAAGCCTGCGTTGGAAGCTGTTCGCCAATGGAAATTTTATCCTGCCCTGCGGTGTGGCACGCAGGTCCCGTCCGAAGTCATCCTACCGTTTACCTTCCTCTTGCGCTGGGATTAGAAGACTCGCAGTGGAGGGCGAGACCTTCTGAGGTAAACTTCTTGTCCTCTTCCCGCGTGCCGGACAGTAGAAACGATCGGGTCTCCGCAGCCTTGCCTTGCTCGACGCTGGTAATTACGTACGAGCAGCCGATCCAGTGAGCCTCTTCGAAATCGGCAGGCGACCACTGCGGTGGATGGTCCGGATGCGAATGATAAAAACCGACAATCTCGAGTCCGCGCCCGCGCGCTTCGCGCTGCACACGCACCAACTCAACGGGATCGATGCTGTATTGGTTATGTGGCGAGCCGTCGCGGGCGTTGCGGCAGGGAACAACGGCAGCTACTCGGCGCTGGTCGGCAACAGTGTTGCCCAGCAGCACGCCGCAGCACTCCTGGGGATAGGTTTGCTCGCCGTGGCGGCGCATCTGTTCGAACTCAGCTTGACGGAAGTGCAGCGTACATGAAGGTTTAGAACTCACGTTCCCAATCAATCCTGCCCTGAAAACTATGCGCTTACCATCCCGAGCCCGGAGGGTCTATTCATTAGGTTTTATTCTGCCGAGGTTGCCGATTGCCCGGCAGTGTGCGAAATTGAGGAGTCGCTTCCGGCAAAAAGATTGATGCCAACTCCATCTCGCGCCGGAAGGTCGAATCCAACCGGTGCTGACTGGCATGTCTCAGCCGAAAGAAATAATGTCAGCAGCCATAATACGAGAATCGAATAGCGAGTATGGCTAAGAAACTTAAGCTGCAATCCTACGAAGACGCGGTAACGTGGTTTCGCAATAACGGCTTCGACATCCTGGAAGCGCCCGGCGCGAGCAATCGCATATTCCTGAAGAAATACAAGGTTTCTGCCGCTGTCGAGCGCGCGCCCGATGGTGGAGTGAAGATCTTTGCTTACCCCGGCTACGTGATCGGAGGAGAGATCTCGAAGCTGGTCGATCAGGGATATCAGAAGGTGCTCAGAACCACCAAGGCCGATTACCCGGCAACCGCTGAGCACCTCAAGGCGTTGCATGACTTTTCTGAAGAGCTGAAGGAAGGTATGGGCGCAACCAGTCTCTACAATGAGTCGCTGGGAACGGTGAGCGAGTCGTACATGTATGACCGCGTGCGCGGCCGCGATTTACCCGAAGCGGAACGGCCGAAACGCCCCTGGCAAAAGAGCGTCCAGCCTCCTGCCGCCAAGCGCGCCTGAGGCGCGCTGAATACCACTCAGCCGGACCCACACCTCAACTATGCCGCGGGTTCTTCTTCTCCGCGTTGCAGGCGGTCGCTATCGGACCACTCGTAATAATCGAAATCAGTCATCGCCGTAACTGCGGTTTCGGCCAGCGACAGCACGGTGAAGAATCTGGCCTCGTCATCCTCTTCGAATGACATGAACTGGGGCATGGTGGCGCTGAGCGCGGCCAGCCCGGCATCCAGCTTCCCATGAGTTTGGAAACTGATGACCTTCCAGACCCCACCAGGAAAATCCGTGAGCAGACTGTTCGCGGTGCTAATGCCTCCGCAAATTAGCGAGCTGATGGCGGCCCGCTTGTTGCGCCTCCAATACAGAGCGGTCGCCGTGAAAAACATTCCGGCCATGACGTAATCCACTACCGCGTGGCCGCGCGGCTTCAGGACCTGGGGCATTCGTCCGGCGGCCAACGCAACTCCTTTTTGCACAAGTGGCATGGAGAACCTCGTTTGTTGTCTTAAGTCTCGCAGGGATGTGCGGCGATGCCAACAGAGCTCGCAATCCGAAAAAGCGAATAGCAACACCGTCTAACCTGCAAGGATGCCAGGCAGCCATTGCGAGTTGGCGCAAGCGCTGGAAACCAGATGCTCACATACAACCATCCGGCCAGGGCTGAAGATGAGTTAGCTGGCCGCTTCGGTGATGTCGGGGGTCTGGTCGGTCTGTTGTGAGCTGTATTCTTTCAGCTTATTGTGCAACGTCTTCAGGCTGATGCCCAGAATGTCGGCGGCACGTGTCTTGTTATTGTGCGTAGTTTCCAGGGTCTTCAGGATGAGCAGGCGTTCGGCCTCCGCGACGGTTGTGCCGACGTTGAGGTGCACCGCGTTGCTCTCCTGCAGCGAAGCGCTCATGGAGGCGATTTGACCGAAGCCCGGCGGCAGGTGCTTCGGTTCTATCACCGCTCCCTCGCAAACAATGATTGCCCGCTCCAGCGTGTTGCGCAGTTCACGCACGTTTCCCGGCCAGGAATGCACCGCAAACGCAGCCATCACAGCATCGCTGGCCGCGCCCACCTTGCGCCCGTATTTTTCGTTGAGGGAGCGCAACTGAGAGCGTACGAGATCAGGCAGGTCTTCTTTGTGCTCGCGCAGCGGCGGAATCTGGATACTGAAGACATTCAGACGGTAGAAAAGATCGTTGCGCAACTTTCCCCGGGCGACAGCTTCTTCCGGCTTCATTCGAGTGCTGGCAACGACGCGGACATCGAGCGGAGTCTCGTTCTTGCTTCCGAGGCGGCGCAGCTTGCGATCCCGCAGCACGGGAAGCAGCATGGCTTGCGTCGCAATCGGCATTTCAACGATCTCATCCAGCAGCAGGGTGCCGCCTTCGGCCAACTCGAAGGTTCCGCGGTGCAGCCCCATGGCGCCGGAGAAGGCGCCCTCGTCATGCCCGAACAGTTCGCTCTCGATGAGGCGCGCCGGGACACCGGCACAATTGATGGAAACAAACGGTCCCGCCTTGCGACTGCTAAGGGAGTGAATCGTTCGTGCGACCAGTTCTTTTCCGGTGCCGCTCTCGCCCGTGATAAGCACCGACGCGCTGCTGGGGGCGACGAGCTCAATCAAGCGAAACAGATCCTGCATCCTTCTGCTGGAACCGGTGAGCTTACCGAAAACGCCGAGATCGATTAGCTTCCGCCGCATGGCAGCGAGCTCTCTCTCGCTCTCCTGCATTCGCCGCGCGTTGTGCAGCACATTTTTGAGGCGAACCGGATTCACCGGCTTTTCGAGGAAGTCAAATGCTCCTTGCGCTATGGCCGCAGCCGCTGCTTGTTCTCGCTCTACTGCGCTGAGAATAGTTACGATCATTGGGCCCGCCGGCGGGTTTTCCAATTGCGGCAGATGGAGGCTGCTCACGACAATTGCTGGATTCCAACTGGAGACACGATCCAGAGCCTCAACCTCGCTGCAGGCAGTTTCGGCATCGTAGCCGTGTTCCCGAATCACAGTCGCGAGCCGGTTCCGTTCCTCCTCTGCTTCTGCGACGATTAACACTCTTTCCCTGGTCATGGAGAGCCCTCTGATGCGGCAACGCGTTGAGCAGCAGCTCTCACACCACGCGTTTCCCGACCTGTTTCTCACCTTTGATGCGAACCCGCTGGGTCTTCGTCGAGTGAATTCCCTCTCGCGAAGACCGCAGAGTACAAAAGGAAAACAGATAGCTAACCAATAAGTTAACACCTGGCGCCACGTGGGGTCACAACTGTGGCAATATCCTGCGTAGAAGGTTTTCGATACACCCTGCATGTAAAGCGTGTGAATAGCAGGGTTGTGGGCGTTGTAGCGGATCGGGAGAAAATATCGCCACGGCAACCCACTCTACTTTGTCCGTGCAACAAAAGGTACACGATAAGTTAATAGGTAAAGAACAGTTGTCAAGGAGCCGTTGAAAACAGTAAACTTGAAGGCTTTAGGGTTGCTGTTACAATCTATTTTGTTGCAAGTCGGGTTGCAGTCAAGGGTGGGCGACGATTCAGTTGCTTCATCTCGTTTTATGATTTGAGTTTCGCCACCTAAAAGGGGGCGGTATCGTGAGAGTTTTCGGAGGATTACGAATGCCTTGTAATGTTGTAGTCCCAAAGCGTGTGTTAGCTGTGCTGATCACGCTGGCTTTTGTGCTGTGCCTGTCAGGGACATATGCGGCAGCACAACCCACGTGGCAGCCGAAAAATGAAGTATTCGGCGGTTATTCCTGGATTCACCCCAACGGTTCTGTCGATTGGGGTAAGGTTCCGGACATTTCGTCTGGCTTCGATGTCAGCATCACCCACTACTTTTCCGGAATGCGCAATATAGGCGTAGTGTTCGACGGAAGCGGCCATCTCGCCAAGAGCACCGGCGATTACTCCGATGTGGGAACTGCCTTTGCAGGTTTGCAGTACAAGTACCATAGCCCGCAGTTAGCGCCGTTCGTCCGTGTAATGGGTGGCGCTGCGAGGTTTACTCCCAATTATCTGCCGACCGAGTGGAAACCAGCGATCGATGTGGGCGGAGGTTTGGACCTTCCTCTGGGCAAGAGGTTTACGGTTCGCATGGCCCAGTTTGATTACATCTGGAGCTACTATCGGCAGCAAAACCTCGTTCATACGTCGTACAACTTCAACATGATCCGTTTGGCCGCAGGTCTAGAGGTTGCTATCGGCTACTACCAGACGGCTCCTCTGACAGCGGCTTGTACTGCTCAGCCGGCTTCGGTAATGGCCGGAGAGCCGGTCAAGGTGAATGCTACCGGTACCGGTTTTAATCCCAAGCACACCTTGCAGTACGGCTGGACCACAACCGGTGGCAAGTTGTCAGCTACCAATGGCGAATCGGAGACGATCGACACCACGGGAATGGCGGCCGGAACCTACACGGCGAACGCCACCATTACGGATCCCAAGGGTTCGAAGAACCATAACGTCTCCAACTGCGGAGCGAACTTCAACGTGAACGTTCCGCACAATCCGCCGCAGGTCACCTGCCAGGCCAACCCGCAGACGGTGCAGGCCGGCACGCCTTCCACCATCACGGCCACGGCAACCAGCCCGGACAACGCGGCAATCAGCAACTACGCGTGGACCTCCACGGGTGGTCACATCAGCGGCACCGGCAACACGGCGACTCTGGATACCACCGGGGCTTCGCCGGGTGAGATCAGTGTGACGGTCACTGCGACCGATGCGCGTGGTCTGGCCGGCAACTGCACCTCGACGGTAACCGTCGAAGCGCCGCCGCAGCCGCCGCAGGTCACCAACATCTCTTCCATCCAGTTCCCGGACATGAAGCGTCCGTGGCGCGTCGACAACACTGCGAAGGCTATCCTGGACGACGTGGCCAGCCGTATGAAGGCTGACCCCAACGCCAAGATCGCAATCGTCGGTTACGCCGATGGCGAGAAGGCTCCGATGGAAGGCAAGGGCAAGGGCCGTCATCCGATGGATCTGGCTGCGCAGCGCGCCGTGAACGCCAAGGCGTATCTGGTACAGCAGCAGGGCATCGATCCGAGCCGCATCGACGTTCGCAAGGGAACCGGCAAGTCGCAGACCGCCGACATTGATTGGATCCCGCAGGGCGCTGATGCCTCTACCGCTCCTATCCTCCAAGGCACGACCTCGGTGGATGAGTCGGCAGTGAAGCCAAGCACCAACGCATACCCGATGCCGCACACGGCAGCGCCGCACCATCATCACGCGGCGAAGAAGCCGGCCGCTAACCAGTAACGGCAGAGGGCTGTAACTGAAACCCGGGCCGGTGAGAATCTCTCACCGGCCCTTTTTCTGGCGAGCCGGCCTTTGAGCTCACCAACGCGGTTCGGCGTGCACGCGAATGTGCTGCGAGCGGGTTTGTCCTGGACAGTTCTGTCCAGCCGGAAAACCTCGAGGCACTATCTCCTCGTCGAATCAACAATGGACAGCCAGTGCCGTCGAAGTAATAGCAAGACGCGCCAACCGGAGATATGATTAAGAAGCTGAGTTCCAGCCTGCTAGGTATATGCGTAAATTCTGTGTTCTTCTCGTCTGTTTGATTTTCCTTGTGCCTGCTTTTGTTTTCGCAGGTGATTGGCAGTTGATCGGCCCTGAGGGTGGCGACGTTCGCAGTCTGGCTTACGATCCCGGCAATCCCGATCGCATTCTTCTTGGTACCAGTGCGGGGCAGCTTTTCGAATCGCTCGACGACGGCAAGTCCTGGGCGCCGTTCGCTCACCTGGGACCGGGCGACGATTACGTGCTCGATCACATCGTCTTCGATTCCGCGCATCCGGCCACGCTGTATGTCGCCGGCTGGAGCCTCTTCAACAACGACGAAGGCGACATCTTCCGTTCTGATGACGGTGGAAAGACCTGGCGCACCTTAAGCGGCATCCATAACAAATCGATTCGCACGCTTTCCATGGCCGCGAGTAATCATCAGATCCTCGTTGCCGGCGCTCTGGATGGCGTCTACCGCTCAGAAGACGGCGGCAAAACCTGGACGCGCATCTCCCCGGAAGGTCATCCTGGCCTCAAGAACATCGAGTCCACCGCGATCGATCCGCAGAATCCCAACGTCATTTACGCCGGAACGTTTCACTTGCCGTGGAAGACGACCGATGGCGGCCAGACTTGGCATCGCATCAACGAGGGGGTGCTGGACGACTCAGACGTCTTCAGCATTATCATCGATCCGCAGATGCCGACCGTGGTCTATGCCAGCGCCTGCTCCGGTATTTACAAAAGCCTGAACAGCGGCGAACTTTTCTCGCGCATCAAGGGGATCCCTCACTCCGCCATACGCACCCGCGTCCTCAAGCAGGACCCGAAGCGTCCTAACATCCTCTACGCCGGAACCACCGGCGGCCTGTGGAAGACCTTCGACGGCGGCAGTAAATGGGAGCTCTATTCCGCACCTGACGTTACGGTCAACGACATTCTTATCGATCCGCGCAATCCTGATCGCGTACTGCTGGCCACCGACCGTGGCGGCGTTCTCGCCAGCAACAACGGATTCGACGATTACGCCACCTCGAATCAAGGCTTTGCTCATCGCACCATTGGTGCCGTAATCACCGACCACAATAACCCTTCGCGTATTTACGTCGGCGTGGTGAACGACAAAGAACTGGGCGGGTTTTTCAGCTCCGAAGATTCGGGCAAGGATTGGAAGCTGTGGAACAAAGGCCTGGATGAGCGCGACGTTTTTGCCCTGCAGCAGGCCGATGACGGCATGATTTTCGCCGGTACCAATCACGGCATCTTTTATCTGAAGTCGCTCAGCACGCCATGGGAGCCGGCCAACATGTACCGCGGCGAAGTTCCGGAATGGCAGAAGAAGGAAGAACCGCCGGAACCGGCCTATAAGAAGGCTGGCCACGCGACGTCACATTCCACGGCCCATTCCAAGACCAGAACCACGCACACCGCGGCCAAGAAGCCTGTGGTTCACGAGGTGCCGATTCCCATCGCCATTGCGCCGCGAGTCCGCGCCCTCCTCATTACCGACAAGGCCTGGTACGCAGCCACCAACGAAGGTCTCTTCATCAGCGTGGATAACGGCAAGAAGTGGTATGGCGAGCCGGTCATGGGAGAGATGGACCTGGTCCATTTGCACCTCCTTAGCAATGGCTCGCTTGCGCTGGTGAGTTCCAAGCACGCGTTCACCTCCAGCGACGGCGGTAAGACCTGGACGGAGATGACGTTCCCGCCGTATGTAACCATCCTCTACGATCTGGCATCGGCGCCCGATTCCACTCTGTGGCTGGGCAGCCGCGAGGGCGCTTTGCGCTCCTCCGACGGCGGCAAGACCTGGGAACACGTGCTCGACGGACTGCCGCCGCGCGACATCATCTCGGTGCAATACGACGAGAAAGGTCAGCGGCTGCTTGCCACCGGCTTGCACACTCACACTGTGTTCGAGAGCAAGGACGGCGGCAAGACCTGGAAGCAGTCGCCGGAATCGATCGTCTCCATCCGGGCGGCAATGACCTACCAGGGGCGTTTGCTGGCGGCGACCAACCACAACGGACTCTTGCTGGAGAAGGTGGACGAGGTCGTGGCAAGCACTCAGGTGGGAGCGGTCACGAGCGCTTCGAACTCCATCCGGTGACAGCCGCACTCAGGCAGTCAGAACTAACAGGGCCTCGCGCGATGCGAGGCCTTCTTTTCTGCGCGAACTTTCTTTCGCTGGTGATCCGACAATTGGGCTAGCTCAGCTTGGACTCGTCCATCACTTGAATGGCGGAAGACGACACAAGAGAATCCTGTCCGCAATGCGGGCAGGCCAGCTTCATCACTGCTTGCACATCAAAGGTCGGCGCATCCGGATCGTTCCAACTGCGGAGCCGAACCGGCTTCGAACACTTAGGACATTTCGCTGCCAGGCACTTCGTCATCGCACTCTCTCTTCGCTGGGTTACGGTAAGGGCTTGTGGATTACGCAGAGATACTAACTCCGATGGCATCTTCTTGGCGAGAGCGTCGGGTAGCTAGTGTGGGCATCACTTCTGCGCAATGGAATCGCGAATCAGAACGACGTCTGACTCGGTGTGGCTATGAATCAACGCGAGATGCTTTCCATCGGGAGAAAAGCGGAACGAGCTAATGCTATCGTCCGGGAAATTGGTAATCGTGTGTCCTGGCGAGCCGTCAATCGGCTGCAACCAGATGTTGTCACCACGTTTCTCACGGATCCCGTATGCAACCGACTTCCCATCTGGACCAAACTCCATGCTCTCATCGTCAGAGTACCCGGGATTGCAGGGCAGATATCTCTTTGTGTGTGACTCGAACGAATAAAGCACGACCTTGCATTGGTAGGAGTTGTCCACCTGCCGAACCACGGTCACCAGACCGACCTGCTTGCCATCCGGCGACCAGGACAGTCCGCTGATACTGTATTGGTGCATGAAATTGTCAGGGATTCCACCGTTGAGCGACATCGTGAATTGCTTAGAAACCATGTCCAGGAAAGCAACCTTCTGGCTGTCTGGCGAGCAACGCGGACCGGTGAAATCATCGCCGAACGTCAGTTGCGTAGGGTTGGATCCGTCAATGTCAACCCTTGAGATGGCCGGGGAAAACGTACTATCGTGGAATCGCCAGACGAACACAACGTGTTTCCCGTCACGACACACATCCGGCCATGCCACCGGCATCGAAGGATCCGAGATGAAGACGTTTTCTTCCGATCCGTTGCCGTCGACCACCACCATCCGATTGCGCCGTGCGTAGAGAACTTTGCCTTCCGGAGTCCAACTGAAACCAGCCAGCGTGTCGTGAACCGAAAGCACCTCCTTCAAGTCTGAAGCCACACCGGCGTCAAACGTCATCAACTCGATCCGGTCCGTCTCTTTATTCTGCACCGCGACGATTTCCCCGCCCGCGGCGGACGCGGAGACCTGAGCCAGGAGAAGATTAGCGTCGAAATAGCTCGTTGTGTCGTTGGTCAGAGGCCGAAACCTTCCGCCGGGATACGATATGAGACCGATTTGTCCCTGGCGTAGGCCACTGCTCCTGCTCCTGTAGACCACCGCCATAGTGCCACTGCCTGCCCACGCGAGGGACCAAAACTCAGCATCCTTGTTCGAATACAGTGTCTGGAGGTGGCCGGAAGCGAGATCGAACATCTGTATTCGGCCAAGCGCGCCTTCCGCGAAGTCTTCGGTAAACGCGATGAATTTGCCATCGGGCGACCAGGCAGGTTGTAAACGGTAAGGTGAGTACAGCTTTGCCTCGAGCAAGTCCTTTTCATCTTTACCGTCAGGCGAGGTTGAGATCAGCTTCATCCTCCCTGCCGCCGGGTTGTTGTCACGAAAGAATGCAATGCGGCTGCCGTCGGGCGAAAAGCTAATGTTGCTATCAATGTCGTGAACTATTATCTGCGGCTCTCCGCCGAGAAGCGGCGCCCGGAACTCGTCCAGAGTGTTGGGTGTCCGGCCCATCCCGCGCTGGAAGTAGATGTAGCTGCCATCGGGTGAGAAGTTGAGACTGCGGTACATCACCGGCGCGGGCGGGATGATCTGCGTGTCGCTGCCGCTGGGAATGTTGCGCAGCCAGAGGCTTTGTTGTCCGTTGTCGTTATGCACGTTGAGGATGAACTTGCCATCAGGCGATATTGCAGCGACGGAAGCGAGACCGCTGTCCGTAACCTGCGAAATGGCGAATGTACTGAATGATTCACGATGATTGCGTGCCAGAAACTCGCGAATACCGAAGACAACAGCGGCAATGAAAATCGCGGCAAAGACGACGAGAGCGACCGCGGCAGGTCGGGAGAGCTTATCTTCGCTGCTGCGCTTCAGCGACTCCAGATCAGCGCGAATCTCCGCTGCCTTTTGGTAGCGCTGGTCGCGGTCTTTCTGCAGGCACTTGTCGATGATGGCGCCCAACTTTGGCGGCAAGTGCGGATTCAGCTTCAGGGCCGGAACCGGCGTCTGGCTGAGGATGGCAAGCCGGAGCGCGGCTGCATTCTCGCCGGTGAACGCTCGCTGCCCGGTGGCCATCTCGTACAACACCAGCCCGAAGGAGAACAGGTCGGTGCGCGTGTCCAGCTTTTCTCCGAGCAACTGCTCCGGCGACATGCAAGATGGCGTACCGACCGCGGCGCCGGTTCGAGTCATGTGCAGGCCTTCGTCGACTGGAGCAATGGCAACCTGGCCCTCACCGTCAGCTGAAGCGGCGAGTTTCTGCTCGCTCTGTTGCAGTTTCGCTACGCCGAAATCAAGGATCTCGGCTGTGCCTTTGCTTGTGATAAAGATGTTAGCCGGCTTGATATCACGATGGATGATGCCTTTCTCATGCGCTGCTTCCAAGCCGTCCACAATCTGAATCGCCAGCCTTAACACCTCAGCAACAGGTAGAGCCTTGCTCGCAGACTCCTTCGACATAGCCGCCTGATACTCGCGTAAGGTTTGGCCCTTCAATAAGGGCATAACCAGGAAGGGCTGGCCCTGATGGTCTCCGAATTCGTAGATGGGGCAGATGTTGGGATGTTCTAAGGATGAGGCCGCGTGCGCCTCGCGTTCGAAGCGGGCGAGGGCTTGGGGATCGCTGCCAAACTCTTCGGGCAGGAACTTGATGGCTACGAAGCGCCCCAGCTTCAGGTCTTCGGCGCGATAGACCACCCCCATGCCACCTCCGCCGATGACCTCCAGTACGCGGTAGTGCGAAACCGTTTTGCCCGAGGGTGTGCCGATGGCGAGCGTCGGGCTCGACGGCGTTTCGGACTGGGCGTCGGGGCCACGGGCCGGTACTGCCGAGAAACTCACATCAGAGGCAGACGAATCATCGGCTGACTTCGTCCACTCGACCGGCCCATCAGCCGATAACCCCGCCGCGGAATGGTTTCGATGTACCGGGGTTCGTCGGCCGAGTCGTCCAAAGCCTTACGCAGCTTCTTGATGGCCGTGTTGATGCTGTGATCGAACTCGACAATGGTGTCGTTGGGCCACAGCGTCTTCCTGATCTCTTCGCGCGTGACCAGCTCACCCCCGCGCTCGATCAGGATTTGCAGCACCTGCAACACCTGTACCGGCAGCAAAATGGGCGCGCCATTACCGTGCAACTCCCCGGCCCGAAGGTCGAGCTCGAAGGGGCCAAAGCGCGCACGTCTGGATTGCGTCTGCTCCATGGGGAGCTTTCTGTTCGCTGATCGTGCAACCGGTGCTTCCCCGCGACCAAGGGCTCCGGGTAGTGGTTGGCATTATACCCCTATACTTTGCAGGTACTTACAGCGGTCACCCAGAAGTCAGAGAACGATCAGCCGGCGTGCATCGACGTTTTCGGCCGCCGGCGGCACACTCGCCTCATTGCAGCGACTTCGGTCGCAAATGAAAGGTGAGGATGAAAATGAAAAACCTGCTTCTGCTCTTCGTACTTCTGGGATTGGCCATTGGCGCTACCGCCCAGAGCACCATCAACTTTGCTGATCTGCCGACCGTGTCGGTCCCCACTCCATTGCCCAACGGTTACGGAGAAGTCAACTGGTCCGGCGTTTTCTATGTCGATCCCATGCAGTGGAACGGCGCCGGCCCCGGCTTTAAGCACAACGACAACCTTACACACAACGATGTTGCTTTCACTGGTTACGGCTGCTTATCCACCGCTTGCTACGGCACCATCTCTTCGGTGGACGGCAAGGGCTTTCTGCTCTCCCAGGCGCATGGAGCGGCCGCCTACAGCAAGAGTCCGCTGGTCGTGCTGGCGTACAGCCACGGCACCTATGTAGGCACGCAGACTTTTATGCTGACCACGGATCTGCAGGAACTCGACTTCCCGCCTTCGTGGGGAGCCGTGACCGAGGTCGTCTTCCAAGGCTCAGTCGTGTTCTACGACATCACGCTGCAAGTCCTGCCCTAGACACTTGATGTTAACCAGCTTCGAGAGCAAGTCTCATCCGGCTTGCTCTCGCCAACTTCAAAGTCGAATCGCAAATGAAAGGCGAGGAAAATTCAATGAAAAGCAGTCTCACGTTTCCCTAGGGACTACCGGTTGCCTTTCCGGGTTTTTCGGCAAACGTGTAGTAGCGGGCGGGTTGAGGCGCGCTCCTCTCGAGCCTCACCCGCCCGCAGTTTCCTGCCGGGTGGTTTAGGAAGGTTTCACAAAAAGCCCGAGCTGCTTCATCCCATCCGAATATTGTTCCTGCCGATGGTTTCCAGGACTCCCAGAAGGTGCGTGACGCCAAGGAGGTGGCGGATCGGCTTGCCGATGTTGACCAGCTCCAAGGTGCAGCCGGACGATTTGGCATGGACATAGGCGCGCACCAGGGTTCCCAGCCCCATGCTGTCCATGTGGCTGAGGTCGGTAAAGTCGAGTACGATGTGCCGCGACTCGGGAGTCAGCTTCTTGACTTGGTCGTAGAGCATGTCGCCGATACCGGCGACCAGGCGTCCGCTGCAGCGAACGGTGGCAACTTCGTCTTTTCGGGTGACCAGGAGGGTCAGGCCCCGGCTGGGAGCAGCTTGTTCAGGCATAGGCGTGGCTCGTGGAAAGGCGTCTGAAATCACTCCACCGACCGCTGCATTCAGTAGACAAGATGGCGATCAATGGTACCGCAGGTTGCGGAGTTGCTCGAATCGAAATCGTCAATGTCTGCAAAGCAGCAAGGCCGGAGTCTATGGCTCCGGCCTCGGTAAGCGAGAGGAAAGATCTTTCATCAGAGATTTATCTTGCGCCGCAGTACGCCGGCAAGGCCCAGCAGCGAAGAACCGAAGAGCAGGATGCTGCCGGGCTCGGGAACGCTATCAAAGGTCGCCGCGAAGTATTGGTTGGTTCCTCCAACATCGACCCAGCCGCCGTCAGCAGGGTTGTACCACCAGCCGTCATAGCCCGGATATCCGATTTGATTGAAGTTGTAATAGACGCTTTCACCGCTGTAACCCTGCAGGTCGATGGCGGCGCCGTAGAGCTGTCCGGGAGTGAGCAACAGGTTGATATTGTTAATATCGAACTCCTGCGCGCTGGTTCCCCAATTCAGGGTCTGGGTGTAGAGAGCGTTCCCCACCGGCCCACTTCCTCCCCACTGGTAAATGCTGAAGGTGACTTGTCCCGGAGAGCTTCTGCCTGCAAGGTCAAAAATCCATTGGGACAGGATGTTGCAATTCTGCGAGGGCGCCTCAAAGGTCTGCGCCTGTCCCAGCCATCCGTTGGTGATGTTGCTGTCCCAGTCCGGACGGGTGTCGATGGTGTCGCAAGAGCTGGCAAACGCGGCGCTGATGCCGCACACCGCGAGCACCACAACCAGCAAAAGGGTATTACGTAAAGCGCTTCGGGCGCACATAGACATGCCTCCTCCTGAATTGGGCCGCAATTGTTATGCAGTTTTGGCTTCAAGTCAATTACACGAAGGTGCCTGCTGGGCGCAAATCGCACCCGTTTTCCCAGGGAGGTCGTCCTGACCGAATATGCCTCCGGAACGGCCTACTTTCGTTAATGGCCACTGTGGTAAGGATGTCCCTGCAGAATGCTGAAGCCACGATAGAGCTGCTCCAGCAGTACCACGCGCGCCAATTCGTGGGGCAGGGTGATTTTGCCGAACGAGAGAATGGCCTTGGCCTGGGCGCGAATCGAGTCGCTCCAGCCATCGGCGGGTCCGACAGCGAACAGCAGCTCCTGTGTGTCATGCGACTGGTGATATTCGAGGAAGTTGGCGATTTCTTCCGAGGTGAGCTGTTTGCCACGCGAGTCGAGCAGAACCAATACGGGCTGCGTACGCCGCTCACTTTTTTCCATCAGCTTGAGCAGCGAAGCCTCCGAGGACAGCTCGTGCGCGTCGCACGCGGCGTAGCGCGACAGGCGCTTGAGATACTCCGCCGTAAGCGACTGGATGGCCGAGCCGCGCGTCTTGCCGATCCATGCAATGCGGAGCTTCAAGACTAGGATCTCTTGCGCGCTGGCGCGGACTTCTTCGAGGATTTCTTCGCCGCCGGCGCCTCTTTTGCGGAGCGCACAGAAGACTTGGCCCCGGCCTTCGAGAGCGCCTTCTTCGCCGCCGGCTTGCGCGCCGGCTTTTCCAGGTCAGCCAGTTCAAGACGCTTTGCGGTCTTCCACAGCCGCTCCAGGTCGTAAAACTTGCGCGCCGCCTCGGAGAAGATGTGCACGACGAAATCAACGTAGTCGAGCAGCACCCATTCAGCCTGGCCGTAGCCCTCGCGATGCGTGGGATTCAGACCGTCGGCGCTGAGCCGCTGGTCGACATCATCGGCGATGGCCTGGATCTGGCGCGGGTTTGATCCGGAGCAGATGACGAAGTAGTCGGTAAATCCGCTGGCTTGCGCATCGAGTTGCAGAACCGAGATGTCGGTGGCTTTTTTGTCCTGGCAGGCATGGACGGCGGTTGCGACTTGGGCCTTCAGATCATTCTTCTTCATGCAGGCGGCTCGGCTTACCTCGCTTTGGCTTTGCTGCTGGAGCGGTACAAATGCTGCTTATGAATGTACTCGGCAACCGCGTCGGGCACCAGTCTCTTTAATGCGCCGCCGCGACCGACCGCGGCCCTGATTTGCGTCGCCGAGACATTCTCATGCGTCTCGGGCAGAAGATGCAAAGTGGCTCCGGGAAGGACCAGCGGTCCCTCGATCTTCTGCTTGCGAAACAGTTTGGTCACGGCAGCGTTTGGCCGCAGGGTAGCCGGCAAGGAGGAAGCGACGTCGGCCAGCGAGTATCCCGGACGCGCCGCCACGATGAAATCGCATTCCTTCAGCAGCGCTTCCGCCTGGTACCACTTCGCGATGTCTTTGAAAGCGTCCATGCCGATGAGGAAGTACAGATGATCGCTCTTCCCCAGGGTTTTCTTAACTCGGCGAACGGTCTCGATCGAGTAGCTCGGGCGGCGATCTTGTGGGGCGCCGCTTAAGTCAGGCGCTTCCAGCAGGGAGGGAATGAAGTCCTTCTCGCCGGCGACAGCCAGCGTTGTCATGGCGTATCGGTGGTCGAACGGAGTGACCGGCTCTTTCAGTTTGTGCGGAGGTATATCAGCGGGAACGAACCAAACCTGTTTCAAGGCGAAGCGGTCGGTAGCAGCCCTGGCCACCTTGAGGTGTCCGCGATGTATGGGATCGAAGGTCCCGCCGAAGAGAGCAAGGTTCATGAAAAGGCTATTAGTGGCTAGCAGCGAGTGTTACTTCCAGCAACCAACAATCGTCATTGTACAAAAATTGACGAAGCTGCTCCTTTCGGTACTTACTCTCGCGTCTAATGCGGAGTATCCGGGTTACTCACGGACGTGCGCAGCATTTCGGGCGTTGTGCCGCCCGAAGTCCAAGAAGTCGCTATAACGGTATAATTTTTATTTGGCCTTTGGCAGGCCGGAGGAGAATGAATGGACTCGCAGCAGACGGGTTTCAGGCAGCGACTAAAGTCGAGTCGCTTTGCTTCAACCCTGGTAATTCTGGCGACACTTTCGCTGGGCATACTGATCGGCACCGTGGTATCGGCGGGGGTGAATGGCAAAGAGAAGGCCCCCAGCAGTGATGCCACCCCACTGACACTGCCGTCACCCCAGCAACTATCGAATCAGTTCTCGCAGATCTCGCGTCAGCTCGAGCCTGCAGTCGTCAATATCCGCACCGAGTCGACGATCAAGAACCCGCATCGGCGCGGCGGACGCGCCACACCGGGTAATCCCAATGACGATAACGGCGGCGACGACCAGGACAATCCCTTCCAGGATTTCTTTGACCGCTTCTTCGGCGGACAGGGCGGCGGCGGACAAATGCCGGGGGCTCCGGACAGCGGCGGCGACCTGCGCGAGCGTTCTCTGGGCTCAGGTGTAATTGTCGATTCCAAGGGCTACATCATTACCAACCGGCACGTGGTCGATGGCGCAGATCGAATCCGCGTGAAGCTGATGAACGATCCCGAGACGGTCACCTATGACGCGACGGTCGTGGGTACGGATGTGGAAACCGATCTGGCAGTGATTAAGATCGATCCCAAGGGCAAGAGCCTGACTGCGGCCAAGATGGGTAACTCCGACAGCATGCAGGTCGGCGACTGGGTGCTGGCCATTGGCAGTCCTTTCGGGCTGGAAGAGACTGTGACGGCGGGCATCGTTTCAGCCCGCGGCCGCAACATCGTGCCGCAGCGGCAATTCCAATCCTTCATCCAGACCGATGCGGCCATCAACCCGGGCAATTCCGGCGGCCCGCTGGTTAACATGAACGGCGAGGTCATCGGAATCAACACCGCCATTTACACCAGCGGAGGCGGATATCAGGGCGTCGGTTTTGCCATGCCTTCCAATACTGTGGTGGGCGTATATAACCAACTAATTGGACCCGAGCACAGGGTGGCACGCGGATCGATCGGCGTGCAATTTAATGCCGTTCCCAATCCGGCTGTAGCGCGCGTGTACGGCGTCAGCAGCGGAGTTACGATTGCCGACATTACACCGAATGGGCCGGCCGAGAAAGCGGGCCTGAAGGTGGGCGACACCATCACTTCCGTGAATGGCAAGGATGTCAAGAGCGGTGACGAGCTGGTGTCTGATATTTCCGCCCTTAAGCCGGGCACCACGGCAAAACTCGGCTACATTCGCAACGGTAAGAGCACGAGCACGGAGGTCACGATTGCCGATCGTGCCAAGCTGTTCGCCACTCGCCTGGGAGAAGAAGGTACCGGCGAGGAGCAGCCCAAGCCACAAGAGAGTAAGTTCGGCGTCACCGTGCGTAACATTACTCCCGACATGGCTGACCGCCTGCAGTTGCCTAACAACAAAGGCGTAATGGTGCAGGACGTGAAACCGGATGGTTTCGGGGACACCGTCGGCCTGAGCCGTGGAGACGTCATCCTGGAGATCAACAAGCAAGTGGTCAACAGCGAGGACGATTTCCACAGGATCGAGGGTGAGATGAAGAGTGGCCAGGATGTGGTCTTCCTGGTGCGTCCGCGAGGCCAGGGTCCCCAGGGTGGAACCGTCTTTATGGGAGGGTCGTTGCCATAACCAGCCACTCTGAAAGGACTTAGTTCGTTAACATCGCTGCAAACTCAAACAGCGACTCAGGGCATCGAAATCAGCTATGATGGCTTGGGTCGCTGTTCCTTTTCGGGAAGAAGGTTTCATTTTGAGCTTCCCTAGATCGGGATGGAAATTTAGAATGGCGGGTTCATCCAAGAATTCATATCTTTGTTAATGGCGGATTGCGGATGAGAAATCTAATCGCGAGTAACACATCTGTATTACTAACCTTAGTCCTTTTCGGCGGCACGGCCCTCGCCACCACTTCCAGCACCAAGCACAGCTCCAGCCATCATGCCACCACGCATCACGCGAGCGCACATACAACATCGGCACACTACGGAAGACACTCCAGCAAGAAAAGCGTCACCGCCCGCTCCCATGGACAGCGCAGCATCGGCGAAGAGCGTAGCCGGGAAATTCAGTCGGCACTCATTCGGGAACATTTCTTGAGTGGGGAACCGACGGGCGTGTGGGACCAGGAGAGCAAAGAGGCGATGATGCGCTTTCAGGAAGCCAATGGCTGGCAGACCAAGGTTGTACCCGATTCGCGCGCTTTGATCAAACTGGGATTGGGGCCTGACCACAAAGGCCTACTGAACCCGGACACAGCCGAAGTCGCTTCCCCACATGAACTGGGCACCACACGCGACATCCAGCCGGGCGGCTCTGCTCAACCGTAATCGGAATCGTAATCAAAATAAAATTGGAAAGGCACGGAATTGTCCGCGCCTTTCGTTATTCCCGGCCCAACCGCTTTTAACGCAGAACCAAGTGGGTGAAGGGCGCGACGTAGGCCATCAGGAACACAAAAATGCCTACGAGGCATGCTAACGCTATGCTGTGGAAGAACACATAGCGCAGAATGTCTCCTTCATGGCCGTACCACTGGGTTGCGGTGCTGGCCACCACGATGCTTTGGGCGTCAATCATCTTGCCCATCACACCTCCGGTACTGTTGGCCGCACCCATCAGTATGGGTGAGACCCCAACCTGCTGTGCAGAAATCTTCTGCAAGCTGCCGAATAGCACGTTCGATGACGTATCAGACCCGGTCAGCGCCACACCCAGCCAGCCAAGCAGGGTTCCGAAGAATGGGTACAGATGCCCGGTACGTGCGAAGGCCAGACCCATGGTGGCGTCCAGCCCGGCATAGCGTGTCATGAAGCCGACCGCCATCATGGCGGCGATCGTGATAAGCGAGAAGCGCACCTTCATTATTGTCTTCAGGTACACCTTGAAAATCTGCGGAATACTGAAGCCCATGATCAGTCCCGAGATGAGTCCGGCGACGAGAATACTGGTGCCGGTGGCGCTCAGCCAATTCAGGCCGAATACAGCGCCTTCCTTGGTGTTCTTGGGAACGACCGGTGGAGTGCGTTCCACCAGATTATTCAGCGCGGTCACGGGGAACTGCGGATTGGTGATTTTGCTCGCCGTCTTCACGCTCAGATCGAACGAGGCGTTATTCATGATTTTCTTGCCGGTTTGTGTGCCCCAGCAGAAGACCAGAACGCTGAGAATTACCCACGGTATCCACGCACGCGTCACTTCTCCGCGTGAATGGCCGTGTTGGGCCTTGTGCTCGGTCCGGCTCTCTTCGCCTTCCAGGGTGTAAATCCGCTTCGGATGCCAAATCAGCAGGAACCCGATCAGACAAGCCATTGAGATGACCGCAGCCACAACATTCACCAGCCACGGCCCGTGTAGGTTCGACATGAAGTATTGCGGTATGGCGAAGGAAACACCCGCAACCAGGATTGCCGGCCAGACCTCAACCATGCCCTGCCATCCTGCGAACGACCAGATCAGCCAGAAGGGGACGAGAATGCAGAAGGGAGTCAGGATGCGCCCAGCCATCGCACCCAAGGTGATTTCGCTATAACCGGTGACCTTTGCCAAGGCGACGATAGGAGTACCGAGAGCGCCGAAGGCGACGGGAGCGGTATTGGCAATCAGCGATAGGCCGGAGGCCTGCAGCGGACGGAAGCCCAACCCGATCAATAAAGCCGCGGTCACCGCGACGGGTGTGCCGAATCCGGCGGCACCTTCAAAGAAGGCGCCGAAGCAGAAGGCAATCAGCAGCAGTTGTAGACGGCGGTCTTGTGTGATGCCGGTCAGGCTGTTCTGCAGAACGTCGAAGCGGCCTGAGTCGACGGTCAACTGGTACATGAAGATGACGTTGAGTACGATCCAGCCGATGGGGAACAGTCCGTATCCGGTACCGTATACCGCGGTTGCGGCGGCCATGCGCGCCGGCATATGGAAGAAAACGATGGCCACGAATAACGCCGTGGCCAAACCCATAATCGCGGCCCAGTGTGCTTTCACTTCAAAGATGGCGAGCGTTCCCAACAGCACAATGACAGGGAGCGACGCCAGAATTGTGGAGAACCACCAATGGCCAGTCGGATCATAGCCCTGGGCCCACGTACCCGTGATTGGAGAAATACGAAGAATGATGACAGCGGCGATTACGGCCAGAGCGGCGACAATGATTGACCCAAGATAGTTCTCCTTGGGAGGAGCCTTCTTGGGCGCAGCCTTCACAGGGGTGCTTGATGCCATGCGAGATTACCTCTCACCTGTGGGCGCGGCAGGATCTTTAAGAATGGACTTGGATGAATATGCTAACAGCCACGCGCCGATAAGGAAATGAGATAAATCACAGTTTTTGATCAGCCGCTCTGTGCTGGGCGGCAGAGTAGCTGACGTGAGCTGCCTTTTCAGAGCTCACCGCATCCTTAGAGGACGTAAGACTGTCTGAACCGAGTACAATCTCACAAGCTGCTTTGAGCCCAAGCCTTTCCCGTTACTTGGGGTACCTTATGTCTTATGTCAGTTCACCCGATCAGTTCGGCGGGCTACAGGCCCGTTCGGCGGGGAAATCGAATCAGGTCCGCTACTTTGTTTTCGGATTGCTACTTCTCGTAGCGACCGCTGCGGTATGGCCGTTCCTTGGCCGCAATCTGGCAGGCAAGCACTTCATGCCGCATGAGTTTTGCTATCTCGGCAACCCCATGCTGATCACCACGCACATGGTTTCCGACCTGTTGATCGGAATTTCCTACGTGGTCATCTCGCTCACCCTGGTGTACCTGGTTCGCGCCAGTGCCGGGGGAATCCCTTTTCACTGGATGTTTCTTGCCTTCGGCACCTTCATCATCGCGTGCGGCGGCACCCACTTCATGGAAGTTGTGACACTGTGGAAGCCCTACTACTGGGCCTCCGCTTACGTGAAGGTAGTTACCGCAGCCGCATCGGTGGCAACGGCAATCGCCCTGCCGCTGGCGATTCCTCGGATACTGCGCAACGTTAACGCTGTGAACGTGTCTGAAGCACGTGCCCAGGAACTTGCCCGCACGAATCGCGACTTGAGTGCCGCCAATGAAAAGCTGCAGGAACTGGACCGGCTACGCCGTCGTTTTGTGGCTCATACCGCGGCCAACATCGGCGACTGGGAGTGGGAAATCCCCACCGGGAAGTTGCTCTGGTCCGAAGAGGTTGAGTTGATGCACGGCTTCCCTCCCGGCAGCTTCCGCGGGAGTTACGAACATTGGCTGCAATCGGTGCATCCTGAGGACCGCGAGCGCGCGACTACCGCGGTTAATGCAGCACTGACGGAGCGATCGGACTATGACGTCGAATACAGGACCATCCGTCCCGACGGATCGGTATATTGGACGGCTGCGCGAGGCGCTATCGAATGCGATACCGAGGGCAAGCCGCTGCGCATGGTCGGGATGTGTATGGATATCACCCACCGCAAGCTGACCGAGGAGGCGCTGCGCAAGACCGAGAAGCTGGCCGCCGCCGGCAGGCTGGCCGCGACCATCGCGCACGAGGTCAACAATCCGCTGGAGGCGGTAACCAACCTGATCTTCCTCGCGAGAAATGAAGCCGACAGGGCGGAGCGCAATCACCTGCTGGAAATGGCTGACAAGGAGCTGCAGCGCGTCAGTCACATCACGCGGCAAACGCTGGGTTTCTATCGCGATTCAGGGCGGGCCACCAGCGTTGATTTGGGCGACGTGGTCAGCAGTGTCCTCGAGATTTTCCAGGGCAAGATGAAATACAAGGGAATCCAGACAGAGTTCGATCTGGACTGTGACGTCATCGTCCATGGCTCGGCGGGAGAGTTGACCCAGGTGGTTTCCAATCTCATCAGCAATGCTGTGGATGCATCGCCGCCGGGGTCCAAAATTCGAGTACGGCTGAAGGCCCGCGGAGAGCGCGCTGCGTTCCTGGTTTCCGATCAAGGCAAAGGAATTCCGGCCGAAGTGAGACCGATGATCTTTGAACCATTCTTTACCACCAAGAAAGATGTTGGCACAGGCTTGGGCCTGTGGATCAGCCGCCGGATTGTTGAGAACCATGGCGGCACTATCCGGTTTCGCAGCTCGGATTCGGGATCAGGCAGGGGAACAGTCTTCCTGATCAGTCTGGCGAAAACCGCCAAAGTGCAGGAAGCTGCTGGCTAGAGCCGAACGGCTCAGGTAGGCGGGTTGGGCGCAGGCTGTTCTTCGCTTTCGTCCGATGGTCCACTCCGGGTTCCTTCGGGTTCGTTTCCGGCTTCAGAGGGTGAGAACTCGCTTTCTTCGGTTTCCTGATCGCCGTCTTCCTGTAAGAGCACGACCGAGCGTCCGCGAACATCCATTTGTCCTTTGATCGACACACTTTTAAAGGGACGCTCAATATCGCTGGTGTCCATGATCAGGATCCAGCCTCTGCCCTTCGGAGACGGCGGCAGGGTGTAGGTTACGCAATCGTGATAGGAGTTCAGCAGAATCAGAAATGAGTCGTCGAAAATGGGCAGCCCCATGTCGTCGACCACATCGAGCGTGTTGCCGTTGTACATCAGCGCGATGCTGCGCATCCATCCGGCGTCCCACTGTTCCTGCGTCATCTCTTCGCCGTTATTTCGGTACCATGCGATGTCTTTGAGGGAGGAATGCCGGACTTCCCGGTCCTGGAAGAACCTCCGGCGGCGCAGATTCGGGTGCGCGGTGCGGAGCGCGATGAGTTTCCGGGTAAATGCCAGGAGCCTGCGCTGGCGCTCGTCGAGCTTCCAGTTGTACCAGCTGATCTCGTTGTCCTGACAATAGGCATTGTTGTTGCCGTTTTGCGTGCGGCCAATCTCATCGCCTCCGCACAGCATGGGTACACCCTGGGAGAGGAACAGCGTTGCCAGCAGATTGCGCTCCTGTACTTCGCGGGCGCGGTGAATCGCGGGATCATCGGTCGGCCCTTCAGCTCCCATGTTCCAGGAGTAGTTGTCGTTGGCGCCGTCCTGATTGTTCTCGCCATTGGCCTGGTTGTGCTTTTCGTTGTAGCTGACCAGGTCGTTGAGTGTGAAGCCATCGTGCGCGACCACGAAATTGATGCTGGCAGACGGCTTGCGCCCATCGTTCTGGTATAGGTCGCTGCTTCCCGTGAGGCGGTACGCCAAATCTGATAGCTGGCCTTCATCGCCCTTCCAGTAGCGGCGTACGGTATCGCGATACTTGCCGTTCCACTCTGCCCAGAGCACGGGGAAGTTGCCCACCTGGTATCCGCCGCTGCCTACGTCCCACGGCTCAGCAATCAGCTTTACCTGCGAAATGATGGGGTCCTGGTGAATGATGTCGAAGAACGCGGACAACCGGTCAACATCGTGCAACTCGCGCGCCAGGGTTGCGGCGAGGTCGAACCGGAAGCCGTCTACGTGCATCTCCGTGACCCAGTACCGCAGGCTGTCCATGATCAGCTTCAGCACCTGGGGATGGCGCACATTCAGGCTGTTGCCCGTGCCCGTGTAATCCATGTAATAGCGCAGCTGATTGGGAACAAGTTTGTAATAGGTGGGGTTGTCGATGCCGCGAAAACTGAGCATCGGACCCAGGTGATTACCTTCCGCCGTGTGGTTGTACACCACATCGAGAATCACCTCGATGCGTTCGCGATGCAGCGCCTTGACCATCGACTTGAACTCGGCAACCTGTGACCCGGTCGTGTTGGCGGATGAATATCGCGGCTCGGGACTGAAATAGTTCAGCGTGTTATAACCCCAGTAGTTGAGCAGCCCACGGTCGACCAGCACCTTGTCGTGCACGAACTGGTGTACCGGCATCAGCTCGACGGCGGTCACGCCCAGCCTCTTCAGATATTTCAACGCGGGTGGACAGCATAGCGCGGAATAGGTTCCCCGCAGGCGCTCCGGGATTTCGGGATTCAGTTTGCTGAATCCGCGCACATGCATCTCGTAAATGACCGAATCGCTCAGCGGGGTACGCGGAGGCCGGTCGTGTTCCCAGTCGAAGTAGGGATTGACCACCACGCACTTCGGCATGCCGGCCGCGCTGTCGCGCCGATCGATATGCAGGTCGGCGTTGTCGCCGCCAAAGCGATAGGGAAAAATCGGCTTCTCCCAGTCGATGTGCCCGGTGATGGCGCGCGCGTAAGGATCAATCAGCAGCTTGTGGGGATTGAAGCGCAGGCCCTGACTGGGGTCCCACGGCCCGTAAACGCGATAGCCATACAGTTGGCCCGCTTGTAGCCCCGGAATGTAGCAGTGCCAGACGAAAGCCGTCTGCTCGGGCACACGAATGCGGTCGAGTTCGCGCCGGGTGCGGCTGTCGTAGAGGCAAAGCTCCACTTTCGTCGCATTCTCGGAATACAGCGCAAAATTGACTCCCGTGCCGTCCCAGGTAGCTCCCAAGGGGTGGGGCCTACCTGGGAGAACCATTCTTTCCATGCAGCGTTCTCCCCGCAGCTACAAACCTTGAGGTTAGATGCTCAAGTGAGATAAGAGTCTATGAGTTCGCCAGTGGTGCACAATCCCGATACCATGAAACGACTTTGGAGTATCCTTTCCGGGTGGCCTAAAGACCCTTACTGCGCATCTTAACGTTCAAGGATGATTACCGCCATGCTGGGCAAGTGCGCGAACCCGGAGTGTCACAGCGAATTCAAGCGCCTCGGCGAGGGAAGAATTTACACCTTACAAGTCAGCGATCCCCAACGTTGGGGGCTGCCCGCGCACGTGAAACAGAAAGTGGTGTGGCTGTGCGCTCGATGCGATCACCACAAGAAAGTGCGGTTCGATCGCGAGCACTGCCAGGTGCTGCTCGTCAACCGCCACGAGCAATTCCAGCAATCGGCATAGTAAAGCCCGGAGCCGGATAGATTAGCTCAGAGCCCGATGATTCGGGATTATTGCGGGCAGGGCCGCCGGAGCGCTTCAGGAATTGCCAGGCACCCAGACAAAGTAGGATCACCGCAAGAACCACAAAGAACCAGATCGTCGCCGTCTTTCCGACTTTTCGGGTTTGAAGCTGCCGCTGAGGCACTCTCACTTGGACAACCGGGGCGAAGCCTGAGTTGCCTTCCGGTTGGTTCCTGAATTTCAGCTATTTTCTTTGCCGCATCCGGCAGCAGTCATGCACAATCCAATCTCAGCATGGCCGCCAGAGATACTCCTGTAACCGTGAACGAGCAAGACCTGCGAGACCTGGGATTTGGTGCGGTGGTGTCCCGTGAGAGCCACGCGCGCCTGGTGAACCGCGACGGAAGCTTCAATGTGGAGCGAAGCGGGCTGCCGTTCTGGACCACGTTCAGTCCTTATCACTTCATGCTCACCATCCCCTGGTGGCTTTTTTTTGGCATCACTGCCGGGTCCTACCTGCTGACCAACGTCGCGTATGGCTGGGCCTACATGGTCTGCGGACCAAATGCCCTGGGTAGCGCGGCCGCGGGATTGGCACACCACAGCTTCTTTCGCGCTTTCTTCTTCAGCGTGCAGACGCTTTCCACCATCGGTTACGGCCAGGTGGTTCCGAACGGCCTGGCGGCAAATTCCCTGGTCACGCTGGAAGCTTTGACCGGCCTTATCGGTTTTGCCATTGTGACCGGCTTGATCTTTGCCAGGTTCTCGCGCCCGAGCGCCAAAATGCTATTCAGCAGCCACGCCCTGATCGCTCCCTATCGTGGCATTACCGCGCTGGAGTTTCGCGTCGCCAACGCGCGCCGCAATGAACTGATCGAAGTGGCGGCCAAAGTTCTGTTCACGCGCTTCGAAGATGTCGACGGCGTGCGCACCCGCCGCTACTATCCATTGGCCCTGGAGCGCGATCGGGTTACGTTTCTTCCTCTCACCTGGACGGTGGTGCATCCCATCGACGAGAAGAGCCCGATGCTGGGCGAAACGCCCCAATCGCTGCGCGACACGCAGGCCGAGTTCATCGTGCTGCTGAGCGGATATGACGAGACGGTGGCCGCCGTTGTTAACCAGCGGACGTCGTATTCTCCCGACGAGGTGCGATGGGGGGCACGCTTTGCCAACGCCTTCCTGATTACGTCGACGAAAGGTTCCAAGGTGGCATTTGATATGCGGAAGTTCGACACGGTTGAACCGACAACGTTGACATCATCGTGAATCCGTTATGACCTGGAACGCTGGCATGCAGTTGAAGCCGCTGCCGGCGAAATTTCTCTTCGGGCAATGTTGTTTGATTGGAGCGACAATCTGCCTTGACTCGGCTGGGCTGACCGTACAGAATCAAGAGGCCGACAATTGCGTTTTAAGGACTCAAGAATGACTCTTCTGGCTTATCTGTTCGTAGTCTTTGCGGTGCTGGTACATGCGCGAGCGGTTCCGATGCCGTTCCACTTTACGCCGGTAGCTGCCGCGCTGCTGTTCTTCGGAGCGCGCATGCCGCGGAAGAGCATGATCGCGCCGGTGGCGCTGCTGATCGGGTGCGACATCTACCTCAACGCGTTCGTGTACGGCTATCCGCTGGGATGGGATCAGGCGGTGACCTGGGTATGGTACGCCGCGATCATTCTGTTTGGCGGACTGCTGGCGGGTAACAGCTCGGCGCTGCGGGTTGCCGGCGCGTCGCTTGTCGCTTCCATTTCGTTCTTCGTGGTGAGCAACTTCGCGGTGTGGATAGTGGCGCGCGAGATGTATCCCGCGACCTGGAGTGGCCTGGTAACCTGCTACGTTGCGGCCATCCCGTTCTTCCGCAATACGCTGCTGTCTGACATGCTGTTCAGCGCGGCCTTCTTTGGAGCAGGGTATTTGCTGAGCCAGCGGGCGCAGGGCAGAGCCTCGGTTGCGTTGCGGTAGTGTGCCGTTTTGAAGGGGATGGCCCTCAGGCCGTCCGTTTATCCCTGCCTTGCAACTTTCGTCATCCCGAGGTCGCTAACACGGCCGAGGGATCTGCTTTGCGGTAAGGGCAAGAGCAGATCCCTCGCGCCTAGTCAGGCGCTCGTGATGACAACAACTCCTTACATCTGCCCTTCGCGCATCTTCTGAATCATCTGCTCGCGCTCCTGGGCGCGAATCTGCTCGTACTTCTGATACTGCCCTGGCGAGAGGATGGGCTTCACCTTGGCGTCCATCTCTGAGCCGATCTGCTTCATCTGCATGACCTTCTGCATCGGAGGAAGCGTGGTGTTGGACTTGAGGGCCTTCATCTTCTTGCCTTCTTCCATCATGATGGGCAGCATTTGCTGCTTCTGTTGCGGACTCAGTTGTAATTCGGTTGACATCTTCCCCAGCTTGGCCATGGCTTCCTGCTTATCGGCCGTGGGCTGGGCCTGGGCCTGAGCGAACATCGACAGCCCAGCGACAATAGCAACGGCGCAAAGCAAAGCTCTAACGGGTGACTTCATAACTCTCCTCTGTTTTTGGATATCAGGTTTGCCCCTGACTGTGCGTTATGCGCGACCGGGGCGGATGGAAGCATGTTAGGCGGGACGGGCAGGGGATGTAAAGGTGAAATGCCGCGCGAGTCGGCAACAACAAAACCCCCACCCCGCAATCGACGCCGGAGTGGGGCACCTTCTGGTTTTTTATAAACTAGCGAATCTATCCACTATCCGCTGGCCGCTAGCTAGTGGATGTCGAAATTCTCCTGGTGCAGCAGCGGGTCGCCCTTGACGATTACGGTTTTGCCTATCAAGTCTTCCAGTTCGCCCATCAGTTTCCCGTTGTCTGCCTTCAGCGCCTTGGCCACCTCCGGATTCACCCGCAGGGTAACGTCCTTGCGATCATGCTCCTTCGCCATCTTGCGCATCTCCACATAAATCTCGTTGCAGATGGTGGTCGGCGATTTTACGAAACCAGCGCCGGTGCAATACGGGCAAGGATCGCCGAGCGTCCGTTCGAGGGATTGTTTGACGCGTTTACGGGTGATGGCGACCAATCCAAAGTCGTTAAACTGCAGCACCTTTGACGGCGCGCGATCAGCACGCAGGGCGTCTTCCAGCGCCGCCATTACTTTCTGGCGATTCTTGCGCTCATCCATGTCGATGAAGTCGATCACAATGATGCCGCCCAGATCGCGCAGGCGGATCTGGCGAACGATTTCCCGGATGGCCTCGATGTTCGTCTTGACGATGGTGTCTTCCAGGCGCTGCGTCTTGCCCACGTACTTGCCGGTGTTGATGTCGATCGCGACCAGCGCTTCGGTCTGGTTGATGACGATGTAGCCGCCGCTCTTCAGCCACACTTTCGACTTCAGCGACTTGTCGATCTCTTCCTGGATGCCGAACTGCTCGAACAACGGCGTCTGCTTGGTGTAGAGCTTGATGCGGCGCACCAGCGCAGGCTGGAAACGGTTGGCGAAGCGTATGACGCGCTCGTATTCCTCTTCCGTGTCGACCCAGATCTGCGAAAACTCCGCATTCACCTGGTCGCGCAGCACGCGCTCCACCAGGTTGAGGTCGTGGTAGATCAAGGCCGGAGCCTTGCTGGTATCCGTGCGGCTCTTGATTTCGGCCCACAGGTGCTTGAGGAAACGAATGTCGGCACGAAGCTCTTCTTCCTTGATGTTGGCTGCAGCCGTGCGGACGATGAAACCACCCAGCCCGTTTTCGCGCTCGCTGGTTACAATGCGCTTCAGGCGCTGGCGCTCTTCTTCGGAAGAGATTTTGCGCGAGACCCCGACGTGATTCACTGTCGGCATATACACCAGGAAGCGTCCCGGCAGCGCGATGTGGCTGGTGATGCGCGCTCCCTTTTTGTTAATCGGCTCCTTGGCGATCTGGACCAGGACTTCCTGGCCTTCCTTCAGCAGATCGGTGATCAGCGGTTGCGGGCGATGCGAGTGCGGGCGCAGGCGAACGTTATTTCGCCGGTTGCTGCGGCGGCCTCGCTGTCCCCGCCGTTCATAGCCGGGGCGCTCGCTTTGGCGTTGCTGATACCCCGCGGTAGGCGAAGCAGCCCGCACCTCGGCGCGATCGTTGGCTTCTTCCTCTTCGTATTCCTCGCCGTTTTCCTCCTCAGCCGGAGGCTGATAGGTCTCTCCGCGCATCTCCGCGGCCAGGACTTCCTCTTCGTCGACGTCTGCGATTTTGGGAACCCAGCGTTCGCCGAAACCGTTCTCGGCATCCAGCGTCTCCTCCACCAGGTCGAGATCGGAGTCCGCTGCCACCTCGCTCAATGCTTCCAGATCTTCCGGTACGGGCGGGAATTCCATTTCCTCTTCGTCCAGCGTTTCGTGCTCGAGCGTGCGTCCTACCGGAGCGGTTGACGGAGCTTCGTGGTTCGGGAAGTTCAGGGCGTGCTCGCGAACCTGTGGCTCCTGCGGCTGAATCTGGGAGGCGGTTTGCTCTTCCGCGAAGTCCGCGGTGGAGAATCCGTTCTCGGTGAACGATTCCGTCTCCTCAGTGGCTTCGAGATCGGAAGGCCGCTGTGATTCGGATTCCGTCTGCTCGGATTGTTCGTACGTATCGTCTTTGGCCACTTCGAAGACAGTCTCTGTGTTGTCGTGGTTCAAGTCTGCGGATTTGCTGGTCTCTTGGGTAGTTTCGCCAGGCCCGGCCGCCTTCGATTCGGCGGGCTCTTCCTCGTGGTCCTCGGGGTGGTGCCCTCCGGCAGCGGCCCACTCCAACTGCTCCGGTTCGGTGGCGACGTGTCCGTGCTGGGCACGGTCGTCTTCTGCGGGCGAACTCTGTCCGTCGCCTTTGAAGTCGGTATCTTTCCCCACTTCGGAAGGGGACGGTTGCAAATCGGATTCGGCATTTTCTGTTGGCCAAGCCCCGGCCGAAGGCGTTGTCGTTTGCTCTTCAGGCTGGGCAACTTTCCCGGAGGCCGGCTGCTGATTCGAGCGATCGCGATATTTGGAAATCGATTCCCCGGGCAGAACCATTGGCGTGTAGCCCGGCGGCGGGCTAAACGAAGAGCGCTCGTTTTCGGAGTGGGAGTGGTTTTCTTTGGCGTGAATTTCTTTGGATGGCTCAGGAGACGCCTCGCTGCGCGCGGGACGTTCCCAGCGTTCTTCGCCACGTCCGCGGCGGCCGCCACGGCGCCGGCGCCGTCCACGCCAAGGGCGAGCACCATCACCGTCAGCGCCTTCCTCCCCGGCGATTGCCGGTTCACCTTCGTTTTCAGCCTCGCCGTTCTGATCGTCGGCCGCGGTCTCGTCTTCGACGGAAGCTTCTTCGCTCGCTTGGTCTTCCTCCTCTTCCATGTCGACCGCCGGAGAGGCCTGGGGCTGGGGAGCGGGCGACGTCTGCTCGCGCGGCCTGAGGTCTATCGTCGTCTTCGGCGCGGGGATGTCGTCAAACTCGTCATCTCCTTCCTCGCCTCCCACTTCGAGGAAGTCGGAAACATAAAGAAACGCGTCCCGCTCCAGCCCGATGTCCACAAAGGCCGACTGCATGCCGGGCAACACACGGGTGACGCGGCCCTTGTAGATGGAGCCTGCGAGGGTGTATTCGTTCTCCCGCTCGAAAAAGATTTCGGCGAGCTGGTCATCTTCCGTTAGCGCCACTCGGGTCTCGTGTGGCGTGGAAGACACATACAATTCTTTGTTCATGGATACTCCGGCTCAACCGGGCACAATTAACCGGGAAACGGACAGGAGGAAGGAATTCGGTGTGACTAGGTCCGGAATACACCTGGGCTTTTGCCCAGTTGGTCTCCAGACCTGATTCGTGCAGCTACTCTTTGTAGAATCTTGTGCACCGATTCATCGGGTACATTGCCAAAGGTTTGTGGCCTCACTCCCAGACTGGGAACCCCTCCGGAGTGTCCTCTGACTCCGGCTGGAATCTCTGGTGGGCCGTTTCCCGCCTTGCAGCAACGAACCTTGCAATCCCTGTACGGTCCCTTACTAAAGCGACCGGTGATTACCCTCTTATCGCGAGGGCGTTCGTAATCTTGTTGTCACCCTTCGAGGAGTCCGATTGATAGTCCGGAGGACCTCACGGCGGGTGAAGCCGTTTTTCGCATTGCGCGCCTTGTGGCGCGAGCCTTTAAGCGCTATTACATCCATCAGCTACGCTTCAATTCACGAACCGGCGCATACGAATGTTCATCACAATTCCGAGCGCCAGGAACATGAACAGTACCGATGATCCCCCATAACTCATTAAAGGCAGGGGAATACCCGTGACCGGCATAAATCCAACTACCATTCCAACGTTGACCAGGATATGGAACGCGAGAACCGCGACCACCCCCATGACCACGAAAGCCCCAGCCCGGTCAGGAGCCGTCTGAGCGTTCTGAATCAGACGCATCAGCACTATAAAGTATAGCAGCAGGACGGCCATAGCGCCTATAAACCCGTGCTCCTCGGCAAAGGCCGCGAAGATGAAGTCGGTGTGGGGAACCGGCAGAAATTGTCCCTGGGTCTGGCTGCCTTGGGCCGTTCCTTTGCCGAAAATCCCACCTGACCCTACAGCCACCAGTGATTGGATGACCTGATATCCCTTGCCTTGCGAGTCGGCTTCCGGCTGCATGAAGCTGGTAAGCCGGTCGCGCTGGTATGGCTTCAGGAAATGCCAGCCGACGGGTGCCAGCATGGCCGCTATGGCCAAAACTACCAGGGCGTGCCGAAGCTTCATTCCGCCAAGAAACAAGCCCATGATGGCAATGGGAAGGTAGGTGAGCGCCGTTCCCAAATCCGGCTGCACCAATACCATGAGCATGGGGACACCGACCAGAGCGGCGGCCTTCACCATGTCCTGGCCGTCGGGCTCGCCTTTCACGTTGTCGGAGAAATACTTCGCGACCGCCAGAATGAGCACCAGCTTGACCCATTCCGAAGGCTGGAAGTGGCCGAGGCCGGGGACTCGAATCCAGCGGCGAGCGCCGAGATACTTCTCGCCGAAGAGCTTCACCGCCACCAGCGAAGCGATCGAGATGATGTAAAGCAGGGGTACCCGGGCAAGCAAAGCCTGGTAGTTGAACAGGCTCATCATGAACATCAAGGCGACGCCGCCGAGGACCCAATAGATCTGCTTGATGTGTACGCCGACGAACTTGGTGCCGATGGTTGCGCTGTAAATTTCCAGTACACCCAGCGCACAGATCAGCAATACCAGGACGAGCAGGACCCAGTCGAAATCGCGGAAGGAAACGTACCGGCTCACGGATGCCTCTCGGGAACGATCGCCGTCGCAGGAGGTGCTGCTGGTTGCGTTGCGGGCGCGCTTGGGACCCTCGCCGGACGCTGAGGCTTCGAAGAAGGCTTCTTCTGTTCCGGCGCAGGAGCCTCTTCGGCATCTCCCTGCAATGAGGGCGGAGCAGGCTGCGAATCTGGTTCGGCCTCAGGTTCAGCCATTTCGGGATGCGATTCCGTGCCTTGTAAGTCGCGGCTGCTGGCGGTTGATTTCTCCTCGGCCATTCCTGGAGCGGCCGCTACAGGCTTCGGCTTGCCGCTCGCATCGATGGTGAAGTGGCCGGCCTGCATCTTGTTCTCCGGCTGCGTTGCATCGTTGGTGTCCGGCTGGTGCCATACCGCAGCAACTTCTGCCTTGGTGCCTGCCTTTCCCTTGGCGACCAGAGTTTCCCTTGCGCGCTGTTCCTCGACATACGCCTTGATCACTTGCGACGCTGCGCGCGCTGCGTAGAATCCGTGTTCACCTTCTTCCAGCAGCACGCACACCACCAATTCCGGATTGCGCCGGGGCGTGACGCCGACAAACCAGCCATTGTCCTTGAACTTGGCCTTCTCACTGGCCGACATCTTGTTTTTTAACTCATTGGAAATTGTCTGGGCGCTGCCCGTCTTGCCCGCAAAATCGATGCCCTGCAGATGTGCGCTGGCTGCCGTTCCTCCGGGCGAAACGACCAGGGCCATGGCGTCGGTGATGGTCTGCCAATTCTTCTCGTCAAGCGGGACATGGGTTTGACTGTTGTATTCCGCAACCTCCTTGAATCCAGGAGGAAACTGATCGGGGAACGCCAGGTGCGGCCGGACCAGCAACCCGTCGGAGGTGATGGCGCCTATGGCGCGTGCCAGCTGGATCGGCGTGGTGGCCACTGCGCCCTGACCGATGCCGACCGAGATCGTTTCGCCCGCATACCACTTCTGCTTGAAGTTCCTGATCTTCCACTGCTCCGACGGCATGACGCCAGAGACTTCATGGGGCAGATCGATTCCGGTTTTCTGGCCCAGTCCCAGCATGGTTGCGTATTTGGCGATACGGGTGATGCCCAGCTTCTCGGCCAGGGTATAGAAGTACGAATCACACGACTGATAGATTGCCTTGCTGATGTTCACTGTCCCATGCGAGCCGTGCCCTGCAATCCAGCATTTGAAGAAGTGCCCGTAAAAAGTTTTACCGCCCCCGCAATTCACGATCAGGTTCTGCGCGATGCCTTCCTGCAGCCCCGCCATCGCCATGATGATCTTGAAGACCGAGCCGGGAGCGAGCTGAGCCTGGATGGCTTTATTGAGCAGCGGCTTGCCGGGATCGGTAACCAGCCGATTCCACTCGTCGCGGCTGATGTGGACCGCGAATTCATTGGGGTCGAAGGCAGGGCGGCTGACCATGGCCAGGATTTCGCCGTTGCGCGGATCCATGGCTACAATTGCGCCCGGCCTGCCTTCGAGTGCTTCTTCGGCTGCAATCTGCAGGTCGAGATCAATCGTGGTGCGGAGCGCCTTGCCAGGAACGGCCGGTACATCGCTGAGGGTTCCAACTTCCTTGCCGCGGCTGTTGACCAATACCTGGCGCGAGCCGTTCTTGCCCATCAGGATGTCGTTGTAATAGGCCTCCAAGCCCGACATGCCGACGATGTCCCCGGGATTGTAGAGCTCCCATTGCGGCTGTTGCAGCATATCTTCGCTGACCTGGCCGACATAGCCGATGACATGTGCCATGAACCCATTGCGCGGATACAGGCGCCGGTCGACGTTGATGATGTCCAACTCGGGCAGCTCAGCGCGGTGTGACTCGATGAATGCCAACTCGTCAGGTGTAATGTCGTCTTTGAGGAACAGGGGCTGATATCCCGGCACCGCCGCCATTCGTTTCAGGCGAGCTCGCAACTCATCCGGCGACATGTGCAGACCTGAGGCAATCAGGTCCGCATCGGCGTCGATGTTTCGGTTCTGGTCGCGCAACAACAGCACGGAAAAAGATGGATAGTTGTCGACGATGACGCGGCCTTCGCGGTCGAGAATCTTGCCCCGCGGCGCCAGGATAGGAACCTGCTTGATGCGATTCTGCTCGGCCAGCGATGAGTAGTAATCGCTGTGCGCGATCTGCAGACGCCAAAGACCGAAAGCGAGAATAAGAAAGACCCCAAGCAGAACATACTGCACTGCTGTGAGCCGGCCTTCCGAAACTTTATCCTTGCGACCTAACATCCGGGACGGTGTCCCACTCCAAACAATTTCTCACTTGCGATACAGAAGAACATCGGCTGGTTCCGTCCTGTAGGTGCAACGCTGCTGCCCTGGATGGGAGTGCCGGCCCCTGGCTTGAGAAACTCTGCAAGTATTGTAGCCCGGTTGGACAGACCCGCGAATGAAAAACCGTGGTAACTCACGTTGTTCGAATGCGATGCGACTCGGCGAAAACCCCTGCGAAAGGGCCATCAGCGGCGCTTGAACCGGTCCAGAAAACTGTAAACGAACACGCCCACCGCGGCATTCGCCAGAGCGGAGATCGCTACCAGGCTCCAGCTCCAGCGCACGCTTTGCCGCAACAGTTCGTGGGAGACGCCAAACAGGATGCCCTGGTGAGCAACGAAAAAGATGTAGGTGAGGATAAAGCGTGTTCCGTGATTCTCGACATCGATCTTTACCCCCAGCGAAGAGGCAGCAAAGCCGATAACGGTGTCGGCGATCCCGTTCAGCCCGATGGGATGTGCCGGCCCGGCAAGCGTGTCTTGCAACAGCCCGATGATCGCCCCCGTGACGCATCCGCTGATCGGATTACGCCGCGCCACCGCGAAGAAAATTACTACCATCATCGGCAAATCAATGATGGGGAAGAACCGCAAACGGACAGGCAGGAACGCCTGAATCGCGATGGCCGCGAGCGGAATCAGAATGATGGCCGGCCAGGCAAACTCGTAGACCGCCACCTGTTCACGAGATGTAAGGCTACCCCGGTAGGCCATAGAGCGCGTCGTCATCGCTGCGGATTGTCGGGCTGCGGTGTGTTGCCCGGTGCCGGATGGTTCAGCGGTGCACCATTCCCGGGGATTTTCCGCGCCGGCTTAGGCGGAGTAGCTGAGGCCTCACCATCCGCCGGCAACACGCCCCTGGAGTTGGGAACTGTGGCTGCTGCACCTGGTCTCGCAGAGCCGGGCCTCGCAGATCCTGTTGTGACGTTGGCTGTTGATTTTTTGGGTGAAGCAGGCGCACCGCCTGTCGTCGCCGGTGTGCCGTGGACTGCTCCTGCTGTGGCCGTACCACCGGCCGCTCCCGCCACAGGAGTTGCCGCATTCCCATTCGCATTTGGCTGAGAGTTCTCCGGCACGGTAGGCAAACGCCGGGCCAGGATATCGGATGCGCGAATCGGACCAAGGTCCTGAACGTCGGGCGGCTTCTCTGTCACTTTGGTTACAACCAGAACATCTTCCACATGATCCAGTCTTGCCGCAGGCGCCACGCGGATCTTCAGGAAGAGGTCCTTGCCGGGCTGCACATCCACCACCTTGCCTACCGGCAGCCCCTTGGGGAAGATGCGGTCGCCTCCGCTGGTGATGACATCTTCCCCCGGTGTGACCCGTTCGTCAGCCATGATGTACTGAATCGTAGTCGTTCCATCCGGTGCGCCGCGAAGGATTCCCTGCAGCCGGGTACTCTGCAGCGCCACGCCGACACCGCTCAATTGATCGTTGATGGGCAGCACCTGGGCTGAACCGGGGAACACCTGAACAATCTTGCCGACAATGCCATTGGGAGTGATCACCGGCATGTCAGTCCGAATTCCGTCGTCGGAGCCCTTGTCGATATACAGCACGCGAGACTGATCGCTGCCGCTGGCTCCGATCACCTGCGCCGCCACCGTCGTGTCGATGTACTGTTCCTTAAACGCCAGCAGGGTCTGGATACGACGCGCCATGTCGGCATCTTCCTTGAGGCGCACCTGCTCCAGCTTCATGCGATCGAGTTCCGCGCGCAGTTCGCCATTCTCGCGCCGCACACCTCGCAGGTAAACGTAATTGAACCAGCTGTCGTGGAAGAAGTCTTGCGTGTTGATGATGAGTTTTTCGAAGGGAGTAATCGCCGATGCCGCCCACACCCGAATCAGCCGGGTGTCACCCTGATCGGCTGGGCGTTTCACCTGGATGGCCAGGCCGACGATTTGGGCGAACAGAATGGCCGCCAGCACGATCAGGTTGCGAAAGCGGCCAAGAATGGTGTCCATAACAGCGGGGAAGACTTCGTCGAAGGGGCGCAGCCTTGGCTGCGCCGATCAGCGCTCTCTGTTTTCTATCCGTCATCCCCAGCAAGCTTCAGCTCGCGAGGGACCTGCCTTTGCGCCGTCCTCAAGGGACTCGCGGTGTCAGTAGGTTCCTGCCGGCCCGGTTGAAATCCGGGCCCCTTGAACCTAATCGATTGATATCTTCCGCAAAAGCTTGAAGTCGCTCAACATCTTTCCCGTGCCCAGCACCACGCTGCACAACGGATCATCGGCGATGGCCACCGGCAGGCCGGTTTCTTCGCGGATGCGCTTGTCGAGGTTCTTCAGCAGCGCGCCGCCGCCGGTCAAAACGATACCGCGATCACTGATATCGGCCGAGAGCTCCGGAGGCGTCCGCTCCAGGGCGACGCGAATGGCATTCATGATGGTCGAAACGCATTCGCTGACCGCTTCGCGAATTTCACTGTCATCGATGGTGATCGTCTTGGGCACGCCCTCGATCAGGTTGCGGCCTTTGATCTCCATGGTCAGCGGCTTCTCCAGCGGGTAGGCCGAGCCGATCTCGACCTTGATCTGCTCCGCCGTGCGTTCGCCGATCAGCAGGTTGTACTTGCGTTTCATGTAATTCATGACCGACTCGTCCATCTGATTTCCGGCCATGCGTACGGAACGCGAATAGACGATGCCGCTCAGCGAGATGACGGCGATGTCGGTGGTGCCGCCGCCAATGTCCACGACCATGTTGCCGCTGGGTTCGGTGATCGGCAAGCCCGCGCCTATGGCCGCCACCATCGCCTGCTCCACCAGATGCACTTCGCTGGCTTTGGCCCGGTAGGCGGAGTCCATAACCGCGCGTTTTTCCACCTGGGTGATTTCCGAGGGGACGCCGATCACAATGCGCGGATGCACCAGCATCTTGCGGTTGTGTGCCTTCTGGATGAAGTAGTTCAACATCTTCTCGGTGACTTTGAAGTCAGCGATTACGCCATCTTTCATCGGCTTGATGGCGACAATGTTGCCCGGCGTGCGGCCCAGCATTTCTTTGGCTTCTTTGCCGACCGCCTCGACCTCGCCGGTGTTCTTGTTGATGGCAACGATCGAGGGCTCGTTGACCACAATTCCCTTGCCGCGGGCGTAGACCAGCGTGTTGGCGGTTCCCAGGTCGATCGCCAGGTCGCTGGAGAACATGCTGAAAAGCGACCGCACGTTTCCGAAACGATTGCCGCTGCTGTGAAAGCCGTTCGATGACATTTACGACTGCTTCTTTCGCTTATAAAGCTTATAAAAACGGTGCAATTCTCTATCGCTTCCGCGGACGCCGAGCACACTCAGCCGGAAGCCCTAAACACAGCAACGCCAATGATGTGTGATCGTCTTCGTACGGGGTAAGCCGCAGGGTCTGCGGATCGTTACATCATCAGGAAGCTCGACGTTCCGGTGCCGTTACTCGCCGTGCCCCGTGGCTGAATCGGGCATTTTCCCGCTGCTAATGAAGCTCGCACCTTTGTGTTCAGAGTACCACTATCGCAGCGGAAACGAAATATCGCAAACTGGCACTTTGGCTGTAGGTAAAGGCCGCAGGCGCGCGGCTTGCCTCCCGCTACAGGGCAGCTTTTATGGCCCTCAATCGGTGGGATAATCTTCCCGACAGCCGAGATCCCTCTGGTGGGCTCGATAGAACCCGCTGCTGACCCGGACGATCCGTCCCAACGATCTTTGCTATAGAGGAAAAGATGTGAGTTAACGACATCTAAAAGCGTAGTGTACTTCACTGTTTGGTCGGTTGCGCGATAGCCGGTTGTTGAACCGGGTCGCGCTCCACAAGGATTAACTTTTTCACTTGGTTGCGGTCATAAGTCTGGGTTTGACCCGCCACCCTGACCACAACCTCGGTCATCGACATGGAAAGCACATCGCAGAGAAGAATAGTGCCATTCCGAAGTTCAACCGTATCTTTGGACAGACCCCCCAACTCAAAAGTGATGCTGCCACCGGGAAGCTCGTCCGGTCCTACGTTGATGGGCGTACTGCCGGCGGAGTAGCCCTCTTTCCTGAATTCCAAAGTGTGCGAGCCTACACGCAGCTTGGCCGAATACGGTGTGACGCCTACTTCCTGGCCATCGATCTTGAGATTGGCCCCGCTAGGCACCGAAATAATCTTGATGGGGATGGTCTTCAGCGACGTCGGAATCCCATTTGCGTCAGCACGCGCAACCAAGCTAACGGAAGAAGGAGAGCCGCTGGCTTGAAACTGCAAGGGTACCCTTACCTGTTGTGCCGGCCCGAGATCTTTTATTTCCAGAGTCGTATCCGCGATCCGAACTTTCTCCTTGTCGAGCATGTAGACGGTGAACGATGCGAAGGGAATATTCTTGGACGAAACATTCTCTACGGTTACGTCCTCGGTAAACTCATGTTGTCCACTGTAAGAAGAGACTTCCCGAAACCTGCCAAAGGTAATCTTGAGGGTAGGGGCACTTGCACTTGGCCACAGCATCGTATAGTCGATGTCTTTGTTTTTGCCTTGCGCTGACGCAATGAACGAGAAAACAAGCAAAAGCGCTGGGGCCGCAAGACCATGCCTTTTGCCTAGACGAGCCGGTCTAGATCGCATGGCGTAGAACATAGCACAGGTCGTTAGCACAGTGCTTCGTGGCCGGTAGCATAAACAGGCGCTGGATTGTCCCCAATTTGCGTTTGGGGCAACGACGTCACTGGCGTAGAGTGTTCTGACAAACTCCCGAAGCAGGAGAGGTTATGAATTTGAGACGTGGATTGATGCTGGTTTTGCTGGCCGTGGTAGCCGTATCAACCGCCCAGGCACAGTGGGTCATGGTGGCCCGGGCCGTTTCCGGCAGAGTCCAGCGCATGGAACAGCAACGGACCGCCACTAATGGCGGCTACGACGTGGCCACCGTCATTCTTGACGCCAAGGCCGACAAGGTCTACGACACCGCTCTGAGCGCGCTCAAGGCGCATTCTCCTCAGGTGACCATCACCCAGACCGACGCCACGAAGATGATGATCAAGTTCACCAATGGCCAGCAAATCGCCAGCCTTCAGGCGACGTCGTTGGGGCCGACGGTGACGCAGCTCGTCATCGCATCGAACGCCATGGAGAACGGTCAGAGCGGCACATCCATAGTTGTGCAGGGAGTCATGAAAGTATGCGAGAAGATGAGCGTTACCTGCACGCTGGAACCGTAGCCGCTGCGCCACACATCGCCGTTGTTGCGCGCCCGCGAATGTACTGGCAACTCCTTCGCGTTACAATGGCACCGCTATGAAAATCGCCATTGGCGCTGATCACGCCGGCTTTGAGCTGAAAGAAAAAATCAAGCAAAAGCTCGCCTCGGAAGGCATTACGGTTGACGACCGCGGCACGAATTCGACCGTTTCCGTCGATTATCCTGACTATGCGCGCGCGGTTGCGGAGGAGGTCGCCGCCAAAGGCGCTGACCTCGGAATCCTGGTATGCAGCACCGGCATTGGCATGTCGATCGCCGCCAACAAGGTGCCGGGTATTCGGGCTGCCAAGGTCGATACCGAGTTCGAGGCGGAGCGCTCCCGCGAACATAACGACGCGAATGTATTGACGCTGGGGGCCGACACCGTGTCCGCTGATGACGCGCTCAAGATCGTCGGCACCTGGCTGAACACCCCCTTTTCCAACGGCGAGCGCCACGAGCGCAGGGTCCAGAAAATCGCAGCCATCGAGCGCGAAGACGAGGGAAAACCTGCCGGCGCTTGAGTAGTACAACGAAATGCTGACTAGAACTTAAGGACGCACTCATGAATACGAATCGAATGGATTTGCCGCTATCTGAAAGTGATCCCGACGTTGCGCGAGCTATTGAGAATGAAGAGCGACGCCAGCATGAAGGGCTGGAACTGATCGCCTCGGAGAATTTCGTGAGCGAGGCGGTGCTGGAAGCCGCAGGCTCGGTGTTCACCAACAAATATGCTGAGGGCTATCCCGGAAAACGGTACTACGGCGGTTGCGAGTTTACCGATGTGGTCGAGAACCTGGCCCGCGATCGCGCCAAGCAATTGTTTGGCGCTGAGCATGCCAACGTACAGCCGCACTCCGGCTCCACGGCTAACATGGCTGCCTACGCTGCCGTCATTAAGCCGGGCGACACGGTTCTCGGTCTCAACCTTGCGCACGGCGGACACCTTACGCATGGGCATCCGCTGAACTTCTCGGGCAAGACCTACAAGATCGTTCCCTACGGAGTTAGCAAAGATAGCGAGGTAATTGACTACGACGAGCTGGAGCAGATTGCCGTGCGCGAGCGGCCACAGTTGATCATTGGCGGAGGCAGTGCCTATCCGCGCATCATCAACTTTGCCCGCATGAGGCAGATTGCCGACAAGGTTGGCGCGCTCTATCTCGTCGATATGGCGCACTTTGCCGGACTGGTTGCCGGCGGCGTCCATCCTTCGCCCGTCCCACACGCGCAGATCGTGACCAGTACTACGCACAAAACGCTTCGCGGCCCGCGCGCAGGTCTCATTCTCTCCAGGCAGGATTACGCGGCGGCGATCGACAAGGTTGTATTCCCCGGAGTGCAGGGCGGTCCCCTGGTGCATATCATCGCCGCCAAAGCGGTCTGCTTCCATGAGGCCCTGCAGCCCGGCTTCAAGGACTATGCCGGCCAGATCGTCGCGAATGCGAAAGTCCTGGCGCAGACGCTTGCCGATGAAGGCTTCCACGTCGTCTCCGGCGGCACCGACACTCACCTGATGCTGATCAACGTCTTCGCCAAGGGCATGCTGGGCAGCGAAGCCGAAAACGCGCTGCACGAAGCCGGCATCACCGTGAACAAGAATGCGATCCCCTTCGATACCAATCCTCCGCTGAAGCCGAGCGGCATTCGCATCGGAACCCCGGCGCTTACCACGCGCGGGATGAAGGAGCCGGAGATGCGCCAGGTGGGCAAGTGGATTTCGGAGGCACTACACAACCGGACCGACAAGGGCGTGCTGGAGCGCATTCGCCGCGAAGTGCTGGGGTTGGCAGAGGCCTTCCCGCTGTATGCCAGGCGGCGCGCCAGACATGCAGAGGCAGTCAGGGCTTAAATGTTCCGCAGCGCTAGTGAGCTGCGTGGCTCCCCAACGTCTGCCGCTTTTGCTGGATAGATTTCGAAGGTCCCTCTAATGGTTCCGGTTCTGCGATCGGAGTGATGGTAATTTCTTTGAGCAATATGCCGAGGTGACGGGTATCCGAATTAATTCCGAGCTCTTTGGGAGTAATCGGGTCAGGCACGTCGATGATGATCCGGTTTTCTTTACCATCCGTGGTGAAGTCAAGAGAAACGCCGGAGGTCGTGGCAGGCAATCGGAAGGTTTTCTCTACATTGCCAACGCGAACTGAAAACGGCAAGTCAGCATTCGGACCAAAGGCGCTCCCTACAATATGCAACTCAAATTCCGTGGGTAACGGTGCGGCCATGTCCACTTCAGCTTCTTTGCCATCCGACCACCTTCCGATTGGTTCCGGTCCTGATATGCCACTGAGCCTGCTCACCCCGATCAAAGATGCTCGCGAAAACTTTATACCGTCCGAATCCAAGAGACGATAAAGCGAATAACTACCCATCGGATATTGAATCTTGCGGCCCGCAGGAATTTGGTTATCTCCTACCAGAAGTACCCATTCGGAGCGATCGGGAATCTTTGCTTCGTCGAGGGGGACCCCCTTGGGCAGTACCACAAGCGCTGCGCCCGGATCATCGACCAGGAACGCTGTTTTGAACAACTCGCTCAGGCTGGCGCCCACAATCGCGAGCCTTGAGCGCTCATCCGCAGGAAGAACCTGCCGAGCAAACATGCCGGCCTTTTCGTACACACTTGGGGCCAGGTGCCCCCTCAAGTCGTGATCAGCGTAGTGCGCAGAGCCGAGCACACATAAAGGCATGAAAGCAAATAAGAACAGTCGCGCTCCCGACAATCTGTCGATGGACCAGGCGACCAGTGAAATTATGCCAAGAGAAGCTATCGCGTATGCCAGGGCCCTGTTGGAGATGAGTCCCTGCATCTCCGGACAGTCGATCACATTAGGAGCATATCGAGTGCCTAGCGATAAGAACAAGTAGATAACAGCTCCGACCATTAAGAGTGCCAACGGCAACAAAAAATAAGGTTTGAGCTTCCGATTCGACAGCGAAGCTTCGCCGGCTGCCACGATGAAAAGCAAGGGGAGCGCGAAGCTATAGTAACGCACATGTAATCTGCCGATAGATTGGTTATCAAGAACAGCTATGGACGCTGTGAAGTAGGCGACCACAATCAAAAGAGGTATGATGATTGCGATCGTGTAGATCTTTATTTCAGCGAGATTGTCTAGCTTGTCCCTATGCTCCTTCGTCGCCGGCCCCCACCAAAGAAGGGAAGCTAGCGGAACACCGAACAGTAGCGCTAACACAGCGAAGTGGCCGACGAGAACAAACAACGCAGGTTTGTTCAAGCGGAGAAACAAGCCGACGTTGAAGGTGGAACTCGCGATATCTCCGTACGTGCTGCCGAAGAGGTGCAGTCCGGATCTTCCTGCCAGCAGATAGCCGAGTCCGAGTCTGACGGAGGCGGCTGCAACGCCCACATAAACCAGGATGGCTAAAGAATTCTTATGCCATGATGGCAAGTTCGACCGGCTGGCGCTAAACAGGATGAATGCCGCTATTCCCGGTACGAGAAACATCGCGTGGACCTTGGTTAGGGACAGACAGCCAAGGATTATGCCAGTGATGGATCCATAATATCGTGGTTGTAATTCTGTGAATCTCAGCACGAACCACGACAGCACCCAAAAAATCCCGAAGTACATCGCCTCCGGCATGAAATACGACGTGTAGGTGTTGACCGGCGCAAGAATAGACAGTACAGCGACAAAAGCCGCAACCGCTGGCGTGGTTACCCGCCTGGCAGTTTGATAAATGAACGGGGTCGCACCCACAAAGAAAATGCAGTTCAACACTCGAGCACATTCTAAAAAGCTACGACCGGAATGATTTGTCGCTCTGAATATCCATAGATAAAGATAGGATGGCAAATGGGCGGCAGATAACGGCAAGTGTCTTGCCGACATGCTGTAAGTCCACTCATCCGCCATTACAACAGGGAACAGCCCCATGTTCCTGAATAGTAGATACAGGAATACGGCCAGCATACCCAGGCCGACCATAAGCGAAGAACGGTTAATCTTCACGTGGCATGGCCGCCAATTGTCATTTGTACTAGTCTACCAATAATCAAATGTGCTCTGAATTCGGGGTGTAATCCCGTAGCCGTCTATTGGCACTCAGGCTAACCGGGAGTATATCAGCCGCTCCTCATTCTTCGCCAGAGCAGTTCGACGCCGATGCGGACCAGGCCAGGGAGGAAGCAGTCTCGGCTGCGCAACGAAAGTATGATGTCGCCTTTGGATTACGATCATCCACTGAGGGCCGAGGCCCCCGTTTCGGTCTCTTGGCAGGATCTATAAAGAGTATTTCTGTGACCGCTGTCAGGATCGGAAGCGGTTATGCTACATAGGCTGCCAATCCCTCCCGAGGAAGCAGGGCAACTTCAGTTCCGGCGAAGCTTATGGAATGGCCGCCGGGGTACATTGGCAATATCGTATCCTAGAAAAGCCAATATTAGTTGGGACCCCATCAGGACTGGGAGGGCGGCCAGCATTACTGTGCCCGCGGGCGTTGCGATGCCCTTCAGGAATGAATTGATCCAATGATACACACCGAACGTTAGCCCAGCTGCGAATAATAATAACCCCAACGGCAGCTCTATCGAAGCCAGCGACATATCGCGCAGCCAATAGTTATAAAAAATCCTCTTTACAAAATTGCGAAGATGCTTAAACAAAAATTCGCCGACCACCTTTGAGATTTTCAGGCTACTCACCTCGGAACCATAATTAGCATCCATGGGAACATCAACTACGACCGCACGTAATATATTGAGTCTGAACAGCATATCTGTCTCAAAGAAATAGCGGCGACTAATCTTGTTAAATGGTAGATGTCGAGCTACATCAGCATGTATGGCTGTATATCCGTTGGTAGGATCAAACAGATCCCAATAGCCCGCCGAAATCTTTGTCATGAACGACAGCATGGCATTGCCAAAAAGCCGGATCCTGGGCATTGCCTGGGTTTGCTCGATGTCAAAAAAACGGTTACCTTTCGTGTAGTCGGCCTCTCCGGCAATGATCGGCGCAACAAAGGCTGGTATTAAGGAGGGCGGCATTTGTCCGTCACCATCGATTTTCACAATGATGGCGGCACCGTCCGCTATTGCAGCCTTGTAGCCCGACATCACAGCTCCGCCGACTCCCTGATTAGCTGCATGGTAAATTACTCGTACTCTTGGATCCCGGCAGGTCTTTTCAACTAAGGCTCCGCTCTTCTCGGGGCAGCAATCATCAACAACATAAATAGCATCGACATCATTCCCAATCTTCGGAATCAGTTCGCCAATATGGGCTGAGACCTTGTAGCAGGGAATCACGACGCTAATCATGGGTTTGCACCTCGATTCATACTGCATAAAGAGCGGTTCGGGTCTCTAACAGCACAAATATTAAGCATCTGGTATTAAGTCAAGGCGAACTGGACGAGTTCACCAAAGTCCTGTCCTGCCTGAAGGCAGCACAACGATCGAGATATGGACAGGAAGCGCGAAGTGCGGTGTAGAGGCTAAGATGCTTCATTGGCAAAGGAAAGCGCTGAAACTCTAGCCGCTGGAAAAAGTAACCTACGATGGCGATGACCTCCTCGGCAAGGTTCACATGTTCATGGCGTATGTAGGGCTCGTAGCTCAAACCTGTCCGGAGCCGAAAGGATAAGCCGGTGGTCGATCGCCATCCGAGGCTCCACAGAAAGCCGCCTTCGGTTGGTATCCCAGCTCGTAACTCTCCACCTTCCGCAAGCCGCAATCCACAGTCCGCAATCACGAAGGGCAAATCCACCAGATGTTCCAATACGGCGATCGAAATTATCCGGTCATAGCGCTTGGCCGCGGGCAGATGCGAAATGTCTTCATAAACAGCAGAAACCTGCGCTAAACGCGGGCTATCTTGCCAGAGCTGGCGAAAGGGTTCAACAATATCGTATACTTCGAATCTATTTTCATAGGAAACATGATTTAGAGTACCTGCCCCAAGCTCTAATATGCGAATACCCGACTCGGGGCTGGCGACCTGGTTATGCATCCAAGACTCCACCCTGGCCACAAGGCCGGGGAGTCCTTCTCCGCCCGAGCGGCCTTTCTTGTATTCACCGACGTAAAGTTCCTGGTAGCGCGTTGTAAGAGGTGGTCGTACGCGAGGATATGACGAGAGCAAGCCAGCAAGAATGGAGAATGAGGATTTCATCAATTGCGTGCTGCTTTTATTGTACCATTCACAATTTCGTATCTTCGGCGGTAGCAACGTAATTCAGTGCCCCCGCGGAAGGACAAAGAGATAAGATGCCCACTCGCCGGCGTCGGGCGCACTGGCCGGAGCATCCTTATCATTGCAATATTACGCAATCAATACTGCTTACAGGCAACAATGGTTGTCCGTTCAACTTCTTCATTCGTCCCAAGGAAGAGATACCGTCCGTCCGTCACATTAACGATGTAAAATCCGCAGATTGCAAGAACTTCGCGATATACCTCCAACGAGTATCGCCAGAAGCTGTAATTGGCTTCCGGATGGTTAGCATGGCCTGCAAAGAGCGCCGTTTTTTCCGGGGAAGAGTACAGCGGGTCGACGATAATAATGGTGTCGGTCAGCAATGCTGCGGTGCCAATGGCCTGTATGTGATCGGGCAAGTGTTCAAGCACCGATCCAAAAAGCGCTACATCAAAGTGTCCTAGTTCGCGCGGTAAATTCTCAATATCGCCATAGTAGACCTTGGCCGAACTGCCAAGCGTATGGTACATATACCAGTAGCCGCGCTTCATACTGTTGAAGAAATCTTCCCGCACGCGCTCCGAACCCGCTCGATCAATACAGAAAACGCTGTCTTTAAAGGGTAGCAGCTTCTGCCGGCGGGAATGGTCCAGGTCGAAGGAAACTACTTCAGCGCCGGCGCGCTCAGCCTCCCAGGTGAGGAATCCATTGGCGGTTCCTATGTCAAGCAGACGCTTCCCTCGAAGGGGAACATGTCCAATGTAATCCGCAAACTTGCCGCGCAAGTCCCACTCTCCTTGCATCGTGCGACCATCAGGTAAGTCGATGGTGTGATACCAGTAACAGTCTTCCAGCCGTGGCTTAGGCCACGGCTTTACATAAATGTCAGCCATACGAATATTCTTCCTTTGAGGGTGGTCGATTCAAACGACCCTCCCTTTACTCAGCAGCTGTGGAACGGTGAGTGAAGGTGCTCCGCCGGAAGATTCGGCCGCAGGTATCTGGCGAAGATACTTGATGATTGTGCAAATCATCTGTTCCTGCCCGCCATAACAGCCTCGTCCCGGCGTGCCCAGGGCCGCCACTCGCGGTAGAACCGTCCACTTACAATGCAATCCAGAAACTGAGCGGCGCTCTCTGCCCAGGTCAGCCACTTCATTCCAGTAGAAGCCGGGGCCCGGCCCGCCGTATACAACTCTAACCACGAACGAACTGCCTCCTTGAGGGACGCCGCGGTCTTGCCTTCAAAAAAATAGGCGTTCTCCCCGGCGATCTCGCGGAATACAGGTATATCGCGCGCCACAATCGGCAATTCGTATTTGGCCGCCTCAATCAGCGGCAGCCCAAATCCCTCGCCTTCCGAAGCTACAAGCAACCCGGAAGCGCAACGGTAGCATTCAGCAAGAACGCGATCGTCTGCGGCATTCAACCAGAACAGTTTCCGGTTGAGTTCCTTATGGTCACTGAGCCGTGCTACCAGCGATTCCATATGCCAGCCCTCACGGCCGAGAATGACGAGATTGGCCTGAGTTCCTTCTGCCCAAAGCATTTCAAATGCATCCAGACACTGCACATGGCCTTTGCGAGGTTCAAGCGTCCCTACCATCAGCAGCGACGGCCGCTGTGCCATCGCCTCGAGCGCCATGCGGGCCTCATTCGGCAGCTCGCCGGTTTCAACCGAGGGCGGCGAGGCCGAGACCGCCGTGTCAACTCCAGAATGCGAGACTGCAATCAAGATTGGCCGCTGCCGGTCGGGTGCTGCCCCGTCTAACCACGTGACAAGCTCGTCTGCAACCGAACGCGAAACGCAAACGATGCCGTCTGCCAGCTCACATAAACCGGTCAACCACTCCCGGAACTGGGTGACGGCCCAGGAGGGAAACTTGTCGGGTTGTGACATCGGCAGCAGGTCGTGAAGAAGGAAGTAGACAGGAATGTTGCGTGCGCGAAGATCGTAGAAGAAGCTGCGATCTGCCGTCACCGCCTCCGGGCACCAGTCTAACGCCACGTAAACATCTCCCTGCCCGAATTCCAGAACGGAATCTTCCATATCCAGATTGGAATCCACCAGCGAAAGGCCGAATTTCCGGGCATACAGCCGCTGACCCTCGAGAAAGCGGATGGGCTCCACCTGCCAGCCGCGTGGGTCCTTAATCAATTCCAGGCATAGGTTGCGCGCCACACGTTCAATGCCCGTTCTTAGATCGTTCTTCGCGGTCGCCGACACATCCAACAGCAGCTGACGAGGCTGCCTGCGGCGGTTCATCGAGATACTCCGGGCTGTCGCGATCATGTCTCCGTGCGAACCGGCGGAGGGCCCTGTGATCGATGCTAAGTCCACCAACAATCTTTGCTCTATCGAAATAGGATGGGAAACGGCGAAAGCCTCGATAGCTTCGCGATAGGCTTCGGCGACCCGAGCTGGGTGATGCTGCTCTCTGATAATATTGCTCGCCGCTTTACCTACTTGTTGACGATAGTGAGCGGCGAGGTACATCCGATCCAGTGCTTCGGCCAGCTCTGAAGCACTGAAGGAATCACGAAGCTTATGCGCGACCGTTCCCGGCACTTCTACAAAAGAGCCGTGATTATTAATGATGGTGGGCAACCCGTAGCTCAGGCAGTCCAGCAGGGCACGCGAGGTCTCACCACGAGAATTGGTCCGTAACTGTACAGCACAGTCAGCTGCCGACAGGTAGTCTCTGTATTGCTCGGGCGAACAATGGCCGGTAATTGTTATCCTTTCGGAAAAACCAGTCGCTTGGATGCGCTGAGTAATGTCTTGTCCATAGGCGCCGCCCTCGTTCTCGCCTACAAATACAAGCCGGCAATCTTCTCTGGATGCCAATGAGGATGCCGTCCATCCGGAGATAAGCTCTTCATCCAGCTTGGTTGGGGCAAGAAAACCAAAGGAGCAAACCAGGAATTGATTGTCATCGATGCCCAGTCTCGCCCGGGCAGCTTTGCGGTCTTTCGGCTGTTGTGCTCGCAGTTGCGGCACCACCCTCCAATCATGCGCCGTGCCTTCGCCATAGCACTGGTCGGCGAGTTCCCGCGCGAATTGCGAGTGGACAATGACCCCCGCAGCAGCGCGAATCAGGGCAAGGCTACAGGGCAGGTTCCGGACCGCCCATTCTCTGCCGTGCTCCCTTTCCTGGAGAAGCCCCAAGTATCCATGAGAATCGAATATCGCGCGCAGAAATTCGTCGGGCTCGCCACGTGTGTGAGATAACCAGTTCAGAACGGCACTCTGATAGAGGTCGTGCAGGACCATTACTCCGGGATGGCGCCGAAGAATGTCGAACATATAGACGTGAAATGGAGAATTTCCCATCTGATAAACAACACGCTGATAGTTCGACGAATGCCTTTCAAACCATGCTGCGGAGCGAACAGGGAAATTGGCGTTGATCCAATCATCCGAGACTGTATTTTGCTCTATAACTACGTCAATATCATAGAAACGCCCCAGCTCCGGTAATAGCTCCGCACTGTAATCGGCAATCCCGCTTCTCTCAGGAGGTAGCGGAGAGAAGTAAGCGAGCCGGGGCTTGGAATTAAACTCTGAAGCTACGCTGGCAAAGGAAAAGTTTACGGCTTTTCTCTGTACGGTCTCTTCGAAAGCAGACCAGGCAGTCTTTGCGGTGCTTTCCCACGTAAACTTCTTTGATTGTTCCAGCCCGTGGCCGCGCAGGCTGTCGCTAAAGTTTTTATCCGTGAGAACACGCTCTATTTTTCCGGCGATATCAGGCGGCTGATGAGGGTCGAAGAGCGCATCTTCCCGTCCAACTACCTCGGGTAAGCTGGTTGTGTTCGAAGTCACTGTCGGTGCGCCACAAGCCATCGCTTCCAGCGCCGGCAGGCCGAAACCCTCATGGAACGACGGCAGCACAAACAGAGCGCAGCTGTTATACAGCGCCAACAGCTCTGAATCCTCCACAAACTCGGTGAAGACGATAGAACCTTCCGGCAAACCATGACTGCGCGCGAAATCCTGCAATTCTGCCTGTCGAGGAACGCCGTTCTTTCCAACCAGAAGGATTTGATGGGAGTTACGAAGACGAGGGGGAAGCAGGGCGAAGGCAGCTATCAGTCCCTCAACGTTCTTTCGCGAATCAGTTGCTCCCGAATACATCAGGAAAGGACGACGGACGCCAAATTTCTTAAGGAGCGAGGCTCGCTCTTCCGAACAAACCTCGATTTGCCGGAACCGCTCCTCCAGGCCGGTAGAGATGTTGACCACCCTATCTTCCGCAATGTGGAGTGCCTCCATTGCTTCTCGGCGTGAAGACGATGAAATCGCAAGTAACAGGTCGGTAGACTTAATCGATTGCAGCTTGCGAAGGTAGTAGGAGGTGATCTCCGGAGTGAATAGGTATTGCTTGGGGTATAGGAACGGGATGGCATCGTAGAATGTGGTCGCAATCGCAAAAGAAGATGTGTGCGATAGTGACGTGACCGAGTCGTCGGCGTAGCCTTCAACCATGCTTGAGACGTGAACGATATCAGGCTTCAGTCCGGCCAGGAAGTGCTCTCGTATCCTCTCCGCGACCTTTCGCCGCCATGTGTTTCCGGGGTCGAACTCTGCCACCGGGCCGGGCAGGCTGAAGGTGACGATCCTGTTCTGTGGGATGAGGCTGTCGAACTCAGCACGCAAAAAGGCGGCCGTCTCCGGAAACAGTCCGCTTAAGGCAATCCAGACTTCATGGTTCCCGGCCGTGCGCGCCATGGCTTTGGCAAGGTTCAAGGAATAGCGGCCGATACCTCGAAATCGGCTTTCACCTTGGGCTCCTTGAAGGTCGAGCACACAGCGAATGGGGTCCAACGTACCTCTCCTGTTTCCGATTAGGTCGTTACCGTCGCGCGGAATAACGAAATGTCAGCCGGCCGCCGGCGTCGGCTGTGCCAGATACATTCGCCGTAGCGTGTCCCGTATGGGAATACTAGGAACAAAATTCGTGAGACGCCGCAGCTTCTGATTGCTTCCGGCGAGTTCCTGAATATCCGTGCTTCTCACCAGGCTGGAATCCACTTCAACTCGTATGCTGAATCCTGCTATAGCACTCATCTCATCCAGCAGTTCGGAGATGGCGACTGTAGTTCCGCTGCAAATGTTGATAATCTCGGACTGAATATCACTCTCCAGCAGCCTCGCATAAGCTTCGACTACATCTTCCACGTCGGAAAAATCGCGCCTTACGCTAATATCTCCCATCTTTATACGGGAAGGCCGCAGCTTATACTGCCGGACAATTTTAGCAGCAACAAAGCGGTCGTCCTGTCCAGGCCCGGTATAGTTAAAAGGCCGGGTAATTATAATGGGGAGCCGGTCAAACCAGGTCTTTGTCATGCACTCCATCGCCAGCTTACTGGCGGCATAGTGATTAACCGGAGCAGGACAGGTATCTTCTGTTATCTCGTGACCGGAAGCATTACCATAAACGTTGGCACTGCTGGCTATCAAAATTCTGGAGGGTTTGCGCTGGTTCCGCGAAAGCGCTTCGAGCAGGTTCAAGGTGCCGAATACATTAATCTTGTAGAAATCTTCGGGATTTCCCTCTCCTACAAAAGCCATGCCAGCAAGGTGTACCACGACATCTGGCATGATTTCGCCGACAGCGATGAAGGTCTCTTCCCGGTCGGTCAAGTCGCAGGCGACCCAATCCATGTCCGCTGAGGACTGGCCAAGCCCCAATCCGCGTACCTGAAAGCCGCGTTGCGCCAGCGCACTCACCATGTATCTGCCGGTGAAGCCGGCGGCGCCTGTAACCAGAGCTATTTTCATTTCCAATTAGCTAGTAAAGCGATTGGCCGTTCGTGACGCGCTGCAGATCAGCTTCCACCATGATGCGGCACAAATCGGAGAGTTGAGTCCTGGGTTGCCATCCAAGCACCCGCTGGGCCTTGGCGTAGTTACCCTGCAGAAAATCCACTTCAGCGGGACGGTAATACTTCGGATCGACTTTTATAATAATCTTGCCGGTCCTGGTGTCGATTCCAACTTCGTCCTGTCCCGTACCTTGCCATGCCAGATCTATTCCTACTGCCGCGGCGCTTAAGGTGACGAACTCACGCACTGACGCGGTGTGTCCGGTTGCTAGAACGAAGACATCAGGCGTGTCCTGCTGCAACATCCTCCACATTCCATCCACATATTCGGGAGCATAGCCCCAGTCGCGTTTGGCCTCGAGGTTTCCTAGTTCCATGACCTCCAGCAATCCAAGCTTCACGCGAGCCATAGCGTCGCTGATCTTGCGAGTGACAAATTCCATGCCGCGCAAGGGAGATTCATGATTGAAGAGAATCCCGCTGGAGCCGAAGATGCCATAAGCCTCACGATAGTTGATGGTCATCCAGTGGGCGTACAGCTTAGCTGCGCCATAAGGGCTTCGCGGATAGAACCGCGTCTGCTCGTCCTGCGGGCTGGACTCAGCCTTGCCGAACATCTCAGAAGTCGAGGCCTGATAGAAACGGATCTTGGGATTCACCGTACGGATGGCTTCCAAGAGGTGGACCGCACCGATACCGGTAATTTCCGCCGTCGTGACCGGCTGATCGAACGACAACTTTACAAAGCTCTGCGCCGCCAGGTTATAGATCTCCTCTGGCTGCGTACGGTCAATCAGGCGGATGCCGCCCCCCAGGTCGGTGAGATCGTGATCCACCAGGTGCAGTTGGGGATGGTTGCGAACTCCCAACGAGGCGATACGCCAGAAGTTGACCGAGCTGGCCCGGCGAAAGGTTCCGTAAACCGTGTACCCCTTCTCCAGAAGAAGCTTGGAGAGGTAGGCTCCATCCTGCCCTGTGACACCGGTAATCAGAGCAGTCTTCGTGCTCGGTGAATCTTGCATTCAGATCCTTAAATTGGTTCCCGCACTCCCGGATATTGAGATTTGGCCATCTTGCTCCACCCGTCGAACTCGCTTAGCAGACGTCTAATAATGGCTGATTCTAATTGGTGGCGGCGGCTGGACTCGAACCAGCGACCTACGGATTATGAGACCGTCGCTCTAACCACCTGAGCTACACCGCCAACAGGCCGGAAGGTTTTCGCTGAAACCCGCGCCGGAATGCATTTCGCAAGCGACTGCGCTGGGCATGCGAAAGGCTGGACGTCTTCGCCCAGCCTTCCTGATTCTAGATTTTTCGCCAATGGGCGTCAAACCGGAGACATATTAAACGCCTGTAACAAAGCGAGATTGACCTACTCCGGCACCTTGTCCGATGCGATACTCACTCTTTCGTGATGAGCAGATTTAGCGTACGTCAACATTTTCTACTGGCATTTGTGCTTCTTCTGCTTGCGGCAAATATGGTTGCGCAAGGCGACCCCAACGCGGGGGACGAGGCGGAGCCCACGCAGAGCAAGCCTCGTGACACCTTCTTCGAACATCCCGATAACACGAAGTGGTGGATCTCCGGCCAGGCCAACTTCGTGTTTCAGGCGCACGGGGACTTCTACGCCCAGTACAGCGGCCCCAACAGCCTCAAGAACACGTCTGAGGAGGCTATCTCCCGCGTTCTCACCCTGTACACGGGCTACGAGCTTACGCGCAATACTGCGGTCTACCTCGACGTGGAAGAGGCTGGATGGGGCGGCATCAGCGGAGCGCTCGGGCTGGCCGGATTTACCAACCTTGACGTGGTGCGGAATCCAAGCATCGGGACGGCTCCGTATATCGCGCGCCTCATGTTGCAACAGATCATTCCCCTGTCGAGAGAGATGGTGGAGCAGGAACGTTCTCCGCTAGCGTTGCAAAAGGAGTTGCCGGTCAGGCGGCTCGAGATGCGGATCGGGAAATTCTCAACTGTCGATTTCTTTGACTACAACGTCGGAGGCACCGACAGCCACTATCAATTCCTGAACTGGGTAGTCGACAACAATGGCGCTTATGACTACGCAGCCGACACGCGCGGCTACACCATGGGCGCAATCCTGGATTACGAAGACCGCAACTGGGGATTGCGGTTTGGCGAGTTGTTGATGCCGAAGGTAGCCAACGGCCCTCAATTGAGCTGGGACCTTGCCAACAGCCGTTCGGAGAACATCGAACTTGAGCTGCGCCCCACGTTGCTGAAGGGCAAAGACACAAAGCTTCGCTTCCTCAGCTACATCAACCACGCGAATATGGGCAATTACCGGCAATCGATTTTGCTGTACGACGAGGGCGTCACGCCGATACCCGATATCACCGCCACGCGTACTCCGGACGCGATCAAGTACGGCTTCGGATTCAATTTCCAGCAGGAGTTTGCCAAAGACGTGTGGGCCTTCGGCCGCTGGGGGTGGAACGACGGAAAAACCGAGTCCTTCGCCTACACCGAAGACGAGTCCGGGGTGGAAGCCGGCACTTATTTTGTCGGGACTCGCTGGCGCCGAAGCCTTGATCGTGCCGGAGCGGTATTCGTCTCCAGTGGCATCAAGGCGTATCACCAGCAGTACCTGGCGGATGGAGGGCTGGGATTCATCCTGGGCGACGGCGGACTCACCTACGGCCGGGAGACAATTGAGGAAGCCTTCTACACCGTACATGCCTGGCGAGGACTGTTCTTTGCCGTCGACCTGCAGCACGTCAACAATCCGGGTTACAACCAGGTGCGTGGGCCGGTTACCGTCCCCGGCGTCAGGGTGCACCTGGAATTCTAGCCGTCCGGGCCGGGGTGGTTCAGCGTTAGAATGTACCAGCCGGCTCGGTCATCAGGCCCGAAACCGCCGCCTCAATCACCTTTCTGCTCCCGTCCCCGTCCTGATATGCACCGGCGCCATTGCGTGAATGGACAATCTGATCGAAAATCATGCCCTCGGTCATGCCGAACAGCGCCGCCCGCGCGGCTCTTACATCAATGCCGGATCGCAGCATGCCCTGATTTTGCAGGTCAGTCAGAATCTCTTCCAGAAAGGCCGCGAATTCCATCGATCCCTGGGTGATGGCGAGGTCCGAGTTGTCCTTGCGAACCCGACGCGATTCCAGCGTCAGAAGAGTTCTGAGATCGGCATCGCGCTCCAATTCCAGCATGAAAGATTCCAGAGCCGCTACCAGAAGTTGCGGTGAAGCTGCGGTTGCGGGGCAGGTAGCGCGGACCCGGCGCATGATGCTTGACCATCCATCATCAAACAGCGCCAGAAGCAGCCCTTGCTTGTTACCGAAATGCTTCATTAACTGCGACTCGCTGGTACCTGCCTGGCGGGCAATTGCTACCGTGCTGGCATTCTCGTATCCGTTTCGGGCAAACAAGGATTTGGCGGCGAGCAGAATGCGCTCTCGCGAAGATACGGCAGTGACGCTGTTCATAGTTGACTGCGCGGCATGGGCGCTCAGCAGTAGCAACACGTCTGACGGGTAGGAGTTTCGAGCGGCCCAGTCATCTCTGAACTGGGCCGTCGAGCATTTCAGCATCCTAATCGGACTTGGAAGTCTTCCTGGTGGAAGACGAGCCTGAACTGGCGGTCTTGGTCGGGCCCGAGGCGTCTTTCTCGACCTGGTCGATGAGTTGGTAAAGTTGACTGCGGTCTACCACCTCAATGAACGGTTTGCCGCGTGTCGTGTCGCTGACGACATAAATGGTGGGCGTGTGGTCGATGCCGACCCTTTGTCCAATCTGGAAGTCAGCCCTTACCTTCGCGGCGAGATCACCATTGGGATCTACCACGAAGGGCAACGGGACCTTGTGTTCGTCGGCGAAGCGCTCGGTCATACCACGCAGGTTGTCCTTGGTGATTTCCGGCTGGTTCTTGAAGATGAAAAGGCGATATTCGTCGCCCAGCTGCTTGGACTTGGTGTCGAAGAAGCGGGCGTTGACTGCCGCGTCAAACGACCAGTTATGCATGGGCAAGGGAAAGTCATACTGCACCAGCGGAATGTTGTACTTCTTCGCGGCTTCGTGCAGCAGCGGCGCGGCGCGGGCGCAATCGGGACACTGCAGGTCCTCAAAGACAATCAGCGCCACCCTCGAGCCTTTGGGTGGGCGGAGCACCGAAGTGTCACCAGCAAACGAGGCGAGGTTCAGCGCCAAAACTGCGATCAGTACCCCGAAAAACAGGCGGACAGAAAAACGGTTCATTTCAATTCCTTGATAATGCGGGGCGACAGGTCCCACCCCCAGCGATGTCCAATAATAATTGAATGGACGTGCAATCGTCTCGTTTGTCCCCAACAAGCCTGACGGTGCCACTTGGGAACAATTGCCTGTGTGCCGGTTATTTTAGATGAGGCGGCTCGAGGCAGGTAGCACCCGACGAGTCGAAGCACAGCCAGTGGGAAGTCGCTGGACCCGCGCACGAATACATTTTCTTGGCCTGCTGCTTCACCGGGTGTCCGTTCCACGAATGAAACATGATCCCGATGATTGAGTTGTCTTTTCCGGAAAGGCCCGCACCCTTTCTGGCATTTGGTTGAAAGAAGGCAGTGATATCGGTCCCGATTGGGATATCGGGAGCAGTCATCAGCTTGCCATCCTTGGAAGGTACGGCGCATCCGGCCCGAAGCCGCCCTACAAACATTTCAGGGCGCGAACCGCCAGCCGCGATGGTGATGTCGCCTGTGCTTTCGTCAATGGCAGTCACTCGCCCGCTGAAAATGTCACCGCTGAAAGGTGAGGGATAGTACCCGTTCGGTGCCCTCCCGTACTGGGCGAGCGCAATACCGCAAGTCAGCATGATTGCCAGAAAGGAAAAGCGTCTCGCCATCACGATTTGCACCTGAAGCCGAAGGCCATTTTTAACACAGCCAAAGGTTTCCGGTGTGTGACCTGCAATATCCCTGTCCCCCGAGCGGTCGTTGAGGCCCGAAAACGGCTTATGCTAGGATTTGAAACTTGTTCCAGCTTCACCATGCGCAGGCCGGCATGGTGCCCCGCCTTTTTGCCTCACCGGCAACCCCGGGGATTCCAGTACGACGACCCACGTGCTGCCGGGGAATAGCGCCTCTGAGACTGCGGAGTTCGCCGGCCTGATCGCGGGTTGAACTGGATAAAAATTTTGACAATACTCGGGAGGACGGGTGGAGCACGCCTTCAGGCGTGCACGACAAAGCAGCCATCGAAAGCGCGCTTTAGCGCCTGAGGTAAGTCGCCTTTCCCGCAGCGGCTAAAGCCAACTTCAAAGTGACTAGCTACTAATACCGCTGAAGCGGTACTCCACCCGTCGGCCGAAGGTTTCTCATACTCCAAGGAGTCTTACGTGAAGACTTACGAAGGCGCAAACGTTCGCAACATCGCCCTGATCGGGCACTCCCACTCCGGCAAGACCTCTCTCGTATCCGCCATGCTGTTCACCGCCGGCGCCACGCAGCGGCTGCTGCGCGTGGATGAAGGCAACACCGTCACCGACTACGACGAGGAAGAAGTCTCGCGCGGTATGTCTCTGGCGGCATCGACCGCGGTGGTCGAATGGGGCAAAACCAAGATCAACCTGCTCGACACCCCCGGCTTCACTATGTTCCTCCACGAGGCAGAGATGGTTCTGCCGGCCGTAGACTCTGCCCTGGTCGTCGTCGACGCTGTAAGCGGCGTGGAAGTGGTTACCGAGCGCATCTGGCATTATTCCGACCGCTTTGCCCTGCCGCGCGTGATTGTGTGTACCCGCATGGATCGCGATCGCGCCGATTTTACGCGCGCCATGGACTCCCTCACCAACAGCTTCGGGCGCACGGTCATCCCCGTGCAACTGCCAATCGGTGCGGAGAAAAGTTTCATCGGCGTGGTCGACCTGGTGAAAATGCAGGCCTACACCTACGAGATGGGCGGCAACGGCAAAGCCCAGGTCGGCCCCATTCCAGAGAACATGCAGGCCGAAGCTCAGGCGGCCCACGAGCGTCTGATCGAAGCGGTCGCCGAGGGTGACGATGCCCTGATGGAGGAGTTCTTTGAAAAGGGCACCATCGACTCCGAACACATCATCAGCGGACTGCACAACGCCATTCGCGAGGACAAGATCTTCCCCGTGCTGTTCGCTTCCGGACTGGGCAACATGGGAACCGACGAGATCCTCGATTTCATCGTCGACTACATGCCCACCGCAGTGGAACGCGGGCAGATAAAGGCCGCCCCCACCGCCAACAATGGCGAGCCTGCCGTTCGCAAGATCGGTGATTCGGAGCCGGTCTCGCTGTTCGTCTTCAAGACCATCAGCGACCCCTTCGCAGGACGCATCTCGTTCTTCAAGGTCTTCTCCGGCGTGCTGAAAAACGATGCGACGCTGCAGAACTTCACCCGTAACGCAGGCGAGAAGCTCAGCCACATTGGCGCCATGCAGGGCAAGACGCCGGTGCCGGTGACCGAACTGCACGCCGGAGACATTGGCGCCGTTGCGAAACTCAAGGACACCCTCACCGGCGATACGCTGGGCGATAAGCCCGCGCCCATTCAGTATCCGCAGGTGACCTTTGCCGAGCCGGCGATCACCTTCGCCATCGAACCCAAGACCCGTGCCGACGAAGACAAGCTGAGCAATGGCATCCACAAACTGATGGAAGAAGATGCCATGCTGCGCTTCTTCCGCGATCCGCAGACCAAGGAATTCCTGATCGCAGGCACCGGCCAGCAGCACATCGAGGTCGTCGTCTCCAAGCTGAAGAACCGCTATCACACGGAAGTCAACCTGAAAGCGCCTAAGGTGCCATATCGTGAAACGATTCGCGGGCGCGCCGACGTGCAGGGACGCCACAAGAAGCAGAGCGGCGGTCATGGCCAGTTCGGCGACTGCAAGATCAAGATGGAGCCGCTGCCGCGCGGCGGCAACTTCGAGTTCGTCAACGAAATCTTCGGCGGTGCGATCCCGAAGAATTACATACCCGCAGTGGAGAAGGGCATCGTCGAGGCGGCCCAGCGCGGCTATCTTGCCGGATTCCCCGTCGTCGACTTCAGGGTCATCCTCTACGATGGCTCCTATCACGACGTCGATTCCAACGAATTGTCCTTCAAGACGGCGGGCCGTATCGCCTTCAAGAAGGCCATGGAGCAGGCCAAGCCCACGCTGCTGGAGCCCATCATGAATGTCGAGATCACCATCCCCGACGAGTTTGCCGGCTCCATCATGGGCGACCTCAACAGCCGCCGTGGCCGCATTCAGGGCATGGACAACAAGGCCGGCAAGACCATCGTAAAAGCCGAAGTACCCATGGCCGAGATGCTGACCTACGGCACCGATCTGACCTCGATGACGCAGGGCCGTGGCAGCTTCTCGATGGAAATGAACCACTACGACATCGTGCCGCAGGCGTCGCAGGAGAAGATCATCGCCGCAGCCAAGGCCGCTGGCGGCGAGGAAGTGGAAGAAGAGGAGTAGGGGTCCGTTAAGCCGTTCTTAGAGGTGCACGGCTTTAGCTTCGGTTGAAAAATTTGGCCTTGATTGATCGTCGCGATTGCTCTTTGTATCAGGGCCCGGCTTCAGCCGTGCCGCGAGCGCTTCTTTTTTCGTTTGTCATCCCGAGCGGACTTTAGTCCGCGAGGGACCTGCCGTTCCGAGCCTTCGCTTGCTCAGCACCATCGAGTAGTGATAAATAGGGTCGGGAATCGCCTGCCGGAGAATTTGGAAGCCATCCCGCTCAAGGACAAACGTGGCGATTCTTTACTGATAAATAACTTTTCGCTCGCCCTTCACGATCCGCCCAATCGTGTAACCCTTCTCGCTGCAGCGGTCGAGAATGAGCTGTGCCTTCTTGAACTTGGTGGCAGGAACCACGAGGACCATGCCGATTCCCATGTTGAAGGTGCGAAGCATTTCGTCTTGCGGAACGTTGCCGATGACCTGCATGTGCTCGAATATGGGCAGTACCGGCCAGGAGCCGATCTCGACGATGGCGGAGCAGTTCTTCGGCAGCACGCGCGGCAGGTTCTCGGTGATGCCTCCGCCGGTGACGTGCGCCATGGCGGTAACGGCCTCGGCCTCCACCATGCGGCGGATGATCGGCCAGTAACTCTTGTGCGTCTTCATCAGCTCGGTGCCGACCTTGCCCTTGATCTCATTCACGTAAGTATCGGGCGAGTAGTGGGCGGTTGAGAAGAAGAGCTTGCGAGCCAGCGAGTATCCGTTGGTGTGCAGGCCGGTCGAGGGCAGGCCAATGAGTACGTCGCCGGCCTGCACCTCTTTCCCGGTAATGATCTTGTCGCGGTCAACCACGCCAACGATGAATCCCGCGAGATCGTATTCGCCATTCCCGTAGAAGCCTGGCATCTCGGCGGTTTCGCCGCCGATCAGGGCGCATCCGTTCTGCTTGCAGGCGTCAGCGATGCCGCTGATGACCTTCTCGGCAATCTCGCCCTCCAGCTTGCCGGTGGCGAAGTAGTCCATGAAAAACATGGGAGCGGCGCCCTGCACGGCAATGTCGTTGACGCAGTGGTTGACGAGATCGGCCCCGACGGTGTGATGCAGGTGCATCTCGAAGGCGATCTTGAGCTTGGTCCCGACGCCGTCGACACTGGAGACAAGGACCGGGTCGCTATATTTGCGTTTGTCGATGGAAAACAGTCCGCCGAACCCGCCGATATCACTCAACACGCAGCGGTTAAAGGTCTTCTGGGCCAGATACTTGATGCGCTGCTTGGTTCGGTTGGCGCGCTCGATGTCGACCCCGGCATCGGCGTAGCTGATGGGGCGATTCTCGGTTAACGCGTTAGCCAATTGTCCAGACCCATGGGAAAGATGGTTTACAGAATTTCATTCAGGGGAAGCGCAATTGTATCACTTGCATCGTTTGCCGAATCTTGCGGTTGGGTGGAGTTGGTGACCGGAGTCACCCGGCGGCGTGATTTCACCGAGACAAAGTCGCGAGTGGCGAGGCTAGACTGTATAAGTAAAATCTACTCCCTGTATTCGAGTGAGGAGTTATGAGCAGCGTCTCCAAGGCCGTTTCCAAGATCAAATCTGACCCCTCAACCGACGTCTATCGCTATGAAAGCAATCCCCTGGATCCGATCTTTGCTCCTCAAAGCGTGGCCGTCATCGGCGCTTCGGAGCGTCCCGGGAGTGTAGGACGGTCTGTCTTATGGAACCTGTTGAGCAGCCCCTTCGGCGGGACGGTATTTCCCGTCAACTCCAAGCGGCCCAATGTGCTGGGTATCAAAGCCTATCCCAAAATCGCCGACCTGCCGGACAAGGTGGATCTGGTTGTGGTCACGACACCGGCGGACACGGTTCCCGAGGTGATTGCCGAATCGGTCGCGGTGGGCATTCCCGGGGCCATCATCATCTCCGCCGGCTTTAAGGAGCACGGAGAGCACGGCAAGGAACTGGAGCAGCGAATATCACAGATTATTCGCGGCAAGATGCGCGTCATCGGACCGAATTGCCTGGGCGTGATGAATCCCATCCGGGGCCTGAATGCCACTTTTGCGCGCAATATCGCCCGGCCTGGAAACGTTGCTTTCGTCAGCCAGAGCGGCGCGTTGTGTACGGCCGTGCTGGATTGGAGCGTGCGTGAGAACGTCGGTTTCAGCGCTTTTGTCTCCACCGGATCGATGCTCGATGTGAGCTGGGGCGACCTGATCGACTACTTTGGCAGCGATCCCCGCACCAACAGCATTGTCATTTACATGGAATCCGTCGGCGACGCCAGGTCGTTTCTTTCGGCGGCGCGCGAGGTATCGCTCAGCAAGCCGGTCATCGTCATCAAGGCAGGGCGTACAGCGGAGGCTGCGAAAGCCGCTGCTTCCCACACCGGCGCGTTGACTGGAAGCGATGAAGTGCTGGATGCCGCTTTTCGCCGCTCCGGCGTGCTGCGCGTCAACAGCATTGCCGACATTTTCTTCATGTCCGACGTGTTGGCGAAGCAGCCGCGACCTCGGGGAAAAAGGTTGGCAATCCTCACCAATGCTGGAGGTCCCGGCGTTCTGGCGACGGACGCTCTCGTCTCCGGCGGTGGGGAATTGGCCGAACTTTCTGCCGAGACGATGGCGGCGTTTGACGAAATCCTTCCCCCCGAATGGAGCCACAACAATCCGGTTGATATCCTCGGCGACGCTCAGCCCGATCGCTACGCCAAGTCCCTGGAAATTGCAGCCAAGGATTCCGCCATCGACGGCATGCTGGTCATTCTCACTCCCCAGGACATGACCAATCCCACGCAGATCGCCGAGAAGCTCAAGCCGTATGCGAAGGGCCTGGGCAAGCCGATCCTGGCAAGTTGGATGGGCGGCGCAGAAGTAGCAGCCGGCGACCAGATTCTCAATCAGGCGGGCATACCGACCTTTCAGTTTCCCGACAGCGCCGTCCGTGCCTTTAACTACATGTGGCGCTATGCCTACAACCTGAAGGGCCTCTATGAGACCCCGTCACTGCCGCAACAGGCAGATTCAGAATTGCAGCGCGAAACGGCTGAAAAAATCATTCACACCGCCCGGGCCGCAGGACACACCACTCTCTCCGAGTACGAGTCCAAGGAACTGCTGAAGGCCTACGGCATCCCGACCGTTGAAACCCATGTTGCTGCCACCGAGGAAGAAGCTGCGAGGATTGCCAAAGACATCGGCTATCCAGTTGTCGTAAAGCTTCATTCATTTACCATTACGCACAAAACCGACGTCGGCGGCGTGATGCTGAACCTGCACGATGCCGAAGCTGTTGGCAGGGCCTTTCGCCTGATTCAGCTCTTTGTCACAGAAAAGGCCGGCAAGGAACACTTCCACGGCGTGACGGTGCAACCCATGGTGGAGCTCAACGGATACGAACTGATCGTCGGCAGCACCCTGGATTCGCAGTTCGGTCCTGTCATGCTCTTCGGAACCGGCGGCCAACTCGTCGAGGTCTTCAAGGACCGCGCTTTAGCGCTGCCGCCTCTGAATTCGACCCTGGCGCGCCGCCTGATGGAGCAGACCAAGATTTTCCGGGCCCTGCAAGGAGTCCGGGGACGCCAACCGGTCGACATCGCTGCACTCGACGACGTGCTCGTCCGTTTCAGCCAACTCATCGTGGAACAGCGTTGGATTAAGGAAATCGACATCAACCCGCTGCTCGCCTCTCCCGACCGGCTGCTGGCGCTGGATGCGCGCGTGGTGGTTCACGGGCCCGAGGTACAGAAGGAAGATCTTCCCAGATCGGCGATACGCCCCTACCCGCAGCGCATGGTATCGACCTGGGTGATGAAAGATGGCAACGAGGTGACGATTCGACCAATTCGTCCCGAAGACGAGCCTCTGATGATCACTTTTCACCAGAAGCTGTCGGAGCGGAGTGTGTACCTGCGCTACTTCCAGCCCCTGAAGCTGACGCAGCGGGTTGCTCACGAGCGGCTCTCGCGCATCTGCTTCATCGACTATGAACGGGAGATGGTGCTGGTGGCCGAACGGCCCGACGCCAATGGCGATCCGGAGATACTGGCAGTCGGCCGCCTCAGCCTGCTGCACGGCCTGAATGAAGGGGAGTTGGCTGCACTGGCAATTGACGCTGCTCAGCACAAGGGCTTGGGCACCGAACTTTATCGCCGGCTGATTCAGGTGGCGCGCGAGGAAAAGCTGAGCAACTTAATCTCGAACATGCTGCCGGAGAACAAGGAAATGCGTGCCTTATGCGTGAAGCTGGGCTTCAAAATGTTCTTCAATTTGGAGGACAACATGATCCGGGCCGACTTGCCCCTCTAATCGGGCTGTCTATTGGCGAGGGGCATGGAGTGGCGGCTCCGTCCGGCTGCCCCCAGGGGGGAGTGAACACTTACCAGAGACGCAACAAAACCGGCGATGGTATATTCAGAAGCACTGTTGACGTACAAGCTACGCCTCGGTTTGCCCAAAGCCGAACCGGGGCTCGAAGGGGACATTCACCAGACCCGTGCCAAGCGAGAAACAGGTCAGATGGTCACAGCTTCGAGTTGGCTTGACTGTCATCTTCGCCTGCATCACTCTCGGTGTATTGATCTTCGTGATGACGGGTTCCACCGGCCTGTTCACGAAGAAGATCAGGGTTCGCGCGTTCGTCGATAATGCGGGCGGTCTTCGCGTCGGCGCGCCGGTCCGGCTGGAGGGCGTTGACATCGGCAACGTAAGCGGCATTCGTGTGGTCCAAGGTCCTCAGCATGCGCTTGCGCCGGTTGAGATCACCATGAAGATCACGACCCGGTACGAAGACACCATGAAGAGCGACTGCCAGGCCTCGCTGAACACCGCCGGCGTGCTGGGTGAAGTTTTCGTCGACGTCGATTGCCGGCAGGCGAAGGGCAGGCCGCTGCAAGCGGGTGATGTTCTGCCCACCAAGGAGGTTCCGCAATTGCAGGATGTCGTTCGCGCCAGCCAGAGCACGCTGGAGAACGTCAACATCCTCATCAAGCGCCTGGACGACATCATTTCCTTCATTCAGAACGGTCAGGGAACCATCGGAAAGACCATCTACGATCCCTCGCTCTACAACCGTGCCGACAAAACTCTGAGTGACTTGCAAAGCATTGCCGAGCAGTTGAATTCGCCCAACGGCAGCATAGGGAAGCTGATCAACAGTGACGAGCTCTACAACAAGGCCAACGCCGCGGTCGACAACGTCAACAAAATGATCGATGAGGTCAACAACGGACAGGGCACCATCGGCAAATTTCTGAAAGATCCGACCTTGTACGACAATGCCAACAAGACCATTGGCCAGGCCAACGAACTGATCTCGGGGATCAACTCAGGCAAGGGTACCTTGGGTAAATTGGCCAAAGACGAGGCACTGGCGAACAAGATCGACAATACGATCACCCGCCTGAACAGCATCGCCGACCGCCTCGACAAAGGAGAAGGCACCGCCGGCAAAATCCTGAAAGATCCAGCGTTGTATAACAACGCCGACGCCATGCTGGTGGAAACCCGTCATCTGATTGAAGCCGTCCGCAAGGATCCAAAGAAATACCTGACCATTCATCTGAAGATCTTCTAGCCGTCCGGAACCGATCTGGGACTCACCTCGAAATTGCAGCAATATGGCCCGAAGCTACTCTCTCTTACGCCGCAGGACCGCTTAAAGGTTTATATTGTTCTGTTTGCAAATTCCTTCTGATCGCTAGCGCTGATCCTGCAAACACCGTCTCCGGATACTCCTGAGCATTCCAGGTAACGAGGCCGGCAAATCATTCATTGGGGGGCCGATGCCGTACCGCCGTGTTTTTCTCATGGTAGTTCTCCTCTTCGCGTCATTTTCTTTTGCGCAAACCTCATCACAGTCTTCCGCCGGGGCCATCAAGGAAATTCCAGGCTTCGACCCAACCTCGATCGATAAGACCGTCAATCCTTGCGAGGATTTCTATCAGTACGCATGCGGCAACTGGATGAAGACCAATGCCATCCCGGCCGACAAATCGCGCTGGGGGCGTTTCGATCAGTTGCAGGAACACAATTACTATGTTTTGCGCGACATCCTGGAGACCGTGCAGAGCAAACCGGGTTCTCCGATCCAGAAGAAGGTGGGCGATTACTACGCCTCCTGCATGGACGAGACAGCCATCGAAAAGGCCGGCATGAAGCCGGTCGAGCCGATGATGAAGAAGATTTCCGCGATCAAAGACCGCCAGGAACTCCTCACAGAAGTGGCCTACATGCACCGCAATGGAATGCAGGCGCTCTTCTCCTTCTATTCCCAGCCAGACATGCACGATGCCAACAAGACCATCGCGTACATCGACCAGGGCGGGCTGACTCTTCCCGACCGCGACTACTACCTCAAGAACGATCCCCGGTCAGTGGAGACGCGGCAGAGGTACCAGGAGCACGTGCAGAAAATGTTCGAGCTGGCGGGGGATGCTCCGGATGCTGCTGCGAAGGAAGCAAAGACCGTTGTAGCCGTGGAAACCGGCTTGGCCCAGGCCTCGATGGACCGCACCGAGCGCCGCGACCCCAAGAACCGCGATCACCTGATGAATGTCTCCCAGGCCGAGGCGATTGCTCCGAATTTCGATCTCGCCAAGTACTTTGCGCAGAATGAAACGCCCAAGTTCTCTATGCTCAACATGGGCAACCCGGCATTCTTCAAGCAGGTGAATGAGCAGCTCAACTCGGTTGCTCTCGACGATTGGAAAACCTATCTGCGCTGGCGGGTCCTGAACGAATCGGCTCCCACGCTGGCCAAGGCCTTTGTCGACGAGGACTTTCAATTCAATGGCAAGTATCTTTCCGGGCAGCAGGAGATCGAGCCCCGCTGGGAACGCTGTGTGAGGGCGACCAACCACAGCCTGGGCATGGCTCTTGGCGAGCTTTATGTAGACCGCACCTTTGGCCCCGCAGGAAAAGAGCGCACTCTCAAGATGGTGCAGGCCATCGAGACTGCGATGCACCAGGACATTCAGCAGGTCGACTGGATGTCAGACACCACGAAGCAGCAGGCCTATAAGAAGCTGAGCACGATCGTCAACAACATTGGCTATCCCGATAAGTGGCGCGACTACAGCAGCGTCGAAGTGAAGCGCGACGACTACGCGGGCAACACGCAGCGCGCCGCCGCCTTTGAGGTGCATCGCACGCTGCAGAAGATCGACCAGCCCACCGACCGCAAGGACTGGAGCATGACTCCGCCTACGGTCAACGCCTATTATCGCCCGCCGATGAACGACATTAACTTCCCGGCCGGCATCCTCCAGCCCCCCTTCTACAGCAAGGACATGGACGACGCGGTGAACTTCGGCGGTATCGGCGTCGTAATAGGTCATGAACTGACCCACGGCTTTGACGACCAGGGCCGCAAGTACGACGCCGAGGGCAACTTCCGCGACTGGTGGACGGCGGAGGACACCGCGCAATTCAAGAAGCGGGCTGACTGTATCGCCGATGAGTACTCCAGCTTTGTGTCGGTAAAGGATGCGCAGGGCGAGGTCAAGCTGAATGGCCACCTCACGCTGGGTGAGAACACTGCTGACAATGGAGGTCTCAAGCTGGCCTACATGGCGTTGACCGACATCATCAAGAACACTCCGGTGAAGGAAGTCGACGGCTACACCCCGCAGCAGCGCTTCTTCCTGGCATTCGGCCAGATCTGGTGTCAGAACGTTACCGACCAGGAAGCTCGCAAGCGGGCCTTGACGGATCCTCATTCCCCGGGTCAATGGCGGGTGAATGGTGCGGTGCAGAATTCTGCAGCTTTCGAGAAGGCTTTTGGCTGTAAAGCCGGTCAACCCATGGTGCGCGAGAACGCTTGCCGTGTTTGGTAGACCGCAGAAAAGACGTATCGCAGTGCAAACTCTTTCCCACCGAGGCTCCCGCGTGGAGCCTCGCACTTGAGCGAGGTGTTATGCGGAATTTCATCCTGATCCTGTCAACTGCGCTGCTGGCGTTTGCTGGTGCCTATGCCCAAACCAACGCGCCGGAGCCAACCAGCGTTCCCAAGCCGATGCAGAGCTTTGACCTTAGTGCGATCGACAAATCGGTCGATCCCTGTGACGACTTCTATCACTATGCCTGTGGTAACTGGCTGAAAAAGAACCCTATTCCTCCGGATCAGTCGACCTGGGGACGGTTTAACGAACTGCATGAGCGCAATCAGGCCATCCTGCGCAATATCCTCGAAAAGCAGGCCGCGACTACGGAAGGCCGCAGCCCCGATAACCAGAAAATCGGCGACTATTACTACTCCTGCATGGACGAATCGGCCATCGACGCCAAGGGCATGAAGCCGCTGCAGCCATTGCTGGAGCGCATTAATGCCGTGAAGCAAAAGTCGGACCTCCCGACCCTGATCGGCCAAATGCACCGCGATGGGGTTAACGTGCTGTTTGCCTTTGGCTCGGAGCCCGACGCCAAAGATTCGAGCATGATGATTGCCGGGGCGGACCAGGGAGGATTGGGTCTGCCGGATCGCGATTACTACCTCAAGGATGATGCCAAATCGGCTGAGATCCGCCAAAAGTATGAGCAGCACATTACCAACATGTTCAAGCTTGCTGGAGATTCGCCCGACAAGGCGGCCGCCGAAGCCAAGACTGTGTTGAAGGTGGAAACCGACTTAGCCAAAGCGTCAATGGACCGCACGGAGCGCCGCGACCCCACCAAGGTCTTTCACAAAATGACGACGGCGCAGTTGCAGGATCTGAGTCCCGCGTTCAAGTGGAACGAGTACTTCGTGGCCATCAAGAGCCCGGAATTCAGTAGTCTCGACGTTTCGGTTCCCGACTTCATCAAGGGCATGAACCATCTGATCGAGACCACCGACCTCGATGCCATCAAGACTTACCTTCGCTGGCAGACTCTGCACGCCGCGGCGCCACTGCTGCCCAAGGCATTTGTCGACGAGAACTTCGACTTCTACGACAAAACTCTGCGTGGCGCAAAAGAACTGAAGCCGCGCTGGAAGCGCTGCGTCCAGTTCACCGACAACGATTTGGGTGAGGCTCTCGGCCAGGCGTACGTCGCTGAGACCTTTCCTCCGGAATCGAAGGCGGCCACGCTGAAAATGGTGCACGAGTTGGAGGCCGCTCTGAAGCAGGACATCACTGAGCTGTCCTGGATGAGCGAAGCCACCAAGAAGCAGGCATTGGACAAACTGGCCCACATCGAAAACAAAATCGGCTATCCCAACAAGTGGCGGGACTACAGTTCTCTGGACATCGTCCGGGGAGACGCTTTAGGCAACTCGGAACGGTCGAACCAATTCGAGTTTCACCGGCAGCTCAGCAAGATCGGTAAACCTGTGGATCGCCAGGAATGGGGCATGACGCCGCCGACCGTCAACGCTTACTACAATCCGCTGGAAAACAACATCAACTTCCCCGCCGGAATCTTGCAGCCGCCGTTCTACGACAAGAATGCGGACGACTCGACCAACTTCGGCGCCATCGGAGCGGTAATTGGTCATGAACTGACGCACGGCTTTGACGACGAAGGCAGCCAGTTCGACGCCCAGGGTAATCTTCGCAACTGGTGGACTCCCCAGGACCGGGAGCGCTTCGACAAGCTGGAGGATTGCTTCGTCAACGAGTACGACAACTTCACCGTGATCGACGACCTGCACATCAAAGGCAAGCTGACGTTGGGCGAGAACACCGCTGACAATGGTGGTCTTCGCCTGGCGCACATGGCGCTGCTCGATGTCCTCACCAGCGCTCCCGAGAAGGACAAGGATGGCTATACCCCGGATCAGCGGTTCTATCTGGGTTGGGGGCAGATCTGGTGCGAAAACATGACTCCGCAGGCCGAGCGCCTGCAGACACTCACCAACGAGCACTCCGACGCCAAGTATCGCGTCAATGGCGTAGTTTCCAACATGGAGGGCTTTGCCAAGGCATTTGGATGCAAGCCTCCCTCGCCCATGATTCGCAAGAACGCCTGTCGCGTGTGGTAATTCTCAGCGCGATTGTTGATTCCAGTGCCCGGTCTTAGATGCCCGGGCACTTTTTTGCGCTGGAAGGGCCATACAGAAGTTGCATTCAGAGGTTGCATTCAATGGTTCGTCACCCATAGCAGGCCGAAAGTGCTGCGCCATCCGTGCCGCTGTTGCGCTATAGTGAGTCATAATCCGCGGTGCAGTACTCATTGCCCAGACACAGACCATTACTCATTCCGCTGCTGCTGACGATTGCTTTCCTTAGCCTGTTAGCCGCCTGCTCACGCGCCAAGCTTGAGCACCACGAATACATGTATGTTTCGGCAGCGGAGACCACCCTTCGCGACCGCGTCGCCACCCTCTACGGAAAAGTTGGCATGGTCTACAACGGCGACCGGGTCGAGGTTCTCGAGAAGGACCGGCGCTTTTACCATGTGCGGACCGATAAAGGGCAGGAAGGCTGGATCGAAGAGCGGAGCCTGGTCTCCCAAGAGATGTATGACGCTTTTCAAAAGCTGGCCAAAGATAGCGCCGCGATCCCCGTTCAGGCTCACGGCACCACCCGCGCTGAAGTAAACATGCACATCGTTCCGGCGCGATATGGCGAACACCTCTATCAACTGAAAGAAGGCGACAAGCTCGAAATTCTGAAACGGGCGACCACGGACAAGGATGCTAAAGATCCAGCTATCGCCGCGAAGGCGAAGCTGGCCGCTGCCGAGGCGGCGAAAAAGAAAACCGCTACGGCAGCGAACAACACGGAAAAAACGCCGGCTGCCACAAAATCAGCTTCGAGTGCAGAGTCACACCGGGAAGCGGAGAAGACGAAATCGCCTGCTGCTGAGACTCCCGAAGCGCCGCCGCCGGTCATGGAAGACTGGTACCTGGTGCGTGCTTCCGGCGGTCACACCGGATGGGTGTTGATGCGCATGGTGGATCTCGATGTTCCTCTCGACGTGGCCCAGTATGCGGAAGGCCAGCGCATCACTGGCTACTTCATTCTGAATACCGTCGAAGAAACTCAGGACGGCGTCAGCAAGCAAGTGCCCCAGTACCTGGTTCTGTTGAATGAGCCGAAGGACGGCCTTGCCTGGGACTACAACCAGATTCGTGTCTTTACCCGCAACCGCGCCAAGCATCGTTACGAGACGGCTTATCGCGAGCGCAATCTCGAGGGCTACTTGCCGGTCGATGTGGGCCACCAGTACTTCGACAAAGAAGGCGACCTGCCGACCTTCACCATTCGCAAGATGAACGATTCCGGACAAATCGTCCCGGTTACTTACAAGCTCAATGGCCCGATCGTGCACCGCGTTCTTACTCCCGAAGAACAAGCCGCGGAGAAGGCCAAGCATGATGCTGATTTGGCAGCCCGCCAGAAGGCTGCTCAGGAGCGCCGTCAAAAGGCCGGTTCGTCAAAACAGAGTTCCGCGCATAAGAAGAAGCATCACTAAGCGGCTACCGAATTCTTGTTCCCGCGCGGTACCTTGGGTAGAATGGCGCTTCAGCGCCACGTCAAGCTGGCGATTGTCGGTTCCGGTTCTGCAGCGGACTGCAAACCAGAGTTTCGAAGTGCGGCGGAACGCGGGCCTGAAGGCCCGCTCTACCCAGCTGCACCAATCCGGAAAACTCTCTAGTCGAACTCAGCCCGTCAGGGCTTGTGCAGGCAGCAGCAGAGCAATTTCATCCATCCAACCTCTGCGGAGACTCCTGATGGCGGAAAAAGTTAAAAAGCTGAACCTGCAGCGCGATTACAAGAAGTACCTCTATTTCATCGACGGCCAGGGCAATGTCCTCCAAAAGCCGAAGTCGGGCGAAGGCGAATCGAAGGTCCTGGTCGCCAACGCCGTTGATCGCGATAACCAATTTCTCTACTTCATCGACAAAGACGGGGATGTCTCTCGATCTCCTCGCGGATCAAAACGCGAAAGCACCAAAGGAAACAAGACGGGGAGAGAGGCCGCGTAGCTCGATTGTGGTGCCGAGCGCCGGACGGGGTTGAAAAAAATCCCGGTAAGAGCCGATGGCGGAATTCTCGAATTGCAATCTCCACGTCTATCGCGAAGGGCGGAAGCGCGTTCCCGCTCAGTCTCTGGTCCATGAGGCCCGTGCTGCGACAGCAAAGGTCAGGTCGCTTGGGCCAGAAGACGCCGTCCTGGGAGCGCTGCTCCGCGGCGGCGAATTAGAGTGCGGGCTCTGCGATGCCGGCCGGTCGGACTCTGAGTTCGCTGCCGCAGCTACCGATCACTTGGCGATTCTTGCCTGCAATTTCGGCAGACCTGGTGGTGCAGACGAGAGAGCAATTCAAAGCACTCTGACGCTCCTGAGCAGAATTCAAGGCGACGGTGAGCTCACTGTCTCCCGTCCCGAGGGCTTCGCCTACTACGCTCTGCATCCCCTGGGTTTCGCAGACCTCGTCTCCTCGCTGCAGCTAAACGCCGGGTGCGCGTTCGTGGTCGGCATACGCAGCATTGGTGCGGTTCTCAGCGCTGTCGTAGCGGCCCGATTACGGGGCACAGGAATTGCGGCCGCGAGAACCACCGTCCGGCCCTTTGGCCATCCCTACGATCGACGGGCAGAATTCAGTGTCGCGCAACGTGTTGCGATCAGGCAGGCGTTGTCGCAAGAAGCCTCCTTCCTGGTGTGCGACGAGGGCCCGGGCCGAAGCGGCTCCTCGTTCTTGTCGGTTGCCGAGGCGCTGGAGGGTGAAGGCGTCGGACGCGAGCGGGTGATATTGCTCTGTTCGAATCAGCCTGATGTCGACGCGCTGTGTGCTCCCGATGCCTCCCAGAGATGGCGGCGATATCGCAGTCTGGCGAGCGGGACAACCAGGCGGCTTCCTGCTCAGGCCGGCCTGCACATCGGTGGAGGCGAGTGGCGCCGGTTCCTGGTGCCGCCCGACCGTCCCTGGCCGGCAGCCTGGCCGCAAACGGAACGGCTCAAGTACCTCTCGCGCGATGGTCGCAAACTCCTGAAATTCGAAGGGTACGGCCCTTACGGAGAAGCAGTCCGCCGTCGAGAAGAACTCCTTGCCGAAGGCGGCTGGTGTATGACGTACGCAGGGCAGGAAGCCGGATTTGGCACACACGAACTCGTTCGCGGGTGCGGGGGCAGCCTGGGTGACAATTTCCCTGCGTTGTCGCGCCGTGTTGCCGAATACTGCTCTTGGCGCGCCAGTTCGCTTTTCGTTGGTGTTTCCGATCAGGCGAATGAACAGCTCAAGGCGATGACGATCTCGAATCTGGAAGAAGAGTTTGGCTGGGCGCCTGACCTGCGCCTTGAAGTCGTGCGCCCGGCGATTTGCGATGGCCGCATGCAGCCCTCAAAGTGGCGCTGTGAAGGGGAGGATCGCTGGACCAAGCTCGATGCCTCCACTCACGGAGACGATCACTTCTTCCCCGGACCGACCGACATTGCGTGGGACCTCGCCGGAGTTCGTGTTGAGTGGAACCTCGATGCAGGGTGCCGGAGAGTCTTCCTCGCCGATTACGCTTGCGCCTCGGGCGATCATCCTGCGCCTCGATTCCCCGATTACGAATTGGCCTACGCTGCCTTTCGCATGGCGTGGTGCAAGATGGGCGCCCTGTCGGTGCGCGGTATGGAGGATGAGCCCCGGCTGAGGCGGGAATATTGGCGCTATCGTTTGCTGGTGGAGGACCTGCTCAGAGTACGCCGCCAATCCCTAAGCCGCCCGGTGTATTCGCTTCGCGCGGCGTAGCTGCTGCCGACTGCGAGCTCTAGCTGTAAAACTTGGCCATCGCCGCGACGACGCGGTCCTGCTCGTCTTCACGCAGTTCGGGGAACATCGGCAGGGCTATGACTTCGTCCGCAGCCCGCTCCGCTTCCGGGAAGTCACCCCGCTTATATCCCAAGGCCGCGAACGCCTGCTGGAGATGCAATGGCAGCGGGTAGTAGATCTCCGTTCCCACACCGCTCTCGGACAAACAGGCGCGCAGTTCGTCCCGGCGATGAGCGCGTACCACGTACTGATGGAAGATATGGAAAGCCTCGGGACGGAATTGCAAGGTGGCGATCGGGAATTGTCGAGCCGGTTGTATGCTGCCTCGTTTGGCCAACCCCGCAGCTTCCAGCAAGCTGGTGTAGCGCAAGGCAAGCATGCGCCGCCGGCTATTCCAGTCGTCCAGATGCCGCAACTTCACCCGCAGTATCGCCGCCTGCAGGGCGTCGAGGCGGCTATTCCAGCCGAACTCCTCGTGGTAGTAGCGCTGCTGGCTGCCGTGGTTGCGGAGACGCCGCACATGATCGGCGACATCCGGAACGTTTGTGGTGACGCAGCCTGCATCCCCGCAGGCGCCAAGGTTCTTTGTGGGATAAAAACTGAAGGCCGCAACTTTTCCCAGCGACCCCGATTTCCGGCCGCGCCAATCGGCCCCAAATCCCTGCGCCGCGTCCTCGAGGATCGCCACCTCGAATTCACCCGATAGGCGGTCAAAGCCGTCCATGTCGGCGCACTGGCCGAATAGATGAACCGGCATCACCGCCTTGACCTTGCCGTGTGCGCTCTTCAGCACAGCTTGCACCGATTCAGGACTCAGATTCAGCGTCGCCGCGTCAATGTCAGCAAAGATCGGGGCGGCGCCGCAACGCGCAATCGAGCTTGCCGAGGCAAAGAAGCTGAATGGGGTAGTTACGACGCCAGCGCCCGGACCCATTCCTGCTGCCTGCAGCGCCAGCCAGAGAGCATCGGTTCCCGACGCGCAACCCACTACGGCTTCGACATTGAGGTATTGGGCGGCCTCGTTCTCGAACTGCTGCAGCTCAGGTCCGCCGATGAAGTATTGGGTTGTCAGGACGCCGTCTATCGCGGCGCGCAGTTCGTCCTTGATGGTTTCATATTGCCGCGCGAGGCTGAAGGCCGGGATAGGTATGCTGCGGTTTGCCGCCGCAGTTTCAACTGGAGAATTCGGAAGTGTCATCGCGAAGCTAAATTCTAACAGCGCCGAAGCCCGCCGCAGGCCCGTCAATGCCCGATAAACATGAAGTAGTGGCTGGACGCTCCCATGAAGAACAGCATGGGAAACGACACCCAGAAGCTCACACCAGCCACCGCATTGGCTACCTGCGCAACTCTGGCCGCCTCGGCAGGCATAGGCGTCCCCTCGGCGGCTGCGGCGGTACTCCAGCGGATGATCTTCTTCTGCATGCGCCAGACGATTCCCCAAACGTTCAGCATCATGAACCAGCCCAGTCCGCCCCCGATCCCAATGGCCAGCGTGCGATTGCTTTCCCAGCCCTGCTGATTGAAAGCGAGGAAGACATATCCCGCCGCAGCCAGCACAATGGCGACCGCCATGCTGAGGACCGGAGTCTGCTTAAACGCTGCCACTGGCGACATCACCAACCCCATCTCAATGGCAAAGGCGACCGTCCAGATGATTAGAAAGCTGCCGATCACAGCGCCGGCCGAGGCTGTCTCGCCGGCGGCGATCGCATTCTTCGCATCTGTCGCGACAATGTAGTTCCAATATCCAAAACCTGCGAGCACGGTCAGAAACGAACTCCAGCGGAACCACCACATGGCCCGCGGCATGAGCTTGGGGATGATCGCGATTCTTGTCTTTGCATCCAGCGCTCCCAGAAAGTCGGAGTTCACCAGCACGAAGAAATACAGCAAGCCAATCCAGAGGATACCCACGACGATATGGAACCATCGCACCACAATCAGCGCGGCTTGGCTGCCACCAGGGAAATTGAGGTAAGGAGCGGCGTTGGCGAACAACGGAATCGTCATTTCATCTCCGCTAACAACAAGTAAGTTAGTATCTTTAGGCGCAACCGGGAGCAACGTCTCTTCCCGAATGGTACTCCAGGCCGGAGGACCGGCGTCTTCTTAGAAATTGCCTTTCTGCGGCTGTATAGTTACTCTGTGATGTTTGCTTCTGACTTCGGGGTAGAACCGGAGTCTTGGGCCTGTAGCATTTCGGCGCCAGCCACCACGGTTTTTCAGGGGTTGGGTCTTAGCTTTGGACGGTCGGGAGGAAATAAAAAAATGGAAAAACCGGCACAGAACATTCAGGATTCTTTTCTGAATACCGCGCGCAAAGACAAAGCGGTGATTACGATCTACCTGCTCAGCGGAGTGAAGCTGACGGGCAGAATTCGCTCGTTTGACAAATATTCGGTCGTGCTCGAAACCAACAACCAGGAGCAACTCATCTTCAAACACGCTATTTCGACGGTGGTGATTTCGCGCGCTCCTCATATGGAGCGGCACGAGACTCGGCCTGCCGGAGAAGCGTCCGTTGCTCCTCCAGAGTCCAGCCCGAGCACCCAGCCGCAGAGCTGATCCTTTCGGCCCCAGGGGAATATGGATCGCAGCCGTACGGATGCCGGAGTGACTGGAGCAGAGCGCGCCTTCCTCGTTGGCATTGAATTCTCCCTGCCTGCTTCCCGCCGCCGGCCGCAAACTTCGCCGCCGGCTTCTTCAGCATCCGAAGGGCTTTCCACGCCTGCCCGTGGCGCTCGTCCCCGTGTTCCGGCGAATGCCCAGATGGCCCGGAAGGCAGTAAGCCCACAGCCCATCGACTTCGCCGACAGTTCTTCATTCTCTTCAGAAGACTCACTGGCCGAATTGCGCGAGCTTTCCTCAAGCGCAGGGGCCGTGATCGCCGGCGAAATCGTGCAGCGCAGGCAGCGCCCCGATGCCGCCACTCTCATTGGCAGCGGTAAGGTCGAGGAGTTAAAGGGAGCTCTGGCATCGGTGGGTTCGGAACTCGCGATCTTCGACCACGAACTCTCGCCCTCTCAACTTCGCAATCTGGAACGCGCCTTGGACGTCAGGGTCATCGATCGCACGCAGCTTATCCTCGACATCTTTGCGCGCCACGCTCGGACGCGAGAAGGTCAGTTGCAGGTAGAACTGGCGCAGTTGGAATACATGCTGCCACGCTTAACCGGAAGAGGCGCCGAGATGTCGCAGCTCGGCGGCGGCATCGGCACCCGTGGCCCCGGCGAAACCCAGCTGGAAACCGACCGCCGCAAAATCTACCGCCGCATTCGCCACGTCAAGGAGCAACTGGAAAACGTGCGCCGCATTCGCGGGCAGCAGCGCCGGCGCCGCGAGTCGGTGCCCATTGCGACCGTCGCTCTCGTGGGATACACCAACGCCGGCAAATCCACGCTGTTCAACGCGCTGACCAGGGCCGGCGTGCTGGAAAGTTCGCGCATGTTTGCCACACTGGATCCCACATTGCGGCAGCTCAAGTTGCCTTCCCGGCGCGAAGTGCTGCTGTCTGACACCGTGGGATTCATCCGTAATCTCCCGCACACGCTGGTCTCGGCCTTCCGTGCGACTCTGGAAGAAGTGCAACGAGCTTCGCTCTTGATCGAGGTTTCCGACGCAACCAGTCCGGTTGCCGCTGAGCAGGAAGCGCAGGTGGAAGAGGTCCTGAAGGAACTCGAATCCCATGCCAAGCCGCGGCTGCACGTGATGAACAAGATTGATCTGCTGAGCGACATTCAGCGCCAGAGCCTGATTGACACCGACTCGGTCATCCACGTTTCCGCCCAAAAGGGAATGGGCCTGGAGAAACTGCTGAAGCGCATCGACCAGATGATTGAGCAGGACCCGGTGTCCCGGGTGCGTTTGCGGGTACCGCAGTCAGAAGGCAAAGCCTTGGCGGCGATTGACGCGAAAGCGGTGGTGCTTGGCAAAGAGTATCGCGATGGCTACGTTGAGATCGAAGCCGATGCGCCGGAATCGCTGCTGCGCCAGTTGCAAAGTTACGCCGTTAAGGCGTAATGGGTCGGGCTGATTTGTGAAGGCAACGGATTCCGCTTTCATTGCGCAAAGAGCGGCCCTTACAAAAAGAGAATCGCTTGAGAACGGAGGAACAAAGAATGGGGCATCCCGACGGAGGGCAAGGAGCAACATTTCATACACGGCACACATTCCATCAAGCGTACGCAATCGTTGGCAATGGTCTGCAATTTCCGTCAACGCGGAATCATCAAACAACGGCTTGCACGGCATTTACTGAAAATGGCGGACAGGCCATTGCGTTCTACCGAGAAAACGGCGGGTGGGGCGGAAATGTCTGCGAGGCGTGTTGGGGATCCCGGCTGTCGTGCGGCGGAACTAGGATTGGACAGTGGGTCGAAGGCTTGGATAACTTTCTCGCTTAGAACAGTAAGTACCCCGTACGCATTACTTACGAAGGACGGTAGATGAAAAGCTGCCGCAATAAGCGGGAGAGAGAGGCACCGACACGTGGGCACTTGCGGTTTTTGTTGTAATTGTGAGCGGCGTACAACCTGAGCCTGATGGCCAAGGAATTACGCTATGACTGGGAAGTGTCGATTTGCTGTATCTTGTCTTTTGCTTTGCATTCTCACCAACGCTTCAGTCGGGCAGCGTGTAGCCTCCACTGCCGCGACTCCAGAACCTGAGGCGCTTGCGAAGACCCTTGATGACCTAATTGCGAATCTACCAAAATGGAGGGCGGTCATCGCTGCCGTCAATGTGGACGCATTGCCGATTCAGTACAAGGAAGGAAAGCTCATCGAGGACTCGAGAATTTCCTCTCTTGAAGAGTTGGACAAGATAGGCAAGCTCGCTAGTTCGCTCAAGCAAAAACCAACAGCTTCGGAGTCCGTACAATTACTATTGGGTCTTGAGGATTTGTATGGCGGCAACCTCGATCATCTTGCTAGTGCTCTGATGCTCGTAACCGGCGCAGATGGGAAATTGGTTGGACAAGCCGCCAGTTGGGGCGACACCCTATCCAAGACAAACACAAGCATCATGGAGATGGAAAAGCGCATTGAAATCCCTGTCATGGGGATGCTTATGGCGCGTGACGCTCTTCTCGACATTTGCAAGGAAAAGCTTACCCACTAGGCCGCTCTCGCGCCCGCGTCGGCCTGCGCATGCGCGTGATAGCTGGAGCGCACCAGCGGCCCGGATTCAACGTGCCGCAGGCCCATCTTGGAGGAGTAGCATAGCAATATGACTTATCAGGTGGTGTTGATTCCGTCGGAGGGCGAAGGTTTGGCCGTTTCTTGTCCAGGTCTTCCCGGTTGTTGGTCGCAAGGAGCAACGGAGGAGGAGGCGTTGGAGAATATCCGCCATGCAATTCGTGAGTACCTGGATGCCGTGAGGGAATTGACCCGCGGAAGAGACGTTCGGGAAGTGGAAGTGGCAGTCGGTTAAGGACGTGGGGAAACTTGCGGGGATACACCATCTCCATGCCGTACGTGCCTTTGAGAAGGCGGGCTTCCGCATTCTGCGGCAAGGTAAGCATATCGTCATGACGGATGGTCAGCGTATCCTCACCATCCCACGCCACAACCCTGTGAACGCCTTCACCATGGCTGGAATTATCCGTGATGCCGGGTTAACCATCGAACGGTTTAAGGTCCTGCTGTAAATTCTGGAGCAGGCTTTCCGCTCCCCGCGTCCGCCTGCTCGTGCGCATGGTAGCTGGAGCGCACCAGCGGCCCCGATTCGACGTGGCGGAAGCCCATTTTCAGCGCTTCCGTTTTCATGAAGTGAAATTCGTCCGGCGTATACAGCCGCGCCACCGGCAGGTGATCTTTCGACGGGCGCAGGTATTGCCCAATCGTGAGGATGTCGACGTTTTTCGTCGCCAGGTCGCGATACACGGACAGCAATTCGTCCGTGCTCTCTCCCAGCCCAACCATGACGCCAGTCTTGGTAGGGATCGCAGGATTCATCTCTTTGGCGCGCTCCAGCAGACGCAGGGTACGTTCGTAACGAGCGCCCGAGCGGGCTACGCGATATAGCCTCGGCACCGTCTCTGTGTTGTGATTCAGAATGTCGGGGCGGGCATCCATCACGATCTGTAACGGCTCTTCGTGGCCCTGGAAATCAGGGATCAACACTTCCACGCGGCATTCGGGAACACGCTTGCGAATCTCGCTGATGGTGTCGGCGAAGACCCGGGCAGCCCCTACATTGTCGTCATCCCGATTCACGCTGGTAACCACGGCAAATTTCAGGTTCAGCTTCCCGACCGCCTCCGCCACGCGAACCGGCTCCTCGAAGTCAATCGGCATCGGACGGCCCTTGGGCACCGCGCAGAACCCGCAACGCCGCGTACAAAGATTGCCCAGCAGCATGAACGTTGCGGTGCGATGGTTCCAGCACTCTCCGATGTTCGGACACCTCGCTGACTCGCAAACTGTATGTAAATCGAGCTTGCGGGCGAGGGTTTTCAGGTCGTGATAGTTCTCGCCCATCGGCGCGCGCGCCTTCAGCCACTCCGGCTTGGGAGCGGGGACACGGGGCACTATCTCGATCTGGATGAGTTCCGCGGCGGTCGCCATGTCTCTATTTGATTGTACTCGGGCGGTCGCGGTTACAAGGTGTGCAGGTACGCCAACAGATCGTCCAATTGCTGCTGGGTCAGCTTCTGTTGAAAGGCGGGCATTTTGGCGCGGCCCAGCAGGATGATGTCGGTCACGCGCGCATCATTCGCGGGCATGCCGTTCTTCATAAACTGCTGTTTGAATAGCCCATGGAGGCTAGGCCCCCGCAGATTATGTGTGCTATAGGCGAAATGGCATTCCGCACAGCGTGTGTCATACACCCGGCGGCCGGCCGCCTGTTGCGGATTCAGTCCCAGTTCCGCATCCGTCTTGCGAGGCTCGGTGTCACAACCGGCAAGCAGGCTTAGCCCAGCGAGAGCGACCGCCAGGATCCACGTGAGCCTTCTGTTGAACAATGGGTTTCGGTTAGACAAGATGTCGTGAATCTATGCTAGCGCAATCTCACCTACAACCGCTTGGCTGGTACAGGAAAGGTCTGGCTTATGCGGTCGTGCCAGCAAAGTGAATCCACATCGACAAAATACCAGAGTACTCCCATGCCGAGCGACAAAACCGACAGGTAGAGTCCGAGGACCCGCAATTGGCGCCGGCGAAAATCAGGAACCCGCCCTTTGAACGTAGTGAGGCGAACGCGTGCCGCTCTCATGCCGAGGGTTCTTCCGCTGTACACCACAAACAAATATTGATAGACCGCCCAAAGCAAGACCGCCGTCGCCGCCCCGCCCACGATCAGCGACTTGCCAGGCACGATTTGCGGCAGGAACCGGTAAGCCACACCGGCGAAAGCCGCAATCCCCAATAGAGCGATGGTGATGTCGATGGCTGCAGCCAGCAAGCGCGCCCCAGCTCCCATCGCAACGTGCGGCAATTCCGGGTTCATCGCCTGGCTAACGGGTGGTGCAATTTCCGGGACGGCATCCAGCAAACCATCCAGGAAGGGAGTGGCCGGAATCGCCTGCAGCTCTTCCGGCACGTCGAGGATTCGCAACTGCTTGTCTTCCACAGGATCAGCCAGGCTTCGATTCCCCTCGCGGGTGCCATAGAAAGGACCGGGAAATGCGATTACCTTGCGGCGCGGACGGGGCCGTGGCTGCTCCCGTATTGCAGGAACCGTTTCCGGGTCGACTTCCGGCGCCATCACGATCGCCGGCGACTCCGGAATGCCAGGCTCCCTGACGATAGGAGCGACGTCACAATCCAGGGACGCAGCGACAGCCGGAACTTTCGCGGGCTGTATAGCAATAATGGGCTCTTCAATAATCAGCGCTTCCATCACCGGTGCCGCATCATTGGCGTCCCGGCTGCCGGCAATCGTGGGCTCTTCGACCTCTATGGGCTCATCAATGAGTTCGCCGTCGGCAACCGCGGTGCCGATACTGGAAGCCTCTGCCGCAGGCTCGTCTGGCGGGAACGGAAAACGCATCGTAAAGGCGCCTTCGATGCGGCGTCCGCGGCGGCGCTTGTAACGCTCCAATCTCGCCTGCAGTTCGTTGCGCCACGGATCGCCCGGCGGCTGGCTGGGTTCCTGCACCGCGTTTGCTGAAAATTGCTGGTCCATCATGTCGTTGTGCGACTACATAAAACAACTATGAAAAGCGGTCAAATCGTAGAACGCTGTTTCCCGTTTGGCCTTAGGCCGCAGAGCGTGCTAACTTGCAAGTTCCGGTGCAATCCACGAGGCTACGGGCGAGAACGCTCGGCGATTGATGAATCTCCGCACTCGATTAATTATCACGGCAATCTGCGCTTGTCATTGCCTCATCTCCCCTCAGCTGTTAACGAGTCAGTTGCGGAGTAGCTCGTTGCCCGGCGCGGGAGCGGCGGAAATCGTGCCCCAGCCACTCGGCGACGCCTCCGCTGCGGCTATACAGCAACAAGATGCGCGCAATGCCCAGGCCTTCCTGACCCAGGAACTGGAAACGGGCGGCGACGATGTGCAAGAAACCAATCCGCGACCCTCGATGAATGTTCCGCTGGGGCGGAACGAAGTCCTGATCCAGGCAGATGAGCAGGAAAAGGTCGAGGATATTTATCACGGACGTGGCCACGTGGTGATCCGGTTTCGTAACGACGTTCTGCACTGCGATAAGGCCACCTATGACTCCACCACGGGAATCGTTACCGCCACGGGACACGTAACGTTCGATGGCGGACCGCACAACGAACATCTCACGGCAACCCACGGCACCTATGACGTAAGCCGCGACAGCGGCACCTTCTACGACGTCAACGGATCCACTGGGGTGAGGGTAAAGAACAAACTCATGTTTCTGACCTCCTCGACGCCGTTTTTCTTCGCAGGAAAAGTTGTCGACAAACTCGGGCCGGATCGCTACGTCGTACACCACGGTTACATTACTTCCTGTCAGTTGCCCAATCCCAAGTGGCGGTTTGTCACCGAAACCACTCAGGTTGAAATCGGCGAAGAGGCGCGCATGCACCACGCGACCCTGCGGATTGGGAAGATCCCCGTCTTCTATTTCCCGTACGCTGAACATCCCATCGACAATCTAGGTCGCAAGAGCGGTTTTCTTATTCCCGTCATTGGCATCTCGAACACTCGCGGCACGGTTCTTGGAGATGGCTTCTACTGGGCGATCAATCGCAGCTCCGATGCCACAATCGGAGCCGAGCTGTACTCCAAGCGCGGATGGGCCCAGCACGCCACCTATCGTGCCATTTCCTACAAATGGCACCTGGCGGCTGAGTACTTTGGCGTGGTCGACTCCAAGGGATATCCCGGCACAGGACAGAACCAGGGGGGTGAGGAAGCTAAGCTGAATGGGGAGGCCATGCTTCCCTGGGGATTTCGTGGTGTCGCCTCGGTCGACTACCTGAGCTCCTATCTCTTCCGCCTGGCCTTCGGAGAGAGCTTCGTGCAGGCCGTGAACTCTGAAGTGCGGTCCACCGGGTTCATCAGTCGCAGCCAGAGTGGCAACTACGACGCGCTTCTTGTTTCGCGTTACCAGAATTATCAGAGTTCCGAGCCCGGAGCTGTAATCGACATCGCTCACCTCACCAGTTTTCAGTTCGCCGGTCTGGAAAAGCCCATCGCCGGTTCGCCTGTGATGTACGCCTATGATGTGGCCGGCGAAGGGCTCTCCCGTCACGAGCCCGGTTTTCAAAGCGCCCCCGTCGTCGGCCGCGGCGATTTCCACCCCTGGATCAGCCTCCCTGAATTTATTCACGGCTGGACGTTTCGTCCCGAGCTAGGGGCGGAGGAGACGATTTACAGCCAACGGCTGCAGCCTGCGTCTAGTGTGAACAGCTTGCCCAAAGCCCTGGACGACGCGATTAATCGCAACATCCTGCACACCTCGCTGGAGGTGCGGCCCCCGACCCTGGAGAAGATCTTCGACCGGAAGCTTTTCGGCTACGTTCTAAAGCACACCTTTGAGCCTTATGCTACCTACCGTTATCAGACCGGCGTCAGCAACTTTGCCGATATCATTCGCTTCGATTATCGGGACATTCTCGCCGACACCAATGAAGTCGAGTATGGCGTGGTGAATCGGCTTTACGCGAAGAAGACGCGATCGAGCAGCAATTGCTTCAAAAATCCTCACTATCTGTCCGGCGAAACCGACCCCGGCGCGCAGCAGTGGACTGAGGCCAAGGAAAAGGAAGGTTATTGCGACGACCAGCAGGGACCCGCCAGGGAAGTTCTTACCTGGGAACTGGCGCAGAAGTACTTCTTCGATCCCACCTTCGGCGGCGCCGTAATCACCGGCTCCCGCAACGTCTTTGATGCTTCGGCGGATCTCACCGGTATCGCCTTCATCTATGGTCCTCGCCATTTCTCCCCGCTGATCTCCCGCCTGCGCCTGCAGCACGCTACCTCTGATGTTTCCTGGGCCGTCGACTACGATCCTGTGCTGCAGCAGTTGAACGCCAGCACCGTCATGCTGGGGCACCGCTGGGACAATTGGTATGCCAACGCCAGCCAGTCGTTCATGAAAGTCCCCGAATCCAACATTGCCGGCGGTCAACCCATACCTGCCAACACCTACAATCAGTTTCGATTTATGCTCGGTTACGGAGATATTGCCCGCAAAGGTCTGAACACCGCCGCCATGCTCAGCTACGACTACGAAGTGAGCGAATTGCAATACGGTGCCGTGCAGGCGACCTATAACTGGGATTGCTGTGGCGTTACCTTCGAATATCAGAGGTGGGCTTTGGGAACCGTACGCAACGAGAACTACTTCCGCTTTGCCCTGAGCCTCACCAACTTCGGGACCTTCGGCAACATCCGCCGCCAGGACCGCCTCTACTAGGCATGCACGCCCCGCGCGGCCTGCTGCCTTAGAATGGAACGATGTTCGCCGTGCTTTCCCCTCTGCAAGCCGGATCACCAAGCCTGGACGAGAAGCTCGCTGCTTTGCGCCGCGGCCTTCGTTCCCTGGGTTCCCTGCTGATCGCCTACTCTGGAGGAGTGGATTCGGCCTACTTGGCGTGGGCAGCCCATCGCGAGTTGGGCAATTCCATACTGGCCGTGCTGGCCGATTCCCCCAGTCTGGCGCGCTCACAGAGACGCGATGCTGTCGCCTTCGCCGAAGAACAGGGCATTCCTCTGCGCATTGTCAATACCGAGGAGATGGACAATCCGGCTTATCGAGCCAACGACAACCAGCGTTGTTTTCACTGCAAAGACGAGTTATTCAGCGTGCTGGAGCGGATTCGGCAGCAAACCGGTTTCTACACCGTGGCTTATGGCGTCAATCTCGATGATCAGGGCGATTACCGTCCCGGGCAGCGGGCGGCACTGCAACATGGTATTGCAACTCCGCTATTGCAGGCAGGTTTGAACAAGTCTGACATTCGTCGGCTTGCCCGCGAGGCCGGCCTGCGCATCTGGGACAAGCCTGCTTCTCCCTGCCTTTCGTCCCGCATCGAATACGGCCGCCCCGTGACCAGGGAAGCTCTGGAGACGATTGAACAAGGAGAGGACGCGCTGCGGCAGCTTGGATTTCAACAGTTTCGCGTCCGCCATCATGGCGACATCGTTCGCCTTGAGATTGCTCCTGATGAACTGCCTCGCGCCATGACGTCAGCAATGTCGGCGGAATTTGTACGAGTTTTCAAGCCGCTGGGCTTCAAGTACATCACGCTCGATCTGGAAGGCTTCCGCTCAGGTTCAATGAACGAAATCCTGCCCCTCGAGAGCCTGCAAAGCAAGAGCAGCTGACCTGAGAGTTGTGCCGCGATCTTGCATTCCGGGACAAGGTTCTCGTCCGAAACACCTCTGCCGACCATTCGCCGCTTCCCTGCGACGCTCAAAAACTGCGTCATAGAAATACTTCTGGACTTCCAGCCATTAGGTTTGAGCCTCTGCCCTGAAGTGTATGACTGTAGCTCAAGCGCCGTTCCCGTTTTGGAACTTTGATGAGAGAATCATTGGGCACATCCAGAAATCATTGCACCGCTGTTCCCCCTGCCCTACCATTCGATCACCTTCCCCAACAGCAGTTTATAAAAAAGCAGTTTGTCGTTTCAAAGCGTAAACCTTCAAGGAGGATGAATTGAAACTGCGGTTGACTGTTGTACTGCTTGCAGTGGTTACTGTGGCGCTCTCTGCTTCTGCCTTCGCCGATAGTATTCTTTTTGACGATGGTGCGACGGATGGCACTTATAACGGATTCTTTATTGACGGTCCTAATAATGGCCCGTTTAGCCAGTCGATTTCCGATGGTTTTGTTGCCACCGGCAGCGGTTTTGCGACAAGTCTCGATTTCGGTATCTGGGTGCCTAGCGGCACAACTCCCACGACCGTCTCCTGGTGGCTCGGCACTTCTGCGTTCGCCGGCGACATTGCCAGCGGAAGCGTGGCTCAGGTCGGCTACACCTATTTGCTTACCAACGCCTATGGCTACGACGTGTTCGAGGCTCACATCGATGGCCTTTACGGCAGTCTAACCGCCGGCAACACCTACTGGCTCTCTCTGGGGAATGCCAACGATAGCGGCTTCACCCAGTACGATGCCTGGGACGTCAGCGAGGGACCCGCGGTTTGCGAGTTCGCCGTGGGCGGCGTTGATCAGGGCGGCTGTGGAGACGGAGGCGAAGCCTTCACACTCTATGGCAACGTACCCGAGCCCGGCACGCTGGCTATGCTGGGCGGCGGCCTGCTGGCTGCTGCCGGCATGCTGCGCCGTAGAATCGGCCTCTAATCAAAAATGATCCTCAACCAAGCCGGAGCTTCTGCTCCGGCTTTTCTACGCCGATCCACACTTAGCTTGAACCAGAAGAGGTTGCAGGGTAGAGGACTGCAACGATGACCAGCAGTTAAGCCGTTGGCCGCTTCCTCTTCGGCTTTTCCCCCGTGCGGTTCCGTAAACCATTGAGGCGAACTCCTCGGTGGTCGCGCCCACGTCCAGATCCCACGCCTCTCTGATGGCGGGGACACGCATATTCTGCCCATTCCGACAATGGATATTTCTCAGGGTTATTCATTGTCCCTCTTTGTGTAACGGCCTTCTCGGTAATCAAACACAAACGACGAGATTTGCAAGGAGAGCGATAAACTCCAGCCATTGACAGGCAGTGCGGGCGATCCGCAACTCATGTGGCAGTTCGTCGTGCTTCATTCCTTTCACGTCGAAGCCTTCGATGGGATCAGCGTCTTTCGGAAGACCGTACTTGCCATCACAGAACTCGCAGATTGCCCGGATTCGCTGTTGTCCATCAACGACGTCGTATTTCGCTGGCTTCTTGCTCACCTGCCGCCAGTAAAACTTCGGCACATCGTACGCTATCGTGAGCCGTTCGGATATGAATGACGCGATTCTGAAACTGCAAGAGTCCGAGAAACGCCTAGAGGATGAAAGGGTTCGCGCAGAGGAACTGCGCATTGAGCACACAGGTAATCTGACCCGTACCGAAGCTAAGGGGCATGACCGTCACTTCAGGACAGTTAACTGACAGCCAAATTTCTGCCAAAGATTAGCAGCTGCTAAGCCCAAAATGGAACCGCCTAGTCCCTTTTGGGGATATCATTTGCAACGACTTGTGAGATACTCAACGCGTGTCGTAACCAAGTTGACACTGACACTATCTTATCGGTCCCAAACGGATTATGCTTGCCCCAGCTTGTGCCGATTTGATATGAATGGGGGCCTTCCCCATGCTTTGGGCTTTCACCTGTGTTTGGCCCAAAATTTGCTTTAGCTAAAACGTGGAGACAGAATGAAACACAGTCGCCTTTCCTTTCTAGGATTGAACCAAGTCGAGGAGCGCATAACGGAATATGAGACGAAGTACTCCATGAGCAGCGCCGATTTCCTGACAGAAGGAAGAGATCGTATTCCTGAAGATGCCGCTCTCAGGTGGGAGGCTCTCATTCACCAACGCCGCGCGTTACGCCTTCACCACGAAACATTGCGTAGCAGCTATTTAGGCGAGGTCAAGAAGCCAGCCGAGCCTGTGATCGTTACCGATAGAGACGCCGATCTCGCGGCCTAAACGCGAGCAGCTCCAAGTGGACGTCCTCGAGTTTCAGCGAGATTTCGACGGCAAACGAGGCAAACTCAAATACCCTTCGGATTGCTCTGAAGAAGAACCCATTATCGAATCCACTCTGCCTCCTTTAAGTTGGATGTTGGAGTGGGTTCTCACATTTGAGGATGGTTGTCACGTTCGGATTTGGGAGTACTGGGACCGCGTCGCCGGGCTGCAGCACTCGCGCCGAGTGCAGTTCAGCTATCACTATGGGATCGGCCGAGTGCGAAACGACGATGGCGAACTTGACCCGAATCAGCCCCTTCATATACGCATAGACACGACCAACGGTTTGCACATGCATCTGCACAAACGAGAGCCGCATATCCTTCCTGAAAAGATCACTGGGACCGCACTGGACTCGATAAGTTCCATTGACTTTGTCAGAGCAGTATTCAAAGCGCGCAGCACCGGAAAACCCGCAGAAGAGATACTGAAGATTAGAGTTCAAGCTGATGCCGGATAATTTCACAGCGCCGATCACGTACTTCCTTCAGGAAGGCCGCGAGAACATGGCGGAGTGCCTAGATGTCGCTTTCAGAGCTGCCCTGCAACATGATGTGCGAAAGATCGTCATCTTCACGGCGAAGGGCGCAGGAGTTCGCCACGCCATAGAAAAATACTTGCCGCGCGAGGAATACAAAAACATTTCGCTGATAGCGGTGACATTTCCGGTCGGGAAGAGGTTCACCGACGAAGATGGCAACAGCATCACGGTTGACATATCCCAGGCTGAACGAGAGCTGTTACAGGATCATGTGGTTCCAATTGTAAGAGCACATCTGCCCTTCGACCCAATCCGGCCACAGTTCCGTGACCACGGACTGCTAAGTCAAGACTTGAGTCTCGTTGGCAGCGCATTGAACATTTTTGGTGGCAGCATGAGCCTTTGCGTTCAGGCGATAGTACTCGCATGTGATGCAGGACATGTTGAGATAGGGGAGCATGTAATTGCACTCACGTCGGATACGGCAATTTTGGCTCGCGCGACCTGCACGAGTCGAATGCTTACGGAATTGATAGTCCGCGAAATCCTGTGCAAGCCCGTATTGCTTACCATCGCTCGTAAAGAGCAGAAAACCGAAACCCAAGAGGATCCGATTGAGCTTCAGTTACCGAGTATTGACCTTCCAGAAGGACCCGGACAGACCCGTTTACAAAAAAGGCTTCCGAAGTAGATTCGCGGCGTGTACGGGCACATTCCGGGCACACTGAGCGGGTTTTCCAGAAGCCTGCCCAATCCGTGCACTGAACCAGCGCCAAGCTAGTTTCAAGTTTTATAAGGTCTTAGGTGGTGCCGGGAGGGGGGGTCGAACCCCCACGAGGGGTGAACCTCGGCGGATTTTGAGTCCGCTGCGTCTGCCAGTTCCGCCATCCCGGCTCGTGGGAGGAGGATCTCAGAACTCAGGTTAATTGATTCGCAGATGGCTTGCAATCGCGTAGAACGGTTACGCTAGCGTCGTACGCCGCCAGTGATGGCTTGCAATCGCGTAGAACGGTTACGCTAGCGTCGTACGCCGGCAGTTTCCTGGACTCCGCTTTCGACGGCGCAGGCGGGCCGGTAGAGCGAGGCCTGAAAAGAAGAAGCTCCGAATTGCGACAGCAACCCGGAGCTCGCTTGCAATGCTGAGACTAGCGCTTCGATTGGCCGCGTGCCATCTTCTTGACCTTGCGCTTCTCTGAACCGCGCGCATAGGTGCGTTTCGCCTTGGGGGCAGCCTTTTTGCGCGCAGTGCGCTTTACTTTCTTACGTTCCAACTTGTCGGTGACTGCTTTCGTATTTGCCATGAACTCTCGTGTCCTTAGTTTTCGCTGAATTCCGGAAGGCCGATCACGCCGCGTGAATCTGGCGCAGGCTGCGCCGGCGGCTAAGCCTTCTCGAGCTGTGCGTACTTCTCGACCAGCTTTTTCAAGCCGTACCTTGGAAATTGTACCGTAATCTTCGCGCTGTCCCCATCTCCTTCACGCCGGTAGACCGTGCCTTCCCCATATTTCGGATGGCGAACCCGCTGTCCGGGGCGGAAACCGGTGTGCCCCGTCAGGGCAGGCATCTCGATCTTCGGCCTGGTGAACTTCTTGCCGCGCGAGGCAAAGAACTCGGCGATGTTGTCGATAGAGTTGTACGCCGGACCGCTGTAGGCGCTACGCTTCGGCACCTCGCGCCGCTCGTACGAAGGACGCTGGTCCTCATCCTCGTAGGCGTAGTGGGTCGAGGTGCCGTAGTCTGTTGCCTCGCGACGGGTTGCCCGCCGCGGCGAGCCCAGGTCCTGAATCAGTTCGTGAGGAACCTCCTCCAGGAATCGAGAGGGAACGCCGGCTTCCGGCATATCCGTTCCGTAGCGGCGGCGATAGCGAGCGCGGGAGAGGATCAGCGTATCCATCGCGCGGGTCATGCCGACGTAACACAGGCGGCGCTCTTCCTCGATATCGTCGGGAGCGAGCAGCGTACGCGAGTGCGGGAACAACCCTTCTTCCAGGCCGACCAGAAACACCAGAGGAAACTCCAGCCCCTTGGCCGCGTGTAGCGTCATCAGGGTGATGCGGGCGGTTTCGTCATACTGGTCGGCATCGCTCACCAGCGCGGCGTGATCGAGGAACTCGTTCAGTGTCTCGCCGCGGTCGCGCGAGTCCATGGCGGCATTCACCAGTTCGCGCAGGTTCTCAACGCGCGAGAGCGATTCCGGCGTGTCCTCTTTTTCAAGCGCTTTGCTATAGCCGGTCCGGTCGATTAAGAACTTCAGCAACTCAGCCGTGGAAGCGGCATCTCCCGGTGCGCGAAAGCCGTCGACCCGTTGTTCTGCTTCATCCCCGGCAGCCTCGCTCTCGCCTGCCAAAGCTTCGGGTGAGAAATCGGTGGAGTCGTCTTCGGCAAACATCTCAGCCGAAAAGTCGATGGAATGCTGCTCGGCAAATTCCTCTGACTCACCCGGAGCCGGCCGATCCGCCGCCGCCGTCTCATCCACGCGCTCGCGGAAACTCCCAAGATGCATGGCGCGGGTATCATCAATCAGTTCTTTGAAAGCCTTCAGCGCCGCCAAGGCGCGTGGTGGAAGCAATTGCCTGCGAATCGCTTCGCCGATCGCCCGCCACAGCGAGACACCGGTCTCCAGCGCGATGCGCTCCAGCGTCTCCATGGTGTTTTTGCCGATGCCGCGCGGAGGCGTATTCATCACGCGCTGCATGGCGATGGAATCGTCGGGATTGTGAATCACCTTCAGGTAAGAGACCAGGTCTTTGATCTCAGCGCGTTCGTAAAAGCTAAACCCTCCCACAACGTGGTATTTCATCTGATAGCGCCGCATGGCTTCTTCAAACAGGCGCGACTGCGAGTTGGTGCGATACAGCACCGCGGCTCGCGGCGGGCTGCCGTCAGAATCCGCCGCTGTCTCGCGCAGATAGCGCGCGATATAGTCTGCGGCAAATAGCGCTTCATTTTCGCCATCAGGCGCTTCGTAATAGCCGATCCTGGCCCCACCCTGCCGCTCGGTCCACAGGTTCTTGCCCTTGCGTTTCAGGTTATGTCCGACCACGGCCGAAGCGGCCTCCAGGATGTTCTGCGTCGATCGGTAGTTCTGTTCCAGCCGGATGATGCGCGCCTCAGGAAAGTCCTGTTCGAATTCCAGAATGTTGCGAATGTCGGCGCCGCGCCACGAATAGATGCTCTGGTCTTCATCGCCCACCGCGCAAACGTTGTGCCCGCTGCCGGCCAGCATGCGCATCAGTTCGTACTGGGGGCGGTTGGTGTCCTGATACTCGTCGACCAGCAGGTAGCGATAACGGCGATTGTATTTCTCGCGCGTTTCTGCCGAGGCTTTCAGCAGCCGTTGAGTGAACAGCAGCAGGTCGTCGAAGTCGAGGGCGTTCGACTTCGCCAGCTCCTGACGGTAGATCTCGTAAATATGCGCCACACGCTCGGAGTTGGGATCGCCCGACTGGAGATATACCTCCTGCGGATCGAGCATGTGGTTCTTGGCCCATGAGATGCGGCCGAGTACGTTGCGCGGGGTGAGCTGTTTGTCATCAAGGCCGAGCCGCCGCATGGCCGCTTTCACTACGTTCTGCTGATCGGCCTCGTCGTAGATGACGAAATCCCTGCGATATCCCTTGCCGCCGATCTGCAGGACTTCGATGTCCTTGCGCAGAACGCGCACGCAAAAGGAATGAAAGGTTGAGATGAGCGGCTTGGCTAATGTGCGAGCGCCGGCCAGAGACTCCACGCGGCTGGCCATCTCGGAGGCGGCCTTGTTGGTGAAGGTAACGGCGAGGATGGAATCGGGCGCCGCGCCGACTGTATCGATCAGATGGGCGATACGGTAGGTGATGACGCGCGTCTTGCCGCTGCCGGCGCCGGCGAGGATCAGCACCGGCCCGTCGACGGCTTCGACTGCTTCACGCTGCTGCGGATTGAGTTGGTTCAGATACGACAAAAGAGAGAGTCCCGTTGGGCGAAGCAATTATGATTAGCAATTAGCACTTGGCATTTGGCAATTAGCCTTAGAGTGGCAGACCGCCAAGCGCCCAATGCTAAGTGCCAAGTGCCAACGGCTGCCTTCCTCAATTCGGCCTGGAAGTGGTCGTGGCGGACGCTTCCATCGCGCGGTGCGCCTTGCATTCGGCGCACGGACAATGCTCGCGCAGAAACTCCCACGAATAGATACCGTGCTCGTGCCCGTCGTTCCACACAAAGCGAATCGCGTACCTTCCGACCGGCTCGACCTTGGTTGGCTTCGCCAACGCCTTGAACATGGGTAAAACACCGGCGATCGGTTTCAGCGGATCGCCCGGCTGTCGGCCGTCTTTTTCACGTTCTTCGATGCACAACGCGCAGGGGCAGGCATCACGAAGAAAGACGAATGAGTAGCTGCTCTGGTGGCCGTCCTTCCACTCAATGTCCATGCCGGTACCGGCGGTCTGGTGAACTTTGATCGACTTGGGTTCTGCTACAGGCTTTGTCATCGCGACTCTATTTCTGGACATCTCTAGTATCGCAGAATGTGCCTGTGGATGTTTAGCTATCCGTGCGCTCCACCCCCGCTCAACTCGCGCACAATCGAGCCAACAAAGGCCTTCGCGTCGCCAAATAGCATAAGCGTGTTGTCGAGGTAATACAGCGGATTATCGATTCCGGCGAAACCCGGATTCATACTGCGCTTAATCACCATCACGGTGCGCGCCTTGTCGACATCCAGGATCGGCATGCCGTAGATCGGGCTGCCTTGGTCAGTCCGGGCCGCCGGGTTGGTCACGTCGTTGGCGCCGATGACCAGCGCCACGTCGGTCTGCGGGAAGTCGCCGTTGATCTCGTCCATTTCGATCAGGCGGTCGTAAGGAATATCGGCTTCGGCCAGCAGCACGTTCATGTGGCCGGGCATGCGCCCGGCAACCGGATGGATGGCAAAACGTACGTCGACCCCCTTCTTGGTGAGCAGGTCATACAATTCGCGAACCTTGTGCTGCGCTTGCGCCACGGCCATGCCGTAACCGGGCACGATCACAACGTTGCTGGCCGCTGCAAGAATCGCGGCCGCGTCTTCGGGCACGGCGCTACGAACCACCCGTTCTTCTTTCGCTGCGGCTGTAGAGGCCTGCACTTGGCCAAACGCTCCGAACATCACGTTGGTGAAGGAGCGATTCATGGCTTTGCACATGATGACCGAGAGAATGAAACCGGAAGAGCCGTCGAGCGCTCCGGCCACGACCAGCACCTTGCTGTTCAGAACAAATCCCAGGAGCGCGGCTGAAATGCCGGCGTAGGAATTCAGCAGCGAGATGACGGTCGGCATGTCCGCCCCGCCGATGGGAGTGACCAGCAACACCCCGAAAATCAGTGCCACAATCACCATGATCGGGAACAGCAGGGCATGTCCGGGATTCACCACCAGCGCCACGGCGAGCCCGAGCGCTCCCGCCAGAACGGAGAGGCTGACGATGTTCTGCCCGCGATAGACGATCGGCCGCTGCGGCAGGATCTCCTGCAACTTGCCCGCCGCGATCAGGCTGCCGGTAAAGGTCAGCGAGCCAATAATGACTTCGAGCGAAATCTCGCCCATTTCAAAACGTGTGACCGGAGCCGTGCCCACGTAGAACTCGGCGATGCCGATCATGGCGGCCGAGAGCGCGCCAAACGCGTGGCTGAGGGCGGTTCGTTGCGGCACCGCCGTCATGTGCACCAGACCCAGAGGGACGCCGATTCCCGCGCCGATGATCAGCGGGATAAGGACCCACTTGTAGTGGGCCACCTCGGGGTTGAAAAGTGTAACGGCGACCGCTAACGCCGCGCCGATTTCTCCCGCCAGAACGCCCCAGCGCGCGGTCACCGGCGAATTGAGGAACTGGAGAGAAAGGATGAAGAGAACGACCGCGACAATGTAGGCGAAGTCGAGATACTGCTGCAACGCGAGCGGGTTCATGATTGTTTCGACCCGCGAGACTTGAACATGCGCAGCATGCGGTCGGTGATCAGGAATCCGCCAACCATGTTGCTGAACGACGCCGCAACCGCGATCGCACCCAGCGTCGTGGTGAGCGGCGTCTCATGCCGGCCGGCGATGATGATGGCGGCAACGACCACGATCGCGTCCAACGCATTGGTCAGCGACATCAGGGGGGTGTGGAGCAGGGGAGAAACCCGCCTGATCACTCCAAAACCCACAAACCCGGCGAGGATGAAGACGTAGAGGTTAGAAATGAAATCTGGTGGCATTTTGGTTCCCCTGCATTTCCCGGCAGCTCGGGCCGCCGAACATTACCAACTACCGCAGTGCCAGCGCCGGCAGCCCAAAGAACTCGCGGATACGAGGATTCACAATCTCTCCGCCTTGGGTCACCAGGGTGCTGCTGATGATGTCGTCCTGCATGTTCAGGTTCAGCTTCCCGTCTTTGACCAGGTTCAGCAAGAAGCTCGTAATGTTACGGCCGTACATCTGGCTGGAGTGATAAGGCACGGAACTGGCGAGGTTGATCCAACCGATGATGGTTACTCCGTTAATCGTGATCTTCTCCCCGCTTTTGGTTAGCTCGCAGTTCCCTCCGCGCTCGGCCGCAAGATCGACGATGACAGACCCTGGGGCCATGCCCGAGACCATTTCCGTCGTGACCAGTACCGGAGCCTTCTTTCCCGGAACCACCGCGGTCGTGATCACGACATCGCTCTCGGCGATGACTTTGCCCAGCAATTCGCGCTGGCGCTGATAAAAGGATTCGTCCTGCGCCTTGGCGTAGCCGCCGGCATCCTGTGCGTCCTTCACTTCCAGCGGCAGCTCCACGAAGCGGCCACCGAGGCTTTGCACCTGCTCCTTCACGGCGGGACGAACATCGTAGGCCGAGACCACTGCTCCCAGGCGCCGGGCCGTGGCGATGGCCTGTAGACCAGCGACGCCCACACCGATAATCAAGACGCGGGCTGGAGTAATCGTCCCGGCAGCGGTTGTCAGCATGGGGAAGATGCGCGGAAGAGTATCAGCGGCGATAAGCACCGCCTTGTAGCCGGACGCGGTTGCCATTGCGGAGAGAGCGTCCATGCTCTGCGCCCGCGTGGTGCGCGGCATCAGCTCCACCGCGAAAGAACCTACCCCCGTCGCGGCAAGCGCTTGCACGGTTTCTTTGGTTCCCAGCGGACGCATGAACCCGACGAGGAACTGGCCTCGTCGCAGCAGTGGGAGATCGGCGGCGCCAGTCCGGTCGTTCGCGCCGTAGCACAATACCTGGGCTACGATGTCAGCTTTACCGAACACCTCCTCACGGCTTGCCGCAATCTTGGCGCCCTTACTCTCGTAGTCGGAATCGGGATAACCGGCCTCGAGGCCGGCGCCGGCTTGGATCAGGATTTCCAGGCCTGCCTTGGTCAGATTAGGAACAACTGCGGGAACCAGTGCTACGCGCCTCTCCCCGGGAAAGCTCTCACGGGGCACCCCTACAATCATGGAGCTTCCTCCAGAAGTGCTGGAAACGTCAAACGAAGCATTGTAATCAGCGGGAGAAAAAAGTCCATCAGAACCGCAAGGCAGCATCTGGGAAGACAGCAAAGACGGCAAAACCCGAAGCCTACCGCTTCGGGTCTCACTACGACTGTTGTGACTGAGTCGGGGGGTTGCCACAACCCAGTCACCACAGTCTCTGCCCCCGCAGGCACTTGTTCCATCCCGGTTCCCGTCGAGCCGGAGGCAGCTCGGAACGCCACAATTCGGGCGGTCACCACAGAACCTGGGACCTCAAGCAATCCAAAAACACGGACCGCCAGATTGGATCTTGCATCCTCGGCATTCAGGTTCAGCAGGGTCCGAGTGCGGCGCGGTTCTCAGAAGGACCCTGCTGAAGTTGTCCAAAGCTGAGTCCCTGTGCGACCAGCCGGACATTGTGCGTCCCTACATGCTCGAGGGAGATACATTCAGCGAAGCATTTGGGCTGCCACATCGTTTTAGCGCTTGTTCGATAGGAAGCTCGCTTTTGAAACAGCAAGTTAGAAGCACTACCGGCGGTCATGAGCGAGGAGCGAGGAGAAGAAACTATCCGAACAGATAGCCCAAAATAATCCTACTGGTTAGTCGCGGTAGTCCTGCTACCTACTTTGCCGAAGTTGGCGTCTCTGGCACGTGGCCTTCGGCGGCGGCCGGCACATCCGACGGCGCCGGCTTTTCTATGTACTTAACCAGCAACGTAATCCGCCGATTGGAGGGGTCAGTAGGATCGTTCTTGTTGCGCAGATTCTGATCGGCAAAACCCCGCACTTCCGCCACCTGGTCACTGCGAAGTCCAGTCTGTTGCATCAATCGGCGGCAGGCATTGGCGCGGTCCGAGGAGAGCTCCCAGTTACTGTAATTGCCTCCTCCAAATGGCCGCGAGTCAGTGTGACCTTCGATTGAGACCCGATTCGGCAGCTTGCCCAACTGTTGCGCCAGCACCGTGAGGATCTCGCGCGCCGAATCGGTCGGGGTGGAGCTGCCGCTCTCGAAGAATGTCCCGGTCTCCGATTCGAGCAGTTCGATGCGCAGACCTTCGGCGGTGACCGTCATTTCGATGTGACTCTTAAGCTTGTCGAAGTCGGAAACCTGCCGGATGAGGGTCTGTAACTGCTCTTTGAGCTTTGCCATATCCTGCTTTCGCAGGGGCAAGTTATCGCCCGAACCGGACTGATTGGTGCCTACCAGCTTCGACGTGCCGGTTGGGTCCTTGAAGTAGCCGCCCACAGCCACCTGGATTTGCTTGCTGCTGTTCATCAGCCAGAGCACGATGAACAATGCCATCATGGCAGTAACAAAGTCGGCGTAGGCGACTTTCCAAGCGCCGCCATGGTGGCCGCCGTGGCCCGACGTTCGCTTGATGACGACGATTTGCGGCTTGGTGCTCACGGCGTGTCTGTCCTATGAGGCGGGAAGGGGTTCCGCGGCCGGAGCCCCTGCATCGGCCGCCTGAGCAGCGCCTTCTGCCGTCTGGCGGTTCTTGCAGGCGTTCTCGAACTCCAGGAAGCTGGGGCGAACGTGTGCGGGAATGGCGCGCCGGCCCATCTCCGCGGCCAGCAGAGGCGCAACCCCTTTCATGAACGCGATAATGCTCACCCGCAGCACGTGCCAGTATTCTTTCTCCTCGTCGGCCAGCTTGGCCATGTTTGCCGCCAGCGGGCCGACGAATCCGTAGCACATGAGAATGCCGAGAAACGTTCCCACCAGGGCCGCTGCGACTTTTCTGCCAATCTCCTCCGGAGGTCCTCCCAGCGCGCTCATGGTCAGCACCACGCCCAGCACTGCGGCGACAATGCCCAGTCCGGGCAACGAGTCCGCCACGGCACTGAGGGCGCCAATCGGAAGCAGCCGCTCATGATGGTGGACATCCATGTCGGCCTCGATCATCTGGTCAACGTCGAACGCCTCGACGCCCCCCATGATCACCATGCGCATGGTGTCGCAGACGAAGTCCACGGTTTCGTGGTCCTTCTGGAACGCAGGGAACTGCGCAAAAAACTGGCTCTCTTTCGGCCCTTCGATATCTTTCTCGACCGCGACCATTCCTTCCTTACGGGCCTTGGTGAACAGGTCGAACAGCATCTTCAGCGATTCCAGATAGCGCTTTTTGTCGAGCTTCGATCCCTTCAGCACTCCCATTACCCCGCCTAGGATCCCCTTGATCGTGTGCAGGGGATTGGCCACCAGCAGCGTGCCGATAGCGGCTCCGCCGATGATCAGCAATTCGGCGGGCTGCATGAGCACCCGGATGGGGCCGTGCTCCATAAGGAAGCCGCCAACCACGGCGGCCAACACTACGAGCATGCCAATGATGGCGAACATATCCAACTTGCTTATCGGCTTTTTGGGAAGAAAACTTCGCTGGGCCGAGACAGGTTTTGCTTAAGCCGGCTGGCAGCGCGGACACCAGAAGGTCACGCGCGCCGCCTCGCCCTGCTTGCGCGACTGGATCGCCGCGCCGCAGCGCCGACATCGCTGATTATGCCGGCCGTACACCCACAGGCGAGTTGTCGGATCCGCCCTCCGGGTCGTGCGGCGAAATCCTATATAGGTCACGATGCCAGCGTCGGAATGGTCAGTAACATTGGCCCGCAGATATTCCCGCGCTTTCGTCATAAGGCAAAGCAACTCAGACTCGCTCAATGACGCAACTTTGCGGAATGGGTTCACTTGGCAAGCAAAGCAGATTTCGGACTTGAAGACGTTGCCGATGCCCGCGACTATCGATTGCCGGAGAAGCGCCTCGCCCAGGGCAAACTCGCCCAGCTCGCGAAGCCGGCGTGCGGCGTCCTCCGGATCAAATGCATCGGCAAGAACGTCAGGCCCGAGCCGTTTCAGGCTGGGATGGCGCGCCAGAGATGCGGAGTCATGAAACTCCGCAACCGGAACATCGAAACCAACTGCGACAAACCCGGCAGTCTCGATCAGGATTCGCATGTGATGAGCCCCACGACGCCACGTCTCGCCGGGACGGTAGACATGCCAGCTGCCGTTCATACGCATGTGAGTCAGGAGGATAAGGCCGCCAGAGAAGCGCATCAGCATCCACTTGCCCTGGGCTTCGACGGATTCAACTGTACGTCCCACAATGGGGGAATCGTCATCTATCCGCGAAAGCTGCGGGAGCACGGTCTCGAAGCGAATGACGCGTTGCCCGGAAAGGGCGCGATGCAGGGTGCGCGCGGCGCGAAAGATGGTATCGCCTTCGGGCACTCAGATGGACTCCGTCGTGTCTTCGAGTTCCTCGTCGGCGTCAGCGGTTCCTGCCGGCGAGGGTGGGGCCGTGGCTGCCGCTCTGCGCATCTGAAAGCCGAGCGCACTGTCGACAAACCCTGCATCCAGGAGATAGTGAGCAACAAGATGTTCGCGGGCAGGGTGTCCGTTGATCTCGCCGATCAGGAGGCCCGAGCGGCGGGACTGCCGCTTCAGGGCTACTTCAGCCAAGGTGTTCGCCAGGGCCTGCGCAAACCGGCTGCGATCCGGTTCTTCCTCCGGCAAGAACACTCGCAGCGCGGGGTTACGCCGGCGCAGGAACGCTGCCAGCGCGCCGTTGACGATGACCACAGTTGCGCCGCTGACCCGCGCCATGCCATGCGATGTATCGGCGCTCTCGCCCTCCAGTCGAGGCCATGGCAGCAGCGCGCCGTAGGGATTCGCAGGATCGGTCGACGCCAGATGCACAGCCTCAGCGCTGTCCGGATTAGTGCGCAGCGACCGAAGCATTTCCACTGCCGGGTTCATTGCAAACTGGGCCGCGCCCATTCCGGCGACAAACATGCCACGGCGTATCCATCCGCTCTCTTCCATAGTGCGCAGTGCCGGATAAACTGCGCTATATCCGCCCGGCAGGTTCTCGGCGGCTGCCGTTTCGCGGCTGACGACTCCATAGCGCACCAGTAACTGCTGGGCCATTGCGGCCACCCACTCTGTGGGAGATTGGACGACAATGCGGCTGCTCACCAGCGACCAGCGACCTTGACCCGCGCTGCCTGCTCCCGTGCGGGCACGGAAGCGGCGCAGGAAGTCGGGTGAGCCGGGCTGGCCATCACTTGCGGCGCGCCACTTGCGTTCGTCCGCGGGTCGCAGGAACGCGCGCAAGGGACGAAGAGCATCGTTCGTGACCACTCCTGCCCACACCAGCTCCCAAAGTGCATCCAGCGTTTCGCCGGCAAAGCCCCCGCCTGCCGCATCATGGAGATCGGCGAAGAACGAGGCACCGCTACGCTCGAGTGCTGCCAGAATAATGCGTGCCCGCTCTGACAATGTGGGATCGAGTGTACGTGCCGGCAGCAGGTGCGGCAGGTTTTCCGTCAGGTATAGCGCGATTCGCCCGTCTCTATCTCCTATGCGCTCCACGCCGACCCATACGACCTCGCCTGCAGCCATTAATGTGTCGATGTCGCCGAGAGTGTAATTGGCTACGCGCGCGGGAAGAATCTCACGCTCCAGCTCTGACGCGGGCAGAGCCGCGCCTTGCAGAACGCCGATGGCGTCCAGCAGAGCGTCTATCCCACGCCGTGAGACAGCAACTCCCTGCCAGCGGGCCAGCAGACGCCCCAAAACGCGCTGCTCCACCGGTTCGATCTCCCGCCGCAGGCGTGCCAGTGTTTTTCGCCGGACGACGCGCAGTACCTCGGGATCGCACCATTCCATGTGGCTCCCTGTCGGCCGAAACTCACCTTCCAGCAGCTTCCCGTCGCCATGCAATATGCGAAGCAGCGGCTCAATTCGCGCCGCGCCCATAGCGTAGCGCTTCGCCAGATCCGCAGTCGTGAACGGGCCATGGGTCCTCGCGTAGCGGCGCACGATCGACAGCAGAGGATTCGTCGCGCTCTCCAGCCATACTTCGGGTAAACCTGGCGGCAGGGGAACTCCGAAGGTGTCTCGATAACGGGCAGCGTCTTCCACCGCGATGAAGCGCGACTCCCCAGCGAGCTGCACCCGCACCACGCGCCGCACACGCGCCAGTTCCTCAACGGTTGCAGCAATCTCAGCAGAAGCACAACGCAGCTGGAGTTCGTGCTCGTTCAAGTCGCCAAGCCGCAGCAGCAGATCGTGAACACCATCGGCGTGGCGCGCCTGGTATTCCGAATCGAGCGCCTGCAACTGCGCTTCAACTTCGTCCAGCGCGGCGGCATCGAGCAGTTCGCGCAAATCGCTCTCGCCCAGCAGCTCCTGTAGCTGCGCCTGATCAATCGCCAGCGCCTGCGCCCGGCGCTCGGCCAACGGCGCATCACCCTCGTAGATGTAGTTCGCGATGTAGGAAAACAGCAGCGCCGAGGCAAACGGCGACGGTTTTGTTGAGTCGACGGTGGTGACGCGCACATTGCCGGAAGCGACCTTGCGCAACAGGGCCGTGGCTGCCGGCATGTCGAAGACGTCGCGCATCACCTCGCGGTAGGTTTCCAGCAGGATGGGAAATGAGCTGTATTGCGCTGCCACGCCCAGCAAATCCGCGGCGCGCTTACGCTGCTGCCACAGGGGAGCGCGCAGGCCGGGGCGCCGCCTGGGCAGAAGCAGAGCGCGCGAGGCTGCCTCGCGAAACTTCGCAGCGAAGACGGAAGTCGACCTCAGCTGGCGCAGGACCAGGTCGCGCAGCTCGGCGGGCGAGGGCAGCAGCCATGATGCGTCCAGCGGCTCTTCGTTCTCCGGCAGGCGCAGCACAAAACCGTCGTCCGACCACATGGCCTCCACGTCGATGCCGCGCTCGGCGCGCAACTTCGAGGTGACCGCCATGCACCAAGGCGCGTGGACGCGTGTTCCATAGGGGGTGAGCACGCAGATTCGCCAGTCTCCCAGTTCGTCGCGGCAGCGCTCGATCAGCACATCTTCATCGCTGGGAACGCGGCCGGTTGCTGTCGCCTGTTCCTCGAGGTAGCGGATCAGATTCTCCGCTGCGTTCTCGTCGAGACTGTGCTCCTCGACCAGGCGCGTAAAGGCGACGGTCCGCGGCATGCGCAGCAACTCGCGGGTCATGCGGCCAATCTCCTGACCGAATTCCGCCGGCCGCCCGCCGGTATCGCCGTGCCAGAAGGGCATCTTGCCCGGCTCGCCCGGCGCAGGCGAGACAACAACGCGGTCGTGCGTGATTTCCTCGATGCGCCAGGTGGTAGCGCCAAGAATGATGGTGTCGCCGGTGCGGCTTTCGAAGACCATCTCTTCGTCCAGTTCGCCAACGCGCGCTCCGCGCTTGGTTCCGGCAACCATCACCGGATATAGCCCGCGATCGGGGATGGTGCCGCCGTTGACGATGGCCATGCTGCGCGAGCCTTCGCGAGCTGACAGCGTGTTAGTCATGCGGTCCCAGGTAAGCCGCGGCCGAAGTTCGGCGAATTCGTCCGAGGGATACCGTCCGGCCAGCATATCGAGCACGCCCTCAAATACGGGACGCGTGAGCCCGGAGTACGGCGCCGCGCGGCGAATGGTGGCGAACAGCTCGTTGACGTTCCAGTTCTCCATCGCGACCATCGCGACAATCTGTTGCGCGAGCACGTCGAGCGGATTGCGCGGAAAGCTTACCGACTCAATCTTGCCCTCATACATAGCGCGAGTGACGGCGGCACATGCCACCAGGTCGGAGCGGTACTTGGGATAGATTGTGCCTTTGCTGACGGCTCCGACACGATGGCTGGCGCGGCCGATACGCTGCATTCCGCTGGCGACCGAAGGCGGCGCCTCAATCTGAACAACGAGATCGACCGCACCCATGTCGATGCCCAACTCGAGCGAAGAAGTCGCGACCAGCCCGCGCAGTGTGCCCATCTTCAGGCGGTCTTCGATCTCCTTGCGCTGCGCGACCGCAACGCTGCCATGATGCGCGCGGACCAGAACCTCTCCCGCCAGATCGTTTACCGCACCAGCAATGCGCTCGGCGAGGCGGCGATTATTTACGAAGATGATGGTCGAGTTGTGCGACCGCACCAATTCCAGCAGCTTGGGATGAATTGCGCTCCAGATCGAGGGGCGAATGGGCCCCTGTGAAGCTGCGCCGCTGGGAATGGGATCAATCTGGTCGAGCCGCGCCATGTCTTCCACGGGGACATCGACGCACAGTTCCAGTCGCTTGGACTCGCCCGCGTCAACAATGGTCACGGGCCGATAGACAACGGCAGATGGGGAAGATTCGAGATCGGGAATATTGGCTCGCGGTTCGTCTTGCGGAATTCGGGTAAGCTCGGGCGGAGTTTCGGTGGCCGATTCGGCGCCCCCGAGAAACCGGGCCACCTCCTCCAGCGGACGCTGGGTAGCCGACAATCCGATGCGCTGGAGCTTGCGCCCGCAGAGGGCTTCGAGGCGTTCCAGCGAGAGCGCCAGATGCGAGCCGCGCTTGGTGGGCACCAGCGCGTGAATCTCGTCGACGATCACGGTTTCGACGGAGGCGAGCACCTTGCGCGCATTGGAGGTCAGCAGAAGATAGAGCGATTCCGGCGTGGTGATCAGGATGTCTGCCGGATGGCGGGCGAACCGGGCCCGCTCGGCGGAGGGGGTATCTCCCGTGCGTACGGCGATGGCAGGCTGGTGGAATTCGTATCCGCCGCGTTCCGCCGCCTGCGCGATTCCGACCAGCGGCGCCCGAAGATTACGCTCGACATCGACGGCCAGCGCTTTGATAGGCGAGATATAGACGATGCGGCAGCGCTCCGCCGGCGCAGTAACGGGGGAGAACATCAGCCGGTTGATGGCCCAGAGAAATGCGGCCAGCGTTTTGCCCGAACCGGTGGGGGCGAGCACGAGCGTCGAATCGCCATTACCAATGGCAGGCCAGCCCATCTGCTGTGCGTGCGTGGGTTCCGCGAAAACCGCTTCAAACCATTCCCGTACGGCGGGATGAAACAGCGCCAGCGGGCTGGAGGCTTCCGTCGGATTCTTGCGGCGTGACATTTAGAAGAAGCTGCACTCAATTCGATGCAGCATTCCAGCCTGGGAATGAAGTTCTTGCCTGAGGTTGCAGGGATGACATAGATTCCCGGGCTCGCAACCGCACCCCGGCCGTTCTAGCGTGTGACTTCTGCCTTGGCCAGCACCGTCGCGGTCGTCTGCGACATCGCGTCGTACCAGGCGACGAAGCGTTTGGGCTCCATCGCATCGTAAGGTTCAAGGTTGTGGGCCCAGCGGAAGCCAATGGGCTGGTAATACAGCTCCGCTTCGATGTGAAAAGGACCTTGAGCACTCCCGACGGTCACTGAGTAGCGCACGAGGTCGCCGCCTCCGGCGAAGTTGGGATCGTTGAAAGCGTCGCCGATCACGGCAATGTCGTTGATCGCGGTGTGCTTGTCGAAACCATGCGGTAAGAGGCGATCATCCTTTAGGTAGCGCACGCCTTCCAGCAGGCCGGTTGTGACCTGGCCATCCTGAGTGCCCAGGATATCTTCGAAGATCTCGACCTCATCGCTGCTGGTGATCTCACGGTAGTGGGGCTCGAATTTGGTCTTGTCCGCGTCATTGATGTTGCCCACGATCGAGCCGTCGGGATTCAGCTTGCCCGACTCGAAGACGCTGTTTCCGTTGCGGTCGCGAACCACGAAGTGCAACCACGCGCGGCGGGAAGGAAACGCTGTCGGCAGCTTGTGGCCCGTCATGTTTTCGACGAATACGTCGGCATTCAGCTTTCCGGCAGTAATCTCGACGTTGCGCAATTCCACTTTCGCGGCTTGCGTGTGCAGGAACTCGAGTGTGCCTTGTTCGGCCGAGGTTAGTTCCTGCGGAAGAGCCGCGACGTCGAGGTCGTCGCGATAGCGGTTCAGCATTCTCTGCATGAAGAAGTTGTCGCCCACAAACACATGCTGATGCAGACCCGCCCTCGGCATGCCCAGCACCGAGCTGATCGGCACTTCCTCGTGCACCTCCGGCATATGGCACTGCTGGCAGGTGTACTTGCTGGGGTAGTCGCTGTGCAGCCATTCGAGATAAGGCATCTGCTCGGGAAGCGAGCCGATCTCCTTGCCGCCTTCGCCGCGCGCCGTGGTGTAGAGCTGGTGACAGGAGCCGCACAGTGCTGCATCGCGGATGTGTTCCGCCATGGTCGGCCGGAAGCCTCCGGTGGAACTCTGCATGATGAGCTGATGGCCTGCATCGATGACAAAGGGACCGTATTCGGGGCGGTCGTCTTTGGTTTGCGGAGGGTTGATGACGAATTCGCCGCTAAAGCTCTCGGGAGTACCCAGTTTGTCTTTGCTGATCTGGTGGCATACCGAGCAACTGACCCCGTCCTCCGCCAAGGCCGCGTCGTTGTTCTTTGCCGGAAAGGGCAGAAATGCGAACACCTGTCCCTTCTCGCCTTGGATTTTGGCCTTATAGCGCGTCATCGGCATGTGGCAGACTGAACATTCATCTTCGACATCGCGCTTTACTGACGCATGATCGATGCTCTCGCGGCGGATACTCGCCTGCCAATAGGGATCGCGTGACGAATTGGCCATGACACTGGCACGCCAGTCGGTGCCGATTGATACATCCTGGCCGCTGGGAGTGGTGAGTTGGTTGTGGCACGCCAGGCAGCGATCCGAGGTATGAAATTCGACCTGCAACTGGTCCTGACCGCCGTGCAAGGCGCCGAGCGGCAGCAGCACACAGGCCGCAACAAGCAATAGCCACGGAATTGATTTCCGCATCACCATCCCCGGTTGAGCCTACCGTCAGCCCAGTCCCACAGCAGGTAGAACATGATCTGCTGCTGCCTGCCAGCGGTGTTGGTGAATGGAACACGGTAGCCAATGTCTCCGCGAACATGCTGGCGCTTGCTGATCGTCACCTGGATTTCAGGCATAACGTCCCAGTCAGTTTTTGCCGCGTCCATCAAATCTCGCGCCGCAAGGAACTCGACCATTGGCGTCCACAATCGGCCGAGCCCATGGTCAGAGGCAAGGCTCTGCCCGATGGCCGAATTGAAGAACCATGATTGCGGCGCCTTGCTGGTGTCGAAGGGCAGGTCCGCTCCGAATTGAAGCTGAACGGTAGTGTTGGTTCGAAAGACCTGATCGAAAGCGGCGAAGGGCTCAAAGGTCGTTGTGCCCGTTCCGAACATGCGCTGTGCATTTCCGGTGGGCAACAGGAATCCTCCTTGCAAGCTCAGGATCGAACCCGTTCGCAGGTTGGAAAACATTACGCGTTTCACGCCCAAAGTGACGTCGCCGACGCCTCCGTACCAGGTATGGTCCTGGTCTTCGAAGGTTACCGGAACATCGACTTCAATCTGGTTCCTTACTCCGAAACGCTGCTCATGGATGATGTGGGTCTCGTTGCCGGGTGTCCCGTTTGTGTTGATCCCGGTGGACAACACCAGTTCGTCTTCGGGAAAAGCCTTTTCGGTCACGAGGGCGCGCGGCACATTAAGCTCGCCACGCGGCCAATGCGAATTCGTGCAGAAGGTTCGCAGATACGCAATTACGTCGTCGATCTCATTCGAGTTCAGCGCCTTATGAAAGGCCGGCATGATCTGCGAGAAGCCGCGATCCGGACCGCCGTATTCGATGACAGCCTTGTATCCGACGTTGGTTTCAGCGGTCGTCTGATCGCACTTCGTGAAATCAGGAAAAGATGGCGGCCGTTTGAATGCCGTGAGTGTCTGCGGTGCTCCCGCTCCGGCCTTGCCGTGGCACGAAGCGCAAGCTGCTTTATAAATCTGCTTCCCCTGACTCACATCAGGATGGAGGTTGAAATTCATGTACTGCGCGTAGACGAAAGGCGTGGAGAGCGCAACAAATGCGAAGGGTACCGCAAACAGCCGGGTGAATTTTGAGAGACTCACGGGCAATCCCAGGGAAACCGGCAAACCAACTTGGACTCAATCTCGATAATTCAGGTTGCAATCTGTTGCAAATAGATTGTTACAGGCGATATTACTGCATCTTTGCCTGATGATAAATACGGGCCTTCCTTGCGTGAGCCAGCCACTTTTGCGACGAATCACCTGTGAGGAATCTGCGTGATCGGGAGTTAGACAGTCCACATCTGCGAGGGCCTGAGTGACTGCTGAGGATCCCTCCAACCATCTGTCAAATCAAGCGAATGACGATCCCAGACATGGTCATTCGTGCGGTTTTAATCAGAAATTGACTGTTCTGAAATCTCGCTTAGACAACCTTCTCCTAAAGTCTCAGAGCGCAACTGAAGTACTCCAAATTTCTCTCGATCCCGGAGAGCCGTGGTTCAGTCTGTTCGGGAGCCGCAGGGCGAACTGAGGATTCCATAAAATGAAATCGAATCGTATAGCCAGCTTGGCCGTTGTCCTTCTGACTCTTGCTTTTCTCGTCGCATGTAGCGGAAGCAAGGAAAATACAGTGAAATTGCAGGGCGCGGGAGCTAGTTTCCCGGCTCCGCTTTACTTGAAGTGGTTCAAGAGCTACGGCGCAGCCCATCCGGGCGTACAGGTGGACTATCAGTCCGTAGGTAGCGGCTCCGGCGTGAAGAGCTTTATCGACAAGACGGTCGATTTTGCGGCCAGTGACCGTGCCATGACGCCCGATGAAATGAGCAAGGTAAGCGGCGGGGTTCAGTTGATCCCCATGACGGCAGGTGCTATTGTTCTGGCCTACAACTTGCCCGATGTCCCGGAACTGAAGCTTTCGCGCGATGCTTATTCCGGCATCTTCCTGGGCAAGATTAAGAAGTGGAATGATCCGGCTATTAGTAAGGAGAACCCAGGCGCAAAGCTACCGGACCAGCCAATTAACGTTGTGGTTCGGGCCGACGGCAGCGGCACCAGCTATGTGTTTACGAAGCACCTGAGCGCGATCAATCCTGACTTCCAGAAGACGGTTGGGGTTGACCAGATGCCTAATTGGCCGGTAGGTACCAAGTCCAAGGGAAACGAAGGCGTGACAGCCAGCATTATTACCACACCAGGCTCGATCGGCTATGTGGAATACGGCTACGCCAAGAGCCAGAACCTGCACATGGCAACGCTGGAGAACAAGGCGGGTAACTATGTCGCTGCCACCACCGACAGCGCGAAGGCAGCTTTGGCTTCCGCGGAACTGCCGCCCGACATGATCGTCTGGGTATCGGACCCGGATGGGAAAGATGCCTACCCGATCGTGACCTTCACGTGGATGGCGTTCTATAAGCAGTATCCCGACAAGGACAAGATGGAAGCCTTGAAGGCGCTGGTCAACTACGGACTTACCGAAGGGCAGAAGGAATCTGAGGCTTTAGGATACGTTCCGCTACCCGACTCCGTTGTGGCGAAGGATCAGGAAGCCCTCAAGGCTCTGTAACTCCAGCAACGAACGTTGAACGAAAGAGGTTGCCGTGGCAACGGTTCCACACCAAACGCGAATGGCAGGACAGGCACAGGCCCGAGCCGCGAATCCCGATACCATCTGGCAGCCTCCAACTGCCGGACAGCGTTTCTTCGATCGAGTGTTCCGGCGCATGTGCTGGGTTTTTGCCGGCTTCACCATTGTGCTGATGGTGCTGCTGGTGGTTGAAATCGGCATTAAGGCCGTGCCTGCTTTTCGGGAGTACGGCCTTCGGTTTCTGTGGAGTCAAACCTGGGACCCCAGTAAAGGCGTCTTCGGCATTCTGCCGGAGATTTGGGGGACGCTTTACACCTCGCTGCTGGCTCTGTTCTTCGGGACCTTATTCGGAGTTGCGGCGGCGTTGTTCCTCAGCGAGGGATACCTGGGGGAAGCAGTTTTCAAGCTCCTCAAGATGTCGAACCTGCATTTCCACCCGGTCTGGGGAAAGCTCCCGCAGCGTATGGAAGCCCTGCTGAAAAACGCAATCGAACTGTTAGCTGCGGTCCCCAGCGTGGTGTACGGACTTTGGGGACTGTTCGTCGTAATCCCGCTGATCCGTCCTTACTGCAACTGGCTGCACAACCAGTTTGGCTGGTTTCCACTGTTCTCCACGGACCTGAGCGGTCCGGGAATTTTCCCCGCAGTGTTTGTCTTGTCGATCATGATTCTGCCCACCATAACCGCGATCAGCCGCGATGCACTGGTCTCGGTACCGCCGAAGCTTCGCATGGCGGCTTATGGCCTGGGAGCTACGCGGTGGGAAACGATCCTGGGAGTACTGCTGCCGACGGCATCGCGAGGTATCTTCGGTGGCATCGTTCTCGCCTTCGGACGTGCACTTGGAGAAACGATGGCGCTTGCCATGTTGGTGGGCAATGCGAACCGGTTGACGGTGTCGCTGTTCTCGCCTGCTGATACGCTTGCGGCTTTGCTGGCCAATAACTTCCCTGAGGCCGGGGCGAAGGAGATTCCGGTATTGATGTATGCAGCGTTGGTGCTGCTGGCCATTACGCTGATCGTGAATATGTTCGGAGCAGTCGTGCTCGAGCGGGCTGCTTCCAAGGCGGAGGCAAAATGAGCGACGCCGGACCGGTTCCCGCCAAGGGCCCAGAAGACAGCGGTAAGAGCTTCCTGCACAAGATAGAGAGGCAGGCGGAGAAGGATCCGTTCGAGGGCGTCGACTTTGACGCGCTTGAGATGTCCATCTACCGTCCGCGTACTGCGTTCAGCATCGTCCTCACCTGGATCGTGACCTTGATGACGCTGCTCGCTTTGATTCCGTTGTTTGCGGTGTTGTGGATGCTGATCTGGCGCGGCGGACGGAAGCTCAGCGTTGCTTTGTTCACGCAGCTGCCTCCCGCGCCGCTGGAGCAGGGCGGCGGATTCGGGAACGCCATCCTGGGCACGCTGATCATGGTGGGGATAGCAACTTTGATCACCGTGCCGCTCGGCGTACTCACCGGGGTTTACCTGGCGCAGGCTCCCCGAGACAGCAAGCTTGCGAGCGGGGTTCGCTTCTCGGCCAAGGTGCTGACCGGATTCCCCTCGATTCTGGCGGGCGTATTCGCCTACGGAGCTATCGTTCTCGCCACGGGCGGCTATTCCGCTCTCGCCGGCGCGATCGCGCTTTCCATTCTGATGTTGCCGACCATCATCCTGACCTCGGAGAGCGCCATCGCCATGGTTCCCGCCAAGATGAAGGAAGCTTCCATTGGGATGGGTGCCACGGGTGCGCAGACAGTCCTGATGGTGCTTCTGCCGACGGCGATGCCGGGAATTCTGACGGGCGTCATGTTGGCGATTGCCCGCGCAGCCGGCGAGACAGCACCTCTTCTGTTCACCGCCCTGTTCAGCAATTACTGGATCACCAGCGGCGGGCATTTCAATGTTATGCAGCCTACGGCCTCGCTGGCGGTACTGATCTACAACTTCGCCGGCATGCCGTTCAAGAACCAGGTGGAACTGGCTTGGGCAGCCGCCTTGGTTCTGGTCGCGATGGTTCTGATCACCAACCTCATCGGACAAAGTTTCTCTCGACAGCAGGTGCAGCAATAAAAGGAGTGGCAAGCGACATGGCAACTGGCATGGTTCCCAATACAGGTTCAAACCCTCACTTCACGGCAAAGACGGCAATGGCGGCGAAGCCGGGTGACGACGTCGTAATGGACTGCAATATCAAGGAACTTTACTACGGCACGTTCAAGGCCGTGCGCGACACGGAAATCCCGATCAGGAAAAATGCTATTACGGCATTCATCGGTCCTTCGGGATGCGGCAAGAGCACCGTGCTCCGCTGCCTGAATCGCATGAACGACCTGGTGCGCGGTTTCCGCTTTCATGGCCATGTCAGGTATCGGGGAAAGGACATCTACGATCCATCCATCGACCCGGTGGCCGTGCGACGCTACATCGGCATGGTGTTTCAGCAGCCCAATCCGTTCGCCACCAGCATTTTCAACAATGTTGCCTTCGGCCTACGGATCAACAACTTCAAGGGAAATAAAACCGAGAAGGTCGAGCAGGCATTGAAGCGCGCGGCCATCTGGGACGAAGTGAAGGACAAGCTGAACAACAGCGGACTGTCGCTCTCCGGCGGCCAGCAGCAGCGTCTTTGCATCGCCCGCGCCATCGCCACCGACCCTGAAGTGCTGCTGATGGATGAGCCCTGCTCGGCGCTCGATCCGATTGCCACCCGCCGAATCGAAGAACTGATGCTGGAGTTGAAAGAGCGTTACACCATCGCCATCGTCACCCACAACCTGCAGCAGGCACAGCGCGTGGCCGACAACACGGGCTTCCTGTACGTCGATACCACGCAGGGCGGACGCACCGGCTACCTGGTTGAGTTCGGCGACTCCCAGCAGATCTTCGATGATCCGAAGCAGGCGCACACCAAGGAATACATCCGCGGCGAGTTCAGCTGAGGGTATTGCGCCGGGAAGATTCGCGTCAGGGGCATGACCTCGGTCGTGCCCACTGCCAAGTTAATGGGTGGGCTTTAGCCCCCGAGGCCAGACGTCATGATCGCGTCGAAGAAAATGCGTTTCGCCGGTGCGCTTGTTCCGGCCCTTGCCCTGCTGTTGCTCATCGGGTGCAACAGTTCGACTCCTCCCAGAACGGTCGAGGCTTCCACCGGAGAGCCTGAGGCAAAGATACCGGCTGGCGCTCAGTTGCTGAAGGGCGCCGGGTCAACCTTTGACGCGCCAATATTCAAGCGCTGGTTCACTGTTTATCAGCAGGCTCATCCCGAGACCTATGTGAAGTACGCCGCAGTGGGCAGCGGGGAAGGCATCGCGCGGTTTATCGGCAACCATATCGACGAAAAAGACCGAATCGATTTTGGCGCCAGCGACGCTGCGATGAACGATAACCAGATCGCCCAGGCCAACCAGGACGTGGTGATGGTGCCCGTTACCGCGGGATGTGTAGTGCTGGCCTACAACGTTCCCGGCCTGAAGAGTGAGCTGAGACTGTCGCGCAAAGCCTATGCAGGCATCTTTCTGGGAGAGATCACCCACTGGAATGATCCCATTATTGCTGCGGCCAATCCGGGAGTGAAGCTGCCCAACCTCACCATCGTGACAGCCGTGCGTCAGGACGGCAGCGGCACCACCTTTGCCTTTACCCAAAATCTGGATGCCATCAGCGACCAATGGCGTGCGAAGTATAGTCCCGGCACGTTCATCAACTGGCCGGGCAATGCCATGCGCGCCAAGGGCAACGAAGGTGTCGCCGGACTGGTGGAGAAGTCCGTCGGCTCGATCGGGTACATGGAGTACGGTTTTGCCCGGCGCATTGGCCTCGATTATGCGACGCTGGAGAACAAAGACGGCAAGTACGTAAAGGCTTCAGCGGAGAGCTGCGCGGCCTCGCTTGCCCACGCTGAGATGCCGGAGAACCTGCGCCTGTTCGTTCCCGATCCGAGCGGCCCCGATTCCTATCCCGTTGTGACGTTTTCATGGGCGTTGCTGCACAAGTCGTACCAGGATGCCAAGACCGCAGAAGGGCTCAAGAACCTGTTCCAGTGGTCGCTGCAGGACGGCCAGCGCTACGCCAATGAGCTGGGATACGTGCCGTTGCCATCGGCAGTGGCGGAAAAATCACTGGCGGCAGTGAACCGCATTTCGTCTGGCGGCAACTAGCAGGGTGTCAGGGCGCTATATACTCAGAGAATCGTTCGGAAGGACAAAAACGCGCTGTGCCATCCGAAGCAGGAAGAGACATTGTGAGGTGAGGGACTGTGCATCGGGAACTAAAAACAGTTTGTGATTCTAACGGAATTCCCGTCCTGGAGATCGTGCAGGAGGGCGACAGCGTAACCATTTACGAAGCTGACGACATGGACCGCCAGATTCGTTTCCCGGTCACGCTCGTAGCGACGCTGGTCGAACACCTTGCCAGCTTCCAGCAAAGCACCTCAGCCTAGTGTCGGGAGGCATCCGGCAATGTGAGCGAAAGCCGCGGATGGTCCGCGGCTTTCCTGCGTATTGGATGGCTAACGACGACCCTTCTTGGCGGCCTTCTTCGTCCCTGATTTCTTTGCTGCCTTTTTGGGAGCGGGTTTCTTTGCGGCGGCCTTCTTCGCTGCTTTCTTGGCCGGCTTCTTAGCGGCTTTCTTGGCTGCCACGCCGCCGCCCTTTCCGGCCGTAGCCTTCTTTGCCGCTTTTTTCGGGGCTGCCTTTTTGGGAGCCGCTTTCTTAGGGGGCGCGCTCTTCTTGGCTGGAGCTGCTTTCTTGGCGGCCTTCTTGGCTCCGCCCGCCTTCTTCGGCGCAGCCTTGCCCGCCGGCTTCTTGGGAGGTGGAGGAGCCATGACCACTTCTGCCTCCGGTTCCACCTCCTCTTCTTCTTCGATAATCACCACTGTCGATTCGGGTTCTTCTTCTTCCTCTTCTTCCTCGTACTCTTCGCCATCAAGTGATTCGCCGTAGGACTCCTCTCCGTAGTCGTCCATTTCATCGTCACGACCGTAGAGTGTTTCGTCTTGGAACCGCATATGTCCTCCTGAAAATTTTCCCTTCTTCGCGAAGCGAAGTCAGCGTTTGAGATACCTCTGCAAATAACTTCGGAACGAGTGCCATGGTGCAGGCGCGGGACTATAGCACGCGCCCGAGCGAACATAGCGATGACTAAATATCGTTATAAGGCAACGGGCCTGTTGTAACAGAAGAATCGCGGGAAGGGAAGAGTCCTGTTGTAAGGATTAACAATGCTGGAGCCGGCGCCCTATTTTCGGATGACCAGCACATCGCCGGGTTGCAGATTCGAGGCAACTTTGCCGTTGTCGCGCCGTAACGCCGAGACCGTCGTGTTATACGAAGAAGCGATCTCGCTGAGGGTCTCGCCCTTTTTGACCTTGTGGTATTTGGCTTGTGCCGATGTCTTGTGGCTTGTCTTCTTGGAGTGGGTCTTGGCTGAACCCGAATCGGTATCGTCGGACGAGGCCAGCTCGGAGCCTTCGTCCGTTATAGGCTTGTAGATCAACAACATACGACCTTGAGCTACGGTCGTACCGTGCAGATGGTTCCACTTCCGCAGCTTCTCCACCGGTACGTCGAAGTCGTCGGCAATCGAATAGAGAGTGTCTCCCTTGCGCACCTTGTAGCGCGTGGGATGTTTGGAGTAAGCCAGACCTTCGCCATCACCGTGACCGGGCGTGACTGGAATGATCAGCTTGGCTCCGACCTGAACGTCATCGGAGGTCAGCTTGTTGGCCTCGGTGATGGACGCCGTGGTTGCGTGATACTTATGTGCGATCGAAGAAAGGCTATCGCCCTGCTCCACGCGATGGTAGCGCCACCAGGTCCGCATATCCTGGGGAATGGCAGCAATGGCGGTCTGGTATTTGTCCGCTGTGCCGGCGGGCAGTTCCAGGGTGAAGGACTCGCCTTTCGGCGTGGTGAGGCGAAGCAGGCTGGGATTCAGCTCCTGCAGATAGGTGACCGAGGTGTCGACGCACTCAGCTACCAGGCGAAGATCTACCGGGTAATTGATCACCACCTTGTCGACGCTGGGCGGTGGATCGGGCGTAATGTGTTCCAGACCATACTGCGAGGGATTCTTGGCCATGATGGTCACGGCCAGGATGATAGGGACGTAATTGCGCGTTTCCTGCGGCAGGACGCCACGCCGGTAGAGTTCCCAGAAATCGGCGTATCCGGTGCGCTCGACTGCGTGCTGGATCGTGCCGGGCCCGGAATTGTAGGCGGCCATTGCCAGATACCAGTCGCCGAACTGGTCGTACAGGTCTTTCAGGTGCTGGGCAGCGGCGCGGGTCGATTTCACCGGGTCCTGACGCTCATCTACCCACCAATTACGCTCCAACCCGTACATCGACGCCCGGCCCGCCATGAACTGCCACATTCCTCGCGCACCCGCGCGGGAGAGCGCCAGCGGCTGAAAGCCGGACTCGGCTTGGGCCAGATAAATCAAGTCCTGAGGAACTCCCGCCTGCTTCAGCGTGGCGTAGATCATGTCGCGATATCGCCCCGAACGCGCAAGCGCCCGCTCCAGCGTGCCTTTGCCCTTGGGGCTGGAGAAGTAGTTGATAAACATGGCCACTTCGTCATTCAGCACCAGCGGCAGGTCTGATTTTGTGGTCTTGATCTCGGTTTCGGCCTTGGCTTTTACATTGGGGTCGACGGGAAAGGTGATGTCGTTGGCCTCGTCGATTGGAGCCGGCTCCGATTGTGGCTCGCTGAAGCCGTCGCCCTGCTTGAGCGCGAGCAATTCCAGATTATGTACCGACTCGACTACCTTGCTGAACTCTTGTTCCAGCCGATCATCGCCGTGAATATCGAGGTTGCTGGAGAGCAACAGATTAAAGGCTTGATCGAAATTGCCCTTGGCTGCTTCCAGATGGCCGGCAGCGTAATTCGCCCGTCCTTCTGCCAACTGCTTTTCGGCCTGGACAATTAAGGCGTCAACCGGGTCATTCGCGGGCTTCAGCTGGGGCTGCTTCCGGGCCTGGGGCTGCTTCTGTACAGCTTCGACAGGTGGTTGGGTGGCGTCCGGGGCGGTTGCCTGTGGCGGCAACACGGGCTTTGGCTTCGTTTCGGTTGTTTCGCATCCAGTTGCGAGGAGAAAACCTGCGAACAGAAGAGCCAGGATCGTGGCGCGAGAGATACCCATTACTCCGTACAAAGCCTTCTTCGATAAGTCGTTTCGATCCGCTGCGATGGTACTACGCTCGCATTGAGGGGTCAAACCTCGAGCCTCAGTGTAAATGACTGTTGCCGTTGGAGATACTACGTTACCGCGGCAGTTTCGTGAAATGAACCAGACTCGCCAAGCTTCAGGCGCCGGCCAAAGCCTGCTCCAGGTCGGCAATCAGCTCGTCAGCATCTTCGATGCCCACAGAAAGCCGAACCGTGGCTTCCGAGACACCGAGCATCTGCAACTGTTTTGCGTTCAGACCAACATGAGACGAGAGCAGGGGATAGGACACCGTCGACTCCACTCCCCCTAAACTCGTGGCCAAGTACCAGATCTTGAGTCGCTTGATGAACTGGCCCGCCGCTCTTTCCCCGCCGCGAATATCGAAAGACACCATCATGCCGAAATCTTGCATTTGGCGGCGTGCCAGCTCATGCGACGGGCTCCCGGCGACACCGGGATAGTAAACCGTCGTAACTTTCCGGTGGGCCGTCAGGGCAGCAGCGATCCTGGCGGCACTGTGGCATGAGCGCTCCACACGAACATGCAGGGTCTTCAAGCCCCGCAACAGCAAGTAGGCGCAACCGGGATCGAGGCAGCCGCCGGTCAGGATCATCGTTTCGCGAGCAGCATCCATCCAGCGTCTCGAGCCCGCCAATACGCCCGCGGTGACGTCGCTGTGGCCACCAAGAAACTTGGTTGCGGAGTGCAGGACAATATCCGCACCCATCTCCAGAGGCTTCTGCAAGATGGGAGTGGCAAAGGTGTTATCCACGACAACAGGTATATTGCGGCGCTTTGCTGTCTTCGCCAATTCAGAGACGTCAACACAGCGCAACGTTGGATTCGTCGGCGTCTCCAGAAAGAGCATTCGCGTTTTTCGCGTGAAGTAGCGGTCGATACTTTCCAGCCGGCTGAATGGAACGAAGATCACTTTGATACCGCAACGTGAGAGCACCTGACGAAACATCTTCATCGTTCCGCCGTAGATATCGAGCATGCTGACCAGTTCGTCGCCCGCGCGGCAGGTGATCAGCGCTGCCACCAGTTCGGCTGCCATTCCGCTGGAGGTCAGGACTGCGGCTTCGGCTCCCTCTAACTCTGCAATCTTCTCTTCGGCTGCGGCGATCGTCGGATTGCTGTAACGCGAGTACAGGTAGATGTCGCGCTTTCCCTGGGCATAGCCGCGCAATTCATCGAGTCCTGGAACGATGAAGACGGAGGTCTGGGCAATCGGAGTCGTCAGTGGAGCGGCATGGCCGTGGCGATCTTCGCCGGCATGCACGGCCCGAGTCGCGTCACGTGAAAAGGCGGTGGGTTTCATTCCGAATTCGATTGTATGGGAGCGCCGCTGCAGGAATTCAGAGGACGTCAGGACGTGGAGCAAAAAACCTAAGCCACCCAGCCCATTTTATGGGTGCGGATGCCGGGTGGCTTATAGGTCAGGAGGAGGAAACTACCTTGCTGCTTGTGCGTGTCTTGCCCGGGCGGCGCTGCCGGCGGATTGCTCGCTCGGCTGCTGCCCTTTTCAGTTGGTCGATTTCGTACGCCTGGCGGTCCGACAATTCCAGAATCATTTCCAGAACTGTCTTTTGCCTTAACGCGCCAATCTGCACCAACGACATGAGCAGCACTTTACCTGTTCTCGTACCAATGGTCATCCCTCGGAGGTGGCAATCGCATACAACCTTGGTACAACCGAATTTCGGCGCCCGAAATTGGTAAAATCCGCAAAGGGTTTGTCTAACTTGCTTACATCCTTCGTTTACACACAGCCGTGATCACGTCCACTCAAACGCTAACTTCCCGCTCTGGAATCCCCGTAATTGCGCTCACCGGGTTCATGGGCTCGGGCAAGAGCAGTGTAGGGCGTGCGCTGGCGTTGCTCCTGCGATGGAAGTTCGTTGATTTGGATCTCGAGATCGAGCGATCGGAGGGGCAGTCGATACGGGAAATATTCCGCACCCGGGGAGAAGACGCCTTTCGTGGGATCGAGAGCTCGCTGCTTCGCTCTCTGCTCTGCAACACGTCACGTCCGCTGGTGCTCGCCACCGGCGGAGGCACATTCGTGCAATCGCAGAACGCCGAGCTCTTGCGGAGGCAGGCGGCGCTTGTGGTTTTTCTTGATGCCAGGCCACAAAGACTACTTCAGCGCTGCAGTTTGGAGGGGGGCGAAGGCGGCGACAATGCTCGCCCGCTTGCTGCCGGCCGGGAAGAATTTCTGCGCTTATACGAGCAGCGGCTTCCGTTCTATCGAACTGCCGATCTGACCGTCGATTCGAACGATAATGAACCTGCAGCGGTCGCACAGGAGATCGCCGAACGCCTGGCTTTGGATTTTGTGAGCAAACTCCCGCGCGATGGATGAGAATATTTCTCAGTGGGTCTGCTGAAGCTTAGCAATCAGTTTCTGCGCCAGATTATCTTCCGACTCCGACCAGAGCACGCGACCGCTGACGCCGCAATGCCTTTCGACGGCGCTGGAGAACGCTACCAGTTTTGCAACGTTGGACCGGATGCGCATTTCGATATCGGCATTGAGGCGTATGCCTTCGAAAAGAAACGGCGTATCGAGCCCGAAATCGACTTGGATATGCCCGTCGTCGGTATACGTGCCTTCTTCAAACTCCACGCCATGTACCAGGAACTTCACTGCCACCGGGCGTTCCACCCACGCTTCGCCGTGCTCGTCTTCGTTCGGCGTCCAGAGATCCCAGAAAGCCTCAAACACCAAAGCGTAGTCGTCATGCACGAACTCCTGCGCAATGTCGCCGGCCTCGACGGGCGAGATACCAGGGGTGAACCGGCGCTCCAGTATCGTGGGCTCGCTCCATCCAACCGGGTGAACGGACAAATAAGTTACGCCTTCACGGACTGACGAAAAGAGAAACTGCCGCAGCACCGAGACGGCGTGAGGGATAATTTCCGTCTCGCGGAAGGTAGGAAACCAGATACTCAGATAAAGCGAGTCTGCCACCGCGACATTGTAGCGCGGCGCCCAAATTTACTGCAGCCGGAAACGTTCGGCCATCAGCCGTTGCAGCCGGGGCTTATAGAGGATGTCGTAGGCGAACTCTTTATCCGGGAACATAGCCAGAGCCGCGCGCTTGGTGTTGGCCACCAGTTCAGCCGCTTCTTCTACGGTCATGCCTTCATCCTGGCTGATGACGGACATCACCATATTCATCATGATCTGCAGCCGTCTCAGTTTGCGCCGCTCTTCTTCCTGCTCCTGGAGTTCGCTGGCCGTGGGCTGTGGTCTGGGTGCCTCATTGCGCTCTGATAGCTCCATTTTTCCCCTCAAATGCAAAAACCGGCGGATCGGTCCGCCGTCTTTCCCGCCATTCATTACAATTGGATGTTTAACGCCATCTCACCGTTGCGTACGACCGTTGGAGGGCATCATACACCGGTTCAGGCGATTGGCACTTCACAACTGTGACATCGTGTACCCTTAAACGAAACATGGCTCGTGGGCCAGTTTGACTGTCATCTCGAGAGAGCTTTTTTTGCGAACAAGGGGTGTGGGCCTGTCGATTCGCGCCGGTGCGCGAAAGGCACGCTTTCATATCTAAACTGACCCACTGCCGAAACATGGCATTGCTGGACATTCCACGGGAGGCAACTGTGACGGACTTACCAGAACAGAACACCGAGAACGAAAATGTCGAGACCCAAGGGGAAAGCACCGAAAGGCTGGTAAAAGTCTTCGACACCGATGAGGAGTCGGAGGCCATGGTGGTGCGGGGCCTGCTGGAGGCCAATGGTATATCTTCGATGATTGAAAACCTCGATGCGCCGCAGGACATACTGCCCGGGGTTGGAGGGGTGATCGTTCTCGTTCGCGAAGAACAGGCGGAAGAAGCAGCCCAGATTATCGAGGAATCGCGCAACGATGCATCCGAAGACGAGGCCGTCAGCGAGGAACCGGTCTAGCCGTAACCCTTGCTCCATCCAGATAAAAGGAAACAGCTCCGGCCAGATCGGTACGGTATGTCGGGATATGCGAAGCGGCATACCGCTCCATCACCTCCGGCTTGGGATGATGGAACGGGTTGTAGAAGCCCGCAGAAACCACGGCGTAATGCGGATGTACGGCCACCAGGAACTCCGGTGAACTGGATGTCAGACTTCCGTGATGGCCGACCTTAAGCAGGTCTGCCTGCGGATTCTCCTCAATCATCAACTGCTCAATCCGACGATGCGAATCACCGACCAGCAGGGCTGAAGTTTGCCCGTACTGCAATCGCAATACGAGCGACTCGTCATCCTGCGCCGGATTGTTCGCCGGCCAGCCGGCCTGCGGATTGAGCACGCGAATATGAACTCCTCCGAACTCGAACTCCTCGCCCGCGTGATAGGCCAGCAGAGCGACTCCGTACGACTTAGCGGCTGCTTTGGCGATGGCGAAATCGTGAGTTGGCGAATCCACGCCATACCAAAATTCGCGCGGACGGAAGTTGGCGATGATGCTTGGCATGCCTCCAATATGGTCGGAGTGCGCGTGGGAAACTGCAATCGCATCCAGCCGCCGGATGCCGCGCGACCAAAGATAGGGAGAGACAACTTCCTCGCCGATATCGAAGTCGGAGCGCGAAGTGGCGCCCAAGCCGCCAGAATCCAGCAGCAATATCTTCCCCTGGGGGGTCACGATCAACAGTGAATCACCCTGGCCGACGTCGATGGCCGTGACCTCGAGAACGCCTGGCCTGATCTGCGGCTTGGGAGGAAAAAGCACCAGCGCGAAGGACGCCCCGGCGAGGGCCACTAGTCCCGGCACCATGACGACTGTTCGACGGCGCGCCAAAAGCAACGCCAGGCAGAGAGCCGTCGCGACAGCCATACTCATGGCCAGAGAGGGCGTGGGCACGCGCACATCCGACAGGCGGAAGTGCCCGATCAGGCGCACGGTTCCAGTGAGTAGACCCAGGGAGTACGCAGTTATCAACGCAGGCAGGTAAGCCAGCCAACCTGCAACATACGAAGCTGCGACCGCCAGGACTGCCGATGGCATAAGGATCCCGGCCAGCGGAATCACCAACGCGTTTGCAGGCAGCGACAGCGTGGTTACGCGATGGAAATACCATGCCATGGGCAGGGTGAGGGCGAACTGAATAATCGTTGATCCGATCACCAGTTCGGCGGCGCCAAGGGTCACCGCAACTGTGCGTACGGCGATGAAATTCGCGACGCGCTTGCCGGCGATCTCCGCCAGATGTTTGCGTACCAGCTTTACGTCAGAACGGAACTGGGCTGCCCGGGTTGGCAGGCTGTAATCGTAGGCGGGTGAGTCGAGATTTCGCAGCGCGGTTTGCAGAGGATAGATCGACCTCCGCAGCACTGGTACCGCAATCCCGGCCACCGCAATCACCGACAGAAACGTCAACTGGAAGCTGGCCTCGAACAAGGTTCGCGGGTTTGCCAGCAGCATGAGGAGGGCGGCGACTCCCAAGGCGTTCAGACCTGCACGGTCGCGAAACAGCAGTCGCGTAAGCAGGTAAATGTTGAGGGCGATGGTTGCGCGGAGAATGGGCGACCCAAGATCGGCGACAAAGGCGTAAGCCCACGAGAGCACAATGGTGAGCACCGTGGCGGTGGTTTCGCCAAAGGGCAGTTTGCGCAAAGTCCAGAACAGCGCAAACGCGAGTATGCCGACATTAATGCCGGAGACGACCAGAATGTGATAGGTGCCCGTGCGCTGGAAGTCGGTTTTAACGTCTCGGCCGAAGAAGGCCCGCCCCCCGATGAGCATCGCCTGCATCAGGGCGCCTTGCTCGCCCGGCCATAGCTGCTGAATCTGGGACAGGATGCTCCGTCGTGCACGCGCCCTCCAGAGTGCCAACCTCGTACCGACGAAGCCAGGCAGGATCTCTACCTGGGTGGCGCGGCCGGAACCGGTCAGCCGGATCCCTTGCGAGGCCAGATACCCCACCAGGTCGAGCGCTCCCGGATCGCCGTAATTTCGGGGCGCGCGCAACTTGGCGGGCAGACGCAACCGCTCGCCGTAAGTGTAAACGCGCAGTGGCGATTCCGCTCCGCTGGCCGCGGCGGCTGATTCTTCCGATTCCCTGCTATAGATCGTAAGGCGAACGCCGACATTCGCATGTCTTGTCTGGTCTGACGTCTGCAACCCTTCGCAGTCAACGTCGATCGACTCCTGTTTACCTCCGTATGGGCTCGTGCGGACTAACCCCTCGCGAATTACATGGCCGGTTACGACAACCTCGCCTTCGCCGGTTGCGAAGGCCTGTAGGTCAGGGGGAGTGGTTTGCGCGGCATCGTAGGCCTGGAGATAAAAAGCGCCTAGCGCGCAGATTGCGACCAGTCCGAAGGCGTAGGCAGCCTGAGCGCTCCTTTTCCAGAAAATCAGCGCTCCCAGGCATGCCAACGACAGGGCCGCCATCCAGGCCCAGGGTGAGCGCCAGAAGTAATTGGCAGCGATCACTCCGGAAGCAAATGCCAGAGCTGCGACAAAGACAGGTTCTTTGCCGCCACAATACAAGAGGCGCGGACAGGCGGAGGCCGGCGCGCCGTTCGCCATGGGGGAGGCAGACGGCAATCCTCAACAGTTCGCGAAAGCGCTACGCCTCGCGAAACTCCTACAAGCGGTCCAGGTCTTCGGCGCCGATGCCGACGGACCAGGGCCACAGTTCATATTGCGCGACTCCGAACCGAACATACGGGTCGTTGTCGCGGACGCTGTCGAGGGTCGGTTGCGTCTCGTTGTCAGGGACTCGCAGAAGCAGGGCACCGCCGCTACGCGGAACCAACGGGCCCGACGCTACCAGCAGCCCTTCCTGCTTCAGTCCCTGCAGATAGGCGCGGTGCGAGTCGGTATGCTTCAGGACTTCTTCCAGCGGTTTGCGATAGCGAATGATGGCGAGAGCGTACATCAAAACCACCTTGGCGCGCGGATTAACGTACCAGGTGCAGAACCGTTTCCATGTGAGATGTTTGGGGAAACAGGTCGACCAGGTGCGCCTGCTGAACCTTAAACTCTGATTCTAGCAGCGTGCGCAAATCGCGCGCGAGTGTTGCCGGATCACAGGAGACATACGTCACACGGGGCACGGACATACGTCCCAGGGCGCGAGCGGCCTTTTCGCCCAGACCGGCGCGAGGAGGATCGACGACTATGAAATCGGGCGCCAGCTTTGGGCCGCGCTCCAGGAGAAACGCTTCCGTGGTGGCGCGAGTCGCCTTCACGTTTGGCGCAGCGTTGTGGCGCAGATCGGCAACAGCGTGCGGCGAAGCTTCGACCGCGAGTACCTGGTCGAAGCGCAGGCTCAAGGCCAAAGTGAATAGGCCGACGCCCGCATACAGATCCAGCGCAGCCCGGCCTGTGCAATCGCCGACCGCGGTCCTCACCAGTTCATTCACGAGAAACCGATTGGTCTGAAAGAAAGAGCCTGCGCCAACGCGAAAGTCGTGATCGGAGGCCCGATAGGTCAAAGACTCCGCGCCGATTGCCTGCCCGGACTCGCTGTGTACCGTGCTCATCGGCGCAAACTGGCGGGATTCGTCCTCCGCGGCCGAGCTGGCGAAGACGACAACGCCACTGACTGCGGGCAGAAGCTGTTTTAGCGCCGCGGAAAACGGCTGGCACTCCTTGGCCGTTCCTCCCGGACGCACATAGAGCTCAACCAGCATTTGCTGATCATTCTGATCGGCGAAGAATTGAATGCCGTGTACGGATGGCGGAAGCTTGGCGTCACGTCCGAGTTCCCATACAGCGCGAATAGCTTGGTTGATCAGCGGCGAGCTGATGGGACATTGCTCAATGGGAAGCAACAGGTTCGAAGCAAAGCGGTGGTACCCGAGCTGGAACCGCGGGTCGTGCAGCACGTGCATGCGCGTGCGGTTGCGATAATGCCATGGCTCCGCCGCGTGAATTTTGATCTCACTCGCCAGCTCCAGTTTGGCCCCCCGGCGCAGCGTCTCACGCAGGATCTCCGCCTTATAGCGAAGCTGGGCTTCATAGGAGATGTGCTGGTACTGGCATCCGCCGCAGCGGCCGAAGTAAGGGCAATCCGGCTGGACGCGCTCGGGGGCAGGCGAAACAACTCCGTCTAATCGCGCGCGAGAGAAACCGGAGCGCGTTTGCGTGAGGGATACTTCGACGCGTTCGCCGGGAATAACCAACGGAACGAATACAGTTTTGCCGGGACCTTTTTCATCGGCAGGCAGCCGCGCCAGTCCGTCGCCGCCGTAAACCATCTTTTCGATTGTTAGTTGCAGATGCTCACCACTGAGGTCACAGAGGACAATCCGTTGTTCCTCCGCACCCTCGGTGTCCTCCGCGGTGGAAGTCTTCGATCATGGCCTGCGATTCACCCCAACTCGGCGTCGAGGGGAACATTTGCGGTGACTAAATGCGCCTTGGCCCGCTCCTGCAATGCGGCGCTGAGCGCGACGCTCTTGCCTTCGCCGAGGCTGGCCTGCACGGCCACGCAATCGGAAGTCGCCACCATCTTTCCGGTTTCGTCGTTGTACATCTGGTGCAGGAAGCGGAAATATTTTTCGCCTACCGCCAGAAATCCGCTCTTGATGATGACCAGTTCGCCGCCGCGCAGCTCCTCAAGAAACTGATAGTTCTGCCGCACGATCGCGATTCGCAGGTTCTTCTGCTTCATCGATACGGGCGTGAGCCCGATCGCATGCAGCAGGAACCAGGTCGCCTGGTCGAAACGCGAGACATACATGCGCGAATTCATATGGCTGGTGAAATCGTATTCCGATGCCAGCACGGCGCCTTTGAATGTGTGTACCCAGTCGGACATGATCGTCAGTTGTCGGTGGTCAGTTGCCGGAAATTTTCTTCACAAAGCTCTCGACCGCTTCCAGAGTTTTGCCCGGCTGGTCGCGATGCGGCGAGTGCCTGCAATCGGCAAGCATAACAAGTTCTGTGTCCGGAACGCGACTGTGAATGGTTTTTACCTGCTCCGGCGTTCCATATTCGTCCTGTTCGCCCTGGATGCAGAGCACCGGACAGCGGATCGTCTCCAGGTACGATTCGATGTTCCAGGAGCGAAACGCCGGATCGAGCCAGATGTCGTTCCATCCCCAGAAGGTCTCGTCCACATGCTCGTGATACCGGGCGAGTTTCTCGCGGAAATTGGTCGTCTGGAAGTTTACTTTCGCGGCGGCGATGCTCTGAATGCTGAGGTCCTCGACGAACACATGCGGCGCTTCCAGAATCAGCGCGCGGGGTGATTCGGGAAACCTACCCGCATAAATCAGGGCAATTGAGCCGCCATCGCTGTGGCCCAGGAGAATTGGGCGCTCAAGCCCGTACAGCGCCAGCAACTCCGGCAGCACCACCTCTCCCTCATGATGCATGAAGCTCACCGGCCGCTTTTCCAGCAGCCCGTCCGAGGAGCCATGGCCGTAACGCGAATACACCAGCACTCCGCACCTGGTGCGCTCGGCCACACGCTGGGGAAAGTCTTTCCACAATGCGACCGAGCCAAGCCCCTCGTGGAGCATGACGATCGGCGCGAGGCCAGCACTGCGTGGCTTGATCCACAGGGTCTCCAGCCGCTTGCCGTCGATCGTCACAAAGCCGCGCTCTTCGGCCGCCTCTTGCGTGGGAACGGATTTCATCCTGGTGCACGCTCCGGACTTGCTCGCTGTTTAGAATACTTTCAGGCGCCTAGGCGCATCCAGGAGCGAAACCTATTCGCACGTATAACCTTTGTCTGATCGGACTTGGTCACGTCGGTCGCAGCCTCATCGAGTTGCTGCAGGTCAAGAGTACGGAACTGCGCGAGCGTTATGAAATTGCGTTCCAATTCACGGGCATCGCGACGCGGAGGCTAGGCTGGCTGGTTTCGCGCGATGGCTTCTCACTGCCGAAACTTCTGCAGGGCGATTTTTCGGAGTCGGTGAAGACACGCAGCTTCGAGGAATGGCTTGCCCTTGCCAAGCCCGACGCGCTGTTCGAGGCGAGTTCGCTGAACGCCGAGACCGGCGAGCCTGCCATCTCCTACATCCGTGCGGCGCTGGAGGCGGGCGCGCATGCCATCAGCGCCAACAAAGGACCGGTAGTCCATGCGCACAAGCAGCTGTCTGACCTGGCCCGTGCTCACGGCGTCCATTTCTTCCACGAATCTGCCATGATGGACGGTGCGCCGGTTTTCTCGCTGTTTCGAGAGACTCTGCCGGCTATTGAGCTGCGCGGTTTTCGAGGCGTGCTGAACTCGACCACCAATGTGATTCTTGAAGGGATGGAGTCGGGCATGAGCTTCGAGGAGGCCGTTCGTGAGGCGCAGCGGCTGGGCGTTGCCGAAACCGACCCGAGCAACGACGTCGACGGAATCGATGCGGCGGTGAAGGTTATAGGTCTGGCGAATGTTCTGATGGATGGGAACTTGTCCCTGGCGGACGTCGCGCGAACCGGAATCCGCGGCATTACGACAGCTCAGCTGGGCGAAGCCCGTCAAAAATGTGAGCGTTGGAAGTTGATCGGCCGGGCAAGGCGAGAGGATGACGGCAGCATCTCCGCCTGTGTTGCTCCCGAGCGGCTCGGCCCGGACGATCTCTTTTATGCGGTTCGCGGGACCTCGCTTTCGGTTGCATTTGAGACCGACGTCTTTCGCGAACTGATTATCTGTGAAAGCCGGCCGGGGCCGGTGGCGACGGCCTACGGCATGTTGTGCGATTTCATTAACGCAGTCAGGAGTTCCTAACGTGTCTTCCAGTAGCAAGTCTGCAGTAGTTTCGAAGTTCGATGTTGCATGGGTGCGCGAGCAGTTTCCCGCATTGCAGCAAACAATGAATGGCCAGCCGGTGGTTTTCTTTGACGCTCCCGGCGGAACGCAGGTGCCACAGCGGGTGATCGACGCCGTCAGTAACTACCTTGCGACCTCGAACGCCAATACGCATGGCGCATTCCTGACCAGCGAGCGTACCGACGAGATCTATTCCGCCGCGCACGCCGCCATGGCCGACTTCTTCAACTGTGACCCAGACGAAGTCGTTTTCGGCGCCAACATGACGTCGCTCACCTTCGCCTTGAGCAGGGCCATCGGACGCGAGCTGAAGAGCGGCGACGAGTTGCTGGTTACGGTGCTCGATCACGACGCCAACGTCTCTCCCTGGGTAGCTCTCGAGGAGCGCGGGACCAAGGTTCGCACCGCCGACATCAAGCCTGCCGACTGCACGCTCGACATGTTCGACCTGCAGGCCAAAGTCCGCCGTACGACGCGTCTGGTCGCGGTGGGTTACGCCGCAAATGCCGTAGGTACGATCAACGACGTTGCTGAAGTCGTCCGGCTGGCGCACGGCGTCGGCGCTATGGCGTTTGTCGATGCCGTTCATTTTGCGCCTCACGGCCTCATCGACGTGCGCGCGCTCGACTGTGACTTCCTTGCTTGCTCCAGCTATAAGTTCTTCGGGCCGCACATGGGAGTGCTTTACGGCAAACGCGAACACCTGCAGCGGCTGCGCCCCTACAAGCTGCGCGCCTGCGCCGAGCAGTTGCCCGACCGCTGGGAAAGCGGCACCCAGAACCACGAAGGCATGGCCGGAGTTATCGCCGCTATTGAGTATCTTGCCGATTTGGGCCAGCGCCATTCTCCGGAAGTCCGCAGTCACCGCGCCGCGCTGACGGCTGCTTACGAGGCCATCCGGCAATATGAGAGGGAGTTGAGCGAGCGGCTGATTAAGGGGCTGCTGGAGATTCCGGGGCTCACGTTCTATGGCATCAGCGATCCGGCGAAGTTCGATCGGCGCACACCCACGGTTGCGGTTCGCCTCGAAGGCTACACGCCTCGCGAGCTGGCGGAGCATTTAGGCAAGCGCGGCATCTTTACCTGGGATGGCAACTACTACGCCATCGATCTGGCCGACCGGCTGGGAGTGCAGCAGAGCGGCGGTATGTTGCGCATTGGCCTGGCGCATTACAACACGGCGGACGAGGTCGACCGGCTGCTGAGCGAGCTACGTTCAATGCCCCAGCGCTGATTAAAATTCTCAGGTTGAATCTCTTTCGGGTCGCGCTATAATCCGCTCACCCACGGAGGATCGTTCTTCATGCGCGGCGTGCCTCGCTGGTTCGCAGTGTTGTGCGTAGTCGCGCTTGCCGGATTAGTTTGCGCGTTTAGCTTGCTCCACGCACCGCGCCCGGCATCTCTGCAGATCGAATCGCTCGCAAGCCCAATACCTGCCGACGGCGTTACCACCACCGAACTCAAGCTGCACCTGAGCGGCGATAAACTTCGCGGTCTGCAAGTCGAATCCAGCGATCTTCGTCGCGTGAGCGTTGAGTCCCTCACAGTGAACGGCCACAACGCAAACGCAACGCTTCGCGCGGGCGTCATGCCGGGGACGGCCGAGCTTCGCATCAGGGCTGCCGATGTCAGTCCGCGCGAAATCAAGCTCACGACCGCGCTCGTCACCAGCGATTCCTTTGGCGACGGCACGCCCGACTTCTTGCGGCTTCAAGATACGGCAGACCGTACCGCGTTTCGGCGCTGGTTCACCTTGCTGGCGGAGACGCAGTACTTTCGCGGGAAGAAACTTCCTGCCGAAATCGACGATTGTGCGGCTTTGTTGCGCTTCAGCTATCGGGAATCGGTGCGTCAGCACGATTCCGCCTGGGTCAGCAAAATGGCTCTGCCGGTGCCGCCGCGGGCCGGAGAAGTTCGCCAGTATCAGTACCCCTACACTCCGCTGGGTGCTGCCATCTTTCGTGTACGGGGCGGCAGTTTTGCCGCGTCGGATCTCACCGACGGCGCTTTTGCAGAATTTTCTGACGCAAAAACTCTCTGGCGCGACAACACCTACAATGTGGGACGCGATCTTCGCGCGGCTCGTCCCGGAGATCTGCTGTTCTTTCGGCGATCGGGCCACGACATGCCCTTTCATGCCATGATTTTTCTTGGCCACAGCCAGATCGAGCCCGGCCAGGAGCAGTATGTCGTGTATCACACTGGGCCGCAAGGAAAGAGCCCCGGCGAGATTCGGCGGCTGTCGCTTGCAGAACTGATGAACTTTCCGGATGCCCGCTGGCGGCCGGTTGCTTCCAATCCGGCTTTTCTCGGCGTCTATCGCTGGAACATCTTGCGAGGTGACGAGTGACACGGCGGGACGCCGTTCCGTGGGCACTTGCGCTTTGTCTGTGTGTGGCCGCCCTTCTGCCGTCGATCGCGTTCGCGCAGGATGGGGGCGATCCTTACTTCTCCCTGAGCAGCCAGAAAACCTACATGCCGGGCGAGAAGCCGGAAGTCGCCGTCTACAGTCACAACGTTCGCCAGCTTGAGTTTCGTGTCTATCGCGTCAATGACCCTGTCAAGTTCTTCAGCCAGCTACAGGAGCTGCACAATTTTGGCGGACGTGGCCCAAGACTGCCAAAGCAGCCACGCACCTGGCTGGAAAAGTTTCACGCATGGAAGCACAGCGTATGGGCCTGGGTGCGCGACTTTGTACGGACCCAGTTCTCGGAGGACAACCGTCACGAGATACGCTTGTGGCGGCTCGGCGAGACGGAGCAACCGAAGAAGCAAGGTCCGCAGGTCGAAAACTATGCGCAAGTTCCCGTTCTCAACCAGCAGCAGGTGGTTTCGGTGTGGAAGTGGACCCCGGGCTCGCACGAAGCGTGGGAGAGCGAGATCGTGAAGGTCCCAGTCAGCGACAAGGGCGTCTACCTGGTTGAAGCCACCAACGGCTCGCTGCGCGCATACACCGTCATCGTTGTCACGGATATCGCCATTATCACCAAGGCCGCGCCTGGCCGTTTAGTCAGCTACGTTGTCGAACGCAAGAGTGGCGACCCCATTTCGGGCGCACCGGTCAAGGTTTGGATCGATCAGCAGGAGGTCGCGTCAGGACACTCCGACGGGCAGGGGATTCTCGACACCAAGATCACTGACGAAAAGCCGGAGGATGTAGCCGTTCTCGTCACCCATGGCGATGAATTCGCCATCAACACTCCAGGCGCATGGAACCTTGGCGGCGGCCCGGACCGCAACCTGCGCGGCTATACCTATACCGATCGGCCAGTGTACCGTCCGGGCGATACGGTCCACTTCAAGACCATCATTCGCGCGGAGAATCCCAACGGATACACGCTTCCCCAGGACCGGCATGTCAGCCTTGAGCTGCGCGATCCGCAGACTTATCAGCCGATCTGGAACGACACGGCGAAGCTGAACGACTACGGCAGCGCGCACTGGGAGTACCAGATTCCGGCGGACGCGCACCTCGGCTCCTATTACCTTTCGATCAAGATGGGCGAGCGCTATGTCGAGGGCTCCAGCTTCTCGGTGCAGGATTACAAGAAGCCTGAGTATGCCGTGAAGGTCACGGCGCAGACGCCGCGCGTCCTGCAGGGGCAGCCCATCAAGGCAACTATCGACGCACGCTACTACTTCGGCGAGCCCGTCGCGAATGCCAAGGTCACGTGGGTGGTACACACCTCCGTATACTATCCGCCGGGTCGATGGGCATCGGACGATGAAGACGTGGGCGAAGACGAAGGCCAACCGGAAGCAGGAGAATACGACCGCTATGGCGCCGGGGAGCAGGAACAGGAAAACAGTGGCACTCTCGATCCGGACGGCAAGCTGCAGATCACGGTCCTCACCACCGTCAGCAAGAACCATCAAGACCTGACTTATCGCATTGAGGCACGTGTGACCGACGCCGGTAATCGCGAGATTTCGGGGCATGGTTATGCCGTTGCAACCTACGGCAGCTTCTATGTGACCGCGCAGCCGGATGCTTACGTGTACACCAAAGGAAGCACCGCCAAAATCAACGTCACCGTACAGGACTATGACAGGAAGCCGATAGCTACGGCGTTCAAGGCCGAGATCAGCCGCTGGAACTGGCAGAAGCGCTCCGGCGAAACGATCACGACGGCGCAAGGGCAGACCGACGCAAGCGGCAAGGGGCAGGTCGACTTCGTCGTGCCCGATGCCGGCGAGTTTCGCGTTCGCGTGTCCGCCATGACGCCCGAGCACCGCGAAGTAGAGGACTCGGTTTACCTGTGGGCTCCGGGCGAAAGCCCGTGGTGGATGGGGCCAGCGCAGGAGAACGTGAAGATCGTGCCGGACAAGAAGTCGTACGTTCCCGGTGACACTGCGCATGTGCTGATCGTGACGGGCAAGGCCCCGGCGTCGGTTCTGGTAACGGCTGAAGGCAACGGGCTCTACTCGGCGCAGGTGATAAAGAGTAACGGCGGCAGCATCACGGTCGACGTCCCGATCAAGCCGGAGTACGCGCCGAATTTCTACGTGGCGGCGACCTTCATTCGCGACAACAAGCTGTACCAGGGCAACAAGAGCTTGTCTGTCCCGCCGTCGCAACACGAGCTGAAGGTCGATCTTACCCCGTCGAAACCGCAGTACCAGCCGGGCGAAGGGGCCTCCTATACCATCAAGGCGACGGACGCGAGCGGCAAGCCGGTATCGGCGGAGTTCAGCCTGGGCGTGGTCGACGAGGCCATCTACGCGATCCAGCCGGAAACGGTCCTTCCGATCCTGAAAGCCTTCTACGGCACCATCTACAGCCAGGTCAGCACCGACACCTCGTTGACCTACTACTTCAGTGGACAGGCCGGCAAGCGCGCGATGCAACTGGCCAGCGTCCGCCCGCACCGCTCACTGGCACAGCTCAAGCCTGAGAAGCTGGTGCAGCCCAAGGTGCGAAAGGCCTTCCCCGACACGGCCTACTGGATTGCCGACGTTGATACCGACAGCGGTGGCAAGGCGACGGTGAAGTTCGACTATCCCGATGCCATCACCTCGTGGCGTGCAACTACGCGCGGCGTCACCCAGGACACGAAGGTCGGCAGCGCGGTGGAGAACACCATCGTTCGCAAGAACCTGATGGTTCGCCTGGTCGTGCCGCGTTTCTTCCGCCGGGGCGATGAGATTGTGCTATCCACGATCGTGCAGAACTATCTGCCGACACAGAAGACGGCGCGCGTCTCGATGGAATTCACCGGCCTGCAAGTGATCGACGGCGGAACGAAGGACGTCCCGGTGCCTAGCCGCGGGCTGGTAAAGGTCGACTATCGGGTTCGCGTGCTGGATGTGGATTCGGCAAAGGTGCTCGGCAAGGCGCTCACTGATGTCGAGAGCGATGCCATGGAACTGACGCTGCCGGTTGAGCCATTCGGGGTGAAGCTGGCGACAGCGGTCTCGGGCTCGTTCACGGGCAGCAACACAGTGTCGCAGACGGTGACGTTCCCAGCGGGCATCGAAGCGAACACGCGCAAACTGTCGATCACGCTCACACCGACCATCGCTGGAACGGTGTTTGGGGCGCTCGACTACCTCACCTCGTATCCCTATGGGTGCACCGAGCAGACAATGTCGAGCTTCCTGCCGGACGTGCTGGTTTCCGAAGCCCTGAAGAAGCTGGGCGTGAAGTCGAATGTCGATCCGGCGGTGCTCAATAAGCAGGTGCAGGCCGGGCTGGAGCGCCTCTACAACTACCATCATCCCGACGGCGGCTGGGGATGGTGGCAGACCGATGACAGCCATCCTTTCATGACCGCGTACGTGCTTGCCGGGCTGGTGCAGGCCAAGGCTGCGGGTTATGAAGTTCGCCAGGACATGATCAACAGCGGCCGCAAGTGGCTGCTGAAGGAATTTGCGAACACTCAGAACGTTCGCAGCGACCTCCGCGCGTATATGGCGTATGCGCTGGTCCTGAGTGGAACGGAATCGAATGCGACCGTGCTTGATTCTGTCTGGACCCAGCGCTCGACCCTGACTCCCTACGGGCAGGCGCTGCTTGGGCTGGCGATGCAGCATGCGGGTGATGCGCGTGCCGGCGATCTGGTGAAGCAGCTCGAATCGAGTGCAAAGCAAACCGAGTCACAAGCCTGGTGGCCAACGGACGTCAATTACCTGATGGACTATTACGGCGACACCACGCCGCAGGCAACTGCCTATGCGATGAAGCTGCTGGTTGCAGCTGATCCGCAGAGCCCGCTGCTGCCTAAGGCTGCGCAGTATCTGGTGGATCATCGCAGCCAGGGCTACTACTGGGAGTCGACGCAGCAGACGGCAGCCGCGCTCTATGGTCTGACCGACTATCTGGAACACACGCAGGAGCTGAAGCCGGATTTCACCGTGGATGTGAAGGTGAACGGGAAAGAGGCTGGCTCGAAGAAGTTCACCTCGGAGAACGCACTCGCGCCGGCGACGGCGATGACGCTGAACGATGCGCAACTTGAGCCTGAGAGTAATCAGGTGCAGTTCGCGAAATCGGGCAACGGCAGGCTGTATTGGTCGACGCGTGGCGAATATTACTCAAGCCAGTCAAAGGTAGTGAATACCGGAACGTTCCAACTCAGCGTGGTGCGCCAGTATTACAAGCTCACCTCGGTGCAGCGGGGAGACCACATTGTGTATCACATGGATCCGCTGAACGGCCCGGTGCAGGTGGGCGACACGCTGGCGGTGCGCATCACGGTTGGCGGGAACGAGTGGCGCTACCTGATGATCGAAGATCCGATTCCGTCGGGCACCGAATCGCTTGCGCGCGATGATCTGTATGAACTCGACAACAAGCCGGACTGGTGGACGCGCGGCTGGGGTTATCGCGAACTTTACGATGATCGCACCACCTTCTTCAGCATGTACTTCCGCGGCGGGCTGAAGGAGTACACGTACCTGCTGAAGGTGGTGAACCCGGGTGAGTTCCGCGTCAGCCCGACGCGCGTGGAACCGATGTATCAGCCGGAGTATCTGGCCACCAGCAATGCAACCAAGGTGAGCGTGAAATGATCGCGTCAGCGACAAACCGGACCGGCGTGCTGAAGCTCTGGCTGCTGAATTTGTTTGCCAACGCGGCGGCGCTGGGAGCGTGGTATTACTGGCTGCTGATTCCTGATGCGCATGGATGGCAGGTGGCTTGGTCGGCGGTGCTGGCGCTGCTGATTGTGTTTGGCATCGTCTGGCTGCGGGCCGGAACTCTGGCTTGGTTCCGGGTTGCTGAATTTCGAAAGCAATCGGTGATTGGCGGTGCTTTCCGGCGCGGGCTGCGGCATGTTGTTCCACTGCTGATGTGGTTTGCCCTTGGAGCGATCATCGCATGGGTACTGCTCAGCGCCGGCAACTACACGCCACAGTTTTCCGTCTGGATCCGGCAAAAGGTGAACGCCGGCCCCACGCCTCGCACGGTCATGCATAACACTGACTGGCTGCTGTTTGTCTTGCTTTGGGTTGTGCTGCCAGCATTGTGGATGCCGATTGCGACAACGATAGCAGCAGCCGGGCGGGCGCATTTCGGACGATCCTTCCGCGTTTTGCGCCAGCCGCTGTACTGGATGTTGCTGTGTGTCCTGATCGGGATTGGCGTCTGGGTGCCGTATAAGCTGGTGACATGGGTTCCCGAATTGAATTCCCTGTCCGCGCAGGCCTGGAGCGCCGGGCTGCGCTTCGCGGCCGCTTACATCATCCTGATTACGGCCTTCATCGCGCTGGTTTGGATGGTGGGCGAGCGGACGGACCGCGAAGATCCGATCGCGCTGTAAGGCTCAGTGAGGTTGCGCGATGCTGTCCGGCAGTCCCTGCTGCACCCAAAGAATGAGCTGCTGTCGGCCGTACTGTTTCGCCAAATCTGCCACCCTTGCATGAGCTTCCGTGTATGCCTGCCGCAACTCGCTCTCGCTTGCCGGATTCACGATTGACTTCTCCAGATCTTTCGAGCTAATGGTTTCCGGGGAATGCCGTACGGCCGCATTCGGTTGCGAGAGGTACAGAACCAGTCCCTCGCGATACCACACAGGGATTCCGGGCTTCGCGTAGGACTCGATGAGCATGTGAAGCAATTCGTGGCAAAGGGTGCTCTCCAGAGTCCCGGCCTGGCGCAGCACCTCAGGCGGCTGCGTCTGGATGAGGCTTCCCCGGGTGGCGGCTGCGACCCATCCGGGCTCGCCCGTAGTATTGCGAAACATCTCAACTGTGGGAAAGACCTTCCATTGTGGGGTTGAACGAAAGTTGAGGCCAGTATCACGCTGGGCTTGCTGAATAAGCTGCGCCGCCAGGGGCAGCAACGCGCTGTCCACGTCGGGGCGGGTGGTCAGCATCTCGATGTTCTCGCCTTTGAGCTGCTTCCAGGCTGCTCCCTTGGCCGCGACCCCGAGTTTTGTGCCCGGGTAGTAATAGGCCAGGATTTCACGATAGGTTTTGCCCTCCTCGCCCATCACCTCGGCGCCGATCTGACACAATCCCACGCCGTGTCCCGAGCCGCGTCCGTGAAACAAAAGGCGGTCGCCGCTCACGCCCACCTCGTACCAGTTGCTCTTCAGGCGGTCCCATCCGATGTGCCGCCCTACCGCCGCACGAAAAGGAATAGCCGAGACTGTGATCGAACCCGCACCGGTCAGCCGAAGCACCTCCGCGCGTCCGCTCGGCGTGCGCTGCACGACTGCCACCGAGCGCAGCGTTCCGGGCACCGAGATGCCATCGGCCGCCAGCGCGCGTTGCAAGTCGCGCTTGCGGATTTCGCTGCTCCACTTCATCACGCCGTTGCGCACACAGTAGACGTCGGAATGCTGCCGGAGATACGGAGCCGGAGGTTCATCGTTTCCCAGAATGTAGCGCCCGTCTTCAGTGGTGCCGCCGCAATCGGCGTGGTAATACGTCGCGGCAGGCTCGCCCTCGTACCACAGCACTTCGCCGGAGGTGGACTCGGCGATCTGCCGCAGGTGGCTGTTAATCCCGGCGATCCGCAGGTCCTGGCAATGCGTGGTGTCGCAGAAATCGAAGTTGTCGAGCGCATGGCGGCTGCCGAAGTGCATGGCATAGGTTCGCGCGGCGACCGCCGTCGCCTTGAGCGCCTCATCGGATTTGAAGTTTCCCGTCTCGCCCGCCAGTACTCCTGCGATGTACTCGTCCATTGGCATGGTAGCGGTGACCAGCAGGTTCCCTTCCGACGCACTTATTTCGACAGGGAAGTCGGCGTGAAGGGGTGGTCCGCTTGACGGGGCTATCTGGAAGTTGCCGCTGATGCGCAGATCGGTCGCCGTCTTCGCAGGATCGAGCCGAATATGGGAACCGGCGGCGGAAATGGCCAGCGTGCCGAGCTCGTGCGGAGCACAAGTCGCACACGTTCGTAGCTGCGCCTGTCCTTTTTCGCCATGAAGGGAAAGATGCGACGGCGGATGCAGATACCCCAAACGCACGCGCACGGTGCGCGGAAAGCCACTGGATGGCGGCCCGATGTTTTTGTTCTTTTGAGCGCCACTCTGTGGCGGGCCCGCACTTCCGCAAAGACACACCAGACAAATGGCCAGAAGCGCCGCCGCCAGCCGCTTCATCGGTTCGACCCGGCTGCGGCTGCGGTCGTGCGTTTTCCATTCCCAAGTACGGCAAATATCTTGCTCGCAACTTCGGCCGCATCGCTGCCTCGGCCCTTCTCCAGGAAGACGACCAGTACGATTTCCGGATTATCGGCAGGAGCGAAGCCGGCGAACCAGGCGTGCGTCCACTGACTCTCATCAGAGTTTGCGGTGCCGGTCTTCCCGGATACGCGCACCTCTCCTCGCGGCTGTGCCAACCGCGCCATTCCATAGGAGGTCGAACCTTCGAGGCCTGCGAAGAGCGGCGCGAGTTTGGGGTCGCTCCTGGATCGAGCAAGCAGCGCGAGATTACGGTACGCGCGCAAGAGTTCGAGCGGGGTGACGCGCAATCCCCAGTCGCCAATCGCCTGTAATTGCAGTTGCTCGCGAGAGCTAGCCATTTCCACCGTGCCGCTCGCTTCGTGGGGAGAGAGCCCCGTAGGGGAAGTGAATCCGTCACGAACCAGGGCCTCATGAAGCTCTCCGGGGGTCAACCGGGTAGCCACAGTAGTGAAATAAGAGTTACAGGAATATGCCAACGCGGTGGCAGGATCGAGCGGCTGATGGGTGTCGGGGTGGGAGCAGTCCAGGCGATGTCCGGCGATGTCGAGTGGGCGTCTGCAGAGCAGCGCGGTTTGCGAATCGACCTTGCCGGATTCCAGCAGCGCCGTCAGTGTGAACGGCTTGATGCTCGATCCGGGATAAGCTGCGCGACGGGCTGCGATGTCGAGATGGTAAGCGCCAATGACGGCACCGCTGGCAACGTCGAGAACGACTGCTGTGCCTGTCCGGCCCACCGTTGCCTGGTCGACGGCGCGCTGGATTGCCGAATCGCCGGTGCGCTGGCCAGCGACGGCGGTTGCGACCAGACAAACGGAAATCGCCGCAGCCAGGCGCGTCATTCGCGGATGAGGCATGCCCCGATTGTAATGGCGCTTGTAGCCGAGCGATCCGTCCCTCGAGCGAGGGCAATCAGAACGTCAATGAGGACGCCTTCCCATGCTATCTGCCGGGGACGAGAACGATTTTTCCGTGGGCTCCGTTTGGTCTCATGACGGCTTCATGGGCTGTGGCAGCATCGGCCAAGGTGAACGTCTGGCCAACGATCGGGCGCAGCGTACCGGCCTCTAATCCGGCGATCACGGCAGCGTGGATTGAGTGGAACTCCTCCTGCGATGCACCGAACAGCATCACGCCGCGGATGTCGGCTTCGCGCGCCATCGTGCCTCGTGGATTGATTTCGATCGTTCCCCGATTGCCGATCACGATAATTCGTCCGCGCCTGGCGATCACATTCAGATCATTCGCCAGATTCTTGTTGGCCAGCATTTCCAGGATGATATCGACGCCGAGTCCGTCGGTGAGAGTCATCAACTGGTCAAGGTAGCCTTCGGAGGAATGATTCAGCACATGATGCGCCCCCTGCTGCTTCACCAACTCCATGCCGGCATCCGTGCCGGCGGTTCCAAGGACGGTCAGACCTGCGGCATGCGCCATCTGGACAGAGGCGATTCCCACGCCGCCGCTGGCGCCGTGCACGAGTACTGTCTCGCCAGCCTTGCCGGCGGCGCGTTGAAAGAGAGCACGGTAGGCAGTCCCATAAGCAACGCCGACGCCGGCGCCCTGTTCAAAGCTGACATTGTCGGGCAGGCGATGGACGTTCAATGCGTTGCACAATGCCTGCTCAGCATAAGCTCCGCTGATGCACGCCGAGGTGTAAACGCGGTCACCGGCCTTGACGCTGACTACTCCCGCGCCCACCTGCTTGACGATTCCGGCGGCGTCGTTCCCGGGAGTATAGGGCCGCTTGGGTTTGGTGGCATACGTCCCAGTGCGAATGTAGCTTTCCACCGGATTGACGCCGACCGCCTTCACGTCAATGACAACCTGGCCGGGACCAGCGCTTAGGTCGGGCACCTCTTCGAGCTTCATTACCTCCGGCCCGCCAAATTCGTGCACGAGAATTGCTTTCACGGATTCCTCCAAGCAATCAATTGGCAACACACTAGGATGCAGGCAAGCGAGGCGGTCGTGTCAACTGCGGTTTTTTGACAGGCAAATCCTAAATAGTTGGAAGGCGGTGCCGGTGAAGCACCGCCCTTCCGCTCGATCTGGGTGACGCCGGGTTGGCTTACTTGGCGGGTTTTGCTCCGAAAGTAAAGCCGAGTCCGGCGGTAAACAGCACATCATTCTTTTTGTTTCCGAGTACTGGCGCGCTGTTGTACCGGTCGTTAAAGTTGAGATTGCTTGTCAACCAGCCATTGAGTTTGGTGGATAATCCGAAGTTGCCGGTGACGTGGTAGATGCTGGTCTCGTTCAGCGATGGCAGGTAGTAGAGGTTTTGGATAATCGTTGTGGACTTGGTCACGTTGTAGGCGAATTCGTCGCCCAATGTCGCCGTAAGGAGATTGTTGGTCAAGCCGGTCGAGTAAGACTCGCGGGTGTACCCCAGGCCTCCCAGCAGATCGAGCGTGGTGCGATCGCTGGCAATGGCATGGAAGCCAAGACCGGCGCCGGGCATAATGCGATAGTCCAAGTTCTGCAATTCGTCGTACGTGCCCGCAAAAGCGCCATAGGCAAATAGCCGCTTGGTGAGATTGTGGTCGTAGCGAATCAATCCCTGGAAGGAGTTGGCAGTTGTTGTACTGGTACTGCCATCGGTGGAGTAAATCGAAGCGGCATCAATAATCCACGCGTCCTTTGTGGTCTTGCGCTGGGCATCGAAAGCCAACGCCAGGTTGGTGGTGTCGCTGTTGCCACGGGCCAGGGCAAATCCAAAGCTGCCGGCGCCCGCCCATCCTTCAAGCATACCGGGATGGAGGGACTTCTCGTAAGCTGCCTGATCGGCCGGCGAGCGCATGGCGCCGACGTCCGCGAGTGCCAGCGTCTGCGGGCCCTGGGCGGTGGTGACGACTACGTTTTCACCCTCGGTATTGATCGTTCCTGACAAGACTTGCTTGTCGGTCCGCGTGACCACCAGTGGCTTGTCGGAAGTGAACTGGGTTACTTCACTCCAGTCGATGGAAACATCACCGGCATAGCTGGTGTTGACCACAAGCTTCTTGCCATCCATGCTCACAATCGCGCCAGTCAGGCGGTCTCCATTCTTGAGCGTGACCTGCTCAGCGAACGACAACACGCTACAACCCAGCAAGAACAACAAGACTACAATTCTGTTACGCATGTTACCTCTCTCATGGGAATCGGGTCTGGGCAGCGCCTAAGGGGAAGCCATGCTGCCGGCCTTGCAACTTTTTTTAAAGTGGAAATGTTTATTTCTGTCCGGAACTCTTTTGGGGGCAAGTCCGGTACTCGTGTAATTGCGATCAGAAATTATCTCACAGCCAAATTCGATGACACTACAAAGGGTTTAATTTTTATAGTATGCATAATTCGACACCAGACGTCAGCGAGGGCGTCACGAGGTAAAATCATCCCGCGCTCCAACAATTAGCGGGCCACAATGCGGAATACTTCGATACGCTACGCTCCACGCATCGGCTATGGCTGGGACTCGCACGAGTTCAAGCCCGGCATTCCTCTGAAAATCGGCGGGATTACTTTGCCCCACCATAGCGGATTGGCGGGACACTCCGATGGAGACGTGCTGCTGCACGCTTTGACGGATGCGCTGCTGGGAGGAGTCGCAGCCGGAGATATCGGCACGTATTTTCCGCCCAGCGATCCGAAGTGGAAGGGCGCTGACTCTGCCGTATTCCTGCAGGAAGCAATGAAACGGATCGGCGATGCGGGATACATTGTCGGCAATGTAGATAGCACACTGATTCTGGCGCAGCCGAAGATCGTTCCTCATGCTGTGGCGATCCGGCAGAATGTTGCGCAACTGCTGAAGGTCGACGTGGAGCAGGTCAGCGTGAAAGCCAAGACTCCGGAAGGCATGGGCACCGACAATGCAGCCATTGCTCACGTTACCGTGCTGCTGGTGGAAATCAACTGGCCATAACCCCCCGTGGGCCGGGAGGCCGCATCTCGGCTGGCGCTTGAATCGATGTCGCGGAAGGACTCTTAGCTCCTGAGCTATTACACTAGATAGTTCTGGCACGATCCATTTGCACACTGGGGAACGTGAAACGCAGTCATGAGTACAACCCACGACGACATCGAAGCCTTGGCCGCTGCTGATTCGGGCCAGCACGCTTCCAATTTCATTCGCGACATCATCATCGAAGATCTGAAAACCAACAAATTTGGCGGCCGGGTGCAGACTCGCTTTCCTCCTGAGCCGAACGGCTACCTGCACATCGGGCACGCCAAGTCGATGTACCTGAATTTTGGACTGGCGGCTGAGTTTGGCGGCAAAACTAATCTGCGCTTCGACGATACCAATCCCGAGAAAGAAGAGCAGGAGTACGTCGATTCGATCCTCAAAGACGTGCGCTGGCTGGGCTGGGAGTGGGACGGTCTGCATTACGCGTCGGATTACTTCGACCAGCTTTATGCCTGGGCGGTGCAGCTTATTAAGTCGGGCAACGCGTACGTCTGCGATCTGAGCGCGGAGGAAATTCGCGAATATCGAGGGTCGCTGAAGGAACCGGGCAAGGACAGCCCGTACCGCAATCGCTCCGTGGAAGAGAACCTCGATCTGTTCGAGCGCATGTGCCGGGGCGAGTTTCCTGACGGCTCGCGCACGCTGCGCGCCAAGATTGATATGGCGTCGCCGAACTTGAACATGCGGGACCCGATCATGTATCGCATCGTCCATGCCACGCACCACCGCACAGGAGACAAGTGGTGCATCTATCCGATGTATGACTTTGCGCATGGCCAGTCGGACTCGATTGAGCACGTCACGCATTCCATCTGCACCCTGGAGTTCGAAGACCATCGCCCGCTCTACAACTGGTTTATCGAGCAGCTCGGCATCTTTCCCTCGCAGCAAATCGAGTTTGACCGCCTGAACCTGACCTACACTCTGCTGAGCAAGCGCAAGCTGCTGCAACTGGTGCAGGAGGGCCACGTCCGGGGATGGAACGATCCACGCATGCCAACGATTTCAGGCATCCGCCGGCGTGGCTACACGCCGGAAGCGCTGCGCAATTTCTGTGCCGCAATTGGAGCTTCGAAGACTAACGGCATCATCGAGCTGGCGATGCTGGAGCACTTCGTTCGCGAAGACCTCAACCGGCGCGCCTCGCGGGTGATGGGCGTGCTGCGCCCGCTCAAGGTCGTTATCGACAACTATCCCGAGGCCCAGGTTGAAGAGCTGGAAGTCGTCAACAACCCCGAAGATCCGGGTGCTGGCACGCGCAAGGTTCCGTTTTCGCGGGTGCTCTACATCGAGCAGGACGACTTTCGCGAAGATCCGCCGAAGAAGTTCTTCCGCCTGTCGCCCGGAACGGAGGTGCGGCTGCGCGGCGGTTACTTCATCAAGTGCACGGGCGTCGTGAAAGACGATTCGGGAGACGCTGTCGAAGTGCACTGCACCTATGATCCGGAAACCCGTAGCGGCAATGCGCCTGACAATCGCAAGGTGAAAGCAACGATCCACTGGGTCTCTGCCGCGCATGCTGTCGACTGCGAAGTCCGCCTCTACGAGAACCTGTTCACCAGGGAGAACCCTAATGATGCGCCGGACAGCCAGGACTTCCACGCCAATCTGAATCCCAATTCGCTGGAGGTCATAGAGCATGCGAAGCTGGACCCGTCGGTGCAAGGCGCGCCGCCGGAGACACGCTACCAATTCGAGCGGCTGGGATACTTCTGTGTCGATCCCGATTCCACGGCCGACCGGCTGGTGTTCAATCGCACGGTCGCGCTGCGTGACACCTGGGCGAAGATCGAGAAGCGGGGAAGAGCGAACGGGTAGGGTGGCGCTTCAGGGCCGCGTCACAGGCTGACATGCGCTGAATTCTTCGGCGGCGCGGACGCGGACCTGAAGGTCCGCTCTGCCAGCAACCCAAATACGATCCTCGCGGGCAGCTTCGAATTCACAAGCATGCAATGCTTATGTGCGATATTCTCCCTCGATCATGGGAGGTGGTTATGGGCGTTCTGTTTCAAGCTTTCTACTGGAATTGTCCTGCTGAAGAAAATCAGGATGGAACTTGGTGGAACTTCGTGGCCGGCAAGCTTTCCGAACTGCAACGCGCCGGCTTCACTGCGCTATGGCTGCCACCTGCCTGCAAGGCTGCCAATCTTGGTGGTCCTTCCATGGGCTACGATCCGTATGACTACTGGGACCTCGGCGACTACGCCCAGAAGGGCCGCAGCAAAACGTGGTTTGGCAATAGCGCGGAGCTGAAGGCGCTCGTTTCGGCAGCCCACAATGCAGGCCTGGAGGTCTATGCCGACCTGGTGCTCGATCACAACAACGGCGGCGACGCGGAGGAAGTAAATCCGATCGACCAGACGACACGCTGGACCAAGTTCACACCGCTGAGCGGCAAGTTCCTGCGCGACCTTACCTGCTTTCACCCATCTCCCTACGAAACATTTGACGAGATGACGTTTGGCGATATGCCCGATTTGTGCCATCGCAATCCGTATGTGTATGGCGAGATGATCACGCTGGCGCAGTACATGGTGGAGCAAATTGGCTTCGACGGGTTTCGCTTCGACTTTGTGAAGGGCTATGCGCCGTGGATGGTGAAGGCGATTGCCGAACTGCGCTACCTTGGCAGGGCGGGTGCTGCGTATCCGTTTTGCGTTGGCGAGTGCTGGGACAACATCCGCACGGTCGACGATTGGCTCGACAATGTAAACGCGTATATCGACAATCCCGTGAATGCGTTTGATTTCCCGCTGCATTACATACTGAAAGATCTCTGCGATTCGTACGGCTTCAGTCTGCACGGTCTGGCCGACAATGGAACCCTGGCGCAGTCTCAACCTGAGCGCGCGGTGACCTTTGTCGACAACCACGACACCATTCGTGATCCGGCCAACGCCATCAACAATGACAAACTGCTGGCCTACAGCTTCATTCTCACGCACCAGGGCTACCCCAGCGTTTTCTGGATGGACTGGTACAACTACGGGCTGGCAAAGAGCGGAACTCCGAATGGCCTCGAGGCGCTGGTTCAGGCGCACGAACACTACGCCGGCGGAGGCACCGATGTGCTCTACGTCGATGACGATCTTTACGTCATGCAACGCAGCGGATTCGGTTCGCAGGACGGGCTGGTGTACGTGCTGAACAACCGCGGCGATGGATGGAATGGCACGTCGGTCCAGACGCACTGGAATAACGCCGATCTTCAACCGATCGCCTGGGGAGGGCACGACGAGGCCCAACCGGAAGAGAAGCATACCGATTCGGAAGGGCGAGCTGAGTTGTGGGCTGCTCCCCGGGGATGGGCTGTTTACACGGTACGGTAGGCCACGCCGGCACTTCAGCGATGCTGTAGAGGTGCAGTTTCGGTATATTGTTGGAGAGGATAACGCTCGGCGAATGCCCGGGCGGATACCGAATTGCCCCTTCGACCCGGACAAAACATCGGGGACTACGAGATCATCAGCCAGCTCGGACAGGGCGGAGTGGGTGAGGTGTACAAAGCCCGCCACGTCATCTCGCAGCGCGTGGAAGCGCTCAAGCTGCTGCGCTCCGACCGTAATCGTCCCGAATTGTCTGATCGCTTTCTGCGCGAAATCCGATTGTTGGCAGGGCTGTCGCATCCCCACATCGCGCGCCTGAACACCGCCTTTCAGCACGAAGAACAGATCGCCATGGTCATGGAGTTCATCGAGGGAGAGGATCTTTATTTCAAGCTGCACTCTCCGTGGCCGCGGCGGGCGCTGGATGGCATCACCTTTATCCGGCAGGTGCTTTCAGCAATGGTGTATGCCCACGCGCGCGGCGTGATCCACCGCGACATCAAGCCGTCGAACATCATGATTACGCCCGAGAATGAAGCCAAGCTGCTGGATTTCGGCATGGCCTTTCAAACCGCGGAGACGAGCCATACGCGGCCAGGATATGTTCTGGGATCATTGCACTACATGTCGCCGGAACAGGTGCGTGGTGAGCGCGTGGATGCGCGTTCCGATCTGTACTCCACGGGTGTGACGCTGTACGAAATTCTCACCGGGCGACGGCCGTTCGATGGCAAGACCGAATACGAAGTCATGACCGGGCACCTGCGCGAGGAGCCGAAGCGGCCGGTGGAGCTGAATCCCAGTATTCCCGACAACGTGTCGCAGACAATTTTGCGAGCAATGGCAAAGGATGCGTCACGGCGCTTCCAGACGGCGGCGGAATTTCTGCTTGCATTGGAGGGAATTTCGTTCGACGACGCGCAGACACTGGAGACGATTGCCATCCAGGCGCCGTCCGCTTCCGGCGCCTCATCCAGTCCCAGCAAAGGCTCCGGTGCACCCAAGGCATCGGGCAGCAGCTTCGAACCTAAGCTTCTCGACTCGGTCAGCAAGGAGCTGGCAGGTTTCATCGGCCCCATTGCCAAGGTAGTGGTCAAGCGGGCAGCCGACCACTGTTCATCCGTCGAGGAACTCTACGCCTGCGTTGCGGCAGAGATCGACTCCGAGCGCGATCGCTCGCAGTTTCTCGCCAAGAAGAGAGCGCAGTAGGGTTGTCTAGAACTTCTTCGGCGTGATCTGCTTTGCTCCTACATACTTCCGCAGCGCCTCGGGAATTACCACACTGCCGTCGGCCTGCTGATAGTTCTCGACAATCGCAACCCAGGTGCGCCCGATGGCCAGCCCACTGCCGTTAAGGGTGTGAACGAACTCGGTCTTCTTGCCGCCCTCCGGGCGATAGCGGATGTTGGCACGCCGGGCCTGGAAGGCTTCGAAATTCGAGCAGGAAGAGATTTCCCGAAACAATCCCTGTCCCGGCAACCAAACCTCGATGTCGTAGGTTTTGGCCGAAGAAAATCCCATGTCGCCCGTACACAGCGCCATCACGCGATAGTGCAGGCCGAGCTTCTGCAAGACCTCTTCGGCATCGCGAGTGAGCTTTTCGTGCTCTTCGTACGACTGCTCGGGCCTGGTGAACTTCACCAGTTCCACTTTCTGGAACTGGTGCTGGCGAATGATGCCCCGCACATCTTTGCCGTACGACCCGGCCTCGCTGCGGAAGCAGGGAGTATAGGCGGTCAGCGAGATTGGCAGGCGATCGCCGTCCAGCGTTTCGTTGCGGTAGAGGTTCGTGACGGGCACCTCGGCGGTGGGAATCAGATAGAAATTTTTCCCCTCATCAACCGGCACCTTGAACAGGTCGGCCTCGAACTTAGGAAGGTTGCCGGTTCCGTACATGGAATCGGCATTAACCATAAACGGAGGAAGCACTTCGGTATAGGCATGCTCGCCGGTGTGCAGGTCGAGCATGAAATTCATCAGCGCACGCTCGAGCCTTGCGCCGAGGTCCCAATAGACGGCAAACCGCGCGCCGGTAATCTTCGCAGCGCGTTCCAAGTCGAGCACTCCCAGCGACTCCCCCAATTCCCAATGCGGCTTGGGGGCGAAGTCAAACTGTGGCGGAGTTCCCCAACGCCGCGTCTCGACATTGTCGTCGGCCGAGCTGCCTATCGGAACGCTCTCGTGCGGCAGATTTGGAATTCCGGTGAGAATATCGCGAAGCTGTCCATCCAAAGACTCGGCACGCTGTTCGGCGGCCGCAATCTTCTCGCGGAGTTCCTTGGTCTCGTTGATCTGGGCTGTGGCGTCCTGCTTTTGCTTCTTAAGGGCAGCGACTTCTTCCGACAATTGGTTGCGGCGAGCTTTCAGCTCCTCGCTTTCGCGGATCGCCGTCCGGCGTTCGATATCAAGCGCCTGAAAATTCTGGAGAACAGACGCAGGATCCATGCCGCGTTGCCGGAGTTTTTCTTCGACCAGAGGGAGATGATCACGTACAAAGGCTAAATCGAGCATAAGAGAACAGAGTACCTGATGACGGGCGAGCTTAGCATCCGCAGACGCCAGGCAGCATTTCGCTGGGGCAGATGTCGAACCGCCGAAGCGTGTTCAAGGTGCAACGAATACCTGCAGTGGCCGCGTCTTACTCAAAAACTCCTAAGTCCCAGAGGTTCAATGCCGAAGGCGAGAATTCTCACGATGCCGGCCAAGCCCGAGATCAACCATGCGCAGCGCCGGCACTCCGATCCGCGGTATCTGGAAGGGCAGCGGCTGATTGTCGAGGCAATCCGGTATCTGGTGCAAACCGATCCAGAGGACAACCTGCCCGCAGTGGAGCTTCTCTCCGAACACTTCCGGACCCAGTTCCGTAGCACCGACCACCCAGGCGGCCAGCCGGTGCAGTCATGAGTTGCTAATCCGAGTGTCAGGATTTTACAGATTCGAAATCGCTTTGCTTACGTGAAAGCCTCTCACGCCAAAGGGCCGCAGCGCGAACAAAGGCCCCAAGGATCGCCCGCGACGAAGGAGCCTGGTCGAAATCGCGCTCCGGATGCCATTGCACGCCCAGCACGAAATGATTCGGTAATGTCCCCTCAACCGCTTCTTTGACTCCGTCCTGCGGACACCAGGCGACCAGCTTCAACCCATCTCCCAGCACTGCAGTCGCCTGATGATGGCTGGAATTGACGGGCAACACCAGTTCGAAACTGTCGGAAGACGCTCCAGCTTTCCGCAGAATAGAAGCGAGCATAGACGTTGGCTCGACCTGTACCTGATGGGCCTCGGCAACCGCTCGTCCCGCACGATGATTCACGCCCTCCGGCAAGTCCTGATCGAGCGTGCCCGTGCGCCACACGTTCAGGGATTGCAGCCCATAACAAATACCCAGCACCGGCTTGTGCATGTTGTACGCGTCCTGCAGGAGAAGCTCGTCTGTGTTGTCGCGGAACGCGTCTGCCGGGGCCGTTTTCTCATGGCGCTCAGCGCCGTATTTCTCCGGATCGATGTCCGCGGGGCTTCCGGGAAGCAGGACGCCATCGCAATGCTTGATGGCCTGCGCAATCTCCCCGGGCGTTGCATTGACCTGGATAATAACCGGTTCGCCGCCCGATTCGCGTACCGCATGCTCATATTGCGGCAGGGCGCGCGCGGAATAGTCAGGTCGCGTGGAATTGGGAACTGGAATCGCAATGCGCGGCTTCATGGGAATCATCTCGCCACCTGCTCGGAATCCAATGGCTCCGGTGTGTTCTGTATTCTGCTGGTCAGCGCAGATTCGATTATTTGTCGAACCTTCGCCGACAGCTTGTCCATATCTCGCGGCGTCATCCCCTGAGTCGAAACCGGATCGCAGAAGATCATTTCCGCACTGCCGGGAATCGCGTGGAAGCTGTTCATGGGCAGTAACTCGCGTACGCCGGTAATGGCTATCGGAACCACGGGCACCTGTGCTTTCAGGGCCGCATAAAAGGCGCCACCCATGAATTCCTGCAGTTGCCCGCTGGAGGAGCGCCCGCCCTCCGGAAATACAACAATCGGCATACCCTCGCGGAGCGTCTGACTGGCCTGGTTCAAACTCCGAAGCGACGAGCGCGCATCGTTGATTGCCACCGAAATTTGCCCGGAACGCCGCAGGTGCCATCCGAGAAAGGGGTAGGCGAACAGCTCTTTTTTGGCCATGATGCGGAATTGAAAAGGCAACGCGGCGTAGAGCAGCGGAATGTCGAGTGAGGAAAGATGATTCGAGGCATACACTGCAGCCTTGCCAAAATCGACCCGCTCCTGACCGGTCACCGTCACATGCACACCGACGATCCTCAGGACCATCTTCGCCCAACTGTGGGCGAACCAATGCTGTACTCCTCCATCGCGATCGAACAGTGATGACAACAGCGAGAGCGTCCCCATCACTCCAGTGCAGAGATAGACCAGCGGCACAAATACCACATACGAGCGCAGGCGGGTGAACACTGATCCCCGTTCAGGAGAGTCGGAGCCGCTGGGATGTTCGCCGTAGCTCATGGCTATACTTCCAGTCCCATTACGCGCATGACTTCGCCCACAAGAAAAATCGAGCCCGAAATAACGATCACTCCGCCAGGCTTCGTGACTTCAGCCGCTCGATGGAGCGCCGACGCTGCTGATTCCTCGGCAGAGAGTTCTGCACCGGTTCGAAAAGCGGCGTCCCTCAGTTCGTCGGTTGTGGCTGCGCGGGGATTGTCGACCCGCGTCAGCACTACGTGTTCGGCTAGCGGAAACAGAATCTCTGCCATCTCCTGGATCGCTTTGTCACGCATTGCGCCGAAAACGAAGGTCAGCGGGCGATCCGGAAAATTCGCCGACAAAGCCGAGCGCAAGGCCCAGGCCCCGGCAGGATTATGCGCCACGTCCAGCACCACCTCGTGATTTCCCGTGGCTTGCGATGGCGGCACAACCTGAAAGCGCCCCGGCCATTGCGTCTGGCGAATGCCCTGTTCAATCTGCTTGGGCATAAGTTTGAACCCGAATGCCCCAAGCTGTTCTGCGGCAGCAATCGCCAGAGCGATGTTGCGGAACTGATGGCGCCCCGGCAAAGGCGAGTCGACCAGGATCTCTTCTCGCATAACTGTGAGCGGGTAGCGATTGCGGCCGGCCGCGGGGACGATACCAGCTGAGAGATATTCGGCCGCGCCGGGCGATACGGGAGGAACATACTTGGTCGCGCTGACGCCGTGCGCGTTCTTCTCCAGGATGGCGTTGCCGATAACGTCGTTCGCCTCCGGATGCTGCGGAAGCGTCACGACAATTCCATTTGCCCGAATGATGCCGGCCTTTTCGCGCGCGATCTCGCCAAGGGTGTTGCCCAGGTACTTCTGATGATCGAGGGCAATATCGGCGATGACGGAAATCGCCGGCTCGACGACATTGGTCGCGTCCAGGCGCCCCCCATTCCCACTTCAAGGACAGCAATATCAACCGCGATGCTGGCGAAGTATTCGAATGCCATCACCGTCAATATCTCGAAGAAGCTGGGGTGCCAAGGCAGCCTTTGTTCCTGCAGGAGTCGTTGCGCAACCTGTTCAATGCGGTCGTGGATCTCGCTGAACTCCACATCGGCGATGGCCTCGCCGTTCACGCGAATGCGCTCGTTGATGTTTATGAGGTGGGGTGAACTGTAGAGCCCGGCCTTATAGCCGGCCGCGCGCAGGATGGATGCGAGCGTCGCCGCGGTCGAGCCTTTGCCGTTGGTTCCGGCGATGAGAACGCTGGGGAAGCGCCGTTCCGGATTGCCCAGCGCCGACAGCATTTCGCGCACGTACGCCAGGTCGAACTTGTGCGACGGTGTCGAGGCAAGCTCGTGCCCCAGTGCATAAAGTTGCTGGACGCTGGCTTCGTAGGACATGGGCCTTAGATTTCAGATTACATCAGGGCGGGGTTGCGCTGTTAAGGACTGGTCACCACGAGAACCACAAACACGGAGCACCCCAGGAGGATTACCAGCAGAGCTGCCAAAATCGTTGGAAGCGCTTGCGAGATGCCGCCCCGCCGGCTTGCAACGAGTGAGCGAACGCTCATGAAATGGTAAACAGTAACGGCAGCGAGCAGGAGAGTGACGGCGCCGGTGACGCTGATGCCCACAATGTGCGCACTACGCACCCAGGCAGTACCCGCCTCCAGCCGTTCCTCGTGCAGAAAGCGGAATCCTTTGTCGTAGGCGATGCCGGCGGCCATCAGCGTCAGCGCCGTGCGAATCCACGCCAACAGTGTGCGATCGAATGCCAGCCAGGTGCGGGTGAACGCCAGATTGAGTGTGGCGTCGAGTTCAGTTTCCGCAGCCTCGACAACCTGCTCAGTCAGCATGCGGTTATCGCTCTTGTCGCTTGCCATCATGCGGGTTTAAGGGAATTCAGAGTAAAGTCGCCAGACCCGATGATCTGGCCTAGTGGCCCGATATTTTAACTCGCAGGTCTTCGGGAATGCGCTGGCGTATCTCTTCCGGCAACTTGTCATGCAAGCGCCGGGCCCCCAGTAGGGCTGCGTCTTTCACCACCAGCGGAGCGGGAGTTGCTACCGCTACCAGCAGCCACAGCAGCATGGAAAGCAGAAATCCGCCGAGAGCGCCGATCTCCAGCAGGAAGGCATGTGGCGGGTCGAAGTGGCGGATTACCCCGTAGGCCAGTAGAAAGACCCCCATTGAAACGGAAGCCAGAACCATCAGACCGATATCGATAGCGCGATGCAGCCGCTGCCGTGAATGGCAGAAAGCACATTCCGCGAGGTGGGCTTCATAGTCGCCGCGCATTTCCGGAGTGATACCGGAGATGTCATAGCGCCACCCAGCCAGAATTTTCCCGATCACGGGATCAGTGCATTGCGTCATGAATCATCAACCGGGTGCGCGGCCGCAACCCTACAAACAGACCGTCGGAAGAGGCTCCTGTTGTGTCGCAAGCAGCAAACGGTTTCGTAGAAAGTTGCGCTGCTTGCCGAGGGCACGTTCGGCCGTCATCCGCGCAATTTCAGGATGATTATTCTTTTCCGACAAATGCGCCAGAATGAGGAACTCGGCTCCCCCATCATAGTCGCTCGTCAGGAAATCTGCGAGTGCCTCATTCGAAAGATGACCTACGCGGCTCATCACCCGCTGCTTCACCGACCAGGGATAAGGGCCGCCGCGCAGCAGCTCCAAATCGTGGTTGGACTCGATCATCAGCATGTGGCAGCCACGCAGATGGTCACGTACGCTGGCCGGCATATAGCCTAAATCAGTACACAGCCCAACTTTGATGCCCTCGGCGCAAAGCGTGAATCCAACTGGGTCGACCGCATCGTGAGGAATGGTGAACGGCATGACGGTGACGTCCCCGATCTGAAACGCATGCCCGGAGGAAAAGCACGTCAGCCGCTCTATCGTGATTCGATTACCCGCGCTGTCGCGGGCCCACTGGCGATAGCTTTCGTGGGTGGCCCCGGTCATATAAACCGGAATCTTCAGCTTCTTAGCCAGAACGTGCAGACCAGCGACGTGGTCGCCGTGCTCGTGGGTTATCAAAATGGCGTCAATGTTGCGCGAATCTTCGGCGCACAATTTGATTCGGCGCATCAATTCCCGGCAGGATAGTCCGGCATCGACCAGCAGGCGGGTTGCGGAACTGGAGACCAGCGTGCAATTGCCGTTGCTGCCGCTCCCGAGGACCGTAATCGAAACCGCCATAGCCGCGAGCATAAATGCAAGCCTCCTGCGTGGTAATAGCAATGTGATTAACTGCCAGAGAAAACGTGATCAGACCGGAACAGGGCACCCGGTATCCCGGTTTTGCACAGAGCTGCACAGGAATCGCTTGCGATACACACGAATTGCACAGCTGCAGGTGGTTTCGGACTTGTCTGCTTTACGACCATCAGGCATTCTGCCATGCATTCAAGGCACAGGCTGAATTCCGGCTTCTGCGGTCGAGGGTCCAACCTGGAGGCGATGCGCGCGGCGAAGCAGGCTTAAATGACGCAACTTGCTTTCGCCATTCCGCTACAAAGGTAGGCGGTATTTTCAGGCACCGCTTTTGGGTTGCGAACGTAGAAGGAGATTGAGCGAGGTGCGGGTAGAAGTGCTGGCGCTGGCTGCGGCGTCCTTGTGCCGCGGAATGTTCCTCCCCTCGCGCCGGCGAGCCCTGACAGGCACTACTCGCGCTGTACGCCGATCGCGGCCTTCTCGTGGCGCCACGAATGCCACGCCAACGTCAGGCAACGAACGTTGGGCTTGTGACCTGAGCAGGTGCGACCCGTGGGTGGCTGGCCTGACGGGTCGCACATTGAAAAGCCGCTCTTTGCTCTCAGCTCACAGCTTTCACCCGTCAGCCTTCGGTTATCAGTTATCGACGCATACTTGCGGTTGAGAGCAAAGGATTCGCGCCCCCGGCGCAACAGAAGAAAGCCCACCGCTTCCGCGGCTGTTACGAAACTCGTGATGAGGGTGGTGGGACAAAACATGCGTTCAGCCGCCTCGCAGCGAAAGGTGAGAGCCCACACCTTCAAGTTTGGGAAGCTGTGAGTGGGAATCGAAAGTCCGCTTCAGCGGACGACAGGAGTCTCGTAACAGCCTCAGCAGCGTTGGGACGGCGCGGTAGAAAATCTCGAGTTCCACCTGGGACGGCGTATGTTTCCGCTCGAAAAAAGCTAGCGCGCCGTCTGCCGACGTAATCTCTCGCCCGAACTATTGCTCTGACATCATTTTCTGACATTCCCACAGCTCCACACAGCTTTTGAAACGAATTCTTCGTCCGCTGCCGAGCTGTAAGCCGATTCGTCATTGTCACGTCCGCTCGCTCTCGCTATCTTGGATGTCAACCTCCGATGGCCACCCTGGACATAAATCTGGAGCGCGGACTTCCCGCCAGCCTTGACGCCGAGCGGTCGATACTCGGATCGATCCTGCTCGATAACGGCCTGTATGACCAGGCCGCGCTGCTCAAATCCGACGACTTCTCACTCGACGCACATCGCCGAATCTTTGCGCGCATGTCGGACCTGCAGACCCTTGGCCGTCCGGTCGACATGATCACGCTGGCCGAGGAACTGGACCGGCGCAAAGAGGTCGAGGCCGTCGGAGGGGTCGCGTATCTTTCGTCGCTGATCGACGGCGTGCCGGACCGTCCGTCAATTGAGCATTACGTCCGCATCGTCCGCAACAAGTCGCTGCTGCGGGGGCTGATCAACATCGCGCAGAACGCGATTGCCGAATCCATCGAGCATAGCGACGAAGCCGAAGAGGTAATTAACCGCGCCGAGCAGGCGATCTTCCTGCTTTCCGAGAATCGCATTGGCCAGGGACTGGAAGACATTCCTTCGATCGTCAAAGCTTCCTTCGGTTCGCTCGACGCACTCTATGCCCGTGGGCAGGAAGTCACCGGTCTTCGCACGCACTACGCGGAGCTCGACAAGTTGACCAGCGGATTCCAGTCGTCGGACCTCATCATCATCGCGGCGCGCCCCTCCATGGGCAAGACTTCATTCGCCATGAACATCGCCGAAAATGCTGCCGTCAAAGATGGCAAAGTGGTCGGCGTTTTCTCCTTGGAAATGTCGAAAGAAGCGCTGCTCATGCGCTTGCTGGCTTCGTGCGCTCAGGTCGACTCTCACAAGCTCCGCACCGGCTCGCTCTATAAGGCCGACATGGAGAAGCTGACGCACGGCATGGAACAACTGATGAGAGCGCCAATTTTCATCGACGATACGCCGGGAATTTCAGTGACGGAGCTGCGCTCCAAGGCGAGACGACTGAAGCAGCAGGAAGGCCGGCTGGACATGATTATCGTTGACTACCTGCAGCTCATGTCGGCAGCTCCCATTGGCGGCAAGCGCTTTGAGAACCGCACCCAGGAAGTTTCCGCCATCTCGCGCGGGCTGAAGGCAATTGCCAAGGAGTTGAAAGTACCGCTGGTTGGCTTGTCCCAGTTGAGTCGCGCGCCTGAGAGCCGTGGCGGCGATCATCGCCCACAGCTTTCTGACTTGCGCGAATCCGGTTCCATTGAGCAGGACGCCGACGTGGTCGCATTCATCTTTCGGGAGGAGATGTACAAGAAAAAAGACGACATCACGCCTGACATCGACGGCGTGGCGGAAATCATTATTGCCAAGCAGCGCAACGGTCCAGTTGATTCGATCAAGCTCGCTTTCATGAAAAACTCTACTCGCTTCGAGAATCTTGCCGCAGGTTACGACGTCGGCGGCTACACAGGTGGCGGCGAATAAAGCATTTGATTGAGCAAAATTCGCTTCTTTGGCAGCCTTTCTGCCATCCAAAGCTTTAGCGGTTCGTAGGCCGTCCTCCCCAATCTTTATGAACCTGATCGAGTTCAAGGCCAGGCGCATCCCCCCCAACGCGCCTGAAGCAAATTCCGTTTTGCGAATGGAAGGCGTTCGCAAGGACTACGTCACCGACGGACAGGTGGTGCATGCGGTCGATGGCGTAACCCTCACCGTCAATCCCGGGGAATTTCTCGCCCTGGTGGGGCGCAGCGGTTGCGGCAAATCAACTCTGCTGAATCTGGCAGGCGCGATGGATTTCCCCACGTCTGGGTCCGTCTGGCTCGACGGCGAGCTGACTTCGCAGCTCAACGACGCTGGGCTGACCCGTGTGCGGCGCGGAAAGGTCGGATTCATCTTCCAGTCGTTCCAACTGCTCCATACGCTTTCGGTGATTGAGAATGTTGAGCTTCCTCTTTTGCTCGCCGGTGTCGCCGAGACCCGCAAGCGCGCGCAGGAGCAGCTTGAACTGGTAGAACTCGGCGAACTCGCCTCGCGCATGCCGCACCAACTTTCGGGTGGGCAGATGCAGCGTGTGGCGATTGCCCGGGCGATGGTCCATCAGCCGCTGCTGGTGCTGGCTGACGAGCCCACCGGCAATCTCGATACTGCAACCGGCAATGTAATTCTGGGCTTATTGCGCCGCATCGCCGACGAACGGGGTGTTGCGATCATGATGGCGACCCACAGCTCCGAGTCAACCCGCTATTGCGACGCGATCGTCAAGATGCGCGACGGTCGCATTGAAGAGGTCTGCCGCTCCTGATATGCCCCGCTTCCGCATCTTTCATCGCCTGATCCTCCGGCCGTTCTTCCGCGAGCCGCTGCGCACCTCGCTCATCATCTTTGCGGTGGCCCTCGGCGTGGCTGTAGTTCTGGCGATTGAGATGGCAGGGAATGCCGCTGCAGGATCGTTCCACTCCTCGATGGAGACATTGGTCGGAAACTCCGACCTCGAAGTCAGCGCAGTGGGGGGAGTGCCCGACAGCGTTCTCGCTAAACTGGCGCAGCTTCCGTATGCGATTACGATCCATCCGAGAATCGAGGACTACGCCGTTGTCGCCGATACAGGCGAGACGGTACCGTTGATCGGACTTGACCTGGTAGGTGATGCGTCGAGCATTTCTGCCGCAGATCGCGCACCTGCGAACCTCGAATTCAACAGCCAGGACCTGAAGGCGCTCAGCGATGCCAACAACATTTGGGTGAGTGAGCGCCTGGGCAAAAAGCCGGGCGACAAGCTGCGGCTGCAAGTAAATGATCATGTTGTCGAATACACCGTCCGCGGCCTGCTGAAAGACTCCGGCAATAGCGGAGACTTCGTCGTCATGGACATGGCGACGGCGCAGCGTGATCTGGATCGTCCCGGGCGGGTCGACCGGGTGCTGATCCACTTGCCCCGCTCCGGCACGCTGGAGCAATGGGAAACGAAGTTACGCGCTGCGCTGCCGAGCGGGGTTGAGCTGCGACGGGAAGGCAGCCAGACCGATGAGAACCGGCGCATGCTCGGGGCTTTTCGCTGGAACCTGCGCATCTTGAGCTATGTCGCACTGGTGGTCGGCTCGTTCCTCATCTACAACACAATCTCTGTTTCTGTGGTTCGGCGTCGCGCCGAAATCGGAATCGTGCGCGCCTTGGGAGCCACGCGCGGCGCGGTCATGGCGGCATTCCTGGGAGAAGCCGTCTGCTTCGGGCTCGCCGGAGGAGTGACAGGAATTTTTCTTGGCCGCATCATGGCAAGCGGCGCGGTGAAGCTGCTCGGCCAGACGGTCGACTCACTGTACGTCAGCAGCCGGCCTGCTCCGGTCGAGCTCACGTTGAGCATGGTTGCGCTCGGCCTGTTCATCGGCGTTGCGGTTTCGCTGGCATCGGCTGCGGCCCCGGCGCGTGAGGCTTCGCTGGTTTCCCCCGTAGAAGCCATGGCCCGAGGTGAGCGCGAATACGCCGCGCGCATGCACAAGATTCGCGATCTGTGGATCGCGTTAGCGCTGGTCGCTTTAGGCATGATCACGTCGCGCCTGCCCGCAGTCGCCGGCAAGCCGCTGTTCGGATACCTCTCGGCGGTGCTTTTTATTGCGGCGTCGGCATTCGCGATTCCCGCGATGATCAGCGGCCTGACCGCCATCTCGTCGAACCTGCTGAGGAGAATCGGCGGTGTGGAAGCCATGCTCGCTTCCCGCAGCTTATCGTCTTCGTTGCGCCGCAGTTCGGTGCTCGTGGGTGCGCTCGCGACGGCGATCGCCATGATGGTTTCAGTCGGCATCATGGTCGGCAGCTTCCGGCAGACAGTGCAGGTATGGATCGATTCGCAGCTGAAGGCGGACCTCTTCCTGCGCCCGGCGGGCGATCCTGCCTCCGATCGCCATCCCACAATCGATCCGGCGTTGGCCGACGCTATCGCGAAGCTCCCGGGCATCGCCGGCGTTAACCGTTTTCGCGGATATGAACTCAGCTACCAGGGAATGCCGGCTACCCTCGGCTCGGTCGATACCCAGGGAATGCATACGTTCGGCAGTGCAGACTTTCTCTCCGGGCGCTCGACGCAACAGGTCTACAGCCTGATGCGCCGGGGCGATTGCGTTGTGGTCAGCGAGCCCTTCGCCAATAAGCATCACGTCCACGCAGGAGACACGATCACGCTGCCGCTCGGCAAGGCTGACGTACCGTTCCGCGTAATCGACATCTTCTACGACTATGGCAGCGAAAAGGGCTACATCGTGGTCGATCAAGGCGTGCTGCAGAAGTACCTGCCCGACCGCGCTCCGTCGAACCTCGCGCTTTATGTGGCCGACAATGTGAGCCTCGACATGGTGAAAGCCGAAGTAGAGAAGACTGTGGCCCAACACGACATCCTGGTTTTCACTAACCGTGAGTTGCGAAGGGAAGCGCTGGCCATTTTCGACCGGACGTTCGCCATCACCTATGCGCTTGAGGTCATCGCCATCATTGTTGCGGTCATGGGAATCGCGGGCGCGCTGCTGGCCCTGGTGATCGATCGCCAGCGGGAGCTAGGACTGCTACGCTTTCTGGGAGCCGCCGTGCCGCAGGTCCGCAAGCTGATTCTGGTCGAAGCTGGCCTGCTGGGATTACTGGCTAATCTCGCTGGACTTGCGCTGGGCATCGTGCTGTCGCTGCTGCTGGTGTTCGTCATCAACAAGCAGTCGTTCGGCTGGACCATCCAGTTTCACTGGCCGGTTGCCGTGCTGGTCGGAGCGCTGACCGTTGTGTATGCGGCGACCGTTCTTGCGGGCTTCTATCCTGCACGCATCGCCACGCGGCTGAATCCGATTGAGGTGATTCATGAGGAATAAGGCGGCGGCGATCGCCTTGATGCTCTTGCTGACGTTCTGCACACTGCCTCTGCGCGCGCAATACAAGACAGCACTTCCGGGTTTCGACTACCAATTTCCGCGCGACAACTTCAATCATCCCGACTACCGCACCGAATGGTGGTACTACACCGGAAATCTCAAAGCTGCCGACGGTCACCGCTTCGGTTTTGAACTCACGTTTTTCCGGCTGGCCATCAGCCGAGACGCAAAGACGGCTTCGGCGTGGGGAGTGCAGGATCTTTACGTCGCTCACCTCGCGCTCAGCGACATCGACGGCCAGCACTATTACCACACGCAGCGCGTGAACCGCGCCGGGCCGGGCCTCGCCGGAGCCAGCATGGAACGGTCGCGCGTGTGGAACGGCAACTGGGAAGCTGTCATCCACAGCGACAAACAGCATCTACGGGCGATCACCGGGCAGTTCTCGCTGCAGCTCGACCTGCTCACGCACAAGCCGCCGGTGATCCACGGCAAGTACGGAGTGAGTCAGAAAGGTCCTGGCTCCGGCCACGCATCGCATTACATCTCGTACACGCGGCTGCTCACCAACGGAACGATCGAGTTGAACGGCAAGAGCTATCCGGTGAGCGGCACATCGTGGATGGACCACGAGTACTTCACTCACGATCTGGAGCCCGACCAGGCAGGCTGGGATTGGGTGAGCCTGCAACTCGACGACAACACTGAACTGATGCTCTACCGCTTCCGTCACAAAAACGGCACACTCGATCCGTTTTCGTCAGGAACGTACATTGACGCCTCGGGCAAGTCGCAGTTCCTCGATGCCTCTGACTTTACGATGACGCCGCACGGTGAGACTTATACCAGCCCGGTGACCAAAGCTACTTATCCGATTCAGTGGCATATCACCGTGCCCTCGCTCAAGCTCGACGTAGAATTGCGTACTCCTTTGGCCGACCAGGAACTCGTCAGCGACACCAATTCCAGCCTGACGTATTGGGAAGGGGCGATCACCATCAGTGGAACACGCGATGGCTCCCGCTGCACCGGCGTGGGTTATCTGGAGATGACGGGCTACGCCAGCCCTGTGCATCTTGGCGGGTGACAGGAGACCCAGTCATGAGGCTGCACTTGTCCTTCGGACTCTCTTCCCTGCTGTCGTCCTGAGCGCAGCGAAGGACCTGCTGTTCGTCGTTGACCCCAGCAAGTTGTCTTGTCGAAGCCTGCGTACGTCCCGCGTAAACTCAAGACTTGAATCTCCCACCGGAACTTTGCTCCGTCGAGTGGCACGACCGCGTCGCCGTTTTGCGTATGGTGTCCGACGACGGCACCAACCGCCTAAGCATCGCGCGCGTGCGGGCGATGACCGCTGCTGTCGCAGAGCTCGTCAATGCGAATCCCTCGAGGCTCATCATAACCGGCAATACCCACTTCTTTTCCGCAGGGGCCGATCTTCATGAGATCGCGACAATCACTGGCGCCGGGGCCATAAAGTTTGCGCGCATGGGGCAGGCCCTGATGAACGCGGTCGCGAATTTTCCGGCGCCGACCATTGCCGCAGTTCACGGCTACTGTATGGGCGGAGGTCTTGACCTGGCCCTTGCCTGCCAACGCCGGATCGCCGGCCCTCATGCTGTCTTTGGTCATCGCGGCGCCGCACTCGGGTTAATCACCGGCTGGGGAGGTACACAGCGCCTGCCACAGATCGTCGGCAAGGCGCGCGCGCTGGAGATGTTCATTGCCGCCGAAAAGCTGAATGCCCGACGCGCATTGGAATTCGGGTTGGTTGAAGCCGTTGTGGACGATCCGCTCGCGGCAGTGCTCTCTTCCTGATTCAGCTACTGCAGCACATGGCAGGAGTAGGTCTTCACCACCAGCCATACCTGGGATCCCGCTTTAAGTTGCAAAGACCGCACTGCTCCCGGGGTGAGATGCACCTCAAAATCGGTTCCGCAGTCCACGTGTGCAATCACAGTTACATCACGCTGCTCCAACGTACGAATCACTCCGGCGATGACATTGCGCGCGCTCAATCCCTGAGGCGGTGACGTGGCAACCATTATGTCTCCGGCGCGCACGCCCACGCGCAACTCCCGGCCCGATTCGACACGGGTCAACGAGACTTCGAGTGTCACCTGCGAATCGGCAAGGCGGCAGGTCATCGTTCCTTGCTCCTCGTGGCCCTCAAGCACTGCGCAATTGAATACGTTCTCAAATCCCGCCAATTGCGCGACACTCTCCCGCTGCGGACGATGCAACGTCTCCTGCGGCAATCCCTGCGCCACCACTCGGCCCTCTTCCATCACGATCATGCGCTCGCCCAACGCAAAAACCTCTTCGCGAACGTGCGTAACGTACAGAAGTGGGATACGGAATCGCTGGTTCCAGGCGCGAAGATCATCAATGATGCGCGACTTGGTTGCCGCATCAAGCGCGGTCAACGGCTCGTCGAGCAACAAGACTCGTGGTCGCGTCACCAGCGTTCGTGCCAGCGCGACTCGCTGCCGCTCGCCACCCGAAATCTCGCCCGGGCGGCGCTTAGCCAATGCCGATATATGGAAGGATTCGAGGATTTCTTGCGTCCGCTGCTCTCGTTCTCCTGCTTCGAGCGCCGCCAGTCCGTACTGCACGTTGCGCTCGACCGTCATGTGAGGAAAAAGCGCGAGTGACTGAAACAGGTATCCGACCTCGCGGCGATTCGGTGGAGTATCGATGCCGCTTGCCGAGTCGAACAGCTTACGCTCGCCGACCGAAATCGCACCCGCAGCGGGTTTCTGCAGCCCGGCAATGCAGTCGAGCACCGTTGTCTTGCCCGCTCCCGAGGCGCCAAAAAGGATCGTGATTCCTGCAGGAACTGCGAAATCGACGTCGATCTCAAACGGGCGCTGCTTGCCATTGGCAAACTGCTTGCGAATGTTTGCCCGCAGCGCGGCTCCGCCTGCAACCGATGGCGCGCCTGTCAATGCCACTCCCAGCTCCAGCCGCCGTCCCGGCGCAGAGCATACAACAGGGTCAGCAGCAGCAGGCAGATGGCCAGCAGCAGCAACGCCGTCTCGTTGGCAACGCGATAGTTGAGCGCCTGTACCTGATCGTAAATAAGAATCGAAACTGTTTGCGTCGCTCCTGGAATATTCCCGCCGATCATTAGCACTACGCCGAATTCCCCCAGCGTATGCGCAAAGCTCAGCACAAAGCCGGTAAGCACGCCGGGAAATCCCAGCGGCAGAATGATTCGCCAGAACGTCCGCCAGCGCGAGGCGCCGAGAATCGCCGAAGCCTCCAGCAGCTTACGGTCGATGGAAGCAAACGATGCCGCCGTGGGCTGCACGGCAAACGGCAGGCTGTAGATGACAGATCCAATCACCAGGCCAGTGAAGGTGAATGCCAACCCGTGGCCGGTGAGCGACTGATACCAGCGGCCAAGCGGGCTCAGGGGGGCCAGCGCGACGAGCAGATAGAAGCCCAGCACGGTCGGCGGCAAGACGATGGGCAGCGACACGAATGCTTCCGCCAGGAACTTACTGTTGCGGCGCGAGAACGCCAGCCAGTAAGCCAGCGGCAGGCTGATGATCAGCAGGATGATCGAGACGATGATTGCCAACCGCAGCGTAAGGGCCAGCGCCGGAATGATCATGGTTGCATGGTACGAAATCCGTACTGCTGAAGGATAGAGCGTCCTTCCGGCGACGTCACGTAATCGAGAAAGGCCTGGGCTGCCTGCTGATGTTTTGATCCGCTGACGGTTGCGGCCACCTGCCGTAATTCGGGATAGGAATCCGGCGGCAGCTCCCAGTATTTTCCCGTGTCTTTCATCGCCGGCGAGAGCGCCAGCGACAGGGCGATCAATCCGGCCTGGGCATTCCCCGACTGCACGAATTGTGCAGTCTGGCTGATGTTCTCCCCGAGTACCAGCTTCGATGCAATCTTGTCCTTCAATCCAAAGTGTTCCAGCGCGGCCATGGCAGCCCTGCCGTAAGGAGCATGCTGCGGATTGGCAATCGCAACCCGCTGCACCTCGGGCTTCGTCAGCAACGTCATCTTGAGCTTCTGCGGGTCGAGCGCCGAGCTGTTCGGCACCCACAACACAAGATGTCCGATGGCGTAGGTGCGCAGCGAACCTGTATCCACCCGTCCCGCTTCGGCGAGCTTTCTGGGATATTCGCTGTCGGCGGAAAAGAACAGGTCGAACGGCGCTCCGTTCTGAATCTGCGAGAACAGATTTCCGGAGGAGCCGAACGAAAGCTTCACTTGCGTTCCGCTGCTTTTGGTAAATCGATTGGCCAAGGCCTTTAGCGCGTAGTTGAGATCGGCCGCCGCCGCAACGGTAATCTCCTCGGCCTGCGCCTGGGCCAGAAGCAAGCCGGTCGCGAAAAGGGCGACTATCGCAACGCGCAGATAGGACATAGCTGAATCAGCCTCCTCGGCTCGAGGTTATAAGACATCGGGAAGCGCTTCACGTCACTCCGGTGCACTCGAAGGGGAGGGAATCAGCGGCTCATCCCGTGCAATAGCACCTTCCGGCTAGCCAGCACCACACTCTTGGACGATTCCTTGCTTGACCCTCAACAGCTTTCATGTGAAATTAAGGCGATGGCAACTCCGGACGGACAACATTCCTCCGACACATTGTCCTTCCTGCGGCAGAATCTGATTGCAAGAGCCAATGATACGCATTGAGGTCACGCTCAACGCCGACCCCACCGCTATAAGTCCGGTGGTGGAAGGCATTATGGAAATGGCTCGCCGCATGGAGTGCGCCGCCGGCAAAGAGTTCGAAATCGAGACCGCCATCCGCGAAGCCCTCGCCAATGCCATCGTACACGGCTGCAAGGGCGATACCACGAAGAAGGTCCAATGCTGTGTCGCCTGCGATGAAGAACGCGGCATGCTGATCATTGTTCGCGATCCCGGCAAGGGTTTCGATCCGGTCGCCGTCCCCGATCCTCTCAATGGGCAGAACATCTATTCCAATCACGGACGCGGCATCTTCCTGATCAATCAACTGATGGACGAAGTCAAGTTCGAACGCAACGGCACCGAAATTCACATGCGGAAGTACTAGCTGCCGAGCCGCGAGCAGCTGGCAATTAGCAATTGACTAACAACAAACCGACTGCATATGACAGAGACTGCTCTCGCGAATGGTGGGCGCAGCATCGACTACGGTACAACGTTGATTTGGTAGCGGCGGGAATCCTCGCGTTTGTTGCTTATGTTGCAGTGGTGGACCGGGGTATTTCCAATGGTGCGATGCCAGGCGCTGAGATTAGCGCGTTCACGACCGTGTTCCAAGGATTCGGATACCTGACGATGATGGTGGTAGCAAATCTCTGCTACGACTTGGGATCGTGGTCAGAGTCCGTGGTCCAACCGAACGACGCCGAAAGGTACCGTCGAATCACGTTCTGGTTGGGCTTCTGGTTTTCGGCTCTGCTCCCGTTCGCTATTCCGGCGCTGATCGCTTGGTCGTATCTGATTCATCCGGGCAGCGGCGCCACGCCCCAGCCTTGAACCGGCGCCGAAAAACCCTCTGTTCCCCGGCCGCGACAAAACTGCAACGACGTGCCATGAGCAATGGACCCACGAGCATCGGGTGCACCCCGTCCCGCCTTGCGGGACAGCATATCTGAGCCCAGCATTTCAATGCTGAGAAGCTGAATAATTCCCATCCGAGTCCCGCCAGGGACGGCATGGGTTCCTCTGCTTCCAAATTCAGGAATGTGCCCGGCAGGGCGACGAGCATGGTAGCCCCGGGAACACTGAAATCCCTCCGGGCTCACCTCTATGCTCCGTCAGTACGGCTGCAAGCGACGACACCCAAGCCCGGCAGGGCGACCAGCACGACAGCCCAGCACGCAGGCCATCTTTAGGCCGGAGTGCTGGGTACGCTTACCTCTAGAAATTCCGAGTCCCTCCGGGGACGGTACATGTCTGGCCGCTGACGCGGCTCCCGTACACAGTTTCCGTTACCCGGAGCTGAGGCGTGTCTGCAACAGTCATCACGACCTCACGCTTCGTGACATACGTCACCGCCGCGCGTTATGGTTGGTGGTCTAATGGCCTTCCATCAGAAGGCCGGTCGAATCTATGCGAATCTTTCAAATCCTGTCGCTGCTATGCTTCGTTGTATTCCCGCTACCAGGACAACAGACACCCACTAATTTGCCGAAGGTGACCTCATTTGCGTGTCCAAAGTATCCGTCCAAGGCAGAATCGGTGCGTCTTCAGGGTACGGTAGTACTGCAGGTGACTACGGACGGACACGCCGTGACGGACGTAAAGGTTATTTCTGGTCACCCCCTGTTAGCCCCTGAGGCATTTAGAAACGTCCAGACCTGGAAGTTTGCGGATCACACGCCCACGACGTTCAGAGTTGATTACAATTGCTCGTTCGAAGGCCATTTCAAGCGTGATCCGGCAACCGGGTGCGATGCCAAGCTGGACCTCCCGTCGAAGGTGACGGTGAGCACGAGGATGCCCAGCGTTTATTAGAAGAGTTTTTTATTGGGCACAGAGCCCCGCAGGGACGGCACCGATTTGCTCGCAAGCCGTGGCCTGATTACACCGGACATTCTCGACCGCTGACCTTGCGATCTGCGTTATAGCCTTTCTTGTTGGATTGCGGTCGAATGGCCTGTTGCGCAGGCGAACAGATGACCCAAGCTTGTGCTGTCGCCTGTTCTTGCCAAGAACCGTCCAGTGAGAGCCAGCATGTGGCGTAAATTCGTTGAGATGAGACGCCTGAGAGGTACCGCAGTCTCACTAATATTTGTGCTTTTGCTCGCTCTGGCGGGGATGAGTTCCGCGCAGCAAGTATCGTTACCCGTTCCGCTATCCGGTGAAACCACTTGCAGCTCTTCAGCGACAGTCACTGTGACCGTTTTCCTGAACAAAAGTAGCGCCGTGATTCCACGTGCCTACGTCCTGTTGAGGAGCGTTTCTGGGAAGACACATCCGATAGAACTACAAACTGACGCTAACGGGCGAGCTACAGCCTCCGCGCCGTGTGGTGATATGGATGTGTTTGCAACTGCTTTCAATTTCGGCCCAAGTGCCAAGCGGGTGAGCATCGACCAAAGCCGGCAATCCGTTGCGATTTCTCTTGATGCGAGTCCGTCAACTCAGTACTAGCGAAGTTATTTACGTGAAATCCCCTTATCACAAGCTAGGGCCACATCTGTTCTGCCCGTTCTAGCGCGAAGCGCATGACGCATTCAGCCGACGCTGGCGATACATCCCACCTCACTCGCCACGCGCGCGCGCGATTCTCAGAGGAATTTCCCTATCCCCCCGGCCGCGACAGCACATACGTGAACCGCTGCTTTAGCCTTAGGAACGGCGTCTCCAGCCAGCGATACGAAATTGCCGCCATGCTGACGGCGAGACCGAACGCGACGAAGACCCGCAGGCCATAACGCGCCAGGCTGGCTGTCTGGTTCGGTACTACATAATCCGAGATCATCAACCCCAGCACGTGAAAAACGTACAGGCCGTAGGAAATGCGTCCCAGATAAACCAGCGGTCTCGCCGGCGCCGCCCCTTCGCGTAAGACCGCGAGCAGCAGCAACACTCCACCCAGCGCGACAGCGGGATACCCCAGCACAATGCGCGTCGTAGTCAGCGGATCGTTCTTGATTCCGAAATACAGCGCCGCGCTTGCGAGACAAACCGCGCCGGCGACGATCATCGCCGTGCGCGCAATCCTCGACAGCCGCGGCACTGCTCCCCGCAGCAGCACGGCAATCAGTATCCCGGCGGCGATGGGATCGAGCTGTACCAGCGTGTTGCACCACACCTGGGTCTCGGTTTCGTGGTGCGTGCCCAGATAGAAGCGCGCTCCGGTGGCAATCACCAGCAGCCCCGCGGCGAAGACGATCATGCCGGCCTGCGAGATCCGCTTCACCAGCAGTGGCCAGGTGAGATAGAACTGCTCCTCAATCGAAACGCTCCACAGTGGGAAGATCACCGACGACGGGAACCCCGCGAAAACGATGTACCAGTTGCCGGCAAGCGCGGAGAAGGCCAGCCCGGCGCGCCATCCGACGTGCTGCCCCGGCACCAAGCATTGCATGGCTATTGCCAGCGCCAGGAAGAAAAAGTACAGCGGCCAGATGCGAAGAATGCGCCGTACGTAGAACGACTTCACGTCCAGCGAGCCGACCAACTCTTTCTCGCGCAGCAGCAATTCCGTAATCAGGTAGGCGCTCAGTACAAAGAACAGGCTCACGCCGAATGCGCCCGTGGCTCCAATGCCGGACAGCACCGTGGCGAGGGACAGCGGCACGCCCAGCTTGGTCCAAAACTCCGGCTGATGGGGAAAGGCGTGGTGCAAAAACACCATCAGGAAGGCAAAGAATCGCAGCGCGTCCAGTTCGGGGTGATAAAAGCGGGACGTTGCCGTGCGAGCCGTCGCGCTCGCGCTGATTTCAGCAGCGGTTGTGGTCAGGGAAGCCAATGGAAAATTGTAAATGAGCGCAACCGCTGGGCGCCTTTCGCTATTGGCTCTTGCCTAAAGAAAGAGATTGCGGGCGAGTCGCCACGGAAACTCAGGGGAGCCCCCGGATCTTATGCGGCTGTTACGAAACTCGTAATGGAGCGAAGTCGTAGGGACAAAACATGGGTCAGCCGCCTGGTGGGGGAAGGTGGGAGCCCACACCTTCAGGTGTGGGAAGATGTGAGTAAGGAAATCGAGAGTCCGCTTCAGCAAACGACAGGAGTTTCATAACAGCCTCTTATGCGGTGGAAGGCCGGCGTAGAAGGGCCTTAGTCCCGGTCGCACGACAGCAAGAACTCTGGCAGCTTCGTCCGACAAAAAAAAAGGGAGTGGGTCAGCTCAAATCCCCCACTCCCGGTACAATCGCGATCACACTGGCTTCTAGTTAGCGGATGCTGTTTTTGCTGCGGCAAGATCGTAGCGGTCAAGGTTCATTACCTTGCCCCAGGCCGCTGCGAAGTCTTTTGCGAACCGCTCCTTCGAGTCGTTCTGGGCATAGACTTCTGCCAGCGCGCGAAGCTGCGAGTGCGAGCCGAAGATCAGGTCGACTCGGGTGCCGGTCCACTTGACCCTGCCCGTCTTGCGGTCGCGCCCTTCATAGACGCCTGCGCTGGAAGACGGCTGCCACTCCGTATTCATGTCGAGCAGGTTGACGAAGAAATCATTCGTCAGCGTCCCTGGCCGGTTGGTGAAGATACCGTGCTTGGATTGCCCATAGTTGGCATTCAGGGCGCGCATGCCGCCGACGAGCACTGTCATCTCGGGAGCAGACAGCTTCAGCAACTGTGCTTTATCGACCAGATATTCTTCTGGCGATGTCCCATTTTTCGTGCGGACATAGTTGCGGAATCCGTCAGCCTTCGGTTCCATCACGGCAAACGAGTGCACGTCGGTCTGTTCCTGCGAAGCGTCGGTGCGTCCCGGCGAGAAGGGGACCTTCACGTCGTAGCCGGCTTTTTTCGCTGCTTCCTCGACGGCCGCGCAGCCACCCAGCACGATCACATCAGCCAGCGAAACCTTCTTTCCGCCCTTCTGCGAGCTGTTGAACTCCTTCTGGATCGCTTCCAGCTTCGGCAGGACCTTCGCCAGTTCCGCCGGCTGGTTTACTTCCCAATTTTTCTGCGGTTCCAGACAAATGCGTGCCCCGTTCGCTCCACCGCGCTTGTCGGAGCCGCGGAACGACGACGCTGCTGCCCAAGCAGTCGTAACCAGTTGCGGGATCGACAGGCCGGACGCGAGAATCTTTGCCTTCAGTGCAGCGATGTCCTTTTCGTCGATCAGCTGGTGATCCACTGCGGGAACAGGATCCTGCCACAGCTGTGGCTCTTTGGGAACGAGCGGGCCAAGATAGCGAGAAATCGGCCCCATGTCGCGATGGGTCAGCTTAAACCACGCTTTGGCGAACGCGTCGGCCAACTCATCCGGATGCTCATAGAAGCGCCGCGAAATCTTCTCGTAAGCAGGGTCGAACCGCAACGAGAGATCGGTGGTCAGCATTGTGGGCGGATGATGCTTCGACGGATCGTGCGCATCCGGCACTGTGCTGGCGCCGTTTTTTGCTACCCACTGGTTAGCGCCGGCCGGGCTCTTCGTCAGCTCCCATTCGTGCCCGAACAGGGTTTCGAAGAAGTTGTTGCTCCACTTGGTAGGCGTATTGGTCCAGGTCACTTCCAGGCCGCTGCCGATGGTGTAGTCGCCGTTGCCCGTGCCGAAGGCATTCTTCCAGCCGAGACCTTGCTGCTCGATGGGGGCCGCCTCCGGTTCAGGGCCCACGTATTTAGGCACGTCCCCGGCGCCATGGGTCTTGCCGAAGGTGTGGCCGCCGGCGATCAGGGCAACCGTTTCCTCGTCGTTCATCGCCATGCGAGCGAACGTCTCGCGGATGTCGCGCGCGGCGGCCAACGGATCGGGGTTTCCATTGGGCCCTTCCGGATTGACGTAAATCAGGCCCATCTGAACCGCGGCCAGTGGATTCGCGAGATCACGATCGCCGCTGTAGCGCTCGTCAGCGAGCCACTTGCCTTCAGGGCCCCAGTAGATGTCCTCGGAGGGTTCCCACACATCCTCGCGCCCGGCGCCGAAGCCGAAGGTCTTAAAGCCCATCGAGTCCAGCGCAACGTTGCCGGCAAGAATCATGAGGTCGGCCCAGGAAATCTTTCGCCCATACTTCTGCTTGATGGGCCAGAGCAAGCGGCGCGCCTTGTCGAGGTTCACATTGTCGGGCCAGCTATTGAGCGGCGCGAAACGCTGTTCGCCCGAACCGGCTCCGCCGCGGCCATCGCCGATACGGTAAGTGCCTGCGCTGTGCCATGCCATACGAATGAACAACGGCCCATAGTGCCCGAAGTCGGCCGGCCACCACTCTTGCGAGTCTGTCATCAGGGCGTGCAGGTCCTTCACCACGGCATTCAGATCGAGGCTCTTGAACTCCGCCGCGTAGTTAAAGTCGTTGCCCATCGGGTCCGATGCGGGGGAGTGCTGGTGCAGAATGTTTACGTTGAGCTGGTTGGGCCACCAACCCTTATTGTTCTGGGGCCTGGCGCCATGCGCTACCGGGCATTTGGATTCGGTTGACGAGGTTTGCTGCTGGGTACCGGCGGCAGAAGCTCCGGCTGCGGTGGCGAGTTCTTTCTCCATGTCTCGATGTTCCTTTGGATTGCTGAAAATTTTCGCGATCTACGGTTCTAAGACTACGCGCTGAACGGGCAGAGGTAAAATATATGTTTCCTATGCCTGCCATAGGAAACGCGTCTTGTAGCAGAGATTAGGGATTCTTCAGCATGGAAGTCCATCAGCTCCGATATTTTTGCGCCGTCGCCCGGCACGGGACCTTCACTCGCGCTTCCGAAGTGGAGCATGTCGCCCAACCTTCGCTCTCGCAGCAGATCCTGAAACTGGAAGCCGAACTGGGCGCCCGTTTATTCGACCGCCTGCCGCGTTCGGCCAAACTCACTGTGTTTGGCCGTGCTTTCCTGCCCAAGGCCGAGCGCATCCTCCGTGAACTTGAAGCGGCCAAAACCGAGCTGATGGAAATGGCGGGCGAGGAAAAGGGTGACGTCACGTTGGGGATCATTCCCACCATCGGCGCTTACCTGCTGCCCAAATTGCTGAAGGGCTTCTCTGCCCGCCATCCCCTGGTCGCCGTAAAGATTGTGGAAGACATAACGCCGGTGCTGCTCGAACGTTTACACCAGGGCACCATCGATCTGGCCGTCGTCGCCCTGCCCATCGCGGGAAGCGACCTGGCCACTGTCGAGCTTTTCGAGGAAAGCTTTTATGCAGTGTTGCCGGAGCATCATCACAAGGCTGACCGCAAAAGCATCAGTCTTGCGGAATTGAATCAGGAGCCATTCCTGCTGCTGAAAGAAGGGCACTGCTTCCGCGATAGTTTGATCGCCGCTTGCAGCCAGTCACGCATGACACCCAAGGTGGCCTTCGAGAGCGGCCAGTTCGCCACCATTCTTGCCATGGTCTCTGCTGGGATGGGCGTATCCGCGGTGCCCGCGATGGCCGTCCAGCCGTACCCGGGATGCCAGTTCGTCCCCATTTCCGGGCGGCATAGCACGCGCAAGGTCGGAGTTGTCAACCAGCGGCATCACTACAAAACCCGCGCCCAGCGGCTGCTGATGGAGCAGATCGTCAGTGCCTGCGGCGTGGCCCGTGAGCTATCGGGATGAGCCGTTGCGTTGCCCATGGCCAACGAACTACCATCGCTTGTTATGCCAGTGATCACTGAGCCTCTCAATACTACCTATACCCCGATCAAAGCTCCTCACGGCAACCAACTCTCCTGCAAAGGGTGGGCGCAGGAAGCCGCCATGCGCATGCTGATGAACAACCTTGACGAAGAAGTCGGCGAACGCCCGCGCGACCTCGTCGTCTACGGAGGCACCGGCCGCGCCGCCCGCAGTTGGGAGTGTTATCACGCCATCGTCAACTCGCTGCGCTCGCTTGAGAATGACGAAACGCTACTGGTCCAGTCGGGCAAGCCAGTGGGCATCTTCCGCACCCATGACTATGCCCCGCGCGTGCTGATCTGCAACGCCAATCTGGTGGGGCATTGGTCGAACTGGGAGAAATTCAATGAGCTCGAAAAGCTCGGATTGATGATGTATGGCCAGATGACGGCGGGTTCGTGGATTTATATCGGTTCGCAGGGCATCATCCAGGGCACGTACGAAACGTTCTCTGCCGCCGGCGAGAAGCACTTCGCCGGTGATCTCGCTGGAAAACTGATCGTCTCCGGCGGCATGGGCGGCATGGGTGGAGCGCAGCCGCTTGCGGCCACGATGACCGGCGCATGCTTCCTGGGCATCGACGTTGACCCCGAGCGCATCAAAAAGCGCCTGCGTACCGGCTACTGCGACTTCATGGTCAACTCGCTCGATGAAGCGCTCCGGATCCTGAAAAACGCTGTCCGCAAAAAGGAGAACATTTCCGTCGGCCTCGTCGGCAACTGCGGCGACATCATTCCGGAACTTGCCGAGCGCGGTGTGGTGCCTGACATCCTCACCGACCAGACCTCCGCGCACGATCCGCTCAATGGCTATGTGCCCGCGGGCATGACGCTCGAAGCTGCTCTGGAGTTGCGCAAGAACGATCCCAAGGCCTATGTCGAGCACTCACTCGATACCATGTCTCGCCACGTCGAAGGCATGCTCAAGCTACAGAAGATGGGCTCGGTTACGTTCGACTACGGCAACAACATCCGCACCTTCGCCTTTGACCACGGCGTGAAGAACGCCTACGACTTTCCTGGATTCGTGCCGGCTTATATTCGTCCGCTGTTCTGCGAAGGACGCGGCCCGTTCCGCTGGGCGGCGCTCTCGGGCGATCCTGCCGACATCCATACGACCGACGAACTGGTGCTTCAGATGTTTCCCGAGAACCGCATTCTTAGCCGCTGGATCGATCTTGCGCGCAAGCGAATCAAGTTCCAGGGGCTGCCCTCACGCATCTGCTGGCTCGGCTATGGCGAGCGCGCCCAGTTCGGACTCGCGCTCAACGAGATGGTGAAGAGCGGCAAACTGAAAGCGCCGATCGTTATGGGGCGCGATCATCTTGACACCGGTTCCGTAGCCTCGCCGTTCCGCGAGACGGAATCGATGAAGGACGGCAGTGACGCTGTCGCCGACTGGCCGCTGCTGAACGCGCTGCTCAACACCGCAAGCGGCGCGTCGTGGGTGTCGATCCACAATGGCGGAGGAGTTGGCATCGGCTATGCGCAGCATGCCGGGCAGGTCACCGTCGCTGATGGAACCGACGCGATGGCGAAGCGCATCGAGCGGGTGCTGACCAACGATCCGGGCATAGGTGTAGCCCGCCACGTTGATGCGGGCTACGAGGAAGCGAAGAAGTTTGCGAAGGAGAAGGGCATTAAGGTACCAATGATGAAGTAGATTTGGCTTGAGCCCAGCCATTGACTTCACGTTGTCATCCTGAGCGTAACGAAGGACCTGCTGTTTGCGCGCTTCGCGATCGAAGCCGGCTTAGGATCATGTCATATGCTGCGGATTTTCAGCGCGAGCGTTGCCCCGACCCGATCGAAAACAGGTCCTTCGCTTTGCTCAGGATGACAAACTGAAATTGGTTGGATTTCAACCCAACAAAAACGGGGAGCGGCCGGTAAGCCTTCTCCCCCACTCTCTCCGATCAGGTTTGCTGTTTCCGCTACTCTAATCGCCAACATCGGCAGCGCACATCAGGGGACGATGAAATCCATGTGAAAAGCTCGTGAACTAACTAGCTCTGACAATGTCGGAGTAATAAAAAACTGTCTCCCACAATGTAAGCCAGCCTCATTCACATCACACTCACGTTGGGTTGTATGCGACTCAGATAATCCATCGCAATCTTATTCCATTCGGAATTGCCCGGCCCTTCGCGAACCGCGCGCTCAAGAAGCTTCCGCGCAGTCTCAGGTTGTCCAGCCTGAAACTCGAGGACACCAAGCCGGCAAAACGCCTCTTTTGCCAAATCAGCGGCTGGCCCACTTGCTGCTTGATTAAACTCGGCCTTAGCGTCGTCATTTCGACCCGAAAGAAAGGAATAGGCTATTCCAAGATACAGATGAATCCTTTGCTGCTCGCCGACTTCTAGCCTGACCAACCCCTCCAGAATTGGAATCGCCTCCTGAAACTGTCGAGAGGCCACCAGGGCGAGCCCGAGGCGTTCCCGTGCTTCGATCCGCAGTCCTGTTTCCTCAGTTGTCGAGAGCAGATCGGAATAGTCCTTAAGTAGCGCCCGAAACTTCATGACGGCATCCGCAGAATGGCCCGATGAGTCCAAAATCGATGCCTCCAGAAAGTCGGCATACAACTGAGGAGTTCTTTCGCCCTGAGGGAACAGCACCCGAGCCCGCCGGACGAGAGCCTTCGCGTCCTCGAAGTCTTTCATCCAACCCTTGCAAGTGGCCATATTCAACAGCAATGAGCCTAACTCGGCCGGATCTTTCGTATCCTGAATCATCGATTCGAATTCGTGATATGCCTCGAGTGGCTTCCCACTGTCCCTCTCACGGATAGCACGTTGAAAGCGAGGTTCATCCATTGAAGTCAGGTTTTTCCTTCAACCGCCTCGCCCTCGATTCACGGATTGGGGGACTCTGCCCAGCGCACATGGTGAATGTTGGTCTACTCGGCCGGGACGTCTACCTCCTCCGCTCGCCAGCTATGCCCGCACGCATTACACTTCCAGCGCTCGCGCCGTAGCGGTATGGGAACCCCAATAACCCATGCGCTTGCCAATCCTATCCCTTTGTTCATCGCCTCATAGTTGACGTCCAGCGAGTGACACTTCGGACAGGAGGGCTGCTCGAATATACCTATCCCTTCGGCTTCCCACCGAGGGCTGAACGCCTGCGCCAGTGCCTCCAGCGCCGCATCCTCGTCCGCTTCCCGAACGCACAATTTCACGCCGCCGATCAGGTTCGACCAAAACCAATCGATCCGAACCAGATGCTCATCAACCAGGAAGCACCCGATCCCCTCCGAGTCCAGGAGGCCTTTCGCGACGAGAGCCTCGGGTAGATCGCGAAACCGCTGCACAATCACAAGCTCGTCAAACTCCGGAACATCGAAAGATGGCTGATGGGTTTGGAGATCAGCCTCCGGAGTCAGACCCCTGCGAGCGAATTCCTCCTGCAACGCCTGGCTAGCCTCGTCCGTCAGCGAAGCCGCATCGCGGGCCGCAAGCTGCAACTCGGCGTCGCTGATGCCGGCATATAGATCTCCGAGCCTGCGCTTCTCCTGCTCTGGGTCACGCTTTGACATTCGTGAACGGCATTATAGTCGCACGCCTGAATCATTTATTCTTGGCGCCGCTATTTCCGCCTGCCAAGTCCTGCACAAACTCCACCAGAGAGCGCACGGGAGTGCCTGACGGTCCTTTGGCGATCCAGGGCTTAGCGTCTTCCATCCACGCGACGCCGGCGATATCGAGGTGGATCCACGGCGTGTCGCCGACAAATTCCTTCAGGAACATGGCCGCAGTCACCGCGCCGCCCCAGCGCCCTCCGACGTTCATCATGTCGGCGATGTTCGACTTCAGCATCTCGCGATATTCGTCGTCCACCGGCATGCGCCACATCTTTTCGCCCGACTTCTTCAGCGAATCGCTGAAGCACTCATAAAATTCATCGTTGTTGGCGAAGATTCCCGCATTCACGAACCCGAGCGCGACGACGACGGCGCCGGTCAGGGTGGCGGCGTCGATCAGGTGGGTCGCGCCAAGCTGCTTCGCATAGTGCAAGCCGTCGGCAAGGACCAGGCGTCCTTCGGCATCGGTATTGATCACCTCAATCGACTTGCCCGACATCGCGATCTGAATGTCGCCCGGCTTCTGGGCCTTGCCGGAGGGCATATTCTCGCTGGCGCACACGATGCCGATCACGCGCACGTTCGGTTTGAGCTGCGCGATGGCGCGCATCGCTCCGATCATGGCCGCGCCGCCCGCCATGTCGTACTTCATCTTCTCCATACCCTCGGCTGGTTTGATGGAGATGCCGCCGGTGTCGAAGGTAATTCCCTTGCCCACCAGCCCTAGCACCGGTTTTTCGGGCGCTCCTTTCGGCTCGTAGCGCATGACGATCAGCCGCGGCTCTTCGTCCGAGCCCTGTGAGACGCTCCAGAAGGCGCCCATCTTCAGTTCATGCAGCTTGTCTGGCCCGTAGATCTCACACTGTAGTCCTACTTCGTCAGACATTTTCTTGGCGCGCTCGCCCAGGATGGTAGGCGTCATCTTGTTGCTGGGCTCATTCGCCAGGTCGCGGGTAAAGTTCTGCGCCTCGCCGATGATGCTCCCCTGGTCGGCGGCAGCGTTCAGCGCTTTCTCGTCGCCATGGGCCGCGATCACCAGTCCGTCGATATTTTTGTCTTCGCGGTCGCTTTGGTAGTAGTTGGGCTCGAAGCTGCCGACGTAGGCGCCTTCGACAATCGACTTGACGGCGTCGGGAAGGCCGGTTGGGAGGCTGGGTGCGACCATAACGAAGCCGTTTAGGCTTTTCGATTTCAGATTGCGCAGCGCAGCTCCCGCCAGCTTGCGCAGTTCATAGGACGAGAAGCTCTTGGCCTTGCCTCCGCCAATCAGGAGCAGGCGCTTGGCCTTCAGTCCCTGCGGTTTGTGGAGCAGCGTGGTATCCAGCAGCTTGCCGGTGACCTCGCCGGAGGCGATCAGCTCAGCAGCGGCTGCGTTCACCGCCTTGTCGTCGCTTTGGAGCTGTGGGGCGGGTTTGGGTCTGTCGCCGTTCTTCGAGTCAGGGGCGGCATCGACCACAGCAACAACCAGGCATTCGGTTTCGATTTGCGAAGGAGGAGCGGTAGAGACAGTGATTTTCATGGCGTTGGTTTGAGCTTCCAGTTTACCGCGTCCGCCCAAAACTGCCTGTCTCCCGCCCCACTTTCTCTAGCCCTGGTCTCCCATAATGAACAGCGGCTTGCCCTCAAAGCTGCGGAACTGCGGGCGCAGCCGGTCGGTATCGTAGTGCTCCTCCACGTTCACGGTTTTCTTCGTTGACGTAACGGTTTCAATCGGGATGCTGTGGTAACGGCCGTTCTGCAGCACCACCAGCTTGCCGAAGTTTTTGCTGAGCAGCAGATCCAGCGCGAGATTCCCATACGACATGGGAACGATTGAATCGATTGCGTCAGGATCACCGGAGCGGACCAGGTAGCCAAGGTTCTGATTGATGATATCGATGGTCTTCCCGTTGTTGTACTGGGCCGAGCGAGTCTTCAATTCGCGCGCCACCAGGTCGCCGATTCCACCCAGTTTCTTGTGGCCGAAGGCGTCCGTCGCCTCGCCTTCGAAGACCATCTTTCCTCCCTGGATCGTCGCGCCTTCGGAAATGAGGACGATGGCGTAGCGGCTGGGATTTCTGCGGCGGTCCAGCACCAGCAGTTCGGTCAGGCGGTCGAGGTTGAAAGGGAACTCAGGAATAACGCAGCGATTGGCGGCCCCCGCCAGGGTAGGCACCATGGCGCTGAATCCCGCATAACGTCCGAAGACCTCAAGCACCAGGAGGCGTTCGTGGGAGCCCGCCGAGGTACGCAGGCGATTGGTCAGCTCAATCGTGCGGGTCACGCAGGTGCTGAATCCGATGCAGTAATCCGTGCCGGGAACGTCGTTATCCATCGTCTTCGGGATGGCGATGACCCTCATGCCTTCCTGGTGCAGGCGAACGCCATAGCTCAAGGTGTCATCGCCGCCGATGGGGATCATGTACTCGATGCCCAGCCACTCCAGGTTTTTCAGTACCTCAGGTGTCAGATCGTTTTTCTCGTCCGAGTACCTGTCCTTCAGGTGCGAGGGCACATTGGCTTTGGGAACTCTGCTTGGGTTAGTGCGCGAAGTGTGCAGAAACGTGCCGCCGCTGCGGCCCGCGCGCTCGACAATCTCCTGCGTCAGCACCTGAAAATTGTCGCTATTGTCGTACTGCTCGTCGCGCACAATGTCGACCACTCCGCCCCAGCCGCGGCGCAAGCCGATTACGTCGTAGCCCTCGCCAAGCGCGCGAAAAGTCACCGCACGAATAGCAGGGTTCAACCCAGGAACGTCACCGCCCCCAGTCAAAATTCCGATAACACCCTTCTTCGAATTACCTATTGCCATGGATAAATCCGCCTTCGAACTTTTATAAGAATCACATCGGCACGGGTTCTCACCCGCCTTTAGAGAATTGTAGCCTCTGCCACGGGAGCTTCGGGAACCCGGTTTGTGAAAATCCGGGTAGCCACCACTCGATTGAGGTGTGCGAATTGGCCGCTGCGTGCCCCCTGTGACATAATGTCGCCCGCTATGAAGCTTCGGATTTTTCTTGTTTTGATTCTGTTGTCGACCTTGCAAGTGTTGCCACCAGCCGCTGCTCAGGCTACGCGACAAGCGCCGGCGATGGCTTCCAATCCCCTCGCTCCCGGGCAGAAGCTGATGAACGAGGGCAAACTCGACGAGGCCGCCGCCTTCTACAAAAATGCGGTTCAGTCGAATACAGACGCCTGGCAAGCTTATTTGGGGATAGGTGCGGTACTCGATCTTAAGGGCGACTACTCCGCCGCACGGGAAAACATCCAGAAGGCGATTGACGCGGCTCCGGCTAACGGCAAAGTTCGCGCCCTGAGGACCATGGCTGTTTCTTACGCCTTCACGCGCGAACCCAAGGAGGCCGCCAGGTACGAAGAACAAGCCTACGAGATGCAGATCGCGGCCAATGACTTCGATGGCGCCGCAGGCATCGCCGATGAGCTGGCGCGCATTTACCTCGAGAGCGACGACCTCCACAAGGCCCTCGAGTGGTACGAAAAGGGTCAAAAAACTGCCATGCGCAACCCGAAGCTCACCGATGCCGAGAAAGACCTGTGGGCGTTTCGCTGGCATAGCGCGATGGCCCGCATCGCCGCGCGTCAGGGCAAGAAGGCCGAAGCCCAGAAATATGCGGCAAATGCGAAGGCCATTATCAGCAAGGGAACCAATCCCGAGCAGGCGCAGTTCGTTCCCTACGTCGAGGGCTATGTCGCGTTCTACGGCGGAGATTACTCAGCGGCGATCGACAATCTGCAGAAAGCCAATCAGAAGGACCCGTTCATTCTCGTGCTGATGGCGCAGGCTTACGACAAGTTGGGCGACCAAAAGAACGCGACGGACTACTACCGCAAAGTCCTGCAGATTTACTCGCACAATCCTACCAACGCGTTTGCGCGGCCGATTGCGGAGAAAAACGGCGGAAGTGCGAACCTGGTTGGAGTTCCACTCCTCCCGTAGGAAGGGGAGCGGGATCCGGAGGGGCTGAAACCAGTTGCTAACTCACCCCGGCGCGTAGAGATACTCGACAAGCCACGAGGCCGCAGGCTTACGACTGCACCACAAGATGGGGTCTCCAGCGGTCAACCATTTCCCACCAGATGAGTTTTTCCCACTCGTCGAGAATGGTCTTGGCCCAGCCGCGGGTCCTCCACCACTTGTCGGCAGTCGGGGTCTCTTCCTTGGCGGGAGGAATTGCATTGAATGTGCCGGTGATCGCCCAGTGGTAATGGGGCAAGCGCGCCTTGAAGATGGAGAACGCCCTCCGAGTGTGATAGTCGGAGGTGACGATCAGGACCGAAGATACGTTCATCGGAGCGAGGCAGCGCGCCACATCCACAGTCTCTCCATAGGTCGAGTCGTTGGCCAGCGGGCAAACGGTCGTGTGCTCGTCATGGTTGCGAAGGAGAAACTCTTCTGCAAGTTCGGTATTCGTTTTGTCATACTTGGAGAAGAAATCTTCCGCATCCATCACGATCTTGTCGGCGTAGCCGGCTTTCATGAGGTCGACCGCGTGCCAATAGCGCGAATCGTCTAATCCTCCGCCCAGGATCAGGATGACGTCGGCGTGCTTGAGGTGGTTGACCCGCAGGAAGGAAGCGCCATAAGCGAACAGAAGTCCGGTGAGAACCCCCACCAGCACCAGGCATAGAGCGGCCATCAGAAGTAAAGCGCGCCAGAATCCCATCGGCTTGTGGGCAGCATGCCCCGGGGACACGGCCCCGGTGGGCTGCTTTTCTGCGATGCCGGAATCGGACACGCCGTCGTTTTCCCTTGTCCCGCTATGCGGCTGCAGCTTGCAGGTTTGCAGCTTTCAGCTTCCTCATCTCAGCCGCGACGGCCATTTTGAAGCTTATGCACATGGCCATAATTACAAATGGCATGCCGCCGAACCCGATGGTAAGAAAGAAGCCTGCGAGAATGATCATCCACAGCGAAAGCTGAACCGCTCTCGCCATGTCGCGAATCTCCTTCGTGGGTCCGCGTTTTCGTATCGGACTGAGGCCGCGATAAGCAACAAACAGAGCCATGATGTACAGAACGGCAGCAGGGATTCCAGCCTCGCTCGAATGTTGGGTGTAGGCGTTATGGGTGTAATACCACAATCCTCGCGGCCGGCCTTCCGCTCTTGCCAACTGATCTTCAGCTACAGTGAATTGACCCGGGCCCACTCCTAACAAGGGATTTTTCGCTGTCACTACCAGGCTGCGCCACAGCAGTTCAAGCCGGGCGTGGGTGGACGCCGCAGCTTCAGTGGTTTCGGCGGAGGGATTGGAGTTGAAAAACGTAGCGAAGCGGTCCATCACGGACGTAGGCAGCAGAGGCACAATTGCTGCGGCTACCACCACGGTACCCATCGCCACAAGGGCGCGCTCTTTGTTCGAAGCACTCCCCATAAAGATGACCATGCCGGCCACAAAAAGAACCAGCGCCATGCGAGATCCCGCGTGCCCGATTGCCAGCAGGCATATTGGTATCAGCGCAAGGTAGAGAACCCTCATCCACGCCTTGCCTCGGGTCGCCCCCAGATAGAGGAAGGGAAGCCCCACCAGCAGGTAAAACGACAAGAAGTCAGGACTTTCCAGGGTGGGAGAATTAATCAACCCGAGGCGCTGACCCTGGTGAAGTTCGGAGGCCTGAAAGGTGAGCAGTGACAGGACGGCCACCAGGCCTGCGGCGGCGCCTATCGAATACATTGCGTGCTTGACCTCAGGCACTGTTCGGGCAAAGGCGATGACGAACGACGCCAGCAGCGCAGACTGTACGACGGCCTTTAACTGGTCCAGACTGCCGGCGACCCACACGCTGGTTGGAACGCATAGTGCGGTCCACACCGTGAAGGCGGCTATGATCTTTCCCCAGCGGGTGCGCAGAATCGCCGTCCCCTTGCCGGTAGCCACCGCCCCGGCCAACATGATGATCGTCATGGCCAGGGCAACACGGAACTTGGGCATCAATTCCGGCAAGCGGCTGCAGAACAGGAACAGGTACACCAGCAGGGCAAAGTGAAACAGCGCGTACGACTTCTTGGGCGCACGCATCGTCAATTCCGGGGGCCGGATCTTTTTGGTAACCGATGTCTCTGTCGCCGTAGCCGTAGGTTCGTCCAGCGCTGCGTCTGCCGCTGGAGAAAATGTCATATCGAGAAATTTGGACATACGTTTCCTGGGTCACCTGATCCGGACGGGCAATGGGTCGAGAAACTCCCGCGGAAGTAACCAGCCAGATAATAGCTCTCCCAAAGTATCACGGGGGGAAGAGGGTATTAGCGGGCTTGGCCGAAGGAGGCCTTGACGGTCATTATGCTCGAATTTGACGAAGTGGGCAACGTTCCGGGCCATCGTAGCCAGATTGTTGTTCCAATTATGAACTCGCGACCGGCAGTGCTTTCTTGATAACCCGCGCCGGGTTTCCAACTGCCACTGCGCCGGCTTCAATCGGACTGACCACGACGGCCCCTGCGCCTATCGTCGTCTTCGAGCCGACCGGCGCCATAATCACGGCTCCCGCTCCCAGCCAGCAGTCCGACCCGATCTCGACGCTCTCAAATATCCCTTCTTCCGCGCCGGTGACTTGCCCCATGTCGTCGCGGCCATGCTGCCGTCTTCCGCTGATGATCTGGACATGCGACGCAATCTGCGTCCGGTCTCCGATGACGCAACGGCCCAGAACGCAATAGGAGCCCACGTACACTCCCCGGCCTACTTGCGCCTGCGGATGGGCAAAGAACGTCCCAAAGGAAATGCGGCTGTCGAGCGAGCAGCGATCCAGCGTCATGCGGTAATAGGCGACACGGAGGTAATCGCCAATCAGCCCGGGCACTTGCGACATCCCGTGTGCGCCAATCGTGAACATGACGTCGAACCGGCCAAACCCGGCTAGCAGAGCAGCAGGGAACGCCCCTGCGAGCGACAGGAGCCGAAGAAATGTCTTAACGATCCTCATGGCAGCTTGGCCGGACGCCGCGGACGCGCAGCCTGAAGCTGCAGCCCCTCCATTCCGGCTGCAGCTACTATATCTGGACTGCCGACGCAACATCGAGAGCAGATACATCAGGCCTGCGAATCAGCCCCTATCGGTTTATGCCAACCCCGATTCGGCCTGCTCAACTTCTTCGGCGGTTTTCGACGGAACTTCAAATCGGCACTCTTCCGGCTTCTTATCGAAGCGCAACCCCTCGAAAACCGGCGCACGCATCTTCACCGTGCCGCTCTCGCCCTCGTGAGTCCACTCCGTGAACTTGATCTCTGCCACCAGTTCCGGACGAACATAGTGCACCGGACGAGTGCTCTCCACCTTCCCGAAGAACGGGCTGCGAGTGACCTTGAGCTTTTCCATGCGCCGCCACATCTCGGCATGGGACTTCTGGGTGAATCCGCTGCCGGCGTGGCCGATATGGATAAGACGCTGCTTATCGTCATATAAGCCGAGCACCAGCGAGCCGAAGTTTTCGCGTGAGCCACGCGGGTCGGTATAGGCGCCGATAACACACTCCTGGCGCCTGGTGATCTTGATCTTCAGCCACTCGCGGCTGCGCTTGGGCTCGTAACAACTTCTCCGGTGCTTGGCCACGATACCTTCCAGGTGGTGTTCAGCGGCCACGTGGTACAAGTCGATGCCGCGCCCTACATAGTGATCGGAATAGCGCAGGGAATCGCTCGGAGACAGGATCGAAGCGAGCATGTCTTTGCGCTTTTCCAAATCCGATCGCATCAGGTCGTATCCATCCAGATAGAGCAAGTCGAAGACGTAGTAGACAACCGGAATGTCGTCGCGGGTGCGGCGAATGCGACGGCCGCCTTCACCTACCCCGGTGCGTTGCTGCATCAGGCTGAAGGACGGCCGGCCCTGCTCGTCAAGCGCCACGATCTCGCCGTCCAGGATTGCGGTGCGGGCGCGAACATGCTGCGGAAGATCATGCAATTCAGGGTAGGCTTTCGTCAGATCGTTCTGGTTGCGCGAGACCAGCCGCAGGCGGTCGCCTTCGATGAACGAAATCGCGCGATATCCGTCCCACTTGATCTCAAACAGCCAGTCATCATTGTCGAAAGGAGTGTCAACCAGCGTCGCCAGCATGGGGTAAATCGTGCCCGGCATCGCCGCCTTGCGGCCAACGTGTGCAGCGGCAGTATTTACCTTCTCAGCCGCTTCTTGGGGCGCGACTTTTTTTTTAGCCCGCCTGACGAAGGGGCGGACTTCTTCTTGCTGGAAGACGTCTTGCTCCGCGTACTCTTGCTCGTCGTGGCCGCCGACTTTGCACCCTTGGCCGCAGTCTTACGCTTCGCCGCGTCAGCCTTAGCAACCGAGTCGGCCAGCCAGTCATTTTTCTTGGTGGCGTGCCCTGTGGCTGCCGGACGATCGCTCTTCCATTCCGGTGCGCCCGCGTCGGCGGCAATTTCATCGAGCGTACGCCCTGTTAATGCGGAGCCGTCATGGGCATCGATCTCATAGCCTTCTTGCGCATAGGCATCACGATGTTTAATCAGCAGCCACTCGGTTCCTTTGCTGCCCGGCTTGCGCGAGCGGATATGAACCAGCGCGAAGCTGCCCTTCAGCTTTTCGCCATCGAGGCGAAACTTCAGATCTCCCTTGGTGAGCATTGCGTCGGCATTGCCCTCACCCTCCGGCTCCCACGTGCCCACGTCCCAGACCATCACCGTGCCCGCGCCATAGTTGCCGGCCGGAATGATGCCCTCGAAATCGAAGTACGATACGGGATGGTCCTCCACCTGCATCGCCAGGCGCTTGTCGGCGGGATCGAGCGACGGTCCCTTCGGCACTGCCCACGACTTCAGCACGCCATCCATCTCCAACCGGAAGTCGTAATGCAGGCGCGAGGCGCGGTGCTTCTGTACGACAAAACGATGCCCCTTGCCGCGCTCAACCTTGGCGGCGGGTTCCGGTGTCTGCTTGAAATCGCGTTTGCGTTTGTACTCTTCGAGCGCCATAACAGTGTGTGATGTGCCGTGCTGCCTTGTTGCTGCTTAGGTTTGAGCCCTCAGCTCTCAGCCGTCAGCTACTTGTTATTCCTGGGGTGCTTACGTCAGGACACACTTCGGCCCCACTCAGCGCAGGCTCTCCAACGGTGCCGTAAAGCGTCTTCCTCTCCTCCTTATTGCGGACTTAGCCCGCGAGGACAGCACACCAATTTTGTTACAATACACCCACCGCACATTGGGCGCTTAACTCAGCGGTAGAGTGCCATCTTCACACGGTGGAAGTCACAGGTTCGAATCCTGTAGCGCCCACCAATGTTTTCTAGGGTTTAGAGCAAATCTGGAAAACGGGCCAACCAACAATCCAACCAACATCCTCATTGCACTAACTCCGACGCCAGGCCCATCTCCCGAAGGAATGCGCCTTGAGCGGCCCGTGTTTCATCGCCGTCGCCCTGGGTGTACAGGTCGAGCGTCGTCTGGATTCGGCTGTGACGCAGCAGGCTCTGGACCGTCTTTGGCTCGGCCTTGCCCTTGTTTACCAACCAGGTTGAAAGCGAGTGCCGGAGATTGTGCAGACCGAAACGGTAGCCGTCCGGTATAACAAGCCCCACCGCTATCGCAGCCGGCCGGAGATGATCTGCGACGAAAACAGCAGGCGACAAGGGAACCCTCCCGTCCGCCTTGAGCGAGGGAAAAAGAAAATCCGTCTCTTTGGCATACGGAGTTTTCTCCCTCCAAGCCTGCAGGAATTGCGCGAGGGCCGGATGCATTGGGACGTGACCTTCGCTCCTGCGGGTCTTTGTTGGACCGTCGCTCCCACGCCACCAGCGTTTGGTTACCGCAATCCGGTTCTCCTCCCATAGCACGTCTGCCCAGCGCAACGCGAGAATCTCTGATGCGCGGAGCGCGGTGGCAGCACAGGTAAGAACGAGAATGCGGTGCAGCGGATTAGCCAGGCTCTCGATGATTTCCAATGTCTGTTTTGGAGTCACGAGAATGGCCTTGTAATCCGTGGTAGAGCGGGTTTCTACGGGCAACACCGGGTTGTTCTTCACGAGCTGGTGCAAGGCGCCAATGCGATAGATCCGGAGCATAACACCACGAAACTTCGATACGGTCGTCCAGGCCAAGCCTTTGTCGGCGTGAAGCGATTTAAGCCAGTGCTGTATGTCGAGAGGTTTGATCTCGTCCGCTATGCTGTCCCCCCATTGAGGGACAAGATAGGTACGAACGATCTGGTTAGTGTTCAGGGCTGTGCGCTCGGACTTCGGTCGGAGCGCATCGGGGCCCACGTCATGAGTTAGGTAATGCTCCGCAAGTGCACGAAAGCGAATGCGATCGTCGAGCTGCTGGGCGTTGATGCGCAACAGCAGGCCAAGGCGATCAACCTCGCGCCACGCATCCTTTTCTTTGGGAAAGTCGCGAACGCAGCCAACCAACAGGTCGTTTTGAACCCGTTTGCCGCCGTCCCTGATTTCCCGATAGCGCAGCACCCAGATGTCTCCGGCCTTGCGATGAAGTTTCACTAACGATCCGCGCTGATAAGACATGGAAAGGTCTCCTCAGCGGGAACTGCCTGACCGGATGGTATCGCGTTTTTCGGATCTTGCGGCCGTCAAATGCTGCTCTAAGGCGGCGGCGAGTTCCGAAAGCCTGAACACCCATACCTTTCTCACGCTTCCCGTTCCCAGAGGGTACGCCCCGACTAAGCCTTGTCGTGCCATTGCCAAAAGCTGGCGTCTTCTCACGGACAGGAATCGCGCGGCTTCTTCAGCCGAGACAAACGGTTCGGGTGCTCTGAGACTTACCATTGGACCTTCGGAGGGGCTCACAATGTGGAGGGTTCGACGTTCGCTCACCAGTGCTTTGGTTTCAGACATGTTCTGCTCGCTCATTGCCAGACAACCAGCGGCTCTGGGACTAAGAGACTCGATCAGTTCGCTGTATCGAATGCCTCGCCTCCGAACCCGTAATCTGGCCTTACGGGTGAGCGGCATCGAGCGGACAGAAGCCCACGCGACGCGCCCGTCGCTGTCAGACGTTAAGAGGTTCTAGAACTGCAAGTACTGATTGCTCGAAGGGAGCGAGCCAGGAGGAAGCAAACGACGCTCCCTCCGCGATTCGCCGAGCGGACCAATCACGGCCGCACTTAATAACCTGCAATCCGGAGATGCAGGTGAGCAGTCAACGTCTTTGAGCAGATTGAAGTGAGCTGAGTAAGAGATTCGAACTGAGAGACTGGAACAACGTGAGCGTGGTGCCCACGGGACAGGCCGGAAGCCGCGTTTTGCTGCAGCCGCCGGAGGAAGAATCGGGATCACCGTACTCCATGATCACCAAATCCTGTGCGCAACACTTAAAACTATTTCGGGTTCGAACGCAAGAGAAAAGTTGCGGTGTGTTCTTAGCAACTCAAAATGTCCGCTTTTCGTAGCAAGTGAAATGTCCGGTTTTTAATTCATACCAGTAGCCGTCGAGGCGGTGGAAAAGTGGGAAACGCGTAGCGTTTTCCAAGGCGGCGCGGCCGCCGTCTTTTCCACCGTCCGGGGTGCTGCCGGTGTTGTCAGGATCGCTTCTCCCTGGGCGGTGTAGCGGCCCAGGGTGTGCGGCCCGTAGCTCAGGCTGAGTTCGCCATTCAGGTGCTGATGCACCCTCACCGAGCAGCCCGCCAGAGTGCCTCGCCAACTCACCCGCTCGATCTGCAGGCGCAGGTTCTGAAAGCTCACCGTGTTATCGCGGTTGACCGTGCGCTCGAACTGCAGCGAAAAAATACGTTCCAACTCGCGCCGTGGCGGCGGCAGAAATGCGCTTCCGCGCTGCGCTGCCGGCACTTGGAAGCGGCGATTGAACTCCCCGATGTAATGCTCGCGCAGAAATTTATTGGCCTCCTCCAGCGTGGTAATGCCATGCAGCCGCAACTCCTGCGGCAAGCGTCCCTGCCAAGTCCCGAAGCTGCGCTCCGAGCGCCCCCGCGCTTGCGGCGAGTAGGCTGGAATCATCTGCACCCCGAGCTCGCGCATCGCTCGGCCCACCTGCGTCAGCCGATGTGGATCGACCTTGCCTCCGGCTTCCGGCGTCAGCCAGAAATGACTGCCCCGATCGCTGTACAGCGCGCAAAACACGCCTTTGCGCTCCACCACCTCGCGCAACGCCGCCAGCACCGTCAGGGTCGATTCCTCGTCCACCAGTTGCGCATAGTAGATCTCGCTGTTGGCGTCGTCCAGGATCACGATCAGGTCGTGCCAGCGCTCGTCCTGGAACCAACGATGCCGGCTGCCATCAATGTGCAGCAGCATGCCTGGCAAAGGGCGCCGCGCTCGCCGCTTGCGATGCACCCCTCGCTTGCGCCCCTTGGCCACCAGCCCGGCGCCTTGCAGCGCGGCTTTTACCCAGGTGTAGCTGAGCTGGATGCCATGTTCTTCGCCCAGCTTCTCGTGAAAGTGCCGCACGTTCAGATCGAAATACCGATCACGGTACAACTCCAGAACCTGCTCCACCGTCGCTAGCGGCACCCGCTTCTCGCTCGGCCGACAGCGCCGCCGGTCCAGCAGTCCGTCAAAACCCCACTGCTCGTACCGCTCCCGCCAGCGTCGCATCTGCCGATCGCTGATGCCGATGATCTCCGCCGCCTGCCACCAGCTGATCTTCCGGGCTACCGCCCGCAAGATCACTTCCTGTACCTTCATTGCCCGCTCCACCGCGGCCCTCGAGTAGCTCTCCATGCTTCGCATGGTCGCCTACTCTCGCCGCCCGCCAAGCGGACAGATCACTTGCTATCTCGACCGGACATATCATGTGCTAACGACAGAGAAAAGTTGCGGTGACGCGAAACTTTCGAGAGTTGCTGGATTTCGGAGCTGTGAAGTTGGTTTCTGTGTCCTTTCTATTTGCCAATTCCGCCGCTTCTGTCGTAACGTGCCCTTCGCGATGAGTAGTCGAGAAGTCAACATTAGGGCTCTTCAACGGTCATGGGCACGGCGCCCGAAATTTGCAATCCCTCTTCCACGGCCCGCCAATGCTCAGGTCCGGTATTCCTGTCCAACATGTGGAAGCGAAAACACAACGCGGCTTTCCGCCGTCTATATGTCTGGTGTCTCTCGGTTCTCAGCGGTGACGAGCGGGTTCGGATGGGCGGGAGGGCCTGCCGGCGGGAGCGGTTGGACAGAAGGAACTTCACAAACTCAGTTGAGTCTGCTCGCAGCCCCTCCTAGGAAGCGCAGTTACTGGCCAGGGGTCGGCTTAATTGCAGTGAGCCCGTTGATTTCAGCTCTAGCTGCCGAAGGTCTTCGCAGGATCACTGGGGGGGTGCAATTGACCTTACGCTTCGAAGATCTTGCAACAGGTTCATTCTTCGTGCTCGCCGTCGTCGCTTTCCTCCTTCTGATCAAGGCTTTCGCATACAACCGACGGACTTGGCCGATGCTTTTGCTCCGTTGGAACATGAGTTTCACATGCTCCAGGTGCGGTCGGGTATTCATGCCTGGCGTTGGCCCGTGAGGCACACTTGCGATTTAGCTCAGAGACATTCGGCGATCAGTCAGTTCTGCACGCTCACAAGCGAAGGTGAATGCAACTGTGTCCAAGAAAAGGAATCCTTCTGACCCCCCTCATTTCGAGATGGCTCCGTGGCAAGCTCTTCAGGAAAAGGTACTAGGAACTATCAACGACTTCTCCGAAGAGAATCCGCATGTGCCGAATGCGCTACTGCTGACAGGAACCGGGCTAGCATACGTGACGTTTGCAACGACCCGGTACGGTTCGGAAGCGTTCCAATATGTGTACGAAAACGTCCGATCCATCGTCGAGCTATTTCAATCGATCATCGACGACGAGCGGAAGCACCTCTCCAAACGCACTGCTGGCAACATCAAAGAAACGAAGAAGATGCTGGAACAGAAATGGATGCTGTTGGAGTCCATCCGCGAGAAGGTAAACAGACTTGTTGAGCAAGAAATCAGCCGACTTCAAGAGAGCGAAGGGAAGCCCAACTAAACAGCCGACGCGAGTTGCTGACCTTACACAAAGAAGGCTTGGTGAATGCCGTCGCCTGAGTGCCAGCGATTCTTCTGCATCGAATAACTCAGCCGATTGATTTTTAGAATTCTGAGGCCCCTATGTTCAGCAAAACGTTTTTGCCAGCCTTCGTAATCGGGATGCTTCTTCTAACGGCTTGCCAAAAGGCCGAGATGCCGGTTCCAACAGAACAAGACGGAGCACAGGTGTGGCACGATCTCCTCAAGAAGGACCACGGAATTGAGCTTGTGTCTTTTAAGAAGACGAACGGACGCCTGGACGGCAGCCATTATCTTTTGGATTTTGAGGCACAGGTTCGGTATCTCGACAATGGAATTCATGACCCTGCCGCAGCTCCAGGCGTCGGTATTCGTGCCAATCGCAAAGGAACTGTTGAGACTGTGAAGGGATCTTACGAATTCCAAAAGACGGAAAATGGCTGGAAAGGCCAAGATGGGAACATCTACGCATTTAAGCAGTAGACCCACGAGCTTCCCAGAAGCGCACGAGCAAGACACCGATCAAATTTGACGCAACTCCGGAATGTTCCTAACCTCCTCCCACCCTGAGACAGGGTCGGAGAGGGGTTAGGCGGTGTTTCAATCTTCTGAGCACGTCCATCAAGCGCTCACGGACGTCGGGTACATCACCGATACCGTGACGGCCACCGCCGTCTATCTGGCGGCCAGTTTACAAAAACCACTACTGTTGGAAGGACCGGCTGGGAGCGGCAAAACAGAGCTCGCTTACGCGGTGTCGCGCGCGATCGGTGCCCCACTGGAGCGCCTGCAGTGCTACGAGGGCATTACCGAGGAGAAGGCCATTGGCAAGTTCGACGAGGGCTTGCAGAGGCTGTACCTCGACACTGTTACGCGTGGCGCCGGGGCCTCTGATTGGGCCTCGCTGGGCAAGCAACTCTCAGCCTTGGATTTCTTCGCACCAGGCCCACTGCTGAAGGCATTGCAGTATCCGTCATCTTGCGTCTTGCTCATCGACGAATTGGACAAAGTAGACCACAGTTTCGAGGCAACTCTGCTTGAGGTTCTGTCCGTGTTCCGCTTGTCGGTTCCGCGGCTGGGAACCATCACTGCCGCCTCGATCCCTTTCACCGTCCTGACCTCGAACGAGGAACGCCGATTGGGCGATCCCATACGCCGGCGCAGCTTGTACGTACGTGTCGAGCACCCAACAGCGGAGCGCGAAGGCGACATCGTGGCACGACGCACACCAGAAGCGGGGGCGCCAGCACACCGCCTGATCGCCGGCTTCGCCAAGGCGCTACGTGCATACAGCTTGGAGAAGCCGCCATCGGTGTCCGAGATGATCGACATGGCGTTATCGCTACAGCATCTAGGGATTTCTGAGATCACCAGCGAGCATCGCGACACGCTGCTTCCACTGCTGGCGAAGACAGAGCGCGACCGCCAGCGCCTGCTGTTGCGAGACGGATTCGCAAGCATCATCCACGCGGCCCGGCACTACGCGGAGTCCATGGAACCCACTGAGCTGCGGCAGACGTTCGCACAATCTGAAGTGTTGGCGAAAGGAACTGCGGCATGAGAAGGATCTCGCTCCTGTTGCCTGTCCTCACGGTTGTTCTCGCTACTCGCGGCTGGGGTGCCAACCACGCTGAGGCTGCCTACTATGCCGATGCCTATGCGCGGCACTACCTCGTTCCTCCGGAGCTGGTGCGCGCAATCATCCGCCAGGAATCGAATTGGAACCAGCGTGCTATCTCCGAGAAGAATGCTCGCGGATTGATGCAGCTGATGCCGGGTACCGCAGCCCGCTTCGGTGTGCGGAACCCGTTCGATATCAGCCAGAACGTAGGTGGCGGCGTCCGGTACCTGCGTGATTTGCTCGCTCAGTATCACGGGGACATTCGGCTGACCGTAGCCGCTTATTACGCCGGAGAACACAGGATCCATTCCCTGCAATACAGCAATGCAGACGTCATTCGTTACGTGGAAGACGTCAGACGACGCTACCTGCAAGAGCTATCGGCCAAACACACCTCGAAGGAGTCTCACCGATGAAAGATCACCTCCCCACGATCGCATTCGCTGTGCTGCTCGCGTTCGCCTCCAAAGCGGGTTACGCACAGGAGCCTACAGCCAGCCACGAAGATGTTCAGCCTGTCATTTCGAATCTGACCATCTCGCCGGATACGGTGACTGATTTGCGGCTCAAGCCTCTCTATGCGGCAACCATTCGCATGCCGGAGCCGGTCTCATCGGTGGTCGTCGGCGCTCCAACTTTCTTCCAGGCTGAACACAATGAGCACGAGCCGGAGCTTGTGGTTGTTAAGCCCATCACGACCCAAGTTGCAGCGAGCAACCTGTTGATCGCCACCAAGTCAGGCCAGGTGGTCAGCCTTAGGCTGATCAGTGATGGCGCTGTCAGCAGTAATACCAAACCGGTAGATTTCGTACTGACCTACAAGCAACGAAGGGGCTTTCTCATCGGTCCGTCAGAGGAGATGCCGCCGGCTAAATCAGCTTCAGCCAAGCAAGACTCCTCGGCCTACGAATCCGTTTACCGACAACAGGCTAATGTCTCGAGCCCCGCCTGGAGTGCGAACCGCGGTGATCTAGCGGCGAGCCTTGGTGCCGTCACCGAAGATGGATCCGACGCGATTGTCGCGTTTTCGGTCCTGAACAACAGCCAGCACTGGATCGAGTTGCTACCGCCACAAGTTGAGTTGGGAAATCCGAATGGGAGCGGGAATCAATCCACCGATGATCGGAGCAAGAAGAAAGTGCTTGCCGACCAGGTTGCAGTCCGCGATTTTCGATTTACCCGACGGAGGCTTGCCCCCGGGGCGCGCGCCGATGGCGTCGTGTGCTTCGTTCGTCCTGACTTCAAGCAGTATCAGGAACACATGCAACTGGTGCTGGCGACTGCCGATGCAGTGAATCGGCCACTGCTGGTGGATCTGCCGTTTACAGCCCCCACAGCTACCGCAAGCAACGCGTCCGCCAAGTAAATGGAGAGGAGTCCCATGTCTCAGATGAATCAAGACACAAACAACGGTTCGCGGAAAGCTCATACGCTCTACCTCACGGAATTGGAGCGCCAGGCGCAAGAGGTCCAGGACAAGGAGTCAGCAAGTGAAACGCCGCAAGAGATGGCCGCGCCGAAGCGCAGCTTTCGCATGGCGAAGGACGACAAGACCGTACGACTGCTGATCGGATTTGCGGGCGTGGTTGCGGTTGCGTTCATCATGCTGATCCTCTTCTCCGACAAAGGCAAACCGCGAACCAAGAAGACTGCTGATGCAAGCTTGGGGCGCCCCAAAACGGCGGACACAGCCGCTCCAACTGACAACGGCTCTGTGGTTCCGCAGGGCACCATGCAGCCGATGCGGGAGGACCAACAGCAGCCGGGACAGGTGAACGCGAACGATATCGAGAACACCAAGAAAGCCCGGGTTGGCGCAGGCGAGGCCAAGTCCGCGCAGACAGATGTTCAGGCAAAGAACCTCGGCCAGATTCCCGCGTTTCCAAAGTCAGCTGATAACGGCGATGGCTGGGCGCCTCCTCCGTATGGCCAGCAGGATTCTGCGGGCACAGGGTCGGCACCAGTGCAGGACAAAGCAGTTGATGGACTCGCCAAGCCGTCGCTCGTGTTTACTGCGAGTACGGAGAAATCGTCTCAGTCCACTCCAACTGATCAAGACCTCCCGTTGCTCGATATGGGCACTGGTTCGCGTCTAGCAGCGAGGTTGGCATCGGTTGTTACGACGGCCGTAGATCAGCCGGTAATCGCCATCGTCGAGTACAGCTACGAGCACGATGGCCAACTTATCGTGCCCGCAGGCTCCAAGGCCGTCGGTTCTGTCCATCAGGCGGACCGCAGCGGCTACCTGCAAATCCACTTCGACCATCTGGAAACGCCTGACGGTTCGTCGATTCCTATCGATGCTCTCGCGACCGACACCAATCTCGGCCCACTGCGCGGCAAGGTGACGGGCACGGGACGCGGGAAGAACTTCGCCGTACGTGCGGCCACGGGCATCGGGCAGATGAGCGCGATGCTGGTTGGACAACCCAACTTGAATGGCGCGATCAGCGAAGCCGATCTCATGCGGATGCAGTTGGCGGAGAATGTCGGCCGTGCAGGCGATGAAGAGATCAACCGTATGACCCTGATGGAACATCCCATCGTTACCCTGCCCGCAGGTTTGCCCATCTACGTGGTGTTTGAGAAGGCACAGAGTAACTTCACGGAACGAGCAAACGGGCTGCAGCGCAGCTTCGGCAGTGCATTCGCGAGTCCTCACTGATCGAGCCCAATCGGACTTTGTTCCTCAGCCCCGGTAACCTGACGGGGCTTTCTTATGCCATCTCGAAAGCAACAGAGTTAAGGAATTCTCCGTTTTGACAATTCCGGAATTGAGAACAACACCGCACTTCTGGCGATTGCGGAATTCTCCGTCTGCCAATTCCGGAAACGAGAACAACATCGCACTTGCGAGGATTCCGGAATTGAGAACAACATCGCACCTCTGACGATTCCGGAATTGTCATTTCTGACTATTCCGCAACAGAGGCAATATTCACCAACGCTGGAGCGAATCGGAGGCATGTCTTCCGACCCAGAACCGTGCATGAAAGAACGTGGGGAGAACAAGCGTGCCGCTCTTGCGGCCCTCTGTCGCACAGAAATAGCGGGAACTTCGCGGGAGAAAGTAGCCCCTGAAATTTGAGGCAACTCGGAAGAGGTCATAAATTCCGTTCACCCGGCGGAATTACCGCCTCGGAGAGAGAGCCTCATGACCAACTCAAGACCCATGACCTGGTACGGCTCGCCCCTGATCCGGGCGATCGGTACCGCCCTCCTGTTCTTCAGCTTTGTCTCTGTCCCCATCGTCACTTCCGCACAGAACTTGGGCAAACAGCCGGCGACGGGACAAGCCGTGCAGGGCGAGCAGGCCAGCCAGCCCGAAGGCGCCTTCCTGAACCTCGTCAACTGGATCGGCAATGTGATTTGCCCGGTGGGAGCGGCGCTGGCCATCGTCGGCTGTGTGATCTCGTGGCGGCAGGGCCGCGGCTTCATGCCCTGGGCGCTCACGGCAGGCGGACTTCTCGCCGTGTCAGCTCTAACCCGCCTGGTCGAATTCTTCATCGCCAACGGACAGCAGGTCGGCTACCACACTCCATTCTCCGCTATGGCAAGCCGACCGCAACAAGATCCAGCGGATGGCGCCCGCCGACTACATGGGACGCTACATGCCGGAATGGTTTGACTACGCCATTGCCGACGAAGTGCACCAGCTAGCCGGAGACACCGCCCAGGGCAATGCACTGGGGGTACTGGCGAGAGTCGCAAAGAATGTCGCCGGACTGACGGGCACTCTTCTCAGCGGATATGCCGATGACCTCTACAACACCCTGTTCCGCATCGATGCCAAGCGCATGGTGGGAGACGGCTTCACTTGGGGCTCGGCCGGCAAGGAACGCTTCACGCAGCAGTTTGGGGTCATCGAAACCATCGAGCGCACCAAGATCGAAGACAACGCCTGCTCCAAGAAGAACAAGACCGAGGTGACCATCCGACGTAAGCCAGGAGCATCACCATTGCTCTTTGGTAAGTACCTGATGGACACCTGCGCCTTCGTCTCGCTGGAAGACATATCCGACGCTCTTCCCGCGTACAGCGAAGATGTCGTTTCCGTCGAGCTGGCAGGCAAGCTGAAGGATGCCTACAACCAGCTGCAGGGCGACATTACCGCCACTCTGCAGGAGCATAGGGGAAACCGCAGCGTGCTGAGCACCATGCTCAATGCGCTGCTGGTCTATCCCGATCATCCCTATGGATTGGGCACACTGTATGGTTCCCGCTACAACCCTGAAACCCAGCAACGGGAGAGCTTCGTCATCGCTGAGACCGAAGGTCTGGACGAAGGTGAGGTCTATCCCAAGGAACAGGCGTTGATCGAGGAGATCAAGTCCCAGCTCTGCCGAGGCCGCAAATGCCAGGTCTTTGCGGTCTACACCAACAAGCACAACGTGACTGCACGCCTGGAGAAGCTGCTGCGAGCCGAAGGCATTCGGGCAGCGGTGCTTCGGGCGAGTACGCCCACGCACAAACGGGAAGCCTGGTACCGCGACCAGTTGCAGCGCGGTATTGACGTCGCCATCTGCCATCCCAAGCTGGTCGAGACGGGATTAGACCTACTGGAGTTTCCGACCATCCTGTTCCACGAGACCGGCTATTCGCTGCACACCTTACGGCAGGCCAGCCGACGCTCCTGGCGAATTGGCCAGAAGCGGACGGTGGAAGTGAAGTTCTTCGCCTACAGTGGGACCATGCAGGAAGTTTGTCTGCGGCTGATGGGTAAGAAGCTTCTCGTCGCCTTGGCCATGGAGGGCAAGTTCGCTTCCGACGGTCTGCAAGCACTCGATGGTGACGATGACATGCTGACCGCGATGGCCCGGGAGTTGGTGCAGAACCGCGGCATCGGCGAATCGGCCGATCGGCTCTGGAAGCGGGTCGGCGAATTCCTGCCCTCGGCAGGACCAGCGTGCGAGGCGGAGCAAATTCCGGAAAGCGAAGCAACGGAATTGTTCGGCTCCGACATCGTTCCGACTCTTCCCTCAACCGACTCCAACTCAACCTCCAGCCTGGCGTTGCAGCTGTCGCTTTTCTGAACGTCATCTCTTCAAGAACAGCTGCAACGCGCCTTCAACTCCTATTAAATTCCATCGACTCAGCCTTGCCGATGTCGGCAAGCGTGCGCCGAGTCCTCGCTCTCGCTGGTGCTCGTACTGCAAGCGTAACGAGCACCATCTGTGTTCCGGATTCCGACGCGTCAACCACGGTCTTGTCGTTCGCTGTGAGTGTCCTCACGGGGAACGGCCCGACCGCTCTTCGGCGGCGGGTGCTCAACCTCCCGCCCCTCTCCGATCACTCGCCGAGACATCTTTCAGGTTATGCCCTCGCCTGCAACGATTGACCTGATTCATCCAATCTAAATGGACATGTACGGGATTCTACCGTACACTTATTGAAGGATATTGGAGAATCAAAATGGCTCCCTCTGCTGTACTGGAATCGAAGAAAGAGCGTTTGGAAGCTCGCTTGACCCCCGACCAAAAGAAGTCCATAGAGCGCGCCGCCCAAATAAGAGGTACTTCCGTGTCGGACTTCGTGGTGATGAGTGCTGCCGATGCCGCGCGGCGCACAATTCGTGAGCAGGAAGTCCTCACCTTGAACGAAAAAGCCCGTGAGGTCTTCGTCCAGGCGCTCTTGAATCCTCCCCCGCCGAGCAAGCGATTACTGGCCGCCGCAAAGAGATACAGGCAGGCAAGAAAGCGCTAAGCCATGCCGAAGCCGACACCGCCCACAGACTTCCGAATTGAGCCCCTGTCCAAGGGTCACGACCGGGAGACGTTCTCTTGTGGACTCGAATCCTTGGACAACTATCTTAAGAAGCAAGCCAGCCAGGACGTAGCCAAGCATAGTGCTGCGTGCTTCGTGCTGACACCCGACGGGAAGATGGTGGCTGGTTTTTATACGCTGTCTCAGTACGCAGTGGACTTGGCAGGGCTTCCGGGAGAGATCGCTTCCAAGCTCCCCAAATATCCGGAAGTGCCGGCCACGCTCCTAGGACGGCTAGCCGTCAGCGAAGCGTTCCGTGGTCGGAAGCTCGGCGAGTTTCTCCTCATGGATGCCCTGTACCGGAGTTGGGTACAGAGTCAGCATGTGGCGTCGGCTGCTGTGATTGTCGACGCAAAAGATGAAGCGGCGAAGCATTTCTATGAGCATTTTGACTTCCTCGCACTGCCATCCACGCCCAAACGCTTGTTCCTGCCGATGAAGACGATTGAGCGCCTTTTCCGCGCCGGATCGTAAAAGGGCTCTCGCGTCCTCAGTATCTGAAACTGTCCTGCCCACTAGCTAAGTCCCTCTACAACCCATCCCATTCAACTTCCTTTCAAGGAGATGTCCATCATGCTCGCAACCGCGGAGTCCAAGAACCAAGCTGTCTCCAAACTCGAATCGCTCATTGAGCGCGGCCGCTCACGTGCCGCTAATGTCATCGACCACGTCATGCGCAACCAGCCCACCGATCGCCTGGTGCGGGGCGACGCGCTGCAGTTCCGTGCTGCCGAGAATCTGCCCGGGATTCTGATCACCGTGCCTGACCGTGAGCAGGAAAAGGTCGACCAGACTCTGCACCGCAATGCCATCTACCAGATGGCCCAGGCCACCGATATGCCGGTGAAGTTTATCGACAGCCTCCAGTCTGTGTCTGAGCCATGGGGCCGCGAGCTGCTGGCCCATAATCTGCAAACTGTTTTCAATCGACGCTTCCACAAGAAACGCTATCTCCTGCGTTCGCTCCAGCAGGAACTACGCGGCTTTCTCTCCGACTCCTACCGCCGCCTTGATTCACGGCCGGTCGTCGAGGCCTTCGCCACGGCTGTACAAGAGAAAGGCGCGCTACCTTACGAGGGCTACGTAACCGACACTAAGATCGCGATTCAAGCGATCATGCCCGAGGTATACGAACCGGTGCCCGGAGAAGTGGTCGCTTACGGGCTGTCGCTGGAGAACTCCGATTTCGGCAACGGAGCGCTATCGGTCCGCGCCTACCTGCTGCGCATCTGGTGTTCGAACCTGGCCATCACCCAGGAGGAGATGCGGCAGGTGCATCTGGGCAAACGCCTGGACGAATCAATGATCTATTCCGAGCGGACCTATGAACTAGACGCTCAGGCAACAGTAAGTGCGTTGAGAGATGTCATCCAGCGACAGCTCGATGCCGACCAACTGCAGCAGCACATGAACCTGATCCGAAGCGCGAATGATCGGCCAGTGGACGCCAGCCAAGCCCGTGACATGCTGCGCAAGGCTCTGCAGAAGCACGAAGCCGATTCCGTTGTCGAAGCCTACAACTCAGCCGACACGGTGAACATGCCCGCCGGCAATAGCATGTGGCGGTTGTCGAATGCCATCTCTTGGGTGGCGGGAAAGACGGAAGACGCTGAGCGCAAGCTGGAGATCAGCAAGGTCGCTGGGCAAATCCTGAACCCAGCATGAGCAGCAAACTCTGGAGGGCGAGCCGTGGAACTCGCCCTCTGTCCGCCGAACGAAATCGCCGTCTCGCGCTCGGCTCGCCGACCAAGCATGTGGCTGACGATGAACAAATTGTAATGGCGTGCAAGTGAGGAGCGGTCTACACGGAGAATGCGCTGCACGTCACGCCAGCGATGGAAGCGGGTATCACCGACCACCACCTTGGGAATCTGCAAGAGCTGCAGGCGTAATAGGGCGTTCTTCCCAGAATTGCGCCTGCGACCACTCTGAGGCATCATTGTTGCCGAGGCTCGAAATGTCAGACCCAGCGAAACCGGCCTGCCCTGTTTGTGGAATCCAAAACCCCGAACCTATCTACCCCAAGAGCCTCGGGATGCCGGCGGCCAAACAGTGCTTGATCGCCTATCGCTGCTCCAACGGGCACACATTCCTCCCACCGGAAGACGAGATCGCACACGCGGCGTCAACGAAGATTTAGGAACGCCGGGAATTCACCACGATGAACCGGCCGCTCCTGCGGTCTCTCGCGCCTCACGGATGCCTCTGTCGTTAGCGAAACGGAATGTTACACACCTAAGAGACCTACACCCAGCTTCCTTGCCGTTCTGCGCAGATCGTCGTCAAGCGTAGCCAAAGGCAAATTTCGACGGACGGCCAATTCGAGGTACATCGCGTCGTAGCTGGTTAGCCGGTGGGTTCGGCACAATGGAAGAAGGTGGGTAAACGCCCTATCAGGAGCTTCGTCGTCTCCCTCGATTGCGAGCGTGCTCAGGTCGGCGATAAAAGCATCGGACTGCGCTGGCGTGACACGGCCCTTTCGCTCCGCCATCGCGAGGACGTTCGTAATCTCAATGAACCACCAGGCAGGGACAAGAGCCGTTTCAGATGCCAGCCGGTTCAGCAAGGCCGCAGTCTTCGGCGTGCCTTCATCGTGGAATAGCCAAGCCATGGCGACAGAACAATCAACGACAAACGCGGCGGCGTTCATCGACGGCCCTCGCTAACGAGGTCCTTGACCCTCAATCCTCCTAAAGACAGACCCCTGGCGAGTTCCTGAATTCGCATAATGGCTGCGGCCCGCTCCTCCAGAGTCGCTACCCTCTTCACAGGTACGAGCTTGGCTACAGGTGCACCATGCTTGGTGATGGTGATCTCTTCGCCGGCCTCAACCTTCTCCAGTAGCTCGGATAAATGAGTTTTTGCCTCATAAGCCCCGACAATATTGCCTCGCTGAAGTGTCGCCATGGGGTCCTCCCGATAGACTAGTCTGAGACTAGTTTATACATTGGCGTGCGGTCAACTCAGCGTCCGATCTGGCGACCTTCTCAAAGAAACAAAGTCGGAGCCGATATTGATCGTGCCTCCGTTTTCCGCGCGACTCAGGCGACTTTCGGAAACAAATCTTTGAGACCTACGAGGAGGGAGGTCGGCAGCCGCATCGTCCGTTTCGTCGGCTCGGCCTCACTTGTGACTTGGACTGAAACCCCATTCCCGTCAGGAACCGGGTCGGAAACAATCTCAAGTTTCTGGCCATACATGCGAATGTGATGGGACGAAGCGTAGCCAAGGTTCTTAATCCGAGCACAATCGTCGACCGAAGATTTCTTGATCGCGTGTTTCATGAGAGCGCTTTCTTCCTTGTGACGGCGAACAGTTGAGGTGCATTTATTCCCGGATGCTTTGGGGTAAGGTCCACTCGTTGGGAGGGATATCGAGGGAGTCAGGCTAAAGCAAGGAACCGGTAAACCCCTATTTACCGGCTCATTCCGACCGTGCATCTGACACTGACTCCTTAAGCGTACTCCACAATTGGCACCGCTGTTGTGAATATCTGGTCGTAGGCGCGGACGAGCGAGGATGCTGAACGCCAGCTTGATCGACGAAACAAGGGAGGGGGCAGACTCTCGCACAGTTTGACCACTTGCGCCATTTGTCGCTACCATAGACGACATAATGGTAAACGAGCTCAGGGCCGTAATCGACGAGTTGGGCGGTGAGCGGGCGTTGGGACGTCATCTGTCCAATGATCGCGATCTGCGTGAAGCTATTCGCGAAGGTTTTCGCCCGGCGGTCGTCGAAGAACTGATGCGTGCGTCTGGCTTGAGCCTTAAGGAGCTCGCCGGCGCACTCGACCTTTCTCCTCGCAGCCTGCAACGCCGCCGTAATAGCGGGCGCCTGGCGCGTTACGAGTCCGACCGTCTGTATCGACTCGCTCGCATTGTTGCGATCGCGAATGACTTCCTCGGCGATCGTGAGCGAGCTTTGCGCTGGCTTAAGCGACCGAACCGTGCGCTGGGTGGCGTCGCGCCGGTCGCGGCGATCGACACCGAGCTCGGCGCTCGTCAGGTGGAAAACATCCTGGGCCGCATTGCGTACGGCGGAATCAGTTGAAATTGGTCTATCGGGTTCTGCGCAAGGCGTACGCCCGTGATCCATTCGACGGCGAAGGCGCCTATCGCTATGGCGGACGCTGGTCCAGTGTTGGCGTGCGCCTCAGCTACACTTCGGAGCACCAATCGTTGGCGATGCTGGAGTACTTCGTCCACCTGGATAAGGACGATCCGCCAAGCGATCTGGTTTTGGCCGTTGCCGAAGTTCCTGACGATGTGACCAGAGAGAGTGTGAACGTCAGCGGGCTGCCGGCGAACTGGCGGGATGGCGCCGCCCCGCCCGAGCTCACAATGTTTGGTGATGAATTCGTATCAGTCGGCAAGAGCTGTCTGCTCTTCGTCCCGTCCGTCCTCGCCCCACACGAGAATAACTGCCTGATCAATCCAGCGCACGCGGAGTTCGGTCGGGTCTTTGTTCGGGATTTGGAGCCGCTGACCTACGATACGCGCATGTTCGACAAGCGCACTCACCGCGCACCGAAGAAATCTTGATCGTTAATGAGAAGCTGACAATCTCCGCATCACAGCCGAAACCAGAACCTGAAATTTAACAATTTTCGTGTCCAGCTACTCTGGCCAGAGTACCTTTGAGTTATTGCTGAACTTATTAACTTTTCACTTTACATTTGCAAGTCTCACCTGTTTTTATAGGCGCACCACCGATGTGGGGCGAGTTGTACTACTACAACCTCCGTAGCTACGCCATGAAGGTGGCGGCGGTTAAATCAAGAAAGGAGACGAATCTGATTCGTTATTTGGGCCAATGTCTGTATCGAGCATCGCGTCAATCCGATCGCCCCGGCAAAGGTACGTGTGGCCGGAAAAAGCGCTAAGCCTCGTTCGCTCAACCCGCATTCCCAAGAAAGATGGGGCTGCGGTCGTCAAACAACTGCAGGAACTCACAAATTACGCCGAGAAAGTCTGCTGGCGCCTGGCGGAGAGGTACGGATTCCTCCGTCCCCATCACCGCCGTCCCTGGAGCCAGGAAGACATTGCCAGAATCCTCAAGATGTGCGAGTCCGACCGCTCAGTGGCCGAAATCGCTGAGGAGTTTGGCACCACGGTTCGAACCATCCACCTGAAAATCATCCGAAACGGGAAGAGGGCGGAACGCAATGGCTCGATCTACACCGTTTCCCTCATCTCCGCCGTGCTGCGGGTTACGCGAACCACCGTAAGACAGTGGTATGCGGACGGCAAGCTGGAGCTGAAATCAGAACTGCGAGGCAGCATCACCGTTCAGTTCGCCGAAGACGCGGAATTCGAACGGTTCTGCCGCAAGAACCACAATTATCTGATCTACGAAGTCGGAGGACGGATAGCTCCCCGCGAGCGAATCCAGTTCCTCAAAGAATTTGTCATGGCGGCAGACATGCCGGATGACCACACCGCCCGCGGTCACAAACGCGAGCGCGATGCCTACGTTCAGCAGATGAAGCCAGAAGCTGAAGACGAGGATGACGAAGATAATGACGAGCCGTACGAGCAGGCCTAATCTTGTGTCCAATACCAATTTGCTGCGGTGCCCCCACCCGCAGCCAAATGGCGGATCTTAAGATCTGCCGGCCAGCGAAGCTGCTGTCTAGATCGCACTCGCTGAGCTCATCCAGCAAGACGAGAACATTCACAACCTATGATTTAAGGTGAAGGCGCTCTCATAAAAGAGCGCCTTCACCGTTGAGCAGCGCTAAAGATTGCCAAATGTAAGGGATTCCCAACAACCCTGAGGCTAGCTGCCGGATTCTGGCAAGGCGAGGCCTGGATCTGCAGATCGGCAACACACGCCGTAGGACTGCCAGAGGCGAAACCACGGACTGTTGGACAGTGCTTCGTCGTGCCTCCGGTTCGCCGCTGCGATGTCGCTCGCGCTGAAGGGCCTAGTGTCTGGAAGGGAGGCAATGTCCTCCAGCCATTCGATATCGGCAATGGTTCGCTCGACGTCCATCCGCCTCCATCATCCGGTACGAAGCAGGAGTGGTCAAGTTCAGCATCTCTCGTTCCCGCCAATCCCCTGTAAGCGATGACATCGCGGAATCCTCACCTTTGACGATTCCGGAATAGAGAAGAACACCGCACCTCCAGCGATTCCGGAATTGCCATTCCCGACGATTCCGCGATAGCTCCCGCACTGCCTGCGCCTCCTACGTTTCGACCTCTTCAATCCCGACCAGAAACGGAAAATCTCATGACAATTCAAGCGGTCCAACACATCCGCCGAATGCGCGGTGGCGCCCAAAGCCATCTCATGCGCTGCTCAGACGGCAACTTCTACGTAGTCAAGTTCCAGAACAACCCACAGCACACCCGAGTGCTGGCGAACGACTGGCTTGGTACTTGTTTGGCCGCACTGGTCGGCTTGTCGGTTCCAACGCCGGCCATCGTGGAGGTACATCCCTGGCTGATCGAACATACCCCCGAGCTGCGGTTCGAACTCGGCGGTAAACAATTGATGCCGGTATCCGGACTGTGCTTCGGTTCCAGGTACGTTGTCCCGCATGACGAAGGAGTGGTGCACGACTACCTGCCCGAAGGAAGCATGAGCTGCGTTCGCAATCAAAGCGAGTTCGCCGGCATCCTTGCGTTAGACAAATGGACATGCAACGCCGATGGTCGGCAGGTTGCGTTTTGGAAAAGGCTGCATCAACGCAAGCTGAATGCGTCATTTATCGATCAGGGCTACTGTTTCAATGCCGGAGAGTGGAGCTTTCCCGATGCTCCGTTGCGTGGCGTCTTCGGCCGCAATGATGTTTACGCCAGTGTCAACGGCTGGGAGTCATTTGAACCATGGATCAGTCGGATCGAGAACTTCTCCGAGAGCTTACTGTGGCCCATTGCCGAGCAGGTTCCTCCGGAGTGGTATGACAACGACCAGCACGAACTCGATCGACTCCTAAGTATGTTGATGGAGCGCCGCCGCAAGGTGCGCGAACTGATCCTTGCTTTCAAGAACTCCTCGCGAAATCCCTTTCCCAACTGGCGAGCGTAAGCGCCCACTTCTGAAGTTGGGTGCCCACCATCAGCAGTTCAAGCCGACCCAGGAGCCCCCGATGAAACTTCGAAGGAATGAGTATTGCCCAATTCACCGATCGCTGTTCTGCTGTGGCCGTGAGCAAGGCAACAAGCGGCGGCAGCCACGGCTTGGCGTTCAGCGTGTCGAAGATCCGCATCATTCTCGCGGCTATCGCGAACTCCGTTCACCAGCGGAGATGCGCAAACTGCTCAACCGGAAGGTTGCCGAGCAGAGCGGGAAGTGCGGAATTTGCCACGAAGCATTTACCGACTGCAGCGAGGTCGTTCCCGACCACATCGAGCCCAGAGGAATGGGAGCAGCGAGACGAGACGATCATCCGGACAACATCCAGGCTGTGCATCGGCGGTGCAACGGAGAGAAAGGGTCGAGAACATAGGTTCTAGTCAAAGTCCTTGCATCTGGAACTAGAGCGTATGTGGAGGCAGTTTGAGCACGGCACATCAGTCGGCCACCCCCCGACTAGCAGTTATCATGCTGGATGGGGGAGGATACGTGAACATCGCAGTCGTAGCAAACCGAAGACAAGATGAATCAATTATGCGAAAAACGACAGTCAGACGAATCATTGCGACGACGACGGCTATGGCACGGTTCTGGCGGCAGGCGCACGGCTGGGCGCCGGCGAGCGCTGCTGACCTGCTTGCCGCTGCCAGGCTGGACAGACAGGTGTCATTTGCGCACACGTTGCCTAGCTATCTTGAACCCTTTCCCGCTCAGGAGGTAGAAGCCAGGTTGATCCTCGGCTACGTTACACTCCGAAGCCTGTGTGAGGGCATTCTCAAGCTGTTTTTCGCCGTCTGGTGGAAGATCTACAGCCTGGATGCTGACGCCGTGAAGACAGAAAAGGGCGCAATCCTGCCGCCCGGAGCCATTAGCTTCGACAACCTCATCGCACTGCATCTGAAGAAGATCGACCCACAACAGAAACTTTTCCTTCGCCGCATTCAGGAGCGCGGCAATGCTATTCACCACTTCAAGCATGCAGAAATCGGCTCTCAGGAAGAATTGATCGGCGACATTGATCAGTTTTTGAAGTTTTTGCTTGCGGTGAATGCTCGGATTCCGTATCCAGACGATGGTTTCAATCCCGCTCGCGCCTGACACCAAAAACGGCCGACCATTGAACGATAAAATCTTCGCTCAATGAGTTCGGAAAGTGTTCCATTCACAGGTGTCCAACTCCATCGCGCAGTAGGCTTCAAACAGGTAAAGCTCAAGAGGGTTTTGGATCTCAATAAACGCCACACTGCAATCGCGCAGGAGCGCCCTTGCCTTCTCGAAGGCGATGCGGAATGCAACATCTTGCATGGCATCCGACCGTTTCATGTCGTGGCCTGTTTTAGCCGTCGCCATCAGGTAGGCAAGGCTCGCGTCGAAATGGGTATTTCCCGTAACATGCTGCCGAAGCCGTTGAACTACGGTTCGCGAAATGCCCACGTAGAACGGCTTGCCTTCCCGCAGCAGCACATAACACCCCGAAAAATCGCCGCTTCGCCGCAATCGAGACAGGATAGTTTTGACGCCGACGCCAGGCATGCAAAACGAAGACATCGCCAGCGGCTCGGCCAATGCCAGGCGTAGCCTCACCATATCAGCCGGCAAAACCACGCTAGCCATCTCAGCGAAACTGCTAGTGCAAGCATCGATCGGCATACGCATCAAAAGTATAAAGCTCTGACGCGTCTCGTAAGCAGTCCAGCAGTCCACGGCGCAACGTCACTTCTTCCCCAAAACCCTTTTTCGGCCCGGACTGAGCAGGGACGTCGAAGTGCGAATTGCCACCAAAGGATGACGGCGTCTTCCGGCGAGAAGAACGATTACAGCTTCCACCCTGCTTTGATTTTCTCCAGGACTGTGTTTGCTTTTGTAAGATCACCATTCGACTTCGTCTTCACAGTGATCCGAACTTCTATTTGCGGGTCCATGCCTGCCAGCGGTTTCGAAAGCGTATGAATTTGGTCTGCTAGATCCTGGATCTCCGAGATACTCAACACTGCTAGTGTTGAGGCACGACGGCCTGGCAGCGTTTGCGTAGGAGGCACATCTTGAGGCTTTGGCGCTTCACTCCGAATCGTCAGTTCAACAGCACCGTCATGCTGCAGAGAACTGATTGGACCGGTTCCAGTCGCCCGATGAACAAATCCCTGTCCGAGCGCAGCATTCAGGCTGTCTAGGAACAGCTTCGGCGGCCAAGGTCTCCCGCGTCTGGCCTTCAGCTCGGCATACATCGCAGTGACAGTCGTTTTCGGCTCGGCATCGGTAGTCCAGGCAGAGGGCAGCGCCATCGGTAAGAGATCGAGCGCGGCTAATGCTGTCGGGGGGCGAAACAGGATGGCGTCGGCATCCATTTGGAGCTCACTGGGTGCTTGCGATATCACACTGTCGTTGCCATAAACCAGCCACAGTGCGCCGTCCTGTATGGCTCTCGAAACGGCCTTCTTTACTATGGTGAAGTCCACCATGGGAATCGGGCGCAACTGAGCGGGATAACCGGGTTGAGTTTCTTCCTCATAGAAGTGGGCACCGTCAAACCAAGAAAACAGATCAGAAAGTTTGACGCCACTGTCTGTTTTTGGCCATAAGCCTGCCAGAGAATCTGGGAGAACTGCCGCCGAACTGAGAGCGTTGAGTGTTGCCTTGCCTGGCAACCAGGCTTCAGCATTCTTGCCCCAATCGGCTACGTCAATCCCGGACCGCCAAAACCATGCTTCGGACTGGTCGGTCCGAACGCAGCGAACTGCCAAAACACCGCGCCGCACCGCATCCTCGATTGTATTTAGGACGGTTTTCGCGCTGAGTAGCTTTGGCAGTCGCGGATCGCGACCGAATTGCTGATAGAGATCTGGAACAAAAATATGCGAGTCTGATGCTGGCCAAACGGGATACAAACCGTTTGGCATGATCGCTTCGGCGTCGATTCTCTCGCGGAATAGCCTCAGAGACGGTTCCTGCAAGAGAGTAGTAAAAAGTGATTGCGCCCCCAACGTAATCTTCTTGGACTGGATAGAACCGTCCTTGTCCAAATACAGTATCAATTCGTATGCGTTCTTGACTGCGGTTTGAGCAGCCTTCCCCTTTCATGATTACCTCCCGGAGCAAATACTGCGTCGTTCTGTCGAGTACACGGTAGGCGTTGGTAAATTTGAACTTCGCCAGTATGGGATCCGTTGTGATTGGGTAAGCGCCGGCTAGCCTGCGAAAGTAGACGGCCTGGCGCTCAGCGGCGAAGTTCCAATACGCCGCGTACACGGCCGACACTTCCCGAGGTCTGCCGTCTAACTTTATCGTGCGGAAACGTGTGAATTGTCGAGCCGAATACGAGAACAGTTCAGGCTGCATTCCGGTAGGGTACATCAGATGCCCCCTGCAGCGGCATGATCAAGGCGGGTTCCGGTCATACCCGACCATCTACCGCTGCGCGGAATGAGGATTCACCTCTCCGGCTTCGCTCCAGGCCGCGCCATTCAGGAGCAAGCCAAGCGAATGCCGGCACTTGTTGAACGGTTTGCCCTGGCTCTCCTGAAGAAGGAAGAGACCTCCTCCACGGTGGCGCACCCCTGAGTCTTGAGCAACCCTTGCAGGTACTTACTGATCGCCAACTCGTCTCTCCCGAGGACTGATATCAAGTCGCTCGTAGAAGAGCGAGGCGAAATCCACATTCGTCATGTCAACTTCGGACAGCTGATCCATTCTGAGTGCTAGTTGCCGCGCCGCGCCGCCAGGGGAAGGTACTGCCAAAACTGTCCGAGAGGGGTGTAGCTCCCGGAACAGTGAGTACTCGACCATTATTCCTTCCATGCCGCCGATGAAAACCGCTGCTCCAAGGTCAGGTCGAGACAGCATCGCCCGCCGCAGGGCTAATAGACTCGCCTCCCTGTCTCCTTCAACCGCATCGACGTACTCCACATTCGCGAAATGCCTGTTCTCCTCGGGGAAGAGCTCCTCAAAGTACCTGCTTTGATAGAGCAACACCGCATCAGAGTATTTCACCCCCAGATCATTGCAAACGGCCCACACCATTGGAGTGATAGCAGGGTGCCCGCCCCAAACTATTCGGCGACGTCCCAGCGCAAGGGTTACGAACTCACGAACGGCCAATTGAATTAGGAATGGATCCGCGGTCTGGAAATAATCCCCTCTTCCAACAACTGGAACGCTTGCTGACAGGAATATCGAACTCATAGGGTACTCCAGCCTGCAAACGTCCACGCGGCCTCGCTTGATCGCACCCAACGTGCCGCGGGAATGTTAGCGCCAAGCCAAGCAAGGTGTCTCAGCCATTTCTCTTGCAGACCTATGTGATCGTACAGGATTGCAGCTGCTTTCCCAGATGCGTTGTCGATCGCCTCATGTAGCGTCATGGAAGTCGGTACGCCGATTGTCGGAAGAAGCATTATTTCCGTGCCATCGGGCAATTTTAGGTGCACCGCACCGTGAGCACCTACACCGATTACCGTTCCGCCGATGCAATGTATGTCACGCTTAAGTGCGCTGAATAGATTCAGCATTCGGATCGCATGGCTTTGAGCACGCACGACCTCTACTTGCGCGCCTATCATTGATAGGGCGTTATCGGATAGTCGTCCGCTCGTCTCCTCCACTTCCGTATCCGCCAGCTGCAAGGAGTTCGTAGTAGCGGCTCGTGGAACGACCGCAACTCCGGGCCAACCCACTCGAAGAATGGAGATGCCTTTTGCCAATGCTCGGCCGAATTCTGCGCTTGTCCACCGACTTGAAAAATAGGTGGGCGTATCTAGCATGATGAGAACATCTGAATCGCAGAGACGGTGCCATAGGACACCCTGAAAATCCTCTGCCGGTAGGATTCCATGAGTATCGAGGAACACTTCGAAAATCTTGCTCGACAAGAAATTGAAAAGCTGGATGGCGGCCTCTTTTGCTTCCTCACGTCGGTAACTAACGAATACGCGCCGTTGGCGTGGCAGTAGGCCTAAGCATTCCAATAGCGCGGTTGCGATCCTCGTAGGACCATCTCCCGACAAGGTTAAACAATTAAGATACTTTAGTGATTCCGGAACCTCGGCGCTAATCCTTGCAGCCGCGCTGGCGATCGGGATAATCGGTATGCCACGGTCCAGCCAACGTTCCACGCCAGTGTCCGCCACGCTGACATCTCCAAAGAACGCCGCGGCGGATGGAGTCTTCTGGTCCGGCTCAAACGAAGGCGGCATAACTGACCAACCGACCTCATTGCCTAAACGTAAACCAAAAGTGTTGAGTACGTCCGTCAGCTTTCCTTCTACTGCTTCGGCAGCGCCGATGCCTGGAGCCCCTAGGATTGCGAGTTCATACAGTTTCATCGCGCTTGCATTCCGCCTGTCGTTTCCGATGCACGTTAACTTCTACCACATTTGGCGGTATCCAGTCCTTTCTCGAAAATGAAGTACCCGAGGAGACCATCATGTTCACTGAACTCATGCCCCTGCTCCGCAAACGCGGACTACTGCTGACCATTTCCCTAGTCGACGGCGACAGCCTGAGGGCGACAGTGCTGCCCCAAAAGGCGTCTGAAGCCGACGACAAAGCCACCACCACCCCGCTTGCAATCACCGGCACAGCCGAAGAACTGGATCGCGATCTCCCACACCAGTTGATTGAATTTGTGGGAGCGCATCTCCAACTGCAAAGCACCCTGGCTTCTGCCAAGGCGGACATGGATGCCGCTGCAAAAGCAACCCGCGAAGAGGCGCGCAAGAAGACCTGCAAGCCGGCAGCACCAGCGAAGGCATCAGTGCCCGACACACCCGTGAAGCCTGAACCCGAGTTTGAGCCGTCGCTCTTCGCTCATGCCGATCAACCGCAAGCAGAGGCTGCCGAACAAGGAGGTGCCGCATGAAGTTCCAAGTCGTCGAACGTGAATTCGTCTATCACGGCGCTGTCCTGGCCGATCCCAATCCCAGGTTCTCGATTGAAGAGGTTCGTTCCTTCTACGCCACCCAATTCCCGGAGCTGACCAACGCCGCCATCACCGGCCCCGAGACAGTGGGTGAACGGCTGCGCTACAGCTTCGAGCGGGCAATTGGATCGAAAGGCTGACCGTGAACACCACTGACAAGCAATCCCTCATAACCGAGATCCGCGAATCCGAGGGGAAACAGGCAAACGCATCCCCTCTGGCCGGACTAATAAGGAAGTGGCTCGAATGCTCCGACTCACAGCAGGCAAGCAGCGCTCTCGCCCGGGCCCTCTCCCTGCAACCAAGCGGAGACCCCGTGTATCCCCAGTCGGGTATCTGGCCAATCCCGCCAGCCTGACCGGAATCCCCCAACTTGATTCACATCATTCTGGAACCCGCCTCACCTTCGGCGATGCCAAGTTGACCTCGCTGGCCCAGACGCTGGTCGAGATTGACCTTGCGAACGAATCCGACTGGATCGCGGCGGCGAAAATCCCTTCTGCACTGGTCGACCGCGCAATTCGCCGCTTCCTAAGCGAACATGGGCAAGAACTCATCGCCGAGCACTTTGAGCTGTGCCTCAGCCTGGCGGAGAGCATCGTTGACACCACGTACACCGAATCGGAGCCAACCCCCAATGGTCAGCTCTTGCTGGTGCTCAACACCGAATCATCATTCCCGCTTGGAGTTGGGAAAGCTATCGACGAACTGGAAGAGCATCAAGCCGGTCTTGGCGCGGCCTTCTACAACTGCCTGCGCCAAGCTCTCTATCGCTGGGTACGGGTCTATGACGATTGGGATGCCCGCAACCGGATCGAACAGATGACCGAGTGGGCAGAGGGAGAAGACGATCCTGAATCCTACGAAATCCCCAAGCTGGAGCAGGACCTGCCCGAGTGCCTCAAGGCGCAACCCGCAACAGACTCTCTACCCTCCTTGGCTTCCTTCCCCACACCGGATGAACCATGGCTGACAGAGCTCGTTCACACCACGATTGAACTCGACCGCGTTTCGCAGTCCATTGAACGGCCACAACTCGACGAAGAATGGCTGGAACGAGAACGTAGCAACCACGCTCTCGATTCACCTCTGCCCTCCATCCTTCTGTACTTCCGTCCCGGAGACGCCGTCATGGCCTGCTTCGACGACGAATGCGAATACTGGGGCCAGGAAACACCCGAGCCCAACCTCATCATTCCCCTGCAACCTGAAGATCCGGGGAGCGTGCGTCAGGCTCTCGAAGTGCTGCGGACCGTCATGAGAGTGCTTGTACTCACAGTACGGATTCAGAAGCTCATAGACGAGCGGGAGAAGCAAACATGCGATTCGGCATCGATGTCGGAAGCGAACTAGAGCTGAAGCTCTGCCAGGCTGTCCTGCTATACCGAAACGACCATGGCAACCGAGTCATGGCTACGGTACACGGGGTGATGCAGACCGAGACCAACTGCCCTCCAGCATTGGGTGCCGGACAACTGCTCAGCACCGCCGTCCTGCGAGAGCTCACGAAGCAGCTGGGGACCAGCAGCCAAGCTGAGTACCTGCCCGACAACGTGATCGCTCGGACGCCGGAACTCATCGCATGGTGGACTCCGGCCTCTGTCCGACCGATGTTCTTTCGCCAAGGCTCGGAACTGGCCAATGTTTCCGGCAATCTCTTTCCCCATCCCGCGCTGCTGTTCGCAAGCCGTGGTGGCGTGCTATTCGTGCGTGCACTTCCGGAGAGCAAGAGGCCCGTTGCTGGAACCAAACTTTCAGCAGCGCCCTACTGGAACATCGACAACAACGGCATGGTGTGTGCGGGAAGCATGCGCATTCCCAGGTCGGTCACGGTCGCTTCCATTCCCAGTTGGCAGCAGGCGTTCTTCCAGAGCGAATTTACCCATCCCGGAGGAGCAGGCCGCTTAACCACGAGAAAGGGCGGTACCTCTGCCTTGTGGAAGAGCCTGGTCGGGAAGAAACGCTTCCCGTCTTCGGCACTCATCCCAACGGAAACCGTACAGGACTACTTGAGGAAACTGGAGGCAGAACAAAGATGACCCATACACCCGACCCGCAGCTGTTCGAGTGGCCGAGGCCGGGCGTTCGTCGGGAAGACCGTCACTTACGCGTCTCTCGGTGAAAATGCGCCCCAGCCCGGCTATGTACCAAAACATATACAGATATTGACAAATATCAAGGATTTGGTACATTCGGCCTATGGAAACCGCTATGGAGCGCGTCCTGCAACTCGCGCAACGACAATCGGTTATACGCGGCAAGGATCTTGATGCGCTGGCTATCCCCCGCAACACTCTGGTACGCCTGGTTCGGGCCGGTAAGCTCGATCGCGTGGGCAGGGGACTCTACAGTTCGCCGCAGGCTCCCGCCACGGAGCATCGGACGCTAGTAGAGGTCTGTAAGAAAGTGCCTCAGGCCGTTATCTGTCTTTCATCGGCGCTGCGCTTTCATGAGCTGACGACGGAAAATCCGTTTGAAGTCTGGATTGCCCTGAAGCGCAGTAGCTGGAAACCGCGTACAGGTTATCCGCCCATTCGGGCCGTGCATTTTTCAGGTGAGGCGTTTGAGTTCGGCATAACCGAGCATTCCGTCGAAGGCGGCACGATCCGCGTGTACAGTCCGGCGAAAACAGTCGCAGACTGCTTCAAATTCAAATCCAAGGTTGGAACGGAACTTGCCATCCAGGCGCTTCGGGAAGCAGTCCGGCTGCGAAAGGCAACCATGGACGAGCTTTGGAAAGCGGCAAAAGTCTGCCGCGTGGCAAACGTGATCCGCCCCTACATGGAATCGCTCTCGTGACCAAAGAAACAAAGAACGCTGCCGCGTCGGTAAGACAGCGCCTGCTGAATCTTGCACGGGAGCGCAACGAGGATTTCGGGCTGGTTCTTACAAAATACGCGCTTGAACGCCTTCTTTACCGGATCAGCCAGTCACCATACAAAGCTACATTCATACTCAAGGGGGCATTGCTGTTTGAACTCTGGACCGAGCAGCGATACCGCCCGACGCGGGACGCGGACTTCCTTGCCCACGGCGACAATGATCCGGCCCGTTTTCAGGAGATATTCAAGGAACTCTGCGCCATCACCGTGGAAGATGACGGGATGGTATTTGATCCCACGACGGTGACGGCCGAGCGCATCAAGGAAAATGCGGATTACGAAGGGGTGCGCGTCAATTTCACAGGATTTCTCGAAAAAGCCCGCATACCGATGCAGATGGACATCGGCTTCGGCGATGCGATTACGCCCCAGGCTGCAGAAGCCATGTATCCGGTCATGCTCGACCAACCGGCACCTGTGCTGCTTACCTATCCTCGCGAAACGGCAATTGCCGAGAAATTCGAGGCCACGGTGAAACTGGGCATTGCCAACAGCCGCATGAAAGACTTTCACGATCTCCGCTCCCTGGCGGAGCTCTTTGCCTTCGACGGCAAAACGCTTTTCGAGGCCATTAGGCGGACCTTTGAAAGGCGTGGAACGCCTGTTCCTACCAACACCGCACTTCCAACGGTTTTCACCTCCGAATTCTTTGATAACGAAGCCAAGCAAAAACAGTGGAAGGCGTTTGTCAGCAAGAACAAACAATATGTTCCGGCGATGTCCTTGCGGGAAGTGGTGGCTGCTATTGAGCGATTTCTGATGCCGCTGATTGCACCCTCATCGGATGAGGACCCGAGCGGCTGGACTTGGCCGGCAGGCGGCCCTTGGTCAAAAACCTAACTCGCAATCAAGAACTACTGCCCTGCAATGCTCCCTCTATGCTGTGCGTCTTGTTATTTCAAAACGACACACGGCAGCGCTCAGGTGGGAATGCGCACAATATCGCGTGATGGCGGGCTCTTCATCGCCATGCGATCGAGAAGGAAGGCCCGACAGGATTAACTCAGAAAACTGGAGACATATGATGACGCATACCCCTGATCCGCAGCTGTTCGAGAGGCCGATCAACATCCTGGTTGTTGGCTGTGGGGGAAACGGCAGCGCCATCGCCGCCGGACTGCCATACCTGCACCAGGCGCTTCTGGCATTTGGCCATCCCGGAGGCCTGAATGTCACGCTCATCGATCCCGAGACGGTAAGCGAGACCAACTGCGTCCGCCAGCCATTCTGCCGAACCGAAATTGGGCTCTCCAAGGCGATCGTCCTGGCGCACCGGGTGAATATGTTCTGGGGACTCAGTTGGCACGGCATGCAGGTAGGGATCGAACAGCTGAAAGGTGGGGCTCAAGTCGACATCCTCATTGGTTGTGTCGACACCCGCAAGGCACGACGGGCCATCAATCGCTGGGTAACGCGGTCGCGAGTTCTGTATTGGCTGGATCTGGGCAATAACTCGTCGAACGGACAATTCGTTCTGGGGCAGCCGAGCAATTTGGCAAACAAGAAGAACAAGAATCGGCTACCGACCGTCGCCGAGCTCTACCCGGAGATCGTCTCTACCAAAAAGAACGAAGATGATCAACCCTCGTGCAGTGCCGCCGAGGCGCTCACCCGGCAAGAGCCATTTATCAATCAGACCCTTGGATACCAGGCTCTGGCGATGCTGACACAGCTACTGCGGCACGGTTCGTTGTTGTATCAAGGCGGTTTCTACAATCCAGAAAAAGGCATCCTTGTGCCCTTGCTCGTTAAGAACGTCTCAGGAGGACAATCAAGAAATTAATAGACCGCACTACGATGACGCCGGAAGGCCCTCTCTGTTACTGGCATCCTTGATTACTCGACCCACTCGAGCAGGCTGCTGAAGAACTCGAACGTGGGGGGCGTCGGACTGAAGTCCGCCTCGCGGTGCCGAAAACAAAGAACTTTATAATGGCGCACCTGAAGGTGCGCCCCTTCAAAACCCTTCGACTCCGAGTTTTCAGCAGCCTGCTAGGCTTTCCGGAAGCCACACGCCTCAGCTTGCCGAAATTCTTCAGCCAAGGCCGAGAACGCGGCAGACCGTCTTGGCTATCATGCGTTCTTCGTCCGTGCGAACGACGCGGACCGACACCCGGCTTGCTGCCGCGGAAATGACGTCCTCATTCGCTGCGTTATGCTTTGCCTCGAGTTCAATTCCAAGAAATCCCAGCCCATCGCAAATGCGGGCGCGGACCGCGGGCGCATTCTCTCCGATGCCACCAGCGAACACCAGCGTGTCCAGTCCGCCCAACGCAGCCGTGAATGCACCGATCCATTTCTTGACTTGGTAGCAAAACAGCGCGACCGCTTCAGCCGCGCGCACGTCCTGCGCTTCACGGTCGAGCAAGTCTCGCATGTCGGAACTAGTCTCGGACACGCCGAGCAGCCCGGAATGGAAATTGACCATTTCGTTAAATTGCTTGGCGCTCATTTTTTCCGTGCGCGTCAGATACCAGACCAGCCCGGGATCGAGATCGCCTGAGCGGGTACTCATGGGCACGCCGGCGGTCGGGGTGAAACTCATGCTTGTGTCAACGGACTTGCCGTTGCGCACCGCCGCGAGGCTCGCACCGTTTCCGAGATGGCCAAGGATAACCTTGCCGTTCGTTGCCGCCTGATCGCCGAGGCGGGCGAGTTCCTCCATTAAGAACGCGTAGGACAAGCCGTGAAATCCGTAACGACGCACCCCCTCCGCTTCGTAGCGCCGCGGGATTGGCAGGATCTGGGCCACGCGCGGCATATCATGATGAAATGCCGTGTCGAAGCACGCCACTTGGGGCAGATCGGGAAAGCGGCGATGAAACGCCTCGGTCAATAAAATCTCCTCCGGCATATGGTCAGGATCGAACGGACTGAGCCGACGCAGCTCTTCAACCATTTCCTGCAGTGATTCGCTGCGGCTCGTAATACTTCGGCCCGCCGTCCACCACGCGATGCCCAACCGCAGCCAACGCGTCACGCCCGCAGCGCTCCACGATCCAATCCATTAGAACGCCCACCGCTACGGTATGATCCGGCGCCGTCACTGGTCGCGAAAAGTTGTCTGCGGGATTCGAGCTTTTCACTCGCAGGGTGGCCTCCGGTAGCCCAATTCGTTCAATCACGCCCTCGAAGATCCTTGGGAGAGAGTCGCCAGCTTCGAACAAAGCGAACTTGATGCTCGACGAACCGCCATTGATGGTCAGGATGCGTGGGTTAGCTGGTTTCACGCTATGACTCCTTCCTTATTACGGCTGGAAATGCAGACACTAGCCACTGCTACTCTTTCCTGGGCTCCCAAGTGCGGAGAAGGAGCGCGCCTGAAGGTCAGTGCTCGCCGAGATCTTCGAGATGGGATGATGCGATTCGCGTTGCGGAGTTTTCATCATCGTTGCCACAGGATTCGAGCGGACTCCAACGGAACCTTTAACTCCGGAGCGCTGAGGAATCAGTCGCACCGTGTAGTCGTTGGCTGGACGCGTATTGGGTACCGTCGCGTGATAAGCGTAGCGGCGGGATGCGTCAGCAGACACTTGCGCACACTTCATTTCCTCCCGTAGGGGATCGCCGCCGTTGATTCCGTCAGCATAAAGCTCTACTCGCACGGCATTCGGGTCGAGATCGTTCAGAAAAATTTCGATTGCAAACAAGTGGTGGTCCGCGTTGGTTTCCACCCGCAGGTCTTCCAAGCGCAATGAGCCCCAATTCCGATCCACCGCGTGCTGCCAATCGACGATTTGCCTGCCGACTGCACCTTGGTTGGCAATGCGCAAATAGTAGGCGGTAGCAGCGGGGAGGTAGTGTTGCTCGGTGTATTCGCGCACCGCGCGGCTTGCGGAGAAACGCGGCGTCAAGCATGCCATGCTTTCCCGCATCCGCTTGACCCATGCGACGGGAATGCCGTGCTGGTCTCGGTTATAGAACTCAGGGATCACTTCGCGTTCGAGCAGGTCGTAGAGGGCGCCCGCTTCGACGGCGTCCCAAGCGGGATCGTCACCGTGTTCCTGGCCGTCCCCCAGTGCCCATCCCACTTCTGGCGTATAGGCTTCCGCCCACCAGCCGTCCAATTCCGAGAGGTTGATGCCGCCATTGACAAGCACTTTCATCCCGCTCGTTCCACAAGCCTCCCAGGGTCGCCGTGGCGTGTTGATCCAGACGTCCACTCCCTGCACCAGGCGCTCCGTTAACAGCATGTCGTAATCGCTCAGAAAGACGACGTGGGGCCTGGCCTCTGGTTGCCGGATGAAACTTATCCATTCATGGATCAGGGCTTGCCCGGCTAGGTCCTCGGGATGGGCCTTGCCGGCGATGATGAGTTGCACCGGGCGCTGAGAATTGGTCAACAAACGAATGAGTCGCTGTGGATCGTGCAGCAAGAGGTTCGGTCTCTTGTAGGTCGCGAAGCGGCGCGCAAAACCTAGTGTCAGGGCGTTGGGATCGAACAGGTGCCTGGCATATTCCACTTCTGCGGGCGGCGCACCTGAGGCAGCGAGTTGCCGCGACAATCGTTCGCGAGCATATTCAACGAGCGACCTGCTGGCGTCAGTGCGAAACTTCCAGAGCACGGCATCGGAGACTCCCCGAATGTCCTGCTCCAAGTTCTCCGTTGTCCCCAGCCAACGCTTCTTGCCACAGGCTGCCGTCCACAAATCGTCGGCCGGAGCAGAGTCCCAGGTCGGCATATGCACTCCGTTGGTCACGTGGCCGACGGGGATTTCTTCCTCCGGCCAGCGCGGAAACAGGGACCGAAAGAGGTGACGGCTGACTTCCCCATGCAGGCGACTCACCCCATTGACGGCTCCGCTTCCCCGGATTGCCAGGTAGGCCATGTTGAAGGTTTCCGACGAGTCGTTCGGATTCTGGCGGCCGAGGGCCAGTAAATCGCGAAGGGTAACGCCGAGCCTCTTTTCGGCATACCAGCCAAGGTATTGCTCGATGAGGTCTGGAGCGAATCGGTCAAAACCGGCGGCCACTGCCGTGTGCGTGGTGAAGAGGTTTCCTGCTCGCGTGGCCTCCAGTGCGACTTCGAAGGGCTGTCCGGTCTCTGCCATGAAGCTGCGGGCACGTTCCAGCACGGCGAACGCTGCATGTCCTTCATTCAAGTGACAGACTTCCGGTTCGATACCGAGCGCGCGGAGCAATCGCCATCCGCCAATTCCGAGTAGCAGTTCCTGCTTGAGGCGCAACTCGGGGCCGCCTCCATAGAGTTCGCTGGTGATGCCACGATGAGCCGGAAAATTCGCCGCATCATTGCTGTCCAACAGGTAAAGCTTCACTCTGCCGACCTGTACCTGCCAGGCGCGCAGCCAGACCGAGTAACCCGGTAGGGCGATTTCCAACCGCAGCCACTCCCCATTGGGGTGGCGCAAAGGCGTGATCGGCAACTGTCCGGGGTCGTTGTACGGATACAAAGCCTGTTGGGATCCGTCCTTGTCGATCACCTGGCGAAAATAGCCTTGTTGGTAGAGCAGCCCTACGCCCACTACCGGCACTCCCAGATCGCTGGCAGCTTTGAGCTGATCCCCGGCCACATTGCCAAGCCCTCCCGAATAGATCGGGAGCGCTTCGCTCAACATGAATTCCATGCTGAAATAAGCGACGCAGGTCAATGAAGCTTGCGGATGCTCCTGCTGGAACCATGCAGGACTTCCTGCCGCCTGGTGCTTGGATCGCAGCCGGTCATCAACGTTCTTGCGGAAGGCGGGATCAGCCAGCACGCGCTCGAGTTGGTCTCGCGAGACCGTCTGCAGGACTACCCAAGGATTCTGAGTGAGGTCCCACAGTACCGGATCGAGCGTGCGCCACAGTCCATCGGTGGCATGATTCCACGACCAATGCACATCCAAGGCGAGTTCCGCCAGGGAATCGAACCCTTCGACTTGCATAAGATTTGCCATTTGTTTCGGATTGCGAACATCTTTAGGTGGTTTCATTTATCGGTCGTTCCCGCTTCACCGGTTACCCGTGGATGTTTGCGACGAACGCTGGCTCGCAATTCATCCGTGCGGTCGTCACACACTAGGGCGAAACGCTTTCACATCTTCATGCAACAACCAGCGCTGCCTTACTGTTGAACAAGCCAGTCCCGCGCCTCGGCAGCATCGGTGTGATCGAAATAGCGGACTTTCGCCGTGGTGAACGGCTTGCAGAATGCCGCCATTCCTTTTTGCCATTTATTCTCGCCAATGATCGCCAACCGTTCGATGTCATTGAAGTGTTTCGCGTCGAACTTGATGTCCTCCCACAGTGCGCTTCCTGTCCAGCCATGAAAGTCATTGAATTCCACAAGCATCAGGAGCTTGCCGTGCTGATTGACCAACCGATCCACCGCTGGCAAAAACGTCTCGTAGTCTGTCTTAACGAGCTTGCCGGTCAGGTACACTTCGAGCAGTTTGCCGTTATCGGGTTCTTTCACTTCCACTGACATCGTGTTTTGTCCTTTTCTGGTTTCTTGATCACTCGGCGGCGTGAACTCTACTTCATGGGTTGAGGGGCTGGCGCTAACGGCGCCGCCAGAGTATCGCCAACGATCGACTGTGCTTGCTCTATGAAACCCCACATATGGCCTCCCTCTCGAGGAGGTCCTCTCTCAATGGTCGCTCAAGCATTCACGGCTTTCCAGAGGGCCGCGTTGACCAATCTCTGGTCCGACGATCACGGAAGTCCGAGTTCCGCTCGCCCAGAACAGTCTCTGGACAGTTCCTTACGATTCATTTGGTGCCAATCAAGTTAGTTTTTCCAGATTTTTCAATCCTAACTATGGCACCGCGCTCAGGACCAAACTGTTCGGTATTGCACAAGCACGCGTGCGCAAGCACCCGCGCCCCTGTGGCTCAACGCTCCAGATGCCTGGGAAGTCGGCGTGAGTGAACTCGGGCTGCTCAACAGAGAAACCCTTCCGGCGGCACTTAGGACAGGCGTTTGCGCCAGTGTTTCCTTGTTGCCGGAGTCCAGCAGTGAGTCATTCTGCACAGTATTTTGGCAGGCAATAAGCGAATCTATGGATGACTCATTAGCGCAGTTTGTCCGGCGACCAGACGGTACATCTGCGACGAAGGACGGACTCGTGGCCGCATTGGTGACGTTCGGCAACGGCAGCGCACGGAACCTGCGCTACCCCCAGGGCGAAAGCTGAACGAGGAACGGCGGCAACATCCCGGACAAAGGCAATGTTGCAGAGATTGCCGATCGGGCTCGAACGTAGTGCTGCAGACTAAATGGACGGAGGCTGATATGCCGAAAACAGCAGTTGGTTTGTTTGAGAATCCGATCGCAGTCGACGAGGTTGTTCACGATCTCCTGGCCAGCGGTTTGCATCAGAATGACGTCCGCATTCTAGGCGAGCCACGGGAGATGGCTGGCACCGGGGTTATGAGCATTCCCCACACCGATTTCGAAGTGGGCTTGACTCGTGACCTCACGGCGTTTGGCGTCGCCGAAGCGGACGCAGAAGCTTACGTCCAGGGCGTGCGGCATGGCGGAGTCATGGTTTTCGCAACCGGTTCGGGCGAGCAAGCAGACGCGGCGGCTGAGATCATGAACCGCCACCATGCCGTGGAGATCGAAGAACTTAGCGGCGCGGAACTTAACCTCCCCAGAACGGACGTCGAAAAGGTCGCCCCTGGTCCCGATAGATCTTTCCAAGCCGGGAGGTACCGTTCGCGCGGCGGCGGTGCTCGCCTATTCGTCTGGTAGGCCTTCCCCGGAAAAGCCAGTGTGCAGGGATTCGCCGGCAGACTGCACCGCGCGCAAGACAGACCTGACATGCCTGGGGTTGACGGCCACAATGCAGTGCAGAGTTGCATAGGAGGGCAAAGGCAATGTTAACCAATGCTGCTTATTTAAAAGATA